>PBUB01000015.1:40000-238672 GCA_002729885.1 Spirochaetaceae bacterium
GTTTTTAGATAATGCTCACGACCAGCCGCAATTCGCACTTCCGAAGATGGATTCACCAGGCGAAACAAAGCTAGAATTCGAAGGCATTGCTCTTCGGTGAATGTGCGCGGATTCTCGATTGCATGCCCCGGAACCGGTAGAAAGAAGTTAACCGGAATGGAAACCACTTCCAGCCTTCGAAGCTCAAGAGCTACCTGCACCAGATCTGGATCGGACTCACCCATCCCGGCAATCACACCGCTACATAGATGCACCCCATGTCCGTGGAGATTTTCCAGGGTACCTACCCGGTCTCCGTAGGTATGACTCTGGCAAATATCTCCGTAATGCTCTTCGCTGGTATTCAGGTTATGATTGTATCGATCCAGGCCTGCTTCCTGCAGGATTTTCGCAGACTCCGGGTCGGTAAGGATGCCGGCACTGAGACATACCTCCAGCCCCAACTCTGACTTGATTTGACGAATGACGCTGGAAAATGACTCGATCTGTCTTCGGGAAGGACCGCGACCGGCAGTAACCAGACAATAACGAAAAGCCCCATTTTTCTTTGCTGCCCGAGCCTCTTCCAGGATTTCTTCTGCAGGTTTTAATGTGTATTGAGGCACTCCTTCGGCAGTTCTGCGTTGAGCACAGTAACCGCAATCCTCGGGACAATTTCCGTTCTTGATATTGTTCAGGATATGGGCGCGAACCAGATTCTTAAAGTAGAACTGCCGCGGCTTCTCTGCCAGCTCCAGAATCCTGTCCAGAGGAGCATCCGAAAGCAATGCCAGACCCTCCTCCTTCGTAGGAAGGGGAGCAGGCAATCCGGACGCCATCCCGGTTTCGGCCCAATTTTCGAATCGATCAAGAAAGCTTTCCTGCATAACTACGACACTCCAGAGGGTGGATACGGAATCAATGATTAAAAGGCAGGAAAAAATGTCACTGATTCCGGCAATTAAGGACCGATACCGGCTACGACCGAACCAGGGCTGGCAATCTTACCACAAATGACTCCGGATCACATCCGAAGGCTCCGGCGAAACATTCTCATATGAGAATCAGGGTGGCAGAAGCTCAAGAAAGCCAGGGATCAATCCTTCCCGGCAGAGCCTCTTCGAAAGAAGAATACAATCCTTTCTATAAAATCCAGAAAAGAGGACCAGAGGGCTGAAAAGAAACCCATACGGTCCGATCTGTCCAGCAGCTTGCGAGCCCTGTCCAGATCCTCCGGGCTGAAATTTCTGCGAGATCGGTTTTCCTCGATCTCCAGCAGTAATCTCTCTTTTTTGCTTTTTACATCTACAATTCGTACGTCGATGTTTTCCCAGCCCAGCTTCCGCGCAGCACAGAGACGACGATACCCGGCCACCAATCGATGGTCGGTATCGATAAGCACCGGGTGAATCAATCCAAATTTGCGCATTGAGTTCATTAAATCCGAGAGATCTCCTGGATCCATGCGAATTCGGCTGCGCAGCTTGATTTCCGAAACCCTTAGCTTCATAGGTTTCCAGGTTTCCCTTTTCGAAAAGAATTGCAATCTGTTTTCCGCCCGGGTTTGTAGTGATCGGTGGCAGAAGTTATAGATCAAGGTTTACTGGAATATCTGGAGAGCTTTCTTACAGAATCCCGGCGCACCAGGATTCAGGAAATCCTGAAATGGCGCACCCGGTGGATTACCCTCGTCCTGGAGGATTTGGTAGATCCTCACAATGCTAGCGCCTGCCTACGTAGTGCAGAAGCCTGCGGCCTGCAGGATGTTCATATCATAGAAAATCGTCATCCATTCCAGGTAAAGACCGGAGTATCCATGGGTAGCGCACACTGGCTTTCAATAAATCGCCATACTGCGCTGGATTCCGCGAATCAGAACGGGAACCGATCCGCTGAGTTCGAAGCCACTACTCATTGCTATGATGAGCTGAAGGCCAGAGGCTACACAATTCTGGCTACTTCACCGCATGAATCCAGTATCTCTCTTCCCGATGTTGACTTGAATCAACCTCTGGCTATCGTATTTGGCTCAGAGAAAGACGGAATCAGTCCGGTGGCCAGGCAGAAGGCCGATTATGCTTTGAGAATTCCGATGTATGGTTTTACCGAAAGCTTCAATATTTCTGTAAGCGCAGCGATTACTCTGTATGATCTAACAGGTCGATTGAGACGATCTTCCCGCAAATGGCAACTTTCCGATGAGGAAAAACAGGAACTTTCGCTTCAATGGGCCAGGCATTCCCTGAAACGAAGCGACCTTCTGGAACAGTATTACCGGAATAAAGGGATGGATTCATGAGCTACATTCGCAACGTGTCCGGAGAGTATTCGTGCGAATCTTGATAGCGCCTGACAAGTTCAAAGGATGCCTGAGTGCAACCGAGGTGGCAGCATCCATCCGTCAGGGCATCAAATTCTTTGAAGAGAAAAATCCCTCAGTTCAGGTAATCACCAGAAGCCAGCCAATAGGCGATGGAGGAGAAGGAACCGTTTCTTTGATTTGCCAGGACCGGTCCGATTGCAGAATTCAAAGTGTTCCCGCACTGAACGCCCCGGGCGAAGATATCCTGGCAGAGTACTATTTTTGCGAAGCAGACAGAGCAGCGCCCCGGGCATTTCTGGAAATGGCATCGGCAAACGGACTTGCCTCCATCCCGGTAGAAAGGCGGGATCCGGAGCGATCCACTAGCCTGGGTACCGGACAGCTAATAAGGGATGCCATCCAACGAGGCGCGACAGAGATCTGCGTTGCACTGGGTGGCTCCGCTACAGTAGATTGCGGAGCAGGACTGCTTCAGGCCCTGGGATTCGAATTCCGGGCCCGGGATCAGGTCATTGATCTGCAGCTGAGCATCCAGGCCGGACGTTCCCTGGCAGATGTGCTTCTTGATATTGAACAAATTAAGCCCACATCCAGCCATGCACTGTTGAACAAAAGCAAACTCCATATTATTGCGGATGTTGAATCACCTTTGAACGGAGATTATGGAGCCATCCAGAATTTCGCAGGACAGAAAGGCCTGGCCACCAATAGATTTGCTCTATATCGCAAAGCCGTGGAGAAATTTTCTGCGATCTGCGAAAATAGCCTTCGCTCTGGTCCTGTATATATTAATCAAAAAACGGCAGCGGAAAACGCAAAGCAGAAAGGGGCCCCTGTCAGGAGAGATCAGCTCTCTTTGAGCGATTACCCGGGAGCGGGCGCAGCCGGAGGATTGGGATTTGCCCTGTTACTTCTGGGGGCGAAAATGCATCCAGGCTTTGAATTCTTTTGCGAAACCGTGGGCATGAAAGCGCTTCTGGAAAGGACAGACCTGGTAATTACTGGTGAGGGCAAACTGGATGCCACCAGTCTGTCCGGCAAGGGCCCCGGCGGTATGGCCCGGCTCTGCAAAGAACGCGGCATTTCCTGCATAGCCATTGCTGGAAAAGTGGAGAATCGCTCAGGTCTGGAGCAATCCGGTCTCTTTGCTGATATTCGAGAGATTGGAACCGGAATTTCGCTGGAGGAATCTGTAAAAAGAGCTCCGGAGCTGATCAGCGTGCAGGTCGTGGAGGCACTGAAATCATTTCTTCATGTAACCTGACACATCGTGACGCATCGCGCCGAACCGGTTTCTGATACCTGTTTCTTTTAGACAGCACGGGAGGCCGTGGCTCGATCCAAACACAGGTTCCCTGCACCATTATTCTGTATCTGAAGCAGGTGCCTCCGGAGCTTGATAGATGCGAAGGGGCCCCTGAAACAAGGGCCGGTCGCCGCGTGAACTCTCCACTCTCCCTATCCGCGATTTTCTATAGGAACGTAGCTTCTTCGAGCCGGTCCTGTGTAAATCTGACGGGGCCGACCGATTTTGCTGCCTGGATCTTCGATCATTTCCTTCCACTGAGCAATCCAACCTGGCATACGTCCCAGGGCAAACATCACAGTAAACATCTCTGTAGGAATTCCCATGGCTCGATAAATGAGGCCGGAATAGAAGTCTACGTTGGGGTAGAGCTTTCGCTCCGCGAAGTAAGGATCGCTAAGTGCCGTTTCTTCGAGCTTAACTGCAATTTCCAGATAGGGATCGTGCACACCCAGTTGATTGAGTACATCATCGGCCGCCTTCTTGATAATCCTGGCGCGAGGATCGAAGTTCTTATAAACGCGGTGTCCAAAACCCATTAATCGGAATGTAGAGTTTTTATCTTTTGCCAGGTTGATAAACTTGGCCACATCCCCTCCATCTTCATGTATGGTTTGTAGCATTTCAATAACCTTCTGATTGGCTCCACCGTGCAGAGGGCCCCAGAGAGCACATACACCGCTGGACATGGTGGCAAAGATATTGGCGCGGCTGGATCCCACCAGGCGAACGGTAGAAGCAGAGCAGTTCTGCTCATGGTCCGCATGGAGAATGAGCAGCATATCCAGAGCTCGCTCGATAATGGGGTTCACATGATAGTCTTCAGCAGGCACCGAAAACATCATGTTTAGAAAATTGGCCACATAGCTCAATGAGTTCCTGGGATAGATAAATGGCTGACCAATGGACTTCTTGAATGAATAGGCCGCAATCGTAGGTGTTTTTGCCAGTAACCGAATAATGGAAATCTCTCGGTGCCTGGGATTCAGAGGATCCGATGAATCTGTATAGTACCCGGAAAGTGTACAGATCATGGAACTCAGAATAGCCATAGGATGAGAATCCTTGGGGAAACCATCGTACAGCCTCTTTAGGTCCTCATGGATCATGGTATGTCTGGTGATGTTAAATACAAAGTCGTCAAATTGCTCTTTTGTGGGAAGCTCACCGTAGATGAGCAAGTAGGCCACTTCCAGAAAGCTGGACTTCTCTGCCAGGTCTTCGATGGAGTAGCCACGGTAATGCAGGACTCCGGCTTCGCCGTCGATAAATGTAATCTTGCTCTGACAGGACCCTGTATTCAGGAAGGCCTCATCCATGGTGATGGCGCCTGTGGTTCCACGCAATTTTGAGATGTCCAGGGCTTTCTCATTCTCGGTACCTGTTATCACCGGCACTTCCAATTCCTGACCATCATATATAATCTTTGCTGTTTCTGACATGCATTCCCTCTGCAGCCAGAGAAAACGATTTGCCATCGTTCCTACAAGAAAAAAATTCACGGCACTCGCCGATGCTGTTCAATACTCTGGATTTTGTTGCCTTCCTGGTGGGCGCTTTTGCACTTTTTCTGGCATTTCCCCGCTGGCGAAAGCAAGTAGTACTCGGTGCCTCCCTCCTGTTCTACGGAAGCTATAACTGGGCCATCCTGGCGCTATTGCTTCTAACTGTTGCCGGTAACTATTTCGGTGCAAAAAAGATCGATACAGATTCTGGAAAAGGACGTAAACTCATCCTGATTGCATGCGTTTCTCTGAATATGGCCTTCCTGGGCTTTTTCAAGTATACCAACATGCTACTCTACTGGACCGGCATGGCCATTATCCGGGAACCTCTGGAAGCTCCTTTCGATATCTTGCTACCTGTCGGAATCAGCTTTTACACCTTTCAGGTTACTTCCTATGTCGTGGATGTTTACCGGGGATTGATTTCCCCCGAGAAGAGTTACAGTAAGCTCGTATTGTTTACCGTTTATTTCCCACAGCTGGTGGCCGGTCCCATAGAAAGAGCCGGTAGACTTCTTCCTGAGCTGGAGTTTCGCAGCCGGATTCCACGGGACATGGTATGGAACGGATTGATGCTCTGTCTCTGGGGATACTTTAAGAAGGTCTATGTAGCGGATAACCTGTCCCCTCTTGTGGACTATATCCTGGTTCTGGATGATCCGCCAGCCGGAGCCATGCTATTTGCAGCTCTGCTTTTTCCATTACAACTTTATGCAGATTTTACCGGGTACACAGACATTGCCCGGGGATTGTCCCGAATGATGGGAATTGAGCTTTCGCTGAATTTCTTTCATCCATTTCTGGCTACGAATCATATAGAGTTCTGGCGACGCTGGCACATCACCCTGGGAGCATTTCTGCGGGATTATCTGTACATCCCTCTGGGAGGAAGTCGCGTAGGGCCCGCTCGCTCCATTCTGAACATTATGATTGTCTGGGCCCTGGGTGGCCTCTGGCACGGAGCTACAGCCGGCTACTTTGTATGGGGTCTGTATTGCGGTGTCCTTGTGGCTATTACCGGTGCCCTGCTTCCTGGAGTTCAACGATGGAGTGGCGATAACAAAGCACGTTTAACATTCCTGGCTTCGATTGGAAGGGTTTTTACTTTTCTTACTTTTTCTCTGGGGCTTTTGATACTTCGCGCTCCCGATGCTTCCCGCCTGGTGGAAATGCTTATGGCCCTTGCGGATTTTCGCTCCACTCCAATGAATCTGGACTACGTATGGCTGAGTCTGATCTTTCTGGTTCCTCTGATTCTATTTGAATTCTGGAGAATCATTTCGCGCAAGGAAGAGCCATGGACTCAATCGATTCTGGCCTATCCGTCCATATTCTTCTGGTTATTTATGATCTGGGCTGCCGGCCGCTTTGAGGCGAAGGAATTCTTCTATTTTCAGTTTTGAATAACGGTTCGGGTAGAATGGACATGGCCTGGGCCGGGAACCCGGAGGTCCCCGAGAACTCCGAAAGCCAGGAGTTCGACAGGGGCCAGGAGCTACAGTGGGGTCGGATTCTACAATGCGCTGCTAAAGGGTGGAATGGGACGCATAGAACTGCGGAAATTCTGGTCAAATCCCTGAAGTGAAGGCCTGTCCAGGACAACGGATAGTAAAGTTTCCGGGGCGGACGCAGAAGCCTGCCCCGGTAGGTTCCAATTTAGGCGGATTCTTCTTCGCGATCCGGAACATGAAACAGCCGTCTGAGCTGCAGAGACCATCTTGTGATGATGGTGTAAAGTACAGGTACCAGAATTAGGGTAACTCCGGTGGAAAACATCAGACCCCAGGCGAATGAGAGTGCCATGGGCACAATGAAAGGATCCTCTCCGCCAATGCCGTAAGCAGTGGGCAGGAGACCCAGCACTGTCGTGATGGTGGTAAGAAAAACCGCCCTCAGTCGCATGGAGCCGGCTTCCATGGCCACCTTTTCCAGGGGAAGGTCCGGGTTTTCGCGGTGAATACTGTTGGCAAAGTCTATCAATACGATGGAGTCATTCACTACCACACCGGAAAGGCCGATGATTCCCATCATGGCCAGAAAGCTGAAGGGTTCCCCATGAATGGCAAATGCCAGGATTACACCAATCAAACTGAACGGCACCGCAGTGAGAATGACCAATGGCTGCAGCACCGAGCGAAATAGACTGGCAAGGATCATGAAAATAATGACAATTCCCACAGCGAAGGCCTTTCCGAGGCTTGCCATAGACTCCGCTGTATCCTCATTCTCGCCACCCAGTGCCATAGAATAGCCCGGGTATTCATCGATGATTCCTTTTGCCAGCTTTTGAAACTCCGAGGCGGCCTCCACTGCAGTGGTTTCATCCTCATTAATGTTGGCTGTAACCTGCACCAGGCGGTCGCCATCCAAATGACTGATTGAGTTTACACCTCTTTCCCGCACTGTGTAGATTAGCTTTCGCACAGGAATCTGATTCCCTGTCATATTTGGCACTTTCGCGGTGTACAGGCTTTCCAGCTGCTCCCTGTAGGGCTCATCCAGCATTACGCGAATATCTACTTCTTCATCCGGTCTTCGCACAGAAGTGGCTACCACACCGTCAAAAGTGGCATTTACAGCCAGAGCTACGCTGGATGCATTGATACCGGTTTGAGCAAGAATCTTTTCGTTAAACTTGATTCTTTCTTCCATCTTGCCCGGTTCATTGGAGTCCTCAATGTCCATAACAAAGGGAACCTTTGTAAGTACTTCTTTATACCTTCCAGCGATCTCTTCAAGCTTCTCCAGAGAATCTCCGGTCAATTCGATGGCCACAGGCTTGCCCACCGGCGGCCCCCCTTTGAGCTTTTCCATATCCAGACTCGTCAATGTGCCAGCCAGATCCTCGTAGCCAGACAGAGGCTGAGATTGCAGGTCCGGCAACTGAAGCTCGTCGTCATTTTCCTCCATTTGCTTTCGCTGCTCCAGCAGCCTCTTCTGGGCTTCTTTGCCCAGCATCCAATAGGTGGCAGCACGCATATCGTCAATGGCCGCCTGGGCAGAACGCTCCCGGTGACTTTCCGGAGTCAGATAAACCAGTAACTGAGCATATTGATTTCCCCTTCGCGTGAATGGATCGTTGGGATTTTGCTGAATAATGCCCACCCTGGTGGTGTAGGTATCCAGTTCTTCTTTGGGCAATTTTTCCACGCTACGTTCCACAACTTCTGTGTAGCGATTCATCTGAGCCAGGGTGGTTCCCGGCTCTGCAGTAAGCTTAACATGAAAGGTCTCGATGGCGCTGGGGAATAATACAAAATTTCCAAAGATGGCTTGAATAGAGCCTGCAATTGTAACCAGCACAGCCAGCGCAGCACCCACCATCCATTTGTTGTGCAAGGCGAACTGTAGAGAAGGCTCATAGTAGTTCTTACGGAATCGGTTAAACCAGCCACTTTCGCCTTTCATTTCTCCCGCTCCGCCGGTAGAAATCCTGTTCATATCATAGAGATGCGAAGGCAGGATTACGAGACATTCAAAGAGAGAGGCCAGCAATGCGATGATAATTACAAGAGGAATGGTAAATACGAACTTACCGAAGATTCCGGTCATGAACATCAGCGGTCCAAAAGCAGCCACGGTAGTAACAATAGTGGCGGTGACAGGTGCCACGACTTCGGAAGTGCCCTTTCGCGCAGCTTCAAAAGGACTGTAACCCTCCTCCAGATAACGGTAGAAGTTCTCACTTACGATAATAGCATCATCTACAAGAATTCCGATGACAATAATTAGACCGAACATGGAAATGAGGTTCAAGGTCACACCCAGGGCGCTCATGACGATAAAGGCGATTCCGACAGAGATGGGTATGCCCAGAGCAACCATGAGCGAAGTTCGCCATCCCATAAAGAAGAACAGGGAGCCCACGACCATCACAAGGCCCACGGTGGCATTGCTGCCCAGAACACCCAATCGGCGGTTCACGAAATAGGAGACATCATTCACAAATTCGATGCGAATCCCTTCTGGCATGGTATCCTGGTAGCGAGCCACGGTCCGGCGAACCTCTTCTACCACGGTGATGATATCTGCACTGGATTGCTTGAGCACCGTAAGACTGATGGTGGGAAACCCTCGAGTCTTCTCTATATAATCAGCTTCTTCAAAAGTTTCCAGAACCCTGGCTACATCCTGGACACGAACGAGCTGCCCGGCATCGTTTCCACGAATGGGTACCTGCTTGACCTCATCTACGGTTTCCAGCTCTCCCACGGTTCGAATAACCAGGGCATCACCGTTATGCACTACCTCGCCACCGGGAAAGTTAACATTTCGATTCTGAAGAGACTGAATAATCTGTCCCAGGCTAACATACTTGTCATTCATCAGGCCCGGGTTGACTCGGACTTGATATTCTATATCCTGCCAGCCCCGCCTCGAGATCCGGGCCACTCCATCGATATCCAGGAGATGATCTTCCAGATTCTGGGCCTCATCCCTGAGCTCCTTTTCAGAAAGCAGAAACTCTCCATCTTTCTTGATGCGGCTCACGCTCACTTCAATAACCGGAGTTCGACTGGAAGTGAGTTCCACCACCACCGGAGTTTCAGCATCATCCGGCAAATCTTCCGTTCGGTCCACTGCCGAACGAATATCGTCGATTACCTTCTGAGTATCATCCTCATCGGGATCGATGGTAATGGTAACCACAGATAGATTCTCTACAGATGTGGAACGGAACTCCTTGATACCATCCACTTCCTTGATCTGATCTTCAATAGGATTTGTTACCAGCTTTTCCACTTCCAGGGGAGCAGCCCCGGGATAGATAGTCTGAACATTGACTATATCAAAGTCAATGTTGGGAAAAGCCTCACGATTCATGGTCAGTGCAATGAAGCCACCAAACAAGACAATCGCCAGGGTAAGCAGGTTCACAAAAAGGCTACGGTTGAGGAAATACTCGATGAAAGCTGCCATAGGGGATATGTCAGAGCAGTTTCCAGTGTTTACAGTGTCAATTTAAACGACCTGAAAAAGCGTTACAGAAAGTACAGCCAGTCCCACCGGGGAAAGGCGAGGATTCCAGGGAGGGCACGCCTGCTGCACTTGCCACCCCGGCTCCTGTTTCCAGACTGGCTGCACATTTTAACGGAACCCGAATGGATCCGGTTTCAGTAGGGCCAGGGTTTCTGGCCAGCCTATCCGAAAGTGCCTAAAAGCCGTTGTTGGAGGTTTGCTGGAAGTTGATGTTTTCCAGAGTAGTTCCAGTCCCGATGCCCGGGCATCCAGATGCGGTTAGAGCTCCATGGCCCTGATAGCCCCCCAGATTCGGAGTATAGATACATCCTTCGCTGCCAAAGCAGAACGGAAGATCTGCAATTCCATCGGTGCCATCCTCGATGGCATGTCTCAGAAATGTAATGGAAGCCGGAGTAGCCGTCTGCCAGGTGTGAGTAATGGTGTCATTTCCGCCAGGACAGGACAATCCGTTCAAAAGCTCTATGGAGGATGATTTAAGGGCCAGATCCCAGTTCTGGCAGCGCCGATTTGGAAATGTAAAGCCGGGCTCCTCACATCGACCCCGAATTGCAATGGAAGTCCCTACCAGGGATCCCACTCGACCCCACATCTGATAGGGGGCCCCAAGACCCACCCAGTTCAAGCCCAGGCTATAAGGATTGTTGCCCCCGTAAGGACCTACAAATCCTCCACCATTTGCGGACCCCGGATCTGCATCGTTAAAGAGTATTACGGTATGGTCGGAACTTCCATCCGGATCACATTCGCCAGGAGTGTCATCGATACCGGTTCCTGTACCAACATTAATACATTTGTCTGGAGCAGCACTGAACAGAACCATCTTACCCGAGAAGTAGGCCTGGGCTCCGGAATCCATATCGATGAGCGCTGTCGTATGTAAGGCAATGGCAGAATCGATTACCTGATTGGAATTGGAGCCGTTTGCAAATAGAATTCCGGTTCCTGGTGCATTCATCGCAATAACGTTGATGAGCGAAATTCCTTTATTGCTGGATGTATTCCCAAAATCAAATGAATCTGCGCCACTATTGGCCACTGTAACATTGGCAAACATTGAGCTACGCAAACCGCCGCCGCCGCTTATAACAAAGATTCCGTCGGTTCCATTGGCATTAAAAAAGGAATTCATTACAAGCAGGTCATCCACCATCCCGTTGGCTACGATATGAAGTCCTGAGTTAAAGTTATTGTATATAGTACTACTTATAACAATATTTCGAGCGGTATTGGTACCACCGGAATCCTGGATGACCAGGCCATTACCGTTCGTACTGTTTGCGGCGCGAACATGGGAAATAAGAGAATCGGTGATATCTATCAGGTGGATATTTCCGGTATTCACCGTGCCCTCAGTATTCCACACATTCAGGTTATGTAACCTGTGGTAATGCGAAGGGCCCACGATGCGAATGGCAGAAGTGGATATTGCTCCCGGAGGACCATTTCCATCGAAATTGCCCTGCAGCCAGAAGAAGTTCTTACCGTTGTTGTTGACCATCGGATCCGCGCCGTTGGCTCGTAGAATCACACCGGTATTCATGGCAATTGTAACGTTATCTGCGGCGATATCAAGCGTAGCGGTAAGCGAAGAGTTGGCATTGAGCACATACACTCCTCCTGCCACAGCCAGGCTACCGCCACCCACGGGTAAAGTTTGAACGGTATTGGTCCACCATGCAGCTGCCGGCGCATTGGGTACATTGGTTCCTGCAATGGTTACGGAATTTGTATTCCAGGCCGGAGTTGCAAAATCGATGAGGTCTTTCAGATCCTTTCCGGTTTGCAGGCCACCAGATACGAGTAGCACGGGTCCTGTTCCGGCTGGATCTATGCAATACCAATCCATCCAGCCATTGGTATCCGTGCCGGAAACTCCTGTGCAATCATCGATCTTATCCAGAACCATGATCTTTCGCACCTGCCCCCCATGAATACAGCCCATATAGAAGGCATTCTCGGTACCATCGCAGGCAGTATCCGTGGCTGTAAGACCGCTGGTGCCATCGTTCTTGATATAGTAATTCCATTGTTGAGCATTCGAATAGTAAGGCTGCACCGTACCATCACGCATATTGTAGGCATGACTCACGCTGGCAGAGTTACCCGCCAGATCCGATACGGTAAGATCCAGCGCACGATTTAGCCCGGGAGCCCAGATCATCATACCGGCTGTATGATATCCGATGGCCGGACTTATGGTGAGCTGATCGTTGGTAAAGGTACTCATCGAGTAGACGCCGGTATTGGCTTCCACTGAGATATCGCCACCGCCTATCACTGTAGCTCCAGTGTCGACGGTTTCGCTAAATCGGTACACTATGGAGTTATTGTGAGCAACGTAGGCTCCGTTTCCAGTTATGGCCGTTATCACCGGAGCTGTTTCATCCCTGGTTACCGTTATGGTTTTTCCCAGATCATACTGTCCCACAAAGTTCTCTTCGCAAATTCGCACGGTGTAGGCAGCATCGGTACTCGGTGTAAACGAGGTAGCAGGGATGGCCGGACTGGTATGTCCGCTGGTGCCGGTAGTGCCTGTATCAATTGCCGTGCCATCCGTACAGTTTGTACTGTTGATTCGCAGGCTATATGGTCTATTCGAACGACTTGAAGTCCAGGTAACTGCAACAGATGTCTTTGTGCCCACACTGCTTATATGGGTATTATTAACACCTTCACCGGATATGTTGCTAAAACTTGAATCCACGGTGTACTGAAAGCTAAGGGCCGATGCACTTCTATTACCGGCAATGTCCACTGCATACGCTTCAATGGTGGTAACTTGCAGGTCCGGTACACTCAAGGCCGTACTGTAGAGGGCCGGGGTAGCACCGCTCCCATCGATGTTTATAGATGGGTCTGCAGGGTTCGGTGGCGCAGACCCTCCAGGAGCGGACTGACTGACAACAGCGACCCCGTTGCAACCTGATTGAGTATCCGTACAGGTTATCGAAATACTGGTGGCTGCTGTTAAATTTCCGGGCGCCTGGGATGGAGTTAGCGTTGGTGGAGTATTATCCACGGTTACAGAACGAATAATCTCATCCTGGAGTGTGGGCCCGGTATCGTATCCGCAAATGATGATGTTCGTAGAGCCGGAAACCAGAGGCGAAGAGCCTGTTTGCGTATTCAGGGTCACCACGGTGGTTCCCCCGGCCGTCAGCGTGCCGGAGGTACTCGCATCAGGGTATTGAGTACCGGAAGTGCAATCGGCACCTGATTTAATTATGTAGGAGCCCGCGTAAGCAGACTGAAATGTGATCTGCACCGTGGTATAAGCAGTTGCATTCGCGCTGATGAAATCGCGATCCTGCGAGATGTTATAGAGGCCCGTACTGACGCATGTAACGTATACGTTATTTACACTCTGGTTAAGGGTTCCCGTCGCACCTGTTATGGTGCAGTTTTGTCCTGTGGGATGGGTGGACACTACCAGGTTATAGGCCGATCCGGCCGGGTATTCCTTTCCCAGGGGATGAGAACCGTCACCGGTGATATTGAAGGCATCTCCGTTGTTTGCGAGAGTGAACGCACCAGTTGCACCGGAGACCTGAACTGTAATTGTATACCTGGATGCAGGAGCAGCCAGGGCAAGCAATGGATCATCCGGATAGCTCTTTACGCAGTACGAACCGATGAGCATTGCACACAGAGCTGCACCAATTGCTGTTTGCCTCACTATTCGCACCTGAACTCCCTGGAATCTGTCCTGCGAAATACCTTTTCGCAGGCTCCCTCTTTATTGGACGTCTACCTGGATACCAAACTTCATCGCCCGCAATAAATAAGGCAATTTTCCCGTGTTTTTGTAGGATTTTCGACTCCGGGTCAACAAAAACCGACTTTTAACTTTCAAAAAATCAACCTTGTGCCGAAATGCTTTCGCATGCGAATCAATGTGACTTAATTACCTGAATCCACTAGCCCTAAATGACTAGTTTTCGCACAGCAGGTAATACATTGCGACTAAGCCATTTTACATATCCTGTCGCACCAGAATCATTCTGGCAATGCCGGCAATTTTGAGATGGCATAAAAAAAGGCCGACTGAAGCCGGCCCTTTTGTCGGTCCCGAAAGACCAGTATTTACTTTGAAATCAGCAGTCGTAATAGAGAACGAACTCATAAGGGTGCGGTCTCTGGTTTACGATTTGCTCCACCTCTTCACGCTTGTATTCAATGTAGTTGTCGATGAAATCTTGCGTAAACACATCCCCTTTGGTGAGCCAATCATTGTCCTCTTCCAGGGCATCCAGAACCTTGGTCAGGTTGGCAGGAACAGCGTGCAGCCCTTCCAGCTGCTCCGGGGTTGCATCGTAAAGATTAAAATCGGCAGGCTTACCAGGATCCAGTTTCTTTTCCACGCCATCCAGTCCTGCCATAAGCATTGCTGCAAATGCCAGATAAGGATTACAGGCCGCATCCGGAGTACGGAATTCAATCCTTCGGGCTTTGTCGCCATGAACAGCTATGGGAATTCGAATAGAAGCTGAACGGTTTCTGGCTGAATAAACCAGGTTCACCGGCGCTTCAAATCCAGGTACCAGACGCTTGTAACTGTTAGTCGTAGGATTGGTAAAGGAAAGCAGAGCCGGTCCATGAGTAAGTATTCCGGCAATGTAGTTCATGGCCATATCGCTCATGTTCGCATAGCCTTTACCCGCGAATAGATTCTTACCGTCTTTCCACAGTGACTGGTGGGTATGCATGCCCGTTCCGTTGTCTCCGAACAATGGCTTGGGCATGAAAGTGGCCGAGAATCCGTGCTTGCGTGCAACATTCTTCACTACATATTTATAGAGCTGCAATTTATCGGCAATCCGAGGGGCCTCATCCAATTTGAAGTTAATCTCAGCCTGACCAGCAGAAGATACTTCATGATGATGCTTCTCTGTAGGGATGCCCATCTTTTCCAGCATCGCAAGCATTTCGCCGCGAAGATCCTGAAAATGATCGTTGGGTGGCAGAGGGAAATATCCTTCCTTGGTTCTCATCTTGAAACCCAGGTTTGGACCTTCGTCTGAACCCATGTTCCATCTTGCATCAATGGAATCGATAAAATAGAAACCGCTATTGGTCTCCTGGTCAAATCTCACATCGCTAAAAATAAAGAACTCAGCTTCCGGCCCAAAAAATACCTGATCGGCAACCCCGGTACTCTTCATGTATTCCACGGCGCGCTTTAGAATTGTACGCGGGCTACGAGCATATTCTGTGGGAGTGTCCCCCGGCTCATAGATGTCTGCTATAACAGCCAGTGTCTTCTTCTCAAAGAATGGGTCAATGTATGCACTGGAGGCATCCAGTACAGCCAGCATATCCGATTCATTAATCGCTTTCCATCCGCGAATGGAGGAACCATCGAATCCAAGTCCCTCGGTAAAGTCAGATTCATCCATTGCATTGATATGCATGGTGAAGTGGTGCATCATCCCCAGCATATCGGTGAAGCGCACATCCACGTAGTCGATTCCCTTGTCCTTACAGTACTTCAGTAGTTCGGACGGTGAAGTGGGCAATTGTTCCATTTCTGTCTCCTGTATCTTTTTTTAAGCTCAATCCGATTCCAGGAATTGAGCTAGCAATCCAGTAAGGTACTCCCTCCT
Organism: Spirochaetaceae bacterium; assembly: GCA_002729885.1. GTDB lineage: Bacteria > Spirochaetota > Leptospiria > Leptospirales > Leptonemataceae > UBA3465. The sequence goes on from PBUB01000015.1 coordinate 55,700, forward strand.
CCGGATACGCCTTTTCAGCCGATTCCAGTGCAATGGGCATACCTTCGGAAGGATTCCGGATATTGCCATTCTGCAATGGGAACAGCCAGGCAAGGCCATTCGACCTGAAAAGCACCTGTTTTCAAGGCATATTGCTGGATTTGACCTTCCGTGCAGGCTCAAAAACCATGATGCCCGAATATAGAGTGCTTGCAGAGCCACCTTCCGCAATGAACTGGACAGCGTTCCCGCACGTCTACGATAATAGCCAGACGGACGCTCTGGCCCGAGGAATTCATAGATGAACAAGAGTCTCATTCTGATCGCGGGGTTGACCCTGACCCTGGCCCTGCCTACCACATCCCAGGCAGCAAATTGTCAGGAAATCTGTCAGGCTTATATGACCTGTCTGGAGCAGGAGTATCCAGGGGGCAGCACAGCAGCCCAGCAAAAGGTGATCCAGCAGTCCTGTGTACAGACCTGTCAGGGACAAACCGAAACGGCAAACAGTTGCTATGAGGGTGCCGACGGAAAGTCTGGAGCGGTAGCCTCCTGCCGGGAATTTTCCGTCTGTATTCTAAATATTAATTGAGGCCGTCCCGGATCGGTGGAGCCATGAGTGGAACCATCACAGCCCTGCAATCAGGGAAGTCCTGATCTAAATACAAGGTAAGCTCTACTTCAATACAGAAGCCCAGTCCAGAAAGATGGGATCCTTGCCCAGCTCCTGCAACCGCTTACGAATATCTGCGATGCTTCGTTCATCGTCGATGGAGAATTGCTCCGCAGCGCGATTCTGTTCATCGCTTACACGGTATCCGCCGGGATCGGTTTTGCTTCCTGCAGACATCTGAGTGACACAAAGATTGGCCATACGATCTCGAAATGCAGGGCTTTCCCGGGTAGAAAGAGTGATCACTGCATCGGGCAGAAACAGCCGAAGTGCAAGTAGATAGCGAACGAATTCTCGATCCTTCACCTCCGGAATCTCCGACACCCCGGTAGCTTCTCGCAGCCTGGGCAGAGAAACCGATAACTGAGTTTGCCAGAATTGATGCATCAAATATCTACCGTGCAGGCCCAGCATATACACTTCGCTGGCTGGATCGGAAAGTCCCAGAAGGGCACCAATGGCTATCTTACGAAGCCCGGCTTTTCCGCCCCGATCCGGACAGTTTAATCGGAACTCCATTCTTTTCTTCATGCCCTGAAGATGCACTTCCCGGTATCGCACAGGATCGTAGGTTTCTTGATATACCGCCAGCCCATCCACTCCGGCCAGTCGGAGCCTTTCGTAGTCTCCCTGTTTTAGAGGATATACTTCTATAGAGATAGATGGGAATCGATCCCGGATCTCCAATGCGGATTGTTCCAGATACTCCACCGGTGTGGCTCTGTAATCTTCGCCTGTAAGAAGCAGTACATGGCGAATGCCCTGGGAATGCAATTCGTTGGCTTCCTGATCCAGTTCTTCCATGGTCAGAGTTTTTCTGCGAATACTGTTACCTACAGAGAATCCGCAGTACGTACAGTGAGAATTGCATTCATTGGAAAGATATAGCGGTGCAAAAATCTGGATTACGTTTCCGAACCGTTGCCGTGTCACTTCCCTGGCCTGCTGAGCCATCCTTTCCAGAAAGGCATCCGCCGCAGGCGATATAAGTGCACAGTAATCCGCAAAATCCAGAGGCAGACGAGACGCGGCCCGATCCAGAGCTGATTGCACATCTACGGCTTTCCGGCTTGCAATGGCCGTTGAGATGTCCGGAAAATGGATTCTGGCGGCTACAGAAGCAAAGCCTCCAGCGTCCTTCTTTTCAGGATCCATCTTTCCTTCCGGATGGGCCGGAAAATCCGGCTCCAGATCCGGATTCAGTATGGTAGAGATTGTATTTTTTGATGACTCCAGGGTTTGCATATACTCAAAGCATGGTTCCTGTTAGAAGAAGAACCGCTACTGAGAAATAAATAACCAGCCCGGTTACGTCCACAAGCATTGCAACAAAAGGTGCCGATGAAGCGGCCGGGTCAAATCCCAGTCGTTGCATCACCAGCGGCAGCATGGAGCCGGTAATGGTTCCCCACATCACCACTCCCAGAAGCGATAGCCCAATTACACATCCCAGAAGTATATAATGCTCACCGTAATCCGGGAAAAACAGTGGCCAGAGTACCACGCGAAAGAAGCCAATAAAGCCCAGGATTCCACCCAGTGTAAGACCGGCCAGAATCTCTCTTCGCATCACAATCCACCAATCCTTGAGGCCTACCTCACCCAGGGCCAGAGCCCGGATAATCAATGTCGCTGCCTGGGAACCGGAATTCCCTCCACTGGAAATGATCAGTGGAATGAATAGTCCCAGCACCACTGCAGTAGCGATTTCGTCCTGAAAGAAGCTCATAGCTGTGACAGTAAACATCTGGCCAAAAAAAAGGACTATTAGCCAGCCAACCCGTCGCTTGATCATCTGGAAGAATCCAGTATGCATATAGGGAGTTTCCAGGGCATCCAGACCACCGAACTTCTGGATATCTTCTGTGTGTTCCTCTTCGATCACATCCAGGACGTCATCCACGGTAACGATTCCCAGCAGGAATCTCTCCGAGTTAACCACGGGAAGAGCTACACGGTCATATTTCTTGAAAACGTCAACGGCATCTTCCCGGTCATCCGTGGCCTGGAGAAAGATGAAGGATTCATCCATCAAATCGCTCACTTTCTTTCTTGCAGGTGCCAGAAGGATTTCCCGAATTCGCAGATCATCAATCAGCCGACCGCGATCGTCGGTCACATATATAACGTTGATACTTTCCGAGTCTTTTCCGTTTTTACGAATATGATCCAGCACCTTCTGCACAGTCCAGTCCGGTCGAACCGAGATAAAATCCGGAACCATCAATCGACCAACGCTGTCCTCCGGGTACCCCAGATGCTGAACTGCTACGATTCTTTCATCCGGAGTAAGCAATTCCAGTAGCTGCTTCACGGCAATACCGGGTAATTCCTCCAGAAGTGCGGTTCGATCATCCGCCTTCATTTCGTTAAGAATGGCCGCTACTTCATTTTTTGCCAGGGTCTTCAATAAATGCTGCTGCGAGCGGAAGGCCAGATACTCAAAGGTATCTGCAGTCAGCTCCCGGGGAAGCAGTCGAAATACTACAGCCTTGTGATTGTCTGGAAGATCTTCAATTAACTCGGCCAGATCGCCGGGGCGAAACTCTTTTAGCCTTTCTTTAAGCGCTCTGGACTTTCGTTGCTCGATGAGCTCTTCGATTTCAGGAATTATGATTACATCGGACATGCTTAACTCCTGTTTTCTTCATCCAGGAATCCAGTGAGCGGACTGGAAGCGCTGGCTTTCCATTGTGTAGAAGCAGCGCTAGATGTACCAAATAGAAAGTGCATTCGACCGGCGGTGGTGGCTCTTGCAAATGCCTGTCCTGCTCTTGCAGGGTCCCTGGCTACAGCCAGGGCTGTATTAACCAGCACGGCATCCGCTCCCATCTCCATAGCCCTGGCTGCATGGGACGGAGCACCCAGACCTGCATCCACCACCACGGGAACTCTTGCCTGCTCGATAATGATTCGAATGCTTTCTTCTGTTTTGATTCCCTGGTTGGATCCTATAGGAGACCCCAGGGGCATCACAGTAGCCGCGCCCACATCCTGCAATCGCAGCGCCAGCACCGGATCCGCATGCATGTAAGGTAATACAGTAAATCCATCTTTCACCAGAATTTCTGTAGCTCGATACGTTTCCACCGGATCTGGTAGAAGATAAACCGGATCCGGAGTAACTTCCAGTTTAACCCAGGAACCGCCTCCCATCTCGCGGGAAAGCTGGGCCAATCGCACCGCTTCTGTGGCGTCCCGGGCTCCGGATGTATTGGGTAATAACTGTAATTTTTCACGATCCAGAAGGGAGATCATGTCCTCTTCGTCCACGGACTTGCTCAGATCCACTCTTCTGAGTGCCACGGTAACCATTTCTGTGGCAGAAGCCTGCACTGCAGAAAGCATATCCTGATTGGAGGCAAATTTACCAGTTCCTACAAATATTCGGGACCGAAACCTTCTGCCATTTATAACCAATGGCCGGGGATCGATCTGCTCCAGTTCCAGGTTCTCCTGGTCAATGGCGGCCCCCAGAGAGATCTGCAGGCCTGCACCGTTTTTCGCTGCCTGTTCCATAAAGACTCCTGTTTACAGAATCCTGTTTTAGAGCCCTGCTGGCAAGCTTTCCATGAACTACGCTGGAAAGGCTACCATCTAAGGGTCGGATTGGTACTGCCCATGAAGATCCGGCTACATCAAGCATACTCCATTCGGATACCAATGCGTACGCCCTATCCGCATAATCTGAGTGTCCGAAAATCGGCAGAATCCATTGTAGTTCAGCTACAGGATGACCTGGGTTATATGGGCTTTGGCGAAGGCTCACCCAGAAGCTATGTAACCGGGGAAACTCTGGAATCCTGCCTGGATTTTCTGAATGACATTGTATTTCCCTGGTTGAGCACCCGAGCATGGCCCGGTCCTCTTAGATCCAGAGCAGAGTTTATGGACTTTCTGGCCAGGTTTCACAGCGAATTTCCTGTAATCCGAGGCCAGCCTTCACACAGTCATAACTCCAGCAGGGCAGCCGTTGAAATTGCCCTGGCAGACTGTGCCCTTCAAAGGGCCGGTGCCCGTTTTGAGGATTTCTTTCCCATAAAGCGAAATCTACTTCGATATTCTCCTGGCATCGGTTCGGTAAACCCATCTGTAGCTTTTGGAATTGCATCCGCCTCTAGAATCCTGGGCTTTAAAGATCTCAAAGTAAAGCTCAATGGAATTAAAGACATAGAAAGGACCAGGTCAGTTCGCCGCGCTACTGGCAGGAAGACCAGTTTGCGATTGGATGCAAACCAGGCGTACTGTCTCGGCAATGCAAGTCATATTCGAAAGTTACAATCTCTCAAAGAGTTTCATCCGGTTTGCATTGAAGAGCCTTTCGCAGAGAAGGACCATGAAGAAATTCGCAAGGTCCGCGAACATACAGGCCTCACTTTGATGGCAGACGAATCACTTCTAAACCTGGATGATGCACAAACGATAATAGCTCTTGAGTCCTATAACGCACTAAATTTGAGAATATCCAAGCTGGGTGGTATCTATCCATTGATCCAGATCAAGGAACTGGCTTCCCGGCATGGTCTGCTTCTATTGCTGGGCTGTCATGTGGGAGAACTGGCAATACTTTCCCGGGTGGGTCAATTGCTTGCGGCCCATTTTTCAGATATTGCACACCTGGAAGGGGGCTTCGGGACCTGGATTCTGAAATCGGATGTCGATTCGCATTCGCGCAGGATGGGCTACGGCGGCAAATTCAAAGTTCTTCCTGGTGATGTTAGCTTTGGCCTGCAAGTGGAGGCATCCAGATTGCAGCATTGGCAGACGGCCAGTTTAAGAGAATCCAGAAGCGGCGCGGAGGTACGAATATGAATCCAATATTTAGAACTATCCTGGAACGAAAGTACCAGGGCTTCATGAAGCGTTGTTTAAGGGCAAAGACCAATCAGACTGATTTCCTGAAACAACTAATTCGCAAGAATCAAAACACTGCCTTTGGCACCGAACATGGATTCTCCGGGATCCAGAGACAGGATGATTTCGCAAAGAAGGTTACTGTGCGCAACTACAGTGATTTCAACCCATGGATTGAAAGGATTATTCGAGGAGAAAAGAATGTTTTGAGCCATGAGCCTGTACGATTTTTCAATCTCACCAGCGGCACAGATAAATCCCCCAAACTTATCCCAATCACAGCTTCCTACAATAAAACCTCAAGAGAACTGCTAAATGCCTGGGTTGGAGGTCTTGTTCGCGATCATCGAAACACCATGTCGCATTGCAGGCTTGCCATTCCCGGAAAAGCCATTGAATATTTCTCCGAAGGCGGCATACCGGTAGGCTCCGCATCGGGAGAGGCCTACAAGTCAGCTCTGTGGTTTATTCGAAAGAAGTATGCAGTCCCCTATGAAGTGTTTGAGCTGGATGATTTCAGGCTACGTTATCTGTTAATTCTAAGATTCGCATTGCAGCGACCCCTGAGTTTTCTGGCCACTCCCAATTCCGGCACTCTCGTTAGACTTTTGCAATTGCTGGAGGAGGAATCTGATACATTGCTTCGCTCCTTTTATGATGGCGGCCTCGGAGACGTGCCAGAGCGCATTAAGAAACTGTGTCCGCCAGATCGAAAAACCGGACAAAGGCTACTTCAGAACCTCAACTTCGGAAATGGAACGTTCAGCCCTCTGAATTACTGGAATACATTGCAAACCATCGCAGTGTGGCTGGGCGGATCCTGTGGCACTCAAGTCGGGGCGCTGCGAAGACAATTTCCAGGTATACCGCTTCGCGATCTGGGTTATCATGCCAGCGAGGCCAGAATGACCATGCCCATCTCCGACAATACATCGGAAGGGCTTCTGGCCACAGACAATAACTACTATGAGTTTATTCCGGTCCCGGAATATGAATCAGGATCCCGAAGTACCTGCACTTTTTCAGAACTGGAAGAAGGAAACGAGTACTATATTATCATCACCAACCTGGCTGGATTGTACAGATATGACATTGGAGATATCATTCAAGTAACCGGATTCTACGGGGAAACTCCCATAATACGGTTTCTGCGAAAGGGAAAGGATTTCTCGAATATGGCAGGGGAGAAACTACATATCAATCAGTTCCTGGAAGCCAGGCGTAGAACTCTGGATAGAGTTCCTGTTCCATTGAGAGATGATCGCTTTTTGATCTTTCCCAATCAGGACCTATGTTGCTATGATCTTTTCTTTGAGTTCGCTTCCGGTGACTCCGGTAACCTGGCTACCTCCATCGCTGAATCCATCGATCTGATGGATCTGGCTCAAAGGTTTGATAGCCATTTGAAAGAATTGAACGTTGAGTATGCTTCCAAGCGCAATTCTGGCCGCTTGCATCCATTGCGCATCTTTAACCTCGATCCCGGATCCATTCAAGGCTCCGTGGACTCGGATTTTCAGGCAGGTATGCGAGATTCCCAGTATAAATACAGATTCTATACCAGTGTTCCACCCGGCGGGATGCGATAGAGGAAATCCTGCAAATGCAGTTTGAAGCATGCAGGTTTCTCGAATGCGAAATTGCCCCGGAGTATAGCCCATGCGAAAGAATAAGGCCAGCAGCACAGCCAGATTGATTACACGATGCATGCTCTTTCTCCATTACGAAGGGTCCACTCTGAGCCATGAAGCAAACATAAAGCTCTGGCTTTCCTGTTTAAAGAGCTATGGTAGTTCCCCGGATCTGCTTGCTTACTGCATTCGATTCAAACCCGTCAGACTAATCATTCGAATCATACAGTCTTTAATTCTTCCCAATCTTATCTATCATTACGGGCTAAGAAAGCAGATGATCCGCAATGCGATCGAAAGACATTTAAGGAACCATCAAGTCGATCACTTCATCCATCTGGGAGCTGGCTTCGACACCTATTCGCAAGACGTTTCAGGAATGGGCACGACGATTCGATGTATGGAAATGGATCATCCTGCTACCCAGGAAGTAAAGCGCAGGGCTCTTGAAGAGTCCGGTATTAAGAGCCAGGAAGTGGAATTCCTTCCGGTGGACCTGACGGAAACTGGATCCTTTAAATGCAATACCAGAAAACAATCATTAATTGTTGCAGAAGGGCTCTTTATGTATTTCTCCCCTTCCCGTCTGCAATCTCTGTTGTATGAAATTCGTCAGAATACGAGCAGCTGCTTTCTAATCTTTACATTCATCGATAAAAACAGAGGTCAGCCGGATTTTTTTGAAAACAGCCCACTTATCAATCTGTATCTGCGATATCATCAGGAGCCTTTTCAATGGGGTATCTCATCTGAAGATATGGAATCTTTTCTTAATCAGAACGGATTCTCGATGATTGAAATCCTGGATCCATCGGAATCACTTTCGCAGCTTCTGGACAGGCCCATATCCAGACGCATAAAAGAAAAAATCTGCATAGCAAGAAGCCTGGAATGATAGAATCCATCAACCATCTATGGGAGTTGTGCATTAAGAGTTACTCGGACCCCCGATTTCTCTACTTTTCGGTCTACTCCGTATTTCTGTCCTGGACTCTCTGGCTTGTTTTTGCCCTGCCCTTTCTGACAGTAAAAAGCCGCTTTTCTGGCTATCGCATAGCAGGGAGAATTAACTCCAACGTCCTGGAGCACCGATCGGCCATCCTTATAGCGTGGAACTTCTCCGCCCAACTCATCGTTTCCGTTCTCTTGTGGCCCCTGATCTCAAATTTTTCGCTCAGTCTTTCAGACAGATCCGGTCTTCTACTTACGCCGGTATTGGTGACAGCCTATTTAATCATAGATGATTTGCTTTTCTACTTCTACCATCGATTACTGCATTTTCCAGGCATTTATGGGCGAATCCATAAAGTCCATCATGAGTATCGCAAGAGCGATGCAATGGCCGCCGTTCATTTTCATCCGCTGGAGTTTCTATTGATTTCCACCGGTTTCCTGGCCGGGCCATTGATTCTGGGAAGCGATGTCATAACATTCTACATCTGGATTGCTCTGCGGCAATGGATTGGAGTGTCGGGACATTGTGGCTTTGCGCTACCGTGGGATCCCCTTCGCCTGGTCCCCGGGCATCCAGGAAGTGCCTTTCATTTTCAGCACCATCAGATCCCTACCCGGAACTTTGGACTGTTTTTCAGCTATCTGGATCGAGCAGTGGGAACTTACGCATCAATGGACAAATCGAATCCGTTAGTTGGACCGGAGTCGGAACAATTCACGGATAGTAGCACGGAAGAGAACAGGCATTCAAGCCAAGACTGAAATGCACATTGTGAAGCTAATTGAAGCTTATTCGCTGATAGGCTAACCGGATGACTCGATGACTCGATGACTCGATGACTCGATGACTCGATGACCTGAAGGCGAAGAGAGAACGGGTCCGGAAATCGGACCCGCACTTTTTACTTCTGTTACTTCTGATAGGAGATTCGAATTTCTACTCGTCTGTTTTTCGCCTCGGGGCCCATAGTATTTACCAGTTTGCGATCATCCGCAAAACCCTGGACTTCGATGATTCGGGCCGGCGCAATTCCTTTTCTTTCCACCATGGCATTCTTCACGGCTTCGGCCCTGCGAAGACTGAGAATCTTGTTCGAACGATAGGCTCCTACCGAGTCTGTATGCCCATGTACCTTGGCCACAGTGTCTGGATTATCCACAAGTCCCTGAGCCACCTGGTCGATGAGTTGAAGTGCCTTTTGCGTCAATTTCGCACTTCCGGTATCAAAGGAAAGGTCACCATCAATGGTAGCTACAATCTCCTTCGTATTTCCAGAAGCCTCATCCTTGACCTTCTCCATCTTGAAACCCAGAGCCCGGAAGCTATTTTCCAGTTCTTCCAGCGCAATGCCCTTTCGATTAAATTCATCTTTCACTGTGTCGTACAGTTTATCCAGGTATTCGCCCACTTCATCCGGTGTGACTTCCGGCTCTTGCGGTTCTTCTGGCTTTTCTGTTTCGGTCGGAGTTGTTACTGGATCTATTCTGGAAGGTTCTGGCCTCGATGCATTCACATCGCCCAGATGGAAAGCCATACCCAGGGTTACATAGAATTCAGTGCGATAGCCTTTGGATTTTGTAGATCGCTCTCCGAGCCCCAGATTCATGGATTTCTGACTTATGTTGGTCAATGGTCCGGTCTGGAATCCATAGAATTCGCTGTAGGTTCTGGTCCAGTCTTCCCGTTCCATTCCTATGGTTGCAGAAAGTCGACAGTAACGAAATTCCGCTTCCACACGGTGCATCATTCCGCTATCGCTGGCGCGTCCGGACTGATAGATTCCAGCCAGGTCCACGCTTTCGGCATCGTTGATATCCCGAAAGTTTACGAGTTGTGGTCCTGCCGCTTCGAAAGTACCACTGCGCTCCATGAAATAGAGCTGATATTTGATCCGGAGGAAATCCAGAACGTCCCATTTGAGGCCCAGGCCAAAGACCAGGCCATTTAGATGATAGTTTAACTTCACATCCCCGGCATTGGCCCAGGTGGTTAGGGATGGATCTGTACCTGCAGAACTATTTCTTAAAGTGTATGAGCCATAGGTGGCGGTGAGGGATTCATGAACGCTCTGATATCCGATGATGGGACCTGCCCGAAAGTCCTTTGTCCAGCGATGGTAGTAGCCAAAATCATAGAGCCTTTGATCGTAATGATATCTTAGAAGCCTGGTGCCTTCGAACAAACTGGTGGCATAGGTAGAATTTCCAGGAAATGCGAATAGAACACTGGGGCTGGTATTTCGGGAAAACTTCCGAACAACGTTATTTCTATAATAAGAGACATCGAACCTATCACCGTAGGAATACATAAGTCTGGTTCTTATCGGGAAATAATCGTTTTCATCTCCCTCTCCCAGGGGAATAGCAGCAGGCTGACCTGTAGTTCCCGAATTAATAGCGGAATTGATTAACCAGGCTGGGCCGGTTTCGGTCATCAAGTTTTGCTTTCCGATGGCATAGCCAATGCCAAAATCAAACTGGATCCTGTGCATATAGGTATCCAGAAAAGGAACATCCTGTTCCAGTCTCTGCTCCGCAGGTTCCTCCGCAGATATGGACCCGTAAAACGGCAGCGATACCGAAATCAGAAATAATAGCAACGGAAGAATTTTGATGTTGCAATTGTGCACGTTAGCTCACTTATCTCCTGGTGACAAACCCGCGAGAACGGATATTCTGGATAGGACGTAGATAAGTACCTGTTGCACCAGAATCTTTTCCAGATTCCGCGGACCAGAACCTGTCAGGTTTGACAGTAAATTTACGACAAGACTTCGAGGTTCTATTAGTCAATTTTCAGTGGTAAAAGGATTCTGGAGCAGACAAAGAGAGGTCCGTCGAGACATCTGGTCTCTGTTCAGGAATTGATATTGAGGAACCTATGAAATTCGAGTCCAGCATCCCAGAAAACACTAACTTCCTCCGCAGGTCATTGTTGATCTTCGTCATTCTGTCTGGACTGACCTTCACCGCCAGTTGTAATACTTTCCAGGAAGTCCCATCCTATTTTGGATATGATTCTTACTGGGGACTGTTCTGTGGCTGCACAACTCACAGAACAGCTACATCGCCATCGGATGAGGCATCGGACAGCTTGAATAAGGTATATTCAAGAGTGCGAAATGACTTCGCAGGAAACGGCGAAATACTGGAAGAGCTGGAAAATTCTTTTCGTGCCCAGGGGTTTGAGCTTCGCAAAGAACTGGATGCAGGCGGAAATACAAAGAGGCTGGTGGCCATTATTGATGGGGACCTGTCCTTTCCCACTGGCTCTTCGCAGCTTACCCCCAAAGCCCTGGAAATCGTAGATAAGATGGGTGAGGGTCTGGCCGAGATCCCCAACACGGTTGCCCGCATCCACGGACATACCGACACACCCGGCTCCTACCAGGGAAACAAGATCCTGAGCCAGAAAAGGGCGGAATCTGTGCGAACGGCCCTGATCACAAGAAAGGGAATTGCACCGGAGCGGATTCTGGAAGTAAGGGGATTCGCAGATGATCGAAAACTTATCGATACTACAGCCGCCGAGCCTCGCAACCGTCGCACAGAGATTTTGATTTCCTTCAAAGGGGATTCCTGACAATACAGGCAATGCTACGGCCCGGCCTGCTCCTTGTTTATCTCGTTACTGTTCTGGCGAATCCCGGAGGACTATCGGCCCGGAGTCTGGACCAGTGCCTGGAATTTCTTTCTCTATCGGAAACAGCGCCGGAGCTTTCTCCGGAATCTTTGGTGGAGACGGAATTTCGTCCCCTTTCAGAGCTGGAGCATATTACATTTCATGATGCACCGGTTTGGCTTCGATGCGAGATCGGAAAGCTACCATACGTTGGCCACGATACGGATTACAGGCTTTATCTGGCGAATGGGTTTATTCAATTCCTGGATGTTTATCTACTATCCACGGAAAACGGACCTCAGCGCATCGCACGATATAATGCGGGAAGCTCATTGCCGCGATTTCTGGGCAATCAGCACCGTCAGCCGGCCTTTCGCCTGCCCCATCTAAAAAGGGATTATGTTTTGATGATTCGGTTGCAGACAAAAAGTCGCATTCGAATTCCTTTATCCCTGATTAAAGAGAATCAATACGAGATACAGAAAGGTCAGGAACGGACTCTATACATTGTATTCTATGGAATGCTGATGGTGCTCTTTGTAACCAATGTGCTTGGTTTCGCCGGATTGAGAGACCGTCGCTACCTGGAGTTAAACGGCTTTCTGCTCTTGCATCTGCTCTATCAAACCTACCTGGATCAGTTCTGGCCGGCCGGCCCTGGCAAGAGCACATGGATATTTCAGGTAGTGGCAGCTTCCGGCCCGGCCTCACTTACCATGCTTTCCGTCTTTCTCGGAAGCTTTCTGGATGTTTCCAGGAACAATAAGAAGGTCTGGTTTCTGATTCGCTTCCTTCAAGGTACGGGAATCGCTCTGGCTCTCCTGGTAATTGTAGACTATCAGTGGGGGATTAGCAGCGTTATTTATACCGTTCCATTATGGTTCGTTGGATTGTTTGCCATAGTAGCTCTGGCCTACACCGAATCCAGAACGGAAGCCAGATATCTTTCCTGGGCGATATTTGTCAGTATTCCTTTACCTGCCATACTCACCACGTCCGATGCCATCCTGGGATGGGATGTCCTGAATTTTCTTCCTCTTATTCGGATGTTTATTTTGCCAGGAGGTTTGATACTGACCATCTCTGTTACCCTTAGATTAAACAATATTAATCGCGAACGCCGGGAAGCTCTGGAAGAGGCTGTAAGAGAAAGAACCAGGCAATTGATGACAGAATCTCTTCGCAGCGAAGAGGCCGGAAGAATCAAAGATAATGTTCTTCGCATAGTTTCCCACGACATTCGCTCTCCTCTGGCTGCGCTCAAAACAAACCTTCCGCTTCTGCGAAAGAGAGGCCTGGGAGAAGATGTACGTGAAGAGCTGGTGCATGAAATGGAAAGCACAGTAGATCAGCTACTCCATCTCTCTAACTGGCTCCTGGAATCCTCTCGCGCAGGCAGCGGCAAGCCTGGTCTGGAGCCTCGCTGGATGAGTATCCAGGGAACTCTGGATGATATCGCAACACGTTATAGCGGAACCGGAAGCAACACGGAGTTAAAGATTCAGGTCTCGGCCCCCCATGGATGGGAATTTTTGATCGATCCTCCGCTATTTGCCAGCATGATTTCGAACCTGATCTCAAATGCAATGCCTCATCTGGGAAGCGATGGTACTCTGGATCTGGTGGCCAATCTGGAAGGGGATTTCGTATTACGAATTATAGACAATGGCTCCGGTATTCCGCAAGAATTGCAGCCAGGCCTGTTTGATCCCACAAAGACCGGTCGAAGTCCGGATTCCAGTGCAGGGCGAGGTCATGGCCTGGGACTGATTCTTTCCAGGGAAATTGCGCTGCTGCATGGAGGGGAGCTGGAGCTGGAACACAGCGTTCCGGGCAATACTGTATTTGTATTTCGCATGCCACGAAATAGAATCTATATTCCCGGTCATGAAATGTCCAGGGGACAATCTATTATCCTTCTGGTAGATGACGATCCTGCCTTTCGCCAGATGGTGCGCACTCTTTTCTACCAGGCAGACCCGGGACTGGCTACAGTGGAGGCATCCAATACCAGGCAGGCTCTTAGAATTCTGAGAGAGCTCAAGCCCAGGTTAATTCTCACCGACGTATGGATGCCTGGAGAAGATGGATTTCATCTGATTCAGAGCCTGGCCGGAGATGAACGATATTCTCAGATTCCGGTATGGGCCATTTCTGCAGATCCCACCACAGAGAAGAAGGCAACATCCTATCCCAACGTTACTGAATTTCTGGAAAAGCCCATTCAGCCAGAGAAGATCAAACGAAAGTTTATCGATTTCTCTCGTGGAAATATGCGATAAGCTCTGCCGTGGTTTCTGCATTGAGCTTTTCTTTTAGATTCCCTTTATGAAAGGCCACGGTGCGCGCTGATATATCCAGTCGCTCTGCGATTTCTTTATCCTTGAAGCCGTGAGCCACCAGTTCGAATACCTGCCATTCCCGTTCACTTAGTTTCGGGTCCTGTTCCCTGTGCTGCTCCAGGATGGATTGAACCTTGTCTGAAAAAACCGGATGCCCGGCCACAATTCGGTTTAGAGCTGCCAGGATATTTTCATTTACATCATCCTTTAGAAGTACGCCATCCACCTGCAATCGAGTAGCCGCAGCAATAATGGCAGGGGATTCCTGTTGCGTTACAATCAGAATTCCTGTGTCCGGATAATGCTTCTTAATGTAGGATACCGCCAGAAGTCCGCCGTACTGGGAACTTTCTCTCACTCCCAGCCGTTCCATTTCTTCGGCCAGTCCCGGCTCCGCCTGCTCTTTGAGTCGATCTCCGGGTGGCATGCCAATATCCAGAACAGCGATTCGAGGTACTTTTTGAGCAAAACCATCCAGCACATCGTCTCCATTTCTGCCTTCGAATGAAACGTAGAATGCATCGGAATCTCCGATAACAATTCGAAGCCCCGTAAGAATCAACTGATGATCATCCGCGATCAAGACTGAGGATTTTTGCCCGGTCATCCTGGTAACTGTTCTGAAATTTATTACAATCCCTGACAAGCCTTTGTCTAAACGGAATTACCGCCGGAACCGGAATTACATTTTTACTTGATTCATAGATGGATCGCTCCCGGTAATGAAGACGTGGATGGCGGACTCATACCGTTTCGGCCTGTAAGTGGCGTCCGGGGCCCTCATGCCCAGACCATTGCTACTCATCTTCTGGGTAGAGCTACATTTAATAGTAAGAAGTTTAAATCGGATCTGTACACGGTGGCCTTACCCAGCCCGGAAGGCAGCATGGACCGGATTCTACTGAAGATTCACAGACAGAAGGCCCGGGAAGCCCCGGCCGTAATCCTGGTGCATGGGATGGAAGGCAGCTCCGAGTCTGTGTACATCATCAAGCTAACGGAGAAGCTTCTGTCTCGCGGATTTCATGTTGTGCGAATGAATCTGCGTCAATGTGGAGACGGCCGGGATATGGCAAGAATGACCTACAATGCGGCCATGACCGTGGATTTACACGCTGCCTGCATTTTTGTCCATGAAAACCTGTCAGAAAAGATGGCCCTGGTCGGTTACAGCCTGGGCGGCAATCTCACATTGAAATATATGGGAGAACCTGGTACCGAGCGGGCCCGCCAGATTCGAAATCTGCGAAGAGCGCAGCCAGACTACCTGGAAAGGGAAAGTCCACTTCGCAGAAGATGGAAGGATTTTCCGCTGCGACTTCCGGAGCGATGGGTTGCTGTAAGTGCCCCTCTGGACTTGAAGGCTACTCAGGTACGGATGGACTCGGAAAGAGCGCGAATATACAGAGAAGCATTTCTGGAGGAGTTCAAGCTGCGAGTGGATTCCGGAGTCTATGGTGAGCTGGCCAGAAATCTTCCTGCAGCCCATAGAAGACCGGATACCTTTTATAGATTCGATACACTCTATACCGCTCCGGCCGCGGGATACCTGGGAGCGGAGCATTATTATGAGGTTGGCTCCGGCGGGACCTATCTTTCCAGGATCAAGACTCCAGGACTGCTACTACATGCCCTGGATGATCCGATGATTCCCCACGAACCAATCCATGAAATTCCCTGGTCGCAGTACAAAGATATCGAAGTGCATTTCACATTGAACGGTGGCCATGTAGGATGGCTGGGCAGAAAACATCCAGAAATTCCAGATCGACGATGGATGGATTACCGCATCGAGACCTATTTGCTGGACTGGATCGGTCGTAAATCCTGAATGCAGTCGGTACTCAGACCCATTTCCTTTTGAACATCCATGGCAGGATCTCGACTGTAATTTCGCAAAAAAGCTGATCCTTCGCGAAAGTAGGAATGAGGATTCTGGGTCTGCAGCGAAAGATCTTTATGAGTTTCTTGAAGCATGGTACCGCGATCATAGGGCCGCATCAATTGTTCATAGAATCCGAATCGATAGATCTTGCCCTCCTCTTCAAAGGCCAGGGGAGTGAGGGAGCCATCCCTTTCATTAAAGAAGTAAAGCAAAGGTTTTCGCTCCACCATTCGCTTGCGTGTGTCCAATCTCTTTCTTGCCAGGTTCACATCCATAGGCTGAATGCAACGTCTGCCGGATTCTTCATGATCCATATGGACCGGGCCCTGGGCGCTGTGATATACGAATTTAGGCTGGAATAGGACCCAGGGACCCTTTCTCTGGACGAGGCCCTTCTCTCCATAGATGGTTCGCCTGGCAACACCTCGTACCCATTCTTCATAGGTATGGATCTTATAATAGACCATTCCCTCTCCTGTATCTGCCAGAGATAAAAGCTGAGTGGAAGTGGAAAGGCTGTGCTCATCGGCAACGGAATATCTGGTGGAAACCGGCCTGCGATAGGAACCTTCCAGTTCCTGGAGGCTGGCAGAGTCTTCTATATTTAACCCATCCGAGGCAGCGGAATCCGAAGTTGGGCTGGTTTGCGAATGGGACTCTTTATCTGTGTTTTGCTGAGAGTCCCGGGAATCAGTCAAAAGCTCGGAGCGCTCTGGCAGACGGTGAATCCACTCAGGAGTAGAAAAACAATAAAGCCCCAGAAACAGGACCGAAAGCGCAGCGGCTCTTCCGGATAGAGTCCTTGAATTGCGAAGAATCATAGCCACATTGCCGAGGCGGAAACGAATGAGCAATGCAGGTTTTTTATTGGGATGGCCCGGAGTGTATCTGCGGGAATAGTGAGGTGCAACTCGCATCAAAGATGGATCAGACGGATTTTCCGCGAAACTCAAATCTTGTATGTCCAATCTGTATTTCATCGCCATTTCTAAGAGGTCTGGGCCGCAGAACGCGTTTTCCGTTTAGATAGGTCCCGGTATCGCTTACAAGATCAAACAATACATACTTCTGATCGATCTTGCGGATTTTTCCATGTAACATGGAAGCGGACTTATCTGCAACTACAAGACTGGCCATGGGACTGCGTCCGATGTAGGTTTCTTCCAGAAAAAGATCGTATTCATTTCGCTTTCTGTACGGATCCCCGCCCACAAGCACCAGGGTAGCATATTCGTACCGGCTGGCATCACGCAGAGCCATCTGAAGGACCTGATAGGATTTTTCCTTTAGCTCCAGAGAAATGGTTTCTGGAGTCCTGGTGCGAAAGGGCATCTCCGACTGAAATGCTCGAGCCTCTGCCTCGCTGGACAGGGCTGCTGCGGTGGCCATTCTGGCCGATTGTCCTTCGCTGGCTGCCACGGATTCGCCAGGATAGTAATCCGGACTGGAATCCTCTTCCACGGCTTCGCTCACGGACCTGGGCATTCCATCTGGATTCTGGCTTTTGGCCAGAGCTTCCGTAAAATCCGTAATCTGTCCCGGCGCCTGCGGTTCCAGTCTGGTTGACTTATCCTGATCGGCGCTCCAGCCTTCCATCACCTCTTCGCTTACAGGAGGCAATCGTTTACGCGCCTGCGCTCGGCGAAGCACAATCCATAAGAAAATGAAAAATGCGATTAGCAGAAGCAGTCCAACAGCCAGAAGAATCCAGGCCGTAATTGAGTATTCCCCCTCAAACATTCGAAAGGGAACTTCATAGATATACTCTGCAAAGCGATCCGGTTCATTCAGATATTCTACGCGAATCTTGATTTCCTTGCCGGGATATCGATTCCAGATTTCTGCTTTCGAGGAATATCGGAGCGTGAAATGAGATCTGGAATCCGAGGAAGGTTTCAATCGCCCCGGAGGAAACTTTTCTTTAAAGACTTCTCCGCCGGTTTTCAAAGCAATCTTTTGAAATCGTTCTTCTCCCTTTGCCTGACCATTCAATATCGTATATACCGGGATTTTCGCTTCCCTGGCTTCCCCTGCGATGGCGATGGCATCCTCTTCCGAAAGATAGGACCCTTCATCACGTCCATCGGTAAACAGAATGAGTGCAGATCCCCTGGGAGAATACGCTTTTCTGGCCTGGGTAGCATGATCCAGACCAACGTACAGAGCATCATAGATGCGGGTCTTCATTCCGGTGCGCTGAATATCTTCGATACCTTTGAGTACACTGGCTCTTTCTGTAGACAGACCTGTCATGGAAAGAATTTGAATGGGCTTTCCGTTAATGCGATACACAGCTACCCGATCTGAATCTGGCAGGTTTCGCACAAAGTCCAGGGCTGCCTTTCTAGAATTTATGAAAGCTTTTTTAGGTACGGACTTTGTGGCATCCAGCACCACTACCCAGTTGCTACCGTTTTCTCGGGCCGATACCACTTCTTTCAGGTTCTGAGCGTGCGGGCCGGAGCCATAGTCTTCATAGATGACAAATGTAGGCTTCCCCTCCGATGTGGAAGGAATCTCCACCGTGGCCTCCATGTCCGGATAGGCCGAGTTGTTAACGCTGGAAATCTCTACCTGAGCCAGAGCAGGTCCGGACATCAAAAGTCCAAGAACTAGCAGAGTGCGTTCCATAAAAGAGCGGAACCGGTCCATATCTGACATTATCGGACATAAAATGAATTGAAAAGCGCATTTTCCGGCCTGGCCACGAAGGGAGCCCTGAAGAAATTTAGATGCAAGCCGGCCCCGGCTCTCTACGAGGAAGGAGCCTGGCCCCAGAGCTGGCCCCATGAATGAAAGTTGCCGGATGCCGCAGGCCCTTTATCGCTGCTGCTCGGGGAAATACATCCGATTCATTTCCCGCTGTTGTCTCTGGTGTTCCTGACCCTCCGGCGTAGAAAGGAAGTAAGCCAGGTATCCAAAGTACATTCCAAGGATAAGAAATCCGGTCCCCATAATGGCCAGAGCCATCTTTCTGGGCCTGTTCCAGGATTTCATATAGTCCCGGTGCAAGAGTCCAGCAACCATCAAGATGAGATAAAGGCCGCCAAATCCGGCCACAATAGCAAAAAACAAATCAGCCTCCAATAGTGGTGCAATATCTATCTACGAGATGCCTCGATGGCAGCACCCAGGGGACCGGCCAGATCACCCAGTTCCGCCAGCTGCAACTGCGGAGCCGGTCCCATACATAATGATTCCAGGTTATTTCTGATGACAGGCAATAGAAGCTCTCCCATGGCTTCCATGATTCCGCCACCCAGCACAATACAATCCGGCGCCAGGCAATTGGCGGTCTGGGAAAGTCCTATGGCCAGATAATGAGCGTAATGCTCTTCCATAAGTTCTACAGTAAAGCTATCCCCTTTCTCGTAGGCCTTCTTCAAGCTGGAGCTCTTTACAGGCTGCTTCTTTAGATTGTAGTTTATGATGGATTTCAGCCTGGTCTTCTTTTTGTGATCCAGGGCTTTCAGAATCTGAGCATTCAGAGCCCATTTGCCGATGTAGGCCTCCAGGCAGCCCTGCCGTCCGCATCCACATTTTCGTCCGCCACTTCGCACTACCATGTGTCCCACTTCTCCGGCAGCTCCGTCTCGACCTTCCACCAGCTTACCGTTCAGCGCAATGGCACCACCAATTCCCGTTCCACAGAAATAAGCCACGGCGCAACGGGGATTATCATCCATACGGCTGAGCTCACCCAGGAGGCCTGCATTCACATCATTTAGAAGAACGGTGCGATCCTTCAATTCCTGAGGCAAATCCATGTCTCGCACAGGCTTGCATTGCGACCATCCCAGATTGGGAGCCACAAGCACAGAACCCTCTTCCGATTGGACCAGTCCGGGCACACCCAGTCCAATCCCGGCCAGTTCAAAACCATCCTGTTCCAGCCGCTTCTTCAGTTCCTGGATTTGAACTGCTACTCGATCGATTACGTGCAGATATCCTTCCCTGGCCTCGGTATCGATCTTGGAATGAAAAATGGGCTTCATCTCATGGTCAAAGGCCACGGAATAGAGATTGCTGCCCCCCAGGTCCATCCCGAGATACACATGGTTTTTCTTACTGCCAAATAATGCCATGGATCAATCCATATCGAATAGCTCTTTCTCAATAATAGAACATAGAATCTGACCTATCATGATGTGAGATTCCTGAATGCGGGCGGTTTCTTCCGAAGGCACTACAAGAGCAATGTCTACCAGGTCGGACCTTTCCTGGATGATGCGCCCCCCGGAGCCGCCGGTTAGCAATATGGTGCGAACTCCGGCTCTGCGGGCTTCTTCCAGACCCAGCTCAATGTTGCGGGAGTTTCCAGATGTTGTAATTCCTACCAGCACATCCTCTGGCTTGCCAAATGCCTCGACCTGGCGTGCAAAGATGCGGTCATATCCGTAATCGTTTCCACAGGCTGTAATCACACTGGGATCCACGGACAGAGAAAGAGCCGGAAGGGCTTTACGCTCATTTCCCCCTTTGTACCGGACCACCAGTTCTGCCGCTATGTGCTGGGCATCACCGGCCGATCCGCCATTCCCGCAGAACATAGCTTTGCGTCCTTTCTGCAGGGAACGGGAAAGCATTCTGCCTGCAGCAACGATCTGATCCAGCAGTTCAGAATCATCAGCTATTCTCTGCTTGGTATCTATAGACCTGAGTATTTGATCCTTTACCAGATTTTGCACATTTCCAGTTAGGGACCTGCCCGCTACCGGTCAAAGCCTTTCAGTGACACTCCATATTACAAAGCATCACAAAATGTAGGTGCTCATGGCCCCGGATATCCGAAGTTTACAGTATGGACCCGCAGGAAGACCTTGTATACGTTATTGATTTTATTCTGAATCGGGCCAACCCGGAGGCCCTGGAAGCAGTGCGCATGGCTCTGGAACGTCGCGGTGGCGGCCAGCCCTCTCGATTCACCGGTCCCATGGGTGGTACCGGCATGACTTCTGACCATGGAAATGTCATGGATATCCAGAGCATCGCGAAGAAATATGCAGATGAACTCCAGGCATCCATTGACATCGATATTCCGGGCATGTCTCGCAGGCTGGTTCGAAATATGATTAAGACCCATGAGCCCACCATCCCGGAAGAGCACCTGGATGCCCTGGTGGATCATTTTGTGCCGGATCCCAATCGGCCCTCTCCATCCGCAGAAAGCAACATTCCCAGGGATGTGCTAGTTACCATGGTTCGGCAATTTGTGGATTACTCCGTTGGCCGTATGAAAGACCGGGAGCTCAAGGAATTGAAGTCTGCCTCTCCGGACTGGGTGGAGAAATACTGGAATGCCTTTCCAGACCATGTGCGAAAACTGGTTTCTGACCTCATTCGTGGAAATATGGGAGAAAAGGAATTCTGGCAGAAAATCAATTGAATGGAGAGGGGCTTTGCTACGTTCTGCTAGTCTGTGGAGCTAGATCCCTTTATTCCAGTGCGTCCCCGGGCCGACGCAAACATGAAAGAGAACTTTCAGGCCCTGTGCGAACAATGCGGTCCGAAGCTTCCCGGTAGAGGCAAGCTACTACATTCCATCAGTTATTATCCTAAACTACTGGAAGCTGCCTATGTGGCCGGCTACGATTACATTCCACCGGTAACGGAATCCGCTCCCATCATGTGCTTTTCGCACAAGAAGATTCACGATGTGATGGCCCTGGCCCAGTATATGATTGGCCGGGAAGTAAACCGCTTCCATAATCTTACGCTGGTAGCCCAGGGCGGACTGTTCCATGGTATCTTTCCCTACCAGGATATGATGCCAGGATTCGTCAAGAATCAGCTTTTCAAGCTACCCGCTGGATGGAGCTCTCGCATCATTGCTCGTTATTTTCGTGGCTTGTTTGAGGATCTAAACGCTTACCCGGTGTACCGCGATGGATCGGATCTTCCAACATCGGAAGCGGAGTACAAACATCCGCGATTCGCCGGCCCCCAGGTCACTGGTATGAGCTATCAGGATTTCCATCGATATACCAGAAAGCAAACAGCCAAATCCGTACTTCAGGTGCAGCGCGAAATGGAAGAGAAGAATCGTTCCTTCGTCATATTACCCGAAGGGCGGTACTGTCACGATGGCCGAATCAGCGAGCTACTGGATCTGGCAGCCTATGCCTCTCATCGCAAGTCGAGACCCATCATCTATACTACGCTTTCTTACGAAGAACTGTGCCCGGATGCGCTGGGAAAAATCGAAGTATTTATGTATACAGCCCCTGCAGTGCAGCCGCCGGAATCCAGAAGCGATTTCAAGGCCCATATGCAAAAAGGAAGGGAACTGCTACAAAATAATACGACGGTTCTGGCTTCCAGCATCCTGGCCGCGGCTACATTCATGGAACTGGAAAAGGGACCTGTGATATCTCGACAATCTCTGCACCACAGCTTTGAAGAGCTCAGCAGCAAGGTTTTGAACTCTCATTTGATTTTTGATCCCAGACTGAAGAGCCCGGAGTTTCGCAAGGAACGATGGAGCCGATTCCTCTCGCGCAAAGCATTCAAATGGTTTTCCATTCGCGGCGACGCCATGAAGGTTCGTGCCCGTAGAATCCTGAAATATGATGATGGAGAAAGAACGGTTCCGGATCTACTCTGGAATATCAATAATGCCATCCATGCCGCTGAAGTATTTGGCCTGGATCCAGAAAGAGTTAAGCCGGAGATATTTCAATCCCTGGTGGAAGCCTGAACTCAGGTTTCTACTATTGATGCGTCGCATACTCTCCACTTTCGCAGGCCAAAAAAGCCCCGGGTTCCTTTCTTTGACGACGATCCCGGATCTATCCGAGAACCTACATCAAAAAGAATACTGGCTCGCTGCACCGGATTTAAGAAAATCTTAACGGTGCGCATACGTCTCTTCAAGCACTTCAATCCAGATCCTTTCATGCTCCAGAATTCGGACTTTCGTATCCGTATTCTGGTATTCGGATCCACCGGAACACTTCCAAACCATCCTGAGATTTTTACTTGCCGAACCAGCCCTGCCGGACTTTCCTGATCGGATAGGATACCCCCCTACCCTATATTGATCGGGTATCCGGGAGCCATCTATGACCGTAGAAAGAATTGTTCGAATTGTAGCAGGATTTTTTGTATTGCTATCTCTATCTCTGGGAGTGGAAGCCAGCCCTATTTTTCAACACCAGTACTGGCTATTCTTTACGGCATTTGTGGGGCTGAATCTGTTTCAAAGCGGTTTCAGTACATTCTGTCCCCTGGCCACCATCCTGGAAAAGCTGGGTGTAAAAACCCAGGCAGCCTGCAGGACAGAAACCAGCAAAGCCTGACCTCCCGTTAAGTTTTTTTATCCAGGGGCGATATTCGCCTCAGGATGAGACAATATTTAGCAATCATTTTCGCATCGATTATTGGTGTATCGGCCCTTATTTCAGCGCCTCGGACCCGGGATGATTTAGATGATCCTGATCTGGATCGCGAACGTCGTGAGGCGATCATTCGGGCGCAACAGGAGAAATGGGGAGTGGAAGAAGAGCCGGCACCTGCGGTTCAGTGGCCGGGTCCCGCTGCTATTTTGCGGAGATTGCTGAAAGTCGAAACCATTACCTTTGATCCAGCTTATTCGCGCCAGCTTCAGCTGGGAGAAATGACACTTAGAATACCTGCCGGAAGTTTTACCGGACCTTCTGTTGAGGTGCGAGCCATAGTTCTAAAAACCCCGGCAGATTTTGCTCTGGCCGGGATTCCCCTGGAGTATAAGGAGTCCGGCAATACGGTGGTACTTCAGTCCGATGGAATGTTTCATCTGGAGTTTTTCCAGAACGGAAAGCAGGTAGAACCATCGTCTTCTATATCCGTCTTAATGCAGCCCGGGACCTCCGATGCCATGAATATGTACAGGCTGGACGGAAAGTCGTGGACGGACGTAGGCTCTACGGGAATGGTCACGGACTGGCCGGAAGGCTGCGACGTTCGAAAAAGCCTCACAGAGCCTTTGCTCTTACTTGTGGAATCTCCCTACTGCGAAGGCGAATATCCCAGCGTTCGAATCTATCGCAACATCAATCAGGGAGGATGGTGGAACTTCGATAAGCCCGCAGAAAACATCACCTGTCTTACGGGAACATTTGAACCGCCGAACGAGGATTTTCAAATAATCCTGCAGGCAGCAGGCATGGATTACCTGGGACTGAGTCATGCTCGTCGCAAAGGAAAACGATTCGCAGTCAACGTTGCAGCTGACCATAAAGTGAAGATCTACTCTCTGGTCACAGACCGAAAATCAAGAAGCGTCTACATCGGAAGCCTGGAGCCGATCCAGTCCCCCGGAAACACAGCCTTTGCAACCGACCAGGATTTCAGCAAGTGCACTGATGTGGGAGAACTGAAGCTCAAGCGCACCGGCGTTCGTCTGCTCACGGATCGAAAGGCTCTGCTGGAGGCCATTGGATTACCGGAAGGCGGGCTGTAGAAAATCCCCTTCCTGGTAGCCCGGCTCTTTAAGCTGAGAAAGGACAATCTCAGGATCGGAGCAACCAATGGCTGGATCTAATCGAGAATCTCATCCAGAGAGGCCAGTACACGATCCATTTGCTCATCTGTTCCAACGCTTATCCGTAGATACTCACGCACTCGAGGATGAGAAAAATATCGAATGAGGATGTTTCGCTTTTCCATCTCTTCCTGGATTCTTGCGGCCTGCTCCGGGCTCCCTGCAGGAACCCGGGCCAGTACAAAGTTTGTAGAAGAAGGAATACAGCGAAATCCCCTGGCTGTAAGGCCTTGAATCAATTTCTCTCGACTGGTCTTGATCCTATTTGCATTATCCGTCTGCCAGGAAACATCCAGGATTGCAGCCCTTGCCGCCACCTGCGCCGCCCGAGAAAGATTGTAGGAGTCTCGAATCTTATCCATCTGCTGGATGAGTTCTGGGTGTGCCACCATCCAGCCAATGCGAAGTCCTGCCAGAGACCAGGCTTTGGAAAAAGTCGAGGTGCAAATTAGATTCGCATACCTGTTTCCAGCAAGAGTCATGAAACTCTTTTCTGCGAAGGGACTGTAGGCCTCATCCAGAATAACCCATCCTGGAAAGGTTTGAATGAATCTTTCCAGATCCTCGGCCGATTCGTCCAGACCTGTGGGAGCATTTGGCATGGCCATAATAGCTACTCGGGCCGGAGACGTGGATTCCCGGGATGCTTTCAGAAGGCCCTCGAAATCTATGTGAAAATCATCCTTTAAGGGGACGGACCGAAAGTTTAAACCTGCCGCTCGCGCCAGCACCGGATACAGACTGTAGGTGGGATCCGGCATTACAAAGGTATCTCCCGGATCCATCAACCCGCGAAAGAGGATGGCCAGGATTTCATCGGAACCGTTGCCTGCCAGAACCGAGTCAGGGGACAGACCCAGAGTAGTTTCTATGGCGCCTCTCAATTCATGCGAGCGGGGGGAAGGATACTTTTCCAGAGCCGTTTTTTCTGGATCTGCCAGATTCTGTAGAGCTTCGAACACCGCTCGGGAAGGACGATAGGGATTCTCATTGCTATTTAGCTTCAGGATGCTGGAATCATTCTTTTGCAGGCCAGGGACATAGCCATGCATTCCGCGCACCCGCTCCGGCAATTGTTCTAGCATTTCCTGGATTTTCACAGCTCCAACAATCCAGCTGGCTCTGTGGAATCATCCATTTTTAGAAGTGGTACAGTGAGCCGTTCTGTGAAATCTCGGCCACGGACTCTTCTTGAAAACATGAGTCCATTTCCAGGCTCTTGAGCTCAAAGCTGGGCTCAGCAAAATAGAAGCCCTGCCTGTACTGGATGCCCAGATTGAGGATGGAGTGAAATTCCAGACCGGTTTCAATTCCTTCTGCAATCAACTTGATTCCCAGTTTATTACAGATATTTACCAGACTTTCCACGATAACATATTTTACCGGCTCTCGATGAATCCTCTGGATAAAGTATCGATCAATCTTGAGATAATCGGGCTGAACCGAAGCCAGCATCTTGAGACCTGCATAACCGGAGCCAAAGTCATCAATAGCAATCTTATAGCCCTGTTCCCGGTAGTGAGAAATGGTGCGAGCAAATAGTTCGTAGTTCTGGATGGCTGTCTCTTCCGTTATCTCCAGAACAATCTGTTCCTTTCGTAAGCCTGCTGCATCTACCAATCCGTCGGTACGCCCCACAGAGTGATGGGGACTGAGAAGGCTTTCAGGACAGACGTTGATGAATAGCCGATTCTTCCATTGAGCGGATGCGGACTGCTGGAGAATCTGCTCCCTACAATAAAAATCCAGTTCCATGATCCAGTTGGATTCCCTGGCGCGAAAAAAGATGGTCTCCGGAGAAACATGATTACGGGGCACCGCTCGCTCCATAGAGTTTTGCTGATTCCGGGAGCCCTGGACAGCGTTACCGACAAATCGCATCAATGCTTCAACACCGTGCAACCTGCCGTCGGTTTCGAAGATGGGCTGAAAAGCTACCCGGCTAAAATCGAAACCGAGATCCGATTGCATGGCCATCTGATGTTCTACTACAGACATGGCATCAGATAATCCATATTCTATGACCTTTCCTTTACAGGCCTGTAACGAGAGATCATTAAAGTCCCGGTTCCACAGCATCCTGAAATCTCCGGTGATGCGGACGGCAGAAGCAAGATCCTGAAAGTATCGATGCTCACCGTGCGGCAATGGACAGCACCGGTGATGCCAATCGAACTATGAATTGATAAAAAATATTGATGACTTCATGGACCGGACATGCACACTTCCTGGAAGCATGATTGGCTCTTCGTATACTCCCCTCAGAATCCTGGCCGTGGACGATGATCCTGTGGCACTGCTACTCTACCGTCGTGTGATGGAAGACCTGGTGGAACTGGAAACCTTCCCGGACGCAGAGTCCGCGCTGGAATCCTTTCTGAAGAATCCGGCTCAAATCATTTTACTGGACTGGCTACTTCCCGGTATGGATGGGCTGGAACTGGCAAAACGTATACGTCAGCAGCCAGGTACTGAAGATGTGCAAATCCTGGTAGTTACCGGTCGAGAAGAGTCAGACAGCTTGAAAAGAGCCCTGGAATCTGGTGCCAACGATTACCTGGAAAAGCCTGTATCTCCAGAGCAACTGATGACAAGGGTAGAAATTGCCAGACGAAACCTGGAAATACGGCAGGAAAAACGCAAAAGCGAAAGTAAAGGTGCACTCATGCTTCGCGTCTTTGACAACAGCATGCATGGGATACTAATCACCGACCGGGACAACAGGATCATCTACACCAACCGGGCCTTTTCCAGAATTACAGGGTATCAGGCACAGGAAGCTCTGGGGCAGACGCCGGCTTTCTTGAGCTCCGGATTTCATAGCGAAGCATTCTACGAACAGCTATGGGAGTCCATCAACAAGCACGGAGGATGGAAGGGGGAGATCTGGAACAAACGCAAGAACGGAGATATCTATCCGGAATGGCTTGAAATCTCTACAGTTCTAAACGAGAGCCGGGAGCTGACTCATTTTATTGCACACTTCTCCGACATTTCTCAGAAGAAGCAAAACGAAGAACAGCTAAGGTATCTTGCATCCTACGATACTCTGACCGGACTGCCCAATCGAAATCACTTTCTTGAAATTCTAAATAGATCTCTGCTCCGGGCCCGGGAGATGCATCATAAGGGAGCCATTCTATTTCTGGATCTGGATCGGTTCCAGGTCATCAATGATACATTATCCCATGGGTCAGGGGATCTACTATTGCGTCTGGTGAGCGAAAGGCTGAAAAAGATGATAGGTCCTACAGATACACTTTCGCGTACCGGAGGAGACGAATTCGCTCTTCTTATTGATTCTCTTTCATCTCTGGATCAGCCAATTCAAATTGTAGAAGCAATCATGGCGCAGTTCAATGAACCTTTTCATATTGAGGAGCAGGAAATCTTTGTTTCAGCCAGCACCGGCATCTGTATTTTTCCGGATGATGGAGAAGATCCAGACGCTTTGCTTCGAAACGTGGACATGGCCATGTATAGGGCCAAGGAGATCGGACGAAACACCTATCATTTTTATTCACCAGAAATTAATACCAGAGCTTTTGAACACCTGGCTCTGGAAGCCAGCCTTCGACGGGCCATTGAAAAGGATGAATTCATTCTTCATTTTCAGCCATTGATTTCTACAGAGGATTCCAGGGCAGTAGCCACAGAAGCGCTGATTCGCTGGGAGCACCCGGAACTGGGAATGGTGTCTCCGGCACGCTTCATTCCGATGGCAGAGGAGACCGGCTTAATCGTTCCCATGGGTCAGATGGTTATGGAAAAGGCCTGCCGGGCTTTCGTGGACCTGGGCAGAGAATCCGAAGGACTGGATTATATATCGGTGAACGTGTCTGCCAGGCAGTTCTTCCAGGAGGGATTTCTGGAAATGGTGGATGCCACCCTGGAAAAAACCTCCATGAACCCCCGGAACCTGGAACTGGAACTAACTGAAAGCGCATTCATTCAGGATGTGGATCGCACGGTGGAGTTACTGGATCAACTGAGAAAAAGAGGTGTGAAACTGGCCATCGACGATTTCGGTACGGGCTTTTCCTCATTGAGCTATTTGAAGCGATTCCCTCTGGATACACTGAAAATCGATCAGTCATTTATCAAAGATATTCATAAGAATCAAGATGACCTGGCAATTGTGCGAGCCATCATCGCATTGGCCCGGGTGATGAAGCTAAGAATCGTGGCGGAAGGTGTAGAAACGGAAGAGCATGCCAGCATTCTGAGGCGAGAAGGTTGTAACATTTTGCAGGGATATCTGTATTCCAGGCCTCTTCCCCTGGGAGAACTTCAAACCTTTTTAACCAGTCCAGTCCTTTAAGCATCCACAGATTAAGCATTTACAGATTCCATCGTGCTTTCCTGGCGTTGCTATAGATCCGAGGTTCCAGATAGAATACCCGAATAAAAAGGAATTTCTTGAACGATTTGAGATTCCCTGCTGAGCCAATCCTTCCATTCCAATTCATGATCGTCTGGCCTGAGCTCTCTGGCCAGACGTAGAAAGGCACGATAATGCCCTACTTCCGATTCCAGAAGACTTCCATAAAGCCTGCCAATTTCCTGCTCCACAGGTTTCAAATTTGAATTCAATTCCTGGCCTATACTGTACAGCTGAATGAACCTTTCGCAGCTTCGCGCCTCAATCAGCGCTGCGACATACAATCGATCCGCCAGCTCGGCTCTTCCGGCGCCCCGTCGAACCAGAACGTGCAGGCGACCTGCGTAGGGATTCTTATGGTGCCTGCTCAACTGATATCCATGTCGCATCATGAATCGAGTGACCAGCCTTAAATGATCGGACTCTTCGGCGGCCATAGATGTAAGTGCACGTACCCAGTAGTCCGGGGTTTCACCATGGGGCCAGCGACAGAGAAGCTCCAGTGCATTTGCTGCGGCTTTTTTTTCTAAATGGGCATGATCATTTAAAAGGCTTTCCGGATCCTCCATGACTCGCCGGGCCCAACGCGACGGAGTGCGATAGAGCAACGGAAGATCCCCCAGAGCCACATCCAGAAAATCTCGGTCCGGTGCCACACCGGGCAATTCATGGTCCTGCGAAAGATTGCTAGAAAACTCCGAACCCTGTTTTGCTATCTCCGTTTCAGACCGCAGATTAGATAATTCCATGCAGTGGGCCTCCGCTCGCTGCCAGCGCATCCACTCGGCGATCAATCTCTGGATCGGTCTCCAGGGCAGGCGCATGATGAGGCTTTACCCTGGCATCGATAACCAGGGGGCCACGGCAACCCCAGTGTTTGAATTCTACAAAGCTATCCACACCGTAAATATCATGAGAAGGATTCGAACGAGTAAAGGTGACCCACAAAAAATTATCCAGATTGCGCGAAGTGAATTCCGAATCATCAGAAACTACGATAAGAGGAAAACTGGCCAGGAGCTCTTTTTGATCGGAAAGGACAGAACATAGATTTTCAACATGGGAACGGTCCGATTCAGACTTGAAGGTAGGTAGCTTTACAGAAAGCACTCCCGGGAATATGCAGCGCAGATCTTTGCATTCATCCGGCAATCCAATGCCAGGTACTTCTTTACCCAGAGTTCTTCTCGCATCGCCTGCCGCCGCAATGACTACCCTGGAACCACGGTTGATGGAAACGCCGCTATAATCCAGGGTATCCATGGTCGTACTTGTTTGGAAATGCAGATCCCTGCTCCAGTCCACTCTGGCCAGCATATGTTCGAAGAATTCCTGTATGTTATGTGTATCTAGCTCAGGATTATCCTGGTGGGCTGCAATCCATAGATATTTCGCAAGAGATGCCTGCCCAAATCCCAGGATGGCATTGGCCACAGTCAAAATTTCAGCAGGCACTCTTTCCTTTGCGTAGGGGGTATAGCGCTCTTCGCCGATGGCAATCATCAATGGGTGAACACCGGCCTGGTCCACTGCATGCATGGATTTCAATCCAGGAATGGAAACCGGAACCATTGGCCCGGTAAGCTCATGGATTAGCGCGCCAAAGATCGTATCTTCCTGAGGCGGACGGCCCACCACCGTAAATGGCCAGATCGCATTCTTTCGATGATAGACAGATGTGACTCGCAACACCGGGAATTCATGCGAAAGACTGTAATAGCCGAGATGATCGCCGAAGGGTCCTTCCGGTAGCAGACCTGGCTCCACAATTCCTGTAATACAGAAATCCGCATCTGCAGAAACCAGTTGTCTTACGCGCGAATCGGACTGCCGATCTCTATTTCGATCCACCGAGTAGCGAAAACCACGCCCGGCAAGCGCCCCTGCAAACGCTACCTCCGGCAATCCTTCGGGTAGAGGCATCACCGCAGAAAAGGTATGGGCCGGCGGACCACCTACGAATATGCTCACCGGAAAAGGACGCCCTTTTTCCAGGGCCCGACTGTGATGAACTCCAATGCCTCGATGGATTTGATAGTGCAGCCCAATCTGCTCATTCAGTCGATACTCATTGCCAGCCATCTGAACGCGATACATTCCCAGGTTCGATTTCATAACGCCGGGTTTGAATGCATCTTCGGAATATACCTGCGGAAGGGTGATGAACGGTCCTCCATCGGCGGGCCAGGATTTAATGAAAGGCAATCTGTCGATAGTGGTGCGACGGTATCGCACTGCTCCGCCGTGCACTCTTCGAGGAAGTGCATTTAAGCCAGCGCGAAGGGCAAAGTACAGATTGGCAGGATTTTTCAGAGCGATGGCCGGGTCCGCCTTCAGTCCAATAAGCGCCTGCACGCGACGGATGGTCTTTCGAAAAATGAATCGGGCACGTTCGATGGTACCGAATAGATTGGACACCGCGGGAAAATCGGAACCACGAACACGTTCGAATAGTATAGCTGGACCGCCGGCCGCAAACACCCTCCTCTGGATCTCTGCCATTTCCAGGTCAGGATCCACTTCCTGTTGAATTCGAACTAGATGCGAATTCTTTTCCAGGTCTCTTACACAATCGCGAATGCTTCGATAGGCCATCTAGAAGTTACAGAAAGGATTCTGCACGGGCAAGCAAGTGAAAACCGAAATTCATCTACAGCAATGCATCCATCTTCGACACCGTAGTCTGGAAAGATGCTCGATAATTTTCATTCAGAAAGTAATGTACCGTGGACAGAAATCCCGGTCCGGGAGCTGGATCAGAAGCTTATTCAGAAGCTTATTCAGAAGCATATATTAGAAGATTCAATCCTCAATCCGATCTTTCATCTTTCGATTCGGCCGCCCAACAATCCATGGCTAGAAGAATCTCTGCAGCGCTTCCACGGCGTAGTTGCGATAGTTAGAATCCTCGATGGCATGATCCGGCTTGGGTTGCTGAGCTACCAGATACTCGAGATGCTCTTTCGCCTTATCCTTCCTGCCCATATCCAGATACAGCTCCGCAAGAAACGAACGATTGTTAAAAAACTCCGGAGCCAGTTCTACAGCCCGCTCCAGATGATCCGCTGCCCTGTTCTTATTGCCTACAGAAATGGGCCATCCTGGAGCCTGATGAAAGAGCCTGCCCAGAGCTCGATGTGGCCCGGCAAAGAAGAAGTTCTCGTTTTCCTTCAGTACAACTTCCATGGACTGTTTGAATGGATCAATGCTGGCCAGAGATGCCATGATGCCTCTACAAATCCCCAGCTGTCCTGCGTTGGATGCGTACCAGAAGTTTCCATAAATAGCCCGGGGATTCATGTTGATGGCTTCTCTGCCATAGTTAGTTCCGTGTTCGTAGTACACTTCACGCTTCTTATCGTCACGGGTAAAAAGCCCTTTATAGAAATAGACGCTACTTAGCTTTCCGCAAATCAGGTCTTCTTCCGGGAACTCGGCCTTGAGAGCCAGCAGCGCTTTTTCGGCTTTGTCCAGGTTTCCTTCGCTTTCCCGCTGATCGATCCATTCATTAATATCGGATAACCTTTCTTTGATCTCGCTCATTGTGACTTCCCCCTGTATAATTGCTATGACCTCAAACGATACCCCATCACCATCAATCGATGGCATCCTCCCCTACATCGTTGGGCTCCACTATGGGTTCGGTGAGATCCTCCATTCCATGAAGCAGACCCTCAATATCGCTCTTGAGGCGCCGAGTAACATTTTCCACAGTAGCTTTCTTTTTATTTTTATAGTCCGAGTAATAGTCCGCCAGATCAAAGGCTGGTGCGAATCTAACATGGGCCGTTCTTGGAAGAATAGATGGTTCGCCACCAATCATTCGGGGCTTTCGTCTGTAAACATAGGTTTCAAACCTGGTAAGCCATTCGAAGAATCTTTCCGGGGTCGGGCTGGAGGTCAGATAGTCTTTTTTAATTACAACAAAATCGAATGCCGTGAGGGTTTCTCGTAGCATCCAGTCTTTTTCGTCATCACTTAAGCGAGGCACAGAAGGGTCCGGATACTCCAGCACCACCAGTTCATAGGCGGAGATCACCTGGCGCAATTTCTGGATAGCATCACCTGATCTGTCATAGTTCTTGATCTGAAATTTATCGGCGATTCCATCCAGAATTCTGTGACGCAGCCTGCCTATGCGAAAATCGAATCCTTTCTGAGGCTCCAGAGGTATCTGATACTCCTGTTCGGCCTTCTCCAGAAGAATACGACCAATGGTTAGAAACCGTCGAAGCAGATTCTTATTCCCCGGATTGATCTTAAGAGTTTTCTCAAGCTTTCCGGTATGAGACTCCAGCGTATCTCTTACTTCCTCTTTGCTACTGCGAATGGTATACTTTACCGCCGCCGGAAGCACTACCGGAGATGAATTGGGATCTTCCTTTCGCGCATCCTCCAGGCCCCAGAACCCGAGCTGAATGGCGCCAGGCTGAAATGGCATGAGCGAATCATTTTCTCCGCTGGTAGGCTCCCCCTCGGGGTATATAACAAGCTTACCTTTCTTCTGTTTCAGGATGTCCCTGGACATCTTCAGGGATTCCCGATCTGCAATTCCTGCGATGACCGAATAGGCCCCGACCTGTCGAATTACTTCCCCTATAAGGCCACCACTCCATTCGAAGACCTGCCTGGAGGCCATAAAGTTGAATCGGGAACCCATGACCTTTGAGATAGCCATGGTTACTGGCGGCTCCGCCGTGCTGGGATGATTGAGAGCCATAAGAATTCTTCTATCCTGGAGACTTCGGAGTTTTTCTCTGTCGCCGGGAAGGATATCTATTTCTTCTATATTTTGAAGAATCTTTAATAATGGCCATTCCAGCAGATCCGCGAACCACAGAAGAGGCAAATTGAAGGAAGGACCTATAAAGGCTTGCATGAATCACTCCTCAGCTTTGTTTGTGTATGGAACGCTACAGGGAAGTGGAGGCTTCCTATCGCAAACCACAGAGGCATGTTTCTAGCCTTGAATAAGGGTCTGTCAATCCTAAATCCTGCATGGGAGGCGGATCCAGGAACCGGGAGGACAATCTGTCACAGGAAAAAAGACAACACCCACGACTTCCATTTAAACGTCAGCTAACCATATTTGCGGAGTCACCACAGCTAAAGAAAACCATCGAGTACGATGCAACGGGCATCAACCTGTCCAGAGGTGGCATACTACTTTCGAGCAGGGCCGACTTCGCAGAGGGAACTCGATGCACCCTTACGTTCCATGATGTGAACGAAAGCACGGTGAGCAGAACAGGAATAATACGTCGCGTACAAACTCCGCCAGATATGAACCTGCCGGAACCAGAACATCTTTATGGCATTGAGTTCGATGATCTCATTTCAGAAGAAGCGCTGGCAACCATGATAGGCACTACTTCCTGACCAGCTGAGCAATCCTCGTCAGCCCGGGTTCATCCATCATCATTCAGCTGGCAGTTCATCTCTTACGCGGGTGATTCAGCCAGGAAGGATGGGCGGCGAAACCTCCTTTCCAGATAGAAAATCCCGGTACATGAAGGCCGAGTCCTTGGGATAGCGTTTCTGCGAAGGATAATCCACATAGATTAGACCGAATCTGGGACGGTATCCTTCGGCCCATTCGAAATTATCCATAAAGCTCCATACAAAATAGCCCTGAATTTTGGAAGATACACGAGAAGCACGAAGGGTAGCATCCATATAATCCTGGAGATACTTCTGTCGCTCCAGATCCGCAACCCGGCCCTGATTCAAGGAATCGTGAAATGCTGCGCCTGACTCAGTAACATAGATCTTCTTTACTTCAGGATACTCGGCGAATTGCAGGAGTAAGTGATACATGGAATCCGGAAAGATCTCCCAGCCCATATCGGTGGTTCGCTCAACTCTCTTTTTCGGTTCTATGGTTTTGAACCATAACACCGGCTGAAATGGCCAGAAGCGGACTACGTCTCGAATGTAGTTTTGAACTCCAATGAAATCAAAGTCGAATGCAAGTTTCTGTTCATCCCCGGGCTTCGCATATTTCCAGATTCTTTTCAGTGCCGGTAGTTCTTCTGTAGGATAGCCACGACCGCAGGCTGGGTCCAGAAAGAAACGATTGAATACAGCGTCATATCTTCGCACAGCTTTTCGATTCCATGAAGTGTCTTTATAGGGCGTTGGATAGGCACAGGAAAAGGTGGTTCCGATCTCGGCATCCCTGGCAGAATTTGCTCGGGCAATCCTGCCCCCTTCCGCCTGGGCCAGGGTTGTATGGTGGGCAGCAGGTAAAAAATTCCTGAGCCCCTTTCGCCCGGGAGCATGAATACCTGCGAAATGCCCCACGGCGGTAAAGACAAACGGTTCGTTCAACACCATCCAGTGCTTTACCGAATCCTTGAACTCTCTGGTTATCAAATCGGCATAATCGCAAAAAGCATGGTAGGTATCCCGATTGGTCCATCCGCCGCGGCTTTCCAGGGCAGAAGGCAGATCCCAGTGATACATGGTTACATGAGGCTCGATTTGACGCTTATGACAGGCCTCCAGCAAGCGATGATAGAAATCCAGACCCTTCTGGTTCTTCGCTCCTACTCCATAGGGAAGAATTCGCGGCCAGGAAAGGGAAAAACGATAGTTTCGGATTCCCAGATCCTTCATTAAATCAAGGTCATTTTCAAACCTGTGGTAATGATCGCATGCTACGGCTCCGGAGTCACCGCCTGCGATCTTTCCAGGGGTTTTGCAGAAATCGTCCCAGATGGAAGGGCCTTTACCGTCCTCTTCTGCTGCCCCTTCAATCTGGTATGCAGCAGTGGATGTTCCAAAAAGAAAATTCTCAGGAAAGTCCGATCGTTTCATAGCACCCTTAAAGGTGGACCGGACATTTCAATTACAAGAAAAAATACCTGACCCCAGAGCCCTGCCTTGAAAAAATCGCCTGCAATGAAAATAAGAAGCATTTTTCCATTATTGCTGGTGGCCACCCTGTATTGTTCCACCGCTGCCACTGAAAAGGAAGTGCCACAGACCGAGCAGTCCGGGCCCATGCGTGGCATCTACCTGGATGTAAATCGCGGTCGCAATCTGGACCTGGTAAAAGGTCTCATAGAACGGGGGCGACCTCTGGGTGTAAATTATGTAGTAGTGGATGTACAACCCTACGCTTCTTATCGATTCCTTCTGAATCCAGAAGTTATTCAATACTTGAAGTCAAAGGATGTTTATATCGCTGGCCGGGTAGTTTGCTTTCAGGACGGGATGACCAGGAAGGCCAGCGACGAAAAGCTCAAGAGCCTGTACGAGTTGATCGAAAAAACCGCAGCAGCCGGCTTCGATGAGGTACAGCTGGACTACATCCGATTTGCGGACGATTACACTCCCTATTCTTTGCAACAAAAGTATGACTATATTGAAGGCATTCTAAAAACAGCGAGAACTATTGCAGATAAGCACAATATCAAACTGGGTGCAGATCTATTTGGTCGTGTTGTATACAATCGCGATGACCTTATTGGTCAGAAGCTTGAAAACTTTGCAAAATACGTTGATGTCATCTATCCAATGCTCTATCCAAGTCACTTCACCGGAGACAGAAAAAGGCTATCCAATCCCGGTTTTACAATCCATGAAGGAACAACAAAAGGGCTTGATCGACTGAATGGGACTCGAAGCACCATTCAACCCTTTATTCAGGCCTTCGGATACAATGTTGGCTATGCTCGTATGTCTTATAAAGATTACATCGTGGCTCAAATCAAGGCTGCGGAAAGCACCGATGCCAGAGGTTGGGTAGCATGGAATGCAAGAGCGGAATACGATACCCTCTTTCAAGCGCTGGAGGTGCTAAAGCAAGAAAGCCAGGAACCCGCGGCACAACCCTAGCTGCAATATGCGGGCTGATGCTTGCCGTATTGGCTGGCTGTAGCTCGCCCCATTATGCCGGGGCCGGTCCCATATACCTTGATGGCAAGATTGAATACCTGAGAGCGGCCACGGCATTTCGCTATGCATTGCTTCCTGAAAATGCCAGTGTTCGGGATGCATTGAGCCATAAGGATTATCGCCCTATTCGCTCAGCCTATCCTAACTTTGGACTGCAAAGGGATGCCCTCTGGTTGGTCACAGAGGTCCATGCAGATACCGAAATTCCTTTCATTCTAGAAGTGGCCAGTCCACAGTTAAGGAAGATAGAATTCTATCAACTTCAGAATGGAGAGATAATTGCCCGGGGCGAAGGTTCCGCGGGTTCCAGCCGTGATCATCCCTATTTTCGCTTTCCGCTGGTTCAAAATGGTTCTCCGTCAAAAATTCTAATTCGCATGGTGTCTGCGGATGCACTTACCATTCCGATCTACCTCTGGAATGAAGTGACCCTTCGAAAAACCGATCTACTCAGGCATCTTGGATTTGGCGCTTTCTTTGGTCTCATGCTTTCGCTGAGTATCTACAACTTCTTTATATTCGTCTCTACCAGAGACCGGGCCTATCTATACTACGTAACCTACATCCTGGGATTTGGAATCTTTCTGTCCGTGGTCTACGGATATCAGGCCTACTTTATACCTCTACAGCCCTATCATTTCCAGGTAGTAATGGCACCGCTATTCAGCATTATCACCTCTATGTTTGCTCTGCTATTCAGTCATGGATTTCTTCTTATTCGAGACTATTCCAGGATGCTTTCCAGAGTTTGCATAGCTGTGATCTCTGTGGGCGGTCTTCTATTACTGATCGTACCATTTCTGGAAACCAGGATGGCCATTCTAGTAGCCAACGTTTACCCGATGGTCACCGTGTTTCTGGTTACAGCCAACATAGTCCTTGCCTGGAAGTCCGGGTTCAAACCGGCCAGATACTTTGCCCTTGCCTGGTCTTTTCTCTTGCTCAGCGTCGTGTATTTCGTGGCCGGGAACCTGGGCGTTGTTACCGGTAGCTTTCTGAGTCATTATGGTAGCATCTTTGGAGCCTCTCTGGAAGCCACCCTGCTCAGTCTGGCTCTGGGCTACAGGATTAACGATCTCCGGGAAAAACAGGAAGAGGCCCAGAAACAGATTGTGGAGGAGCAAAAGAAAGCCCTGGAGTTGCAGGAGAAATACACGGAAAGCTTCAGGCGATTTGTGCCGGATCAATTTCTCCATTATCTCAAGAAAGAGAGTATACTGGAAGTTAATAGAGGAGACTCCATTCAAAGCGAAATGACAGTTCTTTTCTCTGATCTAAGAGATTTTACCGAGTTCTCCGAAAACGCGGGCGAAGAGCTGGTTTTTCATTTCCTGAACCTGTATCTGGAGCAAATGCAGCCCATCATTCAGAAATATGGTGGCTTCATAGATAAATTCATTGGCGATGCCATCATGGCTCTGTTTCCGGATCCCGAAAAAGCTGTTCTGGCATCTGCAGATATGATTCTGGAACTCAGATCCATGCAGAATCAATCGAACATCCCCGAATCAGAAGATAAGGCACTTCAGCTCATGGAGTCCGGATGTGGTCTGCACCATGGTTCCTTGATGCTGGGTACTGTAGGCTCCAGCGATA
Source organism: Spirochaetaceae bacterium (assembly GCA_002729885.1). Taxonomy (GTDB): domain Bacteria; phylum Spirochaetota; class Leptospiria; order Leptospirales; family Leptonemataceae; genus UBA3465. The sequence goes on from PBUB01000015.1 coordinate 94,040, forward strand.
GGCTGGAAACTACGGTGATAGGCGATACGGTGAACATGGCCAGTCGATTGGAATCTTTGAATAAAACCCTGGGAACCAGAATATTGATTTCCAGATCCGTGCAGCAACGCATTTCCTCTGACTCGCAGCTACAGGACTGGATTCGGCAGATTGGAACGTGGCATATTCGAGGCAAATCCGAGCCCCAGGCAATCTTTGAGGTATTTGCCGCGGATCCTCCCGCTCTTAGAAGCTATAAGTCCAGGACCAGAGATGAAATGGAGTCCATTGCCTCTATGCTGGTCCAGAGCAGAAGCGATACAGGGTTGCGCAGAGCGCTAAGGGAACGAATGGAAGTGCAGCTTGCATCGGTGCCTGCAGGCTTTCAAGACGGCCCGGCGCAGTATCTAATGACACAGCTCTCCGGCGAAGCCACTTCGAAATCCTGATGCCCATTGACGATACCCGGATACGATAATAGGAGATTCAAATGAATGGAGTGCCAGTTCCCGGATCTTATTTGCAAACACCGCTGCCAGCGACCAGACCAGCAATCCTGAACAATTAAGATTCCGGGGATGACAATCTGGACTACAGTGTTTCTGTGATTTCTTCCGTTTGAGCAGTAAAGGAACGATTGATGGCATCGATATACGCCCGTGCGGACGCTTCCACGATGTCTGTACTGGTAGCCTTTCCAGCGAAACTTCGGTCACCGATCTTTAGCAGGACGCTGGCCACCGCCTGAGCATCGCGACCTTCGCTCAGAGGCTGAATGCGAAAACGATCCACTTTGATTTCCAGTCCCGTAAGTCGTTCCAGTACATTATATATGGCATCCACCGGTCCATCACCGCAGGCAGCGTCGGTGATGGTTCTTGGATCTTCCGGGTTTTCGCGATCGATCAATCGCACCGTGGCTGTGGGTACAGATCCGCTTCCTGCAGACACATGAAGGCTGGACAACTCGTATCTCTGAAAATCCTGGTCAGACTGAGCATCGTTTACAAGAGAAAGAATATCTTCGTCATACACTTCTTTCTTTTTATCTGCCAGGTCCAGGAAGCGATTCCAAACCTGCTGGAACTCCTCTTCCTCCAGAACATATCCCAGACGAACCAGCCTGTCTTTGAAAGCATGTCTTCCGCTATGCCTTCCCAGTACCATGCGGTTGCTTTCCAGTCCCACGGATTCAGGAGTCATGATTTCATAGGTCAGTCGATTCTTCAGTACTCCATCCTGATGGATGCCGCTTTCATGAGCGAATGCGTTGTCCCCAACAATGGCCTTGTTGGGCTGGACGCTCATGCCCGTAACCTGACGTACCAGTCTACTGGATCGGATGATTTCCTCTGTGCGAATGTTGGTATGCAATCCGTAGAATTCACCTCGCGTGCGAAGAGCCATCGCCACTTCTTCCATGGCTGTATTGCCGGCCCGTTCTCCAATACCGTTAATGGTGCACTCGATCTGACGAGCACCGTTCTTTACGGCCGCCAGGCTGTTGGCAGTGGCCATTCCCAGATCATTATGACAATGCGCGCTGAACCGAATGTTTTGCGAGTTGGGTACATTCTTGATTAGATGGGCAAAAAGGGCTCCATACTCTTCCGGAGTAGTATAACCTACAGTGTCCGGAATGTTGATGGTTGTGGCACCGGCTTCCACCACACGAGACACCAGTTCTACCAGGAAGTCCCATTCACTTCTGGTAGCATCTTCCGGTGAAAACTCCACATCTTCTACCAGATCTCTGGCCTGCTTCACCGCCTGAACGGCCAGCTCCACCACCTCATGGGGTTCCTTTCCCAGTTTGTATTTCATATGGATGGGGCTGGAAGCGAGGAAAGTATGAATTCGTTTTCGTCGAGCATCCTTCAGCGCATCTGCGGCTATTTCGATGTCTCTTGGTACCGCACGAGCCAGAGCAGCGATAATAGGTGCCTCCAGTTCCCTGGATACCCTTTGAACTGCGCGAAACTGTACAGGACTGGATACCGGAAAACCTGCTTCAATGACATCCACCCCCAGAGCTTCCAGCCGGTGAGCCACTTCCAGCTTCTGATCCTCGGTCATAGCGGCGCCGGGACATTGCTCCCCATCTCGAAGTGTAGTATCAAAAATATAAACAAGCCCTGCATCATTTTGCTGTGCGATGGCCGATTCCAGTGTGCGCTGTGTTTCTGAATTGCTCATATTCTCAGGACAAATTAACGGCCGGTTTTCGCCTCGCAAAACCTTTTTTAAGTCGGATTTGCTCTAATATGAGAAGATCTACGCAGCACCAGGCTGTTATTGCTTGTCAAAATCGGACGGAAGTGACCATCATTGGCCATGACAGGATCCGAAAACCCGTTTGATCGATTTTCGGCTAAACTGTATCTGCAGGAATACTACGGAGATATTGGAAAAGAGAATCAGTTCCTGCTGGATTTTCTGCATGAGACGTATTCTGCCTGGAGTCCTGAATCCATATGGGATGTTGGGGGCGGCCCCACCATTTATCAGTTGATCAGCGCCTCCCGAAAAGCCAGGCGGATTCGGATTTTTGAGTATCTGGATGAGAATCGGAGCGCAGTAGAACTCTGGAGGAGTGGTAAGCCCGGTGGATTTGACTGGTCTACCTACTTCGCAGCCGTAGGCAGCAGAGAAGGCCTGGGAGCGGATGAGATTGAATCGAGACTCAAAGACAGGATCCAATCTGTAGAAGCCATTGATCTGTTTTCCGAGCAGCCTTCCCTATTGAAGGAAAGCCAGGATTGGCCTCCGAATGCCATCTCCTCTCATTTCTGTGTAGAGTCCATTACCAGCGATCCATCGCTCTTTGAAACGGCCTGGAAGAATCTTACCTCACTGGTGGCCCCCGGCGCTTATCTGATCATGAGCCTTTTGAAGAATGCCCGGCAGTACAGCGCCGGGCCTCATTATTTTCCTGCATTTCCTATCGAAGAAATTGGGCTTCAGAATCGTCTCAAGAAAGAAGGGTTTCAAGATATAGAACTGAGCACCGTTCCAGCCGAACATGGAAGGGACTACGAAGGAATCATCTGTGTCCGAGCAATTCGACAGATCTGAATACATAAAACGTCATGAGCGAAAGCCCATTCTCGAGGCGCTAAAAAAGCACTTTGATGAGGGCATAATTCCATTTCACGTTCCAGGACATAAATACGGTGCCGGAAATCCAACCATGACCTCCTACTTTGGTTCTCGCATGATGGAATCGGATCTAAATGCGATGAACGACATTGATGATCTGGCGAATCCTGTGGGTGTTATCAAGGAAGCCCAGGAACTGGCAGCGGAAGCCTTTGGTGCCGACCATGCCTATTATTTGATCAATGGAACTACGTCTGGCATTCATGCCATGATTCTGTCTGCCCTGGGCCAGCGAGAAAGAATCATCGTTCCCAGGGATGGCCACAAGTCCATGTACTCTGCGCTGATTCTTTCCGGTGCAAGTCCCATCTTTATACCACCGGAAATCCATCCGGAGTTTGGATTTCCTCTGCCGCCGGATCCTGCAGACATTGAATCCATCTTTTCGGAAGTGAATCAGATCCAATCCATTGAGATTAAAGGTCTATTCTTGATCAATCCGTCCTATTACGGTCTTGCCCCGCGAATGGATACCATATCTGATATAGCCAGACGGGAAAATGTAGCTCTGCTTGTAGATGAAGCCCATGGTAGCCATTTTTATTTTCATCCAGATCTTCCCAGAACGGCCATGGACGTGGGGGCTTCCGTAAGTGCCCTGAGTATGCATAAGACCGGCGGATCCCTTACCCAGGCATCCCTGCTTCTAAGACAGGGACAGAGAATTCACAACGATACGATCCGAAACATTCTGGATATTCTTCGCACATCTTCCTCTTCCTATTTGCTGATGAGCAGTCTGGATACAGCTCGTTCCCGGCTGGCCCTGGAAGGGGAATCTCTTCTGGAAAAAACCCTGGAACTGTCTCGCAGAGCAAGAAAAGAGATTAGCGCCATTCCAGGCCTGATTGCACCGGGACCGGAGGAATTGAAGCCAAATCATCGCATTGGCTCATTCGATGAAACCAGACTCACCATCTGTGTGAATGGCCTGGGTCTGAATGGCTTTGACGTAGAAAGAATCCTGCGAAAGGAATATCGCATTCAAATCGAGATGGCAGACTTTCATACGGTGGTAGCCATCGTGACTTTTGCAGACACCTGGGAACGTCTGGAAAGTCTTATTCTAGCTCTCAGGGATCTTGCCGGAAAATCCCCGGGAAGACCCAGATTACATCGCTTTCCGGACCATCCCGGAGTGCCGCCCAGAGTAATGAATCCCCGGGATGCATTTTATTCCAGAAAGAGCCGGGTCAGCCTGCAGGAATCTGACGGTAGCATTTGCGGAGAAATGATTATGGCCTATCCACCCGGAATCCCGGTAATATGCCCCGGTGAAGTAATGACCCGGGAGATTATTGAACATGTTCAGGCGTTGAAGGATGCCGGTGCATCCCTGCAGGGAATGGCCGATACCACAGCTGCCAATGTTCAGATCGTGGAAGGCTCTTAGCTCTTAGCTGCCAGCATAGACAACCAGAGACTAAAAATCAGAAGCTTTCATCAGGCGCAAAGGGCACAGAAGCGAAGGGATGTTTCGAAGCCGCCGGGTGAGTTACAATCCATTGTTCTTTATTTCGGAGCGGGTCGGCTGAATCAAATGAAATCAGAGGAATGGCAAATCAGTCGTTGGCGGCGAATACAGGATCTTCATGATCCGTGCGCGAGTATTTCTTGCAGCGCTCCAGATAGATGAGTGAGGCTTTATCTTCTGGAACAGCTTCATGGATGGAATAAAAAGTCTGCTCGGCTTCAGCGAAGCGCTTCTTATGATAGAGCATAACTCCGTGTTCGAATCGCTCCTTTTGAGCAGCTTTGCGCTCTACAAGCTCCGCAGGATCCCCGTCCAGTACTTCGTATACCGGTACTGATTTTGTTTTCCCTTTCACACGGACTTTACCCATGAAGCGATAGTTCACCTGCATGTCTTCCAGGGTCTGTCGCAGGGTGACTTCGCTCAGAATAATATGGGCGCCCATCTTCTTGGTCAGACCTTCCAGCCGGCTGGCCAGGTTTACTGCATCTGCAATTACAGTGCTTTCCATCCTCTCTTCTTCGCCGATGGTTCCCAGCATTAATACACCGGTATGCAATCCCACGCCAATGTCGATGGGAATGTAGCCCTTCTCTTTTCGGTACACATTGAAATCCAGAAGCTCCAGCCGCATGTTAATAGCAGCTTCTACCGCATTTCGCGGAGTATCCGGAAAAAGGGCCATGATGGCATCGCCAATATATTTATCTATGAATCCTCTGGAGTTCCGGATTACAGGGCCCACCCGTTTCAGATAGGAGTTAAGAAAGTTAAAATTCTCAGAAGGTCTCAAAGATTCCGAAATAGTGGTAAAAGAACGAATGTCAGAAAAGAGAACGGTCATCTCTTTTTGAATCTGATCTCCGAGCCGAATATTGAGTATACTTTCCTGACCCAGATGCTGAAGGAATTCGCGAGGCACAAATCGATAATAGGAAGCGTTCAGAGCCTGAAGATAATCTGAATAGGCACGAATCTCTTCTACCATGTTGTTGAATGTATCTGCCAGAACGCCCAGTTCATCGTTGGTCTTTACATCCACCCGAGTTTCGTAGTCCCGATCCTTAACTCGAAGGGCTCCATCCTGTAATTTGGCAATGGGCCTGGACATGAAGCTTGCCAGCATATAGGAAAAAATCAGAGAAAGAATCAGGGCCGCAACTACGGAGAAAATACAGATATAGAAAAGCTCATTTACTTTGTTAACTTCTCCACTGGCATCATAGTCCAGTCCCAGAATGGCGATGGTACTTCCGCTATCATCCTTGATGGGCACTGCGGCAGATAGCCATGTTCCCCATCGGTCCGCGATAAAATCCTTCTCTGCTGCTGGTTGACCGGCAAAGGCCTTGATGAAAGATTTTTGTTTTACTCCGTACAGGTTGCCTATGGGGTTTTCTTCGCCCTCGGTGTCGTAGTCTGCATCTGCCAGAAACTTCAGAATTCGATGATCTGGACTGTGCTTAACCGGCACATACATATATGCATATTTGATGTTGGAGTCTTGATCCTCTGTACCGGTATCGGAATCCACTCTTAGAGTACTCTTCTTGATGGATCTGAGTACTCGCACCAGTCTCTGGAACTTTTCTCCATCCATCAGTTCCGCGGCCACATCCGGTTTCAGTGACTCTTTCGTATCTCCCTTGGCCACCTTCATGATGTCGGCCTTTTCCAGAACATTGTTTTCTTTAAGGGAATTTCTGAGATCGCGAATATAGCGCAGATCCTGTTCGGTCATGCTGTTTACAGAAGTCCGGGCGATGTCCATCAATCGACCGCCCATCACTTCCAGGATCATGGTCTTGGTATTATTATAGATGAGGTACGCCGTAACACCGGTAGCTGTCACAGCAAGTGTGGAAACCACAAGCATCAGTTTCCAGCGAAAGGGAAATTTGCCGCGACCTGCTCTCAACGATGCCCCCGAATGTACAGTACTACTCCATCCTCTCCGGACGACGCAATCGCCCGAATTTGCTCATGAACCGAAGCAGCTGAACCTCTTTCCATATGTCTCAATGCGGTCTCGATTCGTTGTCCAAATGCATGGGCCAGGGTATGAAATACCAGACCACTTTCCGGAACGGAACCGAACTCTTCTTTTAAAGCTTCGGCTCCGCTATGCTCGGAATCCAGCAGGTAACTGACTCCGTGGGCAGGATTTGGCATGATTTCCACAGCAATGAGCTTTCGAGCAGGAAATAGCTGAAAGGCAGATTTGAGCAAATCCTCTGTCTGCGCTTCCCGGGCTACCTGGCTGTCCACAAAGCGACAGAGAGCCGAGGCCACCAGATCATCCGGCTCCGATGAATCATGCACCCAGCCCATAATAAACAGATGTCCATGGCCCCGCGCTACGTGATGATAGAAGTGCCCGGGGATATGAGCTCTCAAGGGCCCCATCTGGGCTTCCATCCAGTCCTCCTGGATGGCAACAGTACCATAGGCACTGCTACGAAATGTAGCCATTAAATCGTCGGTATTTCGAAATTGCTCCTGCTCGATCAAAGTCTTACGAATACGATCCAGAGTATCGTACAATAGACTGGTCATGGTGCGAAAGGTATTTCCCAGATCATTGAACTCCTGGATCAAACCGCTTCGAATCTTTACATCGTAATCGCCATCCGCCGCTTTGCTGGCCGCCTCCGCTAGATTCCTGAGTGTCCGGGATAGAATGCTGGAAAGGAACAACGCTATAACAATACCTGCCAGGGCAGAAACCAGGACTCCAATTGCAATCTCTACAACACTGGAACGCATCTCGTTTTGAATCCAGGAACCGTCGTACTGTACCCCCAGAATCGCATATTCCTGCCCTTCCTGGTCTTTGAGTATAGCCAGGGCCCAGAGATTATCCGGTGAATTCAAGCTTACATCGAAATCGGAAATATAGATTCCTTCTTTCCGGGCCTCCACCATCACACCCGCTTCTCTGGTCAGGTCTTTCACCTGATCAGCGATATCTTTGAAACCTTCTGGTGCGTAGGAAAAGGCCGGCTCTCGAGTTTCCGGGTTGAGAATTACAACCCCTGGAGCGCCGGCACTGGAACTGGCCTCCGGCCAGAAGAACCTGGAGATAGTGCTGGTAGTTACTTCGGGCTCTCGCAGATCAAACAATTGCTGAACTCGATTCAAGTCCCGTTTTAAAATTTCAGGCTGAATGGAGCCAAGCCCTGGATTGGGTGATAGACGCTCCCTGGCCTCCAGAAATTCTTGCAGGGCGACGGCGAAGGTTCGTATCTGCTCCTTGCCGCCAGACCTGAGAGTATTGGTGTCTGCCGCCCATTTCAATCCGCCAATTAGCAAACCAGCCACAAGAAATACCGGCACCAGAAATAGCAGGTTCTGTCCGCGAATAGTCAAGAGCGAACCTCCTGTCGGGCCTGTAGCGCCACAATTCCCTGGGAGATTTCTGGAAGTTCATACATGGTGCGAAAGAAGTATCCTTTTTCCAGAAGCAAACATGTGGCTCCGCTATCTGTGGCGAAAATACTTTCCGTTAGCTCTCTATCGAACAGCAGCGACTGAATTCCAAGAATGGTGCCCGGAGATTTTCCGGAGGCATCGCGAAAACCGCCCTCCAGGCAGATCAAGAGTCGCTTCATGCTACGGCCGGCCTCCAGCACCATCTCATTGGGCTCGTAGCTTCGAACGGTGCATACCTCGGCCAGAGCGGCCAGTTCCCCTTCTCTTAAACGAGAAAAAGGAAAAATATGCTGAAGTGCAATGATGCGATCTGCCAGATTCACAGAATGACCTCCAGATAAAGACTGTCTGAGCCTGCATCCTGTTTCCAGGCAGATACCCTGGGTACCGGATCACCTTGCAGGCTGGAGGAGCGATCGGATTTCTCAGAACCCTGCACAAGATACAGCGCTCTCAGCTCTCGCACTTCCAGTTCATGTTGGCCTGCTTCCAGAGAGTTTTTCTTTGCATTTCCGCCTTTCTTAACAGGATACAGCTCCATGTCAGAAGTACTGTGCAGTTTGATCTGGCCGGTGGTCCTGTGAATCAATACCAGCAGTTCCAGCTCCTTACCTACGAAAGGTGCCATGGACTCCATATAATCGTCGGGGCTTTGCTGAAGAAGCCTTCGGCTGATGCGAAAGATATCGCTGTGCAACCTGGTGGCTTCCAGCTTATCTTCGGTTTCATGGCCGGCCCATATGGCCAGATACTGGGAATCTTCAAAAAGACCCATGGAGAGCTTTCGCGTAGCATCAAAGAAATCTACTGCGCTCTTATGCTTCATAAAGCTGCGCACAAGATTGCTCAATTCATTTCTTCGCCTTTTCTCTTCCAGGCGAAAGTTTTCCCCGGTTAGAGACGTTACCGTTTCTTGCAATGAGCGACTGAGTCGGGTAAGACTTCCCGAAAGATGGGTGAGCTCGGCAGGATTCTCTACATGGATTTCATTTCCAAATCCGCCGGCCGCCACCTGAAGGGCAGACTGCTTCAATTCATAGATTGGCCTGGTAAGTCTCTCCGTGCTGAAATAAGCAATGATCAAGCCTGCTACCAGCGCAACAACACCGATGATAACAACCTGCAATAGTGCTGTTCTGGTGGCGCTTTCGATAATATCGATGTTCACATCCGCGCCGGCATAAGCCACAGCGTCTCCTTCCCTATTTAGAATGGGAACGTAGGAGGACTTTAACAGGCCCCAGTCATCCCAGTCTTTAATGTCCGAAAGATAGATTTCACGTTTCAGGATAACATCTCGAATATCGTCTTCTGCTTCATTACTGTCTTCTATTCCAACGTGCGAATGAATATCACTTTGCGTGGAATCCAGAGCATAGTTGATACGGGTTTCCCGGTCCACCAGTACGGCAGAGTAAAGAAATCTAATCTTCGTCCCCTCTCGTACGCGAATCATAGGTCTTACAAGATCCACATAGGTTTTCTGGGCCCCGGCGGGACCAAAGGCCACTCCCGGAAGCTCCTGAACCTCCCCGGACTCCATATTGATGGTGATGAGCGCTGTACTGGAAACTCCGTAATAGGTTTTTCTGAGACTATCGTAGACTATCGAAAATACACCGAATGGATAGGCTTCGCCTCTCCTCTTCAGTTCCACGGAACGGGTAATGGAACCGTCCTCTGGATTTAAAAAGACAATCTTTCTGGTATTGGTTTCGGTTCCTATAAGCTGCTTTCCATCCGGGGACTCCGTAAGTCCGGTAATGGGAGATTCCAGAACAGTGACTTCTTCTGGTTCTCCTGCTTTTCCGTTTTCCAGCGTCACGCGAATTAACTTTTCCCCGGCACAATAAAGTGCTCCGTTGACATAGCCTACGGCTACGCAGTAATCATCAATACCTACCAGGGTTTCTGTTTTTCCGGTGGCAGGGTCGATGGAAATGATGGATGCATCGCCGTTTTCATCTTCCGGGCTGGCAGCGTAGATCATACCTTCTGCAAAGGTAATATCTGTAGTATAATACGGCTCCGGATCCAGAACCAGATGCCGGGTAAAGGGGGCTGGAGGATTCAGGTTAATCAGATCCGGCGCTGCGGCATAGCGACCATACATGCGCCCTTGATTGTAAGCAAGACCTCGAAGCTGTGTTACCTGGACAATCTTATCATGGTCTTCGCCGCTAACGAAAGAGGCCACTACAGTACTGGCTGCCAGAAGCTTCTGGTCAAAGGTGAGTAATATCTTTCGATATAGATCTGAATATACCACTCTTCCCAGAAAGATGGTCAGAGCCACCAGAGCCACGGTAATCACCACAAAGAAGAAGGATCTAAGCTTGAGTTGAAGTCTCATTTGCTCAATGCCTCCAGAATGGCGATGGAAGCCTGAGGATCACTTTCCAGCATTTCTTCTATAGAACTGCGCGGTATTTCCAGATAACTGCCGGTCTTCATGGTCACCGTCGCTCGACGGAGTACATCAGAATCGTTTCCAGAATCCAATGCTTTTCCATTGGTTCCGGAGTGGTTGGAACCGGTACCCAGAGCCTCAAGCATTTCATAGCCTGTTTGAACTCCGTATTTGCCTCCATCGCTAACCTGGAAGTTCCCTTCCACTGCCAGATAGAGCGCATCCGCCCGATCCCCTCTGGAATAGAGCGTAGTGTTGCTGGCCTCACGGTACACCGCTTCCACAGCAGGGCTGCGAAGATTGAGAATGGACAGGCCGCCCAGGATGGGCTCGGATTTAAGGGCCTGCAATCGCTCCACAGGATTCATAGGATGGTCCGGACCTTCGCTCAAAGAAAGATAAACGCTTCTACTGATGGGGCCGCTGAATGGCTCCGCTCTATAGATTCGATCCAGGGATTTCTCTCCTCTGGATTCGAACAATGCCTGACTGGCCAGAGCCTTCTCCAGGTCATTTTTGCCTTTGAGAGCTTTTTCCAGAATGGCCTGTGCAGAATCCCTGGAGCCTGAGAAGTTTCTATAGTAGAATTCAATCTTTTCTTCCAGCGGCCTGGAATCCACCAGGGGTAGAATATTTCGAAATACAGTCCGATGAACGCTCTGTTCCAGTGTTTCAATGGAATCTCCTCGAGTGCGAGGATTGGCGGATCTCAAGGAGGCAGCAATCTGTTCATAGTCAGGGATACGACCGGCCAGAGCCAGAAGCTCCAGTACAAATTCCAGGGTAACCTGCTGCATATCTTCGTAGAACTGACCCAGAAGATATATAGAAGGCGATGTCTCTTCGCTGTTTCGCAATACAAATGCGCGATCAAGATAGAGATAAGAAGTTTGAATCTCTGTTTCTACGATTTCTCCTACCATGGAATCCAGCTGCGCAAAGGAAAGATGCGAAAGGGTTCTGGCAGCCAGAGACCTGGAACGGTACGGCAAACTGTCATTATCCAGAACCGCAACAATGGCAGGTACAGACTTCAATCCCAGGGACCGGGCAAACATTTCCACTCTTCGTCTTTGACGAGGATTGAACTCCTGGGCCATGCGAAACAGCGGAAACAGGCTTTCTGCATCCTGAATACGCTCCAGGATTTCGATGCCTCTAAATCGATCTTCTTCCGAAGCATGCTCCATGGTTCTCAGGATTCGTGGAATGAGTCTACCGGAAGCCGGTCCTACAAGCATGCGAATACTTTCCAGAGCGCGGCTTCGCATCTCCGGAGAAGGATCATCCAGGTAGGCCACCAGGGAATGTGCGTAGCTTTCTTTGTTAGTAAATCCAAAAGCAGATATGGCACTGGCCTTTTCCGCCTCCGAGCCATCCAACAGTGTTCTTAGCTCGTCCAGGGCCATAAAGTTGTCCTGCAGATCCCGGCTATTCCACAGGGCCACTACAGCGGCTTCCCGGTCTCCTGCAGATTCGGAAGCCAGCAGAGGCATAGCCTTTCGTGACGGAATCAGACCATGACTTCCCAGCTCTCTGAGAACAGACACAGGAAAGGATTGCTGCTCCTGTTCCGCCCACTGAATCACTCGTTGAACAACGAAGCTGTCTTCTTCTTCCAGAAGTTCTGCCAGGATTTCCGATCTCTCTTCCTGGTGATCCGGGTCTTCGGAAAAAGACAGAATTAGAGATTCCAGAGCAGCAGCTTTTCGCTTGAGTCCAAGGAAGCGAATGGAGCTAAAATGGGCTGCCGATGTGGGATTCAAAGAGTCCATCTGAAAACTTTCCAGATCCTCCTCTGCAAACTTCTCTCGAAGCTCCTTGCGCGAAACAGAAAAGTTGAGCCATTCCTTGCGCAGGTTTTCCATAATAGCTGTGGGATAGCGGTTCCGTAAAAGAAATGCTACACCTAGATGCAAAAATGCAAGCCCCAGGCCTATGGTTCCCAGGTTTTCCAGGGAAAGCCAATCTATGGAGCTGGCCATGGCAGAACCGGCAAGTAGCAAGAAGAATCCGGCAACAGCGGTGGCCAGTGGATCCATAAGACCCTCTGTAAAGGTGCGAATCTCCTTTTTCACTTCGGATGGGGATGCATTGAACAGAAAGTTCCAGTTATTGGCATCGAAGGAGAGGTAGAAACCATGATAGGCCAGAAATCCAAAAATGGCTGCGTACTCGGCCCCATCGAAAAAGAAAAATACGAAGGCCAGCAGATATATGGCGGGCTGAATCAGTAGCGCATTCTTTACGCCTATGAGCACAATAATGCGATTAAACAGGAAAAAGTTAACGATTACATTCACCAGGTTCACTACCAGAAATAGCATCCCGAACATGGCGGCCAGTTCTTGCTCATTTCTTCCTGCTGAAAAGATATCCAGATACTGAAATTCGGTAAATGTAGTCAGCACCAGGGTGCCAAACATTACCAGATTGATCAAAAGGACATAGGAGGATTTCCCGGCAGTCTTGAGGACCTTCGCATTCTGATCCAGAAAGCCTTCTTTATTTTCTTCTGCATCGTCATCGATCTTTCGCTCTGATCTGCGCAATACAAGAGCAACGAAGATAGAAAGCGAAGCCATGACAGGCCATAGCAAAAAGATCCAGTGACTTCCAATCATTCCGGAGAATGCAGTAACCAGTCCACCGCCCAGGGCACTTCCTATGGCCAGACCACCTCCAAAGATTGGATAAAGTCTCTTCGCATCCAGGATATCAAAGTATCCATCAACCAGATTCCAGAACAATGTATAGAGAGAAACCAGCCAGATATATGCGTAGAGTCTCAGGAGATATAGAACTATGGTAGATTCGCCCAGAGCAGGGAACCATCCGCTCAATGCGACAAAGAAGAAGAGTCCGCCACCAATGAGAATGTATTGAATTAGATCAAATACCTTATCAATCCCCATTCGACTGGTAGAATAGGAAAGAAAAGGTACAAAGAGCACCATGACGATAGGCGCCGTAACGTAAACAACAGGCAGGCTTCCTGCTCCCAGTCTTGAAAGAAAAACCGAATCGGCTATGGACAGACCAATGGCTACCCCTGCCTGCAACAGGGTGGCCAGGAGAGTAAACAGAATTAGCCTGCGTCCTTCCCCGGGATATACTTTAAATAGTCGCTGCAGAAAAGCCAAGGTTTACTCCTTCAGAGGACCATCGTTTTCCGCCGGTTGAGCGGCTTCCAGTTTTCGAAGTAGATCGGCTGCACTCTGTCTCTGTTCTGGCAATGGGGCTCGTCTGGATGCAAAGCTGAGATCGGCTCGAGCTTCTTCCAGCTTACCCAGTTCCATCAATGTCATCCCTCTGTAGAATCTTGCCAGTGCAAACTCTGTATTGGGACCCGGTAATTGCTCGATAAAAGGGTTCAGTATTTCCAGAGCCTTCTGAAAATCCTTTCCCTGCATAGCTTCCAGGGCCATATCCAGCGGATGTAACTTTGCCGTGTTCGATGCCTTTGATAGATCCTGAGAACTCCCGGTTGTAGAAGACGAATTTTCTGCGGATTGAAGATCCGTTTTTCCATTCCGGGAAGGCCGCAAATCTGCCATCTTGTTTTCACTCAGGATGCGACTCAGGATCTGCTTTAATCTTTCTGGTCCAGGATAGCCATCCATGCGCGCTATGATGGATCCATCCGGTTGCAGTATAAGTAGCGTTGGATATCCCCTTGCCTGGAAACTGCTGGCTATTTCCGGTTGTCTGTCGCCATCGATACTTACTGTAATGAATTGCGAAAGGAGCCCTTTGATTTCTGGTCTGGGATAGTCTTCTGATTGCAGTTTTCTACAGTAGCCACACCATTCTGTAACTACCTGCACATAAACAAGACTGTGATTTTCGCGAGCTGCCTTGAGGCCATCCACGAGAGAGGTCTTCCATTTGATCTCTTCAGCTTGAAGAGCAGTACCGGAAATCAAAAGAAATGCAACTGCAACCCTTATCCACATCCATTGCAATTAATCCAGAGAACAACAATGGCTTCAACACATTCCCGGTACCGTGGCCCTTTTTTCTCAATATTCCTGAAACGGAGGCTCACGCAGCATACGGTTCAGGGCCTATGCTCTACCACCGATGAAACCAGGGTGCATTTGCCGCAGAAGCAATGCATGATATTTCACTCACGATTCTTCACTAATATATTAAGTGCACTGCACAGATTTTCGTGCACCACACTAAATCTTTTCAGCTCCATAGAGACCTGCAATAAGCAAGGAATAGGATTCATTGATCCGCCGGGCCTTTTCCAGCCCATCCGGGTTCCGATCCGGATGATATCGTAGCATCATATGTCGGAATTGTTTCTTTAGATCCTGTCTTTCAGGAACATAATCCAGTTCCAGCTCTTTCAACGCTTCGCGAAGATCCTCTCTAAGATCAATGCTGTGGGAGACTTTGCGGTCAGGGAATAGAGTATCCAGGGCATGACGGAACAAAATTTCCCAGTCCAGTTGACCGCTCAGAAAGCAGCGCTGCAGATAATGTATCAACAGTCCTCGGCTAAAGGAATGATCTACAATTTTTCGATATTCCAGGAACAACTCCGCTGCATATTCAATGAGCTGTTTGCGATCAAATGAGGCATCCATATAGAACAGGTATCCATCCTCCGGATCCTGACAGGCAGCAAGGGAAGTCTCCAGAAGTTCTTCATCAATACGATGGGCCTGGAATCTATTTAGAAGTATAGAAACAAAGAACTCCTGGAATTGGATCAACGCATCCGACGAGAAATGCAAACCTGACTGTTCAAATCGTTCCATCACATCTGGATAGTCTGGCTCCAGCAGATCCAGAAGTTCATGAATGGAATCCCGGGTAAAATAGTCCGCCATATCTGCGAAACCTGCACCGGAGGAACCGGATCGCCGATTGTACCGAAAGCGAACATACTCTTCCAGGCTCAGGCCCAGCATATCCAGAACTTCAGATACAGGAATTTCAAAGTCCGTACCCACCGATCGGGTCTGAATCTCTTCGATTAATTCATCCAGATCATCCATTTTGCTCAGTCCAGATGTCGCCTGCAGAGAATTAAGTCCAGGGAAAGTTACTTAGATAGGCTCGGCCAGTGCTGAAGGATGCATGCTTCCGCTGGTCAGGGCCTCCAGACGGTCCAGCAGAGGCTCCAGGTTCCAGCCGTCCCGGGCGCTAACGTAGACTCGATCCACCCTGTCATCGTTTTTGCATTCCTCTTTTTGAGCTTCAGGCAGCCGATCCACTTTGTTATAGACGCGCAGTACCGGGATATCGGAAAGCCCCAGCTCGTGCAGAATCTCTTCTACGTCACGAACCTTTTCCTCTCTGGCAGGATCGGAAACATCGATGCAATGGAGCAAAAGATTGGAGTCTGCCAGTTCCTCCAGAGTAGCCTGGAATGCCTTTTTCAATTCTGGTGGCAGATCATGTATAAATCCCACAGTATCTGTAAGTATGATTTCTCTTTCCTCGGGAAAGCGAAGTCTTCGAGTGGTGGGATCCAGGGTAGCGAACAGCCGGTTCTCCTGAGTAACTTCCGAATGGGTGAGCTTATTCAAGAGAGTGGACTTGCCTGCATTGGTATAGCCTACAATGGAGCAAACCGGTACAGCAGAATGATCCCTTCGCCTGCGATTGAGCAATCTTCGCTTCTTGATGGACGAAAGCTCCTTCTCCAGGCGACGAATTCGGTCTTCCACTCGTCGTCGACCGATCTCCAGTTTGGTTTCTCCAGGACCCCGGCCTCCAATGCCACCGGTAAGTCTGGACATGTTGTCGTCCTTTTCGCTCAATCTGCCTTTTAGATATCGCAATTGAGCCAGCTCCACCTGCAATTTACCGTCCCGGCTCCTTGCATTTCTGGCGAAGATATCCAGGATCAGCTGAGTGCGATCCAGAATCTTGAGCTCCGTAAGTGTAGATAAACGTATGGCCTGAGCCGGGCTCAATTCCATATCGAACACCAGGGTATCTGCATTTTGCTGAACCCCGGCGATGGCGATCTCACGAATCTTTCCGGATCCCAGAACCGTGGATGGATCCAGGTTATTGCGATTCTGAATAAAGCTCTGCACCGGATCTACACCCGCCGTATGGCAGAGCTCCTTTAGCTCCGAAATGGAGTCTTCGGGTGTGCGACGTTGCCTGGACTGTCGAGTATAGACGCCTACAAGGATGGCCCGGGGCATACCACCGGCGGATCGTGTAACCTCTTCAAAACTACGAAACTGCTGATCCAGTTCAGCGAATCGCTCCTCCAGGTCCTCCGGCAACTGACCGGGGCGCCAGGGCCTTTCCAGACTGTAGCCCGGCTTTTGACCCGGCGAAATGTAAGCACAGTAGAAATTTTCCGGAAGTCCCTGCTCGTCGATGGTAATGGCACAGGCCGCATCCAGTCGCAGAAGAGTTAAATCCGAAAGGTCTTCTTCGGTTAATGGTTCTCGCTTTAGATGGGTATGGATAAGTCGAATGCCGCGAAGCCTTTGCGCTCTTTCCCGGCCCAGAGAAGGGATCCAGATTCGGCTGTCATCCCCTACCATGGTATCCAGCACATGACCCTGGCGATCCACCAGAACCCCGATCTGTCTTCCCAATTCCTGAGAAAGATCCGTTAGCTGGCGTGCGAATTCCTGGCTGACTATGGCTTCTGGCCTCAGCTTTCGCTGGCCCAGCTTTTTCAAGCGGGCCAGCTGCGCGGGCTTCAAACGATTTAGATTACCGGTTAGGCGGGCTATAGCTGTATCCTCCCATACCGCGAGGTATGCAATTCAAGGAGTAAAGAAATGATCTGCTCGTCCAGGAGTTTCTCCATCCCCTTCCAGTCTTTCCGGCGAATCCGGAAGATGACTTTCGTCGTGGGGATTCATAAAAGGTACAGGGGTCTCCTCCGGTTCGGCCACAGTTTCTGGATCTTCCATGTTGGGAACATCCGGAAATCTGGCTTTTATTCCATTATAAGCATTTCCGGCATAGTCAGCCCAGATGCCGCCGGCAGTAGATGAGCCTCCCCCTGGAAAAGGGACTCCATCGTCATGTCCCACCCAGACCACGGTCACTTCACCAGGTACCAGTCCTACAAACCAGGCATCCCTGGAGCCCGGCATGCCAGGATATTTTCGCCTGGTAGAGGCAGGAGTCTGCACCGTTCCGGATTTTCCGGCGATGGGAAAAGGCAGAAAATTCTTATCCTTTTGTTTTCTCTTACCAATCCATCCGGCGGTTCCCTGCTCCACTTCATCCACTACAGCCTGCATCAGCCAGATGGCCGCAGCGGCCGCTTCCGGACTGAGAACAGACACCTTTTCGGAGTCGGAGTAGGCTTCCCATTGAACGGTTCCCTGCGCATCTTCGATTTTTGTAATCAACTTTGGTCGGATGAGGTTACCCTGATTCAGAATCATACCATAGAGCCTCAGAAGTTCCATAGGCGTCAGTTCGCCGGTACCCAGAGCCAGGGAAAGGCCTCCCTGAAAGCGATCCGAGGCATCGTGATAGCTCAACTCCAGAGCCTGAGTCAATCGGTCCCGAAAGTAGCTCACTCCCAGATCATGCAAAGTCGACACAGCCACTGTATTTACGGACAAAGCCACAGCTTTGCGAAGCGGCATCTCTCCTTTATAATGACCGTACCAGTTTCCCGGGGAATAGCCATCGTAATTCAGTCTACGATCTACAACCGTGGAATCCGGTTTGAGAACATCTCGATCCATGGCCACAGCATACAGAAAGCCCTTTAGAGCGGAGCCGGGCTGGCGTTTCATATCATAGATTCGCTTGGCCTGGGTCCAGCCTTCCTTTACGGAATAACCACCTACCATTGCCGTGATCTCTCCACCGGGAACCGACATGGAAATACTGACTCCGTTAATTCCATTTCCCAGCCTGGCTTCCAGACCTGCTTTTACGGCATTTTGCTCCACCTGGTCCCGAACTCCATCCACTGTGTTTCGCACAGCTCGCAGGGCCTGTCTTTGCTTGTTGATGTCGATTGTAGTATAAACCTTGAGTCCGCCCTGGCTTATGATTTCCTCCGGAACATTTTCGTACAGGAACGATTTCGCAGCTTCGTTGGCTGCCGGAGCATCGTTTCTGCGAAAATCTCGAGAAGCTCCGTACGCTCCGATCAATCCAGAATGGGGATTCTTTTCATCCAGAGAAAGCTCATAGCGACGGGAAAATGCATCCATGGCCTTCTTTCTTTCTTCTTCCGTAATTTCTCCCTGCTCCTGCATGGCATCCAGAACCAGGTTTTGCTTCTTTGTAGATAGAACGATGTCGTTAAGTGGACTGTACCGCACCGGGCTGGGAAATAATCCAACAATCATGGCTGCTTCTGCTGCATCCAGATTCTGGGGAGGCTTGCGAAAGTAAAACCATGAGGCTTCTTCTGCACCCACACGTCCTTCGCCCATGTAGATACGATTTAAATACAGACAGAGGATTTCCTCTTTTTCCATCATGGACTCTATTTGAAAGGCGGCAAAGGTTTCGTAGATCTTGCGATAGAGAGTGGGACTGTGATCTGTAAACAGGTTTCGCGCAAGCTGCTGAGTGATGGAGCCTCCTCCTTCTCGCACGCTAAATGCCAGGATATTGTTAATCATGGCTCTGGCGATTCCCCTCAGCGAAATACCGGAATGATCGTAGAACTCCCGGTCTTCTGCGCTGACCACCGCCTTCTTCAGCCAGCCCATATCTGCCTTGCAGGATTCCAGAGAAATTCGAGAACCGCGAACCGGAACAAATTCACCGATCACCTCTCCGTTTCTTGCAAGAATCAATATGGGAGGACGGGGTTTTTCCTGACCTATACCCTGAAGCCATTGCTTTTCCCGGTTCAGGGCCTGCACCAGACCTTCCCGATCCCCCAGGAAGTCCACGGCCACGGCAGAAACAAGTATTGTAACTAGAGCGATCACCGATAGGGAGCCCCACAGTAATATGGCTTTGAATGGAATCTTCCTGAGCACGGAAGGAGTGCGTTCTTTAATAAGCATCAAGTAATTCATGTGTTCGAGTCCAGGTTTTCGCTTGAGTTTCTCGCTGGCAAGCAGTCCCTGAGCCCATGCAGCAAGAAGGCTATATTGAATCTTTGACGCAGAAGGAGCTGGATGTGATCGAAGTAATCAAGCTGGCCTTCCGGTCCCTGAAGAAAACCTGGGCCCAGAGTCTTCCCGTGCCTGCAGTGGCATCCTTTCTGTATGGTCTGGCCACCTATGAATACTCCCTGGGTGCTACTTCGGCGGCCCTGGAAAATCCTGACCAGGGCCCGCAAGCTTTCTCCGCCCTTTACCTGGAATCCCTGGGCATTTCGGTGGCCATGGGACTGCTACTTTCTCTAAGCATGATCTTTCCTCTGAGAGCGGCCGTGCGAGCCTCAGGACTGAAGACTCTTGAGAATTCCAGTCTGGGGCTGCAGGCACTGTTCTTGCTGTTAATTACTGTGATTATCTCTGTTACTTCTACTGTGGGCTTGGTCTTTTGCATTGTCCCAGGCATCGCTGTGGCCATAGCTTTTAGCCTGTCGCCGGCTTCTCTGGTGCTGGATGATGCAGGACCCGGAAAGGCCCTGGCAAATGCCTATCGCACATTCAGCGTGCGAAAATCCAAGGTTCTGGCACTTGTCCTTCTCCTGGGACTGGTTACAGGACTCATCTGTTTTATTGCAATGCTTCCTGCCCTGGCTTACTACATCTATGCATTGATCCAGGTGATTGTTACCAATCAGCCAGAACTGCTTCTGAATGTGATGCAAACCTACATCATGTTGATCGTGGTAGGGATAGCCATTTCACTGCCTTTTTCGGTGGCCCTGGCCGGACATACTCTGGTGCTGGCCTATGCAAACTTCCGAAACTTCATGCCTGTGGGCCCCGAGTTCTGAAGGAGCAGAGATTCGAAGCTGCTGCAAAATGATTCTTTGCAACAACTCAGCCTCCTGTAGCCTCGCCGCTACTCCCTGTATTGATGAGTCGATTTAGAACAGATTTACTTCGCCTGCTTTCAATGACCATGGTGCTGGCCATCCATGCCACCGGGCCTTACGAATATCGCTTCCTGGGTTCCCATGATTTCTTTTCCCAGGATTTCCTGGCTGTAATCCTGAACCAGCTGGCAAGGTTCAGTGTGCCGGTATTCGTTTCTCTCTCCGGCTTTGGACTGACCATGAAGTACGGCAGCCAGAGTTTAAAGTCAGGCAATGGACTGAGTGGTATACAGGTTCCAGCCATTTCTTTTTACAGGGAGCGACTCTACAAGATCGGCCTGCCATTTCTTTTCTGGTCTGTACTGTATCTTGCCATCCAGGGTAAATTGAAAGGCCCCTGGAATCAGCAGTGGCCTCTGGATCTGGTTCCCTATTTGTATCGCACAGGTGCGGACTATCATTTCTATTTCTTCCACATCATTTTTGAATGCTACTTCCTTTTTCCGATTTTACTCTGGGTGTTCAGCAAACTGGAGAAACTTCGTCTGCCATTGTTGATTGTATCTTTTCTTCTGCAGCTCTACGTCAGTTCGCCAGCTCACATCTGGTTCGATGGATATCCTCGCATTCCCTTTATTTTCTCCGCTTTTTTTCTTTACTGGCAGTTTCCTTTCCTTCTGGGGATCTTCTTTGCTCTGCGAAACCTGGATCGTTCTAGTATGGATTTACCGCCGGCTTCCCGGGCAAGTCTAACGGCAATGGGCCAGGGTCCATCTACTGAGTCGAAGAGAGCAGAATCCTCCGGAAAAATCAGGAAGGCTGCATTGGTTTTTCTCACTCTGCTGAGCTTTGCCATTGTGCTGTGGGAGTATATTTTCTGGACTTACAGAAGCGATAACCCCGGGGATTTCAATCACTTCACGCGAATGAGCGTGGTGATCTATAGTTCCATTTTCTTTTTGCTTTTTTATCTCTGGCCTGCTACATCCAACGATTCAGAGCACACAGATTCAGGCTGGAAGCAGCGCATCGCTCATCTGGCTGGCCTTTCCTTCTTTGTCTATATAGTGCATACCTGGATCCTGCGTGGTCTGCAGATCCTTTTGCCTGAATGGATGCTTCCAGTATTGGCCGTCCTGATTTTTTCTTCCTTTGGGATCGCTGAAATTCTACATCGATTGATTTCTATTGAATGGATTCGCAATGTGCTGGGACTAGAGAAACGAAGAAAGCCATCCAGGGCCAGGGCTGAATGATTCACCGGAGTTAGGGAGCTGCGAAAGTAAACTTCCTCCAGAGTGCAATCCCCGGGAATCGCTACCCCCCGTAAAGGCCGTTGATGGCCCCGGCAATACCGATCTGTAATACAAGAGAAGGCAAGATGCTCTCGCTCCGTTCTCGAATTATTCCGGCCCCCAGACCAAATAAAAAGGCCCCTACGCCCTGAACCACCGGAGCCCAGAGTCCCATAGTCTGCTCCAGAAACGCTACCAGGGACAGAGGACTTACAGCCAGCATCGCAGCGTAACCAAAGCCCGAGACCAGTATGGGCGGAGACAGGAACCATCGGCCTCCCGGCTGCATGATCTCATGATGCTCCTGTAGCCATCCATGTACGTTGACCCGAAACAGGATTTCCATGGCCAGAGGCAGGAAGAGTCCCAGCATCAGCATGTGGTATAGATCAGGAAACGGCTCACGGATAGCCCATACTCCTCCGGCCAGGGCAGCGGGAATTACAAGAGGAAGCAGAAGTAGCCAGTCCCAGCCAGCCGGCAAACGAAAGCCATACAGGAATGGTTTGTGTCTGCACTGTAGAAAGACTACAACAAGGGTAAATACAGTGAGTACCGGCGCAAACAGCTCCTTCAATAATCCAGTGGCTGTGTGTACATAATCGGGACCGAAAAGGGAAAGTATTTCTCCTCCCAGAAAAGCAACCAGCGCTCCCAGAAAAGGGAAAAGACTGCCAGTAATCATTCTTCCCAATCGCTCCGCCGCTGGAGGCCTTTTATAGGCCTGTTTACAAATGCGGACGATCTCGGAAGGTTTCAGGCCGGTGCCACTCATTCTCGGGGAGCCGCCAATTTCCTGGGAGCCCCCCCAGCGATTCTCGTTGTTTCTTCCCGAAACCTCTGGATCTTCATGGTTCAGGAAGCGATACACTCGTTCCATCTCCAGAGGAAAGAAAAGATCGGATTTGCGAATTGTGTAGACGCCCTTTCCTTTTTGAAGGAGCAAAATTGCTGGTCGCGTACCATACACTCGATTCAGGTACTCCTCCATTTCGTAGATACCCATATCCGAGCGGTACACGATAACATTGTTGTTCTGATCCAGTTCTGCACGAGCCAATTCTTCCAGACCTTTAAAGTCTTTGAAGTCCTCCGGACGAAAGAACATTTCATCAATGCGATTTAGAAGTTTGCGAGTGTATGTAGAAAAGTCGATTTCATCCCAGCGTCCGTTGGATTTAATCCTTCGCTCATCTTCTCGCAGAAAATCGATTTTGGACATTACATCCTTGTGCTGCGCCTTTGGCAGACCGGCTACGTCCTGGTATTCCAGACCCAGACCATCGATAATTCCTTCCACTCGAATCAATGGAACAATGGCTCTGTAAACAGGAGCATCTCCTTTTCGAAGATGCATATGATTTAGAAGAATCCAGATTGCAAGAACTGTGTCCAGATCTGGATCATTGGCCCAGATAATCCATTTTTTGTCGGACAGGTTCAGGCCCTTTCGCACAAGCACCAGAGCCTGTTCGCAGGTAGCCAGGGTAAAGGAACGTTCTACTCCATCATGATGATCCAGGTTGTACACCTGTCTTTCATGATCCATGAACGGTTCGCACTGGGCAGCCCCATCCAGATAAATGGTTCTTTCCGGTGCCTTTCGCGCAGTAGCAGCAGAGACAGTCTTGCCTCGAACTATTCGAACGCTTATGTTCGGTGCTTCCAGACAGGACAGCACCTTTCCCTCTTCCAGATCCTTTACCGAGTAACGATCGGGAAGCTTACTTAGTTCGGATGTAAACTCCTCGGAATCACCGGATTCCTGGTTTCTGGAGGACCCGGAGAAACCGGCGAGCTTTTTTATTAGCTCCAGCATTGCAGACCCCATTGAATGAAGAGCCCTCTGCATGTGCAATTGTCTTTTAAAGACTTCCGAAGCTACAGAACTATCGCTACAAAGATTTGTCCAGGTCTGGAGATACGGCCGATGGAAGGAATCCATGGACATTCACTGCGGTGCACTCTTGTTCTGGGCGCTTTTCTTCCGCCGCTCTTCGTACTCAATATCAATCGTCCATGCTCGGATCTCTTTCGGCTATATATAGGAATAATAGCCGGGCAAGGCCGATGCGTAGCTGAAACTGCTCTACATGCCAATGATGTACTGTGCAGAGCATAATAATGAACACATCCAAAAAAAATGAAATATTGGGCCTATTTCTGGCTGGAAAAGAAACGAACCTGAGCCTGCTTTCTCAGGTCAAAATAAAAGGAGAGACCCAAAAAATTCATTTACAATCATAGTGCGTTTAGGCGATTCTTTTCGCACTAATGGTTTGGAGGATCAAATGCTAAAGAGACAATCCAGCTTGCTGAGAGTTGTTTGTGCGCTCTTCTTTTTCGCAGCTACAACCGGAGTGATGGCTTCGCCCGTTGGAACATGGAAGACCATCGATGACGAAACCGGAAAAGCCAAGAGTTATGTTCAAGTGTATGAGTATCAGGGGAAATACTATGGAAAGGTTGTAAAACTGATCAACCCTTCTGAGCCTAACCCTAAATGCGATAAGTGTACTGGAGCTTATAAGGACAAACCCATTGTTGGTATGACCATCATGTGGGGACTATCGAAAGAGGGTAATGAATACTCAGGAGGACAGATCCTGGATCCAGCAAAAGGCAAAGTTTACAATTGCAAGATCTGGGTTGAAGGCGGTGCTCTGAAAGTTCGAGGATACATCGGACCTTTCTTTCGCACACAAACCTGGTATAAAGTCAACTAAGACTTCTGGAAGGCAGGGCTTCGGTCCTGCCTTTTTTCCCTCCCTTGAACTCACGAACATCCAGTCCCTCTTCCACTTCATCCGTATACTTTCTCTACATCATTCGCACTTCTTCCAATACTCTGTATACTGGAATCACTACCGACCTGGAGCGTCGCTGGAAAGAGCATTCCAGACTTAAAGCAGGAAGCAAATATCTAAAGGCTGTAAGACCACAGGAACTGGTCGCCGCCTGGCTTCTGGAAACCGATGAAACAACGGACATCCCCGTTCGTTCTCTGGCCAGCAAGCTGGAAAGCAAAGTAAAGTCCCTTGACCGCGAGCAAAAATTGCAATTGATTCAGCGTCCTTCCCGAATCAAAAGATTTGACGAATGCCAGGTCTGCCGATGTAAATCCATTCATGCATCCAGGCGAAGAGCCATTGAAAAGCTCATCTAATCCATCAAGTTCCTCATTTCCCGTTCCTGATATTTCGCTTTCTGAAACAGAATTTCTACGAGATCTTTACGAAAGAGCCAGGCAATCAGGTGCTCTGGACCCGCTCTTTCCAGGTATGGTGTTTTACAATGTACCTGGTTATCTGATGAAGAATCTCTGGCCGGAAAAGCTGGAGAAATGGAAGAAGCAACCGGCCTTAATGGGATTTGCTGCCAATGAATCGGGCTGGAAGGGAAAGCTGGATGCACTTCAATCTACCCTGGAACCGGACACCGGACTGGTTTCGCTAAACAAGAACTTCGTGATGGAGGGAGATTCCATCGCTCTCTGTGGGGTTAAAAGAATGGGCCAGAAAGATCCATCCGAGATAGCCCTGTGCTGGATATCTCTGCCCTCCCCGGGAATCACTCTGACGGCCCGCGAAGATTCAGAAAGTCGATTCGAATACGAGGGAGAAACCTTTCTTCATTATCGCATGTCCGGACAAATTACACTGCCACCGAATGCAACTCTGCTAATCCCCGCCGCCAGATACCGCAGACTGGGGCCCGTATTCATGCTACGGGAAATTACAGGACTGGGCGCCATCGCACTGGGTATCCTGGCTCATCGTGGGATTGCTCTGGATACAGAGAGTTATTTCAGGGACTGCGGGAATAACCGTACCAGCGGTAGACCCAGAAAGGAAGATTTACTTAAAGCAAGGGATTTCATAGCCAGGCTATGTGAGGAAGTGGGCGAAAGACATCCTCTATGGGACAAAATGAATTCCCTGCCCTGATTCAGTTCCGGGAAGCACGGGCTATTTCTGCTATCTCATCGGATTCCAGAATATGAAAACCTGGCTCCTTTTGAAGAGCCATACAACGTGCCACATCGGCAGCCTGAATTCCTCTGTATTTTCGCACAGGGCCCAGCAGGAAAGGATTCAGCAAAGTAGCTGCCAGGGAGCCCAGGCTTTCTCCGGGGCGGCTTTCTTCGCGGTTACCCAGAAGTAAGCTCGGGCGATATATATGAAGTGAATCCAGTCCCAGAGATTGTAGATCGTTTTCCAGCTTTCCCTTTACTCGATTATAATAGATCGAGCTACTGGCATCAGATCCCAGGGCCGTGATTACATGAAAGGGCTGGTTGCCAGTCTTACATTTTCGGGCCAGAGCCATAGGATAATCATAATCCACCTTCTCAAAGGCTTCCCTGCTTCCCGCTTTTTTCATGGTGGTACCCAGACAGCAATACACCGCTCCGTCGAAATCCGGGTAACTGGCTGCCTGTTCGAAATCCAAAATCTGGTACTGAATTTTCTCTGCGTTTATGGAGGGTTCAGACCCGACCTTTTCCGTTTTGCCGGAATCTGCCGGCTTTCGCCTTACCAGCGCAACAACGGAATCCACCTCTGGAATACTGGCCAACTCCTGGAGAAGAAGATTTCCTACAAGTCCGGTACTTCCGGCCACGTACACTTTCATTGGCTGTCCCTCGTTAGTCTTGAGATGAGTTCCCGGTGCCCGGGATATTCCTCGCTCAGCTGACTTTCGCGAGCCAGTTCAAAATCAGAAAAATCGAATCCAGGGCTTACTGTACAGCCAACGAGAGAGAATCCATGATTAAGTAAATCCGGATCCGGCTCCGATGCAAACCAGGCACCAGCAGGAACCACGGCCTGAAATACCTGATTGCGAATATCGCTTCCAAGATGATGGCATTCATAGCTACCATCAGAAAATATCTGATGCACAAGCAATGGGTCTCCAGCATAGAAATGCCACATCTCATCGCTTTTGATTCTATGGAAGGCCGAGAATTCTCCGGCAGGGATTAGAAAATAGATACCGGTACAGGCCTGACGAGGACCATGGGCACCGATCAATGAACCCGGCACTTCTACTTCGCTGCGATACGTCTCTGCGAAGTAACCTCCCTCTGGATGAGGCTGAAGGTTTAACTTCTCTACGATTTCCTTTAATTTTGCAGACATGATGATAACCTGTTCTGAACCATTTAACTTAAGGCCATCCCATAGACAGCTATAATCTGAAAGCAGGCAGGACCATTGGACAACCAGCATCTGAACACAGCAGCGTCCCTGGAAATTTGATACTCAAAGCCTACAGAATGCGAAGCAATGATAGATGGAGACTCAAAATCGGCGAGATCCCGAATCTTGATTCCAGGATCTGGCCCCATCAGGAGTCGATAATGCCGTTCAAAACCAGGTCCGTAAGCAGGGCCACGTCTTCCGGAAATTTCAAGTTCCCTTCGCGAAAGCCCACAGCAATACCGATGGCAATGGCTCGCAGAACAAAGGCCATCTTCTCGGGATCTCTGCGACGAAAATCCCCGCTGGCAATACCGGATTCGTAGGCCATGGCAATGGGCTGAACCGCTCCCTTGCCAGCCAGCTCGAAATCCTCAACAATATCCACTCCGGATTCCCGGACCAGCTCGGATCTCTTGGTGACCAGAAGATCGAAATAGGCATGGCTATCGCCGTAGAACTGAAAAAAGGCAATGGCTGCTGCCTTTAGCCGATCCACCGGACTGGCTTCCTGCAGACCACTGAGAGCCCGATCGTAGCCTTCATTCAGCTGCTGAAGCCCCCTGGTGAGCAAAGCCAGATAGATCTCCGCCTTATTCTTGTAATACAGATACAGTGCAGGCCTGGAAAGGGATACGGTGGCTGCAATATCTTCCATCGTGATCTCTTCGTATCCTTTTTGCTCTATGAGCTGTTTTGCAGACTCCAGAATTTCCTGCTTTTTTCGGATTCTGCTCTTTCGTTCCTTTACAGCCATGGTGGAAATTGCAATTTAATTACGATCTGGTTCTCTAGCAAGAAGAAAGCCCTGACAAAAGCCAGGGCTTTTTCGGGCCATAGGCCCTACCAAACAGTATAACACTATTTACAATCTGCTTTCAGTGAGGTCTGTAGCTTGATATCTACGTCCGGCCACAGCTTGCTCACTTTGTCGGAGCCAGTATGCAATGCCTTGCACACTTCGTTCAGGGCGGCCAGGGGACCGGATGCATCCCAGTTATTCACATCGATGGAGCCCGTAAGGGCAACGTCTCTGCCGTCCACGGAAAGCTGCACGGGCACTTCCTGGGATTGACCGTTCATAGTCACTACGATTACCGCATTGTTACCGTCCAGGGATTTGACTGAACCCTTGATGCCGGCTTCACTCATTTTACCAAAGAAATGCTCTTTGATTTTCGCATCCCGTCCATCGTTTCCAGAATCTACACTGTCGGTATCGATGGTAAAGGTTGCATTCTTAAAAACGTCCAGCTGACTGGAAGCATCCGCGGTGCCGTTGATTTGAAATGTATTAAAGCCGCCGCCTACAGCAGCCTTTTCTGTAAATTTGAAAGCAGTCCATTCCACGGACGTATCTTCCGGGCTGTAAGTAAAAGTGCAATCATCGGTTAAAGCAGCACTCTGATCCTGCTCCCCCGGAGAACAAAAGCTCATCAGGCCTGCAGCCAGTAGAACTGTGATCCCGGTATAAATTGTTCGTTTCATTCAATCCTCCTAAAAATGGTTCGCTTCAGTCGGCCAGCTTGTGCTGACATTCTTCGCAGTATCCGTAGACTTCGAAAATATGCGTAACCGGCTTGAATCGAGCTTGATCCATCTGTTGCTTGAAAGCACCGGAGACATCGCAATCCTCCAGACAGAAGCTCTTTTTACAGGAAAGACAGATAGCATGGTGGTGATGATGTTTCCCCTGGAATTCAAATCGGGCTGAATCCCGGCTCTGCAAATTGATCTGTCCCACCAGACCGGCCTCGGTTAGAGTAGACAGGTTTCTGTATACCGTGTCCAGACTGACATGAGGATGCCTTTCCTTGATGGCTGCATGAATCTCCTGAACCGTTAGCGGAGAGTCGCTTTCAATCACTGTTTCCAGGATTTCAATTCTCTGAGGCGTCAGCTTGTAGCCCAGATCTTTGATTTTTTGCAGGGAAAATGCGAGCTGTGATTGTGGAGCAGCCATCTGATTAGAAGAATTTACAATGATTGCCGGCTGACAATGGTTTTTTCCAGGAACTTGCCATTCAGAACCCACGAATCAGGCGGAGCCCATCCGCGCACGATTTGTCAGTCTCCATAAAAAAGATCCCAACGCAAATACAGCTGAAATAAACACAGCCACATGGGTCATGGGCAAATCCCACCAGGAAGCCAGAACAAAGCCCAGCACCGAAGAGCCCAGGGCCAGCAACGGACTGATGATCAAAAGTTGCATGGGGCTTCGGCTCAATTCCCTGGAGGCCATGGCTGGCAGAACCAGAAATCCAAAAGTGAATACCAGCCCTGCAATACGCAGCGAAAGCCCCACTACCAGACCCACCCAGAGGAATGCAAAAAACTCCGTTCTGAATGCGCGAATCCCCAGAGAGCGAGCGAAATCCGGATCCAGGATGGATAGAAAGACTTTATGTCTGAATAGAAGCAGCAAGAGAAAAGTGAGCAGAATCAATCCGGTAAAAAGAAATACCTCTCTGAATTGCGAACCCAGCAATCCGGCAGAAAGAATCTGTTCCACTTCGGTAAGGCCAAACGGAGCGCCAGAAACAATTAAAATCGCAAGAGCACTGCTAATTAGAAAAACCCATCCATTCACCGATTCCAGCGTTAGCCTCAGCCCCATGCGGCCGGCCAACAAAGGAGCCAGCACCGAAGCTCCGCTGGCGAAAAGTGCAGCCCCGGCTTCCAGAATCCAGAAGTAGGCGGGCTCTTCTCGCACAATGCCCAGGCCGGAAGCGAGCCATAGCGATAGTGCCACGCCCACGGTAGATGCCTGGGCCACGGATGCGCCCAGAAAAATCTGATCCTTCAGGACCACCACGATTCCGACGATGCCCAGTAGTACAGCGATAAGCCAGCCAGTGGCATAAGTTTGCCAGAATAGATCCCAGGTCTGGAGAAAAGATTCCATTAAACCGCTCCTTCGCTGAATATTCCATTCTGGAACTCCAGGCGATGAACGTTCTGGATTTCGTCCAAATAATGATCTTCATGACTCACCAGAAGAATCGTTTTACCGTCTTCTTTATGCAGACGATCCAGTTCTTCATAGAATCGCAAGGCCGATGGTCGATCCAGACCACTGGAGGGCTCATCCACCAGCAGAACCTCTGGATTTACCATCAATGTTCTGGCAAGAATGGCCCTCCTTTGCTGTCCGCCGGAAAGATCCCAGAAATTGCTGCCCAGGATTTCCTCGAGACCGAGGCGTTTTACCACCAGGTTTTCATGTGCCTCGCTGTTTACTGAGGTCAATTCATTCGCACCTGCAGCGATGCCAGGACCCCGACCGGATGGCGTTCCCTTCTGCGCGAAGGAAAATGGACGTTTCAGAGCTGCGCTACCCATGGAAATGAAGTCATGTACCCGGAGATTCACGGAGGGATGAATCCCTACGGACTGAGGTATGTAGCCAAAAGGTAACCGTTGATTCCACTGGATTTTACCCTGAACAGGAGAGATCAGACCCAGCGCAGTTTTTATCAGGGTAGATTTGCCACAACCATTGGGCCCATGAATGATCCAGAACTCCCCTTTTCGCAGAGACCAGTTCACTCGTGCCACCGTTTCGCGGTAGCCGATGCAGAGTCCGTCCAGACTCAGAATTACTTCTTCAGATTCAGGCATCAGGGTGATGCCCCGCCAGTAAGTGTGCGCACATTGTATTCGATAAAACCGATGTAATTTTCTGTTCCCGGTCTTGCTCCGCCCTGGTTGGCCATGGGCAAAATCGTGGCTCCGGTTTTCTCCGCAAGAAAGGTAGCATACCGGGGGTTGTAATACGCGGCCGACAGAATGTAACTCGCATTCTGGGACTTCATGGTTTGTGCCAACTGCGACAGATGATTTGTTGTGGGATCCACACCTGGTATGGCCTCCATATAACCTACAATTTTCAAACCAAAAACGAAAGCCATGTAGCTCCAGGTTGCCTGGTGGTCACCTACGAACGTTCTGGACTGAGCGCTGCGAATATCCTTCAACCAGCCGCTTACCAGCGAATCGTGCCCATTTTGCTTCAGGAAATTCATAAAGGCCGAGTAACCGGACTTATGAAGAAGCAGCGCCAGGCGATCCAGCCTACCGCTGTATTGCTGGGTGATCTTCGCACCAAACAATCTGGTGCAAAGTTCCTTTTCGAAGACCTTGTATTTTGCATCGTAATAGGCAGCATAGGTCGGATCAATCCGTTTGAAGCGGTCTCGAATCAGTTGAGCTACCAGCAGGCCTGCAGCCGGATCGGTTAAATAATGGGGACTTCCGGACGGATGAACGTCTCCCATGCTACGGTCCACCTGACCTGTGGGACGGTCTCTGGGAATAATCACCGAAGAAGCATCTATGAAACCAGGAGCGCCTGGATTGATCTTCGAATTCCTGGCCTGTTTGAGAAGCACAGGAGCCCATCCCAGTTCTAGATCCAGGCCCACCTGAATATAGACGTCGGCCTGGTTTAGATCACGAATGAAACTGGGTCGGGGATCCACATAATGAGGGTCCTGCGTTCCACGGGCAAAGGATGCAACCTCAATGCGATTTCCGCCTACTTCACGAGCCAGCATTTCCAGTTCCGGAACCGTGGTCCGCACCTGAAGCAATCCTTCTGCAACTGCTGAATGAATAGAACAGAGTAGAAATAAAAAGATCGCACTGCGAAGACCAGGTATGATTCCGGCTAGCGTTCTCCTTTGCATACGGCTCAAGAATGCAGATACTCTTTTTGCGCTGGATGATTTCATGTTTCACTTACTCTCCATTTAGAATTGATGCGCCGGATGATGCCCTATGAGAAATTCGGCGCCAAGCCACACCGACCAGGCCGCTTTTCCCTTATCCTGAAGTACAAACTCTATTGGATAATTTGGCAGCGAACTATTGAGCTCATTAAGCGAGATGGTTAGCACTTTGCGGTCTCGCAAATGATCCGCACGCTCCTGATTGTATTGAAGTCTAAACCGTGTGTACTCGGTGGGCTGATAAACCAGTAGAGGCGACACCCTGGTTCGTGTATCTCGATAGGGGTCACGATCTCGACCATACAAATCCTTTCCTTCCAGCCAATCTCCACCGGCGACACGACTTTCGCCAGCCCCGCTGGCAAATTCGTATCGCAGTCCCACTGACCACTCTCTTTTCACGCCTACCAGAATCTGGGAATAATACCCCCAATCATGCAAGGTTTCCTCGGGATTGCCCATGCGAATCATAGCCTCCAGGGCCTGCTTCGCCTCATCCTCAGAAAGAGATGCAAAATCTCTGGTTCCTGTGAGAACCTCCATGGCCAGACCAAAGTTTCCGGCATCGGTGGACAGGATGCTGTCGTTAGCCAGATTTTCCAGGTTAACTCGAGTAAATACTTCGCGCTCATCGTAGGGTTCGAAGAATTCTCCGCCCAGCAAAAGATAGGTATTGGCAAGCCTGCCGTTGTCCGGCTTCTTTTGCACTGTATACTCCCGACGCATGAATTCGCTCTGCCAGATGAAGTAAGGAAATCCTCGATAGTTCGTTTCCGGTCTCCATTTAAGGTATAGATCCGCGCCATAAAGCACCGTATGACCGGATGGCCCCGTTGCATTTGGACCTGCCATACCGGAGAATCCCAGACGGCCCACCAGGGTTTCCGTTAAATCCACGGAATTCACCCAGCGAATCAAATAGGCCATATCGGCCGAGCTCTTCGCTTCGCGAGTAATTGTATCGTATCCACCGATGGGCATTTCTTCTTCAGAGCCATGGGAATGCCCGCCTTCTTCTGATGCCCCCAGAAAGCTTTTCATGAATTCACCATCCGGATTCTGTATTCCAAAGTGTAGTTCTGAAAACCAGGGAACCGGAATCAGCCAGCCCAGACGAAGACCCGGACTGTTCAGCCCGTGCTCCCCCATCAATCGCGTCTGGATCACCGGGGCATCCGTCCAGGCCCAGCTATGGGGATGCTGTGGATTCAGAATTCCAAACTCTGTGTAGAACTGACCTACCTCCAGTTGAAGGCCCCAGGGCAGGGATTGAGAAGTAATGAATGCTTCCTCCAGCTCCGCTCCGTGGGCGAGGTTTACGTGAGCCTCTGCATAAAAATAAGGATCCACCGCCCCGGAAAAGGAAAGCTCCAATCCAGTGACAGAGAAGCCGGTCCTGCGAGGATCGTGGAGACCACTTTGGAGGTTCTGCAGCGAATCGTTCTCCTGGCTGGAAAATCCCAGGGCAAAATCGCCTATCAGGGAGATATCAATGAAGCGAACGCTGGGATTGCCAGGATTCAGGCCATAGCCTGGATTCCCGGAGGAGATGGGCGGAAGTTTTGTATCGTTTACATCTTGCCGCTGGTCCTCCTCGGTGTTTTCTTCGGACTCATTTTCCTGAGCCGAATCTGAATCTTGCCCGATGGCCTCTTCCAGAGATGGTCCTGGACCGGGAGTCTCCTCTTCCGAGTACAGAAGACCGGGCATGAGAAGCCATCCTGTCAGCAATAAGACCCGGGGGAACCTCCAGCTTCGCCAACCATCCCGGCGTTCCCGAGCATAATAGTAGAACCATTCCTTCATTTTTGTAATCCTTGCCAGCATCCCCCTGGCTGTAAATACGAATTTTCTTATTTTGAATTGACACCAGTTAAGAATATTCCTATTTGCGATCAAGCATTTTCCCACGGCTTCCGGTCTTGCCAGGACGCCGTGGAATTCCGGAGGATTTTCAATGGATTATTTAAAGATATGGATCTTACCGCTAACACTGGTTACGCTCTTCGCCCAGTGTACCGACGAGGGGGAGAATAACACCGCTCTGGCTCTGGCGGCGCTGTCCCTGGCTGCACCCAACTGCACCGTGAATGGAACACAGTTTTATGCTGACGGTGTTGTAGATTGTAGTAGCGGCACCTCTGCTGTAGGCACGGGTACCGTATTTCTGGCCGCAGCACAATCGCATAGCGATGTGCTATCCCTTCAACTTACTGTGGATGTAGGATCCACTACCAGCGATCGAGTGGTAGTACACGGGCATGGCTCCGGTCGCAACGCTACCAGCTCAGCTTTCTTGAGAATTGATGGCGATACGAATTCGGATGCCGGTGGCGCCAGCAATTCAGGCGGAAGCAGCACTGGAGTAACTCAAAACGGGGATGGTACTTATTGCATTGAATTCCATGGTGAAAGCGAGGTTCATACGATCTACGATAAGAACGCATGCACTACTAAGTCCACAAGCGCCGCTCACTGGGACTCCGAAGGCACCAGTGGAAATGGAAGTACCGTGACCACAGGAGCGCCTGCCGGAAAGAACTGGGGCATCACGCTGGTAAACTCTGCGGTTAGCGCTATAACAGTGAATGCAGAAGAGCAATTCACAGATTAGGTTCCGCCAGTATAATCAGAAGTAGCATGGCCCCACCGCTTCTGTGCGGGCTATGCGATTCTTTCCGGTTTTCATCCAATGCAAGGGAACGGTGCCCGATTTCTGGTGCGATGCGTCGCAAAGAGAGATTTTCTGAAGTTCTTTTTATGCAGCGCAGCATAGGCGATGCATAAAAAGATGGAGCAATGGAATAGTTACAGGCTTTTAGCTTTACAGTTCCAGGCCAGGCGGCAACGCTCCCGGTTAATGAACGGTCGAATTATATTTTACATCGCACTGGCGTTTTTTAGCATTCTGTATGTAATTCTTTCCCCTCAACCTCCATTTCCAGGAAAGCTCATACTTAAGGCTGTTCCCATATGGATGATCGCTGCGCATGTATTTCTGAGTCTTAAGGACAGAAAAGGAAGATTACTCTTTGTAGGAGTATTGTTTGGCTCTGCCGGAGATGTAGTTCTTTCAACGGACTATCCACTTAGTTTTGTAATTGGACTGGGGCTCTTTTTAGTCGGCCATATATTCTACATACTGAGTTTCGCGCATCAGTGGGAGTTCAAAGCCTGGAAGATCGCGCCAGCGGCGGCCGTGCTTGCACTGTCCACTTCACTGAGCATCGCGCTGACGCCCTATTTGAACGGACTGACCATCCCGGTATATGCCTATGTATTTGTTATTAGCCTGATGGTAGTATTCGCCATCTTTCGCAATCCTCCCAGCCCGGCTGTATGGATTGGAGGAGTTCTGTTTCTTCTTTCCGATGCCATCATCGCTCTACGAGAGTTTATGAAAATGGAAATTCCCTACCGAGCGATCTTGATCATGTCCACGTATTACCTGGCGCAGATTCTCATCGGAGAAGGAAGCATTCAGGATAATCGCACTCAGAAAAGATAATTGGACCGCACTGAATCCCCACCGGGGCTGTAATCCAGGGTCAGGGAATGCACATTGCCGAACCGGGGCTCAGGGCTTCTTGAGCTCCACCGGTCCTTCTTTGTCGATCTCTGTAAGGTCTTTCTTTCCGGAATGAGTCCAGTAGAGCTGCGCAGTGCGCACCCGTGGAAAGAAGTTGGAATATCCAAGAGTAACAGATTCAGGCAACGTTTTGCAGAAGGTAAAGTATTCTACATGGATTTGAAAACCCGGATGATCCTTATCCTTGCTGGGTTCCCTTCGAATCTCTTCAACGCTCAATTCACATCCATGCTTTTCCGGAAACTGTAGCATTTCCGAAGCCTTTTCCTCAAGTAGCTTGCTCAGCTCCTGATAATCGGCAGGGCCACGGTCGGCACCGTCAGTACCTGTGGATTCTGCTTCTGATTTTTCGGGAGCGATCAAATCATCCTCGTAGGCAATCCATTCCAGAGCGGCTTCCGGACCATTTTGAGGGACATAGATCAATCGAGCCTTGCCCTGTACTACTTTCTCCGGATCTGCATCCCCTCCGCAGGCAAAGAGGAAAATACTGAAAAAGACCAGACAAAGCCTGGACATCGAGGAAAATCTGAAAAGAGTGGGGAGTTCTGCCATGGATGTCTTCTAGGAATTCTTGAAGCCTGCAGATTCGCAACGAAAAAAGCTTTTCTTTACAGAATTCTGACAGTCAAATGTGAGCAGAGTCCCGGATGAGCGACAGCTACCGGCAATTAAAGCAGGAAGAAGTGCATCATCATCGCACAAATATAAGATAGAACCATGAAAAAAGATTATCACATAGAATTCTCAATTAGCGACATACCCAACCTTCCCACAGGATGCATTGTGCGAAGAGCGGGTAACGGAAAGGATCAGCAGGGAAGATTCATTAAACCCTCTGAGGACGGACAGGCCATGGTGGTAGTGGATGTAATTGATCCCACGAACTATGAATTCCTGACGGAAGGGGGAATCATTCGACCGGAAGAAGGAGATTCTCTCTACAGACATGCCCACAATTTCGAAGACAGCGAAAAGGCAGAAGCCGCACTGCAGATTCTGAAGAACTGGCCTCTTTACAGAGACGATGAGAAAATGCAGGAAACCATTCTGGAATTTGTGAAGAATGCTTTCAGCCCCGAGGAAATCCTGAGCTTAAAGAAAGAGGATAACCTGAAGCCACTATTCGTTACCATTCAGCATAAATTTCAGATAGGCAGGCATACGCCCAAAGTAGACTGGGAGAAAGTTCGCTGGGAGCGATTTCAGGAAGCCCTGGAAGCCCTGTATGATGGAAAGCATCTAACCTACGTTGCCTTTATTCCATCTGATCAGAATCATGATCCCAAGTTCTTCAGCATTGGAACCAAGCCCCACGTAGAAACTGTGAAGCAGCTGGAGCGAGAGGAATTCTATTTTAAGCCCACCAACGGCGGGCACATCAAAGTAGTAAGTGCAACCAATGAAACGCCCAAGCGTTTTCTGGTAGATGCAGGTTCCAATGAGTATGGAGCCGGTGTGAAATCCTCCATTTCTACGGCGGAGCTGATCTGCGATATGCTGGAAAAGGAACATCCAGGTCCGGAATACATTCCGGTTAAAGGAAGGGATGCTTACGGCGTAGGACAGAGCTACTAGAAATCCGGGGCAGGCGCACCCTGGGCTGGCAGCATGCACCGGGAAGGGATCGGTAGCCTTCCGGAAAAAGCAACGGAACAAGCCAACGGTAGCTTTTCGGAAGAATCCACCGGAACGTCTGGTTTCGAATCGTTTCCAGATATCCCGGAAAGCTATGAAGAGTTAAGACCTCCGGGACCTGGAGCCTTGTGTAAGGGCTGCATCCAGGTCCCGGTCCATTATTCGGATTTCTCTATCGATATTCGAACAATATGCTTTCTGGCACAGAAGCCTGCCCCAGAGGACCGATTTCAATCAAGTCCGGCTTCACGTCGCCGGGAAAGCTGTAGATAAGAATTCGCTGAACGCTTGCGCCGGCAGGAATACTTTCCTTTTCTTTTACCGGGCTCTGGTTCATTCCATCCGTTTTCAAAATGCGAAACGGATCCTGGCTGGTTTGTCCTTGCTTCAGAAGCACCTTTGTATGGTCCCAGGCAATGACCGATCCGGTTCGATTGTTCAAGTTCAGATGCACCCATATAAATCGATCACCATCTTTTTCAGGTCCATACCGATACTGACCTTCGAAGTATTCGTTGGGCCCCAGATTCATCCTTGTGATCTGGGCCATCCAGGTAGGGTCCTGCTGCAGGATCTGCCATGCGCCCTCTCCACCACATTGAGCCAGGATGAAAACGGAAATGAATGCTAGAGCTATCCTGGATTTATTGACTAAAAATCTCATTTAAGCAGAGGAAACCAGGATTGTTACAGGCTAATGACATTTCGGAAACATGGATTCTAAGTAACCTGCGCCTCAAGAAAGGAAAGGACGTTCCGCTGAGAAGGTTTCACCCCTTTGTATTTTCCGGAGCAATTCAAACAGCTCTCCCTACTTCCCCGGGCTTTGCTCTACTGGAATCCTTCGAGGGAGAGCCACTGGCCATCATTATGTTAAATCCTGAAGTGGGGCTCTGCGGTCGGGTCTTTATTTCTTCGGTGGAAACACTGAAGCAGTGGAATGAAGGTAACGCTACCAGCCGAATCGAGATCATTGATTCCGGTGTGCAGCAAAAATTGGACAGCGCTCTTAAGCTAAGGGAATCTCTATTTGCCCCCTATTTCTACTCTTCCATCTCCGGGAAGCCTTTAAACGTTACCATTAAGGCTGAATCAACTGAAGCCGTGGCAATCAGCACCGGGACTCAGGTAATCTCCGGTATGACCTCGACTTTTCGCTGGGTTAACGCCGAAGGGGACCAATTTCCAGGATTGATTCTGGATCATTACAATGGCACGGTGGTAATGCAAGTAAGCACTGCTGTCTGTGATTTACTTCGCCCGGCCATTGTACGCCATATTGAAGGGCTTTCCTCCCGGTTTCCAGGCCCATTGAAAATACTGGAGCGCTCTGACGGTGGGTTTCGCAGAGCGGAGAATCTTGGCCCTGTGAAAGCCTGGCATAATGAGCCTGGAGAGCAACAAGTCTGGTTTAAAGAAGACGGTCTGGATTGCATAGTCGACGTTGAGAATGGACAAAAGACGGGCTTCTTTATAGATATGCGATGCATGCGTGAGTTGCTTGGCTCGCTATGCGAAGATCGAGATGTACTCAACCTGTTCAGTTATACCGGAGGATTCGGTCTGCATGCACTTCGAGGAGCAGCGAAATCTCTGGTCCAGGTAGATCGATCCAGTTCCGCGCTGGAATTTAGCCAGCAGCAAATAGAGAAAAACTTTGGAAAAGAAATCCAGAACCGTTGTCAGCACCATTGCATGGATGTAGATCAATATCTAAAAGATCTTCCTTCCGAAACCAGGTTCGATGTAGTCATCGCGGATCCTCCGGCTTTTGCAAAAAAAAGAGCCGATGTAAAGAATGCAGTAAGGGCCTACCGTAAGCTCCATCGATCTTCCATTCAAAGAGTTCGATCAGGAGGACTCTTTCTGGCCTGCAGTTGTTCCCATTTCATTTCAGCCGAGCACTTCCACTCCATTCTGGTGGAAGCCCTGGCGGCGGAAGGGCGGCAGGCACAGATCATAAGTCAGCACCGACAGGCACCATGCCATCCACTAGCAGCCAATCATCCGGAAGGCCATTACTTAAAAAGCCTACTGCTTCGGGTATATTAGAATCCCGAATCGGCTCAAGACCCCTCGATTAGTAGCAACGCGGGAATGGAGCCCGGCACCCTGTGCGGAAAGGCAGGGCATTGCCTGTGCTTAATTATCAGGCAAAATGATCGTTACAGGATCTTCTGTCTCCTGGGCATCCGCCTTGCGGCGATCCGGCCCCACCAGAATGCACGGCACGGTAATTGCATATAAATGCCTATATAGGATACATTGCAGCAGGACATAGGATAAGCCCTGCGCAGTATCCGGGGGATGATGAAAAAAAGACAAATCATTCCATACTCATCCGCCTGGCGGATGGAACAGGAAGGTCTGCCCGCCGGGGTAGACCACCGTCAAGAACGGAAGGCAGGAAACCATGATCGATGTTAAGTACGGAAAACGGAAGGTTGTAAATTATCGCGGCGCCCGCATGGTAGTGGGCGGATTGACTGCGAAGAATAAAATCGACATTCTACTATATATCAGCCGGGAGTTTGCTCAAATTAACAGCCAGAGCGAACTCTTCGAACGGGTAATGACTCTTTGCGAAGAAATCTTTGAGGTGGATAATATTCATCTAAGACTCTGGAGCCCTTCCAATCAGAAGCTAATGCCTGTAAAATTCATGGCAGAATCGGACCCTCCGGCCAGACCTCTGGATTCCGGAGAAGGTTTCAGTGGCACGGTCTTCGCTCACCGAAAATCCATGCTGGAAGAGGATTTAACCCGGCATCCGGAGATGATCGACCAGGGAGAAAGAACTCGTTGCGTGGTTTGTGTTCCTGTGATGTATCGGGATCAGGTACTGGGAACTCTTTCCATTGAGAAACACATACCATACTTTTACAGAATGGATGACCTGGAAATTCTGGAAGCAATGGCATCTCAGCTGGGTCTGGCTCTGAATGAAGTAGAACTGGTTGAGGGTTTGATGGAAGCTCGGAGTCGCATTGAAAGCGATCTTCGCATGGGCCGCAACGTCCAGAGCCACATTATCCCTCGTCGCATTGATCCATGGAATGGAGTCCATTTCTACTATCACTATGAACCGATGGTAGAGGTAAGCGGCGACTACTTCAACGTAATTCGTCAGGGAAATACCATGACGGCCATCATCGCAGATGTTTCCGGTCACGGTGTTCCAGCAGCCCTGGTTACAATGGCTCTGCATCACCACTTTCAGCAACTGGCAACCATCAACATAAGTTTACCCGAGCTTGTAGAGGAGCTAAACCGACAGATTCAACCCAACCTGCCGGATGGAACCTACTTTACTGCGCAGATTGTTAGAATCTACCAGGATCACAGTTTTTCTTTCGTTAATGCAGGCCACCACAAGCTACTTCATTTCGACTACAACACAGAGACCTACGAAGGTCTGGACAGTACAGGAATTCCTCTGGGGATTGCGAAGGTCAGCCGCGAAGAATACATTGAAAAGAAAGGCCAGCTTCGCCCGGGAGACTTCCTTGTACTGTTAACAGATGGCTTCGCAGAGCAAAGAAATGAAGCCGGTGAACCCGCCGGTGTTCCCAGAGTCGCATCCTGGATACAGGAGGAAAAGAGTCGACTCATGGAAAGAGAAAGAGTAGCCATGGCCGACATGCTGGGACCATCCTTTCTGGTGCGATTTGAAGAATTCACCGGACAGCGAGCGGCCGAAGATGATTTTGCCATGCTCATCCTGCAGAGCTCTCCTTTTTTTGGGTCCAGCGCTGCCATCCATGAAAAGGCAAGGAAAGCATCCAATTCAGAAGAGAGCCTGAAGCTGGCCCTGGAAGCCTATAATGAAGAGCCCAGCTTTCTCAAGAACCTTTTGCTTCTTTCCAGGCTTACCTACGTAAACAAAGATTTAAGAGAATCAGGACGTTATCTACGAGAATACATTCACTCCAGTGGAGAGGCCAGTGCCCAGATACATTGTATGCTGGGAAATGTACTCTACCAGACGGGTAACTTTGCAGAGGCAAAGGCTAGCTACAAAAGATCTCTTGCCGTGAACCCCGGATTCGCCGAGGCTGCCATCATGCTTTCCCGGGTCTATCTACGTGAAGATCGGCCTGCCAGGGCCCAGGATGTGCTTCGCATAGCTCATCAATGCTCACCCGGAGATGAAAAGATCCGGGCCGCCATTAAAAAAATGGATGGAGTTATTCTGGAAGGGGCCGGAAAATCTGGATAAAAATATGATACGATTTCTGAAATTCACAATCTTACTTATTCTGAGCTCAAGTTCGCTCGTGGCAGAGGAGATGTCCGATGCCACTCTCAGAAACGAAACCAATCTGCTCTGGATGTGTATAGCTGCATTCCTGGTTTTCTTCATGCAGGCAGGTTTTGCTTTTGTAGAGGCCGGTTTTACGCGAGCCAAGAATGCCGTGAATATTCTGATGAAAAACGTATCGGACTTTTCGGTGGGCGGCCTGGCTTTCTTCCTGTTTGGGTTCGGAATCATGTTCGGGCCACATATCCTGGAAGGGCTTGGCTTTGGCACACCTCTACCGTTCAGCTACTTTGAAAGCACCGACGGAAAACCCGATCCAAATAACTTTGGCTTTATGCTTTTTCAAATGGTATTCTGTGGAACCGCTGCCACCATCAGCTCGGGAGCCATGGCAGAACGCACAAAGTTTCATGCCTATCTGATCTATTCGCTCCTGGCTTCTGGTTTCGTTTACCCGGTGTTTGGCAGCCTGGCGTGGAGCAACCTATTCAATGGCGAAACAGAAGGCCTCCTGGTTAAAATGGGCTTTATTGATTTTGCAGGATCTACAGTGGTTCACTCCGTAGGTGCATGGCTGGGACTGGCGGGAACCATCGTTCTTGGCCCCAGGCTGGGCAAGTATAGAAAAGACGGAAAGATCATCCCGATTTTCGGTCATAATATGAGCATGGCAGCCCTGGGTATGTTCATCCTGTGGTTTGGCTGGTATGGGTTTAATCCGGGCTCCACCGTTGCCGTGGATGGTGGAGCTTTCGCATTTGTAGCAGTAACTACAACACTGGCAGCCTGCGCTGGGGCGCTGGGCTCCATGTTTCTTTCCTGGGCTCTGTTTAAACGACCGGACATCAGTATGGTGATAAACGGCGCATTGGCCGGACTGGTTGCCATTACCGCTCCCTGCTACGATGTTGATCCTCTGGCTTCCATTGTTATTGGCTTTGTGGCAGGTATCATTGTGGTGGGCGGGGTTATTCTACTGGATCATCTCCATGTGGATGATCCGGTGGGCGCTGTTTCCGTGCATGGTTTCGCCGGCGCCTGGGGAACTCTTTCTGTGGGACTGTTCGCACATCCTGCCTACGGCTCCGGCTCAAAGGGACTTTTCTACGGTGGAGACTGGAGCCTATTGGGCATCCAGGCTGCCGGTGTAAGTATCGCCTTTGTTTGGGCACTGAGCATGGGATTGCTCATCGCATTCCTTCTAAAGTTTACCATTGGCCTGCGGGTTTCTGAAGAAGAGGAAATCGAAGGTCTGGATATCCTGGAACATGGAAACGAGGCCTATCCGGAGCAGGTTTAACTCGATCGTTGAATTCAGGTTTCGCTCTGCAGCTATATTGCCAGACCATGGATTCTTTCGGGTTCAGCTAGAGCTTGAGCCCGGCATCTCGAAATTTGGACTCATAAGGCGAAGGATTCAGGGTTTGACTGAATCCTTCGTGCAGTCTTCTGCTTATTCCAATCGTTCAATAATGTAGCTTCAGATCAGCAGCTTTCTAGCAGTTAACGCTAAAGAAGTGATATCCGGTCACATGGGGCGGATCTAACCCATCACATCGCCGTTGCCTTCGGGTATATCGGGCAACTCGAAATCCATGAACAGATAAACATTGTCTCGTACAGGACAGGAAAAGGTTAGAGTTTCTTTCTTGGTTTCTGTGTCTCTATAAGGAGTGGATATAATTCCACGACCGTAGTGCTTCATACGCACCAGGTTATGCAGAAAATAAGGTCGCCAGCTCCAGTTCATACCTCTAAAACCGGATCGCAGAACAAATTCCCGGTTCTCGTCGCGCTCAAAATTAGAAGATAGCTGATCACCGCGGTCATCGCAGGCATAGATTCGATAGCACTTGGGAGGCAGACCGCTCAGGACACCGCGCAACACATCGTCTGCCATGTCCGGATTCACTTTTCCGTTTCCGTTCAGCTTGATTTTCATGGAGGACAGTAGCTCGGACAGCAACCGGTTCATCACCGATTCGATGGTCATTACGTTACGATTTCGATTCCAGTTTCTCTTTACCACGGTCTGCAATACATCGCGCAGCCTATCCTGATACTGGTTCGCCTCACGGAAATCCTCCTCCGCGGGAGCAAAGAAGTAACCCTGAACGAATTCAGCGCCACTTTCAATGGCGCTTTCCAGCTCTTTTTCGGTTTCCACGCCTTCAAACAGCACGCTGATTCCAAAATCCCGGGCAAAGCTGGCAATGTATTCAATTAGAGAACGGTATTCCGGCCTTTGCGAAATTCGCTTAACCAGAGCCATGTCCACCTTAACGATATCTGGCTGCAGATGGATGAGGCGATCCATAAAGTTGAAGTTAAAATCATCTACCGCAATCCTGCAACCTGCAGCACGGTATCGGGCTACCATATCGAATAACTCATCCAGGTCTCCCTGGAATTCATCTTCAGTAATCTCGATAACTACCCTATGCCCGGAAACTCCGAGCTCATCCAGCATATCCAGTGTGGGTAAGCTCTGATGGGATCGGTATTTCCACATCCAGGAGGGCTTGATATTTACGAATAACTTCTGGTGCGGTGCAATAGAATCTATTGTGCGGAATGCAGCTTTGCGAATATCTCTGCTGATTTCAATCCGTTCTGCCAGGTCGGAATTCTCATCATGAAAAAAAGGGCCCAGACTCTCTATAGTTCCATCTTCGTGACGAAGGCGACCGAGTACCTCATATCCGTAGATACTTCCGTCAGCCACAGACAAAACCGGCTGATAGAAAGGGAGTATATCCCCGGGCCTCATACTTCCAGATTTTTTTGCTCCCACCAAGGGGCAAGTTATATATCTGCTTTCTTATCAACCAGAAGGTAGCAAAAATAAATATAACTCATTCAAAAAAGGTTTGCGAGTACCCTGTACCCGGATTGAATCTGGGGCCGTATGTCAGAAAAGAAAAGAGCTCCTTTGCGTGAGATAATTGGCTGGGCGATGTTCGACTTCGCCAACTCATCTTACACCACCGTCATCATCACTGTGGCCTTCAGTGTGGTCTTTCCCAAGCTCATTGTGGGAGACGAAAAAAGCGGAAACCTGCTATGGAGTTATGCACTTTCCATAGCATTATTCCTGGTTGCCTTCTCGGGACCCATACTGGGGGCGATTATGGACTTCTCCGCTTCCAAAAAGAAATTTCTCTTTGGAAGCTACATTATCACAGTGCTGGCCACAGCGGCTCTGTATTTCGTCATTCCTGGCGAACCCTATGCAGTGGTTCTGGGTATTATCCTGGTTGCCGTTTCCAACTACGGATTCTCCGTAGGAGAAAACTTTGCATCTGCTTTTCTGCCGGACCTGGGTCCTCCAGAAGATCTTGGCAAGATCTCTGGTTTCGCATGGGGAATTGGATACTTTGGCGGCATCCTTTCAACAGGTTTGGTGCTGGCTCTTACGACACCACATGACATGACCAACCTGGATGGAGTCCGTTTGATTGGCCCTATCACCGGAGCATTCTTCTTTCTGGCCGGTATACCTACATTCCTGCTTTTAAAAGAGCGAGGGACAGCGAAAGAACTTCCTCCGGGAAAGAATTATTTCAGCATTGGCTTTGACAGGCTCAAGCGCACCATCGCAGAGATTAAGGATTTTCGCGATCTGATAATCTTTCTTTTCTCTTTCTTCTTTGCATACGCAGGACTTGCCATTGTCATCAGCTTCGCCTTTATCTACGGTGATCAGGTGATCAAATGGGATGCATCTGCCCAGGCATTGATGTTCGTATTGACAAACCTCTCGGCCGCGGTGGGAGCTCTTCTATT
The DNA here is from genome assembly GCA_002729885.1 of Spirochaetaceae bacterium. Taxonomy (GTDB): domain Bacteria; phylum Spirochaetota; class Leptospiria; order Leptospirales; family Leptonemataceae; genus UBA3465. The sequence goes on from PBUB01000015.1 coordinate 138,913, forward strand.
TGGCTTCATTCAGGACAGAATTGGCGACAAAAAGACATACTCCATTACGCTTATCGTTTGGATTGTAGCGGTAACTCTGATCTGGGGTGCCAACGGACTTACCGATTGGATCAACGCTACATTTGGTTCGCAGCTGGAAGCAAAAACGGTGTTTCTATTCATTGGTGTTCTGGCCGGTCTCTGTCTCGGTTCAACTCAATCATCGGCAAGAGCCATGGTGGGGGTATTCAGTCCGGAATCCAAGGCCGGCGAATTCTTTGGCTTCTGGGGACTCTCTGGCAAGCTTTCTGCCATTTTCGGTCTTCTGAGTCTGGGCTTTCTACAGTATATGCTCGGTCTGGAAAATGCCATCCTGCTCTGTTCAGGACTGTTTCTGATTGCACTTATCATCAACATGTCTGTAGACGAAGCCAGGGGAAAGAAAATGGCACGGGAGCATCGCGGAGAGTAATGTATCTCGCCTGGGCCTGAGCTTGATTCAGACCCGGGTTCGAAGGATCATACTCTGGTGCATGATTTCCATCGGCAGGCGGCAACGCCTGCCCGATGGCCTCATAAAAGGAAAAGAAAAAACCGGGATACTTTGTAATCTAGAGCCCCTTTCTCGCGGTTGTTGCAGGAACCGGGCACACCCTTCCAGCCATACCGCAGAATTGGTTGCACTCTCTGAGCGCTCTTGCAGGGATAATCTGTGCAACCTGGAATCAAGAGCTTCCTTTATTTTTCGGAGAAATCTACCGGCTGGATTCGACCCTTAATCGGCCTTGCTGCTGTACTGGGCTTGCTTCATGTTTTGAAGCTCGACTTTGCTCTGGATGGAGAGCTGCATCCAGACGAAGCTTACTACTGGGCCTGGTCGCAGTTTCCAGCCCTATCCTACTATGACCAGGGACCGGGAATTGCCTATTACATCTGGCTCTGGACTTCGGTTCTGGGAGATCATTACATTACACTGAAGCTGGCCGCACTCTTTGCCAGCTTTGTAACTATATTTTTCTTCTGCCTTGCGGGGCTGGAATGGGGATTTCGTGGATGGCAGCCATTGCTGGCCGGGCTGACACTGTTTTTCATTCCGGGCATACTGGGGGGAAATCATCTCATCATGCACGATTCCATGATGATTCTGGCCTGGTCAGGAGCACTGTGGATGTCCGTTCGTGCGATTCGCACTCGCAGCGCCGCTTCGCTTCTGGGATTATTTCTGTTTCTGGGCATCGGTGGCCTGTCCAAGTACACTATGTTTCTTTTTGCAGTTGCACTGGTGTTGTGGCTGCTACTGCATCCGAATTACAGAGAATTCTGGATTCGCCCGGCAAGCTGGCTGGGACTTCTTCTGGCAGGCTCCATTATCAGCCCCATTATCATATGGAACTCCCAGAATCACTGGGATGGAATAGGAGCCATTATACATCTTCGCAGCTCCGGGGGAGTGGACTCCGGGGGATCCACCGGGGCCTATCTGGCAGGACAATTTACAATGTTCTCTCCTTTATGGATGGCTGCATTCGTGGGACTTGCATCCATCTTCTCCTATCGGAGCATGCGAAGCTTGATAGTCCGCTTCAAGAATCGAAAAGCTGGAAGCGATTCCAGGAATTCACAGGATACTGATCCTTTGGAAAAGAGTACATCGCCGGACCAGGCAGCATCGCATCTACTCTGGATTGTAACTGCAGTTCCGTTTCTGTTCTTTGCAATTCTTTCTGGAAATCGAGAAATCCAGGCCAACTGGGTATTTCCGGCTTATGGATCTGCTGTTCTGCTTCTAATCTACCATCTACTTCCAGTGGGAGAACAATCCGCAGCGGTGAGCAACTCTCAAAAGAATACAGCACGAAGGTTTCCCGTATTGAAATGGACCTTTCTGGCGGGCTGGTTGCCGGTACTTGCACTGGATTTCTTCTTTCTATTTTCCATTCCCCTGGCGGTATATCTTCCGGTTGAGACCTACTGGGTTCCCGGTTATCGCACATTGGGATTCAAGAATGTCATCACCGGAGTGGAGCGAATTCAAAAAGAACATCCAGAAGCCGAACTGGTAGCCAATCGATATCAGGATGCTTCTATTGGATGGTTCTATAACAGAGAGCAGAAATACGTACCATCCATCAATATCATGCAGAGAAATCAGTTCAGCTACTGGCCAGGACTGGAACCTGGAAAGGACTACATATTCTATCATATCCAGGAAAATACATGCGAAAAGTCTGTTTCATTCCTGGGAGTCATTTTGCCATCCTTCTTCGAAGAGGTGGTAGAATACCCGGAAGAGGAAGTAATCCATAACCGCAGAGTCATCAAGCGATACCAGGTATGGTATGCCCGGAATTTACAGTCCCCCTGGGACCAGGGGATGTTTGAATTTCTCCGGGATGAAGCGATCTACCAGAACATGGTTGGCCTTAAAGTTCCACAGCCAGGAGAAGTGGTAAAAGTAAATGAAGCCTTTCAGAAATTTTCCGAGCTCTGGATGCGTATTTATATGACAAGGAAGGGAAAACAGGATTGCTCGGTGTTCTAACTATTCCCTGGGCCTGGTAAATCGATGGTGCATTGACTGGATTTATGAATTTGACGATAGATGGGGCTTTAAATCTGGCAATACATTGGGCTTAAGCTCTGGCCATGAATTATCAATTGGATCCGGCGATAGAATGGGCTTTGGATCGGTCCAGGGATCTGTATCTAGATCCGACCATCGAATGAGGGCTAAATTGGATTTTTGATGATGCAAAAGTAATGGCTCTGCGTGCGACGGAATAATCTGAGTCGAACAGACTACGGGCGAAAATGCTAAAATAATACAGGTGGCAACGGACTTTATGAAACCAGCAAAACAGAAAAGCACTCTGCAGAGGATTCCAGGCAGCGGGGCCCGGGCCAGGCGTATATCTTTCGATTTGGCCACTTCCCAGGAATCCACAGCACAAGTAGCATATCCAGTTTCGGACAATCCAAAAAGCGAAAGGATACAGGCTCGACCGGGCCATGCCAGACGCGGTGCATTTTCATTGAGGCCGCCTCCTGCGCAGAGACTGCTTCGCCTCATTGTTTCGGCAACGCTCGCCATTCTTATGGTGCCGTTAATCAGCTGCTCGGATAGAAGCTACAACCTGGGTGAGCCAGATTATTATAAATTTCATCTGGAAGCCGGACGAGCGATGTGTGCGAAGATGCAAGAATGCTACGGACCCTTTCTGAGAACTCTACGTCCTGAATACCAGAGACAGATCAATCTGGATACCTGCCAGGAAGCTCTGAAGCACGATCTAAAAGCAAAGATCGCCATTCATACACCGGAAATGCAGCAGCTATCCAGAGCCTGCTATGGTCAGCTTCTGCAACGAAACTGCAAAGAATTTCTGGTGGGCACAGTCTTTATTCCAGCTTGCCAGGAACTGACGGAGCAAACCTCCGCTGTCTTTCAAAAACATCCAGCATTGATGAGAAGCCTTCTTTCCAGTCAGGAGCAACGAATGCACGACCCTGCCCGGGAGCTAAAGCCGAGGTAATCGGCTCATCCGGAGATTTAGATGTATTTCTTTTCCTATGGAAAGCTCTTTCTTGTTCCATTAAGCGTTCTATTCTTTCTTCTAATACTGGGAACGTCGGGTTACCACCTAATTGAAGGCTGGAACCTGCTGGACTCAGTTTATATGACCCTGATCACACTTACTACGGTAGGCTTTGGAGAGACGCATCCCCTCAGTCCCCAGGGTCAGGTGTTTACGATCTTTTTGTTGATGGGCGGGGTATTGATGTATGCCTTCGCCATCAATGACTTTGTTCATCATTTGCTCAAGCATAACTTCAAAGACTTTACTCAGAAGATGAAAATGCAGAAATATATTAACAACCTCAAAGATCATTTTATCATTGTAGGAGGCGGACGAATGGCCTGCGTCATTGGCTCAAACCTGGAGCACTTCGATCAACCATTCGTATTCATCGAGCAGTCCGAAGGTGCCACTCTATTCCAGGAAAGACCGGACTGGCCCCATATATTGAAGGATGCGCTTCTAGATGAGACCCTGGAAGAAGCAGGCATTGATCGTGCGAAAGGTCTTGCCTGTTGCCTGCCCACAGATGCGGACAACCTTTTTGTGGTGCTTAGCGCCAGAAGAATGAATCCTACACTGCAAATTCATACCCGAATCCAGTATGAGTCGTCTAGAATGAAAATGCTACAGGCCGGGGCCAATCATGTTATCTCTCCAAACACACTGGGAGGTCTACAGGTAGCGCGATCCTTTGTGCATCCGGACATTGAAAGCTTTCTATCGGTGTTTCGCGATACAGGGATGTATGAGTTCGACATGAAGATCGAAAAGATGGAGGAAGGATCGCCCAGGATAGGCCTTCCCTTGCGAGAGGCGAAGTACCGAGAAGACCGGTATCTTGTCATTGGAATCAAAAAGTCTGGCGGAAGGATGGTATTTGCTCCCCCTGCCACCTATGTACTGAAAATGGGAGATGAGGTTTTTCTCCTGGGGGCCGAGCCAGAACCTGTAAGCGATTCGGAATCAGGCATTGCCGGCAAGCCTGATTCCTGAGGTCAGGGCCCGAACCCTCCAGGGAAGAACCTTATGGCAGATCAGGCAAGGAAGTCAGCCAGTTGCTCTGTCTTCTGAGCTCCTACCTTTTGTTCTGCATTCATACCAATCATCTTACCATTCAGATCCATGGTCTTATCCAGAGCCATTTGCTGAATCTGATTCATGGTTTCGGCTGCTTTGGCCACCTGTTGCATGGCCGCAGCAGCGCCTGAGTTTCCGCTTACTTGCATAGAAGCCTCCTGTTTCTTCCATCGGGAAAGGGCCAGGCGTACTTAACAGATGCCCCCATTTTCCGGCAAAATTCAGGCCGATTTACGGGGATTTTTCTCACTGTACCTGGCTACGGAACCACTGGTCCACTGGAAACCCGATGGAGGTGTCTTCGCTGGCAGCGTCCAATGGCAGGCTCCGCCCCGCGACATCGAACAGACTTAACCTGGCATCCTTGCGATACCGATCAGGCCTTGCTTTCCAGAGCAGCAATTCCGGAGGCCAGCCTGGCTACTGCTACACGGAACGGAGAGCAACTAACATAGTTCAAACCCAGTCCGTGAAAGAATTTTATCGAGGTTGGATCGCCACCATGCTCTCCGCAGACTCCCAGCTTGATTCCCGAACGAGTGCTTCTGCCTTTGTCCACCGCCATGCGAACCATGGCCCCTACTCCATCCTGATCTATAGACTGGAATGGATTTCGCTCATAGATATTCAGTCTCAGATACTCGCGAATATAGGACTCCGCATCATCCCGGGAAAAGCCCAGGGTCATTTGGGTAAGGTCATTGGTTCCAAAGCTAAAGAACTCTGCCTCGGCAGCTATTTCGTCTGCTGTGGCCGCGGCCCTGGGCACCTCGATCATGGTTCCGATCATAAACTCTACCCGGGAACCTTTTTCCTGAAATACCTTCTCGGCTGTTTCCTGGATGATCTTTTTTTGCATCACCAGTTCGTTAACTTTGCCTACCAGAGGCACCATGATTTCAGGATGAACATCCGTTCCAGAAGCACTGGATTCGCAGGCTGCTTCCAGGATAGCTCGCACCTGCATTTCGGTGATTTCCGGATACGTAATCCCCAGTCGACATCCTCGATGGCCCAGCATGGGATTTTGCTCATGTAGTTCTTCCGCTCTTCGCTTGATCAGTTCTACATCGATATTCAATGCGGAGGCAAGCTTCTTGAAATCTGCTTCTTCTCGCGGCAGGAATTCATGCAATGGAGGATCCAGCAGTCGAATGGTTACTGGAAATCCATCCATGGCGTCGAATATACCCCGGAAATCCTCTTTCTGGTACGGTAGAATCTTTTCCAGCGCGCGCTTTCTTTGCTCCACGCTGGAAGCCAGAATCATTTCCTGCATGGCAAGAATTCGATCCCCTTCAAAAAACATATGCTCGGTGCGACAGAGCCCTATCCCCTGGGCGCCAAACATTCGGGCCACTTTTGCATCTTTTGGAGTATCGGCATTGGTTCGAATACTCAGCTTTCTGCTCTGATCCGCCCATTCCATCATCCGTTTGAAGTTTCGCGCGATCTCGGATTTCTCTCCGTCGATTTCGCCGGCCAGGGCCTGCTGGATTTCGCTTTCTCTGGTTTTCATCAGTCCCAGAATGACTTCGCCTGTTCCTCCATCGATGGACAGTTCATCCCCTTCGCTCAGTTCAATGGATTTATTGTCCTCGGTGACAATGGTCATGATTCCTTTTTTTTCATCCACGCGAAGGGAAGAACATCCTACAATACAGGGTTTATTCATGCCCCGGGCCACTACCGCTGCATGAGAGGTCATTCCGCCCCGTGAAGTCAGGATACCTTCCGCAGCTTCCATACCCGAAATATCCTCAGGTGACGTTTCCGTTCGCACGAGAATGGATTTCTTTCCGGAAGATCTGTACTGATGGGCTTTTTCCGAGCTAAATACTACGAAGCCGGATGCCGCCCCCGGGCCTGCATTGAGCCCTTTTCCGACGATTCTACCCTGGGAAACTGCATGGGATTTCTCTGCAGGGTCAAAAACCTGGGCCAGTAATGAAGGTACGGATTCTGGATCCATACGCGTGATGGCCTTCTCCGGTTTGAGAACTCCTTCATCTACCATATCGCATGCAATCTTAAGCGCAGCAAAGCCAGTTCGCTTTCCATTTCTGGTCTGCAGAATGTAGAGTTTTCCCTGCTGAATGGTAAATTCAATGTCCTGCATGTCCTGAAAATGGCCTTCCAGTTTCTGCTGAATATCGATGAGTTGTTTGTAGGCTGGTGGTTGATCCTTTTCCAGCTGCGCAATAGGCTGAGGTGTGCGAATACCGGCTACCACATCCTCGCCCTGAGCATTCATTAGATATTCTCCATAGAATTTTTTTTCGCCGGTAGATGGATTCCTGGTAAAAGCAACTCCGGTTCCGGAATCGTCGCCCATGTTTCCAAACACCATGGACTGCACATTCACAGCTGTTCCCAGAGCGTCCGGGATGGCATGCATCCTTCTATAGTAGATGGCTCTTTCATTGTTCCAGGAATGGAATACCGCCTCAATGGCCTTTTCCAGCTGTTCCCAGGGATCATCTGGAAACTCCTGGCCGGTTTCCTTTTTTACCAGCTTTCGGTATTCCTCTATAAGCTCTCTCAAGGCGCTGGCATCCAGTTCGGTATCCACCGCGGCTCCGGCCTTTTCTTTGTGCTCTTCCAGAATCTCTTCAAACAGTTCATGTTTGATTCCCATTACAACGTTTCCAAACATCTGAATGAATCTTCGATGGGAGTCTTCTACGAAGCGATCGTTGCCCGTTTCCAGAGCCATACCTTTCTTGGTCTCTTCATTGAGCCCGAGGTTCAGTATAGTATCCATCATCCCGGGCATGCTGATGGGCGCACCGGATCGGACAGAAACCAGTAATGGTTTTTCCGAACCTCCAAAGATACGGCCGGTTTGCTGATTTACTTCTTCCAGTTTGGTTCTTACTTCATCCATTAATCCATCCGGCAACTTTCGAATCTCCGTGTACTCGTTGCAAACGGATGTAGGAATCACAAGTCCGGGAGGTACGGGAACGCCCAGTGCAGCCATCTTGCAAAGATTGGCCCCTTTACCGCCCAGAGCCGCCTTGTCCGGTGAATCTACGTCGGTCCGTCCTTCTCCAAAAAAGAATACCCGTTTGCTCATTTAAGCCCCCTGTTCCACACCTGGTGGAAGTTTTCTGTGCTGAGATTGCTAACTGCAACCCCGGCCTGCTGCGGACCCCGGTTATCTATATTCCGTTGTCCAATCATATTTCGGAAGAACGCTCCCCCGTGGTGTTTGCATCCATATACAGGGGAACTCACATACTTTTTTTGCATTCCTTTCCCAATTCGAGCAATCATATTTCCGATATTCTGCTACATAGTACTGATGATTTTTTCCCGAGCCCCACCGCTATAAAAGTTGGCACAGGAAAAACAATTGACCGCCGCAGTACCGGAAGGTTTTGAAAGACAGGATGATCCGCGCCGAAAAGAAAGATGACACTGTAATTTTGCATGTACTGGAGCCACGAGTTGATATGGTGGTGGCTCGGAAATTTCGGGAAGGCCTGACTCAGCATATACAGGATCGTCCGCAGAAGATCGTCTTGAACCTTGCCGATACCGAATATTTTGATAGCTCGGCTCTGGGGGCTCTGGTGGCCTTTATGAAGGATGTCCGCGCCTACGGCGGCCGACTGATCCTCTGCAATCTTTCCCGTTCCTTGCTGGCTCTTCTGAAACTGTCCAAGCTGGATATGCTCTTTGAGATCTCCGATTCCCTGGACAGTGCCCTGAGCTCCTGATATCTCCAATTCCAGAATCAATTTCTGTAATCCGGGCCACCAAATCGATCCCGTCGATTCCCCGAGGTCCAAAACCCGGGTCTGAGTCTTTAATTTCCATGTCTCCCCCGTCGATGAGTTATTCGTGACAGAATTGCCCCGAGCCTGGACCAGTTTTGGGTCCGATGGGTCCCAGACCATGCACCAGATCCGCCAGGATATGGAAGGCAGCCTTGTGGATATGATGCGGGAGATCTATGGCAATGAGCGCATGGTTCCCACTCAATTTACCATTATAGGTTCGGACATTAACCAGATTCGGCATCTATTCTTTCATTTGAGGGCCGAGAGTCGCAAGATCGATATCAGCTACGGTATCGAGGTATTTCAGGGCAGTATTGCAGATGTGGACGATGACCATGTTCTGCTTAGAATACCGAACTTCGAAGAAGGCCCTCAGCGCAGGATCCGGATTCGCTTCGATGCATTGAACATTTTCTACCAGTTTGAGGTAATCATTGAAGAGATTAGCGGTGAGCTGGTGTGGATTCGCATGCCGGACAGCATCCAGTCGGCTACCAGAAGAAAATATCGAAGGGTTTATCCTGACGATGTCTATCTGCGCTTTCTATTTCAATACAGGCCCATCTTTGGAAAAAGGGGCATTGGTCAGATTGTAGAAGACCGGTATTCCTTTGTTGTGCAGGAGCTACGGAAGGATTTCCCGGATATGGGGCTGATACTTCGCATGGTAGCCGAAGAGCTTCATAGTATCTCCCAATTCTTCGAACTGAAATTCTATAAGAAAGGCGAAAAAAAGAACCTGATGGAGCAGATTGTGGCCTCTCAGGACAGCACACTTTATATTCGAGATACAGATCGCCTGGACAATTACTTTCGTAAGCTGAACCTGTTTGGGCTAACCAACTACGAACGCGAATTCAAAAACATGCTCAATGTCATGTCCGAAGAAGAAGCCAGAAAAGCCTTCGAAGATATTCAGCAAGAAGAACTTCGCAAGCATCTGTACAATTACGTATGCTCGCCTATCACTGTGTTTGATCAGGTTGTTGGACATATTTATCTGTATACTACCGTTCTGGAAAAGCATCAAATCAGTACCGAAGATGCCACTCGAATCGATATCCTGGCAACTCTGTTGAGCTATGCCATGTCCAGAACAGCGGTGGCTCGTACCTATTACACCGAACCTCTGGCCCGATTGAGTAACATCTCCATTGCCGGCCTGCTTTTCGAGATCAAAAACAATGTGCTTTTCGAGTATCTTATTGATCACGATTCTCTACGAGTACTGCTGCCTCTTAAAAACGATATTCTGGAAATGGAAGGAGATATAACGAGATTGTTTCCTTCAAAAAATGGCTATCTCATTGGTATACGGTTTACTGGCGGCGGCCCCGATGACTTCAAACGACTGGAACAGTACATCTTCCAGAAAACCAGGGCCCGCCATGAGGCTAGCGTAGCCTCGGATCGGACATCAGGTTAACGAAATTCCCTCTCACTTTCAACTCCCGGAATTCCAGGGACAATGGGCCTACGGAGTCTGGGCGTAGCTCCCCGGCGGAGCACCGGATGGAATCCACCGATATTTTCCCAGACCTCGGGGCAATATGAGGCGGATCTGGGATTTTTTCTGAACTTTCCTGGAAATTATTGTTCTTTTGTAGTTGACTGACCGGCTGGCCAGTCAGTATTCTATGGTCAGAGAGCGAGGCTCGGGAGGAGAATATGGAAGATGTTCAAAAGGTATGGAAATCCTACAGCGGCAAAGTGGCCTGGCCCACGGTAGCTCTGTTTCTATTGTGTGTATGCGGATTTGCAGGAATGTCAGTGGCTTACGCAGCCGGCGTTGTTCCTCTCTGGGCCGCACTTATATCCAACTGTCTGGTGGGATACATGGCCTTTACTCCCCTGCATGAAGCCAGCCATTCCAACATTGGCACGAGGAAGGGCTCCTTTCGATGGCTGGACGGAGTGATTGGCTGGATTAGTGGAGCCCTGTTGTTTGCTCCGTTTGCGGCTTTCAAGGTCCTGCACCTGAGACATCATAGCAATACAAACAACCCGGAGGCCGATCCCGACCACTGGATGGCCACTTCGAATCCTGTGTTGCTGGTTTTACGGGGCCTCACCATCATTCCAAGATACTACTATCATTTCTTCACCTTTGCCGACAAGCAGGCCAGAGATAAGATGCCCGCTACGCTGCTGGGCCTACTGGGTCTGGGGGCGGTGTATGGATTCTGGGCCTATTTCACCAATCCATGGGAACCGTTACTACTCTGGGTTGCCCCGGCACTGATTGCGCTGATGCTCCTGGCCATAGTATTCGATTGGCTTCCCCATTATCCGCATAGATCCAGAGAGAGATTTCAGAATACCAGAGTGATTCCAGGAAGCCTTCTGAATACACTGCTTCTGGGTCAGAATTACCATTTAATTCATCATCTTTATCCCACGGTTCCATTCTATTCCTACAAACCTGTATTCGAGGAAACGCGAGGCTTTCTGGAAGAGAAAGGTGCACCTATAGGTTGGCGAAATAATAGCGGCATCTGGCAGGATGCCAGCGCCTGAAGAAGGATTCTTCGAATCCAATGTCGGTCCCGGATGAGACGTAAAGCTCTGATGAATGGTCAGAAATTGACTTCCGGGTCCGGCGCGAGAGGCAGTTATTCACTCCGGCAATTGCGAAAAAAAAGGGGACCCTTGCGGGCCCCCTACGGAGTTACACGAATGACATTATACTATTCGGGAAAGCCCTGAAATCCACTTAGTACTTTTCTAATCCAAACATGACTGGCTCAAAATTCCGTGAATTTACTCCAGGTTTATGGCCGCGGCAGGTTTAAGAAACTCGGCAACCTATAAGGAAACGAGACCTTTCGCATGCTTATGTCACCACGTACGCCTTATGCGAAAGAAAAAGTAAGGTTTCGAATAGGGGATCCAGCTGCAAATGTTCCGCACTTGCAGCTGGATCGTTAATAGAGGTAGCTGAAGCAACCACGAGCAAATGGATAGCCCTCAGGGAGTTTCAGCCAGTAGGAGAAATAAAGGAGATCAAAAGCCTTTGCTGGATGCTTTTGATGCAGTGAGGAATGAGGAGTGAGGAGTGAGGACCCATGATCTATGATCCATGATCCATGATCCAGGACTCAAACTTCATTCATGCAGATGTTAACTTCAATAAGACCAAAAGGAGAATATAGATTCAAACCAAGAGTTACTCCGTCCGTCAGACTCAGCTCCTGCTTTCGCAGATCCACAACCCGGGGAACGGTAACATCCAGATCTTTGTCGTTTTTCAAAAATACATTCAATGCATTACCGGTAATCATGTTACCGACCTCACCCACTACATCCTTGTATTCTTTCTCTATAGCGCCGGCTTCCAGATTTGGCATTAGCTTCTGCACTATCTTTCGCACAGTATCCATATTCATGGAATAGACCACTGTACCTGTAACCTCGCCGGTTATTCCTATCACAATGGCTACTTCATAACCCGGCGCCGGGGACTTCTTGATTGTGGTTTTTCCCCTGACGAGTTCCATCTGAAGCATCTGGCGAAACACCAGCGCTGCAGCTTCCAGGAATGGATTTACTAGTTCCGCTTTCAACGTTATTGCACTGGTATTTGTCTCTCGTTTTCCGAGGCCAGTTCCCTGAAGTTAAAATCGCCTCGCTGGGCTTCTGTGCGAATCATGTATCGGTACACTTCCTGACGGGCACGTGCTCCGGTTTCATTCAGCACTTTTTCTTTCTCTGCTTCCGTTACTGCTCCAGAGTTGAGATTAACAATTTCTACATAAACAGTGGCTTCGCCATCCTGGTAGGGACCGTAATAGCGATTCTTTCCTCGTTCATAACTGGTAAGATCTCGGAAGAAGTCTCCGGTGGCCAGATTGGCAGGCTTACCGTCATCTACACGAACCTGGGATAAAGCTTCCAGAGGAAGATTTTGAAATGTTCTGGGTGTAATCCCGGTAATGTCAGATACAGAATTCAATCCGTCTTCTGGCTTCAGCTTGCTCAGCTGTTCCTTGGATTTAGCAAGCATCGCCTGCTTCTTTCCAGTACGCACCCGATCCAGCACCTGCCCTTTTACTTTATCCAGGGGCTCCAGGTCCGGTTTTTCTTTCTTCCAGCTTTCATACTCGCTCTTCAATTCTTCATCGCTGATCTGGACCTGATCATCGAAGCCGGCCAGCAGGCTTGTCTGAGTATAGCGAACCATGCGAAAGCTTACTGTAGTGGCCCTGGAGCGAGTGGCAGCTTCGATCAATGCCGGCGAGGATTCCATGGCCAAAATGGCCGTACTTACTCTTCGAGCACTGGCTTCCCGGCTTCGTAGCTTAACAGAGGCCTGCTGTACAATATCTCGATAGAAATCCTGAACTGTCTGTCGATCCGCCTCCACCAGCACTTCCTGGCTTTGATAGGCCTGACGTGCCAGTTCTACCAGATCACGTTCTATTTCCTCTTCGGAAGCATCCAGGCCCAGGCGCCGGGCAATCTTTGGCAGTACATAGAGTTCCTGAAGAGTGCTTTCCAGACATCCGTTCAAGAAGATGTCTGGAACTTCGCCGAACTGGGCGAACCGCTGCTTGCAGGCATTGTAGGCAAATCCGTAGTTTTCTTCGGAAATATCTTCTCCATCGAAGGAGCCGAATTTGGTCTGGCCGGCGAAAATCGCCAGGATTTCATCCATGGGTTGACTGGAAAAAGTCACCCCCATCATCAAAACTAGAAAGATAACAATGATACCTGCTCCCAGGCGTTTTACATAATCGATGATGCTTTTCACGGGTCGATTTTGCCGGCCCCGAGCCTGTTGACCAGTCTAAAACAACTGTAAACAGGGTCCAAAAGAACCGTGCAGGGTTTGGCTACACAGGCCGATATTGTCCAGGAGATGTACTACCTTGCCATCACATTTATTTTCATCGGGCTGGGCTGCCTGCTCTATCTCTTTGTAGTGCGCAGCTTTCAGGGCCGACATGACTCGGAGATGCCGGAGCAAGGACCGGAGGAATCGGGGCATGGCCGGAGCTCGGCGACCGGCAGAGGACCCATTCAGCAAAATGAACTGGAGGAGTTCGGGTTCGCAGAAACAGAAACTTCATCCTTTCCCATGGAGCAAGAATCCGAACGCTACGGCGCGTCCGGTTTCGGATATGGGTACAGCCAGGGATATGCGCGGGAACAATCGCAACAATACCAGGATCTGGCCCATCGCAGAAGCGCAGCCCATCCGGCCAGCCATGGTCCAAAAACAGGCTCCCGGGAATCCCTGTGGTCCAGAAGCGTAGCCACCACGGAACCGGGACTTCGTAGATCCGGGGCGGGAAAATCCCGATTCGAAGGAATCCTGTTTCTGGACGAATCCGGTCAGGCAGTGAGTGCAGCAGAAAACTGGCAGCAGGTATCGCCGGATCTATTCAGCAAACTAAAGCGCATGGGGCCCTGCCAGCTGCAGTATTCGGATCGAATGTTTTTGATTCATAGCGATACGATTCGGCTTCAATACCGGGTAGACGACCTGACCCGGATTTTGTTTCTGGACAGTGGATTTGCCTTTATTCCGGAACGCGGAGGACCTTCTCCGTTAATCCTGACACGGGAGGTAGATCGATTTAAAAACTTTCTCAGAGACAATAGTTTGTAATGCTCAAAATGCCCGAACCCATGTCCCGGCGAAAGAAGAGCCGTGGACGACTCTGGATCTGGTTCATCCCACTTACCCTTATAGCCGTGGCCGGCGTTTTTTACGGCCAGGATGTATTTCGCTATTTTCAGGTGCGATTTGCTTCTGATAGCCTGCTGCGATTGCAGGGCCGCACCGATGCGTATCTGGCCTCCTACGCCCGCTATTCTGAAATGGTGCCCCCCGCTTCTACAGAAGACCCGGCCGAGAATCCCTATTTCAAGCTCCAGGACGCTCTGTACCAGCAGATCGATGAAAACCGAAGGATTATAGAGATTATCGCCAGAACCGAAGAAGACCTGGGAACCATGGCCGCCTGGAGAGGCAGGTACGAACTCTACGAATTGCTTCTTAGAATCCAGCTGGATAGCCGGAATCTCATTGAATTTTCCGGCCGCGGGTATCTACCTCCGCTGCGCCCGAGCCTCCTGGAAGAAAAATCCGTTCAGAGCATTGGCTTTGAACTATCCCGTTACATGCGTAGAGCTCTGGCGTATAATCCGGATGGTAGCTACAAATCCCTGGCTCACTTTGGAGTAGCCCTGGGGGATTTGATGTATTTCGGAAGAACGGACCCAGCTATCCTGGAGCATCTGCATGCCGTAAATCCAGCGGAGCTGCCACCAGAGTTACAGAAGGAATGGATGTGGGTGGCCGCAGGACTTTATGCTCTATTGGGAGATCATGAAAAACTCAAGGAAATCACGGATCCTCCCGCTACACAGGATTCCGCCCAGACACCCGGGGAAGGAAATCCGCCGGTAAACACGGGCATCGACTTTTTGGAGCCCTACCAGAAGCAGTTGCTGCTGGGGTACGCCAGGTTTCAAGCCAGGGATTACATGCAGGCGCTGTACGCGGTACGACTGGTAAAATATGATCCATCGGTTCCGGACTTCTATCGAGCCGAAGCAGCCCGGATGGAAGGTGAGATCAATGCAAAACAGAATGGACCCTATTTCGCAATTCCCTATTTGCAGGAAGCCCTTCGAATTTCCGGCGATGATCCATTTTTGCAGGAGAGATTATCTGCATTCATGCCGAAAAATAGGTAGCGACGGCGATTAGTTGACACCGTCGCTCACTAACGGAGACCGGTAATTTGATCTTCTTCTACCCTGGCGAACCTGGATAAATTTTATGCTTCTTGATAACCTATACGGACTTTTTTCCAACGATATGGGAATTGACCTGGGAACGGCCAATACCCTGGTTTATGTGAAAGGACAGGGCATTGTGCTGTCCGAACCCTCAGTGGTTGCGGTTCAATCCTCCACCGGCAAAGTACTGGCTGTAGGCCATGAAGCCAAGCGGATGCTGGGTCGAACCCCGGGTGACATTGTAGCCATCCGCCCCATGAAGGATGGCGTGATTGCGGACTTCGAAACCGTAGAAAAGATGATCCGCTATTTCATTCAAAAGGTGCATAAAACCACCACTCTGGTAAAACCCAGGATGGTGATTGGAGTTCCCTCAGGAATTACTGAAGTAGAGAAGCGTGCCGTGCGGGAATCCGCCGAGCAGGCTGGAGCCCGGGAAATCTTCCTGATCGAAGAGGCTCTGGCAGCCGCCATTGGCGCCAATGTACCTATTCATGAGCCAGCAGGAACCATGATTGTGGATATCGGGGGTGGAACTACAGAAATCGCTGTAATCTCCCTGGGAGGGATGGTAATTGCTGATTCCATCCGAATTGGTGGAGACGAGTTCGACGAAGCAGTTATTCGACATCTTAGAACCCAGTACAACCTGGTGATCGGGGAGAGGATGGCAGAGGATGTGAAACTTACCATCGGAAATGCCTATCCAGAGAAAAAGCAGGAAGTGATGGAGCTTAGAGGACGGGATGCCATCTCCGGACTCCCCAGAACTCTGGAAATCGACTCCAACGAAATGCGAAAAGCACTGAAAGAGCCCATCGATGCCATTCTGGAAGCAGTAAAGAACTCCCTGGAGCGCACTCCACCGGAACTGGCCGCTGACATCGTTGAAAGAGGAATTGTTATGACCGGAGGCGGATGTCTGCTCAAGGGTCTGGATAAATTCCTGAGCAAGGAAACCGGGGTTCCGGTATTCCGAGCTGAAAACCCGCTAATCTGCGTGGCCCTGGGAACCGGCCGCTACCTGGATGAGCTAAAGAATATTCGATCCGGAATGAAGTAATCCATGCTGTGGGAGATCCTCTGGAGAAAAAAGATTACCTTCAGTCTGGGGTTCTGCGTTCTATTCTCTATAACCTGTATCCTCTGGCAGCGTAATCCTTTTGCTGCCGGAGCAGCCTTCTTCGGAAAACTGGCCGATGAAATCGGCGGAGCCATCAACTCAGGACTTTCCCTGCCAGGGGAACTATGGGTCCGAGTAGATCAATATCAGGATCTTCAGGAAAAATACGACCAGGCTCAGAAACGTCTGGAAGAATATCGCCTGGAAAAAGATAAATTCGACGCTTTACACAGAGAAAACCAGAAGCTCAGGGAAGCGCTGGAATTCCCTCCCATGGATGGGGTGCAGGAACTAACCGCTGAAGTAATCGGAATCCGTCTGAATTCTATCAGCCCCCGGATTCTGATTCGCGTGGGCCGGGAGGATGGGGTCCGTCCATTCATGCCGGTTATCTGCAAAGCCCACGATGAAAATAAAAATCTCATCCGCGCGGTAGTGGGTATTGTAGCCATTGCCGGGGAGTCATCGTCTGTAGTTCAGCCACTGGTGCATCCAGGCTTTAATATGGGGGTTCGCATGCCCCATACAGGACAATGGGCCATTTTTTCTGGAAACAGCGGATCCCTTACCAGAGGTCTCCTGACATATTTGAGTTCCGATTCATTCGAGCATCGCACTGTATTCAAGGATCCCAGCGTTGAAATTCTAAAAACTCCAGTGTACACCAGCGGTCAGGGTGGAATCTTTCCTCCAGACATTCCTGTGGGAATCATTACAGGCGAAGGAAATCCTGATGGGGAGTTTCGCACAGCGATGGTGAAACCCTACGCTCCCATTGATCGGCTGGATACCGTTGTTGTACTATTGAAAGATCCTTCCAGCTGGGCTCAGCAATTTGAGAGAGAAAAGATCGAAGATAACCTGGTTACCGAGTTTGGTCCTCCGGTATTTCCGGATCTTCCGGAAGTGGAGCGTAAACTGAAGCAGCAGGAAGAAGAGCGAAAGCGAAGAGCCGAGCAGAAGGAAGAGACCCAGGAAACCACAGAGGAAGAGACTACAGAACCCACAGGGCCAGGACCTCGTCGACGCCTGGAGAACCTGAACATCCCGGGGGCCGGACAATAAAATGTTTCTGGAAGCCTTAGTAATTGCGGTCGGACTGATCATTTCATCCTTTCTGAAAGGGATCAACTTTCTGAGCCTGGATCCGTTTGGCACCGGTGCTATCTATCCGGACTTCCTGCTTATCTTTGTTATTTTCTTTAGCATCCGAAAAGGGGACTTCACCGGAATCTGGATTGGGTTCTTTGCCGGTCTTCTGGAAGACTCCCAGCTACTGGCCTATGATGAATCGGCCCGGGAATTTGTTTCCATAATCGGAGTTCATTCCCTGGTGTATTGCGTTGCTGGATACACCATCGGCCGGTTGAATCGACTTCTGGACCGGGACAGCATTGCCTCCATCCTGGTGCTTGTTTTTGCCACAACATTGATTGTAAGGCTTGCTGTGTGGCTCATTATGGGAATGGTAGATCAGTTTTCTGCTGCCTACCCGCTTCTGGGCCCTGCTGTGTTTACGGCCGGATTGGGACCCATCTGGTTCTGGCTGCTTACAATGATTTACAGGCTGGATTCTTCCAATCGATGAGCACACGATCCTCCACAGAATTTCGCCTGGAGCGACGCTTCCATGTAAGGATCTATTTCTTCACTGCATTGATTCTGTTTCTTGCCGTGGTCTGCGTATTTCAGCTGGGAAACCTCCAGGTGCTCCATGGCGCAGAAAATCACGTACTCTCTCGAAAGTTCGTAAGCAAGCAGGAATTCAAGGAAGCTCCCCGGGGATTCATCTACGATCGCAATATGAACCTGGAAAAGCCCCTGGTTCAAAACATTCTCTACATCGATTTCAACATGTATCCCGGCCGATTCAAAACCCGGGAGGATGGGGTTGCCTTTCTCAAGCGATTCTCGGTAATAATGGGCTATCCGTTGTCTGACTATGCGGACATCCTGGAACCGGCAAAATGGAAAGAACTGTCCAAGAAGAATGAAGAGGTAACACTGATTCATCGTGTGAGCCGGGCGCAGCAGGTTCGCCTGGCCAGCATTCAGCTCGAAGGCAATAAGACTCAGTTCGTTACCAGGTTTCTTCGCTACTATACCATGGGACCTGCCCTGGCCCACGTTACCGGCTATACAGGTTCTCCTACCAGACGAGAGATCAAAGATGGCCAGGCATTGCCCTATCAGACCCTGGGAAAAGCTGGCGTAGAGGATTATTACGACAGCGATCTGCGAGGAAAGGATGGGATTCTGGTTCGTAACAAGGTGCTGGATAGTGAAGAGACAATCGAACGCAGCCAGCAGGGAAATCATCTTGTACTGAATATTGACCGGGATGTGCAGGCCGCAGCCTACCAGGCACTTATCAAAAGTGGTAAGCGAGGGGCCGCCATTGCCATCCGGCCGTCCACCGGCGAGGTAGTGGCCCTGGTATCTGCGCCCACCTATGACCCCAACATACTTTCCAGCGGCACCGGCGATGTTCGCACGGAACATATTCGCAAGGTGCGATTGTACAATGGATTTCTGAATCTTGCCATACAGACCAAGTTTCCGCCGGCCTCGACATTCAAGCCTCTGGTAGCGCTGGCCGGTCTGGAATCCTTTCCAGGGGATTTCGTAAGCAAACATACCAAATTCCATTGTCCAGGTCGATGGACACTGGAAAGTTCCGTGGCGGGAGTGCCGGACAGCGTCTATTACTGTCACCGAGCATCCGGTCATGGAATGAACAACATGATCGGGGCCATCGCCCATAGCTGCAACGTCTACTTTTATCGTCTTGGATATAAGATTGGCCCTACGCCTATAATCGAGTTTTCCAAGGCTCTGGGACTGGATAAGAAATCCGGTATTGATCTTCCAGGCGAAGTCCAGGGCTTTGTGCCAGATCAGAAATGGAAACAGATTACCTGGTCCAGCCGCTGGTACGATGGAGATACCATTAACCTTTCCATTGGTCAGGGATTTCTGCAAACCACGCCCATCGAACTGGCAGTAATGTACTCTGCTATCCTGAACGGGGGCAAGGTTTTGCGGCCACACGTATTGAAAGAAGTGCGGGATTCCTACAATGGTCGAGTGGTGCGAAAAGTCCGTCCCGAAAAAGTAGCCGAGGTTCCTCTGACCCGATCTCATATTGAAACCGTTGAAAAAGGAATGCGAGCTGTAATTACTGCAGGAACGGCAAGCTATCTGAATCGAAAAGACATGGTTCCTGTGGCAGGAAAGACCGGAACGGCGCAGACCAGAAGCGAAAGAAGCGGCCGAGACCACGCCTGGTTTGTAGGATTCGCACCCTATGGAGCACCGGTAGAAGAGCAACTGGTGGTGGTAGTGTTTGTAGAATATGGTATTGCAGGCTCCTATTCGGCAGCACCGGTGGCCATGAGTATGTTCGAAGCGGCCTACCCTAACTGGGATCGTCCCTTGCCAGAAGATCCAGCCAAAGAGATGGCACTGCACCCAGAACATGAACCAGGAGCGGACGGGCAGCAGTAGCGGTAACCGGCGAAAACCAGAATGTTTAGCAAGTATCGTATAGACTTTGTACTTCTGTTCTCCGTCCTTTTTGCGGTGGGCGCCGGTATATTTGTGCTCTATACCCAGGAAACAAATCCGGATACATCCTTCCCTGCGTGGATGAAACAAAGCGCTTTCTTTGCGCTGGGACTCATCCTGATGTTCGCCCTTCGCAAGGTCAACTACCAGGTGATCG
This sequence comes from Spirochaetaceae bacterium, assembly GCA_002729885.1. GTDB lineage: Bacteria > Spirochaetota > Leptospiria > Leptospirales > Leptonemataceae > UBA3465. Next base: position 158,935 of record PBUB01000015.1, read on the forward strand.
GCGGAATAGCGCTACCTCTGTATGGAATTGCCATCTTCCTTCTTCTAATTACTCTTATTCCCTTCATTGGATCGGAACACAAAGGCGCAAGAAGCTGGATTCGCTTTGGAGCTGTGGGCTTTCAGACTTCCGAGATTGCGAAGCTGGCAACCATCATCCTTCTGGCCAAATATCTAGAACTCAAAGAAAGAGAACTGGAACATATCTACTCTCTGTTGATCCCGTTTGGAATCGCAGTGTTGCCCATGCTCTTAATTGTGGTGCAGCCTGACTTTGGTGGCGCATTCGTAATTGCTCCAATTCTACTCTCCATGCTGTACATGGCCGGAGCAGATATATATCACATTGGTTCTATTGTAATTTTCTTCGCTGTCTCCATATTTGTACCGCTCTATATTGAGTACCATAACATCATGCTGGTGGACTCCGTTCTCACTCGCATTGGAGAGCTGGGTAAGGACTCATTGCTTCCGGCCGTTCGGATTCTCAAATCGGACATATGGGCCTTCCTGGAAAAGGCAAAAATCCCGGAAGGAGTTACAGGAACGGATCGAGAATACCTGGGAAATATTCTTACGAATCAGAGCCTGTTTATTGATCTTCAGGATGCGGCGGAAAGCATTCGCATAGAAGAAGGTGGAATGCTGCTTCGCATTCTGGATAACGATATCCTGCTTCTGGTGGTAGCTCTTCTCTGCACTTTCACTGCTCTGGGGCTTTTTATCTGGAGACTCACCCAGGGAGTTAGCTTTAAATCTCTGCGAAAGTATTACATTCCTCTGGGCGTAATTGGAATCTCCATTCTTTCTGCACTATCCATTCACTGGACTTTTTCGTTTAAATATCACCAGGTAGTGCGAGTTACTGCATTTATCAATCCAGACCGATTCCCACGAGGTCATGCCTACCAGATTCGAGCATCCAAAGCGGCCATCGGCTCCGGTCAGTGGGTAGGTCAGGGAATGTTTGAAGGCGAAATGACCATTGGAGACACTCCGGTGGTTCCAGAAGCGCATACGGACTTTATTTATACCGCCTGGGCGGAGCGCACCGGCTTTCTGGGCAGCGTTTTCCTACTTTTGATACTTGCGGCCATACCGCTCAGAGCCCTTCAGATGTCCTACGAGGCCCGGGATCGGTTTGGCTCCCTGCTTGCGGCAGGGCTGGGGTTTATGTTCTTCTATCATATTTTCTTTAATGTAGGAATTGCCCTGGGACTTTTACCGGTTACAGGTTTGCCGCTCAGTTTCGTCAGCTACGGTGGCTCTCATTTGATCACCTGCCTTATGGGCACGGGAATTCTACTGAGTATCTTCCGCAGAAAATACGTTAACTGATCCACATCCCTCCGATAATAAAGAGTGATGGCCGGAAAAAACAAAGTCCAGCTCGAACAGGGCCTGGCTCATGCAAGAAAGCTTCAAAATCAATTGCTGGAAATGGATTCTCAAATTCAGTCAGCGAATGCAATTCTGAAAACTGTACAGGAAGAGGCAGCAGAATTCCTGCATACATTCGAAGGACCGGCCTATTTACGTGCTCGCCTGCAAAGATTCCTGTCCATTTCGCACAAGCTTTTGCAGCAGGAAAAGCAGCAGTCCGTACTCCACAGTTCGCTGGGCCGGCAGCTGGAGAAATTTCTCGATCCGGATTTACTTATGTACTACAGCCCTTCGGTGAGTCGTCGGGTGGAATCCACATTCGCCTCTAACGTGGGGGCGGCAGTGCGAGAGCCGGGCTCCCGGGAACATCGCTGCTACAGGCTGGGCGATTTCTTCTTCGTTACCCGGGCCGAGCCGCTGAAACGGATACAATCCGCAAGGCTGCGAAAGACCGGTCAAAAATTGCCGAAGAAAGTCTCTGTGCCCGAATATGGAACTCTTTCGCTTTTTCCAGGACATCCCGGACATTACCATGCTGACGGTCCTTCCGCTCTAATCATTCTGGAAGGACAGAAAAAGCTGGGTGTCTGGATTGATGAGGAGCTATCGCCTATCGATATCGAGCCCTATCTGGAAGAAATGGAAGTAAGTAGAAGAGCCCCCTACCCGGTGCAGGGAAGGTTTCGCAAGCGAGGACAGCAGTACTATCTACTTGAGCCCTAGTGCGAAGTCTGACTGTTCCTCAGTCAGAATCAGTCAGCCGAGTAATATGGCCTCCAACAATGAAGGCCAACGGGAAAGCGGGGCCCGAAGGCCCCACTGGTTCAGCCTGCGATACGGGTCAGAAATTCGTTAAACTCGGTTACATCTTTGGAAAACTGAGTTACTCGTGTCTTTCCCCATTCCCTGGCCAGGTTGCTCAGCAGACGACTTTCGTTGTCCAGAAGGCTATCTCCCAGGGTTTTACCTTTTTTTGTAATGGTCAGACGCTTTACGCGACGGTCTTCATTGTCGGGTGCGCTTGTTACAAGCCCCGCATTTTGAAGGGCCCGAACGGCCTGACTCATAGTCATAGGATCTCTACGGAGCATCTTGCCAAGTTCACCTTGCGAAATACCCTGCTGTTGATCTACATGGATTAGGATCGAAAGAGCAAGTGTTGATAGTTTTTCTTTTTTGCTCATGCCGTCCCGGATAATGTCCATGGCGCCGCGAAAGGCCGTACCCATCGACAACACCAAATCATTAGAAGCACTCATGTCTCGCAGATAGGTGGAAAATCCGGGCCTCGTCAATTACAAAAAATATTTTACAAAATTTTTTGAACTTTTTATTTATCCGGCCCGTCAGCAAACGACGACTGGCCTGTAACAGAATAGATAGGATTTCTCAATTTTCAGTTACTTTATACCATACAACACTCTAACGTTGTGCCTTCGTCGAATCTCTACTTCCAGCCTTTCGGGGCCTCATCCAGGGATTTCATCGCCTGCAGAAAGCAGCCCCAGTGCCTGTGACAGTCCTGAAATACGATCCGAAAATAATCCGTGCCGGAATTATAGGCGAGATAGGACAGAAAATGAGCATTGTTATAGGTTTTTGCTGCGAGTTTTTCTCCGTCTAGATAGGCGAAGGATGAATTTCGAATCCTTTCTTGCATGTCTCGAATAATCCGCTGCTTGGATTGAAACTTCTTTGCATCTGTAAGGTCTCCGGAATACAGCTCTTTCAAGCTTGCGGCTGTTTCGTGCATTATCTGCCGGAATTTCCTTTGTTCGCCCCGGATAGCGTCCAGCCTGGCCATACGGGAGCCGTCCTCATCGTGCATCTGTATGTAGAGCCTGGAGCCCTCCTCTTCTACGAACGAGGCCAGGGATTCGTTGAACGGAACGGAGCCGGGAATCCAGACCGTGGCATGGACTGCCTCATGGATCACCAGACGTACCAGCCCATAATCTGAATAGGCAAGCTGCGACGAAAGCAGTGGATCGTCAAACCATCCCAGGGTAGAGTATCCGGCCACATCCTGCACCAGAACGTCCAGGCCGCTGCGTTCCAGATCCTTTGCGTGGGATTCCGCCTCTTCCCTGGAAAAGAAGCCCAGATACGGCACGGTGCCTACAATGGGAAACCAGTAGGAATGGGCTTCCAGGGATAGTGCCGGGGCCGCCACAACATTGTACGCCGCTGCATCCCGCTCGATACGGGAAAAATACGTGAAGGAATCTCCTGTATCCAGTTGAAGCTGGGTTTCGGCAAAAGACTGCACCTCCAGCACCAGCTCCAATTTCTTTCGGGTTTCCGAACCCAGATCCGGATCCTCCAGAACCTCTGAAATCGGCCGACGATTGCACAGGATTTCCATCTGGCCTGCGGCCGCATTCCAGAGATAGAATGGAGAGCCGGTAACACAGGAAGAAAAGCCACCGGTAAGGGTCAGAGCCAGGAGCAGACCGATGGTCAGAGACCAGATTATGCGATTCCGAAGTGGTTTGCTCCTCGGTACGGGATCCGACGATGAATTGGGGCTGCCTTTTGGGTCGGCTGCCTGGTCCCTTCTTTCCATTGACAATGCATCCCCCACCGAAAAAATAGGATATCAAGATAAATTGATGCCTTTCTCAGGCACAACTCAACAGGGGTATTACATGTCATTGAAAAATTTTCAATTCACGTCCGAATCCGTATCGGAAGGACACCCGGATAAGGTTTCAGACCAGATTTCCGACGCTATCCTGGACGCATACCTGGCCGGAGATCCCAAAAGCCGCGTTGCTTGCGAGACTCTGACCACTACTGATTTCATCTGCGTTGCAGGCGAGGTAACGTCCAAGACCAACGTAGATGTAGAAAAGATTGCTCGGGAAGTAACCCGCGATATCGGCTATACGCACGACGATATTGGCTTTAACAGCGCAACAGCGGAAGTTCTGGTTAAACTGCATGCGCAGTCTCCAGACATTTCTCAGGGCGTTTCCGAAGGGGAAGGCCTTCACCTGGACCAGGGTGCTGGCGACCAGGGTCTGATGTTTGGATTTGCCTGTAAGGAAACTCCCAGCCTCATGCCCATGCCCATTGATCTGTCCCATAAGCTGGTACAGTATCTGGCTGAGCTCCGTCACAATGGAACTATCAAAGAAGTTCTACCGGACTCCAAGAGTCAGGTAACCATCGATTACAAAGATGGTAAGCCTCATCACGTAAACACTGTAGTAATCTCAACGCAGCACCTGGCTGATCTGGAGCATAAAAAGCTGGAAGAAATGATGATCGAAATGGTCATCAAGAAGGTCATCCCGGCAGAAATGATAACCAAAGATACCAAGTATCTGATCAACCCAACCGGTCGATTTGTAATCGGCGGCCCCCACGGGGACTGCGGACTCACCGGCCGAAAAATCATCGTGGATACCTACGGTGGATATGGCCGTCACGGTGGTGGTGCCTTCTCCGGAAAGGACCCATCCAAAGTGGACCGCTCCGCAGCCTACATGGCTCGCTATGCAGCCAAAAACGTAGTAGCCGCCGGCCTGGCCGAGCGATGTGAAGTTCAGCTCTCCTATGCCATTGGCTATCCTGAGCCTACTTCCGTACTGGTAGACACTTTTGGCACAGGAACCATGGACGATGATAAGATCGCACAGAAAGTTAGAGATGCATTCGATTTCCGTCCCGGTGGAATTGTGAAGGAACTGGAACTGCTGGATCCCAAAGGTAGAACCTACCGTGATACAGCTGCCTATGGTCATTTTGGCCGAGAGGGCAAAACCTTTACCTGGGAGAAAACAGACCGCGTGGATGCGCTGAAAGGCTGATCCTCCATCCGGGCCGACATCTCGGCCTATTCTCTGAAGCGCTCCTGTCAAAACGGCAAGGAGCGCTTTTTTGTTTTGGACGCCAAAAGGCCTTCAAGAAGCTTAGCTAAAGAATCCCTCTTTCTGTGGGATCAGTTCAATCACAGGTATTCTAGAATTGGAAAAGAAAGCGACCAGAGATGGATATGGCCAGGCTCTCAAGGAGCTTGGTGAGCAAAGAGAGGATATAGTAGTTCTGGATGCGGACCTGTCCAGTTCCACCAAGACCGGCGTTTTTGCCAAAGCCTTTCCAGACCGCTTCTACAATGTAGGTGTGGCCGAACAGAATCTGGTGGGTATGGCAGCAGGTTTCGCACTCAGCGGTCTGGTGCCCTTCGCTTCCAGTTTTGCGATGTTTCTGGCCGGCCGTGCATGGGAAATCGTGCGCAACTCCGTAGCCTATCCTGGTCTGAATGTAAAGCTGGTGGCCACTCACTCCGGTATTACCGTCGGCGAAGACGGTGCCAGCCATCAGATTATCGAAGACATCGCATTGATGCGTTCCATTCCAGAAATGAACGTATTTGTACCTTCTGATTACAACGAAACCATGGCCATCATCAAGGCAGTGGCCGAGCTAAAAGGTCCCTGCTATGTTCGCTGTGGTCGAGCTTCAGTACCGGTGATTGAGCGAAAGGACGACTATCAGTTCCACCCGGGCAAAGGTGAAGTACTGAGAGACGGAAAAGACATTACCATCGTTGCCTGTGGTGTGATGGTTGCAGAGGCTCAGGAAGCTGCTTCACTTCTGGAAGAATCCGGCATAGATGCGGCCGTTATCAATATGGCTTCGGTCAAGCCTCTGGATGAAGAGCTGCTGGTTAAATATGCAAAAAAGACCGGACTTGTGATTACGGCAGAAGAACATAATATCCTGGGCGGACTGGGTTCTGCAGTAGCAGAATCGCTCTCCACTCAGCATCCTGTGCCCATCCATAGAATTGGAATGCCAGATAAATTTGGCCAGAGCGGGGAAGCAGGCAAGCTGATGGATCACTATGGCCTCCGCGCAAAAGATATTGCCTCTCAGGCCAGAAAATTACTGAACAAATAGAACTGCGATGGAGGGGATCAAGGCCTGAAAAAGCTTTCTTTCGTCAGGGCTGTAGATCATTAAGACTTCCGCGCATCCCTGACCTGGAGAGAGCAGATCTACTTCGCTTCAGCGTTTTCAAAGTATCCTTGCACTGCTCAAGGCAGATCTACTTCAGCCCTGTATAATTCCTTTAGCGCGGGTATCACTCGTTTACTACGAAATTGTCATCTTCCAGACGAAACTCCATACGATCGTTGCGGTAGTTTTCGAATGTTCCTCTGGACTCGTAGATAGCTTCCGTTTCGCCTGCTCCCATGTAGGTCATACGATCCAGCGGCCAGTAGGTTCCCTGGAATTTCTGAAAGATTGTGTAGGCCATCTCTTCGGTGCGTTCCAGATTCTCCTCTTCCCTTCCCGCGATGGCACTGTGGCATTCCACTCGGAGAAAGTATCTCTGGTGACGATTGATTCTGGATAGAATTGCATCCACCACCTCTTCGCCTTCGGAGTTAATCACGCCTTCTTTGTCGAAATAGTTCTTGTTGGGAAAACGGGCCACCAGCTCCACTCCGCCTTCCTTGATGGGTCTGAGAACAACTCCAGTGGTAAGAACGCTTGCTTCGTAGTTTCGGATAACACCGGCCTCATTGCGAATGCTCAACACCGGAACAATGCTTTCGTAGGACTCCAGCTCCCGACCTTCATAACCGACTCCGTCCCAGAGAATCTTCGCAGGGATCATCCCCTTTCCCTCAAAGGCCATGAACACTTCCTTCAATTCTGGATGCGCATCCGAAATGATTACCAGAGACAGCGTCCAGTCCTGGATAGGTACAGGGCCGGACACAGAGGTTTCCAGGGTTACCTCGTCGTTCTGGAAGTCTCCATCCGGAGTAAAGGTGCTGCTGGAAAGCGAAAGAGAAGGACGGGTTCCGGATTGATCCAGATAGAAAACGAACTCCGGTGTGATGACCCGTCGACCGCCCCGATCCATCACTACTCGGGCGCGATAATATCCTTCCGACTCATCCCGGCCTGCCCTCCAGGTAAAGCCAGCAGGGATTCTCCCGCCGCCTCCTTCGCGAAATACTACATCTCCGCCAGAATCCAGAATCTGGAATTCGTATCCGCTCACAGAAAGGCCGCCGCTTACAGCCACTGTTTCCAGGCTGAGATTGGGTCCCTGAGGAGAATAATAGCGGTTTCCCCTCAATACTATGTCCGGCGATCCAGCAGTGACGTAAATACCATGTTCCTCGGCCCGGACTACGTTACCTGCTCCATCCCGTACCACCAGTCGATATCCATAGTTCCCGGGATCCACCGGTGATCCACCGGGCTCCCTGCCGTTCCAGGAAATGGACGTGGGCAATCGATCCTGCCACTGTCTTTTCTCAATCACATCTCCGTCAGAATCCAGAATCTCGCCTACGAATGTATAACCGGCGCCGGCTGGAGAACGCTGAATAATAGTAATCTCCCCCCGGGGCTGCAGAACCGATCCATCTGGAGCAAAGGGACGCACCAGCACCGGAGCTGTGGCCGCCAGAGTAACCCTTGGCTTTCGGGTATCCACGCGTACCCGAAAATCTTCATTTACATAACCGCCGGATTTGAACTCGCCCTGTAGAGATAGACGATAGGTACCATCCCTTACAGGCTTTCCATCCCGGCCTCTTCCGTTCCAGTAGATCCGGGAAGGAAGAATGGGAGGCTGGACATCATATTTCCCGGGCAGAAAAAGATTCCCTACTCCGCGATCGGGCCGGATCTTTCTTCGATCGGCATTGATCTGTCTGATTATGGTGCCATCCGAATCCCGGATGGTGAGCACCCAGTCGCTGGTGTACAGGGGAGATTCGCTGGAGCGAACATTTATCCATACATTGTCTTGAAAACCATCGCCATCTGGAGAGAATTCTCCGTAACTGATAGTAACATTCACCCTCGGTGCCGCTGGCAGGGCGGTTACGGCCAGTAGGATCAACCCCAGGGCCCGGCCCTTCATGGATTTGAAACCGGATGACTCTGTACTACTCATAATAATGCTGTCCCTGCGCTCAAGATTGGGCGGCCATAGATACTGTAAAGCGATTGTGACATTGTGACATGGAAGCAACCAGGCCATTCATACATCCAGAAATAAGACTCAAGCAGAACTCGGAATCTGTATCTCCAGGCCACCGAACCGCTAACGGGGCAGACACTGAGCAGACGTCGGTTCTAAATCCTGGCACCGGATCCCTGCCCTCCATCGATGAGAAGGTGGTGGTGGCTATGTCTGGCGGTGTAGATAGCGCTGTGTCTGCCCTGGCTCTCATGCAGGACGGCTACCAGGTAACCGGAGTCAACCTCAGAGTCTGGGAATACGAGGAAAGCTGCGATCCCAGGAAGAAATCCTGTTGCAGTCCGGAAGACATTCGCGATGCGCGTGATGTTGGTCTGCAGCTGGAGATGCCCTTCTATGTAATTCGTATGGAAGAAGTGTTTCAGGAAAAAGTTATGGATCGTTTCGTGTCCGATTATGCATCCGGACGCACTCCCAATCCATGCGTGGAATGTAATACGTTTGTGAAATTTGGATCTCTTTTCGAACAGGCCAGAGCTCTGGGTATTGACTGGATTGCCACAGGACACTATGCCAGAACCTTTCGCACCTCGGAAGGACGATGGGCCATACGAGAAGGGGTTGATGAAAAGAAAAACCAGGCCTATTATCTTTATGGTCTGGATCAGGCGGCCATCGAACATACCATATTTCCCCTGGGAGACAGAAGAAAGCCAGAGGTGCGCGAATTTGCCAGCGCTGCAGGACTATCCATCGCGGAAAAAGAAGAGTCCCAGGAAATATGCTTTGTACCCGATAATGATTACAGGAATTATCTGCGCAAGCGGGGGCTGGAGTTTCAGCCCGGGTATTTCAAAGATACTGCAGGTAGAATCCTGGGTAAGCATAAAGGAAAGGAAAACTTCACTGTAGGTCAGAGAAGGGGGCTGGGCATTTCCTGGAGCGAGCCTCTGTATGTGATTTCCATTGAAGAGAACGGCGATGTAATCCTGGGTCCTGTGCAGGAAACCAGAAGCCAGCAATTTATCGTAGAGCAATTGAACTTCCAGGGCTTGCACCCGGAGCGATTCTTTAAAGATTACCACAGAAACGATCTGAATGTCAGGGTGCAGGTAAGATACAGATCATCACCGGTAAGAGCAAAGATGCGCTACCTGGGTTACGTCGATGCACTGGCTTCGAACGGTCAGCCAGTAGGTCATCGTGCCGCCGTTGAATGCCTGGAGGATGTATTCAGCATTACTCCAGGACAGAGCGCTGTTTTCTATCCTTCCCGGGACGCTGCCATATCTGACATCGTTCTGGCCGGTGGAATTATAGCCAGGTAGATTGCATCAGAGAAATATTCGGACTACCGGATTTTCCGGTGGAGTGCTGCGTTGCCGAAGAAGAGATTCTCGGCCAGGGAACTGGCCTTCGGACATCAATCCATAGACTCGCTCTTTTTTTCCAGCTCAGCCTTCATGAGGCGGGCAATCTCTCGATCCATCTCTGACCCACTTTCCAGTCGTGCTATCACTTTCTTCTGTCGCTGGACAGAATGATTCTGACTGAGCTTCGCTTTTCCTTCCAGTGACTGAACATTCAGGCGAAAGCATCGAACCCCATCCAGCATTCGATTCATATACGTATTGCTCCAATCGATGGACCAGGGGGAAGAACCTTGCTCAAATTCAGATACGGTAGAATCCATCAATCGCTGCATCATATCATGGTCATTAATTCTCTCAAGTTCTCCACGAACGTGAATGGCAATGTAGTTCCAGGTAGGAACCGCATTGCTCTCCTCATACCAGGACGGAGAAATATAAGCATGGGGGCCCTGGAAAATGGCCATCGCCGGCCCAGGTTGAGGATTCGGATTCGCCGCCGCCACATGAAACAATAGTTGTATTTGCTTTTCATCTGTGTGATCGGATTCGGAAGGTTTACCGTTTTCCGTCGCTTTTTCCGTCGCTTGTGCGGGTTGAAAGGAACGGAAATCGTGGTTAGTGGGTTCTGACATCCCGGGTCCGGCCGATTCCGAAACGATAAAGGGAATATGGGTTATCTCCGGCTTTTCTCCCAGAGGTGATATCAGCATTCCAAAGCTATTCTGTCGAATAAAGTCAAGAATGGCGGATTGACTTTGAATCTTGAAATAGGGAGGGGTATACATAGGTCAGAAATTTCGGTTCGCTGCAGAGCATCAATCCAATCGAAAGCAACCAGGCTAACAGCCCGGCAAATCAGGCTGCTGCAAATCCTTTCTTTGAAAATAGCCAGAAGGAGCTGCATATTCCCAGACCTCCTGAAAGGCATCGTAGAGTAGCTGGCTATAATAGGAAATACTGTACGGAGGCTGCTTCGAAGGTTGCCTGCCAAATCGTTGAAAAGCCATCTCCTCCGACATGTATTTGGAAGCTCCGGGCTCCGCCTTTTCCAGAACGATGTACTTTACCTTTTCTCCAGCCTGGATCTGTATTCCATAGGGCTCCAGTTCTCTCAAAGCCGCAGGAGCCGGTCCATCCACTGCATAGTCCTCCAGACCTTTACTGACGGTTCTGCGAAGCAATAAATCTGTCCAGGGGATGCCTCTTTCCGTTAGCTTTCTCTTGAACTCGTAGAACATGGATTCCATTTCTGAATGTATGGCCCTGAGCTCCCGGGCATTTTTACACATAGCCATACGTTCCAGAAAGCTATCCTGCACATGTTTGATCCATGCCGGCCGATCCTTTCGCCGCACTGAAATCCCACGAATTCGCAGTGTTCCATCCCGGAATCGTCCGAAATAGCGATTCACCACAGACACCCCGGGTTTGGAGCGGGAAGGTAAAAAGATCACCCAGTCATAGATTCCTTCCACGCTCATCTCGATTCCTGTGGCTTCGCCGATTCGCTTACACATAGTTTCCAGACGATGCATTTCCTTCTCATGGGAAGATTGGTTCAGATTAACACTGCTGACCTGCTCGCATTTTAAGGACTCCTCTAAATGTGCAGCCGGTTGCGGCTTTGTGAACTCTTCTGCCGGCGTACTCTGCTCGGACTTCGTGAACTCTACGGCCCGCTCGCTCTGCTCGGAATCCGTGGATTGTGTTTCCAGGGCAGACTCCTCTCTGTGCAGGGATTGTTGAGTCTTTTGAAAATCTCGATCTTGATCGGGGGAGCCAGTTTGCGGTAATTGAAGAAAAAGACAATCTGTGATGCCATGAATCACCCTGTAATCCAGGTCTTCTGCGATTTCCTTGGCAGTAAGGATCTTATCCCGGCCAAATGCAGTCACCGCCTCATGACTTTCAATCTTTCCGAATTTCGCATTCCGGTACCCCAGATAACCAAAGGAAGTGACCAGCATCCATTTGAGACTGGACTGCCTATGATCATACATCTCCAGCTCCGTCTCAAGACTCTGCTGTGTACGATCTTTTGAGGACTGTTCGAAGGTCGATTCTCCCTGGGAATGCTGGCTTCGAGGTTCCGACCCGGGTTCACGATTCTTCAGTTGCTCTACCGAGTTTTCGACCTTCCGCTCCAAAGAAACAGATCCCAATTCCAATGGATTCTGCCGCTCTTTGCTTTTTTGCAGCTCTCGCTTTAACTCCTTAATTCTATCTTTGTAATATTTACGCCTTTTCAGGATGTGAGCCAGCGCATCGGAAACGATCCCTCGTCTTCGCCTGCATATACGAAAATGAATCTCGGGAACATGCTCGGTCTCTTCATCGCTGCAGCAGATGCAGTTGATGGTTTCGGGAGACACGTTATGGATGCTCATAATGGAAGGATACATTTGCGAAAAATCAATCTGAGCTACATCCTCCAGAATTCCGCCGGCTCTGGGCACAAAAACCAGGCCTCCCTTGTCTGCCTCCAGCAGATCCATAACAGACCTGGGTTCTTCCAGGGCACTTTTTTGCCAGGGTACAAGATAGTTCTTTCGCAGGGCCACTTCGCATTCTATGGCAGTCAACGCAGCACCTGTAGATGATCGGGACAGTCTCTGTATGGGAATTCGGCTCATCCGCGAAAGCTCCACGATACCCATCAACTGGGCTTCTTTGTAAACAAATGAGTTGGCACTATCGATATGCCAGCGACCAAACAGAGGATAGGATGGTGCCCTAAAGATCCAGTTTCCGTAGGTATTATAGCTTGTACCTTCTGTGATGATCTTACGACTGGAGCCCGGAGCCACATCCCGATCCATAAGCGAAGGAATTTGATATTTCTGATACGCTTGAAAAAGCACCGGAAACAGAACCTGGTCTCCGTAAGCAGATAGGATAATATCCGGATCCATTTCCTGGAGAAAATCGTTCAGAGTCTGCAGATCCCCTTCACCAGGATTTACAGGCAGGTCCAATCGTTTACCCTGACATTCCAGCTGGATCCTCTGGTCAGGAGCGGAAAAGCGCCTGGAAGATCCAGACAGCACCTGCTGATACAGCAATCGATGTCCGTAATTCAGCTGAAGCTTGAGTATGCGAACGGGCGGTAGATTAAAATCCAGATCAAAAATATCATCCCGGGCCTGAGCCCATTCCAGATTATAGACAATGGGTTCTCTGTAAGAGTTTTGCCTCAGAGAGTTTTGATTTTTTCCCTGAAATTCCAGGGAGGGATGACTCAAACATGCCTTGAGGCGACAGAGAGGAAAAATCCCTTTCTGTTGCATGTACCCGGTAGGTACCTCGAAATCGGTATGGTACAGATCCATACGACCATACATCGCATACAGCCTGTTTCGAATTTTGCGAAGCAAAGAAGGACGGCTTATGCGAAGAGCAAGAACATCCACTTCCCGGTTTTCATAGAATAGCGTTCGTCTTTCATAATGTGGATCTGTATGCAAGCCATGCATCTCATGGAGTCGATGTACCAGCTTCTGAAGAGTTTTCTCCGGGGCCCGGGCATAGATTACAGGATAGAAATGATCCCTGCAGAGGAAGAAATGCCCATTTTCGTCTATTATACAGAGATAGATCTGATCTTCCAGATGATAGATATCAAATAACCAGCCAGATACAACAATTCGTCCATGTCTTCTGACAAGAGAACCCCTGGCTGTGGAAATCTGCATATTCAGTTCTCAAAAACTCTAACTTTCGGTGGCAACCATGCATCGGAAAGCGAATGAGCTGCGAGCAACATCCAGAGAATGATCATGGAAGCCTGAAGAGATGCATCCTGCATAATTATGCAGTGGATGGATTCGTGGAGTTCGGCAACGCCGTCCGTTCCTTCTTTTCCAGTTCCTTTTCCAGATGCTCCACTCTTCTGTTCAGGGATCCAATTTCTTTGTGCATTTCTATCATCATGCACATGGCCATGGAATCAAATGGATTGGGCTGAGCTGCCATCACTCCCACCTGCAACTGAGATCGAGCCGCGATCATTAACTCATCAAACGATCTTCTATCTTCTTTTCTAAGTGCCTTGCGAAACTTGCTGAAGCGTTCATAGACGTTATCTACAAGGTTGGAATACGGTTGTAATGTTCGTCCCATAAAGTCTTTGCCTGAATTCTATCTGCCCACCGAAACCAGAGGTTGCCTTGTAGATTCGGAATCAGAAAGCGATTCCGATGGAGCTCCCGCCGGTCTTAAAGGGAGACTTCTGTTTCTCTGAAGATTCATATCCCTGAGCACCAGAGGACGATCCTTTCTGCGAATCTGCTTTCCTCTGGAAGGCAGAGCATCCAGCTGCCATTGAAATTCGGTAAGAGCGCTAAATGCAGAAATGGCACTTCCAAAGAGTTTACTTTTGTAGGAACCGGTTTCTACGATCAGATATGGGATACCGGCCTCGTTCCACAGAGAAAGCACCGAAGTAAGCTTCTGAAGTAGAAAGCGAGCCTCTTCTTCCTGTACATCGCCATCGAAGAATTGTTTACAGGGAGCAAAAATGAAATACAGCGAGTGATTCGCATTTCGCCTTTCTTTGCGCCAAACGCTCCAGAACAGATCCAGGATCTGATAGGGAGTAAAGGCCCGCTGAATCATGATGGAACGCAACATCTCTTCGCCTGGTATCTCGCGACGAAGCGCCTCATCCATTAACTGAAATGCATTGAAGCGAATGGAACAGTCAATATTGAAGATGCGATATCCGCTTTGCCACAGATGCACCTGAAGAATATGGCTCAGCGGAAAAATCGGCGATGCCCCATAGAGAAGTGCAGGCGAGCGACGATCCCAGAAGTGAGTGGACTGTACGGATTCAACCAGTAGATGAGATTCCATACAGGGAGGCTCGGCAATATACCGTCTTTTGTAAAGCATATATATGACGGCATCCACATTTTCCTTTCGCCTCACCATGCCAAACCCATTCCGCCGGCTTTCGGAAGGATCCACCTCTGCCCTACCCCAAACCGGCCCAACTATGTCTCACTCCATCCTTATTATTTCTCGGGGCCAGCCAGTCCCCGATCGCGTCCAGAGCCCGGGCTCGTCATACAGAGGGGCCATTGGGAGCAGTCCGATGCGAAAGCGAGTCGGATTATGTCACATTTTGCCTGCAAAGTGACAATGACCCGGATTATGTCACATACGGTCGGCGCAGGCATTATGTCACATACCATCTCCGAGGGCACATTCCTGCCCGCGAAAGCCCGCCGGATCAGGCCACGTCCTATCCTGGCCATCACCGGAATAAATTGACATTCCCAAAACCCGAAAAGAAGGTCGCAAAATCCCCAGGTCCGGTACCCAGCAACCATGTCCCTTTATACCACCAGCGATCTGTCCTCTTACGGACATCAAGAGTTCCAACTCCAATACACAAATGCACTGCGCCCGGATGTAGAAATAATCGCAGATATCATCCGAACCACCGTATCCACTGGCGGCTCACTGAAGCCCGGAGATACAATTCAAATTGGCTGCTCCCTGTGTCGCGTTATTGACCGAGGTGAGCATCTGGGGCTGGAGGAGCCATCGTTTCAGTCCGATCCCATTCAGTGGGTAGACTCCGTAGATTCCACAGCACGTCATTTGAGACTTCAGATGGCTGCGGCGGAATCGTGCAACCTGGGAGGCGATCTGAACTTTCCGTCCATCACAAATACAGCTTTCGTTTGCAGTTCCATCGATCAAACAGAGGGCATTTTTATGGACCGGGTTCGTCCCCTGTCCAATCAGGACTCCGGCTGGTTTGTAGCCTGCTCCGATCAGAATCATGACCATGATTCCAACGAAAACCTCAAACAGGAATCGCTCTACGCACTGACCTTGCGAAAGCCCGCCGTTATCCCCTTCCTGGGTTTTCCCATAGGCACAACAGCAATGATTCACCGGGATCAGAAGCCACAGGTTTTACTCCATGGCTCCATGCTGCGCCCTGAAGAAAACAGCTATCTGGATCGTCCCCTGGAAAACTGAAGTTGTCCGCTGGACCCTGAGGTTCACCCCGGAGCAGAACATCAGTTACTGACGGGTAATAACTCCTATGCTCGAGCGATTAAATCCGCCGCGCGGGTGTTCCGGATATCGAAACACACTTCTGATGAACCAGCAGAAACCATCGCTCAATGGATTCAAGCTCTACGTTGCTCAATCCACTGGTCCCCACCGGAGATTTCTTCAAGGCCTCCTGGAAAGCGGCTGCAGGCGATGCTTCCCCGGTTGTAAAGAATAGAAGAATGGCCGTATCGCAGGCTTCTCCCTCTACGGAGTTCTCTGAAAGGACTTCAAATCCTTCAAAGTTTCCTGAACCGAGGAAGGGCCCCTGCGATTCAAGAGTGAAAGATCGACAGCTCATCAGTGATAAAAGACCAATCATTACTACGGGAGCTATTTTCATTGTCTGCCGCCCTCCAGAACGATGCAGGTGGCCAGAGCACCTTTTTCCGGGCTGGGCACCAGTGTTATCTTGAAATCTGAAATGGATTCGATTCCAGACTCCAGCATATATTCGCTGACTTCAGAGTACATACCATCTGGATCCAGGAAGTTTTCGCATTGTACTTCATGCCGTTCCTCTGTACTTCCAGTGTGGTCGCCCTCGGCAGAAAACTCCACATAGTGCAGTCGACCCATAGAGTGCCCAATACACTGAGAATTCAATGCCATTAATATCAACAAACAGAAACTAGAGATAACGATCCGCGCCATGCTCATTCCTCTTCAACTTTTGATGAAGCAGAGGAAGCTTTCAGATTCGAAACGGTCAACTGGAAATGGGGTTTCTACCGCACCGCCGGCCCTTCCCACGATGCCAGATTATAATCCGGCACCGTTGATTCGGCCGTCGCAACGCATTCGTGCAGGTGCGAAGAATGCTGTTGAACTTTCAGTACCCTAACCATCCAGACCAAAGAACTGGACAATCCTGCTGGATGCATCGATTTCCTGGGAGACACGACCAACAAGGAACTCGAATAGATAGGGCCGACCGGAAGGCCAGGTGTGCCCTCCTCCCTCAATGCGAATCAGTTCAACGTTTACCGAGCAGGGGAAGCGAAGAACTCTGGCCACCGTTTCATCGTCCTTTTCGTCAATTGTCTCGGCAAGCGCTGAATTCAAGTCCGCAGGGACAGCACATCCGTTAGCAGTTAGCCAGCGGCGAATACTGTCATCCGTGGAGCGAATGGCCCCTCTCTTTTTGCCCAGAACCTCAACATAGCCACCGTCGTAGGGAACCAGTGGATCCTCGGTTCCGTTCATAAGCAGGATAGGCACTCCCCGCGGATTACAGCGATCCTGAAGATACACGGATAGATTCGCAGTCACCGGGGCAATACCGTCCACTCGATCGGGATGCTCACAGCCCATTCGAAAGGACATGAATCCGCCGTTGGAAATACCCGTAAAATAGGTGCGGCTTATTCCATAGTCCTTTTTGAGACGGTCCTGAATAGCCAGCAAGAATCCAGTATCGTTCAACTTCTCTGAATGAGCCTTTGATTCTGGTATTTCCCTGCCATCGTTCCATTGATTTTCCACTCCGGCGGGATAAACCACCAGAAATCCATGCCTGTCTGCCAGTTCATCGAAGGCCCCATAGGTCAGTCCCATCATCTTTTCCGGATCTCCGCCTCCTCCATGCAGAACAAAAAGCACCCCTGGATTCGGACGCAATCTGTTGGGCACATAGAGCTCGTAGCTGCGCTCCATCCCTTCGAACATAAATTCAAAATGATTGGTATTTTCCCCACCATGGTATCGGCGCCCCCGGCAGCTCAGAAGCCCGAAAATCATCAGAATAATCAGAACTCCGGCCATAAGACGCCGGGTCCGCATAAGAGGACCTCTGATGGGAGACTGAATGAGTTTTTTCGAAGGCCCGCTTTTCCATGCGGATTGGCTTTTCACTGGCGCTGGCATATGGCCTGAACGGTAACCTCTGGAATTCTTGTGTAAAGCGGAAATAGAGAGAACCCCGGCTGGCTTTTCTATGCATTCCGGGAATTCTCTGCAGGCTTTATTTTTTTGGGACGATAATTCCAGAGATGTCCGGTCCACGTAAATGGCTGCCCTCCAGCCTTATCTTTTTTCTCACAGCTACCGCCTTTTCCACGGTGCTGGTCTATTCCATCCCTGCAGAGGATCCGTTCGTTCCTGCTCTGCCGGAAATTCCACCTCCTCGATCCAATCAGGATTCACTTTACAGAAATACGATGCAGACCAGGCAGAAGTATCCGGATCAGAGTCAGAACGGTGCCATGGATACAGGCAGGCCCGCGGCATCGGAGGAAATGCGAACATCCGAAAAGGAGACACCGCCGAACACTGCCGTGGTCAAGAATGCTGATTCAGGAACAGAGGTAGAACCAGGCAGACCTAACATTAAGAAGCAAACAACAAAGCCCCGGACGCAAAGTCAGGATACAGAAAAGAAGCCCTTCACCAGACAGGGAATCAACACAGAGAAGAATCGAGCCGCAGAGCCGGAACAAGAACAAAATCCGCAGCCCAGTTTTCTGAATCGTGAAAAGGAGCATAAGAGCTTTGATTCCGACAAAGAGAAAATCGCAAACATGATTGCGAAAGATGTTCTGGATGAAGCCAAGAATCCGCTAAAGGGAAAGGACGACAGTCGAACTGAAAAGGTCAGCGGAGAGAGCAAAGAGCAAAGAGACGTGGATCATCTGCTGCGCGGCATCGATCCTGTAATGCCGCGAAACTATAAGTATACAGCGCCGGTATATTACAAAGGCATCTACATAAACAACTACACCGCAAGGACATCCTCTCGCTATCTGCCACTACTCAAGAAGGCGAAGGCCACCGGAATCAATACTCTGGTAGTGGATGTTCAACCCAGGGTCCCTCCGAAAGAGTTCATACAGGAAGCGAAGTCCCAGGGATTCTACCTGGTGAGTCGCGTTGTGGTGTTCGAAGGAGGTCTTAAGACCTATCCGGCTCCAGAAGCACACCTTGATGGAGTGCGAAAGAGAGCTGAAGAATCGGCCCAGGCCGGATTCATGGAAATTCAGCTGGATTACATTCGATTCGCGGACAACCTGCATATCAAGGGACTGACCCTGAATCAAAGATACCGGGTTATTGCAGGCGTTCTTCGCTCCTTCGAGCTCAAACTGCGGCCTTATGGAGTAAGAATCGGGGCCGACATCTTTGGAAGAATACCTTTTAACAATAATGACATCATTGGCCAGAAAATGGAAGTGTTTGCCCGCTATATGGACACACTTTATCCCATGCTCTATCCATCGCATTTTTACGGAGATCCATTCTACCAGAAGAATCCGTATCGCACAATCTATGACGGCAAAACCAGAGCCATCAAGCGCGCGGGCACAACCCGGGTCATTGCCTACATCCAGGGTTTTACCATGCTTGTGGGAAAGAGCGGCCTGAGCTACAAAAGCTATATTAAGAAGCAGATCAAGGCCGCCGAGGACTCCGGAGGGGCCGGATTTATTGTCTGGAACCCCAAAAATGACTATGGAGTTTTTTTCCAGGCCCTGAAAGAAACCAATTGAGATAATCCTGTGATGTAGAATGGAGGGCTATGGCCTACAATCGCTACATCACAGGAATACTTCCCGACCAGAACTATAGGTTCATTCTGGGTAGTCTCACCGACGTGGCTCTGGAAGTAGGCCATGTACTTAACGCTTCGGTGCCCATCACAGCCCTGCTGGGGGAAACAATGCTGGCAGCTTTCTTTCTTGCCGGCCACAATGAAAAAGCCCGTAGAACCGTTGTAGGCATCGACATGCAGTGCAATGGGCCCGCGCGCAAGATTCTGGCATTTTCATCTTCCGATGGTATAGTAAGATCCTTTTGTTCCAGTCCGGAAACCATCTGGGATGGAGATATCTATCGAGGTAAGAAAGATGGACTCTTCACTGTGAATCGCTTCGTAGAGGATAGCCGCAAGGTCTACTCCTCCAGTGTGGAGATGCATGATCTACCTCTTGAGAAAAATGTAGAAGAATACCTGGGACGGTCCGATCAGAAGCTGGGATTCATTCGCATGGAGAGTACCATAGAACGTGACATCCTTCTGGATGTGTCCGGATTTAGTTTCGAAGCATTGCCTGGAGCTTCCGTAGAAGATTCGGAACGTGTTCTGGAAATGATCCGAAACACCGGACCATCCGAAATGGTACATGGATTGCTTTCCGACGGCGATGGTGAAAGGCGAGTTTTCAGTTCATCCCTTTCTAGCGTTAAGATTCTAAAGACCGGCACATTTGAATACAGATGCGACTGCAGCAAAGAAAAGATTGAAAAGGTACTTCTGGCTATGGGCCGACAATCCATCGAGGACCTGGTGGCAGAAAAAGGACATGTAGAGGTATTCTGTGAGTTCTGCCGAAAGCGATACGAGTTTCAACCGTCCGAAATCTACAACCTGTTCAATTCGGAGGATTGAGCCAGAGAAGAGCGGTAAATGAAGTCAGTCAAATGCGAAGAGAGGAAGGCTCTGAATCCAGTTGGAATAGACTTCTGAATATTTGCCCTCCGGATGACCGCAAAGAAAAAGAAATACATGTCCACAGCCCAAAGGGAATCTGGGAGTGCTGTAACGACTGACAGGAAGCCCCTTTATTTGGTTGCCAATCTTATAGAATTGCATTGAAATTGATATAGAGCAACGAAATGCCCCTGTTTTCAACGCATTGGATGGAGGCCCACTCTGGAATACATACCCATCAATTCAATAGATGAAATCGACCCCAGGAAGATTTCCATTCGGGATCTGAACAAGAAGTACATTGACCGAGAAGGGAATCGGTATGCTACCCGCTTTAACATCAAGACCAGAGAAGTGGAAGTTGTTCGATTGGCCCGGACCATTGAGGAAGCCCGCAGGCTTCAATTGAAGATTCGTAATCAAAAATCTGGAGTGGAAATACCGCAAACAGAAGCCAGAACAACCAGCGCAAATGCCGGCCAGGGAACGGAGCCTGGTGATTACTACCATACCCCGGACGATATCAGTGCCCATGGAATTGTGGATAAGGATCTGCTGGATGATTGTGTTCAGGAATTAACAAAGATCCGCGAACGACAGCAGGCGGTGTTGAATTCACTCAGAAAACAGCAGATCTTCGACAGAGATCAGTATGATGGCTTTTCCGAGATCACCCGGAAGATCGATACAGATAGCTGGCAAATCGGCGACCAGGCCATTAACTACTACAAAGAGCTTTATTCTTACCCCAGACCGGTAACTCATTACCTGAATCGACTGGAACCTGAAGATAGGCAATGGGTAGAATCCCTGGGTGATGAGCAATCCAGACTGGAGCTCATCAAGAAGCTGGAAATGTTTAACTCATTTCATAAAGCTTTTCAATCCATCTATTCGGTGACAACAGATCTAAAAGGGATGCTGGAGGAAATGCCAGAAGACCAGCAATCCAAACTAACTGGAAACCAGACCATGGCCATGCGAGATTCGCTGCCCAGTCTGGAAATCATTCAGGAAAACTGCCTGGCCAAGATGGCCTCTCTGGATGAATGGCAGGAACAATTTAGAAATAGCTGAAATCTTGAATCCGAAGATCCCGGTGACGATCCATAGTTTATGCGAAATCAGGACTTGCCCAGAATTCTATTTTCGATCTTTCTACATTGATCTTCGTCCAGAGGCTTTCCATTGTACTGCAGATGAAACTGATCCTGGGCCCGGCCAGCATTGTTTGTGCGAATGGTTGCTGTAACGATATTGATATCACTCAAATAGAATAGTCGACTAAGATGGATAAGAAGTCCGGTTCTTCCGCTGGTTTCGATATAGAACCTGGTTTCCTGTCTTTCCGGATCTGTATCAAAGACCAGTTCCGGGGTTTCTTCCATGAAGTAGGATGGGTCCGGAATGGATCGATTGTGCTGTTGCAGTAATTTCTCGGGATCGATACGATCGGACATCAGGGTTTCCATCAGGACGCCCAGGCTATGATAGATTTCAGTGCTGTCTCGCTCCTTGCCTTCCACAGGTCGCAAAAAGAAGCGATCCTGGGAATAGGTTTCTCCCTCTTCCTCGATAGTATCTACATCCCCGGAATAAATATCCAGATCCAGACAATAGATAGCGGCGGCCAGTCGGTACAGCGTACCTACACGCACCATGGGTGTTCGAATCTCTAAAAGGGTTTGTTCCGGTCCTACCGGTGTCCAGGAAAAGTTGATCACGGCTCTGCTTTATGGGCCATTACATCTTTGCACCATCGACTGAACAGGTCCGGATTGATTTCCGCGCCGGGCAGTCGATCGTAGTTTCTGCCCACATGTATGTCCATATCCTGTTCCACTGTAAATCTGTCCGCAAAATCCTGAAGCTCTCGACCAAGCAAGGGGTCCAGATCCCTCCAGGCCATGACCAGTTGACCATTCTTCAAAGCACCAAAAATGCGAATCCCTCTGTACCGTAGCTCCATCTCGGTACCATTTTCCTTGCAGAGCCAGTCACCCTGTCCATCCAGCTCCTGGAAAATCTTCCAGAGATTTTTCGCGGCCTGCTTCTTCTCTTTCTTGGCCCGGCTTTCCTCTTCTATGCGACCAATAAAATCTTTTAGTTCGTTTAGCTGCACTGTGAGAAAATCGCCCACCCGGCGGTCATCCTGCCACCAGGGACGAAACTCCTTTCCAGCCAGCACACATTCCAGACCGGCTACTGCATCTTTCCAGATCTCAGCCTGGTTATCTCGCTCTTCTCGATCTACCCAGCCATCGTGGGAAATGGTGAGCAAAATTCCTTCACCGGTGCGACCACGACTAACGCCCTGATCTGCGATTTCAAATGTGATTACTGTAGAAGGTTTATCATCCGGCCAGTCCTTACCTCGCCAGGAATAGCGCACCAGGTGATTCTTTTCCTTCGTGACAGCCTTCATCTCCATATCTTTGCCATCCAGCTGGGTGACTAGATTTCTGGACATAATGACTCGCGGAGCCCACCATTTGCGCAATTCGGTCTGGGAAGTGAGCACCCGAAATACCTGAGCCGGGGTGGTCATAATTTCCAGTTCGTGCTCAATGGCCTCAATGTCATCCGAGTTGCGATTCATGGCTAAGTACGGACTCTCCCTCCCCCCCATCTATTTTTCAAACAGTATTTGCCTTTCTGCCCGACTGTGTTTCACTTCTATACATGAAATTGATCTGGAGCCTGTCCTGTATTCTGATTCTACTCTCCATCATCCCGGGTTGCCAGCCTCCGGAACAGCAATATTCGCAAAACCACCGGGCAACGTATTCCTTTCTGGACTCCGAGCATTTCAGGGGGCAGGCAGAGATGGCTCAATACACCGGCACAATCATCCGCTATGGCAAACCTCGTGAGGCCGAACTAATGCTGATTACAGTGCTGGAGCCCTTTATCCGCGATCAACTGGTGAAGTCTGAGTCAGAAACAGATTTCTATGCAATTAAGCAAAACCAGGTTATGAGCTATCAAACCGGAGTCTATCCCTACAGGCAGATGAATTCTGTGTTCTGGTCCAGCCAGTCAGGAGAGTTTCTAAAAGCCTTCATGACCACGCAGGAATGGTGCGGCCAGACCTACCGGGAATTACGAAAGCAAGGAAACACTCTCCAATTCTACTACAGCTCCTACTGGGAGGATGAATCCAGAGGCTACGAAACAAAGAGTTATCCTGGCAGCCCGGATTACGCTTTGCTCTACGATGAATTGCCTTTGTTTGTTCGAAAGAATAACCTGGAGGATTCGCTATCCATTGCATTGTATCCCATGCTAATGAGCTCGCAGATTCGCAGACCGGACTGGGATATTGGCAAGCCGGCCCGGGATCCAGATTTTCGCAAAGCCACCATGGATAGCAAGCCAGGAGAGATCATCTGGCAGGACAAACCTCGAAAAGTGCGAATTGTGACGGTGACTCAGCCTGCCTTCCAGGTAGAATCAGGCACCGTCCCCGAAAAGAAAGATGTCTTCTATGTAGACTCTGAATCAAGCCTTCGGCCGCTGCTTCGCTGGGAGAGAAACGATGGAGGGGCACTTGAGCTTAGCAGCATCAACTACACCGATTACTGGGAGCAAAACGATCCTGGAGATGGGTTGCCACAGAACCTGAAAATCCCAGAGTAGTTCCTATGTTCACCGGAATCATTGAATCCCAGGGAAAGCTTATCAAAATTACACCCGGCAAAGGTAATCTAACGTTCCTGGTGGAAAGTGACATTGCCGCAGAACTCAAAGAGGGAGATAGTATTTCGCACAATGGAGTTTGCCTCACTGCAGAGACCATTCCCTCTTCCAAGCAGTACACGGTAAGCGCCATTCAGGAAACCCTGGCCAAAACGAATCTCGGGGATTTAAGAGAAGGAGACGCGGTAAACCTGGAACGATCCCTTCGCGGAGACGGTCGCATTGATGGTCATTTCGTTCAGGGCCATGTAGATACCATGGGCGAAATCGTTGAAATCAACGATCTGGGAGGAAGCCATGAATTCTGGATTCGGTACCCGGATAAAAACCAGGAGCTTCTGGTTCCCCGGGGAAGCATTGCGCTGGATGGAATCAGTCTAACGGTCGCAGATCTCAGAATGAATGAATTTAAAGTGGCGATCATACCGCATACAATCGAGAATACAAATCTTCATACTCGTAGAACGGGCCAGCGCGTGAACCTGGAATTCGACATTCTGGGTAAATATATTCAGCGGATGATGCAAAGCAGGAAATAACCGACTTCGTTTCACCGCCGACTTTCCTGGTTTGTAGGCCGGCTTGTCTGGCATGTATTTTGGATCCCTGCCCTCGCCTGTTGCAAAGCTTTTTGACGCACGTCTCCATTTTAAATCGTCAAAAACGAAAGTAGTCCGATTCGCAATCAGGAATACTACTAATTGCCGCTTTTCCGATCTTGTGTATTTTTCTTTGCTCATTGCTTGACGCTGTTGCATACCTTTGACCTATCTGAAGAGTATGGACCGGCATTCGCATTCTAAAAATGAGCATATGGAAGGAAATGCATCGTCTCACCACCATCACTCCGGTCATGGTTCGCATAGCCATGATCATGAGATAAAAGATACTACTTCCTTTCGCCTGTGGCTGGGCATCATACTCAATGTTCTGTTCGCAGGTGCAGAAGCTTTCGCAGGATTCTGGACAGATTCTCTGGCTCTGCTTGCCGATGCAGGGCACAACTTCAGCGATGTAATGGGTCTTGTGCTGGCTCTTATTGCCGTCCATCTGGGCAGGCAGGCAGCCACAGACCGGTTCACCTATGGCAAAGGCCGGGCCTCCATCCAGATATCTCTGCTAAATTCGGTCATTCTTCTGGGCGCTGCCGGCGCCATTGCCATGGAAGCCATCGATCGGCTGCGTGAGCCCGCCCAGGTTCCGGGTATGACCATCGTATACATCGCTGCGATAGGAGTTCTGATTAATGGAATCTCCACAGCACTTTACTGGCAGGATCGCAAAGATGATCTAAATATGAGAGGCGCCTTTTTACATATGGCGGCCGATGCCCTGGTCAGTTTATCTGTGGTTGTGGGCGGACTGGCCATGCAATGGACCGGAGCGTTCTGGATCGACCCGGCACTTTCCATTATTGTGGCAGGAGTAATAGTCTGGAGTACCGTTCAACTTCTCTGGAATGCCCTGAAACTTTCCCTGGATGCGGTACCGGATGACATAGATACATCCAGAGTTCGGGAGTATCTTCAGGAGTTACCCGGAGTCCAGGATGTTCATGATTTACATATATGGGCCATGAGTACCCGAAAATCGGCTTTGAGCGCTCATCTGGTAGTGGATTCGCTGCAGCGAAGTCCCGAGCTCTTAAGTGGTATCAAATCCGATGTGGAAGGTCGATTTGGTATTTCGCATCCCACGATCCAAATAGAAGAGAAAAAGGAAAACTGCCCGGATTGCTAGCCTCTGACAACAGAAAAGCACCGTAGCTATAAGCAAAATCCTGGTCTTTTCGCCAGTAGAGTTCTTTAGCGTGCAAGTCCCGACCGGTCCCTGAGAACGTTACATGTAGATTGGGTATAATCCTGTGGCCAGAGCTTAGCCCAGGAGGGCGAATGCCTCTTTCAGATGCTGACGAATGGATTTTCGTATAACATAGGTGAGATTATGACCACAGGCCGGGCACTGGATAGGAATCTCCATGTGCACAGGCTGAAGCATAATAGCCATCTGATAATGACACTGACTGCATTCAATCTCTGCACGAAACGGCTTGAAATCTTCCAGTTGCTCCACTGCGCTCTCCTGTACAGAAGATCGGTGGAATGGATTTTTACTTTAGTGGAATCGTAGTTTTAAGAAGGTTCAACAGATAGAATCAGGCCGGGGACTTTAGCTCTTTTCCGTTCTGGTCTCTGGCTACAAAACGATCCTTTCCCTGGGGCTCGGATAGACGCAAACGGTCGTTTAAAGCCCGGACCTTTTCCAGAGCTCTTTCCTTGTTGGCCGTGCTACCCATGTTGGTGAGTTGAAAACTCCCTCCATCCGGGCTCACTCTCCAGATTGTATAACTCATGGCGGGGCAAGTTATTCCTGGGCCCTACCCCGGCAATTCCAATTTCAAGATTCTATACGTGCACCGGGCTCGCTATGCACTGGAAAATAACGAAGTTCTCGTTTTTCTAAATACTCTTTGAGCTTTTCCGGTTCCTTTCCCTGGACACAAAAGAAAGTACCTCCCCCACCGGAGCCATTGATCTTACCACCCGGGGAACCGGCAGCTCTAAGTGCTCCCAGATGCGCATCGATTTTCAGGGTAGATATTCCCACCGTGCCTGCCAGGATTTCATGTTCTTCGCGAAACAACGTTCCAAGAATCTCGCTTTGCATAGTTCCATTTCTTAGCAGTCTTAAAGCATCCTGACAGATGTCCCTGTTTCGCAACTGGTTTCGCACGTGAACCCTGGCTCGATCATCCCTCAGTCGTCCGCCAAAGAGGTCAAAATAGGTGAGGGTACTATGCGAAAGAGAAAATTCCGGAATGCTTTCGGTGGCCTCCCTCATAAAGTGCTGAGCTGTGCCGCTGGCACTGGAAAGAACCCCCTGGGTGTCCTTGGGATCCCCGGAATCTACCAGAAGGATCTCTCGTGGTTCGTGCTTCAATCGCTCTACACCGAAAGGCAATCCTCCTTCTAGCTCGGGATATACATGCAGCAGTCCGCCAATGTAGCATGTATACTGATCCATCATTCCGCCTGCGCCCTGGAACTTTTCCTTCTCTCCGCGATAGACCAGTTGAGCGCAGAGCACCGGATCGTTGATATACCTATCCTTTTCAGGATGATCGCCGATTTCAATTAATAGTCTGAGCCAGGCTGCCGACATCGCTGAAGAACTGGAGCATCCTGCTCGAACCGGGATCCCGGAATGAAATTTAAAAACGCCACCTGCGGGCAATTTGAAGCCTTCCTCCTTGAGAACCTGCGCGATACCCCAGCAAAAATCGTCCGAACTTGCCGGAGTGCCAGACTCAATATCCAGAGATCGCTCCTTCTCCTGGAGATCCGGAGTCTGTATTCTATATGTACTACCCGGGGCCGGCTCATATTCAATGTAAAACCTCAGATTCACGGCCATGGCAATCACGGGTAGGCCGAGATAATCCTGATGCTCGCCAAATAAACAGATTCGGCCGGGAGCGCTGGAAATAACCTGCATGGACAACAGGGGAAACTTTGTGTTTCCTGAATTAAAGCCATTTTCAAGTCTGTACCTGAGAGCGGATGCGGCCCAGAAGGAGAAAGTATGAAAACCAAAACCTCGACCAAAAAGTCCACACAGCGTAAGAACAACAGCGCCGAAAGCACACCACCTGAGAAGGAAGCCTATGTCCGCAGGGCCCGACGGATTGAAGGGCAGGTGCAGGCAATTTCACGAATGATAGAAGAAGAAAGGTATTGCGTGGATATTCTGATGCAGGTACGGGCAGCCCGTTCGGCGTTGAAGTCCCTTTCCATTGAATTGCTGGAAAGTCATACCAATCAATGCGTTCGAGAAGCCTTTGAATCCAACAACGGCGAAAAGACCATCCAGGAACTTCTGGAAGTATTTAAAACCTACTCCTGATCAAATGCCCGGAAACCGGAACGGTACCGGGGTATGGATATTACCGGGTTGCTGTCGCTGGCTTCCTGCGCTTTACTGAATCTATGAGCACTACTGCTACCACTCCGGAGTTTCAAAAGCAGGGCTTCTCTGTAGATGGAATGACCTGCACTGCCTGTGCCAGTAGAATCCAGAAAGTTCTTTCTAAGACCGAAGGGGTGGAATCTGTTCGAGTAAACTTTGCCACAGAAACGGCGGGAATCACCTGGGATCCGGGCCGCATTACCGAAGCTGAGCTTTCGCAGCGAGTAAGCAAAATGGGTTATTCCATCAAGCCAGCCGTGAACGAACTTCTGGAACGCAAGAAGGAGCAACTGGAGAAGGAACGCAAGACCAACTTCAAGGACAGATTACTTTTTGGATTCAGTGCCCTTCTTACTCTACCACTCATCGCTCCCATGTTTTATGAGCCATGGATGCTGGCTCCCTTATGGCAGTGGATCCTGGCCACCCCGGTTCAAATATTCGCCGGATATAGATTCTACAAAGGTGCCTACCATTCCCTGAAAAGCGGCGCCGGAAACATGGACGTTCTGGTTTCTCTCGGTACAACGGTTGCCTATGGCTTCAGTGTGGCGCAGTTCTTTTTGCCGGAACCGGGGCATGTATATTTCGAATCATCGGCAGTCATTCTCACCCTGGTTCTTATGGGTAAGATCCTGGAGCGAAGGGCCCGATCCCAGGCTACCAGGGCCATGGAAGAACTCCTGAGTCTGCAGCCCGAGGAAGCCAGGGTATTCGAAGGGCAGGATTCTTCCCGCACGGAACTAATTGATGTAAGGCTTATAGAATCGGGTGATCAAATTATTGTTCTGCCCGGCGAAAGAGTGCCCCTGGATGGAAAAATCGAATCCGGCATAAGCGAAACGGACGATTCCCTGGTAACCGGAGAGTCTGTTCCTGTGGCCAAATCCGCCGGCGATGAAGTATTCGCCGGTAGCTTGAATCTAAATGGTAGATTGATCATTTCAGTTTCCAGAGCTGTAAATCAATCCAGCGTGGCCAGAATCATGCATCTTGTGGAAGAGGCCCAGAACTCCAGGGCACCGGTGCAAAGCCTGGTGGATCGGGTTTCTGCTGTATTCGTCCCCACCGTTGTATTCATTGCATTACTCTCTTCGGGTCTGAGCTATATTCTGGGTCTGGGACTATCGGAATCCATTGTTCGCGGCGTAGCGGTCCTGGTAATCGCCTGTCCCTGCGCCCTGGGCCTGGCAAGTCCCATCGCTGTAGTTATCGCCACAGGAATGAGCGCAAGAAACGGTATTCTATTTCGCAATGCGATGGCTCTTGAGATCTCCGGCAGAATCAAAATTCTATTCTTCGATAAGACAGGAACATTGACGGAAGGTCGACCCCGGGTCTCAGCAGTACATGCATCGCAAGAAAGCAGCGATGTGCAGCATCTACTTGAAGTGGCTCTGGCCGTGGAGATGGGATCCGAACATCCTCTATCCAGGGCGATTCAGGATTACGGCGAAAAGCAAAACATCCATCCAGAAACGGCCGGGCTGCAGTATCGCACGGTGGCCGGGGCTGGAATCATGGCCACTCATCAGGACGGAAGCGAAATGGTGGCCGGCACAGAGGAGTATTTAAATAGCCTGGGTATAACCACGGAGAGGGAAGATGCACCTGGATCTGTAGTACATGTAGCCAGAAACAAAAAGTATCTGGGACGCTTAATTCTTCAGGATACAATCCGGCCGGCGGCCGCGAAAGCTCTGGAAATTCTAAAGGGAATGGGCATTCGCTCCATGATCCTGACAGGAGACAGACCGGAGGCTGCCAGTCCCATTGCTCAGGAATTGGCCATTGATTTTCGTGCCAGCCTGAAACCAGAAGAGAAGCTGGCAGCCATAGATACTGGCGAAGGTCCCAACGGAATGGTGGGAGATGGGATCAACGATGCCCCTGCCCTGGGACGTGCGGATGCAGGGTTCGCCATGGGATCGGGCACAGACGTGGCTTCTGAGTCTGCCGATGTTACTCTGATGGGCAACAATCCAATGGAACTGGTAGATGCCATCCGACTGTCCAGAGCCACCATTCGAAAGATCTATCAGAATCTATTCTTTGCTTTCATCTATAATATTACCGGTATTCCGCTGGCAGCATTGGGCTTTCTGAGTCCCATGATTGCAGGGGCTGCCATGGCCCTTAGTAGTGTCAGTGTGGTTTTGTCCTCTCTATCTCTTTATCGCTTTCGCTTCTCTTCGCAGAAGTCCGGTGGCACTTAGATCTCCAGGAATGCCCAAAACGGTAAGCATGGACAATAACTGATTCCGGGCTGTCTGGAGGGTGCAGGGGAGAATAACCAACGTTATTTACAGCAGCACGGCCGTTCAGGAAAAATGATTGAACACTAACGGATTCATTTGAAGATTAAGGAATGCCAGTCAGGAGAATCTTCTGAGAACTCGGAATAATAGAATGGTGTCCCATCGCCGGAGTATCCCCTGGTGTAGCCTGTCAAAGTCCGTTCTGCTTTCGTTGTTTGTTATTTCGTGCTCGGGCTCTTACTACGGAGTGGATGGACCGGATGTAATCTCCAGGGATGAAGCGCTGGGTCGAATCAACGATGCCCGACTTGTAAAGATAGCTCAGTGCGGCATTAACGAAACCAACGGGGCCTATCTCTATCTGCAATTTACGGAAAATCCCAGAAAGATTCTGGATGGAGCTTACTATTCCAGCAAGGATGTGGATTCCTGCACCAATATGATTCTCTGGGGTACTTGCGATGCAGCGGCCCAACCCTGCGGATTATCCCCGGCAGAGTTTTTCGATGGATCTCTATTTCAGGGCGGATTCTAGAAGATGAACCTGAATGTAAGCCAGTAGGTGGTTTCTTCCAGAGAAGCTGC
Source organism: Spirochaetaceae bacterium (assembly GCA_002729885.1). GTDB lineage: Bacteria > Spirochaetota > Leptospiria > Leptospirales > Leptonemataceae > UBA3465. Next base: position 189,654 of record PBUB01000015.1, read on the forward strand.
GCCATCCGAAAGGTCCCTTCCACCGGCATTCGCATTCATCGGGAATGGATTTGTATAGTTGAGCAGGTTCTTTCCTACCAGGCTGATCTCCATATGCTCCGAGATATCGTAAGCGATACCTGCATTCAGTAGCTGACTCCCTTCTACTCTGTTTCCGTTAGGACTGTACCAGTTGGGAAAATAAAGATAGTTCATTGAGAGACTCAGCGGATCTATCGGTGAATATACGAAGTTCGCTCGAAACACATTTTCGGGATAGGCCCGGTGATGCTTGTTTTCCGAATCCGTGGTCAAATACATTGCCCCGATGTTCTGGCTTGAGGCAGATACTACACGAACTACAGAATGATTTAAACCTATGTCCAGCTTGCGGGAACGATATCTAAATCCAAATTCCGCCCCAACCTGCCTTAACTCCCCGGTATTATTTTTGTAGAACCAGAACCCGTTCCAGTCGCCGGGCTCATCATTACCTACCTGCGGCATAGTGAATACAGCCGGATCCTGATACAGTACCCCAACATCGATGATATTTTTCAGTCGATTGTAGAATGTAACCAGTTCAAATTCCCAGCCTTCGCTTAATTTGTAGTTGGCCGCAAATTCAAAGCTCTTCATCTTTTCGGGCTTCGTGCGCGGAATGTTCCGGTAGATTCCATTGCCATTCGGATTGGGAATACCGGCCGCTTCAATATCATCAAAGTTATCCGTTCTCAGATGCCCATCCTTCTGAAAGCCTCCGGAATAGGCAACCCCGGGAGATCCTCTGAATCCTTCCTGAAAGGAAAAGCGAAACCGGAGGTCCTGATTCCATCGATACAGCATCCCCAGGCGAGGAGAAACGTTCGCCCCCCAGTAACGCTGCTTATCGTAGCGAAACGCAGCAAATAGATCCAGAGACTGACTTACGCTGTAATAATCCTCCAGAAATACCGAAGCTACGTCAATGGTATTTGCATACACATACTGGTGGGTCTGATTGACATTCCCCAGCAAAGTGGCATTCGCCTGGTTCACAATGAAGTTGTTTCCGTTTTTGTCCGGCAACCCCATATCATATTTTCTATACTCTGTGCCTATGGCCAGCTGATTGTTTCTGGAGGTTTTCCAGTTCAAGAGCATGGAACCGCCATAACGTTCTTCTCTGGTTCCTCCCATGATAAAGCCACTATGGGAATGAAGAATAATGTCATCCTGGGTAAAGAATGCGCCCAGTCTCAGGGTCGCTTCCGATCCAAGTCCAAAAGAATACTTCGCATCTGCATGACGAATTATGTTCTGAACTTCGTTACGATCCCGATAAAAATTATAAATGTCCCGTTGCTGATCTGTATAAAAGAGATCCAGCTCCAGATCTTTAAAAGCAAGGGTAGTCACAGCAGTAGTGTTATCAGATCGCTTGAGCCTGTTTCCAGAAGTATATACGGTTCTTCTTTGCACCAGCGAAACGCCATCCTGTTGAAACACCGGAGACCCTCCATTTGTGACCACTTCTTCAAAGGATGTGTTGATGTTTGCAGTAGGTTTGATCTGAAAATCATACAGATTCTGTAATCTTAGATCGTCCACGCCTTCGTAACCTTTGTCTCTGGCATAAGCTTCATTTCGCATCTTCTGCCCCGGATAATAGGTTCGCCCCATGTAGGCATAGGCATGGAAATCCTGAACCTCTTCTCCGCGAATTCCAGACTGAAAGGAAAAATGACCGTATCCATCCTTTCCGGTAGAAGCCGTGATCATGGCATCTCTCTGGCTGGCTCCATTTCTTGTGACTATGTTAATCACTCCCAGTAGAGCGCCCTGCCCCAGGGTAACCGAACCAGGTCCGCGAATTACTTCTATTCGTTCGATGTATTGCAGATCAATCCCCTGCAGAAGAGCATCTGGCGGTCCCCAGAACCACTCTGTATTGATGTTCTGCCCGTTCAGGAGCATCAGAACCTTCGCATTGTTATCCGGCGCCAGGCCTCGAAATGCAGCAATCACATCGTCCTGGTCCTCTACGAGAAAGAAGCCCGGAACGTAGATCATCAGAAGCTCATTTACGGTTCGCGCCCCGCTTAAGCGGATCTTCTTGCGATCAATAATGGAAACCGACACCGGCTGCTTCTCCAGAGCCCTTACGACATTGGAGGCCACCGTCACATCCTGCTCGGTAAGAACCTGAAAAACATCTTCGCTGTCCGACCCGGAGGATTCTCGCACAGGAAAACTCATTTCTTTACCGATGGGATGACCCAGTATGTTTTCATCAATGTTAAACCTTCGCTCCTGCTTTCCGGGATTCGAGCGAATACGAATGGAAACCTTCCTGGAAAACTCCGCAATTCTATCCTGATTGGACTCGGCCAGTTCATCTCTGTCCAGTTGAAGGTTTCCCAGACCTTCAACATCCTGAAGTCTCTCCAGATTATCTGAAACATTCACCGCATCAATGACGTAGCCTGTATTTGGATCGTAGATCTGGCCAAAGATCTCAAGATTAATCGTTCCCTTTCTGTAAAAACCGGAAACCACAAAGTCTGCATCGGACTCTCTGGCTTCCTGGAGGGCAGCCTCTGGAGTCCTGGTTCTGGCAAAGATCACACGATAGCCATTTTCGCTGAGCTTCGCTTCAATCGCAGAGCGTATATCTGTTTGAAGCTGCAGGTCCGTCTCTGATTTGTAGGAATTGAAGGGCCCGATGAGTACGGTGCGACCATCCGGCTGCTCAGCACCCAGATAGGACAGATGGGCAAACATCAGAAGCATTACTGTGCAAGACACAAATCTCATACTGATCGGGACCCGCATTCTGTCGTAGCTTTCCATCTGACGGCAGAAGTGGGGCGGTTATATGAGCAGTGATTAATGGAAAAATCAAGCACTTAGTCTGGAAAAGGTCTCTATCGAACATCAGATACAATGGCAGTGAACAGGTCACTGTAGCTGTTCTTCTGACATCCATACCTCGAAAAAGGCGCACTGCCATCGGTTATCCCTGGATGCCCGGCGCCCCATCCAGGAATAGAATCAGAGAGGAGGCGCTCCAACGCTCTAGAATCGATAACCTACCGTTAACCAGATGTTTCGGTTCTCCAGAGGATGCCTGGTTGGATAGTAGCCACCAGTAGCAGTTCGAATTCCAGGATCCCAGAACTGCTCATTGGTCAGATTCCGCACCATAAGCTGAACGTACATGGTCTCCACTCCGAATGGTTGATCCCATCGAATGTTTCCCACCCAAAAATAGTAAGCGGGAATCGTGGACTCCGGATTTGTAGATATTGTTCTGCGTTCGGATACATAGTTCATTCTAAGGTTCAAGGAGAGATTCTTGATCGGATAATAGGTGACTCCCAGATTCAATTTATGCCGTGCAATATTGGGTATTGGTCCCCTGGAAGGTACACCATCCAGTTCCAGTAATTGCGATGGCAGGGTGCTGCGAATCTCGCGAAGAAATTGAGCATTGTTCAGCAATTCTGGATTCACTGCAGCCACGGCATTGAGCACAGACTGTTCCAGTTGAGCAAGTACAGCGGCTTCCTGTGTGCGGATATTCGCAATCACAGAGGCGGCAGCATCCTGAATTGGATCGTCTCCGGCACGACCTTTCGTGGTCGGCGAAACAGCCAGAGTATAGGGCAGATTTAGATAATACCCCTCCGAGAATGTATGATTGAAGTTTATTGAAAGGTTGTCCAGGACTAGAAAATCCGTCCTGGATTCAACACCAATGATTCGTGCATCTCCAACATTCTGATTTTGATTCCAGTTACCGCCGGAAGGATTGTTCTGCGACGTCTGTACTTCCAGAATCAAATTCTCGATTTCGTTTTGATAGGCCTGAACAGAGAAGTAGTATCTCTTTTTGAATCTGTATCCAATTCCCACTTCCACGGAGCGCATTCGCTCTGGCTCCAGATTTTCGTTTCTTAATCTCTGGGCCGTTTCGTTGTAAAGCTCCCAGGCTGTGGGTGCGCGAAAACCGGTTCCCAGAAGTAACTTTAATGTCAGATCCGACGTCGCCTGATACACCGCCCCGAGCCTCGGCGTATGGGACTGACCATAATCAGTACTGTTGTCGTAGCGATAACCGCCGGTGATCTGAAGACTGGATACGGGCCTGTACATTTGCTGCCCATACAGGGCATAGTTGGAAGTTCTGATTCTCTTTTCGGATCCGTATGCCTCGGGTACCACCGTATGATTCCCTTCCCAGCCAACTACAGTTGTAGCCTTTGCACCAGGGTTGTAGGTAATCCTCTGCTTAAAATCGTATGCTTTGTCTGGTCTGGAGTAATCATAGATGGTACTGGTATTCGCCGGATCAGCGATGAAATACGGGCGAACTCCGGCAGTACCTGGATACTGTTCACCGGAACTGGAAAGAATCTCGGTATGGCGAATGCCGGCCTCTGTATCCAGTGAAAGGAAGGGGCTGATTTCATAGAGATATCCAAAAGTAAAACTATGGTTCTCAAAATTCCAGGCGGATCCGCGATACCCCAGCTTATCAGTATCAATCTGCTGTGTTCCGTTTGCGAATGTACCATCTCCCTGCAGATATTGCCAGTTCACGGTCTGGAAACGAAAGTTCCCCATCTGAAACTTTCCGGTAATATTGTATGTATCGATGTTGGCCACGTTAAAATAAGGTGACCACCAGTACCCTAGCGAGCTCGCATCCGGATTGCACTGGCCACCGCAGATCTCGGACTCTACCGCATAAGCCGGATCATTCTTACCCATGTCCGAACGATCCAGACGACCAACATGGCTGAAGTCGGGCCCAACGGTTCTGTGCATGTATCCGCTAACAGAGTAGGAAAAGGGCTTCTCGGTTCCAGGGGTGGATCCCCTTAAAGTAACATTCGCTCCATAACCAGGACGATCCAGATTGTTGTACCCCCCGGCCGTCACTTCAGCTTCATTTGTGGGATTTCCATCATAGTCCTGAGTAATAATGTTGATGACGCCATTAAAAGCGTTGGCACCGTACAGAGCAGAGGCAGGACCGGCAATAACTTCGATTCGTTTCACGTTATGCAAGGGAAAACGGATACTACCGGCAAGGATCGCAGCCTCCGTAAGATTGTTGTCCAGGACACCATCCACATAAAGCAGCGTCTTCTGGTTGTTTCCCACCAATCCGCGCTGATGGATCAATTCCGGAAAAATGCCATAAGTATGTATAATATCAAAGCCCGGCAGATCCTGGAGCGCTTCCACCAGGGTTCTATAACCTCTTTCACGAATCTGTTGCTCGGTAATTACATATACTGCTGCCGGAGCTTCTCTCAGAGTGCTTCTGGTTCTTGTAGCGGTAATTACCTCCTGCTCCTCCAGAAGTTGAAACACTTCGCGGGTGGCCACATCCGGATCTCGCTCGGCCAACGGTAAAGCATAGGTTTTCGCAAGATCGCTGGTACGGATGTAGCGATCCAGGTTTTCTCGCTTTACCCTTCGCGCCGCATTAACCCTGACCTGAATCGTAACCCTTCGTGCAACTGTGTCGATCACCTCTGAATCCGGTGTTCGCACTTCCTCTGCCGGTAGATCAATATCTGCATATTCATCTACGCGCTCGGCTACATCCACTCGATTAAACGCGTCTATGATTTCGCCTGATGATGGATGGTAAATTTGCACATAAATGTTCAACACTCCATTTCGGCTTCTGGAGTAGTATCCAGATACGAATAGATGACTGCCTGCCAGAGTATCCTCGGAGATTGTGGATGGCCGCATGTCGCCAATCATCTTTACCTGGAGCCCAGAGCGCTCCATCTCAGCTTTGATTTGGTTTCGAATGGCCTGTTCTACGGCAGGCTCAGCAGCGTTTCTGGGTTGAAATCCGCCGACTATCACTGTATCGCCATAGAGGGAGAAGCTAAACAGAAGCAGTGACAGTGCCAGCAAGGTCTGTGAACCGCCAATGAGGACGGATGCTTGATTGTGATTCTTTGCATCCATCGCATCAGGGTTCTAGAACCTGCACGGGTCCGGGGCAAGTAAATAATGCTTCATTCGTCCAGGGATGCTGGATTTTAGGTCGGCCCTCACATGTACTCAGGTACTAATACTTCTTCTTTAAATGTGTAATGGAAACAGGGGCACTATTTCCCGAACCGGCATCTCGAGAGGCTCTAGAGGTAAATTCAGGAAGAGATTTCTCGACCTTTATCTTCCGGGCTCAACTATCATCCATCGTCTAGCTTGATTTCTAGACTCACGACCTCCCATCCTTTTAGAATCTGAAGCAGGCCCGGGCAGGACTAGCTTACACTGTTTCTAGCCAGACACCGGGAAATGGTGCTCTATTCGGGAAAGAATCTTCCTGGCTCGATCATCCTGGGGATCCAGTTGCAGTGCCCTTTCTGCATGGATTCTTGCCTGCATAGAATCTCCCAGATCGAAATACACCCTGGCCAGAAGACGTAGCATTGCTGAATGATGTGCCAGTTCTTCTTCTGCACTACTTAAATAATCCAGGGCTTCCTGACTTCGGTTTAGTTTCCAGAGACAAAGACCCTTATGGTAAAGGTCCACGGTTGAGTCCGGTCCCGATTTTTCTTCCAGGGCCCTTAAAGCAAGATCGAACTGCTTTCGCTGAAGCAGTTCCTTTACTCCAGGCCCCTCATTCAGGGCTGCCGGCACCGGCGCAAATTCCACACGTATGAGCGAAAGGTCATCGGTGATTTTTCCTATTTCCTGCAGCTTCTCTTCCATTCCATCCAGTTTTCCGCCGGTACTTTCGCAAATGTTTAAGAACAATCCTTCATCCTGGTTGATGATGCGTCCTTCGGTGTTCGAGGATATCTCCAGATCATCCCGTCCATCCGATCCTGCGATAAGAACGTCACCCGGCTCCAGTTGAAACTCGAACACTCGTGGACGTCCAACATCCGGCATTCCAAATTTTCGAGTACTGATTTCTTCCTCCAGAAAGACTGCATGGGAATTTCGGTACAGAACAGTATGCGGATGCTCTGCATTCAAATAGTACATTCGACCGGTACTCTCTTCTATAATACCAAGAGCACCACTTACATACATGCTACCGTCAAATGTTTCAAAGATCCTTTGTATTTCTGCATGGGTTTCCACCATCCATTGCTCCGGATCAATCTTGAGGTCTCGGTCATTCGCAGAAGACCTCACCATTATAGAATTGATAATGGAACCCATTACGAGAGCCCCCCCGGCGCCCTGCATGGATTTACCCATGGCATCTCCGTTAAAAAACATTACCCATCGATTGCCATTGAACTTAACATTCCCACTTACGCACAAATCACCGCCCAGTTCCGCTTTCCATCTTCGAAATGCGAACTGCTTCTTCTGTCTCAGCAGAAAGTCAGTACTGATCCTGGCGCTATTGTTCCGATTCTTGAACAAAGGATTGGTAAGCAAGGTGGACAGATAATAATCGCCATCCTGCTGATGCTTCAGCTGCTGCACCTGTTTCAGAGTTTCTTCCAGCCTGGCCGTTCGATCCGCTACCATATCTTCCAGTTGATCCGAGTAGATGCGTATTTCTCGAACCATGGCATTGAATGCATCTGCCAGAAGTCCCAGCTCATCCCGGCTTTTTACAGTTACCCTGGTTGTAAAGTCTCGATCCTGTACCTGTTCGGCCCCCTTTCGCAGTGTTTCAATGGGGGCAGCCAGGTAGCGCGCAATTCCATAAGCAGCGGCCAGGGTAACAAAGAAAATTACAATCAAACTTGTAACGGCCACCCAGAAAAACCAGTCCAGAAGGTTCAAATCGGAATCTACATCCATGTCGAGACCAAGAACGGCGATTACATTACCCTCTCTGTCCTTAATGGGCACCATCGCGCTGTACCAGACACCCCAGGCATCGGAGAACGCTTCATCGGTATTGGTCACTTTACCTGTGCGAAAGGCTTCTCGCATTCTGGGCTGTGCCTCCACATTATAAAGCAATCCAGCCGGCACTCCGATCTCATCGTCATCGATCTTGCCATTCTTGTTCATATCGATTTCTTCGTAGTCTGCATCCCCGAGGAAACGAACCACCTTGAAGTCCGGACTTTCATCTATGGGAGCCAGTAAATAGGTATACTTTAAAGTAGTTTGCTGATCCGGTCTGTTCAGTTGCTGATTCAACTTTTCTGGATAGATGGGATCCTTGAATGTACCGGCCTTGATGAGCCGCAGAGTCTGGGCCAGAGCCTGGAACTCCGGTGTTTTCTCCATTTCTAAAGATTTCTTCCTGGGAATTGCTTCTGCGAAATCGTCTTCCTCTATGTCTTCGAGGAATTCCTTATCCACTCCTTCCTGGCTTAATTGCATTTCCCGACTGAGCTTTACCATGGCCTGACGTTGCTCTGCTGTGAACATTGCCTGCCCGGTCTTTCCAATGTCGCGTAGCCTCCGGCTCATTTCTGACCAGATTTTATCTTTTAATTGCAGGTAGTAATAGCCCATGGCAGATGTGGAAGCGGCCAGGGAAACAAATGCAATGGCAATTGCTACCTTCAGACTGAATGAGATTCGCATGACAGGGATCCTTTTTTCTTTCCCCCTGGCATAGCTCTTTTTCAAATTGAGTCAAGGGAAATAGGCCAATATTTCATCCGTAAAAGTTAATAGCATGATCAAAATCGCAGGCATTGGGGACATACATACAGCATTCGATGAGGAAGATGTAAGACTATTCAACGAAAGCGATTATGACCTGATATTGATCTGCGGTGATCTGCCCGGTCGTTCACACAAACAGACTGTGCAGATAGGTAGCATCCTTTCTGGTTTGCAGAAGCCTGCCTTGATGATTCCCGGAAATCATGATTCTACATCGGTGTTACAGTTGCTGGGTGAAATCACCGGGAGCGCCCGGCTCAAGCGAGAGGATCCTCGGATGGAAGGACGAGTTCAGGAATTGAAGGAGGCTCTGGGCGCAATCCAGATGGGCGGATATAAACTACATGGATTCCACAGGAAGCACGGTTGGGATTCCGGCGAGTCCGAACTGGACATAATCACAGCCAGGCCCCATTCCATGGGTGGACCGGACATCGGATTTCAGCCGTATATTGAGCAGCAGTTCGGGATTCAAAGTCAGCAGGATTCAGCTCAATGTATTCTTTCGCTTATGCGCCAGAGCAAGGCGCCGGTCCGGCTGGTTCTGGCTCATAATGGGCCCACCGGTCTGGGTTCCCATCGAAATGATATCTGGGGCTGCGATTTTGATCCAGATCGAGGGGACTTTGGTGATCCGGATCTGGAAGTTGCCATTCGAGAAGCCGCTTCATCAAATCAGTCCCCGCTGGTGGTTCTGGCGGGGCATATGCACCATGCCCTGAAGGGTGGTGGGCAGCGGACCTGGTACGTGGAAAAAGAGGGAATTCACTATGTCAATGCAGCCCGGGTGCCCCGTATATTCCGGGAAAACGGGGAAAAACGCAGGCATCATGTTCGGATAGAACTGGACAGAACCGATGTACACGTAGAACAGATACTTTGGTAATAAATGGAACCCGCAGCAGGAGCAAATAGCCCTTCCCAGAGTCCGGATCTCATCTCCAGCACCGATTTGAAAAGCCTTCTGCTATCATTCAGCCCTGGAGCAGAACGGGAAATAACCCAGGTGGAAAAAGGAGTGCAGAACTTCTTTATGTTCCACCAGTCCCCACGAGCTCTGGTCAAACTTCCGGAACTAAAAGTACTATCCGAGACAGATCTTAAGAATCTGGAATCCCGCGAAGTACTGCGCATTGGCCATTATCTGGATTACTCTGACGAAGAGCAGAAACTCATTCTACAGAAAGTAGCCATTCGTCCTGCTTCCCTGAAGGGAGACCAGGTGGATAAAATCTTGCGAGCCTGTGTGCGCACCGGGCTTAGCAGCGTGATGAGATACATCCGGCACCGGGACTTCAGACTTCTGGATCAGGAACGCACCGGGCAACTGGGCCCCATGTTGCGAGAACATCTCTTGCTGAATCCAGAAACCCTGCTGGATCGCACCGCTTTCGTGCAACAGCTGGGCAGGCTCGAAAGCGTGTCCTTTGAAGGTCTACTGGAAAGCGAAACCGAGGCACCCCGGGAATACATTGAAGAAATAGTAAAGTTACTGGCAAAGCCCCAGGAAGAATTGAGAGCCGAGCTGGAGCTGGAAAAAGAGAAGTTCAAGGAATCTTTTGACCTTATGGACCAGCGACCGGAGCGGCCTGTACTCTATTCTCTGCGAAGAGATTTTCACCTGGTCTATCCACCTGGGATGTCCATGGTGGATTTCGAAGAGGATTCTTTCACAGAGCGAACCACCGAGGTAGAATGGATTCATCGGATCTACGTAGAAACTGCGGGCCGAATCATTCAGTTCCTGATGCCAGATATTGAAGTAGAAAAGGGGGACATGGGAGCCGGATATCATACAGAGTTATCCCGCCATCCAAGTTTCACTGCAGGCGAATCCTGGCCCGGTGGACTGGAATTTTTGGAAGCCCTGGGACGTTTGATTCAGCTTGTACAGGGACTTCGCAACGTTCGCGCAGAGGTCCTGCTGGGCTTCGTATATCAGCAAACGTTGAAGATGCTGAACATGAAGTTTGAGCCCATTCACTTCAGTCAGGAAAGCTTTCAGCCTCCAGAGAAGGTAGCACAGAAGTTCTCTGACAAAAAGAAGATCTACGATGCGGTTATGGCCCGTTTTCGCAAGGATCCAGAAGTCCTGGTCAGTGTAGATCGCAGATCGGATCCACCTGGAGCATTTTTGATCTTTAGATCCAACCTGGCGCGAGCCTTTATTCGCAACAAAGACCGCCGTTCATTCCTGCATTTAATGGCCAAAGAAGGAGGCATGGGTAGCGGCATATACGATGCCCTTATCGACATAAATATGCCCGGACTGGATACAGATGTATTGAGCGAACAAAGAGAGCTAACCGAAGCCATCAAGAAATGGGAAGATGAGCTGGAAAAAGAGCGAAAGAAAAGAGAACGAAAAGGACGCGGTTTTCTGGCCCGGCTCCTGGATTGGCTGCTTTCCCTGTTTGGAATGAGCGCTGGCCCGCCACAAAAAGCAGAAAGTAATTCCGCCCCGACCATCGAAGAGCTGGCCGATAGTGCAGAATCAGAAAGCGAAACAAAGAAGAAAAAAAAGCAAAGTCAGCGCTCCGGGCCCAAAGCTCGCACTCATCTGGTTCCTCCCAACGTCTCCAAAGCGGCAGCCTACGTAGAGAGAGCCAACCACGGATTGATCTGGCTGGATGAAGTAGTGAAGGCTCTCAATTCGGTTAAATTCGACATGAACAATACCGGAGACCTGCTCTACTATGATCAGCAGGATCGCTTTGATGAGATTCGACCATTAATGAAACATCGCAGAGTTTTTATTCGCAAAGAAAACCTGGATGATGTGGAATGGCTGTCCAACACAGCCGCCTGGCTGGAAAACCTGACCAATGCAAAAGAGGAACATGGCATTCTGGCCCAGGCTCTCCGCCATCGTATAGAAGATCTCGGCTAATATAACGTAGCCAGGTCCGCCTGTAATCGAATTCTCAGGACTGCGAGCTCCGGGTTCGCATCAGCGTTTTCAATCGAATCAACGAATAGATAATGGAAAACACTGTCCAGGTTTCTAACCGGTGAGGTCCATTTTTCGAATTCGGTATCCGGGAACGATCAGCCATTCTGGCATAAGAATTAGGCAGGGCTAGAGGCCCGTCTCCCGGAAAGGCTGCATGGATCTATTCATAAGATCGACTGTTCGGATCCAGTAGCTCAGTCCACTTCAATATCGGAAATAAACCCGGCATCGGTCCATTCATCTATAGATGGATGCGAGAATGAATTTCCTCCATCGGTAGAAAACAGGACGGCTCCATTGGTTCCTGAATCATTCCTGTAACTTGCCAGAATGGTGCTTTCATCGCCGGCCAGATCCGGCAGATTGCCCAGATCCGAAACCTGGTTGCAGCCAGGTTCCACGTAGCTTCCCGATGTTGGAGCCGTGTCAAAGGTATCCAGGGAATAGATTCTACAGATATCATTGCCGGTATCCACCATCCCGATCTTGTAGGTGCCGGATATATAGTCTGCACCGGAATGGCGGGAAGCGCTCAGCGGATAAAAGGTATAGGCCACCGGATAGGAACCTGCCGTTTGCATATCCTGCGGCAGGCCGGATCCGTAGTTCGAGTAGTAGTCTCCGTTTTGATCCGCCATACCGATGATGCCGGAGGTACCTGCAATCAGCCCATAATATTGATCATAGATCGAGCTGTGGGAGGACGCCAGAGTGAAGGAACTCAAATCCTGAACCGGCGCATACTGGATATGATTCTGACTGGCAAATGCGATATAGAGATAGGAATCATTGCAGTCGATCCCATCCACCGTAACTTCTCCGGTTCCAGATACAAACCAGGTTTGAAAGCTTCTTCCGTTGTCGTAACTAACGTAGGCAGGATGATCCCCATCCGGATCCTGGGAAATGGTATCGTAAGTAAGAATCAGTGCATCGCCACAGCCAAGGATATGACTGATGTCCTCGTCCTCATTGTCTTCCGGCGCTTCAAATGTTTCCCAGGAAGTGCCCTGGTTACGACTGATCCAGAGCTCATCTTCGCTGTCCTCTTGAAGCACAAAGATGGTTCCGTTCAATACCTCTGCTTTCCAGGTATTGGCAGGGCCACCTGTAAACGGCACCCAGCTTACATTCAGTGCTGATCCTTCCGGATCAGCACGAAGCATGCCATTACTCTGACCTCCTGCATCGGACTCGTCCGGAAACAAATAGAAGGATTCAGAACCGCTCATCAGGGCAATCAGAGCCGGTAGATCTGAAGTGGCAGGACGCTGCAGTTTGAGGCAGCCGACGCCAGTCATAAATGCGATGATATAGAATGGGACGATGGTTGCTGATAGTTTCGGTCTAACAGATCGGAACTTGCGCATACTATCAGACTAACAATCGCAGAAGACATCTTGCAGGATTTTTCTACACTTTTTTTAGTGTTTACACTTTATGCATTTCCATCCCTGGACAAAATCATGGATAGGACTCCAGATCAATAATATAGCCGCTGTCGCTCCAGATAGAACTTAGATCCAACTTTGAGAAATTCTGACCATTATCCATGGAGCGGAGAAGTCCGGTAGAAGTAGACGGTGCACTGGCATAGGAAACATAGATGCCTGAATTCGCATAAAGAATCCCTGGCATGATTCCCAGGTTTCCCACATCGCTGCAGTCGCGGTTGGCAGGAGTAACGCTGGCCGGCGAGATAGCCAGATTCGACATTACATAGATTCTACAGGTCTCAGTGCTGGAGTCTGGTTCGGAGACTACGACTGTATCTGGAATGGCGTACCTTGCACGAAGCGCCCCGTTGCAGCCAAAGTTCATATTGGGCATGATTCCGGATTCGTCTACAGAGGCTCCGCCGTCCGACGAATAGTTGAGTGCACATTGAATGGTATTGAAATCATCCTGGGCCAGGCCGGCGAAACCGGCGGTGGTTGCCGTAAGGTCTGTATAGTCCGAATAGCTCACCCCTGTGTTGGGGACCCCGGTCCAGGCACTCAGGTTGTCCAGTGATGCGTACTGTATGCGATTGGAGGATTCCGAGGAGGCAACATAGATACGTGAATCGGTACAATCGATTCCACGAATCACGATGTTTCCGGTTCCGGTGGAGGAAGGACCGATGCCCACTCGCACCTCTTGCCAGCTGGCGCCGCTGTCTCGACTGATATATCCTGGCTGCGTGCCAGTACCATTGTAGGCGATGCTTCCCTGGGTAACTATCACGGACGTGCCGCATCCAACAACGTACGATATGCTTGTGGATTCATTTCCGGAAGGTAGATCCACCGACTCCCAGTTCATTCCCTGATCCCGGGAAATCCAGAAATCGTCGGTGCTGGAAGTATCGGCCGCAAATATAACTCCATTCACGATGGCTGCGTCCCGTATCTGAGCCGGCCCGCCAGACCAATCAATTCGCTCGGGAATTCCGGTGCTGGGGATTTTGAATAAAGTGCGGGCCTGGTTATCGCCGGCAGAATCATTTAAGAAAGCGAAGGTGCTCTGCGATAGCAATCCGGGAAGAAGCTGGGCAAGCAGAGGAAGATTTCGCTCCGAAAAAGGCTGATCCAGGAGCAGACATCGGTTCTGCGAGAAACCGCAAAGGGCGAATACTCCAATGAGAATTAGTCGGGAAAATCGATTCATATTATTCTACCTTGCTTTGCTGTTTCCAGCATCCGAGCCATCTCTGGCTCGAGTCCTCGGAAAATCCGGATAACCCGGTCAGGCCCGGCCAACCTCGGCAGGCCTGAAATACAACAAGCACCCCCTCAGCGAGCATCGTCTATGCTTGTGACAATTCCCTGCCCTGAATAAACGCTTCCAATATTGATCTTTTTCAGGCTTCTCAGCCCATCGTCGGAATAGACAACGCCTGTTTGCGTCCCTGAAAAAGAGGCATAGGAAGAAAAAATGCCTGCATCGGTAACCAGAAGGGCAGGCATTCTTTGAGGATTGGTAATGTCGGCGCAGGATATGGATGCCACGGTACTGCTGGATGGATTTGTGGAGCCGTTACCCAGGTTATAGATGCGGCACGTATCTCCAGATTGATCCATCTCAGAAACGAAGAAGGCTCCCGCTCCAAACTCCGCAACCCCGGTAAATTCCAGACCCATGTAGGGCATGGAGCCAGCAAGAGCCATACCTTCTGCATTGTTTAAAGAATAGTTCACTTCTGGAGCATAAGGACAATAGCCGGGCGTGGTACAGGCCAAGCCGATGGTGCTGGTACCGGAGGTGGCAATGGATGAATAGCCATTCTGCGATGCCGGATGAGATGTAGCCACAGTCCAGGAACTGAGATCATTTAGAAAAGCCCACTGAAAGCGATTGGCCACCGCACTGGAAGCGATGAAGATTTTTTCTGAGGTGCAGTCTATGGCAGACAGAGCATAGTCACCGCTTCCGGTGGCAGCAGGAGAAGCACCTACCCGGAATTCCTGCCAGGTTACTCCGCTGTCGTAACTGATGTAGCCGGGCCTCGTTCCTGATCCATTGTACGCGATGGTTGGATGAGTAATGACCACAGCACTGCCGCAACCCAGTACGTTGGAAATATTCTCCGATTCATTGCTACCTGGAGCATCCACCAGTTGCCAGGTCTGAGCGTCATCCCGGGAGATCCAGATATCATCCTGATTATTATTTTCCAGAGCAAATATGACACCATTCACTACCGCGCCCTTCCAGATATTGCCCGGACCGCCATTCCAGGTGAGCAAACGAAGACCGCCAAACATATCCCTTTTGACAATAGCTCTTGCCTGAGTGGAGCCACTTTCATCGCTTAGAAAAAAATATACTGGATTGGATAGTAGGGCCATCAGAAGCGGGAGGTCCGCTATGGAGATTCCACCACCGTTCGCACCCTCGGAAGCGGGCGGCTCCAGAAGCAGGCAGTTCGTTGCCGGAGTAACCAGGGAGAATGTGAGTATGAGAGCAGCAAGTCGCTTCATGATGTACCTTACAACAACGCTCTTACCCGACGCTTGCATAGAATTCCTCAATTTTCTGACCGAAATACTACTCAGCCTTCAAAATCGGTAGCTGTAGCCGAAAGTCATGGCCGTTTCTGGAGCTTTTGCTGCCGCCAGTCCAGAGTCGGCCCGGCCCCCCGGTCTTGGCGAAAATGCGCTGGGAGGCAATCCAAGACCTGTATCTGCAGACAGGTTTCCTGGATGGGAACCGTGCAGAATATCCATCTGAAAGCCTCCCCTGGTGCTATCGTTTTCCACCACCAGGCCTTCTTCCCAGGCAAATCCATTAAAGACTATGTGCGCCAGCTGCACACCGTAGAGCGTAATAAGCGAGATTACAGCATAGTTATATGCACTGACCTTCTGGTTATACTCGCCAGAAAATTTTCTTGTAGACTCTGTAAAATAGGCAAACTGAAGCCGGCCATCAACGTTGCCCTGGGTATTCAGTATTATGGCCAGAGCGATGTTGTTGTTTACCTGCTCAATGTTGGCTGCCTGCGCGCTATGAGCCGGCTCCCAGGTTCTAGCCACGTTCAGGAGAGCCAGAGCAGTGAGCCCCATGTAGGTATAACCAATGTAAGGCCTGCCGATTTCGATGTGTCCCCATCCAGGCAA
The DNA here is from genome assembly GCA_002729885.1 of Spirochaetaceae bacterium. GTDB lineage: Bacteria > Spirochaetota > Leptospiria > Leptospirales > Leptonemataceae > UBA3465. The sequence continues at coordinate 205,803 of PBUB01000015.1, forward strand.
CACTGCGGAGCGCCAGGCAAAATCCAGATAGGAAATGGGCTCATCCGGCTTTTCGATGTTGCCTTTTTCTACTTGCTGTCGCAGATACTGAGCTCGCTCGGCCCGGGCCATGGCCTGCTCTTCCAGAAACTTCTGCCTGGCCGCTTGCAGCTCTGCCTCTTCCTTTCTTCGCTTTTCTGCGGCCAGTCTTCTCTGGCGTTCCAGTGCCTGCTGACGACGGACTTCTCGAATCTCCTCTTCGGTCTGAAAGGTAATGCGGGCAATCTGGCTTTTGGGAATAACCCGGGTGCGGCCATCAATAATGGCAGTCACAGATTTTTCCGTTTGCTGGGTAATGGTGCCCACCAGGATTTCTCCATCTCGCATATAGATAGCTTCAGCAAGCAGGGTAGAGCTACAAAACAGCAGCAGGATTACAAAGAGGATTCGTCGCATTATCAATTTTCCAGAATAAAGTCGTAGACCTTGATCACTTCAAACTGCCAGTACACGGCAGTATCGGCCGCCTGACAGCGAATGGTATCTACAGCATTTGCGGAAGGGGGCATGGGAAGATAAACTGTGCATACTTTTTGTGAACTTCCATCCTGAATCACAATTTTTCCGTGCAAAGTTCTCTCTTTGGGCTTGTTATTTATGGCTTCTACTCGAAATTCCTGAATTCCAGGAATCTCTTCTTTCTGGCGTACTATGTTAACTTCTATTCCGTTCGCTTTATCGCTAATACTGACGGATCCTGAATTTCGAGGCGCGGCGGCGAGCGAAGTAACAAGGAATACAAGTATCAAAGCACCAGAACAATTAAGACGTTGGCGCATCATCGTATAGTCAGGTACACTGGATGAAATAGAATTTCAATCGTTTTTTCGCTGTAGCAATCTGCGAACGGCCTGCTGCTTTTGCTGCGAAAGTCGGAGGTATTCTGTAGCTTCCTTATGGCCCGGATTCACAAGAAGCACATTCTCGAATCTTTCAATGGCCAGATCATAGTTCCTGCGATTGTACTCGTTGAGCCCATCGCGCATATACTGTGAAATGTGAGCCGCTTCCCGGCCCCTGAGATTGGCAAGCTCGGCTCTGGCCCTGGCGTTCTGTGGCCAGATCCTCAATGCACTGATATAGGACCGTATTGCTGCAAAAGGTTTTCCTGCATTGGTCAGTGCTCTGGCTTGATTGGTTTGCACCTCGCTCTGTAAACGAGAGGCTTCCGCCAGTCCCTTCTGGGCCGCTTCATAATCCGGATTCAGCCTCAGCACCTGTGCATACTCAGCTCTTGCCTGCAGATATCTGCGGTTCTGCATATACTCCTTTGCTCGGGCCATGTACTTTCTGGTCTGATCGCCTGTAAGACGTTCAATGATTAACGATCTATAGCTTCTGGCGGCACGATTCTCCTTATCCCGGCTCAATATCGCTTCAAAGATCTTTCGCGCAGAATTCAACTTATCTTCGCTATAGAGATCAACTCCCAGTTTCATCAATCCAGCCAGCCTTGCTCTTTCCTGTATAGCCTTCGAAATCTCCAGTCCCTGGGACCTGGCGTAGCTTTCGTTTAATGTAAATGTAGTCTGCGTGGGCACTTCCACCAGCTCCCTGGAACAGTCGGTTTCTCCATTGAGGATTCGATTAACCATTTCGCCTGTAGCAATGCCCAGATTCGTATAGTCAGGACTGATCCCGAATGTTGCCCCCAGCTTCACCAGAGCCGGATAGCCAGTCATTAGCGTAATCCCGTTATCCTTTGCGAATCGAGATAGTAGCTGAAAGTTTTCTCGATCATACAATGGATCCGCAACCATGTAGAAAGCATCTGCTCGACCTTTGATTCGATTCAAGGCGTCCTCAAACGAATCTGCAGGACCGATGGAGATTGCTTCCAGTAGTAGGCCATGCTGGAGATCCAGAAACTCCCCGGCCACCGCAGCTTCCCGTCCCTGGTCTGTGGAATAAAACGAATAAACGTATCTGGCGGATGGATTCACCTCTTTAAGAGTCTTAAAGAATCTTTCAGGACCGATGTCCATGCTCACGCCGCATAGATTTCCCTGCTTCAGGTTGAGCTGCTTGGGGGAATTGAGCATAGAAAACACAACGTTGGTATTTCTGAGGTTGTCTGCTGCCAGCTGGGCCGCGGCACGACCAAAGGCCACATACACTACGGCTCCGGAGGCTTCAATGTCGTTAAAGTAAGCACCCAGATCGGATTGCTCGGCCTGGAGCACCTCCAGATAGCGCACCCTGGTCTGTCCCTGCATAACAGACTGCAAACCGGCCAGACCCTCTTCGTAGATAGATGAATCCGAAGAAAGCAAGACCTCGATTACCGGAATGGGCTCGGACCGCAGCGATGAGACAGCCACCAGAAATGTAAAGCAGGCAGCGAATAAAAAATTCAATCTACCCATCACTTTCGCCTCCCGATCCGGTACTGACAGGCTTTCTGTCTGCGTATTCCCGGGACGCTTCATTGGCACCCTCGCCGCGATTGCTCAGCATCTTCTGGACCTGCTCCATGTTTCGCACAGCCGGATCAAAGCTTGGCTCAACTTTGAGAGCACGCTGCAGGCTCAGAAGCGCCCGGTTATACTCCTTTTGCTCGAAGTACAGCACGGCAAGATTGTTATGAGCATGGTGGTTGTCCGGATCCAGCGCCAGCACCCGACCAAAATATTCCATGGCCTGGGCCTGATTTTTTAGACATGCATTGCAATTCGCAGCTCGATACAGCGCTTTGCGATTGTTGTGCTCCAGATCCAGAACCTTCTCATACTGTTTGAGGGCACGACTATATTGCCTTTTTTTGTACAGATGATCTGCTTTTTCCAGAAGCTCCATGATCTCCAATGTTTCGCTGGAGCTGGCCATTTTCTGGACGATGCCGTCCCGAAGTCTGGCTGCCTGTTCATTTTCTGGTTCCAGATGAAGGGCCTTGTCCACCAGGTGTAGCGCTCGCTTAGTTTGATCCATGCTATAATAGATGTCAGACAGGTTTAAAAGATTCAGGATATTTTCTGGTTCGCGCAATAGCAATCGCTCACCGAAATCCGCGGCCTCGTCAAACCGTCCTGCCAGGCGGCAACTGTTGGAAACTGCATAAAGGTACTCTTGATCCTCCGGAGCCAGACTTACATACTCCTTGAAGCATTCCACAGCCTGATTGTAATCTTCCCGGTTAAAGTACAATCGGCCCACCGTTTTCAGCAATTCTGGAAGATCCTTACCATGATGAAGGAATTGCTCTATAGTCTGCAGCGCCTCCTCTTCTCTTCCCTGTGCGATAAGTTCTCGTGTCTTTTCAATGCTTTCTCTAACCGGAACTGGCACCGTGGGAGCAACAGTTTCCGGAACATTCTCTTTGTAGGAGATTCGCAGAAGCGATATGTCATCCATCAATGTAAAGTTTGATCTGGTATATTCCAGAACCCTCTGGATATCCCCGTCGCAAAGCTCTACGTGTCTTAGAAAAAGAAATTCATCCTCATTTATACTTTCGGTGCCATCGGACTTCACTGTAATTAAATCATCGCGTCCGTCCGATCCACAGATGATTGCATCCCCCGGTTGTAATTGAAAACTCTTGATTGAAATCTTTTCCTCCTCTCCAGGAACCCCCAGCTTTCGCAGCTCCAGTTCCTCTTCCAGGAATGAAGCGTGGCCCTGTCTGTACAGGACTGTGAACGGATGCTCGCAGTTCAGGAAATACATGAAGCCGGTTTCCTCATCCACCAGGCCCATAACGATGGACATGTACATTGTGCCATCAAAAGAAACGAAGATATTCTGTAGATCCCGGTAAGTATCCCTCAACCAGATTTCCGGGTATTGAATGGATGACTTTCCCAGCTTCGCCTGAATCAATGTGGCGTTAAAGGCTGCCCCGAGTACCAGCGCCCCGCCCGCTCCCTGAATGGATTTTCCCATGGCATCTGCATTCAAAAAGACGGTGTAGTTTCTGCCATCCAGGCGAATTGTATCTGTTATGCAGTAATCTCCTCCAATTTCTGAGTCCCATTTTCTAAAGCTGAATTTTTTCTTTTGTTCGATTACGAATTCACTGGAGATAAAGTTGCTTCGGTTTTTGTTTGTCTGTAATGGGTGGGCCAGCAATGAGGTTAGAAAGTAATCCCCATCCTGCTGTATTTTTAGAGCTCTTACCTGCTCCAGAGTTTCGTTTAGCTCCTGGGTTCTTTGCTCTACCTTTTCTTCCAGGTTTTGAGTAAAGTCCTGGATCTTTTCTGTCATGTTATTGAAGGATGAGGCCAGCTGGCCGATTTCATCCTTGCTGTCTACGCGAATACGATGGCTCAGATCACCTCCACCAATAATCGTAGCACCTTCGCTTAAAGAAAGAATTGGCCTGGTAATCAGAATTGCGGTGGTAATTGCGATTACGATGGCGATTACAAAAATGATCCCGGCCACAAGAAAGATCGTGGTGCGAGTCTGTTCTATAGGCTGATATACCTTCTCTTCGTCGAACTCAAAAACGGCATCCCCTACGCGCAATTTCTGGCCTTTGTACTCAATGAAAATGGGATATACGAAGCGAAGCAGATCTGGATCGCCTTTAATACTTTTCATTTCCAGGCTTTCAATGCTTCGGTATTCCTTCAAAGTCGCAGGCTCAGCAGTTTTGCCCAGATGCTCCTTGTGCATGTCGGCTACGTATTCGCCGTCAAGGTTTAAGACGTACGCATTTAGCAGACCATTAACTCCGGCATCGTTCAGTCCCTGCACCGCGGATCTTGTACCATCGTAGGTAACATCGATGAGCAACTCCTCTGTGGCCGAAGAAGCAATGTTATGGGATAGGTTTCGACAGACTTCGAAGGTCTTTTCGGTGACCACTTCCTGGTTTCTCAATAATACAATGAATGAAAGTGGAAAAACGCTAAGTACCACCACTCCTGAGATCAGGAGAATCATCTTCATCTTGATTTTCATGCACTCACACTCCTGACCCGCTTCTATCTATATTAATCGAAATCGGACCTCGCGCTCGAAACCAGGGAGCGGGCTTTTTTATAGAAGAGTCAGGAAGTCTTGCAAGAGTATTTTTGATTACTTTATCAAGGAGTGCCTGGAAGTGATTAAGCTTCCGTTTCGGCAGGGATTATGTAGCTGCTGGCTTTTCGTCGATCATGTTACCGTCCGGGATACCACCTTTCACGAAGTTTGGATAGAATTCGCGAAATCCCTGCATTATTGTATCGAATGGTAGATCCGCATGGACCCCGCGGTCCTTCACGTATTCCATGAATCGGTTCCCTTTTTCATCGAAGGACTGAAACATAGCATCGCTGCGACCATCGAACTCCAGCGGAGCGACACCATACTTGACACAGAGTCTTTTATCGAAAGTAGGAGTGGCCTTGAGCCATTGGTCCAGGTACACCTCGGCAAAGCCATGAAAGGCAAATACCTTGCTTCCCAGCTTTTCAATAAAGCGCTCACTGGACAGATGATTCACCACATCCGCCAGACCGATTCGGGACGGAACTCCCACCGCTCGAACCAGGGAAGCAAACAGCACTGCTTTGGGGATGCAGTAGTTTTGCTTCTTTCCCAGGATATAGCTGGATTTGTACTGTTCTCTCTTGAGACCCACACGGTAGGGGTTGTACCCTATTTCGTCCCGAACATAGTAATAAGCTCGAACCACTGCCTCACGTGGATCCAGACCCTTTAAATTCTCTTCTACAAAGGCCTGCACATCTGGATGGTCAAAGTCCAGATAGTAAGTTGGCTGCAGATACTCGTCCATATTGCAACATTTGATGGAGAAAGCCGCTTGTCAAGACGCTGATCATACTCAGCCTGCGATTCAATGCGCCGAAATTTTCTGACTCTATTGCTCTGGATCACTTCCTGCTCTCTTTGCTGTACTCCTGGAACGATCGAAGTGGATGATGCGTATATGCCAACTCCACTGAATACTCGTGCTGCCGCTGTTTACCTTCGCATCACAAACAATAGCGAACTGGGCGCCATACTCACCGGCGGCCGTGCTGACATTGCTTCCAGGGTGGAGGTGCACAGAACAGAAGAATTGGAAGGTCTTGTGAAGATGAAGCGATTATCCGAGACTCTTGTGCCGGCTGGAGACACTGTGGAGTTCCGGCCAGGAGCTCTTCATCTGATGCTTCTGGACCTGAATAGAATCCCGGAGCCCGGAACGGAAATAGAATTGACTCTGACTTTCAAGCATCAGCCAGATAGAGTCATAAAGATTCCTGTGGTATCACCCCAGGATGCACTGAAATAATGAGGAAGAGTCGTGGAACAGAAGAAAAGTAAGAAAGTCAGGGTACTTTTAATATCTGCCGGTGTTCTGGCTGTAATCTATCTGGGCGTAAGCTGGTATTTTTCCAGTGTGCTGATCGATTTTCGCAAGCGCCCCCTGGAAGAAGATCGAAAGAATCTAAAGATCGATAGCCCGGCACAGTTTGGGCTCACGGATGCCGAACCGTTCGAAATAGAATCCCAGGGAATTACACTGAAGGGCTGGTTTTATCCGGCCAGTGAAAGCGGGAAATGCGCTATTGTTTATCACCATGGTTTCACAGGAACTCGATATGGTGGAATGAAGTATGCACCTCTGTTCGCCAGCTACGGTTGCGATCAGCTGTTCTTCGATGCCAGGATGCATGGCGAAAGCGGCGGAGATTACGGAACATTCGGATATCATGAAAAGCAGGATCTGCTGAACGTAATCGAATGGCTGGAAAAGAACAGAAATCTCAAGGATTTGAACATCGGTATTATGGGAGAGTCCTTTGGCGCAGCCACTTCGTTAATGGCAGCAGGATTCTCAGAACGTGAATTTGCATTTATTATAGCAGAGTCCCCGTATCGTAGCCTTACAGGAATTGTGGCGCAAAGAGCAAGGGCGGACTATGGCCCCGTAGCCGGTATATTCGTTCCGCTTGCCTTTACTTTTTCTGAGATGCGAGCCGACTTTGACTCTGAACAAACTTCGGTGGTTCTTAAAGCCCCGGAAATTAAAACCCCGGTGTTCTTGATCCATTCATTGCAGGATACCTACACAGATCCATCCAACTCTCAGGCTGTGTTCGACTCCCTTACCGGGCTTTCCGATTCAGAGAAGGGTTTGTATTTTACAGACTGGAATGCCAAACATGCCCGATCCATCGACACGAATCGCGAAGAATTCAGTCGACAGGTGCAAAGCTTCCTGCAACGAATCCAGGCAGGAAAACGGCTGTCTGGCGTAGACACTACCGGAGATTCTTGAAGTTAGAATGCCACGACCACTGATCCTTGCCGTATGCGCCCTTGCTTTTGCAGGGGCCTGTAAGCCCTCTCCATTGAAAGATCTGGGGAAGATAGAATCCTTCGCATTGAATGATGTGGATGGAAACACCAGGGAGTGGAATTCTTTTCGGGGTTCACCGGTGCTGGTTTTCTTTGGCTATACCTACTGCCCGGACTTCTGCCCCATGACTCTTCATAAAGTGGAAAAGGCCTACAAAGACAGCGGATCACCCGGGGACTGGCCAAAGCTAATCTTCATTTCCGTGGATCCCAACCGAGATTCCCCCGCGGCGCTCAAGAGCTATCTTTCCAGATTCAGTTTTCCATCCGTCGCTCTCACCGGTTCAGAGACTGATTTAAGAAATGCTGCGAAGAGATTTGGAGTTACCTTTTATCAGGACCCGGAGAATCCCGAATTAATGCAGCACTCTCCTATTCTATTTGTAATCGATGAGGATGCCAGCATTCGCTATCTGTTCAAGTTCTCTCAGACTGCCGATGAATTGCGGGAAATTGTGGATGCACTATAGTCTATTCTAAAGGGCCAAAGCTTCAGGGTTTTTGTCACAAAGTTTCATTACTGGAATTTCAATCGTAGCGTTTCAACCAGGCACTATCTTTCGGCATCTTTTCGCATGGTTCAAGGCCACACGACATCAGAAGTGGTTCACATCACTACTGTTTCATCCATGCGAAATCCTTCATGCGAAATCCTTCGGGCCAAATCTTTCGGGCGAAATTTGTAAGCGGTATAAGCGGTAGAATTACCGGGCTTCGGTCATGCGTTGCAGATACATCTCGGCCACGCTATCAGCTGGATTCTCCCGGAGCACTTCCTGCATGAATCTACGACAATCCTGAGCTCTTCCCTGCAGGGCCGCCTCCACTCCCAGTTCAAAGGACTCTCTGGTGCGAAAATGAAGATCCAGAATCCATTGGGGCTGCCCATCCAGCACTTCATAGACCCGAAGCGGCGCTTCCTTACCTTTTACCTGCATGCGATCCAACAATCTTGTATTATAGGCAGCGGGGCTTTCCAGAGCCCGGAAGAATTGCTCGCTAATTAAGATAGGGCTGCCAAAGTCCCTGGTTAATCGTTCAATTCTGGATGCTGTATTTACAGCGTCCGAGATTACTGTAGATTCCATCCGATCCTCGGAACCAATGGTACCCAGCATTAGCTTTCCATAATGCAGTCCAATCCCAACCTTGATAGGATCGAATCCCTGCTTCTGCCTGTGTTGATTGTAATTTCGCACTTCTTGCTGAATGCGAATGGCTGCTTTCAGAGCCTGTTCCGGCGGGCCCGCAAATAGAGCCATGACAGCATCGCCGATGTACTTATCTACGAATCCGCCCTCTTCCGTGATACAGGGAACCACTCGCTTTAGGTAGGAATTGAGGAATCTAAAATTTTCCTGGGGACTCATTCGCTCGGAAAGATTGGTGAACGCCCGAATGTCAGTAAATAGAATGCTCATTTGAGACTCTATCTGGTCCCCCAGCCTGACATCCCGAATATCTGTGCGATTCAGATGATTCAAGAAATCGGTGGGCACAAACCTGGCATAAGCCTGGTTTGTTTCCATTAAGGTGTCGCTGAGTTTCTTGCTCTGCCTGAACGCCATGGAAAAGATCCTGGCCAACAAATAGGATTGTGTGAGCAGAAATACAATCAACCCAAAGCCAGCAAGATTACCCATGGTTGTAATATAAACCTCGCTGGCATATAGAATGTCATGCACTGCGGAAAGAGCAAAAATGGTTCCACCCAGAAAGGAAGCCAGGGCTCCTGGATCCTTTCTTCGGATAGCCCGCACCCAGAGGGCGATTCCAAGAAACAAACATAGAGCAAAGAATACAAAGAAATAGACCAGAGTGTGCGAATATACTCCCACCGGAAAGAATAGAACCGATAGACTGAAGATGGTGGCCGGTGCCCATACCAGAACGGGCAGGACGTTTCGCCATGGATCGTTCAGTGCAAGAAGCAGGAAAGTCAGGAAAGCCGGCACTGCCAGGTAGAAAGACAGAAATTCCAGTTTTCGCATTAACTCGAAACTGACTTCGGGATATAGAAATTCGATTAGGTGCTCTCCTGTGGAAGCCACCCGAACAGCAATGATAAGACAGACCAGCGAAAAGGCAAGAGATGCCAGGTCTTCTCTGCGACTCAAAAAAAGAGCCAGATGATACAGGCCGATGGCCAGAATTGCAGAGATAGTGAATACGTCAAAGATGAGGCGTCCCAGCCAGAGACGGCGAATGTCTTCTTTCTTTCCCAGAAAGAAAAGGTTCCACATCCCGCCGCTTCGATCGGTAAAATTCGATATTTCCACGCGAATTCGAATCTCTCCATCTTCCGTAAGCGAAAGAGGAATATCCATGGGCTCAATAAAAAATGCCGGCCGATGATGACGGGAATCCTTACCTACCTGACCGGAGGCCCCGATAGAAACATCATCCACAAAAACTTCCCAGGCCGTACCCTGCCGACTACTATACAGTGCCAGAGGTCCTGCATCGGGAAGTTGAACCGTGGTTGAATACGTAGCTTTTCCGTAGGAAGGATATGGCTTTCCTTTCCATTGCTGGTTATTCCAGGCACCCGGCACCTCAATCGTGCGATTCTCTCCATTTCCGGACCATTGAAAATCCCAGGAACCGTCCAGAAGTACAGGTTCCGATAACTCATTTTCCGAGTAATCCCTTGCACCTGCCTTTCGCTCATCCGTCCGATTTTCTGCATAGCAGGCGAAGCAGAATAAAGCGAGAGCAAAAAGCATCCACCTGGTCGTTCTGGCATACGAACGGTCAGGGCTGATGGACGAAGATCTATGGTGCATCCTCAGCCTCCGAAATACCGCTCCCGGGATACTTACATCCCGTCCCCCGGACGATTGATTTGGGTTCCTATCAGTCATGCTGGATCGCTTGCTACAAAATCGCTTACAAAGTCAAAGGGTAAGCCTATCGAGCGTAGGTGTGCCCGTAAACCGTAGTCTTCATAGGAGTAATAATTATGGGAAGGATGGTCAGTCCCAACAGACCCATGCAATAATTCTCTGCCTCTACATTTGTAATCTCGTATTTTGCGGCGCCACCTTCTCTGGCTTTCTCGGTAAAGCCCTTCAAGCTGCCTTCCATGGATGCATCGCCCCAGAGAGGGATGTAGCCGCAGGCCAGATGAATGGCATAATTGGTGGTGGCCTGGAAATTGGACGGTCGGCCATTCGGCGTGGACAATCCATTCCTGGACCATCCCCTGTCCACAGTGGTGCAGGATGCCAGAGATACCAGCAATACTGAAACGAAGCTAATAGTTACTATTCTTAAGGATTTCATGGCACATTGGGACCAGGGCCCGGGGTATGCCAAATAAAAAATGCCAGCTCTGAGGCTGGCATTTTTACGGGAAGAGATAGTGGCCGATTCCGATGGAATTTCCAGACATCCGTTCGGAATCAGCAGATCTATATCTCTATGCGATTCAATCAGCTTTGCCGATTACGAATGTCATATTGGTGGTAGCGCTACCGCCGATGTTTAGCATTACACCGTTTTTTGCGCCTTCCACTTGATAATCGCCGGCCTGCCCGGTTACCTGCTTGTTGATATCCAGAGCCATACGAACTCCAGACGCTCCTACAGGATGCCCGGCACCGATGAGTCCACCGGATGGATTGATGGGCTTACCACCCTGAAAATCAATCTTACCGTCTTCGATTGCCTGATACTCTTCGCCAGGTCCGCTAATTCCAAAGGCTGAAATGGCTGCATACTCGCTGGAAGTGAAGCAGTCATGGGTTTCGATTACATCAATCTTATCTATGTCCAGTTTGGCTCGGTCATAGGCCTCTTTAACAGCGCGACGAGTCCAGGGTAGCAGATAGGGATCGTCCTGGGATTCTTCCATTTTCTTATCGAACAGCATAGGAGCCACTCGATGTCCCCAGCCCTTGATTACGGCATAATCGGAAACTTTCTTTCCTTTTCTGGAAGCGAAGTCTTTAGCATATCCTGGATTGGCGATGACCAGTAGAGCTGCCCCATCGGTTACCTGCGAGCAATCCGTAATGGACAGAACTCCGCCCACTTCTGCGTTGAAATCTCCGCCACGAGTCTTGGCATGATCGCCGCTCATGTACCAGCTTCTGGTCTGCGCCTTTGGATTTCTTTTCGCATTCGCATAGTTGATTCTGGAGATTTCACCCAGGTCATCCATGATGCGGGATTCGCCGATGGACTTTCCATATCGTTTGAGGATATTGTCTGCCAGTCGGCCAAAAAGCTTGGGAAACGGGAATGGGATCCCTTTGGCCTCTTTTTCGTAGTAAGCAGCGGTTCCCAGGAAATCTCCACCCACGGCGGAGCTAACGGTTTTCATTACTTCCAGGCCCACTACTACAGCTACGTCGTAGTCCCCTGCTCTCAGCTTGGTGTTGGCTGCGTCCAGAGCCACAGAACCGGATGCGCAGGCAGCCTCGTAACGAGCCCCTGGAACACCGTAGAATGCAGGATGCACTTCCGTCAAAAAGGCACCCAGGTGTCCCTGGCTGGCATACTGTTCTGCATCAAAATTACCTACAAATACAGCGATGCGGTTTTCCTGGTTCAGCTTCTTGATTTCATCGTAATCCAGCCCTGCCTGAGTAAGGCCATCTTCCACAACCTCACGCATCATGGACATGAAGGTCTTTCCTTCCTTGCTCCAGTTTCGGGCAAAATCCGTCTGGGCTCCCCCCAGGATAACGGTTTGATCTGACATAAATGCTTCTCCTTTGTTTGGTCCCTGCCTTAAGCCCGGGGCTTCAGAACAGGCATCCGGCCTGAGGTCTTCCGAAGACGACCAGCAGCTCCGTTTATCAGGTAACCAGGCAATGGCCACTATGGCCACGCCGCTGAAACAGTTTTTTTACCGGTTCCGGAGAGGCAAGAAGAGTTTGGCAGAGACTTAGCCTCCAGCGCCGGCCGAGCCCCGAGGCTAGAGATTCCCGCCGCCATCGGTCCAGAAACCGATAGCATCACATCCTCTCACCGGATCAATTAGCTCTGGCATGGTTCTCTTTACGGCCTCGCAGCTTTCCGGGGACTGGGCCAGAATCTTGTACTGCTGGCCGTTGGTAATGTATAGATACTGCTTTTTTGCCTCTGTGCTGCTTCGACGGTCCACCGGCAATTGAGCAGGAACCACGGAACGAATCTCCGGGATCCAGTCCGGTCCGGCATCGCCTCCCGAATTAAAAAGCTGGCCCTGAGAACCGGGGAAATGCCCCTGAGATTGGTGGAATGTCTCCAGCCCGATGCGAATCTTAATTAGATCCTCTACTCGAAGAAAATCGCTTCGGGAAGCTCGCGCCAGGGATTCCATCCTGCTATACGTTTCTGGATCCAGTACGGATTTAAGAGGTTGCAGATGCTTTCTTTCGAATTTCTGCTGAGGCTGATCCCTGTAAAATCGATAACCTGAAAACAGAGCCAGCAGGATGATGCCCAGAGTGATCCATGTAATTCGGCGTAATCGACGCAAATAATGGTCTCTGGAAGTCAGATAGGCCGGTCGAATAGATTTCCAGCGATCTTCCAGAGAATCCAGTCTGGCAGAAGCCTGCCTCAGCCCTCCGGAAAGAGCGGAACCTTTTTCCTCCGATTCTACGCTGAATCGATGCAATTCCTGTAGATTCTCCGGATTGGGGGCTCGAAATTTCTGCAGTAATCTGCTCAACCATCCGGGGCTTTTCACTGGTTCCGCGGATTTCTCCAGCTCGTCCAATCTCTGTCCCAGATGCTCCAGATCCTTCTCCAGATACTCCGCCAGCAATCGGCTGTCCCGAATGGAGGAATCCGCCAGTGTTTCCACGGATTCCAGACGCTGCCTGGCATGGAGCAACTCTCGCTCCAGTTCCTCATGGATGAACTCCAGATTCTTTTCCTCTGAAGTGAGGGATGGATAGCCGGGAAGCATTCGAGCAATGGATGGCATAATTGAAAGTCAAAGTGGCCTCGCTGCTGTCATGGAGAATTTCAGTGGGGCCAAACCTTCGTTTTTTGAAAAACAACTTGCGCGCTTTCTGACTGGAATGAAAGCCTAAAAAAACATCATATTGCCCTGGATCAGGCATTGAGATGCCCTCATTTTAGGCAAACGGAGAGTAAAGATGAAGAAAGCAGCAAGTAGTCTTCTGGCTATTTCCATCGCAGTGATGCTGGCCTCCCCGCTCCTGGCGGAAGAGCCAGAATATGGAGCGATCGAGGTACAGACAGATCTGGTTTCTAACTATATCTGGAGAGGCCAGGATGTAATGGCCATATATGCGCGCCAGAATGGCGAACAGTACGGCGCCAACTCGGGGGCCTGGACATTTCAACCCAGCATCACGTGGATCGCACCCACCGGTGGATTCTTCGTAAATATCTGGGGATCTTTTGCTCTTGAAGGGCGGCAGGACGTGGATACGGACCAGAGAATTCAGACCGGTCCAGGTGCAGCCTTCGTAGGAAATTCCAACTGGTTTGATCCTGCTCTGGGGACGGCCATCGCCAATGCAGGCCCCAATGCGAATACGGCTCCTATCTCGGCCTATACAGCCCTGCCAGGAATGTATCCGGAAGCCAACGGAACTCGCAGAGTGGATGAGCTGGACGTTACCATCGGCTATGAGATGGATTCTACAATAGGAGTCATCGGGTTTGGCCTCATCCATTATGCTTACTCAAGCCCCCTGGTAAAATCGGATTACGGAAACTTGAACGGCTATTATGGAAATGAAGCTTATATGACCTATTCCCCGGCCTTTCTCAGGGAACTGACTTTAAGTTATTACTCGGAGCTTACGAACATCTGGCAGTATATTCAGCTGGGATACGCAGATACCTATGGAATCAACGATACGCTGTCCATTGACTACGGACTGAGTGCTGCCTACTCGATTTACAATCAGGTCCATGGAATGAACGATATCTCCGCCAACCTGGGTGTCTCGGCAGCCATGGGAAATGGCACTTTTTCTGTTTCCTACAATGTGAGCTATCGCCCGGAGCTCAAGCTCTACGAATGGCTTTATGATGCGGATGCATATAACAATCTGCCGGTCTGGGTAGATGGTGGAAGCACCGGCTTCGATGGCATGGTTACCGATCCATCCAGATCTCAGGGAATCGTAAACGATTATATAAACAATACCGTTACCACCCAGATCCAGAATCAGACCGGAAATGCGAACTATACATACACTCCTCGAATGGAGATTCCGCGATTTGTCCACTACGTCAAATTCAGCTATACATATTTGATTGAGTGAAATAGCGTAAGTTCAGATAAAAGCAAATCCAGTCTTCGCAGATGCAAAGGACCGGACAGAAACAGGCTGACCAATCATTCCGATGGGTCAGCCTTACTTTTTGTGCTGCTACTGGGCTATTCGGCCGAATTCAGGCTGGCCGGAATCAGGCAAGCCGATGCCTCTTTCGCATAAAATTCCAGGATGTAAGTATCAGAGCTCCTAGCAGAAGAAATGCGCCAGCCCCCTCATAAAGCCGATCCAGGCCGGTTCCTCCGCGAAGAGGCTCCGTTATAACAGGCGAAAAGAACTGTCCAAGAAAGATCGCCGCCCCCAGGGCTCCCACAACTCGACCGCGAAACGCTTCGGGCGTTACAGCTACCACCCAGAGATTCAGATTTGGCATGAGCATTCCAAAGCCCAGACCGCAGATGGCCAGACCTATCCAGACCTGAATCAATGAAGTTGCACTTCCAAAAATAAGGTATCCGGTTCCCATAAACAGACAAATAAGAACACAGATCATTAAATGCGAAAATCGCTTTCGCAGATGACCAAAATTCAAAGAACAAATCGATGAGACCAGGGTAGCCAGAGCAATGGAAGCCCCGCTTATAAAGCCCTTCGCCTGGAACTGCTGTTCTAGAAAGAAAGGCAATTGCACCGGAATCAAATAGAATACCACCATCCCTGCGAAGGCAAAGAAAAGCAAGAAGCCAATCACCGGAAGATGGAGGGACTCTGGATCTCCTGGAAGGGCGGATTCGTAAGCCTGCTTTCTCTGAGGTTCAAAAACAGCGATGGCTGCAACCGGAGCTAGAAAGAATGCAAAGGAATATACCAGGAAAGGACCACGCCAGGACCATTCGGAAAGGGCCCCACCGGCCAGCAAGAATACGACTCCGCCCAGCCCCATAAAGGCGGCCTGATATCCCATAAATCGCGCTCTTTCAGGGCCAAAAAAATAGTCGGATATGAGAGCCGTGGCCGACGTAATTACTCCTGCCACGCTTATTCCAAGAATGGCACGGGAAATAAGAATTGAAACCAGCGAATCCAGCAGGAAGCCGGCCGTGCCGCTAAAACCATATAGAACAATGCATAGAATCAATAGCCGCTTTCGTCCGAATCGGTCGGCCACCCATCCAGCCAGAGGAGCAGAAAGAGCGATAAATAGAGCCGGCAGGGTCAAGAGTAGCTTAACCCAGAAAGCCACATCCGGAATGTCATGGAAGTGTTTCTTCATGGCCGGTAAGGAAGGCGACATGGTAGCCCCGGCCATTACAGTCAAGGAGCTGGCCGCCAGAAGAGAAAACCGCAGCCATGCATTCAGTCGGTTTTCTGAGTTAGTTCCGGATCGATCCTCCGACGGGCTGGAAGTGTTTGATGTCATAGAGTGTACCTGCTCGTGCCTTCTGCGGTTTCCACACAGCCTCCACGCGCATACCGGTATGGATCTCACTTACATCCAGGCCATCTACCAGATGGTAGAGATGTGTATGGGTTCCATCAAGCTTTATATAGCCGTAGGTATAGGGAGGCTTTCGCGGCTGGCCGGGATATTCAAGATAAACGGTGGTGAAGCTTTCCAGAACTCCTGTTCCGGGCACCTCTACATATTCCGAGCATTCCAGAAAGCAGACTCCGCAATAGATCTTTGGCGGGACCTGCACTTTGTGGCAACCAAGGCAACGAGTACCATAGATTTTTTCCTCTTCCTTGAGGCCAGTGTAAAACCTGGAAAGAGCTCTACCGTACACCCATCGGTATTCGATATCTACCGAACCTGGAATTCGATTGAGTAGTTTCTGATTCCTGAGATATTCTTCGGCCATGCGAAGCTTCTGAATCTCACCCGAGGAGCTTCTGGGAAAGGAGCCTGCTGGAATAATCTTTCCCGGGATTTGCTCCGGCGAAAGATCGTTTCTCAATCTATTTTTGATTTCACCGGAATCCACAGCCGATGAGTCTTCCAGCCTAACGAAGGCGAAAAGTTCCTGGCCGTATTT
Source organism: Spirochaetaceae bacterium (assembly GCA_002729885.1). GTDB lineage: Bacteria > Spirochaetota > Leptospiria > Leptospirales > Leptonemataceae > UBA3465. The sequence goes on from PBUB01000015.1 coordinate 222,367, forward strand.
CGCATCCGCAACTCCTGTTACGGCCGCCTCCAGAATATCAGAATAACTGAGCAAGGATCTCTCGATTTCCGGGGCGATGATAACTTCATCCGCTCGAACAATCCTTTCCGACAATCTGGAGACAACTCGAAGAGCGCCATTTTCTATAAAGCCAAAATCACCGGTGGAAATCCAACCCTGGTTTTCGGCGCTGGAGGAAGCTTCCGCCGATCCATAGGAATCTTGCTCAGGATGAATGGGCCCGGATCCAGCCATACTGGGAATTTGTACATCGGATATGCGACATTGAATCTCACCCATCGCCTGTTCAGCCGGGTTCCGGGCACGATTATCCAGGGGCACAATGCGAACCTCTACACCGGGCAAAGAGGATCCACAGTCAGAAGTATCTGGAGGATCCTTCACCATTGTTACAGGACCTGCGCCCTCCGCAATTCCGTAGCTTTGAAGCAGCGAAGTACCGCACCTCTTTAGAATGGACCGGGTCTGTGAACCGAGACCTCCACCGGACGCAACCACCATCCTGAATTTCGATAATTCCTGATCGGATTGTAAGATGAGTTTTTCCAGCTCCCGGGCCGGTGCCATTCGCACGGAAGATTTCAGGGTCCCTGTAAGATCCAGAGAGCAGCCAGCGGCCATGGCAGCCAGCGGCCCCATTACCAGATCTTGAATGCAGGAAAAATCACTACTGGAATAGAGAATATCTTCCGGTTGTAATTCTAATCTCCTGGCTACGGTGGCGGCGCGACTGGCCAGACCATGCCCCAGAAACACTGGATGGGGATCTGCTTCTGTGCCAGAGGAAAAAACTATAAGCGCACAATTGAGACTCTCTGAACCAGGACCTGCCTGCTCCAGGCCTGCCTGCTGCCCCATGCCCTCCGAGGCACTCCGTAAAGAGGGATGTTCGAGGCCGCCAGAGGAGACGGGTTCTGGAACGATAGTGTCGAGGCCGGAATGCGAAAATGCACCATCCAGATGATGCAGGCTGGACCACACTGGTTGCAATACAGATTCCAGATCACTGTGAAAGCTCAAATATGTAGCTTCCACAGAATTCATCAGTTGAATCAGGCGGCCGGCAGACCAGTAGCTGCTGATCAGCACCGGTATCGCACCAAGGGACAGAAGAGAAAAGAGTTCTAGAATGGAATCCATACTGGAGCTGTAAAGGGCAACTCTAACGCCAGGTTGCAGACCGGCTTCAATCAATGCGGCCTTTCGCTTCCTTACAGCAGTCTCAAATTCGCTGTAGGAAGTAGTGCTGCCTGACGTATGCAGAAAAGTGCGATCTGCGAATTCAACACCGGACTCCAGAAGGTTCAACAATTCGGCATTCTTAAAAATAGAATCTGGCATGGTTTCCTCATTTCTTTTGAAAATAGAGAATGTCTCGGATGCTTCCTTTCCTCTCATCTGCGAATACAGCAAGCAGCGGACTTCCTTCCTGCAGCTCTTTCAGAGTTTCCAGTGGTCCCACCACCAGATGAATGAGATCTGTTTCCACCCCGGGATAGGAAATGGAAGCCAGCATGTACGGCGGCTGGACTCCTTCCGGCAGATTCCAGGGAGCCCTGTGCACAATGGTTCCAACCTTCAAGACAGGAGAGTCCTGGACCTCGACAAGAGTATCGCATCTTCCCCCAAATGGAGACCTGGACTGGGCGGGTAGAAAATGCTTACCTGTTTTATTACACTTCCCTGCTCTTAGTTCACCGCTTCGCAGCGCTGTAAGGAAAGCACCGATGACTGCTCCTGGATTCCAGTTATAATCCAGATGCACGCTTCCTTCCATTACCAACGATGGAATCTGGCTGTTTCTTCCTGTATCCGATTTCGCTTCGCTCATTACATTCTCCGCTGCACATTCTCTGTCCACAATGCGCCGTTCATATCAGGGCCCTGGCAAATCGTCCGACGTTTCAGTCTTTCGCTTTCTCAAGCTCCTTATCTGAACTTAGAATCATAACTGTATGAAACTGAATGGCTCCGCCCCATCCCTGTGCCAGGCCGATCTTTGCTCCGGGCACCTGTCGGTCCCCGGCCCGACCCATAACCTGTAGCGCCACCTCTGCCTGACGAATGATTGCGCTGGCTCCAATGGAATTGTTGGAAAGAACGCCTCCGGAAGGGTTAACGGGCAGCTTCCCCTCCATGGACGTCACCCCTTGCTCGATCAATTTATAGGACTCCCCAGGTTCGCACAGCCCCAGGGCATCATACCAGAACAAATGCTGACTGGAGAAAGCATCGTAGAGTTCCATAACATCCAGCTCCTCCAGTGGATCGGTTATACCAACTGCACGATAACATCTCTGAGCCGCCTCTCGCAGGGCCACCGCATCTCCCCAGTCGCGGTCGGGATAATTTACACCATCCGAGATTGTGGCCGCTGCCTGGATCCAGGCCAGAGGAACATCCAGCGTTTCCGCCAGTCTTTCGCTAACCAGAACCATAGCACAGGCCGCATCGGAAGTAGGACAGGCGTCCAGAAGCCTCAGAGGGGTGGAAAGCCAGTTCATGGATTTCATCAATTCGTTGGAGATCTGCGGAAGCTTTAGCTGAGCGTTTGGATTCCTTAATGCATTCTTTCGCATCATGGTTCCGATGGTTGCAAAGTGATCTTCGTTTACCTCTGGATGATGACTCATGTATATACGAGTTTGATTGGCCACAGCCGATGGAGCACCTCCTGCGAAATCCCTTCCCATGGTAGGCGAATAGACCAGCGAGAGGCCCTGTTGCACCGACGATTCGCTGAGTTTATCTCCAGACACCACCAGAACAGCGTCGAACATTCCGGAAGCCACCAGGTAATACCCGGCGATGGTAGTAGATGCTCCCACCGTGCCACCGGTCTGTATGCGAAAATGACTCTTCAAAACACCGAGAGAGTAGTCCGCTGCCCAGTGCTCAGGCTCCCCTACCCCTTCGAAGAATTCCGGCCCGCTTCCCATAACCGTGCCCTGAATATCTTCCTCCGAAAGCCCTGCGTCGCTCAACGCCAGATCGCAGGCTTCGCCAATCAGCTCGGGGAAATTTACATCCCTGCGTTTTAGCTTTGTTCTGGTCTGTCCTATTCCTGCAATGGCTACTTTCTGCATTATCTTATCGCTCCAGAAAAAATGCTATGTTGGATTGCATGGCCAGTCCGGCCTGAGCATGAACCAGACCCAGATCCGCCTTGCCCAGTTGCACGGGACCGGCCTCACCCATGATTTGTAGATGAGCTTCGTATAACCGCATGAGTCCCGTGGCATAGGGCACATGGGAGCACATTGTTCCTCCGGATGGATTCACCGGTACCCCACGTCCATCTCGAGAACTGCGAAACCACTCCGGTCCGGATGATGAGCCGGACAAGCCGAGGGATTCGTACAACATCATTTCCTGATGAGCATACACCTCCTGGACTTCGGCGAAATCAACATCCGCAGGGTTGAGTCCTGACTGCTGCGAAGCCTTCTGCACGGCCACTTTTGCCGAGGTCACTTCATCCAGTTTGCGAAAGGTTGGATAGTATGCATCGCTTGCAAAACCCAGCCCGCGAATCCGGGTTGCCTCCAGGGAATTCGCTTTGATAAATTCTTCACTGGCAAGAATGAGTACCACGCAGCCATCGCCAGCTCGGGCCCGTGATAGTTCACGAATTGGATCGGCAATGGGGGCCGAATTCAAAACATCTCGGGCAGAGATTTCCATTCCCTGACCTTCCATAATTCTGGGATTTCTCCCTGCCCGCCCACGGCTGGCCGCCGCCAGCTCTGCAAAGTCCTGTTCAGTGGCGCCGGAGGATTGCATATAATACTGTGCCTGCAGGGCGGCCAGACCATCCCCGTCTGCGCCCACCGGTCTAAGAAAGAATGGATCCGTGCTCATTCCGGAGAATGCAGAGTATCCGATCTGGCTGGCCTTGGAATAGGCCACAACCATGGCTGTCTGAAACTTGCCGGTAAGTAGCTTGGCCATGGCATACATCACCCCCCAGGCCCCATCTCTCTCTACCTTGGATTCATCCTTCAGGTAGGAGGCAGCTGCTTCCACCTGATAGACATGGTTAATTGAGATTCCGTCCAGCACATCGTCCGCGCATTGCACAACGGTATCGATTTGCTCCCTTCCCAGGCCCACGTTTGCCAGGGCCTGGCGAACCGTGAGAAATACTGACTCCTCCACGGAAAGCTCCCGATTGGCCTCTTCTATGAGAGAGGCTCCACCCAGAATACCCACTGACTTTAGCATACCTTCTCGAGATCCACATTGATTGACAAATCAGTCAATCAATTTTGTAAAAAACGGGAGCTGACTGCAATGATGCAAAACAGATTTATCCTGGCTGGAAGAAAACGGCCAGGATCATGGATCCCGGCCGGATTTAATTGTTAGCCAGCCGCTCGTATGAGCTTTGCGTACGATTAGATTACTGCTGTCTGCCTTCGATTACCTGCAGTAGCACAGCCGCTGACAGACCCAGTCTCTTATCCAGGGAGGTGCCCTGAGAGAAATTAATGGTGATTTGAGGAACGAAAGGATTGAAAGCCTGCTTGAAGTGAGCTGCTTCCTGCCCATTTACAGTGACGGTAAATGCCTGAGGCACCAGATTGGAAAGCAACCTTCGGACCATGGCCAGAGCCATGCTATCCTCCTGAATAGTTCCAATCTCATTCTCACTGGCATCCAGAATAATCCAGGAATCCCGAAGAATGGATTTCAGACCTTTGCGTCGCAAAGTTCCCAGACGCTGACCTGTTTTTGCGTCCTCCACGTCATAGGAGGCGCCAAAGTCGATGACACTTCTTGCATTAATGCGAAGTAGCTCCTCGCTCTTAGATTCATCTGCATAGACAGTGATTGCCTCTTTTAATTTGAAAGCTTTCTGTTTCACAAAGAGAAGAAGATTCTGCCGATTACCATCGTAGATTCTAATTTCATTTCCAAACAACTTCCAGAATTTCATTCTGCAGTAGTATTGATCCAGAGAATAACGATCCATTTTACTGTACCTGATTCGAATTTGCCAGATCTCGGGATTTGGCTGGAGTCAGGGTGTCAGGAATGGTTTTTCTATTCCAGCCTGATTTAGCCGTCCGGCTAAAAATCATGCAAAACAGAATTGAGCCGACCGGTTCCTGGGGCCTGGGTTTGCGGAGACGATGGCACAAGCCAAAATTCAGTTCCCGGCCCCTTTGTTGAGAGGATTAAACCCTTGACACTATTTATTTTTTAGTCCAGGGATTTTGATGGACTTCGCACCCAATACAGTTCTAACTGATGGCAGATGCATCTAATTCATTTTGACCCGCACAATATCCTGCTCTCTCTCATCGTATCCATGGCTCTCCAGGCCATATTCTTTGTTTTTGCAGCGACCTTGAAAACAGACAAGGTCACGGATCTAACTTACAGCCTCACCTTTCTTATTCTTGCGCTGGGTCTTCTGTTTCTCAACCCGGAGGCCGGCCCGGGACACTACTTTCTGGCCGGAATGGTGGTGCTCTGGTCCGTTCGGCTGGGAGGCTATCTTCTGGTTCGTATCATTCGGATGGGCCGGGATCAGAGATTCGATGGAATACGTGAAAACTTCTTATCCTTTCTGCTATTCTGGATCTTTCAGGGCATTACAGTATGGGCCACAATGCTCCCTGTGACATATGCGTTGAGTCAACCACAGCTACCTTCGGAACTGGCCTTCACTATTGGAACGGGACTGTGGCTTCTGGGATTGATCTGGGAATCCGTGGCAGACCAGCAGAAATTTGCATTCAAGAATGATCCGGCCAATGCGAATCGCTGGATCGACACAGGATTGTGGAAATACTCCAGGCATCCAAATTACTTTGGCGAAATACTGTTATGGTGGGCGCTATTCATCGCTGTTTTACCGGTGCTTTCTGGCTGGGCCTGGCTCACCGTTATAGGTCCCATCTTCATTACATGCATCTTACTTTTCTTCAGCGGAATACCACCTCTGGAACGTCGTTACAAAGAGAAGTATGGCGACAATGCAGAGTTTCAACGATACCATCAGGGAACCAGTTTGCTCATTCCCTGGTTTCCCGCACGCAATCGTCAGTAACATTCTGTACTGCTGTCACACAGGATCATTGCGAAACGCAGGATCATACTTCTACGAAGCATGTATTTCAATGGGGTCTAAAGGCACAGAAACCGATAAAGGAGGAAAGTGGAAATCAGTAAGAATTCGCGCGATGAAAAACGCAGCCTATAAGAGCGCACTACTGGGCGACGAACAATAGATTGCCGTTGTTAAAAAGCCCGGGCTCCAGCTCTCTAAGCTGAATGTATTTACCATCGTCGGATCGAATGAACTCGAATCCAGACGCATTTTGAACCAGACTGCCGGCAGGACCATTTAACATGAATGTAAGGCTTTTGCCCCTGCCCTTTAAGCTGGCCTGTATGCCGGAACCTTTCTTTTCCAGCGTCAGCCGATAATCTACCAGTTCGCCGGAATTCCAGTCCACGGCCTTGAAGCTCTTAAAGCTGAGCCAGGGACTGTTATCATCCAGACCAAACCATCGCTCCTTTTTCGGATGTGGATTGCGAAAAGCCACCAGCGGTTCCGATGCAGGGGAGGCGCTGGGACCGGACCTGGCCACCAGGCGAATGCTATAGGCGCCAGGTTCCTTGAGATCCAGACTTTCGCTCATTAGTTTGCCAGACGCAGGGACGCTCTTTACCTTTTCGTACTCTTTGCCCGGTAATCGGGCCAGCAGCACATCGTAATCGGTGGCATCGTCCTGGGCTTTCCATTTCAGACGTACGGTTCCTTCGCCTGAAGTATGGATGCCCAATAACTCGGGTGCCTCCAGGTTCTTGATGGAGCGCTCGGCGGTAAGAGTTACCGAAGTGCGTCCGTATACCAGCGGGCTGGTGGGTCCGGATCCGGCACTATTTACTGCAATAATTCTGTATCCGTACCACTGCCCGGGCTTTAGAGAATTTGTATCTTGAAAACTTGCTTCGGATGTGCGAAACGGTCCTTCCCATTTTTTGCCAGATGGATCATACCTGTACACAAGATACTGATTTACCCCTGGCGAAGCATCCCATTCTATTTTGATCTTACCCTGCAGGCTGCCGCGACTGATTTGAACTCCAGTCACCATGGCCGGAGGTAGATTGTCACCGGCCGCTGTTAGAACCAGGGGACGACTCCACATTCCCTTTATATTTGTATCTACTTTTCGAATCCGGTAGGTGTAGCGAGCACCCGGAGAAATACGATAGTCTTTAAATTCCTGTACCCGGCTGGTACCCAGGGGTTGCCAGCTTGCACTGGAATCGTCCCATCTCTGTATTTCAAAGGAACTGGCAGATGATTGCCAGGTGAGATGAGCATAGATCTGAGTTCCTTTTTGAACTACCCTGCCTCCCAGTATTTCAATTCTTGTAGATGGATCCGGATTGCGAGAAGCGAAACCCTGCACGGCAGGCGCATCCTTCTGAGCCGTTCGTCCTTTTTCGTCCAGACTGAGCACTCTGTATGCGTAGGGACGACCGGGTTCCACTGTAGTATCCTTAAACAGGGTTCCTGTAGAATAGCCCACAGTCTGAAAATCCAGGGATCCTTCATCATAGGCCGCCCTTTGAATTTCATAGGCCAGGGCCGTAGGTACAGGACTCCAGGAGATTTCTACGTGTCTGGCGGATTCCCCTCTGGATGCCAGCACCTGTTCCGGTGCCGGTAGATTCTCCGGCACATCTCTGGAATCTGCAGGGGCGCTATCTTCTATTATGAGTGCAGTGCGAATTATCAAGCTCATGGCTTCATACGAAATCCAACCGTAGCCAGCATCGCCCCATTGATTACCCCAGGAGTTCATTACCTTGAATGCTCCGCCGGGACCGCGATCGTCATCGTACCCTACAATGACAACGGAATGGCCCCCGAGGAAGGCTCCATCCGGCTTTGCATAAACTCCAGTCTTTAGATCCAGCAGGTTTTCATAGAGTAGCACTCCCACCATCACCGGATGGCCGGCGGCAATCTGTCTCTTGATACCTTCCGGAGCATGACTGGAAAGCACCCTGTAACCTTCGATGCGAAATTTACCGGCAATTGGATGCAATCGTGAAGAAGGTCGCGGGCTCGCCTCACCTGGGCTGTAAGGCATTTCGCTCCAGGGCACGGCTCCATTTCGCAGTAGCACATCCAGAGCCTCTGGAAAGGTGGCTCCTCTATCTCCCGATCCCATCATTGCCTGGCTGTAGGCAGGAGAAAAAACATGATGACCGGGTCCTCCATTGAATGGGCTGTCAAAACCCCATCCGCGATGTAGATTTTCATAGTAGGATTTTACTGCGTACACGGCGGCCCAGGAGATACAGCTGGCCTGTTCCCCCTGATATCCCACCGGAGGCATTTGATGCGAAAGATCGATTTCGGAGGGAAGAGGTGCAGGCTGAAGCTGACCGGGTAGGTCGGCCCCTGGAATGGCAGAAAGTTGTTTCCATCCGGCCTGACGATATCCACAATCCTTGCAGGGCTGAGCTTCCAGCATTCCGGGCAGAGAAACCAGCCCGGCCATAAATAGTAACAGCATAACCGGAGCCAGGAGTTGACTCCGGATTGCTTTGAACTCTACTATTCTGTTTCCATTTGAAACCATAATCAATCGGTGCGGGCAATGACTATGCTACGCCCGGAAAGCTCAGGAATGGAACTGCTTTCCAGAACCAGGATTTCATCCCCATCGGCCAAAACTCGAAGATTACCGGCGTCCAGAACATCACTTTTTGCCGCATAAACTCCGGAATATTTGCTGCTGCGTCCATCCACAGTCAGATTGATTGTGAACCGATCCTGATTGGACTGAATTGCCACCTTTACGGTTCGCATCTTTCCATCAAAGAATTCCCCTTTCCATTCCCCGGTAAATCGATCCAGACCAGCTCCAGGAAGGAAGCGATGCCTTTTCTGCAGCACCTCTGGATTGCGATAGGCGCTCACTGCATTCGAGTTTTCCGATTCTGTACCCAGTTGCGCTTTGGTACGAATTACGTAGAAGAATAGATCTCCGGAATCACCAGGCACCTTCTCGCTATAATTCGTGGTTCCTGCGGGCACCGAAGCTACGAACTCGTAGTCGGAGCTGCTCACCATGGAATCCAGAAAGCCTTTTCCTCTGGTTTGTGCGCGAAATACATAGTATTCCGCTGCGCCCTCTACAGCGTCCCACTTGATCTGTACATTTTCACCTTTGAGTTCCGATTTTACGTTCTTCGGCGGAGGTAGTATTAGACCGGCTCGTTTCGCATTCGGATTGGCTCGTCCCAGAGCGGGGCTACTGTAAGCGCTACTGCCAGCATCGTTTACCGCGACTACTACATAGGCAAACCATCGCCCGGAACTTACATTTCCATCCCGGTCCGTGAAGCTAGTTCCGGTGACCTTTCTAGGACCTTCCCAAACACCACGACCATAGTCATAACGAAAAATTCCGTAAGCTGTGGCGCCTGGCACCCGTTGCCACTCCACCTCGATTCGATCATTGTAGATTCCTTTAGAAGCATCGATGGAAGATGGTTTTTCCGGCTTTGTTGTTCGACCGGGAAGGTTAACCTGCACAGGATCAGACCATTCGCCGGCCCCTTTGCTGTTAATGGCACGCACTGCATAAGCTGTTACATTGTTGCTTCCCGGGTTTCCATCGTTATAGGCCGGACGAGAAGATGTTCCAATCACCGACCAGGAATCTGTATTTGCATTATATCTGGCTATCTGATAGCTCGAAGCACCAGAAACTGCATTCCAGTTCAAGGCCACGCTTACTCCAGCTACGGCGCGAAGACTGGCCCGCACCCCGCTTACCTGCTGAGGAGTGGTTCCGCCACCCTGCTGGGCATAACCTTCCACTATTGTTGAACTCTGAGGATCGGAATAGTTGTCTTCGGAAGCAACGGCCACCACCAGATATTTGTAAGCTACGTTGGCCTGAACGGTTCGGTCTGCATGCACAGTTTCTTCTGCATAGGCAATCTGCTCAAATCCCGTTCCTCCTGGATCTGCGCGAAAGACAATATAGACCACAGCGCCGTCTACTTCGGACCAGCTAATTTCCACTCGATCGCTATAGGTTCCTCGACTTGCAGTAACGTTAGCAGGAGGATTGATTTTTTCCGATTGTTCCGGTCCAGGACCGGGACCAGGGGAAGGATTGGGGTTGGATTCCTGGATGTCATACATGACCAGGATATACGGATTCAGTTGCCTCCACATCGAGTAGGAGATCCAGCCATAACCTCGTTCACCCCAGGAAGTGCCCCAGGAATTGATCAGCTTGAAAGCGCCAACGTCTCCGTTGGGGGAACGTTTGCTGTCATCGTAACCAACCAGAGTCATGGCATGGCCGCCATAGTTCTGACCGGCCTTGCGGTCATAAACCTGACCGGATCGTAGACTATAGAACGCATCATCTACAGCAATACCAAAAACCACTGGATTTCCGTTGGCCAGCTCAGCTTTTACTGCATCCAGATTGTGTCCTGGAATTCGTTTGAATGAGCGCGCTTTATAGTTACTGGCCTGCTGACGTGCGCCGGAGTTGGGTTGTCTGCGAAAGTCGCTGGGAGTGTATGGCATGGCTGCCCAGGGAGCGATACCCTGTTGCACAGCAAGTTGCATGGCATCGTCAATTACCGATCCATCATCGCGCCCACCGTTGATCTGATTATATACATAGGCTGGAGAAAAAACCTTCTGACCTGAACCACCATTAACCGGAGAATCATACTGCCAGTTATGTTCTATTCTCTCCTGGTAACTCTTTGCGGCGTAAGCTACAGCCCATGCCACGCAACTTCCCTGAGAGCCCTGATTTCCCACAGGGGGCATGCGGGAACTCAGGTCTACACTGGAAGGCAAACCTCGATGACGAATCTGAGTAGAAGGAGCCAGCTCGATGGATCGCATGGCAGCAGGCGAAGAAGGCTTGTAGCCACAATTCATTTGCTGGCCATCACAACCTCTGGGGCGAACCGATGATGGATCAAAATCCCCTTCAGCAGGCAGGCCCGTGGCCACGATGAAAAGTGCCACCGAGACAATGGAAAGCCAACGTCTTCTTCTGGCAGCCGCACCGGTATTTTGCGACCCAGAACCCTGGATCGAGGTTTTCCTTGTTTGCTTCATGTTCCACTCCGTGCCCGCAAGGGATATTGCTGTATCAGACGACAGTAATAGAGTGGATGTTTCCTATTGTGCAACCGTTTTACGGAAGTTTGCGTATTTCTGCAGCCTGGGCTGCATCGAACGGATGGAAGGAGAATGCCTCCGGCGAAGAAAGCACCGGAATTACATAAACTCTGTTATCTACCGTGCGTTCGGTCAACCTCAGAAATATGAGCCATTCACCCGGTCCAGGGGCTTCTCGCAGTCCGGACTCATAGGAGTTGGGAGTGACCAGAAAATTCAGAGTCTTTAATCGGCGAGCATTGAAACTTTCCGGCGCCTTGAGTACATCACGTACTATGATACTAAGTTGTACGGCGCTGATGACACTGTTCAGGGAGGTCTGTTGTTGCGCAGTCACTACAGCATGAATCACTACGTCGCTATTGCGCGCTCGCTCTACCGGAGACTGCATGGGCGGAAGAGCCCACAATGCGCTGGAAGCAAGAACCAGTAGAAGCCAGAATGGTTTGCTCCAGATCGATTTCATTTCTTTTCGTCATCCGTAGTCTGAAAAACGTAATCGCTGAATTGCTTCAGCAACTCCTGGGAACCGGTAAAAAGAACTTCTATCTGGTCTTTCTCCAGATCATAAAGCACCGGCGTTTTCAGAGAGCTGGCAAAGGCTTCTTTGGAAAGGGAGCCTGCCTGATCCTTGAGAAAGGAATACCAGGTGGCCAGCACAATCTTGAGCTGGGCCAGATCCTTGATAGGCATGGAGATCAATTTTTCGTTTTCCATTGGGAAGTGCTTATCACGGTGAAGATGATTTACAAGCGAAAATTAATGGCTCCGGCTAAAATGCATGAGTCCAGACGGTCCATTGTTTGCACCTTCGGCAAACTAGAATCTAAATCCGAAAGAAACAAACAGGCCCATGCTTCCGAACGTTACGCGGGTTTTCTCGCGAATGGCGGAATTGGTAAACACACTGGTGCTTGCTTCTGCCAGTCTCTGATTGATGGTGGCCAGGTCCGCAATATCTGGCAACAGTGCAATGCTTCCATCGCCCAGGGTATAATAGTCCGCCCCGGAATCCCTCAACTCTCCACGAAAGTCTCCCAGAAGAGCATAGTCCCAGCGCAGGCCCATGCGAAACACCGAGTATTTGTAGGGACGACTCAGTGCCACTTCAAGTCGAGCCATGGTACCGCTTCTGGCACGATGGGTGGCCGAATAATCTCTGAGTTCAAATCCAGTACGCTGCACTCCGCGAATCCTCCAGGTTGCAGACGGCACCAAACCGAATCCACCCCCTGCTTCCCAGCGCCAGCCTCGCAGGAATCGACTCATGGGACGTACATAATGATATCCAAACAGAAAGTACGTCAGACTGAAATCCATACTGGAAACCAGAAAGCGGCCGGAGCTTTCCAGATGCTGCACGGAAAAGGAAGGCATGGAATAGGAGCCAATGGTGATGCCAGTATAATGTTCGGGCCCGATAAAATCGTTGAACCGAAAAAAGAATTCGGTCTGATACATCCGCTCAATGGGATCCGCTTCGCTGTACCGGACTGGTTCAATAAAGATTGAAGTGCGAAACTTCTCAATTCCTCTGCTGAAGGAATCCTCGAAGCGCTGATGCGCCGAAAACTGGAGGCCCAGCTCAAAGCTCTGTGCAGAAACTGTGGCGGGCCAGGCCAGAAAGCAAAGGATATAGACAGCAAAGCCACGTAACGCTGTGCTGGCAGGAAGCATTATGTTTATGGATTTTCTAAGCGTTCTTGCAGGCAATATTTCACTTATTCTGGCGGGCATGTTGGCTCTGGCCGGCATTGTGCTAACCATATATCTGAAATTGCCGCAGCTAAGATACCCATTTTTGAGCCTGAAACTCATCCTGGGTACTCTGGACTGGTCGGGCACCAGAGGAAAGATCACTCCGGGCCGCTCCTTTGCTTCCAGTTCCCTGAGCGCCATGGTTCCCGGGGCTTTTCTGGGCACGATGCTGGCTGTGCTCATCGCAGGACCCGGCATTATATTCTGGATCTGGATAGTGTCCTTTTTCCTGTCACCGGTACATTTTGTATTGTCCACCGCCGCTCATCGCAGCCGCAAGCGTACCTCTTCTGGCTCTGTTGCAGGTTCCAGCTCAGAAGCAGTGGCTCAGATCACACGTTCTCGCTGGCTTTCCATTCTTGCAGCCAGCTTCTTCATTCCGGGAGCCCTCATCGCAGGCGCTGCTCTTCCGGTAGTCTTTCTGTCCGGCAGCCTTTCCGGGGCCTTTGACCTCACCGCCCAGGCATCTGGATTTCTTCCCGGGCCCACCGGCATCGCTATCGCCCTGGCTCTGGGGCTGGTGGCACTGTCTGCAGGAGGAATCAAGCGAATCGGGGTGTTTTCCAAGTTCGCTTTCTATGGTGGCATCGCTCTAATCATTCTTTCTCTGATCGTCGGACCGATGCCGGATGTATCTGGAATTCTGGACGATGTCATCGCAGCATTTAAAGACACTTTCTCGGCCGAGCACCTTCCTTCGGTGCTTCTGGCTTTGACTGTATATTTTGCTTTTACAGAGGTAGGATCCGGAAAGGCTGCAGCCATATCCGCCGCCATTCGAACCGACTATCCTGCCAAAGCAGGTCTTTCCATGCAGCTCACTTTACTACTGGAGTCTGGAATCTCTGCACTGGTACTATTGCTTCTGGGTAGCATTTCTGGTGCCGGTCATCTGTACGAATGGTATCTCACTTCCGGTGGCCCATCCCAATCCCTTGCACAGATTTTTGATCCTTCGCTATATGATCTGTTTCGTGCCTTCTTCTTTCGTTCTCCAGGCACCAACCTATCCGGCTGGATTCTGTTTCTGGCTTGCGCGGTTCTTATAATACCGGGCATGACGGCATGGTGGTATGCCTTATATAACAATGCTCATTCCATGGGGGGCAGACCTCTTTCTATCGCTTCCAGTCTGGTATTCTTTACCGTGATCATCGCTACTGGTCTGGCTCTGCAATTCTTTGAAGGCTCAGTCTTTCCTGCATTGCTTTTACTGGCCATCGTAGTGATGATGATTGCTTCACTTTCCGGCACTATCGCATCTCTACTTCTTATGCGATCCAGTAGAAATGAGATGGCATTCTATCTGAAATCCCGGGAAGCGAAGGCCGCCATCGCCGGCGATTTCTTTCTTATTCTAATCTCTGTCCTGCCTCAAAATCTAATCAGCAAGATTTTTGGCTGGTTCAGCCTGATTCCTTTTCCCGGTCCCATTCGCCGACCATTGATTCGAGCATTCGCCGGCGCTTACAAGATCAATATAGATGAGGCAGAAAAACCCCTGGAAGAGTATCCCTCATTGAATGCATTTTTTATTCGCAAACTGAAAGAGGGTGTTCGCCCCATTGATGCAGATCCTCGAAGCATCGTCAGTCCGGTGGATGCCAGAGCTTCGCGCTTCGGTAATATTACTGAAGGTTTGCTGATTCAAACCAAGGGAATTGTGTACACTTTAAAGGATCTACTGGGAGATGCTCAGAATTCAGAGCCCTATCTGGATGGAAAGTACATGGTGCTGTATCTGAGTCCTCAGGACTACCATCGCATGCATACTCCAGTAGAATGCAAGGTTCAGGGATTCAACTATGCTCCTGGAAAACTGTTTCCTGTTAATGACATTGCTGTCGAGGGGCTCCATGGATTGTTTCCCAAAAATGAGCGTCTCACTTCCTTTCTGGTTTCTCCCAGAGGCAGAATTGCAATGATCAAAGTGGGCGCCACCAACGTAGGAAAGATTCGAGTAACGTATGATACGATTCGCACCAACAGGTTCTTCCGAAGAAAAAGAGACATCCAGTATGAAACTCCGGTGGAAATGGCCAAGGGAGCAGAGATTGGAAGGTTCGAAATGGGATCCACAGTAATACTGCTATTTGAACGCGATACTGTAGACTTCGCAGAACATATGTACGAAGGAATCAAAGTGCGACTGGGAGAACCCATCGCCTACTTCTTGAGAAAGTAAAGATCCTTTCCGTATAGGTCCGGGCAGATTTGCGAAATCAGTTTACTGGAGTCTATCTCCCGGCAGTTCTCTCGAGACGCAGTCTGCCGCAATTATACAAGGCCTATTTCTTATCTTCTGATTTATTTTCTTTTTTCTGTTCCTGTTTCGGATCCGGCTCCTGTTTCGCCGCCTTTTCGTCTTTTTCCATGGCCTTCCTTCGCTCATACTTCTGGCCCAGATAGGAAGCAATCTCCGCAAAGCCTCGATACAGTCCGATGGAATAATGACGTTTTTTGAGTTCAGGTAAAATAGCCTGGCCAAGAATCTCCGCCCGCTTCTCTGCAGAGAGCTCCTTTTCCATTCCCGCGGATGTCTGAATCCGGACTCGCTTTTCCTGAACTGCCAGCAAAATTAGCACCACCCTGGTTGGTTTCTCATCAGTGCCGGCCAGCTCCCATACCTTGAGGGTCCGACGAGCAAATTCCTCGGCATCGTTACCCTTCAATGAATCAATCGTAAGCAGTATGATGCGATCACCGTACTGCTTCTCATGCTTGAAGGAAATGTGCTCCAGGATCATCTCTGAGTCGTGACTCAACCGACTGGCATAGTCGTTTACCCTACCCAGATACTCCGGAACTTCCCGGGGTCTGAGTTCTTCCGCTACTGTCCCGGCTTGAGGCCAGAATAGTGCTCCCAGAAGCATCAGGCACAGAACACCGACCGCGGCCCGGCCCGATCGGTGGACAGTTGAAAAGAAACGAAAGTAAGAAAACACAGCAAATGGATAGCAATTCGTTGCTCAGGGGCAACCCTTTTCGAAGATTTCGATGGAACAGAGGATTCCGCGGATCCGGCAGCAGCCCACCTGGAGCAGCCATTCATGGTTCTGGCAATTGCGGTTGTATGGCTACCCGGCCCGGGAGCGGACAGAAGCGGCAGAAATCCGCTTACGCATAGGTAGAACCAGGCTGGGTACATAAAAAAAGAGCGCCTTTCAGCGCTCTTTTCGAGTAAGATTAATAAGTGCTGTGTGGCACCGTCCTGCTCTCCCACAGAGCGAACCCTGCAGTACCATCGGCGATGAGGGGCTTAACTTCTGTGTTCGGAATGGGAACAGGTGTAACACCCTCTCTATTGGCGCCAGCAAGGACAGAGTG
>PBUB01000016.1 GCA_002729885.1 Spirochaetaceae bacterium
ACATCGCGGCTGAATTCTTATGAGCGGCTCGAGTTTCTGGGCGATTCTATTTTAGGGTTCGTCGTTTGTGAATTGTTGTTTCAAAGGTTTCCCGATTGGCTAGAAGGTGATTTAACAAAGGTTAAATCAGTGGTGGTCGGTCGACAGGCCTGTGCCAAATTGGGGCAGGAACTTGCATTGCACGAATTTTTGGCTCTCGGAAAAGGGATCGGAAAGCGGGAATCGATTCCCGATTCGTTGTTAGCCAATGCCTTTGAAGCATTGGTGGGAGCCATTTATTTGGATGGCGGTATGGAGGCGGCCAAATCTTTTCTGTTGCCATTTGTTGATCAACAGGTGCAGGCGGCTGTTGCCGAGAATGCGGAGTGCAATTTTAAATCAGATCTGCAGCAATATGCTCAGAAGCGAGTAGGCTTGCCGCCGACTTACCCCTTGCTGGCAGATCGTGGCCCTGATCATGAAAAATGGTTTTTGGTGTCGGCTACGATTGGAAAACGCAAATTTTCACCCGCCTGGGGTCGCAACAAGAAAGAGGCCGAACAGCGGGCCGCGGCTAACGCATTGGCTGAAATTGAGGGAGTCAATTTACCCTACGAGCATGATCTGGATACAGTGCTGGGAGAGGGGAATCCTCCGTCTGTAGAGGCGAGTCAGGATTAGGTGACTTCGACCTTGGGTGATCCCAGAACGTCCATTTTAGGTGCGATGCCCAAACCAGGCTTGGTTGAGGCCGCCATTTTGCCATCTGCCCGTTGTGGGGCCCCTTCGGCTGTGCTGACGGTCCCATAGCTGTTGAAGTCGGTCGATGTAAATAATAAATCAGTCGGTGTGCTATGGGCCAGGCAGGCGATGGCTGCCGTAGTAATATCACCGCCCCAGCTGTCTTCAATTGTCATGGCAATACCGAGTGAATTGCAGATGTCCCTCGCTAATTTTGCCTTGGTCAGCCCTCCGAATTTGCTGATCTTGATATTGACCACATCGGCACCGTTTTCGGCAGCCGCTCTGAGAATTGCGGCTGTCGAATCGATACACTCATCCATCACAAACGGATGGTCGGTTCTACGGCGAATGGATAAACATTCCTCGAAACTCAGACACGGTTGCTCGATATAGACATCGATGTCGCGGACCGCTCGTACGACGCGGGCCGCATCGTGCATTAGCCAGCCGGTGTTTGCATCGGCGATCAAACGGTCGCCCGGTTGCAGGACCTCCGAGACGGCCCGTATTCGCTCGATATCTTCCAACGGATCGCCCCCCACCTTGAGTTGGAATCTTCGGTAGCCTTCATTGCGGTACTGTAAAACATTTTGGGCCATCTCATCGGGAGATTGTTGTGAAATCGCCCGATACAAGATGAATTCATCGCCAAAGCGCCCGCCGAGCAGTTCACAGGTTGATTGCCCGGAAGTCTTCCCGAGAATGTCCCAGCAGGCGATGTCGATTCCCGATTTGACGTACGGATGCCCTTTTAAAGCTCGATCCATTACGTCGTTCAGTGGGCCCAAGCGGGTGGCATCCAGACCGATCAGATGGGGACCCAGTTCTCCAATGCCGGCCCTTACTCCCTCGGCATAGGCCGCCAGATAGAAAGGGCCTAGCGGGCAAACCTCACCGTGACCGATGGTGCCATCTTCGGTCTCAACCTCTACGATCGTGCTGTCAAAAACTTCTACAGATTTTCCTCCGGACCATTTGTAACTGGTTTCTTTTAAAGGGAGGTCAACCTGATAGGCGCGAATCGCTTTGATTTTCATAGACGAATCCGAGTTGGGATAAAAATTTGGAATATAAAATGATTAAATAAAATAACTGAAATGAAGCCGTGCGAGTTTAAGTGGATGTGGCCGGCATCGACAGGGCGGTCATTTTGGTAGAGATAACCAAAAATCTTGTTCGGCGCCAGTTTCTACTCTTTGGCTCGGGGCATCTATCCTATTCGATTTTCTAGCTAAAACCAGTCTCGAACAGTTTCAATCATCCGAAGTCAAGAATGAAAAGATTTGATATGGTCAGCTTTGGCATGTCGCCACTTGAGTGCACTTTTGTTTGTCGCAATGCGGTTCGAAAGGTTTACTTTTGGCTCTAGCTCTTCAAAAGATGGTCAATCAGCGGTAAGTTAATATTACGTTTTATATGTCCATCTATCTGACTATGATTTTTGCCGGGGAGTAAATTGTGAAACAGCTAGTGATCGTTTCGGTGTTCTGTTTTCTTTTGGTGATACCGCAGATCGGATGTGATAGCCCTGTTGGATCTTCGTCGGCACAATCCGAAACAGGAAGTTCTATCCAGAGTGAATTAACAGGTGAGCCAGGTTTTATTACCGTTCAACATATTCTGATTGGATTTACAAAACCGAACGAGGGGCGGCCCGGCGGGACCAGTTCGGTTCCCGGCAAAACAATTACGCGGAATCGGCAAGATGCCGAAAAGTTAGCGAATGACTTGCTCAAACGGGGCACCGATGGCGAAGATTTTGGTGCTTTGGTCAAGGAATTCACCGATGACTCAGCCCCTGGGATCTACAAGATGGCTAATTTTGGAGAAGCGAAGGTTCCGCCGAACGTTTTTAAACGGGACGACATGGTTCCGGCGTTTGGCAACGTCGGCTTTCCCCTTCCCGTTGGCGGGGTTGGATTGGCCGTTTACGATTCGGCAACCAGTCCTTATGGTTGGCATGTGATCAAGCGAATTGAATGAATTTAAATTCGTGGTTGTCATTCTGTGACGAAGATTTTGGTGTCTTGGTCGAGGAATTTACCGATGACCAGTTTTGGAGAGGCGAATGTTCGACCGGGCGTTTCTTAACCGGACGACATGGTTCTCGAGTTTGGCAACGTTGGCTTTTCCTTTTCGGTAGGTGGTGTTGGCCTAGCCCTTTTGGATCCCGCTAATCACCTGTTTTATCGTCAGCCATTTTTGACCGGTCTATCTCAATCTTCCAGTCATCTCCGAGGCGTTCGTCGCCGTCTCTCTCCATCATGCCAACACCCTGGTCGTCCTGCATGTTGGCTCCCACCACGTGTAGCTGGTAGCCGTGCTCGCGGCGTTGGTAGTGGATCGGCCGATTCGAATACGGGTCGGATAGCGAAGGGTGATTTCCCAGCTGCAGGTGGTCCAATGAAGCGGGATACTCTCCGTTCTCAATCCGAAAATGTTCTAGATGTAACGCGAGGAAAGCCATTCGTTCCAAGCTGACCCGACGGGCATCTGCCTGGCAGAGTTGTGAGACAGCGGGTAGCATCAGGGTGGCCATCACATTTCCCATCAATTTTCCACGGGTCCTATTTCCACCGGCGATTGTCTGAAACCCGATCGTGAGTGGATGAGTGGCGGGTCGTAGCTGGTTCATTGTCTCCTCAAAAGAGTCGCCCTTCTGCACCTGTTCGGCAAAGGTGGCGGACTGCGTAATCTCGACCTGTTGGTCAATGAAATCGTTCAAAATTTCCGATGCGATGTCGAGGTCGAATGAGGAAGACAGGCCTTCAATGCCGGTCCAGCCCGCCATCTGCCCCGCCTGATTTTCGCCGAAGCCGAATGATTGGAGCATGTCGAGTGAGCAGAAACGTTCCGCGCGATCGACGCAGTCGGACAGCTTATTGAATTTCGGGAGCGCCTCCAATTGGGCCAGATAGCCCTCGACCTCGGCCTTGCTCAGTTGGCCCGATTGGATCGCTTGGATTTCGCCATCGATGGCCATTTGGACAATTGCTAAGCCGACTAAATGCTCGATGGCAAGGCCCTTTTGCGAAACGAGGTAGCCAATTCGACGCGTCGACAAAAGGTCGTCAAGACAGGCTTGGGTGCGGCCATGGGCCAGGTGATTCATGGCCCGCATTTTCAAACCACGGGCCAAATTTCGAGCTCCGTCCAAGATCGGAAGAAGAGCCTCGATCATGCTGTTGCCTATTTGATCAGGGATGATCAACGGCGAATAAAACTGATCTTTTTTGCTGGCCGATACGGCCAAGTCCAGGCAGACATGGTTGGTTTGCAGGTACGTGGCGAACTGCGGAAATTCCTCACTTCGCCACGGTCGGGACATCGATTGGTCGTATTCCTCAATTTCCTTTTGGGTTTTGAGTGACGCAGCGCCCAGAAACGGCCCAGTCGGCGGCTCGACGTCGGGGCCAGCGGCGGCGTGCCAGGCCAACAGCCAATCGCTCGCCGGATAGGATTGCGCTCCCAGGGCCCGCATCAGGTCGACAAAGGCGTTGTCGGCGGGGTTGACTCCCTCGCTCCGCCAATCGTTGATCGCGCGGACATAGCTAATGGAGCCATCCTCGCGGACATACTGGGGGTCGACGACAGCCGTCGTTTGGCGTCCGAGTGTGGGGGGGCCGGTGTTACCCCCGTCGAGGATCCACCTCCAAAAAAGGTAAATAGCGAGGAGGCCGACAAAAAAAAGCGACATGCTGATTAGGACTCGTAGCCAGGTTTTCTGGGGCATCGTTAGAAAGCTCAGGGTTTAATGTCGGACTGGACTGTCGGCAGGTAATTTCGAGCAAGCGTGGTTTAGTAGACCGTGTCGGAGTGTCACTGTATATCTATTCGCCGCCATGAAGAGTTTCTTGTTCTCAAACCGTTGATTTTAGCAAGATGTACTCAAAATTGCGAAAGGAGCGGGGGGGCCGTGAGGCTGAAAGGTATACGGCTATTTTCCGGAATAAGTTTGGAAGCTGAGGGCTGCTTGTGGCGGTTGGTTTGCCGGTTCCATAGTTCCACTTTAACGCGAGCGTTTTTCAGACGATTTTGTTTGTAAAGACTTTTTCGTTTCCTGTGCCAATTCAGATTGAAACACCTCTTCTAAGGGGAGTTTGAACGTTGCTGCGATTTGAAAGGCGAGTTGAAGAGATGGGTAATATTTCCCTTTTTCCAGAGCGATGATCGTTTGGCGTGTCACGTCCAGTGCGTCTGCTAATTGCTGCTGTGTCAGCTCTCCGGCGTTAAACCGCAGTTCTCGGATACGATTATGAATCAACCCTTTTTTCATCCGTCTTTACCTCCGGTAGAAAAAGATAAGAGTGGCATAATGCACGGCGTTGGTGAAAACAAACCCAGCAAATAAAAGGTTGACCCACCATAGGGCGACGGTCCCCGAAATGGAAGCCAACGAATTACCGGTTGAAGCGAGTGAGGCGTTGGTAGCAGGGGTCGCAACTTCAACGAATGGAAGTAAAAGCATGGCGTTGATGCACCAAACGACGACCCATATTGCAAGAACGAACCCGGCAATTTTAGACGCTTTGAGATCAATATATTGTTCCCGCTCGTCCGGTTTGGGTTGCTGGCCAACGCCTCCCATCTGTTTAGAAAAGATGGTGTTCAACGCGTGGAAGACGATTTGCAAAATGACAAGAAAAACGACCGCAGTGACCAAAGGGACAACGGGAACTACGGAGGGGATCGGCTCGCGGAGGCTAAAGCTAAAATAAGGAATGTAAGCGGCCAGGATCGCCAGTAGGCAGGCCCAGGCATTTTTCTCTTGAAACGACATGACTGACTCGCTTTCAGCTTAAAATCAGGGGTAAACCGGATGTATGGTTTGTCTTACATTATGTAAAACATACTTTACATTCGTTTGGGCCGCAAGATCTTGGTTGAGAAATCGAAATGGGATCGAAATTTTTGTTCACCTCAACAGAAGCCGTAGAGAAATAAGAATAAAAAAAAGCCTGCCAGAATTTCTCCTGGCAGGCTTTTATAAATAAGCGGCAATACCTACTTTCGCACTTGCAGTACTATCATCGGCTTGAATTGCTTAACTACTGTGTTCGGGAAGGGAACAGGTGTGGCCAATTCAATATGGTCGCCGCAAAGAATATTGCCGGCTTATTCACCCGACAATACTCATTGTCTTTGACGGTTGTGATTTTAGATGGCAACTCTTGAATAGAGTGCAGTATGCTTCGGCCTTCGCCGAAACAGCCTACCCTAACTCACTTTAAAGTGAGAGACCTGGATATATGTGGTCAAGCGTTCGTCCATTAGTACCAGTTAGCTGAACCCATTACTGAGCTTACACATCTGGCCTATCAACCTTGTCGTCTTCAAGGGGACTTTCGCGGTAAACCGCAACGAAACCTTATCTTGGAGAGGGCTTCACGCTTAGATGCTTTCAGCGTTTATCCTTTCCGTAGTTAGCTATCCAGCCATGCCACTAGCGTGACAACTGGTACACCAGAGCTACGTCCATCCAAATCCTCTCGTACTAAAGATGAACCTCCTCAAGTTTCGTACGCCCACGGCAGATAGGGACCGACCTGTCTCACGACGGTCTGAACCCAGCTCACGTACCACTTTCATTGGCGAACAGCCAAACCCTTGGGAGCTTCTTCACCCCCAGGATGTGATGAGCCGACATCGAGGTGCCAAACCGCATCGCCGCTATGGACGCTCGGATGCGATAAGCCTGTTATCCCCGGAGTACCTTTTATCTGATGAGCTATGGCCCTTCCATTCGGAACCACAGGATCACTAAGACCTACTTTCGTAACTGCTCGACTTATGGGTCTCGCAGTAAAGCACACTTCTACCTTTGCGCTCGACGCCTGATTGCCAACCAGGCTGAGTGTACCTTTGTACTCCTCCGTTACTCTTTGGGAGGAGACCGCCCCAGTCAAACTGCCCAACTGACACTGTCCGATGCCCTGATTCAAGGGTCATCGTTAGAACTAAAGCATATCCAGGGTGGTATTTCACCTTTCGGCTCCAGATAGCTGGCGCTACCGTTTCACAGCCTCCCACCTAGCACTACACAAAATATACCTCAGCCCAATATCAGCCTACAGTAAAGGTTCACGGGGCCTTTCCGTCTAACCGCGGGTAGGTGGCATCTTCACCACCACTACAATTTCACCGGGTCGGTGGTTGAGACAGTGCTCCTCTCGTTACGCCTTTCATGCAGGTCGGAACTTACCCGACAAGGAACTTCGCTCAGTTTTGTTACTACCGAAGTCTGCAAGAAAGATTCAAAGCACGTCAACCATTTGTCCAACCGCTCAATGCGATTGCATTACAAACATTCCAGTCTCAGCGCACTATCCGACATGCGGACAGTTTACTGTCATGGAGTGTGAGTAATAAATGAACCACTTGAGAAGTCGAACGGGTGTTGATTTTGCTAAGAATACTGCAGTGCAAATCGAGATTTTTGATTTGCGTTCGGCGGGTTGATCATTTCTGTCAACCTCTGCATGTCGCCATGCAGCTCGGACTATATCTTCAACTCGATCGATTTGAATCGAATGCGAGTTGCTTGGCGTATAGTCTCTGAGGATCCGTCATTCGTCTGGCAAAAGCCAAACAAAATCGGTTTCCTGCTGATTGTCTGCACCAAACGGATTGTCACTGTTTTCAGAATTAAATTCCGAAAACGAGTACCGTTGGATACTCAGATGTTCCAGCATACAGCCAAGTGCATCCCTGATTGTCGCCAATCAGGAGGGCAGAAAAATTCTACCTTAGGACCGTCATAGTTACGGCCGCCGTTTACCGGGGCTTCGGTCGGGAGCTTCACCCAAGGGCTAACCCACTTCCTTAACCTACCGGCACCGGGCAGGCGTCAGTCTCTATACGTCCACTTACGTGTTAGCAGAGACCTGTGTTTTTGATAAACAGTCGAAGGAGCCGATTTACTGTGGCCCCCAGCAGCGTGAACCACCAGGGGCACCCCTTATCGCGAACTTACGGGGCCATTTTGCAGAGTTCCTTAACCACCGTTCTCCCGAGCGCCTTAGTCTACTCGACCCGCCTACCTGTGTCAGTTTTAGTACGGTCAGACTTGCTTCAACCCTTAGAAGCTTTTCTTGGACGACCTTCCAATGATTTCCCGATCTACGTCAGTCAGTCTCACACCTTGAATTATGAGAGCGTATTTACATCCCTCCATCTCAGTGTGATCCACGGACATTTCTAATCGTGCCGCTCACTTTCTGGTCGCCGTCCCTCCATCGGTCCACAAGCTGGGGCAGGAATATTAACCTGCTATCCATCGTCTACGCCTTTCGGCCTCAACTTAGGTACCGCCTAACCCTGGGCGGAATTGCCTTCCCCAGGAAACCTTAGGCTTTCGGCGAACAGGATTCTCACCTGTTTTATCGTTACTCATTCCGGCATAATCACCTGTATGGACCGCGACCCGTCGTTTCCGTCGGGCTTGTATCTTCCATACAGCGCTCTGGTACCAAATGTATAAATACATTTCCACGTCTTCGGTGTCATACTTACTCCCGTTCATTATCGGCGCAAGACTGCTCGACTAGTAAGCTGTTACGCACTTTTTAAATGGTGGCTGCTTCTAAGCCAACATCCTAGCTGTCTCAGCAATCTAACTTCCTTAGTGACTGAGTATGACTTCGGGACCTTAGACGATGGTCTGGGTTGTTTCCCTCTTGACCGTGCAGCTTATCCCACACGGACTGACTGCCGCGATAGTTATTACGGTATTCGGAGTTTGGTTCAGTGAGGTACCCCGGGAAGGGCCCCCATCCAATTCAGTATCTCTACCCCCGTAACATAGTGGCGCGACGCCATCCCTCAAGATGTTTCGCAGAGAACGAGCTATCTCCTGGTTTGATTAGACTTTCACTCCTCCCCACAAGTCATCCCCTCAGTTTTCAACCTAAGTGGGTTCGGTCCTCCACGCAGTATAACCCGCGCTTCAACCTGCTCATGGGTAGATCACCAGGTTTCGCGTCTGCCGCATACGACAATTTCGCGCTATTAACACTCGGTTTCCCTATGGCTCCAGCCCGTAAGGCCTTAACCGAGCCGCATACGACAACTCGCCGGATCATTATGCAAAAGGCACGCCGTCACACTGAACGAATCATAGTGCTCCGACCGCTTGTAAGCGTATGGTTTCAGGTTCTTATCCCTCCCCTAGACGGGGTTCTTTTCATCTTTCACTCACGCTACTGAGTTCACTATCGGTCATTAGAGAGTATTTAGCCTTGCGGGATGGTCCCCGCGGATTCAGTCGAGGTTTCACGTGACTCGACCTACTCAGGTGCCTTTCGGTAGGTACTAAACTTTCGAATACGGGACTGTCACCCTCTGTGGTCGACCATTCCAAGTCGTTCTTCTAGCCAGTACTCTTTCCATATGAAAGGTCCTACAACCCCTCAGGGGAAACCCCCAAGGTTTGGGCTATACCGATTTCGCTCGCCGCTACTAACGGTATCGATTTTTCTTTCTTTTCCTCCGGGTACTTAGATGTTTCAGTTCTCCGGGTTTGCAACAGGAATCTCGGGATCAATGTTTGTTTGTCAACTACCCCAAGCTTATCGCAGACTTCCACGCCTTTCAGCCTTCTAATGCCAAGACATCCCCCATACGCCCTTAGTAGCTTGACCACAAATATCCAGCCCTCTCGAATCCCAACAACCGAGGTTGCCAAGGATTAGAAAGTTCCCAATATCCGCGAACAATCCACAGATCCAGGTAACGTATAATTTTTTTCGCTCTACTTTTAAGTCTGTTCGACACAATCATTTCCGGTCGGCCTTCTCCAGATTGCTCTGGTTCATGCCGTCCTTCTATTCATGTGGCGCTACTCAAGAGTGGTTTCTTTGTCGTGTTGTCTGCTCACGGGCAAGCCCGCTGGCCGACATCACAACATAAAGATGCCATCTATTAAAATCACAACCAAATTGTCAAAGAACAATCGCTGCCCAAAAAGCAGCATATCCCCAGTTGTTGAGGATGGTTCGGCCTGATTCTATCAGGACAAACCGCCACCAACAATGAACTCGTGGGAACCAACTAATCTACCAGCTTCGTATTATTCGTCAACCGCGACTTGTACGATAAATCCGAGGATTTATAGCTGTTCGTTGGTCAAGAAAGGCCTTGCAGAGGGCATTCGTTATCAAAAACCCAAGGCTACTTCCATGCTGAACTCAAACGTAGCGAGCCGAGAAGTATACTCATATCGGAAGACGGCTCAAGAGACAAAAGGCAAATTTTATGATTTTTCAAAATATTGTTTGGCGATCATTTATGTTGGATGCGTTCAGTTGTTTGATCGTTGAGTGCTTTGTCGGATAGCAATTCGATTAAAATCGATCGCCTCTTTACGTTAGCTTTTGGTGGTTTTTGTCGACTTTTTGACCTGCTTTGTGGGCTTCCCATAATAGGGCGCCACCGCTGCGGGCAATTAAAAATGGAAGCAGGCTGTAGCTGCAAAAAGTTGCAAAAAGGATGCCTGTTGGTAAACCGAATAGCCAGGGAAAATCTCCCACTATTTCAAAAATCGCTAAGATACCGAGTAGTCCGACCGGCAGTCCCAGCGCCGCGCATATGATTACAAGAAACCAACGAAAGTAGTGTCGAGATTTTAGGATTAAGGCGAGTATGGGAAGCAGCACCGATGCGATTCCGCTGGCCATCATCGCGGTTACAAGAAAACTTCCCGAGTTGTGTGGAGCGAACTGTGCGGTCCAGATCGAAATGGCAACCCCGAGTGTGACGAGTCCCACACCTCGAATGGACCAGCTCGGTCGCTGCCCGATCGGTTCCCAAGTTGGAAAGATGACGCGCCATCCGAGGGCGGTCTGAAATATCAGGGCTGGAATCATTATCCCGACCAAGACACTCGGTATGGAGAGGAAGATTTCCAGGCCATTACCAAATGCGGGCCAGATTCCAGTGATTTGCGGCGCAAATTGACTGGCGATGTTTGTGCCAAGCCAGAGAGTTATTGTCCATATCGAGATGGCACTCAAACATGAAACGACCCGTATTACTAGGGAAAAACTGAAAAAAACGCTCATCAGACTGCAGGAAAGCGGAAAGGCCAATACGGTGCCCAGCATGCCGCAAACGGCTAGTTGGCTCCAGTTGTTTTCTGCCGCTAGGCGGTATAGCGAATCGATGCCGAGGCAGACCGCTATCTGAATGCAGCCCCAGATTATCCACAAGATAAAAGCTGAGCGTCGCCGCCCACGTGTGATTTGGGTCGATTCGGATGCCGGTAGTCGTTCTAGTAGATTGATCGACATGGAGATTGGTTGCTCTCTGAGTCAAAAACTCTTGATTAATCAAAACGGTAGATGTTTTGAGTTTGGCTAGAGTTTGTGTAAAAGCATTGGCTTGAAGGCCAGTGGTCATTTTTGGCTCTCAGTTTGTTCCGTTGTCTTGCCGTTGCCAACCCCGCTCTGATGTGATGTGGCCTAGGCTTTAGCC
>PBUB01000017.1 GCA_002729885.1 Spirochaetaceae bacterium
AAAGTTCTGATTCGAGCCTCCACTGAAGGAGAAGACCGGCACGGCGAGCGTGTCCTAAAGAGCGCGTTTGCAGACCCGGATATGCAACGGTCTTTTTCCAGGGAAGGCTACTACGACTACAACCACATAACAGATATTCTGGACAAACAGATGAAAGGTGTCTCCGGCACCGAACTTGTGGAACTGCAGAAGGCCAAAGCAAGGGCGATCATTGGATATCCGGATCCCGACAAGTCGTTGTTTGTCGGGGATGATGGCGTTTATTCCCAGGGGTATCTATTCGCAGATAATGAATACGTCCAGGAAATCCGCAAGGGTCTTGAATCCGGCTGGTCTGGCTGGGGGGCTTCGATCTCCGGTTTTGCGAGCCCCGCGGACCTGGAAGGCAACACTTTCAAGAAGATTGGTCTGAAGAAGATCGCAATCGCCCCGCTCCAGGAAGTCATCAATCCGGATACAAGTGTTCAACTGGCCAAGTCGAAGCTCGTTCAGGTGATAAAGGCCGGTGAGGACTACTACACCGAAGAGCAGACGGGCGCAACCGACACCTTGCCCGATACAGAAATCCGTGACCAGATAATTCAGGATCTACAGATGCAGGTCGGTCGGCTCACGCGATTGGTCCTTTCGCAACCATCCATGCAGGAAGCTATCGCTCGTGAAGTGGTGGATGCGATCAAATGCGGCACCCTGCCCCTGCAACCCGATCCCATAGTCAGCTTTTTGACCGATAGCTTTGGCTTTGATACGGATTTAGCCAAGCAAGTCGCCAACGGCGTACTGCTAACAGGTAACTTTGGAGCGGCATAGCTCCTGAGAGTCCAGAGAAGAGGAGACACTGAACTTATGAAATGGGCAGAAGAATTAATTGGAAAGATTCAATCTTTAAGCGTTCGCAAAGCGAACGATCCGACCTCCGGCGATAAAGGCGGCGGATCCATCGAGGACCTGGCAATGCAGGCCGCTAACAAAATGGAAAACGGCGAAATTGAACCGGACGCAGATTCCGTTAAGGACTTCCTGGTATCTAACGGTGTCGACGAATCTGAGGCCGGAGATTTTGCCAAAGATATCATAGATGCCTATTTCTCCGAGGATGATCCAAAATCCGGAGAAGGCGACGGGTCCGGGGACAAAGGAGACGTCAACAAGTCAAAGGATCCGACCCAGGATGAAGCCAATTCGGACCAGATCCCCATTCAGAAGTCCATGGAGCGAATCGAAGAGGCCCTGAGTGTTCTCGGTTATGGCCTTACTCATATCCTGGACGAGCTGCAGGCAACCCGCAAGGAGAATGCTGTCTTGAAAAGCCAGGTGGATGAATACCTCGGCAAGCCAGTTCGCAAGAGTACGGTTGAGCAAGTGGCCCCCGGTGCTGGCCAGGAGAGCGGCAGATCCACCTCCGAAACAAAGACCCTGATTCTGAAAGGAGTCCAGGCCGGTGAGCTTACCACTGAAGACATGACTGCCTTCGAAGTGGGTCGAGTGCTCACCGACAAAGCAAAGCAATACATCAATAAGGCAGGAGCCTGATCCCTGAAAGCGCGACAACAGAGAGGATAGAAATGAGAGAACTTAACGAACTACTGGAGATTAAGAAGGCCTTTGAGGCCAATCCGGGGATTACTGATGTGGCCGAGCTCTTTGACGGCCCGGCGCTCAGTATGCAATACATCGATGGAACCATGTCTTCCATCGTTGCAAGCGATGTTGACTTCGCTTTCCTGAATAAGCTGCCGAAACGATCGGTGGACCAGACCATTGCCGAATACAACAAAATGAAGAGCCACGGAGACTCTCCGTATCGCACTTCTTTCGTTGGGCAATCAGAGGATCCCCACTTCGCTGACGCATACCTGAAAAGAAAGTTCGATGAAATGGCGTACCTTTCTGAAGGGTTCACATATAACCGCGTAATTGCCCGAACCAGGAACACAAACGACCCGGAAATGGTATCGTCCACGTCCGCCATGCGCCGGATGCTCACTTCCCTGTCCCGGGGCCTCTGGAATGGTGACCGTGACGCCCTTTCCGTTGAAATGGACGGAATCGTTAAGAAGGTCTCTTCACTGGGCTCGGACTTCGTTTACGATTGTCGTGGCCAGCTACCCGGTGCCGATGTAATCCAGCATTTTGCAGCTCAGATTCGAAGTAGATATTTCGGACTGGCCAACGAATTCCACATGGCCGTCGGTTCCAAGAACCTGTTTGATCAGGCAGACCTCGGTGATAAGCAGTATATTTTCCTGGATGGCCAGAATACCGGTGCAGGTCTGTATGCCAGCCGAGTTGTGGAGGGCCAGAAGGCTTCCTTCGCACTGAACAACAAGATTCAGTATGTACCGGATCTCTGGATCGATGAAAGCAATTTCGGCGTTCCAATGGACTATGACCGGTCCACCGACTCCGTGGTCGAAAAGGCCGTAGGTGAAGCTCCTCCGGATACCCCTGCTCTGGCGGTCGCTGCTCAGGCTCCGTCCGTACCCGGCTCCAAATGGGAGGCTGGAGACGTTGGCACCGTAGCATACCGTGTGGCCGCTGTAGGCCCTAAAGGTGCTTCTCAGGCCACAACCTCACAATCCGCCACAGTAGCCGCAAATGGAGCCGTGGAACTGACCATCACTCCGGCTGCAGGAGGCAACTTCGCAGAGGCATTCCTGATCTTCCGTGAGACAGCTCCTGGCAACGGAGATTTCCGCAAGATTGCCCGTGTAAAGCGTGCAACCAGCGGTGACACTACCTTTGTGGACGTAAATGAGACAATCCCCGGAACCAGCGTCGGTGTCCTGGGCGACTTCAATAGCCGGTCCACTTCCGACGAAACCAGAACCATGGTTCTGAGTGAGCTTATGAGCCCGCTCAAAACCACATTCCCTCCGGGAGTTGGCGGCCTGCGACTGAACGTTGGCATGGTGGAGTATTTCACAACCATCCAGCTCTTCGCCGAAGAGAAGTTCGTCGTATTCAAGAACATGCCAGTTATCTAATCTTCCCGGCATATCACTCCCAACAAGATACCCCCGGCCCCGGCAGTTTGCCGGGGCTTTTTTTGAGCCATGCAACCAATCAACCTACAAAGGCTACTGGATCGCGGCGAATTCCCACAGACCGCAAAATACCTGCACAGCCTTACCAGGGCTGCTAAGGCCAAGTATGAGAGCTACATCAGGAACTTTACACCTTCCTGGTGGGGCCGAATGGCACTTTCGACCGGGCCGGGTGGCGGTGGAGGCCTATTGATTCGCAAGGTACCCGGTGGCCTGGAGATTTACTATGCGAATGCCGGAAAATACAACTACCTCGAAGTGGTAGAAAAGGGTCGAGGAACCTATGATATGAAACCAGCCCTCCTTAGATCGCCCCGGGCAAGGACGGGGAAGAACGGTCGCTATATCATTATCCCCATGACCCGAAACAAAGACGGCTCCGAAGTCAATGAGGAGAATAATACGATCCATAGTGTCGTCCGAAGGACCGGCCACTATATGGATCGAGAAGGAAAGAAGCGGATCAAATACGGGAAGGTTGAAGACCGCTCTGGCCGGGGCAATGTATATGCATTCGAGCAAGGGCCAGTGAAATCCGGAGAGATGCAGTACAGTTATGCCAAGTTCCTGACCGTCTCGGAGAATTCCTCCGGGTGGATTCAAAAACCTATCCAGGGGGCGCGCATAGAACCAGAAATCCAGAAAGAGGTGGATAAGACAGTCCGGAGGGATCCGCGACTCCAGGAGGCGATCTCCAGGGACGTCGAAAAATTCCTGACCAGGTATTTCGACTAATGTAGGATTCGGGAGTCCCTGACGTGGGCCATTTGACCCTGCAGTATTCCGCTCCAGGCCCGATACTTTCCGGATTGAGAATCAAGCTTCAAGAGTCCCATGACTTGCAGGGCATCTATGTCCCTTTGGAGAGTCCTTCTGGAGAGATTTTCATATTGCACCCGAATGGGTTCATTAATCGCCGCAATTTCATCAATCGCATACTCCTGATCCAGTAAGAAAGACAGAATGAGTGACTTCCGCCTTCTCTCAACAGGCCTGCTTCCGTGCATGCTTGCGAATTGGACAAAAGTCTGATGAACGTGAGCATTCCACGCTACTTCCATCTGGCTCTTCTGAACCGTCTTTAAGACTTCACTTAGGCCGTCTTTGAAGCCTTGTAAGGCATAGGAGATAAAGTCGGAAAGGTCACCTTTCTTTTTCTGTAAAGACTTCAATTGACGATAGTATTCATTGCGGGTCTGATTGTAATGATTGGACAAGATATGTGCTGCCAGGTCCGGGACACCTGCTCGAAGTAACAGATAAAATTCCAAGAGGCGCGCCGTCCTTCCATTGCCATCGTCAAAAGGATGAATCCATGCGATATACACATGGGAGACGATGGCCTGGATCACTGCTGTGGAAAAATCCTGCCCCTTCTGGTAGTGAAACTCTTTCAAGCTCCATTGACAAAAGGCATCGATCAAGTCATTGACATGCTGAGCGTCCGGTGCCCGATACACTTGCCCAACGACTACATGTCGTTTTCGAAATCGTCCGGGGGTGGCTCCAAACTCCTTCCCTAAATTCTTTCCTATTAGCCGATGAAACCTTCGAAGTAGCTCACCTGTAATGATTTCTGAGCGATCATCGTCAATGATCTCATTGCGGATGGCCTGGAGCGCATCCAGAACGTTACTTACCTCCTGTTCCATATAGCGCTTGCTCTCGGGCATCGATTTGCCTTCGGCTATTTGTTCTACTTCGTCTTCAGAGAGAGTATTGCCCTCGATCGCAGTCGTTGCTTGAGCGCCCTTAATGAGACTCACAAGATACAGTTTCTTTCTGTAAGCCGGGGAAATGGGGGTTCTGGTGATCGCCTTTATGGTAGCCTGGCATTGGCCCAACTGGAACCACTCATTCGGACCCAATCTCCAATTCTTCTTGAAGGATATGAACGGGTGGGACTCAATCATGACAACCTACAGGACAAAAACAGGGCATGTTTTGTCAATAATATTGTCGGGATTGTCTCAGTTCCCCGATAGCCTTTTCTATGGCCTACTCGGGTGCATGAAAACCCTCCAAAAGACTCTGAATTTCATTTTCCAGTGTCTCTGGTTTGCCATCAAGGGATTGATTCCCAGAAAGATCGGCGCCGGGGACAAGATCATTCATTATGCCCCCAGACTCGTCGTTCAGTTAATGCTGTCCTATCTCGTAGGCGGTCCACGCCTCTTCCTGTTCGGAGATTCGAACAGTGAGGTAATGTCCCGCTTGAAAGTGATGATCGGTTTTGACGTAGTTGCCATTTCTGGCGGTATCGGTGGATCGAGGTTGGACCAATGGGTCGATTTCTTTGAAACATGGATCGGGAAACTCGTCCTATGGCTTGTTGGCGATGCTGAAACGGTCTGCAATCTTGGCGGCAACAATGCTCTCCATCGAAAGATGAAAACGGTTCCGGAATCTGCCCGCGAACTTCATGCGATTCGCCCGGATGCCTGGATCATCTTGATACCGCCTATTCACTTCGATTTCTTTTCCATTCTGGTTCAACCGAAACAACTCAGAAAGGATATCGAAAAAATCAACAAGGAACTACGCAAAGAGTACAAACCTCGAGTTATCGATCCAGAGCCCCTGGTGGACAAAGACGAGAACGGCGAACCGGATCCAGGTTCACTGAAGGATGCGGTACACTATGCAGACCGGCTTGTCTTTGAGATTCAGACTGTAATCGAGCTTACTGCGCTGGCCGAAGTGGACCGATAAGTCGATTGAACGTAGTATCCGGCCATGCGTCGGAAATTCCTGCAAGTGTTGAAAGAACGGATGGGGGCTGCCATGGCAGGCCCCCGCTCCAGAGCGCACCTCATTCGCAAGGTCATCACAAACCGGCGGGGCCACAAGCAAACAGTATACGTCAGGCCAGACAAGGCCGGAAGCCCACCTTCTGCCCCTCAAAAACCATCACAGTCTTCATCCTCTGTCGCGGAGGCTCGAAAGGAGTTTCAAAGAGCCGATGCCGAATTCAGTGCAGCGCTGGAAGAGGCCTATGGCAAGCAAGCGGGAGACAAGCGGTATTCTCCGGGTCCCCATCCACCTGCAGTAGAGGCTGCAAAGAGAAAACGGATGGAGGCCCAGAAGAAGTGGCATGCGGCACAAGAGCAGGCTCGGGCTTCAGGAAAGGATCCTCTATCCGGGGCACCTGTTGAATCCGAGCAGTCAGAAGCCTTCAACAAAGAGAAGCCGGAGCCCACTGAGGGAAAAGACCGGACAGCATCGGATTCCCCGGCAACCGCTCTCTCCTTCGTTGGTCATGACCAGATCCGGGAGCTGTCTCAGCACACAGACAAGCGCAACTACGACAGAAAGACAATCGATGGCATCAAGGCCAGCATCCTCCGGAATGGTTACAATCCGGCCTTCCCTCTTCAGGTCGATACGGACAACGGAACCTACAATATCGTTTCGGGGCACCACCGATTCACAGCGGTAAAGGAACTTATCAGCGAAGGGAAACTACCGGACAATTTTCAGATTCCCGTCATCGTAAAGCAGTATGGAAGCAAAGGCGACCGACTTATGGCGCAAATGTCGGAGAATGTTCGCCGCACTGTCAATCCATTGGATGAGGCCCGGGCCATCGGAGAGCTAACCGAGATGGGCCACAGTGTTTCAGAAATCGCAGAAAAGACCGGAATGAATCCGGGAACTGTCCGGCGACGCAAAGCATTGACCGGGCTCCACAGTGACCTTCAAAAGCTGATCGAGAAAAAGGACCGAAGTCTGCCCGTAGGTATCGCGGAAGCGATCGGAACTCATGGCCTGAATCCAGACGGGTCTAAAAACGCAACCATCCAGAACAAGGCCCACCGATTCTACAATGCCAACCGACATCGTGGATTTGGAGCTGCTGAAGTGATTAGCTACATGCAGGAGCTCAAGTCGCAGAACTCCGATCAAATTTGGTCCGTAGATGAAACCCGTACGGAAGCCGAGAAGCAGGCTGTTCAGAGTCTCGGTTCGGAAGAAAAGGCAAAACGAAACACAGCGCAAATAGACAAGTTCCTGAATAACGTGCAGAGTTCGTTTCAGCGCCTTCTCGGAGACTCTGTTGGCTCCCTAAACGAATCTACACTCAAAGAGCTGTCCAACAGCCTCGTGGCCACGGAAGGTGAGTCCGGGTTTCGCTCAAAAATGGATCAGCTATCGGCACTGATGAATGATCTGGAAACAGTCAAGCGTACTCTGGAGCAGAATTTCAACAAGATCAAAGAGGAATCATCGAACCATAGTCTCGCATTCGCCCGCTCAATGGCAGTGATTGAAGCCAGCCAGGACGCCATTCATGTTCTAAAGTCGGCCCATAGAAAGACACGGGTAATCGATAAAACCAGGTTTCTGGAAGTCCTCAAGGCCAAAGGCAAAGGCAAAGGCAAATCGGCGAGGAATCGGGCTCACCTCGTGCGCAAGGTAATAACCAACAAGAAGGGTCACAAACAGACAGTTTACGTGAACCCCGATGAAACCAACCAGGCTCAGGCGGAACAAATCGGGGAGTTCACTCTGAAACGCAGAGGGAAATTCATCGATGTCCTCGGGAATCTGTTCAAAGAATCCGGCCTGTACATGGCCTTGAATTCTCTAACCG
>PBUB01000018.1 GCA_002729885.1 Spirochaetaceae bacterium
ACTCGCAACGGCGGTGCCTACAGCTGGGAAACCTGCGGAGCTCAAAAGCAACTGCATGATGCTCTGCGAACTTTCTGCACAGGTTCCAATGACTGCGAAATCTACACCCACTCTACCGGTGGTCTGGTAGTAGCAGCTTACTTCGGATTGAATAACCCAAGTGTTAACATTCGTCGTATTCAGCTAATGGCCAGCGCGGCCGGTGGATCGGAGCTTGCTGATATCTCAACCAGTTATCTAGGTTGGCTGGGGTTTGATACCCTGGGCGGCGAACTGGATGAGTCTGTAAGTACTCGGGGAGCTCGTAATGGCTTCAACCATTATCAGGCTAGAGGAAGAACTTACTACACCACTTCCGGTGAAGGTACTGATTATCTGTACGCTACCAGCCCATTCCTACCCGGAAAGGACGATGGCGTACTGGCAAACCATTCTCTTTGCAACGTAAATACAGTGAAGAGCGTGGATCAGTCCTGTACCCGTGGAAACGGAACGATGACTCGTTCCTATTCCTGTGGTTTTCTCTGGCTCAGCACCTGCTACGATCGTAGCTATCGCTGGTCCCCATACTACACAGTTTATCGTGGCGGCGGCAGCCACTCGCATGGCGATGCCAAGCGGGACTACAACCGTCGATAAGCTCTAGCTCAAGCCGGGCTGATTTCTGGCCCGGCTTTTTTCCTTTCCCGAGAGATTCAGAAGGTCGCCCCAGGCGGCCTTTTTTGTTACCAGCAGATTCGGGGGGCATTGACCCACCGTACGATGGATTAGCATATCCTGGATCAATCCGGATGTCGAAAGAGTCATTCAGGCTGTGTAAAGATCAAGGCACTGGCTTCCAGAGAGGGGGTCCGGACCTCTGTCGGATTGTCTGCCAGATAGGGAATCCAGGCGGTATTTTCTATAGTATACTCCCCGGGCCATAGGCTCATCTGGCCGGTACAGCGCTAAATCCTCCTCCAGGTGTAAAAAAAGTGCCGAGTGTAACGCTTCTTATACTTTTTTTATGGACATTGACATAGTGTCACATTGAATGATGGCCAAAACAGCCCTTCGGGGTAATGAGGAGTGTTCAAATGAAGAAATTAGCTTTAATGGCCGTACTGCTGTTCGTAGCAGGACAGGGCCTTTCAGCAGCTACCTACAGGCTGTTTGTACATGGTCGATCCGGTGATAATCATTGTCGGTCCCTGACCAGTACTTCCAGCGGTACTTATGACTACAGAAACTATTGGGGCGGCGCTGTTAAGGGCCTGAGCAATGTTCGCTATGTAGGCTTTGACGGAACTAAAAACGGGGGAGCTTATAGCTGGGAAACCTGCGGCGCTCAAAAGCAGCTTCACGATGCAATACGCACCTTCTGCACAGGATCCAATTCCTGCGAAATCTACACCCACTCCACCGGTGGACTGGTACTGGCAGCTTATTTTGGGCTGAATAACCCGGGCGGATTAAACATCCGAAGGATTCAGTTAATGGCCAGTGCAGCCGGAGGATCCGAATTGGCCGACATTTCCACAAGATATCTGGGATGGCTGGGATTCGATACACTGGGTGGCGAACTGGATCAGTCCGTAAGCACCAGAGGCGCAAGAAACGGATTCAATCACTATCAGTCCAGAGGAAGAACCTACTATACCACTTCCGGCGAAGGCAGCGATTACTGGAAAGTTACCAGCCCTCTGCTTCCTGGAAAGGATGACGGTGTTCTGGCCAACCATAGCCTTTGTAACGTAAACAAAGTGAAGAGTGTCAAGGTATCCTGTACTCGTGGAAATAGCCGACTTGTTAGATCCTATCGTTGCGGATTTCTGTGGCTCAAGACCTGTAAAGACTATAGCTATCGCTGGAGTCCTTATTACACTGTTTATCGCGGTGGAAGTGGACATTCCCACAGAGATGCCAATAGCGACTACAACCGTCGATAAGCTGAAAGCTAATTCAAGATGGCTTCTACTTTGAATAGGAAGCCACATAGCCGGGCCCTCGGGTCCGGCTTTTTCTTTACCCGAGCCTCCGGATTTCCTGAACCCGGACAGCTGAATTCCGCGGAATCCTTCTTCAATTCGGTGAACCCGGGGAAAAACAGCCACCAGGCCTTCCGAAACGGACTTCAGTTTTGATTGATTTCTGCCTTCCCTGTGATATCCCGTCCTCTATCCTGGAATATCAGGTCAGGGCCTTTCATGATTGGCAAAATCAATAGAATATTCGTTACAATTTTACTATCCCAGATTCTACTATTCAGTGCATCCTGCAGTGTGCTGTTCTGGAAGCCTGTGTCCCAGAGCGTAGATGCTCGATGGGCCAACACCAACCGTGTCTACGAAGTATTGCTGCACTTCGAAACCAGGATGTCCTGGAACCCCTGGAGTCAGGCGGCGGTAAATCGAAACTACAGCACAGAAATCATCCTGCATGCAGTTCGCAATGGCCAGGTAGAGGAATCTCGGTCCCTCATTACATTCGAGGGCTGGGTGCCTGCGGAATCCTTTTATCCTTATTCCCGGGGATTTGTAATGCAGCGGGGCACTTCCGATGAGCTGGGTGCCGGAACCAGGGAAGTGTATGCAATCAATGTTTCTTCGGACCTCAAATCTGCTACCGGTCGCACACTGATTGAACCGGAAAGACAGATCCAGGGATTGTTTGTTACTCCGGACGGTCGCACTCTGGCAATTTTTACAAGCGATGCCGATCCCTCTGAACCCGGGGGAGAGATTCACTATGCCTTCTATTCCCTGGCGGGCGCTACCGTGCACAAGGATCCGGTGCTTCTTTCAGAAGGTTCCTTTCCGTTTGAAGGAGCACCGGGACTACCGGAGCTAACCTGGGGAAATGGAATGGATCGAGTGTATGCAAGACTCCCTGCGGTGGTGCTGGAAATCGAAGCCTCCACCGGGGAAAGCAGGGAAGCTCAAAGATTTCCTGCATGCTTTGACATGGTTCGCGTGCCTCCCTTTGTAAGTCCTCAGGGATTTCGTTTCGCCAGAAGCGAAGAGGGTCTTGCAATCATCGATGAGGGTAAGCGGCTTCCATCGCCTTTTCTTTTTGTTCCGATGATCGAAGATATGGCCGCCATCTCCACGGACTGCAAGCAGTATCTAAATCGATAGTGCGCAAGCATATATATCAAGAAGCAGTGCCGGTGCAGGAGCCGGTGCCGGACCATCCCCTGGCCTTGACAGTGAATCTACCGGAGCCACCTAACGGGGATCATGAAGACCAGGCATTCCTGTATCGAATCAAGGGAAAGCTAACGGGCTTTTTTAATCGATGCGGCCATGTTCGTTTGCCCATGGATCTGGATGACGGTAAATTCTTCGACCTGGATGGGATGATCATATGCAGGGTGCATGGAGCTCGCTTTGACGAAGAACATGGACAGTGTTTAATGGGCCCTGCCTATACCGGGCTCTATCGATTAATTATATCCGATCATCCCTCGCAGAATACGGATTCGGACCTGGGCACAGGCATCGGAGCCCGTAACAATGGAACGCAGGATACAGTCTGGATACTTGGCTGGGAGGGGCCTGTACCTCCATCGAGTTAAAAATGAATTTCCTCTTTACTTGGAGCAGGGAGCCTTTCTTTGAAAGGTATGAATAGCTCTATTCTCTACGGCGATCAGGCCAGGCAACTGGAAGAATTGTATGAACGGTATTTAAACGATCCTGCATCTGTGGGATCCGACTGGGCTCGCTTCTTTGAGGATCTGGGTGCCTCCCGAGCAGGTTCGAACGGCTCAGGTGCAGTTCCTTCTTCTCTGGGACGCTCGGCCATTGCCGGAGAAAGAAGAAAGGCTCAATCTGTGCAGCAACTGGTGCTGGAATATAGAAGACAGGGCTATCTGGCATCCAAACTCGATCCTCTGGGCATTGTTAAGCCAGACCATAGCAGACTGGACCTATCTCTGTATGGACTATCTGAAGCGGATCTAAACGAGCAATTCGAATCTGGCCTGCCTTCTCTTGGAGCCAGGCCTCTAAAAGAAATCATCGAGAAATACGAAAGCATCTATTGCGGCTCCATTGGATGCGAACATTACTACATTCGGAATCGGGCAGAAAGAACATGGCTACAGGAAAAGATAGAATCCCCGGAGTTTAACGCACCTCTGGATAAGTATACCAAACTGCGACTCTACGAAAAGGTTTATCAGGCCGAGCACTTTGAACGATTCCTGGCCACCAAATACGTAGGCAAGAAGCGATTCAGCATGGAAGGCGGGGAATCCTTGATTCCTCTCCTGGATACCGCTATCGAGCATGGAGGCGAAACCGGCCTGGAGGGAATGGTCATCGGCATGGCCCACCGGGGCAGGTTGAATGTTCTGGTCAATGTCCTGGAAAAACCGGCCGGACTCATCTTCGCGGAATTCGATGAAAACTATAATCCCGATACCCTGGATTATGCAGACGTAAAGTATCACCTGGGTCATTCCAATCGAAAAATGACCAGAAGCGGCCGCGAAGTGGCCCTTTCCCTTCTATTCAATCCCAGCCATCTGGAAGCGGTGGATCCGGTAGTGCTGGGTAGCGTGCGAGCCAGACAGCAGGTAAATCGGGATACGGATCGAAAGAAGTATCTTCCTGTTCTAATTCACGGCGATGCAGCTTTTATAGGGCAGGGCGTTGTTGCTGAATCCCTGAACTTCATGAATCTCCAGGGATATCGCCTGGGAGGCTGTCTACATATTATCGTAAACAACCAGATTGGTTTTACTACCGTTCCCTCGGAATCCAGATCCACGGCATTTGCTACTGACCTGGCCAAAGGATTTCAAATCCCTATCTTCCATGTAAATGGCGATGATCCAGAAGCAGTATTTCGCGTGGCCCGGCTTTGTATGGATTATCGTTTAAAATTTGGCAAGGATGCCATCATCGATTTGATCTGTTATCGCAAGTTGGGTCATAATGAAACCGATGAACCTGCATTTACACAACCCAGGATGTATGAAAAAATCCGAAACCATCCCTCGGTTGCCACTCAGTATGAGAAGAAGCTATCGAAAAGCGAAGATGTAACCGGCGATGAGCTGGATTTTATAAAGAATGGAATCAACGAAGGATTGGAACACTCCTTCAAGAAAGCCCGGGAGTCCAACCAGCGAATGGAAGTGGATACCCTGCGAGGAGTGTGGTCCGACTATAAACGCGGGGAGCTGGATTCAGAACCGGAAACAAGGCTGCTGGCAGAACAAATCGAACGAGTGGGAAGCGCTCTTACCACTATTCCGGAAGGATTTAACATTCATAAGAAGCTCAAGAAACTGGTAGAGCAGCGAAGTAACATGCTTACAGGTGAGCAGGGCATCGACTGGGGCATGGCCGAGGCTCTTGCTTTCGGATCTATTCTGGAGAATGGACATGACATTCGCATGTCCGGACAGGATGTGCGAAGAGGTACTTTTTCCCACCGGCATGCGGTATTTACAGATACAGAAAACGAAGATCTATGGATTCCGCTAAATCGGATTTCTGAGAATCAGGGGCTGTTTGATATCCATAACTCCCCTCTAAGCGAATACTCGGTGGTGGGTTTTGAATACGGCTACTCTTTGAGCAATCCCAATGCGCTGGTGGTCTGGGAAGCCCAGTTTGGTGATTTCGTAAATGGTGCCCAGATTATCATAGATCAGTTTATCTCTTCTTCGGAGGTGAAATGGTACAGGATGAGCGGCCTGGTTATGCTACTGCCCCACGGATATGAAGGACAGGGTCCGGAACATTCCAGTGCCAGACTGGAACGCTTTTTACAGCTCTGTGCTAAAAATAACATGTATGTTGTGAACTGCACTACACCGGCCCAGTACTTTCATGTATTGAGAAGACAGATCCTGAGCAAGGTTCGCAGACCATTGATCATAATGACTCCCAAGAGCTTGCTGCGTCATCCCATGGCCACCTCGGCTCTGGAAGATCTGAAAACAGGGATCTTTGAAGAGGCTCTGCCGGATGAGAAACTGGGAAAGGACCGAATTCTACTATTTTGCACCGGCAAGGTCTACTACGATCTGATGAAAGCCATGCAGGAGAGAGAAGAAAGCAACGAAAAAGAAGTGCAGGATATTTCCCTCATTCGCCTGGAGCAGATGTATCCGTTCCCGGAAAAAGACATTCTAGACATTCTATCTAAGAGCAAAGCATCTACAGTGCGATGGGTTCAGGAAGAGCCTATCAACCAGGGCGCCTGGCAATTCCTGGAAGATCGATTCAATGCATTGCTAAAGGGAAAAAGAATTCAGCCTGTAGCCAGACCGGAATCGCCGTCCCCGGCCGCAGGGCTGAGTAGCATTCACAAGTCCGAGCAGGAAGATCTGGTAAATCGAGCCCTGGCTGCGGAATGATGGTTGAAGAATATTGTGCGATGCGAAATAGAATTTTGCAGTGTGTTGTTTTGATTTATGCAGCAGCGTTCGTTGGTCTTTCAGGTCGCTCCTTAGCTGATAATGGGAACATACTGTAGCTTAACTTTCGCAAATATTATACTAATGGGGCAGAATAGTAGTTGACGCTTTCTGTATCTACCTTTAGAAACCGAGGAGCAAAAGAAGAAAGGAGAGATCTATGATTAAAAAGATCGGACTTACTATGAGTCTTCTGGCAGGACTGGCTCTGTTCAACTGCGCCAGCATTGACAAGACCAGCGTGAACGGAAAAGAAGTTGTAACGGCTACTAGAGCAGCCCCGGTAATTTTTACCGTATTGGGAGCTCCTGTAACCAAGTGTTTGGATGATCTGAACGAAGAAAATGTTACAACTGTAGCGAACGCTAGCGGAGCACCTACCAACGGACTTTTCTCCATTAGCCGTCTTACTGGCTCTGAAAGCTGCCAGGCTACTGGAACCAAGTAATCTAAGGTCAATTTTGTGGCCGGCGCCATGCGCCGGCCCATTCTTTTCATGCCCTTTTGGAAATCTCTTCTTGTAGTTATATTTTCTTATTCATCCCTTGTCGGAGGCCTCGCGGCTGAGAATAGATACGATTCTGATCAGCTAAAGAAATGGGCACAAAGCGGCAATCTCCATCGTTCGCCCTATTGGCATAAGCTGCTGGGATACAAACAGGAGCCTCTTTCTTATGAATCCGCCGCTGATGGAGACTCCTTTTTCTTCTCAGAAACGGGTAGATGGAATCCGAAGGCAGAGTTGGCTGCCACCATTGATGGGTTTCTTCGCCCGGTGCAAGGGAATCCTAACGATCACCCGATTTGCAGGTTTCCAGCCAGATTTCACTGGCTTACGAAAACGCTGAGTCTGGACCGGAACCGCTTTCCATCGGTAGACTGTTCAGATTTTCAGGAGTTTGCCAGCCACCTGGAGACCTCATCGCTCTCCTACGTTTTTGCGTCCTACTATTCAGGCCACCCTGCATCCCTTTTTGGACATACCTTTCTGAAGTTTAACCGATCGGACTCAGTGGATGTTGCGATGGTAGCTGAAGATCCCAGCATTTCCTACGGAGCAAGAGTTACCAGCACGGATCCGATTACTTACTTTCTGGACGGGATGTTTGGTGGCTTTAATGGTACTCTTGAGCTTCAGCCTTTCCAGAATCACCTGCAGGTATATACCGAGGGGGAGCAAAGGGATTTATGGGAATTCAAGTTGAATCTTCGCGAAGAGGAAATTCAGCAGCTTATTCGCGCTGCCTGGGAAATGAACTCCACCCACTATCATTACTATTTTCTAAGCGAAAACTGTTCCTATCGGCTTCTAAATTTGCTGGAGCTGGCGCGACCAGGACTGGACCTGACTGATTCTTATTTCTGGACCGTGCATCCTGCAGATACTGCAAAGCAAGTTGTAGATCAAAATGAGATGGCAAGCTCTGTAGTCTTCTTCCCCGCCACGGAAACCCGGTATCGCAAAAGGCTCCGCCTTCTGAGTGGGAAGGGACGGGAAGCTATGCTATCTCTGAGTGAAGGGAACCCTCCAGATCTGTCCGGCCTGTCCCCGGCAGAGCAGGCCCTGGTATATGAAGTCGCCACGGATCGAGTACTACTGGAAGCGGATGGGGACGGTAGCCTCGAACCGGAGTTGAAGAAAAGGATTGAATCGTTACTTGAAGCCCGTAAGCGAATGAGTAGTCCGACTTCCCTGGATGGTTACCGGGTCCTTCCGCAGAACCGGAACCCTCTGATCGGACACGAAAGTACTCTTCTCAGTGGCACCGGCGGAACTTCCAGCATCGGTTCATTCGGGGAAATCCGCTTCAGACCGGCATTGCACGATTTGCATGATCGGGCCAGAGGATACTCCCCCTATGGTGAGTTGGAGTTCTTTACTCTTCGTTTGCGCTCATATAGCGAATATGCGAATATAGAAGTTGAGGATTTTGTTCTAATAAATATGATGAGCATGGATCCGGTGGTCACCGGCTTGTGGCCTATCACCTGGGAGGTAAAACTGGGAGTGCATTCCATGGCTTCCTCGCTGTATGAATCTGGACCGGCTCCCGATCTCCTGGAGAATTCAGGTTTGTTTCCGGATGGGCCCTCGGACCCTTTTCGCCATATGGGCTATGGAATAATGCGTGCCGGCTTGAGCTGGGAGCCCTTCGAGCAATTGGAGGAGGGCTCATTCCTGGTGTACTCCCTGGTCGGGTTGAGCCTGGAAGGAGGAAGTGGACTATCCTCTGAAATGGTTCCGTCCATACGGGCCGGCGCTCTGCTCAGGCCTTTCTCAGTCTGGAGCATTCGCATGGAATACATCGGAACCATGTATTCGAATGGTTCCCCCCT
This sequence comes from Spirochaetaceae bacterium, assembly GCA_002729885.1. Taxonomy (GTDB): domain Bacteria; phylum Spirochaetota; class Leptospiria; order Leptospirales; family Leptonemataceae; genus UBA3465. The sequence goes on from PBUB01000018.1 coordinate 8,753, forward strand.
GGCTCGGGATAAATTCGAGCTAAACTCCAATGTTGCCCTTACGCGAAGCTTTGCAATGGAGTTCGGCCTGAGCATGCATCCAGACAATGGGTATATGGAAACGCGTGCCTCGCTGAAATACTATTTCTAGGCGCATGTTTATGTGCCCTGAGATCCGACACCTGAATATGCGAGAACCCGTCCTGTTTTTCAACTTCAGTGCTTCGATGCGGTATGATTTTCTCGTCCAGTGCTCTCAGTGCTCTCGCGGAGGAGAAATCTCCCTGGCTTGATCTACTCCGTTCAGGTCACGTCTTCGAATCGCCGGTTCCCGGCTGTCCCGGAGCGGCTTGCTGAGCTTTAGATGGCTATTGGGACTGGGAGCAGGTTTCAATGAACGATTTCGACTTCTGGACACAGGCTTCAGTATTTCTACTACCTCTGGATGTCCTTTGCTTTCAGCCAGTTGCATCGCCGACCATCCTTCAATCAATACATCCGGTTTCGCTCCTGCCTTCAGAAGCAGCCTGCAAACCTCCGCATGACCGTAGTAGGCCGCATAATGTATGGCATGCCAGCCCTGATAGCTTGCGTTTGGGTTTCCTCCTCGGGAAAGGAATCCCTGCACAGCGCCTGAATCTCCTCTCATCGCACTCTGTAGAATGGGCAGGTCCAGCGAAGGATCATACTCAATAGATTCTGGATCCACTACATCCGTAGTATTCGAGTCGTCCGGATCGACGTTGAGATCTTCCGAGTCTGTATCTGTATTGTCGGTTACCACGGATCCAGGAGCTGAAACCCTTACAATCTCCATCTTTTTCGCATCGCCGGTGACATCATTGATCCATCCAGCATCTCCGTTGGGAAAGCGAAACAGACGATTGGCTCCGCGGATAGTGGCCGGAACATCGAATGGGTTTACGGAAATGGAACCATCTTCATTGACCAGGGCAATCTGGGTTTTCATTTCCGCGGTGGTAGGAAACCAGGCTTTGTCAGGCGTTTTTCCGCTGGTATCTACAGCCCAGACCAGCAGGAATTTATCTCCCAGCGGATGAATACGAGGAATGCGCTCTCTTGCACTGCTCGTCCTGGTAATCCAAACAGGACTGCTGGCCTTCCCGTTAGAGTCTGTGCGAATCAGTCCGATGTCATAGTCGGAGCGATTCAATCTACTATCGAATACAATCCATCCTTTTCCATCCTTCCCGTACACATCGCCGGTGCTGATCACAACATATTGATAGGTTTCGCCGGCGGCCGCTTTGGGAACTTCGATGACAACCTCTCGATCCAATGAATCATTTCTTACATAGCTCTGAACCACCAGCCCACGAGGATAGGCATCGCCCACGGTGGCCATCAGGAACCTCATTCCATCCCATGCCATTTTTGGGCGAAAGCTGTGACTTACATTCCAGGTCCAGCCTTCCGGGCTGTTTTGCTTCATCAGTTTTTTGCCGCTGTTATCAAAGAGGGCCAGATATTCGCTCTGATGCACGACTCCATCGTCCCATTTCCTGTAGGTATTGAAATAGGTTGCATATTCCTTTCCTGACCATTCCACGCTGAATGTGGAGAAAGCTGAATCGATGCCCTGGTCACCTTCCTTATCGTAGCTCAAGGTTCCCACGATGCGAGTTCTGAATCGTGCCTGGCCGGAGGTGCCATAGGATTCAATATGGGCTGTATGTACTTCCGGGCTGTTTTTCTTGATCTGCCATTCAAGAGTAATCACTGTTATGGAAGAGCCGTCGCTGGTGGCATCTGCAATCTGGCGTCCCTTAATGGTAACCAGATCCTTCTCCACACCGGATAGATCAGGTTTTAATAGAGAGATTCTGCCGTTGCTGCCGGAGTCATTCCAGATAAGATAGGCCCGATTATTAATGAAAATCAGTTCAGGAGCCGGGCCTGCATCGCTCATGGCATAGGTGTATATCGAGCTTCTCTCCTGGCCGTTAAGATGGGATCCTGATAGTTGTAGCGGGGTTACGGCCACAGGCAATGGGTAGCTTTCGGCCGGTGCGGACGGCGACCAGAAGGCCGCTATCAGAATCAGCACCGAAGCCAGAAGGTTAGCCGGTCGAATTCTTTTTAGGCTTAATGCCGGTTCCCTGTTTTTGGGAGTCACCGGAACCTGCGCGGGTGGACGCTCTTGAATGGAATGGAAACTATCTCGCTGGAATGCCATGCCTATAGGACGGAGCTGGAGCATCCGCGGTTTAAGGGATTCTGCGGAATTTCTCCTTTTTTATTCACTCATCCTGTCCCGGGGCTGGGGCTTAACTTTGAGATATTTTCCAGGCGCATCAGATTACTTTAAAGGCCTTCAGTGATTTGTACAGAGTGGAGATCATCATAACCAGCACTCCGGCGGCGGGAATGGCAATTACCATTCCAATGACACCCAGCCATTGCTGGAATGTAATCAATGCCAGAATGGCAATTACCGGATGCACAGATACGCTGCGCGCCAGCACCACTGGCTGGGTGAACATGTTGTCCACTGCCTGAGCAATGCCAAAGGCCAGAAGTACAAATAGAGGGACGCTTCCGCCATCAATGATCAGAGCAACCAGAATGGCCGGAGTCAGTCCGATGATGGGCCCCAGGTAGGGGATGATATTTACCAGAGCAGCTACTGTGCCCAGAATCGCGCCGTAGGATAGACCTGCCAGCGAGAAGCCAGGTATTAAGATCAGGCCCAGAATGCTTATTTGAATCAGGATTCCTTTGAGATAGGAAGCGATCTGACCCCGAGTGCGATGAACAATAAGCACGGCCAACTCGAAATATCGATTGGGAACAAGACCAATTACATTTCGAAAAATCTCATCTCCCTGTAGCAAGAACAGAAATAGAAGGATAGGAGTTACAAGAAGATAGGTAATGAAATTTGGGATGGATTGCAGTAAACCCTTGGAGGCCTCTTGAATGGGTTTGAGTACCATGGAAGAAAGCGTCTTGAAATCAATGGAAATGGACTGATATTGCTCGGGTATAATAATTCCCAGCTGCTGCTTATAGTAATTCAATTTAGCTGGAAGAGAATCTACAAGTACTTCCATCTGTGACATTAACTTTACCGCTTCATCACGAGCCGGCGGGATAATAACACTGAACAACAGTACCAGAGCGCCTATAAATAAAAACAGAACCAGAACCACAGAAAGCAGGCGAGGAATCCCCAGGCCTTGAAAGAAGTCCACTCCTGGATTCAAGGCGAAAGTCAAAAGGAAGGAAAGCCCGATGGGAATAATCAAAGCCTGAAGACCGTAGAACGTTACGGCCAGAAAGCCCAGCACCAGACCGACAAAAAGCAGCCTTACTACATGGGTGGAAATGTCCGTATCTTTAAACATCAGGCCAGTTCCTTACCTGCTTCCAGAAGGGTTTCTTCCAGTCGTTCGTTGGTCCGTATGAGACGTTTACCTGTAATCCGAGCAATATTGAGCAAGATAATAGAAGCGATTCGAGGATTGCGATTCATGAGGCTCAAAAGATCCGGGCGAAAAAAGCCCAGCATTCTGCAATAAGTCTGTGCTCTAGCACTGGCTGTTCGAGGAAGATCATCCAGCAGCGCCAGTTCTCCAAAGAAATCCCCGTCATAGAACTGGGCCATGGAATCTTCCTGATCGGTATCTCCCTTGAGGCGATAGATCTCTACGGAGCCTTCCATGATGATGTACATCCCAACGCCGGGCTCATTGGTTCTGAATACATGCTCTCCCTCTTTGAAATGCCTTACATGGCACAGGGATCGAACCATTTTCAGGGCCCGGTGCGGTAGCTTATCAAAAACCGGGATCTGTTTTAGCACCTCCAGTTCCTGTTGCTCCGGATCTCGATTGCCCAGCCTCATACTTTCCCAGAATGGTAATGCCATGGTGGAATTATCGTCATCGGAAGCGGCATCATAGAAGGCCAGGATTTGTTTTTTGGTGGACGCTGCGCCTTGCCCCGGGGATTTGATTCAGGAAACGGGATGTAGCGCAGGGGTAGCGCATCTGCTTTGGGAGCAGAGGGTCGTTGGTTCAAATCCAATCATCCCGAATGTGCCAGTAGCTCAGCTGGATAGAGCAACTGCCTTCTAAGCAGTGGGTCGGGGGTTCGACTCCCTCCTGGCGCACAGCTGGCACAAAACACGGCGGACGTAGCTCAGTTGGTAGAGCACCAGTTTGTGGCACTGGTGGTCGCGGGTTCGAGCCCCGTCGTTCGCCCATCCGGTGGCCCGGCCGGTTTCCGGGGAGCGGATACAATATTATGTTGACCGCACCATCGGAAGCCTGAACCTGGTCAGACCGGTTTCGCGAGCGTGGTGGAACTGGTAGACACGCCAGATTTAGGTTCTGGTGCCGTAAGGTGTGGGGGTTCAAGTCCCTTCGCTCGCACATGCGGGAATAGCTCAGCGGTAGAGCACCTCCTTGCCAAGGAGGGGGTCGCGGGTTCAAATCCCGTTTCCCGCTCATCCTTTTCTTTCGCGAACAGAATGGAATTTAAAACAAAGAAGAAATCCGAGACCGTGATGGAAATCACGGTCAACAATACTGCGGAAGAGGTGGAGCGTTCCTTCCAGAAGGCTTACGAAAAAGCCCGGGGGACCGTGAAGCTTCCTGGTTTCAGGAAAGGTAAAGTTCCTCTGGACATGGTTGCCAGACATCTTGGCGATTCCGTGGCCGGAGACGCTGCGAACTTCCTGATTCAGGACTCCATGCAGGAGATCTTTCAAGAGCTGGAGCCGGTTCCCATCAAGGCCCCGCAGTTCGAAATCGAAACCCTGTCCAGAGAAAAGGGCGCAGCCTTTAAAGGCGAATACGAATACATCCCGGAAATCAAGCCTGCCAAGTATCGCAAGTTAAAAGGCGAAAAGGGCGAAGTCAAAATTGAAGATGCGGTAATCCAGAAAAAGATCGATCTTCTGAGAAAAGAGCATGCGGTAATGAAAAGCCGCGAAGAAGGTAAAATCGAAGAGGATGATTACGCTCGTCTGAATCTTTCCGTGAAAAGCGGTGAAGAGGTTCTCTTCGAAAATGATGATTTCCCCTTTTATACAAATCGGGACGATGTATTTCCAGGTTTGAAAGAAAATGTCATCGGCACCGAGGTTGGCAAAGAAGGCTCTTACGAGCAGCTAATCGCGGATGATTTTCCGGATCAGAAGTTTGCCGGCAAGAACGTCACTGTAAATTTCACAGTGAAAGAAGCTTCCTATCGCGAATTGCCAGAATTGAACGATGAGTTCGCAAAAGATCTGGGCGAGTTCGAAACTCTGGATGATCTGAAAAAAGACATCGAGAAGAATATTCGTGAAGCGGCTGAAGATACTGTTCGCTCCAGAGTGCTTCAGACCCTGGTAGATGAGCTTACAGAAAAGACAAGATTCGACGTTCCGGAAAGCCTGGTGGATTCTGAATTCGATCGCAGACTGGAAAACCTCCGTCGCCGAATTGGACAGCAGGATATGCCTCTGGAGCAAATCGCTCAGCTGGCCGGGGAGAGCAAAGATTCCCTGGAAAAGCGCATGCGGGATGACTCAGAAAAGCACGTTCGAGAAAGCCTGATCCTGTCCGAGATTGCAGAAAAAGAAGAAATCTCGGTGGATGAATCCGAGGTAGACGAGCTCATTAAAGAAAGAGCAGGTGGCCGGGTACCCGAGGATCAGCTGGATATGCTGGTTCAGAACTCCAATCTAAGGGATGACATTCGGTTCGAGGTTCGAATGCGAAAAACCCTGGATTTGATCTGGGACAACGCAGAATTCAAGAAAGGAAGCCCTGTTTCAGCAGAAAAGCTTTTTGAAGAGGGCGCGCTACAGTACTGAGTTGCCACTCCGATTCTGAATTCCATAGAGGAGCCATAGCAAAAGGCGGGTTTCCCCGGATAGATTCAGAATTCTTTTTCCCTCTGTTCATTTTTTACAGCTTTACTGGACGATTGGTCCAAATCGTAGTTCACTTGACGGGTAGCGACCGGATATTAAAAGACTCTGAAGTCGATGTGATTATGTCGGCTTCGGGCTGGCGCTGCAAAGCGCAGACGAATCAAGGGAGGAATCCATGGCAATTATGCCCTATGTTATCGAGCAGACTTCAAGAGGGGAAAGAACCTATGATATCTATTCTCGACTGCTCAAAGATCGGATCATTTTTCTGGGATACCCCATCGACGACAATTACTGTAATATTATCATTGCTCAGATGCTTTTTCTCGAGGCAGACGACCCGGAAAAAGATATCTATCTCTACGTAAACTCTCCAGGGGGCTACATCTCAGCCGGACTGGCCATTTACGATACAATGCAATACATTCGCCCGGACATCCGCACCATCTGTGTGGGGCAGGCGGCGAACATTTCTTCTCTGCTACTTGCTGCGGGTACCGCAGGCAAGCGTTCAGCGCTACCCAATGCCCGCATAATGATGCATCAGCCTCTGGGCGGTGTTACGGGTCAGGCAGTGGATATTGAACTTCAGGCCAAAGAGATCTTGAGCATCAAAGACCGACTGAATCGAATTTATTCGCACCACACCGGAAAGCCTCTGGAGCAAATTGAGAAGGACACGGATCGAGTACGCAACATGGCAGCAGAAGAAGCCCGGGATTATGGTCTGATCGATCATGTTATCGAGATCAAACCCAAAGGGGCAGATCTGGTAGGCACCAGTAACGGGAAATCCGGTAGTTAATTTTCTTTGAAATCGACTACGGCCGGGTAGAAACTGACGAAAATGGCATCCAGAAAAAAAGGATCAGATAAAGAGAAGCTGCATTGCTCGTTTTGCGGAAAAGAGCAGGATTCCGTACGCCGTCTGGTGGCGGGACCGGGTGTCTATATCTGTGATGAATGCATTGAACTCTGCAATGAAATTATTGCCGAGGAAGGCGAACAGGAAGCAGGTACAGCAGGAGTTCTCCAGGAACTTCCGCGACCTGTGGAGATTAAGAAGATTCTGGATGAATATGTAATCGGCCAGGACGAAGCCAAAAAGGCTCTGGCTGTGGCTGTATATAACCATTACAAGCGAATTCAGCAGAACCAGAAGAAAGGCGATGTGGAGCTGGATAAGTCCAACATCATGCTGATTGGACCCACTGGTTCTGGAAAGACCCTTCTGGCTCAGACTCTGGCTCGACTTCTAAAAGTTCCCTTTGCTATTGCGGATGCCACTGCTCTTACGGAAGCAGGATACGTAGGCGAAGACGTCGAAAACATCCTTCTAAGATTGATTCAAAATGCACAGAATGATGTAAAGAAAGCAGAGATCGGAATTATCTATATAGATGAGATCGACAAGATCTCTCGCAAGACAGAAAACCCTTCCATTACCAGGGATGTATCCGGCGAGGGCGTGCAGCAGGCACTACTAAAGATTATCGAAGGCACTGTGGCCAATGTTCCTCCGCAGGGGGGGCGAAAGCATCCCCATCAGGATTTCCTTACCATCGATACAAGAAATATTCTGTTTATTTGCGGCGGAGCCTTTGTAGGTCTGGATGACATGGTTCAGAAGAGATTGGGTTCTCGCACCATTGGTTTTGATCGACAGACCGGCGTGGCCCGTGGATCGGTTACCAAGCAGGAAGTACTGCGAAGTGTAATTCCCGATGACCTGATGAAATTCGGCCTCATTCCTGAATTCGTAGGACGAATCCCGGTCATTGCAACTCTGGATGACCTGGATGTAGATACACTGAAGCAAATCTTCGCTGAACCCAAAAATTCCATTCTCAAACAGTATCAGAAAATGTTTGAGATGGAAAACGTGAAGCTTAGATTCACGGACGAAGCCATCACAAGAATTGCAGATGAAGCGATTAAGAGGGAAGCAGGCGCCAGAGGTCTTCGCAGTATCGTTGAAAAGATCATGATGGATTTGATGTACGATATTCCGGGCAATGAAGATATTGATCAGGTTGTGATTACTCCTCAGGTAATCGAAAGCGGCGATCAGCCGGTGGTAACCTACAAGAAAGACGAAAAGAAAAAGGAAAAAGACAAAGAAAAGAAAGAGAAGTTTGCCTGATCGAAAGGCAAACGATGTGAGTAGTCTATCTCCTTGATAAGTCTTCCAGACGGCCTTGCGCTGTAGCCCGTCCATAGCCCGCGCTTCGAATCCATTTAGAAGAATTTCCTGAATTAGGCCGGAAAGAAGGCCCAGATCCGCAGATAGAAACCCTGGGGACTATTCCAGTAGCAATCCGAACATCAAACGCTCAAGTCTGTGCCGGCCCAGGTGAGCCAGACGGTATGGCCCAACTTTGAATTCCAAGGATTCAAGGGTTCGCTGGAATCTGGTCAGCTACATTACCGAAAGCCAATGGGGCGGAGCATTTTTGCTACCAGCATATTGCAGTATGAGTGCCCTGGCCTTCTGGTAGGCCTCCTCCACAACAGGTCCGGCCAGATCTCCCAGACCCTGTTCCTCAAGGTCATCCCAGAAGATGTCAAGTGTATCATTTTCCAGTACAGCGAGATGATGTTTAACGTCATGTTCCAGTGCCCGCTGATCGGCTACCATGTTGCCGCTAATTAATTGAACCAGCAGTGCCCGATGTTCTGGATTGCTCCCAACAAAGTCTGCGATGGATTGCTCGCAACATTCTTCCCACTCCGTTTCGTGTCCATGTTGACCAGCGCATGTGCCCAGACGCGCAACCCAGAGCGCCATGGTCTCCGGGGTCCAACCATGAGCCTGAATTACCCGTTCTATGTGCCAGCCCTGGGATACCTCGTGATCCAGGTCATTGGATTCCAGAAACCTCACAAAAGGAAGAACTCGATCAATGGACCTTTCGGCCAGACGAGTGGCAATGTCACCGGCCAGATGATTCTCGCTATCGGACCACAGTTCTCCGGAGCCATTGGCCTTCGCAACAGCATCCACAAACGCGGCCAGAGGCGCCTCGGCAAATTCGGGCAAATCACGATCGAATACCCGGTCATCCACGAAGGTATCACCCATCTGGATGCGCAGTGATAGCTGCCCCCGATATTTTGCGCGAGCGCTCCAGCCGGATAGGTCGGTGGCCAGCACACCGAGAGCATCGAGTGCGCTTTTGACCCACTGCTCATCAAGGGTGTCTGGTATTTTTGGTTGGATGTCTCGGGCTTCGGGGTCCATGTAAAGAGGACCGTGGATGTGGATGTAATGTTCGGGAATCGTCACAGTGCACTGGACCCGGGCTTTGCATCCTGCGTCAAACCATTACGATAAAAGCGGGATGATACATGGCCATTGGTATATCGATCTCCCATTGACTTTCTTGGCAATTCGGCCGTGGCCCAATACCAGTCTATTCCCTGAACATTGGAGTTCAATGGATGCGCCCAAAGCCGGGAGTCCGGGCCTTTCAGTTATCGCAGTTCTCTTTCTACAAGTTCTTTCTTTCGTCGGCTCCGTTCCAGAAACCATACAATGGTTACGGCGATTCCATATAATACGATTATTGGACCGGCCAGTATCGACTGAGTGATTGGATCGGGAGGTGTAATGATAGCTGAAAGAATGAACACCGCGGTAATGAAAAATCTCCAGTACTTCTTATGCCATTCGATGGTTAGAATGCCCAGGGCACCCAGAGCGACAATAAGCAGAGGAATCTGAAAGATCAGACCGGCACCCATATGAACCATAAAAAGAAAGCTGTAGTACTTTTCGATGGTAGTCTGAGGAATTGTGTTTTCCAGACCCATGAGCATCACCTTGAAAAACATCTCAAGACTGATGGGAAAAAGGTTGAACCAGGTAAAGATGACTCCGCCCCAGAACAGAAATCCCGAGGCCAGCACACTCATATTTCCGATCCAGGCCACCTTTCTGCTCACCGCTGGAGTAATGAAACCCCAGAGTATCCACAGTATGATCGGTGCAGTGGTCAGAGTACCCAGCAGTAGGCTGAGACGAATTACCACATCCAGAGGACCGGCCACAGCCTGCAAAAGAAGCGGATAGTCCGACACTGCTTTGAATGGCTGAACCAGGATACTGTGCAGATCGTAGCTGAATATTCCGAATCCCACGGTTGCGACGAGCACAACACCAAGAATCCAGAGTAGTCGCTTTCGCAACTCTTCCAGATGGTCCCCCAGAGACATGTAGCGTTCTCTGGGGTCAAGATCGTCGTTTTCATAAGCGGTTTCAGAGGTCGCGGTACTCCCGGTGCTCTGAATGCTTCGCGCTTTTCGCTTTGGTTTTGCGGGAGATGCCCGACCGGCGCTTTTTTTGCTGCCGGTCTTTTTGGCAGATCGGACCTGAGACTTTTTGGTCTTCTTGCCGGCGGGGCGTTTGGCTCTTGCCATAGGTTAGCTCTTGGATTTAGATTTGGTCTTTCGCTTCGTCTTTTCCGTATTGGGTGATTCGTTGTTCGGTTCTTCCAGCTCGGGGGCTGCACCTGTTACCGATTTTCGGAATTCCCGGATTCCGCTTCCAAGATCTTTCGCCAGCTGAGGAATCTTTCTTCCTCCGAAAAGAATCAGAATAACAGCCAGGATCAGGATCCATTCAAATGGGCCAATCTGATTAATAAATAATGGTGCCATACCGTCGACGCTGCGCCCCGTGCCTTTTTTTACAACTTGAATTTTGGAGCGGTGACCTGATATCCTGCCCGAACATATGGCGGTTTCCAAAGAACAAAAGGCCCTGTACAACGAAAAGGTCAGGCCCTACAAGGATGCCCTGGAGGAGCTCAAAAAGGAGGCCTCCACGCTGAAGGGCGCTGCGCGAAAAAACGCGGACATGGAACCCTACTTCATGTTCCGAAACGCCATAATTGCCCTTAAAAGCTGCAATCTGATGGTGCAGATGTCCACTCTGTCTGCCGAGATCCAGAATTTGAAAAACGATAAGCTGGTAGGGGATGCGCGAAAAGAAGTATCCAACGCTCTAAATGAGCTGGTAAAGATCGTGGGCGATCAAATTGATGAAGGTCTAACTGAGAATCAAGATCGACTGGAAAAGATTCAGGAGATCAATCCTTCCCGCCGCTTGAAGTTGCTTCTTGCCTTTCGAGAGACGATGCAGAATCTGAAAATCGCTGTAGGCACCGGAAAGTGGCGATGGTATTTCCCGGAGCTACATATGAAGCTTACCATTCTGGCCCGGAACTTGATGGACTTCAAACAGTACGGGGCCGCCAAGGATAGCAATGCACCCTACTACAGGGAGCTTCAGGAACATATGCAGTTTCTGACAGAAGAAGCTCAGACTGCGGCTCAGGATTTTCGGTCCAAATATGAGCTCGCCAGTCAGGATCTTGCAGATCTGCAATCCATTCAGAAACTTTTTGAGATGTTGAAGCGAATCTTTACTTTTACGGGGAATAAAACGGAACTGAATAAGATACAGATCTCCCTGGATTCCAACAAGGAGCGCATCGAAGCGATCATTGCGGAACAGAAGGGCGGCAAGAAGAAGAAAAAGTAGATGTCAAAGCAAGATGTCCTTTTTTCTTTTCAGCTTATGGGGCACCGAAGAAATGACCCGAAGCAGGCATAGGAGTAAAAAATGGCAGTACAAGCATTATCAGAAGATAAATTCACCGAAGAAACAGCGCAGGGAGTGACCCTGGTAGATTTCTGGGCAGAGTGGTGCGGTCCCTGTCGAATGGTAGCCCCCATCGTTGAGGAACTTTCCGGAGAAATGGAAACCGTGAAATTTGCCAAAGTGAATGTGGATGAAAACCAGGGTATTGCCCAATCACTGGGAATTACAGCAATCCCGACTCTGGTTCTCTATCGTGACGGAAAACCGGTGGATAAAGTGGTAGGTCTGCTACCGAAAGAGCAGCTCAAGGAATTCATCGAAAAGCATATGTAATTTCGACCTGGTTGCAGGCATCAGGAGGCCCAAGGCTTCCGAACCGTAGAAAGGAGGAGCTTGCTTCTCCTTTCTGCCTTTCTGGCTAGAAGAATTTCTCGATGCGTACTATGTGCGTATGGTACATTTCCAGGCTGGATTCCAATTCGGCCACTCCACCATCTTTAATGGTCTGGACCATCTCATCTGTCAGGACAATATTATGTGTATGACCAAGGGTGGGTTCCAGATTGAACGTTCGAATACCGGAATCAACCTGAGACAATCGGATCTTCACTTCATGCTCATGACCGGCCGCTGGTTGGACCAGAGCTTCCAGGCCTTCTGAATTTCGTTCACGGTAGCAACTCAATATTGCACTGCTACAGACCGTTAAGAGAAGGGGAAAAAAAATTGTGTTCCAGCGCAAGGGGGTTAACATAGCCTTGTGGGAATCTCCCGGATAGCCCCAGGACCGCAAGCAAACTAATCCTGTCCACCAGATACCAGGAACAATAAAATATGGCCCGAATTATTCTTACAGAACCGTATACTACACTTCCCCGGGGCGGATACCTGGTAGAGACCTCCGTTGGTTACATTCAATTCGGGGCCCCGCCAGAAACCATCAAGGATACCATGCTTCTGCCTCGGAGCACCCCTCAGATCTTTGTGCTGCCGGGGGAATTCTTCCATGTGGAGAAAGGGATTTCCGTGGCCGAGCTGGAGTTTCCGCTCTATTACAATTTTTATCTCCGCCAGAAGAAGACTTACGTTGTCTGTACAGAGGAGCAGCGAGAGCAGTTCAAGGTAGTGCTTCAAGAGTCGGTATTTGGTCCGGAAGTGGTGGATCTTCGTTCTGAATATGTTAACGGAGAAGATACATTCGGCTACCCGGATATGCGAGCCGAAATGGAGCATTTCCGAGGGAATCGGGAACTGGATGACCTGGTTCGATTTGTGATCTTCAAGAATGATAAGGTAAGATTCAATAACGTAACCATCGAAAAGAAAGCCGGGGGAGATTTTGCTGTCCGGGATGAGGATTTGCGCAAAGACATCTCAGTTCCTGGAGAAGTGGGCTATAATATTATTTACGATGCCGGTGAAAGAATGCCGGAGCCCTATCAGCCACCTCTTCTTGGCGTGACCTGTTTGGGCCCCAGTCATGGCTTTGATCCAGACGATAACACTTCCGGATTTATTCTATGGCTCAACCATCAGGGGATCATGGTGGATCCTCCGGTGAATTCCACCGAGTGGCTGCGAAAGTCCAATGTGAATCCCAAGCATATTAACTCCATCATCTTGACTCACTGCCACGCAGACCATGATGCGGGAACCTTTCAAAAGATTCTGGAAGAAGGAAAGATAACGATCTACACAACGGAGACCGTGATTCACTCCTTCATTCGTAAGTACAATGCACTGACACGAATTCCCAAGAAAGAACTGTTTTCGCTTTTTGACTTTGTCCCAGTGGTGATTGGTAAGAACTACATTATCAATGGCGCCATCTTTCGTTTTAACTACGCTCTTCATTCTATTCCCAGCCTTAGCTTTGAATACCAGTTCCAGGATCAGAGCTTTGTTTATTCCTCGGACCATCTAAATGAACCCGAGAAATTTGATGAATTGCTGGAGAAAGGCGTTCTAACTGAAACCAGGTTTCGGGATCTCAATGATTTTCCCTGGCATTACGATATTATCTATCATGAAGCCGGTATTCCTCCGCTCCATACTCGCATCGATTATCTAAATACACTGACTCCGGAAACCCAGAAAAAGATTACAGTATATCACATCGCCAAAAAAGACATGCCGGCCGATACTGCCATGCGCCTGGCTACCTTTGGCATCGAGAATACTCTGTATCCTCCGGTGAAGCCTCCCAAACATGAAGTGGCCTATCGAATTCTGGATGTGCTATCCAATGTAGATATCTTCAAAGACTTTCCCATAGCAAAGTCCAAGGAATTTCTTTCAATCGTTGAAGAAGAAACCTACGAACGAGATCAGAAGATCATTGAAAAGGACACTCCCGGAGATAAGTTCTTTATCATCGTAGCAGGCAACGTGCGCGTAGAAGGAATGGAGCAAGAATCTGTAAAGGATGACAGCATTTCCAAGCAATATGGAACCTACGAATACTTTGGCGAGGCCTCTTTAATTCTCGAGCAGCCCCGAAGTGCGGATGTTGTCGCTTCCACCAATGTAAAAGCACTGACAATTGAAAAGACCAAGTTTCTCAACTTCATTCGTGGTTCTGAGCTTCTGGAAAAATTCAAACGATTGAACGATATTCGCAAGACAGGAACCTGGGAGACTCTGTCCCATTCGCGGTTTCTCCAGGGTATTACCTCGGCTCAAAAGACTCAGCTTGAGCTGATCATGGAGCAGAGAACCTATCCGGCCGGAACTCGCATTCTCATGAAGGGCGAAATTTGCTACGAAGCATTTATCGTCAAGCGCGGGGAGGTCAATGTTGTTACCGACGGCGAAGTAATCGAGACCCTGGGCTGGGGAGATTTCTGCGGAGAGATCTATCAGATTCAGAAAGAAGCTCCTTCATCATTTGATTTCATAGCTGTTTCGGAAATCGAAGTCTATCGCATATCTCGCGAGAATCTGGTGGATTACATCCAGGAAAACCCCGGGGTGTACATGCGACTGCTGCGAATCTACGGCAAGTAAGGTATGGCCCGCAAAAAAGTTGTTCGGGCTGCATCTTCCCAGAAACAACCGGAGGGCATCGGGGCGCCTGGAGAAGCCGGACAAGCCTCCACCGTCCGCGAGAAGAATCCCGCCTACGTCGGGCCGGCAATGGATAAACACATACAGGAGCTGCTGGCCTGCCGTAAGTGTCCGAACATGCAGGGGCATCCTGTGCATGGCTGTGTTCACAAATCCAGTATCCTTAGTCTGGGCCAGGCTCCAGGCATCCATGAAGAACGATTTGGAAAGCCTTTTGCCTATACAGCGGGCAAAACTCTTTTTAAATGGCTGGCCTCCATAGGGGTCGAAGAGGAGGACTTTCGCAGAAAAGTGAATATGTCAGCCGTCTGTCGCTGTTTTCCTGGAAAAGCGAAGAATGGGGATCGAAAGCCATCCAGAACAGAGGTGGATCATTGCCTGCCTCATCTTGGCTTTGAAATCCGCTACCATAAGCCAGGGTTGATAATACCCATTGGAAAGCTTGCTATAGATCAGTTGCTGGAACGCTCGGATTGGACAGAGCTCAAATCCGATGGTTCAGGGGATACCGCATCAAAAAAAAGGACCATAGGGAGCAGATCCCATTGGGATGGACTTTCGCACCAGGAGAGCCCGGGCCCAATGTATCTAAACAGCAAGGGGCGGGCCAATTACAAACTGCACCAGGTCATTGGATATACATTTCGCAGCTCCTGGTATGGGACTGAATTTGACTGGATCGCGCTTCCGCATCCATCCGGATTGAATGTCTGGAATCATACAGAGATGGGAAAGAGATGCATAGCAGAGTCTCTTACCTTGCTTGCTTCGCATAAAAATATGCGCGCCAGCTTTGGCCGTAGCCTGGCCCTGAAGTCCATCTAAAAGAACCAGAACTGCACCGGGACAGCAAGTATGGATCCCATGGCCATAAAAGCGCCCAGAGGAGCCGGGGCGTTTCGATCCTTTTGCAGAAATAGTATATGAATTACGCTCCATCCAGATCCTAAAATTACAGGTAACAATATATAGGGCATTCCATGGAGCAATCCCAGGGGAATTAGAAGCCATACATCTCCCAGGCCCAGGCCTTCCGGTTTAGCCAGATGTAAAGGAAATGTAAGAAGAAATGCGCCAAGAGCTGTGAGGATGGGGCCGATCCAGATAGTTCCTGTCAGAAGCTGAAAAACCAGCGATATCGCATCCGGAGATTTGCCCGCTAGCTTGATTGTTTGAGTGAGCAGAAACCATTCATCATCCGGCCAGGACTCCGCAATGATGGATTTTCGCACAAGGATGGCCAATGCGAAAACCCCCGCAAAGATTGTGTTTTCGTAATCCAGACTGAAAAGAGTCCAGTCGGTGGCAATGGCAATGATGAGATGTCCGCAAAAGAACAACAGTAGAAAGGAAAGAATAAAATCCTGAGTCTGGATGAGTAGATATACAAGGATCAATCCGCCCAGGGATTCCATGATAGGATGAATTAGAGGTATTTCTGCATGGCAGTTTTTGCAGTGCCTGCCAGAGAAAAAATAGCCCAGAACGGGAATTACATTCAGAGGTTTGATCGGAGTTTCGCAATCATCGCAGAAGGACCTTCGAGTAAAGAACTCCTGCCAGCGCTTCCAGTAGGAAAGCCTCTTTCGCGCCGGACCATAGAAATAGTAAATCACGCGGCTGGCGCTGGCCATGTAGAAGCTGAAAATGGCAGAGCCCAGGAAAAAAGCCATGAGCAAAGCCGAGACCAGCATCCAGGCTGGCATTGTTTCCAGAGAGCTCAAGCTCCTGCCAGGGCCTTGAGGGCACGGACCCCACGTTCCAGGGTTTCATCCGGCGCTGCATAGGAGATTCGAATCCAGTTTCCACGGTCCGTAAAAATGCTTCCGGGAACCACCAGAAGTTGATGCTCATCAATACCCTTTTGAACAAACTTGAGCGAATCCTCCGGAACCTTTGCAAACAGATAGAAAGCGCCATCCGGCGGGCCAAACTCGTAATGATCTCTTAGCTCACCGGCTATGAAATCCCTGCGCTTCTTGTAATCCGCTACCTGCTCAGACATGTCCGTATCCAGAGCAGCGATACCGGCCCATTGATGGGGAGTGGGAGCGCAGACGATGGTATATTGCTGCAATGTGGTCATGGCTTTAATCAAGGATTCCGGTCCGGTAACAGCCGAAAGCCTCATACCTGTCATACTGTAAGATTTGGAGAACCCCATCATGGTTACCGCCTTATCGTAGATCGATGCGGCGCTCTTAAATTTACCGTCGTAATCGAATACCTCATATATTTCATCGCTGCAAAGAAGGGCCCCGGTGCGATCCGCAAGCTTACCCAGAGCTTCGATTTGTTTCTCGGAAAGGATTCTGCCGGTGGGATTGGAAGGGCTGGAATAAAGAATTAGCTTCAATCGGTCAAACTTCAGGTCGTCCAGGTCAGCAGGAGCGAAATCCTCCGGGATTGTTCTCTGTTTGGCTCCAAAGAATCCGGACAGTCCGCGATAGATCAAAAAGGAAGGCTCAATGAGTAAAACCTCATCACCCGGATCAATGGTAGTGAGAAATAGCAACTGTAAGATGGATGCTACTCCCGACGTAACCAGGATGTTTTCAGGTGCTGCCGAGAACCCATTTTCTTCCTGGAATTTACGAGAAAGCCTTTCTCGAAGCTCAATTATTCCCTGGGTCTGACTGTAGGCTGTCTTATTTTCCAGCAGAGCTTTTCGGGCCGCCTCAACGATGGGCTCCGGTGTGGGGAAGTGCGGCAATCCGATGGAGAGATTGATGGGGGAGTCCAGCTTTGCAGCCAGATCGAACATCCGGCGGATCTGGGACGTATCGATGTGATTCATTCTCTCAGATAGAAAGGATTGAGTCATGGGGATACCAAAGGCCCCGACTCCCTTAATCCGCAAAGTATAAATCATAGCATCCAGATCCGATGCGGCGGGGGGATCCAGGGAGTTTCGCCATTGCGCGGAATCCGGTGTTTAGTCGAACCCAGCTGGATGGCCGAATGCCGGTGTGACGGTAGGGGATGGTACGTATTTGCCCGGAATCCGGTGTTTAGTCGAACGCCGGCGTCATGGGCTTGCGGTGGTGCGTATTTGGCCGGAATAAGGTGTTTCGTCGAACTGGCGTGGTGATTGCCGCCTGACGACCGGGTGCGCATTTGCCCGGAATGCGGTGTTTAGTCGAACGCGTGGGGCCGGGGGTATACATTACGGGTATTTCTCAAATGTGAAACGGGTCAGAGCCAGGATTCAGGTGTTAACGGTGTGAACATTTCCTTTGACTCAAAAGTCAAGATGAGCCGCAATGTCCATTATGCCATCCATTCAGATAGCAGGTTACAATGTTCCGGTGTTTCATGACGATCCAGGCTGGATTCCGGAAACAAACATCGTCCTTACACCCACCACCAATGCCAATTTAAAGAAGATTCTGCCCGCGATGGTGCAGAACCGTCCCCTTCTTCTGGTTGGTGATGCTGGGGTGGGAAAAAATGCACTTATCTACTATATAAATAGCCTTCGAAAGCATCCCACCATCCGCTATAGCTTCAACGAAGACACTCTGCCCGAGGACCTGGTTGGATCTTACCGGCTGGATCCAACTACCCATGGCTTTGTCTGGTCCGACGGTCCCCTGAGTCAGGCCATGCGCCAGGGATCCACTTTTGTGGCCGATGAGATGAACCTGGCCAGTCCCGAAGTATTGAAGCGATTCCAGTCGATATTCAGCGAAAGCTATCTTGAGATGCTGGAAGGGGATGCCACTCGCATCGATCCTTCCCCCGGTTTCCAGTTTGTGGCAACCCAGAACCCGGCCGAAGGATTCGAAGGCAGAAAGAATCTACCCCGGGAAATTCAGAAGTACTTTGTAACTGTGTATCTGGACCCGTATCCCGTAACGGAGCTGGTGGAAATTCTAAAAGGGCTGTTTTCTGATGTGCCAGAGGATGTCCTGAATACCATCGTGCATATTAACCGCGATGTAGAAGATGCTGTAATTCGCAAAAAGATTGGCTCCCGTGATCTGGAACGATATCATTTCAATCTCAGAAATCTTGCCCGCTTGACCAGGCGCATTGAAGAGCAGCCCCAGGCTCTCTATCAAGAGCTTTCCGATGTATATTTGAAACCCTTTCGCACCACCGAAGACCATGTAGAGGTGAAAGGAATATTCGATAATAGGATCAAAGAGTTTGGACTGTCCGGTGTGGTGGAGCGAAAGCATCCGGCGGTGGAACTGGCAGCCAATACCGATGGACGATTTTCCATAGGACGAGCTGTCCTGGATCTAAAAGAGTTCCATTCGGAAGGCAGTCCCGTTCCCGATGCGGCGACTTTCAAATCCAACCTGGAAAAAGCAACAGAAGGCTTTGTTCCCGTACCGGCCAGGGCCGAAATCCTGGAATCCATCGCCCGAGCCATTCAGTTTCGCGAAAATGTACTTCTGGAAGGAGATTCCGACGTTGAACCCGATGAGTATGTGCGATTCTTCGCAAATGCTCTGGGCAGGGATCTACACGTTGTTACTCTGTCCAGGGGAATGCATACAGCAGACGTCATGGGAGGATTGAAACCCGCGTCCGGCAACGGTGCATCGGAAGGCGCTGCTGTGGACTGGGTTGACGGTCCTCTGACCAGAGCTGTAAAGAACGGAGAATTCATCCTGATTCAGGGACTGGAAGCGGCTGGGCCTGAACTTGTAGAAAAGCTCAATATGCTGATGGATGATGCGCGAGCGTTGATGCTACCTCCTGAGTCCGGAAGCAATGAGCCAGTTTTTCTGCCACCGGAATCCAGAATCTTTGGAATCAAGTTCTTTCGCTCGCAAAGGACTTCTCCTACAGTAAGTCGTGCCTTTCGCAATCGGTTCACATGTTATACCATTCCTGCCGTAGAGGATCCGGATTCTCTTCGTGCCATCCTTCGAAGCCATCTGGGACTGGATGAAGAAGAAGCCCCGGAGCTGGTGAAGTTGATGCAGCAGTTTCATACTACCCTGCGCGAAAAAGCCAGAAAGAGAGAAATCGGCGCGGCTAACCTGCAGCCCTATCGCTTTGGCCTGACAAACCTTGCCCGGTTCACCGATTCCGTGGGCTGGGCGGTGGCCGAGCCAGAAAATCTTACTCAGGGCATGCTCAAGGATATTGTTTCGGAAGGAGCGGGCATTGCCTATCTGCATGAAATCGCAGATCCCGTGGAAAGGGAAAAGATGTTTGCTCTTCTGGATTCCCTGCTGGACGGACAGAATCCCGACGCTTTGCTGGATGGTCTCAAGACCATTTCAAAAAAAAAAGCCCTGAAAGAAAGGACTCATAAGTCGAAGATCTGGTGGGACCAGGATAAACACTGGAGAGAGGCGAATACAGGCAAAGCGAAGTGGAACCTGGACGGCCGAGACCTCAAGGAAGGGATTAACATCGATACTCCTGAAACCGGCGGTCAAACCAAGGAAGGACCGGATGCCTGGTACGGTCAGGATACCCAGGGAAATAAAGGAGTGGGCGATCCAGTTCATGGAGGCGGAGCCTGGGGCTATCGTAGCGAAGAGCTGTATCAGGAATTCTTGAAAAAAAGAAAGATACTCTGGGATTATAACATCGGCGTAAGCCTGAATGACTTTAAAGAAGTCTTTGGTCCTGAAATTGACCGGGTGACTGTAGATCTGGATCGATTCATGGATCCGGATATTCAAATCAACCGAAGATATGAATCCCGGGGCTCCAGAGTGGATGCCAGGAAGTATCTATCCTATCTGGCCGGTAGAAGCGATGGTCGAATTTTTGATCGAACCACAATCAATATCGATGAGGATCGCTTGAAAGGCGTAGAAGTGCTATTTGCGCTCAACAAGGGACGTCGAATCTTTAACTTCGAATATTCTATTGCAACGCTGGTAGCTCTCATGAGCTCTGCTGAAATCTTGAGCAATCATCGTATTCCTTTTGGAGTCATCGGATACTCAGACCTGAAGAACTCCAAAGTAGACATCGATATGCAATGGTTCAAGAATCTGGACCCTGAATATGGTCCTCAGTATGAAAGCCATCTTTTTACAGGCATCGCTCAGTCCTGGCATGGAGATACGATCCCAGAAAGCCACATCATGGAGGAACTGAGTTCCTATTTCTCTTCAGAAGCGCGGACCAGGATCCTGGTAGTTCTGTCCGATTTTCGGGGCAGTAGAGGAAAGGTAAATATGGAAGCTGATCTTCGCAGTCACGAAACGAAAGCTCTCTTCTCTGAAGTGGAAAAGCTTAAAGAACGGGGACTGGTGATGCTCGGGGTGGGCCTTGGACCTCGCGCTATCGCAGATCAGATTTTTCCGGAAAGCCTGAGTATTGCCCGGGAAAACTATGCAAACCTGCCCGGATTGCTGGCATCCTCGATTACAGAAATGATACATCGCTACCACAGCGCGACAGAAGGAGCGCAGGGATCTGCTTCTGACCAGGGAAACGATGGTAGATCTTATCGAAGAGAGGAAGCTTCCTGAATCAGGAGCGAAATCAGATGGCTCTAAAAAAGAAGTCCGGCAAAGGCTCCGGCCCGGAAGAAAAAAAACCAAAAAAGAAGACCGCTGGAAAGAAGACGGGGGCGAAGAGAAGTCACAATGCTGCCGGCCTTTCCGGAAGCTCTGATGCCAGAAGCGAATCCAAGAGTGAATCTGGAAATGTTAAACTCAAGCCGGGCAAAACTGGTAAAGCTGGCGAAGCATACGAGCATGTAAACGATCTAAGTGAGCTCGGTCCCGATGGTAGAATTGATGAAAGTGCCTGGATTCATCCCAGAGCATCTGTAATCGGAAATGTGGTTCTGGGGCCGGATTGTTCTATCTGGCCATCCTCCGTGCTTCGCGGAGATCTCGGGCACATTACTCTGGGGAAAGCAGTGAATATTCAGGATGGCTCCGTAATTCATTGCGATTCCGGAGGCAAGGTCATCATCGGCGACTACACACTGGTAGGACATCGGGCCATGCTGCATGGTTGTACGGTTGGGCGCGGAGCTCTTATTGGAATCGATTGTGTGGTGCTGGATGGAGCGGAAATCGGTGACGGAGCTATGATAACCGCAGGATGCATGATTCGCGGCGGAATGAAAATCCCTGCCCGAAGCATGGTTGTGCAGAAGGGTGGTGAACTCAAGGTTTATCCCAACAAAGCCAGAACCCGAATGACCCTGGCCGGCAGTTTGGAGTATGTTGAACTGGCCCGCAGATGGAAAAGGCGTGAGTTTAGCCCGCTTACGGAATCAGAAGAAAATGAGCTGTTTGAGCGTGCCGGTATTATCTTGAAAGAAATGTTTTCGGAATAGGGGCCATCCAGAAACTGGCCTCAGTCGGAGAGAAAAATGGCCAGAGAGATCCAGAAGATAGAGCAAGCGATAGAAGAGATTCGTCAGGGAAAATTAATCATCCTGGTGGACTCGGAAGACCGGGAAAACGAAGGGGATCTGGTAATATCGGCTCAGCATATCACTCCCGAGGCGGTAAACTTCATGGCCACCTACGGAAAGGGCCTTATCTGCACGCCTCTCTCCGAAGAAAGAATCCAGAACCTTCAACTGGAGCCCATGGTGCGCGAAAATACCGAGCGCTATGGCACGGCCTTCACCATTTCTGTAGATGCAGCCCGGGGTATTACTACCGGCATTTCTGCTCCCGACCGGGCCCATACCATCCGGCTTCTTTCCGATCCGGCTACCCGTCCGGATGATCTCGTGAAGCCAGGGCATATTTTTCCGTTAAAAAGCGTTCGGGGTGGGGTTCTACGCCGGGCCGGTCATACCGAAGCTTCCGTGGATCTATGTAAACTGGCAGGTCTCAATCCGGCAGCAGTGATTTGCGAAGTAATGAAGGAAGATGGAACCATGGCCCGGCTTCCGGACCTTCTGGAGTTTGCCGAGCAGCACGATATCAATGTCTACACCATCGAAGATCTAATTCGTCATCGAACACGTTTTGACTCTCTTATTCGAAAAGAAGCGGAATCCAGCCTGCCCACCTCATACGGAGATTTCAGCATCCAGGTCTTTTCCACCACCATCGACGATAAACTTCATGTTGCCCTGGTCAAAGGGGATGTAAGCGGAAAAGAAAACGTGTTGGTTCGTGTGCATAGCGAATGTCTTACCGGCGACATCTTTCATTCAGAGAGATGCGATTGCGGAGATCAACTGGACCGGGCCCTGCATCTAATCTCCGAACGCGGAGAAGGGGTTCTGCTCTATATTCGCCAGGAAGGACGAGGCATTGGACTGTTAAACAAGATCCGGGCCTACAATCTTCAGGATGAAGGCCTGGATACAGTGGAAGCCAACGAAAAACTGGGCTTCAAGGCCGACCTTCGAGACTATGGAATTGGTGCACAGATTCTTTCTTCGCTGGGATTAAGTACCATTCATCTACTTACAAACAATCCAAAGAAAGTAGTGGGCCTCAACGGTTATGGATTGCAGATCACAGATCGAGTGCCCATTACAATTCCGCCCAAAGAAGCCAACGAAAAGTATCTTCGCACCAAAAAAGAAAAGCTCGGGCATTTATTCGATTTCGTTTGATTTCATTTGATTCTGATTGATTTCGTTTGATGCTCAGAACCCGGCCCATTCTTTACTCGCAGCCTGAATGTATGTGAATATTATGCTCAGAGGATGGGGCGTGCGCCGCTTGCCTCTCCAGTACAGAAATGACTGATTGGTGCTGCGTTTCTCCATAAAGAGTGCATGGCCGATTTTTTTGTCGGGGCACGTTCGCCTTATGACGGCGAAGCGCAGTTTACTCGAACCCCGGGATGAGGCGAATTTCATTGACAAAGACGCACAGTATGATTTTGGCCCGACTCTTTGCATCGGGCTGTATTTGGCTCCGGAGATTATCTAAAAAATGAATGACAGCTCCCTGTTGCCGGGTCAGGAATTGGGATGATCCAATCCTGGAAAATTTCCCTTCTTCTGGCTATGACTGGCTTGCTCATTGGCACCTGCGATGGGGTTCGAAAGACTACGCTTCGCACAGAGACGATTATAGCAACAAAATGTGAAACTCTGGATTTCCAGCTGGTCCGCAACGAAAGAGGTTCCGGCGGCTACGAATCGGAGTTCTATACAGGAAAAATTCGAAAAACGGAAGATGGATATTCCATAGATTTCGAATCTCCAGAATACTTCGATGATGAATACCAGGTCTCCGGCAGGCCGTTGGTATTTCCTCTAATGGCGGATGCCACAGGTCATGGAGTAAAATGGTCCTGGATCAAGCTATACTGTGCTGGTAGCACTGAACCAGTCTTCGATTCGGGAAAAGTGGACGTAGAACAAAATACCTGTTTCTACGAAGCGGAAGGCTACTGGGTTACTTTATTGGACAGATCCATAGCACCGGATTCGGGATTTTGCTGTGAACCCCTGATTCCCTGTAAGGCCCAGGACTGAGCCGTGTGCCCGGCGTTCGGGATATGCCTCTGGTTCAATATCGCAAACCCTGTTTGCATCCGGGAGCTTCCGGACGCTTATCGGTAATCCTGGACGATTCTCTTGTAACCCGGATGATCTCTATTAAGAAGGAATTCTGTCTTCTCAATCCAGCGGAGCTACTCGCACTTCAATGCCGATGCTCCGGATAACTTCGGCCACCTGGAGGGCGCTGGTTTCATCGCCATGGAATACTTCGGCTTCCCCGTTGTTATCCACTGCAACGGCAATCTGCAAGGCCTCTTCGAATCCAACACTCAGGGCTTTCATACAGATTCGAATCACCTGCTCATAGGTGTTATAATCGTTATCAATAATGGTTACGCGAAAGATCCTCTCTGGCCGCTTTTGCTCCTGACCTTCAATGCGTAGCCCTGGATTTTCCCGATTCTCCGGGCGAATAGAAGTAGAGATCAGAGTATTTTCCACTTGTCGTAACGATGGCTGTCCGGGAAACGAATCAAGTATATGCAGGGAATCATGGGTTTTATCAAGCGAAATGCTGTTACTCTGGTACTGTTTGCTTTTGTCCTGGGCATTGTTGCCTATCGCAAAATTCCCACTTACATGGAGAACCGGCGAGCGATGGAAGAGCCGCCGGCCAGATTCCAGGTCCAGTCGATAGATGGAGAATCTTACAGTCTGGAATCTCTGGAAGGCAAGTTTGTGGTACTCAGTTTCTGGGCTACCTGGTGTATGCCCTGTCGAGCTGAAATACCGATTTTGAATTCTATCTATGAAGAGCTTCACGACGACGGCCTGGTGGTTCTGGGTATAACGGCCGAGGAGAATGCTGTAGTTCAAGACTTTTTAAGCGAACGACCCATCTCCTATCCGGTGGTTCTGGATGAATATGGCTCCCTGAGCAATCGGTATTCCATCCAGGCCTATCCCACGCTGGTCATGATCGATCCGGAAGGCAACCTGGTGGATCGGACCACGGGTCTGGATCCTCTATTGAAATGGAAGATCCGAAAACATGTTACCGGTAGCTATTTCTAGATTTCCAGGATTCCGATTCCGATTCCGATGCGGGAGCGGACTCCGGCCTGAGTCCCGGGGATTTCGCCAGAAGATTTGCATTGTCTTGCCGTAGGCTCGCACTTCTCTGGACATAATCTAGATTGAGGAGCTTCTTCCAGCATGCAGGAACCGGGCACAGCGCATCCCCAGGAAAAAATAGCCGTTCTGGACTTTGGCGGTCAATATGCTCATTTGATCGCTTCCAGGATTCGAAGACTGGGGGCCTATACGGAAATCGAGTTCCCCGACGATTTCGATGGCAGGAAGGCAGCAGGATACCATGGCATCGTTCTTTCCGGGGGCCCTGAATCTGTTTATGAGCCCGGGGCACCATCCATTGACGATAGTATCCTGGCGGCAGGCGTTCCTGTGCTGGGAATCTGTTACGGTCATCATTTAATGATGCATAGTCTGGGGGGGAAGGTCATTGCTTCCGGAACCAGAGAGTATGGCGCGGCCAGAATCCACTGGAATGGAGATCCGGATGCCAGAGGAATATTCGGAAGTCTTCCCGATGAGTCCGTAGTCTGGATGAGTCATGGCGATGAAGTGGAAGCGCTGCCTCCGGGCTTTGAGGTGCTGGGCTCCACTCCCGATTGTCGCTTCGCCGCTCTGGGAGATCTAAACAGAAATCTATTTTCCATTCAATTTCATCCCGAGGTTTCGCACACAGAGATTGGGGATGATTTATTATCTCGCTTTATCGATATCTGTGGGCTGCGAAACTCCTGGAAGCTCAAGGACTTCCTTCAGGCAGAGCAGGCAAGAATCCAATCGGACACCACCGGAAGAAAGGTATTTTTCCTGGTTTCTGGCGGTGTAGACTCCACCGTGGCTTACACTCTGCTGGCGGAATCCATGCCGGAAGATCATCTCAGAGGACTTCTGGTGGATACAGGCTTTCTGCGAAAAGAGGAATCCAGTCAGGTTCTTTCAGCTATTCACAACCTGGGCCTTGAATTGATGGTGCATGATGCATCGGAGCAATTCTTTGCTGCTCTGAAAGGACAATTCGAGCCGGAGAAGAAAAGAAAAATCATCGGCGATCTTTTTCTGGAAGTTCAGGCTGAATACGCGAAGAAACTGGGCCTACAGAGCGAGGAGTGGATTCTGGGCCAGGGCACAATCTATCCCGATACCATCGAATCCGGTTCCACAAAGTCGTCGCATACAATCAAGACCCATCATAATCGCGTGGAAGCCATTGCCAGGATGATTGAAGAGGGTAGAGTCATTGAGCCCCTGGCAGAGCTCTACAAAGACGAGGTGCGGCAGCTCGGACGTCTTCTGGGACTTCCGGAGCATCTTGTGGATCGGCATCCCTTTCCTGGACCTGGTCTGGCTGTGCGATGTCTCTGCACGCCAGAAGATCCATCCGAGCATGAAGGCTACGAGGAACGATCGGTGGATCTGGGAACCCTGGTGGAAAGCAGTGGAAGTATTCAGGAGTTGCTGGATGCCACCGGTATCCAGGCTCAGCTATTGCCTGTTCTATCTGTGGGAGTGCAGGGAGATAAGCGAACCTATGCGCATCCTGTGGCCCTGTTTCAGGAAAGCAGAGAAACAAGCGAAAGTCAGTATGATTCCCTTCTGGAACTGGCTACTATGATTCCCAATCGGGTGAGTCGGGCGAATCGTGTGGTGCTTTCCAGCTCATCCCCCGGAACCTATCGACTGAAGCCTGGGCAGGATCTAAACCGGGCTCGCATCGAAAATCTTCAACTGGCAGATGCAATCGTAAAAGATTTTCTGGAAGAAACTGGCCTGTATCAAAAGATCTGGCAGTTCCCTGTGGTTCTTTTGCCAGTGTATCGCACAGACGATGAGGCAAGAAGAGAGTGCATTGTCCTTCGCCCGGTGCATTCCAGGGATGCCATGACGGCCAGCCCTTACATGATGGAGGCCGATCAATTGCAGGAACTGGTGAAGCGAATCCTGAATACAGATCGATTCGGAGATGTCATGCTGGATCTTACCAGCAAGCCTCCGGGCACCATCGAATGGGAATGAATCTGATTCGATGATGCGTGGATGGGCCGCTTGGTTGCCTGAACTGCCTTTCCCCTGACAGTTCCAAAAGATTCGATAAGACCCTGAGAGAACGCTGAGAGGACACTGAGAAAAAAACCAGGCGAAAAACTCAGGCGAAATACTTCTCCAGATCCGTAGCAAACGCTGGCAGAGCGAATGCAGCCTTGTGGGTAGCCGGATTCCAGAATCTAAAATCCTGGGCTGTCAGTTCAGATTCGTTATATCTTTTTTCCAGATGGTAGAACGGATCCGGGCCATTTTGACCCTTGGCAAAGAAAGTAAATCCAATCATTCCACCGGGATAGGTGGGAACCCTGGTGTTGTAGTAGAATCGTCTTTGATAGAACTTTTCTCCGTACTGAAGCAACCGCTCAATGATGTCCCGGTGCATATAGATGTTTTCTGCCTGGGTGGCCAGGATGCCTCCTTCGCGCAGGGAAGCGTAGCAGCTTTCATAAAAGGCTTCCCCGAAGAGTACCGCGGCAGGTCCCACAGGATCACTGGAGTCTACCAGGATTAGATCATAGGATTCCGGATGCTCATCTGCCCATCTGGCACCATCCTCATAGAAACACTTAACCCTGGGGTCGTCGAAACCAGAAGCGATGGATGGCAGATGCTCCTTGCTCACTTCAACTACACGCCGGTCTATCTCGCAAAGGTGAATCTCTTCCAGATTCTTGTGCTTGCAAAGCTCCCGAACAGTGCCTCCGTCACCACCACCTATGACCAGGGCGGTTCTGGGGGAAGCGTGGGCAAAGGCAGGAACATGGGCGATCATTTCATGATACGCAAACTCATCGAATTCGGTGGTCATGATTACATCATCCAGAACCAGCATTCGGCCACAGGATGTGGTTTCCAGAACGTCGATTTTCTGGAATTCACTTTTCTCTGAATGAATGGTACGCTCCACTCGGAGCTGAAGGCGCATATCTGCTGCAATTTCAAGGTTTTCGGTAAACCAGAGTTCCATCAGCAACCGTTTGCAGGCCCCGCTTCGGCGGTAAACTACTTTCATAAATAGCCCCCTGACTTAGACCTGACCCATGAGCGAAAGACCTTTCCGTATTCTAGGAATTCAGCAAATTGCCATCGGAGGCACCGACAAGGGCAAACTGGCCAATCTCTGGGTGGATATGTTCGGACTGGAAAAAACCAGCAGCTACCAGAGTGAAAAAGAAAACGTAGATGAGGATATCCTGCGAATCGGCAGCGGGCCCCATGCCATTGAAGTGGATATTATGCAGCCCATCGATCCGGAGAAGGCGCCTAAAGTACATGTTCCTCCATTAAATCACATTGGTCTGTGGGTGGATGATCTGGAAAAGGCCGTGGAGTATATGACCGCAAAGGGTATGCGCTTTACTCCGGGAGGAATTCGTAAAGGAGCCGCCGGTCACAACGTATGCTTTATTCATCCTAAAGGAAACGATGAATTTCCTATGTCCGGGGAAGGGGTGCTTATAGAACTTGTGCAGGCCCCGGAGGATGTTATCAAGGCCCTGGGTTAAGCCCCGGCCTGGATCGTGCAGCAGGGAATCGGGACGTCCAGCGGACGGTCCCTGGAATTTTCCAGTTGGCCCCGGCAGCGATTCTTTTGCGTCCAATATTCGGAATCTTGGCTGCGGAAGTGGAAATGAGCATGTACCCGGAGCGGGACTTGAACCCGCACGACCGAAGTCCCAGGATTTTAAGTCCTGTATGTCTACCAATTCCATCATCCGGGCATGGATGGGAAAAAAGAAATGGAGGCGTCGGCCGGATTTGAACCGGCGATAGAGCTTTTGCAGAGCCCCGCCTTAGGCCACTTGGCTACGACGCCCGATGGGTTCAAAGACTATGATAGAAGGGTAGGGGTCAACCGTAAAACGGTGATACTGTGATCATGAAATTCAAAGATATTGCAAAGAGGGTTCGAAACAGAATCCAGCGGGCCGGACAGGGAATTTCCGATCGGGGCAAGGAAGCCGGTCGGTCGGTGCGCAGCATTATTGGCTCCTTTAGCGATGAATATATAGAATCTGCCTTTCGCAAAGCCAGAGAGACCATTGCACCGGAGCGGGACTTTCTACCGGCAGACTTTCAGCTAAGACAATCCTACTGGCCCCGCAGACTCTATGAAAGGATGGTTCCGGTAAGCCATGTTTTTCGCATGGGTATGCGATACAAGCGTGAGCATCTGGAAGATTTTATGCCCATTTCTCCAGAGCACTACATCGGTCGTGGAAGCTATAAATTTGTATACAGTCTGCCCTGGAAGATGGTTCTCAAAATCTCGCGTCGAGTGCTTCCTTCCGATCCCATCTTCGGTTCCATGTATCGCGAAGTGGATCAAAGACCGGAAGAATTTCTGAGTCAGGAGGAACTGGCGCTGTACGATTTCCTCTGCGAGGGAAAGGGAAAAGGAAAAAGGGACCGTCTCTGGTCTCAATTTTTGCGGCTGGGAATGGAAAGATACCATTATGCGAAGGTTCGGGAGGCTTTGCCGGACCTGGTGTTGCCTACGAAGTTTTTCATGGGTGTGCGATATCGAAAAAAGCCCTTTGGAGAAGGACATTACGAATCCATCCGACCCATGGATAGCCAGATCATGCTCGTAGGTAAGCACTTGAAAGAATTTGCCAGCGCGGCGGTGCATTCCGAGCAGAACAAGTTGATGTCTCGCTTTTTTCCCAGGTGGGACTTTGAGTTTGATGTAGGCAGGTTCGGCAGGATCAAAAAGAAAGTCCTGCTCAAAATCACAGAGGATTTTCGCAGGCTCATTGAATACACGGAAACCCTGGCAAGGGAAGAAAAATTGATCCTGGATATTCATACAGAAAACCTGATCATTACCCTTCCCGAATTCGAACTCAAGATCTTTGACTTTCACCTCTTTGATGAGCATCTCTATGAATCTACCCAGGGGCTGGCAAGTCCCGAGCAGGACCATATAGCTGTGCTGGAACGATTCGTGGATTCTCTGGATCTGCACTAAGCCAAGCTACGAATTTGAAACTGCTCTTCGACAGGGCAATGCGCCTGCCCATCTAGCCTGGAGTGCAGATTTCTATCCAGACCCAGTGCCATACCTGGATAGAGGGCGGTTGAATCTAAAATCTGGATGTCAGTTCTGCCGGTTGAAAAAGCCTGACCTTATGAAGTCAGAGCACCGATTCAAGGCCGTTTTCTTCGATGTGGACGGAACTATCTTTTCCAGCGAAGGAATCATTCTGGAAGTCTATCATGATAACTTTCAGGAGTTTAAGCGAAGAACAGGAAAGCCAGAGAAACTGCCAGGTCTGGACGAAATTATGGCCCAGATCGGAAAGCCGGTGCGAACGATCTTTGATAACCTGGTTCCCGAGTTGGAATTTAATGAAAAGGAAGAGCTGAGCAATGCCATTCTTTCAGACCTGGTGGGAAGAATCGAGAAGGGAAAAGGTCATTACTACGAAGGAATCACGGAAGCGGTAAAGAAGCTGGCAGAGGCAGGAATGATGATTTTCGCAGCCTCGAACGGTCGCAAGCCGTACGTGGATGCCATTCTGAAAGCGTGCTCCATCTATGATCTATTTACAGAGGTGCCGGTACTGGACTACGAGCATATTCATACCAAAATAGAATTGGTGGCCCGTACCATGGAAAAATATGGATTGAGTCCCGAGCAATGTGTCTTGCTGGGAGATCGGGAATCCGACCGTCAGGCTGCTCTTCAGAACAATGTATCCTATGTTGCCTGTGCCTATGGTCATGGCGATGCCGATGAGCATAGAGATGCCATTCGAATCCTTCAAAAGCCCGAAGAAATGAACTTCCTGCTGGAGGTTTGATCCGTATCTATCCTTTTGGAGGAAGGCAAGGGGAGCAGCCTCTGAATCGTCGAATGGCACCGGGCCTGTAGGATAGTACGTAATGCAGCACCGTATCGCATAAATTTCAGCCTTTCCGCCGTGGGGCACTGTCTAGAGAACTGCGTTCTTTTAACGCAACTTGCCTTTTTCCTTCCCGCATTTCGACGTTTCATAGGCCGCACTCTGTACTTTCACTGATAATTCCATCGGTCTTGAAATCCTGGATCAGGAACTTCTCACCATCGCTGTTTTCCTCATCAAGATTCTTCGAAATCATTAAATTTGTGTTGCATTCTATATTTTTGCGACGAGGGTTTGTCTTCCTATCGGATAACCAGGAAAGGTATTCCAGGGAAGAGGACGTTGCAATGAAGCTGGTGAATCGAATCAAGAAAATCTATCTGGTGGTATTTGTATTAATTCTCAATTCAGTTATCATTGCCGTTGTGGCCTACGAAGGACAGCAGGGATTGAGCCGTCTTACGGACCAGACGGTGGGCATGCTGGATAAAGAAGCAGTGATTGCCATGGATGCTCAGAGACTGGCTGTCCATGTGCTTCAGCTTCGCAGATATGAAAAGGATACCTTTCTGAACCTGGCGGATGCTGGAAAGAGGGCTGAATACATTGAAAAATGGGAAGAGGCACATAAAGCTACCGCGCAGATTATCGAGGGACTCAAGAAGACCGCCACGGACAAGCATCATCTGGATTTGATCAATAATATGGGTGAGAACCTGGAGAAGTACGACAAAGGCTTCTACGGAGTTCGTAATAAAATTCGTGCAGGCATTATTGAGACTCCGGAACAGGCAAACATTGAGATGACCCCATTAAAGGATCCCATTCGGGACCTGGGTAACGATGCAGAGCAATTCAGTGCCGAGACTTTCAAGTTAATGGGAAACATCAAGACTGTTGCCCAGGAAACCTCCAGCACATTGACTGCAACTCTGTTTGGACTAACAGGAGTTGCTTTAATCATAAACATCGTACTTTCTATCTTCATTGCCACGGAGCTTGGAAGGCAGATTCGCAAGATTGTTGCCCGCACCGAAGAGGCTGGCCGAGAAGTTGGGGCCGGGAATCTGGATTATCGATTGCGGTATGACGATGTAACCGTGGAAATGAGAGGCGTTCCGGAAGCCGTAAACGGAATCATTAATGCAATGACCGCTCCTGTCACCGAAGCGGTAACCATCATTCGAAGGATGTCTGATGGCGTGCTTTTTGAAAGAATCGAAGGAACCTATTCCGGGGATCATGCTCAGCTGAAGGACTCCTTAAATACATCCCTGGACTCCTTCGAAAACATTGTGGCCGAGGTATCCAATGCAGCGGGTCAATTGCAAACGGGAAGCGAGCAAATAGCCATGGCCAGTCAGAATCTTTCGCAGAGCACAACGCAGCAGGCCGGAGCCATAGAAGAAATCTCTGCCGCGGTGACAGAGCTGGCCAGTCAATCCAGAGAAACTGCGAAGAACTCCACGGATGCCAGCGAAATTGCGGCAACAGCTCAGGCCAGCGGGGAGCAGGGACTCCAGAAGATGCGCGAAATGTTAAGCGCCATGGAAAACGTGCAGGCCACTTCCGCAAACATTGGAAAGATTATGAAATCGATTGATGAGATTGCATTTCAGACCAATCTGCTTGCATTGAATGCAGCAGTGGAAGCGGCTCGTGCTGGAAAGCATGGAAAAGGCTTCGCAGTAGTGGCTGAAGAGGTAAAGAGCCTCTCCCAAAGAAGCGCAGACTTCGCACGGGAAACGGCGGAGCTGGTAGAGGAAACCAATACCAGGGTAGAAAGTGGAGCCGAGATTGCGCGAGACACAGCAACAGCCCTGGAAGGAATTGCCGCGGTTATCAATCGCGTGCAGAGCTATAACAAAGACATTGCTATGTCTTCTACAGAGCAGGTGAAAGGCGTAGAGCAAATTGAAAAAGGGATTCAGCAGATTGAACAATCCGTTCAGGCCAATGCATCCAATGCAGAGGAATCATCCGCGGCCAGCGAAGAGTTGGCCTCACAGGCATCCGAGCTTCGACGCCTGGTAGAGACCTTCAAAATCAATGCCAAATATGAAACTAAGAAATCCCGGGACGACTCTTCTGGATCAAAGAGTAAGACAGGAACTTTACATAAAGAATACAGTCCCGGAGGCGAATCCAGCCAAGCCAATGAACCCGGTGAATCCGGGGAGAGCTCTTCTTCCGGAGGGCCAAAGCCCGAGGAAATAATCCGCCTGGACGATGACTTTACACGCTTTTAGAAAGAGGAAGAAATATGTCGGATCTAGACATCTTTGATGAAGAGGATGATCTCGAAGAGGAAGAGCTCCTAACAGATAAATACCTTAGCTTTGCTCTGGGGGACAGGCATTTTGCGGTGCCAGTGGCTGCGGTGATTGAAATGGTAGCTTTCCAGGATTATACCGAATTGCCGGAGATGCCGGATTTCGTGATCGGAGTGATCAATCTAAGGGGAAGAATCATCCCTCTGTTCGATTTACGGATTCGCTTTTCCATGGATACCGTGGAATACACCGAGCGAACCTGCATTATCATTGCCGAAGTGCAGGGCAAGCTGGTTGGTCTTGTAGTGGATGCAATCCTGGATGTGGAATACATACCCGAGGATGAGGTGCGACCTGCTCCCAGTTTTGAAGGAGATGCCATCAGCGAATTCGTAAATGGAATAGGCAAAACCAGAGACCAGGTTCGAATTCTGTTAAATCTGGAAGATCTACTAAGAAAGCTTGAAAAACGGGATCTGGATCAGCTCAAGCTGGCCCTGGAGAATCGGGCGGAAGAGTGAGCAATATGGATCGACGTCAGATCTTTCTTGACTTCCTCCAGGATTCCATCGAACTTCTGGAAGAGATTGAAAAGCAGATCCTTGAGCTCGAGGGCTGCCTGGGAAAATCTACATCCAGCTGTTCCGAACTGGTGAACGCTCTATTTCGCTCCTTTCATACCTTAAAAGGCAGTTCCGGTTTCTTCGATCTATCTCTCATTGTTTTAATAAGTCATGAAGCAGAGACCATGCTGGATGTCTTTCGCTCCAGCGAAATCATAATTACCGACGAATATATCGATGCATTGATGCAATGCCAGGAGCTACTTGCAGGATACATCCAGCAGCTGGAAAGAAATCCGGACAATTCAGATCCGAATGCCTTTGCAAAGGATTCCAGCGACCTGAAAACCAGGCTGGAAGGCTTGAATCAGGAAATTCGCACCGGTTTACAGGAAACCTCTGCGACGCCCCTGGAAACAGAAGTCGTTGAAGATACGGAAGTAATCCAGGAACGCAGAAAGACGGATACGCCGGAGGCCGCTCCCAGGTTTACTCTATTTGAAGAAGATCCTCCGGCGGAAAAAAGCAGCGAAATAAACGTAGGCAACAGTGTGGAACTGGCCGTGTCCAGGAAGAATGGCGATGGTCCTACACCGGCAACAGAAACTGCGGTGCGGCCCGGTAGAAGCATTCGCATAGATGTGGCCAAGCTGGATGCTCTGATGGAGCTTGTAGGCGAATTCAGCATTGGAGTCTCTCTGGTGGACGATGCTACCCAGAGGCATCGTTCGGATGCAGAGCTTCTGAGCCGTCGTATGAATTTGCTCAAGAAGACAGCCAGGCATCTTCAGGAACTATCTCTCTCGCTTAGAATGGTTCCTGTAATGAATGTTTTCGAGAAAACCAAGCGATTGGTTCGGGATCTACAGAGAAAAACCAAAAAGTCTCTGTCTCTGACTCTGAAGGGTGGCGATACGGAGCTGGATAAAAACGTTGTGGATCTACTTTCAGAGCCACTGGTGCATTTGCTGCGAAATGCTGTGGATCATGGTCTGGAATCTTCGGAGGAACGAGTGGCGAAGGGAAAGCCTGCTGCCGGCCGATTAATTCTGGAAGCCCGTTACAGCGGCGGGGAGGCCTGGATTTTGCTGAGAGATGATGGCAGAGGTCTGGACCGGGAAAAGATCATTTCCCGGGCAAGAGAATCCGGCCTGCTCAAAGGAAATCCGGATACTCTTACAGATCGCCAGGTATGGTCTTTTATTTTCAAACCCGGTTTTTCTACCCGCGGCGATGTTACTGAAATGTCCGGACGGGGAGTGGGCATGGATGTCGTGGAAAGAATGGTAAACCGAGTAAATGGCAGAATCGACATCTACACCCGGCACGATCGGGGAACTCTTTTTGTGCTGAAGATACCTTTAACGCTGTCACTTCTGGAGGGTATGGTTATTCGCGTTGCCAATGATTATTTCATCATACCCACTACAGACATTCGAGAATCCATCGTTTACGATGAAAGTGCAGAAAAGAGCATTTTTCGGGGTGTAAATTTCATTCAACTAAGGGAAGAATATATTCCGGTATTTACTCTGAATGACATCCTTTCCTACAGAAAGAAACGCACCATTTCGAATGCCCGTCCATTGCTGGTTATTATGGAGCATGAGAGAGAAGCCATTGGTCTTGTGGTGGATGAAGTCATTGGAAATACGACAGTGGTTGTAAAGTCTGTATTCGATATTCTGGGTTCTATTCATGGAGTATCTGGTTGTACTGTTCTGGGTAGCGGCCGAGTAGGATTGATTCTGGATGTAAAAAGCATTGTAGGGAAGTTTCAAAAGAAACTGGAGTCCGAATCTGTAGCCAGCGGCTCATAGACGGAATCGAAGGGGACTTGGCGGGGTTCATATAATGCAGGCAGGAGGTGCAGGTGCAAAAGATTCGCGTACTGGTTGTAGACGATGATCGAACGGTAAGACGTATGCTGGCTGCGGGCCTGCAGCAGGATCCCACTATTGAAGTAGTAGGAGAAGCCACAGATCCCTATAATGCCAGAGACAAAATCGTAGAGCTCCAACCGGATGTGATGACCCTGGATGTGGAAATGCCCCGGATGAATGGTCTGGATTTTTTGCGCCGATTGATGCCGCAGTATCCCCTGGCGGTGATAATGGTAAGTTCGCTCACAGAGGAAGGCCGGTATGTTACTCTGGAAAGTCTGAAAGCCGGGGCTCTGGATTTTGTGGCAAAACCTGGCGGCTCCGGTGGCGATTTTGAATCCATGATTCTAGATTTACGACAGAAGGTTCAGATGGCGGCCAGGGTAGACATCAAGGAATTCGTAAAGACTCATTTGACCGATTCAAAGCCTTTTGCCCGGGAAAGAGCCCAGGGTTCCGGTATTTCGCTCATTGTTGTTGGGGCGTCCACCGGGGGAACTCAGGCTTTCAGCTATATTCTGGAACGTCTGCCCGAAAATACGCCGGGAATTCTGGTGGTGCAACATATGGCACCGGGCTTTACCGGGACTTATGCAAATACTCTTAATAAGCATACTTTACTGGAAGTGAAAGAAGCGGAAACCCTGGATCTAATCATGCCCGGACGGGTACTGGTGGCTCCGGGTAATCAGCATATGGCTGTGAAAGAAGAAGGTAACTCCATGCGAGTGAATCTGTTTGAATACGAAAAGGTTAACGGCCATCGTCCGTCTGTGGATGTAACTTTTAACTCTGTAGCGGAATCCTCGGCTGCTTCATCGGCAATTGGAGTGTTGCTTACAGGTATGGGTAAAGACGGCGCCAGAGGATTGTTGAGCCTCCGTAGAGCAGGAGCGCGAACCATTGCCCAGGATGAAAAGAGCTCTATAGTCTATGGAATGCCGCAGGCTGCCAGAGAGCTGGATGCAGTGGAGCAGGAACTATCCCTGGAAGAAATTCCCGGTGCCATTATGAATTTACTGGAGTCCCATCGACCGGGGGCACCGCGATGATTCCACATATTCTTGCTATCGAAGATAATCGGGCCATTCGCGCTCTCCTTCAATCCTATCTGGAGAATGCAGGCTACACATTTGACCTTGCAGGAAATGCTGAAGAGGCGCTGGAGCTTCTGGCTGATTCCAGAAATCACGTTATAGTCACCGATCTAATACTGCCTGGCATTCACGGCGATGAGCTTCTGGAAAAGGCCCATAGCATCAATCCAGATATGATGGGTATTGTAATCTCTGCGAATCAGGATCTGAATCGCGTCACCCCGCTCATAGAAAAAAGCAATGTAGTGGATTATCTTTCCAAGCCTTTTCAGGAAGCTCAGCTTAAACGGTGCGTAGATCTTGCGTATAGCAAACATCTGGTGCGCTCTAAAGAGCGAGTCATGAATGAGAAGGAACAGGCAGTCTACCAGGATTTTCTGGATACACTGGACTGGAAGACTGAACTGCAAACGCGGAGAACCGAAAGCATCGCAGTGCAGCTCATCTATCAATTGAACATCAGCTTCTTCCAGGGACAGGGAGTGGGTGGTTTAATCAGTGCCGTGGATCTACTGTTGAATCGAGCCAAACCAAATGCAGAGACTGGAAAGCTGGAAATTCAGCAGGAAGTAGTTTCCCTTCTCCAGGAAAATTTCGACGAAGCGCGAACCATGGCTGAAGCTTTCCAGGAAGCCCAGGAAATCATTCTCAGGGAGAAGCCGGTAGAGGAGGAATCACCCTGCAGTGTTGTCTGGAATATAGTCAAAGAAGAAGTGGCGAACCTGTCCGATGAAATTGCCATCAAACACCAGAGAGTGGAAGTAAGTGAGATGCCAGGCGGTGTTGGTGATAGAAAGATTCTTCTGGATGAGCCCCGGATGCGTCTGGCTATCAGGGAACTACTTTTCAATGCGATGAAGTATTCTCCGGAATCCAGCGCCATCTATGTATTGTTTTTCTACAGAGGTGCGCACCTGGAGGTTAAGTTTCTGAATCCTCCTCCTGGTCAGTCCATCGCCTATGAGGAGCTAACCGGCAGAAACGAATTGCTGGTATTTGAGCCATTTGTGCGCTTATCTCGCATGGTAGATGATCGATACCCGGATCGTTTTCGCTATGGTCTGGGCCTGACCGTGGTTCGGAAGATCGTTGAATTACATGGAGGGAATATCTTCATCTATACGATTAAAAACAATGTGTCGAATCGGGATACAGGTAAGGATATTTGTGTAACTTTGAGATTTCCATTCAGGGAGAGAGAAAATGAAGAAAATTCTGGTAGTTGATGATGCACCTACAGTAATCAAGCTTGTAAAATTCGCATTGCAGGATGAGTTCGATGTGGACTCTGCATCGGACGGTAATGAAGCCCTCCAGAGAATTGAGCAGACTTCCTACGATATGGGTATTTTTGATATAAACATGCCTGGAATGAACGGTATTGAGCTAACCAGGAAGGTAAAATCGATGCCGGATCGTGCAGATATGAAAATCGTCATTCTCTCCACCGAATCCTCGGATGATATGAAGGCCCAGGGAAGGGAAGCCGGCGCTCTGGGATGGATGGTGAAGCCTTTCCGCGAGCAGGATCTCAGAGATTTAATGGGCTCTGTCTTCGGATCCTAAAACGGAGATTGAAGCCTTTTCGCCGGTTCGCCGTTTAGCTGGATGCCTGAACAGCTCTGGCCGGATTAAAATCGTATACGAAAAGCGGAAGATCTTCCGACTTCAGGGGCGGGGAAAAGTAATATCCCTGCCAGCCGTATACATCGGTGACCGATCGAATGCGGCTTAGATTGGACTCATCTTCGATTCCTTCTATAATAACTGTAAGATCCATCTGTCGGGCCATCAGGCCCACGGCCTCAATGATGCTGGCATGAGCAGCAGAGCTGGCCGAACGTTGCACAAACACTCGGTCCACCTTGATGCAGTCCACCGGGAAGGAATCCAGATAGGCAAGACTGGAATAACCGGTTCCAAAATCATCGAAAGCGATGGAGACTCCATGACTGCGCAATGTTGACAGATTCTGTTCCAGGGTTTCTCCTTTTTGAGCCAGGAGAGATTCTGTGATTTCGATTTTCAGATGCTCCGGAGAAAGACCGGACTTTTCCCAGAGTCGAAGAGCGCGGTGCGCGAAGGATCCCTGGAGTAACTGCGGAACAGCAACATTTATCGAATAGAAATCTAGAATCAATCCCTCGGATTTCCATCTGGCTGCCTGCTCTGCAACGTGCTGAAAAATCCAGTTTCCCAGATCCAGAATCACCGGGTCCTTCTCAGCTACAGGAATAAATGCATTGGGTCCCAGAAGTCTGCCGTTGCTGGAATCCTGCCATCGAATTAATGATTCGCATCCAATGATTCGGTCGCCGGATCCAGAAATTACCGGCTGATAGTGCATTACGAATTCATTGCCCTCTATTCCGGATCGAATTCGATTCAGCAACTGGAAGTGACTGTGTCCGGCCGTTTCTGGTGGATCATTCATGATGGCCCACTGAACATCCATGGAATTGCGAAGTCGAACGAATTGCTGATTGATCCAGAGAAGCATTCTTTCCAGTGGATCAATGGTTGTTGTGTAGGCCAGAGACAGAGGAGAAGCTACCATCAAAGCCTTTAGCTGAATTTCTGTATTTCCCAGAAACATCGGTCGGCGAAAGAAGGCTTCCAGCTCCACCATTAGTTCCGGCAAGGGAAGTTCTGGATCGGAGCCACTGGTATTACGGTAGAGCAACACAAGATGGGAATCATCCCAGCGACCCAGATACTGAAATCCTTTGAAATGATCCTTGAGGCTATCGGCCAGCTGACGAATGAGCAAATCCCCGCCAGAATAGCCTTCGCTTTCTACTACCTCTCTGAAGTTTTCCAGGGAAATTACCACCACGGAATAGTTTCGGTCCATCTCCTGTTTATTGGATTCATAGATGGCCATGATACCTGCGCGATTGGGCAGCTCGGTGACCGGATCTGCCAGAGTCAATCGCCGTAGCAATGCCTCTGCTTTGGATCTCCAATCATTTTCTTTTTGTAACTTACGGTTGGATTCCTGAAGCATTCTGGTTCGTTCTACTACGAGCTCTTCCAGATGGTCCTTCATAAGATTGAGAGCCTGATTGGCCTTCTTTTGCTCTCTGGAATACAGACTTACAAGCCACATGGAGCCGACCACAAATACTATGTAGGAATGCAATGTGAAAGTATCGATTAATGGATCGCCGATGGTAAAGGGGGAGCGACCGAGAGTAGTGGCAAACCAGACAGAAATGGAATGTAATATGAGTGCGCCCAGAACCCAGACAATGGAAAAACCTGCTGCCAGATAAAGTAGTGCAGGCATGGCAATGAGCAATGCCAGTCGATCCAGTGCACTGGCTTCTGGAAACAGGATCCAAATAGTGGCAGGCATAAGGATGACGGTGACCGTGGCAATATAGGCAAGAGGACGAGAAAGCTCCAGATCCAGGGATCGACCTACGATGCAGCGGCTAATTAATACTCCCAGAAGCAATACAGATAACGTTGATGCGTTTGCCTCCAGCACAGAGCGGTACAACCAGTCCATTCCTCCAATGGCTTCTCTGTGAATATACAGAATTGGAAGAACCAGTATCAGGCTCAGAGTAAACATCACTGCATAATGTTCACCCACGTGGCTCGGCCGATTGATAAGCCCTCCCTGAAGTCTTCTTTTTACGAATCGGGCTGTGATGTATGGTGCAGCAATGTTTCGAAATGTGGCCAGGACTGCAGTAGCCAGAGGCATCTCAATTCCCAGTGAGTTGAACCAGAGGATGAGGCGAAACAGCATCAAAACTGCAACAAGGATTACGGTCACTGGTTTGCTTCTAAGTGTCAGGGCAAAAACAGTACCGGCCACCAGCGGAAGCACGAAAGTATTGGCAGGATTGTAGAAGGCCAGAGCGTAGGTAAGCTCAATGGCCACCATGGCAAAGAGAGTAAGAAGCAGCCAGTGCCAGATTCGATCCATCCTTTGAAGGAAGGCAAGGGGAGCAGCCATTGGCAGATCCTGACGTCTTACATCGAGCCTGTCAGCAATTTTCCTGGAAATTGCAGAGCATACTGCTCAAATTCAACGGCGGGTAAAGGTCGCGAAAACAGAAATCCCTGCCAGCCAGTAACCGGAGTGAGTTCTCGAATCTGATCCAGACTGGATCGCTCTTCCACGCCTTCTACTATTACCTCAAGATCCAGTTGCTGAGCAA
Source organism: Spirochaetaceae bacterium (assembly GCA_002729885.1). Lineage (GTDB taxonomy): Bacteria > Spirochaetota > Leptospiria > Leptospirales > Leptonemataceae > UBA3465. The sequence goes on from PBUB01000018.1 coordinate 49,622, forward strand.
TTAAGCCCATGGCTTCAATCACCGCTCTTGAGTTGGAGCCCGCTGTGAGCTTCTGGACAAACACCCGGTCGATCTTGATCGAATCTACGGGAAAGCGATCTAGATAAGAAAGGGAAGAAAAGCCTGTACCAAAGTCATCAAATGCAATGGAAATTCCAGCTTTTCGAAGCTGTTCCAGATTCCCTCGAATTATGGGATGGTCCATGGCAAGGATCGATTCTGTAATTTCTATTTTTAGCTTTCGGGTATCGCAACCGGAACCTTTCCAGATATTCAAAGCTCGCAAAGCAAAGTCTGGATCCGTTAGCTGTCGCACAGATGTATTTACCGAGTAAAGGTTAAGATCCAGCTCCTTCCAGGCTCTGGCCTGCCGGGCCACCTGGTCAAGCATGGAATATCCCAGATCCATGATCAGATCCGTTCTTTCTGCGATGGCAATGAATGCTTCCGGGCCCATTATCTGTCCCTGGTTGTTCCAGCGAATGAGAGCTTCGCAACCCAGAAGCTTCTGTAGATCATTGGAAACAATTGGCTGAAAGTGTGCGAAGAAATCTCCTGCTTGAATACCACCTTTGATCTGTTGATGGATTCTGTAGCCCGAGCCCTGCTGGTTCTTTTCTGCAGCTGTGGCAACTGTGAAGGAGCTTTTGGATTTGCGAAGATCCTGCAGACTGGAGGCGGCGATGAGAAAAAAATCAGAAAGTGGGTCTGGATCCCTGGTATTGAGCAGATTAACCGGCACAGCCACAATCAAAGCTTCCACGGAAAGGGAATCCGGGCCCAGAGCTACAGGGTCCTTTAGCTTTCCTGAAATGTCCTGGAGCAGTTCCGGAAGCGTGCGATTATCTTTATTTCGATTGTCCAGCAGAATGGCAAAACTGCTATCATCCCACCGGGCAATTACGCGGTCGCGACCTACAAGGCCTTCGATTCTTCGCGAAAGAATACGAATTACCGAATCAGCCATCTCGTAGCCTTCGTTTTCCAGGATTTCCTGCAGGTTTTCCAGAGAGATGAGAGCAATGCAGCCTTCTCTGTATCGATCCAGTGCGTTCTGAAATGCCTGCTGTAGTCCTCTGCGATTCAGTAATTCTGTTACAGGATCGGTCATGGTAATCTGGCGAAGCAACTCCTCTGCCTGATTTCTGAGATCCACCTCCCGTTTTAAACTTTTGTTGGCTTCCTGCAGTTCTGCAGTTCTTGCTCCAATAATATCTTCAAGATGATTGTTCATCGCCTCAATGGCATTGAACGCTGTTTTCTGAGTCTTTCGCTGAAGTGCGATAACCCAGGCGCTGAGCACCACGAGAATTAGATATCCCTGAACGGAAACAGCAGTGGTAAATGAATCTCCAGAAGCGAAGGGGCCGGCGCCAAGAAGAGTGGCCACGCTAACCGACATACTGTGCAGAATAAGTCCCAGCAAAACCCATATAAGTGCGAAGTTGGAGGCCAGATAGAGCACTGCTGGCACAGCCAGTAATAATGACAGACGGGTAAGCTCCTGATTTCCCACCACAAAGAACCAGAGCATTACAGGAAGAAGTACTATGGCCAGAGCTACGAGATACCTGGGAATCCGGGACTTGACCACCACGTATTCCTGGCCGGTGATCATGTAGGTAACAAACATTCCTACCAGAAGCACCGAAGCTGCAGAACCAATGCAATCGGCCAGAAGTCGGTAACCCCAGAAAAGATCATCCAGCTCGCCCCGAAAGAAATAATATAATGGGGCGCTGCTTATTAAATATAGAACCAGTACAATACCAAAGAGTCGGGCAATCTGAACCGGCGAATCGATTATTGCATTTTTTCTATCTCTGTGAAATACCAGAGCGGCTATAACGTTGGGAAGAGCAGCACTGAGGGTCATTGCCAGGGATCCCAGGGCAAGATCCACTCCGCCCATGTCCGGAGCCCATATCCACGTGCGTATAAAAAGGCATACGCAATAGAACAGGACAGCATATAGCCTGGAACGGGCGGTAAGGGCGAATATGGTTCCGCCTATGAGGCTGAAGATTAAAGGCTGCTTTGTGCCATAGGCCACCGAAGCGTAGGTTACTTCTATGGACACAAAGGTGAGCACCAGCAGGGCCAGCCAGCCCTTGACAGTATTCAATTTGGCGATGCTTTTGAATGGGCCCACAATCAGCCTGCCTGCTCGATATAACTATGGGCCCTGTGGAAAATCGAGTGTTTTTCTTGCCATTTTCTGGATCTGGTGTCAGCGAGTGGTGCCCCAACGGACCAATAGGAGCGGGGTGAAAGGGTTGACCCCAGGACTGGAAAGCATGCCCTGGTGGAAGGTCTGCACATTTAGCAGGCAATAGTACATCAGGAGATAGAATTCATATGGCTCGTAAAAAAATCGCATTGATTGGATCCGGCCAGATCGGCGGAACCATGGGGCTTCTGGCAGCTCAGAAAGAACTGGGCGACGTAGTAATGTTTGATGTTGTAGATGGACTGCCCCAGGGGAAAGGCCTGGATCTGCATGAATCTACGCCTGTAGAGGGCTGCAATAGCACCATCACCGGTACCAACTCCTATGAGGATATTCGAGATGCGGATGTTTGCATTGTTACAGCCGGTATTCCCAGAAAGCCTGGAATGAGCCGGGATGATCTCGTAGGCACCAACACCAAGATTGTTAAGGATGTAGCAGAGAACATCAAGAAATACGCTCCCAACTCCTTTGTAATTATCATTACCAATCCGCTGGATGCGATGGTATATGTAATGCAGAAGGTAACTGGATTCCCCAAGAACCGTGTAATTGGAATGGCAGGCGTTCTGGACTCAGCTCGCTTTCGTACATTTATTTCCATGGAAACCGGAGTCTCCGTGCAGGACATTACAGCATTCGTTCTGGGCGGTCATGGAGATACCATGGTGCCTCTGCCTCGCTATTCCACCATCGCCGGCATTCCTCTTCCTGACTTTCCGGGTCTTTCTAAAGACAGAATCGATGCCATGGTGGATCGAACCAGAAAAGGTGGCGGAGAGATCGTCAATCTGCTAAAAACCGGATCTGCCTTCTATGCCCCTGGAGCCAGTGCCATTGCCATGGCTGAATCCATCCTCAGGGACCAGAAAAGGGTATTCCCCTGTGCTGTACTCTGCGAAGGAGAATACGGCCAGAAGGGAATCTTTATGGGAGTTCCTGTTCTTCTGGGTTCCAACGGTGTGGAAAAGATCATTGAAATCGAACTCACTGCTGAAGAGAAATCTCAGCTGGACAGCAGCGCTGCAGCCGTTAAGGAATTGATGGGAGTAGTGGATAATACAGGAATACTGTAAGACGCATAAACGCATAAATCATTTCCCGGCTTTTCTCGTGCCAAACGATGGCCAGGAGAATAGCAGACGCAAGAAAGGCCTCCACATAAGGAGGCCTTTTTTTACCCCAAAGTCTCTTTCCGGTGGAAGTTCTGGAATTACTGATCCTCTATCTCAACAGGTTTGACGAGGTTGGATTCCCGAACGGACTCCGGTACCGCGCCGAATTGCTCCTGGCGCGGCACTTTGTTGGAACCCTTATTCCAGTCGCTCAGCGATTCTTTCTTCCAGTTGCTGAGGAGTGATGTTGGTGAGCGCTTCGCCGTCCAGGTAGAAGCTGGGTGTTCCCCTTACCCCTACGCTTTCGCCCTGATCGATGTCGCCGATTACCTCTTGCTTGATTGCGGGATCTGCCACGCATTCATCGAATTTGGCTCCATCAACGCCCAGGCTAACGGCCAGCGTACGGGATCCGCCTTCTTTTCGAGTTTCTTGATACTGGCTTTCATCGAACAGCGTATCAAAGAATTGCCAGTATTTTTCCGGCTCAATCTTGCGAACACAGTTCGCGGCGATGTGGCGACCCATGGCTTCTGGATGAAGCTGATCCAGCGGAAAATCCTTAAATACCCACTTGATTCGATCGCCGTATTTCGCACGGATCTTCTGAGCGGTGGGCTGAATGCGAATGCAATAGGGACAGTCGAAATCTGAAAATTCAACTACAGTTACTTCGGCCTCTGGATTTCCTCGCACAGGATCTCCATCCACTGCAATATCAACCTTTGGCATTTTGGGAAGATTGGGATTTACATCCAGACCATAGTCTTCAGCCATTTTTCGAATCTTCTGATTCATGGCACCTCGAGAAGGATTTTCTGCCCATAGCTGAGCCATGAATTCCTCGGAGGATTTTCCGGCTTTCTCGGCTTCCATGGATATCATTTTTTCATACACATGATTCTGCAGAGCCTGAGCCACACGTTCATTGTGCTGTCGAATTAACTCGATGCGATCTCGCTCTTCCAGATCGTCAATCGTATAGGTCTTGCCATCCAGAGTGGCCTCTGCCTCGGGTGGACCACAGAATGGTAGTAGTGCAGCCAGACTGAGCACCGTTAGCAGGATGATAGGCTTGCGCCATTTAGAATGTTCCATTGTTTACCTCTTTATACAGGAGCTTAATTTCGAATGGTTACAGCGCCATTGTAGTCTACTTCGCACAATCGACCCGTATAACCGAAGGAGGATGCTCTGCTGATGATTCGTTCCAGCGGCTCCTTCGATACATCTTCCTTCTCATAAAAAATAGCGATTCCCGGCCCGGAGCCGGACAGGCAACTGCCAAGGCAGCCAGAATCCAGGCTTATCTCCCGGATCTCCTTGAAGCCTTCCACAGCATGTGTGCGATAGGGTTCATGCAAAAGATCGTTTCGCAGGGCTGTCTTCAAACTCTCTTTATTTCTATTATCAATATAGTCAAACCAGGCGGCCAGTCCACGCATGTTGGACACACAATTCTTTAGAGGGTAATTGTCCGGCAAATGGCCTCTACTTTCTTTTGTGGACATCTGTTTTTCTGGAACCAGTATGATCATGCTAAAGGAATCTGGCAGTGTTCGTCTCAGGTATTTGCCGTCGGGCAGGGAGCAGATCCATCCGCCTACCCGGGCCGGAATTACATTGTCCGGATGTCCTTCCATTTCGCTGAGCAGCGCAATCTGTCTTTCCAGAGGCCAGGCATTCTTACCCAGCTGATTCAGGCGCTCATTGGCTGCCAGGATGCCGGCTACCAGAGCCATGGCCGATGAGCCAAATCCTCGGCCTGGCAGAAGATCCGATCGAACACTGGCTGTCCAGGGAAGGGCCTTTACGCTGGATTGCTCCAGCACTTTCTGATAGGATCTGGCAATTAGATTCTTTTCCAGCGGTATTGGCAGTGATTTTCCATCCGCGCCGCTAAGACCGTAGTCTGCATCCTGCTGAAATTGAAAGGTAATGTCTGTCCCCAGGGAAAGAGCAATGCCCAGAATATCAAATCCCGGGCCCAGATTGGCCGTGGTGGCGGGGACACGTATCTGCAGGCTTGAAGGAGACAAGATCTGTCAATCCATCAAACAGCTTCCGGTGAATCTGGAGCCGGATTCCACTTCCAGATCCGGGGATCGAACATCACCTTTTAGCTGGCAATTCTTGCGCAGGCTTACCTTTCGTGTGGCTACCACATTGCCGGTGAGCTCACCTTCCAGTACCAGAACTCCGGTCTGTACATCCGCTTCTACGCGAGCTCGAGAGCCAATGGAAAGATCGCCACCGGTATGGATGGTTCCTTTGAACTGGCCGTTCACCCTCAATTGCTGATCAAATTCCAGTTTTCCCCGAAATTTAATGTCTTCACCCAGTACGGTTTCCTGTTCCTGCATATCTGATTGCCAGATCCTTCATCCATCCGGCCAGTCAAGGTTTATTGGAGAAAAAACGCTGCATCTGGCCGGGAAAATGCCGTATAAATCAATATGAGTGATCTTGACATGTCCGCCATGCGCAGACTCTGGAAATCCGGACCTTCGCGCCTGGAAGGTTACTCCAAGCACTATTATACAGAAACCGCGGATGGCGATGAACTGCAGCTGGATTACCATTTTGCCCGAGAAATGGTTCGAATTACTCTGACCATGGCCAGCGAGCGGGGCCGTCAGTATGTTGCTGTCATCAAAAAAGGAGTGATTCTCCAGGAGAGGGACTTCTCTGGAAATCGGGATGCGGATTTGAGCTCACGAATTGCTCGATTCAAGGACTGGTTCGAATATTTTCCGGACAACCACGTGCTTTCCAGTCTGGCCGGCGCCTATGGACTTCCTCTAAAATCCAAACTGCACCAGGATCTGGTGCGAGAAAGCCGGGCCTGGGAAAACCTCAAGCCCATGCGTCTGGCGGATGAATTCCGCAGATACATGGATCGCAAACGTCGTCGAGAGGACCGGGTGCAGGGTATTGGGCCCAGGTTGCTGCGAAGGTTGCCTTCGGAAGCATTGGATATAGCCGTGGGACTGTGCATGTTTGCTGCCTTTTTAATGGGTAAACTTGGCCCCGGTGAATTTGCATTTCTGGGCGGCGCCTACGGGCTGGCTGCCGGTGGTCTGGACTGGCTCTGGCGGCAGCGGGAACCCTTTATTCCCAAGATTCTATTCTTTCATGGGCTGGCAGCCTGGACAGTGTGGCATGAAATGCAGATGCGTTTGTGGGGGATTTTTCTTTGATCGGGCTTGCTTTCTGATTCGGCTCGTCTAATCTTGAATCATGCAGGGATCTGTTACAGGCTCCAAGAAGGCTATCTCAGAAGTAGAACAGAAGTACATCGTATTCTCTCTCGGTGATGAGGAGTACGGTCTCCCTGTACTTCAGGTGCATGAAATTGTCCGATTGACCGAACTCATCAAAGTGCCTCACTCCAGGGATTACTTTATGGGACTTATGGATATCCGCGGTCGAGTTCTCCCGGTCATTAATCTGAAAAAGAAACTGGGTATTCACCTGGAAGAACAGGAAACCAAACTGGATCGCGCCATCATTCTGGAAACCGGCGGTCGGCGGGTGGGTCTGTCTGTAGATAAAGTCTCCCACGTAGTTCGATTCGCAGCAGAAGAAATCGATAGTGGCCCGCCTACAGTTAAGACAGTTAGCACGCGCTTCATTACCGGCGTGGGTAAGCATAAAGATCGCTTCGTTGTTCTTATGAATCTGCAGCATCTGTTCTCGGATGAGGAACTGCAGGAACTTTTTCATCAGTAGAATTCTAATTCGCTTGACCGCCAGGCCCCCCGCAAACATTGTGCCTGCGGTAGAGACGATAGCTCAGTTGGTAGAGCATCTCCCTTTTAAGGAGAGGGTCCTGGGTTCGAGCCCCAGTCGTCTCAGATCCGGTAAACGGACAGAAGTCCCGTTCGTCTAGCGGTTAGGACTCTGGATTTTCATTCCAGCAACAGGGGTTCGATTCCCCTACGGGATGCATAAATAGAGTTGAGCCCGACAGAGATTGCCTGGTCTTTCTCTGAGAAGCCACTCAACGATTCAAGAACTCATAGGCCATCCATCGGATGGCCTTTTTACTTTTCAGACTAATATTCGAATTCGGTGGCTGCCGATTTGCAATGACCTGCTAACCCGCTAAATTTAACTCAGCGCACGATTGTATCCTGGATTCGCATTGCCGTTCGTTTCGAGCCTCGTAATTAGATGCATATGCCATCGGAGCGGGCATTCAAAGTGACCGGCGAAATTCCAGATAATGACGAATCACTCCTTCGGGATTTTCTGTCTGTGGATAATGTCCGATTCCATCGAGATAAACGATATCTGGATGGGAAACCAGCTTGCGATAATGCTCGGCCATATGCCGGCCGGATACTGGATCCTCGGGTCCATTGATAACTCGAATGGGTACATCGCTTTCGATGAGAGGATCCACCCATCGCTTGCGAAACTGCTTTCTCTCATCCATGTAGCGAATAAGGCGATGATAGATCTTAACTCCGTCATTGTATTGAATCAAATCCCAGAAGGTTTGGAGCTCTTCCTGGGATGGTCTGGTTTCGGGGCCGAATATTTCTGAGAAGCTCTTTTCGAACTTGCGCTGATTGATAAGCCGCGAAACCAGCGGGCCCAGTGGACTGATCAGTAGCTTCTGAATAAAGCGCGGTCGATGCACTTCCGGAAAGAGTCCTCCGTTGAGAAAGCACACGGAAAGGATTCTGGACTGCCGGTCACTATCATCCCAGCTTTCCGTATCTTGAATGCTGGTTTCCAGACCTGGCTCATTTCTTTTGGTTCGCATCCACTGTCTTGCCAGCAACTCCTGGGCTACAGTGTCTCCGTAATCATGGGCCAGTATATGATATTCTCTGACATTCAGAGACTCAAGAAGCCCTTCAATTAGATTGGCCTGGTCGCTTATAGAGTAATGATAGTTCCGTGGCTTATCCGAGAAACCGAATCCCATAAGATCCGGTGCTATTTTTCTATAGTCAGGAAACCCATGCCAGATATAGGACCAGTCATAGGATGAAGTAGGGAACCCATGAATCAAAACCAGCGCCGGACCCTTGCCTTCATCTACAAAGAAAACATTCTTGCTTTCTCTATAATGGTAACTCTTACCCTTTTGTTTCCAGGAATCCGCGGTCAGTGGGCTCATGATCCAATGGAATCCGCTCACCGGTCCGCAATCAAGGATAAAGTCAGTAGTCGAATAAGATGGGTTGGCGGGGGGAGGGAAGCGATATTAAGAAATTTCTGAAACCGTCGAATAGCAATACGATGCGCCGTGATATCCTTACTGCAATGTTCCTTTTATTCGTCAGCATTTCACCACCGATCCATTCCGAAGATCCGTCTCCTCAAGAGGCTGGGTGCTACGCCTACTTGCAGCGGTTTCCGCATCCATTTCCTGATGGACAGGGGCCCTATCATTTTCATGCCAACGGTTTTTCTTTTCTATTCTTTGAGGACGGGCGAGCATTTTTCTATGGAATACACCCTGACGGACGTCCCTGGAACCATTCCGGCAGCTGGGAATCCCGAAAGGAAAGCATTATTCTGTACTTGATTACAGTGTTGATATGTCCTATCAATGCGAAAGGCAATGCACCCAATTTGACTATCCTCCCTCTGGATACAGATTTAGCGATTGGAATCCTGAGTACCCGTTCCCGGAGGATTTTCGTAACGAACAGATCGCCAGATGCCAGAAGTATTGCTTTCGCAGCGTTCCTGAAACCTATGGAAAGGTAGAGGCCAGGTTTCCGGTGGTATTGACCCTGAAGCGAGGCCAGGGCGGATATCCGGGATGGGTCGCAAGCAAAACAAAAGATCCTGAGCCAGTGGTTGGCAAGGAGGTGGTACGGTTTCCCTTTTTCAAGGAATGGACTCCCTTTAGCTGCGAATATGTCATTGTTGAGGAAAAATCTGAATGATTCACAGGTCACTGTTCATCCTTTTTGGTTCGATTTTCATATGGGCTGCTCCAGCGATTCTTTCGAGAGAAATCGAGAGCCTGCATCCAGACCCTGTAGAAGTGCATCGCAGAAGAGTTCTGGAGTATAGCTTGAAGGATTGTTTTCAACTACGCCAGGAACTTCGGCGCCTCATAGAATCCGAAACATCTTCAAGCGAATGGATTTCCTTTAGTGTGGAGGATTTTACTTTTCTCTTTGGACCCGGAGGTCAATTGGAGATAGGTAGCGATTACAATCACCGGGTGCTTCCACCCATGAAGGGCTCATGGACGCTTAGAAATGATTCGATTCTTCTAAAGGCGCGATATCGGCAGTTTCTAATCGGGCCTTGTATGGCCACCTGTATGGCCGGTTTCGGTTATATTTATCCTGAAAGATTGGAGCCCAATTCTTATGCTAAATGGGGATTGAATAAGCCTCTGGGCATTTCAAATAGCTGCAAGATGCACTGCTTCAAAGAGATTCTTGAGACTTATGGAAAAACCCTGGTAGATTTCGATCTGGAACTTGAGATGACTACAATGGGACCATCGCAGCCATCAATATTGATCCACCCCATCCAGTACTCGGACCCAGAGCCCGTGGTCGTAAAGAAAAGCTACGTATTGGACTCATTTTCGCGGCCCATGAAACTTCGATGCGAAGAATAGAATGGGCAGACTGATTAACTCCCAAAGATCTCTCAAGGACTAAGAGGATCCTGAAGATGCTAGAAGTCCCCGGTCTGAAGATCTGCCTTCCTGGCGCGAGCCCGAAATGATTATCTGCTTTTCCGATGGCACTCAACATACGTGGCCAGAGATCAGTAACCTGACATCGCCGGCGATTATCGTCCGCTCATGCGGCAATCCTAGAAAATCCCCGGAATCAAGCTTTTCGTGTTCTGAGCCCATGCTCTGTACTGTTCCCCGTACTTTTGCTTCAAGTATTTGTCCAGCATGGGGCCGTTAAAGAATGCGAAGAAAGAGAAGACAAAGAGAATTACCGGCACAGAATAGATGCTGCCTGTGATACAGGCCATACCCGTTACCCAGATAATATCGCCTGTATAATTGATATGACGGGCCAGGGAAAATGGTCCTTTCGTATACAGCTTTCCCTTATTCTCTGCACGCCTTTTCCAGAAGTGCCGACCCAGCTCGGATCCCGTGTTCAGGCAGGAGCCGGCGATAAAAAAGGCCAGGCCTGTCCATTCCAGCCATCCAGTGGAAGCCGCATTGAAGCGCACGAGCACCGAAAAGAAAATGAAGTACAGCAGAAAAGCAAAGGGGATGCCCATGGCTTCCTCCCAGTTCATGGATCTGCGAAGAAGATAGGACAGCGTAAATAGCATCCGAACGCTGGTCAAAATCATAGTGATAGCCAGAAGGACGCTTCGTAACGGATTTCCTGGCTCGGGCGCATATCCTGGAAAGAGAGGGTCGGCGTATAATATGTGGAGGCCTCCCGCCAGAATCATAAATGCCGCTGATATCACAAAAATTTTCGGAAGTGATGATCCGGACTCTTTTGCATAGATGGTTTCGCTGTTCATATTCTTCTCCCTGGGTATTTGTAGTACGATTTCGGTTTTCTCGGTGAGTGCGAAGCTTCCAGGTCCAGGCCTGATGCTGGATTGGCCTATCGCGAAGCGTCGGATTACCTCCCGAATGATTCTTTAGCTATTGCGCTCCTTCTATGCCTGCCTTTGCCGGGGTAGCTTTTTCGTGTTTGGGGCGATAGGGTTCTTCCACCGGCAGATGGGCTACCAGGAGCTTCAGATAAAAGAGAGGAAGAAACCATTCAAAACCAGATACCGGTAAAAAGTAGATACTGATTAGAAGTGCTGTCGAATACAGTGCCAGGCTTACTGTCCTCTGTAAATAGAGTGGACAGCGCAGAATGATGCCGGCACCCAGAATAAGGATCGCACAATTCGTAGCGAGCCACTGCCAAGCAGGCGTGAATAGATAGGCCACAACGCTTAGATGAATTATATGTATGAAAATGAATCCCATATGTTGCCAGAATCCCTGACCCTGACGGTGATACCATCTCTTCGCACTGGACGTGGAATTGGTGATAATGCCCCCTGCGATGTCGAATCCAAGAACGGCAGCCACAATGATTTGCCATATACTCTGGTTTTCGTGATTCCAGGAATACCAGGTAGCGATGATGCCTGCAAGCAGCGGCAATACGGCTTGCAGAGCGATTTCCATCCTGGTGGCACCAGGTCCGGTGATCTTCTCAAATGGGCCTATTTTCCCTGACGGGGAAACCGGGAGCTCCCAGTTTGAGTAATGTTCTGAAGTTGAATTATGCATCCGGTAAAACCCCCGATGTGCTATGATCTACCATTTCAAGAAATGCATCGATCTGCTTCTTTTGCCTGGCAGGCGATGTTTGGAAGAAGGCCCAGTGAAGAACGATTCCATCCATGCTGGAAATTAGAGTTCTAAGAACGTCCTTTCTGGAAGCCGGCAATCGCATCCATTTCTGGAGATCCTGTGCAAAACCGTCGAAGATACGACCCACGAAACCGTTTATTTCCTCAGATTCGGAAGCTATTCGACTTCCCAGGGACTCAAAAAACAGGCGGGTCATATGCAGCTGCCCCCGGGTTACCTCCAGAGAAGTTCTGAAAAGTTCCAGGGCCGCGATCGGTGAAGCCGGATTTGATTCGATAAATGCACGAAAATCGTTCTGCATTTGAAGAAAGAACTGTAGGAATAGCTCTTCCATCATTTGTTCCTTACTCTCAAAGTGCAGATAGAAGGCTCCTTTGGAAATTCCAGCCGCTTCACAGATATCATCCACTCTGGTATTTGCATAGCTTTGAGTCTGGAAATGAGAGTAAGCTGCTTTCAGGATTCTTTCCTTGCCCGTTATCTCCGAATCCCTTCCATGTTTTCGTCGGGAAGCTGGCGCCTTTGCGCCCGGGATTTGATTCCGGTCCTTTGTAGACTTCATATTACTGACATGCCAGGAGAGTAGTTTCGTCATTGTTAATCTATGTGACTGACCAGTCAGTCATTTTTTGGGAATTTTTCTGGTGCTTCTAGCGCTTTTGGTGCTGGCCCGGGTTGATCTGAGAGGACCGGTGAACCCGGGCTTCTCACCACAATCTCAGAATAGCCTTCCGTGCCACGGGTCTGGTTCTTTCCTTCCGGTAGGCCGTTTTGAGCTTTGGAGCTCCGGCCAGTATCGGCTGGCCCACGGACAGGAAGCATTGCTACATCCTGTCCGAGGCGAAGACTGATCGCTGACTGCCTCGAGGGCCGATGCAATTTCGCAGGCACCTCAACTATTTAGCTTAGTAGCATATCCTTCAGAGGTCTTCGCGGAGCCTGGTAGTTTTCATCGCTTCGTCCGAGCAATGCATTGATTTGAATTTTGGCCGGTGCCTGCACACCAATGAAGGAATTGTACTGTGCCGCCAGGTCAGCCATGGCATCGAATTCCTGCATTAGCTGACTGGTGGGGCGCATTACCAGTCCCATAGATTGGGCTGCCAATTGCATTCTTGCATAGTCACGGCCGCAAAGAACCCAATCCTTTACGGTATTGGACTTTGTAATGAACAGGATCTGACCCTTCACGGAATAGAGGTTTTCCCTGTATCGGTCCATAAACATCTTTTGACCGGACTCATCGTAATAGTCCTCAGGATCATGACTGAGAATGAAGGTTTCAATGAACCATTTTTGAAATCCCTGGACTCCATTACTTGCCAGGGAAATTCCATCCCTCTTTCCGTAGATTTCATCATTACCTATGCGAAACCATTTTCTGGACTCCTCTGCTGATGGAAAGTGGGCCAATTCCGCCTGCATCCCCTTGAAATGAAAATCAAGATGTTTCTGTAAATCCGCAGGGGCTGTTTCTCGAAGTTCGGAGACTCGTGGTTTGGTCAGAGCTTTCAGATCGGTATATTCTCTGGAGTTAATAGCCGGACCGTGGTAGGCGGTGCGAACTGTTCTTCGAGCTGAGATAGAGGCGTAGAGTGGATCTCTCTGATTTGCGCGGATTAGCTGAATGGATGCCACGGGTTTCTTGCCTGCATCCGAAGGCACTCTGTAACCTTCTGGAAAAAGCGAAATACTGGCGGACATTCCCAATTCACCGGCTGCTACGGACAGCAGTTCCAGTAAGCATCCCTGGCTCATATGAACCTGTCGAAGGGTAGGGTCTGTTTCCGGTAGAACTCGATCTGGATCTACATAGAGTAAAGCTTCGGTGGAGGTCAGGATTCTGAATTTCCAGGGCTGAACGTTGTGTGGATTGGGCGCGGAAATACCGGCGGCCAGAGCCAGATGGATGGGATCTGAAAGGCCGGCCCAACGGGCGTTTTCCAGCGGATCATCCAGGCCGGATGGAAAGCGACTGTAGGTAGAACAATAAGAACTGAGTGCGGCCGCCGTAAGGAAGCCGCCGGATTTCTGCAGGAAGGATTTCCTGCTCAGTTCGGTCTCGGATTCTATCTTCTGTCTGGATTTGCTTTTTTCTGGTCTATTCATGCAAATAGATTACATCAACCCGGGTGAATCTGCGACCTTCCCTGCAGGGCAGGTCGCACCTGAAAGAGAATTGAGCTATATTAATCCTGGAAAATGAGAGAAAGATCCAGAATTCGCCGTTTAAATTTTTTCCATCAAACAGCAGGATGGGGGAATCCTGTTTCCACGAGCCGATCCAGGAGCCAACAATGAAATACGAAAGCACAGAAAGAATCCTGACTCAAAGAGAAATACGGGCTCTGATACTGGTAATGATTCTTCGCCTGGCCTACACTACCATTATGGCAGTCCTGACTTTAATGGTAGGCAAGAGCGATTGGGAAAAACTGGTAGTGGTGGGTCTGGCAATCCTGGTCTGGGTTTTTGCAGTTCCGTTCTGGGTCAGTCTACGAAAATCCCGGGGAGTCCTGGCACTGGGGTTAATTGGTCTCTTTCTTGATCTGGCTGTGTATGGTATGCTTCCCTGGATCTGGTATAGCTCTGTGGGCGGAAGCGAAGTGCTACCTGCTTATATCGTAAAGCATCCCAACGTAATGGCTCTGGGATATATGCTTGTGATCTTTCACAGTGGGGCCGGTAGACCACTGTATCCTCTGGTGGCGACATCCATCATTTCATGTATTCAGCTGGGCCAATTCTACTTTGCCAGTCTGGATCCACGTACCATATTTTCCAACGATTACATCGCTCATATGACCGGTGAATCTATCAGTCCGGAATTTTTCTTTGGAAATCTGTTCACATTTCTGGCCTGCGGGATGTCTCTCGCCTGGATTGCCCGATTGGGCCGGAAGAACCTGCGAACGGCTGTTGGAAAGGAGATCGAAAATGATCGTCTGTCCAGGTATTTTTCGCCAGAGGTTCAAAAGGCAATCGTTCAGCAGGGGGATCCATTCGAAGAGAAGGGAGACCGCAGGAATGTAGCTGTTCTGTTTTCTGACATTCGTGGATTTACCAGCATGAGCGAAAAGGAGTCTCCGGAAACCGTGCTCGATTGGTTGCGGGAATATCATCGCGTGATGGTGGAAATCATCTTCAAACACGGAGGGACTCTGGATAAATTCCTGGGCGATGGTATACTCGCTGTATTTGGTGCGCCAGAGAGCTTTCGGGACGATGCAGATCGAGCTCTGAAGGCTGCATGCGAAATGCAAATTGCTCTGGAGAAATGGAACCAGGACCGAAAAGAGAGATCGCTTCCGGTATTTGAGCAGGGCATAGGTGTTCACTTTGGACCGGCTACTGTAGGAAATGTTGGTGTAGAAGAAAGACTGGAATACACTGTCATTGGTGATACTGTAAATGTGGCCAGCCGCCTTCAGGGACTTTGCAAGGAGCTGGGTCACAATACCCTCATTTCTGCAAGTCTGGTGGAGGCATGCGAGAATCCGCCCGCTCTAGATTACGTTGGAAGCCATGGGATACGAGGACGTCAGGCCAATCTGGAAATTTACTCGGCGGTACCGTAGGTCCGGAAACAGGTGCCCGATGGTGTCCAGTTCTGGAGGCATGCAGTGAAGCCTTGCGAGCAGGGCTTTTCGGTCTAATTTCGCTTTCCCTTTTTCCAGGGAATTCGAATGTAAGCCATGGATTTCATCCATGCAGCCGGCATTACCCAATGCATTCTTCTGGCCCTTTATTTTATTCATAGAAGAAATGAGCCAGGAAATCTTTCCGAATCTCTTCTCTTGCTGGTGGTGGCCGCAAGCATTTCCATCGGCTACCTGTACGGAAGTGGCTTAATTCTCCTCTGGCCGCACATAGCCAGGATGGGCTTTTCATTTATGGCGCTCATTGGACCTTTGTTCCTTTTCTCGGTGCGAGCAAGAGAAGGCCAGGGATTGAACCCATGGGATGCTCTCTGGATGGTTGTTCCCGCTGGAATCACTATCTATCTACTTCCTTTCCATTTTTC
This sequence comes from Spirochaetaceae bacterium, assembly GCA_002729885.1. Taxonomy (GTDB): domain Bacteria; phylum Spirochaetota; class Leptospiria; order Leptospirales; family Leptonemataceae; genus UBA3465. Next base: position 65,335 of record PBUB01000018.1, read on the forward strand.
GTCTGTAGAAGAGAAGCTCAATTACCTTAGAGAGGACTTGATTCAGATTCATCTGGACTGCATCGTGATTCTGTATGTCACCCTGCTCAGCAACCTGATCAGTATGGGATGGTCCATCCTGTTTATCTACAGAAAGGATCGAGAAGATTCCAGTCTCACCTTAGGAGCTCGACTCTATTATCTCGTTCCTCTTATCTTTCTTCTGGTAGCGGCCATTGTTTCTGCCACGGATCCCAATCTATTAAACTCAGGTCTGTTTTCTGGAGTGGGCTCGCTGATTGTACTGGGACGGGCCTACGTATTGCTCTACAACAGAGAAAAACAGGGGCAGAATCATGCGCTTTACCCCCCAGGGCAGCGCTATCGTAAGTCTCTCCTTTCAGAGGATATGGTGCAGCAGATGGGGGAACGAATCAGTGAATACATGGAGGATGAAAGTCCGTATCTGGAACCGGATTTTCAGTTACCGGCGCTTGCAAAGACAATGGAACTCAGCCCGGTTCAGACATCTCAGATCATTAATCGCTTCTTTGAATGTAGCTTTCTGCAGCTTATTCAGAGGAAGCGAATCGAGCATGCAAAGTCGCTTTTAAATACTCGGGATTCTTCGTTTTCCATACTGGATATTGCGATGGAAAGTGGATTCAATTCAAAATCTGCTTTTAATTCCGCTTTTCGAAAGATTGTGGGAATCTCTCCCAGCGATTATCGAAAGAATCCGCCTGTGAATTCTTCTTCACATTAGGCCGGGAATCTCCTGCTGAATGGTCTACGAATTTACCGGCAGCTTCCTGAGTTAATTCATCTAGATACTTGCGAAATAGGATCGGACGTTCTTTATGATGGATGGCGCTTCCTGTTCCATTCCGTACTCTACAAGCCAATCCGGCACCAGAGACAAACCAGGATCAAATCGAACCCGGTAGATCATCAAAGTCCCATTCCGGTAAGGATGCAATCTCCAGGCCCCTTCATTTACCTTGATGCTGCCATCGATTCGCTTCCAGGAGATGGCATATTGTGAAGGATAGAATCGAGTTTCGTTCAGCGACCACCGATCCTCCAGGGGCCAGGGAAAAGCCAGTTCCGAATAGAAATGATACAGGTTTCCCTGTCTGTATCTCTGTTCATTTTTCTTAACTTTGGGAAAGATTCGGTGCAAAAGATCTGGATTCGTAAGGGCTCGATACACTTCCGATGGTTTCGCATTGATGTAGCCCACGACGGTAACAATGCCCAGGCTTTTTCCCTTTCTGACCAGGGATTTGCGGATCTCCTGACCTGAAGGCAATGGCCCCACCGCCTCTGGCTTCAGAGAGTCCGGTTCTATTCCGGACACAGATGTGGAAATGAACAGAATGATTATGATCAGTATTCGAGCTCTCATGCCATCACTGTAATGAACGATATTTCAAATTCATGTCAGGCCCATGTGTTTGCTGTGGCTTATCGATTCAATGCCCGTGGCATTCTGTGGGCGGAGCTCAAAGGCATAACGAAACCGAGGAATCTTTGTCAGAGGCTTATCGCAGATTTGAAGGTCCGCGGCCGGGTTCAATGGATTCGAATTGATTCTCAGAAACCCTGTGGCCAGGTGTCCTATGCGCCAAAGCACCCTGGACAGACTGAAGCAGGTATTCTTTTTTACATCGTATTTCTGTTTCGTTTCTTTGCTACTATTCTTTAACGATGCATTCATTCGAACGGCACCGGACATTCAGCAAATAGGTTCCTATTATCCCTTCCAGAATTTTCTGTCCTATCTGGCCGGTGGAATCTTTGGCGGATTGATGGTGGCCATTTTTGAGCTATTCATTCTGGGAAATTTGTTCAAGAAATACGGACTTCTGGTTCTGGGCGTGGGCCGTGGATTGTTTCTAGTTCTGCTGTATTTCGTAATGACTCTGTTTCTTTCCTTTGGCTACAATGTAATCGTCACGGGACTTCCGCCCTATGATCAGGAAGTCCTTGATAGCGTATGGCAATACATGACCGGACCTGTACTCATCATTAACCTGGCCTTCTACGCTGTCTTTGTAATGATCCTGATTTTCTTTCATCAGATAATTGATCTGGTGGGCCGGGGAGTCCTGGGAAAATTTTTGTTTGGGCGCTATAAGATTCCGCGAGTGGTGGATCGAACTTTCCTGTTCATGGACATGAACGATTCCACTTCCATTGCAGAGAAGGTAGGACATATTGCATTCTTTGAGTTGATGCAGGACTTTCTGGTGGAAGCAGGGGATGAAATTCGAGAACATGGAGGCGAAATCAATAAGTATGTTGGGGATGAAATCATTGCGCTCTGGAACATAGATCAGGGGGCCCGGAATGGCCGGGCGCTGGATGCCCTTCTGGCAATTCGGCAAAGATTTCAAAACAGAGCATCTTATTTCGAAGAGAAATATGGTATTGTGCCGGACTTTAAATCTGCGCTCCATACCGGACCTGCCATGGTAGGGGAGCTCGGAGACTGGAAACGAGAAGTGGCCTTTATGGGAGACTCAATGAATACTACGGCCAGAATCCAGGGGGCTTGCAAGAAGCTAAAGGCCAGGATTCTGATCAGCGAAGACTATCGTCATAAGCTAATCGATACCACCCGGTATAAACTGGAGCATGCAGGGAAAGGCAGATTGCGAGGCAAAGAAACGCCTATGACTCTTTATCGCGTTCTGGAGTTGGATTAATCGGCCAGTATCAGGATGCCAGAACAGGGCCAGACCTTTGAACTCTGAAATCAATTACCATTCCTATGGGGGAAGTAGTTCAATCTCTGCCACAAGAGGTAGATGGTCCGATGCCTCCCTGGAAAGGGGCGACAGATGCCGGCCACATTTTAAGAAACGAATTCCCTTCATTCGAAGAAATCGATCCAATGAAAGAAAGGGAAACCCCGATGGAAACGTATGGTCTCTCATCCAGAAACCATTTAGCCGCTTCTCTAAATACCGGAGCTGGCTGGACAGAGGCCACCAGATATTGAAATCGCCCATGAGCAGATAATATCCTTTTCGCTCACTTTGAGTTCTGCGAATCCGGGCAATCAGCCGTAGTATCTGGGTCCATCGCTCTTTCGAGTTCAAACCCAGGTGTGTAGAAAATACCATGATCCGATAGCCCTTATTTGAACCTTCATCGGATTTTCCGTACCCTCCGGCTGATTCCCTGGAGCTCAGGCTACGTTTAGAGCCCTGGTTTAATTCCGGTGGCCCGTCGGCCGGGGAAGCAGATTCCACGGCATTGGGCCAGAACAGTTCACAATGAACCATACCTCTGGGTTCTCGATTTCTGTAATTAAGTATGGTCTGCCCTTGATCGCGAGCGGGAATGCGGCTCAAAATTGCATTTCCGTAGTAGCCAGGCCCGGTGGGGCCGGCCACGAATTGAAGACCTGTTAACCTGGACAATGCCTGAAACTGTCTTCGTCCACTGGCTGCATTCTTCAGATCTCCCACTTCCTGCAGCGAAATAATATCCGGATCAATCTCTCGAATTACCTTTACAATCCTTCGCAACGAAAGCCTTCCATCCCGACCTGTACCGCTGTGGATATTATAGCTGGCTATGCGAAGTTGCATCGAGAAGTCCTCTACTCCAGAGGAAGGATGTCTGCCAGCACCTTCTGGATTTCAAGAGGCTTTTCCGGATCCACCTGCTCCTGGGGAATCACCGCATCCAGCAGTGGGTCCGTTTCCGTTTTGAGAGGTAGCAGCGTTCTACCGTTTCCCCGTAATCGCGAAATTGTGGCTGCCAGGCTCTCTTCATTCAAGGATTCTTGGACCTTCGCTGGATTGGATCCAAGATGTTCTGAAAGCAGCCTCGCCAGGTACTTGCGAATGGAATCTCTGGCGTCGGCCCGGGATAGGGAGTCTTCGTTACAGAGCGATGTGTCGATGGCTACACTGCATTCTGTGTCCAGTCCCATAGATCGATTGCTTAGATTGGTGGAACCTACAAAGGCAATTCTATCATCGATAACCATGGTTTTCGCATGAACGAAGATATCGTTTCCATCAATGGCAGGATAATAGATATACAGTCGGCCATAAAGATCGGATTCCTGCATCTGACGAACCACTCTATGTCGTAAAACCCCCATGGTGGCTTCCTCAAGCCAGCCGGGACATTCCCGTGGGGTTACAATTACTACCTCTGGTCCTGTTGAAGACTCCAGTCTTTCGCATATGGATTCTGCAATGGAGCTGGAGGTTAAATATTGATTCTCTATGTAGATGTAATCGGTGGCAGTGGAGATTGCCATTTTGAGAAATGCTTCGCTTTCCCGTACTTCGGCTCGGTCTTCATGGGCCGGGTCTGTTCGAATGATACCAACATCTATGTTTTCCCAGGAACTTTCCAGCTGCGAAGGCCAGATGTCTGCGGTCTCCGGCGGTCGGGGTATGTCTCCGGTAGCTCTCATCCATCGATTACGAGCCAGTTCTCCAAGGCATCTGGCTGCTTCTCCTGAAACCATGGCCTGTATATCATGAAATGCATCGTAGGTTTCTCCGTCCGGTCGATTTCGACCGTAGCCTTCCGGTAAATGCACCTGAGTGTCCCATCGTTGGCCGGTAAGGTCTATGCCGCCGGCAAAGGCAATGCTATCGTCGATTACCACTACTTTCTGATGATGCGAAGCCCCCAGTGGATGATTGTTGTCGAATTGGAATTCCAGCCTTTTTCCGGCCTCCCAGTAAACCTTGATTCTGGCCATTGCTTCTCGTTCCAGCGCATAGATCACCGAGTAATCCCAGTTGAGCATATGAATCTTCAAATCTGGCTTTTCATCCAGCAATTGATTGAGGAATTCTATGAGGGACAGGGACCCGCCATCCAGAGGTTCTGGTGTGTTCGCAGCTTTTCGCTGGTCTTCGCTCAGATCAGCTTCGCGATTAAGCACCAGCCGACTGTCCAGATCCCATCCCAGGATCAGTATGGATTGGCGGGCCAGTTTTGCGGCCTGCATGAATGCATTGTAGTAGGATGCGGCATCGATGAGGAATTCCAGCCTGCTGGCACGTGCTACATGCCAGGCTGTTTGCCCTTCCAGGATTGTGGGCTCAGACATAGAACCATTTTTCTGGAATGGTGCAGAGCAACAAGGAAAAGGTAGTCTAGGTGGTAATCAGGGAATCCTTCTTTCGCAGCAATGCTTCCATACGTCGACCGCTGGGATGATCCGGTTTCTGACGACTGGCTCGAAGAAAAAGATCCCTGGCACGCTTTAGATTGCCCTGAAGATAATGGACGTTGGACAGATGGATTGTATTGGGAAAAAAGTCTGGATATCGCAGAAACAATCGTTCGCCCAGGTCGGCGCTTTCCTTTAATCTGCCCAGCATTTTGGCGGAGAAACTTGCAATCTTCATGGATTCGGATAGAGCAGGATTAAGCTCTATGGCTTCCATAGCCAGACCATAGGCCTTTTCAAAGCGGCCGTCACTGTATTCGCTTTGTGCCTGGTATTGCAGATCTCTGGATCTGGAGCGCGCATCTGAATTCTTATGCTTGATGCATTTTAGATGGAGGAGCGATAGATCATCCGTTAGTTCTCCTCTGGCATGAAGAGCCTGCATCAACTCATCGAGATCGCCATCCACTTCTTCGACTATGCGAAGAAAGAGATGCTCATCTTCATTCATATAGGAGGAACCATGGGAATCAGGAATAAGTATATCGTCTCTACCGTCGGAGCCCATTATGAGGCAATCCCCTGCATCCATGGAATGAATGGTTATTACAATTTCGCTGTCTGCATCCTGGAAGCCCAGTTTGCGGTAATGGTAGGGATCCGGCAGGAACCGGGCGCGGCCATTTCTATACAGAACCGGCAAAGGATGCTCCGCTACCACATAGTAGAGAGTGCCCGAATCTTCATCGATGAGGGCCATGTTCACTGAAATGAGCATCGAACTGTCAAATGAATGAAAGACATCGTTAAGTTCCAGGAATGCATGCTTGAGCCATCGCTCCGGGCTATATTTCTGGAGCATGGGATTCTTTCGCGTACGCTTTATGATGGACGTAAAAACGGATCCGCAGACCAGGGCGCCTCCAGCTCCCTGCATGGATTTTCCCATGGCATCCGCATTGAATAGAGCGATGTGTTTTCGGCCATTTAAATCCAGGCTATAGGCTGTGGCCAGATCGCCTCCCAGCTCATCGTCCCAGTGTCGAAAGGAAAATGTCTTCTTCTGGTTTGCGACGCATTGAATCTTATGGTTTTCGGAAACAAAATCCGGTCGGCTGAGAGGCCGAATCAGCAATGATGTCAGAAAATAATCTCCATCCTGCTGCTTTTTGAGCTCCTGGATTCGCTTTAGAGCCTGCCTTCGCTGAGCTTCGCTGGAAACACTGCGGGCCATAAGCTCAAGAATCTCCTGATGAAATAGTTCAAAAGGTACTCCCAGAGGGCTTGAAGAGTAAAATGCGATAATGGCGGGCGCATCGTCTTCCAGAAACACCGGGCTGCCCACCCAGGCAGTAATATTTGCATCGCTAAAATCCTGGGCGCTCATGGCCAGAGTGGCCTTTTGCTCGATGACCCTGGCTGCTGCCTGCGCCGTTTTATCGGCCCGGTCATCGCCCGGGTTGCTGCGATGAATAACCTGTAGGCCGGTTTCGTATTGCTGTAAAATGGCACCGGCTTCCATCTCAAACACCCGACAGCCGGTTTCCAGATAATCCTGAAACAGCGCTTCCAGGGAATCGTAATCGGTGACATTCAGGCGATGGATTTCCTTGAGACTGGTGGAGAAATGATCGATTTCTTCTGTGGCCTGCAGAATTAATTCCTCGGCCTGTTTTCGCTCCATTTCTTCGGCAATTCTGGGAGAAATCAGAGCGAGAATTCCGGAGATGGTACTGCTATCTTCAATCGGATGTTCGAAGAAGGTAAAGATTGCACCGGCGGTTTGCCCGTAAGGATCGATTAAAGGGGCGCATACGGCGGCCTGGATATCCGGTAAAGAAAGACCAGACTGCTCCAGCTCGCTGGCACCAAGGGTACAGTATTGTCCGTCCAGGATAGGGTTCAGGGGCCCGCTGGATAAATCGAGCTGCCGGGGCAAGGAATCTTGAGGATGGCCGGACAGTACCTGCAGTTCCTGGCCGCCCGGAGGAATCTCGCCGATGAGGGCGGCCGCTGCCTTCAGTTCTGTTCGCAGGGCCGAGGCTACGTAGGCTGAGAAGTCCTCTCCGGGCGGGGGATTCAGTAGTCGACCCAGACTTTCCAGCAGCGCACTATGATCCTGCAGTTTCACCATCGCACCATTACTGCATGGTATCCATTCGCTTTACGTTCGCCCGGGCCAGCGAGTCTCCTTTGCTGCGACACTCCACCTGATCTGACTGAAAGCTTCTTTCGCTTTGAAAAAGCTCATGATAGTAATCTTCGGTGAGTTCCGGTTTGGAGCAAATATCACCATGGTACAGAAGGTTCATTACGCCGGCCGATCCTCCGGAGAATAGATAACTGCGAGAGCGATCGGATCTGGGATAGGTGCGTAGATAATGGTTGGATTCATAGTCTCCTTCCACGATCATGCTCAAGCTTTCGTTCGGGGTGAGCTCCGTGATGGACCAGTATCCCCATCCGAAGGCATTGGCCACAGCAACAATGCCGCTGGCCCAGTCTTCCCTGGTCTTGCATTGAGGCTCAATCATTCCGTACCATTCGTCGGAAAGCATTATTCCACCGAAGGTATTGAATGCACATACATGGCCGGCCTCTACAAATAGATCCCGCGCCAGATCCGGCTCGCCGGTGGCTTCCGTAATCTGTCTGCTGGTTTCGTAGCTAATGTAGTTATAGTAGTTGGCAAAATGCCGTGTTAGTACTACTCCAAAAGCTGGAATTAGCCCATCGCCGCCGCCTTCCAGAGGAATACCTCGGACAGCGTTTGTTATTCCCGCTTCATCGACATTGGTTGATATTCGCCCGGGACGGCTTGAACCCTGAATGGTAACTCCGGTGCCAGGAGAGATGGGCAATACAGGGCATTCCGGGTTTACTTCTACCTGGAATTCATTTTCATTATGACCCAGGCTCAGACATTTGGTCTGGGTTACTATGAAATGGCCGGGGGCTTTGTAAAATGCAGCGGCCATGGCTGCCTGAATAAAGCCACAGGAGAAGTAATCTACAGGTTTCTCTCTCTGTCCCCACTTCTCCTTCCATCCGTAGCTGTAATGGGTCACAGGAGTGGTAATGGTTCCTCCCTGTTCGGTCACGGAATCAAAAGCCAGCAATCCAAATCCAAGCTGGCTGTAGATCCCTTCAGCCGCCTTTAAGCGATCCGTGCTGCTGCGAAGCTCCCGATTTCCTCTGAATAGATGATGCAGGAGTGAATAAACCGCAACCACTCCACCTTCCCGGAGTATTCGCTCAACATCTACATATTCCGCAGCATCTTCGATGGTTCTCTGCAGAAACAGATTGTAATGATTGCAGTGAAAGATAAGAGGCTCGCCGCCGCTGACGGCCAGTCCTTCCTCTTCAAGTGTTCTCACCATGGCCTTGAACTTCTTCATTTCTGGGCTTCCTCCGCATTTCTATCTTCTATCTGTAAATCCCGTCCCAGTACCTGACGGGCTGCCTGAAGAATCTTGCTCTCCAGTTCCGGATTGTCCGGAGTGCTGGGAGTGATTCTGGATAGATTTACTCCTGCCTTGAGCCCGATCCTGGCTACCAGGAGCCTGGCCTGCACACCGCTGGATTCTGCAACGATAGCATCCACTATTGTTTTTAGTCTGCTCATAGAGCTTCCCCCTTCCTCTCCTCCAGATACATAAGTCCCAGATCGTACTGGTCCTGGAAACCTGGAATGTAAGATTCCAGGTCCTGCAAAGCTCGATCTCTAAAGAGCATGGAGAATTGCAGCGTAATATGATTGTGTTCCGGGATCCCGGTGATAGTAACCCAACGTCCTAGCTGTCCGCGAAAGAAGCCTTTGCCGGATTTATGAAGATAGAATCCTTCCAGAATGGAGTCTAAAGTCACCATTTCTGGCGGCCGCTCAAACAAAAGTTTGACCTTAACGCCTCGTTCGGCGCATGCATGCAGAAGCGTTAGGTCCAGTAGATCGGGTAAAACCCTGCCTGCAGCTGGACTCATTTGTTTTTCTGGTTCAAAATGTCGGTGATGATCTCAAAACTATCGTCAATATCCTTTTTGAGTCGATACTTTAGATCCTCGAAGACTTCGATTAGCTGGTCTGTGATTTCTTCTTCCTGTTCCATATCTGACGCTCTGATTTTTATTTATCGCACTTAGAGTAGGACCAGAAGTGTAGTCCCGGTCAGAGTCTGGTCAAGAAAAAATGAAAATTCTTCCTGGAGGATGACAAATTTAAACAGCAGGTGGACAGCTAACGCTTGAAAGAGGATGGTCGGGCCAAAGCATTAAGCCATCCAGGTTAGTGCGTTGCATCCTGGAATAAAAGAGAATCGTGGGCACAACGTTACGGAAAGCATTAGCTAATTGAACGTGTGATACAGAGGCGAAAAGACCCGGGGACTCTGCCGCTATTTCTGAAGACCCATTCGAATATAGTTTCTGGTATGAATTCCTACAGAGCGAAATAGCGGCAAAAGCTTCTGAATCAGTGCTTCCGCTCGCTCCGATTCTTTCAGTTGAGAATACATATCATCTTCCGGTGTTACACCTTCGTAGATTCTGTCCGGATCCTGGGCCACTGACTCCGGTAAGGATTCCTCCAGCAATTCATCCAGTTCGGATGCAGCCGCTGCACTTTCGCCAGCAACAATGTCGCGAATATATTGGGAATTCCTGTAATCGTACTTTGCATCGTCGGAAGTAGTGGAAAGTGCCCGGAAAGATGGTGTGTTTCGATCATTCTTGCGGTAATGGTCCAGCATCAGATTCCTTTGAAAGTTTTCCAGTGCCAGATGTCGATTTGTGAGAAGTTGTATTGCATCCTGCTGAGGGCCGCCCACGCCCACTGTGTTTAACAGGTTGATCCAGATCATACCGGCAGAGGACCGAGAAGGCATCACCGTTGCATGGTAGGGCTGTGTTAGATCCTGGACATAGTGCAGTCCCCATCCCAGGAATCGATAACCCCAGTAATCATGTCCCGTGCGAAATGCGAACTGAGCCAGTCTCAGATATTGCAGGGCTCGGTATTGAGCAAAGGTTCGTTTCAGGAAACCTGCCAGGGCATATACTACGGCAGATTCATGATAGAACCCCATATGAAAGGGGGCCTGACTGGAATACTCCAGAGCCGGGTTTCCAAAGGGCTGCACTCCGAATCCATAAAGAGAGGCTGCCGAACTTTCATTGTCCTCGAAGAGGGCTATATCGTGCCCGTAATCTGGTTCATCGCTGGCAGAAACCAGCACATCCCTGGCTGATACCCGGGAGCCAGGCGGGGTGAGACAGAAAGGGACTCCCTGAAGATAATCCACTTCCTTGAGGAATGTAATCTTTCTATAGGCAATGTTCTGACAATCGGCAGGCACTGCTCCCGGGACATATTGAATGTAGGAGAGCAATTTGGTCTCTGGATTGATTCGTATGGATCGTAAAAAGGAAAGCCTTGAATCTCTGGCAGAAGGATCGAAAAGCAGGGATTCTGGCAGAGGAGGGTAGGCTGGAATTTGCTGGAATTCTGCTTCCATTTCTTTGAGTGCAAGCCTGAGCTCTGGACCTTCTGCACGGAGGAAATCCTCCAGGGATTCAACCTGCACTTCCTTGTTGAGAAAATCCAGGGATTGGGTGGCTGCTCTGGTAAGCAGGGTATGCTCCCACCAGGCCGCAGCCGGGGATGGAAGAATCAGACCCGTAGCCGCCATAATCAGAATTAACGGCAGCAGGGATCTGTTATTTCTGGCTCTGCTTGCAGGATTGCTCATTTCTTTTCCCCGAGTTAGGTTTACCTGGATGTTCTAGGTTCAAGACGGTGGAACCGACACGCTTATACCGGAGGAAATCCGGCCGCTCTTCTCCAGGCGCTTATCTGGCCCAGGTGAATTCCTTGATGAGCCAGCATAATGTAGCCCAGCGCCATCCCAGAAACGGGCATGCCTTCCTGCCATCGCTCCAGCTGCACCGGTTTCTTTAAGGCTTCCTCACCCATTTCCCGTAGCAGGGCTGCGGCGGCCAGGTTTCCTTCCTGAAATGTCCGGCTCAGTTCTTCTCTTCCGGGATATAGGGATGCATCCTGACTCGGGCTGGATTGCATTCCGAATGGATGGTCTTTTGGGTCCGGGAAGGATTCTCCTTTCATCAGGTTCTGCATAATGGGTAGATAGGCATTTAGATGGCTCAGAATCCAGGCAGCATGGTTCATACCTGGTTCCGGCTGCAGAATCATTTGCTCATCATTTAAATCCGCCACCAGCTTCACCCCATAATCGATCAGTCGGGAATGTCCGGTTAGAATTACATCAATCACCTGGCGATGAGAAAACCAATCGGCTTCCCTGTCAAGGGCAGATCCTCCCGGGCTGCCAGCTCATTTTCTGTTCTTTAATTTTTGCATCGCATCTGAGATTCCATAGGGCAAATACAGGATGGCGAAAAAGACCAGAGCCAGAAGGAGCATAAAAATCAGATAGTACGGCCAGGCAGGTAGAACATCCAGAAGACTGGCAGATCCCGGCTTGTAGCACAGAAAGAAATAGTTACCAATTTTATAAGGAGGCACATACTGCATCAAATAGTTCAGGCCTCCCACGATGGGCCCTGTGAGTATCAAAAAGCCCAGCGCTTTCAGGATTGAAGACGGGTAAGGGCGATATTTTTCCGAGGCGATCAAAAACACCACTGCAGCCAGAATCAATCCGTGACTGAGAAATAGCTGAATAAATCTAAAATGCGGAAATCCATGGGTCAAATACGGAGTAAGGAGTGCCTGCAGAGAACCCGCAATTCCGGCAAAGTACATTATTTCGAACAGTAAATAGCTCTTTGTCCAGAGCATGACCGCGCAAAGCAGTATACTGAGGCCGCATAGATGAAGAGGTAGATTTTCCGTTGGATTGAACTCGGTGAATCCTTTACTGCCCCAGACCGTAATCGAGATTTCGCTTATTACCAGAAGCCAGGCCATGGAATGGGCCCCGATGGTTTTTGACCTGGGCGATGCGTTTCGAAAGAAGAAGTAGATCCAGATTAAAAGTGCACCCAAAACTAGCAGAGTAAGCCAGTGGGCTGCACCGAACATCGTAAATGGATTGTGGACCTCATAGCTAAAGTACTGCATAAGCACCTCGAACGGAGTTCCGGACACTGCTACATCCCGGATGGAATTTAGCAAGAGGAATGTATGGGCAAAAAAAAAGCCGAATGAATCATTCGGCCCTTTTTCGTATCGAGTTAATCTGGCTTACCAGTCTCTTCCACGGTTGCCCGAGTTGCGGGGCTGGGCCTCATTTACTCGAATATTTCTACCATCTACTTCCTGGCCGTCAAATGTAGAAATGGCTTTTACACCTTCGGCCTTCTCGGACATCTCAACGAATCCGAATCCTTTGGATCGTCCAGTGTCTCGATCGATGATGATCTTGGCGCTTACTACGTCGCCACAGGTTGCAAAGAGACTGCGAAGAGACTCTTCCGTTGTTCCGTAATTGAGGTTACCTACATATAGGTTCATATTGCTCTCCTGGCATGCTAAAAATCAGATCCAAGCATTCCTGCTCGAACCGGTGGAGAATCCACGGATCTATGACGGTTAAGCCAGATCTCGGAGGATTCTGCCTTAAATGAATCCAGATTGTAAGGAATAAAAAACGCTAGGTCAGGACTGGGAAGTCATGGACGGGAAGAGAAATATTCGACACAAAACAAATTCATTTAACCGTCGCCACCATTCCATAGGGGATCTGCAGGTCAACACCTATCGGTGCGGGGTCTGCTACAGCGATAGCGCCCCGGATCGCAAAGATAGGGCCGCAAACTATGGCAGACCTGTCTTTTCCGGGGTGTAACGGCGGATTCAGGCTGTCTTTCGTCGGGGCACGGCTTCCATCTGTAGGAGCCATTCCTTCCAGTGGGCTCCCCATCGAAAGCCTCCCATGCCTCCGTTGGCCGGCAGGGCTCGATGGCAGGGAACAAGCACGGCCAGCCTGTTGGCTCCGCAGGCCTGACCCACAGCACGAGCGGCGCCAGGATTGCCTGTGGAAGCGGCAATTTCTCCGTAAGTTCTGGTCTGGCCTTCCGGGATACTCTGCAGGGCATGCCAGACTTTCCGCTGGAACTCGGTTCCGCGAAGATCCAGAGGAGGCACAGGCATTGCCGGGCGACCGTCGGAATTCAGAACAGGCTGGAAATTTTTCTCCGGAGCCAGGGAAGAATGGGGAAAATCCTGACGTAGATCCTCCAGAAGCCGGGTTTCATCGTTTCCCAGATACAGAGCAGCAATTCCTCTTTCGCTGGTGGCCACCAGAGCACATCCATTATTGAGGGATTCAAGATGCCATGTTATCGATTCCATTGATTTCATTGTCCTATAATAAGAGAAACCTGCGACATATTTCCAGAGAAATTGGTTTTTTTTGCGTGGAATCGAAGATTTCCCACCTGGAAGCAGGCTGGACCCACCTACAGCATTTCCAGGTTCATAAAAAGCCTTGCGGTGCATTTTGCAGATGCCATAGTCCGCCCCATGAAAATGAAGAGTTTAAGTCTCCTGGTCGGAGCCCTGCTGTTTGGTCTGGCCTACTGCGGAGGCGGAAGCGGAAGTGGGGGAGACCCGAAGGTTGGGGACTCCTGTGAAGGGATCAGTGCTGTAGAGGCAAGAATTGCCTGTAGCGAGAACAATATTATCTTTTGTTCTTCCTATACAGATTACGAATATAAGCTGCAAAATGAATGCGGCGAAGGTCGCACATGCGAAGTTGCAGAGGATGGCAAATCAGCCACCTGCAAATGATTTTGCGCCACCGGACCATGATTGGTTCGGTGGCTTTCTGTTTCTAGTAATCCCCTTCATTGGCAGCCATACCGGCCCCTGCTGGCTGAAACTCCGGCATGGACGGCGCTTCCGGGTGCGCATGTTGCCGGGCGGCTCCGGTTAAGGAACTCTGCACTGCCTGCAACAGAGCGCGGCCCCTTGCTTCGGCTTCGCCTTGAAACTGGCCCTGGGCCAATTGCTTTTCCAGAAATCTCCTGAGACGAGCAGAGCGGCTTCTCCAGTTGTAATCCACCGGGTAAAGCAACAACCGGCTATCTCCATGGGAAACCGTTTTGAATCCCTGGCTTTCAATAAACTTTTCCAGTCTGTTGCTGCCGAGCTCTTCGGCCACTTCAGATACTCTGGGTGGGCTGTGCTCTTCGTAGATGCTTCGGTCCACAATCTCAATGATGCGCCTGGTAAACTCCATGTTCTCCGCTTGAGCCAGCTTTTCCTTTCTCTGGATGATTCTCTGGCGATCCGATGTATCTCTTTTTTGTTGATTTCGCAGGGTCAGATTTTCCTGTTCCTGACCTATGCGTTTCTTGGCCTGCTGAAACGCGGAATCGGTGAATCCGCGCAGTCCCAGAAGAAGTAGAATGCGAAAATACCAGGGGATACGGCTCCAGTATGCTTTTCGCAGCATCTGACCGTACAGATCCAGAAACTCTGTATCGTAGAAAAGCGAATGCAGAGCAGATTCATGTCGGTCCACCAGCGTGCGAAAGGCCAGGATCTTCCAGTTCTCTTCCGGATGAACGGAAATTAGCATCTTTACCAGGGCAGGAAACAGAGCCACGTCGTTTCTGGTAAGAACATTGGTGGTGCCGGTATTCCTTTCATAAGTCGCATGGAGAAAATCCATATTGGATATCAACTTTCTCCAGACTTCGGGAGTGATTTCGGCCAGATCTTCCTCTTCAAAGAATTTCAGCCGATCCACGACCGGGACATCGGGACCGGCGATGCTATTTCTTAACTCGCGGTATTCCCGGTCTGTATCCATTTTCCAGGTTTCCTCATAGGCTTTTTCTACATCCCGGTGCAGACCTATCAGAATTTCCAGAGTTAGCGATCCCGGAATGCGATTCTTGCGATCTATACCGCTCATTAAATGCTTTTTAAATGCTGTGGCTTTCTTGAATCCGAACTCCGCCGTTTTCTTACCAGCACTGTCCAGATAAAAGGCCTCTTCGCTTTCTTTGATGGAGCGAATCTCTGAATGAAGTTCTCGATTCTGTTTGTAATGCGGCAAAAGGGTTTGATTCAGAAACTCCTGGGCAATTTCAAACCTTCGGATAATCTCTTCCTGTCTAACAGGCATCCATCCGTACTCTACCAGGGGAAGAACTACCCTGCGACGGATCAACTCTTCAGAGATAGTCTGTGTTGCATCCTGCAGAAGTTCCGAAGGTGGAACGAAATCGAAAGCGGACGGTTCCAGCATTTCCAGGGGGGAAAACACTGTCGATGGTAGCTTCTCCATGGGCGGAGGATTTGGTGATTTGAGATCCAGGCCCAGCTCCTGAAGCATTTGATTTCGATCGAGACCCGGGGAGTTCTTGATATATTCCTCGATGGATTCCACTGATTGCATCAAAAGTTCTCTATATAATTGCTCCGTGGTGAGCCGGCCATCCTCAGGACGGGCCATGTAGCAGGTAACAAGCTTCAGTGAATGGCTGGTGGGATCGAACTTGATGAGAAATAACTGGCAGATGAGCTTTTCCTTCATCAATACCGCCAGCACTTCCATCAGGTCGGATTTTCGATAATCCAGGGTGCCCAGCTGCGGCAAATGATAGCCTACATAGTAATAATGTCCGGTCTTGATCTGATCGGTGTGCGAAAACCCCCGGATAGTCTGAAAGACCGTATAGGGTATTTTTTCCGAAAGATTGGCGCCCCGTGCCAGAGCCTCGGTCTCCGATCTGAGCTGAAGGAAACTCAATTCCATTTTGCTATGCTTAACTCCGTTGTTTCAAACGATCTGCCTGTGCTCGGAGAAGAGATCCGGCAGATAAAAATTTTCCGGGGGGACGGAAAATTCAAAATCAATGTCTGTTTTCATTCGTCTAAAGCGAATTCTGGTTTCTCTTTTTTTGATGCCTTGTATGGCAGTACTCCCTGAATCCTGCAAGGTATATTTTCAGGCCAAATGGGTGCCCCCGGGCCGCTGAAAACCCTGAATTCAAAGGAATTGACGCAGAGAGGTATGGAATGTAGCTTCTAAGCAGGAACTCTACATGAATACAGCCTCCGCTCCCGAAAAAACACAACCAGATATGGTTCGCCTCGCCGACTACAGACCGCCTTCCTTCAGCACCGAAAGTGTAGAACTGGCGTTTTCCATTTTTTCCGACCATACCATCGTTCAATCCAGGGTAGAATACTACAGAACGGCGGATGGGACCAGTGACCTGGATCTGATTCTGGATGCTCAGGATCCCAATCCCCGTGGTGCGGGATTTATTCGTTCCATTCGCCGCGATGGCCAGCCTATCACGGAAAGCCAGAAGTGGAGTCCAGGCCAGGATCTGAACCATTATTTCTTCGATACAGAGAACGATAAACTGTATCTGGCCATGCCTTCCGGCAGCGACCGGGTGGTGCTGGAAATTGAGACCTACCTGGAACCGCAGCACAACACAGCGCTTTCCGGTTTGTATAAGAGCGATCGATGCTTTGTGACTCAATGCGAGTCTGAAGGTTTTCGCCGAATCATTCCCTTTCTGGATCGTCCCGATGTCATGGCCAGATACGATGTAACCATTCAAGGGCCGGAGGATCTGTGCCCCGTAATGATCTCCAATGGCAATGAAGTAGAAAAGCGGTCCCTGGGCAATGGACGTCATATGGCGCGATTTCAGGATCCATGGCCCAAGCCCAGCTATCTATTTGCCACCGCGAATGGCCAGTTCGACTGGATCGAAGATCATTTTACTACCATGAATGGGCGAAAGGTGAGGCTTCGTGTTTATACAGATACCAGCAGTGCAGAAAAGGGCTGGCATGCTATGGATGCGCTCAAGAAAGCCATGAAGTGGGATGAAGATACCTTTGGCTGCGAATACGATCTGGATGACTACGGTGTCGTTGCTGTATCTCGATTCTCCATGGGAGCTATGGAAAATAAGGGCCTGAATGTATTTCGAGATAGTCTGGTTCTGGCCAGCGCCCAGACAGCTACAGACGATGATTATCAAAACATCATCGATGTAATAGGGCATGAATACTTTCACAACTATTCCGGAAATCGTATTACGAATCGAAACTGGTTCAATCTGAGTCTTAAAGAAGGTCTTACTGTCAATCGAGAGCAATTGTTTACTGCTTTCACCACATCGGATTCCATTGAACGAATCAGTGCGGTTCAGGTTCTCAGGCGAGGGCAGTTTCCAGAAGACGATGGACCCAACTCCCATCCGGTGATGCCTCCGGAGATTCGCGCTGTGGATAATATCTATTCAGCCACAGTCTACATCAAAGGTTCCGAAGTGATTCGGATGATGAAAGTGATGATGGGCGAGGAGAAATTCATCGAAGGAGTGAAGCACTATTTCAAAACCTACGATGGCCAGGCTGTTACCATCGCAGAGTTCGTTAAAAGTATGGAAGCCGTGTCGGGAGTGGATCTATCCGGCCAGTTCCATTTATGGTATACCCAGTCCGGTCGTCCCCTGGTTCGGGCCCGGGGAAAATACAATGCGCAAGATCGCACCTATGAATTAACTCTGAGTCAGAGTATTTCTCCTACCAGAGATCAAAGCGAAAAGTCCCCCATGCTTATTTCTGTGCGCACGGCACTGGTATCACGGGAAGGTCAGAATATTTCGTTTAGTCTTTCTAAAGAGAATGCTGCCGAAGAGCAGGTATTACTGTTGAGCGAAACGGAGCAAACGTTTACTCTCAAAGATGTAGTTGAAGAACCTGCCTTTCACTCGCTACTTCGTGGCCTCTCTGCTCCTGTGGACCTGGATCCAGGGTTGACTCAGGAGCAATTACATGAGCAACTGCGGAAGGATACAGATGGTTTCAATCGATGGGATGCAGGTCAGAAGCTTGCATTGCATGAGATGGAAAGGCTGTATCGCGAACTTCTGGAAAGCCGGCAGATGCCGGAGGTGGCCCCTGATTTTATTGAGAGTCTGTCCAGTATCCTGGATCTGGACCTGGAGCCGAACCTGAAGGCCCGGGCCCTGTCTCTTCCTGCCATCAGTGAACTGGAATTTCGTATAAAACCGGTGAATCCGGCTGCGCTCAATTCAGTAATCGAGCATCTACGAGCTACTCTGGCCCAATCGTTGAGATCTAAATGGGAAAGCCTGCTCGCTCAGTGCAATGCGGCGACCAGCGGAAAGTATACGTTCCATTATGAGGGAACTGGATACAGAAGCCTGAAACGACTGGCTCTACAGTATTTCTGCGAAGCCGGCCGTTCCGGTGATCTGGAGAAGGCTCGTCACATCTATGAACAGGCAGATAACATGACCGATCGTGTGGCTGCCATGGCGGCGCTCACTCATCATTCAGGTACGGAAAGAAAAACGGTATTCGAGGATTTCTACAATCGCTTCCAGTCGGATTCCCTGACCATCCAGAAGTATTTCTCCTATCGTGCCAGCGGTCGCTATGATGGCGTTATACAGGAACTGGAAGAGCTATTGAACTCACCGGTTTTCGTATGGGAAATACCAGGGCATGTCCAGAGTCTATTTCGTGGATTCATTGGAAACTATGCACAGTTTCACAGAGAAGATGGGCTGGGTTATGGATTCCTGGCCAGAGGGATTATGCGAGAAGCCCGTATCAACGGCACTACTGCAGCAGGAATGGTAAGTCCTCTGGCACGGTGGAAAGACTACCAGGATATCCACGGTCAAATGATGCTGGAGCAACTCAAAGTCATCAAGCAGGATCTGGAGCAGGGACTCAATAACGGAGATGTAAAGAAAGAGGATGCATCGCCTATTCTGGATAGAATTGATAGAGCTTTGCCTGAACTGTAATTCGTAATAGTTGCGGAAGCACCCAGGAAAGATCTTGAATCGTTTGCTGCAATGGTTTGAAATGATATCGGAAGATGATCCAGAATGCAGCGAGAAGATGACAGGGATAAAGATTTTACACAGGACTTTTCTGTTCGCCCCAATCTACCGCTCTATTCGCACTTTTTGAACCTCCTCGGGGATCCGGCCCTTCTGGTAGAACTGGATGGCACCATCCTGTGCATGAATCAATCTGCTCTCCAGCGATTGAACATGCAGATGCCTGATGTTGCAGGTAGAAATATTAAAGAGGTTCTTCCCTATGCCTCGGATTTGCTGGACGATCGACTGAAAGAGGTAAATCGGACCAGGAAACGTACCATCTTTGATGGAATAGTGGATTTACCGGATGGAAGCAGGCAATATTTAAATTCGGTCTATGAACTCATCGAGGATCAAGATGGCCCCCTTATACAGATTATATCATATAATCGCACAGCAGAGGAAGGATATAGAAACAAGCTGGAAGAACTACAGCGAAGCTACAATCGGGTTACGGAAAATCTTCCTGGAGCCGTTCTAAAGTACAGATTGAATACAGATGGAAGCGATGAATTCATCTTTCTGGCACCGGGTGCGGCTCATCTCTGGGAGATTCCTGAGCAGGAGGCAGAGGGAGACATCTCTCGGGTCTGGAGTCTCGTTCATTCAGATGATCTGCCAGGGTTAATGGAAAGCATCCATCATTCGGCCCGGACCCTGGAGGAATGGAACCATGAATGGAGAATCGTTCTAGAGGATGGGCGAACCAAGTGGCTCCACGGTCGTGGGGTTCCTGAAAAGGATACCAGCGGTTCCATTACCTGGGATACATTGATTCTGGACAATACGGGTCAGCGGGAATTGATTCAGCGAGTTACGGATCTAAACCATAAGCTGCAGCTTGCCTACGATGTGGCGGGCATGGGATTATGGGAATGGGATCTGCAAACGGGCAGGATTGAGTGGGACGATGGGATGCTCAAGCTCTATGGAATTGGCCGCGATCGCTTTAAGAGCGATTACAGCTTCTGGGTCCGGCGAATCCATCCTGAGGATTTGCCGGCGGCAGAAAGGACAGTAGAGCTGGCGCTGGAAGCCGAGGGCGGCTATGATCTGGATTTCAGAATTCTTCTGACAGATGGTTCCATTCGTTTTATTCGAGGTGCAGCCCGGGTACTGCGAGATGACGAGGGTCATACCCGATTGCTGGGATTCAACATGGACATCACCGAGCGAAAGGCCATGGAGGAACAGGCATTGCAGGCCAGCGCGGCCAAAACCATCTTCCTGGCAAATATGAGTCATGAAATCCGTACTCCTCTAAATAGCATTATTGGGTTTACCCGCCTGCTTCTGGATTCGGATCTTGCACCAGAGCAAAGAGATTTCATGCGAAATATCCATGTTTCTGCCAGGACTCTGAATGAACTGGTATCTGACATTCTGGATTTCTCAAGGATTGAAGCGGGTAAGCTAGAATTCGAATATGTTCCCACCAGCATTCTGGATATTGTGGAATCATCCTATGCTCTGGCTTCCTACGGTGCGCGAAGCAAAAATCTCAAAGTAGAACTTTCAGTGCCGGATCAATTACCAGAACTTGTGTATTCGGATCCCCTACGACTAAAGCAGGCCTTGATGAATCTACTTTATAATGCCATCAAGTTTACCAACGAAGGGCATGTCGAGTTGGCCGTGGAATGTCATGAGTTTCAGACTGCGGGGGAATCCTGTGAAGAGCATAAAGCCGGGGTCGGAAAACCCGGAACTGGCTACAAACTTACCTTTAATGTCAAAGATACGGGCATTGGCATTGCTGAGGAAAAGCAAGAGCGATTATTCGATGCCTTTACCCAGGGGGATTCCACGATGAGCAGGAATTTTGGTGGAACCGGCCTGGGGCTGTCCATCGTGCGTGGAATTATCGAAGGTATGAATGGCAGCATCGGTTTCAAGAGCAAATCAGGGAAGGGAAGTCATTTCTGGTTTTCTCTCGACGTGGAAAAAGCAGCGGTGGTGCCGGAAGAGATGGATCGTATTGAGCAAGAGCGAATGGCCGCACGGGATGATATAGCCAGAGATCTAAAAGATCGCAGCTTGCGAATCCTGGTGGTAGAGGATGTGCCCTTGAATGTGCTGGTTTTGAAAGCCACCCTCGAGGCAGCCATGCCGAGCTCTACAGTGGAGACGGCGGCGAACGGTCTGGAAGCATTGAAGATTTTTCCGGTCTTTCAACCAGATGTAATCTTTATGGATGTGCAGATGCCCGAGCTCAATGGTATCGAGGCAACAAAAAGGATTCGTTCTATGAATAAGGGCACCGACGTGCCAATAATAGCTCTGACGGCTGGAGTCACAGAGGAAGATCGCAGACATTGTCTGGAGGCAGGAATGGATGCTTTTCTGGCAAAGCCCATCAGTCCAGAGAATATCCTGGAAAGCCTGGCAGACCTTTTGAAAATTCAGCGTTAGTGTTCTACGGTAGATCGAACTTTCATTTGGAAGCGACGAATAGAAAGTTGCTTTTGTCCAGCTTCTGCTCACCATTCCAGCGATAGGCCATGAGATGGCCTCCTCTGGCCACGCTGTAGTCCAGGCAGCAAACATTGTGCGCTTCCAGTTCCGGAGGGAATCGCTTCCAGTAATGTCCAAAGAACACTGGAGGCTCCTGTCTGGCATATCCGGGAAATTCGCGCAGTTCCAGTGCAGGTGTTCCGGAAATATGCCTGTCTTCTGGAATAAAGAGTAAGTCCTGTGGCCTGAACCTGGATATTGAGTCTTTCTCAGGACGCATCCACCATTTGATTCTCGCTCTGCTTCGCAGGTTGCCGTCTTTATCCTGAAAGTGAAGCTCATCGGGTAGATCCGATTCCTGCCCTTTCAGTAGAATGTCTGCTGATGCATATTCCGGACTGCTTTTGACTACAGCCCTTGCGATGAATCTATGATCCACTATTCCATCCGGGTAGTTCTGTTTCAGATAAGACAATGTATCTGGATTCCAGGTGGCATGTACAGCCCGGAATCCATCCCCTTCGTAGAACAGAGGCAGGCTGCGAAACCATTCCAGGTCACTGGCAAGCTCCTGCGATATGTAATCCTGACTCTCATAGCTTTCCAGCGTAGCAGCATGTTGATTTCGATTCTTATTGGACCTGGTCCGTAAATAATGCCCGTCCTGGCCTTTTGTATGATACTGAATGGCATTCCATTCGTGGTTTCCCATAATAGCCTTCGCCTGACCTGCTTCCACCATCCGACGGACCAGTTGCACCACGCCTTTACTATCCGGTCCTCGATCTATAAAGTCACCCAGAAAGAATGCCCGGCGAGAACTGTGTCTGTAGATTCCTTCCTCTTTCTTATATCCGAGTTTTGTCAAAAGAGATTCCAGTGCACTGGAATGGCCATGAATATCGCCTATGAAATCAAACATTCAGAGAAAGGAAACCGGAGTGGAAAATTCAGACAAGTAAAATAGAAG
Source organism: Spirochaetaceae bacterium (assembly GCA_002729885.1). GTDB lineage: Bacteria > Spirochaetota > Leptospiria > Leptospirales > Leptonemataceae > UBA3465. Next base: position 87,774 of record PBUB01000018.1, read on the forward strand.
CATCGCAGGAATTGCCGTCTGGAGGACAGAACAGAATCCTGAAAAAGTGTGGTCAGATTCTACGAGTGCTTCAGTTTTCTGCATGGCTTTCTGGAATGCGTATCTGGTCCTGGGTTTCGGCATCATAATTCTACTCTACTGGCTGTTTCTCCTGTCCTGGCCGGCCTGGAATACATTGAAGAAGTGGAGTCAGCTAAAGGCCATTGCGGCCGGGGGCCGGGACATTTATGGTCAGATTTCGGAATCCAGTTATCTGAAAACACCGGCACCGGGTAAGCCTGCGCCCATTGAGATCCAGGTCGAGTTTGAGAACTTTGCGGGCTCTCGAGTGCAACAGCAATTCCGGTTTATGGATACCAGACCTCAGGAAAGAAGATACGAAAAAGGTAAGTCGATTGCGCTGAAGATGGCCGAGTTTCCGGAGCCGGCCGTAATTCTTGCAGAAGGTAAAGCCGCCTTCAGACCACTGTTCTGGATCATCTGGCTTTCCGTACTCGGCGGCGTAGCGTTCGGTATCTATTACCTGTTAAAGCCATTTATCGCGCGTGTGGATAGCTGGAATTCGCTGCTGATGCTGCTGGATTCGGTGGAGCTAATTCCCATGCTGGGTGGACTGGGTATTGGTGCTGTGATTACTCTGGTGGTGATTGGAACGTTTCTTCGCTCATTTTCTGGCCAGAACAACCATCGGCTTAAATTCTTTGGAGTTCGGGCAACTGCAACCATCCAATCCAGGCGCGAAACAGGAGTGTATGTGAACCGCCAGCCTCAAATCGAGTATCAGTATTCTTTCCAGGATCGAAACGGTCAGGAACGCCTGGGTCTTGATCGGGAGGTTGTGAGCTATGTTCAGCTAACCGACTCGGGCCCCAGCACAACAAGAGAAATTATGTATATGCCGGATTCTCCGGAGCAATCGTCCTTCATGAGCAACATCGCCGGGCCGTCTGCTGCCCGGATCATACTCAAGCTGGTGCTCTATTTTGTATTTCTCATATTCTCTATAGTCATTGGAGGCACCATCATCTCGCAGCTGGGTGTCTGAGCCTTACCTCCGGGCGCACAATATCTCAAATTAGCCATTTTCTGTTAACTTCTGATAAATCGCACTGAAGTCTTGATCTGCAGTGCTCAATGCATTCTCGTAGGAGTCTATTCCCGCTGCCAGTAAGGCGAGATCCGTTGCACCCGCAGGCAGACTTGCCTTCGCCAATTTTAGATCCTTTAGCATATGCTTCAATGGAAAATGGACCTCAGTATCCTTTCTTTCAAACCGAGGACGCAAGGCGGATAATATGGGTGCTGCTACCGGGGTTGCCAGAAGAGTATCCAGTAGCTGCGATTCGGCCAGGCCGAGCTTCTGCCCAATAGCCACAGCTTCGCCTGCAGCCAGAACAGTTTGTGCCAGCATGAAATTAACTACCAGTTTCATGGCGCTTCCCTGGCCGGAACCTCCGCAATGAAGGGCCTTTCGACCGAGAATTTCCAGCACCGGTTTCGCGCGAAGAAAACTGGATTCGTCACCACCTACCAGAAATACCAGTTCCCCATTGCGGGCAGGAATCTTGCTTCCGGCCACCGGTGAATCCAGGAACTCCAGGCCCGCCTTTTTGGCTACCGCCGCCATGCTTCTGGAAAATTCGGGGTCCACTGTTGAACAGTCCATCCAGAGGCTGTTTCGAGCGGCCCCCTGCAACAGTCCATGATCTCCGCGGGCCACAGCATTCACTGCGTCTGGATGGGAAAGCATTGTGATAATTATTTCGCAACCAGAAACAGCTATGGCCGGCGAATCGCAGCGCTGCGCACCTTTTTGCACCAGGGCCTGTAGGGCCGCATTGTCCGATCTATTGTAGACTCTCAGTTCATGCCCGGCATCCAGGAGCCTGGTGGCCATCTCATTGCCCATAATTCCGATTCCGAGAAATGCAATCTTCATAACCAGAGCTGGAAGGAACCATCCTGTGAGTCAAAGAGAAAGAAACTGCGGGAACTGAATTGCAATCTCAACTAATGACTCTTCTGGTTGGATTCGCACCTCTAAAAAGTGTAGAGGTTTTCGTCTACTCGGTATAAACAGTGAACTATTTCGGGTAAACGAACTCGCCTCTCAGGTAAGAGGAGCTTGCATACAGAACCGGGGTATGCTACCATGTATCGGAAATGAAACAAATAGTAATTTTAGGCGGCGGAACGGCGGGCACGATGATGGCCCATCATCTAAGTCGAAAGCTGAATTTAAAGCAGTGGCAGGTTACACTGGTTGATCCAGAACCCAGACACTATTACCAGCCAGGGTATCTATTTATTCCCTTTGGGATCTATAAAGAAAATGACATTGTAAAAGATCGAGGCGGACTTCTGCCAGCAACTACCATCTGGATTCAAAAGAGCGCAGAAATCATTGATGCCGAGAAAAATGAAATCAGACTGCAGGATGGTGATGTACTCAACTACGATATACTTGTGATTGCCACAGGTTCGCACATAGCTCCGGAAGAGACCGAGGGAATGCTGGGACCTGAATGGCGCAAAAGCATATTCGATTTTTACAGTATCGATGGAGCCAATGCATTGTATCCTGCTATGGAATCCTTTCGCGGAGGAAACCTGGTAGTGCACGTCAACGAGATGCCCATCAAGTGCCCGGTGGCTCCACTGGAATTCAGTTTTCTAGCGGATTACTTCTTTAGAAAGAAGGGAATCCGCGAAAAGATGAAGATCACCTACGTTACTCCTCTGGGGGGCGCATTTACAAAGCCTGTGGCCTCTGCCGCTCTGGGGCACTTGATGTCCGACAAAGAAATTGATGTGGTGGCGGATTACACGGTGGAGCATATCGATAACGAAAGCAAAAAGTTGGTATCCTACGATGGGCGCGAAGTGCCCTTTGATTTACTGGTTACCGTTCCCACGAACATGGGCGATCCGCTTATGGAGCGATCAGACCTGGGTGATGAATTGAATTTTGTGCCTGTAGATAAGCACACACTTCAAGCTAAAGAGAAGGATAATATATTTGTGATTGGTGATGCCACCGATGTGCCCACATCCAAGGCCGGATCTGTAGGTCATTTCGAAGGCGAACTGCTGATCGAGAACATTCAAAGATATATTCAAGGTAAGGAACTTGAGCCGTCCTTTGATGGTCATGCAAATTGTTTTATAGAGTCGGGGCACAGGAAAGGACTCTTGATCGATTTCAACTACGATCAGGAACCAGTGCCAGGGAAGTTTCCCATCGCCGGGATTGGGCCCCTTTCCCTGTTACGGGAGAACAGAATGAACCATCTGGGAAAAATGGCATTTAAATGGATCTACTGGAATATGATCGTTAAAGCCAGGAAGATTCCAATGGTTCCTGCACGGATGAGTACATCCGGCAAAAAGATAAAGAGCACTTAAACACGGACACAGGAGGATATGCAGATGGCAGAATTACAGGTAAAAGAAGGAACAGTGGAGATCAATGAGGATGGATTCCTGGTGGATCCGGAGAAATGGAGCAGGGACGTGGCCGAGGCCATTGCCCGGGAGAATAAAGTAGAGATGTCCGATCGACACTGGGTAGTGATCGATTATATGCGAAAAGACTATCAGGAAAGCGGCAAGTCTCCAACGGTTCGCAGGATTACAAAAAACAGCGGTGTGGATACAAAGGAGCTGTATAAACTCTTTCCTGTTCGACCCGGTGGAACAGCTGCGCGCATTGCAGGAGTTCCCAAGCCAGAAGGTTGCGTTTAATTTTGAGTCAGGAGATAAGCGATGATCGATCTAAGTAACGATAAGATTTCGATAATAATCAGTAAAGGGAGTCTGGAAGGGATCTATCCAGGACTGATTATGGCCAACGGTGCTCGTGCAGAAGGAATGGCTGTAAATCTATTCTTCACTTTCTTTGGCCTGGATGCTGTTACAAAGAAAACCATGGAGCATGTAAAGGTGGCTACCGTTGGTAATCCAGGAATGCACATACCCACGGTTATTGGAATGCTTCCCGGAATGTCCGGGCTGGCCACTCATATGATGAATAAGAAAATGGAAGACCTGGATATACCTTCTATTCCCGAATTCGTTGAAATGATTCATGACACCGGTGCTGGTATGTATGGATGCAAGGCCTCGGTAGATATGTTTCAGTTAAAAGAAGAGGATTTCTGCGAACAAATCGACAGCATTATTACTGTGGGAGCCTTTTATGAGATGGCTCACGGCGGACAGATCGTCTTTACCTGACATTGAATCGGAATGGAACAACACTGGCGGCAGCATCCTGGGCCGTCGGTGGTATTATGGTCGCGTAAATTCCGGTCCGGATCGATGGAATCAAGAGTCAGCTATTCCGGGTGGAAGGATCTATTCGTCCAGGGAAAGGGTGCGAGTCCGATTTGTCCTGCTGCCAGCAATGGTCAATCGCGGCCGGAGATTTCCGATAATGCGCCAGGCCTGAAGCGAAAGCAGGAATTTCTATTTCTTGAAGAATTTCCTCAGGCTATGAATGATTCCCGGGGCCTCCTTTTCCATGCCATAGTTTAACAGCCAGTCCGGCACCAGGGCCAGACCCGGATCAAAGCGAACCTGATAAATCATCAGGGTTCCCTGGTCCGAGGGAAACAGTCTCCAGGCTCCTTCGTTCACTCGAATGGACCCATCGGTCCGTCTCCAGCGAAGTCCATGAATGGATGGAAAAAATTCTGTTTCGTTCAGGGACCAGCGATCCTGCACAGGCCAGGGAAAATCCAGCACCGAGTGGTAGTAGAACAGATTTCCCTTCTTGTATTTTAGCTTATTCTCTTTCAGTTTGGGAAATAGCTCATTGGTTAATGCTGGATCTGTGAGCGCTGCATAAACTTTCTCTGGCGATGCCTGGATGTGACCAATAACGGTGACCACTCCGAGAGTCTCTCCGTTCCGCTTCAGATTCGTATAGATCTTCTGTCCTTCCGGGATTTGAGGAAAATTTTCGGGTATGAGTTGGGCTGGTTCGATGGCAAGGATCCCCGGGGGAAATGTAATCAAAAGTAGGGCTACCAGAAAACACCGCTTCATGAGTTAGTATGATAACGTATATGTTGCGATGTCATTAAGAAAAAATGCTTATCGTTTCTCGGAGTCGTAGCAACTGAAGAAACACTCCAGGGCCCTTGCCATACAGGGCATGTTTATCGGGGATAGGTGTCCAGATGTTTTCGATTGATGCGCCATCCCAGATCTTCCAGCAATCCCGCAGATATCTCTGAGAGATGAATCCCATCCCCCATCAGTTCATAGTCCGCCGATGGAAAGCTACGTCCCCGCTCATCGGTTCTGGCTGGGTTATCGTCATCTTCAAAGTAGACATGGCCTATGTCATTCAGGACCGGCATTACCGTCCAGTCTCCAAATACAGAACGATATCCCTTCAGGCCCATTTCTCGTTCATAGTAGTAGCCACCGTATCGATCTGACTCTCTGGCCCAGTGGCGAAGATTGGGCTCCTCGTCGTCCGAATAGATTTCGCCGTCTTCCTCGGCCAGATTCCAGAGCGTTCCAATGCCAAAGACATGGCCCAGCTCATGCAGAATGATCGCCTCGAATTCCTTTTCTGCTTCTTGAGGATACTCGAATTCTTCTTCATAGTCTTCTGAATAGGAGTAGGAGGCCATGAGGATTTCACCCCGGGTAGGAAAGTAATGTCCTGCCTGTTCTTTCATGGAGTCCAGGTAGGGACTCGCCGCCCCCAGGCCATCTTCATAATTTCGCGTCTGGACATAGATTGTTAATTTATGATCCACAAGACTGGCCGGGCTCTGAACAACCTGTAGCCAGCGGCGGGCGGCTCTTTGAAATATGACGAGCTCTTCGTCTGTCCAGCTCTGGCTTCCATCCTCCAGTTCCATCTGCCCTTTGAACTCAAATTCTATGGTGATGATTCCATTGCTGGCGCTGATGCGGGCGGTAGTTGGAAGGGAAGTGTCCACTTCATCCGGAGCGAGATCCCCGTCCCGGGATCCCAGAAAGTCCGCCCGACGTTCACATCCGACAAGTAGAATCAGTGCTAACAACAATACTGTGTAGCTGAAGATAGATTTCGCCTTTCCCATGATGTAACCTTAATCTGTGAAATTCAGTGTTAGAAAACCCATCCGGTGCCGATGGCAAGATAAAATCCGAACTGACTGTTTCCCGGAACATACTCTTGTGCCACTTTCACAGGGAGCATTCTGATCTAACAATCATGGAAATAAATTAGTGATAATAGAGCTTGTAATGAAGTTGAGCTCAAGTTAGAAATGACGGTTATGAGAAATCTGCTTCTGGCGCTCCTTTTAACCATGGCTACCTCTCTGTCCTGTACAGGGTTCCTGGTTAAGAGTTTTATGCGATCCTCTCCCATCCCGAACTGGGTATATATCCACGAAAATCCCGGAGCCGGGGACTATGCGATTCACGAAACCGCTCAGGGTGCCAGAGTTCGCTATCTGGTTCATAGCGTCACCGAAAGCCGCGTGGAAGTCTCACAGAGGTTCATCAGCACAGGAATTCTTCTGGGGAGTTCCCTGGATGAACTTGAATACAGGTTATTTCTGGATCGTGAGGGAAATGTCATCGAAGGCTATCTCTACGAAGACGATGGAGATCAGACCAGGCTGTCCATTGCCGGTCCGGGGGACAACGGTTATGTTCAGGATGTGAAATCCGTTCGAGTGGAGGCCTCTGACTTGATGCGTGTAGAAGCTGGGTACTTTCAGATCACGGAGCTAAGGGTACACCGACTTCAGGGTCTGGGTTCCTGGGGACCGGAAGAGATTACCATCATTCACTATGGAAACCCGGAGGTACCCTTTGGAATTGTGGAAATTGTAGGGTATCAGGCGAGCCAGCTCAGTTACAGTCAATTTGCTAACTTTGTCAAGGACTCCGGTACTCGGCTGGCGCTGGATGTGGTGCTCCGGTTTCTGGACAGTAAGTACAATAAGATCCAGGCCGAACTTGTAGAACGCGGAAACGATACGAGTTTACTTTAACGCCAAATAGAGATCGTTCCGCCCGGGGGCGTATCTACAAACGAGGTTCTGGCATTTCTATGCGACGAAAGCGTGGTTATTCCGGGTCTTCATGCCAGACATATTCGAAATTCTGAATGTGCCCCTTCCAGAAAAGCCAGAAGCCCGAAGGTAAGTGCCAGCCTACTTCTCCGTAGGATGGCACCAGCATTCCGTCTACCTCTCGGTAATCGCGAAAGCGACCTTCCCAGGGATACTTCTTAAACTCTCCATCAAACAAACCATATCGATCCTCAGTATAGATTCCCTGAATTTCGCCTCGCTCGTTAAAGCGAAATTCGAGAGTGGCGGAAATACCATTCTGTTTTAGCGTAGCTCTTGCCCGATTCGCATCAATGCCCTCCCATATTACACCATTTTCCGGAAGCAACGCAGTGGGATACCAGACCGATTCTGCGAGATAACGGTAGAGAGCTCCGGAGTTCAATTCCGGAACATCTTCCTGACTTCCCAGAGTGAAGGTGGACAAAAATAGAACCTGGCTGGCTCCTGTGCCACGATTCAACGAATCTATTACCTGAATTCCAAGCACTGGCAATACCTTCATAGTGGCATTCCATAGAAAGGCAGGTTCCGGGCTTCGAGCAATATGCTCCGCTTCAAATGAAATGTAATCCCTGGCTTGCGGATCAGTCATCAGTTCGCCTTTTTGATGCATTCGTACTGTGCGAACCATTGGCTGCCCATCGCGAAGAACCAGACGAAAGTATCGCTGCACAGGTAATGGCAATCCGTCCAGAGTTTTCAGGTCCACCGAAGCTACAGTTTCTGTGTTGCTCCGGATTTTCATAATCTCTGCCAGCCGACTTTGCAAAGAATAGTACCGATACAGATATAACCCGGCCAGGCAGGTCCCGAAGAGAATGGCTGATATCCAGAAAATACGTTTCACCGCAGCCTCTGAATCGAAGAATTTCTATTTCCTGCCGCGAAATCTAACTCCCGTAGTTCTGATCCGATGCAACCCATCTCAACCTCATCGCTGCAATTTTTCCAGGGCTTCCTGGTCGCTGGCATAGATTTGAAAAATGTCTTTTAATCGGGCCAGGTCCAGCACGTACTCTACTACTGCCGAGGGATCGGACAGCGCCAATGCGGCTCCTCGGCTTTCGCATTCTCTGGACAGTTGAAGTATGCGTCCAATTCCCGTGGAGCTGATATCCGTGACATCGATCATGTTCAGGACAATATATTTCTGGGAACGGTTAAGGGCTTCCATTACAGACTCGGAAAGCCGTGCTACATGCTCGAGATCCAATCGGCCTTTCAGGTTCAATATACTGGCTCGTTCAAGGTTTCGGACTTCGATCTGCATCTTTTCATAGCGAACGCTTAACCTGATTTGTCACCTCATTTTCCTGATCCCTGGAGCTCAAACAGAATCATGGCTATATCATCGTCCAGGGTAGAACCGCCGGTCCATTTGGAGACATGGTTCCGTAGGCCCTGAAGCAAACCGTCGCCAGTAAGTTCAGCATTATCACATAAGAATTCAATTACTCCGGATTCCTTGAGCATTTGGCCGCTGCTGTTCTCTGCTTCAATCAATCCATCCGTGAAGATGAGCAGTCTATCTCCTTGCTCCAGATGAAAATTCTGGGATCTATATTCTCCGTTATCAAAAAGACCCAGAGGTCTGCCAAAGGGGCGAAGCGATTCCACGGAGCCGGTATTTCCCCGATATAGAAGGGCCGGGGGATGTCCACCATTGGTAATGGTCGCCATCCCGGTTCCTGTATCATATGAAATGTACGTGGCGGTAACGAATTGAGTTTCGATGTTTCCCAGAAGCATCGCATTCATATTTTCCAGGATTTTCTCGGGCGCTACATTTCCCTTTTTCTGGGTGCTGAACAGAAGATGAAGCATGGAAACAATGAGCGCCGCGGGCATACCATGGCCGGAAACGTCGCACATCAGAATTCCTACCTCTTTTTCCGTTACATGGAAGTCATAATAATCCCCGCCCACTTGAATCATTGGCTCATGCAAAGTAGAAATGCGAATCTGTGCAGGAAATGACCGGGTGGCGGGCAAGCTGGCTCGCTGGATAGCTCTGGCCATCTCCAGCTCTTTTTCTACGGCTGCTTTGTGTGCTTCCGCTTCGCTGGTGCGTATAATTAATTGAAAGGTCTTTTTCACAGATGCGGTTACTATCAAAGCGATAATAATGTACTGCATGGGCTTCGTGAGGATGAGGTCCACTGGATCGATCATGGGCCCGTCGATATATAGCAACCAGTCGGAAGTGGTGGGAACCTCTGTATAAATTAAGGCCGCAGATACCAGGACGTGAAACGCCAGGCAAATTCCCAGAGCATAATAGGTAACCCTCGGGTTAAACTGAAAGATTGTGGTCAGAATAATCAAAGCCATAAAATTCCAGATAGGAATTTTCGCCATAAATCCAATGTTATGGGGTGAAATTGCGAGGCCCCAATAGATGATTACAGAGATGGCAATGGTCATATCTCCGAGCATAGCCAGGAGGTTCCAGCGGCGAATCCTTCCCGGGCGCGGGTCTCTCAATGCCAGAGTATGAATGTAGGTTAGACCCAGATACACCAGGATCGCTGCAGTATAAATCCAGGAAACATAGGGATCCGTGCTACTAAAGGCCGTGATCATAATTGGTCCGATGAGAAGTAACACCATCAAGTAGCGTACCCGGTTAACGGTCCTACTGCTTCGAAACTCCTCTTCCCGAAATATCGTTCGGCCTGCGGGCGACAGGGATTCCATAAAGTTTTGCTTCATGTAGGGATCAACGGGAGCAGAACCTCCAGGAAATGTCAAACCTGAATAGCGTTGGTTGGGGTAGGAAGGCGGGATGTGCAGAGCTTATATCGAAGGGGGCCGCACTACCAGCATACACAGAGAAAATGGCGAAGGTTTGAACCATTGCAGACCGGGCTTTCTGTATTGATCCAGTTTCCATCTGTCGCAGTTTCCGTACCTGCCGTTCCATTGGAGCCGCCGGCACTATCCATCCATTCGCTGCAATTGTTTATCGTGGTGCTACCGTCCACGTCCGTTCCGGTCCAGTAGTTTGTGCCCACAGAGCCAACTCCTGCTGCGTCGAGACTCTGATTGATGCTGCCATCGAAAAGTGCGGCCCAGGAGGTATCAATTTGATCACCTCCGTCCGCGAAAATCGGTAATCCGGTGGGAACGGAGTGATTTGACGGCGCGTTGAGCAGTGCATCGCCGGAATAGGAGAGAAAGGCCAGATCATTTGTACATGGTAAAAAATTCTTATAGGTTGTTCGTTCGCTGAAGCAGGAAAAAGAGGTGGCGCTTCGATCTCCCCGGTTTCCAGGGTGAAGCGCGTTCGAAGCGAATATATACACTTGCCCTGTCGGTAGATTGGGTCCAATCACTCCAGTGTATGATAGCATGTAGAAGAAGGCTGCCGCATCACAGCCGGGGTCCTCGGTGCGGCAATCCAGATTCGCCACAGTGCAATGAGGGTTCAATATAGAAAAAAGGAGCAAGCTCCCCGTTGCTTTCAGAATTCTGAGCCGCATAACGGTATACCGGTATTGAGGATCATTCACCGAAAGCGTCAATGGTTTTTGACCCCTCTTGAGCGCGAAAATCGCAATATCTTACTTCCGAGTCTGACAATTTAGACTTGCGCATTGGTAGCCTGGATGTTAACTGCGCCATGCAAAAATTTGTAATCACTCGTCCGGATGGAACAGAAATCCAAGTGGCGGGTTATCGAGCCGGTAATCTGTCGGCGGATCGCAAGAAATTCCAGTCCAAACTGGGAGCCAGTCGCAATCTACCTGAACGGGTGGATCTACGTAAGTACATGACTCCCATAGAAAGGCAGGGTGATACAAATTCCTGCGTGGCCAATGCAACGGCTGGAGCCTACGAATATTTGCTCAAGCGACACAGGCCTGACGAGGCGGATGATGTGAGTCGTCTATTCCTGTACTTTAATGCGAGAGCACTGGAACAAAACGATGACATTGAAAGTGCAGATGTATCCGACGACGGTACCTATATTCAGAAATGCATTGCAAGTCTTGAAAAGTTTGGAGTCTGTTCCGAAGAGACCTGGCCCTTCGATGAAGATAATGTAAATGAGATGCCAGAAGACGAAGCCTACGACGAAGCTTCCGAATTCCTGGTAGAGGATGTGGCTCTGGTTCCCAACGATTTAATGGCCTGGAAATCTGCCCTGGCCGAAGGCAATCCAATCATATTTGGAATAAATCTCTATAATTCATTTGATCGGCACCGCAATGGAAAGGTGCCCATGCCCACCGCCAGCGAACAGAGCCGGGGACAACATGGAGGCCATGCCATGCTCTGTGTTGGTTATTCGGACAGGGACCAGGTATTCATTGTTCGCAACTCCTGGGGCTCGGAATGGGGTGATGCCGGCTATTGCTATTTGCCCTATCGATACGTCATCAACGATAAATTTAATGACGGTGACAGCTGGATTATTCGCAGGCTGGCAGAACTGGAAATTGATGATGAGACCTGGGATGAGGAAGAGTCCGAATCTCTACTGACGGATTATGAATCCGTGCTCGAGGAAATGAGCGATGAAGAATATGAAGAGATGCTGGAGGACTTCGGTGATGTCAGCTTCGAAGAACGCATAGCTCTGTTGCTCATGTATGCGGCCGACGAAGACTGGGAAACAAGCGAAGAGGAGCTGGAAGCCATATCTGGATTTCTTAAGGAAATGCTGGAAGCCATTGGCTCTGATCTGGATCCCAGGAAGGTGCTTCGCTATGCAAAACGCAACTATGACAATGAAGACCTGATTGAGGAGTCCATTGAGCTGTTCGCAAAGCATCTGAGTAATGAATTTCTTGCAACACTGGCAGCAGATATAGAAGAAATAATTGGAGAGGACGACCTTTCCGAAGATGAAGAAGCGTTCATAGATCGCCTGGTGGAAGAATGGCAGATCGAAGACGAATATGAGGATGAAGACGAGGAGTATGATGAAGAGGAGGAATCCGACGAAGAAGAATACAGTGGAGATGACGAGGAATACGACGAAGATGAAGACGGAGAGGACGATGACGACGGGTCTACCGGAGGCAGAGGATAGAGCAGGAATCTCATTCGAGCCTCGATCCATCTGCCCTGCAACACGACTCGATGACCGCATGAAGGTCGGTGTTGCGATTTGCCGAATTCTGGTTTAATGGAGCATGCGAAAAGGGAAAGTCTGGTTGGCGGCCACCGGGCCGTGTTGGATGCGGGGCTCAACTGAAAGGCGAGAGTATAATATCAGAAACTCGAAGAGTTTCTTCTGATACGGGGCAGACGGGACTGCTCGTCGTTTCCCACTCCTCGCACACGAAAGGTTGGCAAGCTCCGACGTGATCGCCGAAGCTTGCAATAATATGTGCGCTAAAGCGCACTTCGTGAATGAACCCGAGGGCGGCTCCTCGATCCATCTGCCCTGCAACACGACTCGATGACCGCATGAAGGTCGGTGTTGCGATTTGCCGAATTCTGGTTTTTGAGAGCTTGCGAAAGAGGAAGTTGAGTTGGCGGCCACCGGGCCGTGTTGGATGCGGGGCAGACGGGACTTGAACCCGCGACCTCCGGTGTGACAGACCGGCACTCTAACCAGCTGAGCTACTGCCCCTCAGCGATGCACTACTTTTGAGGACTACGGTTGTCAGTCAATCCATTCACGGACTGAAGGCGCCCCTGCCAGCGAAAAAAATCCTGCCAGAGCGGCTGCCGGATTAGATGTAAAAAATAGGCTGCCAGGGGGACCTGGAAAAGTCCCAGAAGGAAGCCAGGGGTAGGGATGACCGAAAAAATGAGAGCGGTCTTCAGCCATCCTCCGCTGGTTAAATACCTGGCCATGCCGCAGGCAATCAGAACGTAGAAACCGTGGAGCATGGAATACAATGCATAGATTACCATCGGTCTGTACAGAACTGGCCGATGTTGATGCATTTCGGGATTCGTAATTCTATTCTGCTGCGCATCTATGGCAGGCTCCCCCGGTAGAAGAACCAGATTCGGATGTTTGCTTCCTATATAGAAGATGCCTCCGGCCCAGAACAACTGAACCATGGTAAGAACCACGGTAAGGCGAATCATGCGAACAAAGCGCGGTCGAATGATTCCCGGATGCTCAAACATGCGCCCGGAATTCTTTCTGACCTGTTCTTCTTCCGGGTTTTGCATATTCATACCTGATACCAGAAACAGTGCTCCGGCCGTGGCTGCGGCCCATGGATCAAATTCCCGGGGCTGCCGGATACACCACCTGATACTTTTTCTCCGCAGCTTTCAGGGTTTCCAGATAATATCTATACCTTCGTCTGCGGCGGTCAAGGTCATCACCAAAGCTTCTGCTGTCGGTGGTGTAAATCCGGGATACAGCCAGTTCCTGGATTTCCAGATTCATTCGACGGCAATAGGCCCAGAATTCCATGGGAAATGCATAGCCGGTTTCTTTGAACTGATTTGGATCGATGCTTTCCATTCTGTATCTTTTGAAGCCACAAAAACTGTCAGAAAGATTCCAGCCATAGTTTTGATTCAATCGTCTGGTAATCCTGGAATTAATTTCTACGCGATCCTCCGGGGCATCCCCCTGAGTTCTGGAATCCGGCAGATATCTGGAACCGGAAACCACGTCGATGGACGGATCCATCTGGATAAACCGAATCAAATCCTCCGGCCGATGCTGACGGTCACAATCCATGGTTACCAGATGGGAATACCCGTGCTTTCGAGCGATTTGCATGGATTCGATCATAGCGCAACCGTATCCATGGTTTTCCTGGTGATGCCGAACAAAGATCCGATCGTGCTTTCTACTCAGCTCGTCCAGAATCTCCGCTGATCCATCCGATGATCCATCGTCGATGGCCACAATGGCCTGAATCTGAGGGGGGAAATGGTCCAGAATCTCAGAAAATACCCCTTCCAGGGAGCCTGCTTCATTATACACCGGAATAGCCAGTAACATAATCCAGGATAAGGATTTATCGCTTTGAGTTCCAGCATTTCGAAAAGATATTGATCCGCTTAAAGCCTCCCCGAAAAAGAAACTGTTTTGTCAAAGGAATCGAAGTATAAAGGTTTTTCCCCTGCCTGGGTAATGAATACCCCGGAGGGCTCGTTGAGGTCTCTCTTTCGATGGGGAGATCCCGGCGAGCACAAGCATCCGAATCCCAGGCTTATCCAGCTGATGATGGAGAAATTTTCCATGAGTCCAGCGGATCTGGAGTCTCCGTTGAAAGCAGGGCTGGAACCCTTCAACGCCAGTGTTCCTACCAATCTTTCAGATGCGCAGATCCAGGAGTTGAGCTCCCTGGTAGGCTCCGACAGGATCTCTACAGATACATTCGACCGGGTTCGTGCCGGCTACGGAAAGACCATGGCGGATTTGTTTCGTCTACGGGGAGGGCAGCTGGAAAACATTCCCGATGTAGTCGTCTATCCCAGAGAAAGAAAGCACCTGGTGGATATCCTCAGGTTTGCCGCAGATCATGGAATTTCTGTTCAGACCAGGGGAGCCGGTTCCAGTGTTACCCGCGGATGCGAAGCGCCGACGGGAGGGATTTCGCTGGATCTTAGCCGGTATATGCGAAGCATCCTGAAGCTGAACACCATCAACGAGACAGTCACTGTGGAGGCAGGAATGCTGCTTCCGGACCTTGAAAAACAGCTCCAGAGTGCTGTGCGAACATTTGGCTGCGATCATAACTATACCCTGGGGCATTTTCCCCAGTCCTACGAATTCGCCACCGTAGGTGGGGCCATCGTTACTCGAGGTGCCGGTCAGAATTCTACCTATTACGGAAAGATCGAGCATATGGTGCTTTCCCAGGACTATGTAACCATAAATGGAGATCTGGTTACAAAAGAGGTTCCGGCGAAATCCATGGGACCGGACCTGGATCAACTGATGATGGGTTCGGAAGGCACCATGGGGATTCTGGTATCTGCCACCTTGCGTATTCGCCGACATCTACCCGGCAATACACGACGGTTTAGCTACATGTTCAAAGACTTTGGCTCGGCTCTGGATGCCGTGCGAGAGGTGCTGCAATCCCAGGAAGGCCTGCCTTCGGTATTTCGCCTGTCGGATCCAGAAGAGACCGATGTAGCCCTGCGCCTGTACGGCGTTCAGGGAACTCCTCTGGATACAATGCTTCGGCTGGGAGGATATAAACCGGGGAGTCGATGTTTGCTTCTGGGGTCTGCGGATGGTTCGCATAGATATACACGAATGGTAGCAGCATCGGTGCGAAAGAAAGTCAGACACTTTGGAGGCTTTCCCACCACCGGCTATGTCACTCGAAAATGGGAAAAGGGCCGATTCAAAGATCCATACATGCGCGACGATCTGATGGACTTTGGAGTAATCATCGACACCCTGGAATGCTCGGTAGATTGGGAGAATCTTCCTTCGGTCCATGAGACAGTGCGCCATGTTTGTCATGAATTGGCCAACGTAGTGGTAATGTGTCATCTTTCGCATTTTTATCCTCAGGGGGCCAATCTATACTTCATTTTTATAGGTCGGATGGATGAGCAGGAATTTCTGGATTATCACCACAAGGTAGTGGACGCAATTTATAGAAGTGGTGCTGCCATCAGTCATCATCATGGAATTGGAAGGCTACTGGCGCCCTGGTATCCGGAAGCCATGGGACCAGTGGCCTTCGATCTAATTCGTGCGATCAAAGCTCATATGGATCCGGCCCATATCTTGAATCCAGGGGTGCTGGGACTTAAAGGAGAAAACCATGAATCGCTACATTGATACAATCCAGGCCGAATCGCCACTCTTCGATGTCGTGGTGATTGGTGGCGGAATCTCCGGGGCCTGCGTTGCCTACGAAGCAGCCAGCCGAGGGCTATCCGTTGCTCTTTTTGAAAAATCGGACTTTGGCGGAGCCACTTCTGCCGCCACATCCAAGCTAATCCATGGAGGCCTGCGCTATCTCAACTATCTGGAATTTGGCCTGGTTCGCGAGAGCCTTCGCGAACGAAGGATTCTGGAAGATATTGCACCCAATCTGGTGTATCCTCTGCCTTTTTTGATTCCCAACTACGGAAATCTGAAATCCAATAAATGGATTATCAAGGCCGGAATGTTGCTGTATGATTTGCTGTCCTTCGATAAAGGAAAGACCCGTCATTCGTCCAAAAAGCTACCCCATCATCAGAGCCTGAAGAAAGGCCAGGTGCTGGATATCGCACCCATGCTACCGCCGGATGGACTTACCGGAGGAGCTGTCTACTACGACTGTCAGAGCATCGCACCAGAAAGGCTTACCCTGGCGTTTGTGCGATCTGCAGAGGCTTACGGAGCCGAGGTAAGCAACTATTCAGAAGTGGTCCATCTGGAAAAAGTGGATGGCCGCTTTCGCACCGCCATTATCAAGGATAGCCTCAAAAACCGGGAAGTACGGATTCACGGAAAGCTCTTCGTAAACAGCGGCGGCCCCTGGGCGGAGCGAATTATAAAGAAGGTATCGGGACAGGAGACCAGCCATTCCGTGCGAATGTCTGAAGGAATCCATCTGATTGGACCGCAGATTACCAGGGATCATGCCCTGGTAATGCTTACACCCGGTGGTCGTCATTTCTTTGCCATCCCCTGGCGAGGTCACAGTCTGTATGGAACCACAGATCGAGACTACCAGGGAAGTCCGGACGATTACCATGTCTCCCGGGAAAGCATTGATGAATTTATTGAAGAAATCAATTCCTCCTTCGGCAAAACAATACTGGATTATTCCAACATCGTACATGCTTATGGCGGGCTCAGGCCTTTAACCGATACTCATACAGAAAGCACTTACAAATCCTCAAGAAAATATGAGATCATTGATGGAGAGGAAGAGGGGCTTCCGGGTTTGCTCACGGTGGAAGGCGGGAAATATACTACCAGCCGGAACCTGGCACAAACTACCATCAAAGCCATCGGTAAGAAATTAAAAATTACTCTGAGCCGTTCCAGAACGGCTCACGCTCCTCTGGTTGGATGTGATATTCCACAGCTAACGGATTTTTTGAGCACGCGCAAAGAAGTGTATCCAGATATGGAAAGCAGCACATTGCACACTCTGGCCACAATCTACGGCACCGAAATGGATGCGGTGATCCAGATCGCGAGGCAAAAGCCGGAATGGAAAGAGCCCCTAAATAAAGATGGCGAAATCCTGGCGCAGGTAGTGTTTGCGGTGCGTAATGAAATGGCAGTGCATCTGCTGGATGTATTGCAGAGGCGTACCGGTCTGGGCACCCTTGGACTGCCGAATGATGAAACTCTGCAAAAGATTGCAGACACCATGGCCGTTGAGCTTGGTTGGAATCAGCAGCAGATCAGCAAAGAAATAGAGATTGCGAAAAATTATTTGAGGCTGCCCTTTCGCTAAATCAGATTTCCCGATTTTTCGGTTATCCGGTTCGTCGAATAGATCTAAAGTAATATAGAAATTCCAGAGATGGGATAGCAAAAGAGAGTTCATGAAGAGATTAATCATTCTAAATCCTAAAAGCCGTGCGGGCAATGCAAGAGCAGCATTCAGGGAGCTGGAACCTGAATTGAAGAAAAACCTGGGAGCCTATGAGCTCTATGAAACCACCGGTCCTCTGGATGCCAGTGCACGGGTGCGACAGGCCTTAAAGGAAAACAAGTTCGGTCAGATCATTGTGGCTGGCGGCGATGGAAGCATCAACGAGGCTGTTAACGGATACTTTGAAAACGGAAAGATCACGAATCAAAAGATACCTCTGGGTGTCATTTCCATGGGCACCGGCAGCGATTTTATCAAGACGCTTCGGGAAGTAAGTGCGGTTTACGATGTGGCCCTTCAGAAAAACACATTTCGGCTGGTGGATGTTGGTACGGTTCGTACAGAAAAGGATCATCGATATTTTATCAATATTGCATCTGCGGGAATCGCGGGAAAAATTATGGAAAGCCTGAAGTCTTCTCGCTTTCAGCACGGATCCCCGGCTTATTACTTCCACACAGTGAAATCGCTCTTTCTATATAGTCCTGAACTTGTGAAGCTCAGCTATGAAGATGATCATGGACATCTTCATACAAAGGAAATGAAGCTTCTGAACTTTTTCGCATGCAACGGCCGATTCAATGGCGGCGGTATGAACTGGGCTCCTTCTGCAGATCTCGAAGATGGAGTGTTCAATGGTCTCATTGTGGGTGATGTAAGTAAAACCAGGATGGTAATGGCCAGTTCCAGAGTTTACGCGGGTCATATAGATGGGTTTCCGGGAGCCACACAGTTTAGAGCTCGAAGAATGACCCTGGAAAGTAAAAAGAAGATCCAGGGAGAAGCGGACGGAGAAGTTTACGGATCCGATGCGCCGGGTCGTGTGGACTACGAAATCCTGCCATCCTGCTTTCCGCTGGTACTTTAGCAGCAAAGCACAGAGCCGCCCGCCGAGTTCGGCTTATGGCCACCTGGCGTGCAAATGCGCCATATCACCCGCCGAGTTCGGCTTATGACCACCCAGCGCGCAGAGGTGCCCCATAAGTTCGGCTTATGGCTGCCTGGCGTGCAAATGCGCCATATCACCCGCCGAGTTCGGCTTATGATCACCCAGCGGGCCATATCGCCCCATAAGTTCGGTTTATGACCACCTGGCGTGCAGATGCGCCATATCACCCGCCGAGTTCGGCTAATAGCTACCCAGCGGGCCAGGGCGCCCCGGAAGTGCGGCTTATGACCGCCCAGCGCGCAAAGTACCCCTGTCGCTCGCAAGTTTGCTCGATCGCGCATTCGAAATAAAATTAGCAGCTATCCTTTGCTGTCTAAAATCTTCTCCAGAGTGAAGTTCGTGATATATAGGCCATTTCGCGGAATCTGGTTTTCTGTAAGCTGCCTGTAACCCAGTCTCAAAAAGAACGGTCGAGCGATATGCGAAGCATCCACGGTAAGCCGTATCAGACCATGCTCATAAGCCTGATCCTCCACGGCTTTGTAAAGAGCGCCGGCCACTCCCATTCGCTGGAAGGATGAAGCAACATAGGCCAGATCAATATGTCCGGTTCGGTCCGGCGAGTTCTGAGCCGGCATTTCCAGATTCATAAAGCCAATGATTTGAAAGCCAGGCTCCGTTTTCGAATTTGTTTTCTCCAGGGGATGCAGCTGAGCATTTTTCGAATCCGATTCGTCGTGAGGCGACCGTGGAGCGATAGCCAGAAGAGGAGGGGCTTTTCTGAATTTTTCTATCCAGAGGTCTATCTCTGGAGGGGCCGGTGACCATGCATTCTGCTCGACGAGCGAATAGATCAATGGATCAATAGAATGAACGATAGAATGATAGAGGCTGGTGATCTCCCGGACGAGATCCTTCTCGTTTCGCCGATCCAGGAGATGCCGGTAGTCTAGAATGATCCACTCGGTGGGCATAATATTGACTCCGAAGCATTCTGAAGGTGTGTTATGGTCCTTTCCGCCTTAAAGCCAGCTAATGGACGTTTCTTTTAGACGCCGGCAATGCCACCGGGTGTCATCTGCCGGCGATTCGGCTGCTCTACCTATTATTTCGCAGCCTTCATCTTTTCCAGGGTTGCATCGATGAGCTTGTTTACTTCATCCGGGGGCGCCTGACCACGAGTGGCTTTCATGATCTGACCTACCAGAAATCCCTTCACTCGATCTTTTCCGTTCAGGATGTCGTTTACCTGCTCGGGATTGTCCGCGAATACCTTTTCAACAATGGCCGGCAGATCCGAGGTATCCACAGGTTTGTAATCGTATTTTTCGATGATATCGTCGATTTCCATTTTTTCTTCGTAGCAATGCTCGAAGACCTGTTTGGCAATTCTCTGCGTAAACTTCTTGTCGTTCAGATATTGAATAATCTTGCTCAGCCTTTCGGGGGTAACGAAGAAGTCCTGTATTTCTACATCCAGTTTGTTTACAATTCCCAGAACTTCATCCTTTACCCAGTTTGAAGACTTCTTGGGATCATCGGTTAGTTTCACCACTTCTTCGTAGTAGGCCGATGTTTCCTTTTCTCTGGTCAGTACATCTGCATCGTATTCAGGAAGCCCGTATTCGCTGGAATACCGGGCTCTCTTTTCTGCAGGAAGCTCCGGCATTTCCTTTTTTACTTTCTCGATCAATTCTTCTTCGATTACGAATTCCGGCAGGTCCGGGTCCGGAAAATAGCGATAATCCTCTGCATTTTCTTTGGTTCGCATCAAGCGGGTTTCTCGCTTGTCTGCATCCCATAGCACAGTAGACTGCACAATCTTCTGGCCGGATTCAATGAGTGCGATTTGCTCTTCAATCTGATAATCAATAGCAGCACGCACCGCCTTAAAGGAGTTCAGGTTCTTGATTTCTACTCTGGTTCCAAAAGGAGCGTCCGGTCCTTTGCGAACAGAAACGTTTGCATCGCATCTAAGGGACCCCATTTCCATATTTCCATCGGTAACCTCTACGGCTCGCAATATGCTTCGCAGGGTCTGGAGATAATAATAGGCATCTTCGGAACTGCGAAGGTCCGGTTCAGATACAATTTCCAGTAGAGGAACTCCGGCTCGGTTCAAGTCCACGAAAGATACCGCTTCGCCGCCGCCCTGGCCGTGCAAAAGCTTGCCTGCATCCTCTTCCATATGAATTCTATGAATTCGAATGGTAGTGTCTTTATCCGCATCTTTCTTGCGAAAGGTAACCTGGCCGCCGGTTGCATAGGGACGGTCATACTGAGATATCTGATAACCCTTGGGAAGGTCAGGATAGAAATAATGCTTTCTGTCAAAACGAGTATGTCGATTGATTTCGCACTCCAGGGCCAGTGCAGCGGTGAGGGCCATTTCCATTACGCTTTCATTTAGCACCGGTAGGGCGCCGGGCAAACCCAGGGTTACGGGGCCTGCCTGAGTATTTGCGGCTGCACCGTAGAGATAGGGATCGGTGGAGAAAATCTTGGTCTTTGTTTTTAGCTGGCAGTGCACTTCCAGGCCGATTACTGGCTCGTAATGACTCATACCCCCGGTTTTTCAGTGGAAAGACCCGGGGCAAGCAAAATCACTTTCCAGGTCAGCCCCTTTCGGAAAAGCTGGGTTGTGGTCACTATTGCAATAGCCAATCAGAAGGGCGGAGTGGGAAAGACCACCACTGCAGTGCATCTGGCCGATGGCCTTGCCAGAAAGGGGCATCGGACCCTGCTTGTGGATCTGGATGCCCAGGGCAATGCTACCTCCATATTCAGTGATCCGCCCAGTAGGGAGGAGTCCGTGCATGAGCTATTTCGCTCCCGAACACCGGCATCGGAACTGGAGCGACGAACCAGAAATGAGAAACTATTTCTTCTGCCATCGGTTCTGGAGCTGGCCGAGATTGAAACTCTGCTTGCCGGCAATGTGGATGGATTCTTTCGCCTCCGAGAAGGGCTGAGCTATCAGTCCGATGGGCCGGAATACATTGTCATGGACTGTCCTCCGAATCTGGGACTTCTGACTTTAAACGCATTTATCGCAGCCGATTACTGTATCTTACCTATCATGGCCAGCCGATTTTCTCTGGATGGAATTCGCACAATGCTGGATACACTGGAAACCGTGCATCATCGCTTTTCTCAGGAACTGAAGATCCTGGGCGCTTTGATGACGATGTACAACGAACGTACGGCCATCAGCGGTGCTGTGCTGGAACCGGTGGAAGAAATGATTTCTGTTTTCAAGACCAGAATCAGTCGCTCGGTGCAGGTGGAAGAGGCCCATCTGATGAGACAGACTTTGTTTGAGTATCAGCCAAGGGGCAAGATCACAAAGGAATACGAAGCTTTGATTCAGGAAGTTCTGGATGGCATCGAAAAAGGATAAATTTCGCAAAGAAGTGAAAAAGAGCCTGGGTCAGGAGGATCCCTCAATGGAGGGGATCGTAGGAGAAATTGCAGGCAGACGCACGGAAAAGTCCAGGAAAGAACAGGGGCCGGAAACTGAGTCTTCAGAGGAGTCCCCGAATCAACCTTCGCTATCAGGTGAGACATCGGAGAGACCATCGGAGGAAAAGTCCAGACCATCAGAAAAGTCTTCTGCTGCCGGGGAACCGCAATCAGACCAGGAGCCGGGAGGGCCTGAGTTCCTTTCCGAGGTTGATGCCGGAGATGAGTCAACTACGACCCGGGACACCGTAGATTCCGAGAAATCCGAAACCTCGGAAAGCCATATTTCTGGACCATCAAGTGGCCGAAATAGTAATGAGAAGGTCGATTCTTCCTCGAAAAAGGACAGGGAC
This sequence comes from Spirochaetaceae bacterium, assembly GCA_002729885.1. Classification (GTDB taxonomy): domain Bacteria; phylum Spirochaetota; class Leptospiria; order Leptospirales; family Leptonemataceae; genus UBA3465. The sequence continues at coordinate 110,062 of PBUB01000018.1, forward strand.
CGCGCCTCAGAAAGGATTGATTCTACAGGACATAGTAAAAAAACGGGGGCCAGGTCTATGGCACGCAAAAGAGAAAGCATTTATAATGTTTCCAGTGATATCCGGCTGGAAGATTACACCGAAGCCGATCGTCAGAAGAGCAACAACTCCATGTTCAAAATGGCCGGTGTGGTGGCCGTTCTTATCGTTATTGGCTTTGTGATCTGGCAGGCCGCCGTGTGGCTTATGGCGCCCACCTATCAGCTTGCCATCTCCAATCAGGAGATCACAGCGGCCAACATTGAGCAGCTTGCAACAGGGCCTGTTTCTCGCCTTTCGGCCACTTCGCCGGTGCACATCCGCTTCCAGTGGGAACCTGGAGAGTTGAAGACAGATTATCTCAAGATCATGGTGGAACGAGAGGAAGGAAGCTCCTTTGTGGAGGAAGCTGTGCTCGGTCGTAGACCACCCAGGACTGCCAGTTATATCTATTTCATGGGACCTCTGGACTCAGGTAAGTATAGAATTCAGGTGCTGGATGGCTCTGGCTCCGTTCTGGCGGATCGAGATCTGGAGCTCCAGTAACTCAAGTCCCATCCATGTTTCCATTCCGGACCATCCGATCCCTCCGGTTCTCGGGCCGATCTGTATTTCTGGTCGGCTTCGCAGGGATCGTCTTACTTACTTCCTCCTGTGATCGACTTAAGCTTCCACCCAGGCCGGACAATGTTCCTGAAAATGCAGAATTCGATCGTCGCAGGGATGTCTGGAATGTAGTGGAGGGTGAGCAATTCCGACAATACTACAAGAACGGAAAGCTTAGCACAGAAGGCCAGACAAAGGATGGAAAGCGCTTCGGGCGCTGGAATTGGTACGCGCCGGACGGCCGCACCCTTACCACTACCGGAGTCTATTTGAATGGCCGACGCGATGGACTCTGGAAACATTTTGATGACAGCGGCCGTCTATACCTTACTATAGAATATGCTCCCGAGCCCATCGATCCTGTAATTGGTTCGATTAGCATTGACTACGGAAATGAAAATGGGCCCTATAAACGGTACTATCCGGATGGGACGCTGGAAGAAGAAGGATCCCACAGGGCTGGAAAGCGTGATGGGACCATGAAGCGGTATCATCCGGATGGCGAGTTGATGGTTCTGGGACAGTACCGGGATGGAAAAAAAGAAGGAAAATGGCAATACTACCACTTTTCTGGAGCCCTGGTTCGTATCGAAGATTATACGGATGGAAAGCTGGAGGGAAATGTAATCACCTATCATGCGAACGGTCTTCCCTACAGTGAAACGCTCTACCGCAACGGGGAGCCAGTCGGGCCACCGGGAGTCCAGAATCGTCTGGAAGAGGCCTACGAAAAAAAGCCGTATTCGCTTTCGCCTACCACAGATACAGTTTCCCAGCATCGTAATCGTCTATAATAACCGAATCGTCGAAGTCAAAGGTCCCTGGGATGCATGCAAGAAGCTCTTTCGCATGCTCACAGCTGCATTTGCAGCACTTTTTCGCATGGTGTTTCTTGCGACTTCTTCCATATATCGCAAGATCCAGGGATTCATCAGTGCTCGCACTCGGTCATTTCCCGGACCTGGTTTTGCCAGATTGTCCGGCCGACAATCCAGACAGAAAAATCCTGGTGTATTCAATGCTAGCAGGAATGCCTATAGCTCCGGAAAGCGCAAGGGAGGCTCGGCAATCCGTGTGGCAGAAAGCAGGCCTGGTATTGGAGCGGCTCCGGGAGCTTCCGCAGCCGAATCCTCCGGCGCTTCACAAAAAGTTCTCGAAAGCGATGGCTCTGAGAAAACCAATTTGGAGCTGCCTTCAGGAGGCTCTAAATCCCAGAGAAAGCCGGTTCCATTTCAGCGAAAATCGCTCTGGCCTCTTCTATGGGCCAGCATCGCGCTTCTGTTTCTGGGGGTAACCTGGACTCTGTCCGACGATGCAACGTTTTCTCTCAATACCCTGGATCAGGCGAGGATGGAAATGGATCGGCGAAGAATGCTTCTGGAAGAGTTGCAAGGTCAACAGGATGAACTACATGATCTTCTAAAGGCCCGACCGTCCCGGGGCATCATTCATACCATCTTTAGAAAGAATTCGAATCCGGAACCGGATCCGGCGGATCTAATGCCTGGCTCCGGGGAATCTCGGGACTATTCGAGCGTGCCATTGACTGTGCGAAACGCATATTTACTGGAAGCTCATCTGTCAGCGAATCAGAGATATCTTGCCGATGGAATCGGAGTGCTTCAGGCCATACCTCATCGCTGGCCTGTGGTAGGTCGAGTTCGATTGATTAATAGCCAGTACGGAAATCGCACCAGTCCTTTTGGCAGAAAAAAGGAGTACCATGGAGGCACGGATCTAAAAGCCAGGTCCGGGGATTCCATCGTGGCTACGGCAGAGGGCTATGTGTATCGCGTGGGTAAACATGGTGGGTTTGGAAATATGGTGCATATCATCCATCCGTCTGGCTTCGAAACCATCTATGCGCATCTTAGCAGAATTGATGTTAAGAAAGGCCAGGAAGTGCGGGCCGGAGATGTGCTGGGCAAAGCAGGGGATACCGGAATTACTACAGGACCTCATCTGCATTATGAGGTTCGACTGGATGGAAAACGGCAGGATCCCATTCGGTACATGATTCCCTGAATTGCGCTTTTACTGGCGCGAATTGAGGGGCCGGGCCGTCGCTGAAACGGCTCGTCGAAATTGGTTTCATACACACTGCTACGATCCTCAATAATCACCTGTAGCGCCTGCACCTCCGCTTTCTCCTCCACCAAAATCGTCCGGAATTTCAAAAGCTGAATTGTCCGATGGAGACCTGGAATAGTGCGAGGAACCTGCACTATAGCTGTGTGCGCCATGGCGAGTCTCATAAAGGGCTGCTGTAATGGCCGCTCCGGCCAGCGTGGTGGCGATGCCAGACGCTGTTTCGTTTTCTCGTTTCAGTCTATCAATAGAAAACGTTTCTTTGCTTTCATATTCGCAATGAGAGCATCGATAGATCTTTTCTCCGGTTCCCGGATTTTCGTAATCTGGCTTCTTGATGGTTCTGGTTTCCTGTAGTTCGTAGGTATGGTATTCACAGGAAGGGCAGGGCACGGAACTCTGAGTTGATTTGTAGCGTTCAATTTGAGTGGTTCCGCATTTACAGATCCATACATCGTAGTCCACAGTTCCGGCCTTTTCTTCTGCGATCTGGCCTTCCTTTAGATAACGGTCTTCCTGCTCCTCGGAAAGCAGGCTCATCATGGATCCGCATTCCGGACATTTTCTGGATTTCCTGCGAAATAGTTTCAGATGCCTGTCATGCCATACCCAGCCCGCTCCTATAAGAAAGGGAATAGCGATGGTCAGCCAGAATGAATTCAGAACCATGATTTCGGCGCCCACCAGACCCAGGCCTGCAAGCAAAGGAGCCCCGGTATAATCCAGCACAGCATCGTCTATGAGACCATAGCTGTGGCCCGGGGATGTATGATTTTTGAGTCTGGAAACACGGCTGACAATTCGAATCAGAAACCAGCCTCCCAGAGCAACTCCCAGAATCATCACACTGAAACTTATCCAGGGAAGGCCTTCGCTTTCCTCTTCCTGTTTATTGCGTTGCGTCTCCCGCTCTTCTTTGCTGCTTAAATATAGCTGGTCCGGAATGGAATCTCTGGCAATAGTCTGTCCGGGTTCAATAGTTTCTCTTGCCTGAATGATTTCTTCTCTGCTTATATTGGGATTCAGCAGGATGCGAATCAGAGACTGCACCATGAAATAGTGGCCGGTTCCGAACTCTCCCTTCTTGAAATAGGGGATGGCCACGTCCTGAATGATCCAGTTCGCTTTTGCATCAGGAAGAATGCCTTCCAGGCCGTAGCCCACCTCGATGCGAATCTTTCGAGAGTCTGTAACCTGAAGGACTAGAATTCCATTGTCTTTACCTGCTTCGCCGATTCCCCAGTGGGCGAATAGATCTACGGCGAATTCTTCGATATTTGCATCTCCGATGCTCTTTAGAGTAACAACGGTGATCTGAGCTCCACCTGCATCGTACATGGCTTTGCAAATGGCATCGATTCTGGACTTTTCCTGGCCCAGAATGTCTGCTCCATCGTAGACAAAGCTCTGGTTCTGTTGAATGGGATTGGGTAATTCCTGGATCTGCTTTTTATAAGCCGGCTGGGCCTCCAGTCCATTCGCTAAAGAAGTAAGAACGATGGGCAGGAGGATAATTAGAGAAAACAATGTCGATCTGGCGTTCTCCAGTCTGGACTTTCGAGGAATAAAAGTCTGTGGAGAAGTGACTGGTCCTCGAAGCGAAGAAGCATTGCTGGCAATATGATTTGCTGCAGTGGAATGAAAATTGATCTGGATAGGATTGTGCAATTTACCGCTGGCAGATGAATCCATACGGCCCTCAGATCTAGTAATACATCTCAATCAGGTCAAGAAGAATCATAGATATCGAGTGAGGGCAAGTAGTGCGATACAGGGAATCGGCCAGCACTGACAGTTCATTGCTGAGGCGACGCAGAGAGAGTCATAGAAGCAGAAGCAGCCGGCCAGCAAAGAAGAAGATATTGGATTCTAATTAATCACTTCCAGGATCTTTTCTTCTACCATGGCAGGCGTTAATTCTCGCATGCAGCGAAAATGTCCTTCGGGACAGATATGGGATCCATGAGTGCCGCATGGCCTACAATAAAGTCCTTCCAGTTCGGCCACTGCCGTTCTGGGTGCGATGGGCGCATACCCCAGAGAAGGAACTGTAGGACCAAAAAGAGCGACTACCGGGATTCTGGCTGCGCATCCAAAATGCACCGGGGCTGAATCATTGCTCACAAGAAACTGCGATCGCTTCATTAGGCTGAACAGACCGGGCAGACTGGTTTTTCCGCAAACATTGTGAATTCTTCTCAGACCGTCTTCGCCTACGAATTCCCGGGCAACCTTGATGATTTGATCGGCCACATCGGCATCTGCCGGCGATCCAATCAAGAGAACATCCGACTTGTATTTCTTGATTAAATCTCTGGCCAGTTCGGCAAATCCATGAGGAGTCCATCGCTTGGTGGCCCAGACAGAAGAGCAACCCAGCAAAATGGGGCTTCGAATATTTAGTTCTTTCAGTAGCTCCTGGGCTTCATGTCGGCCAGTCTCGGTTTCTTCCAGATGAGGAATGTCATCTTCCAGACTTACATCCGGACAGATGCTGTCTTTGAGAAAGCGAAGCAGTCGATGAATCTCGGGAAGTTCCATAGGGCGCTTTAATCTATGATGATAGGCCATGGAAAATCCCGCCGACCGGTATCCAAAGCGAGTAGGGATGCCACTGAGCCATGCGATGATAGAGGTGCGATGGGATTGATGAGGCGAAAGCAGGATGCGAAAGTTCCGCTTTCGAATATCTCTAATAAGCTTGAGCATGCCCAGGCCCCGATGCGCCTTTTTTTTATCTATCACCAGCACTTCATCGATTTCTTCCAGGGATTCCACAAAGGCCCGGGCTTCTGGTTTTACCATAACGGTGATTTTTGCCCCTGGTTTGCATTTTCTCAGCGCTCGGATCATGGGTGTTGTGAGCACGACATCGCCTATAAAAGCGGTTTGAATCAATAATATGTTCTGATTTTCTGACACTGGATGCTACTCCGGTTGGCCTACAGACTGAAGCCGAATATCCTGGATGTGTATATATTCAAGGAGATTCTACAGCCCTTTTTTACGTGGCTGTTTTTCTGGACCACCCTCTTTATGTCCATTGTCATAAAGGATGTGCTGGGGGATCTGGTGGGCAAGGGCATTGATATGACCCGGGTGGCCACCTATCTTTATTATCTTCTTGCAGAGAAAATTACCCAGACAGTGCCCATTGCATGCCTGCTTTCCGGAATTCTTGCGGCGGGCCGACTATCTGGAGATTCGGAAATCACGGCCATGCGGGCCAGTGGCATCAGCTTTCCCAGAATCTACACAGTCTTTCTTTTCTTTGGCTTTCTTACCATGCTCTTTATGGGCTTTATGAATCTCTACTACGGTCCTCTGGCCGCCCGGGAAAGACAGGCCTTTCAGCAATGGCTGCAGTCCTATCACAGTTTGACCCTGGTTCGGCCAGGACAGTTCCTGGGTGCCGGAGATATGGAAGCATCCGCTTCCGATAGCTGGGATATCTATGCGGCCGGTCGGGAAGGCCCGGAGCTTACTGACGTTCAGATCCGCTCCTGGAATTCCAGGGTAATCCCCGGCGGAAACTCCGAGGTGGTTACTGTTCAGAATATTCGAATTCCCATTGGATTCGGGGTAATCACTCGAGTGATTCGCGCAGAGAGAGGGCGCATCGTTAAGCGGGTTGAAGATGGCAAAGAGGTGCCCATCATCCATCTGGAAAATGGCTACATGGTGGAATCCGACAAGAACCTGGGGAGCTTTACCGTAACGGATTTTGCGGACGGTCAAATGAATTTCGTTCTGCCTTCACCCAAGAAAGGCCTGGGTAAACTGAACGTTCAGCCAGAGGAATATACCTTTCCCGAGCTTTTTTCCTTTCTGGAAGGCCTGGAAAGTGGAAAGCATAGAATCAGTTCCGAAGCTCTGCGAGGTGTAGGAAGCGTAATGTCGGAAGCCGGTGGAGATGAAGAAGGATTTCGCATTCCATCGCCGGATGAGATGGTGATTACTCAGACTCAGATTCTTCAATGGCTGGCAGAGAATCAGGATAAGATCGGAAAACCCGGCGGACCCACCCAGGCAGAGGTTACAGCCAAGCAGCAGATGCTTCTAATTCTTCGGGGCCTGAAGGATGAAGCAGAGAAGAAACGCAATGAGTTCAACTACGAAATCCACTCCAGGATAGCCACTCCCCTGGCATGTATGCTGTTTTTCTTTGTGTCCTTTCCTCTGGGAATGGTGGTGAAACGTTCCGGCAAAGGGATGAGCTTCTCTCTGGCACTGGTGGTGCTCTTGCTCTATTATGTTCTTCTTTCTGTGGGGCTGAATCAGGCTCTGGACGGAAAGATGAAGCCCTGGCAGGGGGCCTATCTTCCTGTGTTTGGCGTAGGGCTGATGGGAATCTATATTATGGCTTCCCGCACCGAAGGCTTCACTCCTCTGAAATTTTTGAGCACTCCCATTCGATGGCTCTACGGCAAAACCCTGAAGAAATACCTGGATCCAGTGATCTCCCGAATTCCCATCTATGAAGTCCAGGAATTCTTCTGGGGTCTGATGGATCGTCTAAAGAACAGGAAGAATAAGTAAGCGGCCGGCAGGATACAGGACCCATCACAGTACCATCAGCCCGGGCACTGGTATAGCTAAGTCGGCCAGGCCTTATCTACCGATCAGGGCTCAGTGCTAGATCCGGGGCGCGACCATACCCGGCAATTCCTGCTTGCCCGCTATTTGAGGGTATTCTGGCGATTCACCTGGATACAAATCTTACTTGAAGAAATCCCTGCTAACTATTGAAATGGGGCCCTGCTATGTACACGGTCAAGATCTGGCATATCTCTTCGGGTAGAAAATTCCCATTCGATTTTCAAAGCGTAGGTAGATTTCAGGTTCAGCTGGAAGAGCTAAGTCCTGAGAAAATGCCGGAGATCAGTCCAGATCCAAGTATCATCCATCTGTTCTGTATTCAGGGAGAATCCGGTCAGGCAGACTACATCCGGGGAATCCTGGAGAAGTCAGCGGATCTAATTCCCTATCTCAGAGTTCTAATTGTTCCAGAAAATGAATACCAGGACCATTTGCTGGGCCTTCAGGGCAATGTTCGACTGGTTCTCATCGATGATTCCATTCGAAGCGATAATCTAAGGCTGCTTCTGGAGACTTTGATCAACAACGAATACTACAGAGCCATCATTCAGACCTTTGCCAGGGATCTAAGAGGACAGAGTCGCGCTTTCGATGGATTCCGAAACCTGGCCAGCAAGGAACTGGCTCAGTCCAAAGAAGAGTCCGCGGCCTTTCAAAGGCTCCTGGATTATGAAAGCTCCTATCGCGATTTCGAAGGCAAGGTTGAAAAAGCCATGCAGGAAGCCCTGGCTCTAAAAGACAGGGAAGTGGTGGAATTGACCTCCAAGATGCAGGCCATGGAGCGTCTCAGCGAATTCCGGGACAAAGAACTAAAGGATGCCAAAGAGACCCTGGATGCAGCCCAGAGAGCCCTGGATCTTTCTCGAACCGAAAATATGGAACGGGAAAAGATCATCGATGCGCTGCAGAGGCTCAATATCTATACTGATCAGGAAGTCGTGGAACTCTTTAAAGAGAATGAAGAGTTGCGCAAGAAGCTGGGCATGCCGCCTCGGGAAGCCTGATTCTTTCGGCCATTCCGGTTACTCCAGTTAGCAGAATCTCCTTCCAATCGGAAAAAGAATCAAGGGTTCCGCAAAACGGTTCGATCTCTCTAGAGAGAACCAGTGGACCCTATGAAGCTCTTTACTGCATATCTGCGCCCCGCGACCTGGATTATGTCTCTCAGTGGCCGGGCTAAAAATTCAGCCGCGGCTGAGGATATCTTCAAATATAGAAGAACCAGCAGCAAAAGGACCGTAGCAGGGCGGTGGTCGATTATCCTGGCTTTCTGTTTTGCCGGTATTCTGATTCCGGCCATGGTGAGCTCCCAGGAATTTCCGGTATTCAGAATCAAAGAAGAGAAGGCCAGACAGCACTTCCAGAAGGGGCTGGGATTCTACAATCGCCAGAACTATGTGGCGGCCCGGGAATTCTTTTATAAAGCTCTGGATGTTCATCCGTATTTTCATCTGGCCAGAAGATATCTGGGGGATTCCTATTACTATTCCGGAGACTACAATGGGGCCCTGGAGCAATGGAGCTATCTTCAGGAGGTTTCCAGAGGAGCCTATCCCACGGTGGGCGAGCGACTGAGCATCCTGGAGTTCCATTTAAATCAATACAGCGATGCCGGTGAGCAATCCTTTCTCAGAAAATACGATTCCAGTAGCTTTCGTCGCGTTCGCCTGGATTATCCGGTGGATGTGGCCGTGGATTCCAGCAACAATCAATATCTAATCAATTACAGAGATCCTGGAATCGTTCAGGTCAGCGCTGACGGCTCTTTAATGAATGAATTCAAAGGTCCATTCTATGATTCTCTGGAAGGACCCATTGCCGGAATCATGCACAAGGATCTTCTCTATGTGGCTGATTACGACGGAGATCAAATCCAGGTGTTTCGCACGTCCGGCGGTCGAACTCTGGCATTTGGCCAGACCGGGAGTGGAGAAGGACAGTTTCGTGGACCATCGGGTCTGACTGTAGAAAGCGAATATCTTTTCGTTACCGATGCAGGAAATTCCAGGGTTCAGAAGTTTGATCTGGAAGGCAATTATCTACAGACTCTTCGTCCTTCCGAAGCGCGATTTCAGCAGCCTTCAGGGATTACGGGCGATGGAAAAGGCATTCTTTATGTTAGCGACCGCAAAGCTTCGGCCATCTATGTAATAGACGTAGATGGCAATCTACTGGATACGATTTCGCATCCGCTTTTGAAGGAGCCCAGAGGTTTGCACTATAACGAAGGCAAGGTCTGGATAGCGGATGAAAGAAGCGGGGTTCTTTCTCTGAATCCGTCCAGCGGCGACGTACAGGAACTGGCTGAAATTCGTGACTTCGATGATAAGCCGGTAAACTGGAACAGGGTATTCTCAGTAAAGACAGATAGCAGAAATTCGCTGCTCATCGCCGATTATGGAGCCCATGAAATCGTCATGACCACTCCGGAAGCCTACAAGCGCTCCGGATTGAATGTAAAGGTTCAAAAAGTGGATCTAAATGAGTTTCCCGTTGTGGGGCTCTTCGTTCAGGCAGAAACCAGGGATGGCCAGCCTTTACCGGGGCTTAGCCGTAGAGAGATTTTCATATATGAGAATGACCGTCGAATCGGCGGTGCTCGCACAGACAATATGAAGCCTTTCCAGAAAAGGACCAACATTGTGGTTGTAAAAGAGAACTCCGAAATCTTGCGCAAGAAGGGACTGGATGAAATGATTCCCAGTGTCCTGGAACCCATGATAGCTCCTCTTACTGTGGTAGATCGATTCAAGCTGATTCGCAGCGGAGACCAGAGCCGGGTAATCTATGAAGGCAGAGAACGAAAGCAAATTCTGAAGCTGATGTCCGAAGGGGACACCGGCGATCGTCCCTCTCTGGGATTATCCACATTCTTTGGACTCAGCGAACTTGTTAGCGAAATAGGACCCCGGGGACTGGTACTGGTAGTATCCGGAGCCCTGCCGGAAGAAACCTTTGCACCCTATGGAATCGATAAGCTGGTACAATATGCCAGGGCTCAAAAGATTCAAATCCATGTGGTGTCTTTTGAGCAGGACGCTGAACTCACGGAGCTTTACAGATCCCTGGCGGAGCGAACCAGTGGCGAGTATCTGCGAGCTTTTGATGAAACAAGAGTAAAGAATCTATACTCGAATATTCGCAAGCATGAAGATAATCGCTATATCATTACCTACGATTCTCTGGCAGATGATGCGCTGAGAGATAGATACGTAGACGTGCGAGTTGAGGTTCATTTTCAGAATACCTCCGGCGTAGGGGATGCAGGATTCTTTGTTCCTGCCGAGGAATAGCATCGAGTAACTCTGAGATTGTTGAGGCTTAAAAGTTCAAAGTGAGCGATGCAAAAGCTTAGGTGTAAAAAAGATAGATGAGGGCTGCAGGGAAGCGGCCAGGAGATACGAATGAAAAAGGCATTACTATTGTTACCTGTGCTGGTGCTTGGAGCAATTCCAGTGCTTTCGCGCAACGGAGAGGAGCCTCGATACAGTAGCTCTGTTCAGTTGTATGCAGAGGCCCAGGAAAAGTATCAGAGTGGTCAGTACCGTGAATCTCTGCAGTTGCTCAGGGAAGCTCTGGAAAAAAATCCTTCGTATACTCGAGCACATCTTCTGTCCGGTCAGGCTTCCATTGAGATTTCGGACTTTGAAAGAGCCAGGGTGCATTTCGAACAGGTGCTCAAGGCCGATCCCAACAGCCTGGATGCAAAAATCGGAAAAGGTCGTGCGCTCACCGGCCTGAACCAGTTGCCCGAGGCAGAACAGATCTTTCAGCAGGTTAGAGAGAAGGATCCTGGAAATGCAGAGAATCTGTACGGATTGGCGAAGCTACGCATCCTTTCTGGTCGTCTGGACCTGGCCCGGCAATATCTTCAATTGATCCTTCGTAAGAACCCGGCTTATAGAGAGGCTTTGCAGGATATGGCTATTCTGGAAACCAGAGCCGGTAGAATTGAAGCCGGAAAGGCCTATCTGGAAAAAGCTACAGCTGTGGATCCTGCGCACAGAAGTTTGTCCATTACCCGTGGTATTGTGCTATCGCTCCAGGCAGATGCGGCTCGCGATGAGGAAACCAGACTCGCTTTAAAAGATGAAGCCGCAGATGCATTTCGAACAGCTCTACGAGATAATCCTGGCATGGCACTTCTGCAAAGAATCATTGAGCTGGATATTGAAAGAGGATATCCCGAAGATGCTCAGCAATATCTGGAGCAGGCGCGGGAGATTGGAAGCTCCACAGAACTGAAACGAATTGCAGCGAATCTTTCCCAGGCATTGTATCAAAAGACCGGAAATACTGATTATCTGGAAAAGACCATCGATGAGCTGGAGTCCTTATGCGAATCGGCACCGGACGATGTTCTGGCCTGTTATCGACTGGAAATGCTGGGTATGGAGCATACGGGCACTACCAGGCTGCGCAATTTTCTTACCGGCCGACATATGCAGATGGCCAGAAACTATGAAAAGGAACTGCGATATGGTTTGATGGTCAGCCATCTTCGTCAGGCCATGCGATTGTCTCCTGGCAATGCTGAGGTAGAAAAGCTTCTTCTGGATGTGCACAGAGCAAATGGAGATTTTCAGTCCTATCTGGATACCCTGGTGGCTTTAAGGGATCAGAATCCGGAGGAGCCTCTCTGGCAATATAGATTGGAGCGAGCACTTCAATCCAGGGAGAACTATCTTTCTTACCGAGAAGATCTGCTGGATTATCAGATTCGCGAAAGTACCCATCGACCCAGCGTCGTTCTTGTCATGGACTTTGAAGCGAGAGATTCGGATCACTGGAATGGAGAGCAAATCATATCCAGGTCCCTGGAGGACTCCATCAATGAGCATGGAAAGTTGCTGGCAGCCGATTACGAAGTTCGCCGTAAGTTAAGGGACTTCTACGAATCTCGCAGAGCTCTGGATGAAATGGGAATCCAGGATAGGATCAGATCTGACTATCGTCCGCTGCTATTTAACGCTGCTTACTTCGAATTTCTGGATGAACTGGATCGTAAATCGGACTCCAGGAATCGAATTCGATATATACTCAGCGGAAGCTATAGCGCTCGAGCAGGACATATTGAAATCGAATATGTTCTTTCCGATCGATTCACCGGAAATGAGATCTATAGAGGTAAGGCCATCGCCTCGGGACAGGATGCTCTGTACCGGGCCAGCTATCAGATTTCCCGGGAAATTGTGCGAAGAACGCCAGTGCGAGGGGAAATTGTAAAGATCGACGATGATCGAATCTACATTCATGCTGGCAGTAGCGATGGAGTGAAGAAGGATCAGGTATTTCTTCTGGATTCCAATCCAGACCGAGCCTTTCGAGTAGTGGAGCTGGATACTTCCTTCAGTGCTCTTAAAGCCGAACAATCCGGAAGCCTGCTCAGCCCGGGAATGGTACTGCTTTCCAATCCCAGGCGACCCTAGTACTCCTTCTGGATTTCCAGAGTAAAGTCGGTGCTGGAAACATTACCGGCGAAATCCTCTGCCTTTACAGTGATGGTATTCTTCCCGTTTCGAAAGGGAAGAATACCTACGTTATAATACCATTCCGTAAAGATTGTCTCAAATGGCTGTTTTCCGGCCAGAAGCCAGCCGCTATCGGTGGAGCGAATGGAGCTGAAATCGCGGCTGCCCTGCTTTTCGCCGTTCAAAAACCAGGTAAGTTTATACACACCTCGCCGGGTGGATCGTTCCAGGCCTGGATCGCGAATGTTCAGATGTACGGGATACGCTTTGGTCAGTCTGATTCGATGTTCCTGACCGGGTAGAAGGCTGGATTTTCCGTTGTCCGTAAAGAAGATCAATTCCTGAACTACGGGAGCATATTTGTCTGTGGCCGACGGCAGTACTTCCAGAGGATTGATGAATTCCTTTCCATAGTCTTTGCTAATAAAGAAATGCAAATGCGCCCCACCGGATCGGCCGGTATTTCCGGAAAAGCCGATTACAGTGTCCTTTCCTACATTGCCCTTGCGCAGGGGAGCCAGTTTTTCCAGATGAAAATAGCCGCTCCACCATCCCTCGCCATGATCTACAATCATGAGGTTTCCTGGACCGGGCAGCGGACGAAAGGGATTGTCGGACTGCTGCCGGCTGTAGAGGATTCTCCCGGGAGCAATGGATTGAACCGGTTCATCCTGGCTGGCAATGTCCAGACCTGCATGAAAATGGTCATCCCTGGACTCTCCAAAGGTGGATGTGATTCCACGCAAATCCGGAGGACTGCCCTTGATTAAAGGCCATTCAAATCTGGGATTGCTGGCAACCACAGGATAGAGCCAACCAATGAGAACCAGTATCAAAAACAGTGGCAGAGAAAAATGCAAGAAGCGCCGCATAATGGGAAAGTTGCTGGACAACGGGCTGGAAGGCAGCCATTTTTTTCCGATATTGTAGGGTATAGGAAGTTCGGTTGTAGCTTCTACGTGTAGCTTATAATTGAACCGAACGAAGTAGAGCAAGAAGAGTTGAATACGGCCATCGAAAAGAATAAAGGAATGAGTGCCCGGGAGATTCAGTCCCTGGTGAAACGTTGTGGGGATAAGGATCCAGATGCCTTGAAGGAGTTCTTCAGGCTCTATTCCAGTGATATATATAACTTTCCTCTGAGAGTTTTTCATCTGGATGAGGATGCTGCGTCGGATTTTTATCTGTATGCCTTTGAACGATTAAAAACCGGTCAGAGATTCAAATCGTTCCAGGGAAAAAGCAGCTTTAGAACCTGGTTCTACACAGTGCTGCGAAACATGCTCATCGACTGGATGCGTACGGTTCATGAAGTGAAAACCGTAGAAAAGCAGAAGTCCGATGAAGACTCCAGAAATCTTCAATGGATCGAAACTGTAGCCGATCCGGAAACAGAACGGCCGGATGATTCCTCATTCATGGAGCATTTTCACGACATTCTGGGGCAACTTCCCCGGGATCTGAACATGGTCTTCAAGCTGGTATTTATTTATTACCTGGACCTGGAGCAGGATGACTGGGACTACCTGAAGGCGGAAACCGGGGCCGAACTCACAGACATTGCTCGACGGATTGCCGAGCAAAAGAATGAGCTGGCGGAGCGCTCTACCGGAAATCAGGACCAGCAGGACAAGATCACATCCCTGTATCTCTCCATTCTGGAATTGAAGACTAAAAAATCCAGGCTACTGGCGGAAATGGAGACCAGGAATGTGGATCCCGGAGAGGGAGCCGAGCTGGATCGGATTGAGCATCTCATAGAAAAGAAGCAGAATCAACGAGATAGACTGATTCAGAAACGAAAAAAGGGGCATTTTGTGGTGCGGGCACCATACCGATTTGTCTCCGATGTGCTGGAAATACCGGAAGGCAGCGTATCGGTGATGATGTCCAGGATCATGGATGCATTTCGAATGGATCCGGAGATTCGAAAGGCCATTCTGGAATAAAAAATTCCCGGGAAGTTGTCTTATATTTCGTCTCCTGAGTTAGTGGAGAGCCATAATGAATAATAATGATATCATCAAGCTGGAAGAGGCCCTGGTGGCCACCGGCCTTTACGGTAAGATCTCAGCCCAGCATCTGGACGAAGCCACATGGCCCCAGAAGCTGGAGGATATGCTGTCCCGCATGGAAAAGGGAAAAACCGTGCAGGATCTCAGTGCATCTGAGCTAATCAATCTGTCCGAGCATCTGTATGTAAACCACAGGATGGATGCGGCCCATGAAGCCGTGCCCGAGGCATTGATGGCCACCGTAGAACGAGCTCTGGCGGCCGAAGCCGGTCCAGAAAGAGAAGGAATTGTGGTTCGATTGCTTCGAAATGGAATGGAGCTCATTCATGGTGGTCTGGCCGGCGCAACCCTGGAGCTGGCGCCGATTACGGCTACCAGACGCTCATCACCGGCCGAAGCGCCCTCCGAGAATCCCACCGGGTCTAGAATCGATCTGAGTCTGCCGGTAGGAAGAGGGCAGCTGCATTGTAGCATTCTTCAAACATCGGCCAGTGAAGCCATGGTTTCGCTTTCGCTCAAGAATCTGGCCGGAAGCTATCAGCTCTCTTTGCGCAAAGATGGCCGACTGGTAGGTTCTCATAGCGGAGTAAAGAGTGACCGTTCGGTGCAGTTTGACCGAATCATGCCAGGAAGTTATTCTGTGGAGCTCAAAGGAGCTTCCAACGTAGAAATCCCATTCTCCATCGTTTGATTGAATCTTTATCGGTACTTGCCGATGAGCCCGAGTGGATCCCGTACCACCCGGGCTTTTTCTTTTTTATAGGGCCGAACAGACTCGGCCGACCATTCGTCTGATCAGGTTAAGTGTGGTCCTCGGTATGGATAGGCATCCTATCTATCTGCTCTGCGAGCGAAGGAGGAGCCGTCGGCTCTCGCCCTCCATGGCTCCGCCGACATTCGGCCCTGCCTTGCAACGCGCCGGTTCGCATAAACCCGGTAAAGCGGCTATAAGTCGCATCGGCGGATTTTGCCCCTTCAAGAGCATTGGAAAAAATGCCATGTTGAAGGTAAGTGAGTTGGTGGGTAGACAGCCTTGTTTGACTGCAGGGTTACTTTGTGCAGGGTGGCTTCACGACCTCAGTAGATCTTCAGGCCCGGGGAGTACAGCAATGAGCGAAATGTCTGGAGAAGAAATCCACAGGGAAGGTCTGGCTATAGAGCTGATTGGCCTAAAATATCGAAGCGTATGTGTCGGTATATATTCTAGAATAGGCGAGCGGCGATAAGGAATGATGAATAAATTGGCTGGCAGTTTCTTCGCGATATGCATTAACTCGATGGGATTGCTCGGCTGTCCGGGTGAGAACAGTGTATGGCTAGGTTATTGGGCCATTGAAACTGAAACCGGTGACGTGAGGGGGCTGCTATTTTTCCTTCCAGATGGAAGGGTCTCTGTCGATGGCGATTTTTGTCAATATGAGGCACCCGCACCAAATGAACTGATTATTCAATGTAATAACCTGAAGGAAGTATGCTCAATTGGCTATGCTGCCGATGAGCGACGTACTATGCTCTGTGAAAAGGATCCAAATGACCCTTATCCAGGAGATAGAAAAAAGATATGGCTGAGGCCCATATCCTCGGATGAAGCTAAAGGGTTACTGGATGAGCTGCACAGGTAGCCGAATTTTAACTGGACTGCTGTGAACTCCCTGTAGTGCCTTCGGTGAAGTCCAACAGCGATGTATGTGGGGTTCAGGGGCAGGCAAGCAGCCAGATACGCGCAGACTTCTTTTCGAGGATCGATTGAGCGTACGTCAATACGTATCGTCGCTTGTATCCGAGGGCCTATCAGCATTCGTTGGGGAAGGGAAAGGTGCGGACATTTCTTTCCTTACACGGGGCAGCAAATCGATCCTCATCGGGAAAAACTAATCGAAGGATGCGATGATAGCACGTTAATTAGTTGGTGCAAAAGGAGAAAGTAAGCGCATGATTCAGTTGTTTTCATTGCATCGCATTCACCCGATGGGTGTAACCCTGATTTTAGGAATACTGCTCGTGGCTTGCGGCAGGCAATCGGATGCCGCCGATTGCACAGGGTTGGAAACCGGTGTTGCATTTTCGAATTTGCTGGCAAAGGAGGACTTAAGAGGGGCTTATATGATGTTTGATGAGCGTCTGGCTTCTAGAATAATCTTTCCTCATTTTCTCGGAATACGGAATGACCTAATGCAAATGTCCGGCGAGTTTCTGACCACCCGGTGGTCTAAGGAAGTCGAGGCGGTTTCCGCTGATTGAGATCCTGGATTGAGTGAGGGTATTAGGAGTAGAAATGAAAAAATTGCGACCTAATTGGAAGATACTTTTCGTTATCCTTTTTCTTTGGATCGTCGCCTGTGTCGAATCTTCCGAATGGGAAGGCACCTGGGTAGAAGAAGATTCTGCAGGTGAACCAGTCGCACTGCTCTACTTTAATCCAGATGGTTCTTTCTACGCCTCAGGATTGACTTGTCAATACTCCGATGATGGGGATGGAGCCTATATCCTCCACTGCAACGGTTTCAAAGAACACTGTGCCAGAGTAGCGAGGCAAGGCGATCGTATAACATTGGAGTGTCGATCATACAGAGGTTCAGAGCCGCAATCAAGCGCCCGAGTGATAATAAGGCGTGTTCAAGAAACGGAAGCCCGCAGAATTCGAAGCGAGCTTGACCCCTAGTTCTGAGTCATGTTAATATCACCACTATTTGGGTCCTAAAATGCGAAGATCCTTCAGTTTGTAAGATGCCCCCGAAGAAAGGTCCAATTTTTCTGCGATGGATTCCGTCAATCCTGCTGCGACATCAGTCCAATACCTCCAGCGCAACGAAGTGAATGCGGAAATGTTTTGCCGTTTTTAGCGGATCGAACCCTCGAAAAACTCATCTGATCAAACTGCAGCCTTGCGCGAAGCACATTGCACTCGTCCGGGAAGCGCTACTCTATTGCTCTCGTTATCCGTGGCTCCGGCGGCATTTTTGGGCAAGGATGCCTCTATGCAGCGAAGCGCAGGAGGTGCGAGAGCTGCGAGAAAAGCCTTGTTCGTCATCCTGTCCTCCGCAGGACTGGAACTTCCTGTCCGGCGGCTTCGCTGAGGGGGGTAAGGCCTACTATGATCTGGCAATGGGTTTCTCCTTCGACGCCCGGGTTCTCCTTAAAGTTCTTAATCAGCAATAGGGCGAACCCTTAGGAACTCAGGGCCTGGTGGAGCAAGGTAGGTCCTGTGACCCCCACCGAGCGCTCGGTGCCAACCGAAAGGCGACAGTAGGATTCTAGAACTGCGAAGTAGTTCTCCAGAATTCCGTGAAAGCCGAGGATCTGGTAGAAGGGGATGTAAGCCAGAGAGAAGGCAATGGGTCTCTTAACAATATGAGGGTTCATCTGGATGTTCGTGGAGAAGAGGCCTATAACTTCGAGGTAGAGGAAGATCATAACTACTACGTGTCAGAGGCCAGAGTGCTGGTGCATAATGAGGGCGACTATGATCTGCAGGAGTTGCGGCGTTCACTGTTCCAACTGCAATGGCACGCGGAGAATACAGCATTGCCTCTTGTGGGTGTGAGTGATGCCGATATGCTGAAAGACCTGGGTAAAGAATTTCTGGAAGAGGTTAGGGATAAAGGACTTGAGGACCCAAAGGTACGTCAGGCGCTACTTAAGAAGCTCAGTCGCGCAGGCGTTGGTTCTCGTGCTTTGGGTCATCTTAGACACCTTTTCGAAAAGTCATCTGAGGCAAGCTTCTTATTGGATGCCGCTAGAGCCATAATTACTGGCCCGACTCTTGGGATGCGAAATCAGTAGCTCACAAAATGCGGCAGACATTCTTCGAGCGGAGGCATATAAGATTGAATACAGGCATCCGTATAGAAAATAGAGGCGCAATACCGGGGAGATGAATGTGAAAAGATACAATGATGGTACGAAAACCGTGATGACATGGCTTGGAATGCTTATGCCAATGGCTCTGGTCGTATGGAGTCTGGGGCAGTGCAATGAGACCTCGGAATGTCAGGGAGTTGTCAACGTTATCGAAGGCGCTTTGGAGGAGAATTCCTTTGAGCCTCCCCTGGAGATAACCGTAGAGGAAATGGAAAGCGGGGAGCCTTATTGCACAGTAGAAGTTCCGTTGGTTCTTGATGGCCTCTATGGAGCACCTTCGATGCGCGATCATACCCTGAAGGTGGAGTTCTATCGCAAGCCGGATCTTGCGGATTTCAGTGCGCGCGCTTTGATGCGGAGCTCAATCGAGACCTCGATTCTAGGTGACTACATGAGAAGCTATCCTGATTCGACCGAAGGCGTATCAAGCACGCATTACTGGCAAAAAATCGGGCCTCGGGTTGTTACCTACTCCATTTTTTATCACAGGAGCCATGATCCAGAGGTGTTGCCAATTGCCCATAAACTCTTTGCCGCTCTGGAGGCTCACTTTAATCGGGAGGAGTAGGAGCAGATACTGCAGGCTCGAAAATGCTAACCGACTATGCAGCGTCCTCCGCATAGTATCTCAAGTGCCCTCGGTTTTCCACCGTTCGATGGATCTATTTCAATCGAAAAACTCATCTGATCATGCTGCTGTCTCCGTGTATTACCTCCGGGCCCGTCGGCTCTCGACTCGCCGCCTCCCGACCTCGTGGTCGCTTTCGGACTTGTCTGCTCGAGTTATCCTCGGATCCGCCGAGATTTGCATATCATGTCTAGCTGCGGCACTGAGTCTGTGTGCTGAAGGCAAGATACTGGTGCAGTTGCTTCGCAACTCTCTGAAAATACTACGGCTATTGGTTGGTCACATCGCTCGTAGCTGCCTATATGATTGTAGTTCAAATCTAGCAGGTTTCCCTGATCGTCCTGGGACGGAGAGAGGGATTTTTGCTCGACTATTCATTTTCCGATACGCATTCTGGAGGTATGCCAATGACGGTAGATGAAATAAGGAAAGAACTGGAGCACCTTTCTGAGGAAGAGAAACGACTTTTGCTTGAATCGCTTCAATCTGCCCTGAAGAGAAAAGAAGAGCGTGTGTCTTTGAGGGGACTATTCTCCAATACGAATATCACGGATGCGGACCTGAAGAAAGTCCAATCCCATTGGAGGTAACTCTAGATACCCATGCGCTGGTCTGGTACCTGGATTCCTCTTTGAACGATCGATTGTCTGCACTTGCTCTGCAAACTATTGATGATGCAGAAACAGCTGGCAGGATTCATCTATCGGTAATAGTTTTGGCTGAGATCCTTCATCTGAGTGAAAAGGGGCGTATCAATCTGGACTATTCGGCTTTGTATCGGAAAATTGTCGACTCGGCTCCCTATGTAATCGAATCGTTGACTCCGGAAGTTCTGACAATTGCGGTCGGTCTCAAGGGGTTGGAACTACATGATCGTATCATATTGGCCACGGCCATCCACACTCAGTCCGCCCTCATTTCTAAAGACATCGAGCTTCGGCAGTATCCTGCAAATGTGATCTGGTGAATGGGCCTTTTCGCGCATCCTTAGGCGCTTCGGCTGCTAAGGGAAAAAATCTCTGTTCGTAATGCAGGTCCCGCTGTCCATTTGCCCCGTCTGAACGTGCCTATGGAGAAACGCCCCAGCGCAAGAAACTGCTGCCAGGGTAAATGATCAGGAGGCGGAGAATGTTTACGGATCGGGCAATTGCTTCCTTGCCAGGTCGCTCTCGTCATCCACTGCTCTCGTCATCCACTGCTCTCGTCATCCACTGCTCTCGTCATCCACTGCTCTCGTCATCCACTGCTCCGCCCACATGAGGACATCAATCTCCGTTAGCCCGGTTCCGACGAAGCCGGAATCCCCGGGAGAGCTCCATGAACCCTCAGCAGGAGGCATTGAAGTCGATGAGAAACGCTTTCAACCCGTGAAGATTGGTGAATAAATGGATGAACTCTATGAAATTCACCCTAATTTTATTTGCTCTTCTATGCTTTTGCATGCCTGCAGAGTCACGCGAGAAAGATACGACCAAGTTCGGTCCGCCGGTTACTCTGGACCTGGTGGAGCTGCGTGGGTTTGTCAGGAGAGATATGGCCCCAGAATTAGTGGTTGAGAAATATCCGAATACAAATGGGCACCTTACCTTCGAAAAGCCAATTCCTTATCTCGTTGATGGTCAGTATTATCCAATCGATAGGGTGATTCGCTATATTGGTGGTGAGTCGAATGCAGTTGTCGGGGCGGCTGTCTCTGGGCAGGAGACCCGGGAACGGCTTGCCGTTACCTTCCTCTTTTTCCGAGGTAGGTTGAAGTTTTTTGTTGTTCGCCACCAGGTGTTACGTGATGACAAATTCGAGTTCACCAGGTTCACTACAGAGAACTTCCTGCGCTTTGTTGATACTGGGGCAGATCCAGGAGACTTTTTTCCGGAAGGCAGTTGTATTTGGGACTACTACCGCCTGTTGTATCAAGATCAGAATCCAGTATTACCAGGCGAATGCTACTGGGATAAGCCTGGATTTGCGCAGAAGATCGCTGAAGATGCAGAATACCAGGAGCGTCTGCGGAGCGGCTATGAGAGTACGGTGGATGTGAGTACATTGCCCAGGGAAGACTGAGCGTTGCGAATTCTCGGTCATTTGCGGATTGTCTTTCTTGCAAAGTGCCCTTGATCGTTCCTGTGGGTGACACCTTGGTACCGGGCTTCCGGGGTCTGGAAAAAATTTGCGTGATGCAGAGATGGTCGGGGCTGGTGAAATGGGATCTGGACAAATCTCTCCTGAGAACCAGGCGTTAGCATCCATGCGGTGGAGCGAAGGCATCGGGATGATGCATGCAATACATCTTCCCTGGAGGACGGTGGCATGAAAGCGTTTTGCAATTCCTTCAGAAAAAGACTGCTTATCCCGTTTTTCCCCATTGCTCTGAGTGTCTGGCTCAGCGGCGTTGCATGCGAACCCGGGACACAGGGAGATGCGTTTGCTGTAGACTTTCCTACCGGGAAATATGACAAAAGTTATGAACACGGAATTAGAACCGGAGATCTGGAGGATGGTTTTTTTGAAAGAGGGATGTCGGCTGATAAACGATATCACTTCCTTAGATCGTGGGTCAAAAATGGAGAATTGGAGCTTATTGAATGCTTGGATACAGAAAGGAAGATTCAATATACCCTCCATTGTCAAGGGGGCCATCTGCGAAGTAGGCGCTACGTGAACTCAGAGAGTAATGAATTGCTCTTACGTGAAGTTACGCATTACTCCGGCACTGATGACAAGAACTCTCGGACTTTCTGTAATCAAGGTCAATGCTCAAATTGGCCGCTACCGATGCCACGAGCTGAGATCTGTGTAGAAATGGCGCCCTTGCATGTCGAGGTTTCGGAATCATTCTGCGACGGCCTCGGGGAAGCGAGGGATTGATTGATAACTCGCCACATCGTTCTCCAGGAATGCTACAGTTCTTGCCGCTCATAGGGTTGCTCCTGGTCGCATTTGGTTTTCAGGCAAATTGCAGACCAGATCCATTTGTACACGACAGATGGCCGCCCTGGAGACATCTGGAAGATCCATGGAAATATGATCCAGCAAGAGATAAGGTAATTCCCGGAGAGTCGACAGAAAGGCACGTGATGAATCTCCATCCCGGGGGGCCAAATGCAATCAAGACTTTTCCATGTCCTATACAAATCCAGCTCGATGGCGGCCAGGTAAGAATCGATAAGGTCGTACAATTTTCGGATCTAAACATCTCGGACACCTCAGGCCAAGGAAAAATCGGGTATTATGGCACTGATTATCTAACCTTTACTATCTTTCTATACGATGGAATTGTCCGCCACTATGATGTATATCACACAGTGAGAAGTTCGCCGGATGCTGATTGGAGTGCAGGGGAATACAGTAGCACCGGCTACCCGGCAGACCAAAAATTCTGGCAACGAATAAGAGCCATAAGCAACGGTTACTTGGAGCAACGGCGTGATCTTGGTCAAGCCTGTGATTGGTCCTGGGTGAAATATTGGTTAACGGGATCTGGTCTGTAATGGCCTGCAAGGTGTAAAGAAATGCCCACCTATTCGTCACCTCTCGACGGTGTGGCGGACCAACTATCAACTGATTTCCATGAGCATCGACCTTCTGTATGGTCGAGCACTTTGCAGTTCACCCTGCTTCCTAATATAGCCATCTACCGCTCAAGCACTGGCGTCGCCGTCCATTCGTCTCTCCCGTCCCTTAAACCGCTTCTGCTTTGCGAAGAAGAGTCCGTGATTGCTCGCCCACGGTGAGAAAGGCGCCGCGGACCTGGGGTATATTAGAGAGTTTTTCCTGAAGTTCCTGATTCCAGCTCACGCCGAAGGTCTCGTGCGCGCGAATTACTGTAGAATCCACCGGAGCACCTTCGCCGTTCGCCGAGCTTAAATGGAAATACACCGCCAGAGGGCCCTGATGGCAACGAAACAAAGTTACCAGGTTCTGGATCACATTTTGGTTCAGATCCTCGCGGCTGATTTGCAGATGAAGACTGCGCTCGAGCTTTTCTTCCAGGGATTCCCGGTTCAGCGGAGCCAGGCCATCCACCAGAAGTTGAACGGTGCCGGTTTCATCGTTCTTGTCTATTTTCGCTTTTACCCAGAAAGCCTGATCCACTTCGATTTTGCTTCGAATCTCTGCGAAGGTTTTGGGAAATACAATACAGGCCACGCGACCGGTGAGATCTTCGATTTGCAATCGACCGTATTCATTGTTCTTCTTATTCACAGCCACAGTGGCTTCTGAGATTACGGCGGCGATCTCTACGATTTTACCGCTATCGAACTGACCCAGTTTCTCGATGGGAATCACCCGTGCACTTTTGAGAAAACGTTCGTATTTGCTTAGAGGATGGCCGCTGAAATAGATTCCCAGTACCTGCTTTTCCTGGTTCAGCAGAGTGGTTTCATCGTATTCCGCTACATCGGAGCCGCGAGGAATGGGCTCTTCTTCCGACATTTGTGGGCCCATGGCATCGAAAAGAGAGCTCTGACCGCTCACCCGATCCTTCTGATGATTCTGTCCATGTTGCACTGCCAGATCCAGGCTTTCCATCAAAGCTTTTCTGGTATATCCCATGGTTTCGAAGCATCCGGCCAACACCATAGATTCAAGGGTTCGTCGATTGCATAGTTTTAGGTCGGTGTTTTCCATAAAGTGGAAGAAGCTCTTAAAGCCACCTTCCTGATCACGAGTTTCTACTATGGATTGCACTGCCTGGGCGCCTACATTCTTAATGGCATTGAGACCAAAGCGAATAACGCCTTCTTTTTCTACATGAAAGCGAAGATAGGAATGATTGATGTCCGGGCCCAGGATTTCCAGCCCCATTTCCTTGCATTCCAGGATATAGGGCACCAGCCGATCGGTTTTATCGATTTCGGAGTCCAGCACAGCAGCCATGTAGTCCGTTGGATAGTTGGCTTTCAAATAAGCTGTGCGATACACCACCATGGCATAGGCGGCGGAGTGGGATTTGTTAAAGCCGTAGCCTGCGAATTCAGCCAGCTGATCGTAGAGTTTGGCAGCAAAGTCTTTATCGCGATCGTTGTAGCCCCGGGCATTGGCCCCTTCGATGAACTCCAGTTTGAGTTCGGCCATCTTGTCCTTTTTCTTTTTACCCATGGCCTTTCGCAGGTCATCGGATTTGGCCGGGGTGAATCCGCCGATCTTTTGTGAGATCTGCATCACCTGCTCCTGGTAGAGAACAACTCCATAGGTCTCACCCAGAATTTCAGCCAGATCATCATGAGGATAGATTACTTTTTCGCGACCCTTCTTACGGTTTACATAGGCATCGGCCATACCGGACTGCAGAGGTCCTGGCCGATACATGGCGATCAGGGCCACCAGGTCTTCGAATACCTCGGGCTTCATTCGAATTACAAATTCTCGCATGCCCGGGCTGGTCTCTAGTTGGAATACACCTTTTACATTTCCTGTCTGAAGCAGGCCGTAGGCTTTGCTATCATCCAGGGGGATCTCGTTTAGATCCAGGGTCTTTCCAGTGCGTTGCTCGATCCCCCTTACGCAGTTCGCAATAACGGTAAGGTTTCGCAGACCCAGAAAGTCCATTTTTACCAGGCCCACTGTAGGCAGAGCCAGGGTTGTCATATCGTACTGGGTTACAAGAATGCGCTGTTTGGTCTTTTTATCACCGGCGCCCGGGGTAGCCACAGTGGCCAGTGGAACAATTTCATCCAGAGGTCGAGGGCCAATTACAACGCCCGCCGCATGGACTCCGGTATGTCGGGAGTTTCCTTCCAGCGCTTTGGCGACAGAGTATACCTTTTTGCCCAGTTCATCGTTATCTACGTAATTGCGAAATTCCGAGGATTTCTCATAGGCATCATCCAACGTGGTGCCCGGAACCGATGGAATCATCTTGGATATGTTGTTGGCTTCTGCGAAAGGCATCTTGAGTACGCGAGCCACGTCCTTCATACAGGCCTTGGCTGCCATGGTTCCGTAGGTGACAATCTGCGCTACATGGTCTTCGCCATATTTGTGGCGCACATAGTTGATCACCTCTTCCCGGCGATCCACGCAGAAATCCACGTCGATATCCGGCATTTCCTTTCGAGCCGGGTTCAAGAATCTCTCGAACAGAAGTCCGTATCTAAGAGGATCGATATCTGTAATTCCCAGACCATAAGCTACAATGGATCCTGCAGCGGAACCTCGGCCAGGACCCACAGGGATTCCTCTTGCTTTGGCCCAGTTGATAAAGTCCTGAACAATAAGGAAGTATCCTGGAAAGTCCATGCCCTCAATGACCTGCATTTCGAATTCGAAGCGATCCATCACATCTTTGTGTAACGGGGTTCCGTATCTTCGTGCAAGGCCCTGGAGGCAGAGCTCTCGCATGTAGGAGTTGAGGCTATGACCTTCCGGAACATCGAAGTTGGGAAGCAGTGGATTGCCGGACTGAAACTCCATGGAGATCATTTCAGCGATCTTGCGAGTATTATGAAAGGCATCTGGCAGTTCCGGAAACAACCGTGACATCTCTTCCGGGCTTTTTACATAGAACTCTGGATTGAATGCGAATGCCAGGTCTTCATCTATGGATTTCTTCTGATTGATGCGAAGAAGAATATCCTGCACTTCATGGTGCTTTCGCGTTAAAAAATGGCTATCATTGGTAAGAACCAGAGGAATGCCCAGTCTGCGCGATAGCTCTACATTACCTTTTGCAGCGATTCGCTCATCCTCCAGACCGTGATTTTGAATCTCCAGGTAAAAGCGCTCTGGGCCGAAGATTTCCTTGAGCTTTCCTGCAAGCTGCTCGGCGGCGCTTTCCTGACCTGTTAGAATCTTTCGTTGAACTTCTCCGCCAAGACAGGCTGTAAGACAGATCAGGCCTTCTGCATGATGCGAAAGGAATTCGTAATCGATTCTGGGTTTGCGATAGAATCCATCCGTATAGGATTTACTGGTTAATTTAATAAGATTGCGATAGCCGGTTTCGTTTTGGGCGAGAAGAATGAGATGATAGTTATTCCCGTCGGCCAGGTTTTCCATCACCTTCGTTTCACTCATCTTTCCAGGCGAAACGTAGAATTCATTTCCGATGATGGGCTTGATGCCGGCCTTGACGGCTTCGGTGTAGAATTCAATTACACCGAACATATTTCCGTGGTCTGTAATAGCCACGCTATCCATCCCATTTTCCTTGCAATGCTGCATGAGCTCCGGTATACGGATAGCACCGTCCAGGAGACTGTAGGTGGTATGCAGATGAAGATGGGTGAATTTCTCGCTGAAGCTACGTTTGTCTGTAGATTCTGCTTGCATGACAGGGGACATAATTCCACCATCCCGAAAGCGGGGCAAGCAAGAAGTTGAGCCCGGGCAAAATCATGCGGATTTCCGAAGCGGCCCACATACTCTCCATCCCCAGACATAAAATAAACTACTGGAAGAGCACCGGCCTTCTAGAATCTTCCGGGGATGGCCTTGGATTCGAGGATCTAAAGCGCATCCGGCTGCTGGAGAAGTGGCGAAGCAGCGGCCTGACTCTGCAGAGAATCCGAAAATTGCTCAAATCCCAGGCATCCAGAGCCGGCGAAGGGGCCGGTCAGGCCATGCTTCAGCTGGAATTGCTACATGGACCGTTGCTGGGGGTTCGTGAGGATGCTTCCCTGCTGGATCCGGTGCAGGGGCAGGGCCTTCTGGACTTCGCTCCTCCATCCGGCGGCCAGATTCTGGAAATGGAGCCACGCAAGGCCCCTCATCAACCGGAGGACTGGAGCGAACAGGACGATGAAATCCTGAAGATGCTGGAAGAGCGTCTGGCAGAAGAGGAAAAGGGACTGGATGCCCGCATTCCCGGGCCTGAATGGGGATCACCGGAGGAGGGGGCCCGGCTCTTTGAGGCCATTCGCCAGTCGGATCCAGAAAGGGCCATGTCTACCCTGGAAGCCATTGTGCAGGATCGACCGGATTATCTTCCGGCTCGCATAGAGCTGGGAAACCTATTTTTTGAAAAAGGCGATCTGGAGTCTGCTTCCACTGCCTATGAATCAGCTCTCGAGCTGGATCCGGATTGCGTGGAAGCCCTGTATAACCTGGCCAATGTCTACTATCGTCTGGAAAAGTTTGCTGCCAGCATTCGCTTATTTCATAGATCCATCGACCTGGATCCTTCCTTTCCGGAATCCTACTATAACCTGGCGCTGGTTTATTTCAGTCTTAAGTACTTTCGAGAGTCTGCGGAGCTTTTTGAATCTTACCTGGAGATGGATTCCGACAGCCCTTTTGCAGAAAATGCACGGGACTTCCTGGATGAGATTCAGGAGTTACAGACGGATGAGCCCAGCCCTGGTCTCTTCGACGATTGGAACGGACGTTAAGCTGTTACCGTTCAGCCGTTAGAATCAAGGTATTAACTGTGGTTTTTCAGTAAGCCGCTACGTAGGAACACAATTCTTGCCTTTGTGAATCGCTCTGGACAATCGTAGCGGGCATGTTATGACTGGAGTGAGTGAGTGAAAATAAAGCTCCAGAATCTCAAGACCCGGCTCATCAGGTCTATGAGCGTGTGAACTTCCTGATGCTCAAGAGTTCGGCGGATTATCTTGTCTCGCTGGACCCGGAACTTCTGGAAGACTTTGTGCTCAAATATTCCGGAGTCCTGATCTTTCTACTCAATGTGCTGGATGCCGATCGCAGTTTAAGGTTACTGGCCCGACTGACTAACGCTTCTGTGCTTTCCCTGCTGGAAGAGGAGTTGCGTATGCTGGCCATTCGCGAAGTGGCCCGGCTGGGAGAGGAGCCCGAGAAGCTGATCACACTTACAGGCTACCTGGATCTGCTGGATCGTCTGGCCGGGCAGACCGAGATCCCTGACGGAGAAAAAGGCACAATTCGCGAAGCAATAGAAATCCTGGAGGAAATCTCTGCTTCCGGAGGCCGCAGCCGATTTCTCTACCTGGAGTATTTCTCTTCCGACCAGCTGCAGGAAATCTTTCGCTTTAACCTGGAGCAGAATCCCCCTGTTAACTTTGGATTGCTGGCCTTTAGCTCGGAGCAGGTAAGGGAAAGCATTCTGGAAATGATGGCCAGACGAAAGCCGGAGTTTCTGGCCTGTGTACCCTCGGCTTTATACTCTATCCGTAACTATAAACTCTTTCTGGAACCCGGGGTATTCGAATACTTGCCTGAAGCCGTGCAGGGCATTGTAAAGGAATTCGATGCTCTGCAAAAAGGAAAGCAGGACATTATCACGGCCATTCGAATGAAGCTTGGTCTGGAAGAAGGGGATCAAGTCGATCCAGATCAATTTCCTCCTGAGGCAAGGAATCGGGCCCTGGATTTGATCTACAGCCGATTGCGTCTGGAAACTCGAGACAGTCGGGATTTCTTCTTGAGGCAGCTGTATAATGAAGGGTATCTGCGACAGCAGGATCTGGATTTGTTGCGAAGTGCTCTCGAAGGCCTGATTGATCTTTAAGTGATGTCTTTCTCTGCCTCTCCGATCTTACCGGGCCAGCCTTTCCCTTTCCTGTCACAAAACACAATGTTCATCTGCAAATCGTTCGGACGTTCCGCTGGTGCCTGTTTACGAGGGTCCTCGGAGTCGATTTGACGTTATCTTCTGTGGATAACTTCCATTCAAGGAAAAGCTCTCCGAGCCTTGATTCGAGGCATTTGCCGAGGAAGCATTTAATTCCCTTTAACCGTTGACTTAAATTGGGAGAAGGAAATCTATCGGACTATGCTTCGTGCCATTCACAAAGCAGGTCTCCTGATTGCGATCTCACTAACTATGGGTCAATGTGCGGCCCATCCAGTATTCAATTTGCTGAACGGCGATGACTCCGATGACAGTCTTTTGCAGGCTCTACTAATCGTGGCCCTGGCATCCAGACAGTATATTTTTGTGGCGGATTCCGGCACCAATCTGCTCTACCGGATGGATGATATGCAGGGAAGCAACCTGGTAAGCTACGATGGATCAGCCCTGGGCACTGCATTTTCGAATCCTTCCGGCATTGCAACGGACTCCAGGGGAAGAATCTACGTGGCCTCTAATGCTCGTGTATACCGATTCGATGATATGCTTGGAACAAACCAGGTAGAATACAATGGCAGCGCAGGTACAGCTTTTTCACAGATCAAGGATCTCTTTATAGATTCCCAGGATAGGATCTATGCCACCGACAATACAAATGATCGCATCTACCGCTTTGACGATATGCAGGGCAGCAATCAAATAGAAATCGCTTCCGGATTCTTCAACAATCCCCAGGGCATTACCGTCGACATTTCCGGAAAGATTTATGTGGCAGACACGGCTCTGGGCAATATTCAGCAATTCCCGGATATGTCAGGCACGGGCAGAGTGACCTATGATGGCAACATCCTGGGTAATCCATTTCAGAACCCATTCAATGTAGCAGTAGATTCGCAATCCAATATATACGTTGCCTGTATTGGAAACGGGCTGTTTCAGTTTACTGATATGACGGGTAGCAACCAGATAGAGAACAACATCGTCACCAGTTATGGCAATCCTCGGGGACTTACCGTAGATTCCAACAACAGAGTCTATTTCTCAGAGTTCTCAAACAATGACAGAGTATATCGTATGGACTCCCTGGATGAAAGCGGACTGGTGTTCCATGGCCCTTTCACTCAGCCCATCTATATTCATGTTCAGAATTGATGCAGACTCAATTCCAATGATGATCGACGCTAACAAAGCAAAAAGGCCCGCATTTTGCGAGCCTCCTGTGCCGGTTATTAACCGAATCAAATGCAAGTTAGTTCAAGCTGCAAAGAAATCAGCTTTAACGATTTCATCTACATGAATGGAATCCGTATTTCCATCTTTCTGGTTTCGGATAACCATATCACCTTCCAGTCTTCGGTTCTTGTCCAGTTCTACCATTGAACCGTCTTTGAGATACAGAACAATATCAATTCCTCGGAACTGAATGTATTGTCTTAGTTGTTTCTTGAAATCATCCGCAGTAACTTTCAAAGTCTGACTCCTCTGTATTATTGGTACAATCTGTTTAACGGCTGAGTACGCGAAGAGGTACAGTACTTTTTTATGTCGCAAAGAAAAAAGTGTAACCGTACAAAGTATTTTCTACGTCGCGCGCGAAAGTACTATACAATCGACGGTAGAAAGCATGTGTGATTGCTGCTCTTCGCTGGCTTTCGTTTCTAGATCGTTCGAGTCAGGTTCCATTTATAAGTCTCGATCCAGGGTCAGGCAAATGCCTCTGTACTTAGCGAATGACGGGTAAAGCATCTGAATGTTCGCGAATACCGGTGCGAAGGGAAAGATACAGCGACCATGAGGCGTTTTCAATGGATCGCGGTACTTAGGCTCTGGCCTTCCGTATCTGAATCCTTATCCGTAAGAGGGAAGGCGGGAGCCCCAAAATTGCCCGGGCGGTGTGGCCACTTTCGGGAGGGACGCTTGAGGAATCCGTCTTAAAAAGGATTCTGTCCGGTTTCGCTGGCCGGACAGGCTAACCAGGAAGGAAGGGTAGGGGTATTGCTTCAGCAGGGCAGGACTGGATTGATTCGGCTAAGTTTTCCTTTCTGCCACAAAAACTCCCTGAAATCGTGCAAAAAGAGGTCTATCCTTGCAAGGTCGGACGACCTAACCGTCCAATTCTGTTACTCTAATACCCGAATCCATGGCAGGGCACCGCTCTGCTTTTCGGGGGCATGATGGGATGTGTTCAATAGAAAAGGGAAAGGAACGATTGATATTGTTCGTATTCTGTACTGCTCTTTGCTCCTCTGCCTGCGTCACCGATTTTCCGGAATCCCCCCCTGGAATCGGATGCTGCTACGTTGCTTCTGGCAGACCTTGATGGAGTGAACCAGCCATTTTCCGCCGCCTCTCCCAACAGTTTCGCAAATCTGGCGCTCTGGTTTAATGCAGATTCTCTGGCTCTAACGGATGGAGTCCCTGTGGCAAACTGGATCGATTCTTCCGGTCTGGGAAATGATGCCTTACAGGGAACAGCGGCCAGGCAGCCCATTTTCGAGACAGGGATTCTGAACGGTAGGTCAGCAGTGTACTTCGATGGAGTGGACGATGTGCTGGTATCCACGGATATCGAATTCAATTCCTATACATTCATTGTTGTGGCCAGGCATGAAAAGCCCTTTCCAGGAAGCGATTACAGAATGGATCTATTGACCAAACTCGGAAACGGTATCAAGAGTGCTGCCGTGTATTACGAATGGTCCTCTGCAGGTGAAAGCAAGGTAGGCCTGCGAAATAGTGTGGATGGAGGCTCCGAGTTCTTTGTTCGCGGCCTGGCCAATCAGAACCAGTGGTACATCATTTCAGCTACCTACGATGGAATTGCCTCGCATCTTTTCCTGGACGGAGAACTGGTTGCCAATTCACCCATCAACGCCGGTTCTATAAATAATCATAATGGCCCTTTTCAGCTCACTCGAAGCAATGCCTTTGGACATATCTTCATGGGGCATATGGCCGAAGTTATAATGTACAGCGAAGCGCTTACGGACCTGCAGAGGGTTCGTGTGGAATGCGAGCTATCTTTGAAATATAATTTGTCTGTTTCTCAGGGGTGTACACCTTGATTTGCCCTTCAGCCGCGGCGGCGAATCTCCTTCAAGACATATCCTCCGAAGGTTCTACGTATCAAATTATTTATCCACGGACCTGGAAATGTTTATCTTCTTGCGAAATTCACCTGGCACCATTCCCGTATGCTTCTTGAAAGCTGAATTGAATGCTGCTTTGGACTGAAATCCGGCCTCAAAACCAATGGCGAGCAAAGTGTAGTCCTTGTACACTGGATTCTGCATCAATCTCCTGGCTTCATTTACCCGGTACTCATTCATGAACGTGAAGAAATTCCTGGAAAGGTCATTGTTGATTACCATGGATAGATGATGGGATGGGATTCCTGTGCGATCTGCTAAATCCTGGAGAGTGATTCCTTCTTCTTTAAAGGGTTTTTTCGACTCCATGCATTCTTTAAGAACCCGGAGGTACCGACTGGCATCCGAGGGTTTCAGGGATTGCTTTGCATATTTCTTATGAGCTACATCTACAGGTTCCGATGAATGCCTCAATACCACGTGAACAAAAATGTAGGCCATGATCACCGAGGCCAGAGCTTCAATTGGATGAAACGGACGCGGTAGAATGTCCAGGAGAGCAAGGGCTGCGATAGCCAGATGAACAAACAGGTAGCAGATTATAGTGCATGCCAGAGTGAGCATAGCCGGCCCTACCGAGGAGCCGGTTTCCTTGAGGATCATTCGAATGGCATGCCCCAGATATGCGAAATTAAAGGAGACCGCGAGAATTACGTAGCTGGAAGTATACAGCGCCAAAAATCCCGAATGATTCAATATCGCCTCCCGGGATTGTAGCTCTGCATTATCCAGAAGAAATAAGATATGAACCAGAATGCTAGCCAGGGCAAAAAGGAAAGGGATGAGAAAGTGAGGGGCAGATGCCTTGCCACGGATTTGCGTCATGACAAACGAATGAAACAACGGAGAAACGAAAAAGCCGGCAGGAAAAACCACGAAGGGTAGCGCGAGAACAAGGGTTGAACCTGAATAGAAGAGGTACTGGCCCCACAGGACTACAGAAAGAAGCGCAATGCATAGGCCAAGACTGGTCCGACCCATCCTCTGACCGGAACCGAAAAGCAGATAGATGGCCAGGACGGACGTTACTATCGGTGAGACAATAGTGAGATCCTGTAGAAAAGAGCTGCCAATCATGGGAAAATCCAGATCCTGGATTCATTTCGGAGAAGTTAGGACCCTCCATGCGAATCCTATTTCTTCCGTTGGTTTTTAGAGCGGCGCAGACCGCGCTACAGTCTAGAGCGCGGATGCCAGCCTGAGCTGATATCCGCCTGCCTCACATCAAATAGTTCTTACCGGTTTTGTCTACCAGAAGTGGATCCCCGCCGGCAGCCCGGAGCTTCGCTGCAATTTCTCCAGTGCCGCTAAAGCTCTTACATAGATTTAGCGGAGTCACCCCGTCCCGATCCCGGCTGTTTGGATCGGCGCCCAGGTTAAGCAAGGCATCTACCAGATCCTCTCTTCCCAGTTCCACACAGAGATGCAGAGGAGTTCGCCCCATGGCATCCTTTATTTCTGCATCGGGTTTCCATCCGCGATCCAGGAGAAATTCGAGCATCGAAGCAGATACACTTTCCTGGCAGATCTCCAGGAGCATCTGGCCGGTGAGGTCATCTAACAGAGTCGGTTTTCGTTCAAGAATGGTGGTTACTTTCTCCAGATCATTTCGCAGGATGCTGCGTTTCAGGTTTCGAACAGAATGGAAAGAGAATAGAGGCATGGACCAGATTTCTGTCCTGATGGCATCTGTAATCGAAAATCCGGTATCAGGACATAAGACCGGAATTTTCGTTGACCTTCAAGGGTGGGGGAGAGCATCTGGCAGATCGGTCTTTTTGTGTACTCGCGGAAGGGGCGTTTTTCCGGGAAATCCCGAGATTTGTGTAGGAGTATTGAAGGAGGAGTATGATAGGCGTTGTACTGAAAGATGGTGAATCCATCGAATCCGCACTGAAGCGTTTCAAGAGGGAATGCGTAAATGCCGGCATCCAGTCGGAAATCAAGCGAAGAGAATTCTTCGAGAAACCCTCAGAACTGAGAAAACGCAAGATTGAAGCTGCAATCCGCAAGCGTAGAAGAAAGCAAGCCATGATGGCTCGCCGAGATCGCGGTTAATACACATCCATTTCGGAGGGTCCAATGAGCTCCCTGGTAGAACGAATCGAATCGGATCTAAAAACGGCTATGAAAAGCCGGGATCAGGAAACTCTGGGCACCCTTCGTCTGTTAAAATCGGATATTCAGTATGAGATGACCAAGACCGGGGCCAAAGAGCTTTCGGATGCTGATACTGAGTCTGTCATAAAAAGAGCGGTGAAAAAGCGCCAGGAATCCATTGTGGATCTGGACAAAGCCGGTCGAACCGATGAGTCCGATCTGGAAAAGCGAGCCATCGAGAAGCTCAAATCCTATCTGCCAGAAGAGCTTTCTGAAGAAGCTATCGGCCAGGAAATTGACGCTGTGCTTTCTGCCAATCCAGATGAATCCAATTTCGGTAAGCTAATGGGTCAGGTCATGGGACGACTCAAAGGTAAAAACGCCGACGGCGCACTGGTTCGAAGCCTTCTTCAGAAAAAAATTGGCAATTGAATTCCCGGGAGCTTAAAGAGAGGATTCGTTCCTCTTTGCCCATTGAAACCTATATTGGTCGTTTTGTTACGCTCAAGCGCTATAATCGTTCTTATAAGGGACTCTGCCCCTTTCACAGAGAGAAAACTCCATCCTTCACTGTTACTCCTGATAAGGGAATCTATCACTGCTTTGGCTGTGGCCGAGGAGGGGATCTATTCGCTTTCGTAATGGAATACGAAGGCGTGGATTTCCGGGAAGCTATCGAAATCCTGGCCCGTGCTGCCGGCATCGATATTAGCAAGCTGCAAAAGAATGAAAAGAAGGATCCTGCCTACGATCTTCTAATGCGAACTGCAAGACTCTACAACGAATATCTAACTGGCTCCGGTGGAGAGCCGTATCTGCGATATCTCAAGAGCCGCAAGATTGGGGATGATGCGATTTCGCGCTACCAGATTGGAGCAAGCCCGGACCAATGGCAGTTTTTGCTGGAAAAGTTTCCGGATGAGCTTCAGACCATGGAAAGGATTTCCCTGGCCAGAAAATCAGAGAAATCCGGAAAACATTTCGATTTCTTTCGCGGACGAGTGATGTTTCCCATCCGCGATGCCGGTGGTCAGGTAGTGGGGTTCGGTGGTCGCGTTCTTCCAGGAAGCGACAATCCGGCCAAGTACATGAACAGCCCGGAATCTCCGGTATTCCAGAAAAGCAAGGTTCTGTATGGACTATTCGAAAACATGTCTTCCATTCGCAAAGGAAGAGCGGCCATTGTTACGGAAGGTTATCTGGATGTAGTGGGGCTGTCAGAAGCAGGTGTGGATACTGCTGTGGCTCCTCTGGGCACCGCTCTGACGGCGGATCATGTACATCAACTGAAGCGTTATGCAGATCATGTTACTTTGATGCTGGATGGCGATGCAGCGGGTCGCGAGGCCGCCAGGAAAGGGGCTCAGCTATTGATAGGTCAGGGCTTTCAATCCAGCCGGATGTTTTTTCTGCCCACCGGCATGGATCCCTTTGATCTTTCCAGAAAATATGACGGCCGGGCTATTCAGGAATTCCTGGAATCTTCGATATCCAGTGATAGCTATCTGATCTTTTACACATTGTTTCCTGACGTTCTGGGCCGGGCCTTCCAGAAGCTGGCCGATCCAGAGAAGCCATCGGAATTAACCCTGGGAATTCGTGCTTTGATTCATGATCTTAGATTTGATGAGCCTCCGGGCCTGGAAGAAAAGAAGGCAGCTGTTGAGCGTTTTCAAAAGCTCTATACAGAAATCGAAGATTCTATTATCCGCGAATTCTATGCCCAGGAAGCGGCGCGTATTCTGTCCATTGAAGTAGGTGGCCTGATTCAACAGCTGAAGCAGCGAGCCGCTTCAGCCCCTGCAAATCGAGGAAATGTCGGGGCAGCACAGAGCGGGGGACAGGGCAGGGATAATCCACCGAGGCAGCCAGCTGCGGGAACAGGCGGCATTGGGATAATGGGAAGTTCCGGTAAATCCGGAATTGCCGATGCACCGGCTCCCAGAAGAACGGCCGGCCCGGAAGAAGGTGCCCACCGAGCCAATCCTGAGTTGTCCAGGATTCACGATCATCTCATTCGCTGTGAACGTTCCTTGATGGTAAAGCTTCTAACCTCAGCAAGTTTTCTTTCTGGCTATCTTACCGAATTGCGAGAGCTGGATTTTGAGGACGGAGATTCCGAAATATTATGGAGAGTACTGGAGGACAGGTTTCTCAGCGGTGAAGGATGGGATGAGGATGTTTTGATTCATTCGAATCTGCCCAACCGGGTGATGCAGTCCTTCAGCGGTCTACTGGCTGCAGATGGGACCCAGGAGCGTAAAAATGCCGATTCCGAGGACACATTCAGGGAATTGCTGCTCCATCACCGCATCCTGCGTTCTAAAAAAAAGATGTCAGAAATCCGGGGGCAAATGGTAGTGGCCGATGAGGTCGAACAGTCCTACCTTTGGGAGAGGTACTCTGCCCTTTTGAAAGAGACTAAAAACCTGGAATTCCAGCTGCGGAGCCAATCCGCACAAAACCCTAAAAACTCCACCCCCAGGGGTGAATCTGACCCGCCCGGGGTCGAAAATTAAGTTCTGGAGAAGCTGCGTATGGCAATCGAAGATCTTCCCGAAATACAGAAGATTATTTCCATTGGTAAAGCAAATGGAGAAATTACCTACGACGAGATCAACGAGTACCTACCCGAAAAGATCGTCAATTCCGAGCGCATTGAAGACGTTTTCACTTTGCTCAATCAGCTCGGAATCGAGGTTGTAGAAGAATACTCCAGCCGAATGGAAGATGAAGTGGCTGTGGGAGCCCCGGTAGTAAGAGAGGCTCCGGTACCGGTCCAGGCTGCCAACGGCGCCGCCCCGGCCCCCAAACCGGCCAGGAAGAAGAAGGAAAGCAGTAGTTCTTCCAGCGATGATCCAATCCGTCTCTATCTAAAAGAGATTGGTAAGGTTTCTCTGATCTCCGGTGACAAAGAAGTCTTTCTGGCTCGCCGGATTGAAAACGGAGAAAAGATCATTGAAGAAACGATTCTTGGTTCCTCCTTATTGCGAGCCAACTTTGTTAAGCTAACGCCCAAGATTCGTTCGCGAAAGATCAAGATCTCCGATGTAATATTTGCCAATAAGGCTTATTATCTGAGCCAGGATGAGCTGGAGAAACTGGAAAAGCTCTTTTTCGAGCAGATGGAAATCATCAATCGAGAAGAGAAGAAATACCAGGAAGCTCAGACCAAGCTCAAGAAATACACCGATGGCTCCAAGAAATGGAGAGAGTTCAAGCAGAAGGTGGATGAGTCCAAGGCCATCATCGATGAAGCGGTGCGCAAGCTCGGTGTTTCGCAAAAGGAAATCCAGAGAATCTCTCAGAAAATCAAATCCATGGTCTTTAGAATCAAAGAGATTCAAAGACATTTCCTGGCGATTAAAGCTCGCTACGGCAAAGACATAAAAGAAATCAAAGGCTTTAATCGGTTCATCGAAAAGAATGAAGAACTGGATATGATCGAACAGGAGATGGGAGTACCTATCGATGAAGTTCGAGAAGTAATAAAAGACATACGAAACAATGAAAGAAAGCTTCGCCGTATGGAGCAGGATGCAGGTTCCTCCATTCAGGAAATCCTGCAATGGGGAGAATCCCTTACTAAAGGTGAACGAGAAATTGCCCAGGCCAAAAAAGAGCTAATCAAAGCCAACCTGCGACTGGTAGTTTCCATCGCAAAGCGCTATGCCAACCGTGGAATGCAGTTCTTCGATTTGATCCAGGAAGGTAACATCGGACTGATCAAAGCCGTGGACAAATTCGAATACAAGAAAGGGTATAAGTTCTCCACTTATGCAACCTGGTGGATTCGGCAGGCCATTACTCGAGCTATCTCTGATCAGGCTCGCACCATTCGAATTCCGGTACACATGATCGAACAGATCAACAAGGTAGTGCGGGAAACCAGGATGTTCCTTCAGGAAACAGGCCGGGAGCCCACCAACGATGAAATCGCAGAGCGTCTGGGCTGGCCTGTGCAGCGTGTCAAAGCTGTGAAGGGTGTGGCCAAAGAGCCTATCAGCCTGGAAGTGCCAGTGGGATCCGAAGAGGATTCTGAACTGGGAGATTTTATTCCAGATACAGAAGTGGAAAGCCCCATGAATCAGACGGCCAACCGATTGCTGGCCGAGCAAATTCGAAGTGTGCTAAATACCCTTCCGGCCCGGGAACAGAAGGTTCTTCGCATGCGTTTTGGTCTGGATGATGGTTATTCGCATACCCTGGAAGAAGTGGGATATGTTTTTCAGGTAACCAGGGAACGTATTCGACAGATTGAAGCCAAGGCCTTGCGTCGACTGAGACATCCGTCCAGAAGCAAGAAGCTAAAAGATTACATCGATTCCTGATCCGGAGTCTATCGTAGCTATTAAGGTCCCACGCACATCCCGGTCCAATGGCCGGGATGTGCATTAGATGACCGTGGTGTGTGCCCGGTAAGTCTGTTGTAATCCAGCTTCTGACTCTGACTGCAATATTTGCACTGGCTCTTGGCCGGATTCGCAGACTTCATTTGATAGAATCGGCTGCACAATCCGGCTGGAAAACCAGCGTCTCAGTTTTCGCTGGTGGGTGCCGGTTCTTCTGCCGTGGCATCGGATCGGTTTTTTTCGATCATAGTAAACAGGTCCACTCTCCAGCCATCCGAAGTCTTTACCAGAGGGAATTTTACCATATCTTCATTTAAAATATGGCATTCTACCATCTCGGCATCCGGAGCAGGCTCATCGCACTTCACTTTATCGGATAGGGCGGATAGATCTTTGCGAAGGTCATCCACTTCATTTTTTTCTGCATTCTCCGGGCTCTGTTCGGCCGCAGCGATTATTTTCATGGCCACCGCTACCAGTAGCTTGCTCTTGAAGGTAACAAAATCTCGGGCCTTACTTTCATCGTTGTTGGCAATTGCCTGGAGAAAACCCTGCATCACTTCCCCGGGTGCAAGACCGTCAGGTTCTCCACCGCAATGAACGGCTCCGAATACGGATACAAGCAGAATGCCGGTGAGTGCAGAGGCACGTACCGATTGAAATATGGTTCTTTTAAAATGCATGAGGCGATACACCATGACACTCCGCGGATTGTAAAGTGAATAATAGGGTTCCGTGAATATTCGAAGGGCCGGAAAAATCCATGAGATTGGCCGGGACTGAGGTCGCCATATAACAAAAAGGTATGTGACACAGGGAGAGGGGTTTTTAAAGTTCCTTCTATGTTGCAAAAAGTGGTTTCCCTGATTGCTGTAGTTGTTTCCGGAATATTGGTCGCAGGTTGCCTGGGAACAGGACCCATTCGCGGGGATCTATTTGCCGACCGCTTCAATGCCGGGCAGTACGTAAATCATGCCGCAGGATTCAAGCTGCATCTTCCGCCGGGCTGGTCCGCCTATACTCACTTTGACGATATGCCCCCGGATATTAAACCCCTGGCACGCGATACTCGCTCCTATGGTTCCGAAATTGCCATGGTGGCCATCAGTAGAAATCAGCTCATGGGTATGCGAGTTCTGATGGAGGATACGGATGTACCTCTACAGGAGTATTTCCGTCTGATCAAAGAAATCAACCAGGTGGACATTGCAAACGATATGGGTTATCGGGTTACGAGACTGGGTAATGTT
The DNA here is from genome assembly GCA_002729885.1 of Spirochaetaceae bacterium. Classification (GTDB taxonomy): domain Bacteria; phylum Spirochaetota; class Leptospiria; order Leptospirales; family Leptonemataceae; genus UBA3465. Next base: position 149,692 of record PBUB01000018.1, read on the forward strand.
GATTCAATTCGATGGATTATGGATTCCGTGCAGGATGGAGTCATGGTCCGCTACCTGGAGTATCAATTGCATCTAAACCAATTCAATGTGCGAATTACTTTCTGGACTCCCGAGAAGTTGTACTCCACTTATTCCAGCCATTTCGAAGAGATCGCCGGCAGTTTTCAGCGAATCTATTGAGCCCGAGATAACCGTAGACGATGGTTGAAAATTATTCTGAAGTTCTGGAATCCTCACTTTCATTCCATCCATAGCAAAGCACAGGATTCCTTCTTCCTTTGAGACTGAGCTCCTCCAGGGGCCGAAGCTGGCCATGATCGGCTTCGCCCAGGCCCTGCCTCACTTCGTCGCTCAGTATGATGGCAGCATCCAGATTTCTGGTCATGCTTTCGAGCCTGGCCGCAATGTTTACCGCATCGCCGATGATGGTAAAGTCCCTGCGCTTTTCGCTTCCAATGCTTCCCAGAACCACCGTTCCATGATGCAGACCTGTGCCGGACTTAAGTTGGATATTTTCAGTATTCTTTAGTTGAGCGTTTAGCAGGCTCAGTTCGGTGCGCATTCTACGGGCAGCTCGCATGGCATTCTCTCGTGGGTTTTCCAGAGGTACCGGAGCACCAAAGTAGGCCATGATGGCATCTCCAATGAATTTATCTACTACGCCACCTTCTTCCTGAATAATTCGTACCATTCGATCGAAATACTGGTTCAGGATCTGCACCACTCGTCTGGGAGACATTTCCTCTGAAAGAGTAGTGAAGTCCCTCAGGTCGGAAAACAGGACAGTAACTTCCTTTTCTTCACCTTCCATGCTAAGCCCTTGATCGAGAAGACGGTCTTTAATCTCTTCCGAAACATAGGCTCCCAGGATGCGAGTAACGAACTCCCGATCCTTTATAGATGCCACCACTCGATGGACGAGCTTCTTGGCTTCGTCTCCTGCTTTACCGGCCACGGTTCCTGCAAGTACGATATAGAGCGACATCTCTACCATGTTCGGAACATCCGGTCGGGCATAGGCACCTGGTCCAAAACAAATGCCAAGATATACCAGAGCCGAAAGGATCCCGGCCATCAGCCCAAAGGACATGGAGAACCCAAACACAGTAGTGCTTACCATCAGGATTTGAAGCATGGGAATGCTACCGGTAAGAAAGCTTCCCAGCACCTCTGGCTGCGCCTCGATAGTAATCCATACCAGAAATACCGGACAGAAAATTGGATAGGCCAGGCCTATAGCCTGGATACTTCGAGCAGTGAACTGGCCCGGCTTGCATCGTTTGAGTATGGCCCAGTCTACGATGTTAAATACAAATGTCAGAGCCAGAAAGATCATCAATCCGATGAGAAACTCGGCCGGTATGTCGTTGAAATAATGAAAGACAAGTGTTACGGCTGCAAAAAGCGGAATCGCAATCATCCAGAGCTTCAGTACTCGAAGCACTCCGGAATGAATGGCCCGGTCCAGCTCAGGATGGATTTCGGGAAGATAGGTCTTTAGCCAGTCCTGCATACATTTCCTTGCATCATAGTCCCTGATTTTCAACTGAAAAAGACGGATATTATCTTTTTTCCAGCATCCATCACAGACAATATTTACAGAAAACCCTGTGCAGAGTCCAACTCAGTGCCAGCGATAGATCTTCAGTCCCACACTGGCTGTGATCAAACCTGTGGCTATCAGAATGCCGCAAGGTAATAGGATTACTGAAAGCCCTGCACCTTCGATAAAGATTGCTCTAGTGGCATCTGCAAGCACTGTAAGTGGCAACCATTGAATGATAGCCTGGCTCCATTCCGGAAAGTTCTGATAGCTAAAGAAGATTCCGGACAGCATGGTAAGGGGAAGGGTAACTGCATTTACAATTCCATTGGCCGTATGCATGCTTCTGCCTCGACTGGAACATAGTATGCCGATTCCGCTCCATGCGACATTACCGGAGAAAAAGAGCAGCAGTAACCCCACCAGAGAACCCTGAATACTTACATCAAAAAGCAGATGAGCAAACCCAAAAAGGATTAATGCTTCGGAAATGGTAAAGGCCATGCGCGCCACAAAATGCGAAGCCAGAAATGCGGATTTATACATTGGACTGGCTGCCATTCTTCGCATGAGTTTTCTTACTCTGAGCTCGATCAATGCATAGCCCACACCCCACATGCAGGAATTCATAATTCCTACAGCCAGGAGACCCGGAATCAGAAAATCGATGTATCGACCGCCCACAGATTCCATTTCTACGCTTCTTATTACGGAATCCGGATGCCGGGAATCTATAACATCTTTCTGCTCTAGAACGGATGCGAGTTCCGGTTCCAGTCGAATCCGACTCAAGGCTTGCTGAAGTGCCAGCACGGACAACCGGGCCTCTGGATTCCGTGGATCATAGTGCGCCTCCACCGAGCCTTCGAGATTTGCCTTTGATTTCTGGATGCCGTCGGACTCGCCTGGCATCCGATTCTCTCTGATAGGGAATTCGCCTCTCGGGTGGGGCCGGCCATTCTGTGCAAGGCCGGTCATAAATTGTTCTGTTGAGAAGTGGACCTTCGCATAGAGAAAGATCTGGCCTCGCTTAAGGGCCAGTCTGGCCTGGCTCTCTTCCATGAGTAAAATCTTCAGGTCGCCGGAGTTCCCCTCGCTTCGCTTTGACGCCGCTTCCAGCAGGTACTTCCATTTCTGTAGCTCGGTGGCCGGGGCAGAAAAGGCGGTGCCTTCCTTTGCCAGTGTATCTCCTTCCGGGATGCTGGATTCGCTCGTTGAATTCGGCGAAACCTGGAGTTCAGTGTAAGTGCTGCCCGGAACAAGAGCGATGGGAATCTCAGGTGGATCGGCCTGGAATGCCACTCCCAGAACACCGGCAATTCCAGCGGGAAAAATCAATGCCCAGAAAATGATGGCGGGTTCGCGAAAGTATCCAAAGAAGTTTACCGCCGTCAGGGTTCGAAGTTGCACCAGCCATTGTTTCATGGAGTAGTTACCGTTTCCTGTGCATTTAGATGACGTCCGGTCATTCGGGTGAATAGATCGTCCAGGTCCATCCGTCGGCACACCAGTTCCTTTAGATTCCAGGCATCGGTCCCAAGTTTTTCGAAGAGATACTGCAAAGCAGGGCGAACATCCTTTACCACCAGCCTGATTCGATTCTGACCCGGTTTTTCTATTCGAATGAAGCCCGGAGTATCCTTCCATGCGTTTTCCAGATCCGGTCGATTGAGTTCCGAAGCTTCCAGCGGAAATTCCAGGATGTCTCCTCCTTCCTGGCTTCGGAGCAGATCGTTCATGGTTCCTGATGCCAGGAATTTACCGCGGTCCATGATAATAATTCTTTCGCACAGATTTTCTGCTTCTTCCATGTAATGAGTTGTAAGAATTAATGTAACCCCCTGTTCTTTTAAATCCTGAAGTATGGCCCATACATCTCGCCTGGCATTTGGATCCAGACCGGTGGTGGGTTCATCCAGAAGAAGTAGGGTGGGTTGATTCAGAAGGGCCACTCCCAGGGCCAATCTCTGACGTTGCCCGCCAGACAGGCCCATGGTGTAGGTATTTCGCTTGTCCGTAAGTCTTGTAAGCCGCAGGATTTCTTCAATGCGATTTCTGGAGTTATAGAAGGTCCCAAACATTCGCAGAGTTTCTTCTGTGGTCAATCTATCGTAAAATCTGGTTTCCTGCAGGGCCACACCAATCTTCTGGCGGATTTCCTTTTCATGCAGATCCCATTGCATCCCCAGAATTTCGATGGAGCCCGAGTCCGGTTTCTGGATTCCCTCGATCATTTCGATCATGGTGGTTTTTCCGGCTCCATTGGGGCTCAGAAGCGCAAGAAATTCCCCGGGCTGAATCTCCAGATTCACACCATCTACGGCGACTAATGAGCCAAATCGCTTGCTTACTGCCCTGGCTTTCAGGATTGGCTGCAATTTCTTCCTCGCTTCATTCGAGCTTCTCTGGTCCAACAAGTCAGACTGGAGTCCAGAAGAGAAAGCCGGATGCAATGTGGTGACCGTCTGAGTTTAAGGAATCTCAGCTCAGTCATATTCAGTGCTAATCCGGCTGTACTCGGTATCGTTTCTATAAAGAAGTCCTATACGGGGACTTCAAATTCGCGTAAGGCATCGTTCAACGAAGTCTTTTCGTCTGTACTCTCTTTTCGTTTGCCGATGATAAGGGCGCAGGGAGTTCCATATTCTCCTGCTGGAAACTTCTTCATTCTGGTACCAGGAATCACAACAGAACCAGCAGGAATTCTGCCTTTTGTTATCTTCTCCTGAGAACCGGTAACATCGATAATGGGAGTGGATGCTGTGATCACAACATTTGCGCCCAGAACCGCTCGTTCCTCAACCATTACGCCTTCCACGACAATGGCCCGGGAGCCCAGAAAGGCACCATCTTCAATGATTACAGGAGCACCCTGAGGTGGCTCCAGAACTCCGCCAATGCCCACTCCACCGCTGAGATGAACATTCTTTCCGATCTGGGCACAACTACCGACAGTGGCCCAGGTATCTACCATGGTTCCGCTGGAAACATAGGCTCCAATATTTACATAGGAAGGCATCATGATGGCCCCGGGCTCCACGAATGCACCGTAACGACAGACGGCCGGGGGAACGACTCGCACACCGCGCATACTGTGATCTGTGCGCACCGGGATCTTATCGTAGTATTCCAGATCTCCAGAGCTGATCCCTTTCATTTCAGAAATGGGGAAATACAGTAAAATAACCTTCTTTACCCAGGCGTTCACTTTCCAGTCGCCGGGGCCATTTTGCTCCGCCACTCGAATCTTTCCTTGATTCAGCGCCTCCATGGCTTCGCGAACCAGTTCTTTTGAGGCAGGCTCTTTGAGCTGTTCCCTGTCTTCGAAAATCTCGTTGATTCGCTTTTCCATATCTTCGTACATTCATCTTCTCCAGTTTGGTTTTTCTGATTTACATTTTCAGAATTCGCTATCTATTGATCTGTATTGCTTCGTGTTACTCTTCCATCCTGCTCAACAAAAATTCGCGCCACCTGGCTTCCCGGACCGTGCCGCCCTCAGCTTCTATAGAAGGACAATCCATCCAGGGCTGCCATCCGGTGCTGCGTATAAGCATCGTCCGGCAATTGACCTCGCAGTATTTCCAATGTAATGGTGGGAATATTTCTTTCCCAGCCTGCATAGGTTCCCAGGCTTCCAGGTGTAGGATAGCCGATGTCAGACTTGGGTGGAAGTCCATTGCTGCGAGCCATAGCTTCTGCCAGATCCAGACAGTCGCCGTTGTAGTTGATCATTGCATGCTCATAGGAATGCAGACTCATGATCATCCTGGGCTTAATGGCTTCGATCATGGCCACGGTGATTTCGCTTTCGATTTCGCTGCCTGCAGAGAGTCCCGGAAAATACCTGGGATTCGTGAAGTCGGCGGTCCAGTCTCCCGTGGGTAGATTACGATTCAAATCCACATTTCTGGCATTGGTTCGCCGATCGACGGCGCATCCATCCGGATTCAATCTAGGACAGATATAGAGCTTTAGATGTTCCGGGAGGGTAAGACTTCCAGTCTGCACTTCCTGCATAAATCGCTCTGCAAAAAGGTAGCCTTCGGGCTCGTCGCCATGCACCCCGCCGATAAGTAGCGCGCTTATGGGTCCGTTTCCAGAACAGTAAAGTTGAATATCCAGACCCTGGATGCTTTTTCCAATGGTTACAGTTTTCTCCGGGGCAGGGAGCTCTAGTTTGGCCATGAGACCAGAATTAGAATTCGAGCCCTGAGAGCAATTTCGATTATGCTGCTGGCGTTCTCTTCCAGCGCAAAGCTCTTACAGAGCCGATTGCATTGAACTGCAAACAGCTCTACGAATGCGGTTTCCATGGGATCGGCTACAAGAAAAGCGGTGCGACCGGGGTATTTTGCATAGAGGGAGTTGTGAAAATCCACCAGATCATTCATTTGCGAAGGATGCAATTCCAGTGTGGCTTCCCTTGTATCTACCAGAATACAGCTAAAGTCAGAGATGTCCTGGCGCTGGAGTTTTTGAGTCATACCTTCCTTTAGCTCTTCCAGGGAAACATTACCGGAATAATGAGTCATTACGATCCCGTCCAATTCTGTTATTGAAAATGACATTCCGAATTCCCTCTATGCGGGCTGACTGCAGCTAAACCGGATACCTCCAGGATATCGTCTGCATCCCGGTTTATCGATCCGCTATTTCTAGAACAACGTCAGGGCAGGTGATCGCAAGCAGATTCTTGCTTTCTGCAGGCTATGGACAGAAAGGCGGCCAGGAATAAACCTTCTACAACTGATGAATCGTCTCAGGATTGGGGCGGTTCACCTTTCTGGTCTGTCAGCTGTATTGTCGGTGGGCTTTGATGGATTGTCTCCGGGCTTCGGCCGGCTAACCTCTGGCGGATACAATCGGTTCCATTCATGGATATCTGGAAACGAACCAGGACTTCGCTTCTCCAGCATTCTTACCTTTTCCAGAAGCTTCTTAAATTCCGGGGATTGATCCTTCTGATCCACCCTGAGTCCAATATAGATTCGTAGCAGATCCAGGTTTTCGGGATTCTTCTCCAGAAGAGCTTCCAGCCTGCGAATGGCGGATTCCGGATTTTCCTGCTTTTCTATCTCAGCCATTGCCAGAGATGCGGGCACACTATCTGGATGATTATCCAGAGTTGCCTCCAGTAGCTCCTTGGCCCGGGCAGGATCTTCCTGGAGATGGATGCGGGCCAGAGCCGTCATCATCTCTGGATCATTTCCGTATAGGCTGCGAATCCGCTCTTCATACACGTTGAAACTTGTTGTGGTTTCGGATTGCTGGGCGATGGATGCAGCCAGAATCAGGCCCCGGCGATCGGTGGGATCTTCTTTCAGTATCTGCAGGGTCTGGGCATAGGCCTGCTGAGAGTTTCCGTTTCTAAAAGCCTCTCTGGCCTGAATCAAAAAGTAGTCCTTGCGATTCTCCGGGGATAGATGGCGGTATCCTCTTTTCTTTTCCAGGTGCTCCATTGCCAGGTCAAAGTCTTCATCCGGCGACGGAAGCTTTTCTTCGGGTTCCTTTTGTGAGCCATCCGACGCATTTTTATCAGGTTTGCCGGCCGGGGCATTTGTTACATCAGTGGGGCTTTCTGTTTTTCCGGGAGCTTTGCTGGAATCGTTCTTACCTCCGTTATCTGGATCGCCAGCAGAATTCTGCTTTCCGTCAGAGTCGTCGTCTTCTGCAGATTTGTTCTCTTGAATCGTAGCCTTGCCGGGTTTCTTATTCGCGGCATTTTCGCCTTCGTCCGAGTTGCTCTCCTGGGGCGATTTGGGTGCCTTGCGAAGAGGCTGAGTGATACGAGCCAGATTGAGAGCAGGTAACGATTTTTGTTCCGGGCTTAAATCCTTGCGATTGATTTGTTCACGCAGAATATTTCTGGCGGCGGCGGTTTGCCCGGACTGTTCATAGATTTTGGCCAGTTCAGAGCGGATCTCCGGGTCATCGCTATGCTTCTTGGCTTCTTCCAGAATGGACTGTGCATGGGAAAGGTTTCCTTGTTCCTTTTGAATCCTGGCCAGATTCAAAACAGTAGGTAATCTTTCAGGATGCTTTTCCAGGGAACGAGCAATATCCAGAAACGCTTCATCCGTGGAGTTCGACTGGTTGGCCGGCTTTGATTGCTCAGTTGATGAATCCCCATTCTGCGAAGTGGGCATTGCAGGAATGGACTCTGGCTCCACGGAATTCAGAAGCTTATCCAGGTCCAGGGGAGGTTTATTCGCAGTCTGGTCTGGCTTGCCTTCCTCTCCATTTTCAGCATCCGGCTTTTCTCTCAGATACTCAATGGCACGCTTGATGGCCACATTCTGTGGATCTTCAGGCTTTAGCGTAATATATTTTTCCCATTGCAGGGCTGCTTCATCGCGGTTGTTTTCTAACTTCCAGGAGACCAGGCCAAGATAGAACACCGCCGGGGGAAAATCGGGATAGTGCTCCAGGGATCTTTCCAGATGCGATCGGGCATTCTTTGCATTCTTGCGAAGATAGGCGATCTGACCCAGGCGAAATTCAGACTTATGCTTTTCTTCGCCGATCTCTGCAGCAATGCGAAAATGATGCTCTGCTTCTTCCAGCTTTCTTTGAATTAGATAGATATCCCCTGCATAACTATGGGCCCTGGCATGCTCCGGATTTTCCTGTAATACTCTCAGGAATAATGCGAGAGACGTATTGTATCGCCGGGAAAAGAAGTGCTCTTCGGCTCGTTCAAAGAGCTGGGACTCGGATTCCTGCCCACCGGGTGCCGATGGTGCGGATTCGCCGGTTTCTGCGGTTCTCCAGAGCCGGGCAGATTCCGGCTGCTTCATTGGGCTGGCTTCCATGTAGTACTTGAAAGAAAGAGCGCCCGATAATAGGATGTACGAACAGAGAGATAGAGATAGAAGCCTGCCCGTCATGTAGCTAGTATCGGGCTTTTTTAAAAAAATTCAATGCCGGAGAAGGGCTTCTGGTAGATAAAATGCAGCGCCGGGTAGGGGCCGGTGTCACAGATTTCAGGAAGATTATGAGTACAACGACTGCGGTGGGGGAAAAAGATCCATTTGTTCGGCTTCCGGCCCGAATCATATTCACTCCAAGGGGATTGGATCTGGTGGGCTCATCGCCTTCAGTAAAGAAAGTTACTTCCCGGGATGGGCTTCCCAAAGAAGGGCTGGAATCGGAAAGCTACAACGCTCAGACTATCCAGAAACTGGTAATGAAATCCTGCATTGAAGAGATCAATGTAAGCCTGCCCGACCTTCTGCGAAAGCGCTTCGAGATAATCAGTACAAACAATTTAATTGTCTACGGTGTTCTCTACAAAAAGCTCACTCCTTCCCTGGCTCGGACATTGTTTGAATCCAGCGTAGTAAAGGAATATAATAGAAAGAATCCCAAGAATTCCATTGTGGATTTGAACCATATCTCTCCTCAAAAGGTAGAAGCGCTGCAGCAAAATAATCCAGAACTGATTGAAGGTATGAAGCGCAATCTAAGGGAGATTATCACAGAAAAAATCCTGGGTGCCACTTCCCTGAGCGAAGAGGATCAACAGGCCCGGGTTCGAGCCCTGCCTCGTTTTCTGGATCGAGTGGATCCCAGAATCTGGTTTATCTTCTACGTTATTTCACACACCGGATTCAAGTCTGCAATAGAGCGCACATTTGCATCCATGATCTTTTCCTATTTGCATCATACTCAGATCGCAACCCATTTGAGTAACCTGCTCATGGAGTTTATTCAGAACGCAGAAAAGGCTCATTTTGAACGATTGATTGTAAGACATGGACTGGCGGACCGGGGCGCCGTGGATACCTTCCTTCGCGACCCGGAAAACAGAAAGAAGGTTATTGCTCTGGCGCAGAAGACCATGCAGATGCTGGAGCTATCCTGGACAATGAATCCGGAAAGAAATACCATCGGTCAGCAATACAGAATTCTAATTTCTATTTCCAACTACGGCCTCATTGATGAGCGATTGTCCCAGCAACTGGCCCGTAAGATGAAAACCAATACAGACGGGATCACCCTGGCATCGTTCTACGGAAGCGATGAAGAAGATGGAAAGCTGGGGGCGGGATTGGGATTGCTCTACAATTCCTATCTAGAAGACATCTGTCGTCAGGAAGGTATTCAGTACAGATGCAATATTTATCCGGAGCCCAAACGAGAAAAGACCACGGTCCGCATCGATATGACCCTGTAGGGATGGGCCTCCTTCCAAAAACTACGTTTCCCCACGCATCAAACGTTCATTTTTGCGCAGGATTCAGTCAGCGAAAAGGCCGGAGCTATGAGCTATGAGTTTCAGCGATCAGAGACCCTTAACTGGCTGCAGGATACCAATTCCCTGAAGTAAATCGATATTCAAGATCGCCAGACTTACAATGGTACCAATCACTACCGTGATGGCCCCAATCAGCAGGGTCAAAAATACGGTATTGCTCAGAATGCGAAATCCCAGGAAAGCCGGAGGAGCCAGCATGGTCTTTTCCTCTCCAGCCATGGCCGAAACCTTACTATAACTATATAAATAGAAGATTCCCAGGGCGATGAGAGCTGCGATGAGCAGGATACCGAAATAACCTGGAAAGGAGAGCTGCAGCTTGTAAAGAGGGAGTAGCAATAGATTACTTATGAGCGCGCCGGTAAGGGTAATCCAGACCAGTTGAATGGCTACCGTGAACCCTCCGGAAATTCTCTGCTTCTGTGCAGTGCCCCGCTTCTGCAAAAAGTCCAGGAAAGAGCGACCACCGGAGACAGGGTCCAGCCGCATCTTTTGATACAGAAACATACCAATCCCCAGGGCCAGAAGTATGGTTTCTGGAATCACATTATTATAAAGAGTAACTGTAAAGTTGGTGCTCAGGGCTTTGCTGCGGGCCACCAGCAATATGGCCAGGAGGATGGCGATGGATGGGCCCAGAATGACCTGAAGCATGGGCCTGTAAAACCAGTATCCCCTGGCCCCTGCCAGAAAGCAAAATACCAGAAGGGCACACCAGAAAGCGCTCACAGCCAGGTAGAATCGATCCGCTACAGCAGAACGCTCCACGGCGCGAAACACCTCGGAAGGACGGGCATCGCTTTCCAGAAGCGGATCGCTCATCACCGAAAGAAACCGAGACTCCATCACCAATCTACCCAGCAATCCACTTTCGAATGCCACACCCGGTTCCTCGGATAGCGGGGCTGTGGGACCCGGTTCGTAGTAGGCAGGTCGGCCGGTAATGAAGGAAAGAAAATATATGAAAAACGGAATCAGAAGCAGGGCCGATTTCTGGAACATGGATTGCACCCTGGAATCGGGGCTTTTTGTGTCAGTGATTTTTCGATTTTTCAGTGAACGCTCCAAGCGCCTGGCTTCCTCTGGACTCAAACAGCAGGAGGTCGTCGGAAGTAAAAGCCTCCTTGACTCCCGGTCTTGCCGTCGGACTTTGCCAATCTGTGTTTCGCTCCCGATTCAGTCTGGAACTTTTTATTGCCGCCAGGTATCTACGAGGGCAGGGCCGGATGGTGCTGTTCAGTCTGGGAACCCGGCTGTCTTTTATCTTCATGGCCCTGATGGTGTTTATCATGGTCGTGGTGCTTTCTGTGTTTACAGGATTTCAGAAAGAAGTGCATAACTCCCTCTGGAATTCCGGCTATCATATTACTTTGAGTCGCAGCCTGGCCGGCGCATCTCTGGAAAACTATTCGGAGATCCTGGAAGCCACTGCGAAAGAACCGGCCCTTGAACCTCTTTTGCGTTCCAGTTTTCCCAGTATTTCCATCAATGGACTTCTGGAGATTCAGAATCGCTTCGAGGGCAAAGGAATTCGCGCTCTACCGGTGCGAAAGGAAGATCTTAAAACCGGAGATCTAAAGGACTTTCCGCGAATTGTGCACTACAATCAGGATTTGCTGGACCGTTTCGATGGCGGTAACGTAGTCATTGTAGGACGAGAGATGGCCCGGTATTACCACTGGGAGGTGGGAGATCAGATTCGGCTATTTATGCCCAGGGGCGGCGCACTCACCAAAGGGATGCAAGTCCAGCAGCAGGTATTTACCATCGGTGGCTTTTTTAGAACGGGCTACTACGAGTTCGACCTGAATCTAATCTTTCTTTCTCTTAATACGGCCCAGAGAGTTCTGGGGCTGCCCAATCGAAGCACCGAAGTGATCTTTCAGCTGGAGAGTCTATCGGATCTGGACGTGGCTCGTCGGATGATTCGAGAAGCATTGCCCGGCAATCAGTATCTATATTCCATTCGCACCATTCGAGATGAGCGAGGCAACTTCCTGGCCGCTCTGCAGCTGGAAAAGACTCTGATGGTAATGATTCTGGGACTATTGATTCTGGCCGGTGTTGCAGGGATCTGGGTTACTTCCTATTTGCTGGTGCGATCCAAAAGCCGCTCCATAGGGATGCTTAGATCCATGGGATTGCCCACCGGTTCGGTGCTCATCATCTTTACAGCACATTCGCTGCTCATCGGACTTCTGGCCACCGCCGTAGGAGGCGCCACCGGCATCTTTATGGCCAACCATCTGGAAAGTGTGATTCAACTGGTGGAAGACATGATCAACTCCGCCTGCATCTGGTGGTCCGGCAATTGCGCGCCGGTGCATCTAATCCCCCGAAATATCTATTACTTTGATCATCTGCCAGTGAATGCGGATCTAAACATCATCTTTGGTGTGGCCCTTACCACTATGATCCTCAGTGGATTTGCAGGGTTTTTCCCTGCAAGGCAGGCAGCCATGCAGGATCCAGTGCAAACCATTCGAAACGATTAGAATAGAGGTCAGGGAAGGCAAAGAGTAGAGAGAAATCTGGATGAGTGAAGTAGCAGCCATAGAAATTGAAAGGATGTCCAAATCCTATCGCGGCGAAGGCGAAATCGTTCACGTTATTCGTGAGCTGGATCTAACCGTAGGGGCCGGCGAAATCGTTTCTGTTGAGGGAGCCAGCGGGGTAGGAAAATCCACTCTGCTACATATTGTAGGATCCATCGACACTCCGGTGGAAGGCAAGGTGCGAATTTTCGGCGAAGAGATCACGGCCATGAATGAAAGGCAGAAGGAAAACTTTCGCGCTGCCAATGTGGGCTTGATATTTCAGCATCATTATCTGCTCCCGGATTTTACAGTGCTGGAAAATGTGATTATGCCTCTGTGGATTCAACGAAAGAATGTGACCAGAAGCACAGATAATGCGGTGGAGATGCTAAAGAATGTAGGTCTGGGACACCGATTGCATCATTATCCTTCGCAGGTATCGGGCGGGGAAATGGCCCGGGCCGGAGTGGCCAGAGCTCTGGTAGGTGGCAAGAAGTTGATTCTGGCAGATGAGCCTACCGGGAACTTGGATCGGGACAACTCGGAGAAACTGGCGGATCTACTCTGGAGTTTGCAGCAGCAGCTTGGATTTACTATGCTGATTGTAACCCATGATCAGGATCTGGCCCGTCGGGTGCCCCGTAGATTTAGATTGAAAGAAGGTCATCTGGAATCCTTTTCTTAATCTATTGACCATATCTGGTCTGCCGTGCAGTAAGTGTCCCTGCGGAGGTAATTTAATTTACAGTAATGATTTGTCCCACCTGTCAAAGCGAATCCTCGGTACATATCTTTGACCCGCAGGCCGGGCAGATGATGTATTATTGCCAGACCTGCAAGAAAGCCATTGTGCCCGAGAACTCTTTGAAATGCCCGGGTTGCGGGATTTCCGAATACAGCTTTCTTAGCAGTGGTTTGTGCGGATGCGAGGATTGCTACAGCGTATTTCGCGGCTCCATTGTTCAGGGAATTGAATCCTACAGAAAGAGCGTTTTTCAAAAGACAGGCCGCTATAGAGTGCCGGGTAGAAATGCCATGGCCCGTTTACAGACCTATTTTGAAATAGTGAAGGATCAGCAGGAACCTGCTCCTGTTTTACCAGCCGGAATCGATTCCTGGAACGACCCCAGAGAGGTGGACCTGGATCAGGTTCAGTTCCGCATTCGAATGGCAAGAAACATTCCAGGATTGAACTATAGAGACGGTCTGAATCACTCCGAAAATCTCACCCGGATTTTTCTTTCCCCCCGAGGATTCCTCTCCAGTTCACTGGAAAAGCCCCTGGATCCGGAAATCAGCAGACAGATTATTGTAGGGGACGAAGACCATTTTCGCTTTAGTTGGAGCTGGATTTCTGGCTCCGATCTGAATGGTGCCGAGGACAAATTGGCTCAGATCATTCGCCAGATCCGCAATCTGGACCGTGCTTTTGTATGGCAATACTCAACAATATTCGGGTTCCTCACCGGCTGTCCCACCAACAGTGGTTCTGGTCTCAGGATTTCGGCTCGAATTCGCATACCTGCACTTCTGGCAGACCCTTCCTGGCTGCGCTGGAAGAAAGAACTTCATCGAGCTGGCTTCGAGGTCCGGCCGGGGAGTGGAGAAAAATCCTTTCCCGATGGCCAGCACATACAGCTGGCCACCCGTTTTATCTCTGGCCCCCAGGGATTTCGTTCCGTTCTGGAAAGATTTAGAATCTATCTTGCTCGTCTAATGGTACGGGAACAAAAGATCGGCGAAAAAATTCTTGCTCATAACGGTTAACCATGCCATTGAACAGGGGGAACCCGCCGAGAATAAAAAAGACGGTGACACTGCCCTGAGACATAGTTTTTATTGTACAGACGTCCCCTTCCGAGTAGAGGTCTCCCCATGTTTGATTTTACCAAGAGAGCTAAAAGAGTCATAAACGAATACGCGCAGCAGGAAGCTAAACGCCTGGGCCATGATATGATTGGTCCCGAGCATATTCTGCTGGGACTGCTTCGAGAAGAAGACTCTGTAGCGATCAAAATTCTGAAGAATCTGAGTATCGATCTCAACGAGCTACGAAAAGAAGTAGAGCGTCGGGCCCGACAGGGTGGTAACACTCTGCTTCTGGAGATCACCCCCAATCCAGATAAATACCAGAAAATCATTGATTATTCAAAAGAGGAAGCTCGCCGACTGAAGCACAATTATGTGGGCACCGAGCATATTCTTCTGGCGCTGCTGCGAGATAACAACAATGTAGCCGGCGCCTCCCTGGCCAGTTTCCAGGTGAACTATTCCGTTATCAAAGGCGAAATACTTAGAATCCTTGGTGTGGCCACCAGTGGTCCGGCCCCCAGTGGACGCAGCGGAACCACAGAGAAATCCAGAACTCCTACCCTGGATGAGTTTGCGCGCGATCTTACACAGTTTGCTCGCGACAAGAAGCTGGAACCTGTTATCGGCCGCGAAATGGAAATCCAGCGCCTTATTCAGGTCCTTTGCCGAAAGACCAAGAACAATCCTGTACTGATTGGTGAAGCCGGTGTGGGCAAGACTGCCATTGTAGAGGGATTGGCCGAACGCATTATTCAGAATCAAGTGCCAGATATCCTGTTCGAAAAGAGAGTGATTTCTCTGGATCTGGCTTCTCTGGTCGCCGGTACAAAGTACCGTGGTGAGTTCGAAGATCGACTGAAGAAGATCATGCGCGAGATTCAAAGCTCCCAGAACGTGATCGTATTTATCGATGAGCTTCATACATTGATTGGTGCGGGTGCTGCTGAAGGTGCCATTGATGCGGCCAACATGCTGAAGCCTGCTCTGGCACGCGGCGAACTCCAATGTATTGGTGCCACCACCCTTACCGAGTACAGAAAATACATCGAAAAGGATTCTGCCCTGGAGCGTCGCTTTCAGCCCATCCAGGTGAAAGAGCCGTCCAAGGACGATGCCTATCTGATTTTGAAAGGACTCAAAAAATCCTTCGAGCAGCATCACCGTGTACGCTATTCCGATGAAACCCTGGAACTTGCCGTAAAACTGGCCGAGCGCTATATCAACGATCGCTATCTGCCAGACAAAGCCATCGATGTAATCGATGAAGCTGGTTCCCGTGCTCGGCTGGCCAATTCATCTCGTCCGCAGGAGATTGTGGATCTCGAAGAGGAGATCAAGATCCTCACCCAGAAGAAAGATGACATGGTTAAAGCCCAGGAGTATGAAAGGGCAGCGCAGATTCGTGATGAAATCAACGTTAAGAAAGATCAGCTCCAGGAATTGATCAACAACTGGCAGGAGAAGATTTCGGATTATTCCGTAGATATCTCCGACGAAGACGTTTACTCCGTCATCAGCCTGTGGACAGGTATTCCTCTGGAAAAAATCGAGGAAGGCGAAGCTGAGAAACTGCTGCGCATGGAGCAGGAGCTGGCTCGCCGTATTGTAGGCCAAAACAGTGCTGTCGAACTGGTAAGTCGTGCGGTTCGCCGCTCCCGTACCGGTTTCAAGGATCATCGTAAGCCTTCTGGTTCTTTTATTTTTCTGGGACCCACCGGTGTGGGCAAGACCGAGCTGGCGCGAGCCGTGGCCGACTTTCTGTTCGGTGAAGAGCAGGCACTGTTCCGCCTGGATATGTCCGAATACATGGAGCCGCACTCCGTTTCCAAGCTAATTGGATCACCTCCAGGATATGTTGGCTACGACGATGCCGGGCAGCTCACCGAGTTCGTTCGCCGCCATCCCTATTCGGTGATTCTGTTCGATGAGATCGAAAAAGCTCACCCGGATGTATTCAACATTCTACTGCAGATCCTGGAAGAAGGGACCCTCACCGATACCCACGGTCGCAAAGTGGATTTTCGGGACTGCATTATCATCATGACATCCAATCTGGGAGCAAGAGAGCTTCAGAAAGGTGGCCGTGTAGGATTTGCCGAAGATGAGTCCCTGCGAGAAAGCGGCAAGAAGGAGCAGGCCATGGAAGCGCTCAAGAAGCACTTCAGCCCCGAGTTCCTCAACCGAATTGATGAGATCATAAGTTTCCACTCCCTCTCCAATCAGGAGATTCGCCAGATCATTGGTATCATGGTGGAAAGAATGAACACCCAGCTCTTCGATAAGAAGATCCTGCTGGAGCTGGACGATAAAGCAAAGGATTGGATTTCCAAAAGGGGATTCGACGAGAAGTACGGCGCCCGTCCGTTGCGTAGAACTCTGCAACGAGAGATTGAGGACCGTATGGCTCAAAGATTCCTGGAAGGAGCCTTCCGCGAACCGACCATTATTTTTGTAAGCTCAGAAGGAGAGGGCGCAGCCGAGGCACTTAGCTTCGACGAGAAGCCCTGGTCTGATTACGAAGAAATAGTCCGGCAAAAGGAAGAAGAAAAGAGGAAACGAGAAGAGGAATTGAAAGCCAAGACTCAGAACAACATCAAGATGTCTGGCGGTGTCTCCGTTCGTTCCGACTCTCCTTCTGCAAGGCCGGCCAATACAGGTCAGGTGAGTTGAATCTAGCGCAGACAGTATCGGTATATCAGGTAGCATTAGAATCCGGCGCTTTGCTGGCCGGATCAGCCCTGCTTTCCGGTATCTGTCTGTATCTCAGTATTCGACTGGCTCGCTGGAGATGGCAGCGGGTGGCCAACAGCCAGGCTGAAATCATCCGCATCCGCCCCTTCTATCGCAGACCTGCAGTGCCTCGCACAAGGTTCGTAGAAATCGAGTATTCCTTCAAATATCGCAAGAGTAGCTACGAAGGAAGCTCCATAGTTCCCATCCGTCATTTCATTGCCGATCTGGGGCCCATGATTGCTCAGGATGCCCGGGTGGATGTACCGGTACTCCATTGCGACCGAAATGCCCGTATTGTGGGCGAGGAAGCTATTGAGCATCACCTTCTGGAGGGCAAATCCAGGGTCCAGGTAAGGTTCCTGCTCAGGGACCCTGCCCGAAATTTCCTTGCCTCGTCAGAAGGTCGCAGGAAAAGCATAGTAAGGAAGCGTTCCAGGCATTCCTGAACGCCCCTGCCATTTTTAACCTCAATGAGATCTTATCCAATGCAACAAACCATTCAATATCTGTGTACCGGTGCCTTGCTGCTAGCCCTCATGCTACCTGGCGGCAGAGGACTGAGTGCCGAAGACCTGCCTCGCTACAAAGAGGCGGTGCAGCTCTTTCAGCAGGGGAAGTATGAAGACTCCCTGGAAGCCATTCGGTCTGTTTTTGACGACTACAAAAGCTCCTATGAATTTAGAATGCTGGCGGCAGCCAACTATCTGGAGAAGGGCGAATTCGACAACGCTGTTTCTCACCTTCGCTACTGTATGAAGGATCATCCGGATCGGGCGGAGCCCCATGCACTTCTGGCGGCTGTGTATCGTAGATCCGGTCAGCCCAGAAAATCCCTGGCTCACATTCGGGATGTCATTCGAAAACATCCAGATTCCATTCAAATTCGCTGGGAAGCGGCGCTGGCCTACATGGCTCTGGACAGTGTGGCTCCGGCCAGAACCCATGTAAGCAAAATACTTTCCACCGATCCAAATCATTTTGGGGCTCTGTATCTGGATGGAGTACTTTATCTGAAGGCTGGCGATCTGGAAAATGCAGAATTCCGACTGCGCAATGCGGCCAGAATTGGAACATCGGATAAGAAGCTGCAGTTTGGTCTGCTGAACAATCTGGGCCTTACCCTGAGTCTTCTGGCAGCGCGCACCGACGGCGCCAGAAGAGATGCATATTTGAAGCAGGCCAGGGAATATCTGGAGAAAGCCTCGCAATTGCGGCCCAACGACCCGGCACTGAAGCGAAATATGGCCACGTTGCCCACTACATGATGCCGGAAACGGAGCAAAAGACCGTTGGAATCCATACTCTTGGGTGTCGTCTGAATCAATTTGAATCGGACGGTATCATCGCACGTTTCCTGGATGAAGAAAAGAAGTATCGCCTGGCCAATCTGGAAAGTGGGCCAGATATTGCTATTATCAACACCTGTACCGTTACAGACCAGGCTGAGTCCAGAAGCCGTGCCCTGGTTCGAAAGATCCTGCGAAAGAACCCTGAAAGCAAAATTGTAATCACTGGCTGTTATGCACAGACAGATCCCGAACGAGTGGCCTCAATTCCAGGGGTGTATGCCGTGGTGGGAAACGATCGTAAGACCGGTTTGAAATCCATCGTAGAGGATCTGGAATCCGGAGATCTGTCCAGTGAAGCAGATCGGGTCTTCTCAGCCGGCGGCCTGGATCGCAAGAAAGGTGAAAGTAAGCGTCCGGTGCTGGAGGATCCATTCGCCTATGGTGATGTCTTTCCTGTGGGACATAGCCGCGCCTATCTGAAGATTCAGGATGGCTGTGATCGCAGATGCAGCTACTGTAAGATCCCCCGGGCCAGAGGAGGCGGTGTTTCCAGGTCCTTTGAGGAAATCCTGGATCATGTTCGTCGCTTGAACGATCGGGGGATTCCAGAGATTGTACTGACCGGGGTGAATCCAGGATGGTACAGAGACCAGGATCGTAGCTTTAATGAGCTTATCTATTCCATCCTTCGCCAGCTGGATTACAGCAGACTGAGGCTCAGTAGCATCGAGCCCTGCGATGTGGACGAACAGCTGGCTGAATTGAGTTTACATCCACGATTCTGCAATTATTTTCATGTGCCCCTGCAAAGTGGGAGTCGAGACATTCTGCGACTCATGCGAAGAACCTATAGCGCAGAAAGCTACAGAAAACGTATGGAAACCGTGCGAAGGGTAAACCCCGATGTATTTCTTGGAACCGATGTAATTACCGGTTTTCCCGGAGAAAAAGAGTCCCATTTCCAGGAAACCCTATCCTTACTGCGAGATCTGGATGTTGTCCAGGTGCATGGATTTCCCTATTCGCCCCGGGAAGGTACCGATGCGCTGAATCTACCGGATCCTGTAGATCGCGGACTTGCAAAAGAACGAGTGCGGATTCTCCAGAATTATTCCAATTCACAATGGAAAAAACTCGTGTCCGGTCTCCAGGGAAAGAGTCGGGTGGGAGTCATAGAAAGGTTGGATTCAGAAAAATCTACAGCTCAGGCATTAAGCGATGACTATATACGCATAGAGTTTCCCGTTTCTTCGGATGCGAGCATCCAGGACATTCAAAAGCTTTCCGGTCGTCTGGCTCTATTTCATTTGAATGACGCCGCTTCCGATCGCTCTGTGTCCGGGAATCTGAAGGAATTGCTGCCGTTGACTTCGCAATAGACGGGTCTATTCTAACCCTCCTGCCCGGGAACTCTGGTCTTCATCGAACCTGAAGAACCGGATGCATACCTGATTTCCGGAGAGAAAGGCTCAAACCTTGCGGGGCGATTTTAGTAATGTCTCCCGGATCTTTTGGGGCCGGCTCGTCTCGATTTCATTGCAGTGGCTGTTACATTTGATAATAAACAGTCTCTTCGAATTTTTCCGGATCCTTGTACATTATTATACCATAGACGAACTCATTGATTCTGAGTCTCTGAGCAATGTTATAACCTGCTTCATCAATAAAATACTCCATACGATCTCTGGATACTTTCTGCTGTATTTCCGGGCCGGAAGGGGATTCCCTTCTTTCCCAGTCAATCACCACTACAGGCCGATTATCCTTGAGCACACGACCGATCCCTCGCAGGGCCAGCGTAGGATCGGCGAAAGTAGACATAACGCAACTGCAGAATATAAGATCCATGGGCGGAATCCAGTCTGGAAGCAGCGGATGTTCGGTTCTTTCAACATAAAAAGGAGTAAAACGCTCGATCTTTTCTTTAACCTTTCTCTGTAAGCAGTAGTCTATTAATAGTTCCTGGCATTCGGCGCCCCAGAGGTGCCCGGTTTCTGGCAAATGCTTCAGAAAAGCATCCAGGAAGTATCCATTCCCCATGCCAAAATCAAGAACATCGTAGGTATCATGGAGAGGGAGCTGGTTCAAGATTCGATTTACCGGGAACAGGTCGGCTCTGGCCTGCGAGAGCAGATAACGATGGTATTTTGGATCTTCGTAGAAGGGCAGTCCGCGCATTTGATTTCACCGGTGCAGCCTTTATCGGCCCCTTTTTGCAAGATCTCAATTGAATTTGCTAATCTGCAAGTCCGATAGTAGAAATAGGCTCAGATAGGGATAGATAATGAGACGGTATTTCACACTTTGCTTTGTCTTCGTGGCAATGGGTAGCCTTTTTAGTATAGAACGGCCGGATAAAATTCCGGGCATCGACCCTCTGCCCATGGCCCAGGGCAATCCCACGGGCATTTCCAATGAGCAACCGCCGGATAATCGCAGCGAAGACGGTGTTCCGGAAAACGAGAATACTCAGAGGCCCGAGGGCGACAGTGGATACCCCAGAGTGCGAAACCTTACAGTCTCTCCTGATTCCAGGTTCCCCAACTCGGCCAAGATTTCCTGGGAAGCCCATCCGGATCTTTCTACCAATCTCTACATAGTAAGATATAGCAGACCCATTACGACCAGAGAGATTCTGCTCAACTCATATAACCTGACCCCCGAGCCTCTGGAGCCAACCAATACAACGTTCATCGATAAAGACATTCCTCAGGGAACGTACTATTATGCCATTGTGGCCACTCATGAGCTGTCCAGGGATGGACGGCTGAAGCTCATCGCAGATCAGAACTATACATCGGTGCCATTCATTGTTGGACGAACCGGTCCTTCCGATGGTACTTCCTGCACAGCAGACAGGGATCGAGCCTATAAGCCAGAAGAGTTTCAGGTTCTGGATATGGTGGCTGTGAATACAGAAAAGGGAGTAGTGCTTAACTGGAAAAAATCTCCGGTTCCTGGCATTCGCTATCATGTATACCGAGGGCCAGAACCGCTGGACTCCGCAGAGCGATTGGCAAAGGCCACTCGCCTGGGCGAATCCCGAGAAGAAAGCCCGTTCTTTGAAGACGTTAATCCGGCCGATGGTAGCCAGACCTATTATGGCGTGGCTGTATACGATTGCGTGAACAAGAAGGAATATCCTCAGCTCACCTTGAACGAGTCTTACATCAGCCATACCTATGTTCGGCCAGATCGAAAGATGGAGTTCGATAACTTTCTGCCCGGCTCCTTTATGGCCTATCTGGCAAGCAAGGATACCATTCGCCTACTATGGGTGGATCCGGGTCCGGCCATCAAGGACTACGAAGTCTATCGCTCCTCCGAGCCCATTCAAGATCTGCAGGCACTTTCAAGAGCGAAGCAGATCGGCACTGTATCTAACGGAGCAAAAGGTTTTACCGATACAGGTCTGAGACCTGGTCAATACTTCTATGCATTGATTCCAAGATCCACTTCCGGTCGCAAGATCATGGAACTCCAGGCGGGCCGAACTTTCACTGCATTTGGAGTAACAATTCGCGGGGCCAGCTTTAACCCGGATGAGCCCAATCTATTTGAAAAGCCAGGTGATGGTAGGATTTCAGAGCTGAATGCAAGTGTGGAAGGCGATGCCGTGGTATTCGAGTGGAAGTTTCGCTCCGGCGTAACCGAAGAGGAAGTCCAATTGTTTCTGTATCGCAGCAAGGAACCGATCCCGGATATTAAAGCCATAGAGCGCACCGGTGTCTTTCTTGCAGAAATCCCGGTGACGGCGCGCAGGTATCTGGATCGGACCGGTGGTCAGAAGTACTACTATGCCTTCGTTGAGAATTATCCAGCGAAGAAGAAGACAAATGTGTATCACACTCCGAATCCTCTGGGTCCGGAGACAGCCACCGAACCCGAGACTACAGATACAAAGCCAGATGCGGATGATCGATTGAAGAAGATACTTGGACGAACCTATGCTATCCAGAAATATCAGGATTGTGTGGATGAAGTGCGTAACTTCCTGCAGGAAAAGGATCTGCCGGAGGAAGTGCGAGTGAAGGCGCTCTTCTATCAGGGACAGAGCTATTATTTTACCGGGCAGTATGATCAGGCCCGGACAATTTTCAGTCGCAAGGACATCATCGATCAGTTTGGGGATCGAGCGTTGTTCTGGTATCGACGAAGTCTGGAGAGGACCGAATAATGTTATCCGCACAGAGAGCAATATTTATCGCAGGCCTGCTCTTTCTTACTGCAGGAACGTCATTTCTTGCACTGGACCAATGGCGATTCAGTCAGGTGCTGGGAGAGATGAATCTCGCAGGTAGTCCCGATGCACGGGAACAGATCAAGATGGAAGAAGGACTCAGCGATCTGCGCGAAGCCGAAGAGTATCTGGCACAGAATTCACTGGAATCTGCTCAGAAGGCTCATGATCGCTTTGTGCATGTGCTTTCCAGAGATCTTGGTAAAGACATAAATCAGAGGGCCTCCTATGGGATTGCCGCCAGCCTGGATCGCCTGGGGGACCGCAACAGGGCTGTGGAGCATCTACGCAGTCTTAGAGGTGAAGGCGTTCAGGATAAAGATCTACGTGAAAAGACCGAGTATTTGCTGGGGCGTTTGCTAATTCTATTTGGACATGATGAAGAGGGAAAATCAATTCTCCAGGAGCTTCTGGCAAGTACTCAGAACAATCTTATCAAATCCAGGATTCATACCACTTTTGGCGACTACTATAGACTTACCGGCCAGAAGAAGAAAGCGGAGAGAAATTATCGCATAGCACTGGAATACAGCCCCGGAAATCTGCATGCAGAGGTCGAGCGAGCTGAGCTGCTGGATGATAATCCCAGAATTCGCTACTACTACCATGAAGATTATCTAATTGATTCTTCTCTAAAGAAAAAGAATGAGAAGCCCGCGAGCCAGACTCAAAGGCCGGTTCGAAAACCCAGGAAAGAAACCAGGCCAGAGAAAGAAGACTCGAAAGAGAAGCCAGGAAATGCTCAGGCTCTATATGAAGCCGGCATTAAACATTTCAGGGATAAGCAGTATCCGGAGGCTGTATCAAAGTTTCAGGCCGCCCTGAAGGCTGGTCCGGACTCCGAGCTCAGAGAGAAGGTCCTGTACTGGATGGCCGAAAGCCTGAGCGCGGGTGGCGAGAAGGACCAGGCCCTTGAATACTATACAGCGGTTATTGAGAATCCTGCACTTTCTCTGGATCAGGCCGCATATATTCAGCGAGGCATCATTCTGTTTGATCGGGCGAAAGTGAAAGAGGCCTACGAAGAATTCAAAAAGGCTGCATCTCAGTTTCCGGAAGGGGCCTATACGAATCAGGCTCTGGAATGGCAACGGGAAGTGGAAAACATCCTTCAGGACCGGGAACGTCTCAAAAACTAACCACTCTGGATTAATCCAAAACTGTAAGAATTGACAGGCCAGCCATCCAGCGCTGGCCTGTTTTGCAATTGAAGCGCGGTGCCCCCTGCTGCCTTTAGCACAAAGGCCGAGATACTAACTTCTGCTGAACGCTACTTCGCATTTGCAGTCCAGGGGATTGCGAAGGTCGGTGTTGATTCCCATTCTTCCTATCGAGTTGGCGAAGATGCTGAATCAAAAATTACTGGCGAAGGGGTTCGAATTCTGTAATCGAGTTGCGCGATCCACCGGCCGTTTATTTTATGCGAATGGGAGTCATTCGAATGAGTAATACTACCAGAAAAAGAAAGAAAAACATTACTGAAGGGATCAAGCAGAGTAAACGCGAATACGCAGTGCGATACTATGCGGAGAGAGACTATCGTAAAAACGATGCTCCGGGCGGAGTAGACGCTAAAGAACTCAAAAAGAACTGGAAACATGTAGTAAGTTACAGCATGTCCGAGGGAGATCTGGCTCAAAAATTGGCCACATCTGTCACCTATATCCGCTACCTGCGCAGAAAGGTGGCGATTTGCCAGAAACATGGAGTTACGGATCCGGCCGAGATATACAAGCTTTCAGCCGGTGTTGGCGAGAAGACCTTGAAAGCTTTCTTTGAGTCCAAAGGGCCAGTAAAGGGAAAGAGCAAAGCCACTCCGAAGGGAAGTAGTTCTACTTCGAAGAAATCCAGCAAAAAATCTTCCGGCAAGAAGAAGGCTGTAAAGAAATCGAAAAAGGCCGCCAAAAAGAAGGCCGCCAAGAAATCTAAGAAAGCCGCTAAATCGAAGAAGACTGCAAAAAAAGCCAGGAAATAACTCTGTAGGTCCGCTGCCCTGGAAAACAGGGCAGGGAGTAGCCATTGTTTCAAAAATGCTTTACTGCATGGGGCCTGAGAAACACACTGCATTTAACGGGTCAGTAGCTCAGTTGGTTAGAGCACTTCTCTGATAAGGAAGGGGTCGGAAGTTCGAGTCTTCCCTGACCCAAATTCCCCTTCACAACTCCTGAACAGTCTCATCTCCGATTTTTTAAATCTAAATTATTAGCGACTCCGCTATTCGATCAAGCCTGAGACCTGTGAAAGAATAGGACTCCCCAAACTGCCTGATTTCTGGA
This sequence comes from Spirochaetaceae bacterium, assembly GCA_002729885.1. Classification (GTDB taxonomy): domain Bacteria; phylum Spirochaetota; class Leptospiria; order Leptospirales; family Leptonemataceae; genus UBA3465. Next base: position 174,382 of record PBUB01000018.1, read on the forward strand.
CCTTTTCCGCTTCTAAATATCAACAATGCCGCTAACTACTTATTCATGGCGTAGATTGCGAGCGGACGGGCCCGGGCTTACCTATCGGAATTCGCGGTAAGCCGTAAAAGGTCAGGAAAGCCAGAGCACATAATATTGGTCCTCCGAGGAACAATATCGCATCCAGTTCACCCATTAATGCAGCCTGTTTTCCGGTACCGAAGAAGCTGGCCGCCACCGGTACGCCCAGGAGGACTGCCCAGAAGGAAATAGCCAATACTACCGCGAGAGCCAGCAAAGACCAGAATCTCTTGAGTGAGGTAGACCACCGGGAAACAGGCAGGCCGAGGGTGAGCAAAAACAGGGAATAGACACTGAAGACCGTCCAAAGCGCTGCATCGCAACGCTCGGTATCCCGGTTGGTAGGAGCCTGCATATCGCAGAAATCAATATCCGGTATGATATCAATCAAAGGTAAGAGCCGCGCATGAACTAGAAAAATAGGGACGTATAGTGCCAGAAAAGTGAAAAAGAATGCCCCCAAGATGGCTCTGCCGAGTGGACTGTGAACGATTGATTTCATAGCTTTGTCTTCCTGCACGCAGACCTAAATTAAAGAGTAGGCCGCATCCAGGGGCTTCAATATTATCCAGGTCTCTGGATTCTTGGCCTGGGCACAACCGTGGCTTTCGTTAACCGGCCCTTCTGTATTTCAATGTATTTGAGTCAGATTTGGCTCCGCAGGTTCGTTCTCCCCGCCTCTTGAGAGGATCGCTAGTGTCTCATTCGCTTCTCATCCTCAAGATACGGACCGGGTCACAGGTCCGGTCCAGCCCAGGATTTTATGGGGGCACCGGCAAGGTTCGGTTTATGATCACGGGGCGCTGTTTATGCGGCCGGTCGGATGGGAAGCACCGGCCAGGTACGGCTTATGGTCACGGCGTGTTTTTTATGCGGCCGGTCGGATGGGAAGCACCGGCGAGGTATGGCTTAAGGTCACGGCGGGCTTTTTATGCGGCCAGTCAGATGGGCGGAACCGGCGAGGTTCGGCTTATGATCACGGCGCGCTGTTTATGCGGCCGGTCAGATGGGAAGCACCGGCGAGGTTCGGCTTATGATCACGGCGGGCTTTTTATGCGGCCGGTCGGATGGGCAGCAACGGCGAGGTTCGGCTTATGATCACGGCGGGCTTTTTATGCGGCCGGTCAGATGGGAAGCACCGGCGAGGTTCGGCTTAAGATCACGGCGGGCTTTTTATGCGGCCGGTCGGATGGGCAGCACCGGCGAGGTTCGGCTTAAGATCACGGCCCGCTGTTTATGCGGCCCGGAAACGGGGGGCCTGGGGCTTCACATTCTGGGAACCTTTTCTTGACCCCATTAGTCTTAGTATTACTCAGGAATTTGCTTCCGATTGAAGTTGAATTCGGAGGCAGCGGTCGATCATGTCCCATACAATAGAAACAGACAATCTTCCAATCCGAATCTGGACATCCCCGGAAGAAATCGAAGGTCAGGCTTTCCAGCAGCTCAAAAACATTGCCAGTCTACCCTGGGTCTATAAGCACGTTGCAGCCATGCCAGATGTGCATTTCGGAAAGGGTGCCACCGTGGGTTCTGTGATTGCGATGAAGGAAGCCGTGAGTCCCGCCGCTGTGGGAGTGGACATTGGCTGTGGAATGGGAGCTTTTCGCACAAATCTAAGACTCGGAGACTTACCTGATAATCTTCGCGGAGTGCGTAATGCAATCGAGTCCACCGTTCCCGTGGGGTTTAAAGCACACCGGGACACAGTAGTGGGAAATCCCGGTCTGTATTTGCGCGATGAGGATCGAAGAAGAGTGGAGGATAACTTTCGCAAGGCCCGTCACCTGACAAAGTCGGTGCTCGGTTCTTCTCAGTCTCAGAAAATTCAAAATCAATGCGGAACTCTCGGTGGAGGAAACCACTTCATCGAGCTTGTGCATGATCAACAGGAAAGGGTCTGGATCTTTCTGCATTCTGGCTCCAGAAACATTGGCAAGAGCCTTGCGGATTACCACATTTCCCTGGCACGAAAGCTGGCCCATAACTCGGAATTGCCGGATCCTGATCTGGCCGTCTTTCTTGCGGGCACGAAAGAAATGCAGGATTACCGAAGAGATCTCACCTGGGCTCAAGAGTATGCTTTCTGCAATCGAATCACTATGGCTGCGCTGATTTTCAGGGCTTTGCAGAGAGGTTTCTTTCCGGGCCTGGAGCTGGGCGAAAGCATACTATGTCATCATAACTATGTGGCAGAAGAAACCCACTTTGCTCAAAAACTCCTGGTAACACGAAAAGGGGCTATTAGCGCGCAAAAGGGACAATTGGGATTAATTCCCGGATCAATGGGAACCAGATCCTACGTCGTGCGAGGCCTGGGAAACCCTGATTCCTTTCATTCCGCGTCCCACGGAGCGGGCAGGCGAATGAGCCGGAACCGAGCTCGAAAGGAGTTTTCCATCAAGGATTTGCAGGATCAAACCAGGGGAGTGGAATGCCGCAAAGACGGGGGAGTTCTGGATGAAATTCCAGGGGCCTACAAAGATATTGATTCCGTCATGGCGAATCAAAAAGACCTGGTGGAAGTGGTCCATACACTGAAGCAGCTAATATGCGTAAAGGGTTAATTGATCTTTGTATAATCTAGAGCCAGTCGGCCGGGTGCCTCTCCTTGGAGAAACGCTTTTGGTCACTTGCTCACTAGTTGATCTGGACCTTCGCCGGAAAGAGCGACCCGGCGAAGGCGTGGCGTTGCTGCAGAGTATGATTCTTCAGCTTCCCATGTTACGAACTTCCGGAATCTAGAAATGAAATGCGACGGAGAAGATCAAAATCTCATCCTGAAGCTTCTCCTGGTTTCTACGTGTTGGTAGACCTTCCGGGGAAAGAAAGAATCTCTCCACGTCGTAGCTTTCTAAGGGCGTGAAGGGTTTCTGATACGCGAGAGAAACGTGCCAATCTCCGAAATAGAATCCACTGCCCACTTCCCAGTGTCGATAGAATTCCGGGTGACTTTCCCCCTTCTCAATTAGTACTCCGCTATGAGGCTTTCGATAGAGTCCCCCTGCAAATGGTTCAAACCAGTCCCACCGGTACGCAATACGAATAGAGACCTGAGTTACCTTTTCGAGTTCGAAAAGTTCTCGATCCACCCTGGTTTCTGGCTCCTGCCACGGGTATGCCGTTTGTTGTCTATTGTCAGGTAATCCGCCGATGGGAAAAATGCCGCCCAGCCGAGCTAGAATAGTAAAGGATTCATAGATGTAGCCGGCTGTAATTCCTGTTTGCGAATCGTAGAAGGGCTCATCGATCATGCTGTTTCCGCTGGATGCGAAACCTATGTCCCCGTCCAGCACTAGAAGGAAGGAAGGATGCAGATCAAGGCTGTATCGTAGTCCGGTTCTTGGTCTCAGCCATCGGGCCGCATCCGGTGCATCTTTCTGCGAAAAGGCGATGTGACCCAATTCCAGACGCCATGAAAAATCATCGAGAAATGAAAGTTCTACACCGGCACGGCTTAAAAGCACATTTCGATTGCCACGCTCTCCCTTTCTATACTCGAAGTCCAGAGTTGCTCGATCCGCTGGAAGCGGATTGCTTCCAGCCACGCCTGAAATTCCCGAAGGATGATGAGCGGCCAGATCGGTGGCCGAAACAAAAAGGGTAAGCAGTAGAAGAATCAATAAAGAGTTCAGATGCCTCGAGATCTTTGCTGTATTCCCTGCCTCTTGCGGCTTGCGAGATCCGGCCAGGGTCTTCCGCTTAAGGGCGAAGGGCCAGGTCCAGCGAAGAGCGAGATGTTTCCCGATCAGAGAGTAAAACATTCTGTCTCCGTAACGAAGGAAGCGGAAGCAACGTTGTTTCTAATTGATGCACTACCGGTACCATTGGCAAAGAGTATACTATGGTTCAAAAGCAGTGGCTTACTCACGGACTGATTCAGGGACGGATTGGAAGTGCAATTGAAGATTACCGAAGAATCCACCAACTCCGTAGAGGCGCTACCGAAGGGTGTAGCATCGGAGGTTCCGGCAGAAGTAATCCGCCCGATGTGCAATCGAATACTCCGGATCTGTCCCGGCGGTACCCTTAATGCCAGATCCAGGGGCTGGTAGTTCCGTCCGCCTGCATCCGTGGCCGTTCCTCCAGTGAGTATGAAGGTTCCCCCTGATGTGCGAAAGCTACTTGTCGTAGATACGGTTTCTTCGCCATGGGCCAGAAGTTCCCCTTCTCTGTGTAGATACATCAGTTTCGTCAGGATCCCCTGAAAGAAACCAGGATCATAGATGATTTCCACCTCCTGGATTTCGATCTCGAGGCTGCTCAGATCAATGGCAGCTCCACCGCTACTGAATTGGTCTATAGCATCGGATCCGCCGTCCGTGAATCTTAGCTGCAACTGAAGATCTGTACGTGCGCTACCAAGAAGGAATGATGCCAGGGCACTTTGCTCCTCCTCACCGTCGGTGATGCGGCCGTAAACGCAATTGCTGATTAGTGAAACGAACAGTATAATTGCCAATAAGAAAGATGGATAACTCTTTTGGGCACCGTTCGAAACAATTACATACTGCGCGAAGCGATTCATCCATAACCTCCATGACCACCATTTCGAGGGATCCCTGAACATCGACCATGGTGGGGTAGGAAAAGACTTTCGAGACCATCTTTGAATCATGGGCCAAACCTTGGGTTTCCCTGCCGTGGGTTGCTAAACTGGCTGTCTGTCGCAAAGTCCCACTGCGTTAGTGCCAGTAGAAATTCCACTATATCATTTCTATCTGAGTCGGAGATGGTGAAAGGACGAATAAGTGTGGTGTCGACGGAGGTTCCAACTGTCTGCCCTCTTTTCACCGCATCACCGCCAGCCCGATACATATCTACAATTTTTCGGAGAGCTTCTCGTGCGCAGGCTTCCATGGCGCTCTGGTCGGAAGGATCGGATGGAGGCGATGTACAGTTTACCGAGCCATCATGGAAGTAGGGCATGGTAAGGCCGAGGTTTCGCAATGATGGCGCTCGAAATTTGCCGCGATCGATACTGAGTCCGGTGATATCTTCCAGGCCAGTGGTAGCCTTCGAATCGTATTCCGGGTCCGAGTATGTGCCATTGTTATGATAGGCAAACTCCAGGGCGCCGGAATTAGAATGAAGACTACTGTCAGAAAAGTTAAATCCACCATGACAATGAAAACACTCCGCAACCTCGCCATTAAAAAGCTCGAATCCCCTAACCTGGGCAGGAGTTGCCGAACCTGTGCCCCGAGTGAACTTGTCCCAGGAAGAGTCAAAACTCATCATGGATCGTTGAAAGGCAGCCAGAGCGAATCGCACGTTTTGCTCATTGATGTTTCCGTCGTACGCTTGCTCGAACAGATTTCTATAGGTTTCGTCGGCCTGGATGGTATTCAGGTAGTCGGTATTCTGAAGCCCCAGCTCCACAATGGAGTTGGGACCTGACTCCGAAAACAGAGGAACCCGGGCCTGACCTTCCAGGCTGGCCAGCAACGGGTTATTCCAGGTTAGCTTACTGTTATAGGCAACATTTGTAAGATGCTGAGCATTCCTTGCATGCAACTCGCCTATAGGATGACCGGCATGGACGATACCCCGGGGCCGTTCCCTGCCGTCAGCGAAAGCTCTCGACTGAAAGTGACAGCTTGCACAGGACATGCTCTGATCCCTGGACAGGGCTTTGTCATAGAACAAATGTCGTCCAAGTTCCACCCGGGCTTCTGTCTGGCAATTATCAGTGGGAACCACCGGTGCAGGAACATTCGAGGGTAGTCCCCATTCGTAAGGGTTACAGCCGCCACTGGTCGCAAGGGCGAGAAGCAGCCCATCATTGTTTGTGGTTTCCTTATTACAGCTGCCCAGAAAGGCAGCTGCAATGACAAGGACCGAAGGTACGATTCTACCGGACCGGTAAGGTTTGATGCGATATATCATAGCTATCGAGCCTCAAATCCCCTGGCATTTGAGGAATTTGCTTCGCCGGTGCTCTGGTTCATGCCCATTCGATTTCGCATAACTCCGCAAAGCGTTGCATCGCCTACCGAATTTCCCATGCATGTATTGCTTGCATAGGTCTGGCCGTTGAACCATTCCGCAAGATCGAATTGAATACCTTTACCAACGTCTACTCCGGAAACAGTGACTCGACCTTTCATTTCCTCGGTGCAGTTCACTGTAGCCGTACAGGTGCGGGAACCCAGATGAAAATTGATCACGTTTGTACCATCGGTGAACTCAAGCTTTGTGAACTTAAAGCCGCTGGTCCAGGACCAGTACATTGCAGTAATGTTGAAAGGTGCTTCCGAGGTACCATTATCCAGTTTGTTCTGGGCCAGAGGTAGACCCACAGAGAAGGAGAGACCGGTGGCATCCGCCGGAGGGGCAGATATGATTATCTGAGAATTTGTATCTGTGGTGCCCGAAGTGGAACAATGGCCGGTACCGTTCTCGAGATCGATTAATACCGTTCCATCCTTTTGCCATCCAGTTACGTCCGGAACTGTGGCATTAACTTCGCCCGCGGGAGTTATCCAGGCGAATTCGGATAGATATAGTCTAAAGTCCCGAATCTGAACATTACTGTTCCCGCCCATTGTAAAAGTCTGGTTGCATGATACGGCCGTATCATGCACGACAAGGCTCACAGGCATGCTTACCGGAGTAGCTGCCAGAGCCAGCAAAGTCAGTGCATCGTCGCTGCTACTGGATTCATTACAGGACATCAACAATACAGACACGATGACCATAGAGATTTTCTTAATCATAAAATTACCTCTTCATACTTTCGCGCTCCCTTCGGTAAACCTCTCTCGGTGTTAATCCCGAGGGGAAGGCAAAGCCAGGGAGCATTATTGAACAGGATACCTGCCATCGAAAGGTACTACTGTTCCGGTAAGAGGGCCTGATGGAGCCAATACATCAGCCTATCGCCGGTCCTGACATGCGTTTAAGATCAGAATTCGCTGAACTGGCAAGGCTGAGCCAGAGCATCGGAAGACTCCGATCTCGGGCAATTTTATGGACGTATTGGCCTCTTGCGGCCTTAGCGAAAGGGGGGAGGGCGAGGTAGCACGGACAGAAACCGGAATCGGCTCCGAGAGGACCCAACTCTTAAAACCGGAACCGAAGAGGCAACGGTTCCATCCAGCCGAATTTGACAGATTATTATGATTGAATATAGAACGCCAAGGGTTAGATAACCCTGGCAAACCGGACAGCTTTCATGCTGATGTCCGGCATCCTCGGAATGCTCTGTGGAACTGGAATTGCTTCCATGGCAGGGAGGCGCAGGGGCCACTGCATTATGACCAGGATGACTATCCTTTTGGTTTCCGGCATTTTGCTCCGGACCCGAGGCATTGGAGCGGTGTGCTTGCCCGGAATGCTCCGAAGCAAGCTCAGGTTGCAGGCGTGGACATTCATGCAGCTCCGGTATGGGATACTGAATTGCAAAGCCCAAAAGGGCCAGTAGCGCCAGGCTACGCTTCAGATCTTTGATCCGCGCTTTTCGCATAGCTCTCTATTGCATCCGTTACAGTCGCCGCTTTGCTGTCAAGCCTCCTGCTGAATCATATCTTCAGGATTTCGCTCGAGCTGTGCAAGGTCCCAGTTAAGCACAATCGCAGTTCCATATCCACGAGGTCCCTTTGCGATGTTCAAATTCGCCAACAGTGACTGCGCGATGGTGCGAATAGCATGGAGTCCTTTGCCGCGATCAGGATTGGTGCTTCCTGCCTTGCGAATCAAGCCTTCGCCATTGTCTGTAATGGAAAGGGATATTGTATTGTCTTTTTCCACAAGTTTGATTTGTAGCCAGCGAGCATCGCTATGTTTGATGGCATTGTCAATAGCCTCGGTAACCAGCCAGAATAGATTTCTGAACCGATCTCCTATACGAGCCTTAACGTTTTTGGCTGCTCCGTCGCTCCAATCTACTTCGAATTCCATTCCGTTCTCTTCTGCTCTGGTCTGGAATCCCTCAATGTACTCTTTTAGTTTGGCCGGCAGATTCTGGGATCGATCCACCAGAGGGGGTAGAATGCTCCTGGAGACGGATTTAATGTCTACAAATAGCTCATCCGGTAATCCTTCCGGTTTCTGGTCCAGCAACCTGTGGATTCCTCGAGAGCTTTCCAGATACCGATGGTGCAGATAATCCTGAATTTCGTCGGAAATGCGAATGTTTTTCTCGGCCACCAGTAGATGGGAGCGGTTCTTTTCATACTGAAACGAAGTGGATACGAAAGGAATGAGACTTTCGAGAAGCTTTTGATCTGCATCGCTTATCTCAGTTTTAGCAGGGAAGGTAGCCACCAGAAGCCCACGGGTACGGTCCCCTTCCACCAGCGGCAGAAGTACGTAAACTTCCTCGGTCTTTCGTCCTTTCTGAATCTTCTTTATGATTCCGGTTTCAGGGTTCTCTTCATCGCGATCCGCCAGAAAGAATTCTCTGTTGTCTTGCATTTCAAGTTCAGGCAAATCGTAAGGCCAGGCATCGCCTTTTCTTTTTAGAATAGCCGGTCGGTGAGTGGCCAGAGCCTCCCCAAAGAATGTGGAGGCCAGTGGGATAGATGCTCGCACCGGAAAATCCGGAACATTACGGCTGTAGAATCGTTCCAGAAGATCCTCATCCAGGAGAGTAAAAACGCTCAGGCGTTGCAGCTTGTAGTTCGCAAATACCTGTCGGTCCAGAATAGAAAGCTTTTCTTCGAATGTCTGGCTTTCGCTCAGAGATCTTGCCGCACTGGCCAGAAGGTAGCCTGCCTCGCGAGAGTTCTTTTCCCGGGCCAGGGCCTTATCAAGGTCGTCCTTTAATTGTGCTTCTCTATTCCTCGCACTGTCCAGGTCTCTCTGTCTCTGGGTGAGTGTCTCCTTGAGACGAGTCTCCTGCTGATTCAAATTGGAAATATTGTTGTCTCTGGCCTGAACCTGGCCATTCAATTCTGCGATTTCACCTTCCAGGTTCCGAATGTCTCGAGTTAGACGCGCTTCCTGCTCTTTGCGAGCGCCAATCTCTTTGCGAAGCCGCTCCTCGTTCTGATGTCCTTCCCGGATAGACTGGTTCTTTTCTGCGATAAGATTTTCCAGTTTGCTGCTTTCCTTTTTCAGGTCTTCAATCAGTGTGTTGAGAGATTGAATTTCTTCAGTTTTTTCCTGAATGGTTTGCTTGCGTGCAGATACCTCTGTTTGCAGATCGTGCTTTTCCTGATTGAGTCTATTTCGTTCCTGAGTGGTAATCCGTAGGTCCTGTCTGGTCTGTTCCAGCTCACCGGATGTTTTTTCCAGTTCGATTTCCAGGTTTCGAACTTTTCGCTCCAGCTCCGAACGAATGGAGTCACGCTCCATTTCCAATTGCAGTACCTGGTCCTGGTGCTGCTTTTCGGTTGCTGCGATGCTCTGCTTCAAAGAATCGATTTCTCCGGATAGCTGATTTCTCTGAATTTCCAGGTTGTGGATGCGATCATCTCTGTTCTTTAGATTGCCGGTCAGCTGCTGGATGTTCTGGTCCTTTTCCTGGATTTCATCCTTTGCCTCTCCCAGAGATCGTTCATACTCTGAGCGGTTTTCTGCTATTGTGTTTTCCAGGCGTTGTATTTCTTCCTGACGATTGGCCAGCTCTTTTTCCAGTCGGCTCCTGTTCTGGGAATGTTCTTCTTTCTCCCGGGCCAGACTGCCGCTTACCTGCTCGTAGAGGTTCTTAAGTTTATAAGCCTCTTCGCGCAACGCAGTCTCATTTTGTTGAGAAGTGCGATATAGCTGCTCGTATTTTTCCGTGGCTTCCTTTTCGTTTTGTTCCAGAGTGTTTTGAATATCTGCGATTCTGGTGTCTGCATCGTTGCGGATGTTTTGAATCTCCTGATCTTTTTCATTCTGCAGATTGATAAGGTCAGACTCTGCCTTTTCCCTGGTTTTGCGCAGCTGTTCTTCGTAATCCTGTTTCTGATTCTGGATCTGGCCTTCCAGATCCGATTTCAGTGCTTCAATCCTTGCATCCTTTTCACTTCGCAATTGTTCCAGGGCTGCCGTCTTTTCCTGAGTCAATGTCTCGATGGTATTGTCCAACTCGGATTGTAGTTCGCTGATTTCCTTTTCTCTGGTTTCCTGCAGACTCTGGAGGCGACTTTCATGTTCGGCAGTTAGCTCTCGAATGCGACTGTCTTTCTCTTCTGTGATTCGTTGGACAGCTTCGTCCTTTTGCCGACTGATTTCTGCGATCTTAGCTTCTTTTTCTGTTTGAGCGGATGCCAGATCCTTTTCGAATTTCTCTTTCTGTTCCTGCACCAGGCTTTCGTAAGTCTGGATTTCGCTCCGTAGCTCTTCTTCGGTTTTTCTGCGACTGGTCTGTTCCGCCTCCAGACTGCGATTGGTTTCTTCCAGGAGGCTGTTAGCCGTTTCCAGAGAATTCTCCAGCTCATCTCTTTGTGTGGTCAATCGTGAGATTTCGGCTTCCTGTCGGTGAATACGATCCAGAGATTCGCTTTCGCTCTCTTCTAGCTTCTTGATGAGGTCCGCTTTTTGATCTTCGATGGTCTTTTCTGTATCTTCCAGGGTGGAATGCAGCTGTTGCACCTTGCCTGTGAGATCATTTTTCTGGTTTTCCAGGTTACGGACTGTTTCCTGCTGATCCTTGATTTCCTGATTCAACTTTTGAATCGTATCTGATTTCTCGGAGATCTCATCTTCCAGAGACTGCCTGGCGCTAACTTCCGACTCCAGTTTCTGCTCCAGTTCTTTGCGGGTTTTCGATTCTGAATTGAGATTGCTGTCTGATTCAGCCAGCTTCTGGCTCAAGCTATTGATCTGCTGCTGGCTTTCCTCGAGATCTCTTTGAACATCTGCCAGAGTTTCGTCCAGTTTCTGGATGCGGTTTTCTTTATCGGTAATGCTTTGCTCCAGGTCCTTCTTGAGGGTTTCCTTTTCTTTCTCCAGACGACTGGAAAACTCATCATCTCTTGTCTGAATCTCCTGTGCATGGCTTTGCACCAGGCTTTCCTTTTGCTCTGCCAGGCTCTGTTCCAGAGTTCGGTCATGTTCCGCTTTTAGATTCTCGATTTCCGAAAGAAGATTTCCCTTATCTGACTGCAGGGATTCTGCTTTTGCCTGAAGATCGTTGCGAACCTTTTCCAGATCCTGCTGAGCCTTCTCTCTGGATTTCTCCGCAGACTGTAAATTGCCGGTTACGCTCTTGAGCTCTTTCGATGTTTCCAGGGTGGCCATCTGACGGTACTCTGCCAGAAAGAAGCTCTGGAAAATGCGGAGGCTGTCCAAGTCAGATTTTACAAAATTCGTGGCCGTGCGAAAAACAATAAGATGACCTTCCGGAGAATTCACCGTTTCCGGTACCGGCAGGGTCAGAGCATGCAAAGCATCCGTTTCTTGAAAGGAAAGGCCATCGCTTACTTCCGGAGTCTGATTACATTTAAATGCTCCGGCTGGTTGAAGCAGATCATCCGGGAGGTTCGGGCCAGCCTGGCGAGAGGAAGCAATCCAGCTCTGGTTGCCGCTACATGCAAAGAGTACCCTGTATTCCTTATCCAGAAGGCCAGCGAAGATAAGGGATTCTACGTCCAGGTTCTGCTTTAGACTCTTCTGAATTCTTTGCAGACTCTGCTCCAGGCTACTGTCCTGCACGACCTTGATCCAGTCCTTACCCAGTTCCTGGATTGGGTCAAGGGCACTCTTTCTGGCAGATGATGCGGTCTTTTTGGTCGATGCCGTGGGTGCGCTCTTCGCAGTTTTCTTTACTGCTGGCTTGCTGGACGGGCTTTTCTTCTTCGCCGCCGGTGCGGCCTTCTTCTTTGCAGCCGGTTTCGCGGGTTTCGCGGTCTTTTTGGCCGTTTTCTTGGCCGCTTTTTTGCTGGTTTTCTTGCTCGTTGCCATTTCTTCGCTCGGTTGAATCGGACTGATTATTTCGTGTTTGTTTGACTGGATTTCTTGAATTGTTGTTTTGTTCCAATTTTAAACGCAAAGTCCAGCCAGGACTCCGGGAGAATACGAGTGGTGGCATAGACCAATTTCGCATCCATCCCGATTCGGTAGCTTGCCGGCAGCCGGCTCTTCTTCACCAGGGCAGCTACTTTCTTTCCAGCCTTTCTCGCCGGAGTAGAGAATGCACCATACTGTTTGAGCTCGGATGCGATCATCCGGTTGAAGGGGCCGTACGGTCCCTGTAATTGCTTTAACGACGGTACCTGCATGTTTGCCTTGAATTCAGTGCGAATAAGGCCAGGTTCCACGGTGCAGACCTGTATACCATGAGGCGCCAGTTCATATCGCAAAGACCTGGAGAATCCGGATACAGCCCACTTGGAGCTGCAATATGCGGAGCCGGTTGGCAGTACTACTCGGCCCAGAATGGAACTGATGTTAATGATTTGCGCATTTCTCAGTTCTCGCATCGAAGGAAGCAACAATCGACTAACATTTAGTATACCAAACAGGTTCGTCTCAAACTGGCCCCTGAAGTCTTCGTCCGGCAGTTCTTCAAAGCATCCGTAAAGTCCGTAGCCTGCGTTGTTTATGAGTGTATGTATGGGACCAGTTTTTAGAAGCTTCCCGATCTGACTCTTTGATTCACGCTGCGAAGTTACGTCAAATTTCGCTATGCTGAACGGTGGAATGCTTCCTTCGCCACGGCTTTTCCAGTATTTCTCGAATTTCTGCGGATTGCGAATTCCGGCAATTACTTCATGGCCCATACGAGCCAGATGCAAAGCTGTTTCCAGCCCTATACCGGATCCGGCACCAGTGATCAGAATGCGTCTCTCAGTGCTCACTGCTTTGATGAATTTCCGTGATTGGATCTCTGGTAAAGCCCAAAAATTTCAATTTCGACTTTACAGCAGGGAGCCCGAAAATTTTATCTCAAGTATCCCTTGGGGGCTTAGCTCAGCTGGGAGAGCGTCTGCCTTGCACGCAGAAGGTCACCGGTTCGATCCCGGTAGTCTCCAAATTTTACTTCCCAA
>PBUB01000019.1 GCA_002729885.1 Spirochaetaceae bacterium
GCGAAGCTTATGGAAAGCTTCCCCATCTATCCGCCCGATGACAAAGTTGAAAAGACGTCAACCCAGTCAATCCATTTCATTAATTTGGCTGCTCGAAAGGAGAAATTTCCAGGATTATGTCTCATAGCTAATTCTGCCATTTCGGCTCCCGAATCGATTCAGCCCGCTGCTGAAAGTCTACCAGCCTGGCATCGGTGGGACCTGTGCTGCTCCTGGTAGAGTCCTGAATCCATGGGGAACCGAATCTGAGTTCCCAGACAGTTTGACCGAGCCCATTCTGTCAGTCAATGCCAACTCTATTGAGGTTACTGATTCGAGACTTTCAAATCAGCTGAAGCATCCGACACAAGGTATGAAGGATAGATCAAAGCCGCCAACTGCATCGAAAGACAGAGCTTTTCATGGGGCAGTCCCGGAAGATTCTCGCCTGATCGCCTCAAGAATGGCAGCCCTGGAGAGAACACCCTGTAACTGGCCCCGATCTCCGGTATAGACTCTACAACAATTTCCAGAATCTCCGGATGGCTCCAGCTCCCGACCTTCAACAAACACTGTCGGCGAGCCGTATTTCCGAAAGTCAGATGAGGACTCTATTGTAGAATCGATCATTTCAATAGAATAATCCACTCCTTCCGATGAGCATACTTCTTCCACCAGGCTCCGCGCCTGGCCGTAGTTCGGGCAATCCGGCTCATATATGATTGAAATCTTCATTCTATCTACAGAAAAGTGAACCGACTGGCTTCTGACTACCTGGGAAATCCATGGAAAACTCAGGGCCATACCCGGAAACACTAAAACATTTTAACTACAAATTCGTCCAACCAGACTCACAGGACAGCTGCGACATCGATTGCCTCTGCAAATCATGACTTACAACTGCTATAAATCCATAGTCTTTCGTGCACTACCCTTACTACTCATTCTTGTACTACCAGAGACCGTTCGAGGTGGTCCATGGTCCGTGTATCTAGGCGGTAGCGGCCTTCGCCTTCAGCTGGACGATGCAAGTCTCACAGACCTGGGAAAGGACCGGCATAATTACTTCCTGGATCAGATCAATAGCAACGCGGTCACCGAAAGCGACCGATTCCTGAGCTACATTGCTCTACAGAGAATGGACAACACCAGACTCAGATCCCTGGATCTGAGTTCAGGAAGCCTGCAGATTCGGTATTCGGAGGCCCGGGGTCCATGGACCTTCCGACTGGGTTATCGACACGCAACCGGCATCGTAACCTGCACGGAGTGCAGCGCCTATGGCGGCTACTATCGCTGGCAAGGACTGGATGAACTCAGAAAAGGAAACCAGGAGCCGGCCTTTCTTTTCTATGCCCAGGAATTCGCAAAAAGCCAGGGAGGCGGACTGGCTCGATTCGACCTGCTGGAGTTTGGCTGGACCTATCACTTTCGCAGAGGGTCCGGCCTGGACCCGTATCTGGGGCTAATGAGCCGGATGGGTAGCTGCGATTTGCCGCTCTATGGATCTGGCAGCTGTTCGGCAGGATTCGTGGGGATTCATACAGGGCTCCGGATTCGAGCTTCGAATCGGACTTTTCTGGAGATCGAGGCCGAATATAGCCTGGGCCGAATCATTTCAGTAGGCCGAACCTCATCCGCCGGACTGAACCTGGGGCTGAGCTGGATGCTTTAAGCAGGCGATGGTCTGAAGTAGATGGAGGGAGGCTGGACTAGAACCCGGGGCACCGGGATCAGATGCAAGAGGCTCGGTAATGATCCGGGGTAGCTGAGGCGAAAGCCAGTGCAGCAAAGGGTAGCACGGCGAAGGCCAGCGAATCGATAAGCAAAGTCAATACCGTTATAGATATCCGAACGTCGGGTCATGCGATTTCATCGATCGAGTCCGGGTAAATCCGGACGATTGCTGCTTATGGGCCATGGAAGCCAGACAATTGGGGACCTGGCCCCCGGACCGCAATAAACCGGACCTATTTTTCGCCATTAAAATTGCCGCAAAAGGCCCCCGAGATCTGGCGGAATGCCCTTGAAGGGCCCCATTCGTTGCCGAATTTGGCATTCTATTCGCAGAAGACCTTTGACGACATATTCCACGAATTTCTTCACATTTTTTCTGTAACCGAACCACAAAAATATTGACTCAATCACCGGAGGATCATAAGACTTTCAGACTCCGTAAGCGACCTGGTTCGAGTGCGGATTAATGAGACATAATCCAGAATTTTCATACCCGAAACTGGAATGAATGGTTACAATAGCGAAACTGCTTCGGCACTTCGCCGGGAACTGAGAAGGTCCCGCTACTCGCTGTTCGGGTCCGGCAGCATCTGAAAACTCCGGGCAGCATCAGGAAGGATTGTCTCCTTCTCTTTTTCCGTCTCAGGACGGAAGCCGCTTTGGCGGCAGGCGACTTCGGTCGTCGGATGTCCGTTAATACGGCCATCTATTAGTTTATTTATGAGGTAGTGTCAGAAATGCGAGTCAGCCGCTTGTTTACGTCCCAGATCCAGGACGCCCCCGCCCTGGAATCCTATGATAATCCCCAGGAGCAAACCCGAATCCGGGAGCTCTTTCAGTGGACCCGTCGTACATCCAGAATTGTAAATCCCGATGGAACCGTGGTCTTTGAAGCGAAAGATGTAGAGGTTCCGGAAAAATGGTCCCAGGTGGCCGTGGATATCCTGGCCCAGAAATACTTTCGAAAGGCAGGAGTTCCCAGATTCAGCAAAGCGGTGGCCGAAGAAGGTGTTCCCGCCTGGCTGCAGCGCCGGGAACCAGATTATGATCGGCTGAACGAACTACCAGAAAATGAACGATTCGGACCGGAAACCAGCGCCATTCAGGTATTCCATCGACTGGCCGGTTGCTGGACCTACTGGGGGTACAAAAACAACTATTTCTCCAGCGAAGAAGATGCCCTGGCTTTCTATGAAGAAATGATGTATATGCTTGCGAATCAGATCGCAGCACCCAACTCCCCGCAATGGTTCAACACCGGGCTCCACTGGGCCTATGGCATCGATGGCAAAGGCCAGGGTCATTATTATGTAGATCCTGCCACCCAGGAATTGATTCGCTCCAAAAGCGCCTACGAAAGGCCTCAGCCCCATGCCTGCTTCATTCAATCTGTAGATGATGATCTGGTATCCGATGGCGGCATCATGGATCTATGGGTTCGCGAAGCACGACTCTTCAAGTATGGCTC
This sequence comes from Spirochaetaceae bacterium, assembly GCA_002729885.1. Taxonomy (GTDB): domain Bacteria; phylum Spirochaetota; class Leptospiria; order Leptospirales; family Leptonemataceae; genus UBA3465. The sequence continues at coordinate 3,185 of PBUB01000019.1, forward strand.
CGGCACAGGAACCAACTTCTCCAGTCTTCGAGCAGAAGGCGAACCTCTCAGCGGCGGCGGAAAGAGCTCCGGACTTATGAGCTTTCTGAAGATTGGTGACCGTGCGGCCGGTGCCATCAAGTCCGGAGGAACCACGCGAAGAGCTGCCAAGATGGTATGTCTGGATATGGATCATCCAGACATCGAAGAATTCATCAACTGGAAAGTCATCGAAGAACAGAAGGTTCTTTCCCTGGTGGCTGGCTCCAAACTGGCAAACAAGCACCTGAACAATATTATGAAGATCGCTTCTGAATCGGGAAGCGATCCTGCACAGAACGCAGATCTGAAAAAAGCGATTATCGAGGCTCGCAAGTCCGAGATTTCTGAAAACTACATTCGACGCGTGCTGGACCTGGTGGACCAGGGGCATTCTTCGATTCTATTCGAAGAACTGACCACCGACTGGCAGTCCAGAGCGTATCAGACTGTGTCCGGTCAGAACTCCAATAACTCTGTGCGAATCAACGGCGACTTCATGAACGCTGTAGATAGCGATGGAGACTGGGGACTGTACTGGAGAACGGAAAAGGAAGATGCAGCCGAGCAAAAGCGCAAGCCTACAGCTGTTCGCACAGTAAAAGCCCGAGAACTCTGGGAAGATATTTCCTTTGCTGCCTGGGCCAGTGCCGATCCAGGTGTGCAGTTCGATACCACCATCAATGAATGGCATACCTGCCCGGAAGATGGTCCTATTCGAGCGTCCAATCCATGTTCCGAATATATGTTTCTGGACAATACAGCCTGCAACCTGGCAAGCCTGAACCTGATTCGTTTCCTGAATGAGCAATCCGGCGAAGTAGATGATATCGCACTGCGCCATGCAGCCCGTCTGTGGACCATCGTTCTGGAAATCTCAGTCACCATGGCTCAGTTTCCGTCTAAAGAGATCGCCGAGCTCTCCTATAAATTCCGGACCCTGGGTCTGGGATATGCAAACCTGGGAAGCCTGCTAATGGTACTGGGAATCTCCTATGATTCCGATGAAGCTCGCTCCATGGCCGGTGCCATCACGGCCATTCTGCATATGACAGCAGCAGCCACCAGCGCGGAAATGTCCGAACGTCTGGGGCCTTTTGCAGGCTTCGAAAAGAACCGCGAGCATATGCTTCGAGTGTTTCGAAACCATCGAAGAGCCGTATACAATGAATCTGCAGATCAGTATGAAGGTCTGAGCATTACTCCTGTAGGAATCGACGGCTCCATTTGCCCGGAGAATCTGTACATGGCAGCCAGAGATGAAGCGGATCGCGTTCTGGAACTGGGAGAAAAGCATGGCTACAGAAACGCTCAAATGACTGTGATCGCTCCTACCGGTACCATCGGTCTGGTTATGGACTGTGATACTACAGGAATCGAGCCGGATTTCGCTCTGGTAAAATTTAAGAAGCTGGCCGGTGGCGGATATTTCAAGATCATCAATCAGTCCGTTCCCCCTGCTCTGCGACGCCTGGGCTATAAGGAAGATCAGATCAAAGATATCGTAAATCATACCACAGGTCATCGCAGCCTGAAAGGCGCGCCGCACATCAATCCAGAGTCCCTGAAAGAAAAAGGATTCACCGATGAAGTGCTGGCACGTCTGGAAGATGAGCTACCTTCTGCTTTCGATATCTCCTTCGTATTCAACGCTTTCACGCTGGGCGAAGATTTCGTTAGAAATACACTGAAAGCCGGCGATAAGGTAATGCAGCCTGGTTTTCAGCTATTGGAATTTCTGGGATTCAATCGAGAGCAGATTCGTGTGGCCAATGATTATGTTACAGGCACCATGACCATTGAAGGCGCGCCGCATCTGAAAGAGGAACACTATCCTGTATTCGATTGCGCCAACAAATGTGGTCGCTATGGCAAACGATATCTGTCCTGGCAATCCCATGTGAAGATGATGGCTGCCGCTCAGCCTTTTATCTCCGGGGCCATCTCCAAAACCATCAACCTTCCCATGGAAGCATCCATCGATGATGTAAAACAGGCCTACTGGCTGAGCTGGAAGCTGATGAACAAGGCCATCGCTCTGTATCGCGACGGTTCCAAGCTTTCTCAACCATTGAACGTACTCAGCGACGATGATCTGGTGGAAGAAGAAAGCCATACAGAACCCACGGTAAAAGAAGTAGAGAAGATCCTCTATAAATACATTGCCAAGCGACGCCGACTGCCCGCTCGCCGAGCCGGTTACACGCAAAAGGCTTCCGTTGGAGGACACAAAGTCTACATTCGCACCGGCGAATACGAAGACGGCGCTCTGGGCGAAGTCTTTCTGGATATGCATAAAGAGGGAGCAGCGTTCCGCTCCTTGATGAACTGCTTCGCCATCGCAGTTTCCCTGGGCCTGCAATATGGTGTGCCACTGGAAGAGTTTGTAGAAGCCTTTGTATTCACTCGCTTCGAACCCAATGGAATGGTTATGGGCAACCCGCACATCAAAATGTCCACATCCATCATCGACTATATCTTTCGCGAACTGGCCATTACCTATCTCGGTCGCTACGATCTGGCACAGGTTGAGCCGGAAGACATTCGACCGGATGTAGTAAGCTCCCGCGAGACTCCTGCACCAAACAAGATCCCTGCCGGAGCAAGTGCTGTAGCAGAAGCAGACAGCAAAAAAGCAGCGCCTTCTCCCACCGGGCTTTCTGCCCCGTCCTCGGATGCTGCCGCTGCGGCCGAAGAAGACAAGTCTGCAATGATGGAGCTTTCCTTCATGAAAGGCTCCGGTGGATCTCAGTCCGCTGGCTCCGCTACCGCCACAGTGGCTGAAATGGATCTTAGCACGGTTGCGAAGCTGAAAGGTTACGAAGGGGATCCCTGTCCTGAATGCGGTCAGTTTACTCTGGTGCGAAACGGAACCTGTCTGAAGTGCAACTCCTGCGGTTCTACCACTGGTTGCAGCTAAGCACCCTATCTACCTTGAAAACATCAGTGGGCCCTGGCCCACTTGAGAAGCCTGCAAGGCCCGGTAAAAGCCGGGCCTTTTCTTTTTTACGGAGCCAGACTATGGTGATCGATGCATCGCGGCCCCAGGAGATGGTCCGTGGCCTTCTTTCATCCTGGCCGATACAAGCGTCCATGCCGGTACGACTTAAAACCGAGGGACGGGCAAATGCGAACCCCGGCGGTGACCGGGCTTTCATTGACAGAGGGGAGTTGCTGTGCGAGAATTGAGACGGGGGCCCCTCCTGAGTTCGACTTATTGCTTCATTCGAGACATTAGTGGAACCTGAAACAGCGAGCTGGAACGGATAGATTCAGGATGGGCAGACCAGAGCGGCCCGGTGCACCTGAAAGCCGATCTTTTATTTCTCTGAATGCTCGGGCCGCATTAACGGAAACAGGATTGTATCGCGTATGGATTTGGAGTTGGTTAGAAGCATCACCAGTCGGTCGATGCCGATGCCCATGCCGCCGGCTGGAGGCATTCCGTATTCCAGAGCTCGCACATAGTCCAGGTCCATAAAGCCAGCTTCTTCATCGCCGGCCTCTCGCATCTCCACCTGCTTCTGGAAACGCTCCCGCTGATCCAGAGGATCGTTCAATTCAGAAAAGGCATTTCCCATTTCCCGTCCGGTGATGTAGGGCTCAAATCGATCCACCACAGCTGGATTCTCAGGATTGGCCTTGGCCAGGGGCGACAGCTCCCGGGGAAACTGAGTGATGAATACTGGCTGAATCAAGTTCGCTTCAACCTTTTCGTCAAAAAGGCATTCTGCTACTTTCCAGACAGAATCGCAGGCCTGTAGATCTTTATCCGGTACTCCCGCCTTCTTCGCCTTTTCCTTTAGCTCAGCCAGGTCACTTTCTGCGGTTACCTTGATACCCGAGAATTTTTCAATGGCCTCAACGTAAGGGATTCTAGGCCACGGAGGAGTGAGGTCTATTTCAGTATCGCCGTAGGGAATCTTGAGGCTGCCGTGGATTTCCCGGGTCACACCGGTAATCAGGGATTCGCAGAGCTCGAGCATGGAGTCCATCGATCCATAGGATTCGTAGACTTCCAGCATGGTAAACTCTGGATTGTGTTTGTAGGAGATCCCTTCATTTCTAAAATTTCGGTTAATTTCGAATACGCGAGGAATGCCCCCTACGAGCAATCGTTTAAGATAGAGCTCGGGAGCGATGCGCAAAAATAGCTCCATGTCCAGTGCATTGTGATGAGTAACAAATGGTCTGGCCGATGCGCCGCCAGGTATCACATGCATCATGGGAGTTTCGACTTCCAGAAAATCCCTTTTTTCCAGAAATCCTCGAATCCAGGAAATGATTCTGCTTCTTGTGCGAAACGTATCTCGAACTTCGGGATTGACGATTAGATCCACGTATCTCTGGCGATAACGCTGTTCTTTGTCTGCGAACGCATCATAGACCTTTCCATCCGCTTCCTTGACTACTGGCAGTGGACGCAGGCATTTCGACACCAGTTCCAGCTCTGTAACATGCAAAGTGCGTTCACCCATTTTGGTTACGAATGGGTAGCCTGCTACTCCAACAATATCTCCCAGATCCAGGGATTTGAATACATCAAAGTTAATTCCCGGCTCATCTTTTCGACCGTAAATCTGAATTCGGCCGGACTCATCCACCAGATCCATAAATCCGGCTTTTCCCATCATTCGCTTGGAGCGAATTCGACCGGCCACTTTAAATACAGGTTGCTTCTCCAGCTCACTTTCTGCCAGAGCATGGACGTCACTTGCCAGGGAATCCGGCTTAAAATATTTCTGATAGGGATCATAACCATCGGCGCGTAGCTTTTCCAGCTTCTCCAGGCGAGTTTCGAATAGATCCCCTGCTTCTTCGGCCTGGGGCCCGCCTTTTCCGGCTGTCTGAGCCTGATTGGGCTTTGCGGATTCCGCATCCTTCTGCTTGCTGGATTTTTGCTCTTTCTGGCCCTGGGCGCCTTTGTTTTGATTCTTACCTTGCTCTGCCACGGAATCCTCCCTGCCTGAGCAAGAACTGACAGCACCGATGATCGTAAACTGAAAAACAATTACGTAGAAGGAGCCTCTATTGAATGAGTGTCTGGCCGATGCCGATGCAAACATCCCTGAAACTGCCACCGAAAGCGGAAACCAGGACGGAGCTGTAGACCACGGGTCCATCGTACCAGATATATATGTCCGTTCAGCCTGCCGGTGGGCCTGGCGGTAGGCCTCATCCCTTCTTTAGTGCAGAGCAAAAGAATTGACATGAACTGCACAAAATAAGTTCTAACTATTATTATGGGCCTTTTCAGTCGGCTACAGGAATCCCTGGATCGGAATGTCCGCCAGCCCGGCCAGGAAAGGCTGACGATCATGGTCATTCCCCATGGCCAGGAAAAGATCTTTTCCCTTCAACTGAACTGGCTGATGATCGCCTTTCTTTCTGGCATCCTGATGCTGGCAGTGGGGCTTTCGATTTACGGGATCTATCTTCATGCTGCCAGGCAGAGAGAAATCCAGCGATTGAAGGATCTATACGGTCTGAATTATACGGCTACACTGAAGATTCAGAAGCAGCAGGAAGAACTACGGGAGCTTCAGAGTCAGGTCAGCAGCAACGTCGATGAAATTGCAGCCACCCTGGGTACAGAGCCCGAGCAAATCCAGGCCTACACTACTCTTTCCCAGGCAAGAGACCAGGCATCCGGCGAGCTTTTTCGAGAGATTACAAACCGAGTGGATATGGGACCGGGAACCAGATATCTGGAACCCACGTATTCCATGAAGACCCTGAACAATTTTCTGGACGATAGATCCAGATTGCTGGAAGCCACAGGCTATCGCATTACGAAAGGCCTGAATGTTTATCAGGCAATGCCCCTGGGTCGTCCCGGTCCTTCCAATCTATGGGACTCTTCCCGCTTTGGTATGCGCATCGATCCCATAACCCGGGCCGTTATGGAATTTCACTCTGGATTTGATATGAGTGGGGCCCACGGCACCCCGATTCATGCAACAGGCAATGGCGTTGTGGATCGAGTGCTGGTCTATGATCCTGGTTATGGTAACGCTGTAATTATTCGTCACGATAATGGATTCTATTCCATGTATGCGCATCTATATCGGGCCACCGTGCAGCAGGGACAGAGAGTTCAACGAGGGGATCGAGTTGGACTAATGGGGCGAACCGGTCGAGTTACCGGCACTCACCTGCATTACGAAGTCTGGCTAGGAGAAAGCAAACGTGTAGATCCGCTACCCTATGTTTGCTCGATTGATCTGGACAGCTCCACCTGCAAAAGCTTCGTTCAGGGCGAATGATTTCCGGATGCCTCTATAATCCAGCTCTCCTTGTCTCTTCTTGAGGTTAAACGGTTAGCGCATTGCGCTTCAGGCGAATACCTGTCTGTGCCCTGTCCTTTTAGTTTTGCTGTCTTCCCAACCCCAACATGGATACCCTTTGCGTCAGGGCCAGCGATGCGATGGCCTATAATTGTTGTAACGGATGCGAATATTGAGATGTAAAGAGCAAGAGCAAGAGCAAGAGCAAGAGCAAGAGCGGTAGAGACCTGCATACTGGGACCCTTCTACCCGGAACAGAGTGGGCTTCCAGAGCCTCCGGGCAATAGGGCAGGCTGTGTAGTTTGGCCACAGATTGCTTCAGGTATAAACATACCGCTAATTTCCCCTTTCGACCATCAGTTTCTGAATCACCGAGAAATACTCATGGACAGTCCGCCCTGCCCGGGCGATCCTGTCACCGTTTATGCCTCGTAGAACAGACATCAAATCCATCTTAATTCCCGGTAGCGGCCCCATCATCATTGGCCAGGCCTGCGAATTCGATTATAGCGGTACACAGGCCTGTCGTGTATTAAAACAGGAAGGCTTTCGCACCATCCTGTTTAACAGCAACCCGGCCACCATTATGACCGACCCATCGCTGTCGGATGCCACCTATATTGAACCCATGACTCCGGAAATGATGATCCAGATTCTGGACAAAGAAAAGCCGGATGCTATTTTACCCACCGTCGGTGGTCAGACTGCATTGAACCTTGTAATGGAACTCAATCGACGGGGCGAAATCGAAAAAAGAGGCATCAAACTTATTGGCGCCAACGTGGATGCAATTGAGAAGGCAGAAAGCCGCTCCAGGTTCAAACAGGCAATGAAAGATATTGGTCTTTCCGTGCCGGAATCCGAACTGTGCGATACATATCAAGAAGCCCTGGACTTTCGCAAAAGACTGGGACTGCCATTAATTATTCGTCCTTCTTTTACTCTTGGAGGTACCGGCGGCGGTATAGCCTTCGACGATGAACAGTTCGAAGATATCTGCAAAGGTGGGCTGGATGCATCCCCCACTCATCAGATTCTGGTGGAGCAGTCCATTCTGGGCTGGAAAGAATACGAACTGGAAGTGATGCGCGATCTGGTAGATAACGTCGTTATTATCTGCAGCATTGAAAACCTGGATCCCATGGGAGTGCATACAGGTGACTCCATCACGGTAGCTCCTCAGCAAACCCTGTCCGATGTTCAGTATCAGGCCATGCGGGATGCATCCCTTCTGATCATACGAGAAATCGGCGTAGAAACAGGGGGCTCCAACATTCAGTTCGCAGTAAATCCGGCCAACGGGGAAATCGCCGTCATTGAAATGAATCCCCGGGTGAGCCGCTCATCTGCTTTGGCCAGTAAGGCCACCGGTTTTCCCATCGCCAAGATTGCTGCGCTACTGGCCGTGGGCTACAGTCTGGATGAAATCTCCAACGATATTACAGGAGTGACTCCGGCCAGCTTCGAGCCCACCATCGACTATGTAGTTACCAAGATTCCTAGATTTACATTCGAGAAGTTTCCGGGAAGCAAGGATTCCCTGGGAAGTATGATGAAGTCCGTGGGCGAAACCATGTCCATCGGAAGAACCTTTGCCGAATCCTTTCAAAAAGCATTTCGCTCCCTGGAAACCGGTCGCCATGGTTATGGCTCCGATGGAAATCTGGATGAACTGTTCAAAGTGCATGAGCTTCGAAAGGACGGCACCCTGCAATCCTATCTGGAAGAGAGCCTGGGCCGGGCCAATCCAGGAAGAATCCTGGATGTGCGCATGGCCATGGACCTGGATATCAAGGGCGAACTGGATTTTCCTGTAGAAAAGATACAGAAGCTTACGATGATCGATCCCTGGTTTCTGTGGCAGATCCGGGAACTGGCAGAAGCAGAGGCTGACTTCAAGCCACCGCAAACAGCAGAAGACATCAAAGGCTGGAAGGAATGGGGCTATTCGGACCGTCAGATGGCCTATCTTCTGGAAAGGGATCGAATTCTTTCCATAGTCGCTGACGAAAGCAAGCGCCTGGAAGACCGAAGAACGGAAATTCTCGAAACCCTGGATAAGGCAGAAGCAGATTTTACAAAGAAGCGAAAGGATCTAAATGTCCGACCGGTTTTTCGCCGAGTGGATACCTGCGCTGGGGAATTCGAAGCGAAGACTCCCTACCTGTATTCGGCTTACGAAGACATGGATGAATCCAATGTCGAAGAAGATAGCGGTCGCAAGGTAATGATCCTGGGAGGCGGGCCAAACCGAATCGGTCAGGGAATCGAATTCGATTACTGTTGCTGCCATGCTTCCTATGCTCTGGAGGATCTGGGAATTACTTCCATTATGGTAAATTCCAATCCAGAAACGGTCTCTACCGACTACGATACATCGGACAAGCTTTACTTCGAACCGCTGACTTTTGAAGATGTTGTACACATCTGCGAAAATGAAAAGCCGGATGGTATTATTGTTCAATTCGGTGGACAGACTCCTCTAAAGCTGGCTTCCAAGCTGCAAAAAGCAGGGCTGCCCATCATCGGAACATCTCCCGATTCCATCGATCGAGCGGAAGATCGAGATCAGTTCAGCCAGATGATCAACAAACTGGGACTGAAGCAGCCAGAGAACGGATTTGCCCGTAACTTCGATGAGGCTCTGGCCACCGTGGAGAAGATCGGCTATCCATGCCTGGTGCGACCAAGTTTTGTTCTGGGTGGTCGAGCCATGGCCATTGTCCATGATCGCGATGGACTGGAACAGTTCATGCGCGAAGCGGCCACCATTAACCCGGAACATCCCATTCTAATCGATCGTTTCCTGGAAGGGGCCATTGAAATCGATGTAGATGCACTTTCGGATGGAGAGGATGTTTATGTGGCCGGTATTATGCAGCACATTGAAGAAGCCGGAGTTCATTCCGGTGATTCCGCCTGCGTGCTTCCGCCGCAGGATATCAAACCGGCTCTAATCGATGAAATCAAAGAAGCTACCACCAAGCTGGCTCGGGAACTGGAAGTAAAGGGACTGATCAACGTTCAGTATGCGATTCAGGATGATCAGCTATTTCTTATCGAAGTGAATCCCAGAGCCTCCAGAACCGTTCCCTTTGTGAGCAAATCTATTGGAGTGCCTCTTGCGAATCTGGCTACGCGCATCATGTGCGGACAGAAGCTTAAAGAAGTGCTGCCAGAACCTCCAGAAAAAACGGACTATGTATCTGTAAAAGAAGCGGTGCTTCCCTTTTCCAGGTTTCCGGGAGCAGACATTATTCTGGGACCGGAGATGAAATCCACCGGCGAAGTGATGGGCATTTCAGCAAGCTTTGAAGAATCCTACATAAAGGCTATGCTGGGTGCCGGAGATAGAATTCCCACTTCCAATCAAGGAGGAGTGTTCTTCAGTGTAAGCGACGATGCGAAAGAAGAACTGGTAGAAGAAGCACGGATCCTGACTGAGCTGGGCTACCGGCTCTACGGAACCTCCGGTACCGCGAACTTCTTGAAAAGCCATGGAATCGAAGCAGATACTCTATACAAACTGAAAGAAAAAAAGTCACCCAATGCTCTGGATGAAGTTAAGAATGGATCCATCAAAGTGATCATTAACATTCCTCAGCCAAATGCTGATACCAGGGACGATGCCTTTCAAATCCGACAGGAAGCCATTCGCAATCGAGTGCTCTGTATTACCACGGTAGATGGAGCAAAAGCTTTTGCCAATGGTCTGAAGAAAGTAAGTCAGACCCCATTTTCTGTGCACAGTCTCCAGGAGATTCATGGCCCCCAGGTCGCCGAAATCCCGTAATCCAGAGCGGCCCTCTCGATCCGGCCGCCGACGCAGAAACAAAACTAACTCGCCTTCGAGTTCAGGTAAGGTAGCTCCGGACGCGCTCCGGGCCGCAGGAAAAGACGCAGGCCAACAGCCGCAAAAGGCAGTAGAAAAACCGCGGGGCGGCCGAGGCAATAGGTCCCCCGCCTCGCAAGGAAAGCAAGGAAAGCAAGGAAGAGGATCTACAGAGCGTTCCACTGGCCAGAAAGGTAAGTCCAGATCCAGAAAACCTGCTAAGCGCATCCTCTGGATTCCTGGCCTGGGTGCCGATGGTCGAATGTACGGTCCTCTCATAGCGGCCCTGAACCGGGCCATGCCCGGCACCTGGCAACATGATCTCATCGATTTTCCGACACAGGATTCATTAAAAGGCATTCACTCCCTGCAGTCTCTGTCAGAGAAGACCCTGGAACATTGCATCCGCCCCCTTCAGAAGGACAGGACTTCGCGAACGGTCTACTATGATACAGTGGTGGGCGTTTCCATGGGTGGAATGATGGCGCAGATCCTGGTAGGTCAAAACCTCATTCGCGCCGATAATTTGATCCTGATTTCTACCGCTTATAGAGGCAGCGATGTCAGACAGCCATTTCTGTCCACTGCCTGGGCGCCTGCACTGTTGCCCGGATTTCTGCGATCCCCGGTGCAATGGGTGATAGGAAAGTCCTATCCTCTGTTTCGCAGAAACGTGGCAGAAGCCAGAGAATTCGCACGTATGTTTCTGGATTTTCCGCGAAAGATATTCTTCGATGCTCCTTCCTGGATCAAACGCTGGCCCGGGGAACCTGGATTGCAGGCCACGCTGGCCATGAAGCCTTTGCCGTCCGATAGCCAATCTCTGCGAGTGTTTCGCATCCACGGGACATCGGATCCCTTGCTTTCTTACAAAAAGATACAGAGAAGAATCCATCTGGATCAGGTATTTGAAAAGGGAAGCCACATTGTTTTTGCTACCGAGGCTTCGGCCATTGCAAAATCCATGAAGGCCTTTCTAACTTCTGGAGAATCTTCGGACCTATCCAGCTACCTGGACCAAATCCCGAGCACACCCAGGAAGTCCCGATCCTCCGGCCCAAAAAAGAAAAATCGATCGCGAAACGAGGGAGCTGGAAGGAAAGACACGGATGGGCGAAACGCGGGGTCAGGAAAAGGACGCAACTCTAGAAAGCGTAGAAAGAAGCCGGCGGATGTAGGCCAGTAGGTGCTTCTCAGTGCCGGGCCCGAAAAAGAATCGCTGAGGACCGGAAGTGTGCACCATTCCCCGGGATTCGGTAAAGGCTTCGCCCGGAATGGGGCCGGAGCAGCACGGGATCATCGCGGAAGAGCCGTAAAGTTCCCTCAGACTTCCAGTACTTCTTTTAGATGCTCAAGAATAACCGAGTTGTCCGGATCCTTCTTGAGGGCTTTGCTCAGTGCTTTTCTGGCAGAATCCTTGTTTCCTTTCCGATTCAGGAAAACCCCAAAGCTGTCCAGATAGGCCGGATTGTCAGGATTGGCTTCCATGGCTCGCTTCAGACAGCGGTAGGCCTCATCCATTTCTTCGGGCTTTCCATAGAGAGTGATCAGATACCCCAGGGAATTTAAGCTGTTGATATTGTCTGGATTAACCTGGAGCACCCTGCGATGCTGTGCCATGGCATCCTTCAGCCGGCCCTCCCGTTCATAGACGTAGGCCAGCATACCCATCAGGGTTTCATCGGTGGGCTCAATCTTCAATCGATCCATCAGCACGAACCTGGCTTCCTCCCATCGCTCCAGCTGGATCATTCCATAAATGCGAAGAGCCTGAACTCGTCCAATGTCTACGTAGTTGGTGAATTGATCGATGAGGCTTTCCAGGGTCTCCAGGCTGCGCTCATAGTTTTCGAGATAAAAATAGCAGATGCCCAGCTCATGCAGATCCACCGGTCCGCTTCTTTCTTCGCGGATCAACTGTTTCAGAGAAAGCACTCTCTCTAAGATTTGACGCTCTCTATCCATCCCTGAAGCTCCTCTTCATTTGTGGTCTGCAATCCAAGAGGTGTAATGGATACATGACCGGATTCGATGGCGGAAAAGTCCGTAAGGGGCCCTTCCTTATGTCCCATTATCGTCTCTTTTAGCTTGAATACAAAGCTTTTTCCGGCCTCCTCTTCCAGCATCTCATAGTCATCTCTGTAGATGCGCTTTCCATGCCGGGTAAACCGGACTTCAAGATCTGGATTGGGCAATTCCGGATAATTGATATTGTAGACGGAACCGGCGTTTAAGCGATGCAGATTGGTCTCCAGCCAGGCCCCGAACCATTCCGCCACATGGATAAAGTCCGCATGAATGTCATAGATTCCACAGCTAATGGCCACAGATCGATATCCATGAATGCAGGCATGTCGTGCTGCTCCTACAGTCCCACTGTAATGCACATCGTCTCCCAGGTTGTATCCATGATTGATTCCCGAAACTACCAGGTCAAAGGCTGGAAACATTCCACTGTGAAGAGCGAGATTTACACAGTCCACAGGAAATCCGCTCACTCGATAGTGCCTGGGCTGCACTTCTTCCATACGCATGGTTTCTCGCAATGAAATGGCCTGAGAGGTGCCGCTTCTCTGACGATCGGGACATACAGCCCATACCTCATGATTTACGGAAAGCACCTCTTCCAGGTTTCTCATTCCGTTGGAATGTAATCCATCGTCGTTGCAGATTAATATTCTCATAAAGAAGACTTGTGCCTGGCCGGTGGGCCGCCGGCCGTTTTCCGGTGCTACTGATTCTGGCTGATGCTGCTGGCGCAGTCCGGTAGAGGCCGAAAGGCCAAACTACAGGAGCTCAAAACAGTCCGCTTAACACGATGACGGCAAAGCCCAGCGCAGTAAAGGGAAATAGAAACAGAACACCGCTGGACCGCAGTAGCGCCCGCCAGACCAGCTTCGGTGGCAATTCGTAGAGATAGATCAGGGATTGGTGCAGAATCAAAAAGCACCAGACGAAGATCAACAGCCCCAGAGGATAAAACAGAAAAACTCCAAAACTGAACAGAGATAGACTTTTAGCTACAGGATACAGAAAGATCGCAGGCAGATACGAAAGCAAGATAATGGAAATGGCCTGAGCCTCTTCTCGGGTAGACCCGGATTGAGCCTGTCTGGAATTCGCGGCCACTCTCTGTATAAAATAGTCCACCAGTGATCCACTGAGATAGGATAGAGTAACAAAGAAGGCAAATACCACCAGAACGCTCAGAAACAGAGGAACAAAGAAGAAAGCATGATATGTAGGAGAGATGGTCCATACGGCAAGAACCGCAGACAGGGCCGCTCCCGCAGGATAGATCAATAGAGCTGTTCTTCGGTCCTGTAAACTGCGAATATATACGCTGATATCCGCCGGGGATGTCAGACAGACTGTGGCCAGCTCCAGGATTCCGTTAAATGATGCTTTGAATCGATCCAGTCGGCTCATCGAACACCTCTGGCCGAATCCAGAGCCATCCATCCAGGCAGTTGGCCCAGGCCCATGGGCGCCATGTATAGCACACCGCTGAAACGAAAAGGAGATGCTGCGATTTCGCTTTCTGCATTTCTCATCTGGATTCCGCCTCCGCCAACATTGGCAAAGAAGCGATCCATGAAATCCGGCTCCACTCGATAAACAGGCAGATCTTCATCCGTCTTCAGAATGATCTTCAGTTTTTCTACAGCTTCCTTTTCGCCGCCCAGATCATCGATCATTTGAATTGCTTTTGCCTGTCGGCCGGAATAGATTTTTCCATCCGCCCATTCCCGTACATCCTTGATGCTCTTTTTTCTACCTTCCGCTACATCTGCCAGGAATTGCTGATAGGCATCGTCCAGAACCTGTTGATACATCTGCCTTTCTTCTTCGGTGAGATTGCGAAATGGATAGGAAGAATCTTTATACCGGCCGGCGGTCAGGGTTTGAATCTGCACCCCATGCTTGTCCAGGAAAGGACCGATGTTTGGATGAATTGCGATGGCTCCTATGGATCCCAGGATGCTGGATTCATAGGCAAAGATGGCATCGGCCGTGGAGGCAATGTAGTATCCTCCGCTGGCAGCAACATCCGTTACTACAGCCACAATGGGTTTTTTAGCACGAACTTCCATTAAAGCATCATAGATGCGTCTGGTGGCTCCCACGGTGCCCCCGGGACTGTTCACATAGAGAAGGATTCCCCGGATGCTGGCGCTCTGAGACGCCTCTTCAATTTGATCCACTACATCCTGGGCGCCGGTAGATCCTGGAGAGGAATAGCCGTCTTCAATTGTTCCAATTATATCGATCCGGGCAATTCCTGCCTGCCCTGCTGTGAGAAAATTGGATGTGGGAGTGGAAAACCGGGATTCCCTGGATTGAACCCCGATCTGGATGATTCCAATAAGCAATGATATTAGAGAAAAGGCCAGGGCCATGGCCACCAACAATCTGGAGCGATTCATACCGTTCAAGAATCGACCGAAAGGTGTCGGGAAAACAAAAAATTCCTTTTTTTCTTGAAAGCAGCTGTCCTCCCGCCGATCTATAAAATAGACAGATATTGTTACCACTGGCACGGCCAGCCAGGTGACATAAAAACACGAATTGAGGCAATATTATGCAGATCACAGGCAAAGCATTACTGAACAGTGCCGAGAGCATTCTGAAGGATCGAAAAGGTGATGCTTCTGCGCGGCCCGGAAAAACGGAAGAAGGTTCAACCTCTGCCGCGCGTCCAGGAGACCGACTGGAACTGGATGGAATGGAGAATCGACTGCTCTCTCTTCAAAAGAGCCTGGGCGATCTGCAGAATCAGTACACCAGAGAGCAGACCCGCCAATCGTATTTGAATCAGTATTCAGCCGAGGTTAGCCCGGAGCTGATGTTCCAGGGAGAACCACTATTCCCGGAACTGCAGCAGGGAAAATCTCTAAAAGATATTCAAACCCTGGTAGCGGAAAGCCTGAATCAGCTTACCAGCAGACTGCGCAAAACTGAAGTAGAGATGGAAAACCTCTATGCATTGAACGTGGATTCTTCCGTGGCTCCTCGCATAGGCGCTGAAGATCTAAACAGCCAGGCACTGCGAAATATCGATCCAGGTCGAGTGGCTCGTCTTACCCGCGACAGTCAGTAAATGGAGCATAGCTCCCGGACGGCCATAGATGAGGTCCGCCGGTCCCTGAAAGAAATGGGCCGGGAGGATGTTACTGTAGTGGCTGTTTCCAAAACCCACGGCCCGGAAAGAATCGATGAACTGGCGGCCCTGGGGATCCGGGATTTCGGGGAAAACCGATTTACGGAAGCAAGAGACAAGTTCCCGGAAGTTCGATACCGAAACGAATCCGACCCTCTCATCTATCATCATATAGGCCCATTGCAATCCGGCTTTGCTCGCAATCTTCCAGGTTTATTCCATCGGGTGCATGGGGCATCGTCCATATCTGCCCTGGAAAAACTGGCTCGAGCTGCCCTCAAGTATGCCGGAGAGACCGCCGTATCCTCGGTACTGTGGCCCATGGAGTATCTGATTCAGATTCGACTCACAGGTGAAGAAACAAAGCTGGGTGGTATGCATCCGGATGAATTCCTGTCCCTGGATACAGTGCCGGAAAATGAAGCACTGCAATTCCGTGGTTTCATGACCATGGGCCCGGAAAGTCAGGATCCCATAGAAACCAGGGAAGTATTCCATCGATTGCGGGAGCTCAGGGATAAGAGTCTTCCTGGAGGGGAACTCAGTATGGGTATGTCCGGAGACTGGAAAATAGCAGTAGAAGAAGGGGCCACAATCATCCGCCTGGGATCGGTGCTTTTTGGGCCTCGCAAGGGAGAGCCCTGGAAAAAGGATTGATTACCTGCATGCAAAGAGGAGCCATTCATTAGATGCCACTGGAACCAGGCAAACCGCTACAGCAACAGAAGGTAGAACCGGGAACGGTTCTGTTCCAGAGCGGCCAGAGCGCAGCCATGCTGTGTTTACTTCATCAAGGTGAAGTGGGAGTCCAGCTTCCAGGTCACAAGAATCCGGCCTATCGCCTGGGCAACAATACCTGTCCGGGATTTGCAGCTCTTCTGCGAAGAGAAAAATACGAAACCAATTTTATTGTTACCAAACCTTCTATCATCAGTGCCTTTCCTGTGAACCGAGAGCAGGGATTCCAGGGACTGGTGCTGGGAAAGCTGAATGTAGCCATGCTTGCGGTTCGAACAGTGGCTCAAGAGATCATGCAGTCCATGCAGGCCATCAAGCAGATGGAGGACTTCTCTTCCTATTTGCAGAAGACCCTGGATAATATGGCACTGGCCTATTATCGCTGTAATCCTCAGGTATTTCAAAATCAAATCGAAGCCGGTGGCGAATCCTTTGTAGATCCAGTGATCGCCGCTGCCCGTATTGTAGTGGATAGCTTCCAGGAGCATGGAGGCGAAATTCCGGAAAGTCTGAATCGGGCCTGGCTGGAAGCGGATCATAGCCAGTTTCTGGATAGAACTTATGATTTTGAATCCTCCGTGGATCAAGACGGGTTTCAGTTGTATCGTCGAATACTTTCCCTTCCTGCTAATGTGCAGGGAGCGATGTATAAAGCAGACCTCCAGATCCTTCAAGGTGTGGGAATCCGTCTCACAGATATCCTGGGGGAAGCGCAGCAGGATTTAAGACAGCTTTTTCATGGAATCAAGGAAGGCATGGAAAGCCTGGTTCAGGGCGAATACTGTTTTGCAGAGAAATACTTTATGCTTTCGGATCTGGCTCGATCCGGAATTACCAATGTCTCCGCCCCTGAATTTGCACAGGTCATTCGATGGGTGCATGATACCATTGCCAGAACAGTTCAAAACTATAAATCCCTGATGGGTGGCTCTCTTCCAGATATTACTCCGTCGGTCAAAAAGATCGAGGAATTCTTACAGGAGGATCCAGCCGCCAAAGCAGCCGAAGAGCAGGCTGAGAAGAAAGCTGTGCGTGCCGGCGCCGACATGGATGCCATCAAGCAGGATCTGCAGGGCTCCACCGGAAAGATTCTAAGCTTTATCCAGATGCCCAACGATGAGTCCAAAAAGCTCATCGAAGATCTTAAAGAACTGAAGAAAGTGAACAACCCTCTGGATTCATCTCCAGAGCTACGAAAGCTTCGCAGGGGAATCGGTACGCTGTACTGGAAGGCATACGAAAAGGCCTATTTCAAATTTAAAGAATCCAATGGAAATGTGCCCAGACCGGTAAGGCTCATGCTGGACTTTGGCTTCTTTGATGAAGAGCTTCTGGACGACAACCATCTTGAATTTATCTACGATCTACAGGATACTACAAGAGCGAACAAGATCTATCCGGTAATGTATTCCAGGGAATGGGTGGATCTTGTAGGTAGCCGCAAAGAGCCTCCCTCCATCGACGAGATGGGCCAGACCTATTTTGAAAAGCTCAAGCAGGAAAACAAGGACAAGGGCTGGAAACGGGAAAGCGATTTACCGGAAGAATATACGAATTTCTCGGTGCTGGCCAAATATGAACTGCATAACTTCCTGGAAACCAACGTAAAGCTCACTTCCGGAAGCCCGGCCAGCGCATTCCCAATTCTCACTCGCTACGATATTACCATCGACCTGGACAAAGCTTTTGTGACCCGGGAAAGGATTTCGGAAGCGCTGGATAAACTGCTCTCAGTAGACTACTCTGCTTTTCACCGGGAAGTATTGATCAACGATGAGGAAAAGGGTATCCTGAAAGAATTCGTGCAGACCCGGGTAATTCCCAACTTCATCATTGTACCTTCCATCGGAACCAAGATCATGATGTGGCAGGAACTGGCACTGTCCAGATTGAAAGGCTCCCGAGGCCGAATAGCAATACCTGTATTTGCCACTGCAGATTTCTACACCTTGCTTCTGGAAGCAGTGGCTGCCTTTCGCTGGGAACTTACAAAGACTATTCTGGGAGCAGACTGGAACAACATCGCCAATTCGTCGCTTACCGCGGATTACACGGACTACATCCAGTTCTACAAGAAGAACCGGGAACTTTCCCAGGAAGCCAAAGAAAAGCTCGCTGCGGAATTAAAGCGCTATCGCGGTGAAAGGAATATGTTTGTGAACGATTACACAAACTGGATCAGATACGAATCAGAAGGTGTTATGAAATTGAACAAGGTGGCTCGCTCCATCATGTACAGGCATGTCACATTTTCGAAGGCCGTCCGGGATGGACTGGCAAATCAGCCCGCCTTCTCGGAGCTGCAGAATCGTCTCACAAACATTCGCAAGAAGAAGCTTCGAGAACTGGAAATCAAGTACAGAAAGTACGGAGAGCCTGGTAGCCTGCCGGAGCCACTGGAAGAAAACCTTAATTTCTACAGGGTTTGATTCCTATCATTCCCTGCAGCTCCGGCCCCCTGCTTGAAACCCTGGAGACTTCACATAATTCGCAAATCAGCTCGCATCCCCCTGCTCTTTTGAGGAATCCAGCTTCTGAAGAATTAGCCGAATCTCACGTCGCTCCACCGGATGCTTACTCAAAAAAAGCGCCCTTTTAAGATGCTTTTTCGCAAGTGTCGGATGGTTTATCTCGATGTAAAGTTCCCCCAGCTCTCTCAGACATCCAGGATGCTCCTTTCTTAGCTGGCAGGCTTTTTCCATCATGGAAAGTCCTTTCTGAGGATTGTCCAGATAATAGGTACGGGCCAGTAAATACATGGATCCAAAATGATCCGGCTTTAGTGAAAGAGATTTCTCCAGCAGCGAGCGACGCCGATCTTTGTCCACCAGAGCCAGGTTATAGTACCCTGCGTAAAAGTCCGGAGCACATTCGATGGCACGACTATAAAGGGAGGCAGCCTCCTGGAGGTGATGCTCATCGGAACGTAGGTTTCCCAGATTCACCAGCGCTTTCTTGTGGCAGGACTGAAGCTTCAAAGTGGCTTCGTACTCCCTGGTCGCTTCTTCCCGAAAGTTCATTTTATGATATAGAAAGGCCAGGCGAAATCGAATCTCAAAGGAGTCAGGATCCAGCTCCGCAGCGCGGCGAAGCATTCGAGCCGCTTCTACATCTCCCTGGGTAAGACTTTTCTGATATAGATCATGGGCCGGACCGGCGTAGATCATTCCCGGAAACAATGCCAGAATCAATATGAACAGACACAGGATGGTGGATATTTCAGAGGGGTCGAACCGGAACGTCGAAGTTGAAAGCTTCACCTTCTATATATCGATGAAAAATGGCAGATGCTTGATGGCCGGATGGGCTTTGGAACCAGGCAAAAAGCTCAGGAGCCGGTGGCAGGCAGAAGGTTTGGATGCGCGCCACTGAGGCCGAGAAGTTTTTAAGGACAGACCGGATCCACGGAGAATTTGACGGCTGCCTGGTTTAGAAGTCTTCGACGAAGTAGGATTTGGTATATTCGCGCACCACTTCTACAATGAATCGGGCCCAGCTTCTCTGGTCTCCTGATTCGATATGTACCTGCTTCAATTTGGGAAAATAGGGTCTGGGCTTATGGATGCTATGAGTGAGTTCGATGGCACGAATGTAATGGTCCACTCTTCGAATGCGAACAAAGTTCAGCTGCTCGGTCTCCAATCGGCCCGGCGGTAGAAAACCAACGATAATTAGCTTGGGAAAAAGAGCCTTCTTCAACAGGTTGAGAAACTCGGAAAAAGAATCCACCCGATCAATAAACCCTTCGTAGGCGCCACCGCCCAGGTTCATCATCTGAGTTACAATGTCCATGCTCAGGGAAATCCCGGCCATCTCATTCATGTCCGAGACGATTACGATTCCTTCATCCGGCTGGAAGCATTTGAATTCCTGTTCTCCACCAAAATGCCGGCGCAATAACTTGGCTCTGGAAATATCGATCTCCTCCCCTTTTGTGAGCAGAGGATCCCTGTTGGAGGGAACACGCACATCCTCCCGGGACATGATAAACCGCTTCTTCAGGGCGCTCTGGTTCATGATCCGGAAGGCTTTGATTTTCTCTTCCAGTTCATCCAGGGTAGAAACTCCGATGCGAAGCGGGTTCTCCTTCTTTCTTAACTCTTCCTGAGTGGGTTCATCCATAGACGAGCTTCTATTCCTCTATTGCGCCTGATCGCAGATTCTGCTAGCCTTTTATTACAAATAGAATCAAGAATGCAGAGAAGAACAATCCAAGAGCGATGAGGAAATACTGCATCCACCTGGTCTTTCTTTCCAGATCATTGATTCGGCGGCTCAGCTCCAGGTTCTCTTCTTCCAGCTTGTCCACTGCAGGACCTGATTGACTGTGTTGCCAGGCTTGAAAAAATATCGGAATGACTTCTGTCACCACAGGAACAAGCAAGGACAGGAAGCTAATGCTATCTTTTTTTTCTGAACGTGCCATAAGACAGGTAAGCACTGTTACTCTTTCTCTTGCCCTGGGAAGCATTTTTTTCTCCGGTTGCTATACCGCAGATTTCCGACCTCATCCAGAATACCCGGGCCGCAGACCGGTGGAAGTACAGAGCACGGAACTCAAGGAAACCTGTTTTAAACCCAGAGGATTGTTTCTGGGAACCCTTACAATTCGGAATTTTCAGGGGGATTTGAGCAATCCGGGTTTCAGGAGCTACATTGAGTCTCAGATGGAAGACCGGGGTTCCAATTTCGCATGCATCAGTAGCTCGCAACTAAAGGAAGAGGAAATGTTTCACGTGCAGAACAAATCCATGCACTCGAACAAGGTGCAGCCAGGACAATCCATCGAAAAAAAGGTAGGAATCATGATTCTGCATCTGTACTATGATCCTGAACTTCCCCCTGGAGATTGAATGCGCACCAAACCAGAAGTACACGTGGACCAAGCGGGAGTGTGGTACTTTCGCACAAATCCAATCGATAACGCCTCCATTCTCAACTATTTCAAACAGAATTTGAAGCGTGATGAAGATGGACTGTATTACATAGAGAATAAGTTTGGTGAGCGAAAGGAAGAAGGATACATTCAGGGAGTTGAAGGATTCCCTCTGGTGATTAGCAGTCTATCAACGGATACCTGGAAGGCCTATCTGGAATGCGATGTTCAGGTAAATCTGGATCCGGACTGGATTGGAAAACAGGCCAGCACGGAACCCGCCTATTTCTTCTATAAAGACGATTCCACTCTGTGGACTCTGATTCAAATGGATGGATCCAGCCAGGCCATTCCTGCCCGACTGAGTGGCCCCTGTATGGCTTCCCTGCACGATATTCTGGAGCAGTCCGATGCAGGTTTGAATCTAATGCTGCCCGACGGCTCAGTTCCGGTTATTACAAGAGATCCCGGGGACTTCTTCCAGAAAATCGATCTGACCCCGCCAGATCCATCGGACAATCCCGTAGAATAATTCCTATGGAAGCTGCTGACTGGAAGCTGACTAATGGACCCTGGTCTCTAGCCTCTGGTGACAAATCTCTGGTCTTCGGGTGCTGGTTACAGATCGTTCCAGAAGCGAAATTCAGCCAGGCGATATGCGCTCAGGACGGACTGAGTCCTGGACCTACCGGCACCAGTCCGGGAACTCGCTTATATTGCGGTGAAGTGGAATAAATCCAAATCAGGCCTGCCTCCAGTGCAGAGGCAGCATGACAGGCCAGCCCCAGCGAAATACCGGATTCCAGGCGGATGCTTCTGGCTCTCTGCCATTGCTGAGGTCCAAAGGGCAACACTTCAGAACAGAGATCCTGAAATCCATCCGCCATGCTCAACATTCGTTCAGAATCCAGACCAGCTTCCGGTCCCAGCGCAGCCCATTGAATGAAGCTTATGGCGGAGGTAAAGAAATGCGCGCCCTGCTTCAAGTCCTCCTGTAAATGAGCCCTGGCCTCCTTCGCATCGCTTCCTGAAGATGCGCACTGTAGAAAGAAGGATGGATCGATGTAGTATTCTCTACTCAAAGAGCCAGGCTCCTTTCCAGGGCCCGCTGCAGAGCCGCCCTTTCTTCAGTGTCTATCGCCGGGCTTCCCTCCCATTGATCCAGTCTTTGAAGTGCACGAATTCTGCTTCTGGGCCAGTAAAGCTCTTGATAGGCACTTCGAATCAACTCGGAAACAGAGACCTGACGCCTTTCCGCAAGGTCTTTCAGCCGATTCCATTCTGAGTCCGGCAATAGCATATGAAGACGCTTCAGCTTCTTTTCGTTTTTTTCGTTCTTTTCTGAACTGGAGTCCACAGACCCAGGATGCCATTGGCTTTGTTCGCGGGAAGTAGAATCTGGCAATTCGGAGATCATAAAGTCCTTGGCAGGGGACTTGCCCGATTCCCTATTTCCCTGTGATTGCACTGTGGATAGCGGGGGGCCTTCTGGCTCTGATCGGCGGAATCTTTATACTTGGCTACTATGGATTACCGGAACCGGAGGTGCCCTATCCGGGTTTGCCGCGTCCAGACAGAATCCTTCCCGGTGCAGAAGCATGGGAATTCAAAGGTGATTCCGACGTCTGCTTTCTGGTGATTCATGGCTTTGCAGGATCAGCATTCAACACCAGGCCGCTGGGAGAATTCTTTCATTCCCTGGGCCACACAGCTGTGGGTCCCTTGCTACCCGGTCATGGAACCGATCCAGAGGAGATGCAGAAGACCAGGTACTATCATTATCTTCGCTATGTGAATCATCTTTACCACGAATGCAGACGCAGATATAAAGAAGTGTTTCTGGTGGGCTTTTCCATGGGTGGCACACTGGCCATGGATGTGGCCAGTCGAAATTCATTAAGAGCGCCAGTGTCCGGTCTGGTTCTGATCTCAGCACCGGCCTTCTTTAATGGATACTTCAATGGTCGAATGATAATGCATGATTTCAGTCTCATGCTTACAGGTTTTGCTCGCATATTCACTGATATCATCAAGCTGGATAAAAAGCTACCGGACGAAGTGAGCGAATCCAATCCGTGGGTGGGCTACAGATTTATCTATCCACTGGGCCCTCTGCATAGCTTCAAGAGAGCATTTCGCGGAATTCGCCGCAGACTGCCCATGATTACCAGTCCCTGCTGTCTGGTTATGAGCCAGAACGATGAAACCGTGAACTCAGAGAATCAGTATTACATCTATTCAAGAATTAACAGCCGGGAAAAGCGAGCCTGCATGTTTCAGCTACCGATGGATGGAACCACTCGACACGTTCTGCCCACTCATAAATATGCAAGAGACAAAGTCTTTCGCTTCTTAGAAGACTACATCGAAGATACTTTGCAGGATATGTCCATCCCGCCCAGGCCCTCTGCGTTTCGCCGATTTATGCGATTCTTTGGGAGATAGTTCAGGATTCCAGGGGAGCCGGCCAGGTAAGGACTCTCATATCTGATCGATCTGGATCGGGCCTATAGGGAACTCTGCAAAACTTTTTATCCAGCGGTTCTTCCTCTTCTTCGGGATTACAGTGCTGAAAGTCGAAACAATCGTCCGAATATCGCAGGCAGCGTCCATTAATGGAAAGTGTTTTTTCATCTATTATCTTGAACAATCTGTGCTGTTTCACTGTGACAATAGTAGATTGCTTTCGGGCTCCGACAAATCCCCTTAAATGTCCAAACTCCCCTGGAAAGAATATCATACAGATTCTCTGGTCCGCGCAAAACGCACCCAGGAAAGAAGACCCCTCGGACTCCTCCGGAACTACCGGTGCCGTTGCGATCAAAAGTGCGCAAAAGGAAACGATGAGAAATGCAGACGACCTGCTGGGAGGTAGAGTATTTCTTTTTTTCGAAGAGTTGGCCAGGGGATTTCTCATCATTCTACTCCTATGATTGAATCGGCTACCTGCTTATGATAGACCTTCTGTAGTTCAGTATCCAGAATCTCCACCCCCATGCGCGCCTGCACCGTGTAGCGCCCACTGCACAGAGTCCATATCGGCCGCCCATACTCTCTTGAGGTAGGTTCTCCGTACCGTTCCTTCAGATGTTCCAGAATCGATTCTTCATTTAAGATCAGAGAAAAAACTATATGCTCTATCCTGTACAGATGACCGGTTTCATCAAAAAAGAATTCGGTAGTGGTTCCCAGACCGCTGCCCATTGCCAGATTCGTGGGGGACTTGAGGTCCATTTCAGCATATGGATGGTGCTCTTTAATTTGCTTCTGGACTTCCGGAATCGTAAGCCCGGTTTCGAAACCCAGCACAGAAGGCACCTTACAATCTTCGGAGTCGGCATGCAAAGTTCCGAGCTCTGCTTGCAGAATGCACACGCTCAGCAAGATGATCAAAGTAGTCTTACGCTTCGTCTTACGCCTCATTCTATGTTCACCAATTTACCTGAATCCTGGCCAGGCATCAGATTCATGGTTCTAGATCTCCAAGAATATCCGTTGCTGACTTCTCCTGAATTCCTGTCCAGATCTCTAGATTCTCCAACGTCACCGAATCATTATGCAGTGTCAGACGATATCGCCCCTCAGCGATGATCCAGTAATGGTGGTCATTTTTTACGGTGCTGCGCTTTCCATATTTCATCTCGATAGATTCCCGGAGAATTTTGTGATCTATTTCCGTAGAGAGTTCAATTCGGAAAACCTTTCCCTGGAAAACCTCTGCTCGGAGAAAACCCATCGGATCCGGGAGGCTGCAAGTGTACTTGTACCCATTATCGTCTATCCGAAGTTTCGTGTCATACTTGTCCTGTACATATCGCACAAATTCCTCCTCTCCAATTCCGATCCTGATATCGGCAAGAGCAGGAGGTCCCATCGGTTTTTCAGCGAAGAGGGAACCGCCTACCAGGAGCAATCCGGCCAATGTAGGAAGCACTTTGATCCATTTTGGCAAGTTTGACATTAGATCCCTCATTGTCCTGGTCTCCTTCTTGGCTTCGGCTCCTCTACGGATATGGATATGTCCAGATACAGGAATATTACAGTTGCTTCGTATTTTCCACCGCGCAAGGACCAACGGGCATAGTCTTCGGATTTTGAGGCCGGTTTGCCAAATGCACGGGATAGATACTTAACCGCCATTTCAAAGGGAATCATGCAGTTGATCGAAAGTTCCCGGAGTCGACCGTCCGGATGAAAGTACATGCTGATGTAGTCCAGTGTTCTAGAATTGTTTATTCTAAGGGTGGCCTCCGTATCGCTTCTTTCGGAAAGCTCAGAATCAGGGAACCGCTTTTGCAGTATTTCGAAGACCTTGCTTCGGGGTTCGCCTATATGGACGCCGAGGATTTTCGGTCCCAACGGCTCATTCCCTGAATCCGCCAGGACGGAAACCAGGGACAGAAATAGAACCGGAAGCAAGGTAAGATTCAGTTTGGAAATTCGCATCGAACTGTCCTGGATGGAATAAGTCAGTGACCCTTCTGTCAAGAAATAAGCTATCAACTTTCGCATCTAAAATAAATGCCGGGTTCCTACCTTCCCGCTGTTTCTCCACTTCCAGAATCTGAATCCTATTCCAGTGCCTTTGCTGTTTATACAATGTCAGCCTTGCGTGCAGTGCCTTGCGGCTGGCCCGCAGCTCAGGGAAATCTTCAAAACCTGAAGCGAATCTCCATTGAGAGATCCAGGGCCGATGAAAGGCAATTGGTGAAAGGCCTCTTGAATCAAATGCAGAGTAATCTGGCAGATAGCCCAGCGCTTCTATCTCAATTCTCTTAGAGATAGGACTACAGATCAGGATTCAATGGGCAAAAGAAAAGGAAATGGAATTTGGAAAATCGGAAAATGAAGCTGAGATGGGACCGCTGGATGGATCCTTTCGCGCGTATGCATGGACCCGCCCGGTAAAATGTGGGAAATGAATTGCGAAATATTGAAGGCCGACGGTACATATACGGAAACAGGCTGCGGCAAGGGACAGGATCTCAGGAGAGAGGTAGGTTCTGCACAAGCGTGATTGCGTCATCGGAACAGATCCCGTTGACGGGATAACTATTTGGAGGCCAAATGAACGGAATACAGCGAACAATGCGAAAACTCAAAGAACAACAGAAGGCACAGGGGCCATACCAGAATCATTCGCGATTCACCATGTCCAATGCACCTTACCTCCTTGCTCCCAATTCGTTTTTCAAGAAATCGAAAGCCATCCGCCTGCTGTTAGGCTGCATGGTGATGGGATTACTGTCTGGCTGCACAAGCCTGCCGATAGCCCCACAGAGTAATTGCCAGAGAATACCTGTGGGTCCCGGTCCCGAGGATTTTGCATTGGACCTATCGCAGGGTGACAGTGCAGCACGGATTCTGGTATCAAGCCATGAGAGGCGGGAATGGAAACCGGGGGAAATATATGCAGTGGATCTGGATTCAAGATCCGGGTATCCCGCACGAATTCTACCTCGGCGCGGCGAGCCTGAAGGACTTTACTTTGCGCCCCATGGAATGGACATCCGCAATGTAAACGGACAATCACTGCTTTACATCATCAGTCATGGGGCCCAGGAAGTGGAAGGTCATCAGTACGTGCTGGTTTATAGAATTCTTCCAGATGCCCTGCAATACCTTGGCTCTGTGGCCTCCCGGTTCTTCTATTCGCCCAATGATCTGGCCATCGACTCAAGTGGTGGCCTCTATGTTTCCAACGATTCCAGAAACAGGGGAAGCCTGGTAGAAATGGCTCTGTCTCTATCATGGTCTTCGGTGGTCTACTGTACTCCGGAAAGTATCCGGTCCGGGCCATTGCGCGAGCCAGGATCATCAGATGAAGGCTGCATACTTGCAGCGGAGGACCTGGCATCGGCAAATGGGCTCGCAATTGAGAGGGTCGCGGATAAACAGAATGATTCCGGCACGGTCTTCGTCGCCACGAGCCGGGGAAACGTCCTTTATTCGTTTCGCAGGGAAGAGAGCGGTCGCCTGGTAGATCGCAAAGAGATCTTCGAAGCTCCAATACTGGACAATCTATTTTTTGCAGATAAGGGCCGGAGCCTTCTTGTGGCTTCGCATCCAAGCGGACTGGCATTTCTCAGGCACGTATCCGACGGAACCGTGGAGTCACCTTCGGTGGTATACATGGTCAACCTTGAGAGTGGCCACTCTAGAGCACTCTATGCGAATTCAGGAGAGGAACTTTCGGCAGCGTCCGGGGCATTCATCCACCGAGGTCATCTTTATATTTCGCAGGTATTTGAACCCTTCTTGCTGCGGTGCGAATTTCCCCCGGAGTAATCTACCCGGGGCCCTTTTTTTCCAGGGCCCCGGGTGCCACCTGTCAGGATTCTCCCATAGGTGGCACGCTGTACCATTCTCGAGCTCCGACCTTTGCCTCCGCCGGGGTTCGGCTTATGATCACGATACGCTGTTTACTCGAACCACGCCCAAAGCTCCCCAGCCCCGGTGCGGCTTATGATCACGATACGCTCTTTACTCGAACCACGCCCAAAGCTCCCGAGCCCCGGTGCGGCTTATGATCACGATACGCTGTTTACTCGAACCACGCCCAACGCTCCCGGGCCCGGGTTCGGCTTATGATCACGATACGCTCTATACTCGAACCACGCTCAACGCTCCCCAGCCCCGGTGCGGCTTATGATCACGATACGCTGTTTACTCGAACCACGCTCAAAGCTCCCGAGACCGGGTGCGGCTTATGATCACGATACGCTCTTTACTCGAACCAGGCCCAACGCTCCCGAGACCCGGTGCGGCTTATGATCACGATACGCTCTATACTCGAACCACGCTTGAAGCTCCCCGGGGCCTGCCAGGTCAGATCAGGCATCGATTTCCGCGCATCCGTCCAGGGCTGGCGGCCTCATTCCGGTTGTCAGCCAGGGTGCGGTGCAAAATCCTGACATGGTATGCAACATACAGTCTTAATTTCAGACAAATTTGATAAAGAAGGTGTAGAGCGTTTAAAATCCGCGGGAAAATTTGAGGTTATCTATAAAGAAGGACACTCCCGGGAAGAAATGCTCTCTGTTATAGATCAGGCCGAGGCGCTGATCATTCGGTCTGCCACAAAAGCAGATAAGGAAGTTATCGAAAAAGCATCCAAGCTAAAGCTCATTATTCGAGCCGGTGTCGGAGTTGATAACATCGACATACCAGAAGCATCCAGACGAGGAATCATCGTCATGAATGCCCCCGGCGGAAATTCCGTTTCCACAGCCGAGCAGGCGATTTCGCTTCTCACTTCCATGGCGCGAAACATTCCCCAGGCCAACCAGTCCATGCACGAAGGGAAATGGGAGAAAAAGAAATTCAAAGGTACGGAACTTACCGGTAAGACCCTGGGGGTCGTCGGATTGGGCCGAATCGGCAAAGAAGTGGTAAAAAGAGCTAAAGGCCTGCGAATGAATGTGCTGGGATTCGATCCTTACATTCCTGCAGAAGCCCTGTCACATCTGGAAATCGACATCGTTGCAAAAGAAGAAATCATCAAGCAATCCGATTTCATCACAGTACATACGCCCCTAACAGATACTACCAGGGATTTCGTCAGCAAAGACAACCTGAAGGACCTGAAGAAAGGCGTTCGATTGATTAACTGCGCTCGCGGCGGAATCTACAATGAAGAAGCAGTGCTGGAAGGACTGAAATCCGGACAGATTGCCGGAGCCGCTCTGGATGTATTTACCGAAGAACCCCTGCCGGCCGATTTTCCGTTAATAGGCATGGACAATGTGGTACTTACCCCTCACCTGGGAGCGTCCACGGGCGAAGCAGAGTTTGCTGTAGCCATGGAAAGTATCGATGAACTGATCGAGTTTTTCGATACAGGTGTTGCCCGAAACGCATTGAACTTTCCTTCTATCGATCCGGACAGCCTGGATTATTTGAAACCTTTTTTTCAGGGCGGCGAAAAGGCAGGCAAACTGCTGGCTCACTTTGTGGGTGGCGATGTCAAAACCGTTGAACTGAACTACAAAGGCACAATAGCCGGCTATAAATGCGATCCAGTGACCACTGCCATTCTGAAAGGAGTTCTTAGCGTGGCATTGGGCGATGATCAGCTCAATTACGTAAACGCTCCGGTATTCGCAAAAGAAAGAGGCGTTCGAGTTCATGAGAACAAATCTGAGGATCCGGATACATACAAAAGCAGCGTTGACATCAAGCTGGAAGCTACTTCCGGCAAAACGGCTACTCTGAAGTTTACTGCCATCAATTCTGAGCCTCTGGTAGTTTCTATGAACGATCTTCCCATTGAATTCAAACCGGAAGGCATTCTGATTCTTTGCGAAAACAATGACGTTCCGGGCGTGGTGGGAGCCATCGGATCCTACCTGGGTCAGGAAAACGTAAACATCGCAAGTATTGAACTGGCTCGAAAGAAAGGTGGAAATGCACGGTCCGTTCTAGTAGTAGATGATCTACTCACGGCAGATCAGCTAAAAAGAATGAATGAACTGAGTCATATTGTAAGCGCCATCCAGGTGGACTTACGAGAAGGCTAAGTCTCTGACAAGCAAGGATTCCGCCAGGGAGCCCGTTCCAGGTCTGGAACGGCAACCGTCCGGAACCAGGCAAAAGACAAAAGACGTGCTTCCCGTTCGGGGAGCCAACCTTGAAAAAAAGCCGGCCATCAGGTCGGCTTTTTCTTTAGCCGGACGCGCTCAATTACGGATTCTTGCAGCCAGGTTTTCTGCCCCGGTTCTAAGTCTTTCTGAGATGGCTCCCAGCTTTTGATTCGCTTCGTTCAGGGACGCGGCCATGTCAGAGATTCTGCGAATGGTTGCCCTGCCTTCCTGCATGGATGCCAGTTGCTCCGAAGCCTCTACTGCGATTTCCCTGGACTTTTGATTCAGCTGGATTGTATGCTTTTCCAGTACATCCACTACCTTGTTTTGCTCCTGAACGGAGCCTCCCATTTCGGAAAGGGACTGCTGCACCTTTTGAATATCCTGGGCCAATCGCTCAACGAATTGGACTGTAGTGTCCGCCGATCGAGCACCACCCAGAATGGATTTCTGAATCTGTTCTACTCTGGCTGAGATTTCCCGCGAACGGCCGCTGGTTTGTTCGGCCAGCTTCCCAACCTCGTCAGCCACAACCTCAAAACCTCGACCATATTCGCCAGCGCGAGCGGCCTCGATCGATGCGTTCAGAGAAAGCATATTCACCTTCTCCGTTATTTCTCCTATGACCTTGACAAGATCTGCAATTGAGCGTCCGCCTCGTTCAATCTCTGCAATCTGATTCTGCAACATTTTCAAATGATTGCTCACATCCGAAAACACTCCTTTCATATTCTCTACAGATTGATTGCTTTGCTCGCTGGTCTGGATCACGGCCTCGTGGGCGCTGCGAAGCTCTCCCACTCGGCCCTGCATTTCCTGACCTGCACTGGCCTGGCCTTCCATGGAGCGATGAATCCTGGCCGTTACGTCCGTCAGCCCTTCAATGGAGGCAGCCACCTCTTCGCTGGCCGCTGCCTGATCCGATGACATCCCGGAAAGCTGTTCCACAAGATCGTTTTGCTCGGTAGCCAGCTCATGGAGTTCGCTGGCTGTAGATGTTGCTTCTGCAAGGGCTGTCTGGAGATTGGTTTTCTGCTGCTCCAGATCTTCTCTTTCTTTCTTTAGATCCGCATTCAATTCTCGAATGCGATCTGCCAGCCCAAGAGAAAGTAAAACCACCTGGAAAACCAGCCCGGCTGGAATCGCCATTCGAGTTACGATATTTGTGGGGATCCAGCCCGGCACCGAGGCTGCGAAAATCAATACACCGATCAGCATCCCCGACCAGGAGATAAGAAATACCCGGGCCGGACGAAACCCTGCTCGAGTTCCTTTCCATGCAGTAATAAACAGGACCGGGATAAATGTTACTACCAGAATCATTCCCGCGATGACGGCAAAGATATAATCTGGAATTAGAGAAAGCGGAAGCAGTAGTAGAAAAAGAGCAGAATAGACAAGGATGGTCTTGTGCAATCCAGGGGCGTACTTCCTGGGCCCCAGAAACTCCAGTATAAAGGAGCCCAGAAATATCAGGGAAAGAGACATTCCCAGTGGAACAGAACGCTCAGCCAGATAGGGAATGTAACCGAGCCCTGCAAGATTGATCAGTCCCATCTCCGAAGCCATAAAGAAAAGTATGGAAATCAAATAGGCACTGTAGGAAAGATACACTCGATCTCGAAGCGAAATATATAAAAGTAGATTGTAGAAGAAGATGATCAGGATACCACCGTAGTAGAGGCCGGTAACCAAACGAAGCTGGGCCGTATTTCTGTAGAAGGCCTCTGGTTCCCAGATCTGTACGGGAAATTTGATGGAATCTCCGCTGGTAGCTCGAGCATAAACCACCACTGTCTCCCCGGCCTGCAATCGCACGGGCAGAACAAAGGTTGAATGCTCCACCGGCCTTGAGTCCAGGGATCGCCCTCTGCCAGTGGAAAACGATTGGCCGTTGGACAAATATACATCCAGCTCATCGTACAACGGATGACCGAATTGTAGTAGCCACCTGCTATCTGCATCTCCCGCCCTCAGAGTGAAGCGAATCCATACTGCCTCTCGAGTCAGGCCAAACCCTGTACCCTGGCCATTCCTGGGCGAAAAACTGCGCCCCTGCACATTTTCATAGGAAACCTGCTTCGAAGGATCTAACCAGTAATCCATATCTGAATCCTGGACTATTCTTGAATCCTCACCAGCACCCGGAACCAGAACCGGTCCGGCCAGAACCGGCGAAGAAATAAGAAGAAATATGGCATAATAGGCAGTTCGAGGGTTCAGAGCAGACATAGAATGAGGAAACTCCGCCACCTGCTTAGTCCCTGAACCTTTCGAGGAAAAGCCTTTTTCCTGCCATCGTAGCAAGCATAACCGGGAAAATCCTTTGACTCCAGAACACCTACGGAAGATTCGGATTGTAACCGCTCCGGTAGCTCAGCTGGATAGAGTGACGGACTTCGAATCCGGAGGTCGCAGGTTCGAATCCTGCTCGGAGCACAATGCACTTTACGGTTGACCAGTTTTGCGAATTCCGCGTAAACTGGCGGCCAGATCGGAAGTAAGTTCCTTAATTCAACAAAGTGATAGGGACCACATTCCCGGGAGAGATCAATGAAAACTATGGTAAAAATTCCCGGCATCGAGAACACGCCGGTTATCTACAGAAACCTCAGTTATGATGAGATTTTTGAGCACGAAA
This sequence comes from Spirochaetaceae bacterium, assembly GCA_002729885.1. Lineage (GTDB taxonomy): Bacteria > Spirochaetota > Leptospiria > Leptospirales > Leptonemataceae > UBA3465. The sequence goes on from PBUB01000019.1 coordinate 35,320, forward strand.
AGAAAAATGGCGAAACCAGCCTCACTGCTCAGGGTTCCATGACTGTGGACACCGGTATTTTCACCGGCCGTTCCCCCAAGGATAAATTCTTCGTAAAAGAACCCGTTGCAGAAAAGGATCTGTGGTGGGGAAACATCAACCAGGAAGTGTCGGAAGAAGTTTTCGACGAGCTTCTGGCCAAAGTTCAGGGCCATCTCAGCGAAAAACCTCTGTATGTATTCGATGGTTTCGCTGGCGCTCGGAAGTCCACCAGAATGGTTCTGCGCGTTGTAACGGAAAAAGCCTGGCAGCATCATTTCTGCACAAACATGTTTATCCGTCCTACCGAGCAGGAACTGGAATCCCTGGAACCGGACTTCACCATTCTGAACGCTTCAGGTTTTAGCGACATTGACTGGAAGAAACATGGTCTCCATTCTGAAGTGTTCGTGCTTTTCCATCTGGGTCGCAAGCTGGCCATCATCGGTGGAACCGAGTACGGCGGAGAGATGAAGAAAGGTATCTTCTCCGTAATGAATTTCTACAAGCCTCTGGAAGGCATCCTGACCATGCACTGCTCTGCAAACGTCGGCAAAGATCGAAACGATGCAGCTCTGTTCTTTGGTCTGTCCGGAACCGGAAAAACAACCCTGTCTACAGATCCAAAACGACCACTTATCGGTGACGATGAGCATGGCTGGGATGATGAAGGCATCTGGAACCTGGAAGGCGGATGCTATGCAAAAGTAATCAACCTGAACCCGGATGATGAACCCGACATTTACGCAGCAATCAAGAAAGACGCTCTTCTGGAAAATGTGGTCCTGGAAAGCGATGGCCGTGTAAACTATGGCGATGGTTCCAAAACCGAAAACACTCGCGTAAGTTATCCGATTCACCATATCCCCAATCGAATCGAAAGTGGCGTAGCCGGACATCCGGAAAACATCATCTTTCTGACCTGCGATGCGTTTGGCGTTCTACCTCCTGTAGCACGACTGACTCCGGAGCAGGCCATGTATCACTTCCTTTCTGGCTACACAGCCAAGGTTGCCGGTACGGAACGAGGAGTTACCGAGCCTCAAGCTACTTTCTCAGCATGCTTCGGCGCTGCTTTTATGACTCTGCACCCTACTCGCTATGCGAAACTTCTGGGCGCAAAGATGAAGCAGCATAATACTCGTGCATGGCTTGTGAATACTGGCTGGGCTGGCGGTCCTTATGGCGTCGGTCAGAGAATGAAGATCAAGCTAACTCGATCCATTATCGATGGAATCTTCGACAAGTCTCTGGATCATGACGACTATACTCATGATGATGTTATGAATCTTCAGATCCCCAACAAGCTGCATGACTACGATAAGCAAGTTCTGCACCCCTGGGAATCCTGGGCCAATAAGGAAGACTACGAAGCTCAGCGAAAGAAACTGGCTGGAATGTTCGTAAAGAATTTCGAACAGTACATCCAGGGTGGCGCTGAATTCGATTTCACCGAGTTCGGACCAAAAGCTTAAGGAGCACTGGCTTCCTGAGAGAAGGCCTCCTGCCTGCGGGCTAAGGAGGCCTTTTTTGTATGTTCACAATGCTACATTCCAGCTCCGGGAAACTTTTAGTTGACGGATTCTGGTATGAGCATTCGGAGCGTCGAGACCGCGGCAGGAGCCAGGAAGGAAAAATCGAATTATCCCCATTCATGCAGAATAGAACCCAAAAGCTAAGATTACTTCTGGCTCTGACGCGAAGAGACTATGTAGTTCAATTCGCCGGTGCAGGACTGGGAATTGGCTGGCTTTTCATACAGTATCTCTTTCAAATCGCTCTGTTCTTTTTGATCTTTGGCGTGGTATTGGGAGGCGATAACTCCTCCGACCTGGGTGTAGAGTCTAGAAGGTTAACCGGTCCGGGATTTCTCAACTACCTTCTGGGAGCCATGACACTGTGGTTGCCGCTGTCTGAAATGATTCAAAGATCCGGATCCATCCTCTCCGAGAACCGCTCCTTGATTCGAAGAACTCCGGGAGCCCTGGATGCCATGTCGGCGGTTCCTCTGGTCCAGGCCCTGTTCCATTTTTCCATTCTGTTCATTGCATCCTGTGCCATCGCATGGATGAGTCCATTGTATTCAGAGGTTTCGGCTACCTCCGGTGGACCGGCTACGTTTCCCGTGCCGACCCTGCCGCTGGCCTATCTTACCGGAATTGTCTTTCTTCTCATCTGTCATCCGCTATCTCTCTATTTGCAGAGGGTTTCTGTATTATTGAAGGACCTTTCGCCTATTCTCAGACTTCTACTGCAGATACTGTTCTGGTCAACTCCCATGGTTTATGTTGTGAATCGGGCCGATATTCTTGAAATCATGAGCTGGAATCCTCTCTTTTGCATGGTGGATGTTCAACGCTATCTAACTTACGATCTTCCCATGCAGAGCCCTGCCCTGTCCGGTCTCATCTGTCTGGTGGCGGTATCTATCATTGCTGGAGTGCTCTCCAGATTCAGACTCAGGGAGGTCAGCGCCGATTTCCTTTAGGCATCGGTGTGCGAAATGGCTACAGAACTGACAATCCAGGGACTAAGAAAAGAGTATCCTATATTTTCTACGTTGAGTCAGCGTCTGCGAACGGCCCTGAGCTTTGGACTCTGGCTTCCGGCAAAACGGCACGTAGCCCTCTGCGGCCTGGATCTGGTACTGGGTGGATCCGTGGTTGATCCTGACGAAGGTAGTAAGAATGGCGATGCCGAGGCCGCAACCAATGCATCGATTTCGCCTGCAGTACCGATGAAAGATCGCCATCCAGAGACCGGAGAATCGAGTCCGGATGCAGCAGAATTATACCCTGCTGCAGATTCAGGTCTAACAAAGGAAGCCTCCCCCAGGATGCCGGGCAGGATCATCGGAGTGGTGGGTCCCAACGGAGCGGGAAAATCCACATTGCTTCGCATACTCTCTGGTGTCAGCAGGCCCAGCGCCGGGCGGATTCAATTCCAGGGTAGCATTCGCAGTATTCTGGAGCTGGGCGTTGGATTCAGTGCAGAACTCACCGCCAGACAGAACATTGAACATAACGGGGTACTCTGGAATTACAGCTACAATCAACTCAAAAAAAAGACCGATGAAATTCTTGAATTCGCAGAGATTCAGGATTACGCAGATCAACCCCTGAAGACCTTTTCCACTGGAATGCAGATGCGTCTGGCATTCTCGGTGGCTACGCTGGAGCGAAGCGACCTTCTGCTGGTGGACGAGGCCCTGGCTGTGGGAGATGCAAGCTTTCAGCAAAAATGCCTGAACCGGTTTCGTCAGTATCGAGAGTCCGGTTCATTGATCCTGATTGTCAGTCATGATATGAACCTTCTTCGCAGCGTATGCGATGAGATGGTTCTTCTACATCATGGGCAGCTGGAAATGCAGGGCAGTCCCACCGAAATAGCCAGAAGATACATGGACTTGATCGCCCGGTCCCCGGCTTCATCCGGATCCGGCCATCAGATTTCGGAAGTAAATGGATTGAAAAGTAGCCTGCAGATTCTAAATGAAAGATCTGTTCCAGTGAATCGATTCTACAGCGGCGATAAGGCATTTATTTCCATATCCCTGGAGGCTTCCCGGGATATGCCGGATCTAACCTGTGGGATTCATATCGAAAGTTCTACAGGTGTTCTGGCCTTCGGAACCAACTCCTATCTGTTGAAGCAGGAGTTGCATGGAAGTTTGCAGAGACAGGAGATTCGCTTTTCTCTGAAGTTGAATCTGGGGCCTGGAAAATATACCATCGGCTACTCACTTCATCGAGGAAAGAGTCATGCCACAGATTCCTTCTTCTGGAGCCATGTAAGCGAAAGCTTTGAAATAGAGGCCCCCACCGATCGAATGTTTGAAGGCTATAGCAACCTGGAGCCGGAGATTGAAATCAGAACTGTACAGAACTGAGGTTTCTCTGGAAAAGGTGTATCCGCCAGGTACGGCCCTGGCACTACCTGAGCCAGACAAAGAGGAACTTCTTAATTCTCTGAATTCAAGCTACGAAGACTCCGCACTATTACCTCTCTATATCTCGGTAATTGGTCTGCGAAGAAGTGCCCCCGTAAAGTGGCAGGACCTTAGAAGAGCGATTCGGTTTCAGTTCTTACCGGCGCGGAACCAGTTTACCACACTGTGGCTGGATCTGATATTTCTATTATTTCTAGATCGCCACGCAGATGTTGGGGCCATGGCTCTTTACGGTTCAGCGGCCCGATCTACGCTGGCCGGACCCATTGTTGTTTACAGACTTGTAGCCTCCCGGTTCTTCGAGGGTAGATCATCACCAGGAATTCTTGCTATCACCACAGCCAGAATTCGCCTGGGAATCTGGAAGAGAGTCTTTTACAGAGCGGCGAAGGGATCAGACCAGAGCTCCCGAAGGAAAGACCAGGTGAATACGACATCTGCCCCCTCGGGGTCACAGTTTCCCACACCTCCAACCAAATTAGATACCCACCGAAGCCACTCAGCCATGGGACCCGGGCCATCGTTCCATTCTTCAAAATCCAGTATAGGATTCGTAGTTCCTAGATTTGGTACCGGCTTTGCCGGAGGAATTGAAGCCCTGGCACGACAGGCAGCATCCCTGCTGGCCTCCGATTACAATGTTCATATCTATACAACTTGCGCCACGGATTATTTGACCTGGTCCAATGTATTTTCGGCAGGAACAGATTCCTGGATTGAAAACGGTCATGAGATTTCCATTCATCGCTTTGAAGTAGATCATGAGCGTGATTTGAATCGCTTTGTAAAAATTGAGTCCAGATTGAAGGAACTGCTAAAGCAAAACGAGGCCGTCATTGTTGCCCCCGACCATTCGCACACCCGAGCTCCAAACGAATCGGTGGACAAATCTCTGGTTAGTGAAAGTCAAAAGCATTCGTACGAACGGGAAAGAAACATTGAATCTATTACCGGGGACTGGATTGAAAGTCAGGGCCCCATTAGTAGCTCGCTGGAAGAACAATTTCTGACAGATGTGCAAAAGCTGGATGCAGTAGTCTTTTTTACAATCCAGTATAGCTCCACTATTCGATTGCTCCAGAAGGTAAAAGACCTGGGAAAGCCCCTGGCCGTGGTCCCTGCGGCTCATCCAGACTGGACTCTGGATTTGCCTACCGTTCAAGAGAATCTGCGACTGGCAGATCTGTGGATCACAAGCACCCCGGAAGAAGAGGCCCTGCTGAGAAAAACAGTAGAATCAACTGATGAAGAGCCTCATGCAGCAGTTCATCCAGTGGCAATGCCTGGTGGAATCCCCATCTCCATTCCGGATTCAAATCTCAAGCAGGAGCCCATTCCTTCATTGCAGGGAAAGAATTTCCTTCTATATGTGGGACGCCTGGATCCGTCGAAAGGTGTTGATGATCTGATTGAGTATTTCTTAACGCTAATTGGAACGGATCTGGATTCAGATCTAAAGCTGGTACTTGTGGGTAACTCCGCCATGGCCATTCCCGATCACCCCTCTGTATACTGCACTGGATACATATCCAGCGAAAAACTGGAATGGCTTTATTCGCATGCCCGGGCCCTTATAAATCCATCCGCTTACGAAAGTCTATCAATTGTTCTTCTGGAGGCCTGGGCCCGTGGATTGCCTACCATCGCCAATGGTATGAGCGATGTTATGGTTGCTCAAACCGCTCGCAGTGGCTGTGGTTATTGCTACAGAAGCAAGGAAGAATTCCTGCTGGCAGTGAAAAGTCTGGATGGGCTGCCGGATGTAGAAACACAGGGACCTGCTTTCATTCGTGAATTCTACAATGAGCAGTCCATAGCTGAAAATTACAAAAAGGCCATGCAGTTCCTTTACTTCCAGGAGTGATAGGTTAGAGCCAGGCGAATAAAATCCTTGATCCCCTGAATCCGGTCCTTTCCCTTCAAGGTTTCTGTAGCAGAGAATTGAAGGCCCCTGGTTCCGTCGAACTCAAAATCCGGATGGCCTGCCGTTCTAAATCGATCTACTACTCTGGACTGACAATGAACCCTCAAAAAAAAGGAGGATTCCTTATGCTCCAGGCGTAACGTAGTCCCTTTACCGGATCTGGCGATAAATGAAGGAGCATTCCATTTCAAGGTTTCTTCAACGCCGCCGATGTCAGGATCGCTGGCCACTTCCAGTACCAGCTCCCGTAACTTGTGCAGGTTTTTCTGGATCCCGGCGGAGGCCTCCTGGATAGACTTTTTCGTAGTATCAGGTATTTCGCTTTTCAATGATTTCATCGTAACATGGTTTGTGCTATAGAACTGAATCCAGATTCAGCGAATCTAGATGGATAGTCGCCGCTCATCCAGGGATTTCAGTTCCTCATCGCTGAATCGATGAGCCGAGTTATCCAGTGGTTCGCTGGCATCCTCTCGGTGGTTACATTGAAAACAAATTAGATCTTCTGTCCCCAGGGTATCCAGATTGTAGTTCTCCAGTATCTCTTCTTCAAGCTGAGCCAGACGACTTTCCGGAAACATGGGCTGCCCGCAGCGAGGGCAGGGTTTTACCCTTCCCTGATTTTCATGGGAGTCTATGCTGAAGCGGTCATCAAATACGAAGCATTCCCCTTCCCAGAATCCATCCGGATACTTTTTCAAGTAATTGATAATTCCGCCTTCGATTTGAAATACATTTTCGTAGCCCTTGCTCCGCATAAAAGGGACCACTTTTTCGCAGCGAATGCCACCTGTGCAGAAAGTTACCAGGGTCTTTCCCTGAAACTTGTCGAGGGTCTGGTATTTTTCTCTGAAATCCGAAAATTTCTCCAGGGGCATGCGATAGGCCCCTTTAAAAGAGCCTACCAGGGACTCAAAATCGTTTCGCACATCCACCGGTACAACTTCGCCCGCCTCCATCATTCGATGAAACTCTTCCGGGCTCAAGAAGCGGCCTTCGTTGGCGCTCCAGTCGATGGGCTCTCCAAAAGTTATGATTTCTGCTTTTACCTTTAGCCGGAGTCTGCGAAACACATAGTGATCCCGACCGGTACTTTGTCGCTTAATCTCTGCATCCCTGAGAAAGGATAATCGGGAATCGGCCAGCACCTCCGACAGAAATGCATCCAGATTTTCCGGAAGACCGCAGAATCCACAGTTGATGCCTTCCGTGGCAATAAGCACGGTTCCGTGAAGCTCATGCCTTTCTGCAAATTCCAGCAAATGATTTCCCAGACTTTCAGGATCATCGATGGCAGCGAAACGATAAAAGTTGATTACGTCTCCGGTGCGACCGTCTGGATACTTTCTACGTCGGGCCATTCATCCAACGAAGTGGGACGATGCACCAGGGCAAGCGGAAAACCGTCCCAAATTGGAAATGCTACCAGAAGCCCTTTTGAATCCGGCCCCAAAATCGGGCCAGCTCTGCCGGCAACGGAAACAGGGACACATCCATCTGGACTTTCTTTATCTGTAACTCCGGTCCCGAATTATAATCCGGTGCGACAGCTCCTGCAGAATGCACTAGAATCCGCGCATGAAATCAGCTGGAATGAAAATTCTTTCTGCCTCCGGAGTTCTGGTACTCGCGGCCATTTCCTGCAGCAAGCCCCAGGAGTTGAGCTCGGCTCTGCTATCTCTGCTGGGTCCGGAACCTGGCAACGGCAATGATGGTAAGAGCCTGCCCATCATTGCTCCTGGAATTTCCATCGATATAGACGGTGATGGAGAGAATGATATTTCCTTTCTGGACTCTACAGGGTCCGGTTCGGCGGATTCCATTACGGCCCTTCAAACGGGCTACCCGCAATGGTTTTTTAGCAGCGATGGAAGTATCGATACGGATGGCGATGGCGACGCTGATTACTATTTTTGTGTAGAGGGAACGGATTATCGCATCATGACTGGTCCGGACTGCACCGGTTCTGCAATCCAGTTGATTGATAGTGGCGATGGGTATTTCGATGGAATCGATTCGAACCTGGACGGAATCATCGATGATCACAGCCTGGCTCACATTCAAGTCGATTCCACGGCTCCCGAGGTAAGCCTCTCTGGTTCCGGTCCGGGATCCTATGCCTCGGCCCAATCGGTGATCATTCAATGCACAGATAACATCGCAGCCTCAAATATCTCATTTACCACAGATAATACCGATCCGAATTTCACTGGAAATGGGACGGTAACGATTCCTCCCTCTACCAGCCTGAACATAGGGACCGCCGGTGACGGTACATACTATTTGAAATACATCTGCCGGGATGCTGCCGGAAATTCCAGTCCGGTTCAGACGGCAGTTTACACTATCGATTCGCAGGTGCCGAACATCACATTCAATGCCAGTTGCACTTCTTACGTGTCCGCCGGGGATGTGACCTGCAAGTGGCAAAGCGATCGATCAGCAAATGCTCGAATCATCAAGAATGGGGGAACCGCCGATGACTGCTCGGACGGTTCGCCGGTCACAGGAACGCAGATAAGTGGGCCGGTGCCAGCCAATACAGAGATAACAACTACAATCTCCACAGCCAGTCTGGAATCCGGCCTGAATTCAGTACGATTCTGCGTTCCCAATTCGGCGGGACTCTATGCCATAGCCACACAGGAAATCATTAAAGACAGCGAAGTTCCCGCAACGGTCATAGACGCACCCTCTGGTCCTGGTCCCTTTCCCGGAGGAACGAGTCTGACTTTGAGCTGTTCTGATTCCGGTGAATCCGGATGCCTGGCCATTGCCTACACATTCTATGGTTCGGACCCTGAGTTCTCGGGCACTGCACTGACCAACGGCTCAAGTTATGCGAACAGCGTTGCACTTCCCGATGGATCTTATACAATCAAAGCACGATCGGTGGACCGGGCCGGAAATAGTTCTCCCGTTGTGACCCGAAGCGTGTATATCGGCGCGCCGCCGGCTCCTACGAATCTATCTGCCACTGCATCGAATGGCCAGGTAACTCTTGGCTGGGATTCGGTAGATAATGCAACTGGATACACAGTCTATTATGCGACAGCCAGCGGAGTGGATACTTCCGATAGCAGCCAGGCTTCTGCATCCAATTTCGCAACCATTACCGGTTTAACCAATGGCATAACCTACTATTTCGTGGTCACGGCTACCCATGCCGGCGGCACAAGCCCTGTGAGCACCGAAGCCAGTGCTCTGCCCTCGGCAGGACCGCCACCACTATTCTTCTCAGAATATGTTGAGGGAACTGCCAACAACAAAGCCCTGGAAATCTTTAATCCCGGTGCCGGTACATTGGATATGACCGGTTGTAGCATTCATGCATACATGAGCGGTGCCGCCACCGCATCGTTCAGTTTTAGCCTCACGAATTCTATAAACAGCATGGACACATATGTTCTCTGCCACAGTTCCGCCTCAGCCACTCTTTCGACATACTGTGATGCATTCACGTCCACAGTGATGAACTTCAATGGCGATGATGCTCTGGAGTTGGAATGCGCCGGTCAGACCCTGGATGTAATTGGCCAGATCGGCCTTGATCCAGGCAATGCATGGAGTGCCTTTCTAGCAGGTCTATCCACCCAGGACAGGACCATCCGAAGAAAATGTGCGGTGTCTTCCGGGGATTCAAATGGCGCCGATCTGTTTGATATTACGGTCCAATGGGATCCCTACTCGATAGACACATTCGCAGACCTTGGATCCCATACAACATGCTATTAAGGCAAAGAGGCTGGCATTTTCTCTCCGAATCGGATAAATAAGGAGGTCTGACGCGATGAAAGCTGGGCTATTCGCAATACTATTCGCCTTTCTGTACCTTAACTCATCCTGTCTGGGTATGGTCATGAACGGCGTTGGCACAGTTGTGGGATGGCCGCTGGCATACACAGAGCGAAAGCTCGTTGAGGGTGGAATAATGGACTGCGAAACAGGTAGCGACGAGGACAGGGAAACCCTTGGAGGCGATGTAATGCTGGTTTTTACTATGGTCGGCCTGATTGCCGACGTTGCCTATTTGATTATCCCGCCCATTAGCTGCATTTATTACACAGGATACCAGGCTTCAGACAATGATATTCATGCGAAAGTCTGGACATATGCAAAGGAGAAAGCTTCTTCCTGGAAAGCCACTGGCTCCAGCTGTGTGGATCAGGAATTGGTCGAATCGATCGAGAAAGAACGGGCTGAGAGAGAGTTGCTGCAGAGAATAGAAAGCAACCGGGGACCGGTTCCGGCTACACACTCCGGTCCGATCTATGATCCCGGCCATCCAGAACGGAAAGCCGAGTACAGCTTCCCTGCGAATATCCTGGAAATGCCAGAGAGTCAATATCCCGAGCAACGGAGTGCTTATTGTGTTCAGCGCTTCAGACCGGTCCTCAGGCAAATTTTCCTGAGAAACCTGAAAGAAACAGAACGGGTAGAAATAGAAACTGTAGAAGAATGTAGATTCGATAGAAATCGCAGTAAGTGTAAGTGCTCAATTCAGGTCTTAATTCAGGAATAGGCCGGCGACGGTGTTGGAAGGGGAATCGTGTTCTTTGATACAGACCGTGAAACCTCGAAAAGGTATAATCTTCACCGATCATTTTTGAAGGTAGGTGCAGGGGAATATACTGGAAATTCAGTTGATATACCAGCTGTAACAGGATGGACTTCGTTTTCTGGAGTTCCCATGCTATTGAAGTATACCATCCGTCCCGGAGATTCCTCGGACGATATTAGAGACAAAAAATTGTTCATTCCAATGCTCATCGTGGCGGTGGTCCTGAGCGTCATAATCGGCCTGGTTGAATACCTGACCCTGGGAACACTGCCGGCACTTCTTCCCTTTGTCCTGGGGGCCATGTTCTTTGTAAACCTGCTGCTACTTATGGCCACGGGAAGCATCGCTCTGAGTCACAATATTGCTTTTCTGTCCTTACTGACGATTCCCGCATTGAATCAATGGTCTCTGGGCGGCTTTGTGGCTACCGGTGGCATCGCTATCTGGGGCCTGGGTGGACCCTTCGGAGCAATGATTTTTCGCAGCCGCACCGAAGCCCTGATTCAATTTCTACTCTTCATTATAGTATTTGCTGTTTCGGTTCTATGCGAAACCTGGTATCCTTCTCCCTGGCCTTCGATTCCGCAAGAAGCTTCCACCTATCTCTTGCTGGGAAATTTCTCAGCCTTTATGTGCTATATAATGTTAAACGTAATGCATTTTCGCCTGCAGAGAGATGAAGCTCAACAGGCACTTACACAAAAGCACAGTCTTCTTCAGGAGGAGCAGAATCGATCGGAGAATCTGCTCTTAAATGTTTTACCGGAACGCATTGCTCAGAGACTGAAAAACGAACCGGGACCCATCGCGGAAGGCTTTGATAATGTATGTATCATTTTCGCAGACATAGCGAACTTCACTCCTCTTGCATCTAGAATTCCACCCACGAGACTGGTGAGCATCCTGAATCAGATCTTTTCCCGGTTCGACGATATTGCCGACACCTATGGACTGGAAAAGATAAAAACCCTGGGAGATGCCTACATGGCCGCAGCAGGGCTGCCAGAAAAAGTGGATCGACCGGCCCATCGATGCGCCGAGGCGGCCCTGGCCATGCAGAAAGCGTTGCGAGAGATGCAAATCCGCGAGGCTCCGGATATTCAGCTAAGGATTGGCATACATTGCGGGCCAGTAGTCGCCGGCGTCATTGGCCGAAAGAAATTTATCTATGATTTATGGGGTGATGCCGTGAATACAGCCAGCCGGATGGAATCTCACGGAAGCGAAGGCAGAATCCATTTAAGCACAGAAGCAAAGAATTTGCTGGAGGCTGAATTCGAACTTGAGAATCGAGGTACCATAGACATCAAGGGCAAAGGCCCCATGGAGACGGCGTACCTGCTCTATAAGAAAACAAACATCCCTCGAGCGAGTTAGTTCAGAGCTCGCGGATTTAGCATATTGAGTCTGTCTGGATGCCGCTGACAAAGAGGATGCGATATCATAGAAAAACCATAGTCAAAGGAAATCGACGGTTTCGCAGCATTCTAGCTGACAGGGCTCACAAAGGAATGAATCCCTCTTCGGCGCTATATAGCATTCCCCGGGACTTATCCAGGAGGGCCCGCTGCAATGCCTTCTCGGCCGTCCGCAATGTATCTTTGAAAGCACGCCGTAGCCCATCTTCCATCCTTGCTGGATCGGAAAAATCTGACTCAAGTAAGCTCCGGACAGCCCAGCCGCCCTGGAGCTGCAGTGGTTTACCATCCTTTCGCACCAGAGTTTCCAACCTCTCCTGGATTTCCCGGTGCTTTCGACTGCATTGGTCCATGGTGTGATCCACCGCATAGATCAGGAAGTCAGATAACCCGGATCGAACTATAACCATGGAATCGCTGCTACAAAGTCTTAAATGCGAAGCCGCTTGAATCAATACCTGGTCCACAGCCGCCTGCCCCTGGTGCTCCCGGTAGGAATCCATGTCCGCCAATCGAAGGTGAGCCGCAGAGATGTGACGGCAGGGAATGCCGGAGTGCCGAAGGGTCCAGGCTACACGTCGTGACAGAATCCTTGCTACCTCTGAATTTGTGGGTAAGCCTGTAACACTGTCCAGACGATCGCTGGACACCTCAAAGGTTACATCTTTAAAAACGAAAAGATAGCCAGTAACTACTTCGGTGGCGGAGATAAGGGGCAGAATGGTTCGCTCCAGATACAATGGGCCTCGCCGATAAAAATCGGAAACGGTTTCATCCGAAATCTGCATCGGCAGGCTGAACAGGGCAAGCTCGGATGGCTCCTCCTGTTTCAGATGCCTTTGAATTTGGCTTAGTGACCATCCATGCCAGACATCCAGTTCTCGATTCAGCAAAAGCTCCAGGCGGTGGTTGTAGTGCATGAGCTGACCATCGCCGGCTCCTTCAATAACCATCAATCCCATCTGAAGTGAATCCAGAACGGACCGGGTGCGCTCCATCTGAACAACATGGAGAGATTCCAGATATTCATGGGTGGACTGGATAATGCCCTGTCTTCTGTGGGCATCCACAACCTGAAACAGATAGCGATTCCAATCCGAGTCTTCCTCTTCGAAACGGAAGTGCCGGACCCCAAGAGATGCCAGGTCTGCTGCTACCTGCGCCCCGGTGGCCGAGCGCTGCAGCACAACAATCAAGGGAGCTCCAGATCGAAGCAGGGTTTGCACTAAATCAGAAGATGGATGGACGGAAGACCAGTGCAGAATGATTGCTTCTGGATGTTGCCTGGATAACAGCCTCTCAAGCTCCTCCGGGTCCGGCGGAAAGCAAGAGCACCGCTGATTAAGCAGGCCTGCTAACTGACGGCCTTCTTCGTTACCTGCCACTACAAGAATCAAATCCCTGCTAATGTGCCCTATAAGTCCTGGCCTTTCCAGCACAAAATCATGGCGACCCAGGCTTGCAACCGGGCATTGGAAAACGGTGCGCCCTATCTACGGGCCCGAACCAGAATCCGAACAGGGGCAGGCAGACCATCCTTGAGAAAGCCCGGGCGTTCAGTATCCAGGAATTCCTCCAGAACGGGCATACCGGTATCGCCGTTTAACTCCCCTGAATAGTCCCAGGTTTCCAAAGTTTCAATATCTCGATAGCCGCTACGATGAAGATAATTGCACAGAGTCACAGAATCGGGTACATGCCAGATTCCCCGGGCTCCTGCATATTTACCGGCCGGAAGTATGGCTCTGGGATAAGGAGCATTCGGATCATCCGGAATGCCCATGGACTCCAGATAAAGTACCCCGCCCGTTTTCAATGCTCCATGAATGGTACGAAGCAATTCAATGGGATCGGTCCGATGGTAGATGACGCCCCAGCAAAGAATGGCATCGAAGGTCTTGCCGGCCAGTTCCAACGAACCAGGCTGATCGGCGGACTCAGCGGCACCGCGCTTTTCTGAAACCGTGCCGGCCGAATCAACAGCGCCGGTTCGACTTATGGCATTGCCCCCGTGCTTTTCTGAACCCGCGGCGGCTGACTCAATACCAGCGGTTCCAATTAAAGAATCCTCCCTGCGCTTTACTGAATCTGCGCCAGCCGAATCAACAGCGCCGGTTCCACTTATGGCATTGCCCCCGTGCATTTCTGAACCCGCGGCGGCCGGCGAGTCCGCGCCGGCCGAATGGTTCAGACCAGCAGTTCTTTTCTGAGGCCCTTTCAGTGCCTGGTGATCCGCTGGGATGAACTTTATATTACGGACTGGATGGCCGGGTTCCAGCATCTCTTGAAGAAAACGAAACTGCCGGTAGAAGGGAGGCGCGGGATCCAGCCCGTAGATCTGGCCGGACTGCTTTAGCTCCAGAAGACGAATCAGATAATAGCCGTTGTTGCAGCCCAGATCCAGGACATCGCCGGATCGTATGGCCGGGTCCTCGGCAAGATAGGGATTACAATGCTTCCATTTGGCATCGCTATTCCAGTGCGAAGCGACCTCCTCGCCGAAAAAGGAAAAGGGGCCCTTTCGATAGGGCCCCAGTTCATTCAGCCAGTAACTCAGCTGCTGTTTGTCATCCTCGCTTAAACCTGGTCCGGGGCCATTTTCTACGGTGAGCGGCTGTCCCACTTCAATGGTGGGCCCGATCCTCAAATGCCGGGTGCGGATGCTTCTCGCAAATTCCAGAGCGCGTTGAAAGGATGACTCCACTGGAATTACTTCAGAGCAACCCTGTCTTTGTCCAGACCCAGTTTGTATTCTTTATCTGCCGAGAAATCTCCCTTGAGAATGGCCTGGCTAAGTGTATTGCCCACATCCTTCTGAATCAATCTCTTCAGTGGCCTCGCCCCGAACTGAGGATCATACCCCTTCTTCGCCAGATAGTTGATCAAGGCGCTCTCTACTTTTACATTCAATCCAGCTTCCCGGGCTCTCTGAATAATCTTTCGAATCTGGATCTTCACTATGTCTTTTAGAGCTTCCTCTGTGATCGGATGATAGTAGATGGTATCGTCCAGTCGGTTGAGAAATTCCGGCCGGAAGAAGGTATGCAGTTCCCTTTCAATCAGCTCCTGTTTCTCCTCCTCGGATTTTGAGCTATCCATTAGATGATGGCTTCCAATATTCGAAGTCATAATGACGATGGTATTTTGAAAATCCACCATCCGGCCTTTCGAGTCAGTAAGCCTTCCATCGTCGAATAACTGCAAAAACAGATTGAACACATCCGGATGCGCCTTCTCTACCTCATCAAAAAGAATCACCTGGTAGGGCCTTCGGCGCACCGCCTCGGTTAGCTGGCCACCTTCATCATAGCCTACATATCCTGGAGGGGCACCGATGAGCCTGGCCACAGCATGCTTTTCCATGTACTCAGACATATCGATTCGCAGCATGGCATTCTCATCATCGAAAAGAAATTTGCTGAGAGCACGAGCCGTTTCGGTCTTTCCCACACCTGTGGGGCCCACGAAAAGGAAGACACCCACCGGTCGATTGGGATCGCTGAGTCCACTTCGATTTCTGAGGATGGCCTCGCTTACTTCCTGAAGAGCATGATCCTGACCGATGACTGTGGTCTTTAACTGATCGAACATGCCCAGAAGCTTTTCCTTTTCCCCCTGCATCATCCTGGAAACAGGGATGCCAGTCCATCGAGAGACAATGGTAGCAATGTCTTCATCGGTAACTTCTTCTTTTAGATACTGCTTCTTACTCTCTTCAATCTTCTTTTCCAGAGCCTTGAGCATGTTCTCGAGAGTAACCAGTTTGCCGTAGCGAATCTCAGCCACTCGATTCAAGTCTCCAATTCGTTCGGCCTCTTTTTCCTGCATCCTCCAGGAATCGATTTCTTCACGCAGGGATTTGGCTTTCTCCACATCCACTCGTTCTGCTTCCCAGACGCCTTTCTTGTTTACGAATTCCTCTTCCAGGTTGGCCAGTTCCCGACCCACCACTTCCAGTCGCTCTTTGGAGGCCGGGTCCTTTTCCTTTTTAAGAGCCTCTCTTTCAATCTTCAATGACTGAATTCGCTTGGAGATGATATCCAGCTCTTCTGGCAGTGAATCCAATTCGATGCGCATCTTACTCATGGCTTCATCGATCAAGTCCACAGCTTTATCCGGAAGGAATCGATCGGTGATATAGCGATTGGAAAGCTTGGCTGCAGCCACAAGAGCGCTGTCTGTCACTCGTATACCATGGTGCAATTCGTAGCGATCCTTCAGTCCACGCAGGATGGTAACTGTCTCTTCTTCTGAAGGCTCCTTCACATATACCGGCTGGAATCGGCGCTCCAGCGCCTGGTCTTTTTCAATGTACTTCTGGTATTCTTTGAGCGTTGTAGCTCCAATACAGCGGAGATCTCCCCTGGCCAGAGCCGGTTTGATCATGTTGGAAGCATCCAGGGACCCTTCTGCGGCGCCGGCCCCTACAATTGTATGGATTTCATCTATAAAGAGGATAATCCGTCCATCGCTTCGCTGCACCTCATTTAGAAGTGCTTTGAATCGATCTTCAAACTCCCCTCGATACTTGGCACCTGCAATCATGGAGCCCAGATCCAGTGCATAGAGTTCCTTATCCAGAAGGCCTTCCGGAACTTCTCCGGCCACGATTTTGCCGGCCAGACCTTCCACAATGGCTGTTTTACCGGTTCCGGGTTCTCCAATCAGTATTGGATTGTTTTTGGTACGTCGACTGAGTACCTGCATGATTCTGCGAATTTCTTCATCACGACCGATAACCGGATCGAGTTTTCCCTTTCGTGCGGAGTCGTTCAGGTTTCGGGCATACTTGGAAAGTGCTTCTATAGTATCTTCTGGATTATCGCTGGTAACGGGTTGACCGCCTCGCATTTCGTTGACCGCCTGCTTGATTTCTTTTGGATCCAGACCCAGTCGTTTTAGTTCACCGGTAAGGCGTTGACTTTCATCTTCCAGGTAGGCCAGTGCAATGTGCTCGGTGGACAGATATTGATCGTCCCTATTCTTGGCGATCTTATCTGCTCTTTGCAAGAGCTGAGCAAATCCCCGGGACGGTCGTATCTCCATTTCTCCTTCGGCTCTTGGCAATGTGCCCAGATACCCTTCCAGGAGTCCCAGCACTGTGCTTTGAGACACACCCATGCGCTCCAGAAGCATGGGACCCATCCCTTCTTCCTGGCGAAAAATCTCATAAAGAAGATGCTCCGGCATCACTTCCGGATTTCCCCTTTCCTGAGCTAGCTCCTGCGCATTCTCAATCGCTTCATGGGCTTTGGTTGTTAGTTTATCAAGTTTCATAGCTTCACTTCTGTTTACAGGATCTATATCGATCCAGGAGCATCATTTCATTCTAGCGAACGGCCCCAGGACCCTCTCGAATCAAGGGCTCTATGCTCGGATATCCTCCGGGACCTGCCTGTTTCAAGTCTGCACCGAGCAATTCCTTTGAGCGACACTTTCTATCATTATTGCATGTAGCAAGTAACTAGCAAGGATTGGACCAGGCTTTCTCACATGCATCGGGTGATCTACGTTATTCTGAAGCAAAGTCATTGTCGAAATGTCAGGGCGCCAGGTAAGAATGGCATCCACCTATTTTTCTGAGACTGGTTCTCAATAAACAGCAAAACCCTGAATTTTTATCTGAAAAGAATGCAGCGCTGGCAGATTCTATTGACAGCCTCATTGCAAATCCATTCTTGTTCAAGGCGGGATCAGCGATCATCGCAGCGCTTCCGCCAATTTGGAAAAAGGGCACAAGCCAAATGGCACCTCTTCTAAGAATCGCAAAGAAGCACGGAATCAAATTTGTATTACTCTTCGCTTTAATCGGCGCATTTGTATACCTGTACGGAGTCAATCCGAAGTATCAGGGCTACGCAGCCGATCAACCCATCCCATTCAGCCACAAGATACATGCAGGCGAACTAGGCGTCGATTGTCAGTTCTGCCATACAAGTGTGGATAAGAGTGCGATGGCCAGCGTACCGGACACAGCAACATGTATGAAATGCCATGCATACGTTGCTTCCGATAGTCCGGACATCCAGTATCTGCGGAAGACCTATGAAAAAGGTATTCCCATGCGCTGGAACAAGGTCCATGATCTACCGGATCATGCGAAGTTCTCACACAAAGTGCACATCGCCCGTGGATTTGATTGCACCCAGTGCCACGGCAACATCGCGGAAATGGACAAAGTGGAAGTTGCCAGCGAATTTAACATGGGCTGGTGCGTTAACTGTCACCGTGAACAGGCTGAGAAAATGAACCTGGACAGGTCCCCCGGTAGCAACCATAGCCTGGGCATTACCGATTGTAGCACCTGTCACTATTGAGATCACTGGAAGGAACCTGGTTGGATTTCATGGAAACAAAGAATAGAACTAGAAAATACTGGCAATCCCTGGAACAGAGGAATGCCCCCCCTGTAGAAAACTACAAGGAACCCGAGTTTGGCATGTCCAAGAATGAGATGGTGGCCGAGCTCAAGAAGAAGCCTGTAAGCAGAAAGAACTTCCTGAAATTTATGGGCGCCGGAGCTGTACTGGTTCAGGCAGCCTGCCGACGTCCCACCGAACAGATTGTTCCTGCGGTAATTCGTCCGCCAGAAGACATTCCAGGTGAAGCGAACTATTATTCCACTGTAGCACCGGACGGAACCGGTCTGGTTGTGCGCACCATGAATGCACGGCCCAATAAGATCTCCGGAAACCCCGAGCATCCACTGACTCGCGGCGGTGTATCCTCCTATGACGTGGCCAGCATCATGGATCTGTATGATCCAGATCGAATCCGCAAGCCAGCTCGTCTTAACAACGGTAAAAAGAAACGAGCTTCCAGAGATGCAATTATCTCCGAAATCCAGGCCGAGATCAAGAAAGGAGACTATGTTCTTCTTACCGGCCCCATCGACAGCCCTACATCTCGCAAACTGATCCGCGACTTCCTGGGAGCGAATCCCGGTGGTAAGCATGTTGAGTTCCGTGCAGATCCCACACTGCGACAGATTTCTGAAAGTCAAAAGGCCTCCTACGGCGAAGCTGTGGTGCCCTTCTATCGCTTTGACCGGGCCAATCTGGTACTGGCCATTGATGCGGACTTCCTGGGAACCATGGGCCTGCCAGCGGCGCACACCGCTGATTTCGCAGCTCGCAGGGATCCAACACAGGGAAAACCTGCAAGACTAATCGCCATTGAATCTATGTTCAGCCTTACCGGCTCCAATGCGGACCGACGCATTCCGGTACGACCCGGGGACCAGACCGCTGTTGCTCTGGCTCTGGCCGCTCATATTACATTGAATCTGAAAGTAGGTCCCTACACCGGCAACGGCCAGGTGCGAGGACTGCTAGAGAATTACACTCCTGAGCGCGTAGCTGAATTACTCAAGCTGGATCAGACTGCCATTGAAAAGACCGCAGAAGAACTCTGGGCCAACCGTGGCAAAGGGCTGGTGCTGGGAGGATCTCCTCTGGCAGCCACCGGTCGTCAGGCTACCCTGGGTATTGCAGTCAACCTGCTTAACGATATCTGCGGCAACGATGGGATCACTGTCGATTATCGCAATTCTCTGAACTACTCTGCTGGTATCTCCGATCCTGATATGCTTTCTCTTCTGGCGGATTGTCAGGCCGGAAAAATCAAGACATTGATCGTCTCTGGCGCAAACATCAATTACCATCTGCCGCAAAGTGCGAAGGTAAAAGAAGCGCTGGCTGCAGTTCCCTATGTGGCGGCTATCAACGATCGAATCGATGAGACTTCAAAACTGGCAAAGTCCATTCTCCCTCTGAGCCATTTCCTGGAATCCTGGGGAGATCGAGAAGTCATGGATGGCATCGCCGCCATTCAGCAGCCTACGGTTAGGCCCATTTTTGATTCTGCCAGTCTGGAAGATTATCTAATCCAGATCAGCGGTGGAACACTGGGTGGTTCTTCTGACTTTCATAGCTATCTCAAGGCAGCGTGGGCCCCTCGCGCAGGTGGTAACTTTCAGAAATTCTGGGTCAAAGTCCTTCAGGACGGATTCCATGCACCGGATGCTGGAAAGCTAAAAGGCAATGCCCCGGCTCGCCGCTTCAATGCTGGATCCCTAAATAACCTGCCTAGAAGCGTTGATGAAAAGGACGGTCTCAAACTGGGACTGTTCATGGGTGTTCCTGTACGAGATGGAAGCCTGGCCAACAATGCGTATCGCATGGAATTGCCAGACCCTGTTACCAAGATTGTCTGGGAAAACTATGCTGCCATGCTGCCCGCAACAGCCAGAAAGCTGAAGCTCAACCAGGGAACCATTGTAAGGATAAAAGCTGGAGAAACCACTCTGGAACTGCCAGTGCATATGCAACCAGGTATCCATCCGGATGCTGTTCTGGTAGCCCTGGGCTATGGTCGCACGGCAGTGGGCAAGGTCGGAAACAACCGCGGAGTGAATGCCATATCTGTGGCTATCACAGGCGATGATTCGCTGACCCTGTCCGGTCTTACGGTTACTCTGGAAAATACTGGAGACCGAAAGAAACTGGGAAATACACAGACTGTGTATCGCACCGGGATGAACGAACCGGATAACTTTCCCGGTATTTCAGATGATATTCCTTATGCTCCCTTTGCTGGTTCCACTCAGTATACTCAGGAGCAGCGGCCCATCATCCTGGAAGCCAGCTATAGCGACTATAACAAGTCCAAAGATATATTGTTTGAGCATACCGTAGAGCATCCTCAAAACGCCGGGCTCATGAAAGCCTGGGAATATGAGAACCTCCGCTGGCACATGGTGATTGATCTTTCCAAGTGCACGGGCTGTGGTTCCTGCGTTACCAGTTGTAACCTGGAAAACAATATTCCTATGGTGGGACCGGAAGAGGTTTCTGTAGGCCGCGAAATGCACTGGCTTCGCATCGATCGGTATTACAGCGGATCTGAAGAGAATCCTGCTGTAAGCCATCAGCCAATGCTCTGCCAGCAATGCGAAAATGCACCCTGTGAGAACGTTTGCCCGGTGGCAGCCACCACGCATAACTCCGAAGGTCTGAATGTAATGACCTACAACCGCTGTGTGGGAACCAGATACTGCGCCAACAACTGTCCTTACAAAGTGCGCCGCTTCAACTGGTTTGAAAACTGGTATTATATGGAAGGTCTTGAGAGAAAGCTCCGAGATCCAATGCAACTGGGGCTGAACCCCAACGTAACCGTTCGATCAAGAGGGGTTATGGAAAAATGCACCTTCTGCGTGCAGCGAATCAATGCCGCTCGCCAGGACATGAAAGTTCGTGGTGATAAGAAAATGAAAGACGGCACCGTGGTTACTGCCTGTCAGGAAGTTTGCGCTGCTGGAGCCATTACCTTTGGCGACATCAACGATGATTCGTCCGCTGTTTATCAGCTGGCAAAGAAAGATAAGCGAAGATACCGCGTCCTGGATTTCCTGGGCGTAGAGCCTTCCGTGACCTATCTTGCGAAAATTCGCAATCCTATGGCTTAATTGAGAAAGGGACGAACTAAAAATGGCCGATAGCACAGAAACTCTGGAAAAAGTTGAGCTTGTTCAAGGGAACAAGAGTTACAGCGATGTTAACCAGGACATTACGCGCCCTCTAGATACCTTCCCCGAGAAATGGTGGTGGGGTGCCTTTGCAGTGGCCCTGGGACTTCTGACTCTACTCGTGGTTGAGATTGGATACCTGATCGCCACCGGTATGGGTGTGGTTGGTGTGAACGTTCCAGTAAGCTGGGGTTCTTTCATTATCACCTTCGTCTTCTGGATTGGTATTGGTCATGCCGGTACCCTGATTTCTGCGATTCTGTATATCTTCCGCCAGGAATGGAGAACTGCTGTAAACCGCTCCGCTGAAGCCATGACGATTTTCGCTGTGGCCTGCGCCGGTATTTATCCTTTGATCCACGTAGGTCGCCCCTGGTTCACTTTCTGGCTATTTCCTTACCCCAACGAAAGGGGAACCCTGTGGCCGAACTTCCGCTCCCCACTTCTCTGGGACCTTTTTGCCATCTCTACCTATCTTACCATTTCACTGGTATTCTGGTATATGGGTCTTATCCCTGACTTTGCTTCCGTAAGAGATAAGATTAAAGGCGGGGAATGGTTCAACAAGCTGCGTAAGAATGTTTATTCCGTGCTTTCCATGGGCTGGGTAGGATCGGCTCGCGCCTGGTCTCATTATGAAACTACGGCCATGATTCTAGCCGGACTTTCCGCACCTCTGGTACTTTCTGTTCACACTATTGTATCCTTTGACTTTGCTACATCCGTGATTCCCGGATGGCACACCACCATCTTCCCGCCCTACTTTGTGGCAGGAGCGATTTTTTCCGGATTCGGAATGGTGCTCACTCTTTTGATCCTCATGCGAGAGCTATTCGGGTTCAAGGAGTACATCACCATCAAGCACCTGGAAAACATGGCCAAAATTACCATGCTGACCGGAACCCTGGTGGGCCTGGCCTACACTACGGAGTTCTTCATCGCCTGGTATTCTGGCTCCAAATTTGAAGGATTCGCATTTATCAACCGTATGCTCGGACCATACTGGTGGTCCTACTGGATCATGGTATCCTGTAATGTGATTTCTCCGCAGCTGTTCTGGTTCAAAAAGATTCGAACCAATCCTGTGGCGCTGTGGATCATCAGTATCTTTGTAAACATTGGTATGTGGTTCGAGCGGTATGTAATTGTTGTTACCAGTCTGCATCGGGATTTCCTCCCTTCCAGCTGGGACCTTTATATCATGACCATTCATGACTTTGGAATTCTGATCGGATCATTCGGATTGTTTTTCACCCTGTTCCTGCTATTCATGAGGTTCTTCCCCACCATCGCGATGGCAGAGATCAAGACTGTAATGAAAAGCCCGGGCGCCCGGGGCTATGGCGGAGGCCATTAATCCAGGGACATCTGGCAGGTAATTATGGAAAAGCTAAACGCTATGACAGAAAAGCTGGAGCAATTCTTCGACCGGTTCTTTGAGAAGCAGTATATTGCCTTCCGGAACCTACTGGACAAAGCTTTCGAATACACCTATCGCGAAACTCAGAAAGGTGTATTCGGGCTGTTCAACACTCCAGAACAGATTGCGGATGCTGCAAAGAAGACCAAAGAGAAAGGCTTTACCAACTTCGATTGCCTTACTCCCTTTCCAGTTCATGGACTGGAATTCGATATGGGCTTTAAGCGATCCAAGTTGCCTTACGTTACTTTCTTCGCAGGCCTCACTGGATTCACCATCGCATTCCTTTTGCAGTTCATTGTGCATGAGCAGGTAATTCATTACACCATCACACGTGCAATCGATGCCTATCCGAACCTGAACTCCTATCCATTGAACATCGGTGGCAAGCCTACCTATAGCTGGCCCGCCATGATCCCTATCTGCTTCGAGCTTACCGTTCTATTTGGCGGCCTGGGCACGGTAGCAGGACTGTTTATGATTTCCAGGATTCCCAAACCTTTCCGCAAGGTTCTGCATCCTTCCATTACAGATGATAAATTCTGTCTCTGGATTCCGGAAGATTCTGCCAACTATGATGAAGAAGGCGTGAAGACATTCATGCAGGAGCTGGGCGCAGAAGAGATAACTTCGGTTAAGGAGTCGGCGTAGCCCGGAAATAAAATGATCGAAAAGGCAACGAATATGAATCCCGTTTCCCGCATTATTACTCTGGCCATGACTTCTGCAATGCTTGTGTTTGTAGCGCAATGCAACTTCGCAGGAAACGAATCCGGTATCCACTTCTTTCTGGATATGCACGATTCACCGGCTGTGGAATCCCAGGAAGAGGATCCCAGCACACTGGATGAAACATACAATGGCTCCTATGAAAAGACCATGGGTTCTCTGGAATCATGGGGAGGCCCTGGGTCTGCTTCCAGAACTGCGCCGGAAGGCACGGTAGCCCGAAACAAAGATCCCTATTTGATTCCGGCAGCAGACTTCGATCAGGCAGCCAATGAGCTCAGAAATCCATTGCGACCTACTAAAGAAGTATTGGAACTGGGACAGAAGAAATTCAATACCTATTGCTCGGTTTGTCACGGAAATACCGGAATGGGCGATGGCCCTGTTACTCCTAGATTCGACGGGATTCCAGCGCTGGCAGGACCAGAATCCCTGGTGCTGGACTGGGAAGATGGAAGGTTCTTCCACATTATAACCGTAGGCCGGGCGCGTATGCGACCTTATGCCGCGCAAATCACCGAAGAAGAGCGCTGGGCTATTATTCATTACATCAAACTGCTTCAGAAGCAGGGACAGTAGAAACAGGAACGATTATCAATGGCAGCAAATCTGGAACAGGACAAACTTAAGTTTGAATTCCCTCCCCGGCTGAAGCAAATCAGCCTGGCTCTGATTGCGGTGGGACTGATTCTCACAGTAGCTCAGATATTCGTACCATGGCATGGCCATGGAGAGCAAGTGCCGGGTCACAATCCGCGTCTCTTCCTCTCGATTCTGATGGCTGTGCTGGTGTTCTTGCCGGTGGCCGTGGGTGGCGTGTACTTCACTGCTCTACATCATGCCTCTGGCGCTGCCTGGAGTGTTACGGTTCGCAGAATCGCAGAATCCTATTTCTGGTTTCTGCCGGTTATCCTTCTGGCATTGATCGCAGTATTCTTTGGCCTGGGCGATGCCTATCATCACTGGGTGGGTAAAGCCGAATCCGACCATCTGATTCACTGGAAAGCCCCGTATCTGAACGAAGCGTTCTTTATTGGAAGAAACCTGGTAATTGTTATACTCTGGATTCTGTTTGGACTACTATTCTGGAAGAAATCCACTGCACAGGACAACGACGGAAAGGTTTCCCATACAAAGTCCATGATTAAGTGGTCTGCGGGTTTTCTGGTCCTATTTGGACTGTCCTTTTCTATCAGCTCCTGGGATCTTTCCATGAGTCTGGAGCCACACTGGTTTTCTACCATGTGGGCCGTATACATCTTCGCAGGACTGGCACTGACAACCTTTGCCTCTTTGATCCTCTGGGTGCAGTATCTAAAGGGTCAGGGACTCCTGGGCGATGCAGTGAATGAGAATCACATCCATGACCTGGGTAAATATCTCTGGGGCCATACCATTTTCTGGGCATACATCGGAATCTGTCAGTATATGCTGATCTGGTATGCTCATATCCCGGAAGAAACGTATTTCTATAATAACCGATTGTTCACCGATGATATGGGATTCAATGAGTGGAGCTGGGTAAGTCTGGGACTTCTGGTGCTTCGATTCTTCATTCCTTTCTTTGCTCTGTTGAAGCGAGAGAACAAGAGAAACATCAAATTCCTGTCGGTGATTGCCTGGGTTGTGATTCTGGGACAGATCGTGGATATGTACTGGGTGGCCTATCCTACTCTAGAACACGATGCATCCTTTGTTATGTTCTCCTGGTATGAGCTTGGCCCTCTGCTGGCTCTGGCTGGAGCGTTTATCTTTGTAGTTGGTTCGGCTCTAACCCGAGCAAACCTGGTGCCGGTGAAGGATCCCAAGCTGGAAGAATGCCTCCACATGCACCAATGATAGGAACGATTAGAGGGAAAGCGAAAGAAATGCAATCCAAGAAATACATCATATCTGGAATCTTCATACTGGCCACCGTTGCTTGCGGTACCGAGCCAGCTCCTATCTACAAGGCCACCGCGGATAGCCTGTACAAGGGCTCCATGTACTATGCCAGCTCCGAGTATAACTGCAAGAGCTGCCATGGCACTGCCTGGGATGGCAATGGGCCGGAGGCAAAAGCATTGAAAGAACAGGGCATCGAAGTGCCATCCTTTGTAGATGCAACAGCTCCTGAAGTAACGCCTGTGGACTATTTCAAAACCATGACTGTAGGCACCGATAAAACAGCGGATCTGCCTTCCAAACATGCATTTCAATCGCATACCGATCGTGGACGTTGGGCCATGGCCTATTATCTGTATTCGCTGGCGCCGCCACTGGCAGAAAAGGACAGAGCCAAAAGAGAAGCAGCCGTGCACAAGGCAATGCAGGAAGTGGAGCAGGCCTATGCATCCAGCAGACGCTGGAACATGGGATATACTCCTCTGAAGGAGCGACCTCAGGCTCCCAAACTGGAAGAAATGAGCGGTTATAACCCGGCTCCATCGGAAGAGTAAGGCATTAGAAACAGGAATCGATCATAACTATGAAACTACTGAGTAACGACTACAATCGCACAACAGGGCTTTATCTGATCATCTCCACTCTATGGCTCATTCTGGGTGTTGCCATCCGAGTAGTGAATGAGATTCAGATGATCACTTTTATGCCGGGGCCCGATTCCTATTTCTCCTATGGATATCTGCGTCCCGTAGGATCCAATCTGCTGATCTTTGGCGGATTGCTGGGATACTTTTTTGCTCTTGGATATCAAATCATTAACGAACGAGCCAGCTCCAAAGTTGATCTGGCCGGCCTTGCTGCTCTCGGCGCACATCAAACCGCTCTTCTATTCGGCGTTCTAACCATTTTCGCAGGTTACAACACCGGTCGAGAGTACGGAGAATTGAACTGGATCGCAGATAATCTGATGATGCTGGTCTTCACTGTCTTTCTTGTACTTCTGCTAATTGCTCTCTGGGGCAAAGAAGATCTAAAATCCTATGAAAAAATGGCGGCCGCAACAATCGGCGGAATGCTGCTATTCTATTTCCTGGGTAACTTTGGAATGCCCAACGGCCTTCTGGTAACTACCGCTCCCACATCCGGAGCCCAGGATGCCCTGGTTGCGGAGATGTATCGCAACGCAGTTCTTACTTTCTTTATCCTGTTCCCACTTTTTACTATGGGATACTACTGGCTGGAAAAGCACTATGAGCTTCCTGTATTCAGCGAAGCCACCGTGCATTTTCAAATCGTAGCAGGGGCTGCCCTGGTGCCTCTGGCTGCCGGTGGAGCACTGCTGGGCACGGCCGATGCAAAAGTATTACAGTACATCGGAACCGGTGCAGCCCTGGCTCTCACCATGTCCCTTCTGGGCGGTGTAGCCAATATCCATTACTCACTTTCGCGCAGTGGAAAAATCGTGTCCTCGGATCAGGATGGTAAGGCGCTGCGATGGGGCTTGATCCTGGTGGGTATATATCTTTCCGTTCGCTTTATTCTTCAGATCCCTCTGATTGGGTCCAACTTCCGATATATGGCGTGGAACAACCAGGATCTATATTCCCTGGCATCCACGGCTGTGTTGCCTCTGGCACTGGCTTCTGCGTATCTGCTTCTGGGCTACTGGAAAAAGGCATCTACGCCATCGGCCCTCAAGTCATTCGGTAACTTCTTTCTGTATACAGGTATTATTACCTTCCTGGCGGCCGCTCTGATTCAGGGCTGGATCCAGGCATTCGCGGCCTCATCTCTTACCGGAGAAGGAGCAGAGAAAGCACTGGAGAATCCCGCATGGGCACAGGTTCTATTCGCAGGAAGTCTGGAGACGGAAGTAGGAAAGGATGCACTGTTTAGCTATCTATATTCTGTTTATGGCTTTGTATTGCTTGGCCTGGTAATGACTCTCATCGGGTCTGTGGCCGGAATCATTGCCGTGTTCGCCGGGTTGTCCGGAAAATCAGCCGCTTACAGCCGACCAAGCGTGGTAACGGAAGCTCCGGTAACCCGGTCCGCTGAATCGCATTGAGTTTAAGGAATCGAACGTTATGAATTCTCCGTTCAAAACAGTATCTTCAACCGTTATTACAACAGTAGTGGCCGGTCTGGTGGCATTCGCAGCCAGTATTGTTCTGCCCTTTGGTGGTCCGGATCTTCATGGAAAGCATCAATATACGCATGCTCCGGAAGACATTCTGGTCCTAAAAGGACAGGAAGTATACTATCAAGAAGGCTGTCAGTACTGCCACAGCCAGGGAATCCGGGCCCAGGGCTGGGAAATCCTGCGATTCAGCGACGCTGAAAAGCTGGGTTATTTCCCTGCTCCTCAGGAGCAGGCCAGCCTGTTTTTCACTCCATCGGTGCAGGGTTCTACTCGAATCGGGCCGGACCTGAGCCACGTTGGATTGAAGATGGACCGGGATGCTCTTCGCAACCTTTTGCAGAGCGACCCATATCAGAACCCCAAGAACCCGCAGTTCGATATGAAGACTGGCAATCATAACTACGCGTATCTGTTTTCCCAGGATGAACTGGATGCTCTGGCTATGTCCTGGAAGGTCCGATGGATGATGAATTTTGGCCTTCCTCTGAACGATCCCTATCAGCGATCTGCTTTTTCTCGACTGGCAGAACAGACTCGCGGGGATGCTCTGGTGGAATACCTGAACTTTCTGGGAAGCCGACAGGCAAACTACGAAGGAGAGTTCTATCAATAAGATCCGGGCAAGTGCACCGGCTTTTATGAGATTTCGACGTAGAAGGATCTGGCAAGAATTATGAGTGATAATAGCAAAAGCAAAGCCGTACCGGGTTGGGTGAATTTCCTGTTCTGGGGAGCGCTGGCCGGAGGAATCCTGGTAGCCATCTTTTCCCAGGGATTTCTAGACCAGTCGGATGCAGTGTCTGTTCGAGATGACCTGGGTCAGCGGTATGTCGTTCCCAGCATTGATATTATACCTGTGAGAAATGCAGCTGCCATCGAAGCTGGAAAAGAAACCTATGGTAGGGTCTGTGTAGCCTGCCACGGAGCGAATCTGGAAGGTGGCGTAGGCCCCAGTCTATCTGATAATGAATGGTGGCATCAGCCTGCCGCAGAAACCAATCTTGCCAAACTGGTAATGAACGGAGTAAGTGCCGGCGAAGCCCTGGGCCCCAATAAGGTTCCTATGCCAGCCAGAGGCGGTCAGCCGCTATCCAACGAAGAGGTATGGCAGGTGATCTATTTTCTGTCTGACCAGAACGGATCTATTGAACAGGATGCTGTGCCTACCGGGCAATAATCTTGCAATTTGCAAAGAGACAGATCGAGCAATGCGCTTCTCTGGCACATAGATTCCGATATAAGCGGGACCACCAAGCGCCAGAAGAGCCTGCTACTCATCTGTTTCTGCTAACCGCAGCCTCTACGGCAACCCGGAGCCGCGCTTCTTAAGTGCGGCTTTCTTGATTTTGAGCGCGCTTTAAACACTCAAATGCCAGGCTCAATTACTCCGCCAATACCCCAACTCCACTGTCATTGGTAGGTTTCGAGAGTACAGTAGGGGGCTCAACGCAGCTTGCGCTTTCAATCTTAAGCGTGCGAACCAGATCGAATCCAGATCGGCGCGCAACGCCGCCTTCCGGGGTCGTCAATTTAAGAGGAGGCAATTACTGCCGATCTCTCCGGATTTTTTTCCGCAGCCACGGCTCTGTCGCCTGAAGCTCCGGCTGCATCGGCCGAATCGAAAAGAGGGCTATCCAGATCCTGAATCACAAACTGGAATTTGGAGCGTTTCTTTCCTCCTCTAAATGCATCTGCTTCCAGGGTGCCCATGATCCACCGAATGGGAATGTTTAATCCGGAAATGGTGCCTTTGGGCGGTGAGCTTTCGGAAATGAGGCTGGTCTCCTGCATTAGAGTATGGATCAATCCTCCCCGGTTCCAGAGCACACCTCTAAGATTGCGATTGCCCTGAAATGTGATCTGCGCATGCAATCCACCGGAAAGGAACTTTACTTCACTTATGGACGTATTGGAGATGCGAAAGATCGGCTCGGGATTTCCAGGTCCAAAAGGCTCCAGAAGCTCCATTTGCTCATACAGATTGCGATTCAAACCATAGATGGGCAGGTCCACCACCAGGCCCTCTCGCACGGAATGGTCATCGCCGTTCCAGCCTGTAGATTCCAGTAAGGATTGCATATGATTCTGGAGCGCTGGTTCCAGCTCATCCAGAGATTCCCGTTCCAGAGAGAACCCGGCAGCCTCCGGATGACCTCCGTACTGAAGCAATAGCCCGGATACCCCTTCCAGAATAGACAGAGCACTTAGTCCGCCAAAGCTGCGAACCGAGCCACGAATCCTCTCCCCGTCCGGATTCATGTACACCACCGGCCTGCGATATCGCTCCATCAAGCGACTGGCCAGTATTCCGGACACTCCTGGCTCAAGACGTTCATCAAAACAAACTATCAATGGAGCAGTGGCCTTCTCTGGCTCAGTTTGTAGAAGCTCCTCCAGAATGGACTGATTGAACTTAGTGCGATCCTTTCTCTTTTCATTGAGGCGAACCAGCTTCTTTGCCAGGGTAGCGGCATCTTCCTCGCTGCTGCTGCAGAGCAGATCCAGAGCCAGTTCCGTTTCGCCCATCCGACCAGCCGCATTGAGAACAGGTCCTATCTTCCAGCCAAAGTCCCTGCCAGACCATTCGGATCGATGAATCCTTAGGGCCGAGTACAGGGAACCCAGTCCAGGGCGAAACTCGGGCTCGGGAATTACATTTCCCAGAAGGTTGTTCAATCTCATTCCCAGTCGTGCTACTACCCGATTTTCTCCCAGCAAGGGTACCATGTCTGTAACAAGTCCAATGGCTGCCAGATCGGAATGCTCTACCATGAACTCCAGAAGCCTGGGTCGCTGCATGACCGCGGAAGCAAAGAGATATTGCCCTGCCCTCAGTCGTCCCTCTTCGCTTTCCAGCCACGGGGCGGCTGCTCGCCTATTTTCATCCACCAGATCATTTTCATGAATGAAATGCAGTTCTGGCTCAATCTTTTCCAGACCGTTCAGTGCCAGGGGAGCCTCTTCACTGCCTTCTTTGATGGACAGAAGGGTATCTTGAATGGAACTCTCCATTACTGTTTGGGCTTCCTGTTCATTCACAGGCAAACTGCCTGGAAGATGATTTCTAAGGTTCTCTGGTAAAATACTGGAATCCGGATGCCTGGATGAATGAATAATGGCCCCTGTGCGATACAGATTGTAGCTTCCATCCGCACTCATTAGAATCTCCAGGCGATTCCAGAGATTCGTATGAGCCAGTGCGAACGCAATAAGTAGCTTATATACCAGACCCACAGTTGCGATCTTACCGCGATGCTCCAGACTTTCGCAATAGGGCAGCAATCGGGGATTTATGAATGCGCACTGCGGAACTGCATCTGGATCGGAGATCACATGATGATCCAGAACAATGACTTTCTTGCCGGCATCCAGAAGCATCTGGATTTCGGACAGATGGGCACTGCCCATGTCCATTAACACAATGAGAGTTGCCGATGAGTTCAGGATTCGTTCCAGAAAGGAGCCCGCCAATCCATAATCGTCCCCTTCGCTGGAAACCAGGGTATGCACCAGATCATGCTCCGGGCCAGTTCTCTGGTCCAGGAACCTCTGTAATAGGGCCGTGGAGGTCACTCCATCCACATCCCGGTCTCCTACCAGCAATACAGGTTCCAGCTTTCCAATGACCTCGTCTAGATACTCCACAGCCCTGGCCATACCCGGTAGGGCCAGGGGACTGTGCATAACCGGATACTCTACAAAGAAGTCAGGGTCATTGAGATGTTCATAGGCGGGGGTTGTTCGCAGAGCCTCCGCCAGGTTCTTTCCGTCGGTTGAGATGCTTTCCATCGGTTCCACGATTTTATGGTATTATGTCCCTGTGACAAGCGAGAAAACCGGCATCAGGCCACTCTGTGGAATCGGGACCGTCGCCCTGAAACGGAAAGCCTTCCCGAAATCACAGGGCCCCCGGCTTCCCGGCATTTGTCGGAACAGTCTCGGTATCAGTCCTTCAAATAGGCAGGATCGGCCAGTCTGGGTCTTTTCCCGGTGGATGCTTCCAGCGGATCCAGATACCGGGGAGCATCGGACATACTTCTGGGCGCCAGGGGGTATCGATCCGAAAGATCCCCTCCTTCGCGAAAGAAGAGTCTTTCCAGTGCGATGAGAAAGCCATAGTAGCCTTCCGAACGGATAGCATGAAAGGCATAGGCCGAACAGGAAGGATACATTGGACATCTTGGCCCATCCATATGCGTTCCCGTCTCCTTATGATATTCCACCATGGAATCCACCATGCCCAGGCCTAAAGGAGCGCTGTTTTCTTTCTGCCCGGAGCTACAACCGGGCAGAAAGGTTGCCATGACAAGAACCGCCGTGAGCATCAGCCTCCAGCGCCTCAGTGCTATTCCATTTTCCGGTTGAAACCAGAGACGCAACTGCGAAATAGATTCCACAGCCTATGATGCGACTGCAGGCCCTGTTCTACAATCCTTTATCAAGTTTCCTGCCTCTGCTTGTCTTTGTTTATGTATCCTCTGCAAGCTCTCTGCAAGCAGAATCCCTGGAGCTCTGTGATGCCCCCCAGGGAAATGCACTCTACAATGCAGGTCAGTATCCTCTGGCATCCCTGTCTTTTTATAAGGCACCGTTTCCCCGGGGCACAGACTGCGCGGAACGCTATGCATTGTCCAGAATGAGAGATGGTGATTTTTTGAGAGCCAGGGATGCACTGCGCAACCGTCAAAATGATTCCGCTTATCTGCTACGAATGTTTGCCGGTATTCCAATGGGAGAATACAACGATGTGCTCTTCGATCGAGATCAGTTCTTAACCGGAAGTGGTTCGGATCGACAAAAGGATGTGGCCCGGCTACTGGGACTGTCCGTATTTCTGGATGCCGGTGATTATGGACGGGCCAGCCAGGGACTGGAAAGACTGCAGAAAGAGACCGAGCATGAGGATCTTCGCCTGATCATTGGTCAGGTGCGCACAGATCTTCTGGAATATGAATCCCTGGATCGAAAATCACCCTGGGTGGCCGGAGGCCTGGCTGCAATCTTTCCAGGGGCCGGCCATATCTATACAGAACACT
Source organism: Spirochaetaceae bacterium (assembly GCA_002729885.1). Taxonomy (GTDB): domain Bacteria; phylum Spirochaetota; class Leptospiria; order Leptospirales; family Leptonemataceae; genus UBA3465. The sequence continues at coordinate 67,931 of PBUB01000019.1, forward strand.
ATACAGATGCAGCACTTTCCCTGTTCTGGAATGGAGTCTTTCTTGGTGGCGGTGCCTATCTTTACAGTCTGGAAACGAAAGCAGATACCGGGCATGCAGGTTCCATTGTGTTTGGCCTGGCCGGGCTGATTTTCTATGCGGCCAATATTACAGGTGCTGTGAGCTCCGCCCATCGGTACAACTATTTTCAAGAAAGACGCCTCCAGCAAAAAATCAGAGAACGATATTTTAATCTTGATTTTATTGAGAAACATTCCGGGCTTACATTCACCGTGCAATAATGGAAGAACGGAGCGCATAATAAGGATATACCATGGAAAAGGATCCCAGAAAAATAATCTCGGAAATGTGTCAGAACTTCTATAGCCAGGGATGGGTGTCCGGTACTGGCGGTGGAATCTCCATTCGTCGTGGGGACAGAATATATATGGCTCCCAGCGGCGTAGAAAAGGAAAAGATCCAGCCCCAGGACTGCTTCGTCGTAAATCTGCAGGGTGATGTACTGGAAGGTCCCGAGAACGAAAAACTCAAGTTAACGGAATGTGCTCCTCTTTTTTTATCTGCCTTTGAGTTGAGAAATGCAGGAGCGGTGCTGCATTCTCATTCGTCCAATGTGGTACTTATGACCATGCTTGCTCGTCGTCTCGATGAAGAACTATCCGTTCTGGAATTCACACAGCTGGAAATGATCAAAGGAATAATCGGTCATGGGTACTACGATACATTTGAGCTTCCTGTTGTGGATAACACAGCCCGAGAATGCGATCTGACTTCCTCCCTGAGAAAAGCCATAGAACGATTCCCGGACACTCCAGCCGTTGCTGTCCGCAACCATGGAATATATGTCTGGGGACCGGATGAGGTTAAGGCCAAAACTCAGGCTGAATGCATTGACTTCATCTGCGAAGTCTATTGGAAGATGCGATCGGCCGGGATTGAATCCCATATTTCTGCACCTCCTCAAACGGCAGCGCTCCGGTCCTGATTGAAGAGGGCCACCGGACCCCGTAATTCCGGACCATAGAATCGTGTCAGTAAAAGAACCGGATTTTGTATTAGATATATTTTTGCAGCCAGGAGAATTCTTCTGGGGCGATGCAACCACCAGGATTCGAACCATTCTGGGCAGTTGTGTAGCCATCTGTCTGTGGCATCCGGAACTGTGTGTGGGCGGTATGAGTCACTCTATTCTTCCCAGAAGAAAGAATCAAGATCCGGCGGCTTCGGGTCAGGAAGCCCGATACGTAAACGATGCCATTGATATGTTTTTAAAAAACATCAAGAAGTCTGGCACCCGGCCCGCCGATTATCATGTAAAGGTATTTGGCGGTGGAAGCTTTTTCGCCGATGGAGAAAGCGACCGGTCTGTAGGATCCATGAATATAGCCACAGCCCGGGAACTTCTGGAAAGCAATGGATTTCGCATCCACAAGGAACATCTTGGTGGAATGCAGGGGCGAAATGTCCTGTTCCATCTCTGGAATGGGGAAGTCTGGATGAAGCGAATCGCAATTACAAAACGATGATTCACGTAGCCATTGTAGATGATTCAGCTGTGGTTCAGGAGACCTTCAAGCAGCTTCTGAGCCAGGATCCGGATATCAATGTACTTCATACAGCAGCGGATCCAATATTTGCACTTCATAAGTTCGAAAAGCAATGGCCGGATGTAATTATTACAGATATTGAAATGCCCAGGATGGATGGAATCACTTTCATCCGGGAAATCAAAAAGACCAGAGATACCCCCATTATTGTATGCTCTTCCGTGGCCGGCGATCTTCCGCGAAGCACCATTGCAGCCCTGGAAGCCGGTGCCATTGAAATCATCGCCAAGCCTCAGCTTGCCGTGAAGCAGTTTCTGCAGGATATAGATCAAAAGGTAGTTCATCTGATTAAAGCCGCCGCTGCGTCCCGTCCGTCCGCGACTCGATCCAGAGATCCAGAGCAGCAGTCCACAGCCACAACTCAGGCAACCTCCGCGCCGGCAAAAGGATCCGATTTCGAGGCACTCCTGGATGATCCTCGTAGCCGGATGCCCTGCCGTCTGGTAGCCATTGGAGCATCCACTGGAGGCGTGCAGGCCCTGGAATCCATTATCACAGCTCTTCGCCCTCCTCTGCCACCCATCGTTATCGTTCAACACATGCCGGAAAAGTTCACTGAAGCATTCGCTCAGCGACTGGACCATATTTCTGTAGTTCATGTTCGGGAAGCCCGGGACGGAGAGAACCTAAAGAACAGTACTGTCTACATTGCTCCCGGGAACTTCCATCTAGAAGTCAAGCCAGATGCAGCAGGATTCGCATGCAAGGTAACTCAGACAGAGCCAGTGAATCGACACAGACCATCGGTGGATGTGCTTTTTCACTCCGTGGCTCGGCACGTAGGAAAACTCAGCGCTGGAATATTGCTTACAGGAATGGGCTCCGATGGAGCAGAAGGATTACTGGAGATGCGCAAGGCCGGTGCCAGAACCTGCTGCCAGGATGAAGCAAGCTCGGTGGTGTTTGGAATGCCCTACGAAGGTATTCGGCTGGGGGCAGCCCAGACCGTGATTTCCCTGGATCGGATGCCGCAGTACATCGCCTCTCTGGTCCACCGATAGTATCTGAAGGATTCCGCCCCCGGGCTTTCCCGGAGCTCTGGCAAGCGGGGCCCTCTTTTGCCCTAATCTCAAATCTGTTATCTCTAATCTCCTATCCCAATCAAATCGGCCCGGGGCTGTCCATTTCGACGAATGGACAGCCGACGAAAGATTTCAATCGATGCGTGGCATCCAACAACGGGGTGGCTTTTGAGTCAATCTACTGATCCTCTAGAGGCCCATTTCATGAAGCCAAACTCCGCCGAATCAATATCTGGACGGCAGACTTTATTGCAGACTTTATTGCAGACTTTATTGATATAGATTTTATGCATTGCGCTCATGCCGGGCTTACGCACTTCATCGGCACACGAAATCGCTGTGCGCAATCTTTATTTACACCTACTTTATTGACAGTTGTAAAAATGTACCTTTATATGAGATCGACCCGGTCTCAAAAGTTCGGGTCCCGGACGAGCTATAGAAAAGGTCTATAGCTCGGTACAACATGAATAGGGGATGAATGTGTTAAGTAAGCTCAAAGTCGGCCAGAAGCTAGTGGCCTTGCTGGGCCTTCTGCTATTATTGATGCTGGCCGTGGCAGGAGCCGGAATCTATGGAATGAACAGCGCGGTACAGGGCCTCAGACAGGTCTACAGGGATCGCACAGTTCCCCTGGAAAGGCTGGGAAATTATCGGGCCCTACTACTCTGGAATCGAATTTCCATTACTGCCGCCCTGGCCTCAAAAGAAACCGCATTCGTGCAAACACAGGTGGAAATGGTTCGTCGGAATCTCGAAAAGATGGAGACCACCTGGAAAGCATTCGACGCCACCGAACTCACAGAAAAGGAACAGATGGTAGCGGATCGGATTCAAAAGGCCAACCAGGAATTTGTAAGTCGCGGAATTGAACCCGCGCTCGAGGATCTGGATGCAGGGGATTATGAAGGTGCCAATCGAATTATGGTGACCCGCATTCGCCCGCTGTATGAGCCTGTAGGCGAAGGGCTGGACGAGCTAATCAAAATGCAAGAAACCCTGGCCGAAGAGGACTATCAATTTGCCGAGGCCGAATATCAGGCTATACTTGCGATATCCTCCGGAGCCATTATCCTGGGGCTTGGTCTTTCCATTGGACTGGGAATCGCCATAATTCGATCCATAACAAGACCACTTAACAGAGCCAGACAAGTCGCCAACAATCTGGCCAATGGTGATCTAACGGATCGGGTTACCGCTCGATCCAACGATGAAATCGGAGAGTTGATGGATGCCCTGGGCAATATGGTAAACAGGCTCTCGGGAATTATCCTGGAAGTCAGGGACAATGCGGCCATTCTACAGCAGGTATCCCAGCAGGTGAATGCTTCGGCCCAGTCCATGAGTCAGAACTCTTCAGAGCTGGCAGCGAACGTAGAAGAAAGCAGCTCTACCATGGAACAGATCGCTTCCAGCATCGAACAGAACACGGAGAATGCAGGACTGACCGAAAAAATCGCCCAGGAATCGGCGGGTAGTGCCAGGGATGGTCGCAGTGCTGTGGTTCGTGCGGTGGAGGCTATGCAGCAGATCGCAGATAAGATCAATGTTGTTCAGGAAATCGCCTACCAGACCAACCTTCTGGCATTGAATGCGGCCATTGAAGCGGCCCGAGCCGGTCAGCACGGACAGGGATTTGCGGTGGTGGCCACAGAAGTTAGAAAGCTGGCCGAGCGAAGCAGAGTTTCAGCGCAGGAAATCAGCGAAATCGCTTCCAATTCAGTGGATGTGGCTGAGCAGGCAGGAAAGCTCATTGAGCAGATGCAACCCAGGATCCAGAGAACCGCTGATCTGGTAGTGGAAATCTCCACATCATCCAGGCAGCAAAGGGATGGAGCCGAACAAATAAATACCGGAATTCAACAGATGAGTGAGGTTTCACAACAGAGTGCTTCTTATGCAGAAGAACTGGCCGCCACCGCAGAGGAGTTATCCGGCCAGGCAGACGCATTGATCGAAAACCTGGCCTTCTTCAAGATTGAAGAGGGGCGCGCATCAAAAAGGGCCCAGAGAAAGATGAGAGAAGAACTGGAAGCCAGCCGTGAAAACGACAGTGCTTCTGCATCTGCAGAGAAAGGTAGCATCGGGAAATCATCCGCTACCTCTACAGAAAAGTTGAACCAGAAAGGCTACGAAAAGTTTTGAGAGTATACGAAGAGTTTTGAGAGTAGATGAGCAAAAACAGATCCTTACCTTCCAATGCTCCGAACAGATCATGGGGCTATCCATTGAATACCTGGATGAAATTATCGAAAACAGGAGGCTCACTCGAGTACCGGGCATACCGTCCTATATTCGCGGCCTGTTGAATCTTCGGGGTACCATTGTACCGGTGCTGGATTTAAAAGAACGTCTCTGGAATGAAGGAACCGAAGCAGAGTTCCAGAGCTGTATCCTGGTAACACGTATTTCTCCCCGGGGAACGGAATCCATTCTGGGTTTGCTTGTGGATGCAGTGGATCAGGTACTTTCACTGGAATCCAGTGATATCAATCCCCCGCCGGATCTGGGAGCGGTTAAAGCGGAGTATCTGCAAGCGGTAGCGAAAATCAACAATGACTTTGTTTTACTACTGGATCCGGAAATGATTCTAAGTCTCAGCGAAGTCGAAACAGTGGACGAGGTGGTTCAGAAAGCGGCAGAACACCCGCAGCAGCTTCAGGAAAAGAGTGATCTGGAAGGCCGGTAGCAGCTCACTTCCCTTTTGCTGGAATCTATTTGTAGATTTCCAGAAATTACTTGCAAGTACGGTGTCATCGGGGTCAGAATTTAGATACAGACATCGTCTTATGGAATGAGGAGAGATGAACGGAGGGCTGGTCGTATTTTTTCCCAGCCTCCAAGGAAACCTTATGAGCAAAAAGATACTTATCATAGATGATTCTCAGTCCATGCGTAGCTTTACCCGGATGGCTCTGGAAGGCGCAGGCTATGCCGTAGAAGAAGCCGTAGATGGGCAGGATGCCCTGGATAAGCTGGAAAAGGAAAAATTCGATACTATCCTGTCCGATCTGAACATGCCCAACGTTAACGGAATTCAGATGATCGAAAAAATACGTGATGATGACCGCTACGAAAGCGCCAGGTTCACTCCGATAATCATGCTAACCACCGAGTCCGAGGAAGAAAAGAAGCAACAGGGCCAGATGGCCGGGGCCCGAGCCTGGCTGGTAAAACCTTTCGCGCCCAGCCAGCTGGTAGCCGTGATGGAAAAGATCTGTCCCCAGGATTGAGATATCATTAGAGATAATTAAGATGCTCGAAATCGCTCAGGAAAGCAAACAGGGAGTTCTGCTGAACGCAACAGGTTCCTGGACCATTGATCAGGTGGCGGGAATCTGGAAATCCCTTGCATCCCATCTGGAAGGGAACGTAGCCATTGATGCAGCAGGGATAGAAAAAATGGATTCCGCCGGACTTCAAGTTCTATTGATGGCCAAGAAACAGTGCAGCGATGCAGGTTATGCTTGTCGAATTATGAATCATTCCCTTCCGGTACTTAAGATCATGGACCTGGCGGGATTGCTGGGCTCTTTGAAGGATCAGGTACGGGTGTCTTCCCAGGAAAAAGCCTCGCTGGAACTGACCTATAGTCGCAATCGATACAGCATTTTCGGGTCCTAATCATGGATTTAAGTGAGATCCAGAAAGCATTTGTTATCGAAATCCGGGATCTCCTGGACCGAGTGGAGGATAGTCTCTTTCAACTGGAGCAGCAGACCACCCCTGCTGAACTGGATGCACTGTTTCGAGCTTTGCATACCATCAAAGGGAATTCAGGTATCTTCCAGGCTCGCAGGTTGGAGTCCTTCGCACACACTGTGGAAAGCCTGCTTGATAAATTCAGAAACGATCCTGCATTGTTCAGTGCATCGGACGTACCTCTGTTGCTAAATTGCCGGGACCATATTGAGTCCCTTTCCACAGCGGAACTGGCCGAAGGGGCCACCGGGCATATCCCGGAAGATGTGGAAAAGAAAGACCAGGAATTGAAGGATGAAATCTCCGAGCGTCTCCAGGAGCTAGAAGTCGCAGAGTCGGCCCATACCCCGAATGCGGAATCGACATCGGAGCCTTCTATGTCCAGTGGACCCTCCCTGGATCATCTTCCAGGACGTTTTCATATTTCCTTTCGACCGCCTGCAGATGCATGCAAAGCGGGTCTGGACCCGCTGAACTTTGTTCGCTTCCTGCGAAACCTGGGCAAGTTGGAATGCGTCTTTACCGTGGCCGATCAGTTGCCTCCGGTCTCCGAATTTGATCCGCAGCTAGTCTATTACGGCTTCGAGATTCTTCTGGAAAGCTCTCAGGACCGGGCCGAGGTGGAAGATGCCTTTGAATTTATCAAAGAAAATGGAATCTTGAGAATCCACGATTCGAATAGTTCAGTTGCCGACTATGAATTAACCATTGAAGCCCTTCCCGAAAATCGACATCGATTACTGGAAATCTGGAAGGCCATGCCCTTCCCCGCTGACTTTCTGGATCAACTTACCGATGCTCCCGATTCTGCGGCCACTTCATCCATTCAACCCACCCCTGAAATGGCCACTGCAGCAAATGTCGGCACGGAAAAAGCAAGCTCATCGTCACCAGCTTCTCTGTCCGGAGATAACCAGCCTTCTGTGGAGAACGCTGTTTCAGCACACAGCACCCTTCGCGTAGATGCAACCCGTCTGGATGCTTTGATCAACCTGGTAGGAGAACTGGTAATCCAGTCCCAGAGCTTAAAGCAAATCTCCCGGGCCTCCAAGGATGCTTCTCTGGGAGCTTCCACCGATACCATGGAAAGGCTCATCGAAGATCTGAGGCAGCAGAGTATGAGTCTGCGAATGATCGAAGTAGGCACGGTATTCCAGAAAATGCGTCGGGTAGTGCACGATGCTTCGTTGAACCTTAAAAAGAAGATCCAGCTGAAGTTGAAAGGTGAGGATACGGAGCTGGATCGAAGCATTATTGAACGAATTCAGGATCCCATGATCCATCTTGTGAGAAACTCCATCGATCATGGCCTGGAGACCCCCGAGGAACGTATTCAATCCGGGAAACCAGAAACAGGCACAATAGAGCTGAGAGCCTATCAGGACATGGGCCACGTTGTAGTGGAGATCGAAGATGATGGTCGAGGTGTCAGTGCTGATGCCGTGAGACGTCGTGCCCTGGAAAAGGGCATCATGACTCAGGAGCAGGAAGTAGATCCGGATCAACTCCATGAATGGATTTTTCATCCTGGATTTTCCACAAAGGAAACCGTAAATGAATATTCCGGCAGGGGCGTTGGGCTGGACGTAGTTAAACAGGGCATTGAATCCCTGGGCGGATCGGTACAGCTAAAGAGTATCGAAGGCAAAGGTACTATTATTACGCTGAAACTACCTCTGACCCTGGCAATCATCGACGGGTTCCTGATCCGCGCGGCAGGGGTACACTTCGTAGTTCCACTGGACATGGTGTATGAATGCACCGAGCTTTCGGCCCATAAGCGAACCGGCAATGCAGGCAATTACATCAATCTTCGTGGGGACGTGGTACCCTGCGTAAATCTACCGGAGGCCTTTCAGATGCACTCTCCCGGCGCAAACGATTTAATCGTGCTGCAACAGGGAGAGAATCGCGTAGGACTGGTGGTAGATGAGTTACTGGGAGAGTACCAGACTGTGGTACGAAAAGGCGGCAAGGTTTTGAGCAATCTTCCTGGAGTCAGCGGGGTTACGATCCTGGGCACCGGCCAGATTGCCTATATCCTGGATGTTGGTTCCTTCTTCGGAAAGAGAGAGGCAATAGCCAGTTAATGAGCTGTATGGGATCTAGGATACCATACGGTGGTTTGGTCCAGGAATTAAATGTATTCGGCATCCTGAGAGAGGCTAAGAGCAGGGTACCAACCGGGAGAACAAAATGTTAAAGAATTTAACCGTAAAGTCTAAGCTGGGAGTTCTGCTCACCATGCTCAGCGTGCTGCTACTGGCCATTGGCTTTCTGGGACTGTATGGAATGAACGATGTGGTCACCAGTCTTCGAACGGTGTATCAAGATCGAACCGTTCCTCTGGAACAACTGGGAAAGATTCGAGCCCTGATGCTCTGGAACAGAATTGCAATTACCTCGGCCGTGGCTTCCGGTGAGGATGCCTACGTTCGCGAACAAGTTGCCAAAGTGGAAGGCAACTTGAAAACCATTGATGAAGTCTGGGCCAAATACATGGAGACGAACCATACGCCAGAGGAAGACCGTCTGGCCACCAAATGGGCCGACGATTATCCGAAGCTCAGAGATGAAGGCTTTAAGGTCTCCCTTGCTCAACTCAGAGCCGGCAATATTGAAGGCGCTTCGGATACCATCGCTGCAAGAATCCGACCTCTGTATGAACCGGTAGGGGAAGGCATGGATAACCTGGTTTCCCTCCAGGATAGAGTGGCTGCTGAACTATTCCATGCTGCCGAGGCCGAATACACAGTAATTCTCTACATCGCAATCGGTTCCATTGCAGGTGGCGTTATAATGGCGATCTTGCTGGGAGCTTTGATCATTCGAAGCATCACAAATCCACTGGCTCAGGCAGTGGAACTGGCGAATCGACTTTCAGAAGGAGATCTCACCCATCAGGTTACGGTCAATTCCAGAGATGAAATCGGAAACCTGATGGAAGCTCTGCGAAACATGGTATCCAAGCTTTCCGGCATCATAGTGGAGGTCCGCCAGAATGCAGCCATTCTAAACCAGGTATCCCAGCAGGTAAATTCCTCGGCTCAATCCATGAGCCAGAACTCCTCGGAACTGGCCGCGAATGTAGAAGAAAGCTCCTCAACCATGGAGGAGATGGTATCCAGTATAGTTCAGAACACGGAAAATGCAGGACTTACAGAGAAGATTGCCCAGGAGTCTGCCGGCGCAGCCAAAGAAGGTAGCGCCGCCGTACGAAGAACCATCGAAGCAATGCAGCAAATTGCAGATAAGATCAATGTGGTTCAGGAAATCGCCTATCAGACGAATCTCCTGGCTCTCAATGCTGCCATTGAGGCAGCCAGAGCCGGGGAACATGGACAGGGATTTGCGGTGGTGGCCACAGAGGTGCGCAAGCTTGCAGAAAGAAGCCGTGGTTCCGCTCAGGAGATTAGCGAAATCGCCGCGAACTCCGTGGACGTGGCTGAAAAAGCAGGTCAGCTCATCGAAGATATGCAGCCCAGCATCCAGAAAACGGCGGATCTGGTAGTAGAGATTTCAGCATCTTCCAGACAGCAAAAGGATGGGGCCGAGCAGATCAACACCGGCATTCAGCAAATGAGCCAGGTATCTCAACAAAGTGCATCGTCCGCCGAGGAACTGGCGGCTACCTCCGAGGAACTTTCGGGTCAGGCAGATTCTCTACTGGACAATCTCTCTTTCTTTAAGGTAGATGAGAGTAAGGAACGCAAACAGGGAGCGGGCCGGAGTGCAAGACAGGCCCAGGCCCCCTATGCCAGTGCACAGCCCAGAGTGGAAAGATCTCAGCCCGGTAAGGCACCTGCCTCCTACTCTACCGAGTCGGAAGGTTCCGGAAATCAAAGCGACTTCGAGAAGTTTTAGAACCATGGCTGAAGATAAACAAATACTATCGTTCAATTGCGGAGACCAGCTCTTTGGCCTTGAGATTTCCTATCTCCGCGAAATTATAGAGAACCAGAACCTGACTCAGATTCCACTGATGCCAGAACACATCCGTGGAGTACTGAACCTCCGCGGCAACGTGGTGCCGGTGATTGATCTCAAGGCCAGACTATGGGCCATTCCCACCAGGGTAAGCAAACTTAGCTGCATCCTGGTGGTGGAATTCCACGGAAGATCCACAGAAACCCTGGGCCTGCTGGTAGATTCAGTAAACGAGGTGATCCGCGTACCCGCCACAGATGTGGAACATACACCGGAACTGGGCGCACGAATCCGCACTGATTTTATGGATGGCATCGCCAAGGTAAACGATGAATTTATCATCCTGCTCAAAGCCGATATGGTCCTGAATCTGGATGAGCTGGCCCAGGTTCATGAGACGCTGAAGCTCAAAGGTAAGGAGGTAGTGGAGGAACTGGCGCCTCTGGACGATACCCTCCCCGAATCCGCTGAAGCTATGGCGCAATCCGAAGTCACCAGCACCTCTGAATCCGGCCAACCCTAGACAATATTGCCAGGTACTCACCTGCGTACGGGACCTGGCTTTTTACTCGACCTTTCGGCACGGGGCATTAGATTGTCCTCGTTCCTCCGCGGAATCCTTTGACTCGGGACCACTTCTCCCACCAATTAGCAGACCTTTCTGCGTCTGTTTCTCAACTTCACTGTGGCGGAACTTAACTCCATAGCAGGTAGGTACAATGAACCAGGGATTCAGAAAATTTATTCACTCGGCCATGATCCTCAGTCTTTTTCTGGGCGTAACAGCGCTTAAGGCAGAAGAAGAAGCCCTCAAGAGATTGGAGCCCATTCGCACAGATAGCCCAAGGGAAACCATGCAATCGTTTATGGAAGCCATGAACGATTACAAATCGGGCAAGGATCAGGGCCTCCTGGAGAAGGAATCCAGGATTCAGGATGCTATTCGCACACTGGATCTTTCTGAAATTCCCGCTGTTACAAGAGAAGAAAAGGGCCGTGAAGCGGCCATGCTTCTCAAGGAAGTTATAGACCGTGTCATTGTTATCGATTACGAAAAGATTCCTGCAGAGGGAGGCGAAGATCCGCTTCCCAATCGATGGAGACTGGCAGGCACAGAGATCATTATTCTGCAACAAAAAGAAGGTGAGCGTTCCGGAGAATTTCTGTTCAGCGCTGCCACCGTTGAACGCAGCCGCGAATTCTACGAAAAAGTAAAGGATCTTCCGTATCTGGAAGGAACCGGACAGGGAGCAGCCTACAAGGATCCATGGATGGATCAATACATCCCGGCCTGGGCACAGAAGGATGTTCTGGGCCTGTTTACCTGGCAGTGGATTGGCCTGGCCATTGTAATTCTGCTAGGTTTGATTATTCGCACTCTCGTTAAGTTCTCTGTAGGCAAGCTTGTAATTCTCGTATCAAAGAGCGAAACGAAATGGGATGATAAGCTGATCGACGCTCTTCGCGGCCCCACCGGTTTTGCCGTCGCCACACTGTTCTGGTATTTCTCTCTAAAATATCTGAGATTCGACGGTGGAGTACTGACTTTCTTTAACGTAGTGATTCAGATTCTGTTTAGCGTTAACTTCATCTGGCTGGCCTATCGACTTACTGGAGTTGCTACGGAGTACATGACTGCGCTGGCATCTAAGACCGAATCTACCCTGGATGATCAACTGGTGCCCCTGCTCTCCAGGACATTGAAGATTTTTGTAGTGGTTTTTGGAGTCCTGGTGACAATCCAGAACCTGGGTATAAACGTCATGTCGGTGCTGGCTGGTCTGGGTATTGGAGGTCTGGCCTTTGCTCTGGCAGCCAAGGATGCTGTGGCCAATTTCTTCGGTTCATTGATGATTCTATTCGATAAACCCTTCCAGGCCGGGGAATGGATCAAGGTAGGTGAAGCAGAAGGAACCGTAGAAGAGATTGGATTTCGCTCCACACGCATCAGGACCTTTTACAATTCATTGATTTCCATTCCCAATGCAGAGCTAATGAATGCGAAGATCGACAACATGGGCCGACGGGAATACAGGCGGCTGCTTCTGAAGCTGGGGGTTACCTACGATACAGGTCCAGATAAGCTCGAGGGATTTCTGGAAGGCATTAAAAATATTATCAAGGCCAATCCTCACACCAGGAAGGATTACTATCATGTTGTTTTCCATGAATATGGTGCAGATAGCCTGATCATTATGGTATACGTATTTTTCAAGGTGCCTGATTGGTCCAGCGAGCTGGTTGAACGTCAGAACCTTATGCTGGAAATTTATCGGCTGGCCCAGTCCATGGGTGTGGAATTCGCCTTTCCTACGCAAACCCTGCATGTGGAAACATTCCCGGAGAAAAAAGCCTACCGGGTTCCTCAGGAAAAGGCAGTGGCGGATATCAAAAACATTGCGGCGGAATATGGACCCGGTGGCTCCCAGGCAAAACCATCGGGCCAGGGTATCTTTGTTCCGCCCCATACAGAGTAATCATGCGTTCCCTTCGTGTAACAGTTAAGCCGAACTGCAAAATCGTAGGGATCGAGAAACCGTCCGAGGATCACTGGATCATAAAAGTACGCGAACCGGCCACGGAAGGCAAAGCCAACCGGGCCGTGATTCTGGCCGTGGCTCGGGAACTGGAAGTGCCCCCCTCCTCGGTGACCATTCACCGAGGAGAGAAAGGCAAAGAAAAGCAGCTTAGAATCATTTGATCCTGGCTCCGGGCATGGTCCGGATTGTTAGAATCAGGACCGAAATGCAAGCGGCGCAGTTGAGGGTAAGGAAAGGGAATCCGGCACGCTGCCCGATCTAAAACAATTGACAGTAAAGCGCTTCCTTCGCTTCCTCTTAGAAGCAGGAGAACTAAATGTCGATTAAAGATGCATCCCTACAATCCCTAAAGACGTCCGCCGGTGACGTAAAGATCCATAAATTAGATATTATAGAGAAAGAAGGCCTGGGAAAGCTGGATCAGCTTCCATTCAGTATTCGCATCCTGCTGGAGACCGCCATCAGGAACCTGGACGGCTACCGAGTAGAAGAAGAAGACATTAAATCCGTGGCATCCTACGATGCACGCAAGCCATCATCCAAAGAGTTCCCTTACCTTCCCGGTCGCGTTGTACTTCAGGACTTCACCGGAGTACCCTGCGTTGTAGACCTGGCTGCACTGCGAAGCGCCATGGTGCGTATGAAAGGCGATCCCTCACGAATCAACCCCCAGGTGCGAGTGGATCTGGTAATCGACCACAGTATTCAGGTAGATTACTTTGGACAGAACGATGCATTAATCAAAAACATGAAGCGAGAGTTCGAGCGCAATCAAGAGCGCTATGAATTCCTGAAATGGGGTCAGCAGGCCTTCCAGAACTTTGGAGTGGTTCCTCCGGGGGCAGGCATTGTTCACCAGGTAAACCTGGAGTATCTGGCCGGAGTCGTTCTGCAGAAAGACGGTGTGGCCTTCCCGGACAGCCTGGTAGGTACAGATTCCCATACTACGATGATTAACGGCCTTGGAGTTCTGGGCTGGGGTGTTGGCGGAATTGAAGCGGAAGCTGTAATGCTGGGCCAACCGATGTATATGCTGCTTCCTCAAGTAGTAGGCTTCAAGCTGAAAGGCCAGCTACCGGAAGGAGCCACTGCTACAGACCTTGTTCTCACCGTTACTCAGATGCTTCGCAAGAAAGGCGTAGTAGAAAAATTCGTAGAGTTCTATGGACCGGGCTTGAGCAGCATGGGTCTGGCTGACCGGGCCACCATTGCGAATATGGCCCCCGAATATGGCGCCACCACCGGTTTCTTTCCGGTAGATGCAGAGACCCTGGACTATATGCTTCGCACAGGCAGAACTAAAGAACAGGTAGATCTGGTAGAAGCCTACTATAAAGAACAGGGAATGTTTCGCACAGATGATACGCCGGATCCTGTTTACTCGGATACACTGGAACTGGATTTAAGTACCGTGGAGCCTTCGCTGGCAGGGCCCAAGCGACCTCAGGATAGAATCTCCATGGCATCTCTGAAGGATAAATGGAATGATCTACTGAAGACCTCCGTAAAAGACGGAGGCTATGAGCTGGATGGCCAGGCACTGGCCAGCAAAGGTCATATAAAGAATGGCTACGAAGCAGACATTACACACGGCGATGTGGTCATTGCGGCCATCACTTCCTGCACCAACACTTCCAATCCCAACGTTATGGTGGGTGCCGGCCTTCTGGCGAAAAACGCTGTAGAAAAGGGATTGGAAGTTAAGCCCTATGTAAAGACTTCTCTGGCGCCAGGCTCTCGTGTAGTAACCGACTATCTGGATCGTTCGGGACTGACTGAGTATCTGGATAAGCTGGGGTTTCAGACCGTAGGCTACGGCTGCACCACATGCATCGGTAATTCGGGTCCTATTCCCGATCCAGTGGTGGATGCGATTAATGAGGGGAACCTGGTGGCAGCCAGTGTTCTTTCCGGGAACCGAAACTTCGAAGGCAGGATTTCCCCTCATGTAAAAGCCAACTTCCTGGCCAGCCCTCCCCTGGTAGTGGCGTACGCGCTTGCAGGCACCATGGATATCGATCTGGTAAAAGATCCCATCGGAAAGGATAAAGATGGCAAAGATGTATTTCTAAAAGATATCTGGCCTACATCGGAGGAGATACAGAAAACTGTGAACTCTTCCATCGAGCCAGATATGTATCAATCCAGATACGGCAATGTTCGAGTAGTGAATGAGATGTGGAACGATATTCCCACTGCAGAAGGTCAGATCTATGACTGGCAGGAAAGCTCCACGTACATTCAGGAACCTCCGTTCTTCGTGGATATGCCCCTGGATGTTCCGTCCCTGACGGATATTAAAGGAGCTCGCTGCCTGGTGAAGGTCGCGGATTCTGTAACTACGGATCATATCAGTCCTGCAGGAGCCATCGCCAAGGACAGCCCTGCCGGAAAATACCTGCTGGATAACAACGTAGAAGTGAAGGAATTCAACTCCTATGGATCCAGGCGCGGAAATGACCGGGTAATGACTCGTGGTACTTTTGCCAACATTCGACTGCGAAATCAAATGGCCCCGGGTACAGAAGGCGGAATAACTCGTTTGATCCCGGAAGGCAAGCAGATGTCCATCTATGAAGCCAGCCTGGAATACAAGAAACGAGATACTCCTCTGATTGTACTGGCCGGTGCAGAATACGGAACAGGTTCATCCAGAGACTGGGCGGCCAAAGGTACCTTTCTGCTGGGGGTCCGGGCCGTAATTGCCACCAGCTTTGAACGAATCCACCGATCCAACCTGGTGGGAATGGGTGTTTTACCTCTGATCTTCAAGGATGGCCAGACCCATGAGTCCCTGGGACTCACCGGCGAGGAAACCTTTGAAATATTGGGCCTGTCCGACGATCTAAAGCCCAGACAGGAACTCAAGGTAAAAGCCGATGACAAGGAATTCACAGTAATCTGTCGTCTGGACAATCCAGTAGAAATTGATTACTACAAGAACGGAGGCATCCTTCAAACGGTGCTTCGCTCTTTCGTAAAAAATGGATAACCTGCTCAAGGGTAGAAGGCAGGTCCTGAATGCCTGGAGGCAAAATTGATGTACAATATTAAACTAACTTCAGTTCTGGTCCTCATTCTGGCCCTGGGCGCTTCCTGCAATGCAGAAGCACATGAGGAATCAAACAAGATGAATGATGTCAAAACCATGATCGAAAACGGAGCCCTGGTGCTGGATGTACGTTCGCCAATGGAATACAACATGGGCCACTATCCAGATGCCCTGAACATACCCATCACCGAGTTGCAGAAGCGCCTGGATGAAGTAGGTCCTAAAGACCGAGCGGTGGTTGTGTATTGTGCTTCTGGATCACGAAGTGAAACAGCCAGAAATTTCCTGAAATCCATGGGCTACGAAAATGTAATTAACGCTGGTGGATTGTCCAACATGCCCAGGTGAATAGGACCGATTCCAGAAAACAGGGTCTGGCCCTGTTTCAGAAGGCCTGTCTGATTCTAATCACAGGCCTTTTCCTTTTCCGGGCCCCTTCCTATGCACCGGATACTGAATTCATAATTGGAGGTTTCAGTAGCGACACGGGCATCCCGGTATTGATGTCCAATTCCGATTACTTCTCTCCGTTCAGCCTTTATTACTGGGGACAGGACCGATTCGGATCCTGGCCCTTCCTGCTTTTTTCCATGGTCGGAAGCCCATGGAGCCCCCTTGCGATCTTTCTGGGGATGTACATCTATTTGCATCTAAGCCTGCTGGTGATGCTCCGAAACCGAAGCCCGCTCTTGCTCCTCGCAGCACTGACACTGTTGCATTCCTGGAGACCGCTGGGTGGCTTTCTGTTTGATATCGCACAACCTTATGGATGGCAGCTTGGATCAATTTTTCTGGGTATATCGCTGGCAGAGGGTAAGTCAAAATCCTGGAAAAAAAGAGTAACTCTGTTTATCATATCCTTTCTGGCTATCTGGCTCAGTCCATCCAGCGTACTATATCTTATTGCTATCCCGCTCATCCGCATCGCAATATTGAATCGATCCTGGATTTATCGCGCCCTACAGGGACTGAAAGATTCATCGCCTGTAATCCTGGCCTACGCTGCTCATTCCATGATGCGTCGATTTGTTGTGAACTCCAACGCAGCCAGCTTCTACGAAGAATACGAAACTCCTCTAAAATGGAAGGCGGAGTTGGTTGCTCCAGCCTGGAATGCAGTGAAGAGCAATATCTTTCAGAACTGGGAGATTCTGCTATGGGTTGCGGGCATGATCATTTTGATGGGCGCGCTTTATTCCTTGCTCACCGGCCGGGGGCGCCGGCACGTTCGCATGTCAATACCGGCTCTGGCTTTGATTGCGGGATCTATATTGTTTCTTGTTTCCATACTGCCCCTCAACTGGTTTACGCTGAATCAAT
Source organism: Spirochaetaceae bacterium (assembly GCA_002729885.1). Classification (GTDB taxonomy): domain Bacteria; phylum Spirochaetota; class Leptospiria; order Leptospirales; family Leptonemataceae; genus UBA3465. Next base: position 85,101 of record PBUB01000019.1, read on the forward strand.
ACGGAGCTCGCTATCTAGCCCTGCCACGATTCTTGATGCTTCTGGGCCTTCTGCTATTCACAGGCCGATGGATCATCAACATGAGTAGCACCATCGTATCCATAGAGCCCGCTTTGCGGACAATAGGAAGCGGCAGTCTTTCCATCCTAATTCTCTTTGCCTTCTGGTCGAATCTTCCCGAAAGAAAGGAATCTGCTCATTACCGGGATAGACTCATGATTGCCCGGAGCCTGGAGCAGAAGTATCCTGGAATTCCATTGCTTGGAAATTACTGGGAGACATATGTCTATTCCGCACTTCAAACCCACCGCAACCTCCCCCAACCCGGTCCAGGCCAATACCAGAGAACCCCTTTCCTGCTACCTGCAGTGCTGGGAGCGGATCAGCTTATTGTCAATCATCGTGGCTTTCCCATATCCAGTACAGAAAGTGGCGCTCCTGTGAAAGATTTTCGCTTTCGAGGACAACAGTATGTTCTGGTTGATTCGGATATTCTAAATGGCAGTCCGCTGATTTCCGTGTACCGCAAATTGAACCGAAAGTGAAAGTCCCGGTCAAAGTTTTTGGACAGTCCTCAAATAATGTGCCGGCAGAGTTAAGTTCTGACAGTCATATACGATAAGTTCATTAGCGGTATGAAATCGAATACGGACAACAGACATTCCGGTAGCCTCCGGGAAGAAAGAGTGGGCTCATCAGATCTCCTGGCACTGATTCAAAATGGAGACGAACTTCGCATCCGCCTTCATGGAGAACTGAACCTGGATAATCATAGTAGCCTGCGCTCTTTACTGGAAGAAGTTCTGAAAAAGACAAATCAGCATCTGGTATTGCTGGATCTATCTGCAGTGCAGAGTATTTCTTCCAGCGCCTTTGGAGCTCTTGTAGATTTTACTCGCAGACTGCAATTGATTGAACGGACATTGATTCTACTGCATCCTTCCCCGGACTGCAGACATGTAATGGATCTTCTCAACCTGCGTCCATTCTTCAACGTTCAGGAAAACTAGATTCTTGGATCCAGATCCTGAATCGCCTGGATGGATCTTTCTTTGGATCACATCCATCCAGGCCGAAAAGCCCACAGATTACTACCCTTCGCAGTACATCCAGGTAGTGTTACGTAAGATCCACCTGCTAAGTGCAAGGACCAGATCAGGCGGCAGATTCTGACTCTACGTCCAGTGCCGGTCGCATCGTCCGGCCCATCTCCTTTCTTCTGGCCACCACTGCTTCAAAGTATTCGTCGTAGCCAGGAAAGTTGGTACCGCACACTCGATCCCAGAAATTGAAATACAGACTGAAGTTTCCGTTGAAATGGGAATGGTGCATATTGTGATGAGTAGAGGTATTGATCCAGCGAGTGAGCCATCCGCGGGTCCATCCGGAAGGAAACACTTCGTAGCCGGAATGCCACCAGATATTCATGATCATCGCATAACCTACATGGGTCAGAATAACAATTGGATGCATGGGCACTACAAAGACGAACAAAGGTAGATAGATGGCTTCCAGAATAGCCTCATACGCATTGAATGCATAGGCCGCGAACGGGCTGGGATTTGTGGATCGATGATGGGTAAGATGAATAATCTTGAAGAATGGCTTTCTGTGCACCAGTCTGTGCATCCAGTAGAACCAGGTTTCATGCCAGATCGTAATTGCCACCAGACTGATAGCAGCATAACCCAATCCAAATTCGGAAAACTCTTTGTAGACCTGGTTCCAGCCAAGCTTGCCCATAGTGATGCTGGAAATCGCCGTTGCAACGAACACTAACAAGGTAACGAAAGACCAGCGAATCTCATGCCAGATCTTTTGTGCATCCGGCCACTTCTGCTGGATTCTTGCTCCAATAAATCTGCGTTTACCCAGCACCCATACCAATAGAAATACGAGCCCGGCCACTGGATAGTATCGTATGGTATTCATGAACAACTGGAACCAGGCTACCTGTACTATACAACTCCATGATAAATCACAACTAAGCGCATCCATATTCTGCTCCACCCTTCGAATTGGCATCACCGATTGCAACGGTCGGGCTCATTTCGATTCTGGCAGATTGACTCTCTGCCAGAATCGCTCATTTGGCCCATCAGCCTGAATGAATAGTAGCAGATTCTTCCGCATCGGTCGTCCGGCCGTATACATCCGTCCAAAAAAAAGGGACCGGATTTATACATTCGCACCTAGTTCGAATGCTTTTTTCTATATTGACCCGGGCTTAGGCCGGTATGTCTCTGAAAGGCGTCGTTAAATGTGGATTTTGAACTGAAGCCCACGTCGTAGGCTACAGAAAGCACGGTTCGCTCCGGCTCTTCAATCAGGATGTTGCAGGCTGCTTCCACCCTGTAGCGATTTACGAATCCAGCAAAATTCTGATTCAGATTATGGTTGATGTATTCCGAAAGCTGATGCGCGGTAATATCCAGCCGGGAAGCCAGCTCTGGCAAGGTTAGAGCCTCTTCCTGGTAGGCCTGTTCCTCTACCATGGTCCGATTCAGCCTGGATTCAAGATCCGATACATCCACTCCTGCCAGTCTGGTCTTCTGGTAGCGATTCTTCTCTTTCTCTCTTTGATATACCACTTCCAGATCGTGAAAGAACTGTGGATATCGTCTCTGAACTATGTAAACCATGGGACCGTTCAAAGCTACGATAGAAATGGAAAGCCCCAGTATGGAATAATAGCCAGAAAGAATGGCCCCCAGGGCTACCATACAACCCAGAGCCGTCAAACCAGGAAAGATCAAAGAGGCTCGCACCACCCCCTCTCTTTTCATGCTGTCCAGACTGATTTCCGAATAGAGATCTATCAGGGCCCAGACCATATAAACGATGTTATGAGCCAGTCCCAGGGGAAAAATCCAGATCCCTGGAGCGGATGGCTTGCCTGCATATACCTGCTGAATCCGCACTATTTTTTCAGGAGTACTCTCCAGCCAATTGGGAATGAGGATGAGGATTACGATGAAGGCAGGTAGAAAATGAAGCAGCAACGCTCGCCAGGAAATCTCCTTTCCAGCAACTCGCTCTTCAAGAAAAGCCCGGAGCATGGGACCAATAAACCATAGAACAGGAACGGTCATTTCAAAGACAGGTGCCAGAAAATGCATTCTTTGAGTTATCAAAAGCCAGGCACGAATCAAAACGGCAGCGAATCCCAGAAATACACCGCAAAGCAGGATATTTCTGGATTTGATTCTCGTTACGAATAGCTCTCCGATGGCAAAGACCAGCGCCAGGAATGCAAATGCAGGTAGATAATCCAGGGGATGAAGGCCACCCATTGTTCCAGAGTACAGCGGTGGCGCAAATTAGCCAGCAGGTTTCGCATTATTGATTGACATTGCCGATTTCAAGCCTTCCTTCATTGCATGCTCGGACTTCGCCTCATTCGAATGCCTTTCATTCTCCTTAACTCCGTTTTTCTGTTCTTTGTCCTTTCCTGCAATAGTAAGCCTGCGCAGGCATCACCGGAATCGGAAGAATTGGTGCAATCATTCCGGACTCATTTCCAGAAGCTCTTCCGGGACGGGCAGTTCAACGGTGTTGTGCTCCTGGCATCCAACGGCCGGATCATTTACCAGGAAGCCCTGGGATTACAAAACGCTCAAACAGGAAGAAAGCTTACGAAGGATTCAGTATTCAACCTTGCCTCCGTTTCCAAACCCATCACAGCCACAGCAATATTGATACTTGCAGAAGAAGGTAAGTTATCTCTGGATGATCCTGTAAGCCGGTATATTCCTGAGGTCTCCGCCTGGGGTGACGGTGCGCGAGACATTACGATTGAGCAGGTTCTTCATCATACATCGGGACTTCCGGATTACGAAGATCTTGCCGAGGATTATTTTTCCGAAAGCCAACAGGAAACTATCGTAGAATTCATTGATAATGCAGACATTCGCGCAATGCTCACAGAGCTAAAGCCCGGACTTCAGTTTGTTCCAGGTTCCGAGTACAGCTATTCAAATACGGGGTACCTTGTACTGGCAGATATCGTAGAAAAGACCAGCGGAATGAATTTCCCAACATTTCTAAGGTCCAGGATCTTTCAACCTGCAGGGATGAACTTCACCAGCGTCTGCGTGGGCCGGAACCAGCCATCCAACAAAGCCCTGGGTTTCTATATAGAAGATGATAGGCCCTATATTCACGATGTGGAGTATCTGGACGGAATTTATGGCGATGGGAATATTTGCTCCACCGCCGAGGACTTGCTGAAATTTGACCAGGCTCTGCGGAATGGGAAACTGCTTAAAACCGACCTGGCAACTCGGGCAGTGGAACCCGGCGTACTCAATAACGGAGAAACGATCGATTACGGCTTTGGATGGGAACTCTCCGAAGAGGGATTGGCCTTTCATACGGGCTCCTGGACTGGATTCAGAACCTACTTCATTCGCGATCTGCAGCAGGGGTATACCATCATAGTCCTGGATAACTCATCAAATGAAGAACTCTATGAACAGGTTGATCGTCTCATAGAAGCGTCCTTTTAACCGCAAGCCTGCTATGACTGATATAATAATCTTCTTTCTCGTAACACTGGGCTCTATCCTCAGCCTTCTTTTCTTCTTTCTACCCATCTATCTGTTGATCAAGGTCAGTAGCCTATCGCGAAGAATTCGCGAACTGGAAAATCGCTCCCAGGCCGAATCTATTGGAGCTCCGGTAGCAACGCGACATGCTCCAGATAGTTATGAGGCATTCCGAGCTGCCAGACAGGACAGCCAGCAACCTTCGCAAACCACAGCAGAGGAAAAACACGCCCGTGTCACCGAATCCGCTGAGCCTGGACAATTCGAAACCAGTCGAAGATGGCCCGAAAGCAGTCATACTGCCGCTTCCGTTACCCGCCACCAGAGCACACATAAAGAATCCAGCGGCGAAGTGGCCCGGGCAAATACAGGTACAGACCAGGCAAAAGTCAAGGAACCTACCGCAGCGCGAAAGATGGATTCCGGTTCAGTCAGCCATTCCATTCCGGAATCCGTAGCTCCATCGGTGGCGCAGCAAGGCTGGCAGAAGCTGGAGAAGGCCCTGGCCGAAAATTGGACCGGCATTCTGGGCACTATCATTCTCGTGGTAGGAGTAGGATTTCTTGGTATCTATGCAGCCCTGAAAATGGGACCATTCCTTCGATTCCTGATGGTTCTGGGCATAGGCGCTGGACTGTTTGGACTGTCCCTTTATCTGGCGAGGCAAAAGCACTGGAGACCTCTGGCCTACTGGTTGCGATCCGGTTCCGGAGCTGTGCTGCTTCTGGCCTGTCTGGGCTCCGCTCTCTTTCCTGCCATGCGATGGATCCAGGATGAGAATCTGGCACTGGCAGTAATCTTGATTGGCGTGGCGGCCAACCTGGCTTTGGCCTGGTGGTCTTCCATACAGACCGTCGCTTCCATTCATACAGCCATCAGCATCCTGGCATTGTTGATTTTACCGAAGAGTCCCCTTCTATTTTCGATTATTGGCGGGATAAGCGTTTTCAGTACCTACCTGTCCTACAGAGCGAAATGGGAATTCCATCTACTGCAGGCCGTTTCTGTTTTCCTGCTGGCCTCCATGGTCTACGGATATCATTACGGAGCCCCTGCCACAGATATTAATCCCACCATAAGATATCTGGGTCTGGGCTTCACTGCTGCGGTTACAGCTCTGGGACTTTTGCTGCATTATAGAAGTCGTTATCGCAATCAAGTATTCGAACACTGGCCTTTCATTTCGCACATTGTGACCTGGGCCACAGCGGCCCTGGGATTCGCGCTATACAGCACTGGTTCAAAGTACAACTCCTTCTTACTCTTCGCCATTGGCCTGGCCGTCTACGTGCTTGCGCGAAGCAGAAAATCCGGTCCCTCCTGGCTCTATCATACAGATTCTATAATGGCTCTGTTTATTTCGATTCTAGGAGCCCTGACTTTGAACCGCTGGCAATGGGACTCTCTGGCCATCGCTCTGGTTATTTCTGCTCTGTCCCTGGCCTTTTCCGTGGCCTCCAGCCTTGACCGAGCGAAAATCCTGAAGATAATCGGATTGATACTGCTGCATTTCGTCTGGCTCAGTATCGCAGCAATTTCTCTTGCAGAAATGTCTTCGGATGAAGCATTTCATACATCCGGTATTCTTCTGGCATCCATGGTTCTGACCCTGGCTTACCTCTGGTTTGACTGGACCCGGACGCGAGCGAATTACCGCAAGGCAGTCCATAGTAGCCATAGCAGCGGCGAGCTCGCCGCCGCTGAATTCCCGGCCCAATCCCCATTGGAGGGCGAAGGCGAATCATCGGGTAGTAACTCTGGTCCCGGTTTTACGCAGATTGATCCGGAAGATACGCGTCTGGACGCCGGTCTATGGATTCGAGCTGAAAGCCACTTCTCTCTGGCGGGCATCTTTGCAGGAATATTTTTTGCGCTAGTGTGTGTCTCGCTTCGCAATCAGCCAAGTGCCGAGTTCTATCTTTCGGCGCTGGCCCTGCTAATTCTGCTGGGACGCCATGGGCTTTCCGTGAGCAAACTGGCTTCTTCTGCCATCCCTGTTACCCTGGGACTGCATTTCCTGGTGATCTATCGCGCCTGGGATCATACTCCAGGGATTCAGTTCTTTACCGACGCTCCGCTACTGGCCCTTCATCTGGGGGCCATCATGCTTGCACCCATGAATTCTCGTGGAAGCCAGCCGATGATCCAGAGCAGAATCTATTCCGGTCTTCTGGTTCTTCACCTGGCCACCCTGGTCTATCTTCTAACCAATGGATATTCCAGTCTGCTTCCCGGAGTCCTATGGCTTCTGTTTTCAGTACTCTTTCTGGAACTGGATCGCATCAGATCGTTTGCCAATTCCACCTGGCTTGCCGGCCTGGAGCTTGCTCGGCCGGTGTGGTTTCTGGGCGGGCTACTTTCGGTAGCACTATTTCTGATTTCGCACCTGGTAGTAGATCTGCAGAGCGAGGCCCTGCTTGGTCCCTTTCGGGCCAGGCTGCTGATTCAGTTATTTGCCATCGGCGTGTTTTTCTACTGGGCTCGATTCAGTCCATTAAAGCAAAAGTATGATAAGGGTCTGGGTCGAATCACCACTCTCTTCTGGGAGCTGGCTTTGATCTTTCTAACCATTGCCATATCCCTGGAACTGGAACCCATGTGGCTTCCGGTGGTATGGGTATTTATGGCGCTGCTGCTATTCTTTTCGCGTAATATACGCTGGATACCTGCCAGGTTCAAAGTCTATTCCACTTTCTATTTCTGGACTTCGGTATTACACACAGGATTCCTTTCGGGCACGCAGAACACTCCTTCTGTTTTCTGGCTGGATCAGGCATGGCTGGGTGGACTGGTGGCCATAGCAGGACAGCTGGGATATCTAATTTATCGCTACACCCGGACGGAGGAAATCGCAAGCCATCCGGGCATGCCGGTATCAAAAAAATCAGGAGCAAGTAGCCAGATCAGCCAGGCTTCTCCCGATTCGCCATTAAGCCATCAGAGAATTGAGGCCGTCCGGCAAGAAGCGGAAGGTGCCGACTGGCTGAGCGCAAAGTTTGCTGGAATACAGAGCCGCGAGCGAAAGGAACTAACCCTGTTCTACCCTCTTTTTCTTTCTGTCGCCCTTTTTCTTTTCTGGAGCTTCGATAGCGCCCTTCTCACTCTTTTCTGGATGGTGGAAGTGTTTGTAGTGTTCTTCGTGGGACTTCGACTGAATCAGGACCACTTTCGCTACGTTGCCCAATCTGCCATGGTTCTCTGCCTCATACGACTGCTTCTTTTTGACCTGAGTCAGTCCAGCATCGTCATGCGGGCTTTCGTTTTTCTGGGAGTTGGTGGAATCATGATACTAATGAACGTGATCTACCGCAAATATCGCTCAGCTCAGGACGCAGAGGCGAAAACGGCAGAATCCAATTCGGCCAGCGCAGGTTCCCGTTCTACAGAGGTGGATCCATGAACGTTAGATTGATTAGCTTTCTGAGTCTGATCATCTGCGGTACGCTACTGTCTGTAGCGCTGGCTTTATTCGAAGCGGGTCAGAATCTACCGCCCACTGCAGCCCCGCTATTTGAGCTAATGGGCAAACCTCTCAAAACGGCTGATGCCACTCTTACCAGAATCCTGCCCATCGATGATGTTGATGAGGCCCAGCTGGGTAATGCAATCGCACTTCGCTATGAAGCCTATCGAGATAAGAACGATCCAGATCAGATTTATCTGGAGAACCTGGTCCGAAATCTATCCAGAGACAGCGAGAAAGGTTTTGATTACAGAGTGTTTATTCTTCCTTATTCATCGCCGAACGCTGCTGCCGCCCCCGGAGGCGTCCTTTTCGTTACAGGTGGACTACTCAAAATGGTTGAAAGCGAATCTGAGCTGGTTTCAGTACTGGGCCATGAAATCGGTCACGTGGAGCTCGGCCATTGCATGGACCTTGTGAGGTTTCAGCTTCTGGCAGAGAAAATGGAAGCACGTCCTCTGGGAGAAATCGCAGATCTTGCAGTGGGCATCATGCTACTACCTTCTTTTAGCAAAACCCAGGAAGCAGATGCAGATCGATACGGGTTTCAAATGCTCATCAAAGAAAGCTACAATCCTTTTGGAATGGCCAATGCCTTTGAGAAATTGGCGGCTCTGGATCCGGATGCGATGGAGTCGGCAAATCCCTTAACGGAATACTTTCGCAGTCATCCGTATTCCATCCTGAGGGCGGAGCGCTATCGAAGCGAGGCCACCCAGGCAGATTTGGAGAGATACTACGTTGGAGAGCGAAACCTAAAAGAAAGAATCAGCCGATTCGATACTGAGTATCCGGATGAATGGCTGGGCGAGTAGAATTAGAACTTACTTTTTTCCTTTCTTGAGCGAAGCGATGTAATCCTGGCATCGCTGCATGTTTTCTTCCATGGCCTTTTGTACCCGGTTCTTCTGTTCTTCAAACTCCTGCTCCGAGAGCTTTCCAGGAACATAGATAGGTTCGCCATAGGATACCACCACACGGGTAAAGGGCTTGGGAACTCTGTGCTTATCCCAGGCTTTCTCTGCAATCCATTGACGCACCCCTTCGTAGTGAAAGGGAACTATGGGTTTTCCAGACATCATGGCAGCCATGATCAATCCACTTTGAACCTGGAACGCTGGTCCCCTGGGTCCATCCGGAGTTATCGCCGCTGGCTGGCCTTTCTTCAAAGCAACCACGCAATTCTTCAGAGCGCGCATGCCACCTTTGCTGGTGGACCCTCGAATAGCAAAGTTACCGAATTTACGAACAACCTTTGTAATCATTTCTCCATCTTTCGAGTCACTGATCATCACGTTGGCCTTCATACCGCGATTCAAATAGGGAGAAAAGAGGACGTTGGTATGCCAGATACCATAGATCCAGGCCTTGCCGCTTTTATGGATTTCGTTGAAGGAATCCCGTCCGATGTCAATTCGTCGCCAGGTCAGGCCCCAGAGCCTCTGCAGATTCACTACGATAAAGGGAATGATCCAGACCTTCAATCCCCGTTTCGCAGCTCCATCTGGCTTCTCTACCTTTTCCGGAATTGAATTCTCCGGGATCGACTCGCCAGTTTTATTCTGGTCTGCATCGGTAGCTGTGGCCACTGTCTGTTCGTCGGTCTTCTTGCCCATGGCACATGGGAATAATCAGGCCTTACTGTGCAAACTACAATTCCATTGCAGAGATCCGGGTCCGCTATGCTGGAATGCTATTTCTATCGAAAATTTTATCCTATCTATGTTGAGGTTCCATTTACTTCCGGTTGCGGACCAGAATCCGTCTGCATATCTGGCACAGAAATGTTGAATAGACTATTTCTAATCCCTATTCTATTGCTTGCCGTTTCTCTGTGGTTTTCATGCGAACAGTCGGACCCGGAATCGGTGCGGATTGAAAACCAGGACACACGCGAAGTCACAGCTCCCAGCGGACTGGTTTTACGCGAAGAGCCAAATACAAAATCCACAAAACTGGCTCTGATTCCACTGGGCACCCGGGTTCAGGTCCTTGAAGAAAAATCCGAGGCAGAGCAGATTGGAGATGCCACCGGTCGATGGCTGAGGGTGAACCATAACGGCATTCGCGGATGGGTATTTGGGGCCTATCTCAGAAATATCCAGCCTGCGGAGTAAAGGTCGCAGCGTCCGCTCAAGCGAACAGTGCCCTATACTGATTTGAAGTTGCCCCTGGTATTGGATCGTTGGGGGTGATCCAGAAACTACTTGAGAGCCGTATCGCTAAGAAGAAAGAAATCCACATGGCCATTCATGGGAACTCCGGGCACTCGTATCTGTTTGCTCACTCCCATGGTTCGAATCTGCTGATAGGTAAATAGCATCAGCGCATTTTCATGTACATAACTATCCAGCTCCTGTAGAGCCTGTTCATGCTCTTCTGGAATTGCTTTTTTCATGGCCGCCTCATAGATTCGATCATAATCGGGATCGCTTAAAAGCGAAAACAAGCCGGCCGAAGAAAGAAAAAGTCCTGCATGAAATGCCATGGTGTAAATGGGGTTGTCCACCATGTTGAAGGCCATGTCCCCTTCGTAGGGGTTGCCCATAACCTTTCCTACCACAACCCGTTCAGCCCATTTGGGTCTGGATACAACTTCCAGCTCCAGCTCCACCGAGATGGTAGCTAGCTGCTCCTTTACAGTTCGGGCAACGTGCTCGGCCACATCGGATGTAATGGCCTCCAGGGTGAATCCATCTCCATATCCGGCTTCCAGCATAAGCTTTCTAGCCTGACGTAAATCGTATTCATAGGGTTTCAAAGTCTCATTGGCACCATAGGAACCCTTCAGTCCCAGGGATGCCAGAGGCTCCCCGTTTCCGTTCTCTGCGCTTTGAATGAGAGCCTTTCGATCAATGGCATGATTCAAAGCCTTTCGCACTCGTACATCAGCCAGAGGCCCCTGGTTTTTGAGAAATACCCAGGGGCTTTGCAGCACCAGTCGCTTCTGAATTTCTGCACTATCAGATCCAGCCAGGAGGTTTTCTTTGCTACCGGATAGATAGGGAACCAGATCTATTTCGCCTGCAAGCAGGCGATCCGCCCATCGCCTTTCCGGCAAGATCTTGATTTGAAGCTCGGAATACGCTGGAATTCCCTTTCTCCAGTAGGCAGTGTTTCGCTTGAGCAGATACTCCTCACCGGGGCTATGAGCAGAAAAAACGAACGGTCCGGTACCCACCGGATGCTTCAGTGCCTTTTCCAACCCGACCTTTTGAACGTAGCGACCGGAACTGATGAGGCCAAACATGGTAAGACGGCTTAGAAGCATTCCATCAGGTTCATGGGTTCGAACAATAACCGTTCGGGCATCTTTTACCTCGGTGGAGGCGATGCTGGAAAGGACCCAGCCGGTGCCGCTACCTGTAGCCGGATCCGTAACACTATCCAGAGTGAACTTCACATCGCTGGCATCAAAGGGACTCCCATCATGAAATTTAACTCCCGAACGTAATTTGAATTCATAGGTTTTCTCATCCAGTTGCTTCCAGGATGTTGCAAGGCCCGGAACCATATTTCCGTCCAGATCATAATGGATAAGACTGTCGTAGACCTGACTCTTAAGGGAATAGGAATCCGGATCGAATGAAGGACTCAGGGTACTCAGGGCCGGTACATCCCCGGAAAAGAGCGTAACGGATAGAGATTTCTTTTTCCGGGAACGAACATTTCTTTTTTGCGCGATTCGAACTACATCCCCTTTTGTCTTAAGAACAATGTCTTTTAGTTCCTCGGAATTCACCGAAACTTTGTGCACGGACTCGGAAGCTTCCAGAGATAAACGATAGGATTTGTCCAGCCTGTTGATTATATCTTTGATACTGATGGCCTGCGCATCGGAAAGATCTTTAATATTGGCCCCTCCCGATGCGATGCTATGAACAGCACTTGTAATTTCTTCCATTGTGCTCGCATGATGCCCCATAGCGTTGGCAATGTGCTCAATACTATCCCGCGTAGAATGCACCGATTGGCCGATGGCATCCAGCGTTTCTACCATCTCGCGTGCACTTTCCACAGCCGAGTTCACATCCGATGATGCATTGTCCACTTCCGAGGAGAGATTGTTCATCTCCTGTCTTGTACCCTGTATTAGCTGATGGATAGCTCGAGTGGAATCCTGGGACTTTTCTGCAAGCTTCTTCACTTCATCGGCCACAACAGCAAATCCTCTACCGGCATCCCCCGCTCTGGCAGCCTCAATGGCCGCATTCAAGCTGAGCAGGTTGGTTTGTTCTGAGATATCGTCGATGACTTTCGTGATCTGTCCTACCTGTTCGATAGACTGGCCGAGCTTCTGAATCTGCTTCTGAATACTTTCGAATACCCTGGTAATGGAAGCAACGTTCTGCCGATTTCGCTCCATTAATTCGCCACCCCTGGTCGCTCGTTCGCTCATTTCCCGTGCGGCTTCAGATGTCTTGCCGGCATTTCGCACCACTTCCTGGATGGTTTCCGATACGGATTGAATGGCAGTGGATGTCTCTTCCGTGGAACCTGTCTGATCGCCTACCTGATCTACCGCCTTCTGAGCCAGTTCATTCAAGCCATTCAAACTCTCCTGAACCTCCATCACACTGTTGATCTGATGCTTCACCGCTTCCTGAATAATCCTGACATCATCCGCCAGGTTAGTCACATAGCTTTCCAGCCTCTGCGCCGTGGTGCGGAGATCCCTTATGCGATGCAGGTTCTGACGTTCACCACCTCTGAATTTTTGAAGCAGATAGAGTATGACTACCAGAAACATTCCTATGGCAATAACCTTCAGGGCCAGCCACTGCCATAACTCCAGAACATCCGGCTTAAAGAACCAGGCAATGTCTACTGCCATACCCGAAAGCGCAATGATGCCTGCGAGAATGTAATGTCTGACTTTCATTTATACCCCCTGCCCCTAACAGGAATCATCCCATAAATGGCAGATCAGTCAAGATTCTTTTTTGTCAAAGGTTAACCGGGGGCGTTTGCAACGCTCTAACCTCCGAAATCTTCATCTAGCTGAATGGGTTAGAGAGGATTTTCTGCAGGCCTTTAAATTGCGATTGATTCGCACTTAAGAAGGATTCATGCATTTGCGGAAGTATCAGGAAGGGCGCAATCTCAGTGCAACAGAAGATTGCGCCCGAATGGGAGCCTGACTCTCAGTTCACCGGTGTAAAAATCTCTACCTCGTTTGCAACAGGCTTGACTGTGCGAAGATATGCATAGATAGCCTTAAGATCTGCTTCCGTCATACCAGCATACATAGTCCAGGGCATATAGGTATTTTTCTCCCCGGGGTTTACAGGTTTTCTATTTTCACCTTCTCCGGCATATTGTTTGAAGCGTTGAACAAAGTTTCCTTCATCCCAGCTACCAATTCCGGTGGCCTCATCCGGTGTGATGTTTGCTGATCTTACAATGGAGCCATCCGGCAGCGGGAAAGGAAAGCCACCGGCCAGGTCCATCCCCGGAAGCTTGGTACCCTTGTCCTGCGGAGTATGGCATTCGGCACAGCCGCCAATGGTCACCAGATACTTACCGTATTCTACTGAATCATCTGGATCCACATCCGTTGGTTGATACGGGCCGGGAATAGTGCGAAGAATCAAATTCATGGGAAAATCGGGGCTGGAGGACTGCACTTCGTTTTCAATGGGCTTCAGAGTTCGTAGATACGCAACCAGAGCCGCCAGATCCTGTTTGGAAAGCCTGGAATAGGCTGGATAAGGCATTACAGGAAAGAATGGTCGCCCATCTCTGCTCACACCTGTGGTAATGGCCCGGGCCAGGTCCCTGTCTTCCCAGTCGTGGATACCGGCCGGAGTAATGTTTCTGGCTACAAATACGCCCGGGAATCCCAGCTTCTGATCGAACACTTCCCCGCCCTTTCCTTCGGTGCCAGGCACGATAGGACCGGAGTAGTAGTTCCAGTCCCTTACAGAGTGACAATCCACGCAGACGGTAACATGGTTGGCGAGATACCGCCCGCGCTCAATACTCTCTGTGCTGGCATTCTGTTGAAACTCCGGGTATTCATCGTAGGGCAATGCTGTATAGAGGTACACAAACAGACCCGCAACTGCGATAAAAACAAAGATCAGTATTCCGAAAACAATCTTCTTGATTTTCATGGAGCTACGAGAACGGAAATCATGGCAGAGTCAATTCAATGCGCGAAATTGCAGAATGGTGCGAGAGAAAAATTGTGTATCGTTCGTTCGACTGGCAGGGATTGCCGGTGACGAATAAAACACCGGCAATCTTGCGAAGCATTACTTCAATCCAGAAAGTCTGGGAATAAACTGTTTGAGCGCTTCTTTTTCAACTTTCGGGCCGGAGTAGTCCTCCATTTCGTCCAGAGGAAATTCCATTATAAAGTCTCGAAGCACCTGAGTTTTACGATAGGCAGGAGCTTTACTATCGCCAATTAATCGAATCTCGAATCGATTTCCTACCAGCATCCAGATATGCATATCCTTGGCAACTTTGGCGGGATAGGGAACCACATCCGGGGCCGACCTTCCTTTGTAACTATCGATTGTTCCCTGATCATCTATCTGGTCAAAAAGCTGAAACCAGATTACTCGTTTATCCGTTCCCGCCTCCATCACATTGGCCTGCAGAAAGCTGGAAGAAAATATTCGTCCATATTCCAGGTCATCTAGATCAACAGATCCGGATCCTCCACCGGAACTGTTGCATCCAATCGTTAAAAAAAATGCCAGTAACATTATTCCTGATTTCATACTGAATTTTACCATTCGTTTCTCCTTCGTTTTGATCTATAGACTTTGACCGCCAGCCGACAACCTGGCAAGGGGAATTTATCCGTACAGTGCGAAATTGCTGTACTACCTGAATGGCGAACCTGACGAGACTCTTATTGATACTTTCATAGAGTTCGACCAGTAAATCCTCGTCCCGATTCGCGTACAGGTCTATACCCAAAAACATACCTGGTAATACAGCTGGTAACGTTCAGAAAAGAGCATTAGCCGCCAGAAGGCGAAACATCTGAAGTAGCTTCCCGTGCATCAGTTCTGGAATATTCCCTTTAGGCCCATTCAATGGTATTTAAAAATTCCGGAAAGGGCATGGGAGTCATTGCTTCAGCGGTGGCCCGGTCCTGTCTTACGTAAGCCTTGCTATTGTGTTGCTTTTCGGCCCGGGAAATCATATCTGAATCCGGCCTTGCTCCTGGATGCATTATCTCATGGACCTCTCGAATAAAGTCAATGGCCTGATCCGAATACCAGAGTAGACCGTTCTCCTGTTGATTCAAAAATGTAGGATGGATGAATATATCGTTCCAGGAAAGATCGAAGTACTCTTGAAAGATTTCTTCGCGAACCTGCAGCATTCCAGGTTCACATTCCTGAGTTCTCTGAATATTCTTCATTGTCTGCGCTCTGGAATTTACGCCTCCCATTCCGCACCATCGCTCATCGTGGGGCGCAAAACTGCAGAACGAATCCACCCAGTCCTGGACCATGTCCAGCATGCGATCCCAGCGATCCTCTATAGCCTTCCATAGGATTTGCCGCGGCTCATACTCCCACTCCAGTTTTTGCCGGGTAATCTCCCATTCCACAGGATCTGGATAACCAAAGGCTGATCGATTTACCAGATCCTGATAGGCTTCCAATTGCCTTTCATAGAGTTCTCGATCCACGGGCCTGAAGGAAATTCTAGCGCAATAGATATCATATTGAATGGTGGGACCCACCCGAGGACTATCAAGCCCAAGAAAGAGCCCCTTTTCCTCGCATTCCTTTAAGAAAAGTGGATAACTCAGTCCGGACTTTCCTTTATCCACTACTTCCTGCAAAACAGGAACCAGGTGGGCCGCGGATGGTTTGCTCTTGAGATCGTTCAATGCATCTTCATAGGACTTGAGGGTATTGGCCATCAATTGATCATCGCTGGAATCTCCATCCACGCTGGAATTGGAAGCCAGCGCTCTGCCGTAGGCCGTCGAGAAATCAGTAAACAGGCCATCCACGCTTAGCTTCGTGGAATAGGCCCCCAGATCATCCATTTCCAGAGCCAGGCGCTCCATGGTTTCCAGAGCGGAAAAGCACTCTCTGGCATCGTCCGAATCATTCCCGGCTTCCTTAAGTTCGCGAGCCATTCCACGAAAGGTCCCCAGAATCGTATCTACCATACCTGGATCCACGGCCATCAGTCTATACCTCTGTATTCTTTGTGTTCTGGCAGCCGCCGCTTCACCACCGAATCCGGCAGCGGAATCCTTCGTCTGTGACGCTCTTCTTGAATTAGAGCATAATCGAAACTCCAGGATGGATCCCATTGCCGGGCATTGGGAACTACTCTTTCCTGCCAGTCTGCCCTGCCTTTTGCGATAGTATCTTTAATGTAGGCCGCCTGTTCATCCTTCCACCTGGATGGCACATCTGCCCGTCGGGCCACTTCCAGACTTTCCAGAACAGGGAAATCATCAAAGAAATAATCTGCGAAACCATCGACGCTGATTGCCACACTGTTCTTCTGCTGCAATTTTGGAATCTCTGTGCTGATCTCTGCTTCACTCTGGAAAGAATCCACAACATCCAGAATTTCCTGACTTCCTTTTTCGCGAATGGGCTCCTTGATTTTCCTGTAATGATCTCGTCTGGCAGTTTCTCTATCCTTAACAAGTGCGATGGCATTCTTTATATTTAGCTTCTCACCAAAGAATTTTTTCTGATATTCTTCTTTGGTTTTCGCGTCTCTCATGAGTTCATATAGAGCTTTCTCCGTGGCATAGGACTTCCGATACATCGGGTTTCCCTCGTACCGTTTCATCCTGGCATAGTAATATTCAGTGTATTCTTTCTGGCGTTGATCCACGCCCCAGAATGAATCGTCCAACGTCGCATGTCCAGCGAATTAGGAGGAATTTACAGACTCTGATTGAAAACAGTTAGAGGGAGGCACCGGGATTACTGTAAAAAACGGCCAGAACTGGCAAAGAAGCGAATTCAGCGGCGGGGGTTCCGAATCTGGCTAATTATTCAACTGCTACGCACACACGGCTCCGCATTCCAGAGATATCCAGATATTTCGCACCGCAAGCTTCGTGCTACAGATAATATCCAGGCATTTCGCACCGTAACCTCCGCGTTATAGAGAATATCCAATGTTTCCCCTTTTCGCCATAATTGATGCGAGGAGACTTCGATGAATATGGTACGGTAAAACCCGAGAGTATCGGGGAAGCCAGTATAGCCTGAATACCCACTCTTATTCCAGGACGATTTCGCTCCAGTCCTCATACCTGGTTTCCATATGCGATTCAATGAACTGACTTACTCGATGCCTGTCCAGAAACGAAGGCTCCTGATCCCAGTTTTCCAGATCATTCAGAGTCTCTCTTTTCAGCTCATAGATTCCCAGAACCAGCGGATTAAAAATATCTTCAATATCAGCAAAGGTAAGAGTCACCTTGATCCTCTCGGGCTTCTGCTCAAGGCCCACTACAAACATGCATTCCAGGTAATGCGAAATCTCTTGCCGACTGTTGCGCCTTGCTTCTTCCACCGACCGAGCCTCGGCCCCAAGTGATACGTACATATTGGAATCAATATTCCATCCCTTTCCATTCCAGATAACACTGGAATCTCTGTGGTTCACCAGATACCCATCCCCACAGATTTCGGCCAGCTTCAGAAAATAGGACTGACCCGTTTCCTGGGTGGTTGAAGAAAACTCCCTGGCCTTATCGATTCGAGGTTTGCAGAAGATCAGGAGCGAAAGCAAAGGAATGCAGAAAACCAGAGAGTAAATACGCATGGAACTATTCAGCCTTCCTGGAAGGGCTGTCAACGATTATAGGCCATGGCCTCAAACCAGGTTGGACTTGACAGAGCCCGTGGTTTTCCCAGCCTGCAGCATGGCCCGCATTGCACAGAGCACCAACAAAGAGATTCTGGAAATTACCTTTCAGATGAATGAAAAGAACACAGTAGACGCTGAATTTGGAAAGGAATTCTCCGAGATACTGACCGAAGCCGCCGAATCTAACTTCAGAGGTTTAATCATTCGGGGAGGCAATGGGTTCTTTTCTAACGGTTTCGAGCCCAACAGCTTCGTGGGAACGTCCAGAGAAGAGATCGAGGCTGTGATAGGCCCAGCCTTTCGCATCTGTGGTCAGGTAATGAACCTTCCGTTTCCAGTGGCCATGGTCCTGAACGGTCATGCCATGGGCTATGGTGCCATACTGAGTCTGTACGGCGATTTTCGGTATATGCAGAGCAAGCAGGCCAGGTTCGGTTTTCCCGAAATCAATATTGGTCTACCCATCCCCTCAGCACCGGCACTGATGCTCCAGGATATCGCAGGACGTACCCTTACCAGAGATATGATTCTGGGAAAGGCTCTCAAGGCAGATCAGGCTCTGGAAGCAGGAATTGTAGATGCAGTATTCGATGATGAAGATTCCATGATGGATCGTGCAAGAAAAGACATTTCAGCCCTTTCAAAATTCGCACGCTCCACCGTTCGTATGAACCGGGAAATGATGTACGCACGATACAAAGACACAATCCCCGCGGCCATTGAGCACGATATCAAGCTGGCTTCGGTAGCGATTATGGCTCCGGCAGGACAGGAAGGTCTGGGTGCCTTGAAAGAAGGAAGAAGGCCGGATTTCTCCAGCGTAGATTAAGCAGCATTGATTGGGCAGCGTGGACACTGCCCTGCCCGGGGAGGCATATTAACCTCAGGAGTCTTCCACTTCGATGGCGATCAAAGCAATATCGTCATCTAATTCCCCTGGCCCTCCTGAATGATCTACTAGATGATTCATAAGGGTTTCCAGCCATTTCTCCAGGTCCATAGTATGCGAGGATTTTACAGAGTCTATTAGTCGCTCCATGCCGTATTGTTCGCCTTCCGCGGATGAAGTCTCAAACGCACCGTCTGTATAGAGCAGAATTCGATCCCCCGGTTCCAGGGAAATGGGCTTTTCCGGGTCAAATGCGGAATCCTGAAATAGTCCCATGGGGCGACCGTAGGGCCTGTATTCTAAAACCTCACCTGTGGATCGCTTCCAGTGAAGCAATGGCGGATGACCTGCATTGGCTACGTGCAGTATTCGTTGCTTCAGATCAATCTGTAGAGCACAGGCAGTTACAAACTCGCTTCCGACATTTCCATACAGCATTTCATTCAGTCCCTGCAACAAGGTCTCCGGCCTGGAATTTTCCTTTCCGTTGAATACATAGGCCATTTTAAGAACAGAAACGATCAAGGCAGCCGGCACTCCATGGCCGGATACATCCGCAATGATCAAAGACAGGCCATTATCGTCCGCGCGAAAATCATAAAAGTCCCCACCAACGTTTACCATGGAGCGATACAGATGTGCGATTCGCAGCCCCGAAGGTGACGGAATAGTTGCAGGAATTAAAGATTGCTGAATCATCCGCGCCATGGACAGCTCATGTTGTATTACTGCCATGTCGGCCTGGGTTCGGGCAGCCTGCTTCAGCGCTAGAATATTCTGCACCCGTGCACGCAGCTCCTCGGGTTCAAATGGCTTGGCCAGGTAATCGTTTGCGCCACTGGCAAGGCCTTCCACCACATCCTGAGTTCTGCTTCTGGCAGTTAGTAGAACAATAGGCAGCTCGGCCGCAGAGTGGGATTGTCGAAGAATCCGGCAGACTTCATAACCGGTAAGCCCCGGCATCATCACATCCAGCAGCACGAGATCCACCGGCCCGGATTCCTGGAGGGCTGCCAGAGCCTCGGTGCCGCTGGTGGCTTCCAGAATTTCATGACTCTCCACGGAAAGAAAGTTACGAAGCACCTGGAGATTCACCGGATCGTCATCCACTACCAGAGTGCGAAACTTCATGTCCGGCTGTGCCTCGCTGTTTGGACCGGGCACTGACCTGGCCGAGGCCAATGCTTCGAGACTCTGATCTGAATTCTGGGCCAGTATTGATCCAGAGCCATGAGGCCGACCAGGCAATTCAGAGAATATCCCTGTTTCATCGCCACCCGTGGCCACCTCTGACGGGGCCTGCCTGTTCTGTAAATCTTCCGAATCCTGTCCGCTAAAAACGGGCAGAGTAAAACTAAATTCCGATCCCCGGGTCGGAGCCGAATCCACCTGGATTTCACCACCATGCAGCCCTACAAGCTGGCGTGTTATAGAAAGTCCCAGGCCTGTTCCGCTGTATTTTCGCGTAATGGATCCATCCGCCTGAGTGAACGAGTTGAATATCGCATCCTGTCTGTTTTCGGGAATCCCTATTCCCGTATCGCGCACTGCTATTCGTACAAAGTCACCGTCGGTCTTTGCAAGCACTTCAATCGAGCCCTTGCTCGTAAACTTGATGGAATTTCCCAGGAGGTTAACCAGGATTTGATTCAGCCTTTCTGGATCCGCATATACCGGAGGCACATCCGAGCGATGGTGGATCAAATCCACGGGCTTATCGCGCAATAGAGGGCGGACCAGCGAAAGCGCAACATCCACGGAGTCCGCTACTTCCAATTTTCTGGGCTGTATCTCCAGATCGCCATGATTCGCTCTGGAAAAGTCCAGTATATCGTTTACCAGGGTCGTAAGCCTTCTTCCGCTGGCGGCCACCAATCGAAGATTCTCCCTGGTTTGCTCCGAAATCTTGCCGGTTGCCCCCTGCAGTACGGACTCCGTAATACCAATAATGCCATGCAACGGAGTTCGCAACTCATGGGAGGTGTTTGCCAGAAAATCATCCTTCAACTGATCCAGCTTTTGCAGGTCCTGATTCTTCTGCTTCAATTCGTGCGAGAGGTCCTCAACTTTCTGAAAGGAACGAGCGTAGCGCAACGAGAGCAGTGCCGATTGCAGTAATACGAAGATAAGAAGACTGGCTGTTCCAAACTGGATCGTATTTATATCCCCTCGAGCCGAAAGTACATCGTTCACAGCTCCCAGAAATAAGGGCAAACCACCCAGAAGCATGGCAACACTGTCTCGCTTGCCTGCAATTACAGCCCTGATTAGGATAAAAAAAGCGAATACACCGGAAAGCAGCAAATGGATCTGATAGGCTCCTACCAGGTTGCTGAGTTTCATTGAGTCTACAAAGAATGGAAGCAAAAGTAGAACGATCCCGGTACCGCATATCACAACCAGCCCGGGACGAAAGATACGGTCTGGAAACAGGCTTCGCAGATAAAACAGAAAAAAGATTACGGAGAGAGGTAGACTGTAGTATTCCAGACTCAGATAGAAATACCAGCCCGGACCCGGAAATTCGTTGAAGAGAAACTCCTGTCCAGTGGTAAGAGGGCGAATTGCGATAGAAAGACAATGAAATCCAAAGAATGCAGGAGCATGGGTCTGCCTTCGCACTGCAAATAAAAAGATGTGATACATTCCTATGATCGAAAATGCGCCGGCCAGGAATAGATCCCAGGCCTGAGAGGAGCGCTCTTTTCGAATCTGTTGGCCCACCGGTCCCAGCCGGATGGGCTTGCGAATTCCACCGTCCCGGTAATCGAAATTCGAAACCAGAATCACAATCTCCAGTGTATTCGCATGTTCAGGAAGAAATACCAGCGCGGATCGGGGCCCGGGCTTCGTCTCTCCTTCCACCAGACCAGGCGTTCCACTCTTCCATAGCAACTCACCGTTGCTGTATAACTCCCAGGCAGAGTAAATTCCTTCAATTCGCATGGCCAGAGGTCCACTGGCCTCTGGAAGTAAAATTCTCAGAGAAAAAGTTCCAGAACCCGCCGGGCCTCTGGAACCGGGATACTCATTCCAGGAGCCGGGAACCGCCACGGGCACCCAATCCTGCCCGGAAGGCTGAGAAGTCAGCTTGCCTGGATAAAACTTCCATTCACCGCCAAGAGAAATGGTTTGATTCGAATCCCTACCGCGTAGATCCAGAACCCCGGAGGATGCAACAACGTCAGACACTTCAGGGTCTCGACATCCGGAAGCCAGGATCAGCAAGATAAAGACCGGTGTCCAGGCCCTGGAATGCATTCCTTAACAATTCCTGGCAGGATTGCATTGCAAGCCAATACTGGAAACCACAGGCATTCAATGGGAGCATCCAGACAACACACCAATACCCTTGACCGCCAAAAGCAGAGGCTGCATTTGAGAACAGTGACCAACTCGGGTAAACGGTTCTGGCTCTTTCTGGCCATTTCGCTTGTTTCGCTGAGCGCCGTCTATTCCTGGCCGGTGCTTCGAAGTAGTGAGGATGAAAATCAGATACTGCGATTTCGCTTCCAGGACGGGCAGACTTCAATACAGGTCTATGGAATGATTTATGCGCCCACTCTGGGCTTTCCTGGCGGTGCAGGAATGCTGGTTTCTATCGTTCACCAGGGGAAGCATACCACGGGCGGCTATCACTATACCTGGGACGACGTAGAGGTTTCGGACTCCCAATTGAAAATGGGGCCACAATCCATTGAAATGTCAAAGAATCGGTTCCGAATTCGCTTTCACTCCCGCGATCTGACTCTGGATGTTCACGCCCCCCGAAACAGCGAAACAGCGGGCCGGAATATCTTAATCCTTCGAGATGGAGATTCGATTCTTGCAGTGGACGGAACAGAATCTCTATCCGAATCCAGAATCGCTATGAACATCTACGGCCAGAGAAGTGATTTGCAGGGCCGCATGCTGGTGGATCACTGGAAGCTGCCCCGAAATCTTCCGGACGATCTGGGAAGTATTCAAGTAACAACATCTCTTGAGGGCAAACCGATCTTTCTTGCCCAACCCAGGTTCGGTAGCAGCACCGAAACCTATATACAGGCCATGGACCTGAGTCGTCCGGTGCACTTCCGGGATAAGGATACCGGACTGGCTGCAGGATGGCCTTACAGCTCAGGATGCAAACTCAGCCTCAAACTTGGTTCTCCGATTCACATCCTGGACAGAAAGTCCATTCCTTCCACCAGCCGCCTTATGGGTCTTTATCTGGGAAAGAGTCCGCAGATCATCTCCTACGAAAGCACTCTGATAGATGCCTGCGGATCATCCCGAGCTGTTCTGGCTTCCGAAACTACCGTTCTAACCCTTCACTGATTTCTCATGCAGAAACAGAAATTTGAAAAATCCAGTTTCAGATTCTTGTGCGATCTTCAGTATATATCTGCGAAAAAGTTGATACGAGAGTGCAGTGTTATGCTTCTGCTTTGCTTCGTTTTCCAGTAGCTTTGCTTTGAGTGGGTGCATTCTTGATGACGAAGCGCTTCCCTTCCAGAAGCTGCAACAGATCAAAGCTGCTGATAACCCCTGCCAGCTTTTTGTTATCGATCACAATCAGATGATGGATCTTATGTTTGCGCATCATTCGAGCTGCCAGCTCCACATCCCCATACCTGGGTATGGTGTAGATCTTTTCTGTCATAATCTGACCCACAGAACGTGTATCCGAGACTTTCTTGATTAGATCTGCAGAAGAAACAACGCCCAGCACTGCGCGGTCAGGTCCTACCACAGGAACAATATTGATTTTATTCTTCTCCAGAAG
The DNA here is from genome assembly GCA_002729885.1 of Spirochaetaceae bacterium. Lineage (GTDB taxonomy): Bacteria > Spirochaetota > Leptospiria > Leptospirales > Leptonemataceae > UBA3465. The sequence continues at coordinate 108,590 of PBUB01000019.1, forward strand.
CTCCCGAACATGTCCTGCAGTCTGATGCGGAGTTACGGTAATCACCCTGGATTTCATGATTTCATCAATCTTTAGACTCATGGAAAACCAGACGTAAAGCGATACTGGCCCGGTCAAGCCGTTAGTATCCAGTCCCCTTCACTTTTAGTGGGATGTTTCGCCTGGATGGCCCGGATTTATCGAGCGAGAGACTTCCCCCGGGCACTTCAATTCAACACATCTTGTTCCAGCCACGCGCCAGAAAAACAGAGTTCCTGCATATACGTGCTCCCGCCGGCCCAGAGAATACTGAATCCCGCGAATTTCAGAATTGGCCCGGATAGACGAGACTGTTGAATCAAAGCCTTAAATCGTGGAGAATCTTCTTCCCTGGTTCGGAAATCAACGGCAGTTTGAGCTCTCCCTTCTCGATCGTCAACGTCATGCCGCCAGCCCCAATGCTGAGCAAGCTTACACCAACGTCGATGTCAATATCCGAAGTGTTTTCCAGTTCTACGCCCCAGCGTCCATCAGGATAGAATACAACGGGACCATTTAGTTCCATGTTGATCTCCTTACTATGAAGATCCGTGTCTGCGGTTCCTCCCAGGATTTCCATATCCGGTGCATCCAGATAAAGTGGCAACTCGATAGTGAACTCGGCTCCTCCATGGCCATCAGGAGTGATGTAGCCGGTGTTTACCCCGCGATAGCGCATGATCATGGTTTCTGTATCGATTTCCAGTGGTAGAATGAGTGCCAGAACGTCCATGGTCTGTGAGGTGCCGAATAGCTGTTGCGGATGAACGGTTACAGGAATTCGGTTATGTGTAGCATCATAATTGCCAATGGAAATCATAACCAAACCATTGAGAAACATTCGATCCTCTCCGGATATACTTACATCGCTTACAATTCCGCTGTGATCTGTAGGCTTCAATCGCACACGATTCTGGTCATAGCGAACTTCGTCGCTTTGAACATGAGAATTACCATTAAAATCCGTGGCCGGCACAGCATGCAATGGAGTCATGGGCTGGGTGGTAGCTGCTACACCATCAAAAGGCATAATGAAGTCCGGGCCGCCGCCCTGGGCCCCGTTCAAAGGATCCGGATCCAGGGGAATGCCTTCCGTGTTGCAGATATCCCCGGTCTGGCATTCATCGTTGCTTCCTGACACCAGCTGAACATGGTACCTCTGCCCCACAACCCACGGATGTTCCGGAACAAACACCAGCTTCCGATCTTTCTTCTCCAGCTTGCCTGGAACAGGACTCAAACAGTTTCCAGAGGCATCCACTCGAACTATGCGAACGCTGCCCGAATTACAGGAACTACCCAGAGTTATCGTGGCAGGATCTAAAGGCTGACTGAAGTATATTTCAACGTTTCGATTGGCCGGAAGAGTAAAAACAGAAAAGACATCATCACTTCCCTTTCCTCCTGCGCATCTGCCGGCCACATTTCCTCCGGACAGGAAATCCCCACCGACCAGGGAGCACTGAGTTCCTGGATACATTGCAGTAATCCTGGGAGGAAAGCTGCCGCTATCATTGTACTCAGGCACCTGAAAATCTATTTCCGAAGAGGCCACCGGATGATTCCCCTGGCTATCTTCCAGGGTGCTTTGAACCGTCACCCGGTAATCATGCCCGTATTTCAAGAGGTGATCCGGCTTCAAAAAAAGGCTGCTTCCCTTTAATTCTGCCTGAAAATCTACGTAGCTGGCATCCGTGCGATCATAGAAGGAGATATGATCCTTGAGATTCTTCTGGGATAGAGGTTGCGAAAAGGTCAATACCAGGCCTTCTCCTCGATGAAACGATGTGGAATTATCCTGAGGATAGGAGCCTGTTAGCTCAGGAGGATCAGGATTCTGACCGGTCATGCTTCCGTCCTCTGGCGTGCCCATTTGCAATACCATTTCGATGGTTCCAGAATCAATTCCCATGAGACCCAGCTCCAGAGTGCCAATCACGTTGAGAATCATGGAATTTCCTTTAACCTCGACGGTTCCCACGGCCTGGACCTGCTGGATTTGTTGATTCATCAAAACATTGGGCAGTCCGTTTTCGCAGTTCATGTATACATCCATCACAAGATATACAGCCGCTTTGCCCGATTCCTGGTCAAAGGGATTCGCCAGAATGTAGCCGTTCATATCGCTTGCCATGGTAATCTGAATATCTCCCGTTTCCAGGCCGGACGGTATTTCTCCCCCCAGCCTAATCTCCAGGGACTGACTATGCAATTGACTGTCTCTGCGAACCACCATGGGAAGAATGTCCTGGTGTTTTTGTGCATCGGCCACTTCGGCCTTCATTTCGCCGGCAGGGTTCAGCACAGACTTTCCCAGAAGGGCCGATTGCATATTCAGTCGATTCGTATTATTGCCGGTGAGGATGCTCTGTTCATCGGGTGTAGAAGCGAGGTTCACTTTGATTTGACCTCGAGGAGACGATGGCTGTGGAACCAGGGTTGTTTCAAAAGCATTGAGATCGCTACCACTTCTACTCTGAATATCTGCGGTGAGCCGTAGAGTGTAGCGGGCATCCGGCACAAGATCCACATCCGGATCAAAGGTAATATGCCTTCCATGGACAAGAAGTCGACCTGGCACCTGGGCTCCGTCCGGTCCCCTTAACTGGAAGGAGTTTCCGGTTATTGCTGTATCGCCAAGCACTTCTTCCGTAAGCAGAATTCGCACTGTAGAAAAATCCAGAAAGGGTAGCATGGGATCCGGAACCATGGATTCTACCTTGAATCCGCCCTCCGCTACCAGATCCGAACGTCGGGTCTGAAAAGAAGCGATGGGCCCGGTATACTCTTGCGCAATACCATTGTTTAAATAGATTGTGTAGCCGGTTCCCGGTTTCATTCCATCGTGCTCAAACCGGATGATTCTTTTGTTCTCCGATAGCGTGGCGGTTCCTGGAAGCAACTCCCCTGCATGGGAACGAATCTCCAATCCGTCCAGGGCCTGCTCGTTCGTGGGCGATACAAGGCTAACATATATAGGAGATCCCACAGGAACATCCAGCTGTCGGTTTCCAGGAAAGACAAATTCCACCCCGCTAACACCATCATGCATTGTATAAATATCCTGACCCTGATTGTTGCAGCCCAGCGCCAATAAAGCCAGTACCAAAATTCCTTTTCGCATTGTTCTTCTCCTGTTTTTCATGGCGTATACATCCCTAGAACCGTAGAGTTGCGGATACTGCGAATGCATTCACCTGACCGCTCAGTGAGACGCGTTCTACCACGTCCGGAACGGCAAAAATGGGCGGACCATCATAAGGGGGAGCGATGGAAGTGTTTCTACTTTTTAGCTGATGCTTTTGATAGGCCAGATCGACACTAACCGGATTGGTCATTCCCGGTACCGAAAACGTCCAGGAAAGGCCAGTGGCCAGAATGAATCGATCGGCATCCAGGAGGTTTACTCCAGGTGTGATTTCCGATTTGAGAGGGGATCTCTTGTATGAATAACCTCCTCGAAGTTTAAGCCCCTCGAAGAACTCCAGGCCGGTATGTTTCGCAAGTCCCGAATACGTAACTCCTGCCGACGGTACAACAATATTGCGAAACTCGATGTCTGACTGGTTACTTACATCGCTTCTTTCCGAGATTAATGAATTCAGACGTTTCCAGTTTTGAAACTCAAATGAGCCCGCTAACTCGATTTTCCAGGGTAAGCGATACATGATTCCCAGCTCGTACTGAGCTGGCACATATCCATCCAGGGATTTAACGGCCAGGGGCACTGATGTAAGGGTAGTACTCTGGATTTCAACATCCGCGGATGCATCCATTTCCAGGGCAAAGTAACTGTGATTTCGCCAGCTCAAGGCCAACGAGAAGTCAGAGAAGAAATTATCTTCGTTGAACCATTCCGAAGGTTCAAGCCTCAGTCCAAAGATGGGCGAGCCGCGAGTATCTCCAGTAACCATGATTTCCTGTTCACTTGTTTCTCCACCCAGCGTTGTGCGAAGCTTGATAGGTGCACGGGCCGTAAGAGAAATAACGCCTCCGAGGCCCAGATAGATGCCTCTATAGACGCCGATACCAATACCGGAGGCGATAACAAGCGGCTTCTTGCCAAAGAATGCAGGCTGCCCCGCATCAGAAACAGTGTCCTGAATCTGAAGCAGATCCCGGCCTCCACCATCGATGCCCATCTGCAGGCCAAAACCCACCGGAACATCAAATGTAGTCAGGTTGCTGAGATCCAGTTCCAGCCCCAGCATCACCATATTATTTTCTCCTGTATTGCTACTGGGACTGGTACGAAAGGCAGGCTCTTTTCCTCCACGACTCTGGATCTTAAGACCCGGGCTGGCATACACCGATCCCAGCGCCATGCTGTTCTCCGGATCAATGGAAAGCCCGGCAGGATTGAAATAGGAAGCCTGCGCTCCCTGGGCAAAGGGAGCATAGGAACGGGCTGTCGATACCTCTATGGGACTGAGGCCAAACTCGGATGGGACGGATCCAGGACCGGCCTGCAATGAACCGGCACACATAATCAACCACAGGCAGGTCAGTACCCGCCAGCAACGAAACTCGAACATGAACACCTTCTGTTTATCTGGCCCGGGAACCGGCCCCTCTCCAGGACTGAATGACGTATCAGTCAGTAAGCCGGCTAAGTATTTCCCTGCGCCGTTTCGGCAGACGTATTCCTCTACCACGCGACCAGAATCTCTATATTTAGGTGCATACTACCAGAGATGTAAGCCATTTGTCGTAGCTTCTTATAAGATCGGAATTCAGACTTATAGATCCGGACGGTTTTCAATCGGGCAACTAAGCTCCTGGGCGCAGCATTAAGATAGATTCAAGCTTTCAGGGCGCCGGTGAGACATCCCCTATTCTCTCCAGGTCTTGCCCGTGCCTGAATCCAGGTCAGGATTCAATCGTTTTGATGAGATAATCAGATATCTCCGGACTACCCAGAAGTCCCAGGTGTCCCGTGGTCATAAATGCATGGTATTCGATGGTAGGCGTTCGGTTCTTTCGCAACCAGGAGAAGTTCGAAGCAGTCTTCGTCGCTTTCTGATTGAATTCTACGAACTCTTTTCCCAGGGCGCTCCTGGTTCCCACAAGACCGTCTCCAAAATACATAGCAACAGGAGTCAGAACGGTTTCGGAAACACTTCCCAGCAGTAGATGATAATGCACCCCTGGCAGGGGCGGAACTTCTGTCTTTTTTACGTTCATCAGTTTGTTTGCATCTTCATGTTTCCAGTCCTCGGTCATAAAACCCCATCGTAGATCCTTGATTCCGTTGCTTCTTTCATCGGCTATGCGACCAATAATCCGGGTAGGGTAATTCCAGATGGTTTTAAGGACAAAGGTAGCTACATGACCAAACCTTTCCAGGAATGAGCCATCGTTGGGTGCACCAATGAGCACCACATCGCTTAGAACAGAAACCCATTTGCTTTTTCGCCTGGCTCCGTAGTACCCGGCACTGCGAACAACCAGGCCTCCCATGGAATGGCCTACCAGGATGAGCCTTTTGATTTCCCCGGAACTAACTTGCATTAATTGATCCACCAATCGATCCAGCTCCTGTCCATTTTCTGAGATATGCTTTCCTGTGTTATATCTCAGATATAGAACCCCGGCATTGCACTGTCTGGATAGCTCCGGACCGTACCCGGTCTTTCCCGCCATGGCCGCTTGCCAGGGAATTTCATCCGCCATCAAGCCATGAACGAAAAGTACACAGGTGCCAGCTCTACCATCCAATCTTTCCTTTTCGCTTTGCCATACTTCTGCCGGTTTCGCATCGGCACCGTTCAAGCGAAAACTCATGGAAATGGCAGCAGGATCATTAAACTCGGCCAGCCGATGTCCTACCAGACCATTGATGGCAGGGACAATGAAATGCTTATTCTCATCGCCCTTTTCGTAAACATATTTCAGGGTCTGGCCTGTGGCAAGGGCCGCATCCACTATACCTTTTCCCAGGTTTTGCCAGAAGTTACCTGATGGAGAAGATGCGCTTGAAGTTTCGGAAGCTTCAGAGTCGGAGGATTCGGAGGATTCGGAAGCATTATCCGTTGAATCCAGGGGCCCGGAATCGCCCTCTTCTTTCGCCCTGGATGGTCTGGAATTTCCGGTGGTCATGGCCGGTTCTATAGATGTCTTTCGGTCCGGTCATCCCTTTTTCCAGGATTCATTCGGCAGAAGGCCCCTGAGTCCGATGCCCCGTTAAGACTCGATATGGCAGCTAGTTACCAAACAGGCCAGCCGTTATTTCCGGGAATCCAGCCCGGTTTTGTGCATGACTCCTACATTAATTCTGTATTCTTAAAAACCGGCCCTATATTGGCGGGCCTGTTCGCCTGCAGGGTGGCCTGCAGAAATGTACCTGAGATAAGAATCCAGCCCGGTAGAATGACACGGAGATGTGTAAATGCGAATTCGAACTTACAATTATTCTCCGCTGCTTTCCATGCTGGTCTTTGGCGCCATGGCATCCGGCTGCTTTTTAGAACCTGACGAATCCGAATGGGACAAAGGAGACGAAATATTCTACAATGCTCTAATCCTCCAGTTGGCCAGTCAACCTGTAGCGCCCAGAGTGCGATTTCTCAACAATTCAGGCGGCACAGATTCCTATCGATTGTTCACTAACTCAGGTTGCTCAGGTAATGCCTTTGCCAGTTTTTCTGGCACCGCCTCCGGACAATATACAGCCTATTATCAGACGAGCTCATTCTATTTGAATATAGACACTTCTGAGTGCGTCGCAGGACAGTTTAACTTTGGTCAGCCCGGCACAGCCTTGAATCAGGTTCAGATCGACTGCGAGGTCAGTTTAACACAGATTCAGTGTAACGATTCATCCAGTACGACAATCGCACGCTAATGCCCGGATCAAAGGAGACTCCGCAACCAGGGAATTCACAGGACTCAGGTTTCTCTGGGCGTGGTGAGAGCCTAATGAACGCAGTAGAACTGAATCTATTAAGGCGTGCCTTTTACAACATTGCCATCAACATCGATCTTAAAGAATCGCACACCTTTTGAAACGGAAGCTGTACTTTCGTCTCTTTTGCGCACGATGAACGGATATGCATCGTTAAATTGCGCTGGTCTCGCTTCATTTCCAGCCCTATCCATAAAGCACCGGTGCAAGAAATTACAGCCACAGCTCCAGTTAGAAAAAAGAGCATTCGCATGCCCGCCATATCTGGCCTGAAGACAGGTTGGAGTAAACTGATTTATGCTGGCATGGAATGTCTATCGCAGCATTCAGGGGAGCCGAAAAACCAGCTACGTGACCCACTCATTCTTAATTATCGCTGGACCGGAGGCTATTTAATGAATTCGACTGTGCGAAAATTCCGACTGATTCTAATTGCGAACCAGCATCTGATAGGCATCCTTGTATTTCTCGATGGTTGCGATCTCTTCACGCATCTTTTCCAATCGGTCTGTCTGGGCTTCCAGAATTGAGGCCGACTGTACGGAATGCTCCGAAAGATTCTGAATCATTCCGGTTAGATCTGCACTGCCATCCACGATTCTATTCAGTACCAGATTGGAGCTTTCCATACTGGCGCTAATTCGCTTGATGCCAGCCACGACTCCAGAAATGGTCTCTCGCGTCTCGCTCAGGCTGGACTGGGTTTTGTCTGCCAGTTTACCCACTTCCTCCGCAACCACTGAAAATCCTCGACCATGTTCGCCGGCACGGGCGGCTTCAATAGAAGCGTTCAGCGCCAGGAGATTGGTTCGGTCTGCAATATCTCCCAGAGCGCGTAGAATACTTTCGATATGAGCCACACTTTCTGCAAGACTGTTTACGGAAGAAGCCAGAAGTGAATTTTGGTCCTGCGAAGAGGTAACCTGCGTTGTATAGGATTGAAAGGTTGTCTTGACGCTACTCAGTCTGGAACGAACATCGTTCGTTGCATTTAGAGCATCCACGAGAGCGTTCACCAGAGCAGTCATGACGGGAAGATTACGGGATACGCGATCCAGAGTGGCTTCCATCAACAGGTTAACATTGGCAAGCACTCGCTCTCGCCGGGATTTAAAATAGTCTTTGAATCCCGAGTATTTATTAACAAAGTCATCTACGTAATCGTCCGCAAATTCTCTATCCGGATCCTCCTTGAATAGCACAATGGCGGTCAATGTTTGATTGATATTCACTCCCAGAATCTCCCCGAAAGTGGAAAATCCAATGGATGGCACATCCTTGAACGTATGCACATCGGCCAGAGACGATTGATTAAAGACTCTGCGAAGAATACAATCATTGAGGATAGCACCCAGCGGTCGGGGTTTGTCTTTGATGAAACTCTGAAAGTCATCTTCTGTTACCCGGGCCAGATCCGTTCTTTCCAGAAGGAATAGCTCCTCTCCGGGGCTAACATCACAATAGAACGAAATTACCTTGCGAACCAGGTCAATATTCATTACGGAGCGTACGTAGATTTCTCCGTTGACTTCCAGGCCAAAGGAATAGCTGGAAAGTCTATCCTGGAGCTCGTCTGGTTTGCAGCGAAAGTGATCGCAAAGGGAATCTATGATGTTAACATTCTCCAGAGCTTCCCGATCCAGAAATTCAAAGACTTCCCTTTTCACCGGGTTGGCAGCGGACACTACAAAGCTCTTATTCAGCTTTTCAAAGTTCTGGCTTTTCAAGATTCCAAAGCGAATCCCCGGTTTGAACTTGATAAAAGCAATTACTCCATGATGTCGAAAAACCTGCTTCCCGTCAGAAATGAAAGTATCCTTGAAATCCAGAGTCCCGCCAGCGCTTCCCCCGGCAAATAGACAGGGGAACTTTCTGGACTGGTAGATGGCTTCCATCAGGAAGTTTTCGCTGCTGGAAAGTCCGTCTATAAGAGTCATTCCCAGAGTGTCCTGAAAATTGACTTTGAACGGAAGCTGAATCTTTTTGAGCTCCGCCTCGATCATAGCCACCCTTTCCGGAGCTGATTTCGATTTGGTTTCAGAAATATCTTCGCTAAATAGCGGAATGCTGACAATTTGCACGGACTCAAATATTTCCTCGGAAAGGGCCATCAAGACAATGTGTTTGCCTTCGCCCGGAGTGGCCCTGGAATAAAGTTCGGCCACCGGTTTATCTTCATCTATGCTGCAGAGTTCGCCCGCTGTGGTCCCGAATAGAAATTTACATCCGCCAGGCATCTCTGTCACGATTTGCTCTGTAATTTCTTTAAACGGTAGGTCCTGAGAAACAAAGGCAATGATGAGACCAGGCTTGAAGGGAATTCGCTGCCCCAGGCCGGTAACTCCAGAGGCAGTGAGGGAATAGGTAGATACATATTGCTCGTTGCCACCCGGCAGGCCTTCATTCGCTGCATCGTGTATAATTGCTTCCACTGCAGATTCGTTAACAGCTTTCGATCTCTTCTTTGAATTGAATCCAAACATTGTCTTTTTCCAGATGGTAGCCATGATCCCGTAACTAATGAGAGAGGGCCCCGCTACAGAAATCAGATACGCCGGGGAGCCTGTGAACGGGTCAAACAATATTTGGGACGGGCCGATGCATCCTGCAGATATTGACAGTGAGCACAGTATTTCAGGTACAAGGATGCCTAATGCACGAGTTACATTTCTTCAAAAGCGAACTGCGCACCATCGAAACAAAATGGATTTCTATCCAGGGGTAATCACCTTTTCCACAGGAGATACAAAAAGCATCCATGGATTCAGATAATTCATACACGATCAGGTTATCATTCTTAAGGCCAGGTTCCCTCTTTTATGACCGTTTTCCGCATGCTTGTGGGCGGCCACCACATTTGACATATCGTAGCTTCTTTCCAGCACAGGCCGGTACTGGCCGGACTCAATCAATTCTCGAAAGTACTCCATGTCCTGGATGGATACGAGAGCCACCCCAGATTTCACCTTTATTTTCCAGATCGCACTGCGAATACCCGCCAGTAGCATATCTTTCATTGCACCGGATACCAGAATCAGCTGACCACCGGGCATCACCAGGTTTCGTAGCCGATCCGGCCTGGTTTTGCCGACGGTCTCTATCACTACGTCGAACTTTTTTAGATCGGAAAGCCCGTCCTTTTCGTAATCAATGACCGAATTCGCGCCCAGGCCTTTTACCAGCTCGACGTTCCTTTCGCTGCAAACCGCGGTTACTTCGCAACCCCATATACGTCCCAGTTGCACAGCTGCGCTACCAACAGCACCGGATGCTCCCAGAACCAGCATCCTTTTTCCATTCTCCAGGTGGGCCCCTTTGAGGAAGTGATATGCGGTATGAAGACCAAACGGAATGGACGCCGCCTCTTCGTGGCTGAGCGATTCCACTCCTTTGACCACAGGCGCAGATTCCGGCAGACAGATGTACTGTGCGTAGCAGCCAAGAGCCAGGTCCGACATCCCAAAAACCCGGTCTCCTGGAGCAAATCTTGTAACCTCCGCCCCAATGGCATCCACAGTCCCGGACAGTACCGATCCCAGCACGCGGGCCTTTTGACCAGGTTTGAATAGACCAAAGAATAGTCTCACAAGAAACGGATCTGCCCTGCGAACTCTCCAGTCTCCGCTGTTTACTGCAGTGGAATGGATCCGAATCCGGATTTCCCCCGGCCCGGGCTCCGGAATGTCTTTTTGCACTATCTGCAAAACCTCGGCGGGACCATATTTCTCAAATTCAATTACCTTCATTTTTGCTTGCTCCATTACCCACTTCCTTCAGCCTTACAGCGTAAGGCAAGAAATTTACCTTACGCTGTAAGGTGTCAAATATAAAAAGGGGGAAACATTGAAATCAGTCAGGGCTTCCGGTAAAAGCAGTGAAAAGACGCAAGATCATGGCAGGGATTCAAATGATGGAGCACAAAAAGGCAGGCAAAAGAAGTCTGGCCGTCTTACAAGAGGTTCCATCATAGAAAGTGCCATGGCTCAGGCAGACTCGAATGGAATCCATGCCCTCAGCATGCGAAAGCTGGCCGGTACCCTGGGGGTAGAAGCCATGTCTCTATACCATCATATATCTTCACGAGAAGTGTTGCTGGATCTTATGGTGGATCGTGTATTCGAAGAAATGACCGTAGGCGGTCCAGAAGGGCAGAACTGGAAGAGCTGGTTAGTCGCGCTTTCCAGCCGCATGCGGACAGTACTAATTCGGCATCCCTGGGCTGTCGGGTTGCTGGATTCCAGGCGCAATCCAGGCCCGGGAACATTGTCCTATCAGAACGCTCGCCTGGGCGGACTGAGGAATGCAGGTTTTTCCATGGACCTGGCTGCCCATGCTATAGCACTCCAGGATAGCTTTGTATACGGTTATGTTGTTCAGGAGCTGGCACTGCCATTCGAAGATGGCGAAGTAGATCTAGAAGAGCTTCAGGGATTTCAGAATGCGATGCAATCAGGAGAATATCCGTACCTACAGGAGATGGTAGACCAGGTAGTATCCAGGAAAGACTATTCCTTTCATCGCGAATGGGATTACGGAATGAAAATGTTACTGGCCGGCCTGGAGTCACAATTCGAACAGAGTAAATAGATTTGCACTCTACCAATCGAAATGCCACTAATTCAGGGGAGAAAGCAGTATCGCCAGAAGGTTTTTTTCCGGGAAGTTACAAAGGACGATGGACAACCGGGAGCAACTATCCCTGGGCATCATGACGGGATCACGGAAGAGCCATGGGTACTATTGTAAACAGCGCAAGCTCAGACATTATGAAGACCCAGGACTGACCATGATTTATGCGATGGAGCCGGTATCTTGCGAATTCAAACTGGCAGACCAATCAAATTGCTTCGCTCACCGTTCGCAAGCTCCAACGCTGCGCAAATCATCTTGCCGCGAAAGGTCGGCTTTATCTTGCAAATGTGAAGATTACCTCGGCTGCCAGAAAGCCCTGGTTTCCATGGATTCATTGAGATCTCCGATTCCAGCCAGGCACAAGGCATTTTTATCCAAATAGATACTTGCATTTCAGTGCTTCAGTGTTCCCATGCAGACATGGACCGGAGTATTGGAGAACTTCAAAGTGCAATACAGATAAACGAAACAAAGGTGGAGCACCAGATAAATCTATTTCGCGCTGCCCTGTTTGTAGTAAGCCTGATTATGGATATTGCCAATGCCTCGATTCGCAATGTTCTAAACGATGACTACCTGGTAGTAATCGCGATTGCAATACCAGTATTGAGCGCTTACCTGATTTTTGTGCATCGAATGACATCAGGACCTCGCTATCGTCCCTGGGTCAAATACCTGACCATCACCGTAGACTATCTGGTATTGACACTGATCTATGTGGAAATGAGACAACCCCCATTCGATGAATTATTTCCAATTGTGGTTATGATACCTATACTCACTTCCTTTGCTATTCTTCTGAATATGCTGGGGGCCTTTCGCTACAGCGCTGTGGCTGTCCTGTACAGCACCTCCCTGGGAGCTATACTGCTACTTCTGGGCTCCATTCTCACAGATATGCCTTTTGAGATACAATTCTGGTCTGCCCCGGCCCTCATTGCATCCGGCTTTCTGGTTCGCTGGATTTCCATCAATCAGAGAGAAGCATTCCTCAAGCTAAGAAAAAGGGAAAACCTGATACGTTTTCTGCCCAGGGATGTAGTGGACATGATCGATAGCGGTGCCATGTCCATGGAGCTGGGAGGCAAGGAATTGAAGGCAACGATTCTCTTTGCAGATATTCGCAACTTTACCAGCATATCCGAAAAGCATACTCCTTCGGAAATATTAACTATGCTGAACGAGTATTTTACCGAAATGGCGGCGATTATCTTTCGTCATGGAGGTATGATCGATAAATACATCGGTGATGCGATCATGGCTGTATTCGGCGTACCCCAACCAGGAACAGGAGATGCGCAACGGGCAGTGACAGCAGCCCGGGAAATGCATTCAGCCCTGCTCTCATTGAATGAACGTCTAAAAAAACGAGGAGCGGATCCAATCCACATTGGAGTGGGGCTCCATACAGGTATCGTAGTTGCCGGAAACATTGGATCTGTGGAACGAATGGAATATACTGTAATCGGAGATACGGTCAACGTGACTTCGCGTCTGGAAGGATTGAACAAAGTCTACAGTACCGGTCTTCTATTTAGCGAAAAGACGAAAGATGAGATTGATGGCCTATTCAAAAGCGAATTCGTAGCCAGAGCCGAGATTCGAGGAAAAAGCGAGGCCATGAATGTCTATACTATCGCAGACCCAGCCCTCTCCCTGCAGAGCCAATAGACTCTTTTGTTCTGCGAGCGTACGGGCCGGTACAAACAGCCTGATTCGACAATTTCGCACCGGGCAGTCGGAGCATCGCTCTTTTTGTAATTCGAAGGCACCGCCGTAATTCTCAAATTGATGACTCCAGGATGATCTGGCACCGTGGCCCATCTGCAAGGCCTCCCCGGGGCCGGGATACGTAACCATCCACAGGCATTTCCCTATGGCGGCCCCCCCATCGATGTTCGGCAGGGGCATCCATTTCGGAAACAAGTCAGGCTCTTTACCGGGACCTAAAAATTCCTCGCTGACCGATTAATCGCTTTACCAGGGCTATGGCGGGCTGCTGGCTTGCCGGAATTTCGCATTCCGGCTTAAGCTAAAGTGCCTGATTCATTAGAAAAGAAATACCCTGTGCGAAGATTACAACGAGCCAACTTTGTGGTCAAGATATGAAGTCTGTATATCTACTGCTGCCCATTATTCTTCAACTCTACTGCTCTGTAGCCGTGCCCCCATGCAAGACGCCGGACCCCGCCTGCGATCCACTGTCCGCCTATTTGACATACGGACTTCTACTCACAGATCGCTGGATTGCAGTGGGCGTGAACGGTAACATCGCAGAATCCCCTTCTGGTCAGGCCGATTGGAATAGCTTTGTAGTTCCCGGCACTACTCTTCGCGCTGTGGCCTATGGGAGTCCGGGCTTTGTGGCGGTAGGGGACACAGGTCGGATTCTTCTGTCTCCCACCGGCATTAATGGTGATTGGACGGATCAGACCTCCGGAACATCTAACGAGCTAACGGACGTAACTTACGGAAATGGCATTTACGTCATCGTTGGAGGAATAGTCGGAACCACGGCTACCATACTCACTTCGTTGGATGGAGTCAACTGGACCGATCGGTCCATTGGCCTGGGCAACCGGTTGGACCATGTATTGTTCGCCAATAATCAATTCTACGCAGTAGGGCAAGGAGGTGTACGCGCTACTTCGCTGGATGGAATCATCTGGATCAATGCCAATGCTGGCCCCAATCCATGGGCTGGCCTGGCCTTCGGAAATGGAATCTTTCTGATCGCAGATGATGCGAGCAATATCCATACTTCCGCAACTTTCGCCGGCTTTCCCAATCCTACCGGCTCTTTCACATCAGCGGTAACGGATGCAGTAATCTTCGTTCCCGAGCGAGGCTTTTTCTTTCTGGCTGGTGATGGTGGCGAGACATTTACCACGACCAATGGAATCGGAGCTGCCACGCAGGGAGGTATCATAGGCACCGTTGCTTATGAAGTAGCAACGAACGGTTTTAGCATTTCTATCGCCTCCCAGGGTGGAAGCATCCAATATAGTACAGACTTTTCGAATTTTTCTCCGGCCGTGGTGGGAGCCAATGATTGGTTCGGCATCACCTATGCAAGGGCTCCGAAAATTCTCGGGCCCTGATCTATTATGGCCACCGCCCGGGGCGCATAATCATTGCTCCGGCGTTTTAAGCCGAACTCCAAAACGACCAGCTGCGCTATCGCAGCGCCGGGGCGTATAAACAGCGCACCCGCGTTTTAAGTCGAACTCTGGTATTGCGGGCTCATTCCAGCCGCTCAGTTGGACTAAAGAACGTTCCCTGGTAATAGGTCGAAACTTGAATGCTGCTCCCGCCAATTTGAGCGGAGAAATCTTTCAAAAAAATCCGACTTCGGCCTGAACTCAGCGAATCCGCGGAGCCCGATGAAGATAATAGGATGCTGCAAACAGTGATATCGCAAGAATCCAGGACATTCCCCAGAAAATGAATCCATAAGCTGGCTCCTCCGGAAAACTTTGACGCATACTCAGACCTGTGGCGGTAGCGGCTACGCTGAAAGCGCCGCTGAAGAACTGCATGAGCTGAAACAATCCCATCCCGGATCCCAGTTGCTCTGGTGCCAGAATACGCGAAATTTCATTGGATACGCTACTGGTCAAAAATGTGAAGGCTACACTCATGAGTATAAAGATTAGCAGGATATATACATAGGATTTGCCTGCCAGAAATGTAAAAAGTACCGTTGCCAGGAATAACAGCACCGGAGCGAATTCCAGTATGTGCCGATTCCCCAGCCGATCAATCATTCGACCTACAACCGGGGATAGAATCATAGATGCGAAAGATCCCGGAAAAATTACAAGACCGGCCTGCATGGCCGTAAGTTCGTAATGGTCCACAAGAATCTGTGGCATCAAATATAGCATGGCAAATGTACATATATGACCGCCCAGTCCGGTGGCTGCCAGAGTAAGATATGTGGGGCTTTTCAGAAGGGCCGGTAAAACGAAAGGAGTGTCTGTATTCTGAATCCTCCACCAGAAAACAGGAAAAGCGGCCATTGCGATGAATAGAGCCAATAGAGATGCCTCCGTCATGGCCAGCAGCATCGATGTAATACCGGTAGCCGCAAGTATGGCCCCGGCCAGATCGAATGTGCCGGTTCGCGGCTCTTCGGCGGGGATTTCGGTTCGAAAGAAAGGGATGAGAAATCCGGTGGAGGCAGTCAGCAAGAACAGATAATTCCAGCCCAGATATTCTACCAGGGCGCCCCCTACAATAGGACCCAGCCCCAGCCCCACCGCCAGGGCTGCCATTACAATGGCCATCGCCCGGCCCCGACGCTCCAGCGGTATGTAACGGGAAAGCAAAACCAACGCCAGACCGGGAATAGATCCAGCCCCGGTCGCCTGAAAGATTCGCGCAAGTAAGAGAAACAGAAAGCTATTGCTAAAAAATCCAACCACGGCCGCAACACTGAGGGAAGCCAATCCTGTTATGAACAGCGCCCTGATAGGTATAAAATCTGAAAGTCGACTGTAAGTTATGGAAGCGATGGCAAATGTGATGGAATACGCGGTTACAATCCAGGAAGTAATAGAGGGATCCAGCGAGAATTGATCGGCCACAGAAGGCAAAGCCAGGTTGAACATCATGGTATTCATTACCACAAGTACAACAGCCAGGGCGAGTAACAGAATGGTAAGACCTTCCCGATGAATTATCGGGGCTTGCTCGGTAGCAGATACAGATTCTTTCACCGGACCAGTCTTTGAGAGGGGCCTTCGAAGTCGAATGCTTCTACGGCGATTGCCGGATCACGGGTTGCCGCTAGAAGGAGGCGTAGAATCAGTGTAGCTGCAGCGCCTCTTGCACGCCTCCGGGAGACGAAGACTCTTTCGCCAGGTACGTAGATCTGATCAAGGTTGGTCAGGAGTAACAGGAACAGAAGTCGCCGTGCAAAACCATAGAACAGCGTGGGTAAATAAGCACGAAAACCGAAAGCGGTCCGGATACCCGTGCATAGCTCTATCGATAGAAATTGCAGACCGGGACATGGATACCGCCGGATTCAAGGGCTGCGGTTCCGTCTGTTACTGCAGAATCTGTTCAGGTAGCCTGCACAATCGATCTAACAGGAATGCGCAATTCCAATCAAGTATTTCGCATTCGCATAACAATTCATTTGATTTAGTTCCGCTGCTGTCAGTGCACGAGAAAAAATGATAAGTTCGGAAATATAGCCATCGAGATTGGATACGCCGGTTCCACTGCAGTCGGTACCCATCCAGATCTGAGGGGAATTTGTGAAAGCAGGCGCCGAAAGAATCTGCGCTGTCTGTGCCCCATTCAAATAAGCTGTAGTAGTTGGTGCTGTTGTATCGCGAACAAGAATTAAAACTTGCCCGGTGCCAGCCTGTACAGAACTGGCAGTAGTCAAAATATTGGCATTACCCTGTTGATCCAATCTTATTGTACCGTCAGAGAATATGTAAAGGTCGAAGTTACTTTGTGCACCACATAAGCCATTCCCGAACTGCAATAGTTTTCGAAGGCCGGTAGTTCCTCTGGGCTGAAAAATTAGAAATACAGTAAAGTCCCCGGTAATGCCTGTGAATCCGCTGGTTCGATGTAAACCTACTACTCCGGACGCTGGAAAATCCACTGCCGAAAGGCCATTCAGAATAGAGCTGGCAAGCGATGGAGATCCAACCCATGTGGACAGATCAAGACCATTCGGGCCAGAATCGTTCCAAGTTGTGACAGAGGTGCCAGTTGTCGTAATGTTCTGATTATTCAACCAGAGATAGGTTCCTTCAGTCACAGGAGGGTTCGGAATTGTACCTGAGAGCAACACGAAAGCCAGCCATCCGTCCAATGGACTATTCTCTTCCTGTGATTGTTGGTTCCAGAGAGGATGGGCCCAACATGCCAGAACGAAAAGCGGAGCCATCGCAATGGTAATGAATTGCCCAGATTTCATTGCGCGAATTGGAAAGAATTCTTTTACCCGTAAATTGATAGCATTTTTTGCTTCCTGTCCGCTTTTTTTCAGAACGGTTCGGCCGTAGAGATCCAACCGAAATTCTTTGCCACCGCAAAGATGCAGCTCCCTCAAACCGGCCATAGAAAAACTAGCTGACAGAAACCAGGTCAGGTCCTCTGATCTAACATGCAAAAGGCAAACCTTATTTTTCTGTATTCTATTGTGGCCGGTGCTTTTGGGCTTCTTGCTTTGATTCCCATGGCGCATAGCGCTGACGAGCCCACAGACTGCCGAAACATTCCAGGTGCTCGATGCCCTGATCTGGATGAAGAGTCGGAGAATACAGTCGATGAATCGGTGGATACAGTCGAGGAGTCCTTGGATACCGGCGATGAAACTGTAAACCAATCCTTGATAAAAAACACAATCGTTTCAAACCTTCCCGCAGGAGAGCCTGTAGCCTGCGAACATGAATGGACCATACGCCATCTTTATTATCAGCCAGATTCCATGTTGCCCCGCAGAATGTATTTCGCATCCTGCAATCAGGACACCGACAGCCCTTCTCTATTTGTATCATTTTCGCTTGGAACCAGAATCAAGGCAAAGAACGACAAATACAGCGGCGCGATCCTGAAAAGCACATTGAATCCAAAAACTGGAAAGCTAGAAGTAGAGAAGATCCAGCATCATTCAGAATGCGTCTTTATGGAAGGCATTGCCGTTAGCTCCAACTGTAAGAATTTAAGTGTTCTATGTCGTCGCAACTACGGAGACAGAGACTTTGACCATGACGTTCTCGCCAGCCATCCAAACAAAGATTGGATGACTCAACCCAAGTGCGCCAAGCATGAAATGTGGCTCTACGAATGGAAAGATGGAAACATCGCAGCCAAACCAATAAAGAGCCGCATGCACCGAGCAGTGGACTGGAGCTGGGAATATGGAAACAACTATATTCGCATGGGCGACGACGGTACTCTGGGTATGGCTATAAAAGCACGAGTCGCGGATCCAAAAGGTCAGTGCCATGAAGCAGATGCATTTCTGGTGATGGACCAGAAGTCTCATACTTATACCAAACGCGGATGGTACTGGGCCTGCGGTACCGGTCATACCATATTTAATCGCCTGGCGTATAATTCAGATTCCAGCAAATATGCAATGATGTGTGGAACAGACGGAAGCAAAAAGCCCGGTTCATTGGCCGGACTATGGATTCGACGAGAGGACGGCGAGTCGCAGGAGTTTCTGACTACTCATCGCTACAGGCTGATTCATAAAGGCGGTCCGGGAACCATCCTGCCGCTGGCTGGCGGAGGTTATCTGGGTGTGGTTTTGGGCCACGATGGCAATATCACAGCAAAGGATAAGATTCCGTTGCAGCCTCCTACAGAGATCGGTCTGGTTCGCTTTGATGAGAATGCCAGGCCAGTAGGAGCCGTGAAATGGATCGCGAAAAAGAAAGATCAGTATCTGGGTTATCCTCAGATTACTCCCCTCGGCAATGGTCGCTATCTCCTCGGCTACGGAGAAATGAAGAAAACCAGTCATAGCGCCAAAGAGGAATGGTCCAATTACTCCTATCTAATTCCCTGGGATTTCTATCTTGTTGAGATCGACATTAACGGGAAGTTCCTGACGAAACCGCAAAAGTTGGAGGGCACTGGCTGGGGCGAACAGGATCAGATGGTTAGCCTGGGTCGCGGACGCGTGGCCTGGGCTTATATTCCGGATCCGACGTATAAGGAATTGAATAAGGCGCCGGAATGTAACGTGAAAGAGCTACAGCTTTCTGTATATGACAGGAAGGAGAATTGATTTCCGTGAACCGAAACTGGCCAGGAATCTGATCACCGAAAAGCTATTACCCGGTAATTTATTTCGTCCAATTCTCCGGATATCGCTCCATTGCACATCGGAACCCACTCCTGGCGACTGGTTCCCCTGGACAGGCTGCGCTACCAGAGGGATAATAAATTTACTAACATCATGAAACTTCTTCTGATTATTCTCGTCGCCCTGACCTCAATTCTTCAATGTGTGGCCCATCCGGTCTTTCATATGGATGAGGAAGAAGCGAACGATTCTTTACTCAACACACTGCTAACGGCATCTTCCGGTGGTCTGATCTTCGGATTTGCTTCCCTGGATTGCTCGGACGATGGGCAGGACTGGACAGCCGGGCCAGCCTCTGAGCTCAGTAGTTGGAGTTCGGTGACCTATGGAAACGGACTGTTCGTGGCAGTGGCCGATTTCGGAACAAACCGCGTAATGACATCGCCGAACGGTATCAACTGGACCTCGCGCACCGCCGCGGAGAATAATTTCTGGCGATCGGTTACTTTCGCCAACGGTATATTTGTCTCAGTCACCGATTCAGGAACCAATCGAGTAATGACCTCCACGGATGGGATAAACTGGACTCCACGTACAGCCGCCCAGGCGAACAATTGGTCCGCCCTGACCTACGGGGGTGGGCTATTTGTGGCCGTTGCCACGTTCGGGACCAATCGAATCATGACCTCTGCCGATGGAATCAACTGGAGTCCAGGCTCCGGCGGTGGCTCCAATAACTGGCGGGGCGTAACCTACGGCAATGGTACCTATGTAGCTGTGGCCAATGTCGGCAGTGCTTACGTCATGACATCCACCAATGGTAGCTCCTGGACAGCGCGATCGGCCCCATCCAGCTCGTGGCGGTCGGTAACTTACGGCAATGGACTTTTTGTTGCAGTCGCCGATTCCGGGGCCAACCGGGTCATGACATCGCCGGATGGCATTAACTGGACTGTTCGAACTCCAGCTGAAGTAAACGGCTGGCTATCTGTTTATTTCTCCAACGGACTGTTTGTAGCTCTGGCCCAGGATGGAGTGAATCGGGTAATGACATCCACTGACGGTATCAACTGGGTGGCCCAGGCTGCTCCAGAAGCGAACACCTGGAGATCCGCCGTCTTCGCAAACGGACTATTTGTAGCGGTTGCTGGCGATGGAACAAACCGGGTCATGACATCCGTCTGCGATTAATGCATCTATAGCAGGACGATAGACGCGAAGCATTGGGGCCATATTCCCACCGAAGAAACAAAAAATGCCAGGACGCTCAATTAATGGCACGACAGTCTTCGCATTCTAAGGCATCCTGAGGATGCTTGGATTTCTATATAACTCCGCCGCCCATGAACAGGCGAAAGCCACCCACGATTAATACAACAACATTGATGATCAGTCCTGCTTTGTTTTCGCTGAAGGCTCCAATGATGGCACCCAGTGTAGCGCCAGGTAGCATCAGCCAGTTCATCCAACCAAGCAGGGGAATCATGCCCAGAAATACTACGGGCGAGCAAAGCAATCCGATGATAATAGAAATGACGTTGGCCATGTTTACCTCTTTTATTGGGGACATCTCATAGTGCTTGCAATTCGGCTATTTGCGCGGTCTTTTCATCCTTGCATTGCGCGGCTTGCCGCCGGACATCACCTTCACCCAGGAATGGGCATAACAATCCCTATTCAAGGAAATTTTGTTCGAGGATGGGAAAAAGAGAAATGCTCTGACTGCTCCGGAGGTTTCGAGCCATCGGCCGAATCCTAATTTCTACCGGTCTAACTCAGTTCTATTAATCCAGAGCCTTCTATTCAATTGCAATCAATTCCACTCCAGCGCGGAACGCTTTTTCCAGTAATCCGCTGGTTCTTCGCGCATGGCAGACAGCGCTTCCATCTCATTCTGTGACAGGCGAACCTGGAGCGCGCCAAGATTTGACTCCAATTGCTGAATCGTGGTCGGCCCCAGCAGAACTCGCGAAACGAAAGGATTGGCGAGCATATAGGCCAGTGCGAGAGCATCCGGGCTCACTTCTCTTTTTCTTGCGAAGTCCAGAAAGTCATTACAATCGCCGCGATGGGTGAGCCTGCCATTGGCCAGGGCCTCCTTTACGATTACGAGCCAGCCAGATTCATGGGCAACCTTTAGCGCAGGTACAACGCTGGACTCCAGAACATTACAGGTAGCCTGTACCGAGTTGAATAGCTGCACTCCATCCATGCGAATTTCAAATGCTTTCTCCAGAGTAGCCGATTGTTCAGTCCCGGACAAACTGAGTCCAATCTGCATTCCGCGATTCTTGAGACCTCCCAGGAAGTTCATTACACCGGCATCGTCCAGAACGCCTGTCTTTAAAGTAGCGGAATGGATCTGATACAGATTTAGATGCGAACCCAGACGTTCATGGCTTTCCAGCCACTGCGATTGCAGATGGCTCAGGCTATGATCCTTGATTTCGTGGTCCTTCGCATCCGTCTTCCAGTCAGCGGTGTAGCGATAGCCCCATTTCGAACTGATAAACAGATCTGCCGGCCGGCGCTTTTCCATCCAGAGAGCCAGAAAATCCTCTGCGCTTCCGTAAGACCGGGCCGCATCTATATGACGAATACCTGCATCATAGGCTGCATCCAGAACCGTAAGGCAGCGCTCCTGCATCGATGCATAATCTATGTCACCCAGGTCCTGACCGTGGCCGAGATTGATATATCCAGGCCGTCCCAGAGAGGCCAGGCCAAGAGCAAAATTGTGGACGTTCATCGAAGTCATTTTATCACGAATCTCCCTACCTGGACCATTTCGGGACCAGCTTCCCGTTTTTTCCATTGTAATCTGGCCGGTGGGATCGGTTGTGGGAAAGGTGCCTTGACTGCCGTTTGTGCTTTACCGGTCCGGCCGCAACCTGGAATCATAGTCAATGGATGCGCACCGGGAGCTTTCTCTGGCAACCCGCGCCTGCTACTGGCAGGGCATCACCGGGTCCAAGGTCTTCTCGAAAGAGGATCTAGCGATTATCGATGCCGCTATCCGGGACGCGGAGACGAAAGGCCTGTCGGACGAGGCGATTACAGACTTCTACCTTCTGTGGACGCTTCCGACGGCAGTCGGCTCCGCCATCTTGATTACGGAGGAAAGGGCTGCCCGAATTCAAAGCATGATACTGAGCTCGCCGTATCGACAAATCATAGACGCTCCCATCGCCAGACTCAAAACACACGGGGCTCCAATTGATCGATACGTCCTGAAAGCACTGGAATCGGGGTTGGATCACAAGAAAGTCGCAATCAACATAAGGGCCAACCATTACATACTGAACTCGGGAGACTTTCAGAACGATGAGATCACGGCGATCTTTCAATACGGGATTGATCACAACCCCCGCAAGTGGTTGAGATTGGATAGTCTCAAGTTAAAGGATGTGCCTCCAGGAATTCTGCAGGTCAAGGGCATTGAGGTATTGCATCTGAATGGAAACCCGATTACTAAACTGCCGCCTGAATTTTTTGGGCTGAAAGACCTACGGGAGCTCAAACTGGAGGGCACCAGGATTTCCGAGCTACCGAAAGGGCTGGGTCGCCTCACCAACCTGGAGCTGCTTAGCTTGAAATACTCCAGGCTGGAGAAGGTTCCGGCGGAGATCGGGCAACTCGGCAGACTTCAAGAGCTCTGGTTGAACGAATCGCGCCTTGAAGACCTGCCTGAAGAAATTGCAGAGCTGAAAGAACTGAAGCGGATCGCAATTGGACTGACGCCCCTGGCCAGGAAAACGGCTAGAGTTGCCCAACTCAGGGAAATGGGATGCCCGCTGTAGCAAGGCCTGGACTCCCCGCGCGCGTTCACGTCACAACCAGGAAAGTCCCAGCCGCCGGGTCCGTGGACCACTGCAGGTGTGCAATCTCACGAATGTTGTCATAGTTGAGGCTGATGAGTATAGTTCTGGACGACTCTGCAAAGGAGCGATACAGTCCCAGGCTGCTGGCATCACCGGATGTTCCCGAGCGCTTCTGCGCGCTTGGCGGTCATAAGCGGAAGGTCCGGTGCGGGTTTGCGCGCTCGGCAGTCAGGAGGCGAATGTCCGGTGCGGGTTTGTGCGCTCGGGAGTCATAAGACGAACGTTCGGTGGGCTTTTGCGCGCTCGGCGGTCATAAGGCGAACGTTCGTCTTGCGTGGTTTGTAACGACGGGGATCTCGCTACTTACTATCCATAGAAATCACACCATCCCAATCTGGCCCGGGTGGATTGAGGCGAAATCTCTTTAGCCTGGATAGATAAATGCTCGGTACGGCATCGTCAGGGCATAGTTCGAGCATCCTTTCAAATCTTTCGGAGGCCACATCGAAACGACGTTCCAGGTAATCGTTCATGGCTTTTTCAATAATTCCGCGGGTTAGCAGCCGGGACTCCAGTTGCTCCTCTGGATCGCCGTCCAGAATTTCTATTACAGATACCGGTTCTTCTTTCCCCTTAGCTCGCACCCTGTCGATGAGGCGATAATTGTACCGACCAGGATCTTCCAGGCTCATCAGGCAGTGTTCTGAAATCGCCAGAGTAATATCGTAAAGTCGAGTTAGACTCTCAAGGCGTGATGCAAGATTGACACCATCTCCGATTACTGTGCCATCCATCCTTTCTGACTCCCCAATAGTGCCCAGCATCACATCGGATGTATTGATTCCAATGCCAATACGAATGGGCGGCAAGTTTCTTCCCAGCCGAATTCGATTAAACTCCTGGAGCCGCCGCTTGAATTCGATTCCTGTATCAATGGCATCTTCCGGTCGCCCGGGAAATAGAGCCATGATAGAATCCCCAATGTATTTATCTATGAAGCCCCGGTTGTCTCTTACAACCGGCCCTACCGTGGCCAGCAGTTGATTTAAAAAGCGAAAGTTCTCTTCGGGATCGAGAGACTCCGAGATTGAAGTAAAGGATCGAATGTCTGCGAACATCACAGTTAGTCGGGCTTCAGTCGCATCCCCGAGCGCCAGCTCACGTACCGACGCTTTATCCAGCAGCCCCAGAAAATCCGCCGGAACAAAACGTGCATACGATTCCGTTAAAGCTCTTTGCTCGTCCAGAGCAGACTGCCGCTCATCCTCTCGCTCTCGCCGCAAGCTATGAACTCGAAAAGCAAGGCCTGCCGCGAAAGTAATGAACTCGAACGCGGAGCCAAAGAAGACAGCATTCCGGGTAAGAATGTTTTCGGGTGTAATTCCCAGATAACGGGTGGTCGTAATGCTGGAGAGAACCAGAAACACCGACCAACCAATGAGAAAAAAGTAGGCGTTGGGATTCCTTTCGGTTGTCGTTCGAATAGACACAATAAGAAGCGCTATCGCCATCAAATAGTATGCAGTATTGATAATTCTGATAAAGGTATAGTAAGGCAGAATAAGACCCGATATCCAGGCAAAAAAAATCAAAACCTGGATGGTCGTAATCGTTCGATACCGGTATAGAGATTTGCTCGAAACGATTTCCAGGTATTCCTTGGCAAATTGTCCGATCAAAATAAAGGCGGGTGGTCCCACGGCAGGCAGCGACAAATTGTTCCAGACTACCAGATCTGGCCAGAAAAAGGGGTAGCTCAAGCCCTCCATCAAAAACGCAAACAGTAATGAGGTCAGAACATAGAGTCCATAATACAGGTAGATAAACTCGCGCGTGAACACAAAGAGCGCAAGACCAGTCAGAAAGAGCAATAGCCCCAGGCCCATGTAGATTCCGACGAAAAGAAATTTGCGCATCCCATAATCGTGTACTTCCTGTTCGCTGAGTTGCCGAAGGGGAATGATCGTCGGTCCGATGGTTTCTACCTGAACATAGAGTGGCTCCCAGGACCTGAGTGGAAAGAGGAATTGAGTGCTGTATCCCGGTCGATGCTCATAGCTAAAATCATCTCCGGTTTCAAAGAGCAATGAAATATCTCCGTCTGATTCCTGATAAACACGGATTCGATCCAGTTGAGGATAATCGATTTGCAGATACGTTTCTGGCTCAAATGAAGCGTTCCAGGGTGTCTCTCCCGGACCAGCCCCAGACGACGACCCTACTGGCTGATGCAATAAGACCTTGAACCATAACGTGCCTGGTTGCCGCCCAAAGTTTAAAGAAGCACTCTCCTCTTTTTGCCAGGGCAGCTCACGCAGATCTTTGACTTCTACCAGGGAACCTGGATCTTTGAAAGAATAGACTGTGGGTTCGAGCCCGGGGTATGAACAGGATGCAAAACTGAAGACCATCAGGCAAATCAACAAAAAGCCGCAGGAATAGATCGTATTTTTTGGCAAAATCACAACCATGTCACCCTACTGCGATAGGACACCAACCAATCAGCAGATGGCATCTCCCGAATAAAGTGCGCTGATAGGAAACCAGCCATGGATAAGAAATGCCAGAAACCGGATCGCCTTTTTCGTTAGCCCGCACGGCCCCCAGTATCAGGGGGAAGATAAAGTAGGTCAATTGAAATCAAGCTAAATATTTTAGGGAGGCTCATTAGCGACTAATGAGCAGCTTTGCCGGCCTTATTATAAGATCGGCCTCCATCACCCAGGCCCGATTAGCTAGCCTCAGATAACGGGCCATCCGACCAGGCGCTTAGCGAGCTTCTCTCAATAAGAAACGTCTCTTCATGCTTTCCCCTTTCTACCCGATCGTCAACTCTGAGAATGCGTAGGCAGAGGTTGTAACTTCGACTATTCTTCCAGCAAATCATTGTGGGTTTTCTGCCCCGAAAGGAGTGGATCTGCCTCCTTTTCTGGACAGTGGCTTTGGCTTGCTACTCCCCGCTCTCGTAGCGAAGCACTGTGACTTTGGCCGCGAAATCCAAAACCAGGAGGCGCTCTCCATCAGAAACTATGTCGTTCGGATTGGAATCGGATTTATCCAGAAGCGTGACTGTCTTGCCGTTCATGGAAGTATGATGAACACTCTTATTCTCCTTGCTTAACCAGAAAAATCCGTCCGGGGATAACTCCAAACGGCTCGGGAGATACGGGAGGTCTTCAATGAGCGGCTCCGGAATGCTTTGGGGCCTCAGAGGCAGAGTGCTTAGCGTTTTATTTGACTGCAAAAGGTAGACCTTCCCATCTGCCACTGCGAAGTCGTAGATCAGAGGCTCATCTTCAGCTCTGCAATAAATTCTTTCTACGGTCTGCTTTCGCAAATCAAGGAAATCAACGCAATTCATCGAACCCAATGCCCATTCACTGCGTTCCTGATTCAAGGGCAATACTCTTTGAATTGGTCCCGAATCGTTGATGTCTACAGATAGTACAGGCCGCAATCGGATACCTCCAAAGACACCAGATTCAACAACATAGACATTGTAGGGATCTCGCGCGGGAAAGGGCTTGCGGCTTGCAGCCCTAACTAGATATACGTCCTGCTGGTAACTGAACAGACTATAAACAGGAAGTCCCTCCGGCAGTTTTCGACTACTCTGTCTGCTAATTTCTTGTGATACCGGATCATATTCGAAGACCAATAGATAATCTTCCTCATCCAAGTAATAAATCCGGTTTTCCTCGATATCCCACGAAAGCCTCAGCGGTGTCGCGCGAGTCGTCTCAGTTGTGAGAATCGGCTGGCCCATTCTATTAAAGAGCGAAAGCCGATAGGGAGCACCCGGTGCAATGGGCCCGGTGGCCGCCGCAATCGTTTCAATTTGGCTATTGTATTTTAAGGTCTCATCCAAATAATACTCCAATTTTTGAGGCCTTAAACCTCTTTCCTCTGTGCAATTTGCAATAGAGGGGAGCATGATTCCCAGAATGAGGATTATCAGTTTAAGTCGACCTTTCACGTAGCGTGCCATTAGTTTCTCCTTTATCTCGACTAATATTTTCCCTGGTTGAGATTGCGAATGATTTGAAGTGACGTTCCTTTGGCCCCGACTATTCCAGTGAATGAATTTCCTGTACCTCTTACTCTCGGAATCGCCTGAAGTAAAAGAGTCTTCCACTGTTCGGTGGACATTCCAGCGTAAATTCCCGCTCAGATAGGAATTCTATGGGACAAGCACCTTCTTCACTCATCGCATTAAACTCCTCGCGATTCGAGATTTCGCAGGCACGGAACAGAGTATTCTTCTCATTATTTATTCGGTACATGCATTTGTTCATAGCAGAGTAATTGATTACGATTCCGCGACGATACTCTACGAGAATCGGATACTTCATCGGCTTTAGGGTTCCGGCTTTATTTGTCCACCTGTATAGCTCCCATTTTCCTAAAATAGTTTCATTGATCCGCGTTGAATCCGAAGTGCCCTTGCAAGAAGCAGCCAGCAACGGCAGGCCAAGGCCGAAAAGAAACAGAGAGATTAATCTATCCGAATTCCACATCCCAAAAATGCACCTGCCTACTCTCATGACTTGCTATGACGATTAAAAACCGACCCTTTCTAAGTTCAGGCGGGTATCCTTTTCGGTATGAAACGTAGCCACGCGATCAATGATCACTCGAAATTCCGCTTCAGAGTGATCCGAAAAAAGGATGAGCAAAAATCCCGAGGTTGCCCCCTCCATATTCGCCTTGTTCAAGGGCATGTCTGTCACTGGACGAAAGCGTATTTCCTGGAGTGCTTCTATATAACCACTCATTGAAGTATAAGATTTTCCATCGACGCAAAAGTCCTTATAGTCTCCAATAGTGATTAGATACACCGCCTCCGATGCAGTATGAAACTGAATGCTTTGCGTCGAAAATATTTGAACTCTGGTGCCACCCGTTTCTTTCGCTGTGTCCACTGAGCGCAGCGTTGCACCATTCTTGCCATTAATCAGTTCTTCATAAGTCAGGATACCATCTGCCCTGTATTTAGTCAGGATGTCAATTGTGCAACGTCCCTCGTGGTATTCTTGAGCGTCGGATTTGCATTGAGGTAGGAATGCGATCAACCACCAGACATAGACCGCGATTCCGATTGTCTTGTTTCTTTCCATAGTTTCAGTATTGCCGTTCCCATGGCCCGGTTGAAAAGTATTCCTTTTCAAGAGGCGTCAGCGGACCGAGCTTCGTTCTCTCGATGGTCTCGACCCGATCATGATCTTGTAGGCCCATGATCGAGATTGGAATTCTAAAAGAGTGAGTCATTCCTCGATTAATTTGAGCTCCCTTCCGCCCTTATGAGCTCAGATTCGGAAAATAGGGTAGGGTAAAATTTACACTCGATCGTATTCTCAACAACTCTTTGCTCTAGCTCTCGCTGTGAGTCCGAAACTAAGCTGTTGGGAAGATAATATAAGCGCAAGGCCCCGCATTGTCGAATAGGTTCCAATGGTTTCACCTTCTTCCCTGAATCAAAGAGTATTCCCCGATTTCCAGGGCAAAAAACTCGCAAGCGAACACGCTCAACTGTGACTGCGCTGGGAAGAGCAGTAATCAACGGTTCTTGATAAGCGGAGATATCAATAGATTTCTCGAGCCGCACATTCCGCTCATTACTTCGATATTCCAAAAGAAACGTAATGTCACCCTGGTCACACCGAGAGAGAGACACTGCGTTCTTTAAGAACACGGCCTGAAAGGAGGCTTCACAACTCACCGTGGCGAGTACTAATAAACCGAGGGCAATAAGCTGAATAATTCCATGACAACCAGCTTTGTTTCTCATAGGAGACTCTTTAATATACTTACCACGACATTTCCGATAGTTTATCTTCTAAGAATGGATCTAGTGAGTCAACAGTAGTTCCCAAAGTGGTTTCACATATCTGCTCTCGCTGTCTCCAAACGATGCCGCTATTTGCAACCACTCTGTGCCAGCGATTGCTCAGTGGTCGTTCACTTTCTTTATGAACGGCTATCCTATCCTATCCTGGCAATTCAAACCGAAAGAACCGGCCACCCCGCAGAAGAATCTAAATGCGCCAGTGAGCTTGCGCTGCCAAGACGGATTCACCATCGACTGACGATAGGTTACGGACTTATAATGTCAAACCTATGTGCATGCACTCCGATTAGCAGACCGATTTGGGACCAGGAAGTCTGGTCTTAAAAGCCTTCGGAACCGTCATTTTGAGGCGACTTACTGCTCGCCTTTTGAAGTTGCTTTTAGCGGCATCAGTCTATCCTCTATTGATCCGCGAATTCCTGGATTTCGAGAACACTCTAGGGCATTGACAAGACTCAGGCGCGACCGAGGTCCGTCGTCAATCCCCTGGAGTAGAATTTCAACCAGGTTTATATCTGCGAGACGGCAAGCGGCCAAGCTGATAGCAGTCTCACCTTTCTCTGTTGGAATACCTGGATCCGCTCCAAATCGGACCAGCAACGAAGCCATCGCATGATCCTTGTTTAATACCACCCAGGACAATGGAGTCATTCCGTCTCGAGGGTCCTGCCAGTTCGGATTTGCCCCTCGATCAAGCAAGGCCGCTACACCCGAATAATAATCGAGCTTTCTGCTGGCCGACAAAGAAGGGTTGTAGGCCCGTATTAGCCCAGCGAATAGTGGAGGCAGGACAACATGGGAGTTCTTTCCTGCTCTCACCTTTGCTGCGTTGGGGTTCTGGCCTTGGTCCAAAAGGAAAACGAGAATTTGCGGTCTCCCTTCCCTTGCCGCGGAATGGATCAAATAGTTTCCATCACTGTTTTCTCCGCGAAAGTCGGCACCTGCCTCCACCAGCAGGCAAAAGACATCTGCGTGGCCGTAATCTATTGCGGTCCGCAGAAACCTCCTTTCCCGCAAGTGCCAGGTCGGTGTCCAGGAATCGAAACCCGCTTCGAAAAATAGGCGAAGCGCCGCAGAATCACCTTCTTTAATGGCATCCTCGAAACCGGACCAGCTGACTCTATGACCCTGACTCCAAAGTAGTTCCTCCGGTTCCATTTTGGAGCCAGAGCAGAAAACAGGAAGCAAGGATAAGAACGCAAAGTTGAGTAATCTATAGTAATTCATTGAATTTGAAGGGAGTCCTCGGAATAGGGCTCCGTTTCATCATAGGTCAGTGACAAACACTTCACCGGTCTTCGATAGTACCGCCAACTTGTTCTTCGAAAGGTCCATGCAAAACACGTTGTCCCATGGAGCCTTGATGGTACGAAGCACTTTGCCGTCTCGACTGTAATGTCGAATGTGCCCGTCTTCCCGATCTATGGAACGCAGAGCGTATAGCCCGGAATCATGCGCGGAAAGCTGCACCAACGGAAGATCCAATTTGAACCTCGCTTGGAGAGTTGCATGCTTCCAATCCCAGGTGAATACGTTGTCGCGCATATCAATTCCCCAGACCTCCCCATGAGAGGCTGCGATGAAATCTACGACAGGGTAGTCTGATATAGCATAATCTCGACATGCAGCATTTACAATGGTCTCGGTATTTAGATTCCACTCTTCAATGCAATCCGATCGCCATACCAGAGTATCCTCCAAAGTGCGCACCGATGGATAAACGACCCTCACAGTCCCCGAGGAAATACCTTCTATCGAGGCTAATTCTTCCAATTCTGAGGAGTTGCCAATTTCAAGCCGAAACAGCTTCCCGCTGCTTCGGTCCAGCAAACCGGGCGGTTCAGTTTTTCCAAATACATAGAAGTGACCCTTGCTAAAATCTCCACCGCCAATAATCACGTCAGCCGGGTATTTGAACTGATTTATCAAAACAAGCTCTCGGTCATCTACTTGGAAGAGGCATGCCATCTCTTTTTCATTTACGGCCAAGAAGTATTCGCTTGAAGCATCCCAAACGATATCCCGCGGGTTTCTGTAACCACAATTCGATGCATCCAGCCTATTCCCTTCAGAATCGAATAGGGATATCCAGTTTTCCCGGAATATCCGATCCTTCCCTATGAACGCAACAATGAAGCGCTCATCCGGCGAAATCTCAATTGCAGAATAGGCCTGGTATTTGAACGGAAACCTGTCATCGGGGCCGGAACTTCCGTAACAGGATGATCCCAGGGTGATTACGAACATGGCGCTGACACCGAAAGTTTTGATTATTCTGGATTCTTGCATTTCTGTACTCTAGTTGGTCTATGTCCTTGATTGATCAGCTCACACAATTCAAGCTAGCATCTCAAAAGACTTTCACCGGGTCAACCGGAGTTAGATACTCTGCCAAGTAGCAATTTAACCGCTCGACAGTCATAGGGCGAACCCCTGCGACCGTATTTGCGCGCTCGGCCCTCATATGTCGAACCTCCCGGGCACCTCACCCGCTCGGCGGTCATAAGGCGAACGTTCGGTGCGCTTTTGCGAGCAAATGTCTAAGCGGCGAAAAGAATCGCTAACGCCTATAACCGCGATCAAGGGCCCACAGTAGGAGGCACGCTCAGAAATTCATAATCATAATGCGATTTGTGTTCAAAGATCACCGACGGAACCTTCGCCTGGTCGGTTATTCGATTTGAAAGAGACCCGGTCCCTAATCAGCAAACCGGGCCTCATTGGAATTTTGAAACTTGAATCTTTAGACTCTTATTGGCAATTCTCTTCTACTTCAGAGTCGATGTAATCCACAAGATCGTCCACGGATTTGACGAATCCTTCCTGATTTCGGCTGTTAAGCATGGCAGCGATTTTGTTCACCATTGCAGTCAGTTTTCCATCTTGAATCTCCCGTGCCATGTCCTTAAGTGCATCTACATCTTCCTGAACATCTTCAGGACTCAGCTCATCATTATGAACTCCTGTAGCCATTTCATCTAGAGCAGTGGAGAGATTGTCCAGCGCCTGACATGCTTCCTCATCGTCGGCCTGAAGAGCTGCCGTAGATAGAACGACAAGGCTCAAAGCCAGGCTGAATGCTAAAATTCTTCGCATCTTAGTTGTACCTCTTGGGTAGTTTTCACTGCCGAATATTGGAAACCCGGTAGCGGCGTAATCTAAGGTCCTGACATCAATATGTCTACTTTTTTCCGAGGTGATGGCTCAATATTCGAAGTAAGTCAGTATCATGGTATCGCCCTTAGTTTTACTTTTATAAAATTAGCATCGCTTTCGAATCTCAAACCATACCGGGGCCATAGGTATTGTTACCACTGCAGACATTCGCCTCAGGGGTATGGCACTCATGTGACTCCTCTAATCATACTGTGGGCCGCCCATTGGAAAAGTTGCACACCTGTGCTGTTCCCCCTCCGGAACCTCAGAGACGGAAATGGGTGTCCTTGCCCGGAATCCAGGAGGGCCGATTCAGGGTTAGCTCGGACGGGACCTGAATCTGCAGGGAGGGTAGTTCCGACGATAGTTCCATTAGAATTTCTGAATCGGCGGGAAAGCCCGTACTGGCAAACGGCACATAGTTATGCGAGGCGCCAATAACCACTTAGCTGTCAGGCGGATAAGCTACGAATTTGGCTCAGATGAATTTTTAGCTACAGGCTACCATCGGACGTGGCCAAAGATGGCATTGGAGTCTGCTGCCCCCGGTCGCCATTCCCTACCTGGCGGTATTCGCAAAAGAGACACAAGAATTCCCAACTCCCGGAATGCACCATGTGCTATTCAATCGCTATGCGGCTTCAATATGGGGGTTCATGGGTCCAACGTCACCAACAGGGCAAAAATCATCTGATCCGCGCACTTTGCCTGTTTTTATGGCAGTACGATTAGCTAAACCCTCCCGTTTTCGCCGCAATTGATACGTTTTGTCCCACTGGTACCTTAATTGCACAGGATTCCGGATGATCGTGCAGATACCGGCCTTGATGAACCAAATACATCAGCAGCTACTGCAGCCCTTCTTGCGATCAGCGAAGAAGATCATTACACAAGCGGAGTACCGTATATGCTAAAGAATGTTTTTAAAGGTATCCTCATCGGTTTTACACTGATTGGGTTGGGCGCACTGCTTCCTGCATGCGGCGAAAAATCAGAGAAGATCCGAATTGGCTACAGCGACTGGCCAGGCTGGGTGGCATGGGAAATTGCCATTGAGAAAGGCATGTTCAAAGAGAAAGGAGTGGATGTCGAATTCGTATGGTTTGATAACTATGTAGAATCCCTCCAGGCAATGGATGCGGGCAAGCTGGATGGCAATTGCCAGACCTGGAACGATACAATCTTTTCGCTGGCTACCACCGGAGCGCCGATGAAAGCGGTGCTTATCAACGACAACTCTGCCGGAAATGATGGCGTTGTTGCAAACGGGATTACCTCCCTGAAAGATCTAAAGGGCAAAACAGTGGCAGCAGAAGAAGGAACGGTGAGTCACTTTGTACTTTTGACGGCGCTCAAGAAAGCGGGCCTGTCGCAGGACGATGTTGAATTCAAAAATATGTTCGTTCCTGACGCATCCAATGCAGTGACTCTGGGAAATGTATCGGCGGCAGCGTTATGGCAGCCTTCCCTGTTCAACGCGATGCAGGAAAAAGGTATGAACCTTCTTTTTACATCAAAAGAAATGCCAGGATTGATTCCGGATATGTTAGTCTTTCATGAGAAGGTAACTTCTGAGCGAAAAGAAGACATCCAGAAGATAGTAGAAGTCTGGTTTGAGGTCATGGAATTCATCGAGAACAATCCGGATGAAGCCTATGCGATAATGGCCAAAAAGGTGAATCAAACTCCAGAGAACTACAAAACCTTCGTAAACGGAACGCGCTTCTTTACACTGGAGGACAATCTAAACGCTTACACGAAAGGAAGCGACGATAGCAGTCTGTACGGAAGTGGGGCAACCATCGCCAAGTTTTATACGGAAGTTCCCGCTCTCAATATTACCGAGGCTCCGGCCTTTGAAGCGGCTATCGATGATAGTTTCGTAAAAGCAATAGAGTAAGCAAAAGAGATCTAAATGTAACGGATCCGGTTACAGATGGTGAACGTGTGGTGCGATCCGGGGCTTCTGAGCAAAACTGAAAAAGGCAGAATAGGATGAAAATTCTGGAACTACGCAAAAGTATCCCGGCCCGCACCATGCAGATATTGACTGTCTCTGGTTTTGTTGGAGCAGCACTAACCTATGCACTGGTCAGTTATCTCGAACTGGCCAACATGCATTTTGTGCCCAATCCGGAAGCGCTATTAAAGGCTGCTATCGGCATTTTTAGCGGAGAAGACCTCTGGCAGGATTTCTGGAAGAGTTTTATTCGAATTACAGCAGGGTTTCTTCTGGCGGCCCTGATTGCCCTCCCTCTTGGAACTATCGTGGGTTCCTTTCGAGCAGGCGAAGCCTTGTTACAGCCTTTAACCGAATTCGCAAGGTATATTCCCGTTCCCGCTCTGATTCCGCTACTTATGGTATTCTTTGGAATCGACGAAGAACCAAAAATCATGCTCATATTTATAGGGGTCTTCTTTCAGCTTCTGCTGATGGTGGCAGATGAGATACGCCGTGTCCCTTACGAACTATTGCAGATCAGTTATACACTGGGCGCTCGTAAACGCGAAACCATAGCCAGAGTCCTTGTGCCTGCGGCCCTGCCCGGTATATTCGATGCATTGCGTTTATGCAATGGCTGGGCCTGGACCTATCTTGTAGTGGCAGAATTAATCGCAGCCAATGAGGGTCTTGGTTATCGAATTCTGCGGTTCTACCGGTACAAGCAAATTCCAGAAATGTACATATATCTGATCTTCCTGGGGGTTCTGGGGCTAATTCTGGATTATCTCTTTCGTAAATTCAACGAAAGAGCGTTTCGATGGTCCGCGGCCAATAAACCTAGTTGAATCGAAGATAGCCACGGATAAAAGCTAGAATGAAAATCGAAGTAAAAGATATTTCGCGAACCTACAAGAGCAAGAGCGGAGAGGTGCAGGCTCTCAGTCCTACCTCGTTTACGATAGAAGAAGGAGAATTTGTCTGTTTGCTGGGACCTTCTGGCTGTGGCAAATCCACTCTGCTTTTTATTCTGGCTGGTCTGCAGGATGCCAGCGGAGGCGAAATTCTTCTGGATGATGCGCCGGTGGTTGGTCCCGGCCGTGAACGAGGTCTGGTCTTTCAGCGTTATACATTGTATCCCTGGTTAACCGTGCGTGAGAACGCTGCATTTTCAAATCATTTACAGGCCAATACGAAAGGAAAAAGCGTTGGAGAGTTGTTTGATCGGATTTCGCGTGCGGACTATCTACTCAATCTCACGGGCCTGGAGCAGTTTGCGAGCTCTTATCCGGCTGAACTTTCCGGAGGTATGCAGCAACGGGTGGCCATCGTCCGAGCCCTGGTAAATAAACCCAGGGTTCTGCTTATGGATGAACCGTTTGGAGCGCTGGATTCGCAAACTAGAGAGGAAATGCAGCAGATGTTATTGCTTCTTGCAAAGCATGAAAAAATTACCGTGGTCTTTGTTACCCACGATGTAGAAGAAGCTATCTTTCTTGGATCTCGAGTGCTGGTATTCTCCCGTCGGCCTGGTCGCATTATTCGAGATGAGAAAATCCCATTCCAGAACAGCGCTGACTTGCAATCGAAGCTGACTCCGGAGTTCTATAAATTAAAACGGGAGCTGCTGGATACCTTGCACCAGGCATCCGGCCAGGAGGATGGCGAAAGCAATCGGATCGCCATGTTGCAAAATCTGGTAGCCAGCAGTGAAAACCAGGGAATCCAGGATAAACAGTAGATCTACTCTTTGGAAGTTACGATGAGCGAAAACTCACTTATAAAACCGGCCGGCGAAATCCCCGATGAATTGATCATCAGTCAGGAAACCCTGGCAGCAGGCAACCACTGTTCAGTAGTCCTACACCGCGGTTATGCTATTCGGCTCACTGACTTAGATGGCAATGCAAATGTAAGTGCACTGTTCTTCAACCGCGATGAAAAGACTGAACGCTACAATATGCCGGATACCCTCAAGGCACAGTACACTGCTTATCTAACAGAGGGCCATGTATGTTACTCAGATATGGGACGTATTCTGATTTCGGTCATTCGCGACACATGCGGATGGCATGATACAATCAGTGGCACAACAAATGCTGCACTAATTGAGGAAAAATACGGCAGCCACAGCTATCAAGATTTTCACAACGAATATTATCGCAACGGCCGTGATGCCTTCTTGATGCAGTTAGGGCGCTACGGTCTGGCCAAGCAGGACCTGGTTCCCAATGTAAACTTCTTTAGCAAGGTCAAGGTAGATGAAAGTGGGGATATGCTCTTTCAAAAGGACCATTCCAGGCCGGGCCATTATGTAGATTTGCGGGCAGAGATGAATGTACTTGCCGTATTCAATACATGCCCTCATCCGCTAAACCCATCCTCGGAGTATCCCACGGGACGAGTGCAATTGACGGTGTGGCGGGCCGGTTTGGGTGGAGGGCCGGATGATCCCTGCCGGATTTCGCGACCGGAGAATGAGCGCGGTTTCCAGAACACGGAAGCGTATTTCGCACAGAGGCCCCTGCTCTAATCTTGCAACAGGAATCGGGCATTGGAAGCAACTCGGGAAGAAGGCCACATACCATGCATCCAAAATCAAAAAGCGGAATGCAACAGCAGAGATTAGATACAGGATCAGAGCGATAGACAATGACTCAAAACTTAACCAGCAGTAACCTTAAACCAGAAGACGCGATTTTTCGCGAAGTTGTTAATGCAGGCATGCCTTTTCATAAAAAAGTGAAGAAAGGTCAGGTTGTTCGCATTCTAGATCTAAAAGGAAATCAAGCTGCGGATACTCTGTTTTACAATGCCCATGATCCCCGAGAGCGCTATTCGGCCACAGATACGATTCGCAGTCAGGCCAATATTTATCTAACCACCGGCACAAAGTTGATTTCTTCAGAAGGTAATGTGCTACTGGAGATCGTTGCCGATACCTGCGGCCGCCACGATACCCTGGGCGGGGCCTGTGCAGCCGAAAGTAACATGATTCGCTATGCCCTGGATAAGAAGCATATGCATAACTGCCGCGACAGCTTTCTCATGGCCATGGCATCCTGGGATGCTCCCCTGCCCGTAGATAAGCGAGATATAACCAGCAACATCAATTTCTTTATGAATGTGCCGGTAACCACTAACGGAGGGCTGAGCTTTGAGGACGGTATATCCGACGCTCTTAAATATGTGGAGCTGAAAGCCTGGATGGATGTCGTTCTGGTAATGTCCAATTGCCCTCAATTAAACAATCCCTGCAATGCCTATAATCCCACTCCTGTCGAAATATTGATCTGGAAAAGTCAGGACTGACGCTGTGATTCGCAAAATCCTGATTGCTAATCGTGGTGAAATCGCAGTGCGAATCCAGCGCACCTGCCAGAAGCTGGGTATTCAGACCGTTGCTGTTTTCTCTGAAGCGGATCGCCATGCACCCCACGTTCTTTTGGCAGATGAAAGCGTGCTTCTGGGACCGGCGCCTCCCAGGGAATCCTATCTGAGAGCAGATAGGATTCTGGAAGCCGCTATACAATGCAAAGTAGATGCAATTCATCCAGGTTACGGATTCTTAAGCGAAAACGCTGATTTTGCCGAACAGGTCGCCGCTGCGGGCATTAAATTCATTGGACCTCGTCCGGATCATATACGACAGTTTGGACTCAAACATACGGCCCGGGCCATTGCCGAGGAAAACAGGATTCCTTTGCTATCGGGCACGGAGCTTTTAACCACAACCGAAGCTGCTCTGGAAGCGGCGCGCAGAATTGGCTTTCCCGTGATGATCAAGAGCACAGCCGGAGGCGGCGGCATAGGCATGCGATTGTGTGCCAATGAAGAACAACTGGAGCGTGAATACGAATCGGTGCGGTCTCTGGGAAAGAATAACTTTTCGGATGATGGAGTTTTCATCGAAAAGTTTATCGCACGAGCTCGCCACATAGAGGTCCAGGTTTTTGGCGATGGACGCGGACGAGTGCTGACCATCGGAGAGCGCGATTGCTCGGCGCAGCGCAGGAATCAAAAGGTAATCGAAGAAACCCCGGCCCCTGGCATTTTCCCGGACACCCGGGCCGCCATGTTTCGTGCAGCCAGTAAACTTTGCGGTGCCGTGCATTACGAGTCTGCGGGAACCGTTGAATTTCTATATGATGAAACCAGTGCAGAGTTCTACTTTCTCGAGGTAAATACTCGCCTGCAGGTAGAGCATGGAATAACGGAAATGGTGAGCGGCATCGACCTTGTGGAATGGATGATTCGTCAGTCAGCCGGCGAAGAGAACTTCTTGCCGGACCAGCTTCCTGAAACATCCGGACATTCGATTCAGGTGCGATTGTATGCGGAAGATCCTGTGCACAACTTTCGCCCGTCAGCCGGGCGCCTGGATCAGGTACACTTTCCAGAAGGCCCCAGGGTGGACCACTGGTTAAGCGATGGACTGGAGGTCTCCGCACATTACGATCCACTGCTTGCTAAACTGATGGTACATGGGCCGACCCGGAAGGATGCGCTAGATCTCATGCAGTCTGCTTTACAGCAATCCAGGATGTATGGAATTACAACCAATCTTGATTATTTGCGGCAGGTAATTCAGAGTTCGCCTTTTCAGTCCGCCCGGCTTTCAACGCGAATGCTCGGCGAATTGGACATTCAGTCCAATACCATTGAAGTCCTTACTCCAGGCACACAAACATCCGTTCAAGACTATCCCGGTCGTACCGGTTACTGGCAGGTAGGAGTGCCGCCTTCCGGTCCTATGGATTCGCTGGCTTTTCGTCTTGGAAATGCTCTGCTGGGAAATCCTACGGAAGCGGCAGGACTTGAGATTACCATCCAGGGTCCTTCGCTACGCTTTCACTGCGATACTCTATTTTGCATAACCGGACCGGGACTAGAAACAACCCTGGAACTGCCCGACGATGCCAGACGTGTCGATGTGCCGGGCTGGACCATCGTCCTCGCCCCTGCCGGTTCTACACTGCGAATGGGAATGGTGGCAGACACCGGCTGCCGGGCCTATCTGCTTGTGCGAGGCGGCCTGGATGTAGCTACGGTCATGGGTAGTGGAGCCACTTTTGCTCCAGGTAACTTTGGCGGTCACGGAGGACGAAATCTACTTCCCGGTGACAGACTCAATCTAACAGAGAATGCGGCCAGCCTCCATGCTGTGCATCCGAACAGCGCTTCGTCGGATGGGCTCATCGACTCCGAAAACGCCACTAATATCAATAGCATGAAACTAGAAGCGATCAGTGCCGGCACCTTTTTACCCGAAGCTCTAAGACCGGTTTATTCCAACAGCCAGACCATAGGGGTATTGTATGGTCCGCATGGTGCGCCGGATTTCCTGCAGCCGGATTACATCGACTCATTCTTTGACACCGAATTCGAAGTGCATTATAATTCCGCCCGCACAGGTGTAAGACTCATTGGACCAAAGCCCCGGTGGGCACGGCCCGATGGCGGCGAAGCAGGTCTGCATCCTTCCAATCTGCATGACAACGCGTACTGTGTTGGTTCCATCGACTTTACAGGTGATATGCCCATTATCCTGGGTCCCGATGGCCCCAGCCTGGGAGGTTTCGTATGCCCGGCCACGGTAGTGAAGGCCGAGCTCTGGAAGATCGGCCAGCTTCGACCAGGCCATCGGGTGCGATTCAAACCGGTGAGCATGAAAACAGCCACAGCTCTACAGACAGAGGAAGATCAATTCATTGAGAATGTATACGAATCCATCGCCGCTGATCCCCCGGATATCCATCCGACGGGCGCTGTTTCTTCACTCTACGACATCCACTCCATTGGCTCTGCACGCGATGAGGCCATAGTATTCACGCTGAATCCTGAGTCAACGGAGGACAGGATCGTCTGTCGCCAATCAGGGGACGCAGCCATTCTCCTGGAATTTGGCGAAATGGTGCTGGACCCGGCCCTGCGATTGCGGGCGCACATCCTGATGCAGGCTATTGAAGATTTGAACGCAGCAGAACCCGATTCAGCTTTCGCACAGGGCATTTCAGAAGTCACCCCTGGCATTCGATCGCTGCAGATCCAATTTGACCAGCGAATATTGCCGCGGCCGGTCCTCATCGAAAACCTGCACCGTTTAATACGCGAAATGCCTGGCCCTGAAGAAATGTCTGTGAGATCTCGCATTGTTCATATGCCCATATCATGGGATGATGAATCCACCCGCTTGGCAATTCAGAAATATATGCAGTCGGTATGGAAGGATGCGCCCTGGTGCCCTTCCAACCTGGAGTTTATTCGAAGGATCAACGGACTGAAAAGCGTCGAAGACGTGTACAGGATCTTCTTTGAGGCCAGCTATCTGGTCATGGGACTGGGAGACGTTTACCTGGGCGCACCCGTGGCTACTCCGGTGGATCCCCGTCATCGTCTGGTGACTACCAAGTACAATCCCGCTCGAACATGGACTCCGCAAAACGCGGTAGGAATTGGAGGCGCCTATCTTTGCATCTACGGTATGGAAGGCCCCGGGGGTTATCAGTTTGTAGGAAGGACCATTCAAGTCTGGAATACGCATCGCACTACGCCGGATTTTTCGAAGCCATATCTACTACGGTTTTTTGATCAGATTCGTTTTTACGAAGTGTCCGCTCAGGAGCTGGCAGAATTGAGACGTGACTTCCTCTACGGTCAGTTTGCGCTCAAAATAGAAGATAGCGAATTTTCATTGCGCGATTACCGCAAGTTTCTGGCCGATCACAGCGAATCCATTGATTCATTTAAGAGGAGACAACAGGCCGCCTTTGATGCGGAACGTGAGCGCTGGAAGGATCTGCCCCCGCCGCCTTCAGCCGCTGAAGAGAGCGAAGAAGCGAGTGTCGGGGAAACCCTACCTGCGGGCATCGAAGGGGTCTACAGCCCCATGCGTGGAAATCTCTGGAAAGTCCTGGTTGAAGAAGGTCAGCATGTGAACGCCGGCGATGCAGTGCTAATTCTAGAGGCCATGAAGATGGAAGTGAGTATCGAAGCAACTGCCACAGGTACGGTGACTCGCATCATCAAAGGCAGCGGTGAACCGGTGCGCCCCGGTGAAATCTTAATCCATATATCACATGAGGGGTAATCGCCTATGAGTCCTGAATTTCATGTTGATCATCTTCTAGAAGATTACGCATCCGGCCGTGCCGTTCCCACTGATATTCTCCAGGAAGTGATTCGACGAATAGAAAACGGGCCGCAGATTATCTGGAATGCTCGAAATTCTGCCGAGCAAGTCATGGCAAGAGCGCAGACTGTCATGGAATCAGCCAGGCGATTCGCTTCCCTCAGCAGCGCGATCAGGGCCATGCCACTCTATGGTATTCCTTTCGCAGTGAAAGACAATATCGATACCGCGGGATTACCCACTACAGCTGGCTGTCCGGATTACAGCTATGATCCAGAAGAGTCCGCCTATGTGGTGCAACGCCTGGAAGCCGCCGGTGCGATACTCATTGGGAAAACCCATATGGATCAGTTTGCCACTGGATTGACAGGTACGCGTTCGCCATCTGGTCCATGCGAAAACGCCTATGACCCGGAATACATCTCCGGCGGATCTTCTTCCGGATCGGCGCTGGCAGTGGCTCTGGGCCAGGTCTCCTTCTCTCTGGGTACAGATACAGCCGGTTCCGGTCGCGTGCCTGCCGCCTTTAACAATATCTACGGACTAAAGCCCTCCCGGGGCCTGGTGAGCACCCGGGGAGTAGTGCCTGCCTGTCGCAGTCTGGACTGTGTTTCCATCTTTGCAGGCAATGCAAAAGGAGCAA
Source organism: Spirochaetaceae bacterium (assembly GCA_002729885.1). GTDB lineage: Bacteria > Spirochaetota > Leptospiria > Leptospirales > Leptonemataceae > UBA3465. The sequence continues at coordinate 150,472 of PBUB01000019.1, forward strand.
AGCTGGTTCTGGATACCATCGCTAAATTCGATCCGGAGGATGCTTATAGCCGAAGAATACATCAGAGCGATCCCGGAACCAGCCCAAAGCGCAGCCTCGGGATTCCAGTCAGCTCTGCCCTTGAGCTGGACTCGGAATATACAGACTGCTGGAAGAATGCGGTCCAATTTCTGGATTCCATCGAAATAGAAACGGTGGAAGTGGACATCGGCCCTTTATTGGAAGCAGCCCGATTACTCTACGAAGGTCCCTGGATTGCGGAACGCTATGCCGCGGTGGGCCGATTTATTGAGGAGCATTCGGATTGGGTGCTGGATGTTACCAGGAAAATCATTCTGGGTGGCCGCGAAGTAGAAGGCGCAAAATGCTTTGAGGCTATGTATCGTCTGGAAGAATTACGACGTAAATCAGAACGCATCTTTGAAGGTTTGGATGCTATGGTATTGCCTACGACGCCGGGAATCTATACCATCGCTGCAGTCCAGGCAGATCCTGTTGCCCTGAACTCGCGATTGGGCACCTACACGAATTTCATGAACCTCCTGGATCTATGCGGACTGGCGATTCCGGCCGGGTTTACCACTGACGGACTGCCCTTTGGAATCACTTTGATTGCGCCTGCCGGATGCGATCAGCGTCTGCTTGCGATAGCAAATCAATTGAAGGAGTCACTAACAATGTCCACTTCGAAATCGTACTCTCTGATGGTGTGCGGTGCCCATATGTCCGGAATGGCCCTGAATCATGAGTTGACTGATCGCAATGCCAAACTTGCGAAGAAAACGGCTACAGCGGCAAAATACAGATTCTACGCCCTGCCCGGCGAAGGAGTGATTCGACCGGGGCTTGTGCGCGTGCCGGACGGCGAATCAGATAAGGGCGCATCCATTGATGTAGAGGTCTGGGACTTGCCTGCTGATCGTTGGGGAGACTTCATCGCCGGGATACCGGCTCCTCTATGCATAGGGTCTGTAGAACTGGAGGATGGAACCTGGGTGAAAGGATTTTTATGTGAGGCGCAGGCAGTGCAGACTAAGGATGCGAAGGAGATCACAAGCCTGGGAAGTTGGCGGGTATTTATGCAGCAGTGAATGGGGAGATTTGCAGCGGAAACCCGGAACACTGTTTGTCTCTCTTGATGCGGAAATGCTCCAATCATTGGGCAATTGTCCAGCCCCTCACCTGGCGCAACACAGATACGGATTGAGCGAAGAAATGCCGCTGCAAACCACAACCGGAGCCCACGGACACGCTGTAACCGGTTCCGGCTTCTTCAATTCGAGCGAGAACAGCCCGGTACATAGATTCAGGAGTATGACCATCCCGGGCCACCCATAGTATCAATGTTGTGGCATCGTCATCTCTCAGTTCCAATTCGCATTGGAATTCGAAGGTGTAGGAGGACTCGCCAGCTCCGCGTTCTCTCTTCACTTCTAGCCCTGACCGCACGGAATGTGCATAAAGCAACATATTGTAGTTCGAACAAGCTTCCTCCGCTGTCCGGCTATGCCCTGTCGCCAGAAGAAGGAGTAGCAAAAGGATCAGAAAGATTGGTCCAGTTTTCATGGACAGAAAGTTTCACAGCAATTTTAACGATGTAATTTTAAAACATTTACAGTTAAGATATAGAGAGTGATTAGAGCTTATTTCCAGGTCCTACCCGGGTCTATTCAGGAATTTGAATCGGCTCTAATTCAGGAATTCGATTTCATTCTGATTCTTTGAACCAGGCATACTGGGAATCGCGGCGCTTCCGCTTATGCCACCTGGAAGGCAAAACCTGGATTCTGAGGCTATTATCACAGACTACCCACCCTGACATTCTACCCTTTACCTTGAATCGATATTTTCGCCAGCTTTCGAAAATCCTGATATGGATAGAATAATGGGTGACAAAATTGAGTATGAGTCCGCTTTACTAGTTCCCAAATTCAAGAGGTTCGTCTCACAAAAGGACTCCATCCAGATGAAAATGTTAAAGGTATCTTCGATCCCATTGATCCTGGCATTCTGCCTTACAGGCACATGTTCGACACCAGGTGGTAGCAATACAGGCAGCGAGGCTGCGGAGCCCGAGGGCACCTACGTTTTTCAGTATCAAGTGATTGCAGAGGGAGGCTTACGACTTCGTTCCAGGCCAACGGTTGATTCCGAGGTAATTGAAGTCATTCCACGCTGGACCTTTTTTGAAGCGCAAGAAAGCGGTTCCTCCTCCGAGGAAGTCATCGCCGGCCGCCGAGGCAAATGGATTCAGTATAAGAATGGGTGGGTATTCACCGGATTCCTCACTGCCAGTTCAACAGTATTTTACCCCAGAAGCGGCGCAACACCCCATTCCTACTTCAAGCCCAGCACCGGGGCAGAGAAATTTCCATGGGAAGACGGATTCAGACTGAAAAGTGGCACTGACCTGCGACACACCGATTCGGATGGCGAAACTTGGCGCAAAGTGACCTACGAATTCGGATACACCATAAGGTGGTTTCGCGATTCCGAAATGGAGGCCGGCGTTCCAGCGGGCGGTTTCTGCACTTCCGACACCACCGAAAATTGTCTACACCCGGGCCTGCGCCAGTATGTAAATGGCGGCCCAATTGAACCGATGGGTTGCGATGATTGCTTTAGACCTATCGAGCTGTTCCCTCGCGGGGAAGTAGAAGGATGCGGCCAAACGTTGGGCTCATGGAAAACGCATCACGACGGATCCATTCGTATTGAAATGCGGCAGAGCAATTACCGATGCGAAGATATCCATGGGCGAATCTGCAACTATCGCTACCCGACCAAAATGTTGGTGAAGAAAGTCAATTTAAAGCATTTCTCCATCAGGGAAAGCCACCGTAAAATGCTGAAAGAGTCGTATTTACACGGCTACGATGAGGGGTTTTTGCCTGTAACAATGGATGGGCGATTGCTCAATGCAAATGTCTGTCAACCAGCGCCTCGATAGGTGAATGCCTTGCAGCAAGGAGTTCCGAGCATGGTCAAGCAGAGGCAGAGCTAACCGTAAGAGGTTCCTCAATGACTTCGATGCGAAGTATTATCGAAGGGCTGCGAAGAATGGCGCAAACGTCGCGCGAAATGGCGAAAATGGCGGCATCGATGTCATAGGCGATGGCCGAGTAAGGAGCAGTGCCGCCA
>PBUB01000020.1 GCA_002729885.1 Spirochaetaceae bacterium
AAGAAGCCAATAAGACAAAGCTGGAAGGAGTCTTCCGAAACATTGACTTCAACTCCGAGAGCAACCTTGGAAAGACGAAAGATCGCAATGCTCGTCTAAAGAATCTACTCACGGATTTCCATGATCCCCGTCTGGACCTTCGTCCTTCCCGAATCGGAAACCTTGATATCATTGGCAATGCATACGAATACCTGATTGCCCGATTTGCTGCCAATGCCGGAAAGAAAGGTGGTGAGTTCTATACTCCTGCTGAAGTTGCCGAACTCCTGGCAAGACTCGTTGAACCGAAGTCCGGAGATACAATCTGTGATCCTACCTGTGGTTCCGGTTCTCTCTTGATCAAGGCAGCCAACCTCGTCGAAGATGGAAACCGGGCCCTGTACGGCCAGGAGTCGAACGGTTCCACCTGGGCTCTGGGTATGATGAACATGTTCCTGCATGGAATGGATTCGGCCCGAATGGAGTGGGGAGATACGTTAAACAACCCCCAGCTTCTTGAGAAAGACAAGCTCATGAAGTTCAACGTCGTCGTTGCAAATCCTCCTTTCTCTCTCGATAAATGGGGAGCCGATACTGCCGAGGCTGATACCTTTAATCGATTCTGGAGAGGAGTTCCTCCGAAGTCGAAGGGGGACTATGCATTCATAACTCACATGGTCGAAACGGCTCACGAGACTGATGGACGAGTGGCTGTTATTGCTCCTCATGGAGTTCTCTTTCGTGGATCCTCTGAAGGAAAGATTCGTCAGGCATTCATCGAAGAGAACCTCCTGGATACCGTTATCGGTCTTCCTCCCAATCTCTTTTATGGAACCGGCATTCCTGCCTGCATTCTCGTGTTCAAGAAAGGACGAAAGAAGAAGGACGTTCTCTTTATCGATGCCAGCCGGGAGTTTGAGCAGGGAAAGAATCAGAACCGACTTCGAGAGAAAGATCTGAAGAAGATCCTCGATACTTATACGAAACGTAAGTCAGTCGATAAGTATGCTTACGTTGCTTCTATCTCTGAGATCGAAGAGAATGAATACAATCTAAATATCCCACGATACGTGGATACCTTCGAAGAGGAAGAGGAGATCGACATCAAGGCTGTTCAGAAAGAGATCGAATCCATCGACAAAGAGCTGGCTACGGTTGAGCAGGAGATGTCCGGGTATTTGAAGGAGTTGAATCTTTGAGCTCACCGACCTACCAAAAAATACCCATCAAGGAACTTATAGATCCGAAACGCGGTCTGACATACGGCATTGTTCAGCCGGGAGATTATCATCCCAACGGAGCAATAATGATAAGGAGCCAAGATTATGTTAAGGGATGGAACTCACTTACTGATCTTTTTCGTGTCTCCCCTGACGTTGAAGCTCCTTACATGAGATCTCGAGTCCAAGCGGGGGATATCTTGATAACTGTAGTCGGGGCTAATTTAGGCAGGGTGGCTATGGTGCCGAATGTCCTCGATGGGGCCAACATATCTCGATCTGTTGCTCGACTAAGCTTTAGAACTGATCTTACCGTCTCCCCTTTCATGTTTCAGATGCTACAATCAGGTGTTTTGGAACGGATCTATTATTTCAGCAAAGTCGGTGGGGCTCAGCCAGTCATAAATCTGAAGGATATCCTACAGTACATTATCCCCCTCCCACCCCTTCCCGAACAGAAGAAGATAGCCCGTATCCTCTCTACCTGGGATAAAGCTATCGAGCTTCTGGAAAAGAAGATAGCAGCCAAAGAAAAGCTGAAGAAAGGCCTGATGCAGCAGCTACTGACCGGCAAGAAACGATTCAAGGAATTCGGTAAGCCGGCAAAGGATGGAGAGTTGCCGGAAGGATGGACGTTATTTAGTATTGGTGATGTTATTCGTTTTTCCGGTGGATCTCAGCCCCCACGGAATACGTTTATCAATGAACCCAAAGAGGGGTACATTCGTCTGCTTCAGATTCGAGACTTTAAGGGGGACAAATATCCTACATATATCCCTCGGGACCTTGCAAAGAAGACATGTGAATCAGGAGATATCATGATCGGACGCTACGGGCCTCCTATTTTTCAGATATTCTCTGGGAAAGCAGGAGCATACAATGTAGCTCTCATTAAAGCCATACCTAAGGATGAGCTGTTGAAGCAATACATGTATTACTTTCTTTGTCGAGAAGACTTGTTAAGGTATATCGAGTCTTTTGGCCAAAGGTCGGCTGGGCAGGATGGGATCGATATGGACCAACTCAACGCCTTTCCTTTTCCTCTCCCACCGCTTCCGGAACAGGGGCAGATCGCTGTGCTGCTTGAATCATCTGACACGATACTTAGGAAGCTTCGGAGCCGAATTGATTCTCTAAAGGTCCAGAAAAAGGGCCTGATGCAACAACTGCTCACCGGAAAGACAAGGGTAAAGGTGTAAATGCATTCCCGAAGCTGGAGAGAGGAATACGTTTCCCAGATCCCTGCATTGCAGGTTCTAATTCAACTGGGATATGAATATCTACCTCCCGAGGAAGCTCTTTCTCTTCGAGGGGGTAAGACGAATCGGGTTCTTCTGGAATCCGTTCTCGAAGGCCAGCTTCGCAAGCTGAACTCCATTCAGTTCAAAGGGAAAGAATACGAATTCTCCGATTCCAATATCCAGGATGCCATCCGAGACCTGAGAGACATTCCCCTGACCGGTGGTCTTGTATCGAGCAGTGAAGTGGCCTATGACCTCTTAACTCTGGGAGTGAGCAAAGAGCAGACGATAGACGGTGATCGAAAATCTTTCTCGATGAAGTACATCGATTGGGAGAACCCTGAAAACAACGTCTACCACGTAACAGATGAATTCGAAGTGGAAAAGGTCAAGAGCCATGAGTTGAGACGGCCTGATATCGTCCTCTTCGTGAATGGGATCCCCCTGGTTATCATTGAATGTAAGAAACCAACGTCAGGCCTCGAAGGCGAAAGCTCGGTCTGGGAGGCTGTCAGCCAACATCTCCGGAACCAGAGATCAGATGAGATTCCGAACCTGTTCATATATTCCCAGCTACTCCTTTCGATCAACAAGAACGAAGCTCTGTATGCGACAACCGATACTCCCAGGAAATTCTGGGCCGTCTGGAAAGAAGAGAATCTGAACGAATCTGAACTGAAGAAATGCATTAACACCACGGAAAGCGACGAACAGAAAGCCCGCCTTCTTGATCATCGGGAACCGGCTGTCCGAAAGCACTTCGAGGAGCTTGGAGCCGGTGGAGATCGATTACCAACAGAGCAAGACCGAACTCTATATTCGTTGCTCACACCTTCAAGGCTTCTTGAGCTGATTTTTCAGTACATCGTCTATGACGCCGGGGTAAAGAAGATTACTCGGTATCAGCAATACTTTGCCATTCAGGCTACTCTCGAACGAGTTAGAAATCTCGGATCGGACCGAAGGAGAAGAGGCGGAGTCATCTGGCATACAACGGGCAGTGGTAAGAGTTTAACCATGGTTATGCTTGCCAAGTCCCTGGCACTGGAGCCCTCCATTAAGAACCCCAAGGTCATTCTTGTTACCGACAGAGTGGATCTCGACACTCAAATCTGGAGGACTTTCAAGGCCTGTGGTAAAACCCCCGTCCAGGCAGATTCCGGCAGGCATCTCGTTGAACTGCTTAAGAAGTCAGATGATGCAATCATTACGACAGTCATTGACAAGTTCGAGCAGGCGGCATCCACGAAGGGGCACATTAACGAAGACTCCAATACATTCGTATTGGTAGACGAAAGTCATAGAAGCCAGTACGGCTCAATGAATGCAAAGATGGAGAAGGTCTTTCCGAATGCCTGCTACATCGGGTTTACGGGAACACCACTTCTGAAGACGGAGAAAAGCACTTCGGCCAAGTTTGGTGGTATCATTCACAAATACTCAATTAACCAGGCAGTGAAAGATGGAGCCGTCGTTCCACTGCTTTACGAAGGCCGTCTGGCTGTCACGGATGTAAACAAAAAGGCCATCGATCAGTGGTTCGAGAGGGTAACTCTTGATCTCACAGATGATCAGAAGGGAGACCTCAAAAAGAAGTTCAGTCGAGCCGAGGCCGTCAATCAGGCCGAACAACGAATTCAGCAGATAGCCTACGATATTTCAGAGCACTTCACTCGAATCTTCAAGCCGAATGGTCTAAAGGCTCAGCTTGCTTGCTCCAGCAAGGAAACAGCCATTCGATACAAGAAGTTCCTGGATGAGGTGGGACTTGTGGATGCCGAAGTGATTATTTCGGCTCCGGATACCAGGGAAGGAAACGAGGACACCGACGAAGAGAGCATACCCCTTGTTCAGCAGTTCTGGAAGAAGATGATGGAGCGGTTTAAGTCAGAGAAGAGCTACAATACCGAAATCATCGAGTCGTTCAAGAAAGAGGGCTCCCCTGATATGCTGATCGTAGTTGATAAGCTGCTGACCGGCTTCGATTGTCCTCGAAATACGGTTCTTTATGTCGACAAGGCTTTGAAAGAGCATTCACTTCTCCAGGCCATTGCCAGGGTGAACCGACTGCATGACGATAAGGAGTTCGGATACATCATTGATTACCGGGGCATCCTCGGTGAGCTGGACTCGGCCCTCAACACCTACGGGGCCCTGGAAGGTTACGAAGAGGAGGACCTGGACGGAACGGTGACTGCCATCCAGGAGGAAATCGGTAAACTACCCCAGAAACATTCGGATCTCGTCTCTTACTTCAAGGAGGTCACGAACCAGGCTGACACGGAAGCCCTTGAGCAGTATCTTGAAGACGAATTGAAGCGAAAGGAATTCTACGAGCTACTATCCGCATTTGCCGGATCCTTGAAGGTGGCCCTGAGCAGTTCCAGTTTCATCACGGATACTCCCGAAGAGATGATCAAATGTTACAAAGATGATCTGAAGTACTACCACAATCTTCGAGCTTCAGTCATGCGACGTTACTCTGAGATCGTCGACTACTCCGAATACGAAAACCGAATCAAAGCCCTGGTGAATCGACACATAAGCTCCACAGATATCGAAGAGCTAAACGATCCTATCAGCATCTTCGACACCGATGCTTTTGAAAAAGAGCTTCAGAAGTTGAAGGGAGATAAGGCAAGGGCCGACACGATTGCCAGTCGAACGAAGAAGACCATAACAGAGAACTGGGACAAGGACCCGGCCTTTTACAAGAGGTTTTCAGAACTTATAGAGGAAGCCTTTCGGGCCTATCGAGATAAGAGGTATTCAGAGGCCGAACTTCTCGAGCAGATGCGGGAGCTGAACAAAGCCGTCGTCGACAAAGACCAATCCAACCTTCCTGCAAAGTTACATGGGAAGGACCAGGCCTCTGCTTTCTATGGTATCGTGGCTGATATCTTCCAGAGTAAAGAAGTAAATACCGACCCGGATATCCTTGCAGACATTGGCCTCAAGGTGGATGAGATCATTGAGTCCAGGAAGATAGTTCATTGGACTACCAACCAGGATGTTCAGAACAAGATGCTCATAGAAATAGAGGATTATCTCTACAGCATCAAAGGACGATACGATCTGGAGCTGGATGCGGATACCATTGATGCAATCCTGGAAAAGGTAATCGATACGGCCCAGAAAAGGGATAGTTGATCCAGGGTGTCCATAGCATTGAAGAACACAGACTCCACGGATCGAAAGCTCTCCATTCAATACGGAGAGAATCGCATTACCTTTCTGCTAAAGCAATCTGACCGCAAGACACTGGCTATTACCGTCCATCCCGATATGACCGTTGAGGTCAAAGCTCCGAAGAAAGCCAGTTTGCCCGAGGTCAAGGAGCGGGTTCTGAAGCGGGCCCCGTGGATCCTGAAGCAACAAAGGGAATTCGAGACCTACCTACCGGCTCAGCCCACTCGGAAGTATGTTTCAGGAGAGTCGTTCCGGTATCTGGGAAAGCAATACCGGCTCAAGGTAATCAAGGCCGACCAGCCAGTGCCAGCGGTTAAGCTGAAGAAAGGCTATCTGGAGGTTCATCTTTCCGGTAAGACTGATCAGGCAAAGATCAAGAAGGCTCTGGATGATTGGTTTAGAAAAAAGGCTCGTGACCTTCTTGCTGAGAGATTCCAGGCTTACCTGAAAAAAACAAAGCTAAAGCTCCGCCAGGAACCCGTTCTCGATATTCGGAAGATGAAGACCCGGTGGGGATCATGCACGAACGGCAGCAAGGTCATCCTTAATCCGGAATTGATTCACGTCCCGTCCCGATGTATTGATTATGTGATTGCTCATGAAATATGCCATGTTATTGAACACAATCATAGCAAGCGATTCTACCACCTTCTTGCTCGGGAGATGCCGGATTGGAAGGCAGTGCAGAAGAAATTGAATGCGTCTAGCCAGTAATCTAAGGCCTATATTGGGGATTTCACCGAATCTTCTTTGATCTGACTGATGCGTCCGTGTGCGACTTCTACCGCCGCCGGAAGTGACGGGCCCGTAATGAATTTAAGTGTAATTCTATGCCCGAGATTGCGCCAGCTAAATCCGCTTTCCGCATGTCCGGTTTCATCCTCTGAAGGTTCGAGGGATAGGCCATTCGGAATTGTCACAGTGCTATGATAATCTGGGTCAGATTGCTTTATTGAGGATGAGAAAATGAAATTTGCTTACGTGAACTTAGAAAGGAAAGAGGCAACAAAGGGGGACAGAGGGGTTTGCATTGGCTGCGATTCTGTAGTCATCCCAAAGTGCGGACAACAAAGGCAGCACCACTGGGCTCACAAGAGCAAGAAGCCTTGCGATTATGAGCGGGAACCAGAGACCCCGTGGCACCGAGACTGGAAAAATCATTTCCCGGAGGAGTGGCAGGAAATCTTGCAAAGGTCCGAGTCAGGAGAGAAACGCAGAGCAGATGTAAAGACCAAAGATGGCATCGTATTAGAATTTCAACACTCCCCCATTGACCCCGAGATTCGGGATGCTCGGAACTCCGTTCATAAGTCTGTGGTGTGGGTTGTCAACGGGACAAGGTTGCCAAGGGAGGTTGAGCAATTCAATAGAGCGGTTACAGATGTGACGGCATCCACAAAGCACCCTCGCTTAAAGCGCATTCTTGACACCAGCAAGTCCGGACTCCTCAAAAAGTGGAGCGGGTGCCGGTCGTTAGTCGTGTATGACTTTCAGACCACGGACGAACAGGAAAGGCCGGTTCTTTGGGTTCAATTTCTACCCACCGATTTCGGTACCTACCTCGTTCAGCTGGAGAAGGCGAACTTTGTGTATGCCCTATTGAATGGGCGTTGGAACCTCTTAGTCCTCGGGTTGTTGCTGCATATCCAACAGGCGGTGCAGCCTCCGGCGCACAAGCGAAGGGCGATGCAAAAGGAAGCTATCTATCAAGCGGCCCTGCGCAATACCAGACGAGGGAGACAATATACAAACGGTCGCCGACCCTAAGCTTAGTCATTGGCCATGGGGAACCATTGAGAGAATCCGCCTGCCCGTAGCCCTTCCGGTTCCAGCGGGCCAGTCGGAAGCGGTATAGACTTTCCTTTCACCTTTCGCGGATTCCAAACACGGAAAAGGCCTTGACATAGTATGTAGTACATAGTAAATTTGTCAGATGAAACTCATTACAAACTTTTCTTGCCCAGAGAAATGGGCAAATTTCGTTGAAAGCCTAGACGGTCGTAACGAAGCGGATTTATGTATAATAGAATTTCAATCGCTGAATGGTAAGATCATTCGGAATGCCTCATTTAGCTTCTATTTAAAGGAGTCGGATCATCCGGATCTTGCACTAAGGTTCACGGCGAAGGAGCTAAGCGCCGCACGACCATCGGATTGGATTATTCTGCTTCGGACGCTTTCTGGGCGTTGACATTGATTTACAGTGGTTCTGGCAAGAACCGATGATACAGAGCTAGATCATGTACTCGGGAAAATGTTTTCGTAAGAAGTCCCAATCTGAACAATTAAGATACTCCGTATACTCGCTTAACACGCGTACCAAATCGCCGCCAAATCGGAGGTTCAGGCGTTCCTCGTGCCCATTATCATGGATCGTGTCTACCTCGAAGGTTTCTTTGTTTAGATAGAATTCTTTCATCCCTTAATGGAATCCACCCAGTGCAGATTCTCATCGATTTTTTGTTGATGATCTATGGCTTCTGTGAAGGGTCCTCTTTCCCCGCGTCCGACTTCATCCCATTTCGGACATTGGCCCTAACGTAGTAAACCTGCCAGACCAGCAACTCATCGTCATCCACTTTGAAGACACTCTTGCTCCCGCTGCCCGGAGCATAGAAAGCATAGTGCTTGGGGCAATGGAGACTCTAGACCTTGAGTTCACTGATTGATTTCAGCCAACCTGTGATTTTTAATCGATTAAAAACCAGCACTCGACAGGGGCCCAGGGCTTCCCCTGCGACTGCCGCGACCGGAAAACACCTTATCGCAGCCCAGGATGGCCCTCGAACCATTAGGTTCAGGGCGGCTCCTTGGCTGTTTCTGGCACATAATTTGCATCCTCCATTAAATCAAAAAGAGGAACCCAAAGAGTGCTCAGCAATGGAGAAAGCATGCGAAATAATAGGAACCGCCGATATTGGGGCAGATCGTGCTACCAATTCGGGGCTGTGAAGCTGGACCAATGCGAGGTTGGCAAGGGATCGGGGGCAACAAAGGCTCCTGTGGTAGGGGACGCTAAGGCGCTTTGCCGCGAATCAGCTAAACCCCGTAAGGGGAAGCGTGCTGGACGTGGAGTCTTGTTTCCAGCCGTAATTCTCCTCTGGTCGCTGACGTCCACCTGGGCAAATCCCATGATAGAGGGAGCTTTGAATCGTGACCCAGGTTCCGCCGCTCAGGACGAATGGAGATTTGCCGCCGGGCTGGGTTACGGCGAAATGCAGCTCGATCTTCGAGCCACACTGCCTTTTCTTTACACTGATCCATCTACAGGAAAGAGAGTGATTCCCGTTCTAGGAAGAGCGTTGGGCCTCACGACGGTCGGGTCATTCGAATTGGCCACGCGGGGCCTGGGTCCCCAGCGACTTGCCCAGCTGTATATCTCGAACGGAGGCTTTTCGGCCGGATTGACCTTGGGTAAAGCCAATGTCAATTTTGGTCCATTGGACGCGCGACTCACGAATGCGATCGAAGGTAGTGCAAGCGGATCAACTAATAGTTTTTTTATGGAATACCAGTTCCTGAAGAAAAACTGGCTACGCCCTTACATTCAGTATTCCTATTCCGGTGCGCGAGCCCATTATCATGTTCGTAATGCGATTTCGTTGGTGAGCGGTGCCGGAGTCTATGAATCCTTTCCTCAGATTAACGCCGATGATGTTTCCCGAACCCATTCCGGTCGCTTTGGAGTTCGGCTCTCCATTCCAATACAATCTTGGTACATCGGGGCTTACGTACAGGGTTCTAGTGCGCATTATGATATCACAGTTCGAACTGCTTTTGGAGCTTTGAGCGCAGCCGCCGGGATATTACCTGCCAATCCCCAGTCGATAATTGATGCACAATACTGGAACAATGTCGGAGCGGTCTATGCATTTGACACGAAAACGCACCGTTACAATCGATACGGAAATGCTGGGATGGAGTTCTATTTCGACTATCGTAGATTCCTGAGTCTCAAGATTGATGCACGAAGGAACTATGATACGGCATCGTGGAGCGCCTTAGGAACACTTCTTTTCTTTTTTCATCCGAACTTTGGAATTGCAGCAAGTGCCCTGTATGCCGATCCAGAATCATCGCAGACCACCAAGCGTGCTTATGCCGTGGGCCCGGTGTTCACGGCCACCTTTTAGGATAGGATGACTTGAAACATTTTCATCAGGCGTTGGGCGAGTAACTATGAAGAGATTAATATTGAGTTCGATACGAGCCGGAAGCTTTCCCAGGTTTCTGTCCCAATTCCATTTCATCATCGCAGTGACGCTGATTCTGTTTTCCTGGATGTCAAATTGTAGGTCCATCGTTACATGGGTGATTACGCCGTCCCATTCCTTCTCTGAGCAGGTCCCTCCGAGGGCCCCGGACTATTCTAACCAGCGATTCTGGGCGGCCATCCCGGGTAAACAGAGTGATGGGGACTTCATCCCCAAAGGAATGCCTCCTTTGAACTCTCCAGATGAAAATGTGGACATCTTCTATGTTCATCCCACCACCTATTTCTCTGACGATTCCTGGAACGCTGATGCCGAGGGATACAGTCTTGAGCTAATGGGATTGAAACCCCTGCGACAGGTTTCAGTATTCCACGGAATCGGGAGAATCTATGCCCCTCGATATCGCCAGGCCACCCTGGCCAGCTTCACGCAAATTGGAAGCTCGAACAGCGAGGCCGCATTGGATTTGGCACTGGAAGATATTCGAACAGCTTTTGCTTATTATATGAAGTATCATAACCAGGGACGACCTTACATTCTGGCGGGTCATAGCCAGGGTTCATATCTCTTGTTTCGGTTGCTACAAGGGGAACTGGACGTTCCGGAGGCCAGCCGCGATCGAAGGTTTATCGTTGCCTACCTCATTGGAGCGACCATTCACCAGGATTGGTTTGTGAATCTTGAGCCGTGTGCTTCGGCGGAAAGGATTTCTTGTTATGTATCCTGGAACTCAAGAGAATGGGGGACTACTTTGGAAGATTTTGCTCATTCGAATCCAGGGCTGGAGGGGAGCGTTTGCGTTAACCCAGTAAGCTGGCGCCTCAATGGAAAAGAGACTTCGCGAGAGTGTCACCTTGGAAGCGTGGACAAGTACTTCGAGAATCCCCGGAGCCAGTATGTAGAGGCCAGGTGCGAGGGTAGTCTCCTTTGGGTTCGCCATCCGGAAAATTCGGATTATCGCTCCACTTTTGATTCCTCCAATTATCACATTATGGACTATAACTTGTTCTACGCCGATATCCGGGCCAATGCGCTCCTGCGTATACAATCCTTTAGAGGAAACGGCCAGGCACGGCCCGATTGTGGAATTCGGTAGTTGTTCCCGGTATCAAACGGGCTGGGGAGGCAAGCGAGAGTTTTCAAAAACGATGATTTCTACCCGGTAGCCCTATCATAACCTAAGCTGGTGAGAGTGTCCTTGTTCTCTTGTCGCTCGCTGCCGCAAATGAATATCAATTGGCACCACAGAAATTCAGATCGATGAGTTCTCGTTTCTTGGATTCTTCTACCAGAGCCATATTGCGCAGTCCTGCGGCGGGCACTCCCGACATATAACGAGATCCGCCAAGGCTTGATAAAGGGCTTTCGTCGGGGCAATCTGGGCTCCGAGAGCGAATACCTTGGCGCGCAGGAATCCCCGTTTTTGTTCCGCCCGTAGGCCTTCTTTCAAGCGAACTCCGAAAGCAGGAAAAAGTTCTGGTTCTACCCATCGTTATCAATTCCCCAAATCGACAGGAATATTACGAAATGGCCCTCTCATTCTCCAAAACCCGAGCCAGTCAAATTGACCTGCCCCATAGTCCCGCACTCCATCTTCAGCCATCAGGTGCCGATTTTGGGCTCCCAGGTAGGGAGCAATTTACTTGATTAGTCCCTGACACGAGACGAGAGGATGGTTTGCGGGTAGACCGAACAAGAAGAATAATTTCCGAATTCGATGCATGATTGCATTCCTAAGTAGACCTACATCCAGTGTCTAAGTCAGGTCTTGAAGATTCGCTTCGGGCGGAGATTTTTTTGGATGCGGTGAAGGAGATGGTGTAGAACATCTTAGCCTGACAAGGGTGATTATGGGTAATCAAGAAAATCGGGGCAATATCATCTGAGAGAAAAAGCTGGCTCGGTGATTTTTCCCGGACGGCATTGGATCGTTAAACAGTTTGCGCCCGCTACCTTGAAACCAATTGGAGCAAGTAGAATGTGAAGGAAACAGGTTATAGGCTATTTCTTACCGGTGACTCTATACCTTTTAGGTACAATGTATTCCGCGAATCCTTGTATGCAGGTGTAATTCTTCGCTATCCTCCCTTGCCCATTCGGAGGCAGGGATACGGGTGGTCTTTGGGGAACTCGAAGGCATGAGATGCTTCGTGTCATTCCATTGGTGCGGATAGAACTGCCGAAGAATAAACTGAGTGAATGCCAAAGGACCAATGATTGAGCAAACCCCAAGACGTACCGGGGACTCTCGATAAAGATGCATATGAGCAGCCGGGTGAATGGCTTTTCGGTAGCTCGACGGTGCGTAATCAAATCTGACATAGGCTGGATTGTCCACAGACTCTTGGTCCATGATTATTCCGATCTCTTGAGATTCCATATCCTCCGGAAAAGAGTAAGGACATCCAAGGAAGGTGAAGCTTATATTCGATGGGTCTCGCAACTTGAATGCAAGCAGGGATCCATCCATCAGAAGGAAGTTGTACTTTCTGTAGGTGTAAAGATATTCCCATTCCTTCTGATGGTTAAGATTTCGAACTGTGGCGGGGTCAATGACAATGTCATGCGCTCCCGAGTATTCAGCCAACAATCCAGAGACCTCAATCGTTCGCCGGCAGTGCTTTGGAATTTCAGCTCGAAAGTCGTCTGATATTTTTTTGGGATTATTGCTCACTCTTCCGGTCCCAATTATCGAGAATCTCTTTCACTTGATCCGCTGGCAGTTTGCGGAGAATCTCTTGAAGTTCTTCAATGGTGCTCTCCGCTTCCGTTGTGTTTGAGACCAAGTCTCGTTTTAGGCTAGTGATCTCCTCTTGGGTAGGATATTGGAAGACAAGTTTCGGGTACCGTTTCTTTGCTTCACGGATTTCGGTTACGAGTTTTTCCATCGGAGCTCCAATTCCCGAGAGTCGAAGCCATGCTTTGGCCCGAGTCATGGCCACAAAAATCATGTTCCGAGCTCGTACAGATCGTCCCGCAAGAAATTGCGCGTCGCACCCAACAACGTAGACCATAAATGCCTCGTTGCCCTTGGATTTTTGCACTGTAGTAAGGGTCACAGCTCCGCGTTCGACAAATCCGTGAAGATTAAATTGGTCTGTATGTGTATTGTTTACTTGGATGCCCGATGCTTGGAGCTTCCGGGCGACACGCGCAAGGTAGTTTTTTGCATTACGACTATCTGCTGAGACAACTAATATGTCCTCTGGGAGCAAACCATTCTTTATGTCAGTTTGTATTGCCTGAGCGACCCATTCGGTTTCGTCGTTAATATCGGAGGAGATTTCACAGCGAATAATCTCATCGGGTGAGAAGGTGTCCTCAATAATGGCAATTGAGTGAGACTTCGGCCGCTGAATTACAGTCTCGCTATGGGGAGTGAAGGTCCCCTTTTCAATTTGGTAACCGATGTCTTCCCAATGGCTTCTGTTTTCAAGCATCTGGACCGGCCGCTTTCCGTAAAGACCGAACCCAATGGCATGGGCCACAACTATAATTGGTCGAGGATTTCGATAGCAGCGGCGGAGCATCAAGTCGCTATGTGTCCGCTCAGTAGCATCCGTTGTTAATTCTTCAATACTCGGGACACCTGTCTGAAAGATGTTCTGCAATTCATCAAATGCGATAATAACTCCCAGTCTTGCTGCCTTGGTGCAGAGCCTGACAAAAGATGTTGGAAAATCCTGCCCTTCATCAATCATAATATAATCCGCAATCGGAATACCACGGTATTCATCCAGTGCGCGTTTGCATGCAGTGTCAAAAGGCTCATCATTCGGGCTCGCAATTTGAGCTCCTCGCAATGTCATTGGGATGATGTTGTTTGCCCGGCAGATTTCGTAGTAGACCCCAGAGGCATTCTTTCCTCCCCAACCATGCATGATTCGAAGTAGCTTCGCGTTCGGTGGTCTATCGTCCTGCGTTCGATAGAATCGAGTTACCAAATCCTGAACGTGTTGATATAGGCTCTTTGTCCAAAAAGTAACTATGATTTCTGTTTTTGGCTCCCGAAGTGCTGTGATCGCCGCCTTCATGGCAAGAACTACCGTCTTGCCGCTCCCTGCAAGCCCTCGAATCCGTTGAAACCCAGGGTTCGCCGGATGAATTGCAGACCTTTGCGACTCATCGAAGCGAGCCATCTCATTCTCCAGCTGATCGAGAGAAGCTCTGTAGCGATCGTCCCTGGCACCTGAGCTCTTCACTCTAGTTCGCTTAACTCTAAGAACATCTGAGCCCTCCAAAATCGGGAGCAGCTGATCAAGCGCCTCGATGTTAAAGGTACCTGCCCTCGAAGGATCACCGATCCGCCAAAGGTCCGAAGCATGATGCAACAACAAGACGGAATCATCCTGACTATCTAACCGTTTCTCGGGGTCGTAGAAGCAAGGGTAGATATTGAATGCTAATTGATGCATTCCTTTTCGCAATGCAGAGTGTTTCAATAAGCGACTATATAGGTGGGCACAAAGCTTTTCGAGGCGTTCTTTCGGAGTCTCCTCTTTGGAATCCTCACGGTAGGCGAGTGCTTGAATAAGGAATACTCCTTTGTCTTGGAGAATAGCCAGGTAATCTGTTTCTAAAGGATTATCTTCAAAATCTCTATATATGGGAAACCCGCAATAAACAATAGTGCGACAAGGAGCTGCGTCGCTCATTGATTGGAGCTCGGTGATGAAGCGATCGGAATCGACCTCCCGGTCATTCGCAGAGAAATCCCTCACTTCTAGCATAGCGTTCATAATGGCTAGGGTAATTGGGCATTGAGGATTGCGCAAGAAAATCCTTCAACTTTGCCTTTGAATAGAGGTTTATCGAATATGCAAGTTCTGCTTTAAGATTGGAAAAACATCCGTGGGCAACTGAATTACTCCTAATGTTTCCTTTCGATTTTTCTAGATGCTTCGCTCTTTTTTGACACTCTAAGATAAAGGAGACTGCATTGCTCCGCTGAAGAACGGCTAAATAGGAGGTTGCGGGTTATGCATTCAATGGAAACGGGAGCGAATATTGCCTCGGGGGCTCTTCATCAACGCTTCTTAAAATGCTCACTTCATTGTCCGTTCGTGACTAGAAACCGATCATTGGATGCGAGCTATCTTTGGCCGACAAACAAGATGTTCGACCCATAGACTTTCCGAATGATTCCAGAAGAGCTAGCATGGCGAATACGTTGTGCATGAAGTATTCTGACAGCCAGCAACCTCGCACCGAAGTCTCCGGATAATCGTCCTTCCTTAGATTGCCAGGGGATCTGAGGAAGGCTGGTCACATATACTTCGCAGATCGAACTCGAAATTTGAACTTTTGATTTCCGGGGCTCCAGCCGTTACAACCCAAGTTAGCCTTGCCACCGTTTGCGGGCAATTGATATGCACGAGGTGGTTGGCACTTAGTGCTCGGGCTGACCTGACACGTTTGAATTTCCACATAGATGGATTTCATCTTATGCTTATTTCTTACGCGCATCTGATTATGGAGCGGGGCCAAGACGCTACCGCCACAGTCAGGACGGCTGGGATTCACTTTCTCTACTATCACATAGTCTCGTGCAGGTGACTCCCCTGGTGGTGGGTTTCCGCCACCGGGTGGAGGACTGGGAGGATTGACTGGAATGTTTACCGGACACAGATTGCCATCTTGAACTGCAACCGAAAACTGATGGCGTTTGCATTGGCCCAGGCTCCCAGAATCCGCTTGCAGGAAAAAAACTGGGCCGCAGCGAAATTTAAATCTCGTTACGCGAAATCCGTTGATTGCTCTCCATTGACCCAGATGGTGATGTAAAATCTGTAGATGAACTCTATTGGGGGCAGGTTTTCTATCGGGATCCAACTTTAGCGTACCCCAAGGACGATTTTCGGGAAGTGCGGGACAGCAATAGAAGGAAGCAGTGGGCGAAGTGCCTAGAAGAATAGCATACATCTCCCAGAGGTTTGAGGTGCCGCCTACGGTTTTGTGGTGTATCGCGTGAGGAACATTCAGAGAATCTGCCAGTTTTATAGACAAATAGGAGCCTTCATAGTCTCTAAAGGATTCCGGCCCCATAAACTCGCCCATTTTTTGTTTCAATTCTGAATCATTTTCTAGCAAGGTCGCGATTGCTTCGGTGCCTATCGAATTTGCATTATCGCAATAGTTGTTAGCTACCGGTGTCGTTTCAATGACGATATCAAGCGCCCCGGTTTGGTTCATTCTGTTGGCAAATTCTACCCCGGAAGGCGCGGCCGACTCTTCGCATTGTGAAAGGAAAATACCTATAATAATAACTAAGCCAAGTGAAGAGTAATTCATAATATTGTAATTACAGCAAGTAGTGGAGAACGTCAATAGAATATTGGGTAAAATGTGAAGTTCGGTGCGAAATTACTGCCCGATCCGGGACCCTCATGTGACCAGACCGCCCAGGCGAAGGGATGCTGATCTCTGCTTTGGCGTATTCCAAGGGGGCTAAATGGTCGCTGCTGCCCAGACCCTGAGGAACAATCGGTAGAGAGGAAGCAAATTGCGGTTTCCTGATCAGCGGGGCCCGATGTCCGATTTCTGTCAAGCCGGCGTCGGCATCGGCCTCGACTCCGGCACTGCGGCAATCGAAAAGAACTTCACTGCTCAAGGTCTCATAATAATATCTTCCTGGAAATTCAGCCTAGCATTGTGCTGAGTGGCCAGTACCCTTTTCGAAACTTTACAGGTAAGCAATGAAAATCGATCGAAGATATTACGCAGCCCGGTGCATTGAACTGCTCCTTTCACGCTTGAATGAGCGAGATGGGACCAGCTGGACCACTCTCTTTAGAGCTGCCCTTGATGCCAAAGAAACGGCAAAGAATCTGGCCCTTGACGAGATCAGGGTCCCTGGAGCCCAGCGCAGGAAACGGGCTCCTATCCAACTCGAAACAGAGCTCAATCCAAACACGGAACTCATGTGAGTACTCTCGGAGGCTATTCCGCCCCAACGTTATGATTATCCGTGTTGAATCCCCTCAAATCAGTCCTTCAGGGTGCGGTCGCTTTGTTTCGCTTCTTGAACCAGAAGTCGCCGTTGAAGCATTATTGTTTCCTGGATCCTCTGCATCTGGGCTTGCTGGTAACCTCGGCGGATATCCTCATCTGAAAGCCTCTTCCATTGTTCCTCGCTTATTTCGCTCTTTATTTCCTTTCTGAATTGAGCCAATTTCTCAGGGCTAGCGCCCTTCAGGATCTCTGTCCGAGCGGGTAGGCGGTCTTTGAGCCGATACAACACGTACCCCCGGGCTACAGATTCCCTCATAGAGTTTTCCAGGTAGGTCCGAAAATCCGGATTATCCAGCAGCCCTTGCTGCAATGCTGCATTGGCCAATAGGTCAATCTCATATTGACTTTCTACGAAATTCGCATACTCTTCGCTATCGGATCGTAGTGCGGTCGCTCCTTCACCAAACGTGAACATTCGGATCGTATTGGCTACATGGATAAGATCTGCCTGGCTTCGTTGAAATTGTCCGACCGTATAGGCAGACGATTCGCCTGCGCCTCCGGAATTTCTGCTTGTGAAGTAATACTCTAACAGCTCCTCATGGCTCGGAGAACGCAGTGTCCCGAGCATATAAAACAGGGGTCCGGCAATCGCGATTAACAGAAGCCCATAGAGCCAACCCTTTGCTGAATGCATCCAGACCCGAAACTCTTCGAAGAAGGTATTAGTTCTCTTCGGAACGGGGGCAATGTACGGCCCAAATGGGTCCCTTGGATCTAACTCCTGTTCCTCTTCCGTTTCAGAGTAGTTCTCCTCCTCTGCGATGAATTCCTGTGACCGCGAGGAAGACCTGACTCCCTTCTTTTTCGCCGTGGATTTGGCGGCTTTCTTCTTTGCTGGCATTTTCTACTCCTCAAGCTATTGGGCCCCGATTCCATACAGTTCTCGGAACCGCAGTTTAGTTAGAATTGATTCATTTTTCGAAAGCTAGTTATGTAAAACACCATTGGTGTTAGTAAGAGAACAGTCGGAATGGAAACCAAAGTTCCTACAATCGTTATGAGGGCAACCGGCTGCCAGAGAGCGGATCCGGACCCCGATGCGAAGAGCAATGGCACCATTCCCAGTATTGTGGTGGTGCAAGTGATCAAGATCGGCCGAACCCGTGATGAAGCTGATTCATAGATCTGGCTGATTAATCCGGTTGCATCGGGAACCGGTCGGCCCTCTGACTCTCTCTCCTGCAACTCCTGGGCTATCGTAGATACCATGATGATGGCACCATTAGCCGTGAGGCCACCTAGCATCATCAAAGCGAACAATGCGACTTGCGATAGAGTTCCGTCCGCGATCAACTGGGCCCCGAGCCCTGCTGCCATTGGCACAGGAATTGTCAGCATAACGATGAGCGGTCTCATCAGGCTTTCCAGGAGGGCACCCAACACGAAATATATGAGGACAAGGGCTATGACGACGGCCAGAATCAATTCACGGATTTGACCCTGACCTTCCTCATACTCACGACTAACCGAGAAGGTGAGGTCGGGATTGTCTACGCTTGATTGAAAATAGTGGTGCAGGGCATCGATGACCTTTTCATGGGCAGGGGTAGTCATTTCTACGGAAATTGATAGAGCTCTGCGCTTGTTGTCTCGCCAGATGGTGGGTTCTCCCTCCGTCTCTTCAAAGTGCCCCAGGGAAGCGAGTTCTGCGGAGCCCTCCTGATAAGCAACGGGGAAAGAAAGGAGGGCTTCTTCGCCCATCGAAGGGTCCCAGTCTCCCTTTAATCTCAGGTCCAACTCACGAGAAGTCCAATGAAGCTTTGATATGACTGCGCCCGTCATATAGTACCGCATGGCCTGGGCTAGCTCTGCCGGCCGTGGGCCTCCTCTCGGCCAGACATTTGGGTCCGGCTTGAAGTCCAGGTATACTCTTGGTTCGCGAAAATGATAGATGACCCGGGTGACTCCGGGAACTCCTTTCACTTGTTTGGAGAACCCATCGATAATCGGCTTAATATCTGAGTATTCGCTGCCCAGAAAGCTCAACCTTAGGGAATAGGTCTTCTCTTCGGATCCCCCTTCATCAAAATGGACGAATGCAGGCCGGACTACAGAGAGGTCCTGATCCAGGCTTTCGCGGGCTTTCTGACGGCCATTACCTTCGCTCGCTTCATCTACAAGAGTAATATACAGGTCACCCTGATTCTTCTCAATCTTCGCATCAACCTTCTGAGCGAACGGATTATCCTTCGCAATAGCTTCCAGGCGGTCGAATATTGCAGCAGTTCGTTCCAGGTGGATCCCTGTCGGTAAGCTTACACGTGCATGCAGGGATTTGTCTAGATTGGTAGTGCCAGATACTGCGGGGGCCCACCAGAACAGCAGGGGTAGAGCCAGTATTACGGCTCCATTCAGAATTACAACGGGGCGCCAGCGTTGAATACAGAAGTCGAAACCCCGGTCAAAGATACTCCTTTGCGACCCGACACTTTTGTGAGAGGAACCAGACCATGGGCGTAGCGAGAGAAATCGGTTCCTGGCCTCTTCGATAAACTCGTGAATCCTGGAGGAAAGTCCCCCGGGCTTCTCAATCAGCCATGTGTAGCGCAAGGTGTTTGGCAATACAAACAGGGCGAAAAACAGGGATAGGATCAATGCTGCACTTATTGTGATAACAAAATCGAGATATCGGTCTTTGGTCGGTCCCGAAAGGAAGGCAATCGGAATGAATGTAATCAATGTTGTCGCAGTTCCGGCAACCAGCTCGACCGTAGATTGCTGAACCACTCCTGCCCGAGTCTCGAGGTTCGCTTGCCCTGCTTCGTAGAGTCTGTAGGTCCTCTCAGACACTACGATAGCATTATCAATGAGAATTCCGGCGCTCAAGGCCAGTGCACTCAAAGTCATAGCATGGATTCCAACGTCGGCCCACATCAGAAAAAAGAACACTCCGATTACTGAAAAGGGGATGCTCAATGCTGTGAATAGTGTCAGCCGGCCATTTCGTAAGAAAAAGAACATCACGAGAATCGATATGGCCGTACCCTGAAGACAGGCGTTAATGAGCGAATGAAGGCTATCGGACACGGTTTCTCCCTGGTCCAATGTTACTGTGTATTCTACATCAGGAGGGAGTTTCAAATCGCTAAGAGTGCTCTTCGCCGCCTGAGCGATGGCAAGAATGCTGGCGGAAGAGGCTTTTTTCAGATAAATGGTAACTCGCCTTTCTCCATCAGTTCTCGATATGCTTTCTGGTTCCCGATAGGCATCCTGCACTTTAGCCCAATGCGATACGGGAGTGGCCCCGATGTAATCTGGAAGTTCCTTCAATTCTGCCAATGAGTCGATAGCAGAATCCAGATTGATGGATCGCACTTGACGATTCTGTAAGGTCCCTGCGTTGGTGACGCTGTTTGCCGGTGAGATTGCTCGGGCAAGGGATCCCGGATCGAGTGAGCTATTTGAAAGCAGTTGAGGGTTGATTACTATCTGGACTTCTCTTGGATTGCCCCCAGTCACCAGAACCTCTGTCACTCCGTTGATTCGTGTGAATTGTGCCTTCAAGTATTCATCCGCAAAGGCTCTCAGCGAATTCAGGTCGCGTCGAGAGCTACTCAAGGAAAACGCGAAGATCGGTTGATCATTGGAGCTATACTCGACAATGTATGGCCGGTTCACCTCTCTCGGAAACATGCCGGCCACCGGTTGGATCAGTTCGCTTGCTTGATTGATTCTGATTTGAATCGGCTCATCAGCCTCGAATATTGCATGAATTCTCGATTCGCCTTCTCTTGACTCTGACATCAAGTGCTTCAATCCTGCGAGATCGCTAAGGGCTCTCTCCAGCGGAATCGTCAATAATCTTTCTACTGTTTCCGGATCTGTGCCCGGATAGCGGGTAATGACCGTAATTCCGGAGGTCCCGGCCGTCGGGAGCAGCGAAATCGGAAGCTGTACCAGCGCCACAATCCCCAGCTGAACAACCACAGCTGCCACCATAAAGACGGCCATAGGCCGGTTCAGGATCCGACGAAAGAGGCCCTTCTGTCCAGATTCAGGGGGCGTGTGCGAAACTGCTGGACTACCGGTCTCTCCCGGATTTACCGGATCGGAATACCCTTGATGCTTCCGGCCACCGGTCATCGGAATTTGCGCCTTTCGATCAAATAATAAAAGCATGGGAAAGCCACGAGTGCTACAGCCGTTCCCACGAGAAGACCGCCAACCATGGCGATTCCCATAGGCTGTTGATTCTCCGAGCCGCTTCCAATTCCAATGGCCAGCGGGAGGATCCCGCCGATTGTAGTGAATGTGGTCAGAAGAATCGGGCGTATCCGGCTTCGTCCGGCTTCAATAATGCAATCGATCAAACCAAGCCTGTCTGCAACATCCCGCTCAGATCTTCGTATTTGAATTCCTTCAAAGAGTGCAATGGAGGCATTGATCACGATTCCGCTAAGCATGATTATCCCGATGCCAGAGCTAATGCTCAGTCCCGCCTGCCCAACGAAAAGAGCGAGGCCCGCCCCAAACAGGAGGCTCGGGATTGACAGCAAGAGGGCCAGGGGATGTAGCAATGATTCAAATTGCCCGGCAAGTAGCTGGTAGATAAGGACGCAAGAGAAGGCAAAGGCGAAGATCAGACTCTTAAGCGAATCCACAGTTTTGGCGTTAACTGGCTGGACTGAAAAAGTGCCGTCCGTTGACCCGGACGGATTCGCCCCCTGTTTGGTCGGCATCAGACTTTGCAATTGTTCAGAGACTTTGCCCAGGGTCTCATCCAGTGAAACCTCGGAGGTTCGAAATCGGAGACGATGAACTCGCCGCTGGTTGGAACGAAGAAGGGCAGGGTCATCCTGTTCACTCTTGGTGCGAATTAGTCCGTCAAGATTAACTTGCTGGCCATCCTGGGTGGACATCTTGATCTCTGTGAGATCCCCCGGGTTTTTTCGAAACGCCTCCTGGAGACGGACTTTTACATCAATACTCCGGTCCCCTTCGCGAAAGACGGAAGCAGACATTCCATCGATGGAGCTCCGCAAATGAGAAGCGAGCTGGGCAGGGGAGACTCCGCTTTGGGCCACCAGTTCCCGGTCGAAGGTTACATCAATCAGGGGTTCCCTGTGGAGGTTGCTCTTTCTGACAGAGAGCACACCAGTAATACCGGGTAGGACCTCCGCCATTTTTCTCAAAGTAATAGCTCCGGCATTGTCTGAAAAACCCTGCAATTCAATTTCATACTCGTTTTGTCCTTCCCCAATGATGCGCTGAATGGGACCGGGACGGCGAACGGCTTCAATTGGAACAGGATGCTCCGCCGGGAGGAGATCCTTTACCGTTCTAAGCGCATCCGAGGAGCTGATCCCGGGAGCCAGAAAGAAGGTAAAGGATGCTGAATTCTGAGGTTTCTTCCCAAGAACCTGCTCGGACGGGTCATCATTTTCATACCCTATGCTTACGATGCTCTTGTTCGCGATTCCGGCCTGGCGAACCGCCCGATCAATGGTCGCGGCAAACCTCGCGGTGTCCTTGAATGAAGTTCCTTCGGGCAACGTCACCTCGGCGTTGACGGCGTCTGCTCCAGAATCCGGCATTATTCCGCGTGGTAGAAAAAAGAGAGAAGCAATACCGAGGACTGCGCTGAAAGTGACAAAGGAGCCGATGTGACGGGGATGATTTAGCGCCCATTGCATGCTACTGGCATACCTGGTTTCGGCTTGAACAAGGAACTTCTGGAAATGCTCCCCGACTCTCTGAAGAGCGTCAGAAATAGGCCTGAGCGGGCTTTTCTTCGTATTCGTTGCTTTTGCGCAGTCTTTGCGAAGACTGAGCAGCGTTAGCACCGGGATCAATATTGCCGAACAGAACAGGCCTGCGAGCAGGGATGTAACTACGGAGATCGCAAGATCCCGGAACAGAGCCGCTGCAATGCCGGAAACAAAAATGATCGGAAAGAACACTACGACCGTGGTGAGGGTCGAAGCGAAAAGCGACCCGATTACTCTCCTGGTGCCAATCAGCACTTTGTCGATATAGGCCGGGGATGACGAAGACTCGCTCAACGAGTCGCTCCCGTGCCCCTCTGAAGAAATGAGACGATCAATGGACTCGCTGACCATGATGGAACCATCTATCAGCATCCCAATGCCCAGGGCCAATCCGCTAAGACTCATAACATTGAGCGATATGTCCAACAAATAGAGGACACCGAACGAGATTAGGATTGCGACAGGCATGGTCGCTGCTACGATTCCCGCAGTCCTGAAGCTGGAGAGAAACACGAGAAGCAAAAGAAATGCGATGATGGCCCCCAGTATCGCCGCACTTTGAACGGAATCAATGGACTCACGAACAAAACTTGATTGATCCTCGATCACATTCAATGCGACATGCTGGCCGTGCTTCTTGTTGATTTTCGCAATTTCTTCGAGAATCGCTGCCGACGTGTCCAGAGTGTTCGCGCCCGGTTCCTTCCGTAGTCCAAGTACTATTCCCGGTTCTCCGTTAATCAGGGTTTCCCCGTATCGGTCTGCATAGCTGTCTTCGATCTCGGCAACTTCCGATAATAGAACTGTGGCCCCATTTTCTCCCTTTCCGATCGCGATCTTCTCTAGATCGGTGAGGGTATGAGCCCTCGCGTCGATTCGCACGGTCTTTTCAAAGTGCCCCGATCGAACCATGCCCACTGGCTCAGATATGTTATTGCCTCTTATGGCCTCTACTACCGCTTGAATATCGAGACCGTAGCCGTAGAGTCGCGGGCGATCGAGGTTGACCGTTATCTGACGTTCAAAGCCTCCGTTAATCTCCAACGCTGCTACGCCGTCGATTTGCTCCAGGTCTGGGCGTAACACTGTGTCCAAGAAGAACCGTAGTCGCTTACCGAGGCCTTTATCAACCACGTGCAGTAATACGATAGGCTCTTTGGAAGGATCGTAGGGGACCATGATTGTCCGGGATGCGGATTCAGGCATTGCAGTATAGATTTGATCCAGCTTTTGCCTGAGTTCTATCATGGCTAGGTCACGGTCTGTGTCCCAATTGAACGTTGTCTCTATAACTGAAAGCCCTCGCTCACTCCGTGACTCCATGGTTTCCAGACCGGTTACGCTACCGATGGTCTCTTCGAGCGGTATCGTAACCATTTGTTCGACCTGGGCCGGTGCCATTCCCGGAAAGCGTGTGAGTAAATATATCCGCGGAACCTCAAGGTCAGGGAAAAGGGAAACCCGGAGCCGGCTGAGACCCAGTAGTCCTACCAGTAACAGGAAACCGGTTACCATCAGGCTCGCTATGGGTCTGGACAGAAAGAAGCGAAGCATTAGAAGGATAGATATCTACGGAACTGCTCTTCCAGCGTATTTCCATCGGTATCGCTTGCTTCGGTCGAGAACTGCAATGCATAAACCGGTGAACTCGTGGAACTCGCAGGTGTCCACGAAGCGAAGATAATTACCTCGCTCTGGCTGCTTCCGAAGACGATGCTATGGACCGAGATGCTGGATCCACCTGTATCTATGACAGGCACGAAACTCAGCGATTCATACAGACTCGTCAACCGCATGTCCTTATCGAACAGCACTCGAAACACGAGAGCCTCCTCCGGAGTACCGGCAGATGGGTCCATATCGGCGGTGTGCGAGATGTCCACTATTCCGTAGTCCACGAGAACCGGAAAATAGTTCTCAGCCGGTTCAGATCCGTCCGTACCGTTTGGCAGGGTTACTCTGTCCTGTTGCACAGATAATACGACCGGGTGTGTTGAGTTTGCGGCATTCGTGAAGAACGGATAATCCCCCGGATTGCTGAGCTTGTTTCCGGCTAGATCCTCAGCAGAATCAGAAATCGAAATTTCATAAGATTCCTCCGAGTCTAAAGCTATTGGATCGAGGGTAAGAGTATCGCCAGCCGGGTTCCAGGAAATGTCTAGATCCGCGGATGGAGATAGCCGCACTCCACCTTCGGTTAGCATTCCTGACATCGGCTCACTGAATTGAACAACGATGGGCCCATTCTTATCTATTCCGGTCGTAGTCGTCCCGGGGCTTAGCGTTTGACCAGCCACCGTCACCGATAAGATTTCAGGAGGTTCGAAATCCGTGCCTGTAAAGAAGGAGATCACGTCCGGATTCGCGAGGGGATTACCATCCAGATCCTCAATGTCCTCGGTAAGGGACAGAGTATATCGAATTCCGACCACAAGGTTGGAACTTGGTTGAATAGTAACTGTTCTGCCGTCAGGGCTCATTGCAATTACGAAGGACACGGAAGGCGACAAGTTGATACCATTCTGAAGACTTGCGAAATCGACTGCTTCAGAGAAGGTGATTTCGATATCCGAATCCACTGCAACGCCCTGTTCCCCGTCCGCAGGATTGGAGCTCACTATCGATGGACCTTCAGTATCCGCCGAGAGAGAAAACGTAGCCCGATACTCGGACTCTAGGTCAATGCCTGCAATAGATTCCGCTGATGCGGCCACTCGAACGAAATACTGACCTGCATCATCGAGTTGCCTGGATGGCGTAAACTCCATTCTGGTTCCATTTTG
The DNA here is from genome assembly GCA_002729885.1 of Spirochaetaceae bacterium. Taxonomy (GTDB): domain Bacteria; phylum Spirochaetota; class Leptospiria; order Leptospirales; family Leptonemataceae; genus UBA3465. The sequence continues at coordinate 25,349 of PBUB01000020.1, forward strand.
CCAGCTATACGCTCCCTGGATGCGCCCAGAGGGGCCTGTCAGAGTGAAGGCCCGTTCCGTTTGGCGTTCATCCATCGGTTGGTCAAATACGACCCAGAACCCCTGGGTTCGATCCAACCCCTGAGTTCCATCGGGCGGATAAGCAGCGAGAATTACAGGTGGGCTGGATATACCAGGAAGGAGTATGTCGGTCAGGTCCTCCTCTTTGCAGGATGAGGTTAGACCAGCTGCAAGAGTAAGTGTGGCGACAATTAGAAACCTGGAGAGGGCAACTGAAAATGCAACGCGATCGGCGCTTCGATCAGAGCTCTTTAAAGAGTCTGCCTGGTGACTCAACTGCATCAGTCGACCTCCGGTTGGAAGTAAATGACCGAGTTCTCTGGCATCCACGTAGAGCTCTCGCCGGGAGCTGTCTCGGATTCAATTCCGGTTCTAGATCCATACAATCTTAATCTATAGAGATTGGGGTGCAGACCTGCAATCTCCAGCCGAATGACGTTACTACTGAGGGAACCCGAACCCACAAACTGGATGGTTTTTAGAAATACTGAGCTGGGATACGGACCGGCCACTTTCGCAATTGTCAGGTTCTCTGGTAGAACCGATGCTTCCTTCAAATCGTGGCTAAACTCAAATTCGATAATTGCAGTCCAGCTACTACCGGTATATGGCCCGGGCACGGTAACTGGCGAAATGTCAACCGGGTCCACGCTCAATATATCTGCACTCAAAGGGTAGACCTTGCGAACTTCAACTAACTGTAGATATTCTGAGTTGAGTGTTCCTGCTGAGTTATCCACGAGGAAATCAACAGAATACACATTCTGAAGAGCATTGCCTGCCTCATCAGTGGCGCCCGTTCCAACCCGAAACCTGTATTCCGTTTCCGGATCCAGAGGTTCTGAAGGGGTAAACGTTAGCTCAGTAAAATCCCCGTTCCAGGAATAAGTCCCATTGATTGCAGCTCCGGAATCTCTTTCCCTCAGAGAAGTGGCATTACGAGTATTGGAATAGTGCATGGACTCATCAAAGGTTATTCGGAATGAGGAATCCTTTGAAATACCGGTCTGGTCCATCACCAGGGCCGTGGGATTGCCAGATTCAAACAGGCTAACGACCGATGGTGGCTGGAAATCATCTCCAACTTGAAACGTTGCCGAAAACTGATTGGCGAGGCGAATGCCCTCCGAATCAGTTCCCTGGGTGGTCACTGTGACGCTATAGGATTGGCCAACTCCAAGCGGGGAGTAGGGAAGAAATACCATGCGGGTATCACCGTCTTCCCACGTTATGCTTCCGTCGATCGAAGGGGCTATGCGAAAAGCTTCCTCCGCACTCGTTCGATCCATGGCGCGAGAAAAAACCAGCTCGATAGTCGTGTCCGGCGGAGCATTCTGTGCATTGGGGGCCGGGGTCATAGTCTGGAGCTCCGGCGCATCAATTCGGGTGCCGGCGAAGAATGAGAGATAGTATGGAATCTCTAGTCTTGCACCGTCTCCATCCGTGGCGGTTCCTCTCAAAGTGAGTTCGTAGTTTGAGCCAGGAGTGAGATTGCTTTCGGTGACGAAGTAGACCCGATTTCCAACCCATTGAAAGTCACCCGGTGCGGGGCTGCTGCCAGTAAATGAGAAAGAATCCTCCACGGACTCTTCGTCCATCTTTCGATCGAATTCGACGAAGATCGGAACATTGAGCTCCACTGCATTCTGACCCGGGAGCGGGCTGGAGTTTATTACCTTCGGCCGGGCTCCGGCCGGGTCCGATAGCAAGATTCCGGGAATATCGGCTGCCTTTTCACAGGCACCGACTGAAGCCAGTGCTATGATTCCCACAATCAATGAACGGGAAAAGCTTCTTACACCGATCCACTTCATTACTGGTCTTCCTCTTTGCGCGTTTTGGATTCAGGTGACTCAGAGTTAACTTGCACCATCATACTGTCTTTCAGAAGGGATGGGTCGGAGGTCACAACTTGGTCACCTTCTTCGAGCCCCGCTGTAACATGAATTTCATCGCCAAAAGTTTCGCCCAGTTTAACCTCATGCTCAAAGGCATGGCCATTACGAATGACAAACACCCGCGCGGATTGTCCGGGACGCCATTGTTGCTCTTCAGACTCCGCAGCGACCAATGCGCCCATTGGAATGGCGATCCCGCGGTCTATTGATTGGGTTTTGATGCTGACCCGGGCGAACATTCCGGGAGCCAGGGGGTGTTCTTCATCGTTCTTTACCAGCACACTGACCTGAAAGGTCCTCGTTTTCGGGTCGATGACAGGAGAAATCCTATGCACAGTCCCTTCAAATTCTACGCCAGGGTACACGTCTGCTTTTACCGTGGCGATTTGCTCGATCGTAACGTGCGGCATCTCACTCTCCGGCACTGAAGTACTTATCAGCACTTCATCTGTGCGCACTACCGTTAGAAACGCTTCCCCGGGCTTTACCTCTTCTCCCGGCTCCTTCCCTCTGGTTGCGACAACGCCTGTCAGAGGCGCTCGGATTGTCGCCTCGGCGAGCATTTGCTCCGCGGCTTCTCTCTGAATTACGGCACTCTGATACGCTGATTGTGCAGCTTCGGAACGCCGAGCATCCGTTCTAGTATTCAGTTCCATTAAGGCTTTCTTCTGATTTGGAGCCTCTTTCGGTACGTTGTATCCGGCCTTTTCGAGATCCTGTTTTCTGTGCCCAATGGTTTGGTTTTTTAAACTCTTTTTTGCCTGGTAGTACCGAGTCATTGATGAGACATACTGAGCGTATACCTGCTTCATTTCAGTTTCGGACAAGCCGCCGAGCAGAAAAATCTGCTTCTGGTTTTCCAGGTTTGTCTTCGCGTTAATAAACTGTGTTCTCGCTTCCACTACATTCGCACGGGCCGAGTCGAGTGAATCGATGTACCGTTCAGACTCTCGTTGCGCTTCTTGAAATTGTGTCTGCGACAGCTTCCACTGGGACTTAGCGCTTGCTTCATTTGCCCTCGCTCGCTTCAAAGCCAATTCTAGTTCAAGAGTCTGAAGCTGGGCCATTGGCTCTCCGGCCTCCACCCGGTGCCCCTCATGGACATAAATGGCCTCAAGGGTTCCCTCCATGGGTGCAGACACGGCTGCCTTTTCCAGATACGATACGGTTGCCCCTTTTTCGACAGTTCTTTCCAGAAGCTTTGCTTTGATTCGGACGGTGTCTACCTCTGGGACAAGTGCTGCATTGTCAGAGGTTTGACTCTCACAGGAGGCGAAAAGGATTAATGACCCGAAGATAGAAAGGAACATTAGGCTTGTTGGACTTCGCTTAGGCACTTTACATCTCCAGATTCTGCTCAAAAAGTCGTGCACTTTGCTGAGCGGTGAGGTATTTCAATTCCACTAGCTTCAGGCGATCCACGTTCAAGCCCAGTTCGAGTTCCATGTTGGCGATAAAGAGGACGAGGCCGGATTGTTGTTCTGCGAGGGCCTGCATGCTTTGCTTGAATCTCAGTTCCTCTTCCTGATATTCTTCGAGAGCCAGCTCTCCGCGCTGATACTTCAGGAAATCGATGTAAAAGCGCTTCTTGCTGATTTCCGCAGCGCGCCTGGCAAGTTCAAGACCGCGAATCCTTTCGGAATACTCCCTTTTGAGATTGCGCGCTCTCAACGGTAGAGTTTTCCTTAAGTCCTCCAGGGTTCTCTGTGCTTGTAGTAGTTCTTTAGTGTTTGTAAGGTGGGCTGATTCGCGCTCCATATCGTTGAGCAGGTCCAGCTGGCCTCCGGACGTTACCCCTTCGCTGGTACCGCCCCTTGAGCGATTCAATCCAACGTCATTGGACATTGTACTATCAAACCCACGGAAAGTGAAATTGATCCCGAAGCCCCATTCGGAAGTTGTTGGTGGCCAGGTCTCACCGGTTTTTCCATACCGGGCCGTCAGGGAAACAGTTGGAAGATAGTATTGCTTGGTAATAAGATACTCCTTTCGGGCGCGATAGAGGCTGAGTCTTGCCCGGACTACTTCCGGATGATTGTCAAGGGCGAGGGAAGCCAGGTCCTCCGCGGACATGGTTAATTCCAAAAACTTCGTATGCTCCAGGTCCAGGAGCAGTATTCCTCGAAAAGAGGTCGGTGGAATGCCCGTGGTAAGGTATAGGGTTTCCGCAGCCACAGAGAGCTGCCGTTTCTGGGAGTTGACTTCGAGCAGGTTCCGGTCGTGCTGGTTTTGAATCTCAAGGAAATCCAGCTCCGTTATCATTCCCCTTTCAAATTCAAGGCTGGCTCTCTTAATCAATTGCTCACTGCGTGTCACGGATGCTCGGGCGATTGATAGGGAAGCAATTGCCTGCTGAAGGCCGATGTAGGCCTCTCTGGCCTGGTATCTTATCTGATCGCGAACCAACTCGGATCGGTCTCGGGCCAGTTTCTGGTCAATTTTTGACATTTCGTACCGGAGGGATGAGCGACCACCATCATAAATGGGCTGACTGGCGCTCACTTGCACTGAATACAACCCGTTGTCAAAATCCCTCTGCGCTACGGTTCGATTTTGCCTATAAGAGACCGAGAGGGAAGGAAAGTATTCACGAAATCGTGCTTCTTCCCGTTCCTTGGCTATAGCTCGATCCAGACGGGCATTTCTGATTTCCAGGCTGTGCTCAGCCGCCAGCTGCTCGACGCCAGCGAGATCCAGCAGATTCTCGGACTGACTCCCGTTCGTTTCGCCGAACAGGGCCGAGGGGAGAATTGCTACCAGAGCAATGAATGGGGCCGCGGTGAATAGCAGCGTTGTTTTCTGGTAGCTACTCATCATCCGGTGACGCCTCCACCGCTATGAGGTTGCGTGCTTTTCTCGCATCCTCTTTGTTTATGTTCAGGAGTTCCACTTTCCTGAAATGCTTCTGGGCTCGTCCGTCCAGTTCGTGCGCCTTGAGCAGAGTGCCAAGGTGAAGATGGGCCTTACTTAGATGATACTCAGCTCCCACCGCATGCTGATAGTGCACGATGGCCTGACTGTATTCTCCGGACTTTTCATAGCAACGAGCCAGATAATAATGCGCTACAACGTCGTCTGGATTGCGCTCCGTAAGCTCTTTCAAGAGTTCTGTAGCCTCTTTCGTGCGCGTTTCATCCGTTGCGACGACTTTGGCCAGCCATAGATTCGCGTAGGGGTGGTGAACGTCCCGAGCAATGACTTCACGAAGATCCTTCTCCGCTGCTGCGAACCTTCGAGTAAAAAAGTATATTTTTGCCCGGAGTAGTCGCGGAGCTGACCAATCTTCATAATCATCTAGCAGGTCGGATGCTATCTGCTCGGACTCTTTGAAGTTACGGTTATTGTACAATACCAGGGCTTTTCCATACTGATCGCGATCTTCCTGGGAAATCTCTCCGGAACACGCAACGATGTTTGCCAGAGATAGCAGGATGAGCGAAATGGAGGAAACGGAAATAATGCTCCTTAGATTTTTGTTATTGCTGTTAGTCTGCAAAGTTTGGCCTCTTAAATAAAGATCTCTTTCAGGTGCTTGATTTATGTCCCACCGGTGGATTGTTTCCCTCTATCGGCCGACGAAATGGAGGGATCGCACACTATGGTACTCTTTTTTTAATATTTCTGTAACAGATTGGTAGACGATATTCCATGTCAATTAACATATGGCTTTGTAACAGGCATGGTTAAGAAAATTTGCACGTTATGAGGAATAGTATGAAAAAAGCAGGGTATGAGGTTTCTTTTTGGCCTAAGGGAATACGAAAATGGGAAATGAGTAACATCAATATTATAAAGTTCAGCGTTAGTGACATAATCACTGTGCTCCTTGTTGCCTTCGTATTTTTTGCCATCCCTGCTCATCGCGGCGAAGCAGGAGCTGAGGAAGCTGTGGATTCGGATGAGCTATTTGTATCAGACCCGATGGAAGAGCGGGAAATCCTTGAGCAAATGGAGAGAGAGCTTGGTATTCGCTCACTTGAGAGGGATTCTGGTCCGCGAACCAGAACTGATTCGCAAGAATCCTCAAAAGATCCGGTAACTCTATCTTTGTACCGAATCACTTTTTCACTTCCTGGGAAAGAGCTGAGAGGTGAGTTGGTGCCGCCTGGAGAATACCTGGAATTCTGGTCCAGGTCAGAGGGGGATGCGAAAGGGGAGTCTTCGCGGGAGCTAATTCCTTTTCAATCTGTGCTCAGGGTTGAGTTTCAGGAGTCAGCAACTCAATCGGATAGACACCTTGTTGGCTGCCGGGTCGTAACGAAAAATGGTCCAAGAGATGGGCTTTGTAGCCAGAATCAGTGGGCCGCCATAACGATGCGGACGGAAGACGGTCGGTTTCTCCAATATGAGAATTCCTGTGTGCTGACTTCGTGCGAAAAAGATTCACAATCTGCAAGCGTTCTTCAGTTTGAGGTGCAGAAACAGGAGGCCTTACGCCCTACGGCTCAATGATTGCCCTGAGTCCTCCGAGAATCATGTGTATAATGATTCGGTTCATGATCTACGGCTTTCTGTTGTCTGGATTCCTCCTGACCTGTCGGGCGGGGACTGTCGAGACTACCAGGCAGCAAAACAGCAATGAGGAGACTTCTGAAGCTGATAGCTCCCTCGCTGCATTCTCCAAGGCAGGTGAGACCTTTTGGATTGAACGATTCGAAGTTTCTCAGATTAGCACCAAAGAGTTTCTGGTCAGGCAAGGACTCGTCCCGGTAACGGGCATCAACTATGCAGAAGCAAAGGAGATCTGTGAAGCCCGGGGGTTGCGGATTTGCCGCTTGCAGGAATGGAAGCTGGCATGTCTGGGCCGAAGCGGGCACAAGTTTGGGTATGGCTCAGCGGAAGAGCGATCTTATTGCAACGTTAAGGGAAAGGGCATTGAGCCCACGGGTTACAGAGTAAAGTGCAAGAGTGGAACCCGAATATATGATATGGTTGGAAATGCTGGAGAATGGGTATTTGATGAAAGGGTTGATCGACCGGTGGTCGCCGGGGGGTCCTACGCAGACGATCCTGGGGTTTCCTGCTATACAACAGTCTACTCGTCGCCAGGTCTCAGGGAGCTCGATGTAGGTGTAAGGTGCTGCAAATGATGTATTCTATTCGACTATTCATCCGAACGCAGGTTGTCCTCATTCCGCTTTTCTTCCTGCTCTCATGTCTGACCTACGAGTCTGTCAGTGTGCGTTTGACCGAGAAGACTCCTCCAGGGGTCAGTGTTCCTCTGCTCGTCGGCGGGTTTCATTTAAAGGGTGGCGTTCAACATCGAGTGGATCTATCGGGCTTGCGCAATTCGCTGGAGCTTTCTCTGCGAGAGCGCGGTTTCAGTGTAATCACAGCTGAAGAATCCCTTGCCATACTGAATCGGGCCGGCTTAGACGCGGGACGAGAGCTTACCGTGGATGAGCTATTGAGGATTTCGTCCCGAAGTCCCGGACGAATCTGGCTTCAGGGGTATCTCGATGTCCAGAGAACGCCGGACCTGGCGGAGGATAGGTGGCAGCTGGCTCTAGGAGTGCAGCTGATTGACCTCAGGGATGGCCAACCGATCGCGGAAACTCGTGTTTATGGGCATGACCTGCACCATGTGACTGATCGAGTTGTATTTGAATGTACCCGGCGAATCAGTGATTCCATTTTCGATTTGCTTTCCCCCTAGGAGAGCCAGGTTTGCAAAGTCTTCTTTGATTTCTGCCTTCTGTCATCGCTTTCTCTTTGCCTGAGAACCCAAAATGTAGAAAAACTCTTGACCCCTATCAATCCAATAGACAGGTACACCATCTATCTTTGTGGAAAGATATGTATCTATGTGGTTAAGAAGCATTAGCATTCTTTTTTTTCAGCTTCTGGCAGTAAATTCGCTGTTTGCGGATGCAAATGTGTGGAGCGAGAAGCTAGCCACAGATCGTATACTTTTTTCTGAAGATCAGGAATCGATTTCCGCTGCAACTATCTCCCGCAGCGGAAGGGAGATCCAGCTGAGGACCCTCCAGAATGGTTTCTCTTCCTTGGCCATGGAGATGGCTGAAGAAGACGAACTGTCGCACTGGCTGGTAGCCGTCAGGCAGGTAGTGAGAGAGGCGAAGCCTCTAGAATTGCCACTTTCAACTGGAAACGAACCCGACACTCCGTTTCCGTGGCTGGCGTCCGGAAGCGGGGTGCTTTTTTCCTTTAGCAGGAATAGAAAGGGGGAGATGAGTACTCCGCTGGGGGTTCCTGCCTTGTCCTATGGCTCTGGAAATGAAGGTTCTGTGGTATCCGGGAAGGAGAAGGCCGGCAACAATTCGTTGATTTCCAAGTGCTATCATTCAATGCGTCAAGGGTATTCGGGGCCCGGTGGTGTATCTCAGCCTCATTCAACGCTCTTAATTAGACTTTCTTTCCGCACTCCGTCCTACTCTCCGCATTCATCTAACAGCTCCCAGATCAAAGATTCGCTACGCAGTGATTCTTTCATTCAGTCTTCCTATCGCACTTTGAGTGATATTCTTTCTGCCGACCGTTATTCGTTCACGCAGCCTCACAGCATTTTCTCAATCATTCGCGCAACTGAAGAAGCCCGTTATTCTACAACACAGGGCTTCGCCATGCTCTTTTGCAAACTCGCTCGCGGGCAATCCGATCCGGATTCTTCGCCCAGGACAGACTCAGACAATTCAGACGGAAACAGCCATGTTTAGTAACCAGATTAAGAATTCAAAGAAAACCGTAGCGCAGGGCGCCGAAATAAGATCCGGTTCCTCCGAGAGGGCAAGCGGGGCCCGGGGAGCGGGAACGAATTCGCACGCTTTAAGAGAAGGGGGAAAAACGCTACCCCCCACACGAAAGCTGAGGCGATCCGGCTGGTTTCTGAAGTCCATTTGCATCTGGCTGGTTATTAACTTTCTAACAATTTTTGTATTTCCTCCTTCTCTGGTTGCGCAGCCTTTTCGAGACTTCGAGGGTGAAGACAAGAAGGCTCTGGAAAGCTATCTAAACCGTGCCACAAATATGCAGGACCTGGATCAGTGGCGAAGCTATGTACAGGCCGGCCTCATATCGCTAAAAGCGGACTGGGAAGAGGATGCCGCTCAGGAAATCCAGGATCGTCAGGATCGCATTCGCGAGGAAGATCTGGATGATGACCAGGAAGAAGCGGAGCTGGATGCCCTGGATACAGAGTATGAAACCGCTCGGATAGACTGGGAAACAGAAGCTTCGCAATTAATTCTGGAGCGAGAGGCAGACTTTCGCGTAAAACAGGAGAATATAGAAGGCCTTGAGATTTCTGAACAGGAATATCAAGATATTATCGCTACCGCCGAAGCCACTTTCGAGAACAATCCGGAACTGGATCTGGATGGCTGGGAGAGCCTGGTAGAAGGCTTGAATGCATCTCTGGTGGAGGCCTTTGAAACGGACCTGGAAGCTCGTATCGCTGAGGCGCGAGATAACATCGGACCTCTCGATGATACGCAGATTGAAGCACTGGACCAGGCGATCGCCGAGAAAGAAGCAGAGATTCGTAATGAATTTGAGATGCGAGAGCATTTCTATCTTCTGAAAGCTAAAAACCGCTACATAGCTTTAAAACGAGCGGATGACCTGAGCGCCAAGGTTCAAAATGAATCCGGATCGGCTGAAGAGATCGGAGATCAGGCGATTCAGGACGCAGAAACTCAGGTAGAGGAGCAGACCGCCGCCCTTCTGGAGCAGAGCGAAGAAGCTCTGAATTCGGAAGAAGGAAGTCCGGATCCCCTGGAATATCAGAGACAGGTTGAGGAGATTATTAGCCAGGGACTTCAGGTATTTGAAGAGGCAGAAGAAGATCTGTATCAGGATCGTCTGGTCTGGATGGAAGCCACAAAGACCTCTCGCGCGGAAGCCGAAGAAATCTGGAAAGAAGAACACGAAAAGCTGAAAAGTGCGAGAGATGCCTGGCTTCAGGCCGTGCAGACCAAGATCGAAGAAGGTCGCGCGAAATACGCAGAGAAGTTTCAGGAATTCGAAGAAAACCGGGCTCAGGCCGAGGCAGATCTTCAGGATTACATAGATCAGGAGCGGGATCGCTGGAATGGTTCGTCTGAACAGCTTGCCAGTATGGTGCGTGGAGGCGGAGCGGCCCTCCTGGAAGCGAAGGAAGCGAAAGAATACTATGAAGAGCTTCTGGTCCTGATGCAGGGCCAGGAAAACACTACCCTCTACCAGTTCTACGAAGGGGAAGCAGCTGAAATGCAGGAGTCGATTGAACAATTTGAATTGATTCTGCTCAATGCACAGCGGGAACTGCATGGCACCCTCTATTCAGATGATTCGTCTTCGGGGCTCCTGAATGATCAGCGGGAATTTGCTGAAGATTTACGAGAGGAACTGGAAGAGTTCGACGAAGGGACGTTTAGAGACGACCTTGTCGGCTGGCTTTCGAACGAGGATAATCGAACGAATTATGCTCTGTATGTGCGAGATATTGAGAGCGATATTCGCTCCAATCGCCTGTTCGTAAATAGAGCGCAGGAATTGGAGGGCAGCCAGGATTTCAATTACGAGGCCATGGATAGCATCGAAGAGATGCGAGAACTGGTGGCCGGCCTGGACAAGGAATATCTGGAACACGGAATTGAGATTACAAAGCTAATCAATGATATTATCAAACAGAAGGGCGGAGCGGAAGAGCTCTGGCCGGAGGATGTAGAAGAAGGATCCCAGCAGGACCTGGATGCAAAGGCGCTTCGTGCTGAGGCCCTGGCAGATATCAAAGAGGCCATAGCTACCGAGTTCTTCGACAAGTCCACCAATGAAGATCTACGCCTTCGGGAACTCGTTCTAGGAAAACTGGAAGATGGGCTATATCGCCAGCACATTACGGGCAATGCCAATGATCCGTATCTGATGACCGATGCGGAATATGAATGGGAAGTGCTTCGTAGAGAGCGAGATCGCCAGGCTCAGAGACTGGAGCGAGCTCGTAGAGTTAAGCATTATGCGGATATCGCAGAGAAGCATGGAGCCGGTCTGGAAATGGCTGCGGTCACAGACTGGAGGGTCCAGGCCAGTAAGACGAAAACCGATCTACTTCAGCTGGCCTACGATGTAACCGCGGGAGAGGCGGGGGATCTGGCCCTTCAGCTTCAGGGAATGGATCCGGATGCAGATCCGGCAGCCTACGAATCGCTATTTGAACAACTGATTCAGGAGCAAACGGACTTCGAACTATATGCTGCAAGAGGAGAAAATCTTCAGGCAAGCTCGGACTTTATCTCCGACGTAGCCGACCTGGATTCCGAGACTGTTCCGGACGCAGATGATGTTAATGATATGCTTTCTGACCTCGGCGCGCTACTGTCCGAATTCACCGGCGAGGATGCTTCGGCGCATCCGCTGATTCCGTTTCGAAATCGACTGCAATCTTTCCGAGATGAAATCCTGTCCGGAAATACCAGCGCAACCACTCTGGCCAACCGCTGGAAAGCTCTCCACGGAACGGCCCAGGCTCTGTCTCTGGAAATGGAAAAGCTGGCCGGGGAGTTTAACTACTCAGAAGAGCGCGAGCTCATTCGAACCGCCCTTTCGCAGCCCAACCTGAAACAGCGAAACGATGCGCTGGGAGATCTGAAAGACGATCTGGAATCCACTACCGAGACCCTGCGTCTGGCCGAAGAGCGCCTAAATGAATCCCGGGAAGCCTACAAACAGGCAAGGATTGATCTGGAGATTCAGAAATCCGGCAACGCAGAAGAATTGATTCAGATTGAACTTCGAAATGCTGCCAGTGCGCTCGGATCGGTCATGAGCCAGATGAAGAGTGTGGAGGATGCTGCCGATATCCCTCTCCAATCCAGTCCGGAACGGTCTTCTCAAGAATACTATGAAACGATCGGTGAGAGAAACAGGGTAACGCACCGCCAGCAACAGACGCAGGAAGCTCTGGCTCTCGTTGATGCTCTCAAAAACGCCATGGATGCCCGGGAGGCCCTGGCGGCCGTTGAAGGGGACGCAGACGTCCAGACCCGGGCAGAAGCCGTTCTTGCCATTGAAGAAAGTCTTACCGTATCGCCCAGTCCGGCCGTTGCGCAGGCATTGAGTTCGTTGCAGGCTCGTCTTGACCTGCTGGAGGATATCCAGGAGATTATTGACGACGAAGACACGGAGGAGGCTGACCGAGAATACCAGAAAGATAGAAAGGCCCAGGAACGACGCAAACTGCAAAAGAGTCTGGAGGATCTGGATGCCTTGATGGTCTCCACCGAAGAGTCTGTGCGAATGGCGCTACTGCATCGCCTGGACAGGAAACCGGATGACAGCGAAATCCCGGATGCATCAGAACTGGAGGAGCGTGCGGAAGAGATCCAGGAAGAAATGCTGGGGCTATCCGCTCAGATTAGTTTCGATCTCAAGCAAATTCTAGAATCCAATCAGGGTAATAGTTATTCCGTTATTCTTGCGGATGTTGAAGGGCGTATCGCCACAGCTGAGGGAGCCGGCGACGAGAGGAACACCTTTGGTCTGAAAGTAGTTCGGGACTGGATTATTGATAACCGGGATCGCATTGAGGCCGCTTCCGAGAGTCCGGATGCTCAGGATCCAACTCCGGTAGCAGAGCGCTGGCAGGCACTTATCGATCAGGCCAATCAACTGAATGACAGCTCCTACTACTGGATGGCTTTTGAGAACAGCAAACCGGAATCTTCCACCGACGATTGGGTGAATGATTTTCGAACAGAAAGAACAGCACTATTAACTGCCCTGGAAAACGTAATTTCGGCCGACAATGAGGATCTCCAGGATTCATTTTTCTCACTTTCGACGGAACAACGCGAATTATTGCTCGGGTATTCGGGCGTTCGTGCAGGTAACGCTACCTATTTACGGCGTGACCTTGAACAGATCCGCTCATTAATTCAACGGGACCTGGATCAGCTTGACTCCAGTTTTGAAAGGATCTTTGAGCGGGAGGAAGCGAAATCTCTCACGCGTTCTATTCAACATGCACAGAAAGAGCTGCAAGAGGCTCATCCCGAGTATGCGGAAACCCTGAATCGCCTGGCTATTCTGCGCTCTCAACTTCTGGAAATGGAGGACGAAATCGATGGGGCGGCCGATGCCACAGAGCGAGCGAACCTGGAAGCGAAGTATTCGTCGGACATAGCTGTCCTGGAGGACAGAATCGCTGAGCTACAGGATATTGTTGATGCAGCTCGACCGGACGTTGAAGCGAGGCAGGAAGAGATTCGTCGACTCAGTGCTTACCTTCAGGAGCTCAAGCAGGGAAAAGGAAGTAGCTCGCAGTTTGTATCCAGAGTTCGCGACTTTTTCACCGAGGATTTAAGGGAACTACAGAGGGATCAGCAGCGTCGCCAGATCTTTGAGTCGGGAAACAGTTCCGAACCGGAAGAGACTCCGGTGGTGGAGATTCTGGGTCTGGCCCTTGGTGTTTTCATCCCCAATGTTCGAGGAGAGGCAAGGAAGGATGGTGATGCTTTCCTGATTTCCGACGAGTTCTCTTCACTCGGGTTAACGGATATTGAGTCGATAGATGATATCGCCGACGTCTTGAATGAAAGCCTTCCCGGTCCTGTTCTGGAGGCCCTATCGACCAATCTGGTGGACTATGCCCAGGATCCACAGACCGCTCCTTTGCTGTCTGAGGAGATGCAGACAGCCATCATGATGCTTCAGGGCCATCTAATCGAGGTGGCTGCGGCTCGTGAAATCATCGATATGCGAGACTCTTCTGTGGAAGAGATCAAAGATCGTGCGGATCGCATGAAGCAAAACTCCGCACATCTTCAAGAAATGCTGCCTGCCTGGAAGGATTTTGAAGACCAGATAATGGAGGCCCTTCAGAATGGAGCTTCTCCTTCTGCAATTCTGGCAATCCTGGATTCTCAGGAGAACTTTGAGCTTCTGGAAGAGGAAGCGCGTAGAAATGTGGATGGCGATGAGACGACCGATGTACCGGAAGCCATTCAGCAGAGGCTTTCTCTTTACGAGGATGCCCATGAGTTACTGAGAAATTATCGCACGGACCAGGTGCTGGCTTCCGCACTATCCAGTTTTCAAGCGCAGCTTCAGTCGGAATTGAACCCCTACAGCGATTTTGAAGCCGAGAAAGATCCCGATTACTATCTATCTTCGTTTCAGATTCTGGACTTCGATGATGCTATATCTGTCATTAATAGCCTGAGTCCTTCTGTAGATCCGGACAGCGATGAAACCCTGCGAAAGCTGCTTACAGCCGAGCTTCCGGAGCTCGCTTCTGGCTCCCTGTCCAGAAGCATCATCATGGAAATCATGGTAAATGAGCCGGAACTCACGGGTGATGCTCTGAAGGCTGCCTTGATCCAGGAGCTGAACGATGCGAAGTCCAGTCTGACTTCCTCTCTTGATGAAATGATGCAGGCGGCCCTTACCGCTCAGATGCTCTTTTCGTATCTCAAAGGCGAAGACGGAAAGAACGAAGCCTGGGATGGGGAACTTGCCTCTCTCACTGATACTCAAAAAGAGAAAGCCTTTATTATCGCGCTGCAAGACTTTAACTCCGAGTCCAGCAAGGATGCCTTCAATCCAGAGAGCTATCCGGAGGAGTTTGTAAATCTACTGGTGGTTCGCGGAAGTGAACTTGCTGAAAAGCGATACCAGGATTTTCTGGATGGTCAGGATCTACCGGGTAGCGTTTCCGAAGAAGAGCGACCGGGGCTCAACCTCAGTGGAATCCCTGTATTCTTTCAAAAGCAGATTCTGGCCCGGGACTTTCATGCATTTCTGGATAATGCTTCTGCGCTAACTGACTTCGATGCATTTAGCAGTCTTTCTGGAATCTCTAACAGCGAAATCCTGGGTGCCTATTTCGAGTCCAGAAAGATGGAGCCCCGTCAAACAGGCCTGCTGAATGAGATTCTGGCCGTTCGCCAGTGGAATGATATGAAGGCCGAAGCCGATGCCATGGCCGGCACGGATTTTCCGGACAACCTGCTGGAGGCAGATGAAAGCGAATATAGCACAGATTTTCAGGACTACATCTTTGCGCTTCGGTTGAATGACTTTCTGGCAGATAAGACCGTTACCGGCTCCACCATAGCCGAACAGAAGGAATCCTTCGCAGTTCTATTTCAGCAGTTTCTGGATGATCCGGCCTATTCCGTAAATGGAAAAAGCCTGCGAGAGAGAATCGCCTCTACAGATGAAACAGCCTATCTGGAAGATCTGGGTTTTGAGATTCAAAGACAGGATCTGGAGGCGAACTCTCTTCTTCCCGGATCCCTGTATCAGAGATTTCTGGACGGGGAATTAAACGATCCTGTGCCAGATGAAGACAATGTGCTGCCAGACGAATTCGCAGACATACTGGCCAATCATTCGGATTATCTGGCCATGGCCCAGGCCCTTACAGACTCTTCGCAGTCGGATTCGGGAGGCGAAGAGAACTTTGTAGAGATCCTGGCTCTCCTGGAAACAGGAGGGCAGGGAACTCTCTATGATGATCCAGACCTTGCAGATCGCATTCTGGCCGATACCGGCTACGAAAACCTGAGCGAACCGGCCCTGAGCTTCGTTCGCTCTTATATCAACCAGGACAGTGCGTATCAGAGTGTGGGCGGAGCTGATCTACAGACTGCTATCGTAGAAACAGAAAGTGCTGCCATTACCGAGGACTTCTTTCCCACAGAAGGAGACCTTCTGATTCATCAAGCTTTTCTGGAGGACCACGGGGCCGATCTGAATGCCCTTAGCGGAGCTGTGTCTCAAGCTCTGGAAGGGAATCCAGATTTCAAAGATAGTCCCCTGTTTACATATTATCTGAATCAGAGAGGCGATCTGGTACGAAGCCTTCTGGACCGGGCATCCGGAGCAAACAGCGATTTCTATAACGGTCTGAGCGCGGATGAGAAAGCTGACTTTGAGGAACTGAAGTCTTTACTCGAAGAAGATGAGCTGCTAACAGAAGAGCTACAGCTACGAAGCGATAAGGTGGCCACGTCCCTGAATCACTCGGCCATGCAGAATCTGGCTCAGTCTGGAACCATTCCGGCTATGAGTTCCATGGCTCTGGGATATTTCTCTCAGAGATTGAGCGAGGCAGACTTTGCACTACTCAAAGAGAATCGTCAGGCTCTGGGCCGAGCAATGATCTCCGCCATATTTGAAAGCGGTGATGAGGCGGCCCTTTCCGGAACACTGCCTGCCATTTTTTCCAGCGCAGCCGTAACCGAGGGAATCCAGGAACTGGTTTCGCAGATGGGACCGCAGTTCAAGGCGGGGATCCTGGATCGGGCATCTCTATGGAGAACCTATCTTGGCGATTATGCGATTAACAATGCGAAGCGTTCCGAATTGAAAACTCTCGTAGAAGAAAGCCGGGAGTTGCAGACTCGCCTCCAGGTGGACCTGTTCTCTGGAAGCGCTGACGGCGCGGATTTGATGCAGGAGCGGCTGGAGGAGTCCGGAGAAGGGTCCGCATTCATTCTGGAGCTGATGGGAGGTTACCTGCAAACAGGTAACAAGGACCTGGAGAGCCTCGCTCGACAGGCCGATCGGGACTTCCGGGTGGCTACTCGGCTTTCAGAGTTCGCAGACCTGCGGGGACCTCTTACCGACAGCAACGGTCAGCAAAACCTGACTCTTAATCGCTATGTGAATCATAGAACCTACATCGGCTCAGAGCGGGCCGGTCAACTGAACGCGTATCGCCAGTATCTGAAAGGCTATAATCCTTCTCTCTTTGTGGACGATGAAGGCAAGGAAACAGATGCATTGGATGATGTGATGAGCCAGGTTGCTGCTGGAGAAGCCATTTCCGTCGATCCCGATCCAGATATGGACGATCCGGACCCCCTGAAGTCATTTCGTCAATTCACCGGGTCAGCGTATCTGGAAGTCGAGGAAATAGACACCGGATACAGTACCTCGGAAGATTTGCTTAACGGAGACTGGGAAAATGCCCTACTGAGCGATCCGGAAAACACAAACAGTGAATCGGACATTCTGGACGGCGGGGCGGACCCCGATACTGAGATTTCTGCTCCAGTAATTCGGACTGTAAGCTCCTACAATGGCCGGGAGGTGACCACTCTCGAAGATATGCGTGAGGTGTACTACGCGAATCTTGCAAACAGTTACCTGGAAAGCATTTCCGGTCTCCATGATGTACTTCGAACCGTTCTTGAGCAGGCGAATGCCACGCAAACCCGGCTTGATGAACAGAAAGACGAAAACGTTCTTGAACAGGCGGTTGCCGAGACACTGTTCGGCAGTCCAGAAGACCTGGAGAACGCCAGTTATGATGAGATCCTTGAAAAAGTCTCAGCCGGGGAAGGTGACGCAGTAGCCTCTTTGCATGAAAACTTGAGCAACCGCGATAGTGCCCTTGTTGGCGAAAAGGCGGGGCTCGACCAGGATGTTGTAACCGCCCAGCAAGCATACGAAGGAACAGTATCTTCACGCGAGAAATCCAAGAAGGAATTTGCCCAGGCTGGCCGACGTCAGGAATCCCAGAATCGGGCCGTTCGAGATTACTTCAATACGGTGATGGTGGCGGTGGAGCAAGACTATGAACAGGCTCGGGCCGATTATGAGCTTGCTGAAGAGCAGGCAAACACTCAGCGGCAAGAATACTTCGCAGCAATGCAGGGATACACCGACACGATGGACCAGATGTCGGAGATATTCGAGTTGGCGAATGCCTCACAGCAGGAACTGGATACCCGACTGACTGTCCAGGAATATGCCAACACACCCTACCTCTATGCAACCAGTGGCGGTGCGGCGGATCCGGAAGTAGATGAAGAAGGCAATCCGGTGGATGAATCCACGATTTCGGAAGATCCCTGGGCGCAACATGCCGAAGATGCCGCCGAAGCCTTCGAAGCGGCCCTGATTGCTTATAACTCCATTGAGCGCCAGTTCAAGAATGCGGGCTATGAAATCCTGATCCAGGATAATCTGGATCATTTCTATCGTGTTGCTGAGTTGCGAAAGCAGGGACATGAGCTTTTCGATGAGGACCTGGATGAAGATGAGCTCGAGCGTCTTACCGAGCTTCAGGATCGAAAACACTACGATTTCGAGGACAGTGAACTCTCTCAAGAAGACCTGGATTCGCTGGACGGAATGACTGTGGAAGAGCTTCAGGACCTGGCCGCACAGGATGATGGTGACTCGGAGGATACCTGGGATCTTTCCAACGAGGCGGAACTCATATTACTGACACTCCGTGACTTGAATGAGCGTCATGGAGCTCTTATTGATGCGCGGGCCGATTACATTTTCCATACGAAACGGATGGTTCGGCTCGAAAAGGCGGCTACGATTGTGCAGTCGGAAATCGAGAAACGTCAGATTGCAGTTCAAAAGAAAAAAGAAGAATTCGACCGCGTATTCGATGATCGGTTTGGAGCCATGGAAACCCAGGAGGAAGAGGAGGCCCGGGCCGTAGTATACCGGCGTCTGGCGGACATGTGGGACACCGGACGCAGAGATTTTGGTGGGGAGTTCATGGCCTGGTTCTATGGAACCAACCAGATTCTTGATAGCGTACACCAGGCCTACATCGGAGCAGCTTTAAACCCAATGGTGATCAGCTTCACTCCGTCTCAATTGGCTGTGTCAGGCGCTGGCGTGGCGACCTGGGCAGGAATTCAGGCCGAACAAAAAGACGCTATCGAAACATGGATGCAGGCCCGTGGGGCTGACAACATGGAGTATTCTTCCTATGCTCCCGTTTTCTTCTCCTTTCTGGCAAGTCTCGGAAACCGAGATCGAGCAATTCTGGAGAGCCAGATAACGAAAGCGATCTGGATTCCTGTCCTTTATAGCTCGCTCGCCACCGGATTCCTCGCGGGGGGGCTTGCCGGGGGTGCCCAGTATCGGTTGGCGCGTCAG
The DNA here is from genome assembly GCA_002729885.1 of Spirochaetaceae bacterium. Classification (GTDB taxonomy): domain Bacteria; phylum Spirochaetota; class Leptospiria; order Leptospirales; family Leptonemataceae; genus UBA3465. The sequence continues at coordinate 44,161 of PBUB01000020.1, forward strand.
AAACTCCTGATGGCGGATGCAAAGGTTGTGCAGGCCACTCTACTGAGTCTTTTTACCGGACTGAATACAATCGAATCAGGTAAGGTGAGCTCTGTGGGTGAAGTCCGTAGTGCGGAACTGGAGTATGAAAAAGCCCAGGCGGAACTGGACTACTTAACCAAGGCGCCCACAAAAGAAGAGCTGGTAGATCGAATTACAGAGTTCGGAGCCGCAGAGGGTTACGAGTTCACGGAAGCTGAGAAACAATACATTTTTGACTCGATGGTTGGACCGCCTTCGGATGTCGAGGGCGGGGAACCCGAGGACGCGCTCAACATAACGGACCTGGCAACGGAAGTCCGTTGCGTGGATAGCATGGGCATCCGATATAGCTGCAATCCAGAAAACGTCGACGGGTTACACGCTGATAACTTGAGCGGGGAAACAGCCCGGGTGGCGCAACCGGACTCTCAGGGGACCGGAGACGGGTCCGTCCAGGCTCGCCAGGGGATAGATGACGATGCAGAAGAAGAGTCCGCCTATGATCTTGGTCGAGTCTTGAAAGCCATGGTGGCCCATGGAAAAGAACTCCGAGAGCAGGCCAAGCAGCGTTATATCCAGGAAGGACAATCTGCGGAGACTACGTTTGCTCTCGCGGAACGCTCATCTACAATGAATGAGCTCGTGGAGTGGGCATCCGGTGATGACATCCTGACCGAGGGAATCATAGAAGAGTCCATCCATTCCGGGCGAGAATATGCAGGCTACACCGCTGTGTATCTGGATTATCTGGAGAATGCTGGTCAAATACAGGAAGCTCAGCTCGCGCAACAGGTGGATTTGCAGCAAGCGACCTGGGATGCCCGATACGAAGAACTTCAATACAAGGAAGCTCTCTGGGAATCCAAGATGCAGACCATCCTGAATCGTGGGACAGATCAATGGGCTGCGGCAGAGAATGCATTCCTGACCAAATGGAATGATACAAAGTCTGCCGAAGAGCAGGCGATAGCCGATGCAGAAGCGAAGTGGGAACAGAGAATTGCGGATCACTATGCAGAACAGGCTGCCTGGGAAGAAGAAATGCGTCTTCGTCTGGCCGAGAAGACCCTCGATGAGGATCTGGGAACCGCGATTGACGATTTGAATGCGCATATACGAACCAGCCGCGATGCATTGAATGCGGACCTTCCCACGATTGATCGGGAAGGAGCTTTGAACGAGGCAAAAGAAAAACTGGCCAGGCAGAGTCTCAACAAGGATAACCTGGAAGGGGCGAACAAAAGCATAGAAAACTTCGATACAAACGTTGAATTGCAGCTCAAATCCCGCGAGCTCGGGGCTGGCGACATCTATGATCTGATGAAAGGATTTCAGGAAGATCTGAAAGATCATCAAGATAACATGCAGGTCAAGGCCAAAGTTCAGATCCTTGAAGAGTACCGAAATCTGATAGACGAGTTCGTTAAGTCCATTCAACGGCAGAACGAAGCTTACGAACAGCAAACCCGCACTGCCGCTCTATCCGCAGGGTACATAGAACATGGAGAGGTGTTCTTAAAAAAGGGCCAGGGTTCCACGAACATTGGTGTTGTAGATGCGATTCGTCACTATGACATTGTGGGCGAAGCCGAATCCTTCAAGGAAACCAGCCAGATTTATGCATCTAAGGAGCAGTTCTATGCTCTCATGGAGCAAACTTCCATGCCGCAATTTGAGGCCATCTTGCATGTAGAAAAATTAAAGGTCTACAAATGGATGGAGTCCGTTTCGGGGACAGCTCAAGATCCGAAGACACGCGGCACAACTAAGGATCCTGAGGAACTCGGAAAATTCGGAACATGGATTGGAAGGGGCCCGGATGGACACCACACCTGGCTACTGGAACAGGGAGCAGGAAAAGCGTTAACCGAGGATTATGGCTCGGGAATGGTGTCCCTTGCCGCTCAAGGTATGACCAACGGTCTGGGCCAAATGGGGGCGGCGCATTCCAGGCCCGGTATGCCAGGAACGCCAGGATTCTATCTCCAGCTTAGCTTCTGGAATAATTCGGTAGCGGAGCGAAATGCTGAGTATGTCCAGAGTGCTGGAGGCACCATCGACCCAATCAGCGGGTTAGCGAACACTTTCAACCCCGTAGCTATCCTGGCAACGGCAGCTACGAACGTAGAAGTGGGTAGTCGGGTTCATGGGAGAGATCGCGGCAATCTCATCGGTGCAAACATTGCTTCTCCGATCGCTGAAGCAATGAAAGTGGCAGGTCCCGCAATTACGGGGGCCTTGGGATGGACCGGAGTCGGACTCGTAGTCGGGGCGGCAGTCACTGCAATTGGACACTCCATTCGCGTCAATCCTACGACCGGAGAGATGGGAATGGGAACTTCCGACCAAATGGCAATCAATACCCTATTTTCCATGATGTCCGGCCCGGGACCTGGGGCCAGTATCGGTACGCAGCTGGCATCAAATGCGGTCAAATCTATTGTTCAAAGCTCCTTCGAATATGACCAAAGCGGGGATCTGAAGGGTTTTAAAGTGGCCCAGGGGCGAGAGGGCTCTGCATTGATGTTGAGAACCGCAGTCAATGCTGGAACAACGCTCTTTGGCGGATCGGAGGTAGGTCAATCTATGGGCCTTGGCAATGGAGGAGTTTCCGGCGCCGTACTCAATCAGGCGGGGACGGTATTCGGAGAGTACGCGGTGCGGCAAATAGTAGGCAAGGAGTACTCTAATTATGAAGCCGTTACTACCCCCTCTACTGCGATTCTCGGCCGAATGTTCGGGCAGAGCTTGGGCCAATGGGCAGGTGAGCAATTGGCTGGGACAGAAGCTATTGGGAACTACATGGAGAGCGAGCTGATTGAGCGGATTGCGCACCAGGCTCAAGATACTGGTAATAAACATGCCGCAGCTTTAATCTTTCAAGCCTTAGGAGCCCGTAGAAAGGAGGAAAGCTGGTTGATTTCGGGGCTTGATTCCGTTGGGGACGCTATTGGTAGCGCATTGGACCCATTCCAGGCTGCTCTTTCGGGGGTTGGCGGCTGGTTCGCTAACCTCGGGGATCGAGTTTCGAATCTAATTGTCCATGGCAGCGTTTGGACTCCATCAGAGAAAGAGGCGTTGCTGAACAAGATGTTTAACATGTATGCAATCTCACATGAACAACCTAAAGGGAGATTTCGCAGGGATGTAAAAAGGCAACCGGAGATGCATACGGTAAGGGATCCATCGAGCCTGGAGGATGAGTTCTTGTTCGATCGCTATGAGGTGAAGAAGGGCGATACCCTACAGAGCATAGCAAAGGAACATGGGATCGTTAATTGGAGGCTTATACAAAAATATAACAAACTGGAAGGCGAGGATATTCAAGCCGGGGACATATTGCAGCTACCTAAGAAGTTGCCCGAAGGAGTATATTATTCCGACCCCGCTGCCGATCCTGCCAAAATTAAATCGATGATTACTATCGAGCAGCTGAATATCCTCGCAAAGCTGGGCCAAGTAGCTGGCTTAGGCTTGGAAGATCATTTGAAGTCGCTGATCGTACCGCTTCAGGAGTATATCATAGGGGAATCTACCAAAATAGCCAACGAGGTTGCCGCATCTGGAAAGTATGGTAAGAACGCTAGGCTGCTTGCGGAGAAAGCGAAATTTGCCAATGGAATAAATAAAGTGATTCCGCTAATAGGAAACGGCTTATCGGCCGCTGCATTCTTGGATCGTCGGGTATCGATCGACCAATGGTCTCGAGGGGGACCGCAAGAAGTAATGAGGCCTATTGTGGATCAAGAGCTCCGGGATATCAACCATGCCCTATCATATCTGAAGAGAGGAATTGATGTGCAAGAAGCTAAGCTGATTAATAATGCTTACAATTCCAAGGCAGAAAAACAGGCCATCGAAAAGCAACTTCAGACCTATTATCAAGAGCGGGATTACTTGACGAATCAGAAGACCAATCTTACGCTTGCCCTACGGCTCCTAAATACAGATACGCAAGGGCCGGAGCTGAGGAACGAAGCTGCCAGAAATTTGGCTAGCTACTTCGAACAGGCAAATATTCGATTTGGTGAGGACTCTGGACTTGTGCAAGAGAGGGCGCGTTTAGTTGCTGCCGAGCAGCTTACAGGTTTTCTTGCTATAAACAAAATCATCGCAATCGAATCGGGAAAATCATCTATTGATCTTGCCGGTAGTATTCCTTTGCCGGTGACGGGCCCTTACATGTTCATTCTGCCCATTGCTGCCATTGGTGGTTTAGAGTTATATGAGTATCTCGAATCCGGCAATGTAAAGGAGATAACTGAATTGTATCTTGAAAGTATCCGTCAGAGAGTTGAAGGCACTAAGCAATCTATGCACACACGAAGATTGATGAGAATGGACGCTCGATTGAGATGGTCCCACATAAGTGAGTAGGATGAGAAGTATCTATTTGCAAATCAAGCTGTCCGCCGTGTATCTGTCTATTTGTGCTTTGGTTAGTTGCACGAATATTCAATTATCGAAAATTACTTATGCGGACTTTGTGGAAGAAAACGTAATTATGGGAGATGCCAAGGGGGATCTGTTGTTAGTTGATGCTGATCGGTGTAAGAAGTTAGACTCCCTTAGCACTGGATGGGTGGCGCCGCAATGGGACAAACTAACTGAGGAAGGAAACGTTTTGGTGCAATCACGTCTCCTAAGTGATCCTCGACCACCCGAAATTGTTCAAGTCTCAGATAATCGCTTGGTGCAAAAAGACCTAAAATTAGACGGAGTCTCAGAGGCCTATGGTGGTGCAGGATTTCTTTTTTCCGCTGACTTGTCAGAGGCCTTTGTCTCCCAAAAGGGCCCATTAGGTAGTCCTGCCTTGCTGAAATGGTATTCAATGGGGCAGAATCGGCAGAAGTACAGTCTTAATAGAGTGTTTGAGATTCCAGCCGACTCTGGGATCTTCGTAATCGGAACCGTCTTCGTTTCCCCCCAAGCACTTCTGATACAGGGTGGAAATGGGATCCTGGTTCTGAGTGGTAATAGTTACGGAGAACAGGATGAGATACAATTGGACTTCTTGAAGAGCGCCAATATCGGTCCCTTTTTGGACGTGGTTGACCGCAACGTATTTTTTTATGCTAACAAACTAGAAAATGAAACTATAGTTCCGACTCTAATTGCGTACGACCTGGACACCAATGCGGCGAAATGGACAATTCCTCTAAGTAGGAGTGGGGCCATTGTAACTTCTTTTGATTCTGGAGGTGACTATGTTGCGTTTCGGATGAGTGATAATACGGTCATTATCGTAAACGTCAGAAAGGGAAGATCCTTTCTTCTGACCGATTTAACGGAAAAGGTTTCTCTCGTTCGAGTGTCACCGAGCGGCAGCCGCATTCTTATCCTTCAGTCCCATTCAACTCTGGTTTCGCAAACTATTGCACTCGAGGAATCTGGTTCAATAAATCCCTCTACTCCGCCCAGCAATTGTGAATTGTTACATGTCGGCTTTGAGGGGAGCGAATAAGGTTTCCGGTGGCGTTTCCTATGCTAAGGAACGCATCAATTCTGAGCCCGGCAAATTAGATTTCATTCGTTAACTTTTATCGTGACTTGGTTAGGGAGTTAATTCAAAATTGGGGATATCCGAACTGCCGGAAAGCTAAGCCCCCCCAAGGCCCAGCGGGGTTCCCTGAGCAAAAGATTCTCTTTGAGTGAGCTTCGAATCTATGGCCTAAAAGAGTTCCGGGCAAATGCAGCGATGGCCAATCGAAGGGCCCATATTTCCTGAGCCCTTCGAATCGGTCTTTAATTGAATGTCGCCTCGGCGGAATAGCTGCTCACAGATCCTCCGCTAAAGAGAAAGCTGACTTTTTTCGTACCTGAAGGCAGGGTATAGACCTTGGTGTTGCCCACAACGGTGGTGTTTCCATCTTCTTGCGAGAGTGTGTTGCAGTCTGCGTCCAGATATCGGGGAAACATAGGGCGATTGTCACTATTGGATGTATTCTTCAGAGTGACGGAAGTTGCGCCCGTGGGTACGAATTGGACTGCTCCAGAAATAGTGGACACCCCATTTAGGTAGCCTCTGCATAGGAGGTTAAGATGAAGAAGCCAAAATACTCTGTGGAGTTCCAGGAACAGGCAGTTCGTAAGACTCTAACGGGAGATCAATCCATTCGAGAAATAGCGGAGGGACTGGGCATCAGTTACTGGACCCTCAGGCAGTGGCGGAAGGAGTACATCAAGAACCAAAAAGATCAACCGGAACCTCGCAGACGTGGAAACGATGCCGAAGAGATTAAACTGCTGAAGGAAGAAATCGCAAACCTGAAAATGGATAATGCGATCTTAAAAAAGTATGCGGCCATGCTCTCCCGGGACGACTGAAGCGCTTTGAGATCATGAAAATGCTCAAAGACACGTTTTCAGTAGTGCGCATGGCCAGACTTCTTGAAGTCTCGAGATCTGGATTTTATAGCCATTTGAAAATCGAAGGCAAAGAGCCTGATGCGGTTGAATCCTGGTTGATTATCGAGCTGCGACGCCTGTATGATCTCCATGAACGGTGCTATGGTCTTCGCAGGTTATGGGATGCGCTGAAGGATGAAGGCTATGCCTATAGCCGACTGACCGTGGCTCGGGCTATGAAAAAGGCCGGAATTTCCGGTAAAAAGCGAAAGAAGTTTCGACTGTGTACCACAGATTCAAATCATTCCTTTCCGATCAGTCCGAATCTACTCAAGCGCAATTTCCATGCATCGGGGCCGAATAGAGTCTGGGTTTCAGACATTACCCAGGTTCGTGTAGGTTCCCGATGGCTTTATTTGTGTGCGATTCAGGACCTGTATTCGAGGCGCATCGTTGGCTGGTCTATGAAATCGCATATGGAAACTTCGCTTCTGAGAGATGCTCTTGAAATGGCCACTCTTCAGAGGGGGATGCATTCCGGATTGATCTTTCACTCGGATCGTGGCTCTCAGTATGCCAGTCACGAATTCCGCCAGACTCTGGGAAGACATGGATTTCTATCCAGTATGAGTCGGAAAGGAGATTGCTGGGATAATGCTTGTGCGGAATCGTTCTTTGCCAGCATGAAGAAAGAACTGAACTGTCGATCGTTCGAGAGCATCAAGGATGCTCGTAATCGGATATTTGACTATATCGAGTTGTTCTACAATCGTAGAAGGAAGCATAGCTACCTGGGAAATATATCCCCGGAGCAATTTGAAATGCAAAGGGTTGCCTGAAAGGTGTCCGAAATAATTGGAGCAGTCCATCGGTGCCACTGCGGCCTATGCTCACCAACAGATAGGTTCAGAAAATCGCTTTGCGCATTTGTTGGGGGCAACCGTTCTGCCGTCGTATTTTGAAGATCTGGAAGGCTTGGCTTCCCGAAAAGCTAATCAGAATGACCAGAACCGAAGATCCGCCGGTCTTCTTCAGGGATGGCAGTTTTGGAAGGATCAGGAGAACGAGGTCGGGAATTCCCCGGAGTCGGGGGCATCATGGTTTGATTCTATTTTCGGCCAGGGAAAGGGGGCCTCTCAATCTAACTTGGCAGAAGGGCTCTTACTCGTCAATAGTGGCCCCCAATCGGACGAAAAGACATCATCTGATCAAGGGGAGGAAACCCCAGCCAGCTCAAATGATACACCTTTTTCACGGCTGATTGATACGGATGCCACCCTGGGCAACTTTTTTGAAGGATTCAAGGGAGAGCCGGGGTGGTCGGAGATTGGCTGGACATTAGGTTTATTGCCCGTAGCATACTTGAAACATGTGGTATTCAATACTGTGAAGCTTTTTGGTGGTGCTATTTTGCAGGACTACTCGGCCTTAGATTTTACTTGGGGACTGCCCGCTACAGCACTCGGTCTTGGATTGGGAACATTAAATGTGCTTTTTGGGGCTGATGTAGAGATACATAAATCTGGGGTACTGAAATTGGATGGCGCTCCGATCGCTACTCCCGCGGGATTCTCACTGGGGCCCGTATTGACTTCTGGTTCAAAGGGTTTTTCCAAATATGGTCATGAGGCCGGCCACTCGATGCAGAATAGGTTGCTGGGTCCTGCCTATTTGGGGGTTATAATTTGGAGCCTCCTGTCCGGTGTAGGAGCATCTGTATTGGGCCAGGGTTTTGGACTAGATTGGTGGACTTGGGATGACCATGCCGACCTTAAAATAGAGAAATGGGCCGATGACCTGGATGGAGTGTACAATGAGAAACATAGCTGGTTATAATCGAGTATTGCAGATTTTTGCCATAGGTCTGTTAACACTCACAACGGTTGGCTGTGAAGCCTCCTTTCAGGCAGTTTTCTTAAAAAGCGCAGTGCCTGTTTCCCAGTGTGCCCAAGGTGACATTGCCTTTCTTTTGGAATATCGAAGTAATGAACGGAATGTGCGTATCGAGAAATCTATCGATATCTCCGCTTTCCAAGAGCCGTTGATTACTGCTCTTCCCAGCGCAATCACAGTTGAGCGTGTTCGATTGCGAGCTTTTTGCCCTGGAAATCGGGGCGTCCTTTTTGATTCAGGGACGAAGGTGAAACCATTAGAACCCATTCGACAATGCGGCGCGTTGCGCTTATACTATCTTCCCAATACCTTAGTTTCGGACTCGCAGCGAGAGCTAGAGCAAGAGATTGTTGAGGATGCGATCGAGTGCAAATTCTACCCTACCCTATTTTCTGAATCCGAGCTCATAAGAGCGAAAGGGAACTCGAATTAATCCAGAACTGAGGCAAAAAAGCAGCCCCGGGCACCAGCGACTTCCGGATTGGATGAGACGAGCGTTGGGAATTAAAGCGAAAGAGTTGAAGACCTATTACTATGAGTGCGGACCGTTCATGAAATCAAACCGGAAGAAACTACGGGCCAATTGGGCCTTAGTCGTAACAACAATGCTGGCTACAGTCTCCTTTTGCCGTCCCGAGCCTGCCCAAAACCGAGATGGGGACCAATACCCGAATTGCGAAGTATTGGTGACCCAGGGAATTGAAAGAGATAAGACTATAACCTGCATGGGGTCCGAGGCTAGCGATGAAGAGGTATGTGCTTTGATCCAGACGGTCCCTGCGGGTGAGTTAAGCAAGCTTGCACTTTCAAAGACCTCGATTACAGACCGATCACTATACTGTGCGGCAGAGGTTGCCGCATTGGAGATCCTCGAAATCTCTGAAACTCAAATATCCTCAAGGGGTTTGTACAGTCTTTCTGCTCACCCCTCTCTCAGCGATCTCGATCTCCAAGGAAACGGTCAAATTGACGATTCCGCGATTAATGCTCTCCTGAGTATTCCGAATCTGCGCGGCTTAACTGTCTACGGTACCGGGATTAGCGAGCGCGGATTAGCTCGATTGCGCGATGCAGGCATTGGTGTGCTGGCCGATGACCATCATTTGTAGGTACTGGGTAAGGAATTCGAGTCTTACCGGAGCTTCACCAGCCTTTAACAAGCACTCCGGGGCCTGAAACAAGTCTGAGCAATTCTGGCGATCACCAATCGAAGGGCTCATATTTCCTGAGCCCTTCGAATTGGTCTTTAATTGAATGTCGCCTCGGCGGAATAGCTGCTCACAGCATCCCCATCGAATCGGAAGAAAACCTGTGTTGTTCCTTCGGGCAGGGTATACGCTTTGGTATTTCCTACAACTGTAGTGTTGCTGGGCTCATCTGAGATTTTCTCGCAATTTGCATTTCGGTACTCAGGGTACATCGGGTTGTTTTCGCTATTGGATGTGTTTTTGAGTGTAACCGATGTTGCACCAGTCGGAACGAACGGTCTTAAGGCTGCGGAGCTTGTGGTTCCAGTCATTGTGACCGTTTCTCCTAGAGAAGGAGCCTGAGAAGTGCTTTCACACTCTCCCGATAGACCCTGGAGCAGTAAGAGGCCCGTTAATGAGTCATCTCCGCCACCTTCTCCGGGGCATGCCGCCAGAAATGGTAAAATAAGTAGTGAAATCCATAGTTTCTTCATTGTTATCTGTTCCTCCTTATTATTTAGCCAGTACTATAGTATGCCTGAGAGGGTCAACGGCATATAGAAAATTTAAGGATAGAAAAGAGGATAGATATAGCAGTATATGAATGAAAAATCAGGCAGTATAGGTGGCTCACTAGATAATGGTGGGATTTTTAGATATAACCATGCCTGGCGAGCGGAGGGAGACGGGGCTGGAACCTTCTTCCCTATCCCGTTCGGTGGTAGAGGTTGAGGCGACCAGGGAGTTGCCACAGAGAATGATCGTGGAAGGTAGAGAGAGCGTTCATGTTTTCAGTAGACAGGAACAACGATGAGCTCTGATTTCTGTGTATGGAGCGTCAGAACCATGAATCCGGGACAGGGAGTTCGGTATCGCCGGTGCGGGGATGTTCCGAAGTCATGCAGCGTATCCGACCAATGCTGCCGGAATTACGTAACTCCTACAATGTGGAGTCCCTTGCTCTTTTCGGGTCTGCCGTCCGAGACGAACTAAATCCAGAAAGCGACGTGGATATTCTCGTGGAATACCGGAACCCGCCAAATTCGGACAATTATTTCGACTTGAAATTCCTTCTGGAGGACATTCTGGGTCGTGAGGTGGATCTGGTGACTCTGAACGGGCTTCGACCGGCTTTTCGATCCAGTGTTTCCGAAGAGTGCATTCCCATTGAATGATTGCCCTACTATTTCGATCTGAGCCACAGTCATTACAATCCGTGAGCTGTGCGAGAGTGTCCCTTTGCAAAGACCTGGACTTGTCGGATCTTGGGGTACTCAGATCCCATCACGGACACTTCCGTCCAATGCCACTCGCATTCTCAGCAATGCTTGATGCCAGATCAGATCCTGCGCCTTGCCCCGGAATTGCGGTCGTCTCATATTCCAGTGGAGACAAAGCGCCCATCGACGATCAGAGCTGGCGCAGTAATCCCAGACTCGTAGGGCCTCTGGACCCGGTCCAATTTGAACTTTGGGGGCGGAAGGGTGAGCAGGTAGCTTGTTCAGTGAAGTAGTTTCCAGGGCACAACGAACGACCCAGAGCCTGCCGCAGGATGCAGGGGTACCGCTAATTGATTCTCGTATGAGCTTCGCATTTCTTGTGATTGAATTCTTCCATGAGGTTCCCGACTCTCGGATAGCCATATGTCGGAGCCTGTCTGTCTCAGTTCGCATCGTATTGAACCAGATGTCCTTTCGGGCAGCCCCAATCTGTCTGTTCTGCGCCAACCAGAGCTTCTTTAGCACCCGGATGCAGGCCTGTCCCCAGCTGCGCCAGGGATCCCATGGAATTTTCTTTCGAAATCGTCTCCACGAATAGAATTCAAAGGAATCCGCGCGGTCCCGAACAATGGAGTAGGCGAATCGCTTTCGTAGAGCTTTCATTCTTTGGGCTTTCCACACTCCACGAATCGATGTGCCAGAAGGTCTTCGCACAAAGAATAGAGTTCCTCATCCAGTAATGAGCGCTTGAGCTGAGCAATTTCTTCAACAACGAGGCAGATATTGCTGAGATCATGAGTTCCGCCCCTACGCAAAGGGGTTCTGTGGATGGCCGTGCAGTTCTCGGGAGTGAGTTGTCTGCCAGTGAGCGCACAACGTTCCTCTTGCCGCTCCAGCAGCTCATAGAAATCTTTCGCCTTGAAAGTGTAATCCTGTTTATCTTTTATCGATCGTTTTGCCATTTTGCAGATTCCTCCAGGTATTCTTTTCGATTTTGTCTATATAGTATTTCTGGTAGCGGAACAGAGCTCGGGAGCAGTCGCCTAAAACCGTATTCAATGGCATGTTTCCTGGAAGAGCCCGGTGTGAGGTTTCGAAGCTCGATGATCCCTGCATCAGACCAGCGTCGGAGTACGCGCATTACTGGCCGGTTGTCCATCCGGGTTTCAGCGAGAAGATCCGAAAGATAATACCAGTCCCGGCTTTGAATCCGATCCCAGAGCTGATTTGCCAGCCGGGCATACTTTCGCTGTTTGGCTCGTTCGTAGGGTAGGCTACTCCCGGACCAGAAGGCTCTGCGCGATTGAATGGCTTCCCCAAGGGACTCAAAGGCCGGAAGTTTTAGTATCCGTTCGAGCTCTGGTGATGCTCCACCGCTACTGGACGGCAATTCTGCTTCTGGGCTCGTTACCGTGGAAGTTTGATAGAGATAAGCCTGTAGCCTGTGGAAAAGGGGACCGTTCGGGCGAGATATCCCATCTGCACCGGCCCCACAGGGGGGCTTTCCGCTTTCAGCGGAAGCCGGTGCAGATGGGATCACACCACCTGCACACCAGCTCTTATCAATCAGG
>PBUB01000021.1 GCA_002729885.1 Spirochaetaceae bacterium
CCGGTTTCCCTGCTCTTCGATCTTTGCATCAAGCCGGTTTCCCTGCTCTTCGATCTTTGCATCAAGCCGGGCCCCCTGCTCCTCGATTTTGGAATCAAGTCTGGCTCCCTGAGCGTCGATCTTCGAGTCCAGGCGTTCAAAGTCGGCACGCGACTCCCTTCGGGTCACTGCAGCAGAACGCAAGGTCGCATAGAAGAGCCCCAGCATTCCGACGATGGTAGTGGCAAATCCAGCGATCATAGGAATCAGAAGTGCGCTATCCATGAGTTTAGTCAAAGGTTATCGATAGCGCGTTGCAAGCAAAAAAGTCGATGGTAGACCTGCCTGAGCCAGCAACAAGACAAGCTGTAAGGCGATATTAATCAAAAGGACAACCTCAGGTTGCCCACCGATTAGTCTGCGATTCCGCCACTCAATCCGCGGATGGATCGCTTTGCAACCAGAGACAACCGAAGGTTTTCTACCTACCTTTCCACATCGAACCTGGCCTTTCAATTGCGGGCCGGCGCCCCTTCTGAGCCCGGCAACAGGACGTTGCCATCCGCGCGCTCGGTCCAGGGATGGACCGCGTGCGCGGCGAGGATGGGGTGCCGCCCCGCATACTTAGAAAGCTGTCATGGAGATGTGGGCTAGTCCTCCACACTGGTGCACAATACGAAGGAATAGAAAGTCCTATTACTCGAAAGCACCCCTGAATAAGTGAAATCAAAGCCCTCATCTATGTACATTTCCGTTCCATCCGATTCCAGCTGTGTGTAATGCCACATGGAGTTGCTGGAACCATGGGGAATGTCGGTCGCCAATTCAAGAAAGTTTTCAGTGAAGACCTCTTCAGGATAGGAATTACTCTGGTTAGGATTCCAAACTTTATCCGGATGATACTCTGCAGATATGATCGGCAATGTCCAATCACGCCCGGCCGTAGTATCCGCATCGCATACCTGGTATGCCGGACTGGCTGAGGTGGCATAGCCTTTCGCATCTTCGCAGGATGTGTCATCTGTGGCACAGAACTGCACTTTTAGAGCGCCATAGAAATTGCCGGAGTTTCCCGTGCCTTTACAATCATTCTCTGCGGGTCTGTATACCTGCCCGTACAGACATTTCTTGATGTAGATAACAGGATACGCATTAGAATATGTACAATTGCCACTTCGATCACAGGTCTCCAGGAAGTGCTCTCGCTTGATGGTTCCGTCTTCCATGTCTGTGTATGGTGGGGGAATGACATTGGCATATGAATTGGTCCGACTCAATGGACCCACCACTTGCAGCAAAGCCATGAATTCGTTGGCTTCAGATTCTGCCTCAGCCTGTTCCCGCGAACTCATGATTTCGCAGCTGGTAGTTATGGCGGCCAGAACAGTGCAGAGAAGTGGTGTAAGTAGTCTTAATATCATAATATGGGGCGCCAATTCTTCTTCTGGGGTCTTAAAGCTAGATTCCAATCCACGGTATGTTGGATCTCTCATCGCATTTTTTCCGCCTCTCCTCCGCCAGAAAGCATAAGTATAGAGTCGTTTCTGCAAAGCCCGGATTATCGATCCCTCGTTGAACTTGCAGTATATGACCAAACAAAGCTCTATTGCATGCGTCAGCTTCATTATATTTAAGACGGGTATGGCAGACGTTTCTTGGCGAATCGCAGGCGAAACCAAACCCGAGCAACAGGGCGATGCTAAGACATTTTTTTACAATTTCGATTTTCCGGGACTCCATATGTTTTTGTATCTACCGCCGCGGATGTGTGTGGCCCTCTGGAGATACTTGCCAATCTCACGGAAAGCGATAATACGTGCATTGTAGACTATGTGCGTCGCAAATAGGAGAGTGCCAACTATTAGCACTACATAGTCTGTCATCATGGCGTATCCGGTTGCAACGGCCGCCGCGAAGGAGCGGCCCGTACGGCCGAATCGTTCCTCCACCCATTCCGGGGTAGCATCGTACTCTCGATCATAATGGTCTGCCCAGCTCTTAGGGTTTGTAAACTGGGACCAGGCCTCCCGAATCCATTCTGCATCGGCTCCTATGAACTTTCTCAGGTCTTCTGTTGAGCCGGAGGTCTATATCATGCTACGCAGTTATTGGATCAAGTTTAAATTATGAAAGGTTTATTTGTAACGGAAGGTTGGTTTTGGCAGGACGTTGCATCTTTTCGGCTTCACAATAAGAGAAAACCGAAGGTTTTCTACCTATCTTTCCACATCGAACATGGAAGCTTTGAAAATCGGCGGGGGAGGTGTCTGAGCCAGCAACACGATGTTGCGTCTCGGCCACTCGATCCAGGGATGGATCGCGCATCAAAAGGGAAAGCCTACGGCTTTCCACCTATCTTTCAACATCGAACATGGCCTTACGGAAAGTGGCCTGGGGTCCGTCCGAGAACGGGACAGGAAGTCCCAATCCCAACGCTCGACCCATGGACGGGTCGCGCGTTGGGCGAGGGCGGGCCCCAGGCCACAAATACGAAAGCTGTCATGGAGATGTGGGCCCAGTGGGACTTGAACCCACGACCAAGGGATTATGAGTCCCCTGCTCTAACCAACTGAGCTACAGGCCCGATTTTGTGTTACAGCACCCCCAGTGGGGGTAGCTGTTACGCAAATGTTCTGTGGGCGGGCTACAAATCCAGTAGAAAACGCTTGAACCGGACCAAAAGGGATGCTGTCTAAGTAGCAAAGATAGGCCATCCAATCCTCCGGGAGAGACGGCCCATAAAGGAGACAGATATGTCCTTGATACCAGGTTTTAAACGCTGGAATAGCATTGATAAAAGCTACAGAAATGAGTTCTACCGACTGATAGCGGTATCCCTGTTGATAATGGCCGTAGTGGCCAGTTGCTCCAGCGCTTCGGAAGTTTCCGGCGCAGAGGAGTTCGAAGGCTGGAGAGTGGAAGAAGGCTACGATGTATTCTACATACGCCGATCCGGACATGCGTCAGAAAAGGCCATAGAATCTGAAAACACAGCCATGCTGCAATCCACGTGTATGGAAGCGGCCAGACTGCAGGCCATGGACTTGATTATTCGCAAAATGGTGGGCGAAACCGTAGAAGCACAATCCGGCATGATCGATGGACAGACCACCGGGCTGGCCGTGAATTCCATTCGCAACGGAATCATTAAGGGCGATGTAGTGCAAAAGGAATGTGCAGATCGCGGCGAAGACAAGGACTGGGATACCTGCGAATGCGTATTCTTCATCAAAGGAAAAGGCCTTCGCAAGAAAGTGGAACTGGAAGTCTCCAAGGTTGTATCCGGCGGCTGAACTCTGATTCGTGACCATTAAACCAGTCCCTGAAAGCAATGAGAGCTCGCATCCACCTCCGGATGCGGCTCCGGCTCCCAGACTACCCGCGCCGGAGCTTCGTCCATTCATAAAACACTACCGACTTCAGGAAGTGGACATCGATACATGGGATCGATGGGCGCCGGCCTGGACTCAGACGTTCGTTCTTCTAAACTACGGCGAAATCTACCATATGAAGGCCTTGAAGGGACCGCTTATTCAAGGTTTTCCGGCTATGATTGCCGGGATTCGGACCCTGCCGGCCATAGGTACCGTTCCATTCGTTCGCATGCGAGCCGTAGCCGTAGAACTACAACCATTTGCCACCTACAGCTGGACCGGAAACCGAGTCGCCGAGACCGTGGATGGTAGCCTGGATGCATCCGATTTTATGCCCGGGGCCCACCGCCTCCTTCGGGAAATAGCTCCCCTTCCCTTTGAAGTGAAATGCCAGCGACTGGATGAGTATTTTGGACCGCTATTCAATAACATCGAGCCTTTTCAGCATGAGTCCCTGGAAAAAGCACTATCTGTTCTTACAGAGCCAGCGGACCAGCAATCCATCGAGGCTCGAGTGGAAAGAGCTGGACTCAGTAGCCGGCACTTTCGCCGTCTCTTCAGGCAGGTTACCGGCGTTTCGCCCAAAGTCTATTCTCGAATACTTCGCATGGAACGAGTATTACAGGACTTTCACAGCAACCCGGACCTGAACTATCTAGAGAGGGTCCACGGATTCTATGATCAATCTCATTTTATCCGCGAGTTTAAACGCTTCACCAACGTAACTCCAAGAGCTCTCATCAAGGCTTTTCAGGAGCAATCCGTTCGGCAGGTGCATTCGAACCTGGAATCAGGACCGGAGGATCCCAGTCGGAACTCAAGTATTCCATAGCACAGGTATAATTTCTACCAACCTTTATACTTTTCTCTTTTACAATACATCGAGATAAACATTTCTAGCTAATCTGTGAGGCCGCTAGTACTTCTGACTTTTCTTTCCTATCTTTCTGGCGGTTGTCTGATCGAGCACACCCCTCCCCAGGATGATGTGACCAATCTTCTGCTCTTCCAGGATCTTTCTTCACGCATTAATTCCACTCGTTGGCCCGCCATCAAAGTCCAGAATGCCAGCGGTAGCGGCCATACAATGGCCTTCTGCAGCTTTTCGGATTGCAGCACTCCCAGGTCCTGGGCACACGACTTTATGGAGATCGACCTCGCTTCCGGCGAAATCACCGGAAACTATTATGCGATGGTAAACGGGACAGAAGATGGCCTGGTCCAGGGGAGGCATCTGGTGTATCTCCGAATTGATGGAACTATTTTTTCTGACGAAGAGGATCTACTGGAGTTCTATTCCAGCCCCCCTTTGACGCTTGCAGACCGGGCCACAGAGTTTAATTGCACGCTAACCGGTTCCGATGTCTCCGATTTCCAATGCGTAGAAGAAGTCAAGGAGACCCTCTCAGGCGATATCGCCTACTGATTCCATGGTGTCCAGTTCTGCATCATCACACGAATATTTTGCTTGCGCGGTCCTGATCCTACTTTGCCTGACTGGAGCATTGCAAGCGGAAGAGGCGATGACCGATTCGCAATCTCCAGGTATTCAATGGACCATAACTCCGTTCATCGAATATCGGATATCCGAATATGTCCTGGAAGGCCCCCCTTCAAGGGAACCGGCGTTTGATCTCTTTAGCGGTGTGGACAGGCCATCCAACGGATTCAGGCTCTTTACGAATTCACGAATTCCACTGTATGGCATTCGCGCATCCGGCCAAACGGGGAAGCATCGGCTGTCTCTTGCCCTTGCCAGTTCCATGGGCCGAATCAAAAAAGGCAGTTCCGGAGACTACGATTTCTACGGTCACCCCTGGATCAAAATCCGGGACAATGCCAGTCAGCCGCTGACAAATTTTAGAGATACGAATCATGTTACCACCGGCGCCTACAACTGGTCTCTATCCTGGAGCGATCTTACCCGAAAGGAGGATAGAGTTGATTTCCAGTATTCTTACCTTCTCAAAAACTCGGAGCTGACGTTCGGGCTGCATTACGCCTACTGGAAGGATCGATTTGTGGACGGGCCGCCGTTTTACGTGCAGCATAGCAGAGCCTTTTTGCAGCCGGATGGCAGGTCTCTAAGTCTGGCCAACAACCAGTATCTAATTTCGATTTCCTATCAATATACCTTCGCTCTGACGCCGTCCGTAGATCTATATCCAGGACTTGGACTGATGGGTGGATGGACTACCGTAACCGATTATCATCCGTATAGAACTCTACATGTGTACTCCAGCACTCTGGGCTGGGGCGCAAATCTTTCTCTGGGGCTTGGCTACGAATTCGCACAAGATCATAAGCTGGCATTGAGTTTCATCCAGGAACGTTATTATTCGGCAGGGGAACTGGAAGCTCGCGGAGGATTCTCTTTTGAAGACAGGTTGATGAGCCTTCGTGGTGCTCAGGTCTATATCAACTATGCAACAAGAAAATTGAGGTTGGAATATGAGATTCGATTCTAGATAGGGCACCTCCATTTATCTCACGACGAATCCTCGGGAACTCTCGTTGGTTGTGGCTCCAATAATTTTGAGCTCTAGAGGGCAGGTCATTTGTCAGGAATGCCACAGGGCATCGCCACTTGTTAGCAGGTGGTGCCCCCCTGTGGATCCCTATCTGCAGTGCTATTTCTGGAAAAGCTGATCTCCCCGTTCATGCATGTAACTATAGACGAAGGGTGGAGACGCCTCGGGAATACCTCCGGCATGGGGGTTCTGATTTGTGTCTGGAATTACCGCCTTCTCTCCATCGGCCCAGTTACTGGTATAAGCCGGGGACGGATGTGTGAGATGTGCTGAAGCTACCTCAGTCAGATTAGAATTATACACAACGATCTTTGTTTCCCCGGGATCAATCCATACGGCAGGTATTGTTCCAAGACTTGCGATGTGAAAAAACAATGTAAGGACATAGAGGGTGTGCCCGCCTAACGTTGGTCTTCGAAATGTAGGCTCATGGAGTCCAATTGCCAGATATTCGCGCCCGAAGTCATTCAGATAGAGTTGATCCGTTTCAGCATCGTAAGCGAAAATCCTGGCAAAATCCCCGTAGCCGCCAGACTGGAGATATTTCACAGATTGGTAGATTCCCCTGGCGGTCTGAAGATCCTGCTCCGCAATGGCTTCCTTCCTCATTGCAGGCTTGAGGCCATATTTCAGTACCAGATTAGCAGCCTTTTGGAGATCCACAGGCTTCCTGCCGCGCACAGGAAGGGATCCAACATAGTGTTCACTGTAGGCTTCTGCAAATTGCCTATTTCCTGCAGAATAGAGTCTGTAGTAGTTACCGGTTTTGTCTATCTTATAATTGTAGAAACCCGCAAAGGCCACATCGCTCTGATTAATGGCCCGGTCGGCCCAGGAATATTCAGTGCTGACCGTCGGCTCCATATAATGTGTGCGACACAGAGTACAGAAAAGAAAAACTGAGGCAAAAGAAAAAAAGAGACCGGACCTACGAACCATCTGTCATTTATGATATAATACTATATATACGTCAACCTGTATATTCTATGTTATATTTACTTGATAACAAGGAGTTCTTCCTGCCCTGCTTGACTTTGTGAGTGGAAGAATATAGAAAGCTATGTGCGCAAATCTATCATTCTTTTCCTTTTTCCCCTGGTCCATTGCCTTGTATTCTACAACACGACCCCTATTCCTGAGTCGCCACAAAGCAGAACTGTATATTTTGATGAAGTCCAGCTTCGAGATCATTCTCGCGAGCAGCCCATTTCTCATGATCCAACATCCCCGATCTGGATGAAGGTAGATCTGAAGCAGGTATCGGAAACCAACCCGTACTACCTCACCAGTTGCATCCTCTCGGGCCTGAGTTTAAGTATCCTTCCGGGCTACACGGCTGAAGAAATCCTTGTACAATTTGAACTCCGAGTGCCCGGTACCACAATCCTGGAAACAGTCCAAACAGAGGTGGATCAGAACACTGTCCTCTGGATGCCTTTTGTGTTCGCAGATCCAGGTGCGGAGCTGGACGAATCCGCCATATGGAAGCCTGCCTCGCAAGCAAGCAATGCCGAACTGGTAGCGGCCATTGACCGGGTAAAGAGGCAAATCAATGCGCGAAAGAACCGAATCCGATCCCTCGAAAGTAATCCGGACAAATTCCCCGTTCTGGTACTGGGAGCCGGGTACTTTAACTCAAACAGGTTTGGACTGAATACACTGAATCTCGCTTTGAAAAACAATTCCTCCAAAACCATCAAGAACGTAGTTCTTTACATAGTTCCAGAACAACCTGCAGAGACCACCAATATTAACGAGGGCCAGAAATCCGGCGATACCGAGCCTGCAGGTATCAAAGTTGTTCAAGACATTCCCGGCGTGCACTATGCCGGGCCACTACTACCGGGGGAAAGCACAGAGGTATTACGCTTCGGGAATCATTATATAGGAGATTATTATCCGGATGCCCGGCTTGATCGCCTCAAGATTATTTTTGCAGATGACGAAAGTATCATTCTTGAGGGGGATGCCGCTGCCCGACTGGTAATCGAATCTCCGCTTTCACCAGCAGAGGTTCTTGAAGACAAGAAGAGTTTCAGTCACTTTAAATTGTAGAAGTTTATGGGTCGAAGTTCCTGCATAGGGACCCGCAGTGATAGGGGGCAAGTCGAGATTCTCCCCGAAAGCCCAGATAGCAGAAAATGCCAGAGTTCCATGCTCAAAGCGAACATTGGAGACGATATTCAATTCTCGGTCATACACTGTTACATGGGTGGTAGCTGGCTCACTCCAGACTGTAGGAATTAGGCCAAGAGATAGAATACTCAAATAGCCAGTAAGAAAGCCACCCATTGCATTGAAAAGAGAGGCCTCTCTGAACCGTGGATCATGCCTGCCAAAGGCAAGGTAAGGCCTGCCAAAATCATTCATCATTAGCTGGTTCTTGTCTTCGTCGAAATCAAACAATAGCGATAGATCTTCGTAGCCCTCAGAACGAAGCCCTTGAATGGCACTGTATAGCCCTCTAGGAGATTCCAGGTCAAGTTGTGCGACGGCCCGGGGATCCATGGCAGGGCGTTACCCCCAGCTAAGTACGATCGTGGCCACTTTTTCCGTGGTCATCGGAATACGTCGTTGCACCGGCAGCTAAATGCCATTACCGGACTACAATTGCGGTGGGATTACTAAAAGGGGTCCCGGCCGATCCATCATATTCAATCTGGTTGGTACCTGACATATCATCGAATCGATATATTAAATCGTTCGTTTCGTCGGTGACATATATACGATCGGCAGAATCAACCCAGATACCGCGGGGAAAAGCGAAGGGAGTACCAGCACTTCCGTCATAAGTTATAGTATTGGCCCCCGCCATGTCATCAAACCTGTGAATCAAAGCGCCGGAGGGATCCACGACATATATATGCGAAGTAGTTACGAAAATCCCGAATGTTCCAGTAAAGGTAGTTCCAGCAGAACCGTTATAAGTGATTTCGCCCGTGCCGGAGAGGTCATCCATTCTTCGAATCTGACCGAACAATCCGTCGGATATATAAATCCGGCCATCAGGGCCCACAAATATTCGATTCGGATTATTGAATGCCGGAGTGCCCGCGTACTCTTGTTGATTTGTTCCCACCATATCGTCAAAGGATACCGCAAGATCATTGCCTTGATCCACCATATAGATACGTCCCGCAGGATCCGCAAATACGCCATAGGCTTGACCGAAGGCGGTTCCCGCAGTCCCGGCGTATTCCTGTTGTCCTGTCCCCGACATATCCTGAAATTTGTAGATGAGCGCAGGAATACGAGTGGCAACAAATATGCTTCCGGCCCCATCCACGTATGCATCCCGTAAATCGCTAAAGGAGGTGCCTGCACTGCCATCGTAAAGCACCTGGTTTTTGCCCTCCATGTCATCCATTTGATACAGCCCATTTCCCCGGTCTCCGACGTATATCTTCGGTTCGGGTAGGAAGAGTAGAAGGGCCAGGCTTCCCATGAAATTGCAAGAGGGATCCTCCGCTCGGCATTCCAATCTCTGGCAAGATACAATCAGCCAGAGCAACAGGCAGCCAGAGGTAATTCCCCGGAGACTCATTCGCTATGGTCAACGATATTCAAGGGCGAAACAAGCTGTTTTTTTAGCTGACTCAGGATCGAGTTACAGGACTCGGAATGTTCTTCTGGCCTGTTGCCGAAGAGCCGCACCTGAATTGATGAGCAGTGAATGAGCCAATAGCGGCTTGCTGGCTCATTCAGAGCTTATTGGAGTACTATTGTGAGCGTCAAGCATCCACTCGTTCAATTCGAGCCCCAAGCTTGATTAGTCGCTCATCGATGCGTGCGAAACCTCGATCAATCTGACCAATGTTTTGAATCGTTGATTCGCCCTGTGCACACAGCGCAGCAATGAGCATCGCCATACCGGCGCGAATGTCAGGACTGGAAACCACGGCCCCGCCCAGAGGAGATGGTCCCATAACTACGGCCCTATGGGGATCGCAAAGCACGATCTTTGCCCCCATAGAAATCAATCGATCCACAAAAAAGAGTCTGGACTCAAACATCTTCTCATGGATCAGAACCGTACCGTTGCACTGAGTTGCAGTAACCAGAATTACCGAAGTCATATCGGCAGGAAATCCGGGCCAGGGAGCATCATCGATGTGTGGTACTGCCCCGCCCATATCATTGATGATTTCTAGATTTTGATCCCCTGGAACGCGAAGAGCATCTCCTTCCGGCCTTGTTTCTATACCCAATCGTGAAAAAACCTGGCGAATCATCCTCAGATTGGGAAGATCAGCGTCCTCAATCAGCACCTCTCCGCCGGTTACCGCAGCCAGAGAAATAAAGCTACCCACTTCCAGGTAATCCGGGCTCACACGATGTGTGGCTCCTCCCAGCTTACCCGCTCCCTTGATTCGCAAGATGTTAGAGCCAATGCCTTCTATACTAACACCCATGGAGACCAGAAGTCGGCAAAGTCCCTGAACATGCGGTTCGCTGGCTGCGTGACGAATGACAGTTTCTCCTTCCGCCAGCGCTGCGGCACAGACGGCATTTTCAGTACCGGTAACCGAAGCCTCATCCAGCCAGATGTCGGCGCCTACAAGTTTGTCTGCCGTGAGCTCAAATCCATCGGGAAAAATCTGAACTTTTGCACCCAGAGCCTGCAACGCCAGAATATGAGTGTCCAATCGCCGACGCCCAATTCGATCTCCACCGGGCCGGGGCAAGAAGACACGACCTGTACGGGCCAGCAAAGGGCCTGCCAGGGTAACAGATCCCCGCAATAAAGTAGATAGATCGGATGGAATATCGCTTTTCGGAGTGGAGGGAGTGTGAATCCTTACATGACCGGGTTTATCTTCGATGGCCACCACTTCGGCACCCAGATGCTGGATGATGCCCATCATCTGTCGCACATCTTCTATATCAGGAACGTTCTCCAGGATCACCGGTTCGGAAGTTAACAGTGCAGCTGCCAGCAATGGAAGCGCCTCATTCTTGTTTCCTTCGGGACGAATCACTCCCTGAAGTGGGCGACCACCCTGAACTCGAAATACCTTCTGGCCCTCGGACATGGGTGCAGGTTCCGTTCCAATCATCCACGGTCCAGCAGTAAATCCAGCAAGGTATCCGGGATGCGCAGAATGGCTTGACCGATGGCGCTCAGCGATCGTCCTTTCAGAATGAGTCTTCCCGTAGTTCTTACTATAGCCGGTTCTGACTCCGGAGGCGGGGCTGGAATTCAGGCCGATCTAAAGACTTTTCAGGCCCTGGGATGTTACGGCACCACGGCCATTACAGCCATTACCTGTCAGAATACCACCGGGGTCAGTGCGGTACAGGCTATCGATCCAGATATTGTGGCCGGCCAGCTCCGGGATGTATTGATCGATCTTCCGGTAAAAGCCGCGAAAACCGGAATGCTCTTTTCCAGAGATATCATGGATGCTGTTCGAAATACCTGGAAGAAATATGCAGAGAAGCAGGCATTAATTGTGGATCCGGTCATGGTAGCCTCTTCTGGAGATCGTTTACTGGAACCGGATGCGGAAGACGCTCTGATTGAGTTTCTAAATGAAGCGACGCTGATCACCCCCAATCTACCAGAAGCAGAAGTCATTCTAAATGAATCGATTGGTGATCTGGAAGAAATGAAAGTGGCAGCCAAAAAGCTGCACGAACAAACCGGAGCTGCGGTCCTTCTCAAGGGAGGGCATCGGCTTTCGGAAAGCTCCAGCAATAACAAAGTTACGGATGTGTTCTTTCAGGGCGAATCCCTGGAGGTTCTGGAGTATCCTCTCTATCCAGAGAAGAATACGCATGGCACGGGGTGCACGTTGAGCGCCGGTATTGCGGCCGGTATGGCGCGAGATCTGGACCTTGCCTCAGCCGTGCAGCTGGCAAGAAAGTTTATAGATGGTGCCATCAAGAATGCACCGGGACTGGGCGCAGGTACCGGACCGCTGAATCATCTATGGAATCAAACTCTAACCGGTCCGTAGTACCTGGGCTGCTTTTTACCTGGCGCCGAATCCTCGCATTCCGGTGAAGTCACCGGAATGCGAAAAGAAATATGGATTATTCTGTCTCGAGAGTGATGGTAGTTTCCACTTCCATGGGAATCACCATCTCTTCGGAAAGCTGAGGCATAGAAATTACTTTCGTTTCGCCTTTCAGAGTTCTTTTCAATTCGGATCGCACGACTACACCTTTATCCAGGCCGATGACCTGCTCTCCAGTCTGTTTCCCTTGAATATCGTAAGCCAGCTCCATACTCATAATCTTCATGGTCTGGCCTTCAATGCTGGTTATTTTACCTTCCGTCATCAGCACAGCTTCGCTGGAATCCAGATCATCCACTGTATAGGTGTTTTCTACTTTTAGAGGAAACCCGGCCCCACCAAGATCCATGGTGTCTTTCCAGCTATCACCTTCCGCAACTTTGCCTTCTGGATAGGGCAGATAACTGCGAGAAAGCATATGCTTCATGGTATTCGCACCGAATTGCTCGTGAAGCATTTTCTTAACTTCTCGTCCTTCCGCCGTATCCGGAATCTTCAAACCGGAATACACCCGATTCAAAAACTCTTCCACTCCCAGCATATCCAGAACTTCCGCTCTGGGAGATAGCTTAACAGAAAATCCATTGCCAATCATCACAGAGTAGGCGATAGTTTCTGGATCCGTAGGATTCTCGTCCTTCTGGGAATCATAGACTGTCTTTCGGCCCGGGGACTCACTCTTGGATCCGTCCATGGCCGTAGACTGCTCTTTTTCGACCTGGATGCGATCATAGGTTAGCTTGATAGTAGTTCCTTCCTCATCTACATCCGTACACTCGATGGTATAGGTTATTGTAACCGTGCTGGTCTGAGTTTGCTTCCCTGCGGGCACTCCCGGCCCCATCTGAGGCAAACTCTGGACAACTTTTTGTTCGGTGGTCATGGTCTGAACGTATTTGTCGCCTTTCTTCAGGTTTACGCGCAACTCCACCGGTTCGGCCGGTGTACACTGAGCCGCCAAAAAGAGTAAAGATACGATTAATAAGTAAGTTCTGTACATGAAACCTCCGACAGAAATGCAAGAATTTCCCCACAACGTATGCATAGTATAGGAAGTAAATTGATTTTCTTTCCTGCACTTCAAGGGCGGGCTTTCGCCGCTTTGCATTGACATGCTCTCCGAAAAACCCGATTCTTAATCTATGAGCGAACGTAATCCTCCCATGAGAATCTACTCCTTTCTTGCGCGATTACCGTTTTTGAAAACGTTAGAACTCATTCAATTAGGTTCGGGAAACCTGTGCCCCGGTTTTTTCTGGCGCCCTGCACGGGCAGGAGAGCCCTTCTGCTAAAGTAGCTCATCGATACTGCATCGAAATGCATATCCCATGATTTCGCAGAATAGAAGCTGTCGGATTAGGCATTGCTTTTGACGAATTCATGGGCCATCGGTACCTTTTTTTATTGCACCAATAAATACCATACAACTAAATACATAGTGTCTACCAATGGTGAGCACAATGAAAGCACTTCTGGCTCTCTCTCTCCTCCTTTTGTTGAGCTGCCAGAAGCTGGAAACCCCGATATCTATTCCAGGCGTTATAGATTTACGTAACGTACCGGAGAACAGGGTCGTATCCATCCACGGACCGGTCCGCTTTTATCCGCATCAATTTCTGAGCGAAACTTCATTTCAGGGTTCCGAGTTCCAGATGGTACAGGTTCCCGGATCCTGGAATCTCTATAGAACTCGAGATGGTGCCTTTGGGCCTACAGGCTATGGCACCTTTGAATTCAAGATCCTGGTTCCATCCCAGATGGAACGGATGGGAATCAAGATCAACGATATTGGTACAGCGTACCGGTTGTTTGTAGACAGTGAGCTTCTAGGACAAAGAGGTCAGCCGGGAAAAAATGCTGAGAAGCATGACCCGAGCGTAAGCGAAGAACTGTACCAAGTTCGCACGAAAGACCGGGAGCTTCTGGTTCAGATCGAAGTCTCCAACTTCAGCTACAGAAAAGGCGGAATGTGGAGCCCAATAGCGGTGGGTGAATACCAGGCCGTGGCTCGGACGAACTGGAGGGACAGCTCCGTTCAGATTCTTATGGTGGGAATCCTCCTGATAATGGGGCTCTACCATTGTGGCTTCTTTCTGATAAGGAAACAGGAAACTTCACTGTTCTACTTTGGATTGAGTTGCTTCCTGGTGGCTCTACGAGAGCTAACGCTGGGCACGCGCCTGTTGCCGCTACTGCTTCCTGAGATTTCCTGGATAAACTTTCTTCGCATTGAGTACTGCTCTTTCTTCCTGGCATTACCGGTTTTCGCTTTCTACGGTCAGGCACTGTTTCCCCGGTTTTTCTGGCCTGCTGTTTCTCTGTTCCTTCTGGCAGTCTCTTCAGTAGCCAGCATCATCACACTTTTTACCGAACCATTATTCTTTTCCGAGATAATTCCCTATTTCCAGTATTTAATGCTGGCATTTATCATATACGGTCTGGTGAATCTTGTTCGCGCGGCTACGCATTCAGAACAGGGTGCCAGAACAATTCTAATTACAGGTATCATAATGGCGGCCACCGTCATCAATGACACTCTTCTGGTACGTCACTATTACGATGGTCCCAGAACTGTAGCTCTGGGCCAGATCCAGTTCGTAGTGGCTCAGGCATTCATGCTTGCTTTGCGATTCTCAAGAAGCCTGAAGCGTGTGGAGACCTATAACCGAACCATCCAGCAGCGAAATGATAATTTACTCCAATTGAAGTCCAACCTGGAATTGCGCACCATCTACGATGACCTGACGGGTCTGGGTAATCGAAGTCTATTGATGGATACTCTGGAGCAAAATATTCGCACAAATCCATCCGAACCATTCTCGCTAATGCTTCTGGACATTGACGATTTTCGCAAAGTCAATGATACAGCCGGTCATGTGGTGGGAGATACGATGCTTGTAGAGATCGCACGTCGAATCAAATACCAGATGCCCAGCAGAGATCAGCTCTTTCGCCTTGAGGGAGATGAGTTTGCAGTCATACACTGGCATTCCGGCTCTCCGGATGGCACCAGCAAATTTGGGTCGCGACTGCGAGCCATTTTCTCAAAGCCAGTAGAAATAGGCGAATCTTCCTTTCAAACTACCGTGAGTGTAGGTATTGCACATTTTCCGGAACACGGCCAGACTCCGCTGATGCTCTTTCGCAGTGCCGATTCTGCCGTGATGCAGGCCAAGAAGCAGGGCAAAGACCGAGAAGAAGAGTTTGACTCGGACCAGGATATGGAGCATCGCATTCGTCTGGATCTTTCAGAAAGACTGGAGCAGGCCATTCGAAAGCAGGAACTATCGGTTTATTTTCAACCTATCATGGACTTGCGCAAAAACCGGCTGTCCGGCGCCGAAGCTCTTTTGCGATGGGATGAGCCAGAACTGGGCTTCGTAGCTCCCGATGTATTCATTCCAATAGCTGAAGAAACCGGTCAGATTCGCGAACTCGGTGGACTGGTACTCGAACAATCCATACATGCTCTTTCGCGCTGGAACCGTATTCTGCCCGAGTTTGATATAAGTGTGAATATTTCCCCCGGACAGTTAAACCGCGGAGACTTGCGGTCCAGATTGCAGGAACTGATTCAGGAACATGGAGTGCAGCCGCGAAACCTAAAGCTGGAGATTACCGAGAATCTACTTCTGGAAGATAAGAATGTCAGTTTGCTTCAGAATGTAAAAGACCTGGGAATTCGTCTGGTGATGGATGACTTTGGCACTGGCTACTCTTCCTTTGCCTATTTGCAGAAGAATCTGTTTGAAATACTCAAGATCGATAAAAGCTTCATGCTTCGTCTTCTGGAAGACGAAAAGGCTGCCCCACTGGTACAGGCCATGGTGCAAATGGCCCATAGCCTGGGGATGGAAGTGGTGGCGGAAGGGATAGAAACGGATCAGGTAGCTGCCTTTATGGCTGAATTAAACTGTGAGATGGGCCAGGGATATCTTTACAGCAAAGCCATTCCTGTTCCGGATTTCGAAGAGAAGTACATTGGCCCCGCCGGAGCATCCCTTAGCTCAGTAAATGCTTGAGTGTCTCCCCTTGAAATTTGCCAACGTTTTCAAATCCTGGAACTTCCTGTCCCTGTAGCAGGATTCGCTGCAAAGTCTTTCTCGCTCGGAATACTTTAACTTTTACAGCTCCCGATGTGGAACCGACGGACTCTGCAATCTCGGCAAAGCTGAATCCATCCAGATCATGCATGATTAATGGACATCGTTGCTCCCTGGGCAGTTTTTGTAATGCCTGATGCACCAGATGCTTGCGGTATTTCTCTTCGCACATACGATCCGGATCGTCTTCCGGCCTGGAAATTTCCGGTAACTCCTGGCCAGTGTGCCGGGCATCATGATTGGATCTCTTTTTTCGAAAGTTAAGAATTACGTTGAGAGAAACACGGTAAGCCCAGGTATAGAGACTGGATTGTCCTTTAAAGTTACCTATAGAGCGGTCAATTTGAACATAGGCTTCCTGGAGAGCATCAATGGCATCGTCGTAGTTTCCAAGCATACGAAAACAGAGATTGTAGAGCCTGCCTTGATACTCCTGGATAAAAAGCCGCCATGCCTGGTCCCTTTTCCCCGTTGCGAGCTTTTCCAGAATCTCCTTTTGTGCCGAAGGGGATTCCGTTTCATTCGGGGAGACACTAACCAGTTTTGCTACGTTTTCGCTTTTCATTTTGATCCTCTGGCTCTTGCTCAGTTTTCGCAATTCTGTAGAGCCTTGTTTCGCAAGTTTTCCAGTTCCGGCTCTGATTCAGTCCTCTGAAACTTACCGGTTACATACCCGGCTGCTAAAAAATAATAGGACGGATGCAGTTTGGCGAGCTTTTCCAATTCGGCGGATCTGGATCGGGAACGGATTATTTGGGCTAGAATCTCCCCCGGAGTTTGTTGAACCTGGTTTTCCGGCGCCCGGGATTGACTTTGCATTACTACTAGTTCAGATGGCCAGGAGTTAGAAGCGGCAAAGTCGGCCAGCATGCGACCGGTGCGAAGACAGCAAATCGGGGAGGCACCGCATCTAAAGAGCAGCAGATCTACACCTTCGGGAGTCTGGCGTTCATCTTCAGCTTCGGTGACCTCGTCGGGAAAAAGTAAAAGTCCGTGAGCATGTTTGAGGAAGCGTTCCTTTAGCTCGGTAGAGGAGGCTCTGCAAAAATGCAGGGGTGCAGATTCCTCAAGCGAAGGGCAGTATACTGACGACTCCTCATCTTCCACCAGAAACAGCAATGGCCCCCTGGACCCGGCTGCCTTTTCCTGGAATTCCTTCCAGAGCTGCTCCCTGCAGGAGCCGGGAAGTATTCTGGCCTGGCGAAACATCATGATGTTAGTTGACTCCAGCAGGAAGTGGTTACGCCATTTTTTTTCTGGTTGAGAAGGTCCCTTTGGGGGCTCCACAGGGCTCCTTTCGTAGAAAGGATGCCCTGATTTCGGTCCATTGCCGATTAATTCTCGATCCGCCCGATCCGAATCCAGGCCAGATTGAGAAGAGGCAAACTCTACACATCTGTAGCCAGAATGGCTACATCGCGTACGGTATCGCCTTCGGAAAGGTTCACAATGCGAACTCCTACTGTATTTCGACCGATGGTGGAGATATCTTTGGCGGCCAGCCGGATGGCATACCCACTTTCTGCGATGACCAGAACATCGTCTTTGTCTCCCAGGGTACACAGGGATACAGCCTTTCCGTTCTTATCGGCCACCTTCATGAAGGTAATTCCCTTTCCTCCCCGGCCTTTGGCTGGAAAGTTCGAAAAGGCCATTCGCTTACCGAATCCTTTTTCGGAGATGACGAACAGAGATGAGTTCTTCTTAACTACGTCCATGCCCACAATAGCATCTTCCTTATCCAGACGCATTCCTATGATGCCGGCCGCGCTACGACCCTGACTTCGCATTCTGGCAAGGTTGGTTCGTAGAGCCAGACCTTCCTGGCTTCCAATAATCACATCATCATCCGGATTAACCAGGCAAACATTGATCAACTCATCTTCCTTTCGCAGGTTGATGGCAATGATTCCACCCTTTCTGGCATTCTCAAAAATATCCAGGTTACACTTCTTGAGAATACCTTCACGGCTGATCATGACGATGGCCTGAGATTCGGTGAATTCTTTTACAGCGGTCATGGCCGTAATCTTCTCTTCTTGCGCCAGGTTCAGAAGCGCCTTAACAGATTTGCCTCGCGCTTCTCGACTGGCTTCTGGTAGCTCCAGAACTTTGATTCCAAAGACCTTACCTTTGTTGGAGAAGAGCAGAAGGGTATCGTGCGTAGAACCCAGCCGCATCAAACGAATAATGTCTTCTCGTTTGCTGGAGCCGCCCCTGACCCCGCGACCGCCTCGTTTCTGGCGACGGAAGGAATCTACGCCCATTCGCTTGATGAATCCGTCTTCGGTGAGAGTAATTACCACGTCTTCATCCGGAATCAGATCCGTTACGTCGAAGCTCAGCGAATCCACGCTACTTGTATCCACTTCCGTGGAACGGTTTGCGCCATAGGCCGATTTCATATCGCCCAGCTCGTCAGAAACAATTGTATACTGTCGCTTTTCGCTTTTCAGAATATCTTTATAGTCTTTGATCTTTTCTTTGAGCTGATTCAGCTCTTCGATGATTTTTTCAGATTCCAGACTGGTAAGCTTTTGCAGACGCATATCCAGGATTGCGTTTGCCTGAATCTCAGTAAGTTTGAAGCGCTTGATAAGCTTCTGCCGCGCCTCATCCACTGTCTTGGATCCACGAATGATTTTGATTACTTCATCGATAAAATCCAGTGCGATCTTCAGGCCTTCCAGTATGTGGGCCCGCTTCTCAGCTTGATCCAGCTCATACTGGGTGCGGCGAACAACCACTTCCTTTCTATGCTGAATATAATGCGCCAGAATCTCCTTCAGGTTGAGAATCCTGGGTTGCCCTTCTACCAGAGCCAGAAAGATAATTCCGTAACTTACTTGGAGCTGAGTCTGCTTGAACAGCTGATTCAGTACAATCTGAGTCATGGCATCTTTCTTGAGCTCAATCTCAACTCGAATGCCATGTCGGTCAGAAAGGTCTTTAATATCTGCAATCCCTTCGATGACTTTGTTACTTACAAGTTCGCCGATCTTCTCCAGAAGGTTCTTCTTGTTTACCTGGTAGGGAATTTCAGTAATTACGATTGTATCCCGGCCTTTTTTACCCTCCTCTACATCAACCTTGGCACGAATGCGAAATGAGCCCCGGCCGGTAGTGTAAGCGGACTTCAGGCCTTCGCCACCGATAATGATACCACCTGTGGGGAAGTCCGGGGCCGGTACATGCTTCATGAGATCGGCAGGAGACAGATCCGGATTCTGAATCAAGGCGTGGCATGCATTGATCACTTCTGTGGGATTATGGGGAGGGATATTGGTGGCCATCCCTACTGCGATACCGCTGGATCCATTTATCAAAAGGTTGGGCAGCGCCGCAGGCAGAACCTTGGGTTCCTGCTTGGTATCGTCAAAGTTCGGTAGAAAATCTACGGTGTTCTTGTCAATGTCGCGAAGCAGTTCTTCGGCCGCTCGAGTTAGCCTGGCCTCAGTATATCGATAGGCCGCAGGGTTATCCCCATCGATGGAACCAAAGTTCCCCTGACCTTCTACCAGCGGAACTCGCATTACGAAGTTCTGGGCCATACGCACCATGGTATCGTAGGCTGCCGAATCGCCGTGGGGGTGATAGTTACCGATTACTTCCCCTACTACCTTCGCAGACTTTACGAATGGGCGATCATGACGCCAGGCTCGCTCATGCATCGCGTACAGGATTCGACGATGCACCGGCTTGAGGCCATCCCGCACATCCGGCAGAGCCCGACCCACAATTACGCTCATGGCATAATCCAGATAGGCCTCTTTCATCTGATTGTCGATGGAGACGTTTACTGTGCGCAGCCCCTTTTGCAGAGCTGCGGCAATATCGATCCGTTCAATAACAGGAGTTTCTGTGGCCGTCAGAGCGCCGCTACCGGACCTGGGTTTCTTTCCACTGGTTGGCGTGGGCCCGGCATTGGAGGTTTTTCCAGAGCCTTTTGCCGGTGCGGATTTCTTGGAAGCGGACTTCTTTGCGGCCTTCGGCGCCGACTTCTTGGATGATTTTGAGGACTTTTTCTTGGCCATAAGCAGGTTCAGATTTCGCTGTACGGCCCTCCAAGTAAACAAGATTCCCCGTTTTCAAAAGACTCCAAGGAGACGAAAAAACCGGCTAAAAGGCCAGATTTTGCCCTCAAACAGAGGATCGGAAGCCCGAACAGGGAGGCACAGTGGGGATTCGCCAGGAAGAATCTGGAATAGTACGGGATGGGTCCTCTGCAATACGTGCAGATACACGTTTCTTGACCCGCGAACCCTCTGTTCTTTTCTGACTAATATGCAGAAGATCGAAACTCCTCCCGGAGCACCGCAGGGCGTTCCCAGTATGACCGGCAGGGACTGGCACCATAAGAATTGCTACGGTTGCGGGCCCGCCAATCCCAAAGGTCTACAGGCCGATTTCCGTTTTGATATGGAGCATGGGGAGGTTCGCTTCGATTATCAGGGCACTGCTGATTTCGAAGGGGCCCCCGGATTCTTTCATGGAGGAGTTCTGGCAACCATCCTGGATGAAGCTCAGGGAGTTCTTTGCTTTCATGTGGGTCATTCTGTGATGACAGAAAAGCTACACATGAACTACCACAAGGCCACGCCTCTTCATTCCACCATCAAGGTGCGGGCCTGGCTTACAGCGGTGCGCAAGCGCAGGCTCTATACCCGGGCCGTCATTTACAATGAGCAGGAAGAAATCTACGTTAGTTCCAGCGCTTCCTGGTATGTTCTTCCCGATCGACTAATGCGAAAAATGTTCCAGGACCGGTTCTCCAATGATGAAAGCGAACGGGTTCGCAGTATTCTGGAAGCCAACCGAAAGAGAGCAAAAGAGATTCGCCGGAGAATTCGAAAAACAGCGGACGGTCAGGTGCGAAAGTAGAATTCTTAAATAATTCTGCATTTCAGATCCGCACCAATATTGAACCTGGAAGCCCGATCCTCCAAATTGATTCTGCAGAATCAGGAATAGGGAGGGCCCCGGGAACCGCTTCGCTATGTGCTCTTAAGAAGCCCCGGAAAAAGCCCATCCTTTTCGATAGCCCCCTAACATTCTGCCATCTATCAATTGCCGCTGTAACCGGCGGAAGGTAGAGACGTTGAAATTGTGATTTGGAGAGCTTCCTCTTCACTGAAGCCTTCCTTAATGAGAGACTCATAGAGATTTCTTTTGAAGGCAGCCATGCTGCGTGCCGTTTCCGGCTCTCTGGCCAGCTCGATCTGGGCCTCAAGCATTGCTTTCATCATCGCCTTCATTGCCGGCACCATAGCTTCCATGGTCTCTGCCATGGCTTCCTTCATTTCCTGTTTCTTTTGCTCCACCTCGGAGTCCCGGTCCTCATCTGTTACAGGATTGGTTTCGGCAAAGGCTGAGCTGGCCAGCATTAGTGCTGATAGAAAGAGAATTGATCTTACTGTATTCTTCATTGATTCCCCTCAAACGTACCTATTATGAAATTTTGATCTATCGATATTCTACATTCCATCTGTATCTGATCTTGTCCATTAGCTGAAGATGAAGCCGGGCTGTCTAGGGTGAAAAAACGCAGCCAGAACCGGGCGATGCGCTGTTCAAAAGCAGCGTGGAACCTGAGCCCTGGTGCGATACAAAAAGCCCGGATCCAGTAGCGCTTATTCCTGTGTATCGTCCCACATTGGTCCCTGAATTCATTGTTCTCACTTCCCAGGTAACACCTGCATCCAGGGATCGGGCCACTTTTAATGAAGTATTGGTGGCATCGTAATACGACACGTAAAGTACAGCGCCATCCGAAGCGAGATCCGATTCTGTTCCGACGCTGGCCGAAGCATCCAGTGTGGCCGTGGTCCAGTTTACACCCAGATCCGTGGATCGAGCTACTCGCAGGCGAGTATTGGTCACATCGTGATAGGTGGCTACAAGGACACCACTTTGAAATACAAGAGAACTATATCGCCCAATGTCGCCTGCAGACTCGATTAATGTCGACTCCCAGTTGCTACCGCCATCCAGAGAACGGCTGAAGTAGAGATCTCTATCTACGGCATG
Source organism: Spirochaetaceae bacterium (assembly GCA_002729885.1). Classification (GTDB taxonomy): domain Bacteria; phylum Spirochaetota; class Leptospiria; order Leptospirales; family Leptonemataceae; genus UBA3465. The sequence goes on from PBUB01000021.1 coordinate 22,035, forward strand.
ATAGTCCAGGGTAAAGATTCGATTTCCAGAAACCACTATCGAGCTTTCGTAACCTCTATTTGTAGTTGTTATAGCAGCATACTCGCTCCAGGTTAGCCCCTTATCACTGGAATAATAGATGGTCAGATTGTTATTGACCAGCGCGGAAATCCAGATCTCCGGATTTCGAACAAACATATCTGCTATTGAGTCCGGATCGTCCGCCGAGCTGTTGACCTGGATCTTTCTCCAGGTAAGTCCCTGGTCTCCGGAATAGGCAAACCACAGATCCGCATTACTGGCATCGTGATATGAGATAAAGACTTCGCTCTTTTCTGAATGAATTCGACTGGCGTAACCGGTATCCGATCCATCGTCCACAATGGTGTTATACCACGTAAGACCTCCATCATTGGATCGAGAAAATCTAAGATCCCCGCTGGAAGTATCCCCATGGGCAATGTTAATTCTCTGACAATCAGCAAATACTGAGCTGCCCTGACCGGCACTGGGGGCAAGACCATCCAGACTCTGGCTGCCGCAGGCAGGTCTATAGTTACAGGTAGATAGCCAGAGTATACCCAATCCATTGTTGGGACAGGTCAGATCCTCTGTACGGCAAGAGTCCAGATCCGGCTGACAGTTGAAAACCAGGGAACTGAAGACAAAAATAATCGATAGTAGTTTGCAAATACGCAAGAAATCCCGCCTTATGCCTGATGGGAGCCCTGAAAACTGGATGGAGATCTAGAATTTATTCTGAACAGGGCTCTGTATTAGCTACTCTATAAGAAAGTTAGTTGTCCAGATTCGTCCGGGAGTTCAAACAAAATAATGGTACATATACGTGGGTCCTTTCAAAAAGCCGCAATACTTGGCTGTTTTTTCCTATTTTTTCCGATTTCATTTCTAAGTGCTCAGAATATTGAGCTGGGCCCCATGGCTGCACAGTACTCCAGGCCCGATGTGGTTTTTTTTCCGGATGGTCAGTCATTTGCCATTGCCAGCGACAAGCAAGTTCGAGTGTACGATTTGCAAGGCAAACTGGTTCGCACATATCCAAGCTATCTGAATGTGAAGGGTCTGGCCATTTCACCGGATGGATCGCAATTGGCCACCGCAGAGTCCGATGATGGAGGCAATGTAAATGGACTGGTGAAGATTGTGGATGCAAAATCCGGACGTCTCATTCGGCAGTTCAGACACAGGTCAGGCTACGCAGAATGGCTCTCTTTTTCACCGGATGGAAGATATCTGGCAAGCGCCGGCGATGAGCCGGCAGTGTATGTCTGGGATCTGCGTACCGGGAAAATGGTAGCGCGAATCGAAGAACATACCTGGGGTAATCTGGCTTCCGTCCATTTCAGCGCAGACGGAAAATATCTGTTTTCCGGAGGTCAGTATAGAGACAACGAGGCCTTGAGAAAGGCAAAAGAAGCGGAGGACCGGTACTATGGAAAGTCGCATTCGGTGGCCGAGGCCAGGAGAATGCAGGAAGAGATCGCGCGATGGTATAATGCATTTAACGAAAGCTGGAGAATTGGTGAGCTAATTGTTTATTCAACTTCTAATTGGAAGAAGATCCGATTGATCAATACACCAGGGGCCGTGCATTCTATTTGCAGCGCGAAGGAGGGACCTTCGCTCACGGCAGTGACGAATATGGATCGCCAGGTAAGCGAAGATAACCAGGGGTATTTGCTTCGCATCGATCCAGGCAGTGGAGATATTGAAAAGATTGACACCCTCCCAGCCATGCCAGATGATTTCGCAGGCCTGGACTCGGAACACCGATTCTATTACCGCCACAATTTTCTGGGCTTCTATCCTGCGGCCGGTCGATATGTACTGAGTCAACTGAACAGCGTAATGGTACTGGATGATGACCTTGATGAAATCGAAACGGTAGATATCGATTCGGAGACGATTCAATCCCCTGCACCCGCAGCTCTTTCACCGGATGGCAAAACGCTGGTGATTCTGAAATATAATCGACAGACTGGAACGGGAATCGCAGAGCTTCATAAGATCGATTAGATTGTCTGGCTATTGCCAGATCAATAATCATCTCTAATGAGATGCCTATTCTAATGAGTCAATTATGAGATAAAAAGGGGCTTGCGATTTCCGACGGATATATAGAATCCCCTCCATGGCTCTACGACGATCTGTATTCATTAGTGCATCCGAGGACCGGCTGGAAAGACTCATTGAGCAACGGTTACAGCCAGGTGCCAACAAGGAACAGATCGATCAGAGAATATGGGATTTATTCGGAGAGGAATGGTGCGTTATGTTTACGGATCTTTCCGGATTTTCCAGAGGGGTGGAAAAATTTGGAATTATTCATTTCCTGCAAACCATACATGAGTCGGAACGAGTGCTGCTGCCCATCGTAGAAGAAAACGATGGAATTCTGCTAAAAGTGGAAGGGGACAGCTTCATGGCTATCTTTCGCAAGCCCTCCAAAGGTCTTGCAGCAGCCGTAGCCATGCAAAAGGCGCTGCTCGAATACAATGTTGGAAAGATCCCGGAAGAACAGGTTCTGCTTTGCGTGGGCCTTGGTTACGGCCATATGTTAAGAATAGGCGATGCGGATGTCTACGGGGCCCAGGTCAATGCTGCCAGCAAGCTGGGTGAAGATACTGCTGAAGCAAAAGAGATTCTGGTTACGAGAGCAGTAAAGGAAGCAGCCCAGGATTTTCCGGATATATCCTACGAACCCATAGATGAAGTGCCCCCGGGGGCTGACCAGGCATTTCGAGTGATCTACAGCTGAACCCGCAGATGAGTGTTGCTGCAGCAGATTCCAGCTTCCATCTTCGCATTGATATTTCGGTTGAATGAGTTGACACTGATGAAGCAGCCAATTTCAGTTAGTGCATGCAATCCTCAAGTTCCATTCGAATATCCTCTCTGTTGTCTGGTTCCCTGGCTAAACTTCTTCTAACTCTTGGTTTCGCTGCTTTCGCCACTGGCTGTGCAGTAACCTCCATCGATTCCACAACCGAACGGATCGGCGATGGCACAGATGAGCAATCAATGATGGAGAATCTGGCTTCAAATCCAAAGGGCCCGATTCGCTTTCAAAAGATTGTGTCCGCCGATTGGGCCGTAGATCGAGGCGGGTTAATCAATCTGGATCATCCGGCGGCCGAGAAGGCTGGACTGGAGTCCGGTCTGGAATCGATTCAGATCTATTTCTATGTAGTGGATCATCCTACGAAGGGCAGATTTCTTATCGACACCGGAATGGGATCTGTCTTCCAAAAACCGTCTGAAGACTGGCCCGTTTCAGGTATGGTTCAATCGGTTATGAACATGGATCTTCTGAAGATCCATACAATTACTTCGCAGTGGCTGAAAACCAGTGGCACATCCCCGAAAGGTATTTTTCTCACACACATGCATCTGGACCATATACTGGGTTCCGGCGACATTGATCCAGCAGTACCATTCTATGTAGGCCCGAAAGAATCTACGGACAGTATGTTTCTCAACGTATTTGTTCAGGGCAGTACGGACGATATCCTGGGAAGCGATAGAATTTTGAGAGAGCTCGAATTCCCGGTAATCAGTGAAGATGCAAAAAATAACGAACTTCGTATTCTGGATTTTTTTGGGGATGGTAGCCTCTATGTTCTCCTTGTTCCCGGCCATACTGCTGGCAGTATGGCTTTCTTGATTCGCTCCACTGACGGACTGCAAATGGTAGTCGGCGATACCTGCCATACAGTCTGGGGCTGGAAGAACAACGTACCTCCAGGCTCATTTACAGCCGATCAAGAGAAGAATGTAAAGAGCCTCAATTCTCTAATAGAAATCGCAAATAAGCTCCAGAATGTGAAGGTTCACCTGGGCCATCAAAGTCTTTAATGACGAAAGGCAGGAATTGCGGGACTGAGCTTCGTGGATGCGCAAATCCCGGAACTTAGCTCGCATGCTGCGCGAATCTCTCTGCAATGGTGGTCGCTACCCTTCGCCGCTGGCCTGGACCATGAGCAACGAGGTCTATTGTGCTTAAAGGAAGAACGATAGTCCGGTAGAGATTGATTTAAGATCGGGAAGAGGCTGATTGGAAACCTGACTACTCGGCCTCCCCTTTTCCGGAAAGCCAGTTATAAAGCAGGCCAATGACTCCAGAAAGGAAAGCTACATCCACAGCCATATAGATGAGATCAAACAGTATTCCAAACGCATGCTCATACCAGAGCAATCCTGGATTGGCAGCGGTAAATGGATGCGGATGAATGGAATTGTAAGCCTGCATGAAGTAGGAACCAAAGGATACAGACAATCGAGACCAGGCGCTCAGAAGGATAATAACAAGAGTCGCCGGAGTGGTCACAGATATTACCAGAGCTTTAATATTAATTCGCATATTTACCTCTCAAATCTTCCAAATGATATTGTTCCATCTCTATGGCATACTCAACGAATCGCCCGGGCAACCATTTCGCCCCGGGCATAGAGTCCATTGCACGATTTACCTGCATCCCTGGATCGCCGACAGGATACTTTCCCATCTACCCGGGAAACGCTCATTTATAGTACTTCCCCTGGCCGCCACTTAACGTACTCTGCGAAATGCAATCATTGCAATGTCATCCGAGAGCTCGGTGGGCCCATCCTTCATCACCTTTTTCTCTGTAAATGTCTCCAGGTTCGTTACCATACTACTCATAATGGTCTCCGGTTTTTTCTTGCCTGCCGCCTGCAAGATTCGCTCAATCCTTCGAGTCCCAAACTGATCACCATCGTTGTTGGTAGCTTCATTTATTCCATCAGTGTACTGAAAGAAGAGATCCCCTTTATTTAGATCTGTTTTGTGCTCTTCAAGAATTGAAGAGAATACATCGTCCTCTTCAAGCCCCAGAGGAAGGCCACCGCCCTGTAGCACCTCTACAGTATCTTTTTCGTAGCGATAAACGAGACCCCGGTTATGGCCTGCTGAAGAATACTCCAGTCTATTGGTTTCTCGATCATACACTCCGAGGAGCATGGTAATAAATACGTGCGATGGGGTTTCTGCGTAAACCCTGGTATTGAGATCCCTGAGGATGCGACCTGGCTCACTCATACCCATCTGAACGAGAGAGCGTAAATGAGAACGCATCATGGCCATGATCATCGCCGGTCCTGGTCCATGACCGGTTACATCTGCAATACAGAAAATCAGCCTGGAATTGGATGCTTCGATAAAATCAAAGTAGTCCCCACCAACTCCGGAAGATGCGCGATACATATAACCGAAACTGAGAGAATCCGTGAATTTCTCAGGAAGCCCTCGCGGTATTAACTGAGACTGGATTTGCTCGGCTGCGGATAGCTCCTGAATCATGCTTTCGCGATGCCTCAGATCCGCCGTCATCTTATTCAATGTGCTCGCTAAAATACCGAGCTCATCACGTCCGGGATAATGGAACCTGGTGTCCAGGTTGCCTGATCCTACCAGTTCCACACTCTCAATGATTGATTTAATTCTTCGCACAAAGAAAAGCGAAATCAAGAGCGCAACCAGAACCAGCCGCAAGCCAATGGAAAGTGTCATATCCAGAAGCCTGTGCTCTTCTTCCTGCAGTGTCTGATCGATAGCAGAACGATTGGCAAAAATTCTAGTAAAAGCAGCCGTGTTCTCGAACAGGGCTCTCCTGGCCAGTGCTGGAGACGAAGAAGTATCATACTCCCACATGAAGTCTTCCAGAATTCGCCTGGGCCGAATCCACTGCCCATTTCCCGCCAGATACGGCAGATAAACATTGCCACAGGAAGCAACCTCCGAGCATGCTGTGCGAATCCACAAACGCATGGCACTCCATTTACTCTGAGTGCTCTGCCGGTTCAGTTTTGAGCCTTCGTAGCTGAAGTAAGCTGTGGGATCATACACAAAATCCAGCACCGCCCGATCCAGGAGCATGGCATCCGGTAAATACTGAAATGCATCCGCAATGCGCCGGGAACGAGGATAGAATTCGCTGATCTGAACATCAATAGAGGGTATTCGCTTTTCCAGGATCTGGATTGTGCTTTGCTCATCGGAAATCTGCTGCTCAAGATCCACAATCCTCTGCTCCTTCGCAGCCGGAGGTATTTCAGTTTGGGATTGATCCGATTCCGGGCTCTGAGCCGAGTCATTTGTCCCTTCTTTCGCGGATTTGAGCTCTCTGCCAAGCTCTTCGATTCTTTTTCTGGATTGCTGGATGGCCTCCCGCGTATCCTCTTTTCGCTGCTCCAGATCCTCTAAAGCCTCTTTATCCAGAGAACGAGCAGCTTCGATTGCCTGCTCCAGGGCATGCTCTTTCTCTTTTCGAATCCTTTCATATTCTGCATAAAGAGCTTTGTAATCCTGACTGCGAAGCAGTGCATATGGCTCTGATCCAATATCCTTTCTGATTGCTCGTAGCTGCTCAATGACTCCACGCAATTTTTGATGCACTCTGGACTCTTCTGCCAGATATCGCTTCCATATCTGTGCATCCAGAGAATCGGCACTGGAAAGAACTAGTCTCGCTCTTTCAGAAATCTCTGGCTTCATGTACAGGGTTCGGGTAGATATTAAATAGTTGTTCTGTTCGGTAGAGTAGCTTGAGTGATGGATTTCTGTAGTGGGATTCCTTTCGTAGTAAGCCTGTCTCACATCGTTCAAAGATGCCCGAATCTCTTCGTTGGTTCCAGGTTGCAGCAAATTGATTTCTGGATTGCCCAGACGATTCAAACGATTGCGACGTTGCAATAATCCGCGGAGATTCTCATAAATGGCAGATCTCTGCTCCGCCTCAAGATCCGGATCGTTCAATTGGCTCTGCAGACGTTGCACATCGAAATCAATATCGCGAGCCGGCGAAAGGAGAGAAGTATCGAAGTAGGCCTGGAAAAAGAGTCCTACAGTCTGAATCCTGTATCTAGAGTCCAATCCTTCAAATGCGGATCGCAATGTCTGGCGATAGTCCGTTTGCCCGAGCACTCTCCAGTCCAGAGCACGGCCCACCTGGGTATAGTTCTCCAGAAGCTTCTTAATTTCCGAGGGATCGCTATTTCGCATTTTTTGCCGGGCCGCGTGCGTGTAAGATGCATAGTAGCCCAGCTGATTAAAACCAGCTTCGCCCAGCTCAGTGCCCCTGGAACCAAGAGCAGTACGCAATCTTGATTGCAGCGTATTGTATTTCTCCAGATCAAAATGATTCCAGTTCTTTGTATTATCTTCTATCTTCTCTTTATCTATGTAAAAGGAGCGAATATCCTGCAGCTCTTCCAGCGCCGAGCCATAGAATCGAATCTCTTCTGTCTTTCGCTCCACTGGATCCAGTTTTCCCTGGATTTCCTGCAGGGAAAAATCCATGATTAGGCTTTGCTGCTGTCGGAGAGCAAGTAGCAGTACCGTTCCGCCCAGTGCAAGCAGAAGCACTCCGGAGATAAGTCCTATCTTTAGAGTTAATCCCGGTCGAAAGCCAAACATCAAACAGCGTCCTCCAATGAAGGATATCGCTTTTCCAGGATAAGGAGATTGCCTCCAGTGGCTGGCGCTCGATGTTCCACGTGCATGATGCTTCGCATCAGGAAAAGCCCGTAGCCTCCGTCCCCTCCACTGGCGGCCAGGGATTCCGGATCGGGCATGGGTATGCTGGTAGGATCAAAGACCGGACCGCTATCCTTTAACTCGAGATGAACTCGGTCGGCCATATGGGACATGGAGATTTCCAGGACTCCGTCGGTATCTTTATACGTATGCTCGAATACATTAACCAGGGCCTCCTCCACTGCGAGAAAGATTCGATTCTTGTCCAGCGTGCGAAACCTGGGACCCAGAAAATCGTCCAGTGTAGAACGAACCTTCTCCAGCGAATAGTTACCTTTGCGCAGCGAAAGGACTGTGTCTCCGGGAGCAGTCAAGGTTGCTAGAAATCCTTTAATGCCTCATCCAGATTGGGAGAGATCGAGAATATTCGAGTAAATGAAAGCAGTTCAAATACATCCAGAACCTCCGGAGTGGGACTGGCCAGACGAAGGTCTCCGTCCGCGGATTTGAGCTTTTTTCGAGCGGCTGAAAGGGTTCCCAGACCTGCCGATGAGATGAATTTCAAAGATTTAAGGTCGCAAACTACTTTTCTTTCGCCATCGGTCACCAGTTTGCTTATGGCTTTTTCCAGCCTGGGGGCCGTATCAGCATCGAGGGAGCCCTCCAGGGCTACTACCACTACGTTTCCTTTGCGATTCGCTTTTATATTTAAACTCTCTGACATAGTCTATTCCTGCTGCTATCATTGACGGGAGCGAATCAGTTGCTTCATCATTCCCTTTTCACGGATCATAGCATAGAGCTTCCTTTCCAGGCGGTCAATGTCTTTGTGGTAGAGGGCTTCTGAATCCCCCTCAAAAATGAATGCATACTTACGAATGCCCTGAATGGTTTTCTTCAGATCCGACGAAGCGATCCCGCGACTGATTCTATAAAAAAGCTCGATAGCCATGAAATCATGCAGTTCTTTTCTGAATGAAGCAGATCGCTGCTGCAGGGCATCGATGAGCTGTTCAACCTGGTCTCTGTTGTTATCTTCTTCATCCGCGAAGCGAATTAGATACGTCGCGATTAACTTACGACAGGCGGCCAGATTATCTCGCTGATTCGCTTGCTTGATCTTCTCAAAAAGAATGCGTGCATCCTGATTTAGGCGCACCACATCGGACTTACGGCCCAGATCTACCGGGCTGAAGGCGTCCTCGATCTCTTCCGGGGTCAGGTCCGCCAGTTTGAGTTCGAAGTCTTCCGAAGCCTTCTTTGTGAGGATGGACTCAAATTTCCTCAGGGGCGGCTCTATGATCGCAATAAATTCCAGACTTTCTGGCGCCACGGAAACTGAATGGTAACGAATACTCATTTCCAGAAAGAATATGGAAGCATTTCCCACAGCTGATGTGCTCTCCGTCAGTGCCTCCCCTACCAATCTTTTGCAGAGTGGAGCCACAGTATGAACATGGTCCTCCGCCTGTTTCTCTATCCGCTCCATCATCTTATGGCTGGTTTCTGCACTGTAATCTCTCTCCCAGGAGGCATAGTGCAATGGAGCGATGAGGTACTGCTTGAAGTTGCTCTTTCCTGACTGAGCCAGAAGCCGAATCAGCTTAACCAGGCTTTCAGCGGTGCTCAGAGCAACCTTTGCTGGATTGGAAGGTTGGGCCATAGCAATGACTAGATAATCACTCCATTAGATAGAAGGAAAACCATAATCTGAGGTTGTCCGGGAAAAGCTGAATCCAACCGCCGTTCGGAAAAATCATTGACGAATGCTTACCGGAATGAATATTCATTCCTATGCCCTCGAGGGATCCAGAGATTACCAGAAAGTGCATTCTGGATGCAGCCCTGAAGTTGTTCGCGGAAAGAGGATTCCACGGAACCAATGTGCCAGATGTAGCCACAGAGGCTTCAGTGGGGGCCGGTAGCATATATCGGCATTTTGCGGACAAGATTGCCCTGGTAAATGTACTCTATCGGGATTGGAAGGAGAGGTTTCGAGACTCCATATTGAATCCACCACCCGAGGAAGGTATGTCCTTTCAGGCACAGTTCATGGAGTACTGGGCCAGGCTCTGGCGCTTCTATAGAACCTATCCGGCAGCCTTGATATTCCTCGATGTTCATGCTCATGGCGATTATCTGCATGAGGATTCCCGCATGGTAGCCCAGGAGTTTGAACGGGATTTGAGTCGCTGGATAGCCGCCGGCCAGGAAAATAATGCGATTGTACAAGAAGAGCCATCAGTGCTCATCGCCATGGTTTACGGAGCATTTCTGGGACTTGTGAAGCTGGAGAATGCAAACGAAAAGGTCTCCGCCGATTCCATGAGTAGATCCGGGGACCGAGCGTGGGCTTTGATAAGCCCCTGAATACCTTGGAGGAAAGTCGGAATGAACATTCATTCCGGATGGGCCTTCAATTGTCTGATAGAATTCGAGAAAGTTTGTAAAAGTAAGGAGAATATCGATGAGTAAATTTGAATTTAAAGGAACCGCACTTGTTACCGGAGCCTCATCCGGTCTGGGAGAGGAATTTGCACGGCAATTGGCGGCCAGGGGAATGGATCTTGTATTGGTGGCTCGATCCGCAGACAAGCTAGACAACCTTGCCAGGGAGCTGGGGGAAAAGCATTCCGTGGCAGTAATGACTATCGCAGAGGATCTATCTAGAGAAAATGCTGCCCGAGAAATTAAGAGAAGAACGGACGAGGCCGGCATTCATGTAACTTTGCTGATTAACAATGCCGGAGTGGGTACTTACGGAACGTTTGATGAGCTGGATAAAGAAGCGGAACATAAAATGGTGATGCTGAACTGTGTCGCCCCCGTAGATATGAGTCACGAATTTCTTGGACCAATGGTTGCGAAAGGAAAGGGCGGCATTATTTTTCTGGGTAGCGTAGCCGCCTATCAGCCTACCCCATTCTTCGCAACCTATGGAGCCAGCAAGGCTTTTAATCTACTTCTTGGGGAGGCTCTATGGGCAGAGCTAAAGGATAAAGGAGTATCAGTTCTGTCTCTTTCACCAGGTTATACGAAAACGCATTTTCAGGAAGCAGCTGAAGTTGATTTGAATCCGCCGGGTGGATATAAGACGCCGGACGAAGTAGTCTCGCTTGCTCTTCGGAAGCTTGGAAAAAAGCCTTCAGTAATTCCAGGTAAGCGAAACCGGTTCATGGCGTTTTCCATCCGATTCACTCCACGGGCCATGGCGGCAAAGATTGCGGGAGGCATCTCCAAACCGAAGAGGTGACCCCATCGGTGACTTCATTGAGGTATGATCGTTTCAACAGGGGCCATTTAATGGCCCTCAACGATCCATCCCTGCTTCAGTGGTTCAGCTGTTGTGATGGATCCGGATGCATTTTGAATCTTCACTGGTTTGAAGCGAAATGGCAGGCTTACCCAGTTCGCATCATAGATACACACATGTAAATGAGGTTCGGTAGACATACCACTGTTTCCTGCAAGACCGAGAAGGGTTCCGGGACTCACCTGCTGTCCTTCCTTAACTTTCACTTCATTCTGTTTGAAATGTGTATAGAACGCGAAGGTCCCATCCAGTGACTCAACGGTGACCGAGTTCCCCTGCCGTCCATAATTTCCATCTGTGTTGTCCGGCTGATCATCAATAACAGCAACTACCTTTCCACGAGTCATGGAATAGACCGGTTCCCCGAACATCCAGTAATCGGAGGGTTGAAGTTTTTTTCCCCCGGGCCTGAGAGGATTTCCATTTTCGTCCACTCTGGAAAAATCATAGCAGTACTTGGCAAATCCTGTATGAGTCATAAAGTCCCCGTCAAACTCGGCCCACACAGCGAATCGGTTCTTTAAAGGCAATGGCAGTCCTGAAATTTCGGGACGCCGGGAATGCCTGGATTCATAGGCATTCATAGCCTTTCGTCGAAAGCTCAAGGACTCCTCCTTGATACTCGCGGGAACGGGCCCTTGCCTGCGATGTAGAATATAGATTTGCCTTCCATAGAAATCCCATAAGGGAATGGGATCGCTGAAAACCCTTTCCAGCACGTTGACCGCGTTTCGCAATCCATCGGCATTTTGAGTATGCGTATAGGCTTCGCCTATAGCGGTGACCAGGTATTGGGCATCTTCATAAGTTTTATTCTTCTTCGCTTCGTTGAGTGCTGCCGTGGCCAGATCCTCAATTACGGAATTGCTTTCTGTTTTCAGACTATTACGAATCCTGAGCAAATGCGTATAGCCAATAGCTCTCGAAAACTGCTCGGATCCCTGAAATTTCTCTCGACCTTCACTAAAAACTTCGATGGCCCTATCATACTGGTTATTGGAACGAAAGGCTCTGCCCAGTCGAAATACAATATACTCCTGGTCCGGGGCGAGCTCCCTGGCTTTCTGGTATAATTTGATGGCCTCTGGAAAATTATGGGAATCTTCCAGTTTCTGTCCCCAGGATGCGTAAGTGGTAGCAAGGTTGGGTTTGAGCCAGGGGTTGGTGGGATATTTGTTCAGTCCCTCTTCCTGAATGGCTATCGCTTCTTCATATTTTTCCAGTTTCCTTAGAGCATTTCCAGTCCAGACATAGCTGCTTTCGGACCCATCGACCTGAATTGCCTCGGAAGATAGCTTAAGACATTGCTCATATTTCCCTTCCTGGTAGAATTCGGAAGCCGCACCGGTCAGAGCTCGGCTCAACGTGGAAGCGGACCGATCCGAATTCGGCCATTTCTTTCGCATTTCCCGTGCCTGGATGAGGGCTTCGGTAAACCTCTTCTGCTCCCGCAATGAATAGTTTAGATTCGCATGCAGCCATTCTCGCTCGGGATACTCTCGAATTCCCTGACGCATCAAGATTTCCAGGGATTGCCAGTCCTGAGCCTGAATGAGCGCGCTGGATTCGGAGGTGTAGTCTTCGAGGGACCTGGCCACAAGAATGCCTGAAATGGCAAGTAGCACAAGGACAGCGGCCAGATTACCCTTCATTCGCATTGGCTGTAAGAGATTGAGCTTCACCTGACATTTGACGAACGATTGTCAAAAGTTATCTGCAGAAGACTCTATTCCAGAATACTATCAATTCTTACAGCAGGAAGCGTTCTGTTTTCCTTGCCATTCGATTTAGAATACAGACTATTTGTCCATCGCTTCAAGTCGAGATTGCTAAATGAACCCCGCAGACAATCAGGAAGACAGAGCCGCACCTTACATTCCGGAACCCTGGCTGCTAGCTCTGGAAAAATTCCCGGGAAGGGTTTTCATTGCAAATCCTGAAGGAAAATTCCTATGGGCCAACCAGAAATTCCGGAATGCCATAAGGACCTCATTAAGCGAAATCTTCACCGGTAACCCGGGCCCACTTCTCCAGGGAAGAACCGATCCCAGGCTAATACGCGACATCAACAGACTGCTTTCTCTGGCGCAAAGCTTTGACTGGAACCTGGAATTGAACCCCGGCTCTGAAAGTCCTATCAGTATCCGGATGAGATTTGATCCAGTTTTCGCATCCGATGGAGCAGTAGTTTGCTTTGTCGGCACAGAGATTCAAGGTACCGCAATTCTTGAAGAATCGAAAAGCAACCGAAATCCACAATCAATGCCGAAGCCGACAGATTCTGAGCCTGGTCCAGGCCATTCCCGGCCACAGCCTACGTTTGCGAAGACCCCGAAAACTGACCCGGCCAATGAACAGCAATTACCTGGCTTTGCAGGAATATTACACAAGCTTTCCCGACTTCTACCTGGCGTAATCTATCAGTTCGAAATGTTACCGGATGGATCCTTTCGCTTTCCCTATGCGTCGGAAGCGCTCAAGTCGATTTACGGCCTCGCGCCGGAGGATGTCCGCGAAGATGCCAGCGGTATACTGAATGTAATCCACCCAGATGACCTTCCATCCGTACTGGAAAGCATCCAGCAGTCTGCCAGGAACCTGACCCCATGGATTCTGGAGTACCGAACTCGCCCATCCGCTGGCCGGATCCGCTGGCTTTATGGCTATGCGAATCCGGAGAGGCTGGATACCGGAAGTACTCTATGGCATGGATTTATCACAGATGTAACGGAACATAAAGATAGTGAGCGAAGACTGAAGGAGTCGGAGCAGAGACTGGCTTTCGCTCTTGAAGCCACGCGAGATGGCGTCTGGGACTGGAACATGAAAACGAATGAAGTATTCTGGAGCCCTCGTTGCTTTGAAATGCTGGGCTATAAGCCCCAGAGTTTTCCGGTAACTTTTGAGAAATGGAAGTCACTGCTGCATCCCTCGGATGTATCCAGAACTCTGGACCTGCTGCAGGCCAGTTTAACTGACAGTACAATCCCTTTGAGCGTTACCTTTCGCATGCGACATGCCGATGGGAGCTATCGCTGGCTTTCTGGACGCGGTAAGATAACGGAGCAAAACCCTGATGGCAGCCCGGCCCGAATGGTGGGAACTCACCTCGATATCACCGAGCGCAAAATGAAAGATGAAGAATTGCGCAAAGCAAATAAGCGATTGGAGGATATCAACCGCCAGCTTGAACTTTCCATCTGGCATGCCAATGAATTGGCCCGGCAGGCGGAGTCGGCCAACGAAGCCAAAAGTTCTTTCATTGCGAACATGAGTCATGAGATTCGCACGCCCATGACATCCATACTTGGCTACGCAGATCTGCTGGCGGAAAAAAGTCTGCCCGAAGGAGAATTCAGAGAGCACCTGAACAGCCTCCGAGAATCCGGCGAACATTTGATGGTCATTGTAAACGATATCCTGGATATCTCGCGAATAGAATCAGGCAAGCTTGAGGTGGAAGTAATACCTGCATCGCCTGTGGGCTCCATTCTCGAAGTCATTAATATGCTCAAAGGCAAGGCCACATTGAAGGGCCTTGAGATTCGCACCGAAATTTCGGACAGTACGCCCGGAGAATTTCCCACCGACCCCGGCCGATTACGTCAGATACTGCTCAACCTGGTTGGTAATGCCATCAAGTTCACAGCAGAGGGGGAAATCATTATTCGTTCAGAGGCAACGGAAAGCCAATTAAGCATCTATGTTATCGACACTGGCATCGGAATCGACGAAGAGGCACAGATAAATCTCTTCCAGCCTTTTACTCAGGCAGACAGCTCCACCACCCGTCGCTATGGAGGAAGCGGCCTGGGCCTGGCCATTTCCCGCCGTCTGGCACGGATCCTGGGAGGCGATATCAAAGTGCAAAGCAAACTCAATGAAGGTAGCTGCTTTATCCTGGAGCTTCCTGTCATTCACTCAAGACAGTCGAATACGACCGTAGAATCGGGACCAGGCAAACCTGAAAGCAGCCTTTCCGATTTGCAGGAATCCAATACAGTGCAACTGGAGGCACCGGAAATCAACGTACCCTCCCTTGAAGGCATGAAGGTCCTGGTAGTGGAGGATGATCCTGATATTCGCAAGATCGTTCAGCTCTATTTGACTCGATCGGGTGTTCTGGCAGAAGCCCTGGAGAACGGTAGGCTTGCCCTTCAAAAGTTAATGAGTGATCATGCTCCTTATGACTGTGTGCTGATGGATATTCAGATGCCGGAGATGGACGGAAAATCAGCGCTTCTGAAGCTGAGAGAAAATGGATATGCTGGACCGGTGGTGGCTATGACCGCTCATGCTCTGAAATCAGAAGTCGCTTCCATCTTGAGCACTGGATTCGATGCCTATCTACCAAAGCCAATCAATCGCAGAATGCTTCATGAAACCCTGAAGAGATATCATCGTCCTTCCCGTTGAAAGGAAATCTGGAATCTAAACTGCCATCAGCGATCCCACCGCGGTCTCCTTCTGGAGGCCAGCTATCAGACCGGACGAGCCGGATTTAGCATTGGTGATACTTAAATCTTATGAGGTAATCGGCTAAATCGCGATCCGCTGCAATTTGAGCCGGCTGCAATTCAAGCCAGCTGCATTTTAAAAGGTAGATTTCCTTGTGCAAATGGCCGGTAGCGATGTGAGTGCAAATCTACGGGCAACCGGTGGTGGTACTGGAACCGCAGGCACAGGCGATGGAGATATCGGTGTTCATGGGCATGGAAAAGCGAATTTCGGAGAGTACCTTTTCCGGATAGCCATCATGTATCTCATCGTATCTGCATTGGAGAACATATTCCCCGGGCAGCAATTCGGTCATTACATTGTCGCCGCCATTTCGCACCGGTGTGGCTGCGATGGGCAACAGATCCCGGTCTTTATTGCAGATGACGGCTCCGGTTTGATCCACGCATTCATTCGCATAATAAACAGCGTAATAATGGCGGGTACTTTCGGTACCACCGGTAACCTGTATATTTCCGGTATAATCCGGATAGAATAACCTGGCTCTTGTTAGCGCATTGCCACCCATGTCGAATTGACCGGTATGCTCCACTCTCCAATCGCTGATTCCGACCACAGTAAAATACTCTCCCACAGAATTGGGGAAGCTGTGTACCATGAGGTTTTCTTTAATGTTCGTGCGAATCTCCAGCACCAGAGAAGCATAGCCGTTGTAGACCTGCATGGAATCCTGCTGTCCCGGATACGTTATATGATGCAGAGGAAACCACTGAGGCGGTAGAGCTGCTTTAACCGCCGCATCCACACCGGCATCATAGTTTAATAGAGGGAGAACATCGGCACCGGAAGCATCGTTGTTGTCAAATCTACCGATGGGAATAACGCCTTCTAGCTTTGCGAAACCGGTGAAGAAGCTTCGCATAAATACGCCCGCATGGGTATATCCGCCAGGACCTACATCCCTGGAAGGATAGAGAGCGCCCACTCCATTGAAGTATTCTATATAGTTAACCAGACCACCTGTGTCCAGACAGGAATCGTTGGCGGCTATAGTCGCATAAAGCTGACTACAATAGACCTGGCGCGTGGTGGATACTACATCCCAGAAATCCTCTGCATCACGGTCCGAATCAATGTCATAAAGATTGCTTAAATAGCCTTTGGTGCTGAGGCGAATCTCACCAATGTCCAGAAAGATGGGCAATTGATTATATGCCGGAACACCTGCAGTATCCAGCACTTCTGTGGTAGGAGCATCGTCGTCCAGAAATAGGGTGTTTCCATTGATCTGTGCAAAATCCAGGGGACGATCGGAAGCATAGGTTCCTTTTAGAATCACCACCATGCGATTATTAATGAGGGCAGAAAGCAATGCATCGTCGCCGGAAGAGCATTGAGCGGAGAGCAGCGTGAAGGCTGTAATCAGTAGTATTTTGGCTTTGTTTTTCATACAATGTTTCGCGAATCTATTCGCCCTCCGGAGAAGGTACTCTTAGAATATGAAGCTCACCATCAATCCAAAGTGATAGAAACCACCATCTCTCAGTTCATAGGTCCGGTTTTCCAGATACCTGGCGTTGGTAGTGCCCGGATACAGATAACCGATGCGAGCTTCCAGAGGAGGACGACGATGACTGTCCAGAATATAGTTCGCATCCAGCCGCAGTCCCACTCTCAATTTTCGAGAGGCCAGAAGAGACATCTCCAGCCCACCGAACAGCATGGGGTCCCAGCCATGAAGGTTTTGAGGTCGCACTTCCAGATAGGCGGCCCCCCCTCCCAGTTTGGCCATGATCTGCAATCGGAACGGCAGGGGCAGTGGATAGACCAGAGCACCGTACACCGGTGCCGATACCAGGAGCTGAGTAGTTTGAGAAAAATAGGTAGTATAGGACAGACCAAATTCGGTATAAAAAATCCAGGGCCAGTTTACTCTATAGAACATTCCGCCCCCTACATTGGAGTCCAGAACGTCATCATAAGGAGTGGAAGGAAACGGAAATGATCCGCCCAGCCAAACACCTATTTCATGCTTGAGGTTGTCCGATTCCCGGGCCTGAAGACCTGCCGGAATAGCCAGAGACATAAGAAGTATGGCGCATAGGATTCGTCGCACAGTCAATAGAACAGGTCAAAGAAGCCTGATTTGCGGTCCATCGGAATTTCATACTGAATTGCTTCTAAACCGCGGGTACCGGGCCAGAGTCTTGAGACCGGCCCGCTCCATTTCCGGAGATTCCGGGTAGTAAGCTGCGCGAAAATAAAGGCCCTGGGGAGGAGCCGTTTTTCCTGCCCGGGTTCTGTCTCTGGATATCAGAATATCCTTCAAGCGATCAGCCCTTTCATCCGCCGGCCAATCCTCTGCAAGCATCATCAAAGTTCCGACCATGATTCGAATCATATTGTGCAGAAAGGCATTCCCTCGCACTCGAAATGACAACAGGGACTCCCCGCTTAACAGGTCTACTTTCTCGTCCAGTTCCACCAGATCCAGATAACGCCTGGTTCCGGCCTCAAGGTACTGGGGTCGGGTGAATGCGCCAAAATCCTGCTCTCCCTGAAGCACCGGAAGCATGTCCTGAAATTCCCGGGCCGGCGGAGCGGAAGTCCTGTGCCACACTCGACCGCGAAGGAAGGGATTCCAGCCCGGACTACTGGAAATCAGATATTCATATTGGCGTGCGATGCAGCTAAATCTCGGATGAAAGCCCTCCGGAGCAGGTCGAACATCCAGCACCGTCAATTCATCGGGAGTAAGGGCATTCAGGGATGGCAGAAGACGAGGCCGAATCTCGGGAACTTCGAATGAGATCACCTGCCCTGTTGCATGGACCCCTGCATCGGTTCTGCCTGCACAGTGAATGATGCATCTACTTTTGTAAAGAACACGGAGTGCTTCCTCCAGATGGGACTGGACTGTAGGAACATCCTTCTGAAGCTGAAATCCAGCAAAGGAGCTACCTTCATAGGCCACTGTGGCAGCAAGAATCATGTTTTGATGAAACTGGGGTGAACCCAGTTAGATCGATGGTTGATTTGAATCCTGGTCCGAATCATGGCCACCAGACAATTTAGCTGCTGGCGCCGGTTTCTGCGGGCTCGCCTGTGAGAGATTCCAGCCTTTCCGAGATCTCTTCGTAAAGATCTTTGGCCATATCCATCAGAACCGATGGTTTGCTCTTGGATGCTTTTCCCATACCGTATAGTTTGCCCAGGTGCCGCTTGCAGAGATCCAGTAGCTTAACCTGCTCTTCGTGATCTTTGGTGACGAAGTCCAGATATTTGTTGGTAAGATATCCGTTCAGATAAACCACCCCATCAAAGCCCCAGTTATTGTCTGTATCCGGACCCAGCAAATTGATGAATTGCTCATGGGGCTCGCTACCTGTGGACATGATTTCCAGTGTTGGCTGATAGTATCGCACGGCTTTCGTATACATGAAGTCACGAATCTTGTCGAATCCCATGCCCGGAAACTCTTCATCCATATCATGAAGTAGCCAGGCAGCGCGAAGAGAACAGATTCCCTTCTTGGGAGTAGGCGCAACATTGAAGCCCCGGTGCTGATAGCAGTCCACAGCCAGAAGATAGGAGGCCGCACCCAGCACCAGATTTCTGTTTTCATTGAAATCCACCGGACCAACAATCTTTTCAATACCGGTGCGCCGCTGAAGCGTGGCCTTCTTCAAGCTTTCGATTTCGTCTGCCTGCAGCTGGTTAAAATCCTTGGGAAAAGATGAAAAAAGGCACTGGGGACAGGTCACAATCTGATAGGCCTGAGGATAGACCCGGCCATACTTCTTAGAAATATCATAAAGCCTTCGCAGTTCTGCAGTTAGCTTGCCTGCAATCAATCGCCCTCCTCCGGAGTGGAGCTGCTCGATCTGAAATTCATGATGGCAGAGTGGACACTTGGTGATGTCCTTGGATTTATACGAAATGGACTTAACTCTTTGATCCTTGCCGCGCATACACTTCTAGTCCTAATATCGGCATCTAAAAATGCTACAAAAAAATAGCCGGGGAAAGTCTCGAGGGCAATACAAGATTTGGGGTGAGGATCATATGACGGACGATTCCCTGAATGAGGAACTGGATTCCGGGCAGAAGAATTGAGCCAGGATTTGGAGGCCTTTTTTCCAGCATTTTAGGGACATAATTCAGTCTGCCTGGTTGCGATTTCTTGATTGCATGGTTTTTTTCCGCATGGGTACTGTCAGGTTGGCCTTATGAATCACCGATACATGTAGAGACTATTCAGGGGAATGGATATTATGAACCGCAAAGGAATTGCATTTGGATTGGCGCTCATCCTGCTCAGCACAGGATACACTGGAGCCGAATCTGTGGGCGAAAAAGCCTACAATAAGAGAAATGAGCTGATTATATATTTGCGCAAGCTCCGTCCGATGGCGTATAATTTTCCATGCGAGCCGCTGCCGGAATGTATGCCGCAAGACATCAATCAGCAGCGTAGAGAGCCAGGTAAAAACGTTACCGTGTATCGGGACATTAAGAGAATTTACCAGGAAGGCCTGATCTATCTGTTCGAGAGAAATTATGTAAATTCTTATAGCCGTTTCCTGGAAGCCCAGGCTCGCCTGGACAAGCTTCTGGAAGATATGTCTCAGCAATACATTGATCGCACGGAAGTGATGATTCGAGAAGCCATTGAACGTCAAAATCCAAATGATCCAAGAGATACCTCTGTAGTAGATATTTCCATCGATTATGGTCCCAACTCCAAGCTGCGAAGAGATTTTGACCAGGATCGGGAGATCCCGGTGGATGTGCGCAGGTACGATCCCAGGAACTACCATTATGCGATGAATAAATATCGCATTGAAGCCAACATGAAAAAGGGCTACGAAATGCTGGGACTGGCCAAGGAGGCCCGTCTACGAGCGGTTCAGATCGGTCAGGATCTGCCAGAGGGAAGGCAGCTTTCTCCGGACCAGCTACAGAAGCGAATCAAGGGATACATGGATTCCATCGAGCTGGCTCGTCAGGCAAAGCTAAATGCAGAGTTTATATTCGCTTTGAAGTATCCTTATAAGAACTATTACATGCTCAATCCCACGGGAAAGACAGAGAAAATCGACCAGGAAAATGGCGAAATTCCCACTATTCATGGAATCAAAATGAACTGGTCCAAGAATCCATACGCTTTTCCCAAAGAACTACATCCTCTGTTCGATTTGAGAGTCCCTCAGAAATGGCACAGGGATCTGGTAGATGCTCGCGAAAAGCGATTCGATGATGAAATTGATGTGCATCTGCGATTTCGCTACCATAAGGATGGCGAAGAGCCTGTGGAAATCATGGAAGATCCGCAGGGTCAAAACCTACAGGACGGACGGGATCCGGGACTGTAAATCGCCGCAGTAAAAACCCCTGGATGATAGTCCTTCGAGGAATTGGGCCTGCTCTGGGCCCAGAAAAGCCGGCCCATGGGTCGGCTTTTTTGCTGATATGCATCGAAAGACTACCCGGTGAGTAGATCAGAAAACAATCGGGCAGTGTAAGTACTTTCCGGTATGAATTGGCCGGTGGAATCCTGATTAAGTGAGTATCGCCACGATAAGCCCAGTCTACGCTTCGCCTTTTCCAGTGACATTCGGCCGTATCCCGGCCCCCATTCACCATCGACTCAAAGCATCATAAAAAAGGGGCCGATTGCTCGACCCCTTTTGCAGAATTTGCCGATACATCGGACATCTGTTTTTTTGAATTATGCTGCTTTGGACTTTCTGCCTTTGGCAATGAACAGAATCGCCACGATTGCCAGAACAAAAAGCAAGAGCACAAGCCACCAGTATTCGATGAGCAGGAAGGTAATTCCCATTGCTACGAATGCGAATGCGAAGAATACGAATCGGATCAGACCGGCTCCGAAATCTCCGATGATTGGAATAAACTCGATCAGAGTTAACAGAGGTCCTACCAGCAGACTGAGACCGCCACCCAGGCACAGCACCGCTGCACCGAACAGAATCCAGGTCCACATAGTATCTTCAGACGCTTTTGCAGACATTACAGTTTGGTAATCCCCTGCACCAACTAGAAGGAAATCTTTGAAAGGCTCAAAGGAACTTCCTTCCAGCATTCCCACGACAGTATGCTCTGCAGCCGGATCATACGCAGTTCCAGAATAGGAGAACCTTTCGCAACCTACAGTAGGGCTGCTGGCGCATGCATCGTTTTCGTAGAATTTTCCATCGCTGAACGGATAGGCTCCGATCATATCTGCTTCCGTAATAGAAACGGAGGGCATCCCAACATAATCACGGTCCTTTTTACTGATGGAGTATGTGGTTCCGCTCACTTCCAGAGATGGATCTACAGATGCACTGTAATCCGGAATGGCAAAAGCCGGGTTCACTCGCCCCTCTTTGGCGCATTGCTTTCCGTCCGCAGAGGATTGAGGATTGCTCAGCCAGTCGGTCTCGCAAACATAGTATTTCTCGGTTTTTTCTCCGACTTTTCTGGACTTCTCTACGTTCTTGTAGCCATACATCTCACGACTCTTGTTTAGAGTCAGAAAGTTTCCGGGCTTAACTACTCCTGGCTCACCCAGGGCAGGCGCCTTCAAAGTTCCGCTGGAATAAACCGCTTTTCCTTCATCTTTAGCTTTTGCGATCTCTTCAACCTTGAAAGCTCCGGCCAGCTCCTCAGAAGCCTGGTCGCGCTGGGAAGCATACCATACAACTACAAAGCTTGCTGGAATCAGTACCAGACCAAGCAGCACTCCCATTACGGAGTTCTTTAATTTATCTAACGCGCCTTCCTCTTCGGCCATATAAATCTCCTTCTTACTCGTCTTCCATCGGCGCTCTAACGCGCGATGAGTAATATTAGCTTTTGTCCAGGATTCTGGACCTGGCTCATTATAGACATGGATTCTGAATTGCAACCGAAATCCGGTTTTCGTTCATCAGGTGTGACTCTCATCGAGACAATGTCCGAATTATCCAGGAATCATCATGAATCTCTGAATTAGCCGACGGATTGTTACAGAATGGGGGAAAGGATACCGCCCGGGATGCACCGGGCGGTATTGAAATCGCGGCTATGTAGTTTGATACAGGACCTACCCAGCAACAACTGGGATCCCGGACTCCCCACGCAAGGCCGCAGACCGCGCGCGGTGGATTGTTTACCAGCCTTCCCGATCCGGAAATTCGGGGGATGGCTCCTGGAGCGCATTCTGAACCAGATCCATCATGGAAGAGTAAAATCGAGCATTCAGCCCTTCTCGAACGTGTTCTGGCAGCTCTTCGTAGTCCGGTCGATTCTTCTCCGGCAGAAATACATTGCTGATTCCTGCAGTCCGGGCAGCCAGAACCTTCTCCTTGATCCCTCCAACAGGAAGTACCCTTCCTCTCAACGAGATTTCGCCAGTCATAGCAAGATCATCCTTCAGCGGTCGATTGGTAAACAGACTGGTGAGAGCTGTGAGAAGAGTAACCCCGGCCGACGGGCCATCCTTGGGAGTAGCTCCGCTGGGGATATGAACATGCAGATCCTTATGCTTGAGACTTTGAGGATCAATTCCCAGTTCTTTCGCATGAGCCTTGAGAAAAGATAGGGCCGCCAGAGCGGATTCCTTCATTACATCGCCCAGCTGTCCGGAAAGTCGAAGCTCTCCTTTTCCTTCATAGCCAGTTGCTTCAATGTAGAGAATATCTCCGCCTACCGGAGTCCAGGCAAGTCCGATGGCCACACCGGGCGCTCTGGTATCCTCTTTGATATCGCGAATGAATCGATCTCGACCCAGATGCTCCTGAACTTCATCGCGACCGAATACTTGAGATGACTCATCCTGCGGATTTTCATGAATCTTCAGCACCGCCTTTCGAGCCAGAGACTCCAGCTTTCGCTTGAGCGTACGAACACCTGCTTCCCGTGTATGATTCTCGATTACCCGGCGAATGGCCTCATCCTGGATTTGAACCTTGCCATCCTGCAGTTTGAGGTCTGTCAGAATCTTCGGGAGCAAGTGCTTCTTCGCAATCGCTTCCTTTTCTGCCAGGGTATATCCAGAAAGGGTTACCACCTCCATGCGATCCAATAGAGGTGCCGGGATGGTTTCCAGGCTATTCGCGGTACAAATGAACAGTGCACGAGAAAGATCATAAGAAAGACCCAGATAATGGTCTTCGAAATGACTGTTCTGCTCCGGATCCAGCACTTCAAGCAGAGCTGCCGATGGATCTCCATGATAGGAAGCACCGGTCTTATCGATCTCATCCAGCAAAAATACAGGATCTCTTGTGCGAGCCTTCTTCATAGCGGCCAGAATCTTTCCTGGAAGAGCGCCTACGTAAGTTCTTCTATGGCCACGAATCTCTGCTTCATCCCGTACTCCGCCCAGAGCGGCGCGCACCAGAGGTCTTTCCATAGAACGGGCCACGGACCGTGCCAGGGATGTCTTACCCACTCCCGGAGGGCCCACAAGACATAGAATGGGTGCGCGAAATCCACCGGTTTGTTTTTCCACGGCAAGGTGTTCCAGGATTCGCTTCTTAACTTCTTCTAGACCCTCATGGTCTTCTTCCAGGGCGGCGCTGGATTTTTCCAGATCGATGGGCCGCGGCTCTGGATCCTCCCAGGGTAGATCATTCACCAGTTCAAGCCAGTTGCGAATCTGGCCGGATTCCATGGTGCCGGACTGAGGACCATCTTGAAGTCTGCGATAGCGACTGAGTTCTTTATTTACCTGCTTGCGTACCTCTTCCGGCAGCCATTTTTCTCTGAGCTGATTTTCCAATTCATCGTCATCGCCGCCATCTTCTTCGCCCAGTTCTTTGCGAATCGTTTCCAGTTGCTTGCGAAGATAGAATTCCCGCTGCATTTTGGAGGTATCCTGTTCTACCTTTTTGCGCACCTCATTTTCCATCTTCAGTCGCTGGGTTTCTTCCACCAGATAAGACTGCACTGTTTCCAGCTTTTCCTTGATAGAACTGATTCGCAGCGCCTGAATCTTTTCTTCTGCAGGCTTTTGCGAAAAGAAAAGTACCTGATTGGCCAGAGCGCTGGGATTGGATAACTTTCGCACAAAGGTAGCGATTTCATCGGGAATGCCAGGATGGCTTTCTACATATCCCAGAACATGGGCTTTGAACTCCTGGAATTGTTCATCGCTATAATCTTTGATTTCTCCCAGGGCCGAGATCCGTCCGGTAAGATAGGGCTCCTCACCGGTAATTCGATTCAGTTCTATTTTCTGAATGCCCTGTAGAAGTACCTGATAGCCGCCTTCGCTCATGGGCATCACCTTGTGAATCTCTGCCAGAACTCCGGTGCTGTACAGATCCTTCTGTTCGATCTGTTCTACATCTGCGGATTTCTGAGTGAACAGGGCTACCAGAGCGCCCGGCTTGCCCAGCTGCTCTACCAATTCCAGGGTTCCGGCTCGACCCACAAAGATTGGCAGTATGACTCCAGGAAATACCAGTGCATTTCTTAGAGGAATAATGGGTGCCTCAAAAGGCACATCCTCGGTTTTGATTTCTGTTATGTTTTGATCTGCGTATCGAATCACTGATTCCATCCTTACTACTCCTGACTGGTCTTTTACCGACCAAATCCTTGCTCAGCCGGGATAGGACTGAGTGCAGGAATAGTACCAACCATCCTGGTGGACAGAGGCAGAATAATGCCTCCGCAGACTTTTGTCGGCTCCAATTTGTCAGTCTTCACTGTCAGACTGACAGGAACTGGAGTCCAAATTCCAGCCCGGCAAAGCTTAATTCCGGCCGCAAAATCGGCACTACCCTTGCCCTGACCCTCGTCTAAACCGATACTTAATAAGACCTGCCAACGCCACTTCGAAGATCGAGAAATGTTATGATACGAATACCCTCCTCCAGATGGAAAATCTCTTCCCTTGTTTTGATGTCTATTCTGGGTTTCGGAACCCTCTTTGCTCCGGGGAATACAGCTACAGCTCGCAATGGCTTTTCCCCCATGAATGATCCTGCCCTGCGGGAATCCTATAAGAGCGCCAGAGATCTTCAGCGAATTTTCCGAGCAGTGTACGACTATGCCAGACCCGGCGTGGTACAGATCACCACAGAGAGCCTTCAGGATCGCCCGGCTCCCAGCGGTAGCGGACCAGCCACTCCTCAATCCCAGGGTAGTGGATTCATAATTGATTCCAATGGATGGATCGTTACCAACAGGCATGTAATCGGCGATGCGAAAGAGGTCACGGTAAAGCTCCATGATGGCAGGACATTCACAGCGAAAGTCAGGGGTTCCGATCCTCTAACCGACATCGCATTGATTCGTCTTCAGGGGGCCGGTTCACTGGATCCCCTGAAACTGGGAGATTCGGACAAGGTCAAGGTAGGGGATTGGGCTATCGCACTGGGTAATCCTTTTGGCCTGGATGGCTCATTTACCGTGGGTGTGATTTCTGCAGTGGGACGGGTAGGACTGGATGCCAGTGGATTGAACTTCATTCAGACGGATGCTTCCATCAATCAGGGAAACTCCGGAGGTCCGCTACTGAACCTGGACGGTGAGGTGATTGGCATCAATCGCATGATTCTTTCTCCCAGCGGAGGCTCCATCGGCATTGGTTTTGCCATTCCTACAAATGAAGTCCGATATGTAATAGAAGAGATTCGCAGAAATGGAGAGGTGGACCGCGGACTTCTGGGGGTAGCAGTAGATGTGCTTCCTGCGAAACTGCGAAAATTCACCAATGGCCGGGGAGTTCTGGTGACCGGGGTCAAATCCGGCACCGGTGCCGATCTGGCCGGCATCAAGAAAGGCGATGTCATATTGAAGGTAGATGGAAAAACGGTGCTTTATCCCGGAGAGCTGGTGGGATTGATTTCCAGGCGAAAGCCGGGAGATAAAGTGGAAGTAGAAATCATCCGGGATTTCAAAACCATGACACTGACCGTCACACTGGGCCGTAGATAGAGGGTTTTTTCATGGAGTAGCCAATTTCTGTCGTCCACTGAGGTGTTCAGCAGGGCACGTTCCCTTCTGAGGGCACCCCAGTATGCGAGCTCCGGCTAATTCTATCCTATTGGTGGCATCTGGCATCCTTCTGATGCTACTGCAGCCCTCATCCCTGTTATCTGAAGAGGGACCGGCCGCAATATCGGTCAGCTATTCAGAATCAGTGGAAATGACGGGACATCGTTCCCTTGATCGAGTAGAACCGTCCGGCAAGTTCGCCATCAACACGCCGGGATCAGACCTACTTCGTCAGCAAAAATCCCGGGACATTAGCCAGAACCATGAATGGGATATTGCCAGCCGTGCTCACGGGCACCACCCGCTGAGCCCCCGGGGCCAGCTCGCTGCCCTGTCCACAGATCAGATCATGGGGAATGAATCCGCCAGAACTGATGCTGAGGAACCTGGATCGATACCAGGAATTTCCCTTACAACTCGACCGCTCAAGCTGCTTCATTATCTGGAGGCGGCCGTCACCAATCCCTCCCTGCTCTGGGCCCTGGGTGTGTTACTCATGGTTTCAGCATTTACACTCTTCTATTTCCGGGGTGACCGTCGCTGTTAATTGAATGTGAGAACGAAAATGAGCCTCCTTGTATGAGCGAGAATGCGACATAATTGGGCAATTTCCCTGTAACTCCTGCCAGCTGTACCGTGGTGGAGGATGCATGAATTGTGTAATTATTGGGCGTTTTCCTTACAGATTTTGTCTGTTTTGTCCGTCTTTTCTTTAATAGAGAGCTCGGAATCGGATCCAGAAAGGCCCGATTAAAAATAGAGCAAACCGAGCGGGAGGATCTCAAATGAGAATAAACAATCAAGTGCTGGCTCTGGCCATTCTGGCAGCCGGTTCTTTTATACTCACGGATTGCAAGAAAGACAAGGATGCGATTCCTTTCTTCTTACTGGGGAATGATGCACAATCCACTCCGGGAACTACTACTACTGGAGAAACTTCTTCGGGAACAACGGTTACCACTACAAACGGTGACGTTACTGGCGAAGAAGATTTCGAATTCCAGAACTCTGAAACCATCGATGTAAACATCACTGTAGTGGATGACGATGGCGAAGTGAACGGTGCTATTGTAACAATCAAAGATGGCGACACAGGTGAAGTGCTGTATCAGGGCGTGACCGGCGAAGACGGCGTAGCCAGCGGCACTATCGAAGTGACTCCAGACAATGAAACCCTGAACCTGGTTATCGTAGTGGGCGATGAAGTTATCGAAGACACTATCGATACTGACAACGTTCAGGAAATCAATCGTGAGGTTGCTATTGACGGATCTGCCGATACCGACACTGGCGTTGCGGACGCAGACGGTGACGGAATCTCAGACGAAAATGATGCATACCCGAACGATCCGGATCGAGCAACTGTAGTTAAACTTCCATCCGCAGACGGTCTGGTTGTAGCCTATGAAGACCTGTACCCCAGCGCGGGTGATGCAGACTTCAACGACTATGTAGTTAAAGTCTATCATGAAGTGGATCTGAATGCTTCTGGAAAGGTAGTTCGACTGCGCGGAGTTTATCAGCACCTGGCAAGAGGAGCAGGATACAAGCACACATTGCACCTCAACCTGCCTGGCAGCGGAAATATCAACCATAAGCTATACGACTACCAGGGACGTGTTGAAGAGGAAGTGGACGAATATAGAGCCAGTCTTCAGGACATTGAAGTAATGCCTGAAAGCAACCGAACTCTGGGTCATAAAAACACTGCCAAAGGACAATCCTACAAAGAAGGAAAATATTCCGAACTGGAAATCGTATTCAGCGAGCCCATGGCTCGAAGCAATCTGGGACGAGCTCCTTTTGATCTCTATATCAAGGTGATCAATACTGGCCATGAAGTCCACTTCGCTGGAAAGTATTTCGAAGCGGATGGTTCCGACCGATATCTGGACGACAATGGATTCCCCTGGGCACTTTCCATTCCAAAACAATGGAACTGGCCATATGAGAAATCCAGCATCTCCGAAGCTTATCCAGATTTCGATACCTGGTATCTATCTCTGGGACAGGAAAAGGCGGACTGGTATAATCGAGCAAACGATACTCATACCTTCCCCTATGTAACAGAGGGAGCCCTGGCCGCTTATATTCGAGCCGGATTCCAGAACGGTTCCATCCTCTGGACCCTCCTGGCTCTGGGAATTGCAGGACTGGCAGCCCTTTTCTTCTACCGAGAAAAGAGCCACCGGGCAAGCAACTGATAGATAATCAGCTGTTCTGCAAGGAAGCCCCGCAGCAATGCGGGGCTTTTTTATTTCTTTATTCCAGAAATGGTTCTTCGAGGATTGTCGCAACTTATGAGCGGCATTCTTAAATCCAGCATAGACACCAGTTCCAGCGATTTTGAGGTCAAGGCAAAGGCCCTGCGCGAGAAGACCGAAGAGATTCGAGCCATCTGGCAACGAATAGCGGGCGGGGGCGGCGAAAAAAATCGGAATCTACATGAAGAAAGAGGCAAGCTATTCGTCAGAGATCGGATCAAGCTTCTACTGGATTCAGGATCGCCTTTTCTGGAGGTAGGAGCCTTCGCTGCCACCAGCGTCTATGACTTTGAGGCGCCATCAGCTGGGATTGTTTGTGGCATTGGCCTGGTTCAGAACTGCCCTGTAATGATCGTGGCCAACGATGCCACGGTAAAGGGAGGCACTTACGTTCCTCTCACCGTCAAGAAGCATCTCAGAGCTCAAGACATTGCTCTTGAAAACCGTCTTCCCTGTATCTATCTGGTAGATTCCGGAGGAGCCTTCCTGCCCATGCAGGATGAGGTTTTTCCAGACCGAGATCATTTTGGGCGAATTTTCTACAACCAGGCCAGACTTTCCGCTGCCGGTATCCCGCAGATCGCATGCGTTATGGGATCATGCACGGCCGGCGGAGCCTATATTCCGGCCATGTCCGAAGAGACCGTTATCGTTAGAGGCCATGGCACTATTTTTCTGGGCGGCCCTCCACTGGTAAAAGCGGCTACCGGCGAGGAAGTGACCCCTGAAGAACTGGGCGGCGCCGATGTTCATACTCGCGAAAGCGGTGTCGCGGACTATGCCGCGGTAAACGATGAAGAAGCTCTTAGCATCGTTCGGAGAATCGTGGCCAACCTGGGTCCGGAATACTCAGTAGATCCTGAAAGCGGAGCAAGTTTCCAAGCAGCCGCAGTAGCCAACCAACCCCGTAACAGCTCGGCAACCGATCAGGCCCGCGGTAAATCACAGGGTGCCGGCGCGAAAACAACTACCTCCGGTTCTGTGGCAGAACCATTGTATCCCGGCAAAGAGCTTTATGGAATTATACCGGAGTCCAGCAGCAAGACATTCGATATTCGAGAGATCATAGCCCGTATCGTGGATGGGTCCGAGTTTCATGAATTCAAGCCTGATTATGGAACCACGATTGTAACTGGCTTCGCTCGTATCTACGGTATGCAGGCAGGCATTATAGCCAACAATGGAGTGCTGTTTAGTGAATCTGCACTGAAAACTACACACTTCATAGAGCTATGCACTCAGAGGCAAATTCCCTTGCTATTCTTACAAAACATCACCGGCTTTATGGTGGGTAAGAAGTATGAAAGCACCGGCATCGCACGCGATGGGGCGAAGATGGTGCATGCAGTGTCTAACGCAAATGTTCCCAAGATCAGCCTGGTGATTGGCGGATCCTACGGTGCAGGTAACTATGGAATGTGCGGTCGAGCCTTTGGACCTCGGTTTCTATGGATGTGGCCCAACGCTCGCATATCGGTAATGGGCCCGGAACAGGCTGCAAATGTACTGGCCACCGTAAAAAGGGATCAACTGGCCCGGGACGGAAAGGAGTGGCCTGCAGAAGAAGAGCAGAAATTCAAAGAGCCCATACTGCGAGAATACAATCAAAGATCTTCCAGCGTTTACTCCAGTGCAAGGCTCTGGGATGACGGTATCATAGATCCTGCAGATACTCGCAGAGTGCTTGGTATGACGCTTGCAATCTGCAATCGCACAGGAAACCAGGAAACGAACTACGGAGTATTCAGGATGTAAATTAGTGCGAACGGACCCATTCACTCTCTTTCAATCAAGTTCTGCAGGCGTTTACTCTCGATCGAGTGGGATTCTAGAATCCAGCCACCTCCAGCGTCCAGGCATGCCGTTTCTTTCCCAGTACGGTGTATTCCTGTTTGCGAAGTCTGCCTCGTTCGTTCTGCCCGGAAAATACTCTACATGCTCCGTCGCCATCTGATTCCCAGCGATCCAGATCCCAGGATTGCAGCTCCCTGATAAGAGAGATGGCAGAGCCATTAGAAAGTACAACGTTGATATCATGCTCTGCGAGAACAAATGGCCGGGGTATTTGCGCAGTCAGCTGCTCTGGATTCATAGTCTTGAGTCTGGATACTCGAATCAGAGTCGCACAACCGAAATCTGCGATAGAAGTTTCTGGAATCCTCAAATAGTCGTTGTGAACCCATCCTGACTGAACTCCCTTTTCGCTTGAGAAAGCTACCAGAGTCCAGTTTCCATCATTGGCCTCCCAGTGACGTGCGGCGGGCAGGGTCTCATAGAGCATGCCATGCACATCTCGCACATAAGCGCCGTCTGGTACCAATGTGACCACAGGAAAATCAGTGCCGGGGCCTTCCCTCATGCGAAGGCCACCTTCCGCCTGCACCAGATATTCCCACCAGGGACCGCCACCGCTGGCCCACAAAGAGGAGCTGGCCAGCAAGAGCATCAATGCAAGATACTTTCCCATAGCTAATCAGATCCGGTGAATAACGGTACTCAAGCAGAAAACATCTCGAACACTTCTGGCCAATGACGGATACCTGATAATTCTCAGACTGATTATTGCGAATCCCGGGTTCTGGCTATATGGGTTCCATCGCGGCTTTCTGTCTCTTATTGCTGGCTCCGGGCCCAGCGAGCGTCTTCGCAGGCTCTTTGAAGTCCCTGGCTGCAGGCCCTGGAATAATGTCTGGCAGCCAGATCAAACCTCTTGATCCTAACGTAATGGTTGGCCAGATTTTGATGAGTAGCATAGTCATCAGGATCAATGCTCAAACTTCTACGGAACAACTCCTCAGCCTTCTCGAACTCACCCATTCCTGAATAAATTGCCGCAAGGTTCGACAGACCCATTACGTTTCGGGGATACAGTTTGAGAAATTCTTCAAATCTTCGCACTGCTTCCCTGTCATTTCCCAACTGATGCTCAACCAGTCCCAGGTTTAGAAGAGCTGGCCCATCCGAAGGTCTATTCTTCAGAATTTCCAGGTGGATTCTCTTCGCTTCGTTAAATCGACCTGCCTTCTGGAAAAACAATCCTTTGTTCGTAAGTGCAGCGATGGAATCAGGATTCAATTCTTTGAGAATGTAATCTGTATGCGCCAGCGCTTCATCCAGACGATCCAGGGATGCAAGGGCCATGCCCATGGAAAGATGAACATTTACGGAACGGGGAGCTTTGCAGAGTGCTTTCTTATAATTTTCCAGGGCTCCATACATATTCCGACGATCATATTCAATGTCCCCGCTATTGAGATAGCTGTCCGCAGAGCCGGAAAGTCCAGCGCATTCATCTGAGCCAACCTGAACTCGACCGCTGGCACAACTGAAAGTCACAGCAATCAGCAGAACTGCCAGTCCAACATTTCTTATTAACTTAATTTTCTCAATCATATAGATAATGAATCAGTCTCCTGCAGGGATGCAATGGTTTTTGGTATTCGTAACCGGTTTCGCGGTAGATCCTCCTTCGAAATCAGCAAAAACTCTTGATAGCAGGCCTGGACTTCTAAGATGGTACCATGCATTTACGAATTCTCTGCCTTACTCTATTGATCTTTTTCGGCCATTGCCAGACTTCCTCGCCCGATAATACCCAGGCGAGTCCGGAATCAGGACCGGTGGAACTGAAGAAACTGGTTCAACTGGATGTTCCCGTGGTGACGCAGCATAGAGAGTCTCTTTCGGGATCTGCATCCGTTGAGATGATTTTCAAATACTGGGGAGAGAATCGATACTCTCAGCTGGACATTGCTCGCTCTCTGGTCTGGAAGTTCAGGGATAATCGTAGGTTTTACAAAAGTCATACCCTGTTTCAGATCCGGTCCGGAAAATCTGCGGATGAAATGGACTGGAGCAGCTATCCGGGCAGTGGAACTGGATACTTGCGAGAGTTTCTGGAACCCATCGCACGGACGGAAAATCCAAGAACAAAGGATCTTCCTGCACGGCCTCGGGATTTAGAAAAACTGGAGGAAGAACGTTTCAACAGCATAAAGGAGTCCCTCAGTAGTGGAGTTCCGGTAATTGTTCTTCAATGGGTGGATGGCAGTCGCAAGGAGCAGCGATTTCGCGTGGTCACCGGCTATGATCTAAGCAAAGGAATGGTTTACTTGAATGATCCGGCTTCCGGCTCCGTGAAAATGAAGGTTTCCCAATTCTTGTATCTCTGGAAAATAGATGAGACGTGGCTCCCATACAATGCGATCATCTTTAATGCGCCAGGTGCAGACCAGATAAAGAAGGGAGACCTGAAAGTTTCCCTGGACGGCCCGGATGCAGGCTGAGGCTGCCCATATTCGAGGGATGGGTAATCGGGGGCCCGCGATTCAAAGATTGCGTAGCTCTGGCATGAATCTCTCTCCCCTCACTCCAGGGATAGCGCTCCAGACGGACATTTCATTACCTGATCTCGAATCGCCTGTTCTTCCGCCCCTTCTGTATTGATCCACGGCCGGGCTTTTGGATTAAATACACGGGGCAATCCTTTCACACAGACTGCGGAGTGCTGGCATAGATGGGGCTGCCAGACCACGGTGGTGTCACCCTTCTTATAACGGAGTGTCTTTTCCTTTTCGCTCATAGGTCCGTAGTTTAGCAACTGCATAAATGAATGCAATCCTTTGCGGTTTCCTTTCGGAAATTCGCACAAGCCTGTAACAGTTGAAATCGGCTTCCAAAGCGAAGATTTTCCATCAAATACAAATCCGAGGCAAATCCTCAGTTCTTGACAGATTTCAATCACTGGAACCCAATCGATTAATGAAGGAATTCAATGGATGTTTTCGCTACCGGGCTCAGGTACTCCGTTTCAGCCTGCTGCTTTTCGTTTTTTCCAACATGGCCTACTGTCGAACGCCGCACCCCACTATTCACGAATCCAGTCTGGCCCGTAGATAGGACTGGATTCGAAAAGCACAGGATGTAAACCTGGAGAGTCTGCTTACCAGCATTGATAATCTTCGACAGGTTGCAGAGACAGGGGTCTCACCCTTTACGATTGCAAATGGCGTGGTGGAACTGATAATGCGCCAGCAAAATCGCAGTGTTTCAGAAATCATGCACATTGCAGCTCTGGACGGAGCTCTCTCCGGGCAATTGATTCAGTATATTGGAATGCACGAATCTCTCTTAATTTCCACCGATGAAAACGTAACAGCATTCAGGGGCGACATTGACCCCTTCCTCATAGAGGGTTCTAAAGTGTATATGACTTACGTTCATTTCGTAAGTAACGAAGAGTACTACGTAGAAGTTCGATCCTTCCGTGAGATCGGGACCTCCTGGAGCATGTGGTCCGTTCCAGCGGTTCGCCTGGATGCAGCTGGTGAGAAAGTGTTCTATCTCTCCGGAAAGCCGTATCATCATCGCTACAATGCGATCATCGGTGATGTGAAAGATTACATAGTGGAGCATTATCATGAGATTCCCTGGGAGCCCCTGCCGGAAAAGACCGGGCGATAATACTACTGCGGATATCAATGTCCATTCTGCACAATGATGGCAGCTTTATGTTCTGCGAGGATATAGACGATTCATGCGAGTAACAATTCTCATCCATCTTTTCTTCCTGGTAGCAATTCCGGGGCCCGGTTGTTCAATGCTCCTCCCGGAAAACCAGGAAAACGATCAGAATCTGTCCAACCCGGTGGGCAGCGAATCCGGCGCGAATGCTCCGGATCTTGCGGCCACAAGAGCGTCTGAATCCGAAAAGTCTGTTGCACCGGAACACCGCAAGAAGATCCAGCTTTTCATCCTGGCGGGACAATCCAATATGTCAGGTCGAGGGAAAGGTTATTCAGAAGATAAATTCAGTACTGATTCCGCCGTTTATGTATTTGGGAACGACTATCGATGGAAGATCGCAAGGCCACCCATCGATTCTTCCAGAGACCAGCTGGATCAGGTCTCCATGGATACAGGTACAGGAATGGATCCCTCTCTCCCCTTCGCTTACGAGTTGCGAAAACACAACCCGGATATGATAATAGGACTTGTTCCTTGCGCCATGGGAGCCACAACGATGTTCGAATGGGAGCGAAGATCCGGCAGGGATTCGCTGTATGGCTCTTGTCTGTATCGTGCAAAGCTGGCCTCCAAAATGGGAACTATCAAAGCGGTTCTCTTTTTTCAGGGGGAATGGGATGCTGTGGACGTGGAGTTCTCCCGCCTGCTGGCGGAAAACCACCGACCACCGGAAAAGAAACCTGAAAACCTAATTCAGTACTCCCTGGATCCAGAATCGCTCCCTGCAGGTATGACCATCCAGGATCTAAAACAGCGAAAACTGACTTCGACCAATGCTGGGCAGATACCAATACAGAATGCCGGTGAACACTGGACCATTCAACTGCAGGGAAGCCGGGGGTATAACCGGGGAGAGCCAGCACTGTGGGGCTTGCTTTTCGCCGACTTCGTGAATAACTTTCGCGGAGATCTCCAGACTCCAGAGCTGCCGGTTATTTTCGCACAAATCGGAGATCAAAAAAGACCGGATGTCTATAAACACTGGAAAACAGTCCAGGAGGCTCAATCCAGCATCAACCTGGAGAATGTATCCATGATCCGAACCTCGGGACTGCCGCTGCGGGACTCAGTGCATTTTACAGCAGAAAGCTACCTCATCATCGGACAGAGATTCGCCCATGCTTACCTTCACCAGTATCGATAGCGATCCATCCGCTGGCTTTCCCGCCCGGGAAAAGAAATGAACGCTGCCATTGTGCAGACTGTCATTGTGCAGACTGTCATTGCGGAGACTGTCATTGTGCAGGCTGTCATTGTGCAGGCTCCTCTGGTAAAGCTGGTCCGGGGAATCTTGCCTGTGATTCAGAAAACAGGGCGCATACTATAATTCGCGACTCCAAAGTTAGGCACTAATTTGATTTTGGCTCGACCGTCAGTTTCGAACATTCCAACACCGAACCTCAAAAACCCTGTTCCGCCATAAACGTCCGGATGGGCCCTCCAGGACGACACAGAATCCATTTCATGAGACAATGATCTGGTTGATGCTCTGGCGGATGGGAATCTTTCGAGCTGCCATGGCACGACCTGGTGACTGGCAAGGAGTAGGAAATGAGTGTAACAGAATCTGGCACGTCGCAACACCTGGAACGGTTTGACACAGTCCACTATGATTCGCAAGCAATCGAAGAGTATTATCTACATTCGCAATTTGATTATAGGCTTCTCTGGAATCAGGACGAATCCCATTCGTTGCATTTTGGGTTCTGGTCGGACGAAACCAGGAATTTGAGCGAAGCATTGGAAAACGAAAACCGCGTACTCGCGGACCTGGCCCAGATTCAACCCGGCGATGTGGTGCTGGATGCAGGATGCGGCGTTGGGGGTAGTTCCATCTTTCTGGCACAAAACTTTGGATGCCAGGTGCATGGAGTCTCTCTGTGCAGCCATCAGCTTACGCGCGCTCAAGAGGTGGCCAGGAAGTACAATGTCGAGAACCAGGTGCACTTTTCCCGAGCAGACTTCCATGATCTGGATTTCTCTGATTCATTTTTCTCTGTCATCTGGTGCATTGAAAGCTTTTGCCATTCATGGAACAAACCTCGCTTTCTGGAAGAGGCCTTTCGACTCCTGCGGCCGGGAGGAGTACTGATCATTGCAGATGGTTTCCTGGGCTCCAGAATGCAAAGGCCATCAGAAAGACGATTGATGCGCTCCTGGCTGGATGGCTGGGCCGTGCCAGAACTACTCAGTCAAACACAAATAGGAGCTCTGGCATCGGACGCCGGGTTTCGGGACTCCAGCTTCGAAGACTATACAGAGAAGATCCGTAAATCATCCGAAAGGCTCTATCGCTATTCCACGATATTATCTCCGGCGGCCCGTTTCGCATCTTTTCTGGGTCTCAGAAGGAAGATTCTGAACGGAAACTTGCGAGCAGCACGGGACCAGTACCTGGCGCTTCGCGCCGATCTATGGCAATATGGAGTATTCCGAGCATGGAAATGACCAGGGATCCATCTATTGAGCAAACACCGGCGAAGAGCCCAGAAAGATGGAGTCGTGAATACTCGCTGCCCTGGCAATCCTGCGGCGACCCAACTGCTGACTCCGTTATCGAGAAGCTTTTGTCCAGCGGAAGAATCGATGGGCTGCACTCCATCCTGGATGCGATTCAAAGGAATGGAGATGCAGTGCCGGATTGCCCTCCAGTGCTTCGATCCTATTTCGAAGAGACCGCGCGGCTACCATCCTTCGCCAATCAGGACACACTTTCGCATTCGCAGGACGTATTTGCTCGATATGGACTGCCAATGACTCTGAGTCTTTTCTGTCTTGTGCTTCCAGAAGGCTACGCGGCGCCGCGACCCGCCCTGGCACTTTCTTTTACAAAGACCATGTACGATCACACTCGAAGGCGCCTTGCTGAGACGGCACAATTTCTTCTGGATGTTGTTTCCCCGGGGGCCTTTGGCCCGGATGGCCGAGCCATTCGAAGTATTCAAAAAGTCAGATTGATGCATGCGGCTGCCAGATTCTTCGTTAAACGAAAGAAAGAGTGGCCCCAATCCTATGGAGATCCCATCTCGCAGACGGATCTCGCTGCCGTGGCCGGCGGATTCGGCTCTGAGACGATTCGAGGACTGGAAAAACTGGGAATTGTGCTACGGGAAGAGGACCGGGAGGCCTATACCCACTGCTGGGCCGTAATGAGCTCCATGATAGGTCTGGATGACGAGCTTGTGGCCCGGGACTTCCGTGACATGGATGAATGTGTTAAATCCTACAAGCGACACCAATGGGGACCCAGCACCGAAGGAAAAGAACTGACCAGAAGCTTGATGAATATGGTGAATCGGCAATTGCCACCTCTGCTAAGGGGGCTGCCGGAAGCCTACCTGTATTTCCTGATGGGCCCGGAAGGAGCTGAAATCCTGGGGGTTTCCAGGAATCGCAAGAGCTCGGTTCTGCGTCCCTTCATGGGACTGAACTCCTTCATTAATCTGTCGCAACATAAATCCAGGCGGCTGGCCCGTATCATTAGATCCCTGACCCTTGGAATACTGCAGGGAGTGATGGTTCGCGAAATCGGAGACAGACCGGTGAAGTTCTACATGCAGCCAGCCATTCGCAAAGCATGGCAGATGGATCCTGTCTATCGCAGGTTTTCCAGAAAAGGGAATCTGTCCAACTACCAAGCAACCGTGCAGTTACCGGATACGACTTCCCTGCAGGCATCAGCCGACACCGGCGCCGCCAAAAACCAGTGCCTCCTGATGGATCTCAGTCGAACCGGGGCAAGCATTCTTGTAGATCCAGGTCTTAACCCGGGAGGCGCCGGATCCAGTTTCACGATCCAGATTCGTCGCCACAATGCATCGGTATCCCTGAATGCAATTAGCTGCCATCAGCAAATGGACAATAAAACCGGTTTGCTTCGAATCGGAATGGAATTCGACAATCCGGATCGGCATTCGGTTCGGATCATTCAGAAATGGATGGATCAAGAAGAAACTTAGAAAAACGGCCTGGCAGGAGGGGTTATCTGCAAGCCGACTATTACGAAGCTGAAACCGTCCTAACGATATAACGCCGGAGCACGAATTTCCAGCCCCGGGAATTGTCCTTGTAGTTAAAGCTCAGGGAAAATAATGACCGGATGACACTGTTCAAGCGGCCACCATGGAAGGCTTTCGCGGCTTTCCACTTCCTTCGCTATTCTATCCGACCCGTAACATCGAAATGTATTTTTCTACTTACTGCCGCTTTAATGCTATATTGCAACGTGGCCATTAAAGCAGAGCCGTCCCCCGCGCCGGATTACAGCGACCTTACCACCGGAACCAATCCAGAATCCAGACGAGTGGTGAAACTACAGGTACCCCTGGTGCGGCAGCCGCAGGCAAAACTTTGCGGCCCGGCAGTAATTGAAATGCTTTTTCGATACTGGGGAGAGACCCGCTACAATCAATATGATATAGCCCGGGCCATGGTGATCAAATATCATCTTGAATCCGGCCGATTCAGGGATTCGGAAATTCTGCGAGAAGTTCGCGCTCATTCTACTAATTCAGCAGTGAACTGGAAAAGATACCCGGGTACCGGGACCTATCAGATGCGTGAATTCCTGGAGGCATTCGCGCCCACGGTAAACCCCAGAGTCAAACAGCTTCCCGATGACGAGAGGGAAGCGGTTCGAATACGCGATCGATTTTTTCGAGAGCTTAAAGGGCACCTGGATTCAGGATCACCTGCGATCGTGCATCAATGGTTCAATGAAGGAAAAGAGAGCATGCACTATAGAGTCGTCACAGGCTACGACGATGTTCGCCGAGTGGTATTCATGAATGATCCAGCAAAGGGTTTAATCGAAATGCCATACGAGCTATTTCTGGAACTATGGAACGTACAGGAAAGCTGGCTTCCGTATAATTACATTGTATTCAATCGATATGCACCGGGCAGAGTTGATAAGGGAAAACTACGAATTGAGCTAGTTCTGGATTTTTAATGGCCAGGGAATCTGAAGCCAGATCGCCATCAGCGTCACTGCATATTGAATGTGAGCCTTAGCTCTCACGAGCCAGCAGTGGCCTGTTCTGGCCGATTTCAAATGAATCCATTGTAACCAGAGACTTCCGGGTTACGGCTTGCCAGCGGATATCCTTATAGATGATCCATTGAGAAACACCGCAGCTGATGCTACATAATACGTTTAAAAAGGAAGTGCATGGGAATCGGCCGCGAAAGCGACCGTTCCCGGAAGAGAAGATTATCAATGACGCATGCGGCCAGTGAGGTTCGCAGTAGGCTCGATCTTGATGTAAGGGGCTTCGATATCTCCATCTACAGTGCCTTTTTCGCCAATGTAGATTTCTTTGGTAGCCTTGATGTTTCCTTTCAGCTGGCCCAAAACGATTGCTGTAGAACAGCTCACATCGCCCTCTACTACAGCATCCAGTCCTACAGTGAAGGAATGGCCGGGAAGATTGATGCCTTTGGTGGTCACCTTCCCTTCGATGATCAATTTCTCATCTGCGTTGATTTCCCCGACGATATTCAGTGTCGGTCCAATTACAGTCATTTGCATGTTAACGGGCATTGTTTAAGGCCTCCGAAGATATTTGTACTAAACCCTTACAGTTATGCTGGCAATCAAAATTTTACATGTGCTGAAAACCTTGTCCGTTTTCTAGCTCCGCGGTAGCTCTGGCGGATAAATCAATAAAACACTGGCACCGGAATTGATTCAAGAATGAATCGCAAGGCAGATCCTTCATGCTAATATCTATCCTGCCACCGCTTGAATGATTAACAGGGCTCCATGGCATTATCGATACGTAGAACCGAAACGGTAAGTAACTCGGAAATGAATTCTAAAATCTTCTTCCCTTTCTTGCCGAATTGCATAGGGCACCGCAAGAGACATAGAAAAGCGTTCTGTCGCATTCCAGCGAATGGCGGGCCCCAGAAGCCAGTGCACCCTCTTTCGTTCATCCGGATCATACCGGTGATCATATCTATTCTCCAGTGAAAGATCCCAGGACCCCATGCGAAAACCCATGGCAAGATCATAGATCACAGACCGATCAAACTGCTGATCCACATCCTCAATAAATCTGGGGTTGCTTTGAGTGGACCACATAATGGAGCCCTGCAAGAAAAACCAGTCCAGATTCAGCAATAGTCCTGCATAGGGTTGAATATAACCTACATCCTTTTTCACATCACCTTGATTCGTACCTCGGGAAAAGCGAATGGTCATGCCCAGGGTGGTTGTCAGAGGTCCAAAGCTGGGTGCCAGGCGAGCCCCCGCTTCCAGGTGATCCAGGTATCTGCGCCTGTCCGCATCTGTTACCGTACGTTCTACATAGGGGACCGTACCATAGACGGAAAAGTAGTTTGTGGCAGCCCACTCCCCGGACAGATACAGGGATCTTTCTCGTTCATAGTACTTATGCTGGTCCAGTTCAGAAAATTGAAAGCCCAGATGCACTCGACTGGCAACATCCAACCCCTGGGTTATGAGAGGCTCTACCGTTTTTGAGTTTCGAGCATCCAGAAATCCAGGCCACAATACAAGAGCCAGAACAGGCAGAATGAATGGCGAGTTCCAGAATGTCTTATTCACGAATGCCCCCGGTGAATTGATCCACTGTGTAGGCAAAGCGATTGGCTACAAATTGGAAGCCTACATCGTTGGGATGAATACAATCGAACATCAGATCAGATCGGGAAACCGGAGGTCCTCCCAGCGTAGCCCTGAGATCGATGTAGTGCAGATCCGGGATTTCTGAATCCATCCTGGCCAGAAATTCATTATGCCGATTGGTAATGTTACGAATCAAATCCTCTGCTTCGGACTGGGTGGCTCCTTCTGTGAGCGCTGCCAGTACGCAGGACGAGTTCAAATTGGGGTTCGGGTAGTCATAACCATGAATGAAAAAAGTAAGAGGTGCTCCTCCGTACTTCTGCTGCTTGTAAAAATTCGCTTCCTGCACAAGACGCTTCAGCCGCAGCTCCATAGAAGTCTGTCTGGAGAGGAGGACTGTCTCAAATCCGTTCTTCTCATATTCGCCAATTGATCCCAGCATGTCGTTTCCACCCAGGCTTACGAACATATATTTGATTTCTGGACCGGCGTTGTTGATAACTTGAATAAATCCTCGCTTGCTATCTATCTCCTGACGAAGGGTATGCCCGGCCACCACAGATGCGGTGATGCGAAAGCCATCCATTCGTAGCCAGTCCAGCATATCTCTTTGAAGCTCAAGGCCAAAAGCAAAGTCAGTCCAGCTATCACCAATCATTCCGAACTTAGATGGGGATGGACAGGTGGTAATGATTTCGCACTGAAGATTGGCCAGTACCTCATCGGATGGATCCGAGGAACGATCACAGGCAGTCACCGATGCCAGAATCAACAGTAGGATTGGGCCGGTGAACCTTCTCACCGAAAATGTCTTTAAGTTCATTCCAGATTCCTGAGCGAATTTCGCTTAGAACAATGTAATAGAGAGCCCGGCAGAAGTAAACCGGAGATTGTGCTGCAATAGCAGCAGTTCATGGCTTCAGGCGGCTACCCTGGATTCCGAATTAGATTACCAGCTACCGGATGCGCCGCCTCCGCCGAAGCCACCTCCGCCGCCGCTAAAGCCGCCTCCACCGGAGGAGAAGCCACCACCGCCAGAGGATGCAAATCCGCCGCTACCGCCACCACGACCGAAAGCCCCGATGAGCGCCGCGAAGACTACAGAAAAAATCATAGAGACAGAAAAACCGATTAGAATCCAACCCAGGATGATTCCTATGGGAGCCATAACCCCGGCAGCAAGTAAGCCGTTGAACATTACTCGAAGGATTAGAGCTCCCACCACTACGATGATAAAAACTACGCTGCTGAAGCCATCGGAATCGGTGTCCATGGATTCTTGATTTTGAAGAGGAACCTCTTCCAGGGAGGGCAGTTCTTCGCCGTCAATAAGCGAAATAATCG
Source organism: Spirochaetaceae bacterium (assembly GCA_002729885.1). Classification (GTDB taxonomy): domain Bacteria; phylum Spirochaetota; class Leptospiria; order Leptospirales; family Leptonemataceae; genus UBA3465. The sequence goes on from PBUB01000021.1 coordinate 64,022, forward strand.
CATCTGTGGCCTGATCCAGGCCTCCATAGTAGTTCCCGTCCTGGAAGTTGGGCCGCAGAATGTTTTCAATGATTCGATTCGCTTTCGCATCCGGGATTGGTCCTTCCAGTCCGTAGCCAACCTCGATTCGCATCTGCCTTTCTTTCTGAGCAATAAGAATGAGCACCCCGTCATCCACTCCTTCTCGGCCCAGCTTCCATTTATCCACCAGACGAATAGAGAAGTCCTCAATCGGAACACCACCTATGCTGGGCATTATTACAATCGCAACCTGGGATCCCTGCCGGTCCTCCAGAGCCTTCAATTTCTGCGTCAATGCCTGAGCCTCGGACTGAGATAACATCCCGGCCCGGTCCAGTACGCGAGCTTCCATCTCGGGCAGGGGCACTTCCTGGGCAAAAGCAGGTGCCGAAAACAACAGGGTGAATGCTGCCAATAACCATGGAATGAGCCTGGCCCGGGTGGGCGAAGCAAAGACTTTGCTGGGACGATTCGCTACGGTCTTCTTCGATGGATGAAAAATCACAAATAATCCTTAAAGCACCACTGGACTGTCCGATAGCTCGTTCTGATCACCTTCGCGATAGGGAAAATGCCTGGCCAGAACTTCGGTAATTCGACCTATGCCGTGGAGCACTCCATCCTTGAACTTCTTTTCCCGGAACATCTTTTCCATCTCCTGGCAAATGGTTTCCCAGGTTTGCTGTCCTTCTAGATTGTTAATTCCGCGGTCGGCCAGAATGACCATATCATGATCTGCCAGCAGAAGATAGAGCAGCACTCCGTTATTTTCTTCGGTGTCCCAAACTCCCAGATCGCTGAATACTTTCAATGCCCGGTCAGCGCCGCGAACCTTTTTCAAAATATGGATGGGTTCCAGGGAGGCCTCAACAGCAAAGCGAAGCTCGGCTCGATGCTTTTTTTCCGAGGCAGCGATGGCCTGCTTGATTTCTTCCATGTCTGCGCTGGAAAAATAACTGGAAACTCTCCAGCGAGGAGTAAAGAGGTGTTTCAGAAATCGGGCCATATACTTGCTCCAGAAGAAATTCGAAATCCATGCTATAGCACCGGCGTGCATGGTGAAAAGCAAAATCCCCGAATCCAGATCCCTCGCGGGCCCGGAGACTCAGAAATTCCGGTATAAAAGAGCCAAAAACAAAGCCCCTGATGGTTTCAGGGGCTCCGGCTCTCAGAAACAGCGCAGATTCAGGTTTTGCAATCCGCGCTCAAATTAAGATTGGAGATCAGAGATCTATCTCTGGTGGTTTGGACATCTCCTCTTCGTTTTCCACTTCAAAGGTATCTTTGGTCTGGTAGCCAAAGACTTTGGCAGTCAGGTTAGCCGGAAACTGGCGGACCGTGGTATTGTAGTCCCGCACAGCATCGATAAACCGCTTCCTGGCCACGGTAATCCTGTTTTCGGTACCTTCGATCTGGGCCTGAAGATCCCGAAAATTCTGGTCTGATTTTAGTTCAGGATATCGCTCCACGGTGACCATCAAACGGCTCAATGCCTGGGTAATGTCTCCCTGAGCCTGCTGGAATTTGTTGAATGCCTGAGGATCGTTCACCAGTTCTGGAGTAGCCTGAATGCTTGTGGCCTTGGAGCGAGCTTCGATCACTCCTACCAGAACTTCTTTTTCCTGAATGGCAAAGGCTTTTACCACTTTCACCAGCTGGGGAATCAAATCCTGACGTCTTTTGTACTGATTCAAAACTTCAGCCCAGGCAGCTTTAACCTGCTCGTCTTTCATTTGAATTTCGTTGTAGCCACAGTTTGTGCCAGTGTACAACAGGGTTAATAGAGCAACCCCAAGAATGCTTTTCTTCGTTATGTTCATATTCCTCGAACTCGATTGTAAGGTCGCATAGAGATTAGTGCCCTCCGAGGCAAAGGTCAACAAAAAAATGCCGGAAGAACAAACACAGCAGCAAACAGGCCAGATTTTAAACACCGATAGCTTTCTGGCTCTCCGAAAAGCAATCGTGGATTATTTTGCGGCATCCATCCAGGAACTACTACCGCGAATCATTGTTACCCTGGTCATTCTGATTGTAGTAATCTTGCTGCGATTTCTGCTCCTGCGACTGGCCAATCGCCGCGTGCGAAACCAATCCAGTAGACTCAGATGGAGAACCAACAGCACCTATTTTGCCATTCTTGCATTTCTTGTTCTGGCATTTCCCGTATGGCTACCATCCCTTCGTTCCATTGCCACCGTTCTGGGTATTTTTGGCGCCGGTATTCTCATCGTCTTTAAAGAGGTTTTCTTGAACCTGGCTGCCTGGTTCTATATTATGATTCGCAGACCTTTTGAGATCGGAAACCGTATTTCAATTGGTGGATTCGCCGGTGATGTACTGGATATTCGATTGCTGGAATTCGCTGTAATGGAAGTAAATCCCCGGAACCTGGGAGGCCAGAGTACCGGACGAATTGTTCATCTACCCAATGCACTTCTCTGGACCACTCCGCTGGGAAATGCCAGCAAAGAATTCTCCTTTAACTGGAATGAAATTCGAGTACCTGTAAAGAGCACCGATAACTGGAAACGGGCAGAACAAATCCTTCGGGAAATCGCCTCCACCAGCACCGAGGATATTTCCGATTCGGATGCGCGAATTCAACAATCGGCCAATGAATACGCGATTTCATTCTCCCGACTGCATCCAGGAATATTCCTTGAGTATCAGAAGGGTGCCGTCGTATTAACACTCAGACATCTTTCCGAGCCCAGAACCAGACGTATGACTGTGGATGCGATATGGCGACAGATTCTGGAACGATTCGGGGCCGAAGGAATCCAGCTGGATGAATCCTACGAAGAGCCTCCGGGCGATACGCATTTCTGAATGATGAGGTTTTTAACGTAGAAGCCTTTTTTTCCGGGAGTATGAAATGATAAATCTAAAATGGTTCAAGAAGAAGGGATCCGAGTCCTATTCGCCCTGGAAGATAGGCATCGTAGCTTTGCCAATTGTCTTACTAGTGGTCCTTTTTTTTCTGGGAAGAAACTATGAAACAGTGAATCCCCGGAAGGGTTCCATCGTAGAAGCTGTCTATGGGCTGGGCACTGTAACTCCCAGGCGTACGTTTACAATAAAAACCGGTGTAGCAGGTCGCATTGAGAAAATCTATGCCAGACCTGGAGACGAAGTAGATTCCAACGCACCTCTGATTCGCACAGACTCATTGCTGTTTCGCGCCCCCTTTCAGGGCGTGGTGACCAATCTGCTGTTTGAAGAAAATGAAATCGTAATGCCGGGAAGTCCTATTCTAACGATGAAAACCATGAAGGGTCATCATGTAGAACTGATCATGGACCAGGAATCGGTGCTTCGCATTCGGCCAGGACTGAAAGCAGAACTCAGCTTCGAGACACTGCGAGCCGAGAAAATACCTGGAGTGGTATCCAGAGTTTATTCCTCAGGTGGAGAATTCATTGTAGAAGTGGAATCCGAATCTATGCCGGACGAAGTCTTGCCGGATATGACAGCCGATGTAGCCATTCAAGTGGCCAGAAGAGATGACGTGATGCTAATTCCTCAAAGGGCCGTGCAACGTGGCCAGGTGCAGGTAGTGCGAAACGGACTTCGAAAGAGAATTCCTGTGAAGATTGGCGCGGCGGACGCAGAGTGGGTAGAGGTTCTAGATGATAGTCTAAAGATGGATGATCGCATAGTAATTCCCAGGCGCTAATCTATGTTCTTTCTTGCAACCAGACAGCTGCTGGACAGACTTCAGCAAAGCGCTCTAACATTGATCGGCATCGCGTTGGGAACCGCCGCCTATGTGATGTTTTCTGGCATTATGCTGGGCTTTCAGGACCAGATCATTGATCTTCTTGTAAATACCGATGCCCATATCCGCATCAGTCCCAGAGATGAGTATCGCAGTCCGGAATCCTACGAGGGAGTATTCTTTCCAGAGGATGAAGTGTTCTGGATTACGCCGCCCAGCGGGATGACCAGATCCAGAGATCTATCCAATGTTTATGGGTGGTATCAGCGACTGGAGGCAGATCAGAGAGTAGCCGCCTTTGCTCCTCAGCTCAATCTGCAGGTAATGGTGGGTAACAGCAATTATTCTGTGGCCTCGGTTTTATTTGGCATAGATCCGGAAAAGCAGAAAGCCGTAAGCAATATGGGCGAAAACTTGCTCGAGGGCTCCCTGGCAGATCTGGGTCGCGGAAATTCCCTGGCAATCATCGGCAGCAAGATGCAGGAAAATCTGGGAGTGCAGCACAATGGCACAATCCAGATTATCTCTCCAGACGGGAAGAAAGCCAACCTCAAGGTTGTGGGAATCTATGAATTCGGGAACAGCCAGCTGGATCAGGGTTTCATTTACACGAATATAAAGACCGCGCAATCTCTTTCTGACGGCGCACGTCATGTCACCAGTATTGTAGTGCGGCTTCACGATGTAAGCGAAGCAGCCGGTGTTGCCTCTCAGTGGTCCCAGTTTACCAGAGACAAAGTAGAAAGCTGGGATCAGGCCAATGAGAGTATTCTGTCCGTTTTTCAAATGCAGGATGTGATTCGCACATCCCTTACAGCAGTAATCATCCTGATTATCGCGTTCGGAATCTACAACATACTGAACATGGTGGTCTTCCAGAAACAAAGGGAAATCGCAATTCTTAGATCTATTGGGTTCGATTCAAGAGATACCATACAGCTTTTCTTAATACAGGGCTTTGTCCTGGGCACTCTGGGTTCCCTGGTAGGTCTGGTTATAGGATTCTTTGGCTGCCTTTACATTTCTACGATATCCATTGGCGGCGAAGACACGATCCGTCAGATGATCGTATCCTATAAGCCTTCCATCTACATTGTGGGATTTTCCATCAGCGTCACCGCTTCGGCTATCTCCAGTTATCTACCAGCCCGTCGCGCTTCTCGTCTTCAGCCTATCGAAATCATTCGAGGTGCTGGCTGATGGATATTCAGATCCAGGGATTGATCAAATCCTTCGATAATCCGGATAAACCGGTACTCAAAGGGCTGGACCTGGAAATCAAGGCAGGTCAATTCGTTTCCATCACCGGTCGCTCCGGTTCAGGAAAATCTACGTTCCTGTATTGCGTCAGCGGTCTGGACACGATCTCTTCCGGCAACGTAACAATCGGCGGTCGAAACATGCATACCATGGGCGATGCCGATATTCATCGCTTTCGCAATCAGGAAATGGGCTTTGTATTTCAGTTCCATTACCTGCTTCCAGAACTAACAGCCCTGGAAAATGTGCTGATGCCAGCCCGAAAACAGGGAAAGCATCAGACTCTGGAGAAGGAAGCCCGGGCTCTCCTGGAGCAATTTGAGGTTGGACATGCGGGTAGCCGAAAACCGTCCCAGATGTCAGGCGGAGAGCAGCAACGAGTGGCCATTGCAAGAGCTTTAATCATGAAGCCATCGCTATTATTCGCAGATGAACCTACAGGAAACCTGGACTCAGTGAACGGAGAAACCGTATTGAGGATCATCGAACAGATCAATGAAATGGGTGTCACTGTATTGATGGTAACCCATGAACAGGATTACGCTGCGCGAGCCAGCCGTGAGCTGGAATTCGCCGATGGAAGAATCATTTCAGATAGGCATCATCGCATACATCATCCCAGGAAAAAGCACCACTGATCCATTCAGACCTTTTTAATTATAGGGATTAAACGGATCGTCCTTCTTACCCTCATTGGGTCTCGGAAATCGTTCCCCGCCGCCAGAATTGAAATCTCCGGATCCCGGTGCATCCGGCGCTCCACCGCCGGAAGAACCATCCGGTTTGTCCGGGGATGAGCTGCCCCGATCGGAACTTTCGCCTGTTGAGATTGACGAAGACGAAGAGGAACCGAGAGACTCTGGCGCGCCGGAATCGGCCCCGGTGGCTGTTGCAGAAATCGGACTGGAAACGAATCGGGGCTCATCCGCGTAGCCCGGCATGAGCTGTTCTTTCACAGCAGGCGTTAGAAACAGATTGGCGATTGCACCCTGGAGCACCATCATCAAGCCATAGGAAACCGGAATTAAGACGATTACCATAAGGATGATGATAAAGAATACAGCCCCGAATGCATTTTCGAATCCTGAGTCCAGAGGGTCCGGTCCGGTGCCCAGAAAAAACGTGCCAAAGAGTAAGGCAAAGTAAGGGACGCCTACCAGGATGGCCGGCACCAGAGCTATGATCATCTTCGCAAAGAATAGGCTGAACCCATGTCCCCTGGTCAATCTCCAGGATTGAACGAATGCATCCCAGGGCCCAACTCGTAGCTCATAAACCAGTGGATACACCAGATCCAGACGAGCCATGAAGTAATGTGCTGTAAGACCAATCAAAGTAAAGACTGCGAAAATCACAATCGAGCCCAGAACATCCTCGGAAAGACCGGCTCCCAGATCCGTTCCCAGATTGCCGGTTTCGATGACGGCCTTCAAGGACGCGGCAAACACAGCGGCAGATACAGTATAGGCGATGATGGTTACGATGAGTCCGGCCAGAAGAAATAGAAAGTACAGCAATCCTGCCAGGAACACTCCGCCAAAGTTGTTGAATGGCTTGAAAAGATCCTCGATCCTTGCCTGCCCTCGAGCAGCGCCGCTTCCATAGCTAACCATTCCTGCGATCAAATGAGGCCACACAACGAAGCCACCGCATATTCCCAGGATATAGGCGCAGCTAAATACAATATAATGGATGAGACCGCTGGCAATCGAGACCAGAAAGGAGGAAAAGAATCCCCGGATCCCCACGCTCAGCATTTTTCCCAGAGAAAATTCGATGCCTTCCTGTACGGATCCATAGGTTTCTATGGAGGCTCTGGATACCTGATAGGGATTCTCATGTTCTGCCATCTCGCCCAAATATCGATCCAGTTCCCATTCTTCAATTTTTTTGTACATCGCTCTGGGAAAATGGCCGATTTACAGGGTATGGCCCCAGGAATGGATCGAATTGAGACCCGCATAAGAGACATAATGCAGAGGTTTGACCAGTTAAATCAGGTACCTCAAATTAAGCCAGATACCAAACCGGAAGTCGGTGAAAAGACCGAGTCCGTAATGGGGACAGGCCAGGAGAGTATGCGAATGGCCCAGGCGCATCCGGGGGCCGGGCCTGGTAGCACTCATTTTCAAAAAATACTGAACGCTCTGGTTGAGGAAAAGGCCCAAGATTATGGAGTTTCTCCGGATCTGGTACGAGCCGTAATGCAGGCAGAATCCGCCGGAAACCCGGACGCAGTTTCGCCTGCCGGTGCCCAGGGACTAATGCAGCTGATGCCAGGAACTGCCAAACTTCTGGGGGTGGATCCCACAGATCCAGTGCAGAATCTGGACGGGGGCATTCGGTATCTGAAGGCCATGAATCAAAGGTTTCCCAATCTGGATCAAGCTCTGGCGGCCTACAATGCTGGTCCTGGAGCAGTTGAGAAATATGGCGGAATTCCACCATATAAAGAGACAATAAACTACGTTAAAAAAATTCGGGACATCCTGGATGAGAAGCATTGATTGACAGAGCATGATCCGGAAAAGCAAAAGGCGTCTGCCGGTAATTCCTATTCTGCTCCTGGTATTTCTGGGAGCCTGCCCCGAAAACGATGATGACGCTCTGATGCTGCATCTCTACCACTCTTTGAACGAAGAGATTGCAGATGCCGTGGACGGTACGGAAATTCCCCCAGAATATCTGGCCGCCTTAATCTCTCTGGAATCCCATCCGGCTGGAAATCGAGACAGCAGAAGATTCGAACCCGCCGTATATGAACGTCTGATGGACCTAAAGTACTCCGGAGAGCCCTTCGGCTACATCCCAAGAAACCGAGTGCAAAATCTGGATGACCAGAAGCTAAGGGAGCTCTCTACAAGTTACGGACTGACCCAGATCATGGGGTACCATTGCCTGGAACTGGGTTGCTCCATCGACGACCTTAAGGGCGAATTCCATCTTCTCTGGTCCGTAGCCTACATTCGAGATCATTACGGAAAGCAAATCAAAGCCAAAAACTGGGAAGCCAGTTTTAGAATGCACAATACAGGTCGAGTGGATGGAACTACTTCCAGAAAGGACTATGTAGAGAAAGGACTTATCCGAATGCAGTACTACCGCAAATGGATCAATCAGGAAGGCAGTCTATTCTAAGGAAAACAAACCCGACCGCTCTGGTCGGGTCTGCAGATTCCTGCATTCAGGGATAATATCCTCGAATGCTAATCTTCTTTATCGATGGCCAGGCGACCGGCACCGCGAATACTTAGTACCAGACAGTTCACCGCAATTAGAAATGGGTACTCAAAACGGACCTGGTCATCACCGGATTCCAGATTGAATAGAAGACCCAGAGATGCTCCGTGGGCCACAAAGGCAACCCCAAAGAACCACAGGGCAATCATAAGCGCTATATCCCGCACTTTGAAGCCAAGAACAAGACAAAGAGCCAGGGCATTCTCCACCACCAGGGTACCCAGGACTACCGGATAATTCAGCGGAGCCCGCACATAGTTGGCCTCTACCATGGCAGAAAATTCCGGGATGTGAAACAACTTGGGAACGCCATGGGCCAGCAAGAAAAGACCGGTTATCCACCTCAACAGTGTGGGTGCATAGGGTGCGTACGGTTTGGTAATATCGCGTAAAGTTCCGAGCATGCCCCAGGCTAGGCGAGGCCTATCCACGTGCAATAAAAAAGGGCGACCTGGGTCGCCCTTTCTAAGACGCTTTGCGTCCTGGAAGTTAATCTGATTTACTGGTTGATCTGAGCTTCTTCTGCCGCAGCTTCAAATGCTCTCTGTCCACCAGGGAATTTTAGATAACCAACACACTGGCAATCTTCCCAGGTTTCATTTCCGCCGGCTTCTACGCAGGTACCGGTTCTGGAATCCAGGGAGCAACAGTCATACAGACCAATCCCTTTGATTTTGCCACGAGACTGAGTCACGATAGCATAACCTGTAGATTGACCATCAGCTACTCCGGAAGCTTGTTCCAGGAAATCACCAATAATCTTGGAAAGCCCATCACCGGCCACCAGGTCACGAGCGGCACGTCGACAGGTAGTTTGCTTCATCGCAATACTTCCATTCTGGATAGCTTGCTGAGAGGCTCTAGCCGAGAACTTCAGATACAGATAATCTTTGTTATCGTCATCGTTACAGTACTGAGCAGGGCTCAGACCTTCCAGTGCTTTAGCAGCATCTGGCGCACAGGCCCATCCTTCAAAAACCCATCCATCGCTACCAACGGTGGTGGCATCTCGACGAGCATCTCCGTAGCTGCACGCTGAAAGAGCAAATACTGCTAAAATTGCGGGTATCAAAACTTTTTTCATTTTCGGAAACTCCTTACCCCAAAAAGTGTTCTGCCGGATGGCAGAGTCGCTATCTGGCTACAATCAGTTAGAAGAGGACACCGGTCTGCAGTTCAATTTTTTTTCATCACCTTCCGGGAAATTTTCCCAAAATAATGGTCGAAGTGCCCTCTTATTGTTTGGCATGCCGATTCTACTAATTTTCGGCATTGTACCCAACTGCAGGACAACTTCTCAATGTGAAGGATGGAATAATTTCTATCCTACCGACCTCGAGTTTAATGAAGCACTTACCAATGCCACATTAAGGGGCGCCAGTTGCTACTCCGCCCCTCTGCCATCCAGAATTACCGATCTATCCTTACTGGATGGAGTGGACCCATATTCGGATTTAAGCCTGGAAATGGATTGTTCTGTTGATTCCAGCACGTTACAGGATCAGGCCACTCGAGGACACAGGTACGTTCGAATGCTGGATCTCAGTAGAAATGAGCCGGTAGATCTCCTGGCCAGGTTTATTCGCACAGAATCCGGGTGCGGACTGGTGGTACGGCCACAAAAGCCATTGCAGTACGAAACTTTCTATGCCCTGTACTTAATGCGTGGGCCCGCTACAGATAGCTTCGATGAGCCCCGGGATTTCCGCAGGCTTAAATGGAAAGCGTTCAGAAACAATATCGATACGGAAACCGATGAGCTTTACCGTGATGCATTAAACCAGGCATCCGAGCGATGGGGAACTCATCCCGATTCGTTTAGAATGATCCAGGCCTTTACTACCAGATCGTTTCGCAGCGTTAGCATTCCATCAATAACGTTGCGAAATCAGTATTTTGCCGCTTCACAGACTCTTCGATTCATCTCTTCTCTGGATCAGTCGTCTCATCCTCTGGCAAATTTCATGCTGGATGCACACCATACGCTACTGCAAGAAAATGCGGCGGATTTCGCTGCCCCTGGTAATTTCGCAGATCAACAGTCCGGCGAAACGCATCTACTCACCATTGCTTTGCGAAACATTCAATCACTGAGTGGTCGCACCGGACTTCGCTCAGGATTCGCAGAAATTACAGGTGCATGCACAACGATGCCGGAGCCAGAGCTATGTAACTACCAGGAAGTGGAGCTTCCCGAATTACATCTTCGCTACATCCCTTACCTTTATTCACAGGATCTGGCCAGGTATTCTAGAATATTGATTATGCCTCTGGATGTTTTCTCTAGCGCGAATCGGGTCGAAGAAATCAAATCCTGGAGTCGCAGGCTGGCAAGCAAGTCCATCGGGCTGGTAATCTACCTGGGACCGGCTCCGGAACGCAGAATCAATGAACCAGACCATCTGCAAAAAGAGTTGCTACAAGGTGCTTTTTCTCTATCCGCACTACCGGCAAACAATGGCAGTCAGATTTCTCTTTACTGCGAAGAAACCGTATACTGTCCCATGATGGGCCTGTATTCCAGAAATGTTTCCTCCGTAGTAGGTCCTGGATCCTTTGAATACCGACCCGGCAGCATAAGACAATCCTTTCCACCACAAAGCTACAGGGCCATTCAGTTAAAACAGACAGTGATGGCTCCGTTTCAATTCCAGTCCTTTCTTCTCGACCGGAGAAAAACACTGATTGCGCTTCGTAAGAGCCAATTTCACGTTCGTAGTAGTAACGATCTGGATGCCTGGTTTCCGGCGGGAGGAGAGGAAAAGTGAATCATGATTATAGACCATTCGATTCGCTCCAATCATGATGAGTATCCTGGAGAAATTGTCCGGATCACGGACCATTGCACTGTTCTGTGTAGCAATCGCTCTTTTAATTTTTGCAGCTTCGGTTCTGTCTGGCAGAACGGAGTACCAGTGGGGCTCCGCCCCGGTGTCTCGTTCAAGTCTTATCAGATACGTTGAATGGATTGCATTTCTTCTGGGATTTCTTTTGGCCATCTGCATTCGAAACCAGGCCAGATTCACCGAGAAACTGTACAAAACGAAATCCTTGCCCGTGGATACCACCAGACCGCAGCACAGTGACTTTGAACATTCCAGGTCTGGATCAGCGGCCCGGGTAATTTTGGGGAGATTTTCCCCCTTTCAGATCAGCCTTTATTCCGGATACGCCATCGTTGGAATGTTTGTAATCTATCTGGGCCTATACTATAAGAGTGCGTACGATTCGTTCTATCTGCAGGAGCATGATTTTTTGAACATCGCAGCCGCGCTTCCCCATACAGGGCTTCTACAAACTCCTTATGTAAATACTGGACCTTCCGGTAGTTTTCTGGGCCATCATTTCAGTCCATTTCTAATTCTATTGAAGCCGATCTTCTGGCTCTGCTCCCAGGTTCCCGGTGCGAATTACGGCATCTACATGCTTCCTCTGTTTCTGGGCGCAAGCTGGGGAACGATACTGTGGTATGAGCTGGCCATAAAATATGTATCCAGACAATATTTCTGGCTCCTGCCGGTTCTTGCTCTTTTCCTTGGCTTCAATCCGCTACTGTTTCGACTTTCGCTTAGTTTTCATTTCGAAGTATTCATTCTTCCTCTGGCAGCGGCCTGCCTTCTAACCTGGAATCATAAATCTTACTGGGTTTTTCTTTTCCTGCTTCTTTCCGTAAAAGAAGATATTTCACTGTATAGCCTGTTGATTTGCGGATCTCTATACGTTACCGGCCGATGGAATGTCTGGAAGCCTTCCGGCGAAAGAATACCCCGAAGTTCCAGTTCGTCTGGAAGCATCTTGCACAGGCGTCTTCTGATCTCTGCCATTCTATCGGCATTGTATTTTCTGATTGCTGTGACCGCCCAGAGGTTTCTGGCCGGCAGTAGCGGTGCGGACTGGTCCCATTACTGGCTGGATGCATTTGAATGGAAAGGAGCGCAGACTACTGGATTTCTGGTGGTGATTCTTTCCGGCGGATGGCTGGCTTTGAAGGAGCGGGGCCTTCGCATCCCCTTTATCCTGATACTGTTAATGCATGTTTTTTCCAGGCATCCCTGGCATAACAGTTTTCAAAGCCACTATGTTTATACCGTTATAATCATTGTACTGATTTCGGTATATTACTTGAAACCCGGTGTACTTTCTATCATGGTTCCGGCCATGCTTTTTGCAGCTATCCTCGATAAAAGCACTCCGCAGGCCTTGCTTCTTCCGGCCAGGCATGATACCCTGGTGGTGACAGAAAGGATTCCACAGGGTAGCTGTGTTCGAGCATCCCGACATATTGCAGTGAGGGTGCCCCTCCACAGTAAAACGTTTCCAATATATAGCATCGCAGGCAATCCATTGTCCGGCGATCTTTGCCAGCCCCCGGGAGATGAGACCTGTAAAGGAGCATACTTACTTCTTGAATCGCAGGATACACCCCGGCTGCATGGCTGCCAGATGCAATCGCTTCGATTTCGTGCAGGAACGGAGCATTTGAACCTTTTTGAGTATGTCAAGCCAGGCCGCTGAAATACTGATTATCGATGATGATCCATCCATTCGGGAGCTTGTGTCCCGTTTTCTGGAGAAGGAAGGATTTACAGCGCTTAATGCCTCCACAGGCGAAGAAGGAATTGCCATGTCCATTCGTCACAGGCCAGCCTTGATTCTCTGCGATTATACTCTTCCGGGCATCGATGGTCTGGAAGTATGCGAAGCGTTGCGAGATCGACAGGATCTGGAATCCAGCTATTTCATCTTACTCACAGCCAGCGGAGACATGGATAGCAAGGTAGCGGCTTTTGATCGCGGAGTGGATGATTTTATTACCAAGCCATTCGATTTTCGAGAACTCAGATCCAGAATCAAAGCCGGAATGCGAATCTTTCTTCTTAACGAAGCTCTACGACGCAGACAGGCCATCATGGACTTTGACCTCAACCAGGCCAGGGAGTACGTCCGCAGTCAGATCCCGGGTCCCATGAAAAATCACCGGGTCTGGATAGATTACGTCTACAGGCCCAGTCATACATTGGGCGGTGACATGTTTCACTTCGACTGGATTGATGACTGTCTTCGAATGTTTGTGCTGGACGTCTCCGGTCATGGAATTGGTAGCTCTTTGCTTTCGGTAGCAGCCCATCAACTTCTGGCCGGTGGCCGACTGGAAGCGAATCCCCTTGAACCTGTAGAAGTGCTGCAGGAATTAAATAGAGCCTTTCCCATGGAAAAGCAGAATCGATTGTTTTTTACCATCTGGTACGGCATCTATGATTTCAAGAAAAGGACTTTAAGCTATAGCTCGGCCGGGCATCCGCAGGGCTTCCTGAAGGAGTCCAGCGGCGATTCGCACGTGCTCATGAAAGGTGGAATACCCATAGGAATGGTAAAGGACTATCGCTACAGATACAATCATCTGGAATTGAAGAATCCTTTTGTGATCTGCCTCTTTACCGATGGGCTCTATGAAGATGAGTCAATTCCACCGGACTTCAATGGAAGTCTGGATTCATTTCATAAACTTCTGGGAAGGATTCCGGACAAAACGTCTGCACCGTCGGTATGGGGTGGCACAGTACTTCAGTGGCTTTACACGGAGGCGCGATGCCTGAGTCCACGAGAAGACGACCTCACTTTAATTGTTGCAGAGATCGATCAGGAAGATCGCTCGGGATCGTAATTTATGCGATTTCTACCATCTGCCTTGGCTTTGTACAGTCCACGGTCTGCACTTCTAACCAGCTCATCGCCTTTGCCCATACTGGAAATCAGAGAAGCCACTCCTATACTTACGGTGACATGGTCCTTGACCGCACTGGACCGATGAGGTATACCCAGATTTTCTACCCCATTCAGAATCTTCCGCGCCACCACCTCTGCACCAGCCAGATCCGTTCCGGGCAATATGATGACGAACTCTTCGCCTCCGTATCGCGCGGCCAGGTCCCCTGGACGCGTAAGGCTTTCTCTCAGGATGCGCGCAATGGCAATCAGACAGAGATCTCCTTCCTGATGGCCATACGTATCATTGAATGGCTTGAAGAAATCTACATCAATCATCAACAGGCTGAGCGGCTGATCATTTCGCACTGCGCGATTGAATTCGATTTCCAGGACGGCATCGAAATGTCTTCGATTAGGAATATCGGTGAGCGGATCGATCATCGATATCTTTTTTAGTTCTTCATTCGCCCGGGCCAGTTTGATGGTCATCTCAACCAGCTCTTTTTCATGAGCCCGCCTTCGGTCCATTTCGCGTTTAAGACGGATGGCTGCATTGACCCTGGCCAGAAATTCTATCTTATTAAAAGGCTTGCTGATGAAGTCCATGGCACCGGCACGAAAGGCCCGGGCCAGGTAGTCCTGCGGAGAATGAGCTGTCATCATGATCACAGGAATTTCCGCATACTTGTTACTGGATTTAATGGTGCGAGTCGCTTCGATGCCGTCGGTTCCAGGGAGGGAAATGTCCAGAAGAATTAAATCGAAAGTAGGCGCACCCTCCCCATCCAGCTGCAGTACAGAGAATGCGGCCTCGGCTGAATCCACAGCCTCAATGCCCGGGTAACCATCCTGGGAAAGAAAGGTCTTCGCCAGTAGCTGGTCGTCCGGATTGTCATCCACGATCAGAATTTTCATTTACCAATCTTCCGAATCAACGAATTCAATTTCCAGGGAACCCAGATATTCATCCAGCTCTGAAATTGCACTCTTGATACTGTCGCCGTTTTGCTCTTTGGCAGCATCTTCTATCTGTTTTCCCTTTTCTGTCAGGAAGTGAAAGCCATAGCCGCCGCCGGATCCCTTCATTCGATGACCGTGGATCCTCAGGTTTTCCCAGTCTTCTTTGGACAAAAAATCTTTGAATTCGTTCACGGTCTTGCGGATGCCATCAAGGTACCCGGGAATCAGATCTTCCAGATCTTTGCTTATCTCGACCTTCATTGAAGAGGATGATGCAAAGCCATGCGCTACCATCAAGGAATTTATGATTTCTTCTTCCGCTTTTCAATTCTTCGGCCCGCGACTTATGTTCCGGGCAACGGGATATAAACGGAATATAAGCCTGAGCGAATCTTAATTCTGGCCGGTGTGTTGCCCTCTGTATGCCGCAACCATGGACCGATGAATGTTACGCGCAAGCTCCCGAAGCAATCGATGCCTGGCCTGCAACTCGGACTCAGGAAATCCTTCCCGGGGTGAATAATGCACTGTAGCGCTTTCTTCACTGGAAAGAAGTACCCGGCCGGAGGGCTTTTCCCTCATTCGAATGCGCACGCCGATGATTAGCTCATAGCGAGTGGGGTTTCGCAGGTTATCATAAAGTCGACCCTCTTTTCTATAAAGGGTCACTTCACCGTACAGACCCAGGCTCGCCTCTTCGGGCTCCGATACAATCAGGAAGTCATCTTTGGAATGGATTTCCTCTCTAAGGATGTCATTCAGCTCTACCTGCGCATCTGCATCGAAAGTGCTATTTGCAAAGTTGTAGAGATAAAGTGTGCGCTGCTGCCGGGGAAACTCCTTCAGATCCGGATATACGCAACCAGCAAAAATGAGCCAGCCAGGAAGCAGGAGCAGCCATAGATATCGTGAGAAACGCAGCAGACTCATGGAACCCCCGGAGGATTCTGAGCGGATCCGGGCACGGGAATCCGGGAGTCGGAGGGCTGCATTGCCTGGAGCCCTTTGATGTATCCAATGGTTCTTTTGATCGTTTCACGATCAATTACCTGAATTCCATCCATGGCCGGAGAACTCATCAGGAGCAGATCTTCTCCCTGAACCATCAGTGGCTCACGGGGCTGTCTTACTTCCACAGACATAGTTTCCACCGGTTCTCCGTCCACGCCTGCCACCATCTTCGCTTCCAGTACAGGCTCTGCTTTTTCCCAGAGACCGGAAGGGTCCTGTTTGTATTCGAACGAGAAAAACTTGATCTGAAACTGTCGAATCACTGTATCCAGTGGATTCGCAAACTGGGCTTCTGCCTCTTTGCCATCCTGATTGACCCAGATCATCATGGGGCCTGCATCCTTTTGCATTTTCTCTTTTCGAAAAAGATGAACCGTGTAGGGCAGGTTTCGATCTTCAATATTCAGCGGATTGCTGAGCAACGTCACATTCAGTTCTATTGTGCTCGAAGCAGTTGGATACAGGAACACTCTTCTTTCCAGAAAAGAAGTGCGATCCGAATCCAGACGATCCATGGTATATTTGGCCACCAGATAGGCTTCTCCTTCGTTCGCTGGTCTGTTCGCCACAGCAAAAAGCTTCCCGTTGCGATCCTTGTTCGCAACGCAGAGCTTGAAAGAATCTTCGTTCACGGGCATGAGCTGAACGCACCTGGTTTCTTCGCTCTCGCCAAAAAGCTCCTCCGGAAACAGCTTTCGGACTTCTCCTTCCAGGGCGTAGAGACCATGCATCTTTAACTCTTCGAATTCTTGAAACAGATTGGGAACAGCTGTGCTGGCCCGGTATCTGTAGCTTTTTCCATCCTGAGTAAAGGATGTATAGAATCGATCGCCTTGAAAAGTAGACTGCTTTTCAAAGGATAGATCTTTGTACTTAAGGGTTTGAAGATTCAGATCCCATACCACAGGTTCGCTCTTCTTTTCGATGTCCAGGAACAGGAATGCACCCAGAGCCACCAGAGAGGCCATTAAGACCCAGAGTGAGACTGGAACCTTTTTCACGAATCTTTACCTTCGAATCTTCGGTTCTTTCGATAGAAGTACAGTCCAAGGCCCAGAGCCAGCGAAAGCCCCAGAGGAAACACCACAATGCCCAGAATCAGATTTCGTAGCTTCAACTCTTCTGTAATCTGAATCGAACGATCCTTTCTTGGCTCCGCCGGAAGAGCAGCAGCAACTTCGCTTTCTGTCATCCAGAACAGAGTGTCTGCAGCCAGGATGGGATTTCTATGGTCAGCCTCATATCGCAGTCCCATTTCTGAGATCCAGGCTATGTCTGAGTACACGGCGATGCGAGTGTCCCGGGCAGGATTTTCTATTGCCAGTCCCAGAGGAAACCTTCCCTGACTTTCCCCTGGATCCTGCTTTCCATTTCGATTTCGATCCAGGATAGTGCCAAACGGAGAATAGAGAAAAACCTGGGTTTTGAATTCATCCGGTTTCTCAACATCGCTTTTCGCATCACCCGGAGCATTCTGATTCGGAGACTCTTGCTCGGTTTTCGGGCCTGCATTTTCCGGTGCGGATTCCGGCTTTTCCTGTGGGCCGGCCGGCGGCGCATCTTCCGTTGATTGCGGAGAATTCTGCGGACCTTCGGATGGATTTTTTTCGGGGGGATTCCGCTTCATGTCTTCAAAGTAGCCCGTGCCCGCATAAACGATAGCTGCCCGGCCACCAAGATTCAGGTTCTCTGTCATCCTGTGGGTTTCAAATTGCTGAATGATAAGCTCCCCTGGACGCCTGGCATTATGACTTAGCAGGGCTTTTTCATGAGCGTAAGGAGAGTTCAATGCTTCCAGTAGCCATCCGAAATCTTCCTTACCAGCGGGATCGATGAGGATCATAATCCTTCCGCCTTTTCGCGCGTAGTCCAACAGTGCATTGCGGGCGTCTTCGCCGTAGGGCGCCGTGGGACCCGCCAGAACCACTGCATCGGCGTCGTCCGGGATGGGCCCTGGCCAATCGGCGCCAGCACCCAGATCGCGAATGCGATAGTTGTAGAATCGAATCAATTCTCGAAAAGTTTCCAGAGAGTGTGGATTGGCCGCCGCTCTTTGCATGGCCACTCGTTCGCCATTGGCTGCCGGGAAATACACCATCCTGGGCGGCGACGATACCTGAAGCAAAGCCCGCACCGTTTCTCGTTCAAGCCTTTCCATATCCTTACGTGTGTACACATAGACTCTGCGATCCACATAGGGTCGGTCGTCTGCCTCTACGTTCCCCTTTTTTAGGGCGCGAATAATGATGGTTCCGTTGGATACTCGGCCAAACTCATCGGATTGAAAGTCTGCCAGATCCGCATTGTGAAATTCCAGGGTTATGGATGAATTGATATTGGGAAGTTGCTGAAGCATAACCCGAACATCTTCTGCGATTTGATAGAGCTCTGGCAGGGTCTTGCTTACTTCCTTGTCTCGAATGGCCTGTTTCACAGGGAGAAAGGCATGCACCTCGGCTTTGCCATCCAGAGTAGAAAGGATCTGTCTGGATTCTTCGCTGTAAGAGAAGTAGCCCGGGGAAAAGTCCAGAGTGGGATTCCTTTTCGCTGCCAGATAATTCAAGGCAGAAAACAATGCCAGGGCTGCAAGCACTCCCAGAGATGCACGAACGGCATTCCTTTCCCTGGATTTCTGCCCGGCCAGACTGGCCCTGGAGCTGTATTCAAGTCCCGCCGAAATTCGCAGCAATACCGATCCAATAAAGCTGAATAGAAAAACAATCAGTAGAAACAGACGCATTCGCGCAGCGATACTGTCATCTTCTCCATGAATTTGCCCTCGAATGATAAAAAAGATCAAGGCAGCTAGAAGAAGTCCCCAGCTGGTGTAAAGTGTACTCCAACGGCCTTCCAGCGTGGCATCTCTACGATTCATCAATAGCAAAGCAGGATCCCCCAGGATCAGCAACAGGCCCACAGCAAACAGAAAGATACCGGTGGCAGAATTCAAATACTGGAAGGCCAGCAGCGCTGTGATTCCCCCGGCCAGCAGGGTCCATCCGCCGATTCTCTTTATAACTTCGCGCATTGTCTGGATATTCATCTAGTTACCTCTCCAGCGTCGGGACTCCAGAACCCGAACCGTAAAAAACAAAAACAGAATGGCCATACCACCAAAGAACAGAGTACCCTGCAGTGGGATGATCCCTCTGGTAAACGGATTGAACTGATCCAGCGCATGCATGTAGCTAAAGATTTCTCTGGCCGGAGCAGGAAGCAATCCCGCCAGATAGCCTCCGATATCCACAAGTACCAGAATTCCTGTGGCGATCAAAAGTGAAATGAGATGGCTCTCGGTGAAACTGGATGCGAAAATTCCGATGGCAGTGGCATACATGGCCACGAACCACAGTCCAATCAATCCAGTAACGGTCATGTAAAGCGGAGCCTCTGCGATCCAGAAGATGTACACTCCCTGCATAAGAAATAGCAGTATTCCAAGCACCGTAAAATTTAGAAGGAATTTCCCGATCACCAGTTCCAGATCCGAGATGGGCAAACTGTACAGCAGTTCCAGGGTTCCCTGTTTTCTTTCATTTACAAAAGCTGACATAGACAGAAATACCCCGGAACCCAGAGTCAAAAGATAGAAAATATAGAACAGAGCTACCGTCACCTGCTCGTATGTGGCACGATCTGTGCTGGCCAGAATTACACTGACAAATCCACAACAGAAGGCCAGTATTCCGATGCTCAAAGGCGGAAGGCTGGAGCCGAAGAAAGAGGACAGCTCCTTTAAGTAGACCCAGTAAATTCTTTGCAATGAGCCTTTCATACTCCTACCTCCACTTCGCCGGTAGTGTGTTTCATAAATTCAGTCTCCAGATCGGTTTCCAGTTTCTGTCCTTCCAGGCTGGCTGCCATTTTTCCTTGATGAAGTATTAGCACCCGATCACATGTTCGGCTCACCTCGGTCAGGATATGGCTGGAAATCAGTATGGTATGCTGCCCGGCCAGATCTCGAATCAGATTTCGCACCTCAACAATCTGCCTGGGATCCAATCCGGAAACCGGCTCATCAAAAATTAGAATGGAAGGATTACCTATCAAAGCCTGAGCGATGCCCACTCTCTTCCTGTATCCCAGGGACAGATGCCGAATCAAAGATCGTCGAGCCGGCTTTAAGTTCGTTCGCTCCACCACCCGATCAAATTCGGAGGCAAAATTCGATTCGCTAACCCCCCGGAGTCGGGCCACAAAATGCAGATAGTCGTGCACTGTAAGTTCCAGATAGAGGGGCGGGACTTCTGGCAAATACCCCAATTTGCTGCGAATGCTCAGCGGATTCTCCGCCACATTCTCACCTTCTACCTCCAGAGTTCCATCACTGGGAGTAAGAAATCCGGTTAGAAGCCGCAAACAGGTGGTTTTTCCGGCCCCGTTGAGCCCCAGAAGGCCCACTACTTCGCCGGCCTGGATCTCAAAGCTAACATTCTGTAAGGCAGGAAAGTCTCCGTAATACTTGGTAACCTGAGACAATCGGATGGGAGGTTGCATACTGCCTTTAACACCGCGTCGGCAGGCCACATGTCAAATGATTTCCAATGAACGAAGGCCGCCAAAAGATGGTCAAATAGCTGTTGCTCAGAATTTTTAGACAGAGTCCGCTACCAGACCCGTCCCGGAAGAGACTAACATCGCATCCGGGCGGCTATAATGGAAGGGAACGAAACCTGCTGACTTTCCGCACTCCATCTGATGGACGGAGTGGAGCCAGTGTATGCGAATGCTCTGTCAAATCTCCCGGAAAAAGCCATGAATCGAAGAATACCATTTAGACTGGATGTTTCTATTGTACTGGCCCTGGCCTTTCTATTGATCGGCCAGCAGACTTTGAATGCCAGTCCCTACAGTCAGGGTCGACTGGCCTTTGCCAGAGGGGATTTTGACTCGGCCATGAGATTGCTGGAGGAATCCACTCGTAGCGATCCATCCAACGGAAATGCATATTTTTACATTGGGCTCATTCATGAGCGAAAGGGGCGTAAGCCTCAATCTATTCAGGCCTACAAGCAGGCAGTTTCCAGGCGCATGGATGCAGATCTTCGGGAAAAAGCGCTGTGGAAGATAGTACTGTACTCTAAATACATTGGAGACTGGGGATCGGTCTCGGTTTACAGTTCTCAGTTTTTGAAGTACAAGCATCATCCGGAAATGGCCAGGCTGCAGGCCATGGCCGCAAACCAGGGCGGCTCCTCCAGTGCAGAAATGGTACGCCTGGTTCAGAAAGGACAGAAATCAGAAAAAGAGGGCAACCTGACCGAGGCCATAGGCTACTACGAAGAAGCCATCGACATTGAGCCGGATGCCCATTCTGTACGATGGAACCTGGCTTCGGTGGCCATGAAAGCCAACCAGTATTCCAGGGCTGTCACACATCTCAAGTACCTGGATCGCAAGGATTCGCAATGGAAGTATAGCTACAAACTCGGAGTTTGCTACTATCAGCTGGGGAAATACCAGAGCGCGCTTTCCTTTTTTGATCGGGCCACAAGTCAAAACAACAGACCCTCTGGAAGCTTTAAGTATTTTCTGCAGATTGGCAGAGGACTAACCTATCTTGAGTTGGAAGACATAGTCCGGGCCGAAGAGAATCTGAACTCAGCATCCAGGGTTAAAAACTCTGCCCTGGTTCAGGGAGCCCTGGCTCGCATCGCACTGATGAAAGGGGATCGAAATACCGCCGCCAGCCGAATGCAGGCCGCTCTCAAGGAAGATTCCAGTCAACTGGATGCACTCTCTGTAAGGGCGCTCCTGACTTCAGATCCGGACAACTACGAAAAATTCCAGGACCAGTTATACAGAAACACTGTGTATCAGCCGGCCTACTACAATTCAGTAACCCTGCAGTACGTTCATGTCCTGGCGGCCCGCTCCAGGTTTGATCGTGCGCGAACGGTGCTGGATTCATTGAGTAATCAAAAGATAGAAGCCGTTCATAAAATGAAATACAATACGGCCGCTCTGTCCAATCGCGCATTGATTTTCAGTTCAACTTCAGAGGAACAAAAGGCATCTGCTGGAGTTTCTCGCAGTAGATTGCTGGAAGAAGAGATTCAGATGT
Organism: Spirochaetaceae bacterium; assembly: GCA_002729885.1. Lineage (GTDB taxonomy): Bacteria > Spirochaetota > Leptospiria > Leptospirales > Leptonemataceae > UBA3465. The sequence goes on from PBUB01000021.1 coordinate 86,008, forward strand.
TCCTTTTGTTCGATCGTTCGGACAGGGCAAAGTCAGCCATCGCCCGCTACAAAGAGGAGCTGGCGAATACCATTGTTGATGAAAAGACAGAAGGAAACTCTCCTTCGGAAGGCCAGAGCAGGCCTGAGCCGGAGCCTGAACCGGAATCGCAGGCAGGCTGGCTTCGTGCGAAGCCTGAGATCTTTGAATATATTGCCCGGGTAGAGCTTCTGGATTTTCTCTTTCAACGGAAGGATGTAGCCCGAGCCACGGAAGTAGCATCGTTCTGGGTGCCTCGATCTTCGCAATTCAAGACCGCAGCCGCCGATCTAAGTGAAGTTCAATCGCTTATTTCCAGAGATGCAAAATGGGCCGCTCTATTCGGAGAAAAACCGCCGACGCCTGAAACGGTGACACCTTCGCCGGAGACTTCTCCTGGGCCGATGCCGGAAAGCGATAACGATAGCCCTGCTCCAGAGAAAGAAAATACAGAACCAGAAAACCCGGCCTCTCCGGAAGCAGAAACCACGCAGCCGCAATCAAAAACCTCTGAACCCGAAACCGAGCAGGAAAACTCCGAATCGCAATGAAGACCATCGAATAGTCCCGACCACGCCGGAGATGCCGGAGATGCCAGAGGAAAACCAGTAGAAATCAAGCCTTATGACAATCAGGTTGCCGAATGGAACCTCCGACTCTAGCCATGCCGCACCTGCTGGGCATCGTAAACATTACCACCGATTCCTTTTCAGATGGCGGCCAGTATCTTCAGCCGCAATCGCTGGAAGAACATATTCTAAAATTATGCGAAGGTGGATGTCCCATCCTGGATCTGGGAGCCGCAAGCAGCAATCCTGCAGCGAATCCCGTAGATACAGAGCTGGAAATAGAGCGTCTGAATCTTGCTCTGGAAATTATTCAGCGATTGAAAGAAAAGAGCCAGATTTCCAGGGATGTTGAAGTATCCATAGATACATTCAATCCGGAGGTTCAGAAATTTGCTCTGGACCAGAACATCGATTACTTAAACGACATCACGGGCTTTCCGGAACGTGAAATGCATCCGACCCTGGCTGCATCCAGTTGCAGACTTATCATAATGCATTCTATCCAGAGAGGCATTGCCAATGAGACCAGAGTATCGCCGGATCTGATTCTGGATCAGATTCGCAGCTTTTTTCAAAAGCGATTACAGGAACTGGAGACTGCAGGCATTTCCCGGAAACGTCTGATCCTGGACCCCGGAATGGGATTTTTTCTGGGCTCGGATCCGGAATGCTCCTATCGGGTGCTTCGCAACCTACAGAGCTTGAAAGAAGAATTTGGGCTGCCTTTGCTGGTTTCCGTTTCCCGTAAATCCTTCCTGGGTGCAATTACCGGAACACCTCCACAGCGTCGATGGGCTGAAACCCTGGCATGCGAACTATATCTGGCAGAGCAAAAGGTAGAATACATTCGCACTCATGATCCCGAGGCGATATACCGTGCCCTGGCTATACAACAAGCCATTGCCGGCGATCAACATTGAAACCAGAACAGTTGGTTACGGGACGGGCCCGTTCTCTTCGCCGGCCAGAATTCGCATTAACTCGGGACTGAATTCTACGAAAGGATCTCTTCGTCGCATCATATTCTCCACCGGGCTGGCGGGTGGAGAATCCCGTAGCACAAAGCCATGGTCTGTTCTTTCCAGTACCTTCAAGCTGTAGTTTGAGAAATCGCTGCTGCGAACAAAGTTTTCCTGATCTCTGGCATCTTCCGGATGAATTTCTTCATCGTATTCGGAGAGTACATGGATAATGTCGAGACCAGGCCTTGATTCAATTAGAGAGCGAAGAGATGCAGGAAAGTCAATATGGGCGGCTGCCCTGGTCCAGTCTCGATTGGACGGACGATACAGATGCGAAATGGTTTTTTCCAGAGCCAGAATGTCCGAGTGGAGCTTTTGCTCTTTTAAATTTTCCAGGCGCTCTTCCCAGGCTTCCTCATCCATTTCCGGAATTTCGCCGGCTTCAATCTTTTCCCGATGACGCTTCCAGGTGCGTCCGGATTCTTCCAGCATATCACTGGAAGCTCCGGTAAGTTCCATATTATAGAAAACACGACCGGCCCATTCTTTTAAGGGAGTGCCGGAATAGGCGCAGTTCGCCAGAATCAATCGATCCGGCTGAACTGTTCGAAAGGCTTCCGGTTCCTGCAATGCCATGACAGATACCAGACATCCTTCCCCTACAGAAAGAATACTTATGGGCGCCCGGGGCAGATCCTCTTTTTCCATGGTGGACTGCAATGCCTGCACTACATCCAGAAAAGCTCTTACTGATTTTTCCGGGTCCGTCAAATCGATGGATTCATCTCCGCTACCCGGCGGGCTGTAACGAACCACAGCCAGATTGTTTTCTACAAGACGGCGAGCAAATCGCAATCCGGGACGGGTTTGATTCCCTGGAGAATTCCAGTCTTTATCGTAATCTCTGTCCGGAACAACAATGATGTATCCCCGGGTTTCTTCCGGTAGCATGAGTTCTGCAGTCTGGATCCAGGATGGTCCGTCGCCGTGCTTCTCCTCCGCTAATTGATACCGCCGAAAGTCTGCTCCACTGAAGTCCAGGCCCTGTATTATCGTTGGAAGATATACAAATACACCCAGGCCCGCAAGAAGCAGGCCAATCAACAGGAATGTAATTAAAATAAGTTTCTTCATTTGCGTCTTCATCCCCTTTGCTACCGGCCTTGCTCGGTCGCAAAGATCCTATGCTCCAGGTGTTGCTTCGTGGGTGGGCAGCGATTGCCTTGTTTCGGCTGCTTTTTCGCGCGCCTCCAATTCGCTAGAATACGAAGTAAATGAACTGATGACCGGACTGGGATAGTGCAGGCAACATCCAGCCACCCAGCAGAGTTCCCAGAATCAGCAACAACCAGAATTCGTATCGACGGAAACGCTGAAAATGTTGCGGTTTATACTGAACCCAGTGGAAGAAAAAGGCCACCAGAAACATCACAGCGATAGTATCCAGCTGGCTCATTTCCTGGCTGCGAAAGATTTCGCTGCCAAACACAGATTCAAGGGTCTCTGTGTCGCCGCCGGCCTCTTCGTAATACTCCGTTAGATGATGACTTCCATGTGTAAATAGACCGGAGATCATCTGACCCATGATCTCAGTGGAACTGATTTCCATTCCTTTATACTGCACCGGATGAGCTCGGAACATAAGAGCGCTAAAGGAGAACAGAGAAAACATCAGAAGAATTTTCAGAATCTTTACAGGACCATTTTTATCCGGAGTGGTTTTCAGGCCCAGTAGCTGCTCAATCATTCTTTCGCCGGCAAGTAGAACGCCCCACATCGTTCCCCACAAAACGTAGGTATAATCCGCCCCATGCCATAGTCCACCCAGGGCAAACGTAATGATCTGGTTAATGTAGGTTCGGCCGGCGCTGACTTTACTTCCACCCAGAGGAAAATAGATATAATCCCTGAGCCAGGTAGCCAGAGTAATATGCCATCTTTGCCAGAGTTCCCGGGCGCTGGCCGAGAAAAAGGGTGCCTTGAAATTTTCTGGAATGTCGTATCCCAGAAGGAGAGCCGAGCCCCGGGCAATATCGGTGTAACCTGAGAAATCGCAATAGATTTGAACAGAGAAGCTCATTCCCGCCAGCATGATACTCCAGCCAGTGTAGAGTTCCGGCGCAGCAAATACAGCGCTGACTATGGAACTCATGGGATCCGCCACCAGGACCTTTTTGATGAGCCCGCTGATGAATAACCAGCATCCGCGATAAATCCTTTCTTTATCTATGAAGGCGCTCTGCGGCAAAAAGTCCGTAGATCGCATGATAGGCCCGGCAATGAGCTGAGGAAAAAATAGTATAAACAGGAAGAATCGAGAGAATTTGATCTCTTCTGTGATCACTCCACGGTAGACATCCACCACATAGGCAGTTAGCTGGAAGGTGTAGAAGCTAATGGCCAGGGGCAAAAACAGATTCATGTTCTCCACAAAGGGAGGCAAATCCAGGCCCAGATCTGCAGTCATTCGGACGAAGAATCCAAAGTACTTAAACAATGCCAGATTCAGCAGGTTGATAATCACGGTGAGAGCCATGATCATCTTTCTTCTAGCATGATGGCGAAGCATCCACTCCACCATGAAGTAATTCAGCACAACCAGCCCAATAAAATGGACCGTCCAGCGAATACCCCACCAGCCCTCGCGATTGAGGCCCCAGGTAGCATAGAAAATTACCGAGCCAATGATTAAGACACCCGGTCTGTAGCGGGAGGGCAGTAGCCAGTAGATTACATAAACTGCTGCAAAGAATAGAAGGAATAAGAATGAATTAAAGAGCATGCCGATTCGATTGAGTACCTGAACGGTACATCAGTTGTGCACAACTACGTCGGCTCTCCAACCTGAGCCTGAAGAACAGGAATGAACTCGGCTATAGCGCTGTCAAGCGGCGAATCCACCGTGGCGCCACATGCATTCTTGTGCCCTCCGCCACCGTATTTCTGAACTGCAGGTAGAACATTTACATCGGACCTGGATCTCACAGATATTCTGGTTCGTTCCCGGTCCCTTTCCGAAAACATTACAGCAGCCTTTACAGAGCCAGGCTCCAGAAGTTCATTCACCAGTCCGTCCAGATGGTCAAATTCCAGACCCAGTTTATGAACCTCATCTCTTCGAATGGAAAAAAAAGCGATGGTCTTCCCCTTGCTGAATCTAAGATTCTGATACAGCTTCTTCTTAACTTCCAGTCGGCCCAGAGGCTGATTGTTTAGCAGCCCTTCCGCCACCTTTTCCGGTCGGATGCCGGTTTCCAGAAGCCTGGCCGCTATTCTATGGGTCTCGGGAGTGGTCTTTCCGTACCGAAAATGGCCTGTATCTGCCACGATTCCGGCATACAATGCCAGGGCAATTTCCTGGGGAATTTCCTGCCCTGCCGCTTCATAGAGTCTGTACACCAGTTCGCAACTGCTAGCACAGTTCGGATCCTGAAACAGTCGCTCAAAATCCGGTGCAGCACCATCATGATGATCCACAATCACCAGATTGGAATGATCCTTGTTTAGCAGAAAGCCTACATCTCCGATCCGGTCCGGATCCGAGTTATCCACACTGATAACGGTGCGCCCTCGCAATCGTTCGCGGCCTTCCCTGGCATCCACCTGGTCAAAGGTTTCGATCTTGTGGCCTTCCAGAATGAAGCCCAGCTTCTCTGGTGCCTCGTCGTGGTTTATTATCCTGGAATCAAAACCCAACTTTAGTAGAAGATAGTTCAGACCAATTTCGGCCCCCAGTCCATCCGGATCAGGACCTCGGTGAGTGGTGATAATGATGCCCAGACAGGACTTCATCCTGCGAAAAAAGGCTTCCGATAGCCTGTCCAGTTGAGCGTTGGGCTGCATCTTTGCTGACCTTACAAGTAGGTAACAAGATCGGCAAGTTATTTCCCGGTCTTCAGGCTATGCTTTCTGTAAGCTCACCCCGGGCCTGCTGGAGCAGTACTTCCCGTTCATTTGGGATCTCGCCGGCTTTCACCCGGTCCAGAAGGCTTTTGAGCAGATCTCCCATGCCCGGCCCTGGTTCCATGCCCATCTGCATCAGGTCATTTCCATCGATTTTCAGATCCCGGATTTTGAGTTCCGCTTCCTGTTTCTTGATTTCCTCGATGTGCCGTATCAAATCTTTGATGGCTCTGGGCAAAGCCTGCTTTTTTCCGGAGCCTTTACGATCCGCCAATCGGAGGGCAATCAAATCCTCCAGCTGAGAGGGGCTTACCTTTTGCATGAACCGACGCACCGCTCGATCACTCCATTCCGAGGTGTAGTGAAACATATGGTTTCTCACCAGGAATTTCACTCTCTTACCCAGAGTAGCATCGAAGCCAAACCGGCGCATGATTTTCTCTGTGATGCGGGCCCCCACCACTTCATGATTATGAAAGGTAGCTTCCCCTCCGGGCTGCTCCCGACGAGTATCTGACTTTCCAATGTCATGAAGCAATGCAGCCAGGCGCAGCTTGAGCACCGGTTCATCCACTGCATCGCAGGCATAGATCAGATGATGAAAGATATCATGTTTGTGATAACGATTCTGAGTCAGTCCGCGGCCCTTGGCAAGATCCGGCAGAAACCAGTCCAGTGCGCCCAGAGAATCCAGGATCAGGAACCCCGTACTGGGTCGAGCTCCGCAGACAATCTTTTGAAAACATTTTCGCAGAAATTTGCGGGGCAATTCTTCCGCTGCATCTTCGGACCAGGCTTGCTGAAGCTTCTGCTTGAGAGAGCCATCCAAATCAAAATCCAGAAGCGATGCTACCCCGGGGATGCGAAGAGTATCGGCAGCGGTATAGTTGCGATCCTTCAGAGGTCGCAGATTACCGGAGAGATAATCAGACCTGGCCTGTTCAGAGCCAGACCAGGACCTACCATCGAATCTCAGAGTATCTACAGTGAATTCATATGCAGATTCTGCACTTTCACCGGATGCGCCGGTTTCGTCGGACGGACTCTCCAGAAGGAAGCGCAAATGAAAGTCTTCCTTGCATTCAGGAAAGGACACTACCCATTTTCGCTCGTTGGCAGACTCATCACTTTCCAGGAACTCATCAATCTCTTTGAGAGGGACTGCCGACAGTGCTTCCCACTTTGAAGGTGAAAGACGAAATATGGCCACTGGATTGTGGCTTCTGAAATACTTCAGGCTTTCGCCAGAAAGGTCTGTCGAACTAAAGGGAAGAACGGAATACTTCTCCATCCACTGCAGCAGATAGGATGGCGGATAATAATCTACATGATCTGAAACAAACGGCGTCATGGGTCGTTCCTTTCGGGTTTTCAGTTCTGTAGCCCGAGCCGTCGAAAAAGCCGCTACAGAATTCCTCCCAATGGGGAGTCTGGGGGAGCTGCCCGAGTAAAGCCCCATTGAAAATACAGGGAGCTTGCCAGTTCAAAAAAGCGTGCCCCGGGTAAAAGAAAAAAAAATCTGGAGTAATGTCGGCTCAGGAAAAGAATAAATTGTCCCGGATTCCATTGAGAAGATTGGCCTACCGAATTGAGCAAAAAGTGGCCTGGTCAGATCTGGATGCATTTGCTCATGTAAACCATACCAGATATCCTGTGTATTTTGAGAATGCCAGAACCGAATTCTTCAGCGAAATGAAGGTCTGGAACACGGAACATATTCAGCCCACCGGACCTGTGGTTCATGAGCTATCCGTACAATTTCGCAGTCAGGTGCGATTTCCAGCTACTCTGGAAGTTACAATCGGAATTACAGCACTGGGTAGCCGTAAGTTCGAAATGATCTGTACCATGTGGAACGAAAACGATTGCGTCTGCACAGCCCATGGAGAATTTCTGTGGATTCACTTTGAGCGCGGCCTTCCGGTTCGATTGCCCGCAGAACTGGTGGATGCATTGAAGCCCTATCAGGTAGTAGAAAAATAGCCTAAATCCGGACCACCGATGTATCCTATGGCAACAAAAAGATCTAAATCCCTCCCCATACTTTCCACGCTACTATTCTTGCTTCAAACAGCCAGCTGTGACGTATGGGGCGGTCCGTCCTATACCGTTGTGGTGGATCCGGGCCATGGGGGCGCTCCAACAGCAGGGTACGATGATAAATGGGATCCGGTGACCAACAAATATCTAAGTCCCTATCTCTACGGAATGCGCTACGGCAAATACGAAGAGCATAAAGTGATGCTGGACCTGGCCAGAAGAGTGCACTATTATCTCAAGCTCACAGAAACCGATGAAGGCTGGGAGGAGTTCCAGGGCATCCTCAAACAGTTCTCCGACCAGAAGGAGTTTACCAGGATTCGATTTCGTTCTGTAATGAGCCGCGATGAGGGCTGGGAGAAAAAAGGACTGGGTGCGGAACATCCAGATGTAAACGAGCCATTTAGACTATACGATTTTCCGGATCGCAAGAATAAGAAGAAAATCATTCCTGGAAGGCTTTCCTACATCAACTCGGAGAAACCCTATCTGGTGGTTTCTCTGCATATGAATCCGGCAGGCCCGGGCAATGAAGGTGGGATGGCTGCAGTTCTGGCTCCAGGCTATAGCACCTTTGATAAGATTCGTAGCATCCATTTAAATAATGCTCCAGACGCTGCCTTCGACGCACTACCCTGGTCCGATTACTGGCTCATCAATCAGGCTGGCTGGAGTCGCAAGGAAATCGCCATCGCAGACACCTGGGTTTACTTTCATGGTTTCTGGGTGAAGAAGAACTTGAAAGAACCCTGGCTGGAAAAAAATCGAGGGCTGCGCCATAACATGATCCAATGGCGTTACAGGGATCCATCTGGATGGGTGGAAAAGGCCAGAAAAGGCGGCCCCGGTCCCTACTCCATGAAATACTCTGAATTTCGCGCGGAAGGTCCTTTCTGGGAACGCGAGAAATCGGCACCGGAACACTGGCGAAGGGAAGCTACGGTTCCCGGAACTTCCATCAAGTTTGGAGGGGACAATCATTATGCTTCCAATGAACTCATGCGATACGTGCAGTACGGCTCCCGAAAGCTGGATGCAAAACTGGCCCGAGAAGGAAAGAAGGCCATTCCAGAAATCGTAGATCCTTTTGTAAGCACCTACAGTTTGCCAACACTGGTGAATGCTGTGGTTGCCTATCTTGAAATCGGTCATCTGGATGTTAAAAAGGACCGGCTGTTCATTCTAAATAACAAGGATGTGATCGCTCGCAGTCTGGCTGCCGGGATCTATTCTCTTTTCGCTGGACTTGACCTGAAGCCCTATGAAGGTCCCTCCAGACCGGTCAGCAAGCCACTTAACTTCAAAAAGTATGAGGAATACGAAAAAGGGAACTACTTCAACATCGTAACGGATTGATTCCAGGGATTTGCCTTCATCTGCACTCAATCGCACCTTCTCTCGCGCGCGTGCTCCGGTTTCGATTCAGTATCCTGGACCTTATTCCGTTTCCCTGGATGGATTCTCTACGCGAAACAGGGTTTGATTGTAAAATGCTGAACCCCGGGGCGAATAATTTCTTTGCTCCATTCGATGACAGACGGACAACTTGAAAAATATGAAACAATTGATTCGCGGAACAATGCATCCCTGGGCCCTGATCGATTTCACCTGGGCATTTCCTCAGACATTTCTGGGACTTTTCTATGCCCTTTTTTCCCTGGCGGCCGGAGCTCGTATTTCCGGCATCGCCGGACATTGCTGCATTGTTTCAGAATGCCCGATCATGATCAGCTATAGCGGTGTGTCTCTTGGGCCTATCTTGCTGGGAGGAAAGGGATTTCACTCCTGGGTCCATGAGTACGGCCATACCTATCAGAGTCGCATCCTGGGCCCGTTCTATTTAATCGTCATCGGCCTGCCCAGTGTATTGAGTGCGCTGCTGCGACCGGCCCATCATAACCGGCTCTACGCAGAGAGGTGGGCCAATGCGCTTGCACCCACCGGAGAGCTGGCCCGGCGAATGAAAGTGCATGGCCGGACCGAGAGTCTGTCGTGAAAGCCAATCCCATCGGAGAACCTGTCGTAAATCGAGATCGCTAATTCGGCGTTGCTCGGATCTTAGCGAATCTTAGCGCCTCTTATCGCGCCTTATTCATAGATGATCTCGTAGGTCAGATCGGCAGACTTCTTGATCATGGCTGAAACTCCGCAATATTGCTCCTGCGAAAGCTTCACGGCTCTTTCTACCTTCTCTGGATCCGCACCTTTACTGAAGATGTACTTCATCTTGATATTCTTAAATACCTTGGGATGCTCATCTGTCTGATCCGCTTCCACTTCGATTCGCATGGAATCCACATCAATTCGCATCTTTCGAAGAATGCCCACAATATCCATAGCAGTGCAGCCGGCCAGACCGGAGAGAACCGCCTCTTTAGGAGTTTGAGCGCTATCGTCTCCGCCTGACTGTTCGTAGGTATCCATTTCAAGATTGTGGCCGCGATCATTGGTAGCCACCATCTTCATTTTGCCTTTATAATCCAGGGTAACTTGCATGGCCCGAGATTTCCCGGACTGTGTTTCCGGTCAACAGTCATAGGCATCCGGCCCGGGGCCATTCTCCGGGAACAGTAATCCAGGAATTAGACCTTTCCCGGAAAATACCATTACCCTCTTCCGTACCTGTAGTTAGAAACATACCTGTGCTACCTTTTTCGGAATGTAACTCTCGGCCACAGTGCTGAAATCCTGCCTCATTTATTGAGAATACTGCCTCCTGTTGCGGACCAGAGAAGCTCCGTCATCGCTGCAGAGCAGAACACGTCAATTCTGAGGCCGGCTGGGGTTGCTGCTGAGTAAACCTGCCAGTAAATGAGGCAAATCGTTAAGCAGGATTCCAGATCGAGCGTAGTGTAACAATCGTACTCTAAACCTGACGTCCAGGAATGGAAGAGATAGTATGGAACGGCCACTTTTTTCCTCATTTTGCGCCGTTGCTTCTTAAACCGGTTGACAATATCAAAAAATCGGATTAAATCCTCCCACCCAAATGGCTCTCTTGCCGAACCAATCCAGGAGGAAAAGAATGAAGAAAGCAGGAATCGCAGCGATTCTACTCACCACTTTCATAGCAGCCTGTGGCCTTAAATCAGAAGGTACCAAACTAACGCCAATCGTAGAAGGCGAAGATGCTGCTGTTGGAAAAGAATACGCTATCACTCTTAAACATGTAAATGTCTACTATCAGTCCGGAGACACAATGTATATTCGTGCAGAGGACGAAGACAAGAATGGAATCGACATTTTTTTCACGCAAGAGCAGAAATCCAAGATATACAACCTCGAGCCGCGATCCAACTATATCTACAAATTCAAAGTAATCAAAGGCGGCAAAAGCCCAGATGCAGATCTGATCGAAGTAGCAGACATAGAAGGGAACATCATTAGCGATTCCATCGATGTTCCTGACACAGCTATGCGAGTACCTTTCCTGGATGGAAAAGAGGGATTCGGCAAAGAATACACAGTAAAAGCGAAATATAGAAGCAATACCGAAAAGGACGATGGAACCAGAATCGCCTATTTCAGCGATCCGGATGGATATCAGTTCTCCCTGGTAGGAACCTATCCGGAAGAAATGCATGAGCAAGTTGATTCTCTGGAAAGAAAAGAGTACCTCGTAAAGATAAAGCGGGCCAGCGAGTTGCGCGGTGGTCTGCAGGGTGAGATCCTTGAGATAAAACCGGTAGAATAAAGCATCTGAACCACAGCCGCTGGTATTCCGGCGGCTTTTTTTTCGGTTAATCGCTGGCCCTTATCCGCCTGCCCAGTCCCAAAAAACAGATGGTGCCTGCTCCAGTGCGGGTCTAGCAAGCAGGAATCCCTGAATCAAGTCCACTCCAGCGTCCATTAGATAATTCGCTTCCCCGGCCGTTTCAATTCCTTCTGCAACAATTTCCAGACCCAGATCATTTCCCATAGAAATCAGGTTTCGCACGATTTTCTGTTTGGTAGTGTTTTGATCGATGTCCTGAACAAGCGCACGATCCAGCTTTACAATATCCGGCTGAAACCGGGTAAGCAGGCGAAGACCGGAATATCCCGCTCCAAAATCATCCAGAGCTGTTTTAAATCCCTGATTTCTGTACTCTTTGAGTATTCCCAGTAAATGATCCGGGTCCAGAATCTGTTCCGTTTCGCTTACTTCGAAGATTAACCTGTTTGTATTAAAGCCAAATTGCTCGGAAGCTTCCAGGGTCGCCTGGATACAGGTGTCCGGTTTGTACACTGCATTGGGCAGAAAATTGATACTTAGAGATCCCTGAATGCCGATTCTGGATGCGGTTTCAATGGCTTTCACCCGGGCGGACTGATCAAACCTGTACATGTTATCCGGAGTTACCTGGTCCAGGACATAGCCTGCGCCCTGTCCCTCCGGCCCCCGACACAGCGCTTCCTGGGCATACACCGTTCTACGCGAAAGGCTTACTATAGGCTGAAAGGCCATCTTGAACTGAAAAGGAAGGCCCGCCCCGTCCAGGCAGGCCTGACATTTGATGGGTTGAAATTTCTCGGTCATAGTTAGATTCAAAATGATGGATCGCTCCCGGAAATGTAGCCGGGGAAATTATAGATCCGCTACATAGAATTGGAATCCATTAACAGACCATTAACCATGGCATGCTAATCTAATCCTATCTCAACCAAGGAGAAAAGGATGAAACGATTTTTCAAGAACAGAAAAATACTGGGATTCATGGCAGGATTGCTCACGCTGGGAATGCTGGGCACAAACTGTGGCCGGGGACACTGGCATTCCCAGAAGGATCCGGCGGAGATGGCCGAAAAGGTCACAGACCGTCTGGCAGATAAACTGGATCTGGATGAATCCCAGGAGACAGAAACAAAGAAACTGGTTCTGGAAATCATAGAATCGGGCAAGGAACTGAGAAATCATCGCAAGGATATGATTGGCGAGCTCGAAAAGCAATTTGCCAGCAGTGAATTTGATCCTGCATCATTGAATCAGATGTCAGAAAAATCCGAAGCCGAATTCAAGAAGTTCAGAGTGACTGTAGTCCAGAATATGGGTAAGTTTCATGCTCTGCTAACAGACGAGCAGAAGCGGGAAGCCGCTGAATACCTGGGTGAAGTGAAAGAACGATTTCACCGTTGATTCTGTGCATTGCCCGGTCTCCGGGCAATGCTTTCCTCTGGAATTCAATGTTCCTGGAGTGAGCAGTATAACCTTATGACCGGTTCCAGAAAAAAAGTACTCCTGGTAGAGGACGATGGCAAGATTACCGATTTGCTCACTGAGTATCTTTCCACTTTTGATTTTCAGGTAACCGCCACGGCATCGCCCGCCAGTGCCCGAAAGCATCTGGAACAGGGCAACTTCCACATCATGATATTGGATGTTATGCTTCCTGAAGAGGATGGATTCTCTCTCTTAAGGGATCTACGACCCCGGCTGGATATTCCCATCATTATGCTCACCGCCCGGGGAGATCTCACAGATCGAGTGGTGGGTCTGGAACTGGGTGCCGACGACTACATGTCCAAACCATTCGAGCCCAGGGAGCTAATTGCAAGAATGCGAGCACTGCTTCGCAGAACAGAAACAAAAGATAAGGCCCCGGACACTACGCACAATGTACTCTTGAAATCGGGCGATCTTGAATTGAATCGAATGAGCCGATCCATAAGGCTTGCCAATTCTGACATTAACCTGACTACCATGGAATTCGACATACTGGAACGATTGATGGACAATAAAGGAATCGTGCTTTCCAGAGATCGAATTACAGAAATGATACACGGAGAGGAGTTCGAACCGTTCAATCGCACAATTGACATTTTGATAAGTCGCATTCGAAACAAGCTACAGGACTCTGCAGACAACCCCAGATTCATTCGCACAGTTCGAGGTGCAGGATATTTATTTCTTTCCGATGGTAGAAGCTGATGTTCGGATTCTGGAAAGCGAAAACGAAGCCCGGGCTTCATCATAGAAACCGCCATTCGATCTTTCTAAAGCTAATTGGCATTTTTCTTTTGGCAGGCCTTCTACTGAATCTTCTGGGTTTTGGCTTTTTCAGGCTCGGTCGTTCCTGGCAGGAAGAGAACAGACTGGAAGATACAGTTCTGTTCTTGCTGGAATCGGCCATCCTTCGCCTGGGTACTCCTCCGGATAGAGCGCTGGCACTGCAGATGAAAGAACAGCAGGATCTGGCGATAGCCTATTCTCCGGATCCCGAGGCCCTGGTTCCGGACATGAACTTTCGCAGACAACGGGGCGAATCCCCGGACTCTGCATTGGATGCGTCGAATGGAGCCATGCATGATGCATCGTTCAATTTCCTGAATCCCCGCAGCGACTTTGAAGAAGAAGACTTCTATCTTAATACCGGGAACGTTCTGGACTTTCATGAAGGACAATTAACAGCAAGAATCCGTCGCCCCGAAGGAACCTTCTGGATTCAGTATCAATTTGGCGGGCCGGATGGAAATCCCTGGGGAATCCTGGCTTTTCTAATTACTCTGTCCGGCGTCCTGCTCCTGGCCTACTCCCTGATGCGAAGAACTTTGAAGCCAATCAAAGCATTGATGACCGGCGTTCAGGAGACATCCCGCGGTAACCTGGATTATCGAATCAAACTGCACCGCAGAGATGAGCTGGGTCAGCTGGCCTCTCTATACAACGATATGCAGGGTAAAATTCAGTCCATGCTGGAATCCAGAAGACAATTACTTCTAGATGTTAGCCACGAAATAAGAACTCCTCTCACCAGAATGAAGCTCTCTCTGGAGTTCATTCCAGAATCCAGGCGAACAGAAGCGTTAAAGGAAGAAATCCGTCTTCTGGATACCATGCTAACCGAAGTGCTGGAAAACGAAAGATTGAGCAGCTTGCATGGCGCCCTCCAGCCCAGATATCAGAGTCTGGAGCCCATGCTTCAAAGGTGTATCCAGCGTTTCTCTGTGGCGGGTATTCGCATTGAACATTCACTGGAGGATGTTTCAGCTTCTTACGATGAAGCGCGGATGGCCATTGCGATACAGAATCTTCTGGAAAATGCAGTGCGACATACGGATCCGCAAAATCGAAGCATCAGCCTGGATCTGCAGCGAGACGGGGACACAGCCATCATTACTATTCAGGACAATGGCACCGGGATTCCCGAAAAGGAAAAGGATCGAATCTTTGAACCTTTCTATAGAAAGGCGGCCAAACCGAGCGAGAAACCGATCCAGGAAAGTGGCTCCTCGGCAGGGTTTGGCCTGGGATTGAGCCTGGTGCACAGAATCGTAGAATCACACGGCGGCACCATTCAATTGGAATCCAGCACGGACCATGGTAGCAAATTCACGATTCGCATTCCCTTGACAAGGAGTAGAGCTGAATGAAGGGACGGTATGTCGAATGGATGGTTACCGATAGAGTGGACGGTTAGCAATAGAATTGATGGTTACCGATAGATTGGATCTTTATCGCTATAATGGATTGCTATCGATAGATCGGATCGTTATCGATAGAGTGGATGGCTATCGATATAATGGATGGTTATGATAGGAATGATCGTTGTCGATAGGGTGGATCATTATCGTAAAAGTCGATGACTAGCGATATGTGCGAAGAACCTCTTTAACTCCGTTTACATAGCTGGCGCCGAAAATATTCACGTGCACCAGCAGAGGATAGAGCTGAAAGAATGGCACTCTTTCGCCTGCGCCAGGAGGCAATCCCAGCATTTCGTAGAGTTCCTTGCCCATATCGAACGGAGAACCAAACAGTTGCAGCATGGCCAGGTCCTGCTCAGGATGAGAGCAGGCCACCGATGGATCGATGAAAAAAGTCTGGCCCTCGGATGAAACAATTACATTGCCGGACCACAGATCCCCGTGCACCAGGCGAGGACCTATGTCATCCAGTCCCCAGGATTCACTCAATCTGTACACCATGGTTTCCATAGTCCTGCGATCCGAAGACTTCAAGAATCCTTTCTGAATGGCCATCACAGCCTGGGGAAGAATTCGATCCTGCCACCAGAAATCTGCGAAACGATCGTGCCATTCATTGGGCTGGTCCAGAGTGCCAATGTAATTGGCTTCTTTCCAGCCATAGGAAATCTGTCGCTGCTGGTACAGAGATTTAAGATTGGCTTCGAAGGAAGCCTGACCGGGTCGCTTGGATCCAGTTTCTACATAATCCATGATCAGAAAGCTACGACCTCTGGATTCTATAAGTCCATGGGTGGACGGTACAGCACAACCGGTTTCGCCCAGAGCGCGCAGTCCGTCCGCTTCCAGAAGACCCATCTTCGCGGAGTCCACCTGCTTAACGATATAGCAGCGATGAACCTTCTTTTCCCGCCGCAACTCCGCTCTAAAGAGCGTAAATAACCCCTGGGATTGATGCCGGATCAGGATTTCATCGCGCGGATCGGCCAGCTTCTTATTTAGAAGCTCTTGCTTGATTAATGTATCTTCCGCCACTACCATGTGATGTACGCGAAGATAATGCAAAAGGCCGCGCTGACAACCGTTTTAAGGTATACCTGGCTACAGCTGCCAGATTTCTTATTCAGGAGGCGGCGCGGATGGATGCAACGGTCGAACCTTATCGTGGTAAGCCTGGAAAACATCATTAAATCGAAGGTATCCCAGCAGGGTGCCACTCCGATCAATAATAGCAAACTTATCTACTTCTGAATGCATGAGGATGCGAAGGGCCCGGGCCAGGGTATCATCCGGCGTCAAAGGTGGTACAGTATCGAGAACATCTTCGACAGTTACCAGCATCCTGATGGCTCCTGTATGCCTGGAATGATGCACCCTTCGCAGCGAACAGACGCCTCTGTATTTGCTTTCATTATCGATGACAATAAAATCGCTGGCCTGTATCTCATGGGCCCTGTCTTCCAGATCTGCCAGAAGCATATGGTTTTCGCAAACCGCCCTGGTTCTGAATTCTGAAAACACATCTCGGATCTTGAGTGAATCCAGGATGTCCAGATTCATATCGTAATAATGAGCCGGGGATTCGAAGCGGTTCTTCATCTGTCCGCGATACACGGACCATTTATGGGAAAGCACCGAGGATATGATGGAGACGATCATCAGTGGAGGCAATAGGGCATAACTGCCGATGATGTCGCATACGGTTATCATTCCGGCCATGGGAGCGCCGGCCACGCCACTGAAAAAGCCGGCCATTCCCACCAGGATAAAGGATGGAACCGAAATATCCAGATCAGGAAATAGATAGCTGGTAAGGGTTCCTACGGCCCCGCCCAGCATTCCTCCGATAAAAAGCGAAGGAGCAAAGATTCCACCGGAGCCTCCGCTGGCCACGGTGAAAGAAGTGGTCACTGTTTTGAGCAATGCCACCAGCAGGAAAAAGCCGGCGATGGCCAGAGGATCCGCGGCAAATCCCTGCAGATCGTCCGGATTTCCGGGAATGCTGGAGCCCACAGGATCCGCTGCTATGAATGGATTCTTACCCAGGATAATCTGCTGCATGAAACCCAGCCCGGAGCCATAAACCTCGGGAAAGAACACTCCAATGAGACCCACCATCAATCCGCCCAGAGCAGGCTTCCAGGCAGGATGAATATTCATGGTGGCAAATGTATCTCGGATATAGTTAAAGAAAACGGTGAAAAGATAACCAACGCCTGTGCAGGCCAGACCCAGCACGAAATAAAAAAGCAGCTCATGATAATGCTGCAGAGATACCTCGGGCACAGCAAAAATGGAGCTTTGATCCCCGGCTGCCCGGGCCACAAGATAGGCAGTCACCGAAGATAAAATACAGGGAATCAACGAATCACTTTCAATGTCTTCTCTATAGACTACTTCCACTGCAGTGAGTGCACCACCCAGAGGAGCCCGAAACACAGCTCCCAGTCCTCCTGCAATGCCGGCCAGCATCAGAGTTCTGCGCGCTCGAGCCCCTGCGCCCACCAGACGAGCGATGGCGGATCCAATACCGCCTCCAATCTGCATAATGGGGCCTTCCGGACCGGCGCTACCACCGGAGGATACTGTGAAGATGGTGGCCAGGGATTTATACAGAGGTATTCTGGATGATACTTTGCCTTCCTTTCTGTGAAAGGCATTGATCATTGTATCCGTGCCGCTGCCTGCTGCATCCGGCGATATATAGTACACCAGCAATCCGCAGAGCAATCCACCCACCACAGGCAGTAACATCATCATCCAGGGATTAAAGGGTACCTGGGGCGTTCCGCCGATGGGGTGTTCCCCTGCTGGATAGGACCGATGCATTCCCACCAGATAGTCGAATGTAAAATGCTCGGCATAGGAAAGGGCCAGATGAAACAGTACAGCGCCGGCACCCGTGGCCAGTCCGATGAGGATGGAGTACATGTAGACTCTTCTGGGATTTCGAATTCCCATCAGGGCCCGAAACTGATGAAGCCATGGGTGATAATCGGGCATATTTACAGGTCTTTTTCAGGCCTTCCGAGTAGCAATAGTTTTGGAACGCAATACAGAATTTAACGAGAGAATCCGCGCTCTGGCAGAAAGAATCCACGAGGGGTTCGACTATATATCCGTGGAGGAAGCTAGAAGGGAAATACTACTCTGGATTTCCGAAACCAGGCAGATCAATGCACTCAAGTTACGTCTTGAGCCTCCGGAGCTAACGGAAGAAGAATGGTCAGACCTGGATAACTTTGTAATCCGGCGCTCCATGGGAATGCCCTTTGCCTACATATTGGGAAGAACGAACTTCTATGGCCTGGAACTGGCCATAGGCCCGGGAGTGCTCATCCCTAGACCGGAAACAGAAGAACTGGTGGATCGGTGCATGGATTGGCTGGTGAATAGGATTGAAAACGGCGCTTCCAATCTAAGGATCCTGGATCTTTGCGCCGGCAGCGGATGCATTGGAGTAGCCATTGGGCGCAGCCTGGCGGATAAAATGCGAAACAGAGAAATACACCGGGCCACCCTGGATATCACCTTTTCGGATCTTTCTGGCTACGCACTGGAATATGCGCGCATGAATGGCGATGTTTATGCGGAACCAGGATTGTCATTTAGCGCCGTTGAAGGGGATCTAATGGCACCGTTCCGCACATCGAACGCACCTCCGTTCGATCTGATTGCCTGCAATCCGCCCTACGTCCATCCAGATGAAATCCCGCTTCTTTCGCCGGAAACGTATTTGCATGAACCCAGAGAGGCACTGTTCCATAGCAATCCGCCAGCGCTGTACATTGAAATTCTCAAACAATGCCAGGCATTTCTCAAACCCGGGGCCGCGATGATGATGGAATTATCTCCTTACATTCATGAAGTAGTGAAACTTCTTTGCGAACAGGAGTTCCCGGACTGCGAAACCAGGATCGAAACCGACCTTTCCGGTAAGAGTCGATTTTTGATTTTTACTTGTAAGTAGCATCTATAAGAAGAACAACAAGCGAATGAGAAAGAAATTCATTGCCGGAAACTGGAAAATGAATCTGGTACCCAGCGCCGCAGAGAAACTGGCCCAGGATCTAAAATCCAGCCTCACTGGCTCCGAAGCAGCAGAAATTGCAGTATGTCCTACCTATGTTGCACTGCCCGCCGTATTGAAGGTTTTGAAAGGGACTTCTATCGCAGTGGGAGCCCAGGATATGCACTGGGAAGATCAGGGAGCATTCACTGGAAAGATTTCCCATGATATGCTCACCGATCTTGGATGCACTTATGTAATTCTGGGTCACAGCGAGCAGAGACAGTACTTCCATGAAACCGATGAGACGGTTAACAAGAAGACAAAGAAAGCTCTGGAAAATGGCTTAAAACCCATTGTCTGTGTGGGAGAAACCCTGGAAGAAAGGGATGCAAACAAGACCAACGATGTAGTTCAGAAACAACTTCTAGGCGCGCTGCAGGGGATTTCTGATCTCAAGGATACAGTAATCGCGTACGAACCTGTATGGGCCATTGGAACCGGTAAGAATGCTACTCCTGAAATGGCCCAGGAAGTGCATGCCATGATTCGAGAAAAGTTGAATCAAATGTATGCTGGAAAAGCAAACGAAACCAGGATTCTTTATGGAGGATCCATGAAGCCAGACAATGCAGAGGGTCTTCTTAAGATGGAAGATATCGATGGAGGGCTGATTGGGGGCGCATCTCTCAAAGCAGATGCATTCTCTGGAATAATCAAGGCTGCAAATTCTTGATTTGCCTTTTCTTTTCCGCTTCTACTGGAGCATCGGTTTTCCAGGGAAGCGGATACTGCATCTTACTTCCGGTCATTTGATTTCCCACCCATAAACCATCGTCCATACCAAAGGATTGCATGGGAAACTTGAAGCTTGCGCCATACAGCTCATGCATGGCCTGGGACCAGGGAGCCGGCACCCTGGATCTATAAAAACCGATCCTGCTTCTGGATCGAGCCACCGGAAAGAGACCGGAATCAATAAATACAAGTCCTGCAGGACCATCCAAAAGAATCAGAGTATTCCTTTTGCCTTCAAAATCCTCTTTCCAGGTATCCAGCACCGGTTGCAGATCCTTCCAGGCAATGGATGAACCTCGCATATCCAGATGCAGCCAGAGAAAGAAGCGATCCTCTCTGTACTTGCGAAACAATGTACCGGACTTGCTCAAAAAGTTAAGAGCCAATTGAATATCCGAGGATTGACTACCATCGCTTCTGGAATTTTCGGAAGCCGTGGTTTCATGTTCTGACAGGGGCAGGACGTCATCAGAACCGAAGCTCAAAGTAGCGGGCTCAAGTACCTGGCATCCCTGGTCCAGTCTGGCAGGATGAACATGACTGAAGTACTCTCCATTCCCGGTGCAAATGGTGCGAAACCCTCGATCCACATAGTCAGAAAGAATGGAGCGGCTTTCCACATTGGCCACTGGATCTCGACCATGGAGCAGATCCCTGACTGCATAAGGTATTTCATCGGAGGTAAGTACCGCCAGCGGGCTTACCGGACTGGAAGCCCCGGAAAAGGCTTCCTGATCCAGCACCAGGGTCAGTAGCCGCTGGCCTGCCGGATCGGCGGACTTCGGTTCTCCGCGGCCAGCTTCGGAATTTTCTTCGGAGCCTTCTTTATTGCGCACAGTCTCTTCGGAGGCAATGAAATCCGCGCGAATATTCGGATTCGAATCATCCGGATCCTGACCTGGAAAAGATGAATTTCCATCCCTGTCTTGATCCAGAAAAGCCGCAAAGAAAGTCAGGGATTCCGCGGTCACTGTGCTTTTGAGTGATGCCCTGGAAACATTGCCCGCGCTGAATGAATGCACCAGCAGGCCGATCTGAGCAACCAGACAAAGTGAAAGCAACAGGCTTATCACGGGGCTGATGGTTTTGCCTTCCGAATCACGGCTCAGTACCAATCCAGATACCCACCAGTGCACAGCCAGAAAGATAGTCATCAATGCAGGGATATGACCGGGAAAATTCGGATACCAGGAAGAGGTGGCGAAATACAGGGCCAACATCAAGGGGATAGAAAAGAAGGCAACGTAGGATAGACCGTAGGGCACCGGAAAGGTTTCATAGCCAGGCGATAGTGCCAATCGGCGACGGCTCTGTAAGAACAGGAAGATCAACAATGAAAGAGCAAAAGAATACAGAGTGAACGTCGCATACTCCCGGAAATCGGACTCCGGACCTATAGTTGCAGGAATTAAAAGGAACCTGGCTGCCAGGACTCCAGTAAGAAGAAAGGTAGCGTTCATTCCTCGAAACAGTGGAAACACAAAAAGCAACCCTAGAAGCACAATAAGCCCCAGGGCCAGAAGAATGGAATGACCGGCAAGTTGCGGCAGCACCGGCCCGGTCGAAACCAGTCCGGACCAGCGAATCAGAGGTTCGGCTGTAAGCAAAAAAATGCAGATAGCTGGCGAAGCAAAATTCCAGATCTGTTCGATACGCAGTAAAAGGGCCCCGGGAATTCGTACTATCTGGAAAAAAAGCTCCAGGATCAATCCGGCAAGCAGCAGAAAAAGCAAGCAGATGGAAAGTCCGGCCAGGGTGAGAGGACCAATATGCGGTGAACCGGCCAGATCAATTCCCAGCCAGAACGCTACCGGAACGATGGTACCCAGAAGAGCGAGACCCAGGACCTGAAACGTACGCAGGGCCCTGCCTCGCAGAATTCCATCGAATAGTAGGCTGGATGAGCTGATTTGCACCTTATAGTCATATTCGGTTCAATCAGGAAATTACTGCACAACTGCTGGAAATGGTGTCCGATACCCCCCGTGGGTTTTTGATTGACTTTATACATTGAGAAAGGATGAAAAAAGTTATTGGAGCCCGGTTGTTAACGAAGCAGGATGCAGCGCAAGTTTCGAATGCTGGAATGCAGAATTCCGACTCCACCGAAGTTGATATGGTAAATGCAAGTCAAGATACGTTTCAAACCGAGGTAATTGAAAAATCCAGATCCGCCCCGGTGCTGGTGGATTTCTGGGCCCCCTGGTGTGGCCCATGCCGAATGCTGGGACCACTTCTGGAAAAACTGGAGCAAGAACACCAGGGCAAATGGCAACTCGTAAAGGTTAATACCGATGAAGAGCCTGCCCTGGCCGGGGCCTATAATGTTTCAGGCATCCCCCATTGTGTTTTATTCAGCGGCGGCGAACCTGTGGATCAATTCACCGGAGCCCTGCCAGAGCACATGCTTCAGGAATTCCTCTCCAGACATATTAAAGATGAAAATGTGCTAAAACTGGAGTTGCTGGCCAGCTCTGATCCCATTGCTGCAGTGCGCCAGATCCTGGAAATGCCTTCTATAGATCAGGGGCTCTCGCCTGTTCTATGGAACGGGGTGAAAGAGATGCTTCGCCAGGGCAACACAGATGATTTGAAAGAAGCTCTGGAAGCCATCAGCTCCGCCGATCTGGTAAATGAAAAATCAGCCCTGCTAAATGTTCTGTCTGAAGAACCCTCTCCAGAGGAAGTCCAGCAACTGGGTAAGCTCTTTGGATCAGAAAAAGAAATTCGTGATGTGCTTGACCAATTCATGGAATCGCTCGAAAGAAATAAAGGAAAGCAAGAAAAAGACAGACTGATCGCCAGCTTTCATCTGCTGGGCCAGAGCCATCCACTGGTGGCCGAATATCGCAAGAAAATGGCTACGATACTATTCTAGTCCAGATTGCGATGGGCATGATGAAACCGCGCCGACCCTCCCCTATCTCAAGGAGCAAAACCCAAAATGCATAGTAACTCTGGAGCACTATCCATACTTTTTGTATGTCATGGCAACATTTGCAGATCCCCGGCCGCAGAAGGCGCTCTGCGCCATTTGATTCGAAAGCAGGGCTTCGACAGTCGAGTAAAGGTAGATTCAGCCGGAACCAGCGCCTATCACATTGGAGAAATCCCGCATCCCGATACGCGTAAAGCGGCGGCAGAGGCAGGAATCAAACTGGAGCACCGGGCCCGTCAGTTCACAGCCTTTGATCTGGAGCGATTCGACTACATTCTGGCCATGGATCGTCACAACTACGAAGATGTACTCGCTTCTGCATCCAGC
Source organism: Spirochaetaceae bacterium (assembly GCA_002729885.1). Taxonomy (GTDB): domain Bacteria; phylum Spirochaetota; class Leptospiria; order Leptospirales; family Leptonemataceae; genus UBA3465. The sequence goes on from PBUB01000021.1 coordinate 108,976, forward strand.
GATGAAGAGCGCAGCCGAATATTCATGTACAGAAAATTTGACCCGGAAGTGGAAGGCTCTCGCATCCCCGATGTTCCGGATCCGTACTATGGAGGTTTTGCCGGATTTCGAGAGGTGCAGTCCATTGTGCACCGAACCTCGGAAAGCATTCTGGAATGGCTGAGATCTCTGGAACCTGCGGTTCAGCGTAATTAGTTGCACTGAACCTGTCCCATCAGAAACCTACCGGTTAGCTATGCCGGAGCAATCCGAAAATGAACTGGATCATTTTAGACAGGAGCATGTGCGCCTGTTTCGCACCATCAATCATGATGTAAAAAGCCCTCTGTACGCCATCCAGAGTCTGACTCGGATGTTTGCGGAAAATCCGGAGTCCTTCTCCGAGGACGAGCTCAAGACCATGGCCGTGGAAATCAATCGCTCGGTGGGCAGCATCGGAGAGATTCTGGAAAGCCTGCTGGGTTGGATGGATTATCAGAAAATTCGCTACAATCTGGCAATGACCCATGAAAACCTGCAGGAGGAATTGCAGCTGGCCATAGATGCAATCATGCCTCGGGCCAGGCAAAAAGACATCGAAATTCAGGCAGAACTCAGCGCCGTCAACGTCCGCTGCATAGAATCGGGACTGCGAAGAGCTGCACTCATTCTTTTAAACAATGCAGTAAAATTCTCTCCGGACGGATCCAGGATTACCATCGCATCCAGTGGGCCGGATGACAGGAATCGAATGCGCTTAACCGTACAGGATCAAGGCCCGGGCCTATCCGAAAAGGCCAGGAATCAATTATTTAAAATAGAAGAAAGGATTATATCAGAAGGAACCCGGGGCGAAAAGGGTGCTGGACTGGGGTTGCTTATGGCCAGAGATATTATGGAGCGTTCAGGCGGACAGGCAGGCATTGAAGATAGTCAACATGGGGCCTGCTTTTACCTTGAGATGCAAGCGGCAGGGGATGCATTATGAATACCGTACGCATCTGCGAAGTGGGTCCAAGGGATGGACTCCAGAACGAAAAGACGATCATCTCCCCTGAAGACAAAGTCAGGTTTATTGAACTTTTGGCCGGTGCTGGCATCAGAGAACTGGAAGCCACCTCTTTTGTTCGCCCTGGAGTCATTCCTCAGCTTTCCGATGCGGAGCAAGTATTTGCGGCCGTTTCGCATCTACAGAGCGAAATCAACCTACCTGTTCTGGTGCCCAATGTAAAAGGACTGCAAAGAGCAATTGAAGCTGGCGTGCGAAGCGTAGCTGTGTTTACAGCCACCAGCGAATCATTCACAAAGAGAAATACAAATGCCACAGTTGAAGAAAGCCTGGAGCGGATTCGAGCCATAATGAAAGAGGCCGATGATTCCATTCGAGTTAGAGGGTATATTAGCACTGTGGTGGATTGTCCCTATGAAGGACACCAGGCACCGGAAAAGACTACAGAGATTGCGAAGGAGCTTCTGGATCTGGGATGCTTTGAAATCTCTCTGGGCGAAACCATCGGCACCGCCGTTCCAGAAGACATCAAGCGACTGCTCGATTCTGTATTTAAATCAGTGCCAGCCGAGAAGCTGGCCGGACACTTTCACGATACCAGAGGCACAGCCCTGGCAAACTTAATGGCCGGCCTGGAAATGGGTCTTCGCTCTTTTGATTCCAGTTCAGGCGGCATGGGAGGCTGTCCCTATGCGCCTGGAGCAGCCGGCAATGTGGCCACCGAAGATGTAGTCTATGCATTGCATCGTTCCGGATACGAAACTGGAATCGATTTAGAAGCCCTGTGTGTTGCTACGGCGCATATCGAACAGTGTGTGGGAAGGCCTTCCACTTCTCGTGTGTATCAGGCCATGAAAGCAGCCGGTTCGCGTTAGGTCGAACCGACAGGTGCCATCAGAAAACAGCATCAAACTGACTAGATCATGAAATCGATACAGACCATTGCAGAGATGAGAGAAGCCCTGGAGTCCAAAAGAGCGGAAGGGGCGAAAGTGGGCCTGGTACCGACCATGGGATTTCTTCATGAGGGCCATTTAAGTTTGATCCGCCAGAGTCAGCAGGAATGCGATGTCACAGTGGTTAGTATTTTTGTGAATCCCACACAATTCAATGATCCTTCCGATTACGAAAACTATCCAGTGGATCTGGAGAAGGATCTAAACGCTCTGGAGAAGGAAGGTGTACAGTTCGCCTTTCTACCCCATGCAAAGGAGATGTATCCGGCGAACCGTTTAAAAGTGCAGATGACCATTCCCGAGCTTACCGGCAATCTTTGCGGCCTTCACAGACCTGGACACTTCGATGGAGTGCTTCTTGTAGTATCCAAATTCTTTAACATAGTGCAACCGCACAGAGCCTATTTTGGACTGAAAGACTATCAGCAATTTCTGGTGATTCGAACCATGGCACGGGCCCTGGATTTTTCCGTAGAAGTGGTTGGATGCGAAACTGTTCGAGAGCCGGATGGACTGGCCATGAGCTCAAGGAATGCCCGGCTGTCCGAAAAAGCTCGAGAACATGCAGCACTGATTCCCAGAGCACTCAACCTGGTGCAAAAAACACTTCAAGACCGGAAAGCCCAGTATTCCGTCAAATGCGCTGAACTCTGCGAAATAGCCTGGGATGTAATAGAATCCGGAACACAGAATCGAGTAGAATACATGGAAATTGTGGACCCGGATACACTTCAGAAACTGGATGAAATCCAGAAGGATAGAACTGCACGAATTGCCACAGCTGTGTTTTGCGATGGTGTAAGATTAATCGATAATCGTCCCCTCCAATTCTGATTGACCGATGTTGATTCCATGGCATGGTTCGCCATGCGCTTGAAGACCATCCTCATCATTCTGGCAGCTCTGCCTTTTGTACTGATTGCAATTTTCTTTCTTTATAGCTTTCTACTGAGCCCACCAGGCTCCGGCCGGGATGTGAGCCGTCAGAAGGGAGTTCCGTTTCCTGCCTTGATGGCCCACCGGGGTGTATCCGGCCTGGCACCGGAGGAGACCAGGCCTGCCTATCTGCTGGCAAGGGAACTGGGAGCTGACTATCTGGAAGCAGATATTCAAAGAACAAAAGATGGAGTACTCATCGCACTCCATGATGATGATCTAACGCGAACAACAAACATTGAAGAAATATATCCAGATAGAGCGAAAGATTCGGTGGATACGTTCACCTACGCAGAACTAATGAAGCTGGATGCAGGCTCCTGGTTCAATGAAACCCATCCACAGTGGGCCAGACCATCGTTCGTAGGACTTAACATTCTTACTCTGGAAGAACTCATCGACATTGCTGATGGAGGGTACCACAAGCCTGGACTTTATCTGGAAACCAAATCCCCGGAAAGATTTCCCGGCATTGAAAAGCAAATTGTAGATCTTCTGAAGAAACGGGGATGGATAGGGCCTTCTTCTGAAACAGAGGAAGCTTCGCTTGAGGAAACTCCCCTGGATGCTCCGGACCGAGTGAATGTTCGAAATATGCCCGGCCGGATCATAGTGCAGTCCTTTTCTCAGGATAGCTTACAAATCTTCAAAGACCTTGCGCCAGAACTGCCCCGCGTGTATCTATTCGGGCAGGATACTGTCGAAGAAGGCGGAAGCTTTGAAGCTGTTCTGGAACAGGCCCTGGCGGTGGATGCAAATGCCGGGCCTTCCGGTTATATGGCCTGGCCCTGGTATACCAGCAAAATCCATGCCCGGGGAATGATCGTGCATTATTATACCATCAATCAATCCTGGCAGATGTGGCTGATCAATCAGTTTGGGGCCGATGGGATTTTTACTGATCGCATCGACATTGCTCTGGATTACTTCGACCGAATGGAAGAGCCAGACCTGGAACAATACTTCAAGAAAATCGAGTATTGATTGGCAATACCTGACATTGCGTTTCTTTCTTCCGGCTTTGCAGAGCCAGGCCGCTTGAATACCTGCTCGAATCGTTAGCGCGCGAATGTGCGAAAGCTACGGTTTTCCCGTCGATGCAGTTTCAATGATTAACAAGGTTCGCCTGGATTCCTTCGAATCCAGGCGAAATGCAAGGCTTATAGGCATTTTGTTCCAATCCATGCAGTTTTGCAGAACCCGAAACTCCTGCTAAATTTTATTTATCAACAGGTCGCAATTCGATATCAGATAATGGCTTTCGCACGCTTAAGTGAATGGAATACGCATTTAATGAAAAAAAGTCCTTGTCAGAATAAAAAATCCACCATAGCCTACTAGGTATCCCTCACGTCGCGCGCCGGAGGCCCGCATGAAAAAAATCGAAGCTATTATCAAACCCTTCAAGCTGGAGCCTGTAAAGGAAGCTCTGGTTCGGGCCGGAATCCATGGCATGACCATCCAGGAAGTTAAGGGCTTCGGCCGGCAAAAAGGACATCAGGAAGTGTTCCGCGGCGCCGAGTACACTGTGGATTTTCTGCCCAAAGTTTTGATCAGTATTATCGTAGAAGACAACCTGGTGGATGAAATTGTTTCGGTGGTTCTTGAAGAAGGCCGAACAGGCAACATTGGCGATGGAAAAATCATCATTACGGATGTAGAACAGATCGTTCGCATTCGCACCGGAGAAAAAGGAGAAGCAGCCGTAAAAAGTTAGTGTGATTCCCGGCAAAAAGACAGTTATATCCTTACTTCTGATTTTCGCGTTGCAGCCCGTCTTCTCGGAGCCGTCTTCGGGATCGAATCATATTTTAGAATTGAGCACCGGTTTATCCGGCAATCCGCCAGAGACGCGGGAAGGCTACTTTACACTGGAATGGGAGCTTCTTTCCAGTGCTCAACTTCATAAGATAACAGAGAACAACCCTGGAGATCGCCTGGTGCTTCTGGAGTCCAGGGACTCCCGAATGGATGAACCCACTGTATTTCATGATGATCAGAGTATGTCTCTGGCCATGAGCGGCAAGGTGGATGGGGATCTCTATTATCAGATATTCTTTCTACGACAATCTTCGGAGATGACCGAGAATGCCGTGCCACCCCCGCCGGAATTGAGTCAGGATGCACAGGCACTCCTGGCGCAGTATTCAGACTATGAGCTCCTGGGGTATTCGAATGTTCTTCATGTTCGGGTGAATCATTACTCTCTGAGCACAGCTCTCATCTACTTTGGTATTGGAGCATTTCTATTCCTCATAACCACAGCTGTAATCATCATTGGCACCTATAGAAGCCCCAGGGAGGAGAAATGACACCGGCTCTGGATCTGCAGACTGCTGCCGTAGTACTGATCATCTTCAGTGTAATCTGGGTAGCCCTGGGATATTTCTGGGGCCGGGGTAACACAGGTCTTGATGATCACATGCTGGCCGGGCGCAAAGTGGGCCTTTCTCTGGCTGCATGCACGGCCATGGCTACCTGGGTTACCACGAACACTACCATGGTGGCACCCCAGCTGGCACTTCAGATGGGTATCTGGGGAATGCTGGGCTATTCTCTGGGTTCAGTGGGTCTGCTGCTATTCGCGCCCATGTCTACGCGCATCCGGCAACTGATGCCCACCGGATATACCAGCGGCGATTTTTTTCGTCTACGATTCGGAGTAACGGGTTGGCGAATCTTTTTACTTATTAGTCTGGCATACAGCCTATTCTTTCTGGTGAGCCTGGGAATGGGAGGCGGAATCCTGATCGAGTCTCTTTCCGGGATTCCCTATCGCATTGGAATGAGCGTAATTCTTTTGATCTGCGTTCTGTACACCATGCTGGGTGGACTTAAAGCAGTAATTGGAACAGACTTCATACAAACCGTGGTTATTCTTACCGGCATGGTTGCCGTAGGAGCTATGGTTGTCATGAGTCCGGGACTGGACACGATTCATACCGAGGTAATGGAGCGCCGACCACAACTCATGAATCTGCTATTGCCGGCCAGTATCATGTTCCTTTTCAACAATTTACTTTTTGGCATGGGCGAAATTTTTCATTCCAATATCTGGTGGAGCCGCGCCTTCGCATTTGGCAAGGGCGTCGGATTTAAAGCCTATTTGCTGGCCGGGCTCTTCTGGGCTCCAGTGCCCATCGCTGCAGGATTTATCGCTCTAGCCTCCGTGGCCATGGACATTAACATCCCTCAGCCGGATCAGGTAGGACCCATGGTGGCCGCCGCACTGCTCGGAAAGACAGGAGCTGTACTCATATTTATCGTTATCTTTTCTGCGCTGGCTTCCAGCCTGGATTCGCTGCTGGCCGCCACCAGCGATCTTCTTCTAGAAGATGTATATAAGCGCCACATAAGACCACGGGCAACCAAGCAGGAAATGCGAAAGGCGGCCAGTTATGTAACTTTGATTCTGGGTCTGGTAACCTGGGTAATTTGTCTGCCCCGTGTTACCAACCTTGTACAGATGCTCCATGCCAGTGGAGCACTGGTGGCATCAACAATCTGGCCCATTGTTGCCGGACTGTACTGGAGAAAAACCAATCGAATCGGAGCAGCGCTGGCCATGTTTCTGGGAAGCACCGTGGGACTGATCAGCTACTTTATGGTAGGTTTTTATGTTGCGGCACTTACCGGGGCCCTGGTATCGTTTGTCATTACAGTTGGTTCCACACTGATCTGGCCGCAGCAGTTTTCCTGGGATCAACTGGCGGAGAACTCAGAGGAGTAGGCAGCTAAATGTATCTAACCCTGACATTATTCGAGATTCTTGTGTATGGTTCGCTGGGCTTATGTGCGCTGGCACCTGTGGTGATGCTGGTATTACTTGCCATTGACTTCATAAAAAAGCGAATCTGGTAATTTCATCCATACCGGAGCTACGTATCGAAAGTTTTGTACTTTTTTTGATGCGCCTGTGAGCCCATATTATTCTGTGTAATGAAGCGATCCTGGCTCTACAGGATGCGCTTTTGCGCAAGAGTATAGTTTGCCAGAAATAGTACCCCAGAGTAGCAACTCTGGTCTCAGAACCCCTTCATGCTGTCTTGCATTTTCGCGCAAGCAGCCATCATAGACCCGGGTTCCATTCTGGTGACGTCCAGAGTCTGAGTTTCTCTGGGCCGATAAAAAATAAGGAAATCATGTTTGATCAAAGTAAAATTCATCCTTTGCTAAAACAGGCAGTGGTGAGTCGAGACGGCATTCGAGGTATCGAACGACCGCGTAATCTGATGGAAGCTGTACCGGAAGATGCAGAACCGTTACGTTCTCTGGCGGGAATGCACATCGTATCGGCCCGTCAGTTCGACAGAGAAAAAATACTTCAACTGGGCCGTCTGGCCGCTTCATACGAAACCCAACCCGATTTAATTCATCCGCCACTGAGAGGAAAGATTCTTGTAAGCGCATTTTACGAACCCAGTACCAGAACTCGGCTATCCTTTGAAAGTGCCTGGCATCGATTGGGTGGAGACATCATGTCTATCACCGACCCCAATACCACCGGTATCGCCAAGGGCGAAAGCCTGTCTGATGTAGGTGAGATGTTCAACAACTATGGCGATGTAGTAGTTTTGCGCGATAACAGCGAAGACTCCGTCTATTCCATGCTGGATTCTCTGCGAATTCCCATCATCAATGCCGGAAATGGAATTGATGAGCATCCAACGCAGGCGCTGGCAGATATATATGCTATCATGAAATGGAATCCTGCGTTCGGTACAGGGCAACTGTCGGAAGATGAAAAGCTTACCATTGGTGTGATCGGAACCCCCAATCGAATGCGAACCGTACGTAGCCTATTGCTTCTACTTTCGCTTTTCTCTGACTCTATTCGCAAGGTATACATCGTGAATCCGGCCCGCAATGTACTGGACGATGACCAGAAGCAGGAACTGGAAAAAGCCGGACTGAACCTGGAAGTAGTGCATAAATTTAGAGATATCCTACCAGAAATGGATGTGGTGTATATTAACTCCATTGCCTGGGTAGGCGATAGCTATGAGACTTTGACCGGTGATATAAAACTCACCAGTAAATCGCAGCTGAAACCGGGAGCTATCATATTGCATCCACTGGCCAGAGGAGAGGAGCTGGATGAGTCCCTGGATGGTACCGAGCATAACTGGTATTTCTCTCAGGCCAGGGGCGCTGTTTTTATTCGTATGGCATTACTTACATGTCTGGTACACAGGATCAATCTCGTGGTAGATTCGCCTGTGGATCAGCCGGAGGACAAGAACCAGTAGAGAACACGACGCATCCGGTTATTGAATTGATGGGCCTGTGATTGGTACGGCGATTTCAATTGCGATTCCAATTGCGATTCCAATTGCGATTCCAATTGTGATTCCAACTGCGATTCCAATTGCGATTCCATTTGCGCTCTTAAGAGGAAACAGGCAAAGCCTGGGATTCCATCATACAGGTGGTTTTTCTCTTCCGGAAAATGCGTTCAGGAGAATAAAATGACTGTAGCTACAGATCTGAAAATAAACTTCGAAAGGCTTCGCACCAATATTGACGAATTGTCGCAGATCGGGCGATCCCAGGATCATGGTATCTACAGACAGGCTTTTACAGAAAATGATCTACAGGCGCGCAACTGGCTATCTCAAAAGATTGAACAGGCAGGCCTGGAACTGGACGTAGATGGAGCCGCAAACATCCACGGCTACCTGGGCAATCGCAAGAAGCCCAGCGTTGTCATAGGCTCCCATATTGATTCCGTTCCTGCAGCCGGGGCGCTGGATGGAACCCTGGGAGTTCTTACTGGGCTGGAATGCCTTCAGAGAATCAAAGAAGAAGGAATCGATCTGGATTATCCTCTGGAGCTGGTATCCTTTAGCGATGAAGAGGGGCGCTTTGGCGGCCTGCTGGGCTCCCAATCCTTCGTAGGAGACATCAATCCGCAGAGGATTCATCAGGCCAGAGATCTGAACGGGGTATCTCTTACCGATGCAATGAAGGCTTGTGGCTATGAGGCCATCAAGGCTCTGGATGCTCGTCGAAACCCCCGTTCGGTGCGCTCTTATCTGGAGCTTCATATCGAACAGGGGCCGGTGCTGGACAGTCTCGATATTCCCATTGGAGTCGTAAGTCATATTACCGGATTATTCAAATGGTCCATCCGCTTCATAGGTCGTCCGGATCATGCAGGAACCACGCCCATGCATATGCGTGCAGATGCTCTGGCTGGCCTGGCCGAATTTTCCATGGAAATCCCCCGGGTGCTGGAGGAGATCGGCACGGATCGAAGCGTGGCTACCATCGGTAAGGTAGATCTATTTCCTGGAACGGCCAATACCGTACCGGGACAGGTTGAATTTTCCCTGGATTGCAGAGACACGGATTCCCATACTCTGCAAGAATTGATGACTGCATTTCGCAAGGCTCTTTCGGCCATTGCCCGCCGTCGAGATCTGATGTTTGAATTCGATGTATTGAGCGAAGTGGATCCGGTGGCCTGCGACGATAACATCCAAACGATGATACAGAATGCTTCAAAGCAAATCGACGCGCAGACCCACATTATGCCCAGTGGAGCGGCCCACGATGCTCAGATCGTATCTCGCATCGCACCCGTGGGGATGATCTTTGTACCCAGTAAAGCTGGCCGCAGCCATTCCTCGGCTGAATGGACTGATTGGGAAGATATTGAGACCGGTGCCAACGTTGCATTGCATACCTTGATGCAGATGGCCCGGTAGCTGCCGGTGATTGAAATCTATAATTATGACAAAACATGCACACGAACCAACAAACGAACAACTGGAAGAAATCATTCAGGATTTAGATCCTGAATACATTGACGTAGACCCGCTCAAAAAGAGCTACACCCAGTCCATCATTCAAAACGAAGAGCGCTATGCTTCCATCAAAGAGCAAAACACCGCTCTAATGGTCATTGATATGCAATATCTGGATGCAGCCCCGGGATATGGCGTTTTTGCAGATCCTAAAACCAGCGGAGTTCCGCCAGAGGCGCAGGAATATTATTTTTCTACCCTGGAAAACATTGTCATACCCAATGTACAGAGACTGTTACGCACCTTTCGATCCAGGGGCTTTGAAGTGATTCATACTAGAATCATGTCTTTGACGAAAGATGGCAGAGACCGCAGCCCTGGACATAAAAGACTGAAGCTTCATGCGGCTCCTGGCTCCAAAGAAGCGGAATTCCTGGATGAAGTAAAGCCTGTGGGCGATGAGATTGTTCTCAACAAAACGGCCAGCGGATGTTTTACTTCAACCAACATAAACTACCTGCTCAAGAATCTGGATATTCAGGGACTGTTCATAACAGGTGTTTACACCAACGAATGTGTTTCCACAACAGTGCGAGACGCCAGTGACCTGGGTTACCTGGTTACATTGATAAGCGATGCCTGCACCACCGTTACCCAGGAGTTGCAGGACTCCACTGTCTTTACGCTTCAGGATCGATACGCAAGAGTAATAGATACCGATACGGCCATTCAGGAAATTGAGCAGTACGCATCCAGATAGGCCAGACGTCCTGCCGGATGTCAAAACTCAGTGAATAAGATTCACTGGCATCGGGGCCGCCAGGCCCTTTCCCGGGCTTTCGGCCCGGACGAATAGAACGAAGGAGATTATTATGTGTGGAATATCAGGAATCATGAATCTGGACCCTCAGCGGCCCATAAGCCCGGCCACGTTGGTGAATATGGCTGCGATTCAATACCACCGTGGTCCGGATGACTTCGGCTGGAAAACAATTGAAGGTCGCGGAGTGGGAATGAGCCATGCAAGGCTGTCCATTATCGACCTGCATGAATCTGGCAGACAGCCTTTCTGGTCCGACGATGAAAACCTCTTGATGGCCCATAACGGTGAGTTCTACGATTACAAGCGAATTCGAACAGACCTCACTGCCAGGGGATATAACTTTCGCACAAAGAGCGATTCGGAAATCGTAATGAACCTTTACCCGGATAAAGGATTCGAACCGCTGCTCAAGGATCTTCGTGGCGAATTTGGCTTTTCGCTGTACGATAAGAAGCTGGATCGCCTGTATCTGGTGCGCGATCGATTTGGAATCAAGCCACTTTACTGGATCAATACCGGCAAGGCATTTGTCTTTGGCTCCGAGATCAAGTCCATACTGGCCAATCCGGAAGTGCCCCGGGAGTTTTATGCTGAAGGTATCTTTCATCAGTTGATGCAAACCATTGTTCCGGGAAGCACACCCTTCAAAGGAATCAATCAGGTAAAGCCCGGACATTACCTGGTGGTGGAACGCAGAGACGGTGCATTTCACATTCGCGAGAAAGCCTACTGGGACATGGATTTTCCAGAGCTGGGCCAGCGAAATGATGATGTTCCCGAAAAAGAAACTATCGAGAAAGTCCGGGAACTTTTAATTGAAGCGGTTCAACATCGTCTGGAGGCGGATGTGCCGGTGGGCTGCTATCTGTCCGGCGGCATCGATTCCTGCTCTATTCTGGGACTGGCCGCTGCTTCCAGACAGGATGCAGTCAAAGCATTTACCATTGGTTTCGATAACGATTCCTACGACGAAAGCGCCATCGCTGTAGAAATGGCTCGCTCCGTAGGAGCAGACCAGGATATTCTGGAACTGGAAGCGGACCATCTATACGATCACTTTGTAAAGACTCACTGGCATACAGAAAGAACTATCTATAACACACTGGGCGTCGCGAAGTATCTAATGAGCAAGCACGTCCATGAAGCAGGCTATCGAGTCGTAGTTACCGGCGAAGGCTCAGATGAACTTTTCGCTGGCTATCCTTCCTTTCGTCGAGACATGTTTCTGCATGGTCTGGATCATCTTCCGGAAAAGGAAAGATTGCATCTTCAGGCTAAATTGAACGAAAGCAATGCTCTGGTAAAAGGAAGCATGCTGGCTGCTGAAGAAGTTGTAAGCCCGGAGCTGAACAGTGTTTGCGGCTTTACTCCGTCCTGTCTACAACCCTGGCTGGCCTGCGCCCCGGAGATTCCTGGACTTCTAAACCCGGATGTTCGCGCCAAGCTTCAAGGATACGATCCCGGAGCAGCGATTGCTGCACAAATTAATCCAGATATGGTGCGAAATCGCCATCCCCTGGACGTAGCGCAATACGTTTGGATCAAAACCATGCTGGAAGGACAGATCCTGACCTGGGGTGGTGATCGAGTGGACATGGCCAATTCCATGGAAGCCCGACCGGCCTTTCTGGACCATCATCTGGCTGAAGCTGCTGTATGGGTTCCACCGGCCCATCGCATAAAGGGAGACACTGAAAAGTATGTCCTCCGTGAAGCGATGAAAGGAGTGCTTCCTAAAGTCCTGTATGAGCGACAGAAATTTGCCTTTATGGCTCCTCCCGCGCATACCGATCCAAAAAAGCTGAAAGCATTGAAGGATATGGCGGCGGATTTTCTTTCCGATGAGGCCATTGAACGATCCGGCTTTCTGGACAAAGAAGGCATCAAAAATCTTTTTGCGCGCTACGAAAGCTCTTCAACGCCAGCCCATGAACTGGTTCAGCTGGATGCTCTGGTAAACCATGTCATCGGAATCCAGGTACTGCATGAGAATTTTGTTCAGCAGGATGTACCCGAAGTTGCTCGACAGACAGCGCATCGACTGGGATGGAAAGCACCGGAAAGCAGCCCGGCCAGCTAGTCGCAGCCGGGCTCCAGGCTGGCCACTCTTTAGAAGTTGGCTACGATGGCAAAGAAGGCACCATGCAACACTGTCTGACGGTCGCTTAACGATGAAGGTTCCGGTTCTCTATAGCTGGTCAGATAGGGATCATTCGCAGAGGAACGAAAGGTATCGAAGGATTCTTTGATTTCGAGGGTGAGAAACGGTATCTGACCGTAGTATCCAAAGCGAAACCCGATTCCGGGCATCAGCTTGGCTACCAGTCCAAGCTCCAGTCGAAACAGGAAACCGGTTAACCTGGCATCCATGTATGATATGTAGTTTGCATTTGGTATGGAAGGCGTCGCGGTGGAAGCCAGGGCCTGACTGGCCGAACCGATGGAAAAGGTGCTCAGCTTGATGTTTCCCTGCACGTAATCCATATCCATGCGACCGTAGATATTGAAGTAGTCTCCCATAACCCACGCATATCCGCTCCGCAGACTGTAAGTCTCGATGTCGAAATTCATCTGACCTGTGGAATAACTCAATAGATTGTAGTTATCCAGGGCTCCTTCGCTACTGGATGAGTCAGCGGCAATTCGTGCGATGGTCAGAAAAGATGGAGTCTTATAAAAATACTGCGAATACGGTCCTCTGCTTCTTGTCGTTGTATAGGCGAAGGCAAATTCCCCGGATCCATCTTCATTCTGGGTAGTATAATCGATTGGCCCAAAACCCAGGGTGATTCCGGTAATGCGCTCTCTTGTCTTTGCCTGGTCCCGGAAGAAGGAATTATCGTTTCCATAGATCTGTCGGAAGTAGGTTATCTGGCTGCTCTCTGCATAGTTGAACCCAATAAAAACATCGCTGTCTTCGAACTTTCGGCTATAGCGAAAGCCCGGACTGATGGGTGACTTTTCGGTAGATGAAACCTCAGTGTATTTCACAATCTGAGTTGAGTAAATGCTGGTATTGTTCCTTACAGAGTTCACCAGCGAGCTTGCATTTTCTCCACTGGAGGAGGCAGCATCCGTAGCATACAATTCCAGGAAATTCAGAAAAAGTCCGGCATTCGCACTGGAATCATCGCTCAAAATATAGGCTCTGCTCTCACCCAGGGGAAGAAGAAAGAGACCTGCCATCAGTAGGATGAACTTTTTTGCTTTCGGAAATCTGCCCATACGCACCCATAGGTAGAAGGACTTCTCCAAAAGCAAGCGGAGTTCCGAAGACTATACGAGTAAATGAACCCCAATTCCAATATTTTTCAATCAGTATACTACAGGACAACCTACTCGGACCCACAGGGACTGAACGAGAGTCCCTTGATCGCTTTCACCGGTCGCTCCAATGCTGGAAAATCTTCGCTGATTAGCGCCCTATGTAATCAAAAGAATCTGGCAAGAGCTGCCAGAACTCCAGGAAAAACCAGAAACCTCAACATCTTCGAAGGAAAGCTACAAAGCCATCCCTTCTATTTTTGTGATCTTCCTGGGTTCGGATATGCGAATCTTCCAAGAGATGAACGCGAGAGACTGGGCAAGATGATTGAAAGCTTTTTTCTTACCGCGCCGGGCCTCACCATGACTCTAATTCTATGCGATAGCGCGAGGTGGCCCGGAGAAGAAGAAGCGGCCATTGAACAGATTCTACTTCAGAAAGGAGCTCTGTGCCAGTGGGTTTTTACCAGATGGGATCGCCTTAACCAGAAAGAGAAATCCCGCGCTCGCAAGCGATGGAAAGAAATGGGGATTGCATCCCAGGCGGTGGCTGTTTCATCTACAAAGGGAACGGGCCTGAACGAACTTCGCAAGAGAATCCAGAGAAACGTAGAAGCCTTTTATGGAATCGAAAGACCTGTAGCTCCCCGGCAAGCCGAGTCGGAGAATTGATGGAGCAGACAGTTATGCAGGGTCGGTCCGGAAAAGCTTGAGGAGTACTTCCCTCTAAAATGTTGAAAGTCAGCCGATAAAATCTGAATTGTCAAAAAGGAACGTTCTGATATTCTCCGGCACAATAGGACATTACGATCCTGGTTCATGGCGACGGCGGCTAACACGAAATGAAATTAAACGAAAAGTTGCAAAACTGGGTGGAGGCAGGGCTCATCAGTGCCGCCCAGGCTACCTCCATTCAGGAATTCGAATCGGAAAGGGGAAGTCGGCCGTACGCAATGTACAGCTTCGTTATCCTGGGAGTGGCCGTCATTTCGGTGGGGCTCATATCCTTGATTGCGGCTAACTGGGAATTCATTCCGGACTCCATCAAACTGCTGGGTGATTTTCTGATTCTTGCGGGAACGGGCACGGCCATGTACTACTTCAGAGATCGGTTTCTGTTCTATGCACTGTCCGTTTTCTACTCCCTCTTTATTCTGGCCTCTATTGGATTGATCTCGCAGATTTTTCATACATCAGGGCAGCTCTATGAAGCCGTGGGCCTGGCTCTGTTGCTGACAGCACCACTGATGCTTATGCAGAAGGGACGATTTCTTACGCATCTCTGGTTACTTGGATTCTGCTTTGTATTTCTAAATGCCACCTATGACCATTTTGAATTCGAGAATGAATTTGAGCTCAACCTGGTGCATATGCTCAGTCTTGGCAGCACTCTATTGTTAATCAGCCTGTTTTTTCGAAATCAGGAGGCAACGGCCGAGGTGCATTCCAGAGCCACATTGTTCTGGGCCCTGGCAGCCCTTACATTTGCTGCATTTACCTTTTCATTTCTGGACTTTGACGCAGAAGATGTCAGGGATTCCGGCGTAGAACTGGGAGTTCTGGTGCCCAGTATCCTGCTGGTATGCTGCGCCGCCTACAGCTTCTTCATGCTGCCCCGAACACTGAGTCGAAGAATCATGGTTCTCATTACCTTTGGCTTACTCTATTCGCTGGTTTTCTTTAGCCTTTTCGTATACCCGGTAGGCGATAAAAGCATCTATCTGGCTCTACTCTTCATTCTTCTTTCCATGGCCGCGGCTATCACATTCTTCGATTATCGCTTCGTATTCGATTTCTTTCTGGTAATGGCAGGCATTCGATTCTTGATCGTATACTTTGAAGTATTTGAGGACCTGGCCACTACCGGTATTGGACTCATTGTGGCAGGGCTGGTAATAATCGGAGGCGTAGTTCTATATGCCAGAAGTCGGGGAAAGATACAAGCCTACCTCGAGGAGAGATTGAAGTGAAAACAAAGATCCTCATCGCTGCTCTGGCATTTCCTGTGATTGGCCTTTTAGTACTTACAGGATTCAAAGCCTACAAAATCAGCAGCGGATACGAAATGACATTTGATGTTCGTGGATATGATCCCCGGGACCTTCTATCGGGGCATTACGTTCAGTATCGCGTAGATTACGGACCTGCCCTGGATTGCAATGATCTGGACAATCTTCCAGAGCTGGAAACTACTCCGGCAAAAAAGACTCTAACAGAATTCGATCAGTGCGTCTGTTATTTAGATCCACCAGACCCTGATAGTGCATACTGGCAGGATTGTGCTTCCATAGAGAAAGCCAGTTGCCCCGTATTCATCAAGGGGACTTGCAACTACGGTAGATTTACAGCAGGAATCGAGAAGTTCTTCGTGCCCGAAGAAAAAGCAGCCTACTATGACTCTGTGCTCCGTTCCGAGGGCGCCCGTCTAACCGTAAAGATCGATGCCTCCGGCAGTGCTGCTATTGTGGAATTAGATCTGCCAGTGTCCTTCGAAGAGTGGATGGAGAAAAGGGCCAGGCCAAATAACTGATCCAGACTAATTCCGGGACCCTTATTCAACCGACCAGGCCAGGTATTCCGGCAAACCTGGCCCAGAGCCTCAGAAAATGCCAGAAAGGTAGTTGCTGGATTCCTTCCCGGGTGGACAATTTCCCCATGAGCCATTCAGATCCATCCACCAACAGTTCGGACATGGAAGAGCTTTCTGAATGGGAAAGGGATGCGATGAAGCGCATGGAGAATAAATTCTCCCTTTCGCCGGAAGAAGAAAGCCCCTACAAAGATTTAAGGCTCATTCACAAGCAGTTAATTCGGGGCAGCCATTTTCTGGCTTACGAAAGCGATGATTCGGATCAAAGAATCTATCTGTACTCCGAAAAGAATCGATTTCGCGCAGTCATTGCAATGCTCATCGGTAGCTGGGCTCCGGATCTAAATATACTTCTGGAATTGATCCAGAAGGCAGAATCCGACCAGCTGGATAGCTACGAAGAGGATGAGCTGGATACATTCGGGATCCGGGTGAACGAGGATAGTTATGTGGTGGGCTATCTGACTGCAGGAAGCAGCCCTATCGTTGCTTCCAAAGATCTACTGCTGCAGATACTGGAGTTCTATGTTGAATCTATGGCAGAACTACCTGAGTCCTTTTCAAAAGAGCAGGTAGAGCAATGTCGCCTTACTCTGACCGAAATTCGCAGTTCTCTGGAATCCAGTGAAAACGATGCGAGGGATTCCTGATTCGTAGCTCCAGGGTTGGAGCAACACCGGCCCTGGAAATTTATAAAGTGGCTCCGAAAGGCCAGAACGTTTCGAAAATCTCTGGTAGTTCTAGAAATTAAAAACCAAAGAACGAACTTTCCTTTCCCGGAGTTCGAACACACTGAGCATAAAGCTTGCTCGTTGGATCCAGGGTCATGGTTGCAGATGTGCCTGGCAGAATAATTTGAACGGATTCAGCGCCTGGCTCCTGTTGAACCCAGAAAAAGAAAGGGCCGTTTACCGAAAACATCTGTCCCAGATCCCGAACCTTTTTGCCGCGATACTGCTCTAGAAGAGATCTGGCTTCTGCCATGGTAGGTAATCTCCCACCTTCCTCGCTGCAATAGTCCAAAGCCTCGGCAAGATTCAACTTTTTCTCCGCTCTAAACCAGCAAAGATTGTCCTTGAATACTTCATTTCCTTCGCATTCCGATTCATCGGCCATGAGGGAATAGAGGGCACCGAAAAGTACAAGAATTGCGATTAGTCCAAAAAGTCTCTTTTGCATCATGATCCTCAACAGGTACGACGGAATATCAGCCCGCAGCGTTCATTTACCATGCTTTTTTTACCCGATATTGTGGGGTACCGCTATATCGGCCATTTTCAAATACTGTGACCACGAGATATCCTGGAAAATCGGTTGAAGGCCGTAGCCTGCCCCACATTCAGGTTGTGATTTCAGTTGACCGGACACCACTGACAGAGGACGGGGAAGTACGCCCCCGTAGCTCAGCGGATAGAGCAGTGGTTTCCTAAACCATGTGCACAGGTTCGATTCCTGTCGGGGGCATATGAATTCCCGCAACCTAAAAGAAAGAGTCCAACGAGAAGTAGAGAGATTCGAAGAGATCGAACAGAAGCTTTCCTCTCCGGAAGTATCCTCGGACCCGTCATCCTTTAAAGAACTTTCACGCCAGCACAGCCGTTTGAGCTCCCGAATCGAGCCTCTGCGAAAATATCTGAGCTTACTACTTCAACTGGACCAGTCCAACGAACTCCTGGCTGACAGTTCCGCTGATTCAGAGCTCAAAGAAATGGCGGAAGCGGAAAAGCAGGACCTGGAAAGCTCTCTGGAGCAAATGCGGGATGAAGTAGAAACCATGCTTATCCCTCCGGATCCAAACGATGGCAAATCCGTTATTGTAGAGATTCGCGCAGGTACCGGTGGAGATGAGGCCGGATTGTTTGTTGGCGACCTTCTAAAAATGTACACCAGATTCTGCGAGGAAAACGGACTGAAAGTAGAACCAATCTACTATGCAGAAACGGAGCTGGGTGGATTCAAAGAGGTGACCTTCTCGGTAGAGGGAAAACGAGCCTGGGAATTGCTGCATAAAGAAGCGGGAGCGCATCGGGTTCAACGAATCCCGGTTACTGAAAGCGGGGGAAGAATTCATACAAGTGCCGTAACTGTATCTGTTCTGGCGGAGGCCGAAGAGGAGGACCTGGAAATCGAAGACAAGGATCTTCGAGTGGATGTTTTTCGAGCCAGTGGCGCCGGCGGGCAGCATGTAAACAAGACGGAATCGGCTGTGAGAATGACCCATATTCCCACAGGCATTGTTGTATCCTGCCAGGACGAACGAAGCCAGCTAAAAAACCGGGCCAAAGCTATGAAGGTAATGCGAGCTCGACTTCTGGAGCTGCGAGAAGAGGAACGCCATGCCCAGGAAGCAGCCGCGAAGAAAGAGCAGGTAAAATCCGGAGATCGTTCGGAGAGAATTCGCACGTATAATTTTCCCCAGGGACGGGTCACCGACCATCGCATCGGATATACTGCTTACAATCTGAATGAGTTGATGGAAGGTGATATGCAGGATCTTCTGGATGCAGTGATTCAGGCTGAAAAAGAAGAAAAGCTAAAGCAGCTTCAGGAAACCTGATAGTTCACCGGATGAGCAGTTCTTAGCGAATTCTATCTTTTAAATCGATGAGGCATTGTTCCAGAACATGCTCCAGGTCAGGATTTTCCCAGTCTTCGTAATCAGGTAGGGACTGATAAAGGATCGTTTCCAGATGATTTCTCAGGGACGGTCTTTCTCGTTCGATAAAGGCAAAAAGCCCATTATCTCGAATGCCCTGCTGTAATTCCTGGAATTCAGAAAGGCCAAATTCAATGCGATTTCCAAACAGAAACCAGATAACCTGGTCTCCCTCCCTTCTACCCTGACTCTGCAGTTTTCTCATAATCTGTCTGGTGGTCCGGAATCAGCCGGCGCCCGGGTCGTTAACTCTCCAGAGCTCCGAGCTCTTCGGCGGCTTTAATCCAGATCTGCTCTGCCTGCTCCAGATTGGATTGTACTTTCTGGAGCTTATCGCTATCGTCTTTGCTATAGTTTTGCGAAAGACTGATTTCCAGTTGCTCCTTTTCTCGGGTCAGTTTTTCCATAGCTTGCTCTGCATCGCGAACCACAATTCGTTGCTTTCGGATGGCCTTTTTTAGATCGGCACTACTCAAATTCGCACTAACAGAAGGGGCATTCCTGTCCTTCGCTACTGATATGCCGGACGAAGAATCGGCAGCAGATTGTCCATTCCTTCGCGCGGACCCCGCTTTCGTGTCGGAGGTTGCATTCTTTATTTCCGGTGAGGGGTCCTTTCCACTGGCCTTTGCTTCGGAGTTGGCACCGCCACTATTGCTGGAACCGGACGTGGATTTCTTTTCTGGACTGCCTTTCGCCGATCCGGATGTAGCAGCGCCAGCTGCATCGGAATCGGCTGCAGCCTCAGCAGAACCTGAAGACGGTCGGCCCTTATCTGAATGATCTGTTGAGAGTGCACGATTCAACTTTCCGCCAGACACCGCTGCGGATTTCGCGGATCCTTTCCCTTTGCCTTTTTCACCGGCATCCTTCTGGCCGGATTTCTTTGAACCTTCATGAAAGCTGGTTTCAAGCGCATATACATAATCGTCGTAGTTGCCCGGGTAGTTTCGCACCTGCCCGGCCTCTACTTCCAGAATCGAGGTAGCCAGAGTCTTTACAAAAGTTCGGTCGTGGCTGACGAAGAATACAGTGCCCTGATATCGGGCCAGTCCATCCCCCAATGCTTCCACCGTTTCGAAATCCAGGTGGTTGGTAGGTTCATCCAGAAGCAAGACATCGTAACGACCAAGAAGCAATCCGGCAATGATCAGCCTGGATCGCTCACCCCCGCTCAATACCTTGATCTTCTTCTTTAGATCCTCATCTCGAAAAAGAAAACTACCGGCCATGGCCAACAGTTCTTGCTTCGCAGTATTCGGAGGGGCGAATCTGGTTAAGGCTTCCATCACCGATTCCCCTTCTCGCAGGGTTTCGTTTACATGCTGCGCATAGTAGCCAATCTTCTTTTCCGGTGTCCATCGATAGGATCCATTTACCGGCTCCAGTTCGCCGGAAAGTGTCTTCAGAAAGGTAGTTTTTCCCTGACCATTCTCACCTACGATCGCAAACTTCTCCCCGGCCGGAATCTTTATATCGATGTTTTCAAGAATTGAGATATCGCCGTAGCCGCAGTTCAATCGATCTGTGGTCAGAATCAAACCTCTAGAGATGGCAACATCCGGAACCTTCATTCGAACGTTGCTAACTTTGTTTTTGATCTCGATGGGCTTTAATTTCTCCAGTTGCTTGACCCGACTCTGAGCCTGCGTGGCCTTGGAAGCTTTCGCACCAAAACGATCTACGAAGGCCTGGAGATGTTTTCTACGGGCTTCGACATTGCGAGCTTCTCGGGCCTTCCTTTCCTTTTCCTCCGCTACAAACTCGAAGTAATCTTCGAGAGGCCCCGGAAATAGAAACAATCCTCCATCTGCCACTTCCAGTGTGTTATCGGTGGTTCTCTTAATAAACTCCCGATCGTGGGAAATCACCATGTATCCGCCGCGAAAGGTATTGAGAAAATTCTCCAGAATGAGCTGAGTATTCAAATCCAGATAGTTCGTAGGCTCATCCAGCATTAGAAAATCCGGCTCCTGCACTAACATACAGGCCAGCTTGATTCTCATTCTGTAGCCCCCGGAAAATGCTTCGATGGGCTCTTCCAGCTGATCTTCCCGAAAGCCAAATCTGGCCAGGGTGCGAGCACATTGCCAGTGCTCGGCGCCGGTATGACGCATCATGAAGTCCAGGATACCTTCATCCAGTGTCCAGGGATCATGCTGTTCCAGATGGGCTATTACAGCACCTTTCCGAATAATGATTTCTCCTTCATCCGGATGCTCTTCACCAAGAACCATCCGAAAGAATGTAGACTTTCCCGCACCATTGCGTCCGATGACTCCAATCTTCTGGTCGTCATTTATTGTAACGGTAGCGTCTTCGAAGAGGTGTCTGGCGCCAAAGGAGCGGCCAATTTGATGGGCAGATATTATAGCAGACATAAACAGGTTTCTTCTGCAGTGGTGAGAGAGTCGCTGCACAGCGCAAGTGTGATTATGCAGGATAAATCAATATCCGAAAGAACGGAAACTACGGACCGCCAGAAAAATTGGCCGAAGCTTCGAAGGGCCTGCATGGCTATGACTGGCGCACTTCTGATCTGGGGCTGGCTACCTGTATCGGTTCTGCAGGCGCGTTCCGAAATCTCGGAACCCACCGCCCGGGACTTTGAGCAAAATCAACATGAACACCTGGATGCTGAACTCAGAAAGCTAAGAGAAATTATTGCAGGTTATTCCTTTAAGTGTTACGGATCCGCTTCCAAGCTGGTAGGCCCTGATATTCTGCGAAAAGGATGCGCTATACCGTCCCGCTTCACAGGCGATGGGGATAGCACTCTCTGGAATGGACTTCTTTGTTTTACCGGGCGAAATCCCTGGGCCTGCGAAGCCATAAAGAAATCCCAGAGCGAAGATGGACGAATCTGGCGCTCCCCCAGAAGGATGATCAGCGAAAACGATGGCAATGAATATCCCCAGGCTTCCTTTTCCAGGGATATGGCCCGAGGAGTGCTTCTCTATATCCTTGCCACTCGGGACAACGAGCTTGCCCAGGGATGGTCCGATTATATGTCCAACATCGGCGCTCTATGCCCGGATCATACCGACTGGAGTTGCGACATCCGCAGTCAGAGCTATAGACGCATCAACCACGTAATGGCCACCACAGGACTGAAAGGGATTTCCTTCGCCTACACTGTTTTTCCCTGTCTATGGCCCACCTATCCTCTGAGCTCTGCATTCCATGAAACAGTGATGGAAAATCGTGTAGAAAAGAACGAAAGCTTTCATCTGCACCTGGCAGCCATCGATCTGTTGATGGATCCTCATCTAAAGAAGCCTTTATACGATGATAAATCCCGGCAGGAAATGGCAGAGGTATTATTTCGGCGAAAGCCCTATAACCTTTTCTATCAATACCTGGCCCATGGACCAACGCTGGAATTAAAGAAGCGGATTCTGGAGTTTGCTCCCCGCAGCCGGCCTCCGTATCTGGCTCAATGGGTCTGGGAACGAGAAATTCCTTCCAGAGATCTGAACAAATTTGCCAGCGAGCCTGAATCACCTTCTACAGAGGAGCAGGAATTGGCGTTCAAGGAATACATCCGACTGGAAAGCATGGGATGGGACTTCATCTTTCTGATTGACCTGGTGCTGGATAAGAGGCCCTGACTCTACACCGGGTAACAAGAAGCATCAGACCCGCTGATAAGCGCAGGCAAGTTACACAGGAATGGCCCATGTTCGCGGCAGGAATTGCACCGGGCGAGACATAAGTAGCTTGGTTAGCGCTTCGAAATCGGCTATAGTACGGACCGACTCTGGCTGAATGCCAATAGTTTCAAAAAAATTTGCAACCGGATGCATTCCGGACGTTCTCAGGAGTATAGAATGGAAGAACAGAGCACACAGGAGTTACTGCGGCAGCTGATTGAAATTCAGAAAGCCCGTCCCGAAAGTAGCGAGGCAGCACAGATCATTATCAGTGTGGTTCCGCTTCTGGGAGTCATTCTGGGAGCTACATTGCTATTTTTCTTCTTTCTGTGGAATTATAAACTCAAGAAAGAACTGATCAGAGCCGGCCAGTATCAATACCAATCGCTGAAAAGCGTGCGTATGTTCGCACTCTTGATTGGAATCATCAGTTTTGCAGTGGGCCTGCCCATGACCATGCTTTTCGGCGCCGTGGAGGGAGTCTCTTACAGCCTGCTAGGAGGGCTGATACCAAGCTTTGTAGGAATTGGTCTGATTGTTTTCTACGTCGTTTCCAGAAAAAGAGACTAACTGGAAGTGAAAGACCAAGAATTCGAGCAACTGGTTCAGAATTCCACGGACATGATCTACAGCCTGGGGATGCGTCTTTTTCGCCGCAACCAGGAGGATGCCCAGGATTTTGTACAGGATGCCTTCCTGCGGGCCTATGATAAATGGGAGACTTTCGAAGGACGTTCGAAACGATCCACATGGCTATACAGTCTGGCTTTGAATCTGGGCCTTAATCGGCTCAGCAAGAAGAAGCGGTTGCCGGACTTTGCCGCCGAGCCTGGCATCCTGGATGAGACGGTGGCAACAGAGGAAACTCCGGAATCCATTGTTACCGATATGCTGGAGCAGGAAGCAGTGGAGGGAATGCTACAGGAGGCATTACAGGATTTGCCAGAAAACTATCGGCTTCCTATTGTGTTATTATACTTTGAGAAGTTATCTTATAAAGAGATGAGCGAGAAACTAAAAACTTCAGAGGGCACTTTGAAGTCCCTGGTTTACCGGGGAAAAATGCAGCTTAGAGATAAGCTGAAGCAGTATGCAGAGAACTCCGGTTAACGGCGGATATTTCGGAAAAGAAAGGCCGTCGGAGTTCAAAGAGGAACTATGGAAACCAAACATTACATTCAGGAGATCCGTCAGGGCCATGAAAGCCTTGGTCCGGAAGCTCTGGCTCATCTGGAACGATGCTCAAAGTGTAAGAATGAATACGACATTTTTCACAAGATTGAACGCTCGGTGGCTGCACTGCCCATTCAGGCTGCGCCATCCTTCCTTCGTGACATGATTCTGCAAAGAGTGATCCGGCCGGCCTATCAACTGTGGCATCTGGTAATGGGTCTCATCGCAGCAATCATCAGTCCCATGGCCATTGTTTATTTCGATAGAACGTATCAGCTGCAATACCTGGGCGATGACGCTTTGATGTACACTTTTATAATGTATGGAATGCTTGTGCCAGGAGTCATCATACCTCTTTCTTCCATGCTCATTCGCCGCTACCGATCTTCCCTTGAGAACTTCTCGGAAAACGTGGATGCCTTTCTAGAGAAGCATGCGAAGTAGACAGCCTTAACAGGTCATTCCTTTAGAACGGCCTTCCACACTGAAGACCGTTCTAAGGGGATCCATTGCGGCACCCTGGTATCCTGGCTCTGTCTCTGGCGATCTGTCTTTCCCTTGAGGCCAGAGCACCACCACAGGATTCCCGTCCTGAGTGGAGCATCGCTTATCCCCTGGCATAAACCCTTCAAAAAACCTTACACCGTGCGACCCCCCCTTCGGTTTCCGAATTCAGGCGTCGCCCTTTCCCTGGCGAAGCACGACGATTATGCCAAATTGCAGGTTGCACACTTGCACTCGCTGGCTTATGTCGCATTCCGAAGGCGGCTGAGCACGGTTCAGGGCCTTTCATTTTTTTCGAATCCGCGAAAAAGTGATTCAGGGTTTCGCGGGAACGCCGATTCTAATAGGGAGGAAGCCAGGCAAGGATGCCAATCTTCCGGGTCAGAAATGACCAACATACAATAGAGTTGCACGGAGGCGACGAATGAGACATCAACACGAATGGTTCGAAGAAGAAATGGATCCCGATTACCGGGCTCAGATTTTTTTTGCCCGGAAGCAGCTTCTGGGAAACATTGAAAACGGCTCCATCCTGCCGGATTTCGGATTACATGCCAGAGCCCTTCTGGACGAAAAGCAAATCGAAAAAGTAGAAGCGATTCGTCATCGCCGACTGGCTGCTGTGGCAGATCGATTTATTCCAGATTGATTAATTCGGGAGCGAGACCCTGCAGGCTTCTGAAGGGATGCTTGCGGGGCTACCGCCGCTGATCAGTGGGGCTTCGCGCCCCGCAAAATTCTTACCAGCCTCTTTTCTGCCATATCAGCCTTTGCCATCCGGAAAGATGAAAAACTAACTCAAATCAGCTTTACGATCTGCGGCACCGGGATCTCATTGAATCATGCCTTCCGCCGTATCTGGCCCCTCTTCGATTCCACTTCTGGGAAACTCCCTGGAACTAAGACGCGATCCTCTTGCATTCTTACAAAAGCTTCAGAGAGAGTATGGTGACGTTTGCAAAATCCATGTAGGATGGATCCCCATAGTTACAGTCTTTCATCCAGAGCAGATTCGCCAGATTCTTGTAGAAAACCATAAATCCTATATTAAGAGCCGGGGTGTGCGGTTAACAGATTTGATTCTGGGAAACGGCTTGCTAACTTCCGAAGGGGCGGAGCATCGCCGGCAAAGAAAACTAATACAGCCGGCCTTTCAAAAAAGAAGAATACTTTCTTATGCCAGCGACATTCTTCAGAGCACTACCGGCCTGACAGAGAAATGGAAACCCGGCGAAACGGTGGATTTGCATACAGAAATGATGCGACTGGCATTGAATGTTGCCACTCGTTCTCTATTCAAAGCGGACGTAGAAAAGGAAGCTCCCGAAATAGGGCGGGCTCTGAATCAGGCCATGAAGGACTTTAATCGCGTGGTAAGCAATCCCCTGGGACGATTGATGGTGAAACTCCCCACTCCGGTGGGGCTTCGATTTAGATCGGGTAAAAAGAAACTGGATCGCATTCTGTACGGTATAATAAACGAAAGAAAAGGACAGCCCGGCGATCATGGGGATTTTCTCTCTATGCTTTTCGCCGCAGCAGATGAAGAAGGAGGAATGACCGAAAAGCAAATTCGCGACGAGGCCATGACCATCTTCCTGGCCGGTCATGAAACCACAGCCAATGCTCTGGCCTGGTCTCTCTTTCTGGTAAGCTCTCATCCAGAGTTTCAAGGTCGGCTACAGGAAGAACTGGATCATTCCAGCATTGAAGATCCTGAGGCGGATCTGCCTCTTACGCGGGCCCTGTTTGCAGAAGCCATGAGGTTATATCCGCCTGTATGGGCTATTGGAAGAGAATCCATTGAAACTGTTCAGTTGGGAGACTATTCTTTTCCTGCAGGCACTACTTTCCTCATGAGTCCTTACGTTACCCATAGAGATACCAGGTTCTGGAAAGATGCAGAATCCTTCCAACCAGAGCGATGGCTGAACGAAGCAGAGGTCCTGGCGCCCCCGAAGTTCCGCTACTTTCCATTTGGTGGTGGACCCAGAATCTGCATTGGCGAGCCCTTTGCCTGGATGGAAGGCACTATGGCCCTTGCTCAGATTCTAAAGCACTGGACATTTGATTTGATTACGAAGCATCCAGAAACTTCGCCTCTGGTCACCTTGCGTCCCAGGGACGGAATCCTGGCAAGGCCTCTAAAGCGATGAAATCCTACGCAGGCTTTCTGGCCTATCGAATCAAAATGGAAACCAGTGACTTTCTGGTCACGGAAGTGTCCGATCTGCCACTCATCGCCGATCCAGATTCTGAAGGGCAAAGCCAGAGTTCTCCTACCCCTGGATTACAGAAAAATGATTCCGGATCATCCGGAAAGGCATCGGCCGACGCGCCATCGGAAGTTCCATCGCATGCAGCGGACCGGAGAGGAAAAGGGTCCAGATCTGCCGGCAAGAAAGGAATTGGAAAAAAAGAATCGAACAGTGCAAAGGAATCAGTCCGCAAAAGAGGATCCGGTTCCGGCGGTGCTTTTTCGGTCTATGCCCTGGAGAAGGATGGCTGGAATACTGTAGATGCCATCCAGAAGGCAGCCAGACAATCGGGCATTTCCACGAAAGAAATTCATTACGGTGGCAAGAAAGATAGGCATGCCCGGACCATTCAGTGGCTGACAGTCAAAAATGGAGGGGATCTTTCCTGCGAAGAGAGCGGATATTCCATTCGGTACCTGGGCCGCTCTTCGGAGCCCATGGGGCCGGAACACATCCTGGGAAACCGATTCCGACTTGTGATAAGAAATATTCTGGAGCGAGAAACCTCGCATGTACTGGCCGGAGCCAGAAGGCTGCAGGAAACAGGCTTTCCGAATTACTTCGATGATCAAAGATTCGGTTCCTTTCATCCTCTCATTGGATTTCCTTTTCTTTCCCTTCTTCGCGGGGATCCAGAGTCTGCACTGAGATTCACTCTTCTTTCAGCTTTTGGAGGAGATAAGCCTCATGCCAAGCGCAGAAAGAAGGCCATCAACGATAACTGGGGAAACTGGGACGAATGTCTGAAACTGGCCAGCACCAAGACCGAATCGGCCATTCTGGGACAGCTGAAGTCGAATCGCTGCAAAGCGGGGGATTCATCCAACGCAAGCCAGAAGCAATTTCTTGAGCTTCTGGACCGACTGCCCAGAGAAGATCTGAGCATGGGCTTCTCAGCTCTTCAGAGCTGGATCTTCAATGAAAGTGTTGCCCGCCTTTTTCGCAATATAGAGCATCTCTGGAAGCATTCTTCGTCTGGCTCAGCCAGATCCAGAGGGTTCCGGACTGTGGAAATCAAAACCAAAACTGGAGACCAGACTTTTCCGATTTCAGTGGAAAGCAGATTTCTGACGTTACTGGATTCCATGGATTTCATGCTCATTGGTCCGGGACAAAAGTCTCCCGCTCGATCGAATTCGGAATCCGCTTCCGAATTCGATTCCGCAAGTTATTCTGAAGATTCCTGCCAGAAAACCATCCAGTCTGTACTGAAAGCCTGCAGGGAAAACCAGGAAGCCACTCCTGATTCAGATTGCAAACGTTTGATTCAAATGGCTTTTCTGCAATGCGAAAGGCAGGTTACCGAAGTTCTGGAAATTCCAGAACAATCCTTTCATCAGAGTTTTCTAAAAAATGCATTTCTAAAGAGCCATTCGCGTCCGCTCTGGTGCATTCCGCAAGACATGCAATGGTCTGATTTTTCAGTGGATGAGCTCAATAAAGGCAAGTTGAAGTATACAGTGGAGTTTACGTTACCCAGGGGAGTGTATGCTACAATGGCGATTAAGATGCTCCATCTTCGTTTGAAGCAATAGATAGGCCCGGCCACGGCTGGATCTTACTCCGGATCTGGATTGCCCGGAAACCTCGGGACTCCATGGATCCTGACAGGACTTCAAGAGTCCAAGATTTCAGAATTCCATGACGGAATCCCACTGATCCAGGAACCTTGCACGCAAATCATCGCTCATACCTGGCTCGAACGTAATTCTCCATCTCATCCAGAAAGCCGGGCCCGCGCACAGGTTTTCCGTGACCGGCGATAATGATTGCAGGATTACGAGCTCTAATTACATCAATGGCTTTCAAGAGGGCCGATGGATTCAGTTCCTCGTCGAAATATAGCGGGATAGACAGCAGACTTCCTGCATAGAGCACTCGCTCTTCCGGAAAGAAGTAGGCCATATTACCCCTGGAATAACCGGGGGGTAGCTCAATAGCTTCTATCCGTCCGTCGAACAATGTGCCATCCCTTTTGATAGTCTTTGTAATCAGTGGCATGGGTGGGTGCGGCCAGGAAGAAAAGAGACTCATTTGACGCTCAATCCGGGGCCAGTTTCTGCGAATTTCCTGCTCCGTTTCAATGGAGGCAAATACCGGAATATCTTTCGCATGGAAAGCACTCAGTCCGCCGGTCCGATGCACATGATAGCTTGTTATCAAAACTCCGTCCAAATCTCCGTACCCCTGGGTCATAGATTTCCAAATTAATCTTCCTGCAGTACCGGGAAGGTACGTTCCATCTAAGAAAAAGATAGATTCTTCCGATACATAATAGAGGCTATTGGCTCCCCAGTAATTTCCGTCCTGAACCAGCCGAATATGTCTGGTGAGTTCGGTGATTTTCAAGGGTACATCCCCTCGATCCACCGGGCCGGGGATTGTGGGCGAAGCGGTGCAGGCACCAGTAAGGAAAAATATGAGCAGGATCCAGATGACAGATTTTCGCTTCATATCTTTCATTCTGATGGGATTCGCTTCAACTCCCTTGACAAACATTACAGACAGTCTATTTTTTTATTCTGTCTATGGCAAGCAACCGGTGCCTATTGAAGATTTTCTCATCCAGGACTAGAAAATGACCGTAAACCAGGTAAAATATTGGATCTGTATTCTTTCCCTGCCCCTTTTTGCAGGCAGTCTATTTGCGGAGCAGAGCACTCCCGAAGACCTGGCCAGGGAGTGGTTTCAAGAGAATGCCCGGGCAAATATAATTGGATCGCAACATCTCGTGGATTTAACGGCCACAGAGACCGATGGTCAGGCCAGCCCCGGACGGAATGCGCAGGATGCAAGAATCCTGGAAGCCAGTTTGCGATCGAATCCCGGAAATCTAGCCCTGGAATGTCAGACCGGATATTCTGTGGCCTACTGTAATCTACGAGGCATGAAGTCCTATCTTGTAATTCGTAGAGTCCACGGTGAATGGAGACTTCCGAAGTCGGTTGAGCGCGCTACCATTGCCCGGAAGGATTCTGAATTACAGGAAGATCCCGGTCCCAGGATTCTGAGCCAGCCCGAGTCTCCGGAGGAAGTGGCCGGCCAGTGGCTGATTGCCATAGCGGGGCAGGATGAAGGCAAGCTACAAAAAATCAGTACTTCTGAAAGCCTGGAAAATACTTTAAAGCTATCCCGAGAGGGCTATAAAATCCAATCCCCGGATCAGCGACAGCAGCTACTCGAGAGTGCCCATGAGCTATCAAACATCATGGAGTGCCGGACCATGGAACAGAGAGCACTGTGCAAACCAGAAGGTAAGACTCGATGGATCCATTTGAAGAAGGTTGGTGGATCCTGGAAGGTTGACTTTCGCGGTTTTGTTAAATACGATAAAACCTATCTTACAGAAGCCAGTTTGAGCCACCGGTAGAACCAACTCAAGGAATTCAACTGGCGCCGAAGGGAAACTCTTTCACTGGATTATTTGATTCTATGGAATTCATAGCAGCATTGATCGTTACCTCATCTATTCTGGGAGCCGGCTTCTTGCTGGGATACAACCGGGATCGAAGTTACTATACCACCATACTGATCGTCATTGCATTGATCTATGTGCTTTTCGGATTCATGGAAGGAACAGCACAGCGCATTTTGGTGGAATCGGTTATTGCTCTGATTTTCATCGCTGCGGCCATTCTCGGAGAAAGGCTGAGCCATATGATCACCGGAGTATTTATAATACTTCACGGAATATTCGATGTAATGCATCCACAACTCTTACCCGGAAAGGTTGTGCCAGAGTGGTATCCGCTATTCTGTCTCTACGTGGACCTGATGCTGGGATTTGCTGTTATCATTCTCAATGCTCGAGGCTATTTGCCGCGCAGAAAAGAGAGTTCTGAGTAACACCGGGACCGGTGGAATACCTTCTTCCTGGAATTCCAGGCAAATAGCCGATGGTATTCCAGCGCTAATAAGCCTCTCATACACCACCCGAGATTTCCGGCTTAGCTCCCTTTCTGAGAAAGGGTACTCCAGTCGATGAATCCCTTCCCTCCATCGGGCTGACAGGCAGGACAGAAGAAAGAATCATATCCCAGAACATTGGCTCGGCGGATGGAAGTGCCACATCGTGGACAGGGCTCTCCTTTCCTGTTTCTAACCTGCATATGGTCACGGTATTTCATCTCCAGATCCGGCCTGGCTTTTTGAATCGTCTCAATCCCCCGGGAAATCACAGACTGGATAGCCACAAACAGGGCATCCTTTTGATTTTCATTCAGCTGATTCATTTTGGTCTTGGGATGGATCTGTGCTTCAAAAAGAATCTCATCGGCATAGGCATTTCCAATGGAGCTGATAACAGATTGATCCATAATAAAGACCCGGACCTGTTTTCTACTTTTGCTTGCTGCCTTGAGAAAATACTCTCGATCAAATTTGTCAGATAGAATGTCCCTTCCCTGCTTTGCAAATCCCGGGATCTCTTTCACATCCCCGACCGAGCAAATGTATACCTTTCCCATCTTCTTATCATCCAGATAATCCAGATGGAATTCCTGAAATCGAAACCGAACGGCTGTGCTGGACTGCTTCTTTCCGTTGAGCCTGAATCGGCCTGCCAGCATGGGATGAATCACTATTTCACATTGGGCACCAGGATTGGTTCCAGCGCCCTCTGGTTTTGATCTTGCACCGGCCGATTTTTTCCCGGATGGTGCGCCTCCTTTTGTCGATGCAGTGCCGGATTCAAGCGAAGATGAAGTACCAAGAGAGAAACAGAGAAATGGTCCATGGCGATAAACATCCAGGATGAAGCCGCGAAAGTTCTCCACCGGGGTCCCCAGCATATTTCGCAGAACGACTGGCTCAAAAATCTCCAGTCCAAGCAGCTCCTTTCCTGCAAGCTCCTGATTTAGAATCGGGCGGATGTATTCCAGATCCGGCAACTCAGGCATGACAGAAAGTGCAGCCTGGCCACAATCCTGTCAGCGAATATTCTGTTCCCAGAGCGGAGGCATAGCGAATGTGCAGCCGATATAGAATGCGGACAATGAATGCAGGCCAATCGAACGCATCTATAGGGCTTTCCCGGACCTTTTTTTCCTCACGGATCGCTTACAGCGAATCACATTTTTTCCGATAATAGAGAGGCCATGATGGTCTCCGGACTACAGAACATTTCGCAGATTCCAGGGGAGTTTGCCTACATCAAGCCCACTGGCCGTACCGATGCCATAGAGCCGGTGGCGCCCATTACGGCCCGAGAACCCAGGTATCGATCCATTTATCCGGAGGAAGCCCTGGATCTCTACAGCCCATCCGGCATCCGAAATGAATTAAAGACCCTTTCTGCCGGTCAGAATTTTGATCGCCTGGCCTGATTTTCAGGACGATCATTGTACTGTGGCTCACTCTTCATTCACTCAATCAGCCAGATCCATGATTCGCAGCGGCGGCTTCACGCTGATGATGCAAAAGCAGACTTACGCAACCTTGAACGCAAAAGCCCCATCTATTTCGGTGATCCCAAAACTGCTAGCCTTCTCTGTCATTCTCATGAGCGGCCTCACCGGCACTTCATGCCAGTGGATTTTCGGTGAGCCCACCATGGATCCATGTGATCCCGCCCATAATTACTATGAAGGGGACCGGCATTACATTAGCCGAGATTATGTCCGGGAAGATGGCACCCTGGATCAACAAAAGATGCTAGAAGCTCTGAAACCGGGGCACGGTAACTGCGCCAACGCAGAGGACATCCTGGAGAAGGCCCGCCAGCCAGGCCACAGCCATTCCAATACCGTTCCTGCCCAGGGGGATCACGAAATCAAATTTCCCGATGCTGATTTGAAATAGGGTTTTCTGCACAGCCAAAAGAGAGACGCTGGATCATGGCTCTGGAGCTTGATCCTAAATACAATCCGCGAGGCATTGAAACTCGCTGGTATGAATCCTACGAAACCCATGGCGCTTTCCGACCCGAATACGGAGAAGCTCTGGGTGTCACAGACCACAAAGCGAAGCCTTTTTCCATCGTTATTCCTCCTCCCAATGTAACCGGATCACTGCACGTGGGCCATGCTCTGGATCAGACCATTCAGGATGTTTTGACCAGAACAGCACGAAAGCTGGGCCGACCCACACTGTGGCTCCCTGGCATGGATCATGCCGGCATTGCCACTCAAAGCCGCGTGGAGAAGACCCTCCAGGAAGAGGAAGGTCTGAGCCGACATGATCTGGGCCGTGAGCAGTTCATAAAGCGAGTCTGGGACTGGAAGGAGCACTACGGTGGTGTCATTCTCAAGCAGCAGCGGACCATGCTGTTTTCTCTGGATTGGAGCCGGGAACGATTCACCATGGACGATGGCCTTTCCCGGGCAGTGCGCAAAGTCTTCGTGGATCTCTACAAAGAAGGCCTGATCTATCGAGACACTCGTATGATTAACTGGGATCCTGTGGCGCACACGGTGTTATCCGATCTCGAAGTAGAACACGATGAGGGAGTGAAAGGTGAGCTCTATCATTTTGCCTACAAACTCAGTGATGGTTCCGGTGAGGTGGTGGTTGCTACTACCAGGCCGGAAACGATGCTGGGAGATACCGCAGTCGCAGTGCATCCGGAAGATCAGCGTCACAGCAACCTCATCGGTCAGACTGTAGATCATCCCTTCCTGGAACGGAAGATTCCCATAGTAGGCGATGCAGAACTGGTGGATATGGAGTTTGGAACTGGCGCAGTAAAAATTACGCCTGCCCATGATTTCAACGACTTCGAAGTGGGCAAAAGACATGAGCTGGAATCCATTACAATATTCGATGAATCTGCCTGCGTAAACAAAGAGGGCGGGCCCTTTGCCGGGCTGGATCGATTTGAAGCCCGTAAACAGATCAAGGAGAAGCTGGCTGAAATGGGTCTGGAGCGCGGATCAAAAGAGCATACCATGTCCCTGGGCCGCTCTCAGCGATCCGGAGCTATTGTGGAGCCTATGATCTCCACACAGTGGTTCGTAAAAACAAAGCCTCTGGCAGAAGTCGCCATCGAAGCAGTAGAGAAGGAACAGATCAAATTTTATCCGGCCCAGTGGGCCAATCTGTACTACTCCTGGATGCGGGAAATTCGGGACTGGTGCATTTCCCGCCAGCTATGGTGGGGACATCAAATCCCTGCCTGGCATTGCGCCAACTGCGGGCATACCACCGTATCCACCGAAGATCCGGACCAATGTGAAAGCTGCGAAAGCGATGATATTAGCCGGGATGAAGATGTACTGGATACCTGGTTTTCTTCCGGGCTCTGGCCATTTTCTACCATGGGATGGCCGGAGGATGCAGAGGATTTAAGAAGGTTTTATCCTACCTCTGTTCTGGTAACGGCCTACGACATTATCTTTTTCTGGGTGGCCCGAATGATTATGCTGGGGCTTCACTTTAACAAAAAAGAACCCTTCGAAAAGGTATACATACATGGCCTCATGCGAGATGACCAGGGACGCAAGATTTCCAAGAGCCTGGGCAACAATGTAGATCCGGCAGAAGTTATCGAAGAGTACGGTGCCGATGCGTATCGCTTCTTTTTGATGGCCACCCTCACTGAAGGTAAGGACTCCAAGTATTCGGAAAGCCGCCTCAAAGGTTATCAGAACTTTACCAACAAAATATGGAACTCTTCCAGGTTTGTTCTGATGAATCTTCCGGAGGAATTTAAGCCCGTCGCCTCCGATGATTTTCCGGGAGATCTAAAACTGGAAGCCGAAGATCTCTGGATCCTGGAGCGCTTGAATGAAGCCTCCGAGTCCATGAAACGGACTCTGGAAGAATTCAAATTTCACATTGCTACCGAGGAAGTGTATTCCCTGGTCTGGAATCATTTCTGTGACTGGTACATCGAACTCATCAAACCCAGGATCTTCGGCAAGCTGGGTGAGGATTCAGCTGAATCGGCCAGGCAATGTGTATTCTTTGTACTAAAAGGAATTCTGGGTCTCGTGCATCCATTTATGCCAGCTATTTCTGAAGAGATCTTTTCCTATCTTCGCACCTTTGAATCTGCGGACTCGGAATCCGAAATTTCCAGAAAGACCTCAGGTTCCGAAGGCTCAACCGCAACCTCCGAAAATGAATCCAACAAGTCTGGAAAAAAGAGCAGCAAGAAGGCTTCAAAGAAATCTGCCAAAATGAAAACCGCAGAGAAAGCAGCCAAAAAGAAGGACACTGGCGCAAATAGCTTATCGGTCTCCGTAAATGCAGATTCACTGCCACGATTTCTGATGTGGGAACCCTGGCCCAGAGGCATCAAACTCAGCAAGAAGGATCTGGAACAGGCCGCCCTTCTATCTCAGATTCAGGAGGTCATCGGTGCAGTGCGGGCCATACGCGCGGATACCGGCATTGCACCGGACAAAAAGGTGCGGATCATTGTATCATCGGAATCGGCTGCGTTGAAGAAGCTTATCGAGGCCAAGCAGGCATCCATCTGCCGCCTTGCTTCTGCAGAATCCGTGGAAGCTCAAAAGGATTATTCTGCCGGAAAAGCGGATGCATTCGAAGCATTTTCCGAAGGCTCGGTCTATGTACCTCTAGAAGGCCTGCTGGATGTAGAAAAGGAACTGGGCCGGATTGGAAAGGATCTTGAGAAACAGCAAAAAGTGGCTCAGGGACTGGAAAAGAAGCTGGGCTCCAGCGGATTTCTGGATAATGCACCGGCAGATGTTGTAGAAAAAGAAAAGGCCAAACTGGAAGAAGCCGGTGACCGAATCAAGGTGCTGCAAGCGGCTCGAAAGAGACTGGAGGCTTTGAAATAATCTATGTTCTTTTCGTTTTTACCAGGCCGAAGGGGCAAATCAGGCGATCGATTCCTGTTGCCGATTATTACGTTGATTGTTGCTCTTTTTTTACCGGGTTGCTCCTTGTTTCAATTTATGCAGCAGGCAATACCACTGGAAAAGGAAGGGGAAGCAGCCCGGCCGGAGCTAAGCCTCGAGAAAGAGCGTTGCAAAGACCCGGCGCTGGCCTCAAATTATCATAGGGATCTTTCGCTCAAGCTAGTGCACGGAAATGAAGTGATTCCAGTAAAACCAGGAAGTCATATTACGATTTCTGATACCAGGTTCGCTCTTTTATTCAATATGGCGGATTACGATCTATTCTGCGATCGGTATGCCGCCGCCCGAGTCATGGCATCCGAAAATGCGGATTTCATTGAGAACATTGTCACTCCTCCTTTTGAAATTGGAGACACATCCTATCTGGGCGCGGGCTGGAGCATGGCCACCGATATGTCCATGCGATACGATACCCTCTTTCTGACCGAAGGCGGCATGCACTATCTGATCTTGAATGTGGAAGGTGAGCCCATTGAGCAGCGTCTTTCAATCCAGAGAGTGCTGGGGCCCCATCTCTATGAAATGCGGTGGGACATCTATTCCATTGCCAGGATGGACACGGAATCTGTGAGGCCTCTGGGAAAGGAAAAGGCAACATTTGCGATGCTCTTCTTCCGGGATGCGGATCTGGATGATATTGTGGAAACCGGGGAATTCCTGGTATTCTACATCACCGTGGATCCGGCGGCCCAATAGCTGAACTATTTAATTCCCGCTGAATCCAGGGCTGCGAATCACAGAATCCACAATACCGTAGTCTACAGCTTCCTGAGCATAAATCCATCGATCTCTATCTGTATCCTTCTGCACCGAATCCAGATGCTGTCCTGTAAACTCCGCAATCATGGCGTCGATTTCATCTCTTTCTCGAATCACCGAATCTGCAAATATCCTTAGATCCGTGGCCACGGATTGATACTGCCCGGTAACATGAGGCTGGTGAATCATGATCTTGCTGTTGGGCAGACAATGCCTTTTTCCTCTGGTGCCGGCCATGAGAAGTAAGGCACCAAAACTTGCGGCCAGCCCGAGACAGACGGTCCGCACATCACATTCCACAATACGCATGGAATCCAGAATAGCCATACCGGAATGAGTGGCTCCGCCGGGGCTATGGATGAAGAACAGGATTTCCTCGTTGGACTGTTCGGAAAGATAATGAAGTCCTTCTACAATCTGGCGGGCGCTGTTGTCGTCCACGGGTCCCCAGAGATAAAGTCTGCGAGAATCCAGTGCCCAGGTTGCAACCGTACGGGATGCAGAGCTGTATTCCGGAATCTCCTTTTCCTGGGTCCCTTTCGCAGAAGTTTTTCGGGCCAGACCTGGCTGCGTCAAACCACTGGGTTGATCTTTCATGCGCACATCTCCAGATCAGCAGGACCAAACCCTGCCCGCTCCATGGATGTCCGTAGCCGGGCTTGCAACTGACGAACTTTGTATCTGCCCTGCATCCAGGATATTCCCAGACTTTCGGAGATGGATTCCAGTGTCTGCTTCTGCTCAAATCGCATTCGAAAAAGCTCCTGCTCCTCTTCGCTCAGGGACTGAACAATTTCTCGTAAAGTCCATCCCAGCTCTGGTGAGCCGGGTTTTTGCTCGATGTCGGGAATACCAGCCACCTCCCGATCTTTTCGAATGATTCGGTCCGCTGCCTTGATCACCATTCGACGAGCGATAGACGGTTCGGCGCCGGATTGCCGGATCTTATCAAAGTAGTCACTGAATTCCAGCAATGCCTCCTGAACTGCATCTTCAGCCAGATAATCGTCCTTAAGAATGCGCCAGGCCCAGAGATACATTCTGGGCCTGAGGAATTTGAGTTTTTCAACCAGTTCAGGATTTTCCTGCATACTCCATAGTCCCAATAAAGTGACAGAAGGGGCAAATTTTTTCTGCCGCCTTGAGGGTGGCCGTCGGATCTGGTTCTTTCACATCCAGTACACTACTGACAGACCGGCTCCAGTAAGGACTGTAATCCCCAGAAATACTGCAGAATAGAACCAGTTGAACCCAGAAATCCAACCAGGGGACCAGCTACGGTCCTGGCCCAGCCAACCAATCAATGGTAGAATTTGAATGGCGTGTAGACCAAAGAAATGCACTGCTCGAATATCTCCTGCGGTGGTGCTCCATCCCAGAAAAGGAATCCGATGCATCCCCGGATCACCTACGCTATGGGTCAGCATGGAAGACATGATTCCTCCGGCCAGACTGCCCATAAGAAAGAGTGCAGAGCCAAAGCGAATCCCCTGGATTATGGACGGCCCAGGATCCAGTTCCGCGGCTCTGCGAAAATAGGGCAGGACCAGTAGCGCGGTTGCAATGGTAGAAATCAAAATCATCAATCCCATGGCGGAATAAATGGCTCCGCCCAGGGCCGATTCGATATTGAAGTGAGACCTTACTCCTCTGGCAGCCTGAAAAGTGATCAGTATCATCTCTCCCCATAGCATAAGGCAGATAATGCGCGAAAGGACCAGGGGAGATCGCCAGCCGGGAACTCCTTTCAAAGACATAAGCGGTCTGGTTAAAAAAGGAAGAGTAAAAGCAAAGATGGAAATGGACAGTGCGAACTTCATGGGTTTGTACCAGTTATCCACCCCATCCACTGTACGATGATCTATCAGGGAAAGAACCAGCAAACTAACAAATAAGACCGCATGTAGAATACCGGTCCAGATAGCCCAGGAATTGGATCTCAGAATTTCAGCCACAGGCGATCCCGCCATTGCTCTGCTTTCTGCCGCAATCATGCTGCCACCTCATTGTCGGCCTTAAGGACCAGAGGGCGCAGAATTCGCCAGAGCAGATAGCCCACTGGACCGAACATAAAAGTGAAAAACCAGATTGGCAGCAGAATCAGAACCGACACACCATGAGCTCTGGCAGCTTTCATAATTTGAGTGCCTACGAACAGATCAAATGCCAGATAATGCACCCATCCGGCCAGAAGAGCGTAGTCGGATTCGAAGAGCGATCGAACTCCGACAATGGAAGAAAAGCTTCCTTCCGAGCCTGGCAATATTCCTGCCAGAGTAAGGCCCATCACAATGGTATACAGGATAGATAGAAGCACCGGAATCCAGGCTTGCTCCACGGGCTTCTTCAAAAATGACAGAGTCTCCCGGGCAATATAATGCAGCACCAGAATAAGCCAGCCAAGCATGGCCAGATAATTGGCTGCGGAAAAAATCAAATCAGCATTCATAGAGACCTCCATGTAGACAGTGACCACATCTAAAGCTCAGGTGTTTACGATGTCAACATAAAAACCTTGATTCTCAGCCCCATTTTGTCAATCTGGAGGTAGGCCCTGGAGAATCATGAAGCAAAAAGAAGAAAAGGAATCCAGACCGTATCATCACGGAGATTTAAGAAATGCCTTGATTGAATCGGCGGTGGATATTCTGCGTGAAGAAGGATTTCACGGATTAACTCTCAGAAAGACGGCGGCAAGGGCTGGTGTGAGCCATAGCGCACCCTACAGACATTTTCCCAGCAAAGAAGCTCTGATTGCGGAAATCTCGCGAATGGGATTTGCAGAACTTACGGCCAGGGGCCAGAAATACATTTCCCGATTCACCGATGCTGGCGACCGCCTCAAAGCATATGGCTTTGCCTATGTGGAGTTCGCAGCCGAGAATCCCACTCACTTTCGCATAATGTTCGGTCAGACCGAATTGAATCCGGAAGAGTATCCGGAGCTAAAGGAAACCGGAGAGGGATCGTTCTATCTACTGTTGGAGCTTGTGGTGGAATGCCAGAAGGCTAAGATTTTCGAAGCCGGGGATCCCTATCGATTGGCCGCTGCCAACTGGTCCTATGTGCATGGTATGGCCCATCTTCTGGTAGATCAAAAACTGGACTGGATGGTATCTCTGAAGGGCAAAGATCAGAAGGGAGATTCGCCCAGCCAGCAGGCCAGGATTCTCTGGGAATCCATGCAGGACATTCTGATCCAGGGAATGGGGCCCCATTCCGAAGAATAGAAGCCCCTATGCCCTCCCAGAAAAGGTCTGGGCATCCCTGGGCCCGGCTGTTAATGCATAGAGTAAATGGCCTTTTACCAGGACCGCCTAGCGCGACTGTAGAACCTGTCTGGCATTCAGCGGCTGCAGTGGTCTGGCGTTTCCAGAGTAAAGCTCCTTGAAAGCAGATAACTGCTCAATGCTTAGCTCAGTTGGTTTTTTCAGGACGATCCATCGCACTCCTTCGCTACAGGGCGGAGTGGTCAGGGAACCATTATAAGCATAGTAGGCCAGTTCATTACCCAGAATAGACGCTGGATTGATCGCACTGTCCCCTTTTAGAGATTCCTTTTCTTCAGCTGGCAGATTTGAAAACACAGGTTTCAGAAGGGCGTTTTCTTTGCCAGTAGTAAAGAATAGAGCGATTACTGCAAGATCCCCTGCATCCGATTTATGAACGAAGTGCGCCACCAGAGGGAATCTCTGCCCGTCCACAGCTTCTTCGCTGGGATTGTGAAAATGAAATTGGAGCAGCTTATAGGTGTCTTCACCGATTGTCAGATTCCCCGCATTTTCCAGGTTAATCTGAATTGAATGACCGTTATTCTCAACTACGTAAGGTGTATCCTGGTAATTGAGAGTTAGAGCAGTTAGATCGGTGGTCTTCGCGTTAGAAATATCGATGGGACTTTGATTTTTTCCCAGCTTACAGGCCTGAAAATCTGTAGATAAATCTCCCCATTGTTCCGGACCAGAATCCCCTCCATACGCCCAGTGCGCATTTTCATGTTTGCAGCTGGCAAACCCGGCAGCGATAAACAAGCAAAGTAGAATCTGAGTTAGTTTAAATCCTGAAATTCTGATTCTGGATTTCTTTTTGTTCATGGGAATCCTCCTGAAACCTTCACCGATGATACACAGCATCATGGATATTCCAGCAAAATTCAGATTTCACAAGACAGGAACGTGCAAATCAGCGTATTCTGCGAATCGGTCGCAACGGGCCCCGGAATATCCGGCTCATACCATCAATTTACAGATCTCAGCTGAATGCCGGAGTTCAATTCCTGCATGCCTTCTTCCGTCGCCTTTAGAAGAATCAATCCCTTCTGATTTTCCCATCGCACCAGAATGAGTTCCCCCTGAACTTCCCATGTGCCTCGCACCGATTCTCCTGAATCTGCAGGAGTCCAGACAGCTTCCTCGGCCTTCAAAGCCAGAACTCCCAGTCCCAGGCCAGGAAGTTTTTGAGTGGCGAGGTAAGATCCCGGAATGCCTTCCGGTAGCCTGTCCTGCGTATCCCTCTTATTATCAGAATCGTTCTTATTATCGATTTTCGCATCAGAAAAAGCCTGCAGAGTAACTCTGGTACCGGACACTTCAGTCATGTTCTCTCCAGAAACCCTGTAGCATTGCTCCGCCAGATGCGCCTCTGTAGTTCCCTCCAGAAGTCTGAAACAGAACTCAAAATCCCTGTGCAGATTCATTCTCTCTTCCGGAGTCCCCCGCCTTCCCCAGGTGACGTCACGTACCGGAATCAAAAACATGGCCTTCGCTTTCATGGAATGGGGTTGCTCCACCGGAGGTAACTCGATTTCCCGGGCCATGCGCGTGGTGCCCTGAAAGATTTCAATCTGCAACGTAAACCGATGGGCCTGGAATCCGTTCCAGCCCACTCCGGAAGCAATGAATTCGATCTCGGGGCTTTCTGGAATGCGCACCATTTCCATCTTTCCAATGTATAGCTGGCTGTTGTCGGTTAAAAATCGATCCGGTGGCACAGTCTGGCAGGCGGATGCCAGGCCGGTTACAAGAATGGCTAGCGGGAGAAATAGTAAAAGAACAGATGATTTCAATGAAATCCTCCTATGGCAAAGCGAAGAATAATAAAAGCGAATACCACCCATAGTAGCCAGTGCATTTTTTTGTATTCACCGGAGGCGAACGAAAGAAGCACATAGGAAACTACACCGGCTGAAATTCCGTTAGCAATGTTATAGGTGAATGGCATCACCAGAATGGTCAGCATGGCCGGAACCCAGTGCTGAGGTCTGGAAAAGTCAATCCTGGCCACAGCAGAAAACATTAGCATACCTACGAAAATCAACACCGGTGCTGTGGCACTGGCAGGCACCAGGAGTATGAGACCGGATGCCAGAAGAGATAACAGGAATAGCAGTCCCGTGACGATGGCGCTCAATCCGGTTCTGCCGCCGGATGCAATGCCGGAAGCACTTTCAATGTAGGCAGTGACGGTACTGGTTCCCAGTAAAGCCCCCAGGCTGATGCCGGTGGCATCCACGATCATCGCACGGCCTACCAGCTTTTTTTCTTCTTCCTTGCGAACACCGGCTTTTCGCAAGGTAGCCACCAGAGTTCCAAAAGAATCAAACAGCTCTACAAAAGTGAATGTGAAAATAACAGAGAGGATTCCCAGTTCCAGGACCCCCGGGATATCCAGAGCACCAACATGAGCCGTGCTCAGCCGCGGCTTCCATACCCGGGATGCCTCTGGTATGCTGGTTTCTCCGGCAATTAGCGAAACCACAGTTAGAATAGCAATGGTCAGCAGAATCGAAAAGTTCCAGCGAAGTACTGCACCAATTCCCAGAAGTATCAATCCAGCAAGGCCCAGAATTACAGAGATGGAACTCAAAGCACCGGCTTCCACCACCCATTGAGTGAGCGTAACGTTGGGTTCTGCCGCCTGCTGGGCCACCACCGAAAGAATACCGGAGGATTTGAATCCAATAAATATCAAAAACAGGCCGATTCCGGCCCCGATGCCTACCTTCAGAGATTCTGGAAAAGCGTCCACCAGCATCGGCCGTATATGGGTCAAGGTCAGGATCAGAAATATGAGGCCTGATATAAAGACAGCGCCCAGGGCCATCTGATAGTTTATGGCTCCGTCGCTTCCCAGAACTACAGAGACAAAGTAAGCATTCAGTCCCATGCCCGGCGCCAGAGCCACAGGAATGTTAACGGACATCCCCATAAGAATGGAAGTTAAACCTGCGGAAAGGGCCGTGGCAAAAAACACTGCTTCCTTTTCCATGCCAGCGGCAGAAAGGATTAGTGGATTCACGGCCAGAATGTAGCACATGGTAAGAAATGTGGTAAGACCGGATAGTAGTTCCGTGCGCACATTGCTTCCTTTCTCGTTCAAAGAAAACCAGCGATCCAGATAAGACTGAAAGCCCATGGGACAGCTTATGTGAGTGCCAGACAGGGAGACCAGAGTTTTTCCAGGAGTATTGGGGCACAGATTCACAGCCGGCGAAATTACTTTGCAGATCACTGCCAGCACTCACTCTGGGCCTATGGCTCAGGATACTTCTTCTTTACTTTTTCCAGAGATTCAACCTTACAACAGCTTTCGACTCAAAGTAGATTCTTTGCATGAAATCTATGTAGAAGAGGTGGGCAATCCAGCAGGCAAACCGGTTCTATTTGTACA
The DNA here is from genome assembly GCA_002729885.1 of Spirochaetaceae bacterium. Lineage (GTDB taxonomy): Bacteria > Spirochaetota > Leptospiria > Leptospirales > Leptonemataceae > UBA3465. Next base: position 151,779 of record PBUB01000021.1, read on the forward strand.
TGGTGGACCGGGTGGTGGAATCACAGAAAAGCACCGACGCTACTTTGATCCAGATGCATATAGAGTTGTTCTTTTTGATCAAAGAGGAGCCGGACGTAGCACTCCCTATGCATCTCTGGAGCAGAACACTACCTGGGATCTCGTAGAAGATATGGAAACCATTCGCAAACACCTGGGTATTGAAGAGTGGATGCTTTTTGGAGGTTCCTGGGGATCGACCCTCTCTCTGGCTTACGCAACGAAGCATCCTGAATCCATTACCGATATGATATTGCGAGGCATCTTCCTTTGTAGAGACGAGGAAATTCAATGGTTTTATCAACAGGGAGCGGATCGCATCTTTCCCGAGGCCTTTGAGGAATACTGCAGAGCCATTCCGGAGCATGAGCGATCCAATATGATTCATGCATTTCATCGCCGATTGAATGATACCGATCCTGAAGTACAACTCAACGCAGCCAGAGCATGGAGTCTATGGGAAGGAAGCGCATTAAATTTGGTACCGGATCCGGAAACCATGGAAGAGTTCGGAGAGATTGCCCTGGCTCTGGCGCGCATTGAAAATCATTTCTTTTTTCATAACTGCTTTTTCGATTCGGACAATTACATTCTGGAAAATGTTGAAAAGTTCCGGCACATTCCCTCGATCTTGATTCATGGAAGATACGATATGGTCTGTCCGGTGAAGAATGCCTACGATTTGCATAAGGCCTGGCCGGAGTCAAGTCTGGTGATTGTTCCGGATGCCGGGCATGCAGGAAGCGAAGAAGGGATTATCAAGGCCTTGTTGGGAGCCACGGAAGAAAGAAAGTCAGTCTAGATCATTGTCCGGATCGCAAAGCTATAGCCGCAGCCATCAATTCATCAGGAAACACCGGCTTGGTTAGAATGGCATCGATACCAATTTCGTAGGCTTCCTCGGCAGTCATTTCAGGATTTCCGCTTACCATAATAATATTTCCATCGATAGCATCCCGTATCCTGGGAGCAAAATCCGCTCCCCGTTTCTCTCCCAGAATCTGATCCAGCACTACTACATCGACCCCGCTGCCGTTGGACAGACTGAACAGTGCCTCATCCGGATCCGAGAAATGACACACAGTCTGGCGCATACTTTCCAGACCTGATTGCAGAGCGCGTGCCACCATAGGATCATCATCGATTAAGCAGAACCTCAGGGATTCCCGGGCCGGATAGTCCAGGGTCAGTCTTCTTCTGGGAAGCTCCGGCGGCTTCACTTCCGGAAGTAAGATCCGCATGCAGGTTCCGCGATCCAGCCGGGGCTCTACTTCCACGGTTCCGCCGGCTTCCTGAACCAGGTTTTCTACGATGGAAAGCCCGAGACCGGTGCTACCGGAACGCGGAGAGCCAGAGTAGAATGGCTCGAATACTCTTTCCACAATCTCTGCAGGTATTCCCGGTCCATCATCCTCCACCAACAAAAGAAAGGCTCTGGGCTCTTCATCCATTTCCTGTAAAGAGATTCGAATGGTGCCACCGGAAGGACTGAGAGCCCTTATAGAGTTTCGAACCAGATTAACTACAATTTGTTCAAGACTGCTTTCGGTAAGTCCTACAAATCCATCCGGACTATCCATGGTCAGATCCAGTGAAATGTTTCCAGGAATGGTAGCCCGGTAGGATTCCACCACGGATTTCAGGACAGCTCGAATGTCGATTGAGCCGGAATAGGATGTTCCCTGACGCGTAAACGTTAGCAATCGGCGAACCAGCTCTCTGGATCGTCCCAGGCCTCGCATAGCAATATCCAGCTTTTCCAGAGCAGCGGATGCATCTGGAATGGCTTTCAGCATTTCTCTGGTTTCAGAAACGTAAGTTAGAGGCGGTTGCAATAGATTATTCAGATCATGTGCGATGGATCCAGTGAAGCGTCCCATGGCTTCCAGTTTCTGCTTTTGAGCTTTCTGACGCTGCTCCAGTTTATCTCGGGTAATGTCTCGCACTGCGACGCTAAAGAAATGACATCGATTGTGGGAATCCAGATAGCTGAATGTGGCTTCTTCCCAGACCGGACTTTCAAAACCCGGGCGAGAGTATTCCACACGAACAGGGCGGCCTTCTTTCATGGCTCTTCTGGCTGCAGAGCGCCGCATTTCCCTTATGTCGGCAGGATAGCCCAGATCCTCATCCGTGCGTCCCACCATTTCTTCATCTGAAGCAGAGGAAGTGGAATCACTAACCTCTACAATACTCAGGGTTGTTCCTTTCAGCTCCATAACAGCGATGACCAACGGAGTCACTCGAAACAATCTGCGAAAGCGAGACATTTGCTTTTCCATGGCCTGCTCGGCTCGCTGACGGCTGAGTTCATTGGCGATGGAGGATAATATCAGTCTAAACATATCCATTTCGAATGGATTGAAGCTCCCTCGATCGGCCTTTCGAATGAGCGCAAGCAAGCCCTGAGAGTTCCCGATGGATGGACTGGCCGCCAGAAGAAATCCCAGAACCAATCGGTCTCCTGATTCCATACGCATATACTGTCGAATCATGGGTGGAATTTCTTCCCCTCCAATCTCCAGAACTTCTGCGGACCGGAGTACAGCCAGCCAGTCGCGCACAGGCTCGGCCTGAAGGTTGAACCGCGCAACGGCCCGGGTCTTTGAAGAAAATCCCATTTCCCGGGTCCAGGCCTGTCGGAGTTGAAGAACGCCGGATCGGAGGCCGCCCCGAAAACCCAGATACACTACCGATGAAGCTTCCGAGGCATGGGCCATCAACTCCATGCAGCTTCTGAGGTTCTTTTCGAAGTCCCTTTCAAATTCGAATACCTGGCGGATCCTGGTGGCCCAGCGAAGCCATTCACGGTATTTGCTTAGAGGATCGTCCCCGGGTTGCATGCGATTCACAGGCCGGAGTGTAATCAATGCGCCGGATGGTCCTATCTCGGAAGGTCGGATTAGCGGTTCTGCGGTGGCAGAAAACCAGATCACGCTACCATCCGGTTGCGAAAGTCCCAGAAGTTCGTTTTCCACAGTTTGCCCGGACTCCATGGCTCGCATTCCGGGCAACCGGGTCCATTCAATGGCATTTCCTCGAGTATCGATTACTCCCAGGGAAGTTCCCCGGGGGATTGGACCGGTTAGCTCCGCCAGACTGCGACCCAGGATTTGTGCAGCTCTGGCATTCACATGCACCACTTTGCCAGGTGCTTCCATTAGAATCAGACCTGGCTCGGCAGAAGAAGGTATTTTGACGAATTCGGAAATATCTGGCCTCCCCGGATCGTTGGGCCCTGATCCGGCGAATGACTCTACCAGGGCTCGGCAGATAGCAATTCCTGGAGCCCGGGGAGCAATCCATTTTTGTCCAGGGGTAGCAGGACGCAAATCGATGCAGCTGGATGCGAACAGAGATACTGGCCAACAATTCGCTCGAGTCTGGGCCTGGCAAGGCCCAGAAAAAAGTCAGAACGATGATCGGCTAGCAGACCGCTGGATTCCTTCTGCTTTCCGTTGACCGGAATTGTGCAGGGCCCATATCTGCAAACTATGAAGATTGCACTCATTGGATCCGGCGGACGTGAGCATGCCATTTACTGGAAACTCAAGCAAAGCACATATGCAGAAGTAGATGTATTTCCCGGAAATGCGGGAATTCCCGAAGAAGACAGGAAGAAGGATGTTTTCAAGGAAGGGGATTTCCAGTCTTTCAAGGATTATCTGGTGAAAAATCAGTACGAATTGGTAGTAGTGGGTCCGGAGCAACCTCTGGTGGATGGTCTAACTGATGCTATATCCGAGTCCATCCCTGTATTTGGGCCCACCAGAGAGGCGGCCCGGATTGAAGGTTCCAAGGAATGGGCCAAATACTTCATGGAGAAGAATGGCATACCCACGGCCAGGTCCTTTAGCTGCAGTTCTGTGGAGGAAGCCTACGATGCTCTGGATCAAATGCCGGCTCCCTATGTAGTAAAGGCCGATGGCCTGGCTGCGGGTAAAGGAGTTACCGTCACAGAAAGCATCAAGGAAGCCAGGCATGCAGTGCAGGATTGCCTGGAAAGAAAGGTCTTCGGTGAATCAGGCTCCACCGTTGTGATCGAGCAATTCCTGAAAGGCCGGGAAGCATCTGTGTTCGCGCTTTGCGACGGAAAGAAGGCGATTCCATTTCAGCCAGCCAGAGATCATAAGCGGGCTCATGATGGCGACCGGGGTCCAAACACAGGCGGTATGGGAGCTGTGACTCCGGTAGAATACATCGATGCCAGACTGCTAAAGAAGATTCAATCCGATGTCCTGGATAAGGCAATCCAGGGATTCGCCAGCGAAGGGTCTCCGTACAAAGGCTTGCTATATGCAGGACTAATGATCGATGACGACGACGTAAATGTTGTAGAATTTAACTGCCGCTTTGGAGATCCAGAAACCCAGGCATTGCTGCCCATGCTGGACGAAGATCTGGCGGAGCTCATGATGCAATGCGCGAAAGGAGATCTAAAGACTGATTTTCTTAGATTTCGAGAACTGGCCAACATCATCGTTGTAATCGCAGCGGACGGCTATCCAGGAAGCTATGAGAAGGGAATCGATATGACCGATCTTCTGGGTACCATGCCCGAAAGCCCTGATACTCTTCTGTTTCATGCAGGCACTCAGCTGGAAGCTGGTTCCATTAAGAGTACTGGCGGCCGCATCGCCGGCGTTGTAGCATCCGGTCCTTCCATCGAAGATGCTCGGAATCAAGCCTATGCTCTTCTGGATAAGCGAAAGGTACCCGGTACGTTCTATCGCATGGATATAGGTACATTGCCATAGTGGATTAAACTCGCCGGGGAATGGAAACACAGGCTCCCTTTTAGATTAAGGGTGCCCTGAATGCGTCACCACGGGTCAGGACTCAAATCTTCCGGTAAATGCCTGGCGTATCTCTCCTGGTTCCCGGATTCCCTTCAGGGCAGGACACCAATGGCGCACCGCCGCGATACAGAGCTCCATTCGACGAAACACTATGGTCATTTCTTTACAGAACAGAACGCGAAAGTGAATTCAATAGATTGTCAGACGACCTGAGTTCCCCCGGACTTCATTGCAGAAGCATGAAGAGCCCCAGAATCACAAATACAAATAGAATAAAACCCATGGCCGTTCCCATGGCCGGGCTGTAATTTGCCGATTCATTCTCTGAGGAACCAAACGGATTAAGCCATTTCATAGGGTTTACAAATCCACGGGACAATGCTGCTGCCAGGTCGGCAACAGCATCTGCGAACCAGCCATAGATACCACCGATCACAAACAGAAAATGATTGGCCAGCCATAACAGTGGTTTGCGATAGAACCAGTCCACATCCAGTGTAATGGATTGCTTTTCCGCAAGCCAGCTCTTTAGCGCCCAGAATATCCCCAGGGCAATCACCAGTAGCTGTGCAGTTTCTACAAAGTGATAGAGAGTAAACGGATTGTAATCAGATGCATACGGTAGCTGCTCGTAGAGCGCGAAAGGATAGACTCCAAAGAAAATGCAGAGCGCCGCTCCAATGAACATGGCTACCATCATATTGGACGGCAGCGGACGGACCTCTACTGGAGGTCTGGGCTTTCCTGTGCTATCCAGAATCTCCTGGCCTCGTGCAGGCGCGATCCAGGTGAAGTAAGGAAGCTTAAGACCAGTGTGCAGAAACGATCCGATGGATGCAACCATCAGAAGGAGCATGGCCCATTCATAGTGCGCTTCGCCGGCAGCGCTTATGATCATGGACTTACTGATAAATCCGTTAAACAGCGGCAATCCGGAAATCGAGGCACCGCCCACCATATACAGAACAAGCACCCATTTCATGCGAGAAGCAAGACCACCCAGCTCCGATAAGCGGCTCCTGCCTGTGGCATAGATTACCGCTCCGGCTGCCATAAAGAGCAGAGATTTGTAGAGAATGTGACTGAATGCATGGGTGGCTGCACCGTTGATGGCCATCTCCGTGCCAATTCCCACAGCGGTTACCATATATCCCAGCTGACTGATGATACTGAATGCCAGGATTTCGCGAATGTCATCCGCCATAAGAGCGTAAACTGCTCCGTAAAGAGCCATTACGATACCCACCCAGACCAGAACTTCCCAGCCAGGATAAAGCCGAATCAGTACATACATGGCCGATTTTGTGGTGAGGGCGCTCATGAAGACCGCGCCAGTGATGGTGGCTCGCGGATAGGCATCGGACAACCAGGCATGCAGAGGAGGTACTGCAGCATTCAGCGAAACGCCAAGCAGAATCAGCACCGAAGTGATACTGAATTCATATTCAAAGGATTGTATGAGAATACTTCCGGTGGAACCCAGTTGCAGCAAAATACCCGAAAATAGCAGTCCACCTCCGAGAAAGTGCATCATCAGATATCGCATTCCGGCGCGATCTGAATCTTCGGTTCGCCTGGCCCAGATTAGATAGGCCGAGCTCACAGCCATCATTTCCCAGAACACGAAAAGTGTGAAAAAGTCCCCGGCCAGCGTAACACCCAGGGCCCCTGCCGAGTAAAGCAGGGCATTGATCTGCTGCGTGCGATCTTGAATGTGAAGTGCGTAGATTCCGCCTACGACGCCTACCAGACTGAAGATGGTTCCAAATACTCGGCTCAATGCATCGATTTTTAAAGGAACCAGTTCATAGGTTGCAAAGCTCAGACGAATGACGTGTTCGTCCGGAAAGCTCCACAGGGACGCCAGAGCCGCGGCCGGAAAAATTAGAAATGCAAAGCTACGAATTCGGCTCGGAAGCACAGCAACGATCAGTGCCCCTGACAAAAGGATTACGGCTGGAATTTGCAGGAACTCAATCATCGTAATAGTCCACATCCTTTTTGAGCATTTTACCCAGCAATGCAGCCAGTGCAATTAGCACAAACGCAGAGAGTCCGCCCCATAAACCGTAGAATACAGGAATGTGATTCCACCAGTGGGAACCATGCTCCCCCAGCATCGTAAACTCGACTACGATACTTGCCAGCAGGATCGCAGCCCCCAGAAGAAGGAAAATCCACTTCATGGAACGCCTCCAATTAGATCACTGGCCACGCTCTGTGCCATGGAAAAGAATCCAAAGAATAGATCGGGAAAAAGTCCAAAGAGAAGAGAAAGTCCAGCAGCACTAACGATCGGAACCACCATCAGAGGCGAAGCTTCTCCATAGCCATCCAGACCATCCGGATCTCCAAAATAAGCTCTTCGCACAATAGGATAGAAATAACCTAGATTCAACAGTCCGCTAATTACTAGAATAATCAGAGGAATGAAATGATCGCCCTGCAGCGAACCCAGGGCCAGATACCACTTACTCAAAAAACCGTTGATGGGCGGCACCCCTGCAAGCCCCAGAGCGCCCACAGTAAATGCACCCATGGTCCAGGGCATTACCTTCGCTATTCCGTCCAGCTGACTTATGTTATCGCGATGCAAGTTCACATAGATTGCGCCGGCGCTAAAGAACAGAGTGATTTTCATGGTTGCATGGGCCGCAATATGCATGATCGCTCCCTGCATTCCCAGCTGTGTAAGAAGCGATGCTCCCAGCACAATATAGGAAAGATGTCCCACAGTAGAATACGCCAGCCTGCGCTTCAGGTTATCCTGCTGAAACGCCAGAAGGGACGCTACGATGACGGTAGTTCCGGCCATAACCATCAGGATCTGATTCAGCGCGAACTGTTCCATGACCTGGGGGCCAAAGATAAATCCTACCACTCGAATGATTCCGAATACTCCTGATTTCACCACTGCTACAGCATGCAGAAGAGAACTTACCGGAGTAGGGGCAGCCATGGCGGCCGGAAGCCAGGAATGCAAAGGCATGAGGCCAGCTTTGACACCCACGGCTCCAAGAAGTAAAATGAAAATGATTACTGCCATGGCCACTGTGAGACCGGTCCCGTTCAGCAATCCCCCGGCCTTGAACTCCAGAGAGCCGGTTTGATAGTAGATCAGTCCAGTGGCTACTACCAGAAGCAATCCAGCCACCAGTGTATAAGAAAGATACTTTCGTCCCGCAGCAATGGCTTTGGATGTCTCTTTATGCACTACCAGTGGATAGGTTGCCAGAGTCAGTAACTCATAGAATAGCAGAAAGGTGAACAGATTCCCGGCAAAGGCAATACCCAGAGTGGCTGTAAGACAGAGAGCGAAGCTGGCAAAGTACCTGGTTTGATGCTTTTCGCCTGCCCCCCGTACATATCCTATTGAATAGAAGGAAGTAAAGATCCACAGGCCGGATGCGATAATGGCAAAGTAGAGTCCAAAGGTGTCTGCGCGAAGAACGATGGAGATTCCGGCGGCGATTTCGAACAGAGTGGTCTGCAAAACCGTGCCATTCTGGCTCAGCTGGAGAATCCAGAGTACCAATCCGAATTTGATAAAGGCAGCGAGGATCGTCCAGAATTCTCGCACATTTGGTTTTTGCCCACTGATGAGAATGAGGGGAATGGCCAGAGCGCCGATGCCTACGGCAAGTAGAGGCAGATAGGATTCCATCATCGGGCTGCCTCCAGGATTGTAGTCGGAACAAAGCCAGAAATATATTCTACTATAACAACATTACCCAGACCCAGGGCAAGAAGGGAAAGAGCAAGAATCATCATGGGAGCTATTAAAGCAGGACTGTACTCTCGCATGGAGACCTTTTCATCGGCCAGCCCCTGCTGGCCTTCCGTTTCCCGGGGATTCTTGAGATAAACTTTCTCCAGAATACGAAAGAAGTACACCGCGTTTAGAAGAGAACTAATAAGCAAGACGATCAAGAACAACCAATTACTGGTTTCAATGGTTCCCAGCACCAGATACCATTTGCTGAAAAAACCAGCCAGAGGCGGCAAACCAATCATGGATATCGCTCCCATTGTAAAAGCAGCCATGCTCCAGGGATACTTCTTCGCATAGGTATGATCCAGACGTCTGAGATCGGTATGTCCTTCCTTGATTCGTAGATTGCCAGCCACAAGAAATAGGGCCCCTTTCATCACTGCATGATTTATGATATGGAGAATGGCTCCGATAAAAGCCATGGGACTGGCCAGGGTAATACCCAGAATGATATAACCGATCTGCGATACCGAGCTGTAAGCCAGCATCCTTTTAATTTCGAACTGGCCGATGGCCATGATAGAGCCATATAGAATTCCTGCAGCGGCAAGAATGGAAAGTATCGTAGTTACTGGAACGACAGCGTCGATGTTATCCAGACCAAAGACATAGAGCAAAATGCGAATCAGGATGTACACCGCGACTTTGGTACCTATGGGTGCAATCAAAGCCGTGGACGTGGACGAAGCGAAAGTGTAGGAATCTGGCAGCCATCCATGCATGGGAAAGATGGCAGCCTTCAAGCCGATGCCCACAATCATGAGAAGCAGTCCGGTGACCACCGATGGCTGGTGGGCTATCCCGGTGAGCAACCCGGCCATATCCATCATGTTCAGGGTGCCGGAAACATTATACAGAAAGCCCAGTCCCAGGAGATAGAAAGAGCCTCCGACTGTGCCAATGATCAGGTAACGAAACGCAGCAAATGGAGCTGCACGACCGCCAATAGCAATGAGCGCATATCCAGACAGGGAAGCGATTTCTAGAAATACAAAAAGAGTAAACAAATCTCCCGTAAGCACCATGCCGTTAAATCCCAGCATAAGAAGCATGCAGACCGTATAGAAAGGCATCTGCTTGTGAGGAAATTCGGACGGGTAGATCTTGCGAGAGTGGATCAGCACCAGTGTGGCCATAGTATTGATCACTACCAGAATTAGGGCGCTGAGCTGATCGTAGACGAATTCGATTCCAATGGGAGGCATCCAGCCAGCCATTGGATATCGCACAGCCTCGGCCCCTGCGAAATGGATAAGCCCTGCCCAGGAAAGTGCTGTGGCCAGAATACCGCCCAGCACCGCTAATCCATGACTGAGCTCTTCTTTGAGCAAAGCGCCCAGAGGAATAATTAGAGCAAATGAGAGAAAAACCAGCGCAATTAGAATTGGTAAGTGAGCTTCGATCATTTCAATTTCTCAATGAGCTCCTTTTCATCCAGGGTTCTGTAACGATTCCATATAGCAATTAGTAGCGAAAAGGCCACGCCCAGGGTGGCCACTCCCACCACAATGGCCGTAAGCATCAAGGTATGGGGCAACGGATTCAAATAGTTCGCAGTCTCTGAAACCGCTATGGATGGATCCCGTACCGGCACAGTGGCTCCGGGCTTATTTGCTAGAGATACCCAGAAAATGACGATGGCACTTTGCAGAATGGTGAGTCCGATGAGCTTCTTTACCAGACTTCGCTTGATCAGTATTCCATATAATCCGATGCAGAGCAGCAGGATCGTAAGCCAGTAGGAGAAGTGACCGACAAAGAATTCAAACATGATCCTCTCCTGCAGTGAGATTGTCGTAGATCATGATCAGAATGGCCATGACGGCCAGACCAATACCCAGTTCAATTATGAGCATTCCCCAGTATCGCAGCATCACTGGCTCGATGCCGGGATTGGGCAAATAGGCATAGTCCAGGAATTGGCCGCCCAGCACCAGAGCCGTAAGACCGGTAGCAAAATAGATCATCACTCCAACCGCCGCCATAGGCGTGGTAAGAACCTTCTTAATTTGCAATCGACCCACAGAGGTTCCCCCCGCGATACGAACCAGAAGTATAGACGATGCCAGAAGAGCACCCCCCTGAAAACCTCCACCGGGGCTATAATGACCGTGAAAGATCACGTACAGGCCAAACATCATTATGTAAGGACTGAGAAGTCGTGCTCCCAGGAGGATTATAGGGCTGTCCATCTGGTTTTTCATTTGCGTCTTCTTCTCAATAACAGGATGGTGATCAGTCCGGCTGTATAGATAACGATTTGCTCACCCAGTGTATCCAGGCTTCTGTAATCTCCCAGAACCACAGTAACCATGTTGGGTGTTTTTGCATCTTTGTAGGCATTGGCTACGTAGTATTCCCCTGGATCCACGTGATCTTTGCCGGCATCTAACTTCCGTGTTTGTTCCCTTCGCTCCTCGGTATGACCGCGATAGGGCAGATCAGAAGCACCGTAGATCATCAGACCAAAAAAGGCAGCGATGACTGTGTACTGTAAAGCTTTCAATCGATGCTCCTGCTGGTGGTTTGATATATGGCAACGATGAAAAGGATTCCGGTGACTCCGGCGCCCACCACAGCCTCTGTAAATCCTACATCAACGGCTCCCATGGTGATAAATAGAAGTGCGATAGAAAAGGAGAATACGGTAAGCATAACGACTGCCACCAGAAGATTTCGGGACTCCAGCGCCACCACAGCCATCAAAATGATGAATACGTAAAGAATTAATTCCAGTTCCCAGATCATGGCATTTTCGCTTCCTGGTTGATATCCTTCAATGGATCGTCTCTATATAACTCATTCACTTTCATCATGAGACTTCTTCTTCCCTGTTAGAATGGGCTTCACTCCTTTGCGAAAGGCAGCCCTACCCAGTGCATGGGTTCCGATGGGGTTGGCCAGGGCGATAAAGATCACTACCAGGGCCAGCTTGAAACTGCTGAGAGTCAGACCTTCAAAGATAATCAGGCCGATTATGGCCAGAAGCATTCCCAGCGTATCGGACTTACTCACAGCGTGCGTTCTGGAAAAGAAATCCGGAAGCCTGACAATACCTACGCTACCGACCAGCATGAAAAATATGCCAGCTACCACAAAAACAATACTTATGACAGACTGAACATCAATCATCGGTATCGGCTCTCCCTGAAGTGAAGTATTTCGCAATAATCAAGGATCCGACGAATCCCAGGACAGCATAGGCCAGCGTTATATCGATAAACATATCTATGCGACCGTATAGAAAACCAATGAGGCAGATTAGCACAATGGTTTTCGTAGCAATGGCGTTGGCTCCCACCAGGCGATCATACACTGTAGGACCTCGAACCACTCGAATCAGAGGAACTGCGATAATTACGGTTAGCAGTACAGCTGCATAAAGGAAAAACTCATTCATGCAAGTTCCTCCGGGGATGAATAGAATCTTACATCGTAGACTATGGCCTTTTTCTCTTTGGAAAAGAGCCGGGCCACTCTGGATGGCATACTGTCATCCACAACGGAGCTTACCGATTTTGTAGTCAGAGCATGCACAATAAATTCATTTCCCTGGATGTCGATGGTCAGTGTGCCCGGAGTAAGTGTAATGGAGTTCCCCAGAATCATTCGTGCATGAGCGCTGGGCAGGTCCGCTTTGAATCGCACTATATAAGTAGAGATGGGAAGTGATTTCCTTAGAATAACGCCAGCCACATGAAATCCAGATGCTATAATCTGCCAGCCCAGCCAGGCAACATAGTAGATGAGATATCCATATCGCAGATTGATAAGATCATCCATTTCATCTGAGTAGAAACTGTAACGACGGAGGGAATGATTCAGGTACATCACCATCAGGACACTGAAAACTCCCATACCAATATGGATGGGGTCGTAATGCCCGCTCATTACCAGCCAGAATGCCAGCAATCCACAAAAAGACAGGATGACGCTAACGAATGAAAGCTTCTTCATTTTGACCACAAGCTACAACAATGATCTAAGAAAGGCTATCCTGGAATCCAAGCACCGGGAAGCGCCCGCCATTAGAGATCGATTCCAATGCCATTGTCAATACTTTCCTCCGGCGGAGAGCCGATTCCATACCGCCCACGTTTACATACCCCCATTGGGTATCATATAATCTGCGATTCCTGCTGTATGAAGGCCAGCGCAAAAGCCCAGGTATGGAAAAAAAACTCAAATAAAGGTCCGGACTCCGTGAATACTGGGATTAAACATCTTGACACACTTCGTGGGACATAACATCTTCCGGATAATTCTCTCTTCTCAGAGAGCTTCTGCCGACAGTAAGAGTGGGCAGGTATTCCTATGCATTTTTACGTATCGCAATCGCTGGGACAGCTTTCCGCCAATGAACTGGTGCGGCTTCAGAAATCTCTGAAGGTCATCCTGCGGCATGAAAACAAGCCGGACAGGCTTAAATCAACCCTGCTTTCCCTCTACAACAATCTACAGAATGCTCCAGGACTGGCTGAAGAGTCCTTTCATAAGTTGCTCAAGGCTGGCGGATTGCTCTGCACAGAGGAAATGAGCGATCAGGAACGCACTGAACTGGCAGCCAATCCGTTTACCGTTTGGCCCAATTCTCAGTGCTGCAGCATTGCTGGAGAAGCCCTGGAAGCACTGAAAAAGGACAATCGCTTTCTGAGGGATGGCTATCTGTTCGCCTTTATTTCCAGATTGAGCTCCAAAGAAATCAAAGCCTGGTCCACATGGATGGCCAGGGCCCATAACCTGGCCAGAAAGCCGGGAAATGCTCAGGAACTGTATCGTTACCTGCTACTGGCCCGGGCTTCAAGATCGGCCTTGCCCGCTCAAACAGCCGAAGAGCTGAACGGAAAGGATCTGAAAGCAGTGCTGCGGGATGAATCGGATTCACCCATGCACTGGTTCTACCGCGACATCCTACCATTCTACCGATGCCTGGATGATCTGGATGCCAGAATGGAAAAGGAAGGGCAAACCAGCGTTCTGCCCACTCTCCGAGCTTTTCTGTATGGTGATGTAATTAGCTTTGGTGAACTCACCGGTTTTGGTGAACCTCTTAAATATTCCATCCTGGCCACCCAGGAAATCGGACCTTCGCGCAAGGCACTGCTGGCAGTGGGCCAAAAAGAACAATCCCAGACCGATGCGGCTGGAGAGACTACCAGTCCTTCGCTATTCTGAGCCAGGTAGTACTGACCCGTCCCTTTGCTGCAATCTGCAGTACGCCCGGATCCAACGCCGGAGTTTCCACCGGCTTCAAGAGGATTTTTCAGGCCTGCCGGTGACAAAGATGGAGTAGGCTGCCCAACTCCAGCCCAGAAGAAAAAGCACACCGCCGATGGGTGTGATGGCTCCCAGAAATCCAATCCCAGTAAGCACGAGACAGAACAGACTGCCGGAAAAAAAGAAAATACCGGCCACAAAGAGCCAGCCTGGTTTTCGTAAATCCGGGCCACCCAGATAGGTAGAGAAACCGCACATCAAGATTCCCAGGGCATGATACATCATGTACTGACTGGCCGTTTCGTAGATCGCCTGATAACGCTCGGTAAGTATGTTCTGCAGTGCATGGGCACCGAAAGCTCCGGCGGCCACGGAAAGACCGGCCAGCAATGCCCCCAGGGCCGTAAGAATGCGAACCTCTTTGCTTCTCATTGGGTCTAAATTCGGTTGATTTCTGGATACTGTCCACCAAACATTCTGACTGGTAGCTATTGTGCGATTAACACCTATCTTTCTTCTAATATGTATCTCGGGCTGGTATTGCTCCGCCATTGATGTAGCCATTCAACATAACTCTGAAGTGGTAGATCGGACCTTTCCAGAACAGAAGCCGTCCGGATTCCTAACGGATGAGGAAGGCAACGAAACCCCGCAACAGAATCAGGAAAAGATTCGCGTGGTGGTTATGCCCATCGAGGTCACAGGAGAGCGATGGGGCGGGCAGTTCTCAGATGCCATCGCACTTCATTTGATGAAGACCAACCGATTCGATGTCCTGGAACGAAGTTATCTGGAAAGGGTGCTACGGGAACAGAAACTACATCAGACCGGGCTCATTGATCCATCCACCGGAGCCAAGATTGGCCGCATCCTGGGCGCAAAATTCATAATCACCGGCGAGGCCATCCCTCTGCGGTATCAGGATGCCGGCGGAGAATATCATGATAACATGGTAGATACCTGCACCATCAAGATTATTGATGTGGAAACCGCCTCGCACTACGCAATCATTCGAAAAGAGCCAGGCATAGCCTGGGACTGGACCTATCGCTTTATGTGGGCCATTCCAATGAGTATGATCTGGGATAGAGAAGACATTCTAATCGATAGCACCAAATACGACGAGATCGCTCAGCAAGTGGTGACCAGATTTGTAAACACCCTTCAGTATGGATCCCCGGGCTTTTAAGACCAGTGCCCGTCAGTTCCGGTTTTCCGAAATAGCGTTCCGGCTCTGATCCTCATCTCAAAATTTCGATTTTGATCGCGGTATCGTTCTCATCTCGATAAATTATTCCGTCGCTCCAATATTCGTTGCCATATCTGATCTGCGTTCCCAATCCATTTCCGTGAGAGAAAGCGCCCACGATCATAGGTTTCAGTTCGATGAGGCCTTCTCCTTCATAGTGGAATGCAAGGATCAATCAGAGATCGACCATTACTGGAAAGCACTGGCAGCAGACCCGGAAGCGGGTCAGTGCGGATGGACCAAAGATATCTTCGGATTTTCCTGGCAGATCGTTCCAGAGAACGTGGGCCGATTCTTCGATCCTTCGACCCCAGAAGCAGCGGAACGGGCCATGGCAGCGCTTCTGCAAATGAAAAAGATCGATGTGGCCGCTCTGGAAAAAGCCCACCGGGGCTCATAAGAGAGCAGCGATCCGTGCGACTTGACCCGGGCCCGATCCCGGGATTTGTCCTGTGGGGCCAGTATTGCATTTCATGATTCAAGGGAGCCAGCATTCCGGGACGGTAGGACGGAAAGAGCGAATAGCACTAACGACTCAGACCTTCATAAAGCCGCAGAGCCACTTCCTTTTCGAACAGTTCGCTACCCGGACTAAGGGTTGCTGCACTACCACAGGCGACTCCCAGTCGCAAAGACTCTTCCATGGTTTTACCACCGGAAAGCCCAAAGACAATGCCGGCTACCATGCTATCTCCTGCGCCCACTGTGCTACGTGGTTTAACAATGGGTGCGGGAATGTGCTTTAACTGCGAATCCGAAAATAGATAGGCTCCGGCCGGTCCCAGAGAGACCACCACCGATTGACAGGCGTATCGCTCCACTACTTCACGAATGGCACGCTCCACCTGATCTCCTTCCAGCTCATTGCGCCCCACCAGTCCTCCCAGTTCGGCCAGATTGGGTTTGATCATGAAGATTGGCTGTTCCAGGGCTTCTCGCATGGCCGCACCGGAAGTATCCAGGATGAATCTGGCCCCGGCCTGGGAGGCGATTTCTGCAACCTTTGCATAGGTATTGGACGGCATGCTTGCGGGTAAACTACCGCTGGCCACAATGAATTCCGGAGCAGAATCCAGACCTTCCAGAATCGTCTTGATGTGCTCCAGAGAAATGGATGTACTGTTTCCATAGGGCAAAACAAAACGATACTGCTTGTTCGCCCCTCGGTCGAAAACTGTCAGATTCTCCCTGGTTTCCGCCTCAACGGCGATGGCACGAAAGGCAATATCCTGGCTTCGCAATCTATTCTGAAGCATCTGGCCGTTGAATCCTCCGGCCGTGCATATTGCCAGGCAGTCACCGCCCAGTCGTCGGAGAGCCCGGGCCACATTGATTCCACCACCACCGGCCTCTTCCACCACCGAACTGCACCTGAGCTTGGCATCTGGAATGACAGCATCTACCACCACGCTTTTATCGATGGATGGATTCAGAGTAATCGTAACAATCATCGCCCCTTAAAGCCATTGCACTGGTCAGTCATGCAAGCAAAATCGACATCGGCTCCGGGAGCACTGAATTCCAGGAGCCTCTTCCCGAGCCTTCAGCATCGCACTGGCGGTCAGTATTGGGTCTGCAATCACCAGAAAAATGGAGATGGTCTGGGCTGCGCTCGCGATTATTGGCGGAGGCCGCCGGCCGATGAGGGAATAAACTCTTCAATCTGACACTGAGAGGTGCAGGATTAATTCGAAGGAAGCTCGATTAAGAAGTAGTTGTATTTCGCCTGTGCTACCCGCTTACCCTGTTCGTTCAAGAAATCGCATATGAAGAAGAGCTGGTTCTTTTGCTTTTTTTTAAGTCTGGCCCTGGCCTTTACCACTCCCGATTCCACCGGCCGAAGATAACGTATGGACCCGCTACCGGTAAGCATTCTCTGTCGCGGACCTTCCAGATGATACGCGCACATCAATGCAGTTATGGTATCCCCCACCGTGAAATAGACTCCGCCGTGCATCAGACCATGCAATGCCCGGGTGTCCTGCACCAGTGGCATCTGGGCTTCGGCTTCCTCGCCACCCAGAGTCTGAAGCTGCATATGCGTATGCCCCGGATGGCATTGATTGATCATGGCCTGGGCATTCTCTACCGCCGTGCCATCGGTTTTGATATTGAAATGCTCTCGGGGGATAATCGATTCCAGATATTCCAGTTCCATATAACTCTCCTGATTCTGATGGGCATGAACCGGACCGCATCCTTTCTGCAATTTTGCTCCAGCCTCTGACCCGCACCGATTGATTATCCTCGCATGGCAAGAGGAGACAAATCGGTCTCCCTAAAAACTGTTAAGGAGACAGACCTGTCTACTTTTTTTCTGGCATTTCCAGGATCAAAAATCAGTGTATGTTGGAATGGCTAAGGAGCAAAGAAAGGAAAATCTGGATGCCATGCAGAGCTCCAGATCAGCCGGAAACCCGGCGGCTCGATTGCTGGAAGCTGCCCGGGATCTTTTCTATGAGCAGGGCTATACTGGTGCTGGCATCAACGACATCATTGCTCGATCCAATACCTCCAAAAAAAGCTTCTACAGATACTTTCCCACCAAACAAAAGCTCGGTGAGGCCTACCTGAAATGGCAGACCAGGGATTTGATCCGCTTTCTGGACTGGCTGGAAAGCAAGGCCAAAAGCTACGATCACTTTTGCGATCTATGGGCCCGGAGTATGATTCGAATATCCGGGAGCGCGGATTACCGAGGTTGCCCGTTTTCCAATGCCATGGCTCAGGCCCCGGATGATTTTCAGGCGATGGTCCGGGACGTTCATGAATTAACTGTACTGCGTCTCCAGGAAATCCTGAAAGTATATAAGCCATGCAAGGATCCGGGAGATGGATTTCGCAGGGTTGCCGAAGGAATGCTCATACAGTACCTGGGGGCAGTCCATGTTTGGAAACTATCGGGAAATCAGGATTCTTTTAAGCTGATGGGGCGAATGATGAAAGCCATTCCTGGAACTGGGATGGGCTGATTCTCAATTCAGACCATCCCTTCCTTATTTTTTCAGGGAGGTGCCACCGGCATTCCAGCCAAACGAGAGGGCCCTGGTTACAGGGCCCGATTTCTCTAGTTCAATTCAAAGGTTACCTCTCCAGATTCCTCTGCACCATTGTGTTTTACTTTGATCTTCGCAGTGTAGGTTCCTTCGCCATCGGCAGGGAAGGAGTAGCCCTCATGATGCATGGACTGGTTGCTCATTTGAGCATGACTCACAGGAATCTCCTTTCCGGAAGGTCCGGTCACGGAGACCTGAATTTTTGCCTCTCGAATCTGCTCGTTGGATTTCAGGTCCGTGAGAGTAAGCATGATATGACGATCGGAATCCTTCATTTCCATGTCGTGCCCTTTCATATTCATTCCTTGCATCATTTGATGATGCTGGCCCATGCTCATCCAATCCACCGTAACTTTCGCGCCAGCTAGCTCCAGGGATTTGGTCTCTCGATTCATGTGGTTCTGACCCTGCATACCTTCATGATTCATCTGCCCATCCATGCTGTCATGGTGGGTGTCGCCGCTACAGCCTGCGAAAAGCAGTCCCATGACCGCCACCAGGGCTGTAATTATGGTGATTTTAGTTTTCATCTTTGTTCTCCTTTTTGATTCTGATTCCATTCTGATAATGAGAGCTTTTTTAATGTTTCCCGGAAGCCCTGAGCCAGATATTCGAGTATCGATTTCTGGCCCAGGTCGGGTTTCCATCTAACTGTTTGCATGAGAGACTCTACGTGCCTTTCGCTTGAGCAGCTGCGCATTTATGGCCACAATGATTGTGCTCAGGCTCATGAATACTGCACCCACAGCGGGGCTGATTACTATTCCTGGAATAAAGCCAGTAGCAAGAGGCAATGCGATGGCATTGTACCCTGTGGCCCAAACCAGATTCTGAATCATCTTACTGTAGGTTGCCCGACCAAACAGAATCAATTGGGCGATATCTGCAGGATTGCTTCGAACGAGAACAATATCCGCAGTGCTGGCCGCAACATCGGTACCCGATCCTACAGCGATGCCAATGTCTGCCGTGGCCAGAGCCGGAGCATCGTTTACTCCATCACCGGTCATGGCTACGAAGTGTCCCTGCTTTTGCAGATCCTTTATTACTTCCACTTTCTTTTCCGGCATTACCCGGCTGAAATATCCGTCCAGTTCCAGCTCATCGCTTACTGCTTTCGCTGTGGATTCGCCATCGCCAGTGGCCATGTAGAGTTTGATACCACGCTTCCTGAGCGTCTGCACAGCCTCTTTACTTTCCGGTCGAATCTCATCTGCCAGACTCATGCGAGCCAGTAGCTCCTTTCCACGAAGCAGATAGACTTCAGTGGAGCCGGCCATGCCACCTTCCGGCACAGAGATTCCCTGCTCCTGAACGAATTTGGAGCTAACCACCGAATAAGACTGCCCATCCACTGTGCCCTGGATTCCTTTTCCGGTAATAGTTTCGAAATTGGATACGCCGGGTATACTCAGCGAACGAGCCCTGGCTCCTTCCAGCAGACCCGTAGCAATGGGATGCTCCGAATGTTGCTCCAGGCCAGCCGCGATAGCAAGGGATTCATTCTCATCGGATTCGCCGAATACCTCCACCCTGGAAAGCTGGAAGACTCCTTTCGTCAGTGTCCCGGTTTTATCAAAGACCAGCGCTGTAATCTTGCGGGCATTCTCAAAGGCTGTGCGATTTCGAATTAGCAGACCGTTTTTGGCAGACATGGCGGTAGATATCGCAACAACCAGAGGAATTGCAAGACCCAGAGCGTGCGGACAGGAAATGACCATCACTGTGACGGTTCGCTCCAGAATGAAACTCACATCCTGGCCCAGCCAGACCCAGCCAACGGAAGTAATAATTCCTGCACCTATGGCCACAAAAGCCAGCCAGGCGGCCGCCTTATTCGCCAGATTCTGTGTCCGGGATTTCGCGGATTGCGCTTCTTCTACCAGGGTTATGACCTGCTGCAGATAGCTGTCTTTTCCGGTTTTTTCGACTCTAATTTGAATGGACGAATTTCCGTTCAGGGAGCCGCCAATCACCGAATCATCCGCCTTTCGCTTAACAGGAACGCTTTCGCCGGTTACCAGGGATTCATCAATGTAGCTTTCCCCCTCTACGATGGTGCCATCGGCCGGAACCTTTTCGTTGGCCTTGATGAGAATGATATCTCCGCTCTTAAGGCTATCTATAGAGACATCCACCCAGTCATTGCCGTCTTTCTTATGGGCTTCCGAAGGTAGCAGCTCTACCAGCAGTTGCAGGGCATTGGAAGCGCCCATCACCGAACGCATTTCAATCCAGTGACCCAGAAGCATCACCACGATCAAAGTGGCCAGTTCCCAGAAAAAATCCATGCCGGGCAGACCGAATACAATGGCCGAGCTATAAACGTAAGCTACCGTTATTGCAAGACCGATCAAAGTCATCATTCCAGGCTGTAGCTTCTTCACTTCATCCAACAGCCCGGTAAGAAAAGGCCATCCGCCGTAGAAAAAAAGCACCGTGGACAGTGCAAAAACAACGTAGCTTTGATAAGGAATCGACAGATCAAAGCCCAGAAATCCCTGAATCATCTTCGAGAGTGCAAGGATTGGAATTGTAAGAATCAGAGAAACGTAGAATCGCTTCTTGAAATCCTCAATCATATGGGCGTGATGATCGTGGTGGCCTGAATGACCGCCGTGGCCCGAGTCGCCATGACCCGAGTCGCCATGACCTGAATGACCGCCATGGCCTGAATGACCGCCATGGCCTGAATGATCGCCGTGGCCTGAATGGTCGCCGTGGCCCGAGTGGTCGCCGTGGCCCGAGTGATTGCCGTGGCCGGCATGTTTGTCTTGTTCTAATTTGCCAGACATATTGTACCTCCGATTTGGCCCATTTTTCGGACCTTCTACAGGGGAAGACGCAGGGGCGTGGAAACGGTTACAGTGCCCCTGCAAAGTTTAACTGGAAAGAACTAGGGTTCAATTTCCCCGGATTGAATAAGTGTCTTTTCTTTCCATATTGAATAAAGCACCGGATAAACCAGGAGTTCCAGAGCAAAGCTGGTAATCAGACCTCCGATCATGGGCGCTGCGATCCGACGCATTAAGTCCGATCCAGTGCCATCGCTCCATAGAATTGGTAGCAGAGCCACGAAGCCGGTGCCTACCGTCATGATCTTCGGACGCACTCGTCGCACTGCTCCATGAAGAATGGCTTCCATCAAATCCGACCGATTTCTCATGAGGCCTTTTTTCTGCCTGTCAGCCACAGAAGTGTCGAGAAAGAGAAGCATGAAAGCTCCTGTTTCTGCATCCAGTCCCATAAGAGCGATCATTCCAACCCAGACGGCGATGGACATATTGTAATCCAGAGCATAAAGAAGCCATACAGCCCCCATAATGCTGAATGGAAGTCCCATCATAATGATCGCAGTTTTAAACCAGTGTCTGGTGTTCATGTACATCAATGTGAGAATGATGACGAGAGTAATGGGTATCACAATCATCATGCGATCCGTGGCTCGCTGCATGTTTTCGTACTGTCCACTAAAACGGTAGGAATACCCCGGAGGCAGATCCAGATTCGCCTGCAAGGCCTGTTTGGCGCGCATAACGTAGGTTCCAATGTCCACATCCTGAATATCCACAAAGACATATCCGGACAACAGCCCATCTTCATTTCGAATCATCCCCGGACCTGAGACAATTTCAACATGAGCTACCTGGGAAATCGGGATCTGGGCCCCGGTTGGAGTAGTTACCAGAGTCCTTTCTAGATCACGAATAGAGTCCCTGGACTTTCTCTGGTACCGGACCTGAATGCTGTATCGCTCACGGCCTTCCACAGTGGTGCTTACATCCTGGCCTCCCACCCCAATGCGGATGGCTTTGTGAAGATCACCGACGGTGAGACCATACCGAGACATCAGTCCACGATGGGGAATAAGGTCGATGTAGGTTCCGCCGCGCACCCGTTCTGCATAAACGCTTCGACTGCCTTCCAGCTTCTGTAGGATCTGTTCGGTGCGCACAGTGAGCTTTTCGATTTCCTTCAAATCCTTTCCAAAAAACTTCACGCCAATGGGAGTGCGAATTCCAGTTGTGAGCATATCAATGCGACCGCGAATGGGCATGGTCCAGGCATTGGTCCAGCCCGGGAATTGCATGGCCTTATTCATTTCCTGGGTTAGCTCTTCATAGGAGATCCGATCGGACCAGATCCAGCTAAAGAGCCCATGCATAAAATCGGGAAGCCAGCTATACCATCGTTCCTTCTTTCTCCATTCCGATTCCGGCTTTAGAATCACCGTTGTTTCCACCATAGAGAGTGGAGCCGGATCAGTAGATGTCTCTGCGCGACCAGCTTTGCCAAATACCCGCTGAACCTCCGGGAATTTTTTCAATACCCGATTCTGCACCTGAAGCATTCGCTGCGCTTCGGAGGCAGATAGCCCCGGAATGGTTGTGGGCATATAAAGAATCGTCCCTTCGTTCAGAGGAGGCATGAATTCGGAGCCCAGGCTTACAAAAAGTGGAACCGTGCCTACAAGCAGCGCGCCACATGTAATCAATACCTGCTTTTTGAATTTCAGTACGAAGAGGCAGGCAGGTTCGTAAATGGAGAAAAGAAACCGGCTTATGGGATGGTCCTCTTC
Organism: Spirochaetaceae bacterium; assembly: GCA_002729885.1. Taxonomy (GTDB): domain Bacteria; phylum Spirochaetota; class Leptospiria; order Leptospirales; family Leptonemataceae; genus UBA3465. Next base: position 174,469 of record PBUB01000021.1, read on the forward strand.
TTTATGATACTTACCTACGAAAAGAGCACTGGCGATTTTCGCCAGCCAGGCCGGTTGAAAATCAAAAGACTGAAACCTGGTAAACATCATCTGCACGGCAGGATTCAAAGTGATTGCAAGAATTGCAGCGATGGCCATGGCCAGGTTTTTGGAATATGCCAGAGGCTTGAACAATCGGCCTTCCTGTCCTACGAGCGCGAAAATCGGCATAAAAGAAACGGCAATCACCAGAAGCGAAAAGAAAATCGACGGTCCTACTTCTTTAAGGGCTTCGATGCGAACCCGCAGAAAGTCCTGCTTGATCTCCTCCGAATCCCGGCCATCGTCCGCTCCTCCGTTTCCTTCTTCCTGCCATTGCTGAATCCTGGTGTAAATGTTTTCTACCTGGATGATCGCACCATCTACCAGAACTCCAATAGAGATGGCAATGCCACCCAGACTCATCAGATTGGTAGTTACCCCGGTAAAGTACAGGGGTAGAAAGGACAGAAATACAGATATTGGAATGGTTATGGCTGCAGAGCTTGCAGATGGAATGTGCAGCAAAAAAATAATAATTACGACACTGACAATGATCATCTCTTCGATGAGCGTGCCTGTAATTGTTGAAATTGCCTGGTTAATCAATTCAGAACGATCGTAAGTGGTGACGATCTTCATTCCCTCTGGCAAGGAGTCTTTCAGCGAATCGATGCGCTCCTTTACCCGGTCAATGACGTCCAGGGCATTTTCTCCATCCCGCATGACAACAATAGCGCCTACGGTGTCCCCTTTTCCGTCCAGATCTGCCACGCCCCTGCGAATATTGGGCCCAAACTGTATATGGGCCACATTTCGCAATAGCACAGGATCTCCGGTGGCCGGGTCGATTTTCAGTACTATGGATTCCAGGTCCCTGAGGTCACGAATGTATCCTCGTCCGCGCACCATGTATTCCCGGCCTGCGAATTCCATGATTCGACCGCCGGATTCCATGTTGGACTCGCGAATTGCCTGTACCACGCGATCCAGAGAAATGTCCAGAGACTGCAGCTTCGTGGGATCGATCATTACCTGGTACTGCTTTTCCACGCCCCCGACGGAGGCTACTTCTGAAACTCCGTCCACTGCCTGGATCTGATATTTCAGATTCCAGTCCTGATAGCTTCGTAGATCGGCCAGACTGCTATTTCCGGTTTCATCCGTTAATGCGTATTGATACACCCAGCCCAGAGCACTTGCATCCGGACCCAGTTCCACAGACACTCCATCCGGCAGATTGGGCTGAACCTGGGAAAGATATTCCAGCACTCGCGAGCGGGCCCAGTATAGATCCGTGCCGTCTTCAAAAATCACGTAAATGAAAGAGTTTCCATAATCAGACACACCCCGAATGGTTTTCACCTTTGGAGCTCCGAGCATGGCCGAAACGATGGGATAAGTGACCTGGTCTTCAATAATACCAGGACTTTGATTCCATTTCGCATAGACGATGACCTGAGTATCGCTTAAATCGGGAAGGGCATCCACCGGGATGTTACGAATGGCCCAGTACGAAGCCCCCATTAGGATGGCCACTGCGGCCATCATGGAATATTTATGCCGAGCGGAGAACTCTATGATTCGATCAATCATTGATGCCCTCCGAATTCTTTGAACGGTTCATTTTCTCTGGATTGGAAGTTCCGTCTGATGGACTTGAATCTCTGGACTCAGAATGTCCTTCGTGGGATTCTTCGTTTCCCGATCCATGGTCGTGCCCGAACTGACGAAAAGAAGATTTGAGCTGTGCTTCCGAATCAATGAGGAAAGTTCCGTTGTCCACAACTCGTTCCCCTTCTTTCAGACCTTCTAGAATGACAACACCCTGATCCAGTTCCGGCCCTACCTCAACATGTCGCACTTGAAGTCTACCTTCGCCTTTATCCACAAAGACATAGCGACTCTGGCCATTGTCTACGATGGAAGACCTGGGGACGATGAGCGACTCTCCCAGAGGAACTGAAATATCCACATGCACAAATGAATCCGGCCGTATTTCACCCCCGGCATTTCGCACAAGGATACGAGCATCGATGGTTCTTGTTGTTGAGCCTACAACGGGAGAAAGCGAAATTACTTCTCCGCGAAATCCTTCGCTTCTCGTTCCTGGAATATGGACTCGGGCTGTAAGACCGGGAGTAACAGATCCTACATCAGATTCGTATAGAGTTGCGTATACCCATACAGGTCCGCCGTCTCTGGGATTGTACAGACTTTCGTAGGCCGCGCGATAACGGGTAATGTTGGCTATTTCTCTTCCGCCCATTCCCAGAAGCTTGAGCCTGGAAATGGCGGCTTCCCGAAGCGATGGATCACGATAAACCATCAGATACTCTTTCACAGCCACGCCCAGCTCTGGATCAAAAGCTCCACGTCCGGTTGTTTCTATATGAAAGCTTGCATCGATCTTTTTTACAGTGCTGTAGGATACTCCGATCAATTGCTGTCTTTCGGTGCTGACATTAACCAGTGGACCATCGGACTCAGAAGAATCCATCTCCATGGACTTCTCTCCGTCTTTCGCCTCGCCATCTTTCGAGTGGTTATGGCCTTCCAGCATAACTGGCACCAGGTCCATGTTGCAGATAGGACATTTGCCGGGCCGGCTTTCATTGATTTGCGGATGCATGGGGCAGGTATAATGCGAAATTCCCTGCTCTGCGAGCTGCTCTCGTTCAGATTTTCCGCAGCCCGCAACAAAGGCTGCCAGTACTGTCATAGCGATCAAGACTATCCAGAGCTTTCGCCTATGCGCCCCGCCGCTCACAGACGCCATCTGGTTAGCTACGGCGCTATCCTTGAACCGATTTGATCTGGAAGCTCCGATTCTGGACACCCAGGCAATTAGTGACATTGTCTGATTCGCCTGGCTAATTCTTAGTGATTCTTCTGGATTATTCATTTTCGTTCTCCTCTGCCAGCAGCAGGGTATTGGTAAGTTCGCTGCGCGCCACGATCCACATGGCGATCTGCTCTTCCAGGGCCAGCTTCTGCAGATTCACGTTGTAATAGGCATTCCAGGCCTGAATGACACTGGTGAAATCCGCGGATCCCCCCTGGTAGGAAAGCACCGACGACCTTCGCGCAGTCCAGGAGTTGGGTACCAGGCGATTTGTGTAGATTGCCTGACGGGTTCTTCCTTTGCGAATTCTCTCATCCAGACTGGCTATTTTCGCTTGGATCTGTCTTTTTACATCCAGCTGTTCCTGCTCGGCAGCCTTGCGATCCTGGTCAGCCGCTTCCAGGTTCTTATGATTCGAGAGACCGGACCAGAGGGGTATGCGAATCTGTAGGCCCAGTTTATACGTGGTCTGTTTTCCGGTGCCAGAAGGATAGATTAGATTTCTGTCCTCTTTGCCATATGCGGCGAAGACACCCAGGTCAGGGGCGTAGTCCAGATTGGCCAGGGTCTTTCTGGATTCTGCCTCCTGTTGCATTGAGCGAACCCGGGCCAGGATCGGCAGATTTTCAATGTGATAGGTTCGATTCTGGAGATCACGTAGATATTGCTGAAACGGCTCTTTCTTCAGGAGGAATGATTCAATGGAATGTTCTCCCTCTCGTCCATCGCCTTCGGAACCCGAGGCTGCATCTCTGCGAAAATACTGTAACTCATCGCGAATGGATTCCAGTTCGCCCAGAAGCATCTCGGCTCTTTCGCGAAAGGTATCTGCCTGAACTCGGGCCAGAGACACATCGGAAAGACTTCCCTTGCCTGCACCATACCGAGCTCTGGCAATGCCCTCCAGGGCCGCCGCCGCACCGGCCAGCTCCCTGGTGAATCGCAAGCTTTCTTCGACGCGATGATACCGTGCCAGAAGCCCCAATAGTTCGCCGATGGTTCTGTTTCTGTTCATCAGAAACTCGTACCCTTTTTGATCTGCCTGATATTCCTGAACGTTAGATTTTGCTGTTAACTTTCCCGGAAATGGAATGGGCTGGGTTACCTGAACCTCATAGCTACTTGCATCCTTTCGATTGTAATTGGTGGGATAGGCGGCCCGTTCCTCCTGACTTCCGGAGCCTCGCGTTATGCGAATCTCGGGATCGGGATAGGTGAAATCCGCGTATGTAGCCCTGGCTTCTTGCGCCGAGTATCGTAGCTTTTCTTTTACGATTCCTGGATGGTTCTTCACCTGCATCCATAGCTTTCGCTCAAATTCAGAGACTTCGGTGGATACATTCAGATCCGGATTCGCACTTTCCAGGGATTCCTCGTTTCGGGATACAGCCTCCGGCGAATCGGCCTGAACGGACGCATTTGCGAATACGCTGCATGCCAGAACTGTGCAGAGTATCCAGCCGATTGCTTGCCTGCCACGTGCCGTCCCACGTGCCGTCCGAGGTTCGAGAACAGGAAAGACACCGGCTATCTTTCTGGTTGAAAAGCCGTTTAATTGCTTCCGCGATGCCGGTTGAAATCCTTCGAAACAGATTTCACCTGCGTTTTTTTCTATGTGGTTCCGCGCCGTTGGAGCGGAACGGTATTGTTTGTACATTGTAAGACTCCTGCCTGAGAAATTGAATCTGGCAGAAATCTTAATTCAGGAATTGCTGGTTCTGGACATGGAGACGCACCGAATCCGGCGGTCTCATCTTTTCGATGGTAACGTTAGAAATTAGAACAGGACGAAGTGCACTGTAAAGATTGGGCAGCGGAAGTGCTTCCGCAAGTAAGACGGGTTCTGCAAGTACGGGCGTTGCCGGAGCTCGATTTACAGTTTCGTTGTTACAACAACTGGCGCTGCTACCCGAATGCTCGGATCCGGGGGCATGGGAAGGCATTGAATTTTCGGACTCTTTGCTTCCATGGCACGGAGAGGCATCGGAAGCCTTTTCCATTTCCATTCCGACATGGACAGTTCCGGTTTCCTCGGCCCCGGAAGAACCAGGCATGGTATTGGCGCACAGCCCGGCCGGACAGAAAACCAGCCGAAAAACTACCGCAGCTGCAATAAGCGGCCCGGTGCTACTGTATACAAAACGACGCACTTATAAATATAAACGTCAGGGGTTACAGTTGATGTCAATCATTTTATGAATCCCGGTCCCGTGACGGACTCAGGCCGATAAAAGCGGGGCTCTTCTCAAGCTGGCTTCGTCCGTAAAAACTCCCATGAAATGGGGCAATTGCTTTAGAAGATTTAGATGGGCTCGCTTATTCACCGTATAGAAATACAGTTCAAAGCCAGAATAGGGCTCCAGGGCCAGGTTCAGCTCCAGAAGTGCTTCCCCTCGATAGGGCAGATGCAGCCGCTGGCTTTGAAATGGAAAGAGCGAAGCCTCTGATTGATCCAGATCCTTGAAGAGGTAACCGGCTTCGAATCCCAGAAATAGAGCTTCATTTACAATGGTCCAGTCAAAGGATGAAATAATTGGCTGAGCAAAGCCTTTTAGATCCGGCAATACGCGGTGCAGGGTTTCTGCATCATCCTTGATTTCAAAATTAATGCTGAGTGGCGCGGAGCTGTATTTTTCCTTGAAGCGGTCAAATGTCATCAGCCCGGGAAATATCCTGTGAAACTCCGGCAGAGTAAGATCCTGCACACGCTCATCAATCTGAAACATACGAAACAAAGTATCGTCATGGAACAGTACGATATGTCCATCTTTCAGCCGGACCAGGTCCAGCTCCAGGGCCCGAAATCCCAGCCTCAGCGCTTCATCAAAAGCAGCCTCGGTGTTTTCGGTGTGGATGCGGTGCATGCCGCGGTGCGCATAGAGTTTCATAGTCGGCTAATGCCTTTTTCGTCGTCCTTGCACGTGTCATTTATGTGACAATCCAGAAACCTTTCATGATAGTGGCTTCGATCGAAATTTTTTGGGTTCGGGGTCGTTATGGAAGTATGTGGGGGCCGCAGGAAGGAATCATAAACTGACGAAAGCCACTTCCAATGGCGGATGCCGGGGGGTCACGGGTCCACGGGCCAGAAACGGCAGAGCCGCCAGGACGGCTTTATATAATCCAACCCCTGAGAAAGGGACTGCTGGGGTTCTCGGAAAAAGCCCGAACATTCGTTATAATTCTTAAACTTTTCGAGTAACGATTTTGTCATTGATTCGAAACATATTGAGTTGCATAGTCGCAGTTAGAAAACAGGCCAGTTTCACGGAAAACCGTGCCGGCCTGCGGCGCCCAGGCGTCAGATTACAAGGAAGAGGTGCAAGATGCCGAATCCAGGAATTATTTCGACGGACAGAAAACTGGAAGTCCGTCTGGCAGAAAACCAACTGGAGATTGAGAAAGCTCTGGCCCTGCGCTACGAAGTGTTCAATCTAGAAATGAATGAGGGTCTGTCCGAGTCCGTAGCCACAGGCAAAGACCGGGACGATTACGATCTGTACTGTGATCATTTGATTGTTCTGGATCGGACCAGAGATGAGAAGATCGTTGGTACCTATCGATTGCTGCGAGCATCAGTGGCTCGCAAAAACATTGGCTTCTATTCCGAAAATGAGTTCAATCTGGCGGCGCTGGACAATCTGCCCGGTGAAGTTGCCGAGATCGGCCGAAGCTGTGTACATAAAGAATACCGGGATGGTTCGGTAATTTCCATGCTCTGGATTGGACTGGGGAATTATATGAATCAGTTCAATGTGCGTTTCCTATCAGGATGCGCCTCCCTGCACACTACAGATCCGGTGGAAGCTTCGGAAATGTATGCATGCATGAAAGCCAAAGATATGATGGCCGATCCCAAATACCAGGTAGAGCCTCTGGAAACTCATAAACTGGAAGGGTTCGATCCGCATTTCGAGATCTCCGATATCAAAGCCACATATAAGAGAATGCCCGCATTGCTCAAAGGTTATGTTCGAGCAGGATCCAGATTCTGTAGCGAGCCTGCACTGGACAATGAATTCGGAACCATCGATTTCTACATCATCTTTGACAAGACGGAAGTAGATAAGCGATACGGAAGACACTATCTATAGGGCATATCTGCAACAGGACCCTGATCTGCTTTCGGGCAGGTCAGGATCGCCTAAAGCGAACAAAGGGCGCCCATGAGGTGCCCTTTTTTATTTCCTTTTGCTGGTCGATCACAAGTTTCTAGAGTATTTCAAAGCCTATGAAGCGCCCCTATTTTCTTGCTCTTGCCATCTTAACGCTGATCGGAGCGTCGCTGCAATGCTCGGCGGCCAACCTGACTTTCGCCGGCACGTCCGACCCGAATTCTGGCCGTGGGGTTCTCGGAAAGCACAGAGACAACCTGGGGCTCAATAAGATCATTGCGGACAAGCAACTGCGAATCACGGGGCTGGATCGCTGGAATAGCCGGGTGGTTCGATGGTTTACTCCGGCGGACGATTCGGTCCAATCCTTCGAAGCCACTATGGGGCTATCAAATCCCTTTATTCGAATGGCGCTCCACTACCAGGGCTCAGAGAGCGCGGTCTATACGCTAGATGGAGATTCCTTTGAAGGCGGCTCGAACCTGGATCGTCTCTACATCGGCCCTATGCGCGACTACATGACCTGGACTCTTCGATTGCCAATGCGTGACGATTTGCAATATCACGGGAAGCGAACCCTGAATGAACATGAGTATTTCACCTTTTTCCTTGCATCCGGGGATCTAAATGATCCAGCTACTGACCATTATCGCATCTATCTGGATGCACGGAATCTCGAAGTAAGACTGATCCACTTTACCCTCCGGGAGCTGGCAGATTCCTACAGCGGTTGGATTCATTATTCCGATTACCGGTCCGTGAATGGCATCAGGATTCCGTTCTTGATTTCGATTCAAGAGGAGCCCACAATATCCGTCGCGCAGGAGCAAGAATACGTGCACCGTATTGAAGTACAAAGCGCGCGATGGATTGAGATGGACCAGAAGTAGCCGGTTGCGCCTTCTGTGGAGTTTTGTCCCTGGCCGGTCAGACCAATCCCCCTCCTCGGAGAGCCCGAAAACGTTACTCTGGCCAGGCTGGCTTTCCGGATCATAAATCGGTTGATGAGGTAGGCATCCCTGTTAAGATCCTTCTTAAGGCTAATAATGCCCCGGGGAGTTCGGAATTCAATCACAGGCTGAAAAAATCGTCCGCTCGAATAGGAAAGTGAGCAAGCATATGTCCGGCTTACCCGTCCTTTCAGGATCGAGCGGCACGGATCATTCGGCCCGGACTGCTGGCATGCCCTGGCTCACCTCGCTCAGGATGGCCGTTTCCTTGATGCAACGAAGCCGGATGTTCCCCGCCTTTTACTCGCTAACCTGTCTTCTCATTTTGCTCACTCCGACTTTGGGTCAGGCCCGGGATATTAATACCGGTCTGCGACATATCAGTCTGGACACTCTGCCGGGAAACGGTCCAATCAGCGCCCTACAGGCACCATATTCCTTTCACTCCTATCTGGACCAGGATGATCGAACCGTCGGTGAGATTCGAAAGTTGCCAGACTCCCACTGGATACGAAGCAAACGAAAAGACATCAACCATGGTTACACCTCTGCAGTGCTCTGGATCCGAATACAGCTGAACAACAATACCCGGGCACCCATGAAGATTTTGCTGGAGGAGGACTTTACCCTCATTCGCTCTATAGATGCGCTGGTTTTTTCCCCGGAAGAGGCACAGCCTGTTGACCAGGCGCGAATCGATCGCACTCTGAAATTTGCGAAAAGACCTATCCCATTTTCTAATCCGGTAATGCCGCTAATCATCCCTCCCGGAAAGCATACAGTTTATGTTCGTTTGTCCTCGGATATGGATATGATTGCTGCCTTGCAGATCTGGGATCCCCGGAGTTTTCAAAGGGATGCGGAAAGCAGGCTTTTAATTTTTGGAATTCTGTACGGTTCCGTGCTTCTTATGGCGCTGTACAATGGACTTATCTGGCTTTCGCTTCGAGACAGAAGCTATTTCTTGTATTCACTCTATAGCCTGGCATTTCTTTTCTATTTTCTGTCTTACTATGGTCATGGCGCCCAGTTTCTCTGGGGCTCCTTCCCCTGGTTCGAACAACGTGCCGTTCCCATAGTGATGGCACTTCAGATAGGGCTTTTTGGCTCGGAGTTCTTCCGGCTTTTTTTGAACATCACGAGGAATCAAAAGTATCAGTACTGGTGTCTTCGAGGGATTCAGATCTTTAGCGCTGGATTGCTGGCTGCAAGCCTTACCATGCCCCCGGCCAGAGTCATCGTCATTTATCCATTGTATGCCATATCTGGAATTCTTATCATTGCAGTCATTTCTGTGGTCCGATACAGACAGGGTTATCAGCCCGCTCTTTTTTCCATTTTCGCATTTCTTATTTTATGGGTCACTGGAATTGGATCCTCTTTGAGAAGTCTTGGGCTTGTTCCGTATAATAATATCACGATGTACGGAGTGGCGTTCGGAAACGTTGCGGAATTGCTTTTGCTGTCCTTTGGCCTGGGTTATCGCCTTCGCAAGTTAGAGGATGAAACAGAAACCACCGGAAAGAGAAATCAATCTCTCACAAGTCTTCTTCAGGGCCTTCCCTATGCCATTCTTCTGAGACAGGCCGGAGACCTTCTATTTGCAAATCGAGCGGCTCATACTCTATACAAAGATATGGAACTGCCGAACTGGAAGGAATCGGGAATCTATGCATTCCGTCAGAATCAGAGGGACCGGTGGATTTCTGTGCATGCGGCTGATATCCTGATGGAAGGACGATCGGCCAGACTTCAGTTTCATTCTGAGATCACTGAGGAAATGGAAAGCAAGCTGGCTCTTGAGGAAAAACATGCATCTACTCTGGATGCGAAAATGCAGTCCGAGGAAAACCGAAGAGCCCAGGATGAGTTTCTTTCTTCCATGACAGCAGAGATTCGCAAACCGATGTCAGCTGTTTATCTGGCCTCAGATGTAATCAATCAACTGGAACTGGACTCGGATCAAAAAGATCTTTCCGGGATACTACTCCGGAGCGCAGCAACACTGGTTTCTCTTTTGAACGATCTGGAAGAAGTATCTCGTCTGGAATCCGGTACTTTGAATATTCACATGGAGTCCGTGGACCTCTCTGGACTATTAAAGGACACGGTAGAGCTCTTTCGCACCAGCGCGCAAAGGAAAGGCCTGACATTAAAGCTGGATCTAAACCCCTTGCCTGCAGCCCTGGAGCTGGACAAAACAAGACTTCAGCAAGTCATGAGCAATCTCATCAGTAATGCCATCAAGTTTAGTGATCCCGGGCTAATTGAAATTCGAGGGCGCTATGAACGTGGATCTCTGGAAATTTCAGTGGAAGACAATGGACCCGGGATCCCGCCAGAGAAGATGCATCGCCTGTTTCGCAAATTTGAACAATTGGATCCAGGAACTTACAGGCGGTTCGGGGGCACAGGTCTTGGATTGGCCATCAGCAAGGGAATTCTAGAACAGCTGAATGGAGAAATCGGTTGCGATAACCGTAAGGAAGGCGGCAGCCGCTTCTGGATTCGTCTTCCAGCCAAAAAGCTCGAAGGCCCGGGACCATCGGATGGAGACAGTACAGCGACTTCAGTGCAGGGGATGCGGGCCGGACTCTCCATTGTGCAAGATGATGCTGCGGAAATGCTGGAAGCTCAGCTCAGACTTCTTGGCATAAATGTCATTCGCCTGGACGGCACGGAGGCAAGCTGGCAACGAGCGGAACTGGATTTTCTTATAACAGAAAACTGGCAGGATCCTTCTCCATGGCCATCCATTCTCTGGAATGCCGATGCCCGGAATCCAGGCCATTGCCCGTGGCCTATCCTCACTCCACCGTGTTCTAGCCAAGAACTAGCGAGAATCATTCGTGATCTAATGGCTGGAAAAGAGGACCTTTCTGCATGAGCGGCGACCTGGCAGAAATTCAGCAATTGGCTGCCCTGCACGGACTGATCTATGGAGCCACGGCCATTCTATTTCTGTATAATGCATTTCTGGCCATGGCTACCAGGGATTTGCTCTATCTCAATTATTCGGCGCTGTCTGTGTCCGTGCTTCTTTTTCAGTTTCTACAATTCAGCCCGGATCCAGTCTACAGCCTCCCTGGCGATTCTGTTCAGAAAACCACGATCTCAATCAGTCTGCTTTTCGCAACCGGGGTGATGGGAACCAATTTCTTACGAAGTCTGCTGCTCCTCCAGAAACCCCGAGCAGGCTACTATTTCTCTCTGGTTCTAATCTCGACATTCCTGGGCCTCATTTTTGTACTCTGGCTCCGTCCGTATTGGCATGGTCCATGGGTTCCCTGGGTTGCCCTGATACCTGTTTTGTTCTTTGTCTTTCTGTCCGCACAACAGGCTCGCCTCGGTTTTCGTCCGGCAGCCGCCATCCTACCTGGCTTGATTATCGCATTACTGGCCGGTAGCCTGCACCAATGGCTCATCCACAGCGAAAACAATGACCCCCGAGCGGAACTGGTATTGCCCCTGGGCGCTCTGGGTGCCCTTCTTTTCTTTTCCATAGCTCTGGGTCTTCGCATCCGATCCGTAAGATTGCAGGCATTGACCGGCAGGAATCGTGAAGACTTCCTCAAGACCTTATTGCAGGCTTCTCCCTTTCCCGTTCTGGTTCTGCGAGAGCCATGCGCCGGCCCAGTATTCTGGAACCAGGCGGCGGAGAATCAGTACCATGTTGATGCAAACTGGAGTCTCCTGACTCACATTCTGCCCGATGATGCCAGTAGCCTCCCACAAGAAATCCAGCAGGAGGAGCTGGATCGCAAATTGGTTTCTATTCGAAGTCATTCGGGTCGTATGCTCGAAACGGCGATTTCAGTGCGAAAGATCGTTTTTCATGGCGATCCTGCCTACCTGCACTTGCATGTGGATCGTACTGCCGAACTGCAAACTCGCAGGGGCCTGGAAAAGGAACAGCAGGCCCTGGAACAGGCTGTGCAAGAACTGGAAGACTCCACCAGAACAAGGGATGATTTTATCGCAGCGATGAGCCATGAAATCCGAACGCCCATGTCCGGAATCCTTTCCGCAGCGGAATTGCTGGAAGAATCCTACGGGAACCAACCAGTGCAGGCTAGCGGAGTGAAGCCAGGGTTGATTCTCTCCACGTTACAGAGAAACGCTTACCGGCTATTGCATCTACTAAACGACATCCTGGACTACGCTCGCCTTGGCGCAGGCAAAATGGAGCCGTCCCCTCATAGGTTTCGAATAGCAGAATTTATTCAGTCCACGATCAGCCATCTTGAGCCCATTTTTCGTCAGGCTAATCTAGTTATTCATTATCAAATGTCAGGTAGTGAAATAGAGGTACGTGCCGATAGCGGTGCCATACGGCAGATTCTGGATCGGCTTGCGTTTTCGCTACTGAGTAGTCGACGGGACGGATACGTATCAGTCTCTCATGAAATTGCGGCCGGGAAAATGCGATTCAAGATTCATGTGGAGGCGCGGAGTCTTCCGGGCGCTGATCCGGAATTGATCCGAAGGATAATGTTTGGTTCCAGCAATTACCGTCCGCGTAATGCCAGAGAACTCAGCCTGACGCTGGCGCGTGGATTACTTCACATGATTGGTGGAAAACTTGATCTCCACAAATTGGATTCGAAAGAAAGCGAGCTGGAAATCTCCTTTCCGGTATCGGTATTCAGCGAATCGGCCAGTCGGACTCCGGGTCAAAAGCTTTCCATCCGAATCCTGCTCTTCGAAGACAACGAAGACAATGCCGTGCTATTGCAGAGACTCCTGAAAAAGCGAGGATACGCGGTGACCGTGGCCACCACCGCAAAAAGCGGTATTGAAATGATCAAGGATCAATCCCCGGATCTTGTATTGATGGATCTGCACCTGCCGGACATGGATGGATTTCAGGCAGCTCGATTTCTCCACGAGACTTATGGCAGCGAATGCCCCCCGGTGGCCGCCCTTAGCGCCAGCACGCTGGAAAGGGATAGGAAGGAAGCCATGGAAGCAGGGATGGTGGGTTTTCTTTCCAAGCCAATTCAAAAAGAGCAATTTGAATCCCTGATTGCCGAACTATTCAGCCAGAACTGACGGGATTACTGCCAGGACTAAGGAAGTCCCCATACACACTGGAAGCGCTCAATCCCAGGCCTGGTGCCATTCATCCGTGCATATACACCCTTTTTTTCTTGACGCCAGAACCGGGATTTTTTTTGGTGCATATACACGTATCAAAGGAGCGACTTATGACTGATGTCTATATTTATGATCATGCCCGAACCCCCCGGGGAAAAGGGAAGAAACGAGGATCTCTGGCGCATGTGCATCCTCAAAACCTGGCTGCGGCCACTCTGAAAGCCCTGGAAAAGAAGAATAACCTGGATCCATCTCTCGTAGAAGATGTTATCCTGGGCTGCGTTTCTCAGGTAAATGAGCAATCCAGCTGTATTGCTCGCTATGCTGTAATGGCTGCGCAATGGCCAGATAATGTTCCGGGCTATACAGTGAATCGTTTCTGCGGTTCCGGTCTTCAAGCCATCAATAACGGCGTGGGAGCCATCGCTTCCGGAATGTCCGATCTAATCGTAGCCGGCGGAGTTGAATCCATGAGTGCCGTAAAAATGGGAGCCGATATGGGCGACCTGGATATGAGCATCGGTAACCCGGTAATCGCCGAACATTACAACCTGGTTCCCCAGGGAATCTCTGCGGACCTGATTGCTACAAAGGAAAAATTCAGCCGTGAAGATGTGGATAAATTCGCTGTCGAATCCCAGCAACGAGCAGATGCAGCCATTAAAGACGGTCGCTTCAAAAACTCCATCGTTCCTGTAGAAGGAAAAGACGGAACTCCCGTAGAACTGGACGAGCATCCCAGAATTGAAAGCGATTTTGACTTTCTATCCAATCTTCCAGCTGTGTTCAAGACAGTAGGCGAAAAGCAGTTCGATCCGATTGCGCTTAAAACCTACAAAGAATTCGATTCCATCAACCATGTGCATACCCTGGGTAACTCATCCGGTGTTGTGGATGGAGCCGGTGTAGTTATGCTGGGTAGCGAAAAAGCCAAAGAATTTGGCCTTAAGCCCCGTGCGCGAATCGTATCCATGGCCTCTTACGGCTCAGAGCCTACCATCATGCTCACAGGACCTGTTCCTGCGGCCAAGAAGGCACTGGATAAAGCAGGACTGAAGCCTGAAGACATCGATCTGTGGGAAATCAACGAAGCCTTTGCCGCAGTAGTTCTTTATGTAATGAAAGAGCTAAACATTCCAAGAGACAAAGTGAACGTAAACGGCGGAGCTATTGCTCTGGGTCACCCTCTGGGAGGCACAGGCGCTATTATCCTGGGAACTCTGGTAGATGAACTGGAGCGCCAGGAGAAAAAGTACGGCCTGGCTACTCTTTGCATCGGCGGCGGTATGGGTATCGCTACTGTAATCGAGAGAGTATAATCAGTCTCAGATTTCTGGTCGGGCATTCGCAAGGATGCCCGACTACCTCTGGCCCGGAGCCAGTGAACTCCTTTTCTAAAAGACCCTGCATCAACTCAATGGGCTGTATCAGTCAGAAGGTCTCTTACCATGTCAGATTCAGACAAAAAACATAGCCGAAACCCCAGGGTTCTGCCGCATGCGGAGCTAGAGCCGCTGACCTATCGAATCGCGGCCGAGTGCGTTTGTTTGAACCTTCGTAAAGCATCCCGCTTGATAACTCAGTACTACGATCAGATCCTGGAACCAGCGGGAATTCGTTGCACGCAGCTTACAATCCTGGCTGCCATTTCAAGAATCGGGAATCGATCCCTTACCGATCTGGCCCAGTCCCTGGCCATGGATCGCACCACTCTGACCAGGAATTTGAAGCCTCTGGAAAAGCATGGCTGGGTCATTCGGGCCGATAGCCCCAATCACAGAATGCGTAATTATGAGCTTTCCAGCAGCGGAGAACAGGTCCTGAAAGAAGCGGTTCCTCTCTGGCAGGAAGCCCAGGATTCCATAGAAAAAATGCTGGGAGATAGTCGCCGCAAAAGGCTTTTTCAGCATCTGCTACGAGTCACAGCCGCAGGCCGGCGAGCCATCAAGAAAGGTGAGCTGGACCCGGAGGACTGAGCTGTCCACAATCTGAATGCAAGCCAGTGACCCCCATCTGGCATTCTTCACAAAGAATATTCTCAAAGTCCTTGATCTGACCGGGACCGATTTGCAAAAATGGGAACAATACTGCTTGATTTAACGTCCAAAGGATGTAAGAGAAGCTATAGCTCTGGAGAAAATCATGAAAAAGACTAAATTCGCATTATTACTGGCAATGACAGGAGCCTTAACTTTCACAGGCGCCCTGTTCGCAGAAACCCTGTATGTAGTTAGCCCTGCGGCCAAGCTGCTAAAAGAGCCTAAAATGAGCTCTACAGGTCCTGCTTTGAAGCCTGGAACCCAGGTAAACAGTAGCGGACAACAGGGTATGTTTGTTCAAGTTCAGAGTCCCATGGGATCCGGATATGTCTCTAAACTGTTCGTATCCAAGTATGCACCTACCGGAAAGGTAGACACTACCAAAATCAAGCTGAATCAACAGGTGGCTACCCGGGACAAGGCCTCAGCCTACAGTGAAACCGCTGCAGCCCGAGGATTCTCCACCGGTACAGAGGAACGATTCGATAATCCGGAAGCCTTTGATTTCAGTGAAGTAGACTGGATCGAGAAACAAAAACCGAACCAAAAACAAGTGGACATTTTCCTCCGCCAGGGAAAGCTCCATAAGTTTGGATCATGAGGTTTCATCGTAAGTACTTTAATCAAAACAAAGCCGTAGCCCTCAGAGCTACAGCTTCTTTTCTGGCACTGGGTCTGATATTCATCACGGCCCAGTGTTCTTCTCTCAGCCCTAAAGACCGCAGTCTTCGCGAAGTTGCGGTGGGACGAGCCCTGACAGCCCGATTTGCCAAGGCCGATGGCATTGTTAAGAATGCCACAGCCACTTCCTATGTCTCCCTGGTAGGGCAGGCTGTAGTGGAAGCGGCGGGCCAATCCGATAAAGATTACCATTTTGCCATTCTGGATACAGATGAATCCATTTCTGTGGCCGGACCTGGCGGGTACATCCTGATCAGTAAAGGATACATCAAGAGTCTGTCTTCTGAAGCTGAACTGGCAGCCGTTCTGGCCATGGAAGTTGCTCATGTGGCCCTGGCTCATCATGACGATTCATTGCTTACAGACGGTTCATTGATTGAAACGTCGGAATCTGGATCGGAAGAGCTGTATGAGACAATCCGCCAGGGAAAGCGATCTGCAGAGCAGGTCTATGAAGCGGATGCGGCAGCAGCTTTTTATCTGGCCTCGCTGGGTTACGATCCAGCAGTGCTGGTTCGGGTGGTTAAACTGGGCACTCCTCAGAAACACGCATCCACTGCCGATCGCCAGAGCAAAGTCAAATCAGTAATCGAACAAAATGGCCTTTCCGGCCAGCAGACCAACACTGCCCGGTTCCAGGCCAGTACGCGGGGTCTGTAAAATGCTAAAAAACAAGAAGGTCTGGTTTGGAATCCTGACCATCGTTCCCATCATTCTTGTGCTGGTGCTTCATTCTACGGGAGCACTGGCCAGGGTTGAAAACCGTATCACGGATTTTCGCTACATTTATTTCAACCCGGGGCATGAGTTCAGCGAAGATATCGTCCTTCTTGAAATCGACGAACAGTCCCTGCAAAAACTGGGACAGGATCCCATCTACGGTCGCTGGCCCTGGAAGCGAAATGCCTATGTACCTCTGCTGGAATTCGTGGCTCAGTTTGGAGCGCAAAAGATTCTTTTTGACGTCACCTTCTTCGAAGAGAGCCCGGAAGACGAGGCTATGTCCGCCGTGGGCGAAGCTATACCGATTATTTCTCATGCACTGAACTTTAGAAACGAGGAAGGCCTGGAAACTTTGCCCGAGCTTCCTGAAATTGTTCGAGCTCAGGCCATTCCCTATGATGGACCGGAGTTGGTTTCTAAAGAGTATAACCGGGTAATCTATCCTGCCAGAGAAATACTTTCTACTCTGCCCGGTGCTCACTCCGTAACTTTCCATCCGGATTCGGATGGTGTTGCGCGCAAGGCCAGACATCTCTTTAAATACAAAGACGAATACTATCCCTCTCTATCTCTTGCGGCCGTGGCCCCGCTGATTGGGCTTCAATCCGTTTCCTATAAAGGTCAGAAATTGATCCTTAACACGGCGGAAGGCGAACGTAGCATACCGGCTGAAGATGGCGCTGTTCGATTCCACTATTATCCGGAATCCGAACTTTACAACGAGATGAAGCGATACTCCATTACATCGCTTATTGAAACCAAGATTGCCATCGACAAAGGGGATTTTACTTCAATTGAAGACTTAAAATTCGACCCTTCTGAACTACAGGGCAAGACCGTGATTATCGGCGCCACGGCTGCTGCCACTCATGATGTTAAGACCACTCCGTATGGAAGTATGCCCGGAGTATTCCTGCATGCGATTCTGGCCTCCAACATACTTCAGAATCATTTTCTCACTGTGCTGAGCCCCTGGTTTGCTCTGGTGGCTTTGATCTTGCTTGTGCCATTGGCCAACTATCTGGTTATTTACACTCATGGCCTGGCCGGTAGAGTTATATTTCCTGGCATCATGCTACTGGTGATCACTGCCATTTCGCTGATTGCCTTTCAGTATTTCGATACTCTGCTTCCTCTGGCTGGATTTCTTATTGGCTTTCCCATGGCTTTCCTGGGTTCCGTGGCCTTCCTGAGCTTTACGGAGGGCCTGGAAAAAAGAAAATTCAAATCCGCCATGTCCAAATATCTTTCGCCTGCCGTTCTGGAAGATGTGATGAAGCGCGGTCAGCTTCAGGCTGAAATCGGCGAGCGAAAGAATATGACCGTGATGTTCACCGACATTCGCTCCTTTACAACCATGGCCGAAGGTATGGACCCGGCCACCGTTGTTCATATTCTGAACGAGTACCTGGATCGTATGGTTCATGTTGTCTTCGAAGAAGAAGGAACATTAGATAAGTATATCGGTGATGCTATCATGGCTTTCTGGAATGCTCCCTTAAACCAGGCCGACCATGCCACCAGAGCCGTACGCACGGGTCTGGGCATGCTGCATGAACTCCATTTACTACATGAGCGATGGAAACAGGAAGGCGCACCGCTACTTCGCATGGGCGTAGGTATTCATACCGGCGAAATGATTGTAGGAAACATTGGTTCCAATCAACGACTGGATTATACAGTCATCGGAGACAATGTAAACCTGGGATCCAGGCTGGAAGGAATAACCAAAACCTATGGCGTAGACATGCTGATTAGCGAGGCCACTTACAAGGCCATGATCGCAGAAGAAAGCAAGACACTTCCCTGTCGATTAATCGATCTTGTGGCAGTGAAGGGAAAATCTATTCCCATCGCTGTCTATGAACCGCTTCCCGGAGAAGGTGGTCAGCGCTGCAAATCCATGAACAATTCCGTGTATGCTGCCAGGTTCAATGAAGCATTCGATCATTACAGAAATCGCAGATGGGACGAGGCCATTTCAATGTATGAAAGTTTCCTCAGTGATGCTGCAGAGAATCCTGCCCGTCCAGGACCGGATCAGCCTACAACACTCATGATTGAGCGATGCAAACAATACAAGGCCAGTCCCCCACCGGAAAACTGGGATGGCTCTTTTGTCATGACTACGAAATAGGCTCGATAGCTGCGTCCGCCCTCCTGGCGGACGTGGATCATCCCGCATTCAGAGCAATCGCAGTGCAAAGCAAGCCAGTTCTCCAGGGACCCGGCAAATATGAATTAAGACTCCTGAATGAGTCCTCAGAATGAGATAGCATCGCTCATTACGAATTGTTTTCGCAATGCCTTAACTCTGGACATCACATCGCTCGAATAGAATTTGTTCATCAAGCCTTCTTTTGATGCTGCTTTTCGGAACCCCGGGATGCCGGACTCCGTCCAACAGACAGCATTCGCATTTTTTTCTTTTACTAAATGTTGTCACCATCACCTAGAACGATTGTCGCACCCTTGCTGCTGGGTGCTCTCCTCTTCGGCAACTTTTGTAGCCCGGCCTCAAATCAATGTAACGATTCAGATCCTTTTTGTTCCCTGCAAGGTGCCTTTATTCTCGGTGAGGTCCTATCCTGTACGTTCGATGATACATGGCGGAAGATCGGATCCACAACTCCGAACCCTGATACCATTTCGGCTGTATTTATTACCGCAATCTTGCAGGACTCTGATGGTGCGATTTATGCTGCAGGGGGCGGGACTTTTCTGGGCAACGATGCCGGGATCATCTTAAAGAGCACTGACGGAGGTGCTAGCTGGTTTTCGGAGTTTATTCATCAACCTTCTCCGGGGAATCCAGTGCTCTTTACAGATATGAAAATGGGGCCCGATGGGACGATCATTGCTCTGGGAAATCAGAACCCGGACGGAACCAATGATGAGGCTTTCCTGGCTATCAGGCCACCCCTACAAAGCTTTTCCGTCACTGCAACCTACGAGAGACAGGACACCTTTGTGACATCCGCTCTAGTCGGTGCCCTTTCTCCGGAGCTGAGTTATTTTGCTGCTGGCATTGGCAGCAATGGTACACCGGACGATGCGATGCTTCTCTCCAGCCCGGCACCGTATCAGAGCCTGTCACCTGTGGTTCTGCTCGATGATTCCGGCGGAAACAACATTCATTTTACTGCTCTAGCCGCACCCTCCGCTTCAGACATCAGGTTGGCAGGGGTTGCTACAGATAACTCAGCTATCTACGAAGCAATTATAGGTGTTGTTGGATCAGGTTTGTATACAGAGACTTATAGAGCTTCCTTTACCTGTTGCGTAGGCGATGTTAGCTTGCATGACCCTACGGACATTCTAGTAAACGGCCCCAGTCAATATGCAATGGGAATTACTCCGGGCACGTCCACCGCGGATCTAAGGGCTCAGGTCTGGTCTATTGACACAGCAACGGGCAGCGCTGGCATCTTTGTATTAAATCCGGACCTTCCGGGGGCCACGGTACGACTCCAGCGCCATGGGAATCGAACAGTGGCTGTTTCGCGCATCATTACGGTTGCCGCACCCACTGGTACGCCCCAGGTCGACATTAGTAAAGATGGCGGGGCGACCTTTTTTCGCTCAATGAACCCGGACACCGATGGCCTCATATTTAATGACGCCTTCGATTCCAGTATTCAGCAATCGGGAACCTACTCGTTAAATGATGCAAGTTTACTCATGCCCGTGAGCGTAGATGCCTCCGTGGACGGTACAACGCCCGTGTTCTTCTATCAATTACCCTGCTATTAACCATTACCCACTTACAACCGGTTTTAGCAACTCCAGCTGCACATATTCTGGATTCCCTCTGATGCAGGCCATCCCTGCCTTTGGGTCATAATGGGGTACCTTCTATTTGTTTTGCCTCTCCAGGTATTCGCTTCGCCCGCCATCTTATGCGAAAGTATTGACACTGTTTGTCCCCAGCCGGTGAAGCGATCAGGCGATATCGGACTCGACGCAATTCTGGCGCTCGATTTCCTGGTAGCATGATTCGAGCTTTCCATCCTCCCCACTGGAACAGAATTCGAAAGAATCTATATTCAGGTACTGTCTTTCTACTCTGCTGTATCACCCTGGCACTCTCTAGTTTCTCCTGTTCGAAGAGTAACTGCAGGCCGGACGATCCGTCCTGCGATACGGTTTCAGCTCTGATCCTTGCCCGAGCCGTTCAATGCAGCTATAGAAAGAGCTGGAGCAAAATTGGCTCCACGGAGGGAAACCCGGACAATCTTCAGGCCGTTACATTTTCTTCTATAGTGGAAGGTCCGGACGGATTTCTTTACGCTGCAGGCGAAGCATCCAATGGAAACGATGCAGCGGTTGTGATGCGTAGCGAAGACGGCGGCGCGAACTGGGTCACCGAATGGGTTCACCAGCCGACGTTGAATGCAGGGGCAATTACGCAGATCCTGCGGGCTCCCGATGGAAGTTTGATCGCGGTGGGAAACCATAATCCAGATGGAACCAACACGGAAGTGTTTCTGGCGCGAAAGGCACCGGGCGGAAGTTTCACCGTGACCGCTACTTACGAAAGGCAGGACACCAATGTAAGCCGCGCCCTGGCTGCAGTGATGAGTCCTTCCGGCACTATATATGTTTCCGGCAATGCGGCGGTTCCGGCTGACATTGCGGGTATGCTTCTGATTTCGGGGGGCAATTACACATCACTGACTCCACGCACCCTTGTCACAGATGGAGTGAATCCGGTTCTGTTTTCGGCAATAGACCCGATGTCTGAGATCGATGTGGCTGTGGGTGGCTTCGTTGACAGCGGAGCTTCCCAGGAATTTACACTGGGCCTGTCCCGTTCCGATGGAAGTTACAGCTCTATCCTTCGCAATGTCTTTTCCTGCTGTCTGGGAGATCCGGAATTCCATGATCCCACAGGCCTATATCATCTGGGCAGCGGTCGCTATTTAATGGGACTGACTCCAGGAACAAACCTCACGGATGTTCGAGGCACAGTTCTGGATATCGCATCGAATGGATCATTTATTTCCACAGAAGTGGACCCCAATCCAGCAGCTCTCACAAGCTTTAAAATTCATGGGATAAATCAGGTCGCTTCTCTATTTGTACCATCGGGTGCTACCGGTACACCGCAGATCAACATTCGCACAGATGGCGAAGCATCTTTCCGAGTGAGTTTTCCACCGAACACCGATGGCATCATACTGAATGATGCTCCGGAGGAATCAATTCGACTGGTTGAGACCCATATGCTTTCCAACGGCGATCTTCTGCTGCCACTTCCTATCCATAATTCGATTGTGGCCTCTGAGCCCGTCTGGATTTACCGCCTGGCCTGCAGATAATTGACAGTGCAGCCTCCAGGTCCCGTGGTACTTCGCGCATCGATGTAGAAGGGGAAATGGACTCTGAATGAACCTGCTGTTTCAACCCGAAAATAGTGGCGATATCAGACAACTGGCGGATCCATGCCGACTATTCCATGCGAACTATTCACTCTGCTCCACCCTGATGCCCCGGATGTTTCCTGGCTAGCTATCGACCGCGTACAGGCTCCGGCAATTCCAGCTGGGCATATTTGCTAATGCCTCTTTCTCGAAACCAACCACGGTTTGTTTCTATAGCATAGATTGCCGGTTCAGGCGAAGTATAGATCGCTTTTCCATCGTCCGGATGCATACTGAAATATTCGATCAGAAAACCCTGTTCATCGAAGAAGGCAACGTCCAGAGGAAGTGGAGTATCTTTCATATAGAATCCCACTTTCTGTGGCGCCGGAAAGGCAAACAGCATTCCATGATCGGCTGCCATAGTTTCGCGACCCTTCAGCCCTGCCGTCCGACTATCCGGATCCGCAGCCACCTCCACAGTCAGGGGCTCGCCGCCAATGCGAATCTCCATGGTGGGCAATGTGCCCGGCAGATTGCGATCGCATTGAAAGAGGCTGAATGTGACCAGCAGAACCAGAATAGTTTGATATCGAATTGCGAATCTGTAGGGGGAGATCCGGAAATACCTCCGGATCTCGAATTGCTTTTCCTTTCGTTGGATCATTGAAAGCGAATGGAAATTTCGCCCCGTTTTGCTTCCGTGACAATCAACTTCTTCTTCGCAACAATCTGAAAGATCTTGGGATTGGCGGCGTAAAAGGCCAGTGTGTCTCTGAGCGCAAATACCCGACCAGGATAGGTTACTTCCCAGACCGTTTCTCCCTGGGAGGAGCGAATTTCATTTACACCCTTTACTGCCGTCTTTAGCTGTAGATCGTCGCGAAAGATACCAGCTTCATCGAAACTAAGGCCCTGGATCTTCATTAGAATAACATTGTTTCTTGTGATGCTTCCCCAGCGGCTCTGCAATCGGCTGTGGGTAAATTGAGCCAGACCGGATAGCCTTCGGTCCGGTTCCGCGCCTACAGCGAATCGCTCCATGGCTGCCCTTGCTGCGGCCAGATCCGTGGTCTGAGCTCCGTTCTCCACTTTACTAAATTCTCCCAGCACTTCTCCACGACCCCAGAGAGTCACAATGGCAACATTACCTGTGGCTTTGTAGGATTTGAAATGCTGGCCCAGAGTCGCAATATTTTGAGCATTGGCTTCGATGTTTCCTACTATAAGAACATCGGCATCAGCAGCTACAGCCCGGTCCATGAGCTCCGGAGGCACATTTCCGGGATTGGAAGAAACCATGGCTTCGTTTATGCCGCGCGTATCGAAGCGAGAAGGATCCACGATGTTATAGCCTTTCTGCACCAGTGCATCTCTAAGAGCGCTGGCTGCCTGAGCATTGCGCGAATTAAATCCCTCTACCCGGGTGGCCTGTCCGGCCAGATTGTATTCTTCTCGAATCAATACCAGAATCCTGGGATTACCCACAAGCTTCTGCATTAGGTTGATCTGATTGTTTACGTCCGCCGGACTCACCTCAAAGCGAACGAATGCACGTAGCATCTTGATCGTATCCAGGTTATAGGTCTGTTGTTCGATCACGCTGTCATTGCGGCAAATTCCCCGGGCTTTCGTATACACTTCGAAGCCGATGGACTGTCCATCCCCCACTCCACTGTACTGGGCTACCTCTTCGCCAATGCACTTTTCTATAGCCTTTCTACAGGCATCCTCTTTAGCCTTGTCCATGGCCGAAGCCATGCTCGTGTAAATCGGAGCCTCTCCGTATACCGTGATTTCACCTTTCATACAGGCGTCCCGGAAATCACCGGAAAGACCAGAATCATCGCGGCTGGAAGGGCCCGAACAACTGACTGCCAGGCTAACCGAAACGGAAATCGCCAGCAAACTGAGAATTTTAACCCACGAAAGTTTCGGGGTCGGATTACTAAAACCAGGAATTGCCATACCTATTAGAGGCCACTGGCACGTTCCGGGTCAAGTATATCCGATTTTTTCTTATGGTTTTGGAATTGTATCCGATGGGAGAAACGATGATTTTCCCGGCTCTAGAAAAGACCCTGCGAGAACAGTCCCGTCTGGTAAAGGATGCCCTGACTCTGGAAAAGGACAAAGGACGGGCCATTGCAGAGGCAAACGGTAAGAAGCTCACCGAGTTGAGCGGCCGCCTGGAAGGCATAGTTTCAGCTATGGAAAAGGCGGAAAAGGAGCGGATAGAGAGCTGTCGCAGACTCCAGAAGCAGCGACCGGACCTATTCGATGTGAAAAGCGATATGCGAGCCAGCGACCTTATGCATGCCCTGGATCTCCTGGAAGATCAAGGAGTGCCGGTAGAGCAGGAAAGGGACTTGCTCTCTCTTCTCATGCTGGATCTACGCAAACTACAAACTCTAAATCAAGAAAATCAGAATTCTCTGGAACGCGCAAGTGCCAACCTGAACAGCGTTCTCGAACAGGCCTCGGGAAAAGATAAGATGTACCACCCTGCTGGAAAAGATAAAAGAAAAGCAGATGGTCCTTCCCTTATTCTGAACGCCACTGTCTGAAAACTAACCAAACTTGAAATCGCCTCACCGGCAAAGCCGGCCGGCCTTTTTTTATCCGGTCGCTAATGGACATTGTTCTCCGGACAGCAATGAAACGCGAGTGCCGTTGCGTCAGAACTGTCTTCCCGAAATAAACCTCTGATTTTCGTACCAAGGCATGCCTTTGCTCAGGTTCACAACACACGCTTCCGAATTCCATTGCCGGGAAGCCTGCCTTATGTCTCTTTCGCGCAATAAAAATGATCCGTTTCGACAGTTTCTGGCCCTAAAATCAACCCCTCTGGTATTTTTCTCATCCTTTTGATTCAGCTTCCGAGAAGATAAAAGGAGGCTTATATGGGCTCAACATTTGGTGGATTTGAAATAGCGAAACGTGGATTGAATGTGCATCAAACAGCTATTCAAACCACAGGGCATAACATCTCTAACGCAGATAATGAAAACTATTCCAGACAGAGAGTAAATCTGGAAAGCATGGATCCACTCTATGCCCCTGCGCTGAACCGTGCGAATGTAAAAGGCCAGCAGGGTCAGGGTGTCCAGATCGCATCTATCGAGCGAATCCGAAATACATTCTACGATGATCAAATCGCCGATGCCAACAACGTAAAGAATTACTGGGGCGCCTCCTCCGATTATCTTCAGCAGATTGAACGAATCTTCAACGAGCCTTCTGACAATTCACTGCGAACTCTGGGCGACAATTTCTGGCAGAGCTGGCAGGAGCTTTCCACTTATCCTTCGGACCGGGCTCACCGGGAAGTAGTACTGGAACGTGGAAATGCTCTGACCACCCGGATGTCAGACATTTACAATAAACTTACCGATCTTCGACATCGGGCGGACCGGGAAATCATAGCAGACGTTCGCACCATCAACTCGCTGGCGTCAGATATCCGTGATCTAAATGAACGCATCCTGAAGTTACAGGCACTGGGCGACCAGCCAAACGACCTGATGGACCGGCGAGATGCAGC
Organism: Spirochaetaceae bacterium; assembly: GCA_002729885.1. GTDB lineage: Bacteria > Spirochaetota > Leptospiria > Leptospirales > Leptonemataceae > UBA3465. The sequence goes on from PBUB01000021.1 coordinate 199,844, forward strand.
CATTGAAAAGCTATCTGGCATTGCTAATATTCGCATTGGTCGCGGAGACAAGGATGAGCTGATTGTATTTATCGGTGAGCAGGCCCTGGTGCAGGGCGAAATCCAGCGAAAGCTGAAAACCGAGCCGGATGCGAAGAATGATGGAATGGCCAAAATCCTGTGGGAGCACAATGACAGGGAGCTGATTCTAAGTGGCGGTCATCTATTCGGACTCAAGAAGATGCGAGATGAGGCTATTGTTGAACGAATCAACAATGTAGATGAATTCGCACTGAATATTGCGGATGTGGTGAATGAGATCCATAAAGATGGATTTGGACTCAACGGTGAGACGAACAAAAATTTCTTCGACGTTCGAAACCTGAGCGGCAATTCTCGAGGAATCTACGATCTGGGACCCCAGGCAGCTAACTATGACCTGAACCAGGACGGTACCGCAGAAGTTACTGCCATTTTCAGAGTAAGTGGAGCCAACACTGTGGATCCTTCCAAGCCGGTGGGGGTCGATGGTACTTTGACCTTCTATCGCAACGACGGAAACAACACTCCGGTCCTCGTAGATTATTCCGCAGACGACACACTGAATTCAATTATCAAGCGAATCAATGATCAGGATGCAGGTGTTGTAGCCTACATGACTCATGACAACCAGCTGGCCCTGAAAGGCACCACCGCCGAGGACGATCGTCGCACAAATTTTATGATTCGCCACCTGGAGGACTCCGGAGAGCTTCTGGCGGGTTATACCGGCATTCTAAATGCATCCGGTCCTCAGGGCGCTTTCGATTTTCGCCGAATCGATGAGATTTCCAAGCTCAGGGCACCACTCCAAGATATAACGCTGACACCCATCTATCATCCGTCCGCCTACGTAAAGGTATCCGAGGAGATCCTTCGAGATCCGGCCTCACTGGCTGCGGCCCGGGGAAAAGATGTGGGAGGAACGGGCGATTACAATCAGTCCAATGGCTCCGCAGATGGAAGTAATGCACTGTTGATCGCAGAATCCCTGAAGCAGGGCAAAAACATGATCGGTCATGCAGAAAATGCAGAAGAATTCTACAACGGGGTAATTTCGAAACTGGGAACAGAGAGTAGAACGGCCGAAGATGCCATTCAGCGACATGAAGATAACCTGCTATCTCTGCGAAATCTGAGACAGAGTGTAATGGGGGTGAGCCTGGATGAAGAAATGTCCAATATGGTTCAGTTCCAGCATTCCTACAATGCCGCGGCCAATATTCTGAACAGCATGGATCAGATGCTGGATGTAATTATCAATCGCCTGGGCGGCTAATTTACGAGCCCTGAATTTCAGGGCCAGGGGATAGTTCAGAGAGGTAAATGAAGTCCTGGACTGAATTAAACGTGAAGATTCGAAGAATAGACAGGTCACCGAATCAGTGAAAACAAAAGGCGATTGAAACGGAATTTTTCATAGGGAATGGAGATCTAGATTATGATGCGAACTACAGGAATCATGCAAAACAATTCTCTGGTTCGAAACCTTGAGCGTCACAAGTATGAAATGGACAAGGTTCAGAATCAACTTGCTACCGGGCAGAGAATCAGCCGACCCGGTGACGATCCTTCTGCAGCCACCAATCAGATGTACTATCGCAGCCGGGTAAATGAACTGGAGCAATTTGCCCAGAACATTGAAGCAGGTATGGGAAGACTCAATCATATGGATGGCGAGCTAAGCCGGGTCACTGAAATCATACATCGAGTACGACAACTGGCGGTGCAGGCTTCCAACGGTATCTATCAAGGGGATAGCGGCTTCGAACTCAAAAATGCAATAGCCAAAGAAATCGATCAGCATCTTCGGGCATTGATTGATATTGCCAACGGTCGCGATGCTACAGGAAGACCGCTTTTTGGTGGCCATGAAGTGGATCGTCCTCCCTTTGAGCCCATCCTGAGCAGCATTCGCGGGCTCCAGGGCATTGAGCTGGACAATCAGATTGTTGGAGTGGAATATCGCGGCGATAACGGCAAAAGACTTACCGAAGTAGAACGCAGCCAGTACATCGATGTTAACCTTCCCGGTAATCAGGCATTCTGGGGCACCAATATGACCGTAACCGGGGCTGTGGACAATTCCGGGTACGTAAGCACCACAGATCAGGCCTTTCGCATTGATGGCGTAGAAGTCCGGGTCGCGGCTGGAGACACCATCGACGACATCATCGACAAGATAAACCAGGCCGGCATCGAAGTAAAGGCCTCCAAGATTGGTCAGGACTATATTAGCCTGAGCAGCACGGAACCGCATCAGATCTGGCTGGAAGATATGGAAGGAAGCACGGTTCTAAGAGATATTGGACTGGTTAGCTCGGACAAGTCGGAGCCACCCAACAACTTTGCAGAAACGGCACGAGTGAATGGCCGATCCATCTTCGATGTATTGATCAAATTCCGAGATGACCTGATTGCGGGCGATCAACTGGAAATCTCCGGACGGGATCTGGGAAACCTGGATTCTGCTCTGGAAAATGTTCTTCGATTCCGGGCCGAGGTAGGCGCCAAGCAGAATAGAATGGAAGAGCATACCAAGCGAGTGGCCTGGGATAAGACCTACATGACAGAACTTCTGGCGGAGTCGGAAGGGATTGACGTGGCGGAATCCATCATGAATTTGAAATGGCTGGAATCCGTGCACCAGTATGCTCTGAACGTCGGAGCGCGTGTTATCAAGCCCACGCTGGTAGACTTCATCCGATAACTATATGCCGCAGCTAGAAACAAAGCCATTTGGCTCAATCGAAGTAAGCGAAGATAGCATTCTGGAATTTCCAGAAGGTATTCTGGGTTTCGAAGATTACAGGAATTTTGCCATTCTGGAAGAAAAGGAAGGACCGTTTCACTGGCTACAGAGCGCCGATGAATCGGGACTGGCATTTATTATCCTTCGTCCACAATTGATCCTGAAGGATTACGAACCTGCTGTGCTTCCCATGGAGCTGCAATCGCTACAGGTGGATAATGTTACCGAATGCGAAGTCTATTTGATCGTTACGATTCCCGGGGATCATCCAGAAAAAATGACCGCAAACCTGCAGGGTCCCATACTGGTGAATCGTAACATTCGACAGGCCAGACAGGTCATTTCGATGAATGAAAGCCATCTGGTAAGGGTTCCCATTCTGGAGCTCCTGGAGGCCTGATTTGCTTGTACTTGCTCGAAAAATCAATGAATCCATAATGATCGGCGATGATATAGAAATCGTCGTGGTGGATATAAAAGGTGATCAGGTGAAGCTGGGCATTCGAGCTCCGCGAAACGTGGCCATTCATCGAACAGAGATCTACCAGGAAATCCAGGATCAAAATAAAGAGGCTGCGCAGTCCGTTTCACCTGATAAATTGCGGGATCTACAGAAACTTCTGGGCAAAGAGAAAAAGAAAGACGAAGAGAATCCTTCCTCCTGAACAATCCTCTCAGCCATGCAGCCCTCACCGATGAAAGCTTCATTAGCCACTGCATTCCTGCTTTCCATCCTGCTCATTGACCCCGGCAACGAAATCGCCGGTGCACCATATCCGCCCGGTATTAGCGAATTCGATCTCCGAATAACCAATCGAAGGTTTGTATCCCACATTCTCTTCGAAGTCATTGGAAACCAAAACGCAATCACCATCCTGCTTACCCACGGCCCGAATTACAATGCATTCAAAGATGTACCCCACTCCATCCATTTTTTCTGCGGAGATTCTACACAATGCTTGCAGTTGTCCTATCGAATTGACAGACACCTAAGAAGCGGGTACAATCTGGGACTACAGCTTCAGGGATCCCGCATTACCCGATTGGAGTTTCTTGGGCCGCAATGAGTTCTGCGAATCGAACAGATCAATTCTTAACAACGCTGAAATACCTGGTTCGAGCTGTACCGGTCCAGTATGAGCCTTTGTTCAGACGATTTGAAAAAAATCTCGAGCGTCTTGTAGCCATACTGACTGGACCACTTCTATTTTTCTCCGCCCTGTATTTCGCTCACATTAGTGGCCATCCCTGGCCGGTATCCATTGCTGTCAGTGCGGGAACCACCATACCCTGCTGGTTATTATTCTTCGTAAAAGTTCCCCATCGATGGCAATCCTGGTACTATAATGGAGGACATGCGATAACTCTGATCCTTCTTACGACTGCCTATTACTACTTTGATCTGCAAAACAATTCCACGGCCGGTCCCATACTTCTATTCTGTCTTCTACTATTATTTCAAATCATTCGTCCTGGAAGATTCAAGGCTCTGCCCGTAACCGGTTTAATTGTAATTTTTTCTGTCTGCACGTTTCTGCAGCCCACATTTATTAGCAAAGAGCAAGCGGTACTTTTGCTATTTCTGTCTGCGATTGTATTTCTTTTGCACGTATTTGTTAACTATCTGATCATTAGATTCGTTGAGCTGGAACAGCACAGGATTCGGGAAGGCAATGAGCTGGATCTGGCAAGGAGAGTTCACGAAAGTCTCTTTCCTACTTTCTCCGGTAATGAGCGAATTAAGATACATAAGTATCATCTACCAGAAAATCAGATTGGTGGGGATTTTTACGATCTGGTATTTCTCCGGGAAGGTAACCTGGGAATCTTTCTAAGCGATATTAGCGGCCACGGTATTTCCAGCGCCATGATGTCCACTGCAATGAAAGTGGTGCTCAGTCGGATTCCCTATCGAAATCGTCTTTCGCCTGCGGCACTGTTGACTGCCCTGGATAAAACTATGGCTGAATCCTACGAAAGCCATCATGCCACCGGTGTTTATATCTTCTTCGATTTCCTGAAATCCAACGTACTTCTTGCGAATGCGGGTCATCCTCCGGTTTTGATGGCAAAGAAAGGAGAAGAGTTCCAGGAGATAGAAACATCCGGAAGTTTAATGGGAATGGGCATACGAGAGCCCACTGCAGAAGAAGTCCAAAAGGATATGAATACCGGGGATCGTTACCTTCTCTATACCGATGGGCTTCTGGAATACGAGACTACCAACGGAACGATCACGTTTATCGATGATCTGGCAGCCATGCTGGTTCCGATGGCCCACCAGGACTCGGAAACTCTGCTTACAAATCTAATACATGAAGTTCGCCGCAGACCCGATTTCCTGAGATTCAGGGATGATGTCCTGGTGCTTGTGGCCGAAATTCAATAGTTCATTCACTGGCCGGCGGGAGCACTTTGCAGCTGCCCCTGGAAATTAGCTTCCCCTTTTGATTGGTCCAGGTGATCTTCATTTCCACTGCTTTCAATCTATCCAGCTTTTTAGATACCTCCACTTCACAGGTAATTGTATCTCCTGGGTACACTACATCCCTGTATTTCTGACTTACTTCCAGGGCTACGGTACCCAGGCCAGGCAGCTTCATTCCCAGTACCGGGGCCAGAAGGGATCCAGCCAGCCCTCCATGAGCAATCCTGGACTTGAAGGGAGTGGTTTTCGCATATTCCTCATCAACATGCACTGGATTGAAATCTCCACTGATGCCAGCATAAAGATAGATATCCGTTTCAGTAATGGTCTTGGTGAAAGAAGCCCTGTCACCAATTTGAATTTCTTCAAAAGTCTTGCCTTTTTGATACACTGATGCCTCCTGTATTCAATGGAACGCCTGCATATTATTTTTCTGCGGCATTTGATTTCCGGTCTATTTATTTTGGCTCTGCCTTTCGTAGTAATTATTTCCCGGGGACTGCGAGACTATTCCGATCTTTTTGCCTTCTTGATTCGCCAGGCTCCAGTAATAGCGATCTGGATCCTGGCCATCCTGTTTACCGCTATTCTGGGCATTCGAAATGCTAGAAATCGAATCTGGGATGGAGTGGCGCGCAGATATCTGGAAATGGATCAAACAACTCTGGATTTGCATGCGGAGCGAAGACTTCTGCTTCGCCTGTTTCTGAAATGGGGACGTTGCTTTCGCTGCCTTGCATTCTGGTATGGCGGCTTTATTTCGATTCTTTGCTGGGTATTCGCAATCTATGAATGGTCTCTTGCAGCCAGCACCATTCTAATACTCTATTTCTTCATTGTCGGGGCCTCGCTTTCGGCGGCCTTCTCCGCACTCTATCTTCTATTTACCTACACAAAACACAGAGAAGATACGTCCCAGGATTTCTTCGGTTGAAATATTTCCCGTTAGTTCTCCGCAATGATGCAGGGCTGTATCCAGCTCCATTGCGCAGATTTCCGCCGGTGCATCTTCATCCCAGAGCTGGAGTAATTTGACCAGAGCTCCATCCATCTGCTGAAAATGATATCTGTGTCGCTCCTCCAGATAAAATGGATCCACAGACTCCGTCTCATCTTTCAAGAACTGGGACAACGCAGTTCTGAGCTCGTCCAGACCCTGGCCAGATTTGCAGGATAGAGGATAGATTCGATCTGCTGCTCGCATGGATAATTGCTCTCTCCAGGCTTTTATACGGGAATCATCCGCTAAATCTATCTTATTCAGTATGTGCCATACCGGTCTCTGCGGAAAAGCAGGCTCGGGATATGGCTCCCGATTTAGATCGCAAACATGAAAGATGATAAGACTTTTTTCCATCTGTTGCTGCGATCGCTTCACTCCTTCCTTTTCTACAAGATCTTCGGATTCGCGCAGGCCAGCGGTGTCCACAAAGCGCACCGGAAGGCCACCCAGCTCAATCTCTTCACTTACAAAATCTCTGGTGGTACCTTCGATTTCGCTTACAATGCTTCTTTCCCAGCCAAGTATTTTGTTTAACAATGAGGATTTGCCGGCATTGGGAATACCGGATAGAGCGACCTGCAGACCATCACTCAATCTGGCTGCACTACGGGAACGCTCCAGGATTTCGGATATGCTACTGCGAAGGTCCTGGACCCTTTTGATTGTCTGCTCTCTGGTCTCGAAGGTTAAATCTTCGGTGGAAAAATCCACTTCCGCTTCTGTCTCTGCTTTTAGATGTATCAACGCGGAACGAAATCGAGATATCATCCTCGTCAGTTCTCCATCATATAGCTTGCGGCTAGCATGGAGTTCAAAGACAGATCTTGCATCGATGATGCTTCGCACACCCTCGGCTTTCAGTAGATCCAGTTTTCCGTTTTGAAAGGCTCTTCTAGTAAATTCTCCCGGATGAGCGGGTCGAATTCCCAGAGAATCACATGTAGAAAGAATAAAATGCCGGGCGATTACCGGATTGCCGTGTAAAGAAACCTCCAGTACATCTTCGCCCGTATAGGAACCAGGAGACTCAAAGAACGTAAACAATCCATCGTCCAGAATTGCGGGCTCCGCAGATGAACTCGCTGACTCCTCTGCCACAAGATCTTGCAACCGGTTGACCGATGCATCGGACTCCACTGCTGCCGAAGACCTGGTATTTTCAGTTCGGGTAAGCGGAGTTTCCAGAACAAAACAGCGGTAAGCTTTTCCGGATTGCAACGAATCGGAAGCAGAGTCAGATATCAAATGCCGGGCATAGGCGCGTTTTTTCGCATCCAGAAAAAAGGCCTCTATTACCTTGCGGCAAAGAGGCCCGGAGAAGCGAATTAGAGCGATGGCTCCCCTGCCGGGAGCACTTGATAAAGCTACGATTGTATCTTCGATTACTCTTCTCCTTCGTCCTCGTAATACTCTTCCTCGTAGTATTCCTCTTCGCCTTCTTCTCGAAGGATGACCACTCGGACACGCTTATAAAGTCCGTTTCCTTCAGAGCGAGTCGTAACTCTGGAATCTTCCTCCAGCGTCAAATGCACAATCCGTCTTTCGTAAGGATTCATGCTTTCCAGAAGCACGGAACGTCCGGATTTTGCCACTCGATCGGCTACCGATTTGGCCAGCTTGTTCAGTTTCTTCTTGCGACGCTCGCGATATCTAGCTACATCCACCAGGATTCGCTTCTTGCTTTTCAGTTCCGGAGTTACCAGGAGATTGAGCAGAAACTGGAGAGCATCCAGAGTTTTCCCCTGACGCCCAATCAAAATGCCCGAATCCTCGGAATCGATGTGAGCGATATAGTTTTCTTCTGTATCTTCAAAATCCTCGATGTCTGCATCGATTCCCATCTTATGAATCAATGTTAAGAGCACCCCTTTTATCAGGGCTTCATCGCCTGGCTCACCTCTGGTTTTAACCCTTACTACCACAGGCTTGCGAGCCATCATTCCGAACAGGCCGGCTCCCTCGGTTTCAAAATCCAGCTCTTCCTCTGGAATTCCCAGAATTTCGGATGCTTTCTTCTGAGCATCCGACTTGTTCTTGGACTCTATTTCTAGAATGTAATTCATCCCTGTACCCTATTAAATGATTTCAAGTTTTCACCGTTACGGGATCGTCCATCTTGTTGGCAGCTACCTGCCAGATGATCGAGATAATATTCTGCACGGTCCAGTACAGAGTTACTCCACTGGGCATGGACCAGAAAAAGAAAATCATGATCACTGGCATGAAATACATCAACATCTTTTGCTGTGGATCCGAAACCACGGTGGTGAATCTCTGCTGAAGGATCTGAGATCCGATCATAAACAGCGGAAGGATGTTGATGTGAAAATTCTGCACAAAGAATAGATCTTTGATCACATAAACCGTATCTGGCTGGGAAAGATCATTCATCCACAGAATAAATGGACTGCGCCATAGCTCCATAGATTCAGAAAAGGCGCTGTAAAGTGCAATAAAGACCGGCACCTGAATGAGCATAGGAAGACAGCCCTTTGCAGGATTCACATTGTTCTCTTTATAGAGAGCCATTATCTTCTTCTGCTTTTCCTGAGGATTGTCCTTAAACTTTTCGTTGATCTTGTCCATCTCGGGCTTCAACGCGCTCATCTTTTTCATGGACTTTACCTGCATCTGGTTTAGAGGCCAGGTAATGAGCTTGAAGCTTACTGCAATAATGATGATGGCCCATCCGTAATTTCCGATCAAGTCGTAGATCTGGCGCATGAGCCAGACAATCCCGTCTCGTATCTTGGAAAAGATGGCCAGAAAGGACGATGTATAGATTACATCTCTGGCTTCTTCGTCCGGTCCGGACATGCCGAATTCGGCCTGCATAAGCGCAATGTCTGTGAATTTATGAGCCTCGTCGCTTCGCACCCCGACAAAGACCTGATTATCCAGAATCAATGCATCTCTACGCTTTTGTTCCACTCGAACCAGTTCTCTGGTGTTTCGAGGAGCTGCTTTTTCACCGGTGCCCTGAATTTCAGTGGCAAATCCCGGTAATTCTACAGGACCACCATCCGACGGCGCCAGACGAAAGTCATTGAATACGGCCGTGAAGGTGGCTCGCCCTTCCGGAGATACCTTCGCCTTCTGCACTACCCCGTCCGGGCGGTGTAGAGGGTTTTCTGGGTTCAGAAAATGGGAGTAGGCCACCAGAAATCGGCTACTGGAGCCCATAAATTCCAGAGAATTGTTTTTCTCCGTGTAGGCCTGGTACGGTCCTTCTGGCGCACTGCTACAGGAAAAGAAGCTTCCGCCAGATCCACCTACACCCTGTGTTTGAGTGAGGGAATCATTGTAATAGAAAAAACGCCCGTAGGACTGGAGTACCCGGCTATTTTCGGACACCGGAGGGGGCCCCAGATCGCCGAATGTGCGAAAGAATAGATCGCCACCCAGCACGAAAGGTTTCTTTTCCAGGTTTCGAATTACGGTAATCTGTCTGAAGAAGCTTTCACCCTGAAAGAAGCGAAAGACTTTTACCAGCTCCAATTTGTGGTCCAGAAACGTTACTGGCAGGGCGAAACGGACTTCCGTCACCTTTCCCTGGTTTACCGGGCCCTCCATTCTAAACTTTCCAGAATTGAGCAATGGTTTACCCAGGCGCTCTTCCAGCGGAGGACTGTAATACAGATGGGGTTGAAAATCCATTCCAAAGCCTCTGGTTACCTCCAGAGCCTGGTATTTTTTAACCAGAGGATCATCGGATTCTTCGATTAATGATTCTGGGACATGTAACTCATTGCTCTTCTTTAAATAGAGACGGGCAATTCGGCCACCTTCTGTAGTAACAACAAAGACAGCTCGATCGGTTTCGATAATGGTTTCATCGCCGGATCCACTGGAAAATCTGAAATCGTTCCTTTTTTCCGCCGGTACCAGGGGTGCATTACCTTCCGGGGCCGATTCTTCATCGCCGCCCATGAACTGGAACATAAAGAATGTGGCTACCCCCAGAAGCAATATGGGAATAAAGGAAGTAAGGGATCCTTGATTTTGTTTTTCCTCGCTCATTTTACCTACCTGAATTATGAATGCTCGCAGCCATCGTGGCTGTGCTCCGGATGATCCTCGGGAAATACGGGATCAAAAAATCCTTTCGAAAGAGGATTACATCGTGCGATTCGCCAGAGACTCTTTCCCGTTGCCTTCCAGAATGGAAGATACTGAAAGCATTCCATTGCATATTCAGAACAACTTGGATAAAATCTGCATCTTCCCGGAAGCCAGGGGGATATCGCTAATTTGTAGAATTTGATGAAGGATCGGGCTGCTTTTCCGGACCATCCAGCAACTGGATTCCTGCTCGGTCTAGAAGTCGTATGACTTCCCGGGTGCCCGTTTCCGCTGGCATTGTGGTCCAGGACCGGCCCGGCAGTATAGCTATCCGCCAGCCGGGAGGCAGTCGGTCCATCAGGGGTTCCAGCGAGACTCTGCATTTTCTACGGATTCGATTACGAACCACCGCTTTTCCTGTCCTTCGAGAAACGCAAAAGGCTATCAGAGTTCGCTCATCGGCCGTTGACAGCACCATTATGGCGGTATTTCTACTATGAAAACGGCGGCCTCGAGAAAAGAGGTCAGCGAAGGCAGTCCTGCCTTTTAATGTGGCTCTTTTGATTCTGCTACTTATTTGCGATGTACCCGATCGGACACACTCAGAACAGCGCGGCCTTTGTTGCGACGTCGGGACAGTACCTTGCGACCGTTCTTGGTAGCCATACGAGCGCGAAATCCGTGGGTACGAACTTTCTTGATCTTGCTCGGTTGATAGGTCCTTTTCATGAATAACTCCCGGAAAAATTATTGCGAATCTACCAGACTCCGCCTGGTGATTGGTACGTCAACAGGCTTTCCAGGGCCCCTGTCCAGACCGAATCCGGGCATCTGGCCAGCCCTGAAAATCGATCTGTACGTCCAGAAGAAGTGAGATCTGGCAAGTGACAGAAGACGGTATCATGTCCCGCATCATTTTCGGGTCCCGGTACTGTTTTTCACTTGATCCAGATACAGCGGATTCGAGACTTCCGGGGCGCAATTCTATATCACCTGGAGTCAGCCTTGGAAGATGCCTGGTCGCAAACAAAAAAAGAGCTACAGAGATCGGCTAAGGACAGTAACGTTCGCAGCTGTTTGCAGAATCTCAGGCCCGTTCCCCTGAAAAAAGGCTCCACCAGTGGCCATCTGGTCTTTGAACTGGATGACGCTGCTCTGCTTCAGACGGCTACAAAGCTTAAAGGACCTATTCAGAGCCGACTTTCTACCATTACGCAACAATCGGTAAGTGTGGAATTCCGTCTGGCCCAGAAAAAGGGGAATCGGGACCCATCCTGGATTCGTCCTCAACTGGATCTGGAGCGATTCTGCGAAGGAAAAGCCAATCGCATACCTTTGATGGCCGCGCGAAACATTGTAGAGCAACCCGGTAAAGTGAATCCCCTTCTGATTTCGGGAGACACTGGTACCGGCAAATCGCATCTACTGAATGCTATCGCATGCGAAGCCGTGCGAAAAAGGCCAGAGACACGCTGTACTCTGATTCGCATGGATGATTTTCCATCGCACTTTGGTGAGCAAATTTTAAAGGGTAGAAATCTAGCCTTGAAGAATCGCTTTCGTCGAGGCGACATGCTTTTCATCGAGGATTTCCAGGCCGTTCGAGGCGCTTCGCCCAATGTTCTGGATGAACTGTATTTTATCTTTAATAGCTATTACGAAAATGGCCGCCAGATCGTGGTTACTTCGGACGTTCCAGTAAAGGATTTATCCATTTCCAGTCGATGGCTCAGCCGTTTTCTGTCCGGACTCCAGGTACGTCTTGAGAATCCCGATGTAGAACTTCGCAAGCGAATCCTGAAACAGAAAATTCAGGATACAGGATTGAACCTTGGAAATCAAAGCATTGGTAAAATCCTGGAACGCCTCCGAGGAAACGCCCGGGATATAGAAGCTGCAGTGAATCGACTGTTTTTCCTCCAATCCGGCGGCATCGAACTAACCGATGAGCTCCTGGAGCAGCAGCTGGAAGAGTTCCTTTCTCCTCGCGTGGAAGGTCCGGTAAAACCAGAAACCATCCTGGAGAGCATCGTAGACATCTGCGGTATTTCCAGAGAGGAAATCCTGGGAAATTCTAGAAAGATGGAAGTGGCTCTGCCCCGGCACCTGGCAATGTATCTGGCCGTGCATTATTCTGATCTAAACAAATCTGCAGTCGCACGATTCTTTCAAAGGACAGATCACTCCACTGTTATTCATGCAGAACGAAAGATAGCCATGAAATTACAGAAAGAACCATCCTTTCAACATCTATACAGGCAGGTAACGGAACGTCTGGGGATAAACCGTGGATAATCCAGCAGATGATGTGAGTACAGACCCTGAAAATGTGAAATTCACCGGCAGGCGAAGCCGGTGGTATGCCGAACGACTTTCGCTTTTTTCTCTGTTTCCCGGTTTTTCAGTTGTATTTCGTGCTTTCTCTCACAGAAATTCCCACGGATTATGTCCCGGAGAGGCCTGTGCACGGGAAAGAATGGTGTTTTTCACATATCCACAGGCCCAATAAAGTACAACAGTACAAACACACCAATAAAGAGAGTACTGAAATGAAGTTCGTAGTAGAAAAAGCAGGCTTCCAGAAAGCAATCTCCCGAATCGAAGGAATTATATCTGCCCGGGAGATCCGATCCGTGATCTCAAGCATCCTGATCGAATCGGACAAAGATAGTATAACACTTACAGCCACAGATCTGGACATCAGCATGAAAACTACCATTGCTGCAAAGATCGAAAAGGCAGGAGCTATCACCGCACCTGCGAAGAAGCTGAGCCAGATAATCAAAGAATTCCGCTTTGAAAGCGTTGAAATAGATAGCGATGCAGAGAATAAAATTTCGATTCGCGATGGAGCCGGAAAGGCGAAAACCGAGATCCATCTCATGGGTGCTCCCTCTGATGAGTTTATGCTTCCCTCCCCGATTAAGGACAGTCACTTCAAGCAGTTTCCCCCTGCTCTGGTAAACGAAATGATTCGTCGTACTTCCTATGCCATCGCAGAAGAAGATGCGCGGTATGTATTCAATGGCCTTTACATGGAAAGCGAAGGCGATCAGGCCGTATTTGTGGGGACCGATGGTCGACGTCTGGCTCGCATCGCCAGAAATTTTCCGGAATCCCTTCCTGTAGATAAAGGGGTGGTGGTGCCGGTAAAAGCTATTCGAGAGCTCACTCGATTGATTGGAAATGTGGAAGAAGGCTTTGTAGGATACGACAGCGAAGAAAGCCGGCTGTATTTCAAACTGGGTGATGTGGAATTAATAACTCGTTTAATCGATGGAAACTTTCCGGATTATCGTCAGGTAATTCCCAGAAAGCTGGATCATGAGGTGAAGCTGAATCGAGAATCGCTCAGATTGTCCCTGCGACAGGCAGCTGTGCTGGCCGCAGAACCATCGCGCCAGATTCGCCTGGAATTCAGCCCCGGTACGCTTGTGGTAAGCTCATCCACGCCGGATCTAGGAAATGTAAATGATCCCATGGCCTGCGAATATCAGGGCGAAGAAGTGACCATCGCTTACAACTCCAACTATTTGCTGGATGTTCTGGGAGTTTTGAGTAGCGAAGAGATAATCATGGGTTTTTCCACTGCCAGCGCACCAACGGTGATCAAGGATCCAGACGATGCAGAATTTGTGGCAGTGGTTATGCCCATGAAGATCTAGGCCCGGGGGTCTGTGTTTCTTCGTAGCCTACAGCTGCAACATTTCCGAAATTACGGATCTCTCAAACTGGAGTTTCCCGACCGATTGACCTTTCTTGTGGGGGAAAACGGATCCGGGAAAACCAATATTCTGGAAGCAATATCGGTCCTTACATCCGGAAAATCATTTCGTGGTGTGCCGGACCAGGAGCTGGTGCAACAGAACCAGCCAGGCTTTTTTCTTAGCTGCAGCTATGAATGGAATGCAGCCATGCATACCCTGGAGATGGGGCTGCAAACGGAACCCAGATTACAACGAAAGATCAAGAAAGATGGCAAAGTGCTTCCGTCTCGAGCTGCACTCATAGGAAATCTGGTAAGCGTTGTATTCAGTCCGGATGATCTGGAAATTGTGCAGGGCGGACCGACCTCCAGAAGAAGGTTTCTGGATGCATTGCTTTCGCACAGAGATTCCGGTTACCTGGACAATTTGATTCAATACAATCGGGCGGTGCGACAGAGAAATACCACTCTGAAAGAGATTCGGAGCAATCGTAGCCGTTTGCAGATGCTGGAACCCTGGGATCGCAGCCTTGTAGAACTTGGATCCAGAATCACATCTCAGAGATTGAAGTTCCTGGCAGAATATGAACCGATTCTGAATGAATCCCTGGATCAAATCTCCGGCGGAAAGGATCGAATCAAAGTGACTCTGTTTCCAGGGGAGTCATCCCCTGATACCTACAGACAGGCATTGAAAGAAAGGCAGATGCGAGATGTGGCTACCGGTTCTACAACATTTGGGCCGCATCGAGATCGACTGCTCTTTCTTTGTCAGGATGGAAGTAACAAGGATGTGCAGTTTAGATTCAGCCAGGGACAGAAACGCAGTCTGGTGCTGGCCCTCAGAGTCGGTCAGTTCTATTATTTGAAGCAATACATCGGAAGGTCTCCGGTTTTGCTGATTGACGATGTAATCCGAGAGCTGGATTATAAGAGAAGGGACTACTTTGTGGATCTTCTGCACCGCTGCGGACAGGCTTTTTTTACCACACCGGATCTGGACGGATTGGAAGAAGCAGTGCAACAGACCTCTGCAAGAATTATCTCCGTGCCAGAGCTGCATGGAAGCTAGCTGAAACATTAGCGGATGAAACCAGATGCAGGACAACCCAGAACAAGAATCGAATCCAGCATCAAAGGATACACCGGCTCGCCTCAGCCGGAATCGAAAGGCGGGTGAGACGAATCGATCCAATTCCGCACAGCAAGAACAGTCCAGATGGAATGTCTGGAAAGAACAGGATTTGAGGTCCCTTCCCAGAAACAGCCCGGAACCGATAGGAACTCTACAGTCCGAATTTCGCAGTCGCCTGGAACATCTTCTGGGAATAACAGAAGGGGAAAGCCAGCTACATTCCATTCAGGAAGGCTGGCCAGAGTTGGCGGGTCTGCTTTCCCATCATTCGAATCCCGTAGAAATTAAAGATCAACGTCTTATTGTAGAGGTTTCGGAGAGTGTTTATGCTCAGGAGCTGCAATTACACAGTCGAAACATCCTGAAATCTATAGAAAAAAGGTTCGGCTTTCGACTCAGAGGCTTACAGATTAGAAGGACAGGATTCCGAAAATAAAGCAGACCCATGTTGACCCTGGTTGCAGTAGCCGGCCTCTGTTTGGCCGTGATTGTTTTTCTAAACATGCTTTCTCCGAGTGCTTTGCAGCCGGCCGGCGGAACCATGCGGAAACGAAAAAGCAATGGCAATGGAGACGGAGAAGATCCTCCCAGGCTGGATGCCAAAAAGGTCCTCAATATGGCGCCGGGGCCCCAGAGGCCCAGAATCTGTCCTGTCTGTGGAACCTTGCTATCCCAGACAGATTATCTCTACGCGGCGCTGGAACCAGAGCCCAAAACCGAAAGAAAGCGGCAGGCCCATATCTATGGATGCGCCTATTGTCTGGATCAGGATGGAGTTGTGCGCAAGAAGAAGTCCATCGCAGAGATCGAACCGTGATATAATCCTGTTCTTTTTAGCGCCAAAAGTATTCCGAGAGTAGCCTGAAACGCTGCGGTTTTTCCATCACATGCCCGGCCTATCTGTCGCTACAGGGCCGGGCCTACGTCGCATCATAGGCCTGGATGAATTTGACTTCCAATCTTCAGGGCTTCTGGGTGGTCGGATCCGATAAGGTCTTTCGCTATTTGCTAAATTGCGCGAATCGCCACGGCCAGGCCAGCAAGAATCTGAATGGCTGCAAACCCGCGTTTTAAGTGAAGACCCTTCACCTTATTTTTTAGAGCGGCTCCGGCAAATCCTCCTATTAGAGCTCCAATGCCAAAGGGAATAGCATAAGGAAGATAGTAATGTCCGACGCTGGGCTGCGGTAATGGGATATAGTTCTGCTGCACTGCATAGAGAACGGAACCGTAAAAAGCGCTGAAGATAATACAGAAGCTGGAAGTGGCCACAGCTTCCGCAGGTTCTGCACCTGGCAAAGTCCATAGAAATAGAGGCACCAGAACTACCCCTCCGCCAAGCCCGGTCAGCGCAGAAAGGATCCCCACAAAAAAGCCTGCCAGTCCGTAGAAGAAAATCTGTGAACGACCCGGTGCTGGCCTGCGTCCGTTATTGTACTGTGGTATATCTTTCGTTTTCTTACCCGAGCTGGATTTGCGAAAAAAACCAACAATGCCTGTTATAGTGACAATGG
Source organism: Spirochaetaceae bacterium (assembly GCA_002729885.1). Classification (GTDB taxonomy): domain Bacteria; phylum Spirochaetota; class Leptospiria; order Leptospirales; family Leptonemataceae; genus UBA3465. The sequence continues at coordinate 216,462 of PBUB01000021.1, forward strand.
CTGCGAATATCAATGCCAGGGAACGAAAACTAAGAACGCCGCTGATTTCCACTCCAAGATAAGAACCTGGAAGACTGAATAGACTGACAATGATACCGGGCAGAAAATGGATACGGCGGCTGAGGATGTTAGAGGCGGAGGCCGAAATTGAAAGGAAAAGTGCCGTAAGCAAAGAGATGGCCACAGCTGTATGGGCCAGACCGGAAGCATCATCGTTGGGCCAGTGCATACTACCCACGAAGATCAAAAACGGCACGGTTAGAGTACCTCCGCCAATGCCAAATGCCCCTGAAATGAGAGAAATTGCAGTGGCTACAATTAGCATTAACCAGATTTCACTTGCGATCATCACTCAATCAGTCAATTATTCCGCTATCTCCTCAATGACAAACAGAAAGGACCCCTGAAGGCATAGATATATGAAAAGCTACAGCGAACTGGACCCGTCGAGTGCAAGAACAGCTAAAGAGTTGCTCAAGAACCTGCTTCTAAACCTGGAAACCAAGAAGTCTACCCGCAGGGATGCGAAGCTTATTCCGGATGAAGAAATGATCCATCAAGCTCTGGCGCATCCGGAGAGAGGAGATGTGGAGGTGATCCTGGTGGATCTGGGTCATTCGCAGCAATTATTTCTGGGAAATCGGCGAGATGCAGAGAATCCATTCGCAGTAATGCCTGTATCGCAAATGAGAGATTTTCCCGGACGAAGGCTGCTGGATGGAGAACAGAATACCCAGAAAGCCGATACCGTCGCTCTCTTTCTGATCACTGTTCAGGATCGCGAGCTTCTGAGAACGGAACGAAAGCATAAGTACGTATTCTACAGCATGCATCTGGGCATCACCGGCGATAATACGGTGGCCAGGAGTGCGGCCGGCCCCACGGGTTCGGAAGGACTTCGCTCTGCCGTCGATTCGCAGAAAACCGTGGCTGAGATGACCCCAAAAGAGCAATGGGAGCTTATAAAGAATGGGGATGATTTTGACCGTCGTGTGAAGGAAGCACGGGAAAAACTTTTTACCATTCCTTTTATCTATCCAAAGTACAGACAGGGGCCCAGAGAAGAGATCATCAGAATTTCTCCAGAGCATTATCAGGACAATGTTCGAATGCTGGCACGGGATATCTATCCTCCCAATGTCATGGCCGTTCTTCGCAGGGATTATCCCAAAGATCACCAGGCGCAGAAGACAGTTGTAATAGAGAAGTTGCAGGCCTTTAAAGAAGCGTTAAAAACCAAGATCCTGGACGATGTTCATCCAGATTATCAGGATCATATTAAATCCGTTCAATCCTACGTAGAACACCTGGTTCGGGATGAATTGTCGAAGATTTGAGGATACATCAGCAGATCAGGAATTCAAGAAATTGAGAATCTGACTGACCATCCTCTCAATCATGGGAGGGCTCAGCTCTGGCATTGCCCGGCTGCAGTGGTAGTTACTTGATTTTTAGACGAACCAGAACTGGCAAATGGTCGGATGCCACTCTGGTTCTCTTATTTAATAAAACCCTGTGTTCAATCAACTCCACGCGGCTGTTTAAGAACACTTTGTCGATGCGAATCAATGGATTCGGAGTGTACGATGGAAAAGAGTGCATTCTATTTCCCCGATAAGTATCCTGGAAGCCGCCGTCGGCCAGAAGCGGATTCAATTTACTGACTCGATCGTTTGTATCACCGAGCATGATAACTGGCTCATGTCGCACCATCTCCAGAAACGACGATTCGAGAATCATGCGGATCTGCGACATCCGCTCAAATCCGGCCAGGCCTAGATGAAAATTCAGGATTGCTATTTCTCCAGCTGGAGTGTTGATCCTGGACATCAGGCAGCCTCTTGGTTTTTTTATCCCCCAGGTGATGTTCAGATTTTCAGTGTGGACAATGGGAAACCTGGATAGTGTTGCGTTTCCGTACGCTCCCTTTTTCAATTGGACATTCAGGCCCAGATCGTATTCCATTTCCAATGCTTCTGCCAGCTTTCTCGCCAGGTCATCGTTATGAGATCTGGGAACCTGGAAGTCCACTTCCTGGAGACAGAGAATATCTGCCGAAGATTCCCGGAGAATCTCTACAATACGTCCGGGCTGGTATGAGCGGTCATTGCCTATGGCTTTGTGTATATTGTAAGTCAGGACCGAAATTTCCATGATAACTTATAGATACGGACCCTACGAACCAGATCGCGACGGCCCCTGGAATATGGACCGACTGATGTCAGTCCTGTCTGAAATGGTCATGCGATACGACATGCAACTGGACGATGCTCTGAGAGAGTTAATCAACCGTGGCCTTCCGGTAAATCTATTTTTGAAAGAAGGCGGAATGGATGATCTGGTGGATCAATTCATCCAGCAGCTGGACGACCAGATCAATGAAGTACTGGATCAGTTTCATCTTCAGGATGCTATCGATAGTACTCGTGATTCTCTGGAACAGGCCAGAAAGCAATCCGACGACAGGCTAAAGAAACATCCGGAATTGCAGAAGCAACTGAAGGATGCGGCGGAGCGCCAATCCAGCGATGAACTGTATCGACTTAAATGGGATCTGGTAAAGGAAACAGGACAAAAGGAACTGGGATCCTCCATTTCCAGAATGCAGAAGGACATGGAGGATCTGAATACTCTTCAGGAAGGGCAGAAACGATTTGCCTTCCGCGGGGACCAGGGTCTGAGCCGAAAGGAAGCCCTGGAACTACTGCGTCAGATGCAGGACATGGAAGATTTGAAGCAGTCCATGAAGCAGGCCCAGGCAAACGGCGATCTATTCAATTTTGATCTGGAAAAACTGGCCCGATATCTGGGACCCGAGTCCTACGAGGAATTCCTGGAACGCCGGGATCGAATCATGGAAAACCTCCGTAAATTGATGGAGGAGCAGGGTCAGGTTGTTCGAGATGAAGACACCGGCGAAATGAAACTGTCCCCGAATTCTGTTCGTCGTATAGGCCGCAGAGCACTGGAGGAAATATTCTCAGCTCTGAAATCCGACGATACCGGTGCAAATATCACAGCTGAAGAGGGAGAGGGCGAACAGGTCTCTACAGAATCCAGGCCCATGGAATTTGGCGATAGCGTTCATGCCCTGGATATTAGCGCAACGTTGATCAATACATACATTCGCACAGGATCCAATCGCCCCGGATTCCAGGATATAGAAGTATTTCGCAGTCGTGGGCAGGCCAGATCGGCTACCGTTGTGCTTCTGGATATGTCCGGAAGTATGATGCGCGCCGATCGATTCTACTATGCGAAGCGAATGGTTCTGGCCCTGGATGCATTGATTCGAGAAGAATACAAGGACGATCGATTGATGGTGGTCGGATTTGGCACGTTTGCAAAATCTTATACACCGGCCGACATTCCATCGCTGCAGCCATTTCCGGTTACCATGTTCGATCCCCACATCCGGCTGCGACTGGACGCCAGTAACGAAGAAAGCATGGCCTTTGCTCCTGAGTACTTTACAAACCTGCAGCGTGGTCTTTCCCTTTCTCGCAAGCTACTCGGTAGTGGAGAAACGAAAAACAGACAGATTATACTCATTACAGACGGTGTGCCCACGGCGCACTTTGAAGGCAGTACATTACATATAAATTATCCGCCATCGCCTGGAGATTTTGATTTTGCTCTTCGCGAAACCAGGGCAGCTACAGACGATGGAATAGTAATCAATACATTCTTGCTAACCTCGGACTGGGAGTTCAGCTATTTTGGCGATGAATCCTTTATTCAGCAATTTGCCAAACATAGCCAGGGACGGATCTTTTATCCACATCCCAGACAGATGGATCGTATGGTGCTTGTGGATTTCATTCAGAACAAGAAAACTCTGATTTAGCTGCTCCTGGGAATCAAAACGAACGTTGTTAATCAATAATTCGCAAGTGGTACGATGGCAGCAGGCCATTCCAGGGATTAATACTGGCGGAATGGCCCACGGACATTTTCAGGGGGTTCAACTCAAACCTGTTCAATTGGCGAATTGCTGATTTCTGGCATAGCCGGAGATTTGTATTACCTCCATAGTGAAGTCCTGGAAAAGGCTTGAGTACGTGCGTCCCGCAGAGACATTGCTGGAATGAGTTCCAGCGCATTTCACATAGAACCATTTCAATCTGAAGATATCCTGGCTTCCCTGGATCCGTCCGGCATCGTTCAGCAGTCCATTGGGCCCTCGGTGAAAATCACCGGCATTGCTCCTATCGATGATTGCGGGGCCGGGGATCTGGCTTTTGCGGACAAAGAAAAGTTCCTGGAGAAAGCCAGAGAAAGAAAGCCAGCCTGCCTGGTGCTGAACGCAGAGCTAAAGGACAAGTTGTCTGGCAGCGAGGATTTTACTGTAATCCTGGTTAAGAATGTTGGCCTGGCCCATTCCTGGATCCGCCAGAGATTCGGTGACACTAATTTCGCATCAACGGAGGACTGGGGTCGAATCCATCCATCAGCAATAGTACATGAGTCGGTCAAGGTGCCAGACAGTGTTGTAATTGGCCCGGGCGCTATTGTAGGACCCAGGGTTCAGTTCGGGGAACGCTGTGTGGTAATGGCTGGTGTTGTGGTAGAACGAGATGCTGTACTGGGAAACGATTGTGTCCTGCATCCTGGCGTTGTGCTGGGATGGGGCTGTATCCTGGGCGAGCGATGCATTATTCGAAGTGGCACTATAATAGGTTCCGAGGGATTCGGATTTGCTCAGGATGAATCCAGATCTCACCATAGAATTCCACAGACTGGAATTGTACGACTTGGAAACGATGTAGTGCTGGGTGCTAACAACTGTATTGATCGAGCGACATACGGCGAAACTCTAATCCATGACAATGTGATCAGTGATAATTTATGTCACCTGGCCCATAACGTAGACATTGGCGAAAAATCCATTCTCGTAGCCATGACCGGTATTGCAGGTTCCACGAAGCTGGGTAAGAGAGTCATCTGTAGCGGACAAACCGGCATCCTGGATCATATTACCATTCCCGATGATACGGTTCTGGTGGGTCGGGCTGCTGTTTTGAGCGATAATGTGAAAAAATCCGGAGTCTATGCCGGATCCCCGCTGCAGCCCATTGCTGATTACCAGAAGAACAGCGTGCATATTAAGAATCTTGATAAAATGCGAAAAGAAGTGAAGGCGTTGCAGAAGCGTCTTGAAGCGTTGGAGGGCAGCCAGACCGGTCAATCTACTTGACACGGTTCATGGATGCACCTGCATTGCCAGTGGAGGGATGTCCGAGCGGTTTAAGGAGGCGGTCTTGAAAACCGTTGTAGTTCGCGCTACCGTGGGTTCGAATCCCACTCCCTCCGAAGGAACAGGAGAGGTGCCCGAGAGGCCGAAGGGAGCAGTTTGCTAAACTGTCGTAGGTGTACGCCTACCGAGGGTTCGAATCCCTCCCTCTCCGCATTGGTGTCACATGGCAGATAAGGTCCGAGAGATCCAGGATAGACTCCTGAAAAACATTCAGGATGGCGATCAGCTAAGTGCTGCCATTGCCTATTTTCCCCTGATTGGCTGGATATATCCTCTTTATTTTAAGAAAGAGGACAAGCTCTGCCAGTACCATGGAAAGCAAGGTCAGCAGTTGAACGCTGTGCTCATTGGCCTTTATATGGTGATCTGGTTTCTGGAGAATTTCTGGCTGACCTCCTGGATTTTTGGCACCGGGTCATTGCTAAATCCCATTTCCTCTTCCATCAAGATAATTGCTCTGTTCGGTTACCTTGGCTTATCCCTGGTGGCGGCCTATAGGGCTTTCATGGATGAAGAGTGGGAGATTCCATTTTTGCAGGACATTGTGGATTTTTTCTGGGATCTGTTTCCGGAGAAGAAATCAAACCGGGACTAGATGAAATACCTGAAACAGATCAAAGATTACTGGCTTTCCAGATCGGAAAAGGTACGCTCCATTACCTATCTAATGCCGCTATTTGTACTTTTTCTTCCTGGTATCTTGATGGATTCCGGCAGGGCGCATAAAGCGGCGGTCCGGGGATTTTGTCTGAGCCTCCTTTTCTTCCTGACAGTTTTTATTACCTACATCATCCATTACTATATCTGGAAGCAGTCTTTCGATGGTCGATATTTTCGAGATATGGTGTTCTTTGTTCTGCATCTTGGAACTGTGCTGGCCTATGTGGGATTCAGCGGAATGCTGATCCTGGCAGAAAGCAAAGAAAGTCCGGCGCCGGATTTCTGGCTGGATCGAGTAAGTCAGAAAGTGGTTCGCTTTTTAGAGTTCAAAGCCTGATTCGTTCGCTTTGCTTTCTTACTCAGGTTAGCAGCCCATCCTGGAAACAATTGCACCTTCGATTCATTTAATTCTTACGCCTCTTACGCCTCGTGGGCCTTTTAGGCTTCTTTGGATCCTGTCCGAGGTCAACTGGACCATTCCTGGTTTACCGTAATTTGGATTCATGCGTCGGATCGGTTATTGAGCTCCGAAATACTGCAAGTTACTGTAAGTGCATTCCGGGCGAGCGTCGGGTTGGTGGCCCGGGAAATACTGCTTTTTTTAGCGTAGATTCCGGACGAGCGTCGGGTCGGGGGCTCCGGTAGATACTGCTTTTTTTAGCGTAAATTCCGGGCGATGGACTCGTAGAGAGGAATCAGGGAATCTACATGAGATTTCCAGGTGAAGTTTCGCGCCTGAACAGGGCCTTCCTTTTTCATTCTACTGCGAATGGATTTGTTTTCCAGGATGCGAAGCACAGCTTCTCTCAGTTCAGATTCATGCTCTGGATCAAAATACAGAGGAACATCTCCGCCTACCTCGGGTAGACTGCTTCGATTGGATGAAACCACCGGCACTCCGCATGCCATGGCTTCGGCCAGGGGAAAACCAAAGCCTTCCAGCAGCGATGGCATGATAAAAATGTCAGAAGATGCGTAGAGTAAAGGAAGCTCTGAGTTCTCGAAGAAGGGTAAGATGCGAATCCTGGAAGCATGTTCAAAATCCTTAAGAGCGTCAGCCAGGTATCCTGGCAATTTTCCGCCGGTGCCAGCAATGCACAAGTCCAGATCCAGATCGCCGTCCCAGAGAGTTTTCAGCGATCGTACAACAAAATCTACATTCTTATGCTTTTTGCCAATCCCCACACAAAGTGCGAAAGGCTTCTTTAGTTTGTATTTCTTTTTGAAGGCAACTACATCTTTGCTGGAGGGAACTTTGAACAGTGCATGGTCAATGCCATTGTAAATCGTGCTAATTCTTGTCTTACTTCGGGGGAAATTCTCAATCATTCGGTCTCTGGAGTGATCGGATACCGTTGCAATGGAGCCGGCCCGGGAAGCTACCTGACGTAGAAAAAAGGAAGCATATAATCGATACACTGGATTGGAAAACTCCTGGCTATCCAGGTGAATCAAATCATGAACCACAACCAGGCTCCGTCGAAGATACTTCAAGGCTGCATTGTAATGTGGGCTGTGAATAATCTCTCCTTTGCGGGGAGCCGGAAACTGCAATTGTTCACGAATGGAATAGATACCGGCATTAAACGGACGAATCTCACCTGAGAAATCCGGTAGATACTTTTGAATGGTGTCTCGATTTCCGGCCAGGGTAAGTCGGACTTCCGGTCGGTGGATCAATAAATTCAATACACTGAAAACCTGGGTGCCGATTCCCGAGAATCCCAGCATTCGAGCATCAAACAGAACAGGTATGGGCGATTTTGCCATGAAAACCACTTGAAACCAGATGGCAGTGCAACCGTCAATGCATTCGAAGTGCAATTATCCAGTGAACACAGCCAGAAACAATGGAAGAATCCTACCTTCCTGTGGGCCGGTCTTTTCCGAACCCGCGGATTGCTGGTCCTTCTGGCAGCTATGTTTTCGGTGATCCCTCATTGCTCCCGATCTTCAGCCAATCAATATGATCCGGGTGAGGCAAACATTCTTGTGGCAGCGGCCTATGGTGCCAAGGACGGCGAGTGCGGCACAAGCCATACCTTCAGTTCTATTCTATTCTTTCCTTCAGATCGCGCCAATGTAGAAGCCTGTGTGGCGGCCGTTCTGGAAACCAGTTGCACCAGCTGGGCCGTGGCGGATCCGACGCCTACAATATGTAAATTCATTGGTGTGCAGTTCGAAAGCTAGCCGCTGCTAAGTTACCGATTTAATTTTCGCAAAAAGATTTCCCGAAAGTAAAAACCGGGCTCCGCTGCAGGTCACTTATACTGCGGCCGGGCGGTGAACTCAAGTCCTCATAATCCAGGAAACATAGAGCACTGCAAAAAGCGCACTACAATGTGCGATATGCCTTATCAATGAATTCTACGGTTTTGAGCCCCTGGATAGTTCGATTCCTATCATATCCTGATTCTGATGCTTTGCCAGAAGAGATATGAGCTTCCCTGGCAATAGTAGAATACATATTCATCCAGGGATTTCTTTTACTTTCAGAAAAAGAGAATGGATACTCTTTCAGTTCTTTAAATCCAGAATACCGCGAGGACTTCCTGGATTTCCAGAGGCGAAAACCATTGTTTCCGCAATGAATCCTGCCATCAGAAAAATCCAATTCCATTTCAAATTCAAAGAACTTTGAGCGAGCTCCGGTATCCAGATTGGCCACAAAGTTATCATAATGAAAGTGTAGATGCGAAGCCTGCTCCAGGCCCTTGCTGTTTCGCACGATTCGGCCGCTCATATTGATGGGTATGCCACAGTACCAGAAAAGAAGATCTATCCAGTGAACAGCATCGTGCAAGAGCGGTCCTGATCCAGGATGGACGGGAGATGCTCCTGAATAGACCCGACCGCGAATATGACGAAGCGTGCCCAGAGATTTACTTTGAATCAGCTTTAAAACCTTCTGATACCCCGGATGATATCTTCTTTCAAAATTGATCCAGAGCCTGCGGTGGAAGTTCTCCATCGCCTGGAGAAGCTTTTTCGCATCAGAGGCCTTTTCTCCGGGGGGCTTCTCAATAAGAACATCGGCTACGCCACTTTTCATTAATTCCAGGGCCTGGGAAGTATGCACATCCTGCGGAGTGGCTACAATGGCCAGATCCACAGAAAGGGGGCCCTCTGTAGTCGAAGTGCTCGCTGCATTACTCTCTTTTCCAGAAGACTTTCGCCTTTGATCTGCGAATTGCGCTGAGTTAATGCTGGCAAATAGCTGTTTTGGATTTTCAAAGCATAGCACCGGTTCTGGCCACCAGCGTTGGAACTCCTGAATTCTGGCTGGATTGGTATCGCATACAGCGATTAGATTGTATCGCCTTTTCAGAGCCAGCAATGAGCCCGCATGAGTGCATGGATGATAGCGAAGTTTGTCTTTTTCCAGGGACCAGCCTATGCGACCCAGTCCAATCAGGATTGCATTTCGCTTCACTTGATTACTTTTTCCAGAAGCCAGAGCATGCCCATGAAATAGAGTCCCCAGAGCAGGGATCCCAGAGTAAAGGAGGCGATAATCACAATGACCGGGGGCATTGGAAGATAGAGAATGCTGAGTGGCATATCTGCGATGAGATGCGAAGTGCAGCTTGGATTAATGCACTCCATGTCCAGGATCCTGGTTCTGGTCCAAACATAGATTACATGAATGGCAAATCCAACCCAGAAGGCGAGTTTGTAGTTTGAACTGGATCGCATAATCTTTCCGCTTTACGCCCCACCCGGAGGCTCCTACGCTGACGGCACCAGTATTTATGGAATCCGCTCTGAAGAAAAGTAGAATCCGCCCTCTGCCTGCACTGCTGGTAGATCGCATTGCAGCAGGAGAGGTCATCGATGGTCCGGCCTCGGTGGTTAAGGAGCTGGCCGAGAATGCCCTGGATGCTGGAGCCACAAGCATTCAGGTAGAAACCAGCGGAGGAGGCATAAACTGGATTTCAGTGGAGGATGACGGAGCCGGGATTCTGGCTGAAGATCTGCCTCTGGCTATCCAGAAGCATGCAACTTCCAAAGTAGAAACCCTGGATGATATATGCGAGGTTCTGAGTTACGGATTTCGTGGTGAGGCCCTTTCTTCCATCGCCTCAATTAGCTATCTGGAAATACTCACTCGTGCTGAGGACCAGGAGCGAGGAGCTCGTATCGTAAGCCGCGGTGGCGAGCCAGGACCTGTAGAGCCTGCGGCCAGAACCAGAGGCACTCGCATATATGTGGAAGATCTGTTCTATTCCACTCCAGCCCGTAAGAAGTTCCTTAAAGCAGAAAAGTCGGAAAATCAGAAGATTCATCGGGAGTTCATCCGTCTCGCTCTGGCGCGATTGAGTGTTGCCTGGAAGCTGGTGCGGGATGATAAGACGATTCTGGATCTGCCGGCCAATCAATCCTTCGAAGAGCGAGCAGGTGCTATCTTCACAGAGAATCTGGCCAGGCATCTGCTGCCCGTAAGTTCCCATGCTTCCGGAATTTCCATTTCAGGTTTTATATCCGATCATGATTTTTTTCGAGCCACCCGGGATCGTCAGTTTTCCTGGATCAATGGCCGCCCGGTGGAGTTCAAAAATCTGTCCTTTCTGGTTAAAAAAGGATATGGCGAAATACTGCCTCATGGCTCTCATCCGGCCTATTTTCTCTTTCTGGAAGTGGAGCCGGATCGTGTGGATGTAAATGTGCATCCTGCAAAAAGAGAAGTACGGCTGCTGGATGAATTCTTACTGCACGGTCTGGTTCAAAGAGCTGTGGTTCCTGTAATCTTTCCAGATGAGCCTCTACCGCTCAAGAAAGGTAACTGGCAACCGGGCTTCAATAGTTCTTATTCTATCTTTTCATCCGGTGGAGCGTCTGGCTCTGAATCCCGTAGTTCGAGAAATGCAAATCTTGATCCATCCGACGTAGCAGGCGAATATGGAAAACCTGGTTCTTTGTTGGAATCCGTAGATTCACTACTGTTCGAAAAGGAACGAGATGTAGGCCAGAGTAGAGCATACGAAATACGAGGCACTTCCTGGGATGCTGCCGATTCGGGGCCGGGCTATTCGGACACCCGGGGCGATAGCCGGGATGCGGACCATGAATTGCGCACTGGCGATAACAACCGAAGCCATTTAGATGCTACATCCGGGAGCTCCGTTAATTCGGGCTTTCTTCCCATCCGGCATTTTGGAGTGATCTTTGGAACCTACATCCTGGCAGAAGCAGAGGATGGATTCTATATCATTGATCAGCATACGGCTCACGAACGTATCAACTATGAACTGAAACGAAAGGGGCTGGAAGATCGAAGCTTTGGGACTCAGAATCTGCTTACCCCTCTAATCCTGGATTATTCCAGGCAGGAGGCGGATTCAATTCTCGAGCATTCCCAGGAATTACAGGAAGCGGGCTTTCAAATAGATTCTATTGGAGAGGGACAGATTGCATTGCGTATGGTGCCAGATTTTCTGGATCCAGGTTCAGAAGTGGATACAATTATGCATGTGATTCAGCGCCTGGCAGAAGGGGAGTCCATGGTTCGAGTCTATGATGAGTACGCAGCCATGAAAGCCTGTAAAGCTTCCATCAAAAAGAATGATGTAGTGCATGGTAGCGTTCTGGCCGAAATCTTAAAGCAATTGAGTCAATGTGAGGATCCTTCTCGATGCCCCCACGGAAGGCCCACCATGCTCCGTTTGACTCGAAATGAACTGGACCGAATGTTCCATAGAACGTAGGTTTTTTTAATGGAACCTATGCCAGTACCCTGTGTAGTGGAGTAAGCGATGAAACCTCAAACCATTGTGATCGCTGTATCCGGCAGTATTGCTGCTTACAAAACCTGTGACCTGGTGCGAAACCTGTCCAGAAAGAAGATTCCTGTTCGAGTTTGCATGACACGAAATGCAACTCGATTCGTAGGGCCGGTAACATTTCAAACCCTGAGTGGTCAGGATGTAATTGTGGATGAATGGGATCATGGCATGCTCCATATAGATCTAAAGAACGAAGCAGCCCTTTTTGCAGTAATCCCGGCCACAGCGAATATTATTGGTAAAATGGCATCCGGCATCGCAGATGATGCGGTAACCAGTACCTACCTGGCTTTGCAATGCCCGGCTTTTGTGGCGCCCGCTATGAATCCAAACATGTACAGCCATTCTGCAGTACAGAGAAACCTTAAGACTTTGCAGCAAGATGGAGTCACTATCCTGGATCCGGCCGCCGGGGAAGTAATTTGCGGTGATGTGGGCCAGGGAAAAATGGAAGAAATCCAGAAAATTGAAGCGAAACTACTGGAGAAATATAACGAAATAATCTCATGAACTTGAAGGACTTCAAGCTAATCGTAACGTCAGGGCCTACCAGGGAATGGATCGATCCAGTGCGTTTTATCTCCAATCCATCCACAGGGCAAACTGGATGGGAACTGGCAAGAAACGGTATCTCGCGATTTCGAGAGGTGGTCTATATATGCGGGCCCGCTCATCGCGATTATTGTCAGGTCCCGAATGCGCGCAATATTTCCGTGATTACTACAGAAGAGTTGGCTCAGGCTGTTCAATCGGAAGTAGATTCCCGATGTTTGTTGATTATGGCGGCGGCGCCGGCTGACTTTACTCCAGCCAATCCGGGAGCTCAAAAAATCAAAAAAACGGGCTCCGAAGGAATGACCCTGGAATTGAAACCCACCACCGATGTTTTGATCAGTGTTTCGGATCTGGATTATCCCAATTTCTTCAGAGTGGGTTTTGCGGCTGAGACCACAGATATCCGGGAGCATGCCCTGGAGAAAATGGAGCGGAAAAAGCTGCACTTTGTATGCGCCAATCGGGTATATCGCGAGGAAGTGGGCTTTGGCTCCCATGAAAACACTCTCTTTGTTCTGGATCGGGAAGGCAGAGAGGAGACCGTCGGGCCATGCTCCAAGGACCTTCTGGCTCAGAATCTGCTGGATTATTTGATTCTAAGGATGCAGACTCTTTCCGATAGTACTGTTAGATAGCAGGAGGGAAAAGTGTCCCTGACGATTTTGCTTCTGACGGGCATCAAGGAAGAGCTACAGGGTCTTCTGGACCGCCATCCGTTTGAATTTGAAAAAGAACTTAGAGTATATCGTTCCAGGAAATATCGGGAATTCTACGCCAGAACCACCGGACCGGGCGTTACCAAACGCAAAGAAATCCAGAAGATACTGGAAGATATTGCTCCGGACGTTGTAATCAGTGCAGGAATAGCCGGCATTCTGGATGAAAAGGATGAAATCGAAACCGGTCAGGTACTGCGCATCAGTGAAGTGATACGTCATTCCAATCGGGTCAGTTATCCTGGAGGGCCTGGTCGGGATCGTATGATTACTGTTGATCGACCGGTACATGACATTCTGGATAAGCTGGACCTGGCCAATGAGTTCAAAGCCAGGGCCTGCGATATGGAATCCGCGATCCTGCTGGATATGGTAGGAGCTCTTCCTGCTCTTGCCAGAAAGACCTTTGTTGTACTTCTGAAAGTTGCCGGAGATCGTCCGGAGGATTCATCTCTGTACGAATATGAACATCATACCTGGGGCTGGGATAAGAAATCGTTCTGGCAAAAATTAAACACTGCTCTAAGGTTCCCGGCAGGTCCATCCGCATGTTATCGGTTGATTCGTCACAAAAAGCAGGCTCTTGCTTCCCTTGTTAAGGAAATGGAATTGCTTGTGTACAAAATTGCAAAGGAGCAGTCCATCCCTCCGGGACTGAAGTCCGTCTTCATTCCGCATCGCTAATATGATCTGGCTTATTGTAATACTGCTTGGTGGCGGACTCGTGGGTGCGATCTATTACTTTCTGGTTTTTGATCGAAGCTCAGTTTTTGATCGGGCCTTGAGTCTTGCCAGAGAAGGTGCCTACACAGATGCACGTGGACTGATTCGATCCAGGATAGAGCGCGAGCCGGATAATCCACGTGGGCATTTCACCATGGCACAGATCTATGCCATGGAAGGGGATGAACACAATGAACTGGAACATCTACAGGAACTTCGCCGACTGGGCCGTCCGCTTCCTGAATATCCCAAGCCCAGATTGCTCAATCGCATTGGAGAGATCTTTTATCGTCAGGAAGAATTCGAAGAAGCCTATGATGTATACACGGAATCTCTGGCAGCAGCTCCCAGAAACGAAGAGGCTCTGGCTCACCTGGCATTTATGGCTATCGGGCAGAGCGAATTCGAGGTGGCAGAAAAGCACTTCAAGAAGCTGGTAGAGCTGGCGCCTCAATCCGCGGAATATAGAATCGCTCGAGGCGTGGGGCTGTCTATGCTCAAGAAAAAGGAAGCCCTGAAAGAACTGGAAGAGGGTCTGGACCTGGATCGCTCCAACGACACCGGCAGGTTCCTGCTGGCCATTGAGGCGTATCGCCAGGGGGAGCATAAGAAAGTACTGGAGCAGCTTGAAAAGCTCAAAGATAACATAGATGATTCTGCTATCCGGTATTTAATCTTTAAGATGGCTGCTGCTTCCCATTACATGACAGGCAAAAATGAACGGTCCCTGGAGGCAGCGGAGAGCTGTCTGCACCTGGCTCTGGAAGAGACCTGGGACCGAGAAGAGTATGATGCCAGGCTGGCTGTGGCGTATCTGAGTATGCTGATGGGGGATCTGGAAAAAGCCAATGAGAACCTTCTGGAATTGGAAATTCGAAACCCCACGGACCAGACCGTAATGCGAGTTTCGGATTTTCGCATGGACCTGGAAGAAGGTGTGGCTACCATTCAGGAAACCAGTCCCCGTGGTTTCGACTTTCAAAATCAGCTCAAAGAATGGGTGCGAAACAGAATTCATCCAGAAATCATTTTTCGCGTTAGTGGTCTGCAGATGGATGAGGTATTCAACATCAATGCTGGATCTGAAGGAAGCAAACCGGTCAGACGAACCAGCGCGGCTGCGGGCCCTGCATTTGATGCCGATGAATTGATCGAAACATTTAACGAGCTTCCTTCCGCTCAGTTCGAGTCCGCCTGCAACAAGATCGTTACCAGCATGGGTTTCAAGGTGGATAGAAATCTGCCGAACCGAGATCCCGATGGCCTGGATCTGGTAGCCGTGAATCAGGAAGACAAAAAGGATCGTGCTCTGTTTCAGTTTCGAAAATGGAGAAATCAGCCTATTTCAGATATCTTTCTTCGTAACATGCAGAATACGTTGAATGAGCTCAAAGTGGCCCGCGGTTTTGTGATTGCAGGGGCCCGACTTACTACCGGCGCAGAATCCGCTCTGCAGAACTTGAAGAAAATCCAGGTGATCAACGGTGAAGATCTGGGTGCAGTCCTGGTAAATATCATCAAACCCGAGTAAGTGGGAACCCGGGGCTCTATCTGCTCGTCCAATCAAGGTGAGGTATGCAGTGAAGTATCAAATCCAGAGAGGAATCCTTTTGATTCTGGTGCTATGCGGCATCAATGGATGCGAAGGAAAATCAGAAAGGAATGCTCCAGATCCAGTAGTGAATCGGAACGCTGAGAATGCTCCCATTAGACTGGAGCGAAAGGCAGCTTTTGATACTTCCAGGCAGAAGCTGGATATGGAATCTATTTCTGAACTGGACGCTGTAGACCGTAGATTACAGACACTGTTTAGAATGATCGATGATCGAGATCTGTCCGGTCTGGAAAAGATGGTCTATCCCGGAGAAGGGGTACATGTGGATTTGAAGGCTCATCGAACAGTAGCGGAACTGAAAGATGAACTGGCTGAGCCGGAAGGATATTTTCAGAAGTTTTATCTGGATTCTGAATTGCTAAAGAAAAGCACGGGTGATCCGTCGCAGATGTCCCTTCATGAAATTCTAAACAAGAACTCACGCATCTTTGCTGAATATTATCTGGAGCCGGGAACGACTCAAATCGAGGTTCGGTTCTATCTGGGAAGCACACCGGAAGAGAGCTTTCGAATTAATAATGCCGTATTAATCAAGAGAGACGGCCAGTGGTATTTTCTTCAATTGCTCTAGGCTGGTAGCCGGCGAAGCTATATTAGTTCCGGGGCCATGCCTGTGTCTTAAATGCGCGGAGTTGACGCTGTCGGATCTATATCATTTCTAATCGAGCAGGCTGATTCAATCAGGGAAGCCGTGGTTCCTCCAGGTAATGGCGCCGATTGGCAGTGGGGGTGTATACTGGAATGTATGGAGGGCCGGGCCCACGGTTTATATGAACGGTCTGTAGTTTTCAGGAAATTCGTCGGATTGAACCGGCTTTCACAAAAAGGCTTTTCCGCATCGGGCTTTGCCTCAACATGAATCAAATGGAAGGGTCCCGGAATCGGTATGTAGCCATCGCTGTTGCGGCTATTCTTCTGGGAATTCTTACCTATCATGTAATCCATTCCTTCTATGTCTGGGAGCTTCGGTATCAAACTGAATGCGTTAACAGGGATCTTCTGAACTGGGATGGAAACCTGCGATTCACATCGGTTCTGGAGTTTAATCGAGATATCCGGGATGGCAATATTGCTGCTCCTCTGGTAGAGCTCTTAAAATCTCCCACGTGGCCGCCCTTGCGGAAGGCTATCTCTCTGGTCCTGTCCTTCTTTAGTCCCGAACCCAGTCCCATGGTAGATACGCAAATTAGCACTGTTTTCAGTCTTCTTCTGCTGATTGCTCTGCCTGCATGCGGTTGGATTATTCTGCGAAAGGAGGAAGGACTCTGGGCCGGAGCTGTAGCTGGTTTGATTGTGCTGACTATGGCGGAGTTCCCGTTGTACAGCTTCGCAGCCATGCTGGAAACCCAGGGCATGTTGTTCTTCCTTCTTGCGAGCACAGCTTACTATCTTAATCGCGATGCCGGATTTGCCAGCGGTCGAGGTAGATCCCATATTCGATGGATACTATTCATGGGCTTTTTTGGCCTTTATATGACCAAGTATCCTTACGGCATCTTGCTGATTCTCTCGGTTGTGCTAATTGAGGCCATTTCCTATACAAAGCGCCTGGTGCAATTCGTAAAGGAAAGCGTCTGGCCCCATTACTGGGTCCGATGGAATATTATCTTTCCCGTTCTTGTAGCGGCTGCGGTTTTTGTTTTTGTATTCCGTACCAAACTTGGGCTTCCTCCGGAAGGGAAAGTCTACAAGCAGGCAGTTTATGCAACTCTCCTGCTGGCTTTCATAGATTTGAATATACACTGGTTTCGCAATAAAGTGTCGGTTCGCAAAGTCCTGCTCGCTCATCAAGTGCGACTGTATGCCTGGGGTATTCTTCCCATCGCGATCTGGTTTCTTTCCAGCCCGGATCGGTTTGGCGCATTTCTGGGGGCCGGCATGCATGTCCAGGAACAGGGCCGGATTTTTGCCTGGAGCCTGATGGTGGATACGCTGGAGCTACCGGTACTAATGCCTCTGGTTATGGCCCTACTTGCGGCCGGCATGATTGTGATTTCACGGGGTCAGAGAAATTTAAGAACCTGGGTTCGAGATCCAATGAACGCAGCTGTGCTGGTCATTCTTGGGAACCTGCTACTTCTGGAAGTGCTGACGGCTAACAAGCAGTTCCGCCATATCTATCATCTGGTTCCGGCCCTGGTCCTATTCTCTTTTCTGGTGCTCTTCAAACGTTATAGGCCGGGGCATTCCAGGCCGGGCATTGTTTCTGCCAGAGGGGCCGTAGGTGAAGCAGCCGGTCTGCTGGCCTGCGTACTTATCGGGGGGCTATTTGTTTTTTTTCCGGATTCTATGGGGGCCTCTCCTTCCCGGGATTATATCTGTTTTGCCGGCAAGGATCCTGAGCCTGCAGAGCCAGCAAGAAGGGTGGCCGCCCAGATTCCTGAAGGTTCTAGAATTGTTGTATGGAATAGATTCCACGAGTTGGATTCGCCAGCTCCCGGGAGATTGCTTGCCTCGGAAATGGATCTGTTAATTCGCTACAGAACAGGCGCGAGAGCTCGCAATGAATCCAGGTACTCTCTGGAAGATTGGAGAGGATTCGATAGATTTGCCTACGTCTCCTATGATTGTAAGACAGAGACTATAGATCAGGTGGAAAAGCACGTAGAATCAGAGCGGGATGTAGATCTGGTTTCTGGAAGTACCTACTTTGATCAATCCGGTATTTGCCTGCAGCTATTTAAGATTCAGGGCAGATAGCCAGCCGAAGCCAGGCCGATTGAGCACAGCTAATGAGTGATGCACTGTGCTTTCCTTCGGCTTCAACTCCAGGATGTCCGATGCGCAACATCGACGTGAATCCAGGAAAGGAGTGCAACGTGCATCGTGAGCATTCTGGAATTCTTGTCGGTCCTATTCAAGAATCCAAGAAACCTGGCGGAGGTCTAGCCCGGGGCCAGATATCGCTTGAACACCACCATGTTTGTGGGTCCAATTTTTCTCTGTATTAATTCCTTGAGCAGTTGCTCTTTGTTTTCTTGAGCTCTGGCAGACTGAGGAAGAGAATCAAATTCCTTTTTTGCTTCCTGAGTGAGTGCATCCATTCTCTGGCGCATAACCTTTACCATGGCTCGAAACAGGCCGGGGTCTTCTCTGTCGTTTTCATCGCAGGCTGGCAGCACCTGCTCCTTCCACCAGTCCATAATAATTGCCTTCAGGTATTCAAGAGGAACAAATCGCTCTACCACCTTGCTCTGGGATCCTTTGATTCGGTGCATGCTACCGGTTTTTAGCTCTTTTAGATACTTCTTGCTCAACTGAAAGAAGGTCTGCGGGCCCAGATGAAACAGAAAGGAGTTTCTATATTCCTGTTTGATGCCAGCGTTTAGAAGCGAAATGTCTGCAGCGAGATTGAAGAACACGTTCAAGAAGGTTCGATAGTCGCTTTCTACTTTTTCTACCGGCATGAATCTCTGCCTTCGGGAGTACTGGAGAACAAAATCCGTGCGAATCACATCCTGAAGCGCTCCCAGATGAGTATCTATGTAGATCACCTCCGAGAACTTTTTTCTTTCTTCCGCCAGCAGCTGGGGATCGAACACCAGGACATAATATACGGTGCTGTTCCATTTCTGCTTTCCGGTAGCTCGCAATACATTGGGAGCCTCCGGCGGTAGTTCATTTAGATCTTTCTCCTTTCTGGCCTTAATGCTAAGATCTTCCATGATCTCCAGAGCGGAGGTATCTTTCTCTGTACTGTTTTCCTGGATGTGTTTTTCCAGATCCTCCCGGAATACCACAGAGAGTTGATAATTGATGCCGGGGCTGTAGACTCCAATGCCCCCCAGATTCCTGGTGGATAAGGGATCCTGTTTGAACTGCACCACGCGACCCATGCGATCGGCCAGGATTCGCATGGATTCGGTATCATAGATAGCCGGATCAATGCGATATTTGATTGCCTGCTCACGGAGCTGGGACGTGGGCGATAACCTGGCCTTTTCCAGGAAGCCCCGAATTTTGGCCCACAGGCCTGATGCCTCCATACTGAATCGCTTTAGATGAACGGCGGTGAGTAAAAAACTAACGTAGGACAGTTTATGGTCCGATGGATCTGCGGAGAAAAAATTGTGGAAATTCTTTCGGGCCTCCTGATCCGCATTGGAAGGGCCCAGATGCAGCATCGCCTCTCGAATGACACCCTGCAGCTCGGTTAAGGACCTGTCAATATTCACCGATACGTCCTGCAGAGCCAGTCGCTCCTCGGCCGTAATTATGGAGGAGGACAATACCTGACGCAGAATCCGAATATGGGTGCTCTGTCGCTCCAGTACCGGGTTCAGGCCACCTTTAAAGTCGGCAATCCGTTCGAGCTCTGTGTCGGTGGTTGACCCCATGTTGTTACGGTTTACTGGACGCTTGTTTTTGCAAAAAAAAATCGGAAAACTGTTGTTTAGGACAGGGGTTTCTGCACTATTCTATTCGGAGGGAATTCTTATGAGATTATCCATTACAAAAATCGCCCTGCCAGTTCTAGTTGGACTTCTGGTCGGGCTGTCCTGTAGCAAGGGCGAAGAAAATATCAAAGGCCAGGACGAAGCGCGACCTGTGGCCCGAATCACCTTTATGAGCGGTGATGTTCAGGTCAAAGTCGGGGATGCCATGTCTGCCGCTGAAAAAGGCCAGATTCTAAAAAGCGGTTCGGAAATTACTACCGGTCCAGGCTCCAGCGCTGAGCTGTTCTTCAAGGATATGGGCATTGTTCGCGTGGGAGCAGATTCCCGGGTGAGCGTAGATTCGGTAGCCTCCAATGAGGTGAATCTTGGTCTAAAATCTGGTAATGCTGGTATGTTCCTGAAAAAGATTCGATCTGACGATGAGTTCAGCGTGCATACTCCTACTTCCGTGGCTGCGGTTCGAGGAACTGCATTCCTGGTAACTGTGGATAGCGAAGAGCAATCCAGGGTTGCACTTTTCGATGGTGCCATCGAGGTATCGGATCGAGACGGAAAGAGCATCGTAATGGACCAGAAAGGTGAAATTACCGTGCAGAGCGGAAAAGGAATCAGTGGTTCCGATGTTCGGCCTCTGAGCGAAGATGCTCTGGCAAGAATGAAGGATATGGCAGTATTCGAGAAGAATCGAATCCTGGAATACAATACCTTTCTGGAAGAGCTGGAAGGCTCGGAATGGATGACCAATCTCCAAGTTGAAGCATCTGTGGATGAGCGTATGGACAACCTGGACAACCAGGCAGATCGTCCGGCGGACCGTGTAGTTAAGGCTCAGCGAGCCGAAGAAAACGTTATCCGTCGCGATACAGAAGGGGATCCGCTGAAGATTCCTGCAAAGAAAGACTTCAAGTAATGCTGAGATACCTTTCGGTATGAAAAGCTACATTGGTTTTCGATGGGCTGGCCTCTGGTCAGCCCTTTTGCTTTGCGGAGCGCTCTTGAGCTGCGGTTCCTCTCAGAATGAATATGATAAGGAGCCGTTGCCCGTGGCTCCCTCCCCCGTGGGTCTGGATGAAAACGATATTACTCTGGTCTTTGCCGGTGATACAAACTTCATCTGGGGCGTAGAAGATCTACAGAAAACCCGGGGCATGATCTATCCCCTGGAAGAGGTGATGCAGATGCTGGAGTCTGCAGATCTCACTTCTGTAAACGTGGAAACAGCCATCACCACACGTGGCACGCCAATCAATGAAAAGAACTATGTGTTCAACTCCAATCCGCTTCTGGCAGCTGTTCTTGCGGACGTAGGTGTGGACATGATGATTCTGGGAAACAATCACTCCATGGACATGGGCGATGAAGGAATCCTGGATACTCTGCAATTTGCCCGTCGAAATGGAATCTTTGCCCCTGGAGCCGGACGAAATTTGCAAGAAGCATCGGCCCCGGCTATCGTGGAAATCAAAGGACTGAAGATAGGATTCTTCTCTGGAAATGAAATAGGTCCGGATTCCAATTTTGCATCCTCCAATCGATCGGGCACTGCATCCATTTCCGTGCTGCAATCATCTGTGCGAAACTGGTGCGGCCGACTGGATATGTGCATTGTGAATCTGCACTGGGGGATGGAGTATTCCCCGCATCCCATGCAGTCCCAGAGGTCCACTGCGGAAGCATTGATCAAATCAGGCGCGGATGCAATTATCGGACATCATCCCCATATTCCGCAGGGTGTGGAAATCATACAGGGAAAGCCGGTGTTCTATTCAGTGGGAAACTTTCTTTTTGGAAGCGTAAACTTTAAACAGAATCATAACCTCATTGTGCGGCTGGTAATCGACAAAGAAAAGAAGCAGGTGAAACGTTCCGAAGTGTATGCGGTGCATGGGATCTATCGAGAGAATGGACATCGGCTTCGCTTACTTTCAGGAGCAGATGCTCATGCAGTCTGGGAAGAAATATTTGTTCAATCCAGAGCCCTGGGTAGTCGCTCGAACATCGCCTTTTCTCCTGATATGAAATCTATGGTTGTGTTTCCGCAGCCTGTTGAGCGAAAAGAAACCCCATCCGAACCTTGATCCGATTCCGGCCTGCTTCCGGTTCAGAGGATACACTTTATAAAATTGTTTTCAACCAAGTTGGATGCCCGGATATTTATGGATACTCCCGGGACACGCCATGGGCAGGCCGAGCATGCCATGAGGACGTAGCCCCGTGGAGGTTGGACCACGTCCTTAGAGTTTTTCTGGGGTATCGTATATCGGTCTACTATTTAGGCGGATTTACGATGGGATCTTTGATCTCAGGCCACTTCTTATTCGTAATCTCAAGATTCTCAAGGTAGGTCATTAGATCTTCCTTTTCTTCTTCATCCAGCTTCCACGCCTTGATGTAGGGATCCGTGGGCTGCTTTTGAATGAGCAGACACTTGCCATAAGCCCGGTACGCTTCCAGAGTCATTTCATCTTGAGGGATCACCCGGAGCAGGGGCACAGCCCGATTACATTCACCGTATTCACTGAACACAATAGCTCGCATGCGATACAGTCTAAAGTCTCGCATCCTTTGAGTGGTATCCATGAGCTCCAGCAGCTTTTCTGGTTTATCCGCTTTTCTGGCCAGATCAATAAAATTCATAAAGAAGGCTACATCGTTGCTACCTGTCTTTTCAGCCAGCAGCATGCTTTCAAAGGCTGTCAGGTATTCTTCCTTTTCTCTTTGAATTAGAGCTCTTAAATAGTAGGCATCGGAATAGTTCGGCCTTATGCGAATGGCCTGCTCTATTTGTTCCAGGGCTTCTTCAGGTTTTCCGAGTCTGGAATAGGCATTGGCCGCATTGAATCTATAAACGGAATGATACGGATTCGCTTCGATGGCATTTAAAAATGATTCCAGAGCTTTCTCATCGTTGCCTGCCTGGGCATGCAAAAAGCCCAGAAAATTCCAGGCCGGGTCCAGGGCAGGATTTTGATCTACGGCTTTTCTTGCGTGAACGATCGCCTGGGCCATCTGCTCTCGATGAAAGAAGTCCATGCTTTTGAGATAATGGGTTTCGGCTGCATCGGGAGAGATGCGATTCATTTCGTGCAGCAGGGGTCGGATCTGGCCATACTGACTGGAGTAGTTCAATAGAACGGCATGATTATAAAGGGCACGCATCTGAATTCTCAGAGATGCTTTGTCCAGACCTTCTACATTGAACACTTCATCCGGTAGCTTCAGGCTTTTCAGGGGATCCTTCTGAGAACTGGTCTGTTCCGTGGCCGGTGGCACCTCTGCAGGAGTAGAATCTGCTTCTGCCAGAATTGAATGACTTCCGGCGAGGACACAAAATGTGAAGCTCAATAGCCAGGCTCGGGCCAAAAGCCCATTCTTATCGAATCTTATACCGGAGTAGAATTCCCTTTCCATCGCAACATGAAATCTTGCAGTTCATGGATGTACGTCAACGGAAACGCATTTCGGTCTTTGTATATTTCGAGATAGTCAGATTTTCGACCGACATCCAGAATCCTTCCCGCATATGGGTAACCCAATAATTTAGATCCAGCCCTCTGTTTCCAGTCCTGCACAACACTGGATTCGAGGTCAGGAGCCACGTCGGAGAACTGTTCTTCATGTAGCAGAGCCAGACCTGTGTATAGAAACTTGCCCTGCCTATCGAACTGAATCAATGCTGGCCCGCCAGTTTCCGCCGATCTGGAATCCATGAACTTGAGGCCGGTTTCCGGGCTACCGGGCGGTCTTTCTGTGAGAAATAGAAGCGGACTATCTGTCCGTACATGTTCTGTAGCGGGAATGCCCGAGGGAATGTCTGGATTGCGACTCCCAGAGGAATCGGGATAAAACTCATTCAAGGAAAATTCAGGAAGATAGATGCAATCCGGATTCAATACCCAGAAATAACCGGAAAGGTCTGTCTGCAAAATTGCATTGGCGATCCCTCCGCCGGTACCCAGAATTCTTGATTCAGTGGTAAACTGAAGCTGAAAATAGGGAAAATCGGCAAGGTACTCCCGGAGCTGGTCGCCCAGATAATGAGTGTTGATGGCAGCAAACTGGCATCCATTGCGATGCAAAAGAAAAAGTGTATGAGCGATGAGCGGTATCCCCAGCACCGGAAGCAGCGGCTTGGGAGTATTTCGGGTGAGCTCCTGCATCCTGGTGCCCAGACCCGCTGCCAGGATCATGGCTTTCATTGTAACGCTGGCACCAGCTTCTTTTTGCAATCCAGAATGAAGAGAAAAACACTGTCTGGAAAGCGACCCAGATGCAGGCAGGCTTCCAGCTGATTGAGAGAACCTTCAATGCAGTCCAGATACGAAGTCTTTCCCAGTTCCAATCCCAGGTAGAGATAGCTGCCCATGGCTTTCAGAATACGCTGAAGCCCCTGAAGATAGAATATGCCTCTGCCCTTTTCCAGCCCTGCGCTGGCAAAATAATGATCCACACATTTCTTGCGAAGATGAACCGGAATGGAAACATATGGATCGAACAAGAGACTGGCCAGATCATAGTAGCGATTGCCCGATCGAGCATCCTGAAAATCGATGATAGTCAAATTCTGATCGTGAAGCATCACATTTCTGCTGTGATAGTCTCGGTGAACGAAGCATTGCGAACTGTAGGTACCCAGCGCTTCGCATACTTCCAGCAAAAACATCTTCAGCTCAAAGGAAGGAATTACACTGACTCCTTTTTCGTGGGCTACCCTTTCCAGGCGCTCATACAGAAATTCCATTTCCCAGTGTAATTTTTCACGATCAAAGCTTCGAGTCGAGACCGGAGGTTCCAGAGGTATGGATTGCATGGTGAGAATATAATCCACCAGCTTCATATAGTGCTGTTCAATTCTCTGAGCCTTTGCTTCGGCCTTCCAGGAACCGGACGGACCAGAGTTATGGGAATCAGCGGTGTCACCAGAATCATCGGAATCCATCCAGGTCTGAAGGTCCATGGATCCTGCATCGCTCTGAAGTATGAGGCCGTGTTCCGGGGATGTAGCAATAATTTCTGGAACCGGAACGGACGCACGGACCAGCGATTCGCGTATGTTCAAGAAATCGTGATTTTCAGCAATGAATGGATTCTCTATACATAGAACAGCGGAGGCATTATTTGAATGGCAGCGAAAGTACCTGCGTTCCGAGCCTTCCAGCCTCAACGGCTGTAGCTCTTTGCCAAAGTGATTCGCCTCTAAAAAGCGAATCACCGGCTCGGAAGAAGGATCAATCAAGGTCATGAATCATATTGCCCAGGCGCTCAATTCCTTTGCGTATGTGCTCCTCTGAAAGAGCATAGGAGATTCGGATTCCTGTATCGTCTCCAAAGGCGATTCCAGGCACAGCTGCCACTTCATAATGATCCAGCAGATGAGCGCAGAATACTCGGGATGCGGAATCATCATTCTTTTCTTTTAGAAGGGCCTGAAACTTCGGCTTCTTGTAGATCTCAGAAAGATCGGGAAAGATATAGAAAGCTCCGCCCGGCGCGAATGCTCGCACTCCGGGAATGCTGGATAGCATGCGAGTAACCAGGTCTCGTCTTTCCTGGAAGGCCTTTCGCATTTCCACAACGCAATCCTGGCTTTCGGAAAGTGCAGCCTGAGCTCCGGCCTGAGCGATGGAAGTAGCGCCGGATGTACTCTGCCCCTGGATGGTTTCCATATTCTTGATAATATACTGAGGTCCGGCCCCATATCCAATCCGCCAGCCAGTCATGGAATAGGCCTTGCTCACTCCATTTACAATGAACCATTGATCCTTCAGTTCAGGCACCAGCATCGGCACATTCAGGAACTTCCGGTCATCGAACAGTATATGCTCATAGATATCGTCGGTAACCAGGAGAATATCGGATCTTTCCTTGAGTAATTCGGCTAGCTGTTTCAGCTCCTCGTCGGGATAGACGGCCCCGGTAGGATTGCTGGGAGAGTTGATCAGGATCATTCGGGTTTTGGAAGTTAGCGCTGCGCGAATGTGTTCTATATTAGGAATGTAGCCCTGATCGAAGCCTGCAGATACGATGACAGGTTTGGCCTGAGCCAGTCGCGCAATGTCCGCATAGGAAACCCAGTAAGGAGCAGGAATGATAACTTCATCATCCGGATTTAACGTAGCCTGGAAGAGGTTGTATAGAACCTGTTTGCCGCCCACAGACACAATGATTTCCCCGGGTGCGAACTCCAGGTTGTTATCTCGCTGAAACTTCTGGATGATGGCCTTTTTAAGCCCGGGGGTGCCACCTACAGGAGTATACTTGGTTTGACCTGCTTCCAGAGCTTTAACGGCAGCCTGTTTGATGTGATCCGGTGTATCAAAATCAGGCTCTCCGGCGCCAAAGCCGATGACGTCCTTTCCCTGGGCTCGGAGCTCTTTGGCTCGGGCCGTAATGGCCAGGGTAGGGGAGGGTTCAACAGAATCCAGTCTGTGTGCGGAGAATTTCATATCGATTTCTCAATTGGTACGGGTGTCTGGCACTGCAAATAAAAAAGGATGGCGGTAAAAAAATGTGTATTGGCTACCTGCGACGTGTTCTCATTAAATACCCGGTGTAGAATTTACTGGTTTCTCTTACAAAAATCTATATGGAAATTGCACTATTTGAACCCGAGATTCCGCCGAATACCGGCAATATCATCCGATTATCTGTCTGTACCGGAAGCACCCTGCATATCGTAGGAACACCCTCCTTCTCTCTGGAGGACTCCATGCTTCGCCGGGCAGGATTGGATTACTGGCAATTGTCCAGACTCACCAGTCATGATTCCCTGGAAGCATTCATTCAATTTCTACAGAACAGGGATGATCAACCCAGAGATGAAGTGCGAAGACGATTCGTGCTAACCACGAGGTTTGCCAGAATCAGCTATGCTGATTTTAGCTTTCGTTCGGACCATATACTGCTATTTGGAAAAGAAACCTCCGGACTGCCGGACTCCGTGCGACACACCTTTTCGGATTTGGAGAAGAACTGGCTGCGAATTCCAGTCCACGGAGATTGCCGGTCCCTGAATCTGGCCAATTCTGTATCTGTGATTCTGTTCGAGGCCCTGAGACAACAGGGATTTCCAGGTCTAAATCTGGCCCCACCGGCCGATACATAAAGGGATGGCTTCCTCATTTGCTCTATTAAAACAAATCTTCAGTAATCCTCAATCCGCAACGGAAAACCCACCGAATCGGATTCCGCAACAATCCAGATTTCAATCAACGTTTGCTGGTTCTCATGAGTTCCCGGGTTTGCCTCACCTACCTCGCCTACCTCGTTTCCGTCGCCTGCAGGGCCTGCAGGCCCTGCGGGTGATTCCCCGGTATGGATCTTTCCTTTCTGGATCTATTCGATGGGTGGGTGTTGCGATTCTGATGACCTTCCTTTCAACTCTGGTGTCTTCCTGCGTTACTGTGGATGAACAGGGGAATCCTCTGGATGAAAAGAAGAAGAATGCCTACTGGAATCTTCAGAAGCTTCCGGAAGGTCCCTTCTGGTCCGACAGGGAAAAGGACATACCATTTCTTGTAGTGGGCCTTCCGTCGGATCTGCCCCAGAGATTCGTTCTGGAAAATGTGCCGGAACCACAGGACCAGGGAAGGCTGGCAGCAGGGACAGCCTATGCTGCTGGTTATCTACTTATGTCCATGCGCGAAAGAAAGGTGAGTCCAAGCTATACCTGCTCGCCAGAGTTCATCTACAATAGTTTGAATGGTGGCAAGAACGTGGGTCTGGAGATCCTTGAAGTGATGGAATTTCTGAAAGGTGTAGGCTGCGCGGATCGAAGCCAATTTTCAACGGTGGACCCATTTATTCGTCCTGACCAGGACGATATTGCTGCAGCCCATGAGCACAGAATCCAGGGCTTTGCCCGAGTGGATCTGGCCCGTCCCACACATATTATGGCCAACTTGATGGAAGGCAGACCCGTAATTGTAACGTTACAGGTGAGCGAGAATTTTCTATCCCTGGACGACATGGAATGGAAGAAGCCAGAAGGCCTCCCCGTAGGACGTCATACCGTCGCTTTGATTGGCTTTGACCGAAGCCAGGAAGTCTGGATCTTTCAAAACAGTGCCGGTGAAGACTGGGGACATAACGGGCGCTTCAGTCTCCACAGACAATGGTTTTCCCGGCTTGCTACCCAGGGCTACGTGGCATGGTAGACTTGACGTACGAAGTCAGGTAGCGACTCTGACGCACTCGAATACGGTTTATGCGACAGATTCCAAACTTAAGTCACTTAGCTTCGGATTAACCGTTTCGCATCGCACCGGGTGCGAATACTCAATGTTCTGTTTTCGCAGATCGTATTCAGTCAAGAAATGAATTATTAGATTCGGGGGCAGCCTCGAATCCGCGCATACCGGAGGAAGGTATGCGAAACAAGCTGTGTCTGAATGATATGGCAAGACTCTACAAAGGCAGGTGGTGAACTTGATACTAGGAGTACCAAAAGAGATCATTGGAGGGGAGAAACGCGTTGGCATCGTTCCGGAAAGCCTCGCAAAGTTAACCTCTCTTGGATTTGAGATTCGAGTGGAGAAGGATGCTGGAAAGGAAGCAGGATTTCTTGATTCGGATTATGAAGCCCACGGAGCGAAAATCGTTTCGGGAGCACAGGAACTTTATTCGACCGCTGATGTGATTGTGAAGGTGGAGCGACCGGAACAACATCCAGAAGGCGGAAAACATGAACTGGAAATGATGAAAAAGGGAGCTCTGCTGGTTTGCTTTATGGCTCCTCTAAACTTTCCTGAACTTTCCAAGAAAGCAGCCCAGACAGGTGTGGATGTTCTATCCATGAATGACATACCTCGGATTACTCGGGCGCAAAGAATGGATGCATTGAGTTCGCAGACCAACCTGGCAGGTTACAAAGCCGTGCTTCTGGGAGCGAATGCTCTGAGAAAGATATTCCCTCTTCTTATGACTGCAGCGGGAACCATCAGTCCGGCCAAGGTAGTAATTCTGGGAGCCGGTGTAGCAGGACTTCAGGCTATCGCTACAGCTCGTCGTCTTGGGGCCGTGGTAGAAGTAAGTGATGTTCGACCTGCGGTTAAGGAGCAGGTGGAATCCCTGGGAGGAAAGTACATTGAGCCCCCTCAGGATGAAACTCTGGAGGGCGAAGGCGGATACGCTAAAGAAGCCTCCGAAGAGTATCTCAAGAAACAGCAGGAGCTGCTGAAGAAGCATATCTCAGAGGCGGACGTTGTTGTAACCACCGCGCAGGTTCCAGGGAAGAAAGCGCCCGTACTGATTTCCGAAGAAACCGTTAAATCAATGAGACCCGGATCGGTGATCGTTGATATGGCCGCAGGCACCGGTGGCAACTGTGCCATTACCGAAGCTGGCAAAGAAGTGGAAAAGCATGGCGTACGAATCATCGGGGAGACGAACATTATCTCTCTCGTGGCATACAATGCCAGTCAGCTGTACTCCAGGAACGTCCTGGCACTGCTACAATCCCTGACCAAAGAGGGACAGGTGGTTCTGGATCTGGAAGATGAAATCGTTAAAGGTGCGTTGATCACCCGGGAAGGCCAGGTGATTCACGAGAATACAAAGAAGCTGCTGGGCGAATAGCAGCAAAGGGAGAATACATGGAAGCACATGAGCTTATTATGCTGATCACGGTGTTCGTACTGGCCGTGTTTCTGGGATTTGAACTAATATCAAGAGTACCTCCTACTCTGCACACTCCGTTGATGTCAGGAAGTAATGCCATTTCGGGAATTACCCTGGTAGGAGCCATGCTGAGTGCAGGCGCAGATGCTACTGGCGCTGTGCTATTTCAAATCGGAACAGTGGATGTGAGTATCACTTCATTGCTCGGATTTCTGGCGGTGGTTTTTGCCACCATCAATGTCATCGGTGGGTTTCTGGTCACGGACCGAATGCACCGGATGTTCAATAAAAGGAAATAAGGGGACGTACACGGAATGCATCGAGAGGATATACTCATTATAGCATACCTGATATCGTCTGTATTATTTATTGTCGGTATCAAAAACCTTTCTGCTGTTAAGACAGCCCGTCGCGGGAACTTCCTGGCGGCCCTGGGCATGTTTCTGGCAGTTACGGTAACACTGTGGGATCAGAAGATCATCGGGTATGAGTTGATTATTGCAGGGGTAATCCTGGGAGCTTTGATTGGCTCCGTAATGGCTGTGAAAGTAGCCATGACAGGAATGCCTCAAATGGTTGCATTGTTGAATGGATTCGGAGGCGCAGCTTCACTGCTGGTGGCCAACGCTGAGTTCTTTCATGAAATGCATCGACAGGGTCCGGCCAACTACGATCCGGCCATAGCCACTGCCATCAGTATTGTTCTATCAGTTATGATTGGCGGGGTGACTTTTACAGGATCGCTTATCGCATTTGGCAAGCTCCAGGGAATTGTAACTGAAAAGTCAGTTATGTTTCCTTTGCAGCATGCTCTGAATGCTTTGCTGATTTTGATCGCCTTTACTCTGGGAATCTTTATGGCCATGGGCAACCATGGAGCGGATATCCTGGCATCGGTAGGCCTGGGAATTTTTGAGCTTAACACACTGGCCTACACGATTGCAGGTATCGCTTTGCTGCTGGGAGTGCTTCTGGTAATTCCCATCGGCGGTGCAGATATGCCTGTTGTGATTTCACTGCTAAACTCCTACTCCGGAATTGCAGCGGCCACTACCGGTTTCGTTCTGGGAAATACGGTACTGATTATTACCGGTTCTCTGGTGGGCGCATCTGGAATTATTCTTACCCAGATCATGTGTAAGAGTATGAACCGATCCTTGATCAATGTTCTTCTGGGTGGATTCGGCCAGACCCCTACGGTCGCAGCCGGCGAAGCCAAAGAGATCACTATCAAAGAGATCGGAGTGGAAGAAGCGGCGATGGTTTTCGAATCTGCGCGAAACGTGATCATCGTTCCTGGATATGGAATGGCCGTTGCGCAGGCTCAGCACGTGGTAAGGGAGCTTTCCGAGCTTCTGGAAAAGCATGGCTCGGAAGTTCGCTACGCCATCCATCCCGTAGCTGGTCGGATGCCCGGACATATGAATGTTCTTCTGGCGGAGGCGAATGTGCCTTATGAGAAGCTTCTGGAAATGGATCAGATCAATGATGACTTTTCGAATACGGATTTGGCGCTGGTGATCGGTGCCAACGATGTAACCAATCCAGCTGCCAGACATAACGAAGCCAGCCCCATCTACGGCATGCCCATTCTGAATGTGGATAAGGCCCAGACCGTGGTAGTTATCAAACGATCCATGCGAGCTGGCTATGCCGGTATCGACAATGAGCTTTATGGCTACGATAACTGTTTGATGTATTTTGGTGATGCAAAGGAAGCCATCTCCAAACTGATTGCTGAGATTAAAGCTAACGCATCCTGAGCTGACATAGCTCGTTAACGAAAGGCGGGCCTCCGGGCTCGCCTTTTTTTTTGACCCGTTGCCTCGTGCCGTTGCGGGACCGATAGTACAAAGAAGGCCGCCATTCCGGGTGGGCCTGTAATCATACCGTATCCAGAATCGGATTCTACTTCGATCAAACAAGAAAGGAAGAGATGAGCAGTAAGAACCAGGAGAGAAATGCAAGAAGCGATAAGCGAAGTGAGCGGGGGCCGAGCCCGATTGGCACAGCGTGGAAGCCAGAAGGCTGGACTGCAGCCGCACAGAATAAGTGGATCAGTAAGAATGAATCGGGCATAGTGCGATCCGCGATAAGGGATTCGCTGGAGCTGGAGGGGGCGCTGGGGAGAATGATGAACCTGTTGCAGACCCTGCGTAATCGAATTTCTGAGAGTGGAGATGGCCTCGCTGTGGATATCCTGCATTTTCCTGAGGTCCTGGAATCCATCGAGAAGGAACAGGGAGACTTTCGCGCTGCTGCCGGAGAGCAGATGGAAAGGACAAAGGATCTTGCTACCATTTCCGAGGAGCTGGATGCAGTGGCGCATGAAATCGCTCATGCCTTGCAACGGGGTAGTGGATCAGCGCGAAAAGCCCAGGAAGGTGGCAACAAGATCAAAGCTAATATCCAGCATCTCCATAGCATCGCAAAGGGAATATCCGATGAGTCGAGCGCCATTCGCCAGGTGAATGATATGCTGGGAAAGGAAATGCATGGACTGGGAGACGTGCTGGTTGAGGTAGAAAAGCAGATCAATCAGGTGAAAGGTCTGAGCGAGCAGACCAACATGTTAGCCCTTAATGCAAGCATTGAAGCCGCCCGGGCTGGTGAATACGGCCATGGATTTGCAGTAGTGGCGGATGGAGTGAGTGATCTGGCGGCTCGAAGCTCAGATGCTGTGAAGAGCATCGAACGAGCAGTAGGCAGCATGAACAAACAGTTCGAAGTATGGAGCGAGCGAGCCAATGACCAGATGCAACAGACAGATCGCATCAACCAGTCGGTCCAGGAACTGGAGCATATTATCAAGTCCAACACCGAATTTGTGGAATCAGTTCAATCTGAAATAGAAACATCCACCAGTTCCTATTTGGATCTGGAACAGCAAATAGAGGAGATCAAGAAGACTACTTCTCTCATTTCAGATTCGGCAACGGAGATTTCTGCGAGGGCAGAATACATCCACGGTGCTGCGGACAGGATCCGTGCGGACATCGGAAATCTCGATTCGCGGATTAATCAAGCCGTGGAATCAATTACGAACCAGAACCCGGAATGGCTTCTGGAGTTTCTGCGAAGACGGCGCAAGGACCATCTTAAATGGATGGCTTCGGTGGATGCAGCCATTGCAGCGATGGATGCGGAGGCGTTTCCGCAACTGGATCATACGAAATGCAACATGGGTCTCTGGATTTATAAGGCAGTGGTATCCTCGGATTCCCAGCGACAGGTGCACGACTCCATGGAAGAACCGCACCGGCGGCTACATGCAACGGCCAGTGAGATTGCAGACATGGTTTCCAGAGGGGAAGGGTCTGGCATTGACTCAAAGAGGAAAGACCTGGGTGCGGTATACGAGGAGATCGCGGATCGCTTTGATGAGTATGAGCGGTATCTCGAAGACGCCGTATTGAATGATCTACGGAAGTAGCTGGAATGATATCTATGCGCGGGAGTTGCAGAGCTCCGAAAGAGGTTTTCCGGAACTCTGCGATTTGACGTCTGAATGCCTGGTAATCGAGCCTAATAATTGAGCTGTAGTTTTCTG
The DNA here is from genome assembly GCA_002729885.1 of Spirochaetaceae bacterium. GTDB lineage: Bacteria > Spirochaetota > Leptospiria > Leptospirales > Leptonemataceae > UBA3465. Next base: position 249,336 of record PBUB01000021.1, read on the forward strand.
GAAAGGATCCAGTTGGATCCGGATTTGATTTCGTAGATGTACTCTTTGAGTCTGCCCTGAGCATCATAAATATGACGACATCTTTCCTGGCCCGCCGGTGCACTTCTTAATCGCTCCACCAGTCTGCCCTCTTTGTTATATTTGAAGTCAATGGTTCCGAGGTTTTCGCCCGTAGTGGATCGAAACTCTACGCGAGTGATGTTCCGGCCGTTCAGTTCAATGGAAATGGAATCCTTGTTGTCTTCGGCTACCTCTACCGCGCTTATCTGGCCCGGACTGTAAGAGAAGGAATGCAACAGTACGCTGTTTCCCTGTCCGTCCAGATATGTGATGCTCTTCAGGTTATCCTTTTGATAATCACGAATCTCCGAAGAGATCAGTTTGTCTCTGGCATTAAAGAGCTTCTGAGCTACAGGTCGGCCGGCTTCATATTGGTAGATGGTCTTTCCTTTTTGCTCTCCGGAAGCGCTATAAAAAGTTTCCTGAACCAGACGACCTCGGTCATCATACTTCAATTCAGCTTTTTCGGTTACCTTGCTATTCTCATCTAGAGCGACGATGGATTGGGGACCTTTTAACCCATCCTGCATAATATAGGGCGCCAGTGGGGACCAGCGGGCCGGGTTGTAAGCAACGCTTGCTTCCGTGTTGGCTCCGGCAGGAATTCCATGCAAAGTGAGTGATATTATTCCGATGCTAATAGCGAAGGGGATTCGTTTCATTTCTTATCTCCTGAGGGATCAGAGTACTTATCGGCGGATTTTATTCGAGGTTAATGGTTAAAACACAGAAGGCCATCACGGAACAGGAAAGAATGCGGGTGCGAAATGGATAAAGGAAATGGGTTGGAGACTCTGTCTGATGTGTTCAGCATCGAGAAAGTGGAATGGTATTTGCGCTTTCTGGAAGAGAACAATGAAAGGGGAGGATTCTTTTCACGGGGGGATGCTGCTAGAATATTTGACAGGCACGTTCGAGAGAGTGCAATGTTTGTGGAACGGGTGCAGAATTATGTCCCTGTTTCACGTGAAACAACAGCCCTTGATGCCGGCTCTGGTCCGGGACTTCCTGGATTTCTCCTGGCCTGCCTGAAAGAGCCTCCCCGACTCACCCTGAACGACTCCAGTCGCCGCCGACTTTCCCTTCTGGAAGAGGCCCTGGCCACCACTGATCAGGCATTCCCATCCGTTCGGTTCTCGTATGATCGACTGGAGGAGTTTAAAGGTTCCTTCGATCTGATCATGAGTCGTGCCTTGATTCCCTTCCCTTCAGTTCTTCGCCTCATCAGCCATCTGCAGAAACCAGGGGCCATCTATGCCGGATTCTTTAGTCCCATGGACATCGCACAATTTGCCCAGGTCGTGGCTGATTGCGGATACAGATTACACGGACAGGATAGCTTCCTAACATCCAATGAGGTCCAGAGGGAGATATTCTACTTTCAGAAAGAGAAAGTTGTGCGGCAGGGAAAACCGTTTGCATGGAAATTCATACGCGGGGAGATGAGCCAATGGCAGAAATCATAGCAGTAGCAAATCAAAAAGGTGGCGTGGGAAAGACCACCACCACCATCAATCTCGCGGCGTTCCTGGGTAAAATGGGTCAGCAAGTTCTGATCGTTGATGTGGACCCTCAAGGCAACGCCAGCTCCGGACTGGGTCTGGATATTCACAAAATAGAAAAGACCACCTACGAAGTATTTCTGGAGGAAGTGTCTCTGGCCGAAGCGATTCTTCGCACCGAGACCCAGAACGTTTCTGTGGTACCAGCAAATGTAAACCTATCCGGTATTGAAATGGATCTGCTCCAGATGGAGGCCAGGGAATACAAACTCCAGGCTGCGTTAAAACAGGTGGCGCCCAACTATGACTGGGTCTTTATCGATTGTCCTCCCAACCTGGGGATTCTCACCCTGAATGCGCTGTGCGCTGCAGATGGAGTGATGATACCGCTTCAAACGGAATACTATGCTCTAGAAGGACTGACCCAGCTGATGCGAGTTATTGGTCTGGTTCAGCAATCGCTGAATCCTTCTCTGGAATTGAAAGGGGTGGTGTTGACGATGTATGATCAAAGAACTTCCCTTGCCCACCAGGTAGTGGACGATGTGAAGCAACACTTTGGGGATAAGGTATTCTCCGCAGTGGTTCCGCGAAATGTGAAATTGTCCGAAGCGCCCTCCTTTGGTAAGAGTATTCTTGAATATGCGCCGGACAGCTCCGGGGCCAAAGCATATGAACAACTGGCCAGTGAGGTAATGAAGAATGGCTAAGAAAAGTGGTCTGGGCCGTGGCCTATCGAACCTAATTCCAGGTGCTTCCGGCACCTCGGCCCCGGCCGCCACAGAAGGGCATCCGGATTACCAAGAGCTGGCCATTGATCAGGTCGCTCCGAATCCAGATCAGCCTCGGAAAAGATTTCGCGAGCAAGAAATCGAAGAGCTGGCGGCCACTCTCTTATCCGTGGGTCTGATAGAACCGATTGTGGTCCGACGTAAAGAGAACGGGTACGAAATCATATCCGGTGAGCGGCGCTGGAGAGCAGCACGGCAGGCCGGCTTTCGAAAAATTCCAGCGGTAGTAAAACAGGTGAATGAAGGCCAGGCACTGGAAATGGCCATCATCGAAAACATTCAGCGAGAAGACCTGACAGTCATCGAAGAAGCCAGAGCTTACGAGGCTCTCATGGGATTGAGCGGAGCCAAGGCTGCCGACGTGGCGAAGAAGGTGGGTAAAGACCGGGCCACAATAACGAACTTAATTCGTCTGCTAAAACTTCCCGAAGAAGTCCTGGAGTTGATAGAAGATAGAAAGCTGAGCGGTGGAGCTGCACGTCCATTACTGACCCTGGGGGATCGCAAGACCGTTGTAAAACTGGCCAACAAGATTGTGGCAGAAGGATGGTCAGCTCGTAAGGTCGAAGAAGAAGTGGCCCGAATGATGGAGCCTTCCACCGGAGGTTCTCGAAGCAGCGGTAATCAAAAGGATGCCTCCACCCGAAAGCTGGAAGAAAGACTGCGGGCTCGCTTCACCGCGAAGGCAGAGGTAAAGCATAAAAAGAACGGATCCGGTCAGGTCACACTACACTATGCGAATCTGGATGATCTGGATCGAATTCTGGAAATGCTGGGTATCAAGTAACTCTGCTTATCCGCGAACGTAAGCCACCGCCCGCCGCCGATGGAGAGGCGGCGACGATTCGGCTCAAATGTGCTCGTGGTTGAATAAATGATTCTGACAGTACTCGTGGTCTGTACAATCCACACAAAAGCGGAACTCAAGGCGAGGATCATCCAGCTCGGTCTGACCACAAACGGTGCATCGATGAATGGCAGTGGGAGCAGGTGGCTCCGAGCTGGCTCTAAACTTGGCCTGACGAACTGGTTGCGCCGCCCTGCGCTTCCAGAGTCCAGGTCCAAAGAAAATTAGATAATTCAAGAAGCCCAGCGCCGGACCCAGTATGGGCCAGAACTCCTGATAGAACACCAACGCTACCAGCGGATTAAAAAGTATGGTGGCTACAATGAAGATGGCCACCCATTTGATTCTCACCGGAATAATGAAAAACAGCAGAATCTGCATGTTTGGATTCAGTGTGGCTACGCCCAGGAAAACGCCCAGATAGATGAACTCGGCGGAGACACCAAAGGGACTGCCCAGAAGAGTAAAGAGTACACCCAGCAGTATGTACAGATTGTAGCGAAAGTCCCCCATCAGGATCTCGAGCTGGGATCCAAACAACCAGTAGACATACAAGAACACAAAGAGAGGAATCCAGGGACCGAAGCCAAAGAAGTCTCCCACAGAGATGCGAAAAGGATAGAAAAAGATATGCCACCATTGACCACCCAGAACGGATTCCAGACTCACACTTCCGATACCCAGTTCAAAAGCAAGATCCGCTCCGGTAACTACCGCGGTAAGGATGATCATCGCAAGGGTCAGATGGGGAACGGCAAATTTACCAAAATGTTTTTCTAGCCAACGCATACGGTAGGCCACCGCTATCGCCAGCCGGGTCAAGTAGAAGTGTATTTACAACCAGGCCCGGAATACCAATGTCAGCTATGCTCGGAATCCTGCGAAGCACATCCCGCACCTTCACCTGGGAAATCCGCCAGGAGAGCAAACATCCGGGCAGCGTTCTGTTCTTTCTTTCCTTTGCAATAACACTAAATGTTATTTACTATTATGCTTTTGGTCGAGATGCCCTGGAAAAGCATTCTGGCGGTGGGTTGATTCTCTCATTGTTTTTCGTGTCCGTAGTAATCCTGAGCCGCGGTCACAGTCGGGACCGTGAAGGAGGTGCTCTGAAGGTTCTTCTGGCTTCACCTGTGGATCGAATCGGAATGTATCTTGGCAGAGTGGTGGCACGAAGCGTGGTGCTTTTAATCGTTCTGCTGATTAGCTGGCCCATTACCGGGCTTCTTATTACTGGAAGGCCTCTTGTCTTTGAGCAGAGAGTCCTGTTATCTATCCTGGTGCTGATGACCCTTAGTTGTCTGGCGCTGAGCTCCCTGGGGACAATGGTAGTGGTGCTGGCCTCCGGGAATCGCTTTCGCGAAATGATTGTTCCTGTATTATTTTTTCCTGCTGCACTACCGTTGTTTATGGTCATCTCAGGCGCTTTCACCGATCAGGGCCTTGTGAATCCATCTCAGTATAATCGCCTTGTCAGTGTAGTCTCACTTATGACCTTGTTCTATATTCTGATAGGTGGGCTGTTTACCATGCGTATTTCACCCACCGAAGGCTCTTGAAAATGCAGCGAATCTACTGGCTACTACTGCTCTTTATTCCGGTGCTTCCGATCACCACAATATATGCGCTGCTCGTTCCTCCGGTTCTACTGGAACAGGGCCAGGCCCATCGTATTTTTTATATCCACGTTCCCGTTGCCTGGGTGGCGCTATATGCGCCGCTGATTGCCTCTGTTTCAGGTATCCTGTATCTGGTTACCCGACGTCAGGTCTTTGATCGTTGGAACGTTGTTAATGCTCGCATATCTGTTCTGTTTAGCCTGGGAGTGGTGATTTCCGGGCCGCTGTGGGCCTATACCGCCTGGGGCACCTTCTGGAATTTTTCGGACCCTCGGCTGATGAGTTTCTTTATTCTGCTCCTGTGCCTGGGTGGATATTTCCTGGTCCGGCTCTTCACGGATGATGTGGAGCGACGAGGAATTTACAGTGCAGTCTGGGCCGTGATCGCTGCTGCGGCTTCCGTATTTACGTGGCTGGCCATTCGAGTTCTGGAAACAGATCTACATCCCGGACCGGTGCTAAAGGATATGGATGAAAGAATTGCCAGCGCTTTCTGGTGGAATGTTCTGGCCTACCATCTACTTTTCTGGGTTCTTCTTGTTCTGGGCCTGCAACATGAGCGATCCAAGGAAATAGAAGAAAGGGAGATCCTGGAATGATAGTATCTATGAAAACTGCATCAAATCACACGCGGATGGTGACGCTCTCAGAGATGGTTAGATTTTCAGATTTAGCTAAGCTCTCCGTTGCGTTGGTATTGACCCTGTTTGGGATCATCCTGTGGGGCATGGGACCTGATCCATTGGCGGCGGAAGAGCCCGGTTCTTCCAACGCACGCATGGAGCTGGAACGGCGAGCGAATGAGATTCAAAACATGAATCCTCGCATGGCTAAAGAAGCGATTCGCAGCCTGAACGAGTCGGAAGCAATTGGCGTTTACGATTTAATGGTAAGCCAGGCGGCATCAAAAGGTTTGGGTCCTCAGGTCTTTTACCTGGCCGAGCACATCCAGCTCCTTCGAGCGACTCAGGCGTCCCAGAAACGATTAGAAAGTCTAATCTGGGTACTGGCTCTTACTCTGATTCTCTTTTCTGGATATCTAACCTATGTGCTAATCGATCAGAGACGAATCTATAGAAAGTTACTGGCACTCAAGGAGACCCGGAAATCCGGTTCCAACGAGCCCCGGGAAGTGTATACCGGGGAATAAAATGGAACTGGCTGAGGTCCAAAAGCTCAATCAGCTACTGGCCGAATCTACCGGCACCGGACAGGAATGTAAGATCTGTGTAGATACATTTCGCACGCCTTACATTCAATGGGAGAATCCGATCAAGTGGCCATCTCTCTCCGTGCTGGAAGCGGAGGCAAAGTCTGCCGAGATTATTCTCAAAGAGATTATGCAGCGCTCGCCCTGGCTGCTACAGGGTTCCCAGATTCTGCCTGAAGCCAGGCCCCGCAGGGATGAGCCCAATCTACATCTGGTAAAACCATTTCAGGTAGATGATCAGTTATATCTACTGAAGACAAAATTGCTGATGACCTACATGGGCGGAGCCCTGGGAAATGAAGTTGAGGACCGATCCATTCAGGATCGTAATCCAGCTTTTGAAAGTAATCGTGTGTACTATCAGTGTCGTCTATTTCCGGTGTCGTTCTTGAAAAGGGAGCAGGGAGCACTTATAGACTTTGAACCCAGACATTATGGCCCGGCCAGTGGTATGCAAAATACAGTAGGTGAAGCTCATCAGACAGCGCGCTGGAATGTAATGCTTTTCGATGAAATGGATTTTAGCGATCTGGAACAGGACATCCGCGAACGAACATCTTCACAAACCTGGAAGCCCGGGAGACTATTCAATCCATTTGTGATCGACCATGGTACTGTGAACTGGAATGTGTTTCACTTGAAGGAGATATCATCGTGCCTGCCGCATTTTCACCGACTGTGGCTTCATCTAAAAGAGGGTCTGGATCTCAAACATGAAGATCATCTATTCTGGGACGATTACTATGCTTCCTGGAAGTATTCTCGCTTCCTCTCCCGAGGAGGAAATCCACACTGGGAAATCGTAGAAGCACCCGGTTGGTAGGCTGACCGTGGCCCATATCCAGCAAAATCGGAAGAGTCCGAAGAAGGCCGCATCCTTACGGAAAGGAAATAATTCATCATCTCGCGTTTCTTCAGGAGAATCACCAAGTATGAGATTTGCTCAGTCAAATAGCGTTCCCTCTTTCAAGGGCGTAATGTGTAGCACCCGGTTTTTGGACGATCCTTCCAAAACTGTTGAGTCACTCTTAAGAGGTGGCATTTCCCGGCGTTCCGTTGCGCGGAGTAACCTGATGGGTCATGCTCGTTATCGTTATTTCACCACTCTGGTTGTGACGTTAATGCTCTTTGTCCTGGGCCAATGCTCTCGGATGGAGCGCGTTCCTTTCTCTAGATGCGAAGAGATCAACGGACTTCCGGGCCCCTCGGACATGGCTCTGGAGACCAGATCTGCTTTCGGGGGAGATCGATTAATCATTGCCACCCAGGAGCGACGAAGTCATGATCCCGAGGATGAATATCTGGACGAAGGAGCCATTAAGTTTGTTCCTCTGGATGGTAGGAATCGTCATCAGGTTCTGAGTTTTGAGTTTAGTGGTCGGGATGAATATCCTTTTCACCCTGAAGCGCTGGATTTGCTGGTACAGGGCGGCAGTCATTATCTATTCGTATTGAACCATGCCAGGGTGGCTCAGCATGCCGTGGAGGTGTTTCGCATAGAAAAGAGCAGTCTGGTTTTTATGGGACGCTATCGACATCGCTTCATCGAATATCCATCCGATATTGTTGGAATTGGTCTGGATGAATTCTATGTTCTGAATCACCGATCCTCCAGCGCTCTTGAGCACTATGGTGTAAGTACTCTCTTGCTAGGATCAGGTTCACTGGTCTATTACCGGGAAGGCACCTATTACAGGGTCCTGGGCAATCTTGATTCGCCGGAAGGACTGGCACTCAGCCCGGATCAATCGAGGTTATGGATCAGTATCGGAGACGATGGAGAGTTGCTGGCCCTGGAACGGGGAAGCGGACCTGAGCTCAGACCGTTGGCCCGTATATCTGTATCTGGTTATCCCGCCAGACTGAGCTTTGTGGGCGATGATCGACTCCTTGTGGCCAGTGTTCCCAGCACCTGGGCCTGGTCGAGTCATGCCAGCGATTCGGCGGAAAAGGCCCCCAGTCGTATTCTGGAAGTGGATGCTCTTCAGGGAAGATCTTCGGTGGCCTATCAGGATCCAGGAAATGAAATCAGCGGAGCTACCGTAGCTATCAGTCAGGGAAATCGTATTTATCTGGGGCAGAAATACGATAGCTTCATACTCATCTGTAATCAATAAATAAATTCACTGGTGAAATGCAGGGCAGGATTCGTGCAGATACGGTGAGAATAAAGTGAACCGTCAGGCCGGATTAATGCTCGGCGTCGGCTCGATGACGCAATTTGTTCATTAGGATTTGATGTTTACGCAATTCCCTTTTTAGCCCGTCTAAAAACCCCGGAGACACCTCCCGGGAGCGGGATAGTATCTCGATTTCCTGCTGTAATGGAGCACCCACCACGCGGATGCATTTAGTAAGCTCCTGCCAATGCTCCAGGAATCTACCGCTCTTGAGCAGTGAATCCAGGGATTTCAGATCGTCCAGGAATTGTGTCATGTCCGTGGCAGCCGTCGCCCGTTCCGGGTTGGCTTTCCACGAGGTTTTGTTCGAGGCATTTCTGTTTTCTACCTTCTTGGACCTGGCCTTCCACCAATCCGTAGCTGTTGGATAAAGCGAAATCCCGGGAAAGGATGCTCCTCCGGAAGACAGTATGGAAATCTCGGATCTTGACTGATCCTGTTGAAGACGACTGGAGAACCACTGATAGAATACCTGTAGCTTGTCGTTTGAGTGCACCGATTCGCCGGACTCAGATGGTAGAGGCACCACGGGAATAGCAAATCTCTGACGGTAGTTTCCGGTTTCTCTGGAACGGAATCGGTCCTCCCGGAAGCCCCAGAGTTCTTCCAGAGCAGAACCTCTCGCATGAACTCTTGTAGCGGTGAAAGAAAGATCCTGACCTACCAGCAGCAGGCGAGAACAACCCATAAATAGAGCCAGATCGTAGGCATTGGTACTCACAGACCCGCCGTAGGAAAGCTGGGCAGGAAGAGGTAGGCCCCAGAATTCAAACAAAGACTGCGCCAGAGGAAAAGGATTTCCAGTGAACATCAAGCTACCGGACCAGCGTCTTAGCGCCAGGGGACTACAGGAGGGATCAGCGATTAAAGTAGGCCGCCCAGGCTTTTCTGATTTTCTGGAGTCATTTGCTTCTCCATCAATTGGATCCATCCTTTGCTTTTCTTCGCTTCTATAGTTTTCGCCTGCCAGGTGATAGAAGTTGATGGGTTGAGGATCCACAGTCAAAACATAGTCCGGAACCACGTTATGCAAACTACAGACGGATAGGGCTGTATCCACTGCGATGATTACCGGCGAAGGATCCATTCGTTGAAGCAAAGCAATATCTTCTATGTGATCCGAGAGGGACGGACCAGCTCCCAGGATAATTGCTGATCTTCCTGAATACAGACCTTCCAGTTGATTGACCCTTCCTGCTCCCGGGAAGGCCAGGGCATTTCCATATAGATTTCGCATCCATAGAGTTCCAAATCGATTCAGAGTGTTCCGATTGATCTGGCGCCTCTGAGAGCGATCGTTTAAGCGATGGTAGAGTCTTTCATACAACGGATGGCTCTGGATGGCCCCTCGGAGAGCAAACAATAGACAGGGCTCATCAATGAAATGGTTGGCCTCATCTTCTGTCAGTACTCGATCATTCTGTTTCTTTAGAGAATCTAACCGGGACGTCTCGTTGCTACTCCCTGCCACGTCTCTGGGTTTCTGGTCCGGATTCAAAAGCGCCTTGCGAATCTCTGAAACTGGCTCTACAAGAGCCCATTGCAGATTTTTGAGAAAGCCGGCCTGCAGCAATGCCTCAAAGAAGACCGGACCGCAGGAGCCAACAATCAACAGCCGTGTGGGACCCTTTTCGGAAGCGATCAATTTCTCCAGAGCATCAATCTGGCGCAGCGCTTCTTTCAGCGGATCATACAGGCTGGCCTGAGCCTTTCCGTTGATACAGGGAACCGGCTTTCCGTTCCGCGAAACCTTCCAGGAAATCTGGACGGTTTCTGGCTGCCAGCTATGGCGACCATCCGTTCCATCGCCCTTAATTTCATTCATGTCATTCATGCCAGGAAGTTCAGCAAGGACTGCCGGTGTGCATGCTAATCCGGCTTTGCACTTTGCCCTACTTTCGCATCCATTCGTATTGATTCCCACGTCGATTAACCTGAAGCGAAACGCCATAGGTATCAGACAGATTTTCAGATGTAAGTATCCTTTCTACAGGGCCACTCATCCAGAATTGTCCCTGCTTTAAAAGCGCTGCATGGGTTGTAAATTCAGGCACTTCCTGTAATCTATGCAGTACAAGAACCGATGCCCGTATTTGTTGCAAAAGTTCCTGAAGTAAATCCTGGATAGAGAACTGTGCAGCTATATCCAGGCTTTCAAATGGTTCGTCGAGCAGGAGCAACTCCGGTCCCGCTGCAAAAGCTGCAATTAAGAGTACCCTTCTTCGCTCACCGGAACTCAGGTGCGAAAACCTTGCAGTAAGAGGTAGTTCCAGACGAAGAAATTCACGAAGCAAGGTTTCCGCTTGCTGGCGCTGGGGCGTCGTAGGTGTTGAATAAAGAGGGAGCCTGCCGGTGAGACCAAAAAGTACCACATCGAGAATAGTGAGCGATGGATAGTTCTGGGCCAGGGACTCCGGATCCCTGGTTTCAAAGATGCCAATTCGACGTTGAATGGGAAAAACCGGTGAACCGGGCAGCGAAGTATCGAAGAATCGCATTGTACCGGCACTGGGCCAGAGCTTCAGGGAAAGGATGGCGAGAAGAGTGCTCTTACCGCTTCCATTGGGTCCAAGAACCACCCAGTGCTCCCCCGGATTTATTTTCCAGGTCGTTGGCTGCAGCAACTGCGATCCGTTGCGGACTACGGAAACACCGTTGAGTTCAACCAGAGGCTGCTTCACCGGGGATTAGCCTCCTCCGGAAAGCTCATACTCCTTCTCCAGTCGCTCCACCAGGCCTTCGAATTGAATGGGACTCTCGATTCCAAAGTCCTGGCGAATTTCTTCTTCAATGGAAAAGAAATCCACATTGCCAGCGGTAGCCTGCTGGATTCGCACAGCGAGATAGACACAATGAATCAATCGTCGGTATGGATCTTCCGCTTGAAGAGGTTTTTGCTGAAATCGGATGGCCTGGACGATGGGTTCAGGAAACTGCCATCTTTCGGCAAGCATGGCTCCTACTTCCGGATGCCCGATTCCCAGAGCCACTTCCTCCATCATTGCGGTGTTTCGGATTCGACCCCGCTCCAGCATGTCCTGAATGCGCTGAATGAGTTCGGGCTTCATGGAAATAAGGACGATTTTTCCCAGTTCATAGAGCAGTCCGCTCACTCCGGCGAAATCCCGAGCATTGGCATCCTGTCGCGCCAGCTTTCCGGCGAAGAAGGAGACCCGATTGGAATTGTCCCAGATGGACTCCAGATCCTTCTTTTTATATCTCGTGGTCATTATCTTACGGGCTCCGGCTACCATGAGCAGATTTCCCAGACCTTTCAGGCCGATGATCTTGATGGCATCCGAAAGGCCGGGGTTGCGAGTTCTGGTCATGAAACCAGCAGAATTGGCAAGTTTCAAAACCTGGGCCGTCAGCGCCGGATCCTTCTCCACTCGCGCAGTAATAACCTGGATAGATGAGGTTTCACTGTTGCAGAGGTTCCAGAGTTCTTGAATATTTTCCGGAAAAGATGGCAATGCATCCAGCTCATCCAGTACGTTTTTGATATATCGATTTCTTGTTTTGGCCTCTTCCTGATCTCGGGGAAGCGCGATACGTGCTATAGTTTCTTCGCCATTGGTGTCGATGCGAAAGTGATTCCCGGGTATGCCTGCGTTCTGCAATAGAACCAGCGTCAGTACCAGGCCAAGACCAGCACCTTCCGATTCATCTCTAACAGAGGCAAATACGGCATCCAGCTCCTGGTGTTCCTTGAATAACTCCAGCCTGGATCGAATCCTTTCCACCTCCCGGGGTAACAGTGCTGCATTGTTTCGCACCTCGATATGCAGATGCTTGTCCTTCAGTTGAAACAATAGTTTGGTATAGTATTCGTTATTCTTGTGCTGTTTGCGAAAGTCTTCCCAATGTTCCAGGACACGATTGGCAAAGCCTTTCATGGCTTTAGTGTACTGTTCTTCGGTACCGTGCTCTTTGTTTTCGAAGTGAAGATAGATTCGCTTGGCGTTTGCCTTGCTTGCGTTCGACAGCAATTCTCGGGTAATGACAAAGGTAGGCTCGGAAAGAAAGGCAAGGTCCAGTTCGGACAGCAACCGGTACAGAAAATCCGAAAGCTCGTTTACTTCTCGATCCACAAGTCCCGGAAACTGGATGGTGATCAAATCCCCGGCCAGCAGGGCTTTGAGGGCGCTACCTCTTTCTTTGTGCGCAACAAATGGAAGCACAGAAACTTATATGCTGGAACCGCTGACCCGGGCAACAAATTTCGCAAACGGAAATACTATGAGATGTGTAAATAAGGATACACTCAGAGGTGGTTTCTGGCCCATTCGCTAAGGCGCGGTCCTCTTGCGGACTATTGAGCAGAAAGTTGATACGCTGCGGAAATCCAGGATGTCCAGGGATTCCGGGTTTTTTCATCCGGCTGGAATTAATTAGTTTTAGTATTGCAGCGAATTTTCAAAAAACAATCAAATAGAATCAGTCTCTTCCAGGTCATCGAAACTACCGTCCGCTGCCAGCCTAAAAGCGCCCAGGAATTCATGCGGAAGCGAGGATCCCCATTCAGCGGGAGAAAGGATAGAGAACAGTTTATCACCATTCTGCTTTTGATAGAGGTATAGAGCCATACCAGGCTTCTTTTCAAAGTTGCATTTGATTCGATGCAACTCCATATCTCTTTCAGCCTTTCCTATGATTTTTTTAGCTTCCTCCTGCAGAGTGCGAATCTGTCGGGCAATTACATCCAGTTTTCCATGAACATGACTCTGGACAACTTCATCGGCTTTTTCGATCTCCTGCGCTCTCTGCACCAGGCTGAAGGGAGGATCGCTGGTCCTGGCCGGATGCGTCATGCTCCGACGACTTTCCAGAATGGGTTCTTTCTTGTTATGACCGGGTTGATGGCTCTCCTGATTCTCCATATGAAATCCTCTGGGCACAAAGAAGGCGCCCATTTGAAAGAAATGCGCGCCTTCCTCCTGAGTCAACAGGAAAGGGTTCTGATAGAACCTGAGACAGACTCTAGCGGATCTTCATATCCCTTTTGATTTTGTAGATTTGATAATGGAGCATCGGGTTTACCACTTCTTCCCCTTCCTGCACTCCATTGGCTGCTTGTTGCTCATATTTCTCTGCAGCCTTTGCATCAAAAAGCACAATGGCCACTGTGTTATAGAACTCATAATCCACTTTGTAGCGAATATAGTGATGTGACCGAAAAATGGACTTTCTTCGCATCTGCTCTACAGTGTAGGAGTGCTTATCTATATTCTTGAAGACCTTGGTGCGCTTCTCTTCCGGGCTTGGAGGAACATAATCGCTCAATGTAAGTTTATCCGGTGGAGGCGTGGTATCTCCATATAGAGTCATGCGAAGACCCTGAGTGGGATACCGATTGATGTAAGCGACATACATCCATGCAGGCGGCAACAGTTCGGGAATAGGTCGCACAGCTGCCACCGAGTCTCGCATCCGCTCTATAATTTCTTTTTGCTCTTCATAAGGACCATCCGGAGCATTGGGATCGGACTTGGGTCCCCAGATCTTTTCCGGCGGGATATCCTTTGGTGTAATCTTCATGAAGTGAACTACATTCTCCCGCTTCGCAGGATCGTTCACTCTCCATACCGGATAGGGAATCCACTTTCGATCATTCTCATCTACGGAGTTCGTTTCGCGATAGGCAAGCACCCAGACATACAGATCCATAGGATCGTTGGTGATGTTTCTAATGGTAAACATCACATCCAGGATCTCCCCCCGACCATCCGACGCATAGCGACGATCCACAGTGAGCTCCTCTACTTCGATAGTAGGGTCATCAATGGCGATAGGATTGTAGTCATCCAGAGTGATACGATCCGGCTGGCTGCCATCATTTACAGCTACTTCATTACCACCGGGGTTTTCGGTGATGTTGGGATCTTCACTCCAGAGCAATCCGGCAAAGACCGGACCAGCAAAAAGAATGGCGAATGAAATATAACGAATCCAACGAATAGACATGCGTCTTGCTCCTGCCTCTATTATCGAAAAAGCTACCGTTTACATTAATGAGTCTGGAGAAAAGCTTGTAGCCTGAAAAGAAAAATCCGAAACAGAATCCCATGGTGAAACGGCTCAACATCCGACATAATCCAGCGATTGTGCTGATTGTTCTTTTTATTCTGGCCCAGTGCCAGAGTGCCTATCCCCCTGAAATCGGAGAACTACTGAACAAGAGGATCGTGAAGGAATATGGAGAAACGGAAGTTCTGGATTTGCTGTACTTCACCAATCGAAAACTGAATTCACATTCTGGCATCTGCTCGAACCAGAACGTAACAGTGAAGAAGGGGACCGATCTCGAAGGGGGAATTTGCCGCATTCAGGTGCCCAGAAACCATGAAATCGGTGCTCTGGACCAGGCGGAACGACCCGGAGGAGATCGTCAGAATCGGTTCTCTATCATGGCCGGCGAGCACCTGAAGGCTCCTATGGATCGGCTGAGTGAGAAAGAAATTGTGGTTTTTGTGCACGGATTTAATGTGAAATTCGAAGAGGCCGTTCTTAGAGCGGCGCAGATTCAGTATGATCTGAAGTTTCCGTATCCAGTGGTTTTGTTTTCATGGCCGGCTGGTCCTTCGGATGATGTGCTCATCGAATCTCTATCACTTACCAGAACCTATCGAGAAAATCAGGCGAATGCTGCCGAATCCGTTAATGATTTTGCGCGCTGGATTGTGGAAGTGGGAAGCAAAGTTAAAACCGTGCATCTAATCGTGCATTCCATGGGCCATCAAATGGTAATACCTGGTTTGAAGCGTGCCCTGGAGCAAAAGCCCGATTTGAAATTCGGAGAGATTGTATTTTTTGCACCGGACTTTCCGGCAGGCGAATATCCGAAGTTCTCGGGCCCGATTCAAAAGGCATCATACCGTACCACCTTATACTGCAGCCCGGGAGACAATGCTCTGGCAGTTTCACAGAGGGTGAATGGAAATTACAGATTGGGTATGTGTAAACAGGTGCCGGGCACAGATGTTATAAACGTTAATGAAGTGGATGATCCTGTGCTGGGAATCGGTGGCCTGGGGCACGGTTACTATTCCAGCCGGGCCATTCTGACGGATTTGTATCAGCTCTTTCTCGGAGTGAAGGTTCAGAAAAGGCTCTTTATTCGCAGATCAGACCCCGGGCATGGCGAAGATTATGTGCTGCGGAAGTAGAGGGGAAGGGGAGTGCGGACACAATGGAGCCCCAGGAATACCGAAAGCGAGAGTCCACGGATCACTGAAAATCTAGAAACCTGGATGGGACGCCTCATGCGTAGTCCGAAGCCACCGGGGTTGGGGAGCCAGCTACGGCCCCGAGATGGGCTCTATCCGGTCCAATCGGCGTGGGGCTCTTCAATCCAGATGTCGGTGCCATTCATAGAGCAATGCAGTGACACTGGCCACAGCATTCAATGATTCCAGCCCGGATATAGGAATCCTGAATCGAGTCCCCGGAATGTCTGGTAGCCCCTTACCTTCCTGGCCTACAATAAATACGGGCGATTCCACATTTTCCAAAAAGCCTATTAGCTCCCTTAATGGCTTCTCACTTCGATGGTCCAGCAGGACGGATGTCTCTGGATCCAGCCCGTTTTCTTTTAGCGCTTCCTGGATTTGGTCCAGAGCCGGTCCCTGGAAAAAGGCCATTTTAAGGCAGGTCCCTGAGCTGCTTCGGATCACACCCGGATGAAAAGGAAATACAGATTCTGAAGTAAGAAGCACTGCATTGATCCCAAAGCCACGAGCTGTGCGCACCGCAGCTCCGAGGTTATCCGGCAAAGACAGTGGAAGAACCAGCATGGATTTCCCCGCCGGCTGGAGAGCAGATACGGACCTTATTTTTTCATGGCCGTCCAGGTTCCATAGAATCAGTGGATACTTTGTTCCGGAAAGATCCAGTCTGCGAAACAGCTCCGTCTTGAGTCTGAATACAGGTAGCTCGGGCCATCGGGATAGCAGAGAAAAAAGCTCCGGGGGTATAGAATCATAAATTAGCAGGGCTTCGGGATAACCGTTCCATTGGTCTGCCTCCGTGCCTTCGGAATTGGATGGGTGGCGAGAGATGTCCTGATTTTCGTCGGGCTTATGTTCGGGGGATTGTTGCGTAATCTGCGTCGGGGCCCGCCAATCATTCAGTATTTCGGGTACGATCTTTCTGCCAGATACCAGTGTCTGGCCGGTCTTTTTGATCCATTTGCTTTGGTCCAGCCTAGCCCAGTCTTTGAATTTCGGATTCGCATCGGATTCTATGGTTCGGATTCGGCTCTGCAAAGAAGAAGGCACTCCATGGCGATCCGAAAGAGCGATTTCATGTACAGGCTCATCTCTTCGATGATCTCGTGAAAATCCGAGTTCCTGTTCAGAGCCAGAATTCAGATCTGAATGTTGATCTGAATTCTGAGGGGAAGCCAGGTAAGGGGAATCTGGATCCCCTCCCTCGGAGAGCGCTCCCGTCTGATATTCCTCTTTGTGCTTCTGCATGGTACGGACGGCTTGAAATCTTTCCTCTTCCAGTCTTTGAAAAACTACCAGCCGCCTCTTATCGGCAGTGCCCGGTAATCGATAATCGATGGTCTTAAGGTGCCTCCAGGCAGAACAGTAGGCCTCTGCGTGACGGATTTCATCGTCACAATCAGGACCCTTCCAGAAAATAAAAAGTCCTCCCGGGTTCACGCTCAGATTGCACAGGTCCAGAGTCTCTGGAATCGACATAAAGGCCCGGCTGATGGCGCTGTTACATTCAATCCGATCCGCCGAGTTGAGCTTTCTTGAGATCACCTCAACATTTGTGAGACCCAGATGTTCGGCCACATCACTCAAAAACTCTGTGCGCTTTCTGCGACCTTCAACCAATCGAAAGACGATTTCCGGACGAAGTATGGCCAGTGGGATTCCGGGAAATCCACCGCCACTGCCCAGATCCATACATGGACTGCTTAGATCCAGTCCCGCGTCCCGCAGAAGCTTCTCCGGCAGCAGACTGTCCACATAGTGCTTTCGGCCCATGGCATCCGCCCCGTACAGCCTGGTCACGTTGATTCTTTCATTTTCCTTTCTCAACATACCATGAAAGAGCTGCAGCTTTTTCAGCTTATCCGCCGATACCTTAAGGGAGGCTTCCTGAAGATATTCAGCAATATTTAGATGTTCGATTGGGTCCATTTTCAATATCCAGCCCGCATTTTCCTGGAGAAAGGCTCCACCCATAAGATTGGGTCGGTGGTCAAGGATCTGGGATCCCGGGTTCTACTGCTCGTTCTGCAAAACGAACAATACAATCCAGATGAACTGGCTATCATTAAGACCAGTCTGGAGCGCTATACCAGTGGCTGCATCATTTATGACGATCTTGAAAAACGCCCCGGTTTTGACGAGTTGGATACGGCTGCTCATTTCATAAAACAGAGTCGTGCGGATCTAATTCTGGCATACGGAGGGCGGGATACTTTTCACACAGCCCGTGCTGTAGCCCTATTGGCCACCAACGAAGTCTTCGCCAAGGAGCTCCCCGAGCGTAGAGAGCCATTGAAAAGGCCACCCATGCCGGTTATTACTGTGCCTGGTGTCTTCACCATGGGCGAAGAAAGCTCTCCTACATTTGTAATGTATGACCACGCGTCCGGGGAGCTCTACCATGGAAATGATCCCAGATTGTTTCCCGCTGCAGTGTTTATGGACCCGGCCATTACCATGGCCATGTCTGAAGCCGAAATTACGCGCACCGGTGTAGCCATTCTTGCAGCTGCGGTGGAGGCTATTCTTTCCAAGAGGGCTAACGATCTGAGCAATTCTATGGCTCTGAGAGCTATCGAATTGATTATGCGATCACTTCAGAACCTGGTGAAGGACACATCCAACCAGAATGCGAGAAACAACATCAGCGTCGCGAATCTTCTGTGCGGTGTATCTCATTCTAACAGCTGGCTGGGCCTTTGCTACAGCATCGCAACAGCCACAAATCTTATTACCGGTATGGACTTTATGATGGCCATGGCCATTCTCCTGCCGCATGTTATGGAATATAATCTCACAACTTCTGCAGGAAAATATGTGCAGATTGCCCGAGCTCTGGAAGAGGACATCCATGATATCACTGTAATTGAGGCCGCGATCAAGGCTGTGGAAGGTGTAAGAAAGCTCTATCTGGACTTAAAGGTACCCCAGAGACTATCGGATTTCGAAGTAGATAAGGCGTTGCTTCCTGAAATCGCAGGCATGGCCTCTGCCTTTCCACTGATCAAAAACACTCCTCGAGAACTGGACCAAAACGAAATCGAAACCATTCTCATTGCAGCGTATTGATAGCTTTCATAGTCCGCATAAAACCACCTATCCGCAAGGAACCTGCTATCCGAAATGATGCTGCGATTTTCTGCAGGACTCAAAACTCGTTTTCTGCATCTTGCACATTCCTCGATTGCCGATGACCTCTCAGTGTTGGCTGAGATCCCATGCTGTTTCCCGGGGCCGGATTCATGCGGCAAAATAGCTCTGGATTATGTCCGGTGACGCCAATCCAGGCACCAGGAGCGAGGTTCTGGCATCGCTCTGGCGGTAATTAGTTGTCAGTAGGCTTACGGGGTAAAAAAGGGCACATGGCACAAATTTATTACGATGATTCCTGCGACCTTAGTGTCCTGAAGGGAAAAACTATTGCTGTTATTGGATATGGCAGCCAGGGACATGCTCAGGCGCAAAATATGCGCGATAGCGGCCTGGACGTTATTATTGGACTACGATCCGATTCAAAGTCTGTTAAGGTAGCAAAAGAGGATGGATTCGAAGTTCTGGATCCAGCCGAGGCAAGCAAGAAAGCGGATATTATCCAGGTTCTTGCACCGGATACCATTCAGCGCAGAATCTATGATGAAGCCATCGCTCCCAATCTAAAGGATGGTGATGCGCTGGTTTTCTCCCATGGTTTCAATATTCACTACGATTTGATCCAGCCTCCATCCAATGTTGATGTTTACATGGTGGCTCCCAAGGGCCCGGGGCATCTGGTTCGACGAGTTTACCGTGAGGGCGGTGGTGTTCCTGCCCTTATCGCGATCCATCAGGATGCAACCGGCGAAGCGAAAAAGAGAGCCCTGGCCCATGCATCCGGAGTAGGCGGAGGCCGAGCGGGTATTCTTGAGACCACTTTCAGAGATGAAACGGAAACCGACCTTTTTGGTGAGCAGGTAGTGCTCTGCGGCGGTTTGACATCCCTGATTATGAAAGGCTTCGAGACTCTCGTAGAAGCTGGTTACGATCCAGACATCGCTTATTTTGAATGTCTCCATGAAGTTAAGCTCATTACTGACCTGATTTATGAGGGCGGTATTGCCAATATGCGGGATTCTATTTCTGACACTGCAGAGTATGGTGATCTTACCCGTGGTCCGCGAGTAGTGGATGACCATGCAAAAGCAAAAATGAAAGAAGTTCTATCTGAGATTCAAAAGGACAAAGGCGGAAAATTCGCCAAAGAGTGGGTAGAAGAAACCAACAAGGGTTATCCTGAATTCCATAAACTGAGAGAGAATGGCAAGAAGCACCAGATAGAAGAAGTGGGTGCCAGACTCCGCGGAATGATGAAATTCCTGGGGAAAAAATAATCTTCCTGAATAGGCCTCCGAGTGCTCATCAGACTCAGAGGCTTCATTCTAAAGATCTGATGGCTTTACCGACGGGCAGAGCCTATCTGGTTCGGCCGATTATCATCCGGGCCGCTAGTTCATAGCGGCCCTTTTTCATTTGAGGGAGAATGGGGCTGTCCGCTGATTCAGAACCTCTGGATCCCGAGCTCTGCATCCGGACATGTGAATCCAGAGTTCTGAATCAGGACCACTGGATCCGTTGGCTCCATGGACGCGCGGAACCGTAACTTTTCAGGAATCGTCTTTGAGGGCTCTAGCGAATTGATTGGACTCCAGGAGTAGTTGCTTCTGGCTCTCCGGCAGAGTGGCAAAAAGATGCATGAGTAATGCTCGGCTGTCCATAACGCTCAAAGATTGCACTTCCAGCTGCCCGATTCGATCCTCCGGAGTGAACTGTGATTCGGTTTTTTCCATACTCAGGCTTTCGGGATTATAAGTGGCGAAATCAGGATCGGTGCGAACGATGCTGTAGTCGTTTCCTCTTCTCAGTTCCAGGGTTACCTTGCCGCTGACGGTGGAGGCAATCCAGCCGCTGAGGGAGCTTTTCAGAAGCATGGCTTCATTATCATACCAGCGGCCCTCGTAGAGTACCCGACCGAGCTTTCTGCCCAGGTTGAAATATAGATCCAGGGTGTTCTCATTGTGTACTGCAGATAGAAGCCTTTCATAAGCTATGTGCAGAAGAGCCATCCCCGGCGCTTCGTAGATGCCTCGGCTCTTCGCTTCAATGACGCGGTTTTCAATCTGATCGGTCATGCCCAGGCCATGTCGACCTCCCACGGCATTCGCTTCCAGGATCATCGCCGCAGGCTCCAGTGTGGTGCCATTGATTGCTACCGGGACTCCGCGCTGGAATTCAATTTCTACTGTTTCCGTTTCGATGCTTGTCTCGGATTTCCAGAATGGAACCCCCATAATCGGCTCCACAATGTACATGGAGCGATCGAGATACTCCAGATCCTTTGCTTCATGGGTGGCGCCCAGCATGTTGCTATCGGTGCTGTAAGCCTTCTCTGTGGATGCCTTATAGGGTTTGCCAATCTTCTGTAAATACTCGGACATTTCTTTGCGTCCGCCAAACTCCTGCACAAATGCATTATCCAGCCAGGGCTTATAAATCTGCAGGTCCGGATTCATAAGGATTCCGTATCTAAAGAATCTTTGAATGTCATTTCCGCGATGCGTGGATCCATCACCGAAAATGTTCACCCGGTCTTCTTTCATGGCGCGCACAATACTGAGCGTTGTAACCGCCCGACCCAGAGGAGTGGTGTTAAAATATTTCTGTCCGCCGGATTGAATATGAAATGCGCCGCATTGAATGGCTGTAATACCCTCACGGGCCAGGGCATCACGGCAATCCAGCAACCGGGCCTGGGCCGCGCCATGGGCTTTGGCGCCTTCGGGAATAGAATCCAGATCTGTCTCATCCGGCTGAGCAAGGTCTGCGGTGTAGCAATGCACTTTCAGGCCTTTTTCATTCATCCAGGCAACGGCAGTCCGGGTATCCAGACCTCCGGAATAAGCAATGGCAATTCTTGTGTCTTTTGCTGGTAGACTTTTAAGTATCCTGGGCATGATACAAAGTTCTTGAGGGGCCCAGCAAATCAATGTATTCTTGACCTGATCTGACCAGGGAGGAGGATGCGCCGTGCCGCTGTTCCACGAGAATCAAATCATTGCATTGCGGGTTCGAGGTGTGGACTGTGAAGCTCGCATCTTATACGAAACCAGCACCAGGATTGTAGTGTCTCTGGAATCGGACCTGGTTCCAGGAAACGGCGAGTCTGTGGAAGGGGTATTGCAACAAGGGAATTACAGATGCACCTTTCAGACAAAGATCCAGAACATGGAGCTTGGGCTGAGAGATCATAAGTGGGTTCTGGATCTGGCCTACCCCGCTACCTTCAAACGATCTCTAGACCAGGCCTATCGCAAGAAATGAATCGGGCATTTCTCCTACTGCCCCGTCTGGATCCCTACGATGCCATAGCCAATGATGTACTGGGAATGGCTGATGCCCTGGAGAGCCTGGACTTCGCAGTGGAAATCATCGCTGCCGGCGGTAAACTCAAGCAACGATTTCGCAAACCAGGTGCGGGAACCTGGAAAAATGCATCCGGCTCCGATCTGCTCATCTATCACTATGGCATCGCCTGGGAGCGGGGGGATGAACTATTTCAGTCATTTCCCGGTCGCAAGATCTTAAGATTTCACAATGTTACTCCCGCCGAGTTCTATGAACCATATCATTCTGGAATAGCCAACGCATGCAGGGAAGGCCTGCGAAGAGTGGCCCTGCTTCGAGCGGATAAATGCTGGTCCGTTAGCAGGTTTAATGGTGAGACATTACGCTCCAATGGCTGGGACGGAGAAATCGATGAGTTGCCTCCTTTTCACAGAATCGAAGAAACCCTGGAACTGGAAATTGACACGGTAAAATTCAGAAAACAGTGGAAGCGCAGGAAGAAGACTGAGACTCGCATCCAGGGAAAAACTCATTCGGCGCAACCTGGAGCACAGAGCCGACTGCCGGTGCTTTTATTCGTTGGCAGATTGGTTCCAAACAAAGCCCTTCCGGAAACCATTCGTACTCTGGATGCTCAACTTGGCAGTAACTCTGATGGTATAGATTCTGCGATACTGAGGATCGTTGGGGGACATGATCCAGCTCTGGCGGTACATGTTTCCGAGATTCAAGAAGCAGCCCGTGGTTGCAGTAATCTGGTTGTGGAGCTTTGCGGGCGTCTGGGCCAGGAATCGTTGAAGCGAGAATTTCTAATGGCGGATGCACTGGTTACCTTTTCACGGCATGAAGGTTTCTGCGTCCCTGTTGTGGAGGCCATGGCGATGGGCCTGCCTGTAATTACTATGAATTCAACGGCTGTTCGGGACACCCTGGGCGGTTGTGGCTTCGCACTTCAGTCGCCGGAGGAGGTCGAATCCGGGGCAAAGAAATCCGAAATTGGTGGGAACGAAGAAACCCTGAACGAGGGAAGGCCCCGGGAAGTTACAGACTCTCCAGGTTCCATTCTCAAGGCACTAAGGGATCACAGTTCGATTCTGGATCATCATATAGAGAACGGAATTAGGCGGTATTATTCGCATTTCCATCCGAGCGCACTGAAAAGCAAATTGGGCGCTCTGTTGGAAGACCTGGGTTATGAAATTCCAGAAGAATCTACGCTCAGTGTCCTGCCTCAGCGTTTGCATACTCCGGATAAGGTTTCTCGGGAGCCCCGTATTGCTCTAATAGTAGTTCGATTTGGAGAAGAATTCGCAGGCGGCTCCGAAAAGGAAGCGTTCGATTATGCCCATCTTCTGGCTTCTTCCGGGCACAATGTGGATGTGTTTAGCAGTTGTGCACGAAATGCAGATTCCTGGGAAAATGAATATGAATCTGGATTGGAAGAGCTCAGCAGGACTTCAACGAACTACGGCCAAACCACTTCCCGGGCTAGCGGCGAAATCCGTGTCTTTCGATTTCCAGTTTCCAGGGAGCGAACGAGTTACTGGCACCGATTGGATGCACTACTGAATGACTCTGATCGGTTATCCTGGGCGAGTTATTCCGGGTATGCGTTTAACCTGGAATGGATTCGAGCTCAGGGACCCTATTGCCGCGATCTGTTGCATGAGCTTAATCGAGCATCGGACTATCATCGCTATCTGTACATGACTTACCTGTATTATCCCACAATCCTGGGATCAATGCTTACACCGCCCGAGAAGAATTATCTGGTTCCAACGCTACACGAAGAACGACCGGCCAATCTGCAAGCCATGCGAAGGCTACCGGCCCGCTTTCGCAACCTGCTCTGGAATACAGCAGAGGAAGGCTTTCTGGGTCATAGATTATGGAATGTGACTGGAGGTACCGTTGTAGGAGCCCCTCTGGAGCTCTCCGGCCGTCAGGGTGTAGAAAATAGCCGAATAACCAGCGACGATGCTCCGGTTCCTGGCTCCAATAGATCGAAGAGCTCGAGTGCATCCGATAGATTAGATACGGCAGGACCTGCCGGGGAATCGGAATCCAGAGCAGGGCCACAAAAGGCGCAGAGCGGGGGGTTTGAGAGGCGAAAGCGACTGGATAAGCCGCGATTTCTGTATATTGGTCGATGGGATAGCGGCAAAGGAACCGACGTAATGCTCTCGTTGCTCAAGCAATACAATTCTATCCGGGCCCTGGAGTTACAGATTATCGGTGGTGGACTACCAGCAAAGTTACCTCCATTCGCCAGGCATATGGGTTTTGTGTCGGAAGAAACCAAGCTGCAACTTTTGGAAAACGCTACCGCTTTAATAGTGCCTTCGCCGATGGAGAGCTTCAGCATAGTGACTCTGGAGGCCCTGGCCTGTATGACTCCAGTGATCGTTAACGGAAATAACGATGTTTTGAGGGGGCATGCTATGCGATCTGAATGCGCCCTGGCTTACAGGGATGCAGCCGAATTTATGCAATGTCTGGACAGAGCCATTCATGGACTGGACCACGCTACCCTGGAAAAAGGAAAAGCATATGCGGCCACCTTTTCTGCAAGCTCAATACTCTCTCGGTTAAAGACCGGACTGCAATTAGATCCTACCTCGGCAGAATCCGGGGCCCGAGGCACCGATCCATGAAGGGATGCCTGAGGGAAGCGCTCATCCCTGCTTAATCATCATTGTCATTGGATTTTGCGCGCGGATGCAGAAGGCCAGTCCCAGGGTCGGAAGGGGACTCAATTGACCTTGCTGGACCAGAATTCCGGTTGCATGGCAAATAGGAGAAGTCCCGAGCCAGGTGCCGGCCGAGCGGGCAGGTTGATGCCGAGTACAGTTCCCGGAGGAACATAGAAGCTGGAATCGGAGCTTCCCAGGAAATAGGCGGCAATGCGAGCTACATCTGGCATATGAAAAACCAGGGCGGCCGCTTCACCGGGTTTTAAAGTGTGCAACTCAGCGCTAACACCTTCCGGACTCGCGCCAGGTCGAAGCACGGTCCACGGGTCTGTTTCACAGGACAGGGATTGCGCTAGAATAGACGCAGTCTGATACGTCCTGACAAGTGGACTGTGGAATACCTTTTGAAATTGCCAGCCTGTGCCCTTGAGGAAAGCTCCCAATGACATTATGTCCTGTTTACCTTCTGTTGAGAGCTGTCTTTGCTCGTCAGGATGAGTATTTTCTGCTTCTCCATGTCGAATCAATGCAATCTTCATAAGTTTACGCTACCTGCTAACCGATTTTTAGAGCATAGGGGAACAAGCATTTCTTGACGAATCTGCAAAATAAGGAAGTTTTGAACCGTGAGCCAGCCCTCTCTACATGAAATCAATGATAACATTCAGGTTGCAGTTAAGAACGGTCGCTACCTGACGCTAAAAACCCATCGCATGACGGAGATGGTGGAAAAACATATTCAGCATGCTCTGGAGAGTATACTGGATAAGACGCAAAAAGGTCCATTGATCCATACTCTTTATACGATTCTGAAAGAGCTGGTCATCAATGGCTGCAAGGCAAACCAGAAGCGTATTTTTTTTGATGAAGTAGGGCTGGATATCAAGGATGCCAGCCAGTACGATGAAGGAATTTCCAAGTATCGGGAGACCTTCAGTGAAAAGATGTCTCTGGAATATGGCATGAAGGCTCGCCGGAAAGGTTACTTCGTTCTAATCGATTTTCACTTCGATAATGATGGACTCACCATTGAAGTTGTGAACAACACGCCTATTGCGCCTCAGGAAGAAGAGGCGATGCGCGAGAAACTGAAGAAGGCGATGGGTTATAACGATATCGCAGAGTTCTATATGGACCAGGCCATGATGGGAGAGTCGGAAGGAGCTGGCCTGGGTTTGGCCCTGGTTATCATACTTCTGAAAGGGGAAGGTATTGATCCCAAGCTGTTCAGAATTATGATCCGCGAGGACCGAACCATAGCGCGCCTGGAGATTCCGTTTTCCGAGAAATTCGTTAGCAAGCGGGACGTCGCTTGATTG
This sequence comes from Spirochaetaceae bacterium, assembly GCA_002729885.1. Classification (GTDB taxonomy): domain Bacteria; phylum Spirochaetota; class Leptospiria; order Leptospirales; family Leptonemataceae; genus UBA3465. The sequence continues at coordinate 275,161 of PBUB01000021.1, forward strand.
TCTGGCTTTCCAGCGTTGAATGAAATCAATTCCCGGGCTATCAGCCTGTATTATCACTTTGAATGAGCAGGAGAACCTGCCTGAATGCCTTCAATCCCTCACGCTTGCACAGGAGATTGTTGTGGTGGACAGTGGTTCCACCGATGACACGCGCAAGATTGCCAGAGACGCTGGCGCGCGCATCTTTCGCCGAGAATTTGATAACTATATAGATCAGAAAAACTTTGCTATCGAGAAAGCCCGGGGTCCCTGGATACTTTTTCTCGACGCGGATGAGCGCATCGGTCCGGAGCTGGACGTGGAGATTCGGGCACTATTCCAGAAGCCCCATTCTCTGAAATCAGATCGAGGGGGCTCCTCAAAAGGAAAAAAGCAATTTCGTGCATCTTTGGCCACCTTAGAGGACCAGCCAGTGGGATATGAGATTCCGAGAAGCACATTCTATCTGGGACGCTGGATTCGCCACAGTGGCTGGTATCCAGATTACACAGTGCGGTTGTTTCGAAAAGGTAGCGGACGGTACGAAGGCAGAACATTCCACGAAAAGGTTAAGTTACGCGGACTTTCGGGAAAGCTCCGTGGGGCCATATTGCATTTCAGCTACAAAAATATCAGGGAGCACCTGGACGTAATCAATCGATATAGTGATCTTTTCGCCGCTGAGCGAATCTCCATGGGAAAAGGAAACGGAGTTCTGTTCAGTCTGGGTAAGGCCGTAGTAAAATTTTTGACTATGTACATCTGGAAGCTCGGCCTGCTGGATGGAAGAGCTGGTCTTGTTATCGCAGTGCTGGGTTCCTATTACAATTTCCTGAAGTACATCAAAGTATGGGAGCTAAGAGCCGCCTCAAATCGCAGTCCGGAAGCTAGGATGGATGCTCCTCGAGTCCCAGAGAAAAGCACCCGCGGTGGATCTGCAAGATCCGAGGCAGCGGCGCCCGGAAAGCATCCATAGATTCCTGTGCGGATGGGCCTCATTCGCCGCTAAAAAAGGAAATGCAAAACTGACATAATGCGCTAGATTGGGCAACCATGGACCTTGCTTCCAAACTATCGCTTTACGGAAAGCCAGCAAAGTCCGAAGACTCTGCAAAACAAAGCGATATAGAAAAGCAGGACCATTTTCAAAGGAATGACCACCCGGAAAGCAGGAAGGCTTCGTCCACTGGCCTTGAAGATGGGTCCTCAAGTGCGTATTACGCTACCGCCCCTGTGAAAAGTGCGTCAGCCTCAGAGCAGACAAACCCATCCTTCCTATTATTTGAAAACATTACTCTGCGAGAGATAGCACCGGATCTATACTATCGCAAAGAGCGATACCAGGATCTCACGCTCGGGTACAGTTCATTGCCTGAATTGCTGGTGCAGCCCATGCAATTTCTGGATGATCTGCTACCATCGTCCGGAGTTCCCGGCACTCCCAGCATGATCCATCGCAATGAAGTTCTGTTTCTGGATACCGAAACTACCGGTCTGGGACGGGGGCCCGGGAACTTTCCTTTTCTATATGGACTTGCCTGGATTACCGAGGAAGGCCTGGAATTTGAACAATACTTTCTCGATGGTCCCGGCGCAGAAGAATCTTTTCATTCGCTGTTAAAAGAGAAGGTAGCGGGCTTTTCGGCAATCTGCAGCTACAACGGAAAGTCATTCGACATCCCCTTGATTCGAAATCGCTTTGTATTGCTCGGGGAGCGTTTTCGTGCACCCCCCGCGCATCTGGATTTATTTCATTTCTGGAAGTCTATAGGCGGGGGCATGCGAAAAGTCTCGGGGAAAAAGGGCTATAAACAAAAAAACCTGGAAGAAGAGGTCCTGGGATTCTTTCGCAAAGAGGATCTTCCAGGGGCCGAAGTGCCACAGGTCTATTTCGATTATAGAAAGTACGGACGCAAAGAGCGTATGCATGAAGTGCTCAAGCATAACGAGTGGGATCTTCAGGGGCTGGCGTTGCTCTTTCTGAAGGCCATTGCCCTGGTAAACGACCAGAGAGATCAGGTCTCGCTGTATAGATCCGGAATCGCCAGGATGTTTCTGCGGCATGGAAGAACGGAGGAATCCAGAAATATCCTGGCCGAGATTACTGAAACGCCCTCCGACGAAAACTATACCCGGGAGCTATTGTACGGGGACCGACTACTTCTGGGTATGATTCTGAAACGCGAAAAGCGTTATGAAGAAGCGGATTCTGTGTTTCGCGGACTGTTTCGTAAGTATCGATGCATGCAGAGTTGTATTGAATTAAGCCGCTATAGGGAGTTCAGAACCGGAGAGAGCGAAGCAGCTCTTGCAATTGCCCGGGAGGGCCTTGATTTACTGGAATTTCGAGGCGTAGATAGCACGGATCGTTATTATCTGGATCTAAAGAAGAGAACCAGCCGGCTGGAGAATAGACTGAAGAGAATGCAGGCTTCCTCGCAGAAGGCAGCAGGTGCCAGGAACTAGAATGAATACCGAACAACTAATTGACTATATTCAAAATGATTCCCAGTTCGATGGAAGAATTCAGTCCGTGCGCCATGTGCCCGGCCGTGAAGCGCAGTTTGCGGATTTTCCTCCTTCTCTGGATCCAGAGCTTGTTCAGGGGGTTCAGAGGCTGGGGATTTCCAGTCTTTACAGTCATCAGTCCAGAGCCATAGAGGCTGCACTGGATGGCGAAAATACCGTTGTGGTAACCCCTACAGCTTCTGGAAAATCACTGACATACATACTTCCTGTTTTGCAGAAGAAGCGAAGGAACCCACTTTCCCGGTCCCTGTTTCTTTTTCCCACAAAAGCCCTGAGTCAGGATCAAATGAATTCTGTGCAGTCTCTATCCGATGGGCTGAGCGCGGGCATGAAGATCTTTACTTTTGACGGAGACACTCCTGCAACTGTACGCACTAGAGTGCGAGAGGCCGGAGATATTGTAGTGACCAACCCGGATATGCTGCATTCGGGAATCATGCCTCATCATACGTCCTGGATTAAGCTTTTTGAAAACCTGGATTTCATAGTAATCGATGAACTGCATACCTACCGGGGGGTGTTTGGTTCCCATCTGGCCAATGTATTGCGACGTCTTTTTCGGATCTGTGCCTTCTATGGATCCAATCCGCAGGTGCTCTGTGCATCGGCCACCATCGGCAATCCCGGTGAGCTTGCAGAAAAACTTACCGGCCGACCCTTCACACTGGTGAATGAATCTGGGTCTCCCTCTGGAGATAAATACTTTGTGTTTTACAATCCTCCTCTTGTTCAAAAGGAACTGGGAGTGAGAGCCTCTTCGCTGAAAGAGGCGGCGAAACTCGGTGCTTCGCTTCTGGCCAATGGCGTGCGCACAATTTTCTTCTGTCGTTCCCGCGTTCGAGTGGAGCTTCTGAGTACCTATTTGAAGGATCGATGTCCACAGTATCGCGATCGAATCAAATCGTATCGTGGCGGATACCTTCCCAATGAGCGACGTCAGATCGAGAAGGATTTGCGGGAAGGAAATTTGCTGGCTGTCGTAAGCACTAACGCTTTGGAGCTTGGAATCGATATTGGTAGTCTGGAGGCCAGTGTCAGTCTGGGCTACCCCGGCTCCATTGCTTCTGTTCTGCAACAGAGCGGACGAGCCGGACGAAAGCAGCAGACAGCTCTCAGTTTCTTTATTGCTACATCGGACGGAACGGATCAGTATCTGGTGCAACACCCGGAATACATCCTGGATCGAAATCCGGAGACCGCACAGATCAATCAGGATAACCTTGTGATCCTGGCTGATCACATCAAATGCGCCGCGTTTGAATTGCCGTTTAAAGTGAATGAAAGCTTTGGGGACTTTCCTGCCACAAAGGAAATCCTCGATCATCTGGTGGACTCGAAAGTGTTGCATATCAATCGAGATAAATATCACTGGGAGAGCGACACATATCCTGCATCCGATGTAAGCCTTCGGTCCGGTCCAAAGGAAAACTTTGTCATTATAGATGTAACCGACACAGGCCAGGAAAAGGTCATCGGTGAAGTAGATCATTTTTCTGCACCACTGCTTATCCATCAGCATGCGATATATATTCATCAAGGTCAGCAGTATTATGTAGAGGATCTTCTGTGGGACGACAGACAGGCCAGGGTGCGAAAGATCAATGTAGATTATTATACCGATGCCCACGAAAAAGTAGAGGTAAGCATCCTGGACGACAATGAAGAGAAAAGCCTGGAGAATCTTGATGTGCGTTCCGGGGAGGTTCTGCTGCGGCGAAAGGCAGTGCTGTTCAAGAAAATCAAACTGGAGACTCATGAAAACACTGGCTGGGGTGAAATCCATCTTCCTGAACTGGAGATGCATACCCAGGCTGGCTGGATCCTGTTCGATCAGTGTTTGCTGGATGATGTAGCAGGGCAGGTGGTGGAAGGTTCTGTGCCGTCCGGACATTCCGGAGCGATGCTGGCTGCCATCGCGCATAGCTTTGGAATTATTACACCCGTATACATATTATGCGATCGAGCCGACATCGCATTTCGTTCGGATGTTCGTTCCACGGTATTTGAAAAGCCGGCGGTGTATTTCTATGATGGATTTCCTGGAGGTATGGAACTAAGTTATGTGGCTCTGGATAACCTGGCCAGCATCGCACGGGGAGCTCTGGAAATAATTGAAAGCTGCGCATGCGAAGCCGGATGCCCTTCCTGCACGGGTGTGGTGGATACGGAAATTCCGGTAAAGTTGGCCAGTTCTCTGCTTCTGCGTCGTTTCCTGCAGCGCATGGGAGAGAATGCCCGGGTAAGGGCTGGCTAAAAATAAGGGACTCTGCTGCAGAGTATCGCTGGATACTTCCTATTGCTCGGCCTGGCGAGCCGCCTGAACCAGTCGCATATGGATGAGATCAATGTCCGGGGGATCTACACCGGAAATGCGCGAGGCAGTATCCAGATCATGAGGTTGAATCTTCTTTAACTTTTCCAGGGCTTCTTTCTTTAGATTCGGTACCGAATCATAGTCGAAATCTGCAGGTATTACAATGGAACGAGCCTTTTCCCTTCGCTGAATATTTTCTACTTCGCGTTTGATGTAGCCTTCATACTTGATTTCCATTTCCAGGATTTCCAGATGATCCTCATCCAGTTCATCCAGGCCATCAATCATTCCAATGCAGTCCTGAACCTTTACTTCCGGTCGGCGGAGAAAAGCTCCAACGCTCTTGCCAAACCCGGCCCGGGGCATCTCAATGCCTCGCCGGCTAAGAGCACTTTCCAGTATGGGTCCTGGCTTTAGACCGGTGGTTTCGATCTTTTCTTTAAGAGAATTGATGCGATGGTATCTTTCCTCCATCGCCTGAAACTGCCCTTCTTCAATCACGCCCAGAGCGCGGCCATATTTCATTAGCCTGTGGTCGGCATTATCCTGGCGAAGAAGCAATCGGTGCTCGGCGCGGCTGGTAAACATTCGATAGGGATCGTCCACTCCTTTGAGGGTCAGATCATCCACCAGGACTCCGATGTAAGCCTCTTCGCGACCCAGAATAAAAAGCTCCTGGCCCCGCCGCTTGCGAACTATGTTATAGCCTGCAATGAGTCCCTGCGCAGCCGCTTCTTCGTAGCCTGTCGTACCGTTGATCTGGCCTGCTAAATATAACGATGCGATCTTTTTGGTCTGCAGATCCGGCCCCAATTCTCGGGGATCCACATAATCGTATTCTACTGCATAGCCTGGTCGAATGATTTCCGCTTCCTCCAGCCCCTGGCAGGATCGAACAATCTGCCATTGCACGTCCTCGGGCAAACTTGTAGAGATTCCGTTCAAATAAAGTTCGCCGGTATGGATTCCTTCCGGCTCAATAAAAATATGATGGCGTTCGCGCTCTGCAAATCGCACTACCTTGTCTTCAATGCTGGGGCAGTATCGCGGTCCGGTGGATTGAATCTGTCCTGAATACATGGGAGATCGGCCCAGATTTTCATGGATTATGCGATGAACCTTATCGTTCGTATAAGTGATGTAGCAATCAATCTGCGGCATGGGCAGATGTTTCGTAGAATAGGAAAATGGAACGGGTTTTTCATCCGGCGGTTGTATTTCCACACGATCCAGATCCACTGTGTTTTTCAGAATGCGAGGAGGAGTGCCGGTCTTTAAGCGGCCCATTTGAAAATCGAAGGTGTGCAAACATTCAGAAAGCCCCATGGCAGATTGCTCTGCGATGCGACCGGATCTGGCCTGATACTCGCCGATGTGAATCTTTCCTCCCAGAAAGGTGCCCGTGGTTAGCACTATATCCTGGGCATAGAGTTCCAGGCCTCTTCCCGTGATTACTCCAATGATCCGATTTCCTTCCAGGATCAGAGATTCGCACGTATCCTGGCGAAAGGTCAGCCCCGGAATTTCCTCCAGAGTCCACTTTACCAGATTCTGATAGGCTTTCTTTTCTGCCTGAGCTCGGGGCGCCCAGACCGCCGGGCCCCTGGACCGATTCAGCATCTTGAAGTGAATGCCCGTCTGATCGATGATCTTTCCCATCAATCCGCCCAGGGCATCTATCTCCCGAACCATATGTCCTTTTGCGATTCCGCCTATGGCTGGATTACAGGACATCTGGCCGATGGTATCCAGATTCATTGTCAGAAGTAAAGTCTTGAGTCCGGATCGAGCCGTGATGGCCGCGGCCTCTGTTCCGGCATGACCGGCCCCTACGACAATGACATCGTACTGATCTGGAATGGATGTGCCCTGGCTACGCATACTGGATCTCATCGGGAAAGGAGTTCCCCTACAGTTTATACAAAAAGTCAGAATTTGCAAAGCCCTGCTACTAACAAGCAAGACTGATTCGTAAATCCAGACCTGGGTCCAGGATACCTTCTGGCCTCTTTATTCGGTGGCTTGAGCCTGTCTCATTCCTGTAGCCCTGACGTTGGTGGGCAATAGCAGTTCCGGGTAGCCCGGAAGTTTCCCTTGCTGTTGAGGTATGTTTTCGAACTGGAAAAGGGGAGCCGGAATACTTTCTCGGGCGCCGGAACGCGACATAAGACAGATTGACAGATTCGCGGCCTGAGTATCTATTTTCCGGGAAGGCGTTTTTGGCCTGAAGGCAATTTCCATCGGCGGATTGCAGGCCTTTTCTGACCGAACCGAAATCAATTCAGAATTCTAAGGGGTGGGGACTGAACATTCAATACAAAATCACTGTTAACCCGGGGATGCAATGACCGAAACTGAATTCAGTATGCACAAGAATTTGATCATCATCGGTGCAGGCGCCCTGCAGGTGCCTTTGATTGAAGCCGCTCGGTCCATGGATGTAAATCCCATTGTATTCGATATGGATTCCGAGGCCCCGGGGCGGGCTCTGGCATCGCGCTTTGTTCAAATGAGTACCCGGGATATCGAAGGCTGCGTGCGTGAAGCCAAGCGGCTCAGTCAGGAAATTAAGATTCATGGCGTAATTACAGCCGGTACCGATGCATCCCGTGCTGTATCGGCCATTGCTGCGGCCCTGGAATTGCCAGGCATTCGTTATAGCGATGCTGAAGCTGCTTCCAACAAGGTTCTTATGCGAAAGCGCCTCAGAAAGGCTGGCGTACCGGTTCCGGATTTCTTTCCGGTCTGGAACCTGAAAGAAGCTAGAGATGGTCTGGATGAGCTGGGATGTCCTGCGGTGTTGAAGCCTGCTGAAAATATGGGGGCCCGGGGAGTAATCAAGATCCGTCATCGATCCGAGTTGGCGGCTGCCTACAGGCATTCAAAAAAGCACAGCACCACCGGAGAAATGATTCTGGAAGAGTACATGGATGGTCCTGAACTTTCGGTGGATGCGCTGACTTTCGAAGGGCAGTACTGGATTACCGGCATAGCGGACCGCATCATTGATCGAGAGCCGTATTTTATTGAACGGGGGCATAACATGCCCTCGGCAATGAATTCAGATATTCTCGCAGAAGTCAAACATGTGATGATCGCCGGAATGAAAGCTCTTGGAATTCACACTGGTGCGGGCAAGGGAGATATCAAAGTTACTTCTACTGGTGTTAAGATCGGCGAACTGGCTGCCCGGCTGTCTGGCGGATGGATGTCGTCGCATACCTTTCCTTTGCACAGTGGCATTAATCTATACCGGGCTGCTATTAGTATTGCACTGGGCGAAAACCCGGGGGATCTACAGCCGGTGCAGAATCGAATCGTAATCGAGCGTGGACTCTTTTCTCCCGCCGGTAAAATTGTCTCTCTGGGCGGTGTCGATGCGATGAAATCAGTGCTTGGCGTAGAAGAAGTAATCCTGACAAAGAAGCCGGGCAACATTATGCAGGAGCTTACCAGCAACATCGACAAGGTCGGTCACATTATCGCATCCGGTGATACGCTGGAAAAAGCAGAGCAATCCGCCGAGCAGGCTCGCAAACTATTTGAACTGGAAGTGGACGAAACTGCAGGTATTGACTGGGGCCTGGTGGAAGAAAGGGCCAGGGAGAGATTTTCCGAACAGGTCTGCTGGGTCTGCAAATCCTGTGATGGAAAAAACTGTGCCAGCGGCGTTCCGGGAATGGGTGGCACTGGATCCCAAAAAAGTTTCCAGGACAATTCCGATGCTCTGGCTGAATGGAGAATCGTGCCGAGCTATGTGCGACATTCTGTAGAGGCGGATTCCGGTATTGAACTATTTGGCCGGCACTTTGAACATCCGGTATTGGGGGCTCCGATGACCGGAGCGGGTACAAACCTGAAAGAAGCGCTCAGCGAATCTGAACTTTCTCTTGGTATGTTAAGAGCCTATAGAGAGGCAGGCAGCGTGGCCTTTTTGGGGGATGGAGCGTCCCTGGGTAAATTTCCAGTAATTCTGGATGCTCTTGAGCAGGAGGAAGGCTTTGGAGTGCTCATATGTAAACCCAGAGAAGACACGGAAGAAATTATTCAACGTATGAATCAGGCTCTGGAGCGAGGGGTGCTGGCCGTGGGTATGGACATCGATGCGCTGGCTTTTCGCACACTGCATCTTCGGGGTCAGAAAGGCCTGGCCAGACCCTCCGAAGACATCGCAAAGATTCGAGATCGTATCCAGGCACCGTTCATTTTAAAGGGCATCCTGAATGTAAGAGATGCTATTGCTGCAGCGGTGGCAGGTGTAGATTACATCGTGGTGTCGAATCATGGAGGTCGAGTACTGGATGAAGCTCCCGGAGCGGCCCGGGTCCTTTCTGAAGTAAGGCAGGCCTGGATCGATAATGGGGGATCGCCGGATGGAGTTCTGGCTGATGGTGGCGTCCGATCAGGTGCGGATGCATTCAAGTATCTGGGTCTGGGGGCTCGAGCAGTACTGGTAGGTCGACCATCGGTTATCGCGCTGGCCGGTGGTGGACCGGTGGCACTTCGGTACATGATACATCAATATGCGCGAGAGCTCAGGGAAACGATGCACCTTTGTGGTGTGTCCAGTGTGATGGAAGTTCCGGAGAAGGGTGTGCTTCAGCTGGCAACCATGGGAGATGGACCGTCCGGGGCATCGCTGTTCAAGAAGTCCTGAAATGCAGCCGCCCATCGATCTGCCAGACTGCGAAGATTGATGGGTTTTCCGGTGATCTGACGAACACTTCCAGGTTCAAACTGATTCAGTCCGCAGGCGACGATGTTTTGAAAGGTGCTCAGGTCGTTGTTCACATTGATGGCCACGCCGGAGGAGGTGAAGAAGCTACGTGCTTCCACGCCAATGGCGCAGACCTTGCGATTCCCGTGATACAGTCCGGGGTAATCTGAATTAATGCTCAATTCCACCCCCGTCTCGTCGCGTACGGCGGTAGCTGAAATCGAAAGCAAGGCCTTGAAGAAATCGGACAGCGAAAGCTTTCTGGCTTTTAAATCTATGTGCGGATACACAACCAATTGTCCTGGTTCATGAGCCGTCAAATCTCCGCCTCGCTTGATGGGAATGAGTGGAATACCTACCTGCTGCAGATCTTCATGCTTCCTCAGAAGGTTACCCTCCTTCCACTGTATTCCACCGGTAATTGTGGGCGGATGCTGGCAAAACAAGAGCAGTTCCTGTCGACTGGAGCGCAGTTCCTCCTGCCGCTTTTGATAGTGGCTGTACGGTAGTAATTCTTCTCGATACTCAATTGCCATCATACTTTTCCAGATGCGAGGGCTACGCAATAAAACAGAATGCTTCAGCCGAAAACATGGAAACTCTCCCGGTTCAATTTGCCTCTAAAACGCGACGGAAGCCACGGGCCTTCAACCGAAACGAATCCATTGGTGGCTCTTATCTGCCACCAATGCAGGCTTGCACTCCAGTATCCAATGCTGTTCGAAAACTCAGCAAATTTCAACCTTAAAATTGTTCCCGGACAGGCGGGATTAGAGTTAGTCTTCGGAAATCATGGGTACAAAGCGCACCGCCAGGATCTGCTTACGGAGGAATCCTGATTCAGAGTTTTCCGAAAGATAAAGATACTGGGATTCCTTGCCCGCCGGCAAAACCATTTTTCCTCCTGGCTCCAGTTGTTGTTCCAGGTGCTCTGGATACTTAGAAAAGGCGGCCGCGCCCAGTATTCCATGGAATGTCTTCCCGGGCATTCCTCTGGATCCGTCTCCGGAGATTATTTCAACGTTATCGATCTTCAGTGCGTCCAGGTTCTTCTTTGCAAGCTCAGCAAGCTCCGGCACCAGTTCGAAGGAGGTGACCCGGGAAAAGATTCGCGATAATATGGCACTCTGGTAGCCGCAACCCGCTCCCAGTTCCAGAGCCCGGGTAGGCTCCCCATCCGTTGCGGGCAGGATTGCTTCGGTCATAAAGGCCACAATGTAGGGCTGACTGATGGTCTGTTCAAACCCGATAGGCAGCGGTCCATCCTCGTAGGATCTGGATCTATAGCGCTCCGGAACAAAAAGGGACCGGTCGATTTCGCTCATCGCCCGAAGAACCCGGGCTTCCCGAATGCCCCGCTCTACGATCTGAGTCTGGATCATGTTTTTCCACTGAGGATTCATAACCTGCCTCCGGTATGATCCGCACCAAGAAATTCGCAAGCAAAAGCCGCAACTGGTTTATGGCAACGTCCTGACGAATGCCCCTGAGCCTCCTCGGAGCGGATCTGATTGTGCTTGCATCGCATAGAAGCTATGGCAGATAATGTGAATATTATGAAGCGCTTATTATCTCTCAGCCTGGTTTGCATACTCTCTCTGGGAATGGCCAATTGCTTCCAGATAATGAATTATCTGCAATTCAATCAGGATGGAAGCCTGGATGTAACCTGGCGATTTACAATCTCCAAAAGCCTGGCCAATGCATCGGAAAAATCCGGAGAATCCGATGGAAAGGATTTTGAAACCGAGATGGCCCAGGGGCGCAAGGAAATCGAAGACCAGCTAAAGAATCGAGTGAAGGACCTGAAAGTAGATGTGATTAGCACAGAATATGATGCCGGTATGATGATTCGCTTCAGCGTTCCGGATATAAAAAAAATGCCAGATCTATCTCAAAAGGTGGGAGATGATAAGCTGCCTGCCTTTCCGGTTTATGATCCAAAAACTCATTCTTTGAAAGTGACCTTTGAACAGGACAAAAAGGAGAAACCGGAAAATCCGGCTGCGGCAGCCGATGCTGAGATAGCCGGTGATCCAGCCGGGGAACCGGGAAATCCCGAGGGCTCCGAGTCCAGCGATCAGATGGGAAAGGAGCTGGCCCAGATGATCCTGTCCTCAGCCCGTTATCAGGTATTTATCTCTGGAGAAGTGCCCGTAAAGGCCAGCGCGAAGGGATCAGAAGAAAAAGAGATAGAGATTGTTAAGCTCGGAAATAGCTATCTCATCGATTATCCCTTCATGAGTTCCGTGGTGGCAGAAGAACAGGATATTGACCTTGTGATACAGTTAAAGAAATGATTGGAGCTCTTCCACTATTGCCACTGGATATACTGGTCTGGCCGGAAGCCGGTACCACTTCGTTCATCGGGCTTTTTCTGTTCATAGCGGCCCTGTTGGTGACTTTTATTCTGTTTCGCGTCTCTGCCTATAGAAAGAAAAGAAGAGCCGAAAACATCGATATAGTTATGCATCATGCCTATGATCGGCATGTGGCTGGAAAAGAGATTCAGCGGTTGAAGGTCTTCTTGAATCAAGCGCCAGATAAGGAATTGGAAAGCTTTCGCCAGAGTTTTGGACATATGCGAAAGCCGCTGCTGGTATACGTTCGCGAGCATCCGGATAAGGATTCGGTGCGTCTCTATCAGAAAATGGCTGTGGACGGACTGGGAAGCACCATGGATGGGGACGCTGATGTTCATCGTGGCGAAATCGGTCTTACCGAACTGGACGGAAAGAAGTATCTATTCCTGATTACGGACATTGGTGAGCAGCTGGAATTCGTACTGCCTCATTCAGCTCCCCGGATTCAGGGTGATATGATCCGCGCCTATATGTATCGTCCACAGTCCGGTGGCTACCGGGTAACCATTACCATAGATCGCAAGCTAAGTGGTGGCCACTATGCAGGGGATATTACCTCTGTGGAAGAGGCCGAGGACAGGCACCGCATGGCCTTTATGGAGCTCGAAGGAAGGATTCGAGCATTCATTCCTGAAACGGGCCTGGAGCTTCAGGACAAGAAACCTCCGGAATCTAAAAGCAAGGATAGCTCAAAGCCAAATGCTGGAAGGCCCACGGCCGCGAGAGCTGCGATGGACCTGGACTCCGCCGGAGAGGCTGCGAAGCCGGGGATGCCGCACCGAGGTCGTCCGGGCCAGGCAGGGAAGGCGGCAGAAGCGGCAGACTCTACAGAGAAGAAGCAGGAAAGGGAAATCATTGAGTTTCCGGTAAGCATTGAGAAAATCTCGGACCGGGCTGCTGCATTTGAAACCGGTCATGACATTATGAGTTATACACGCTTCCACCATCTGTGGGAGTTACGCTTGACCCTCTTCGACGGCACCGATTTCATGAGTCGGGGTATTTTTTCTCCATTGCCACAGGGTTCCCGCAGGTACCTGTTTCGATTTCAGGAAACCGATCCGGCCATGCTGGCCGCACTGAAGCGAGAAATCGAAAACAATCAGCCTTTTCCGGAAAGGATGAATTGAATGACAATGCAGAGATTTTAGATCAGACCCCTTCTCGAGGTATCCTATGCGAATCGCAGCCTATCATCTGCACTATCTTCTGGCCTTTATCATTGTTATATATGCTTTTCTCTGTTTATGGCTGGACTCCAGGCTCAATAAGAAGGAGCCCATTTCGGATTCCACGCGGCAGGCTCATAAGCAGTACGCACTTACTGTAAAAGTGATGCAGTACGTAACCATTGTCTCATTGCTGACCGGGCTGTACCTGCTGTCCTTTATGCTCAAAGCGATAGAGAATACTCCTATCCCTTTCACCGCTTTTACCTGGGCTTACATCAAAGTATTCTTGTTCCTGGCATTGACAGGAATCATGGGTGCCCTGGGCAGCATACCATTGAAAAAGAGGCTGTTCTCTTTGGAGAATGGAGGGCACGATCTGGAGCTTCACAGATCCACTGCAAAGAAGCTGCAGATATTCAAGATACTTCAACTCTCTATCGTTGTAATTATGTTCGGCCTCGGAACCTATCGTCCCGGAACAGTTACCATTGAAAGAGTGGATCCTTCCCAGGAGGCAGTGAATCCGTCGGACTCGAATGAATCCGAAAGCACCGGCAATCCTGATCAACCAGGCACCACTCAGAACCCACCGGCACCGGATGGTCCTCCACCGGGCTCCGAATAGCGGATGGAGCAAGGATTTAGGCTGATTGCCCCGGTTTCTTTGAGTCGGTGCCAGAGGCAGAGCAGAAGCCGAATCCGGAGCTGAACCCAATCTCCATACCTGTTAGGGATGGTGAAGACATCCTAAATCAGCTTACACCGGAAGCAGATTTAGTGAAGATTGATGGGGCGAGTTGGTAAACTGCTCCCACTATTAAGATTGCATAGTCACGATCTGTACACCGGACGGCGGCGCTCTTTGAAGGCGGCCTGAAGCTCTCGGAAGTCTTCGCTATCCAGAAAGGCAGCATTCCAGACAGCCACGTATTTAAGGCCTTCCTCGGGAGTATGGTCGGCCATATAGTTTAGCTGCTCCTTCACTCCTTTCAAAACGATGCCAGGATTTGCAGCAATCTCATTGGCCATGGACTGGGCCTGCTTATGCAACTCTTCCTGGCCTTCGTAGATCTCACTGAAGAGTCCCATTTCCTTGCATTTCTGCGCATCGTAATCTGCGCCGGTAAACGCCATGAGTCTGGTATTTCCCTGCCCGATGATGCCCGGAAGCCGGTTAAGGCTGCACATATCAGCAACAATGGCTACTTTCGTTTCTCTCAGGCTTACGGAGGCATCTTTAGCGGCCAGACGAATATCGCAGGCGCAGATCAGATCCAGTGCCCCACCAATACAATGTCTGTGCACGGCACCGAGAAATACGATGGGACTGTTCATCATCCGAATGAAACCACTCTGCATATCCTGGATCAACTTCAGGAATTGCATCCGCTTGTCTGCTGTGGCGCCCTGGATTATGTCTCCAAATTTCTCTCCGAATTCATTGAGTTCCAGTCCCACGGAAAAGGACTTCTTTTTGGAGGCGATGACAACACATTTAATGGATTCGTCCTGCTCGAGATAGTCCACCAGCTCCGGGAGCTCCTTCCAGAAGTCCCAGACCATGGAATTTCTGGCATCCGGACCGTTTAGATAAACGGTAGCCATACGATTTTCTGATTGTTTTTCAATTTCAAAGAAGTTGAATTGACCCATAGGGGAGAGGGCTCGTATCCTTTTGAGTCCGCAAGCTTAAAAATGAATCCGGAACAACTGAGAGAGAAGCTGGAAGAACCAGGTCAGTCATTTCGACTGGGCACCGTCATTCAGGAAGTGGCCGCCGAGGCTCGCAACAGTCCTGAAGTTATGGCCTCTCTGGAGTCTTTGCTGGAAGAGTGCAAGGATCCGGAATTCTGGAGAACCGGAGCTCGATGGGGCAGCACCCTCTTTCATACCATTGTCCGCGTGGGAAATTCTCGCTCTATGATGTTACTTCTGGGATTTGCCAGATCCCTACCCGAGGATTATCCTTTTGGACCGGTGGATTTGCTGGGAAATATTCTACCGTTGTACGGACACATTATGATTGGTCCTGCCAAAGAACTGGTGCGCTCCAGCAGTGATGCTGCCGAAGCTGTGGGCCTTCAATCACTATGTCAGCTCTATCTGGACGGTGTAGTGCATGGCGATAATGCGGAATATCTACAGAATCTCATCGATCATTTCGAGGGCGATAGCTACCTTTCCCAGAACATTGTGGAGCTGGTTCAGACTTCCATGCACAGAGTAAGTCTGGAAGAAAAGGAGAGCATAGATCCAGATGATGTCCTGGTGGAGCTGGGAGAGTTATAGTCCCAGCGTCTGTTCTTCTGTCTTGGAATCCATGGTCACTTTCGCGTAAGAAGTACTGGCGGCTGGTGGCCGTATAGACTCTGCAAATTCTGAAATATCGATACCGATGCAGCCAGACTGCTGTGCAATCGGATCCGTTTGATGGGCCGGGCTCGGGAATCGTTTTCCGGATATAATCTCAATTCAGCCGTGGGAAATACCTCTTCTCTCCAGAGTTGCCAGGTGCCCGGTTTTTCCAGGATTTCCTTTTGCTGGAGAAAAGAACTAAATTCATCCAGGGATTTTCGATTTCGCAGGCGGTATCTGAGCAGGAACCGACCGGTTTCCAGTCTTCCGGTTTCCATGCGAATATATCTAACTGAAGAACTCACCAGTCCTCCGAATACGGTGATTAATGCCAGGGCTCCAAAGATTGCACCTCTGAGAAGTGCATCCAGGGGAATTTCCAGTCCATGCAGCACAAGATAGACCATAGCGGCGAGAAAAACGGCCAGAGGAATAGAGGTCTCCAGGGCCACGGGATCGCTCCAGATTACGGTACGCTGATCGGCTAATATGGACAGTCGATTGTGTGTTCGCTTCTGCAGATGAGGTACCGGCGGTTCGCTCTGTGCAGGTAGGATGCAATCCTTTTGCAGATTCTCAATCTTGATGAATTTCTTGCCTGCTTCTCTTCGCGATGAGAAGCGATGCACTTCCAGATAGATATTTCCGGGCAATCGCAGAAAAAAAACAGCCCCGCTGCGCGGAGAGATTCGCAGCTCCTTTGTCTGGGTGAGGTCGCCCTTGAGAGGAATCTGTCCTCCTGGATCCGCGAGAATTATGCGAAAGCGATTTTGATCCCCCTCTTTTCGCTTCTCAATGATCACTCGCACAGAAACCCGCCGCATATAGATTAGAATGGTGGAGCCCAGTCCTGCCGCGAGCAGGCCCAGAGAGACCAGCAGGTCAGATGAAGGCAAATCCTTGATCTCCAGATAGTACAGGCCCACACTTAAAAAGGCCAGGCCAGCTACAAAAAGCACGGGCCCGCCGATGGTACTGGATCGGGAAGGTAGTAATCGAACCCGGTTCTGCATCAAACCAGGCTCGCATTTAGATCTGTGAGGAATTGAATGATGGCCCGGCAGGAGATCCCTGTGGCTTTGTCATCCTTGCTCATATCTCCGCCCGCGATGTCCAGATGCAACAGAGGAAGTTCTCTGGAAACACCGCTCATCACAAAAGCGGCCGCCGTCTGGGCCCCTCGATAGCTTTCGCTGCCAGTATTGTTGATATCGGCCCCGTCCAGCTTACTGGAAATGTCTTCGAAATCCTCTTCCAGAACATCCAGAGTCTGGCAGAAATCAGCTGCGCGAAAGCCCGCAGCGGCCAGTTGATCCCTGTATTCATGGTGCAAAGACATGAGAGCTGCATGTGGGCCAACAGCCCTGGTAGCAGAGCCGGTAAGTGTGGCTACGGTGATCATCAAATCGGGCTCGGTTCGTTCGGCCATGGCTACAGCATCGATGAGAGTGAGTCTGCCTTCGGCATCGGTATGTCGAATTTCCACTTTCTTACCGCATGTAGTGTCTACAATGGAATCTGGTAACATGGAGGCTTCGCTAACCAGGTTAGGCGTTGCCGCAAGAAATGCATGCACTTCCAATTCTGTGAGATCCAGCTTTTGAATGGCATCAATTACTCCCAGCACGGTGGCGCCGCCGGTCATATCGGCCTTCATTGTATTCATGTAGCTTCCAGGCTTAACCTGTATGCCGCCGGTATCGAATATTACGCTTTTTCCCACCAGAGCGATTCTCTTCTTTGCGGAGGGATTGGCCAGCTTCAGATGAATCCACCTGGGCGGATCGAAGTCCACAGAGCCCCTGGCCACAGTAAAGAAGCAGGGCATATTCTTTTCAATCCATGAGGAGTCTTCCACAATCGAGAGCTCCATGCCAGTCTGTTCTGCAATGCTGCGGGCTTCTTCAGCCAGGGTAGCTGTCCTTTTGGTATTGGGCGGCATGTTCACCAGGTCTTTCGCTCTGGAAGACGCCTGATTCATGGCTTCCGTGAGTGCCACCGGATCCGGTTTTCCAGGACCAGGCTTGAGACCTGCGATGTACAGACTCTGGATCTCCGGGAGATCCTTGCTGTACTCTCTGGATCTATAAAGATGATAGCTGATGGCAGAGCCTATGGAAATCACGGCGCTGTTTTCCTCGTAAGGCCAATTGGATGCATCCACGATAATCCGATCGGCGCCTGCACCAAGATGTGTCAGGCTTGCCTGGATGGCAGCCATGTATCGTGCAGGATTGATGGTGGAACGTTTACCCAGGCCGGCCAGAATGACTCGTGCGAAGGGTAGCGGCCATTGACTGAAAACAAGAGATTTCCTGTAGCCCGAATTAAAGCCCAGTCGATTTAACTCTTCGAGAAAGAGAGGTCGATTTTCTCCCAGCAATTGAAGGAACCGATCCGGTAGTTCCGGTCCTGCAGTAACATCGGCCACTGCCTCGGCAGATGATTGCTTAGGGGGTTCTTTCTGATCCGAACCGGATTGAGACTCTGCCGAGAACACCGGGATGATTAAAGTATCTCCTCTGGTAATATCAGGCAGCGTTAAATCCACCTCCATAGAAAATGGTTTAAAAGGCATAATAAACTCCGAAAGAAATTGAATGTAAATCCATCAGCTACCGGCAATGCGAGAACCGATGTGCATTCCCAGGAATGCAAGTAAGCCTCCGCAAAGAAGACTTAAGATCCAGTATAGCAATGCCAGCTTCCATCGGCCTGCCTCCAGAAGCAAGATTCCTTCTACTGCAAAAGTAGAAAACGTGGTAAGCGCGCCCATGACTCCAGTGGCCCAGAAGAGTCTGTATCCGTCCTGCAGCCAATTCGCTTTACCCAGTGTGTAGATGATTCCCAGAAGCAAGGAGCCTGCAAGGTTTACTGCGAATGTGGCCCAGGGAAATCCTCCGGAAGCCATCAAAGGTTGCATCCATCTGGAAACAGCGAATCGTAAGGTGGCGCCCAGAGCACCGCCCATGGCCACGGCAACATAAGCCCAGTAATTCATAGACTGGCCCTCATGTTGGAAACACCATAATTCCTTCTTCAAACTGCCTGCGAATCTGGCGAATGCCTTCGCGAGGTAGCTCGGGATGCGCTACTGCCAGCTCGTAAGTCTTTTGCACCAGCTTCTGATCCTGAACCAGATCGCTCAGTCTGAAGTCCGGCAGTCCATGCTGTTTCAAGCCAAGTAGCTCTCCAGGTCCTCGCAATTTAAGGTCCACTTCCGAAAGATAAAAGCCATCATGGGAGTCCACCAGAGCCTGCAGTCTTGTTTTGCTTTCTTCGCTCTGACTATCGGACATCAAAACACAGAAGCCCTTCTTGTTTCCCCGTCCAATTCTTCCTCTTAGCTGATGGAGTTGGGAAATGCCAAATCGTTCTGCATGTTCGATGATCATCATGGTGGCATTGGGAATATCCACGCCCACTTCGATAACAGTGGTGCTCACCAGTAGTTGAATTCTACCTGCGCGAAATTCCTTCATGATGGATTGCTTTTCATCCGTGCCCAGCCGTCCATGGAGAAGCTCGATGCGAAACTCCGGAAATGTTGCTTTGAGCTCTTCGAATCCTTCGGTGGCAGCCTTGATGTCGATTTTCTCGGATTCCTGAATCATGGGATATACTATGAATCCCTGTTCATCTTCCTTTAGATGATTTCGAATACTTTTGTTCAGGGCCTGCCTGCGCTCCTCGGTAAGCCACATAGTCTCTACGGACTGTCTTTCTGCTGGCTTTTCTTTGAGCAGTACCAGTTCCAGGTCTGCAAATGCGGTAAGACACAGGGAACGGGGAATGGGAGTGGCGGTCATGGCAATCATGTCCGGATTTTTGCCCTTGCGCCGCAGCTTTTCCCTTTGCTCCACTCCAAAACGATGCTGTTCGTCCACAATGATCAATCCCAGATTGGAAAAGGCCACGCGATCTTCGATCAGGCTGTGAGTCCCTATCAACAGATCTACATCTCCTTCTTCAGCCCGGGCCAGGATTCTGTCCCTGCTCTTTTTTGGATCGGCTCCCGTCAAAAGCTCCAGACGAATGTCTGTGATCATGCTCGCTGCATTAATATAGGAACTCAATGTGGCAAAGTGCTGCCGGGCCAGGATCTCCGTGGGCGCCATAAGAGCGACCTGGATGCCATTTTCGATATAATGAAGGGCTGCTGCGAATGCGATGAGAGTCTTTCCTGATCCAACATCTCCCTGGAGTAGATAGGCGCGAGAAGCATCCGTCTGGCAGTCTCGAATCATATGATCGATGGCGCTGATCTGTCCTGCCGTGGGCTTAAAAGGTAAATGCGAAAGCAGACGATCCACGAGAGAGGATTTACCAAAGGGAAGGGGCCAGAGTTCTCTTGGAAAGGACTGCCTCTTTTCCCTTTTGCGTGCCATGAGAACGCCAAACAAATACAGCTCTTCAAACTTAATATAGCTTCTGGCCCCTTCCAGATCATCCGGGGAGCCAGGAAAGTGAATTTGTTCTAGAGCCTGCATCCTGCCAATAAGGCCCTGGGAATTTCGCACTGATTCGGGCAGAGTTTCCAGTTCTACTGTGCCTGAGGTAAGTGTATCCAGGGCTTCTCGTACCATGCGACGGAGGCCCCGGGAATCAAGACCTGCCTTCTTCAGATTATCCGATCCGGGATAGATAGGAACCACTCTTCCCACATGCAATAGTGAATCATCGTCCTCGAGGGCCTCGAAATCCGGGTGGATCATTTGAAGTCCACCAAAGGATTCCAGCTTCCCGGAGATGACATATAGAGTGTCCTTTTTGAATGCATGGCGAAAATAGGGAATTCCGCGAAAGAAAACCAGATTCACCGGCTGTCCATTTTCCGTTCTAGTTTGCACCATCAGCCTGGATTTGCGGCCATGGGTAACAAAGAAATTCTGTACACGGACAACAATAGTGGCTTCGCCTTCTGCCAGAAGGGAATCCTTCAGGATGCTGCGGTCCACGTATCGTCTGGGTAGGTAATAGAGCAGATCTCGAAAGCAAAACAGTCCTGCTTTATCCAGCGCCTTCTGTCGGGCCGGTCCCA
This sequence comes from Spirochaetaceae bacterium, assembly GCA_002729885.1. Lineage (GTDB taxonomy): Bacteria > Spirochaetota > Leptospiria > Leptospirales > Leptonemataceae > UBA3465. The sequence continues at coordinate 295,631 of PBUB01000021.1, forward strand.
CTCCTTTCAGTACTTCCAGTGAAGTATCCATGACATTTGCATCAGTGGTTCCGGTCTTTTCCGCTGAGCGCGCAGCGGAGGGCCCAGACGAATCCGGCTCCGTCTTCTTCCTGGTGCGAGCTCCGGCGGATTTTTTTGCGCTAACCGCCGATTCCTGATCCAACGGTTCCTTACTCACCTTGCCGCCGGATCGGCTACTTTTCTTTTTGGATGCTGGCTTCACTGCTGGGGCAAATATCTTTGAGGACGCATTCGCTGCAAAATCTCTTTCGAGCTGTACAACTGGATCTTCCCAGAAATATCATATAAAGGGACCAGTCGATCCAGTACTTTTGGGGCAACTTCTCCATCAAGTCCCGTTCTATTATCACTGGATTCTTGCTTCTGGTAAGTCCCAGAAGCTTGCTGATTCGGGCCACATGAGTGTCCACCACCACGCCGGAAGGAATGTTGTATAGCTCCTGTAGCACTACGTTGGCCGTTTTACGACCCACTCCAGGTAATGCAGTGAGTTCTTCCAGAGTGCCGGGGATCTGTCCCCCATGATTTTGCAGAACCTTTCGTGCAAAGCCCTGAATGTTTCTGGCCTTGTTACGGTAGAACCCGGTGGAGTGGATTAGCTTTTCAATTTTAGAGATGGGCGCCGCTACGTAATCTTCCAGAGCTGGAAATGCTTCGAAAAGTGCAGGAGTGGTTTTGTTCACCATCTCATCGGTGCACTGAGCGCTGAGGATTACAGCGATGCACAGTTCATGAGGCTGGGAGTAATGTAGAGGGCAGGAAACCGGCCCGAATTTCTTTTTGAGCCGGTTGTAGGTCTTTTGAATGAAGGACTTTTCTTCCGGGCTCAGCGCGCCAGAACCTTGATATCCTGTCCGTATTTCTTCATCAGAGACTTTACTCCAATGCGATTCAAAGTCTTGAGCATTCTGGCTGAGATTCGCAGAGTAACATAACGATTTTCGTCTGCGATATAGACCTTTTTGGTAACCAGATTGATTTTGAATTTCCTTCTGGATTTTCTATGTGAGTGGGATACGGTATTACCGGAACCAGTCTGTTTTCCGGAAACCTGACATCTACGGGCCATAGGCGACAATTTTTCGATTGCCCCGAGGGTCAAGCGAAAGCAACACAGTAGTAGCGTTTGCTGCTTTTTTTCCTCTGTTTTCCGTATGAATTCAGCATTCCAGCCTCAGTAGCAAGCAAACAGGAGGAATTATGTCGTATCAAAAAGACCTGGAGCGTGGTTCCGGAGAGGTGCTTCGATTGGAGCTTTCCGAATTTAAAGGACGGAAGCTCTTCAATATTCGGATCTGGTATCAGGACAAAGAAAGCGGGGAATACCGACCCACGGCCAAAGGCGTCACCATCAAACCAGAGCAATTTCAGGAGTTCAAACAGGCCATCCTGGAAGCGGAAGCAGAGGTGGATCAGGCTCTCCAGGAGTAAGATGGTACAAGCTACATTGCCTCGCGTATTATTTCCTTTCGACAAAAAAACAAACCTGGTGATATCTCAAGAAGAATCTCTATGACTACATCCAAGAAAATTCTAATCGTACTTTTTGCAGGAAGCTGGCTATTGCTACTTGCCTGGGCCTTTCAGGGGGTTCGGGTCTATGCAAAGGTGCAGGTCGCGCATATGCTGGGCTGGCATTCCGGGGCCGTGCCTGAGGAAACCAGCGAAGCCATCGCTTTACACGAGTTCCATCCAGAGTCTCAGCTGGTACCGGAATCTCCCAGCCGTCCTGATGAGCCGGCCTATCCATTGTTTGAGTTTCATGGCCATATCTTTCCGGGATACGAAGGAGATTTAACCCGGGAAATGAGCGACCTCAAGAACGCCATGTTCGTTGATCTGGCTCTTCGCACAACCACGGTGGAAAAATACGATAAGTTAAGGTCGAAGTATCCAGATAAAAGGATCCTTATTTTTCCCGGTTTGAACTACGATCGGCTGGATGAGGAGGGAGACCCTTTTCAAAAGATGGCGGATGATCTGGAAGCCCTGGCTCGGGACCGTGGCGTAAAAGGGGTAAAACTCTGGAAAGATCTGGGTCTATTTAGAAAGTATAAAGGAGAGATTATTCCTATCGATGATCCGCGCCTGGATCCCATCTGGGATGTATGCGCGAAATACGATCTAGTGGTTGGTATTCATACGGCAGATCCACCGGCCTTTTTTGATCCCACGGACGAACATAATGAACGGTTCCAGGAACTGGCTCGTAGACCGGAATGGTCTTTCTACGGAGAGGATTTTCCTTCCTTTTCCGAACTCCTGGCGCAAAGGGATCGGCTATTTCAGAGACGGAGAGACGTTCGCTTCGTAGCTCTTCATTTTGCGGAGCTGGCCCATGATCTGGGCAAAGCCAGAAAGCTTCTGCATGAAAATCCCAATGTGTGGATAGATACGGCCCAGAGAATCGATGAGCTGGGGCGGCATCCCAGGGCCGTAGCCCGATTCTTCCTGGATTTTCAGGATCGGATTCTTTATGGCACCGACGGACTGCCGGATCGGGATAAAATCGAGATCTACTGGCGCTTCTTCGAGACAGACGATGACTATTTTGATTATTATCCAGAACACAAACCCAGAAAGGGGCTGTGGAAAATTCATGGTTTGAACTTGCCAGATCCTGTGCTGAAGAAACTATACTATGGAAATGCTCTAAAACTTTTGAACATTTCCGAGCAGGATTTCTTCCGATATATAGAATAAGTGCTACGATTTTGCCGCGGCGGGTGCTGTCGGGAAGTAACTGAACCAGGAAAGGGAAAAAGAAAAGGGGCCTATCATTCCCAAAAGCCCCGGCCCCTCGGCGTCAGTGGAGCATAGCCGCAGGATTGTACAAGCGATTTTTTCATGGCCAGCACGAAACGTTTTAAATACAAATGCCGCTCCTGTGGCCAGTACTACCTGGTGGTGCTGGATCCTACCAAACGCACCATACATCGAAGCAAATGCCCTTATTGCGCTCATAGCAGTCGCTTTGATAATCGTGATGGCCGCCTGGACGGAGGGGGAAGCCCCGCTGCTCTGGGATCTCGATCCATTGGAGGAACCGGTGCGCCCGGCATTTCCTCACTGGCTGGTAGCTCGCGCAAATCTTCTTCGGGTTCTGGCACATCCGGAAGTGGGCTTGCAGTGCAATCCCGGGATTTTTCCGGAAGAAGGCCAGGGTCCGGACGGGGTGCTGCGGCGGTAGGCTCTTCGGGCAGGGGCGGATCCAGCGGAGGATGGAATCCACTGGAAGCTGTGGGCGGTTTCTTTGCTGGTATTGGGGAGTGGATTTCTGGATTGGCCAATGGTCGCTCCCCTGTGGCCCTGGGTGTGGCGGCTGTTGGTGTGCTGGCCTTTCTTGCAGGATTCTATTTTCTCATTCTGGCGTTTACGGTGGATGCAGATGATTACATTCATCAGGCCCAGGGAATTACTGCGAATCGCATAGTGGATCGCAACGGAAAGCTGATCGGTGAGCTTTTTTCCCGAAAGACCGGCACCATGAAGGCCGATGAAGTACCGGCCAAACTTCGAGATATTCTTCTGTTCGTCGAGGACCGTAGCTTCTACGATCATGGTGGCATTCATATCCCGTCCATTGTCCGCGCTTTTGTGACAAATATTCTTAAGCTGGGATATTCCCAGGGTGGCTCCACTATCACTCAGCAGCTAGCCCGGGTTCTGATGGAGGACTTTGAAAAATCCCTGGGACGAAAGGTAAGAGAAGCGTCCCTGGCTTTGCAGCTGGAAAGCTCTATGTCCAAGAATGAGATTCTGGCCGCCTATATGAACCAGGTGTATCTGGGGCACGGGGCCTACGGAATGCAGGAAGCTTCCAAGTTCTATTTTCGCAAGAAGCTCAATGAAACGAATTTCGTTGAAAATCTAATCCTGGCCTGTCTTCCCTCTGCTCCCAGTCGATATTCGCCCATCCGAAACCCCGATGAGCTGATCACGAAAATGGATGTAGTTTTCGCGGAAATGAAGAAGGAAGGATTCGAATCTCCGTCCCAGAAAGAATACGACGCTCTAAAGGAGCAGGTCTTTGGTTCCATGAATCGCAGTCCATCGGCCACAGTTTTTGGAACCAGAGTAAATGAAGCACCATTCGTTTCGGAGCATATCAGACTTCAGATCAAAGAATTGCTGGGCTCTGAATTCATGTATGGCAAAGGGCTGCTCATTGAGACTACAATCGATCAATCTCTGCAAATCGCAGCCACTGAACAGAGTGAAGCATGGATCGCAGATGTGGGTCGCTATCACAAACCCCAGATTCGTAAGGATGGCAAGGTAGTACCTGAAACCGATAAAGCTGTCCTGATTCGCAGAGAATATGAGCGCATGGGGTTGGGGCCGGTGCTTATGGGCGGGCCGGCCAGCGCTGTTCAGGAGCCACGGCTGCAGACCGCCAGTGTTGGAATCCATCCAGAAACCGGGGCCGTCCTTTTTATGAACGGTGGCACCCGCTTTCATTCAGGCAATCAGCTCAATCGATCTGTGATGATGTACAGACAGACCGGTAGTGCCATAAAGCCTATCATCTATTCTGCTGGCCTGGAAACAGGGGAAATCAATCCGGCCACGGCTCTGGATGATTCTCCCATATTCTTTGACGGAGCCAGGGGGGCCAACGGTGAGAATTACTGGCTACCGGACAATATCAGCGTTAGCTATGAAGGATTGATTCCGGCCCGAGTAGCCCTGGCCAAATCCAGAAACATCCCTGCCATTCGAGTGGCTCGTATGGTGGGAGTACCCCGGCTGGGAGAGCAGTTTCGAAAATTCTTTTTTCATACTGAAGATCAGTTTAATCAGCGTTTCAAAGAGAATCTCACCATTGCCATAGGCTCCACTGAAATGAGTCCTCTGGAAATGGCCGTGGCATTCGCTGCCATCGCAAACAATGGAGTAATGAAAAGGCCGTATCTGATCAAGAGCATCAAGGGTCCGGACGGAAAGGTACTCTATAACGGCGCAGGCGAAGATGAGTTCGATCTTAATGTCCCTGCCGAAAGTCAGGTGCTTCCAGGGGATGTAGCCGCAGTACTTACCAGCATGATGAAGGATGCTGCGAAATATGGTGGCGTCAATCGGGGTGGATTCAGCTCTCCGGATCTTGCCGGCAAGACGGGTACCACAAACGAATATCGTGATGCCTGGTTTATTGGATTTATTCCTCAGGTGGCAGCAGCTGTCTGGGTAGGATTTGATCAGCCAAAATATTCTACCCGCCGCGGAACCGGCTCTTCCCTGGCCGGGCCTCTATTTGGTCGTATTCTGAAAGCGGCGCCGGCAGATCTGCGAAATGGAAGATACAATTTCTCTCCTGCACCGGTAACCAAAACGGTGTGCGCTGAATCCGGCGATCTGCCCGGACCCTATTGCCCGGCGACCAAATCCGAGATCATGCCGGCCTCTGCAGTGCCCACGCATGTATGTGAGATCCATAAAAAACCGGAAGCAGAGCCCGTTGCTCCCGAACCGGAGGATTCCGACTTTGATTGAATCGCAGCTTAAAATTGTTCGTGGATGCCGGTCAGTGATTCGCAGCAAACCATCTTTTCGGGCGATAGTCCTCATTTCTCTGATAACCGTCTTCTTTTCCGCTGTGGATGTAAAGGCCAACGGCGCTGGGATGTTTCGCAGAGCTTACTCGCTGGAAACATCGGATCCGGAGGCGGCCATTCAAAGTTATAGAGCAGCGCTATCCCAGGGTTTGCCAGCCAATCTACGCAGGGCAGCGGTATGGAAGGTCTACTTCCTGTACAAGAGAAATCATTATTACATCCAGGCCTATCGATACGGAAACTCAATCGGCGCTGGTGGATCCCATCAGTCCGAGATCCTGCGAAACGCACTGCATCGATGGGGCATCACCAGCTCAGATTTTGAAACCCTGGTCAAGGCCTGGTCTTCTCCTTCCAGCTTTCCAGATACTGCCAACCGAATCATCGCCTCTCGTAGCCGAAAAGCCCCGGTGCTCGCTGCCGACCTGCGAAGGGCTCTTGAGCTGGAAGGCAAGGGGGATATGGCCAGCCGGATCATCGTTCGAAAACCCAACAGCAAGACCGGAAATGATCCGGATCTGGAGCAGGCAGAGTACTATTACAGTCAGGGAGATCTGAACGGCGCGGAAGCGCTTTTGTGGAAAAAATCCAGAAGCGATGATATTAATTCCTCGGCCCGCTCCAGGCTCCTATACCTCCTGGGAAAAATTCGGTCCAAGCAGGACCGGGAGTCCGAAGCTATCAGATTCTATCGGCTGGCCGCTGGCTATGCAACGGATTCAGAATCCAGACGGATGCTTGCGCTGGCATCCTACCAGCTATACAGAAACGGAAAAAAGGATGCTGCTTACGAACTGATTGACCAGTTTCCCGAACCGGATGAAGATCGGATGAGGTTGTATTTTCTGGTAGTGGCTGTGGATGCGGCGGACAATCAGAACGCATTGCGTAAACTAAGGTCCATGGAGAAGGAAATCCGCGAACGGGTAAGGCTGGGACAGGCCGGATTTCTGGAAAAGAAGGCACTGACTCTGCTCAAGTAGAAGATCGGACTTTCGGACCGGGACTGTGGAAGGCCGAAAGCTCGAAAATCAGGCTCGGGATAATAGGATACAATGAAATCCATAAAAGTACATAGATCCGGGTTTGCCTGTGCCTTAATCATCGCGATCTTCCTGTCCGCCTGTGCCAGTAGCGAATCGATTCGCAAAGATCCGTCGACGCAGGACTCTGATCCGGTAGCGGATGAATATCTGGATGAGCAGAGAAATCAGCAGAATCTGGAAGATGTACCGGTGCGAATCGACAGAACCAACGATTCTGATGGCGAAGCGTTCGTAATTACCGATTCCGATAAAAGCGATTCGGACAATTCAGGCACCACAGAGCCCGATTCCAGTAAGGATTCCACGGCGGAAGCCAACACAGATTCTCCGGATAATCCAGAGCTGACCGAAGAAGAAAGAGTACAAAAGGAAAGGCAGGAAGAGCAGCGACGAAAGGAAGAACAGGAGCGCCTGGCCCAGCTGGAAAAAGAGAGAAAAGAAAGAGAAGAAGCCAGGCGGAAAGAAGAGGAAAGACGAAGGAAAGAGGCAGAACTGCAGCGCCTTCGCAATGAAGCCGTCTATCATTCAGAAGCGTTTGCAAATCGGCAAAGAGAGTTTGAAATCGCTCGCAAGACCTTTAGAATCAATGCGCTGGTTGAGGCCAGAGATGCCAGACTGGGTTCGGTGTATCCAGAATCCAGATCCTTCTGGGCATCCGAGTCCGAGGAGAGATTCAGTGCAAATCCGTCCTTTGAGGTGGATGCAGAGCAGGTGTATCTGGTTAAACTTGCAAACCCACTGGATTATCAGTCTTCCTTTCCGGTGAATCTACCGCCTGGATCTACTGCCATAGAATTAAAGGATCCCCTGGCTGTATGGAATCGTATCAAAGGCAGCTCCGGGCGATGGGTGTTGATGCAGAAGACAACGAAAGGCTACGTGCCATTAAGCTTGCGAAGACACGGTGTGGACTATCGTGTGGCTTCCGTAGAAATTGAATCCGGCCTTGTTAAGCTTGAGATCTATAGCCGATCTTCCAATCGAAGAGCGGGTCAGTATCATGTGCTTTATCCGGTGGAACTGGAACTGAAGCAAAACTGAATCTCTGCACATCCTTAAAGATCCTTAAAGGAATCCTGAAAACCACTCACTTGATGAATCCTTGCAGCCGGCCGCGAAGGCAGCCGGCGAGTATGTGCGAACCCGATAAGGGAGGGTTGTTCCGCTAATCGGATACTCCCAGGTTCTGCCGGCGCCACGGTTCGCACCGGAAGAATATGAATTCAGCCGATTAGCGTAAAATCAGCTCTTTTTCTTAAATACTCCCAGGAGTTTTCCCAGAAGGCCCTGCTTCTTGGCCGGTTCTGGCTTGCGCTGATTTTTGCTTCGGCCAGAATTCTGGGGCTTTCTTTGCTTTTGATTTCGATCCGATCGGCCCTCTGAGTTTTGAGGACCACGACGGCGTCTGTTCCCTTGCTTTTTGCCGCGACTCTGGCCTGTATCCTTATCACGTCCCAGCAAACGTGCACGATCCTGGTCCCGAACGGTTGCGGAATCCGTGGCATCTGCCGTTGCCATATTGGCCTCTGATGGTCGCCGGTCGCCAGAAGGTCTGCGACGCTTTCTTCGCCTTTGTTCGCCAGGGCCCCGATTGTTACCGGCTGCTGCAGCTGGCTTTTCCTGCGCGGGGCGCTTATCCGGTCCCCGTGAACTGTCGTTCTTGCGATCCCGGTTTCCTCTGCGATTCCGGTTATTGCGACCACCGCGATCCTTACCTCCGGCATCGGATCTGGATTCGCTCTTCTCTCCATGGCTTTCGCTGCTATCGCGGAAAGGTTTATATTCCCCTTCAGGAAATTTTACAAAGCCAGGATCTACCTGTCCCACCGGAATCTTGTGCCTTAGCAATTGCTCAATCCGAGGTAGACATTCAAAATCATCTTCCGAACAGAACGAATAGCTAACGCCGGTCTTACCTGCTCGAGCCGTCCTGCCAATACGATGCACATAGGATTCAGAATCCTGCGGCAGGTCGAAATTGAATACATGGGTGATGTCATCCACATCAAGTCCACGACTGGCAACATCGGTGGCCACCAGAACGCTATACTTACCCAGTTTAAACTGTTTGAGCAGTCGCACTCGCTTCTTTTGGTCGAGCAGGGAGGATAGACCGGTGGCCGCTACTCCATATCGATGAAGCTTTTTGGTAATATCCAGAACCTTTCGCTTGTAATTGGTAAATATGATCGCTCTGGGCTGTTCCGCATTGAGGATCAAATTGATCAGATAGGGCATTTTCTCTTCTCTGCCCAGGTGAAATAGATGCTGGTCTATTTTATCGACTTCGATGGTTTCTGCTTTCGTGCGAACTTCTACAGGGTCCTGCATGAAGTCCCAGGCCAATCGCATGACATAGTAGCTCATGGTGGCGGAGAAAAGCATGGTCTGAGATTTCTCCGGCAGCTTCTTCATGATGTAGCGAATGTCGCGTATGAAACCCATATCGAACATACGATCCGCTTCATCCAGAATCAAATGATGAATACTGTCTGTGGGAAATTTCTTCTGCTTTATGTAGTCGATGAGACGTCCAGGTGTTGCAACAATGACTGACGGTTCAGCGGCGAGCTGCTTTTCCTGTCTGTCGTAGCTGTCACCACCGTAGATGGTGGCCAGATTCAGTGAATGATGCGTAAGTAACTTTTCTACTTCTTCAGCAATCTGCAGACAGATTTCTCGTGTAGGTGTTAGAATCAGAGCGGCGGGACTCTGCCCTTCTTCGCGTGCTTTGATGATATGATCGATAACCGGTAGTAAAAATGCTATGGTCTTTCCGGTTCCTGTTTGACTGATGCCTACAATGTCGCGCCCTTCCTGGGCTGGCTGAATGGTATCTTCCTGTATCTGCGTTAATGTTTCCAGTCCCTGATCGGCCAGGGCCTTCTTTAAGTCCGGATGGACGGATAATTCTTCAAATCGCATTCTCTGCCACCTGAACAAATGGCGGCTGCCTGTCAATTCCGACTGCTGAGAGGAAAATTCGTTGACCCGGACCGGATTTGAGGCTAAGGTTTAGTATGACTTCAAAAGACACCGTTCGATTCTTTCGGATCGGTGCCATCCTGCCGTTTTTATTCATTTTTGTCCAACCCCTGACCGCCGAACCGGGCTTGAAAAGCAGGCCGGAAGGCACATATCTGCGAAAATTAGCCGAGAAGGGAACCCTGCGCATTGGCCTCCAGAAGAACGTGGCCCCCTTTCATATACCCGGCAATAGCGAATTCCCGGGCCTTGATGTGGAAATTGGCCTGGCCATAGCAAAGCATATGGGGCTAAAGCCCAGCTTTGTATTTGGGAATCTGGAGGAGCTGATTTCCCTGGCCGCCAGAGGAGAAATCGACATTGCTCTCGGAGGCGTTTCCAGCGATCTGGATCGAGGTTTATCTGTTAACTTTTCGGATCCCTATCTAAAAACTACGCCAGCCGCGCTGCTAAACAGGAAGGCCCTTCCCCCGGAAACAGGCTCCATAGACTTTCCCAAGAAGAAATTCGAATCCCTTCTCGATTTACGCTATGCCGGAGCCTTGAAGATCGGGGTCAAAAGCGGAACCACCAACGAGGAAATTCTGACCAAGGATCCAGAGTTTTCTGTGCATACTATCAAAACCTTTCCCAACAACAAGTCTGGGATGGAAGCGCTGGAAAACGGCGACATCGATGCCTTTGTAGCAGACGGCATTTTTATCAAGGCCCAGACCATCATGCGAAAAGGACTGCTTTCGCGATTTGTTCCCCTGGAATCCGTCTACAGAGAAGAGCACCTTTCCCTGGTATTGCCTCCGGGTCATCCAGAGTACTGGCTTTATATGAATTTTCTTTTGAAAGAGATGCATCGCACTGGCGAAATGAAACGCATCTATGATCGCTATTTTTCCAATTCGGAATGGGCGAAAGATACAATCGTCGAGTAGAAATCGAAATCAATTTTCTCCGGACGCTGTCGTGCAATTCAAGTTCCACCATCGTGAATTGCGATGGCGGCAATGTGCCGGAAAGGAGATAGAACCATCGGATTTAGCAAGATCAATATTTCGTCTCGTATTCTGGCAGGGGTGGTGCTTTTTGGCCTGGCTCATGCTTCCACAGCCCTGAGCGCTCAAACGGCTCCAGTTCTGGAGCGGTTTGATTACAATGGCAGTATGCTGATTCGCGGATTCTATACATCTCGCGACCTACCTCTGGAAAAGCAGACCGCCACTCTTTGTCCCAATCCATACACAAGTAGCTCCACTTCCGGATCCAGCACATCGACGACGAATGATAGCCGATGTAGAGAGGAAGGGGACTTCTACACCGCTCGATTTCGCCTGAACCTGGCATTCCGTCCGTCAAATTTCGTGGATGTAATCTATGGCCTGGAGGTAGGAGAACTGCAATTCGGCGACACCACCACTGGCAATACCGGTCCAGGGAGTGGCGGAACCGGCTCTGGCAGCGCGAATCTGGAAACCAGAGAGCTCAGGCTTAAGATTCACAACGAGGAAGACACATTCAGTTTCAATGCCGGAGTCTTTCCCTACGGCACTCCAAACGGATTCGTGGCTGCTACCAGTGGAGCGGGCTTCTTTATCAACTATACAAAGCCGGATTGGTTCTCCGAATTCGAGCTCTACTACATTAAGAAAGAGGACCAGTCCCGAGTGGACCGGGATTCCAATGGTTTTAATGACGATAATTACAAAGACGTAGACGTCGTTCTGGGAAACTGGAAATACTCGGGCCTTCCGGGGTATCGCTCCGAACTTTATGGTGTTTATCGAGGCGATAATCGAACCGTGGATGACAGCGGCAATATTCGCGACACCTCTCGACTGTACTGGGCAGGTTTCTATCAGAGATATCGTTGGGGACGTTTCAATTTCATGTTGCACGTCATAGGAAACTGGGGCAACGTTTATAGTACAAACAGGGAACTGCCCCGGGAAGATCTCCTGGCCGGCACATCGGTTCTGACCCTGGCCCAGGAAGCAGAGAACTATATACCGGATCAAAGAGATAAGCGAAAGATCGATGCAGGAGCAGGTGAGGCCGAAATTGGATATCAGATTACGGATCGGTATAAGCTCTCCGTGGCCATCGCAGGTGCCAGTGGCCGTCGGGGCGTGGAGCCAGATGGTCGATCTGCGGATTATCGTAGAGATCAATTCCATTATGCAGGGCAGGCCTATCAATTCAGCGAAATCTCTGTAGATTCATCCGGTGGTTACAGTCTGTTTGCGCTGGGGGATCTTACCGGACTGGTGGTCCGTGGCGTTCGTTTTGAAGCCCAGATCTATGAATCCGTGGATACGGTGCTGGGCTTATACTCTCTACACAGCTATCGCACCCCCACTATCGACTACAATCAGTTCTTTACCGAGTTTCCCGATGGCAAAGGGCCATCGTCCTATTTTGGCCAGGAAGTGAACTGGAGAGTCAACTGGAGGCCTTTTGGAGATCTGACTCTTTCTGCGTACGTCGCCTATTTTGATGCAGGGGATGGCTACAAGGTCTTGAGGGATATTGAATATGGAGATCGGGCCCTTGAGGTAATGATCAGCGCGAACCAGACCTTTTAAAGTCTGGTTCGCTCTGGCTGCTCGATCTGGTTCCGATGACCAGCAAATGTATTTCCAAAATTCTCTACTAGAACGGTCGAATGACGGCCAGAATAATGACCAGGATGAGTACCACGGTGGGCACTTCATTCATGAGTCTGAATCTCTTTGACGGATAGCTGCGACCGGCCAGGAGTTGCTTTCGGTAATACCCTGCCAGGAAATGCCAGAATACCAGAAACAATACCAGGGTAATTTTTGCATGCAACCAGCCCGCTGTAGAAAATGCCTTCCACTGTAGAATCACCATAGCCAGGCCAAAAACCCAGGTGATAATCATGGCAGGGGTCATTATTATCTGGTAGAGTTTTCTTTCCATGATGGCCAGCTGATCGCGCACAGGCTGATGTTCGGTTTCAACATGATACACAAAGAGCCGCCAGATGTAGAACATTCCAGCAAACCAGGCTACCATAAAGATCAGATGGATGGCTTTGAACCACATATACATAGTTCCAGAAACGGCAGAACGAAATCAGTTGCATCTAAAAATTATATTGCTGCGGCGAAAATACCATTCTGAGACGCCCGGCGAATGGCGGATGGCGAGCCGTATGTATTGTCTGCTGGCTGAATAGCCCCGAGTCGAAAAAGGTATTTAGCGTGGTCTGAGCAATTCTCCGGGCAAAGCCCGGCAGAATATCCGGTAGATGTTTTTTCCGTCATACATTAAAAAAACTGGATCAACTGGGGCTTCCTGGAATCCTTTCTGTATGATCCTCGTAATCGATGCATTCAATGCTATCTACAAATTCGATGATCTTGAAGAGCACATGCATCGTGGGCAGTTGGAATCTGCCATGCAGGGATTTACCCGCAAGATGGGACAACTTCGAGATGCCTGGAAAAAGCCTCTGGAGATTCACATCTTCTTCGATGGAAAAAAGAAACAGGGGGATGAAACGGATCGAGAAAGCGTTGGCGGGCTCAAGTGCTACTACAGTCATGAGCGAAGTGCGGACTATTTAATCAAACAGTTCCTTATCGCATGTAAATCTCCGGGAGAAGTACGGACGGTGAGTTCGGACAAGCAGGTGCAGCATTTTGCCAAACAGTCCCGAAGCCATGTCCAGTCCTCCGAAGAATTCGCCAAATGGGTTCAGGAAGTGCTTACGGCTCCAGGAAAGGATCCAGAATCCAGAAAGCAGGATCCTCAGATGAGCGCTCGGGATATGGCCTACTGGATGGATCTGTTCAAAGGAAGAAAGGGCAAATGAAACCAGAAGATCCAGATTCCTATGCGAAGGGTATTCGAGAAGGGAAGATTGCGGCTTTTCGCTTGCTATTTGTAATCCTTGCGATGATCGCCTTTCTCGGAGGCGCTGCATTTATGGTTCGATTTTTTCAGGTATCCGTAGTGCTAAAAGACATGGGAGTCTCCTACTCAGATATGCTGGATTACCACCCTGATCTGCTGGCAGATGCGTTGTTTGGCACAATTGGCTTTGGACTGGTTATCGCATTCTCCGTCACCGCATTTGCTGTGGGTCGGCTCAAGGGTTGATCAATGGTGCGGTTGCCGACGGTGAGAATATGAATTGGCGAAACCGTCTGCAGATAAAGTTATCCGCAGATAAAGTCGTCAGCAAAAAAAGTCGTCACCAGATAAAGTCGTCGGCATCGTCTCTCTTTTCCTTTCCACTCAATACATGAAACCGTCGCACGCGGCCCAGGATAACTGGATTCACTGTATTTATTGGAATATGAACGATCTTCTGGCCCAGGCGACTTGCCAGCTGAGTCATATACGGGGCAGGCGGCTTATGCGCCAGATGAACCACTGCATTACGAGTATTGTATTCCAGGCCAGCAAGAAGCAATCGATCCGCGGGTTTGTCAAAGCGATCATATCCAGGATCGTTCCAGATGTCATGAATACGGCCCGGAGGAAAGGTGAGCATGAGTCCACCGTATGTGCAGCGACAGATTCCGGGGCCCACTACCTGATCTCCGGGAAATGTAGAATAGAAAGCCATATCGCTTTCCTGGTGATGTTCGCCCCACCAGACAACCTGCCAGGGATGCTTGTCTTCGTCTTCATCAAAAATAATAACTACACTACCTGCGTCGATAGCCTTCTTATGCTGATCGCGCACGAAAATCTTTCCGGAATGAAAGTTCCGAATGGTTTCACGATAATCAATGCCATCCAGCAGCGATGAGCTGAATTCCAGGGTCTTTTCTTCGCTGGCTTTCATGATGGATTTGGCCCGATTCTGAAGATACTTACCAAAGTCCTCCAGCACCACATCCTCCGGCGGATAGGAGCAGATTCCGCTACCATCCCACAGATCTCTCCACTGGCCTGGATACTTCTCTCTTTGAATGTTTCTTGTGATTTTGGGCGGAGGCACCCGGCGCTTGATTCTTCGCTTCAGGCGAAAGCGAATGAGCTTATGATGCCTGAACAGATCATCCAGGGTGATTTCCTTCTCCTGGAAGGGACTGGGCCCTGGCTCGCGAAGAAACATCAAAATATCATGAAATATCCGGGCGAAATTATCATTTCCAAAGGCGCGGGCACTCAGTACAAGTTGATAGGTATCCGGAAGTAGCTTTTGATTCAAAAAGCTCCAGTTTCGTGCGAATTGAAAAAAAATTTTCTCCCTCTGAGGAGGAAAGATTTCACCGGATTCCCTTTCGTAGCGATGTCTCGTCTCTCGAAATACCTGTCGTTGCAGTCGTATGCGATCAAATCCTGGCAGCGCTCTATGATGCTTTCGAGCCAGGTTCCAGGCTGTGTTGTAGTAGCCAGGCTGAGTCAATACTTCTGGATGCTTTCTGGAGAGTATGCTGATCTCCACTTCGTCTCGGGAGGAATTCACTCTATCGTTCCAGTCCAGCAATTCCTCCAGAGGTTCCTTTTCGTCGTCGGACTGTCTGGGTTCGCCGGAGGATTTTTCGGAATCAGGATCGCTATATTCCAGAGCAGGCAACCCAGCGGTACTCAAAGACAGCTCCGCCTTTTCTTTCTCAGCGACAAACTCCTCCGCGGAGAGTCCGATGAGTCGCTGAATCGATGGTAAATGCTTCATGCCACAGACCAGTAATATCCAGTCTTCAGCGGGATCCTGGAAATGGGCCAGCTGTCGAATCCTCTCTGCCAGGCTGATCTCTCGAATATAGTCCACAAAATCTACAAACTGCAGGCGAAGATCCCCTGGCTTTGCCGGGCCTGGCAGTTCCTTTTTGTACATTTCGTACATTTCCTGCAACGTTAGCTCGTTGAGGGAATAGGTGTCCGGGAAGCGCTCATCGGTCCAGGCGTAGATTCCTTCAATCAGGCGATCGGCAGCATGAATAGGAATCCCGGCTTCAAAGGCGGATCGTGCTGCTTCCACAATGGGTTCCAGCGGTTCCATAATAAAATGGATGGGCGGGTAAGTAGGTGGCTCCAGCGTGAGTACGGGTATAGAATCCGCATAGGGCAGAGCTCGATGCAGGGACTGACTGAATACATCAGGAAGCTCCAGCACCAGCTGCGAAGGAGGTCTTTCCAGAAACAATCGTCGAACCAGCAAAGTGCATTCGGCGGATCCATGTACGATAGGAAGTGCGCGAATTCCCGGACGGAGCTCTATTGCGATCTCAGAATCCGAATGAAGCTTGCTTCTTGCTGGATAATTCTGCGCAGACATGGAAATGAAATCCCGGCACAGGGCCTATTCAGGTTACCAGATACCGTAAAGCATCGTCTCCCAGAATGCCCATCACGGAATCATGGAGCAGTTCCCGGAAGCGGGCTTCATCCGTAACAATCTGGTTGTTCTCTTTCTTGAAGAATTCACGGGAGATTCCCAGCTTGAGAACCATCCGGGTAATGTTGATTCCATCGCGCACAGAATAGGGTTCATCCGCCTGGTGAGCCGCCTGAAGAAACTTAACAACGTAATTGATGATTTCGTCCGGAGCAAAGGGAAGGTTGGCTTTCAGAATCTCCGCTTCCTCGTCTGCATCTGCAAAGTCGATGTAAATCTGTGGTTGCAGTCGGCTCTGAATGTATTCCGGTATCTCAAACGTGGAGGCATCCTCGTTCATGGTAGCGCAGAAGCGAAACTCCGGATGTGCCTTTACCTTGATGCCCGCAATTATGGATTCTACGTAGCGGCGGTGATCCAGCAATGGGGCCAGAGAGGCCCAGGATTTTTCCCCCATTCGGTTTCCCTCGTCCAGGATGGCCACTCCTCCTTCAATCATCGCGGTAACAATAGCGCTGGCCACATATTTGATCTTACCTGATTCCGCAATCACCGGAGTGATAAGAAGATCTTCCGGGCGGGTATCCATAGTGGCCTGAAAAATGTACACCGGTTTGTCCAGAGCCCGGGCGGCAGCCGCAGCCAGGGTAGTTTTTCCCACACCGGGCCGACCAATCAACCTGGGATTCAAAGGAATATCATCTTCGTGGACCGTCATCCAGCAAGCCATGAGCTGCTGAAGTACATCCATATTGCCCACCCAGGGATGATCATCCTGGTCCGGGGCTCCCAGATGCAGTGTAATTCCGTCTATACTATGCGTTTTCATGGACAAGCCAATGTGTGGCGTATCCGGCCGGCTGTCAAGATCGGCTTGACCCGAACGCATTTCATCAGGTCCATACCGGTATGCGTAAAGTATCCCTGTTTCTCCCTGTAATTCTGGTGCTATCCGTGGTTTCGTCGGCCTGGGCTCAGACAGCGGTAAACGAGAGCCCCGCGGCCGAAAAATTCATGGATGAATTCATAAAGGGCGCGGCCAGCGAGGCCAATGTGCCGGGAGCGATGGTGGCTATAGTCCGAAATGGCCGTCTGGTGCTATTAAAGGGGTACGGCGATGCGCATCTACGAGATGGAAAGAAAGTGGATCCGGAATCGACCTACTTTCGCGTGGGCAGCATTTCCAAGACTTTTGTTGCTCTGGGTATTCTGCAACTGATCCAGGAAAATAAAATTCAACTGGATCAGAATGTCTCTGAGATTCTACCAGATCTGGCATCCGGATTTAAATACCCTGTTACCATCCGACAGCTGGTGACCCATACGGCCGGATTCGATGAACGATTGATTGGCCTGGGAGCGTCCCCGGATGAGGCATTGCCGCCTGTTTCGCAAATCGTGATTGATCAGTATCCGGGACAGATTGCTGAACCCGGAAGTTATTATAATTATTCGAACTATGGCTTTCTGGTTCTGGCCGCCATCCTGGAAGTAAAAAGCGGCCAGTCGTTTATGGACTATCAGAACGAGCATGTGTTGGCTCCCCTGGGACTGAAAGCAACGTTCTCGCCCGAGGACCTGGATCAGGAAAGGATATCTGCCAGCTATGTAATGGGACCGGACGGCCAGAGAGTGGAGATGGCGCCCATGAGACTGCGGTATTTCCCGGTGGGTTCTCTGTATGCCACCGGCCAAGATATGGCCCGGTATCTAACTTCTCTCATAAATGGATTCAACGACAACGGAGCGTTGAGCGATGATTCCTACGGTATTCTGGTACAGAATCTCTACCGGCCGGCTCCGGAATTGCCGGGCTCCGCATTCAGTTTCTACGAACGGGATCTTCGTGGACTGCGAATGCTGGAACATGGAGGAGACTGGGAGGCATTTTCCTCTCTGATTTCTTTTTCTCCGGAGGATCGCAGCGGAATCTTCTTTTCCAGCAACGGGTCTACCGATCCTCTGCTGAGAGAAAAGCTAATGCAGTCCTTTGCAGATTACCTGGGACTGAAAAAGCCTGCGCAGGCTCCTACTCAAAAGCCAGGCCTGGAACTAGATGCCTACGCCGGTTCCTACAGATACGCTCGCTACGAACACGATGGTTTGCTAAAAGTGGGTGGTCTGCCCATGCAGGTGGATGTAGAGGTGGATGGAGACGGATTGAATGCAAGTTTTCCTGCAGATTTTCGTCAGCCCATCGCTCTGCGGCCTGTGGGCGAACATATCTTTCAAAGCCAAGATCCGGAACTGAAAATAGTGTTTGCAGTAGAGGATGGAAAGGCCGTGGGAATCTCCGGAACCTATATGGTGCCTTTCTATCTGGAAAGAATCAGTCCTCTGGAGGGAATGCAGACCGTCGTTCCATTAACTGCCTTCGCAGTTATCATGATGCTTGGATGTCTGTTTGCTCCGGTGGCCAGAAAGCTCTATATAAGATTCACAGGTAATGAGCCTCCGGAGCTGGAGCCAGACGCCCAGGAGGAAGAACGTAAGATCTTTCGTTTGATGGTGGCCACAGCCTGGGCCCACGTACTGTTCTTGCTTGGAACTCAGATTCATATGGCCATTCTGCAGCAGCAAATCGTAGAGGGGGTTCCCCGCAGTCTGGAGGCGATCCTGTATCTCCCTTACGGGCTTTTACTGCTCACGGTGCTTCTGGCCATTCGCATTCCCAGAGTCTGGAACGCCTTTAGCTGGGGCACAGGCTTGAAGATTTTCTATACGCTGGTGGCTACAGCCGGCGTGATCTTTTTCCAGTTGCTCTGGTACTGGAATCTCCTGGCTCCGGTGCGGGGCTAAAAAGCCCCTGGACCTGGAATCACTTTATGGGCTTTCCCTGAGAAAGTATCTTTACGCTTTTTTCCGGGAAGTTATGCGAAACAGATTTTTCGATCTGTGCATGGATGGATTTTGCTCTGCAGGAATCCCCATCCGGAATACTGGAAAAATCAGCCACTACCAGGTTTCCCTCTTCTTTGATGGAAAGAAGTTTTGTACCTCGGTCTATGGCGCTGTAGGCTCCCTCCAGTGTTTCGCGACTGGTAGGGCCATCCAGCAAGGCTTTGAGCACTGCTTCGGGCGTTTTGGATGGAACTTCTCGATCCAATGGCTCCACGGCGGAGCAATCGGCACCGCCGCTGGCTGACATAAAGATCTGAACTGTGGCCGGACCTGCTGGTTCCGGTTCGGGTGCTGGCTCCGGAGAGCATTGCAGACTCAAAAGCAGCAATCCGGATAGCACCAGGATGTTTATTCTAATTAGGCGCACAGTACCTTATCGGAGGACCAGCCAGTTTTCCATGAATATTCTCAGGGTGCAAGTTCCCACTTTTCTACTTTGTTTCGAACTCCCAACCCCTGATCGGCGATTGTAAGGCTGACGTTCAGTGGACGTGCAGGTGTGGCCAGTCTGGCCAGCTGCATCATCTTATCGCACAGGGATTTATTGGACATCTGCTCCAGTCGAAACCAGCCTTTCAGTTCCCAGTCTTCTTCCTCATTGAGCATGTAGTGCTCTACCCGGTACAGGTCTGCAGGCTCCACGCGATCATCGTCATACTCTACTTCTGAATTCATGCCGCAGGATAGCACTACTG
Source organism: Spirochaetaceae bacterium (assembly GCA_002729885.1). Classification (GTDB taxonomy): domain Bacteria; phylum Spirochaetota; class Leptospiria; order Leptospirales; family Leptonemataceae; genus UBA3465. The sequence continues at coordinate 315,147 of PBUB01000021.1, forward strand.
CATGCATGCCCGGGGTATACTCTTCGTTGGTTCCCCAGAGCATTCCTGGAACTTTGGCCTTCTTTGGATAGAGCCAGATTACATTGGTTTCTTCGGCTCTGGATTTCACAAGTTGAATGTCGAATCTGGTTTCAGCGATTAATGTCGATGAACCGAACATTGCCAGCAATGCTGACAGAGCCAGAATTCGGTGTAATTTCATAGATATCTCCTGATCGCGGGGCTTTCTCGGGAATCCGTCCCCGACTAGTCAGACGAGACTGGAGCCTGTATGGTTACGGTAAAATAAATTTTCCTCGCCTCCTGGATTGAAAGGAGCATCCGGGGTGCATGAGACGTACTGTGAATCGCCGTTCTAGAAAAGCCGGACTGCCTCCCGGTAGCCTGGTCCACATCGGACAGGGGAGCGGAGATACCCGGCTAAGTGGAATTCGATATAGCGGACAGGGAGCAAGACGAATCCAATTCGAAAAGCATCGGGAATCAGCCAGGATAGAGGTGCCAGGTCCGCATTCCAGCGGGGTTCTATGGCTCCAGGTCAAAGGAGTCACTGATGCAAATACCATCGAACAAATTGGAGATCTATATAATCTGCACCCACTTCTTCTGGAAGATGTAATGAACACGGACCAGAGGCCCAAAGTCGAGGACTATGGGGATCATCTATTTGTGGTGCTACGAGGACTTCATTTTGATACATCCACCGGGCTCCAGCAAAGACAGGTATCTCTAGTACTGGGGCCCAACTACGTTTTATCTTTTGAAGAGTCGGAGCAGGAGCGCAACTTTGAAGGAGTGGAAAACAGACTCATGGACGGTCGAGGTCGCCTGCTGCAGGAAGGGGCGGACTATCTGTTGTATTCGCTGCTGGACTCGGTAGTGGACCATTACTTCGCAGTGCTGGAAAGCGTTTCGGATCAGATCGAGATGCTGGAAGATGAGGTGCTCTCAGGAAAAGAGGATTTGCTTCCGGTAATCCACAGGCTGAAGCGAGAATTAATCTCTCTGCGAAAGAGCATATGGCCCTTGCGGGAGGCTCTGGTTTTTCTGGACCGGCAGCATTCTTCGCTCATTGACGAAGATCTGTCCGTGTTTTTCCGGGACATCTATGATCACTGCATCCACATTGTAGATACTATAGAGTCCTTTCGAGACATGCTTTCCGGTCTTTTGGATGTTCATCTTTCTTCTATCAGTACCAGGCTGAATCAGGTAATGAAGCTTCTGACTTTGATCACTACCATCTTCATGCCCATGACTCTGATTACCGGTATCTACGGAATGAACTTTGAACGAATGCCCTTTCTTCACAGTCAGTTCGGTTTTCCCCTGGTAGTGGGCATCATGGCCCTCATTTCAGGCAGCATGATTTTCTTTTTTCGCAAGAAGCGGTGGCTTTAGCTTACAGGCCTGTATCTCGTATGATTCGCTCGGCTACCATCTTCCCTCCGCTGTTGGAAACATGAATTCCATCGGACCAGCGAATAGGTTTATCTTTGCTCAGATAATCCGTAGGGATATAGGTTCCACATCCGGAGGATTGAATTTTTCCCTGGTAGAATGCGTTGAATAGCCTGGTTTTATTATGATATCCCTCGGGCTTCATGGGCGGCATTCCAATCCAGAAAACCTTTCTGGTTTCGTTACAAAGTCGGCCATAGAATTCATCGAATCGAAGGGAGTATTGCTGCCACCATAGATCTACATTCGGGCCGTACTCGAGACGCTTACCCTGATATTTCAGCCATCGACCGTCATTGGAACCCAGCATGACAATCACTACATCGAACTGGCCCATAGAAAGTAGCTCTTCGCTTTTGTACTGCCAGTCAAAAAAATGAGTCCAGGTGAGACCGGTGGATTTCTTAACGAAATACTCTACCGAATAGCCCCTGGATTCCAGGCCCTTCTTCAGAGCAGGACCAATACCAAATTGCATCATGGAATCTCCGATTATCAAAACCTCGGACTTTATGGTGGGCGTCAGTGCATCTGATGCCTGCTGGCGGCCGGGCTCCGCATCGGAGCTGGAAACCGCTGGTGTACTGGCGTTTTGAGAGTCGCAGTGAATGGCGAGGGAGGATAAGAGCCAAAAAGCGGAAGTGGCGCAAAGCAACATTGCTACCAGCCGCAGCCTGGATTTGTAAAATTGCAGGCCCAAAAGAGCCTTACGAAAAAGCATAGATACGGGATCGGCCCGGGCCCGGCCCCGTCAGCCCTTTTTTCGTTTCCAGAGATAGAGCCCAACCAGGCCAAGAATGGCCAGAATTACAAGACCCAGAAGCCAGAGTCGCTGCTGATACTGTTCCTCGGAAATGGTACTTTCCGGAGGTGCAATCCAGGATAGCCCGGCCAGCAGTTCTTCAACCACAGTTCTGGCCCTGGGTTCCAGAGTCTCAAAACTGCCTTCCGGAGGGATGGCAATAACTCTGTATTCCAGATTTCTTGTGGCCAGATAGGCTTCGATACTCTGGAGCTTTTTTCCCTGGGAGAACCGAGTGTTGGAGAATAGAATTCCGGTCACACTGGATTCCATATGCAACTGTTTGATTTCCTGGACTCCCGGCCTGGCCAATATTTCCGAGGATCGATTGGTGCGGTTTTCATTGTAGGTGCAAAACACGGCCAGTTCCAGACCCTGGATGTCCCGGGCCAGCAACGAGGTCTTGGTTTCTTCTACTATCTGGAAGCCCGCGGGCAGATAAAAGGCGATGTTGCATGGTTCAATGACCTGAGGAGTTACCCGAGCATGGAGTGATCCTGATGAACCTGCCAGGAGTCCTAAAATCAGAAACATTCCCGCAACCAGGCAGCCGGGCCCTCTATGGTTTCGTCCAGTGAATCGTCCCGGAATGGCAGCCAGGCCGGATCGCGATGGAGTTTTGAAACAGGGCATGGCTACAGTTCCAGGTAGCGGCATCTAATCGAAACCATTTTTCATTCTTTTGTTTCGGCTGGGCATGCGCAGGGGCCTCTGTATCTCCCGAGATATTGAGTTGGACCCTGGATAGTATTTTTCGTATTGTTAACTGTCTTGAATTTCCTCCGGGCTTGCTCCAGAGTGACCAGCGCCAATTCCAAATGCATCGAGGTCCCAACATGATTTCCAGGTTCAGCTTTATTCTTCTGATTTCTGTTCTTCCTTTCACTGCCAGTTGCGAAGGCTTGCGAGCCACGTTGATTGGCTGGTTTTCTCCTGATTACAAGCCAGAAGGCAAGATTGCAGATTTGAAGCCGGAATTTTCCGGACCGGATGCGAACAGGAAACAGATCAACATTCAGCTGGCAGAAATGGCCAGCGGATACCCACAAATCACCGAGCTGGTATTCCATCCTGCATCGGACCGTCATCTATTTGTGGTTCAGAAGAATGGAAAGCTATCGCTGCTGGATCTAAAAAGCGGCAAGGCTACAGAAGTGTTAAAGCTTCAGGTACCTGTGGTTTCGGAGCAGGGTCTGCTGGGCATGGCCATCCATCCTGATTTTCAGAGGAACGGTTTTATCTTTTTGAACTACTCGGTGGAAGATGGGGATCGACGATTTAGCCGGGTATCCAGATGGAAGCTGGATAATCCAGGAGATGTTTTTGCTCCAGGACAATTAAGCGATGAAAGGGTATTTATGGAGGTGGATCAGCCCTATCAAAATCACAATGCTGGTCGCCTGGATTTTGGACCGGATGGCATGCTTTACATTGGCTGGGGCGATGGCGGTTGGAGAGACGATCCAGACGAAAATGGGCAGAACCCCCGAACGCTTCTTGGCGCCATGCTAAGAATCGATGTGAACAAAGAACAGGATGGCAAGCCCTATGCCATTCCGGCGGATAATCCATACTTTACCACGCATCCCAACTGGGCCCGAGAGGTCTGGGCCATTGGATTGCGAAATCCCTGGAAATATAGCTTTGATCCCAGGGGACGCCTGATCGTGGCCGATGTAGGTCAGGATGCCTGGGAAGAAGTATCCGTCATTGAAAAGGGAGACAATCTGGGCTGGAACACCATTGAGGCGAATCATTGCTTTGATCCGGAAGAAGGATGCAATCGTTCCGGGCTCAAATCTCCGGTGTTCGAGTACGGTCATGACGAAGGTCAATCCATCACCGGTGGCTACGTTTATCTGGGAAGTCGAACCGAGCTAAAAGGGAAATATATCTTTGGGGACTTCGTCAAAGGAAGGATATGGGCCATCGATATTCCAGAAGACAACAAAATGGTAGAAGCCTATGCCCTGGGTAAATGGCCTTTGCTGATTGCCACATTTGCCCGGGATTCCAGCGGTGAAGTCTATGTGGCGGACTTCGCTTCCGGAAAGATTTACCGAATCCTTTGATTCACTGAGCTCGGCGGCGCATGGAAAGTTAAAGGTGCAGCCGGGCGTGGCAACTGAGGCTCACTGGTCCAAAGGGTCCCGTAAAGTCGGATGCAGAATTCTGATGAAATTTGCATCTTCACCTGTCCAGGGTACCGGCCCTGGATTACTGGTTCCATATCCTTTTTTTTTCCGGGCCAAGGCATAGTTTTTGCCCGATTACTCTAATTTTTTTTCATTCAGGCCCGATTTTTTGGAGGATACCGGGACCGCATTTGCTACTCTGGCGGTACGGATGGGTAGAAGGTCATGTACCTTGCTATCGAACCATTTTTAATGTGGAGGTGTGTATGAGGACTCTTCCCGTCACACTGACGCTATTGTTTGCCAGTCTGGGCGTTGTGGATGCAGAAACCACATCCCAGAATGCTCCAGTAGGTCTACAGCAGGAGTTGATTCAGATTCGGCAATTGTTGATCAATCCGCCCGAAGGAGAGCTGTCCGATCTTAAGGCGGCGGTTTCCAATCATAGCGCGGATCCAGCCAGAGCTCTAATGCAACTGGCCGGAGATCAAACGAACCTTGCCAGGGTGAGGATTCTTTCTCTGGCCCTTCTGTCCGAGTATCCGGATGCTGAGGTCAAATCGTATTTGCTGTCTCTCATAGAAGACGAATCTGCACATCCAACGTTTCGTGGTTGGGCCTTGCAGAGCTATGCGCGTGGCTTCGCCGATGCAGAGCCAGACCAGGTTCGAGCAGTGGTAACTCCATATCTGTCCGATCTGGAGCCTGGACTCCGAGCCAGGGCAGAAATGTCCATGGAGTACATGGTGCAGAATCGATCCGCAGGTGGTTCTGACCCAATGAAGCCAATGATTTCTCTTTTGCTTCAGGACTAACTCACACAATCCTAAGTTAACAAGGGTCATTTATTGAGCTACAGGCCTGAATTTCTCACTTTCAGGCCTGTACTTTCGTCCAAAGATTCAGTGCAATTTAGAAACTCATTCAGCCTGCTACTTCTTTTCGCATCCCTGTTTCTTCTGGCCGTTTGCTCCCCCGGGGTGGCCGAAACAGGTTCGCCCGAATCCACAGATATAGATGAAAGTAGTAGATCCCCGGGAATTCAGAAAATAGAGATGATTCCCGCTCCCGCAGGGTTTCGTCGCGTTGAACTCCGGGACGGTTTTGCAAAATATCTGCGTAACCTTCGATTACTTCCCTCCAGTACAGTCTATCTTTATAACGGAAGGCCCAAGCCCAACCAGAGCGCACAGTTTCGCATCATTGATCTTTCTGTAGGCAGCCGGGATCTTCAGCAATGTGCGGATGCATTGATTCGGTTGCGTGCTGAATATTTATGGTCGGCCAATCAAAAAGAGAAAATCCAGTTCCATTTTACCAGCGGCGATCTATCCAGCTATGCGAAATGGAGAGATGGATACAGACCTTCCATCAAGGGAAACAGAGTGCTGTTTCGCAAGGCCGCCCCCTTCAATGATTCCCGTGCTACCTTCATGGGTTACCTGGAAAATGTCTTCACCTATGCAGGTACCATTTCCCTGAAAATGGATTCAGTGCCGGTGGCCGATGATCTACGTCCGGGAGATTTCTTTCTGGAAAGTGGATCTCCTGGCCATGCTGTAATGATTCTGGATATGGTGCAAAACGATGAAGGAAAAAGACTCTATCTTTTAGGTCAGAGCTATATGCCCGCCCAGCAATTTCACGTCCTCAGGAATCCTTACATGGCCGGGGAAGTAGCGCCCGGATTTGAATCCTCCGGTCCTGTCTGGTATGCTCTGGATTTAAACATAAAGACGCATACCCCTGAATGGATTTTTCCGTCCCGCAGTCTGATGCGCTGGAAATAAAAAAAAGCCCACTCTCGAAAGAAGCAGGCACAAGGTGTCCTATATAGACATCAGAGGAGTGGCAATCCGGAATTCTGATCGAGGTAGGTGCGAAGACGGTCTTCCTGCGAACCTACCAGGTCCGGCTGCTACTTATTTGCTGGAACCTACCAGAAGATGGCTGGAATCCGTAAAGCGATCAAAATGAATGTTTGCATCTGAAACTCCAGATGACTTGAGATGCTCCAATGCAGCATCTATCATTCCCGGAGGACCGCACAGATAGGCATGGTGATCGGACAGGCTATCGATCTCGGAGATCAAATCTGTAACCAGTCCGCGACGGCCCTTCCAATCGCTTTCTTCCGGTTCATGGCTGAGCACCGGAATGAATTCAAATTGTCCCTGCCACTTTCTGGTGGCATTCTTGATTTCATCAAGAGCATAGAGATCCGCCTGTGTGCGAGCGCCAAAGAGATAGACAGCATCCCGTTTAAGGTCTTCGCCGCCGGCTGATTCGAGTATCGAAAGTATAGGAGCCATTCCGCTGCCGCCGGCTATGAAAACCAGTGGATTGGAAGAAGTCTTAAGCTGAAATTCTCCGAAAGGACCACCTACCACCAGCTCTTCACCTACTCGATCCTTTTCAAACATCCACTCTGTAAACCGACCGCCAGGTACTTTGCGAATGTGAAATCGAATCTCCCGGTTTCCCTGAGGCAGTGACCGGGCCGCGAAGGAATAGTTGCGGGGCCGATCCAGACCGGGAAACGAAACATCAGCGTATTGTCCTGCTGTGTAGTAGATGCTCCGGTCCAGAGCTACCGTTACTCCAAGGATATCATGGGTAAGGTCATCCACGCGGGTAATTGTTCCCTGAAACTCTTCGGCTTCTGCTTCCCCCAGTTCTACGTCGATGGTCAGATCACACTTTGGGATGGATTGACAGGCCAGAATAGCACCATCCTGAATATCTTCCATGCTCAAAACATAGGCTGTATCCGTGAGTTCTTTGATCTTTCCATCCACCAGCTTTGTCTTGCACGTTGTGCAAGAGCCCACTCGACATCGATGGGGATAGGCCAGTCCTTGATCCAGCGCTGCCTGCAGAATGGTGGTCTTGTTATCCAGATGAATCTCATCTCCAGTGCTCTGGATCTTCACCGTAAAGTTCTTCGGGGTTTTTGAAAATAGTCCCATGGTTTCCCTCCTTGAAGTGTGGCTGGAGGCAGCGCAGAAAATTCTGCGCTACCCTGCGAGATAGTGCCCTGGTTTCAGGCGGCTGCCTTGTGTGAGCCGACATTGCCCAGAACCTGGTTTCTTCGTTCCAGGATTTCCAGCTCTTCTCTGGATGCATGCTTCTCATCCCACTCTTTCAATTTGGGATTGATGCTGGCTTTCCATACAGGTGGAATCATGGCCGCGAAAATCGTAGTAAGATAGCCATAGGGCATCTCCGGCGCTTCCGGATAGGGCTTCAGGTTCCAGAAAGGCAGGTCGCCCTTTTCATGGTGTGCACTGTGTCTTGTTAGAGAGAACAGAACCATGCTGGAAACTACCTTGTTGGTATTCCATGAATGTCTTGGCATTACAGGCTGTCCTGGAACTCGCACAAGACCATAGTGCTCAACGTAATTAACTACTTCGAATACCACTTTGGCCCATGTGGCCTGCGCCATATAGATACCAACGCCCAGCCATCCAGCAGCGGCATAAAATGCTGCGGCGTAAGTCAGGCTCATCAGATAGCCGGTGAGCATTCGATTGCGAGGACCAAAGACCCAGTATCCCTTTTTCTTCAGTCGTCCTGCCTCCAGTCTCCAGGCGCTGCGATGCCCCTGAATCGTGGACTTTACAATAAATACATAGAGATTATCGCCTCTCTGAGCACTGGCCGGGTCCGCTTCGGTGGCAATCGTTTCATGATGCCCGTAGACGTGTTCAATGCTAAAGTCTGCATTGTTGCTCATGGCCAGCATCCAGCGACCCCAGATCATGGACAGCGGATCGGTAGTGCGATGAGTGAGTTCGTGGGCGATGTTGGTTCCATAACCGGCAACGGTAAAACCTGTGCCCAGAACCGCGCCTACCATATGATACCAGGCACTGGACTGTCGTGCGGCGAAAACATCGTATCCGGTGATGCCCTGAACAAAAGCCCCCAGGCCCAGAAAGTCAGAGGTTCCAGACTGAGTGGCCCAGGCCAATCCCCACAGGGTTACAACCAGGAATGGCAGCGCCAGGAATAATACGAAATTCAGAATCCACTTCTGGCTGTACTGTGGTTCCGAAAGATCGTCTCTTAGTAAACCATCGCCGCCGATCATTACCAGGCAAATGATTGCAACTCCGAGCCACATCCAGGGCCCGCCCATCATTATTCCCACGAAAACGCCGGATAGCATTACCGGTGTCATAAATTGTTTTATATACTTGAACATCCTTCTTCTCCTCTCGCAGTTCTCTTCCAGTCCTAACGGTCAGTCTCGTTCTTGATTTCCCGATCCCCTTCCAGAGAAGGATTCACTTCGGAATCCCTTTCTCTTTGCAGAGCCGGGAGAAACAGAGCGCTGGCCAGAATCTGTAGAATATCCTGAAACCTTTCTTTTAGCCTTTCCTCATCTCTGTTTACCACACTCTCTATAGAAAGACCTACGATGCTGGTATGAACCAGCATGGCCAATCTCTCCAGGGGCATGATAAGTTGATCTTTGAATGGTCCCAGAGCTGACTCGATGATTTCGAGAATCAGATCCTTTTCCAGCTCCACATACTGCTGCATGGTCTTCTGCAGAGTATCGTTGTGAGTGGCGGTCGCATACATCTCGGTGAGGAATGCAACTCTCACTTCATTGGTGAGTAATCGGTCAAAAAGGCCCTGAGCAGCATCCAGCGCCATAGTCAGCGATGGAGTGCCTCCGGCCAGGTTGTCCCGAACTTCCTGGGCTACTTCCGAGGAAAGCAGCTTAAGGGATTGCAGCATCAGTTCTTCCTTGGACTGGAAGTGATAATGCAGCAAGGCCTTGCTCACCCCGGCAGCACCGGCAATTTCCTTCATGGATGCACCTTCATAACCCATCCGGGCAATTGTATCGATGGATGCCTGGAGAATCCTTTCTATGGTCTCCGCAGCTTCTGCCGATCGGCCCCGGGTTTCAGGTATGGACTTTTGATCTTTCTCTGTCATCGGCTGAAATATACTGGCTGGCCGGTCAGTCAGTCAATGAAAAAAAATAAAAATGCCGCCCCGGAGCTGGTTGGAGTGGCTTTTCTCCTAAATATAGGCCCCGTGGCTTTTCTTGAGTGGTGGTGCTGAGGACCTTTTTGCCCGGTCTGGACGGTTGCTAGTCCACTCGGAAGGCCCGCGTCAGGATTGGAGCTTGTGCTCCTATTTTACCAGGAGAGGAAAAAAAATCGTCTATGTATTCTAGAACAGGCCGGCGGAATTGCATGCATCGAGCTGCCGGATCTGCCTGAAATAGATACACTCAGGAATAATCTAAAAAGGAGTCTCCCATGGAGCGCAGAAAAAGATACAAACGCCCCCTTTCTTTAATCATAATTGGTTCGCTGTTCCTTCTGTTTCCAATCTGGAACTATTTTTCGATCTGCATCATGTCCGGTTATCCGTATCAAAGACCTCTGTACGTCCTGGGAAAGATGGATCCAGTGGTGGCCCTTCTGATGGTTCTTTCTCTGGCCGTGGGCATTGGACTTCTGCTGGTGAAACGCTGGGGCTGGCGCCTGTTCTTCGCCTTTGCAGCTTTACTTATGGGATACAATGTATGGGCGGTATTTTCCCTTCCCGATTACTGGGTGAATATGCTCTACCTGCTCTACAGTGCGCTGGGGCTTGCTGCTGCCGTATATTTTCTGCGTCCGGACATTTCTACGCCCTTTATGAAGATGTATCCGCGAGGATGGCGTTTTGAAAAGCGCATCCCGGTTCACAAGAAAGTTCGCATCAATGGAAAAGATTTCGAAACCCGCGATCTGAGCACCAGGGGATTCTATGTAGACTGGCCGGATTGTAATGTTGAGGTAGGCGAAGAGGTGGAAGTGGAAATCGACGGAATGCTTCTTAAGGCAGGAATTGTTCGTCTGGATGGGAATGGAGCTGGCCTGGCTTTTCGATATCAAAGATCGGAAAGCAGAAAGACCATTCGCAATCTTATAACTGCCGGAGCTTAAAGGCGCTCTCTAACTCAGGTCTTTTTTCAAGAAGTCCGAGGATTTGCTGGCCTTTTCCTCCAATCGGGTCAGCAGATTCTCGGGCACTGTTTCAATTATCAGTTCTTGGTAGGTTTCTCGCTTCAAGAATTGCTGTTTGACCATCTGCAACAGGAAACGCTTCAAACCATCATAATACTCCCCGGTGTTGTAAAGCGCAACGGGCTTATCGTGTATGCCCAGTTGTAGCCAGGTGAAAACCTCGAAAAACTCTTCCATGGTTCCAATGCCGCCCGGCAAAACGATAAATCCCTGACTCAGTTCTGCCATCATGGCTTTGCGTTCATGCATGGATTGAACAACACGTAATTCCGTGATCTGTTCCTGGGCCAGTTCTCGGGCGGCCAGGGACTCTGGAATGACACCAATTACTTCTCCACCAGCAGACATAGCTTCGCTGGCCACTATGCCCATGAGACCTACGCTTCCGCCTCCGTAAACGATGCGGACACCATTTCCAGCCAGCAATCTTGCAAGCTCGCCTGCTTTTTGAGCGAACAGTGGATCTACTCCGTGGGATGAACCGCAGAAGATACAGATAGATTTAATGTTTTTTAGTTCTGACATGAAGGTACCTTTGCTAGGTAATTTATCGACCATGACGTGGAAAAATGAGTGCGTAAGGGCGAAAAAGAGGCCCCCTTTACAGGAGGCCTCCTTGAAATCCTGCCTGGAAGGGCTGGATTACTCTGTCAACGTCTTGAAATCTTTGGCAAAGGCAGCGGCCAGAACCGGTAGCTCCTTTCCAATCCCTTTCAGCGAATCCATGGACAGTCGCTGAGAGGTCTTACCAGGTCCAAAATCGATGATCTGAGTCACTGCGGGGCTATGCTCGGCGGCTGCTTTCATGGGCTTGTCCCAGAACAGAGTCTTGAGCACCATATCTGTAGCCAGTCCCAGAGGCATGTTAGCTTCTTGCTGATAGTTTCTCTGATCAAAGAATGAATAGATCGGAAAATGCAGAGAGCTGCCCTGATAATCAAAGCCAATGCGTTCCAGGTCTTTCTGAAACAGAGGCATCATAGGTTCCATCAATGGACTGTGGAACGGACATGTAGTTCGCAGGTATACGAATTTGACTTTCTTTTCATCAAAGGCATCCTTGTTCGCTTCGTGGAACTGAAGCAGACTGCTTCGATGAGAAGAAAGGATGCGATTGCTTGGAGAATTGTAAAGACTGATGTAAATCTTCTTATCGTCCGGTAGCTTTTCGTTTTCCTTCTTTACCAGGTCTTCCATGTAGGCATGATCTTCGCCCAGAACTGCAACCATGGGGGCTGGATTGGGTGAACCCAGTTCTTCAGCCTTTTTGGATTCTTCGGGAGTGGGATCGAAATAAGGAAATACTTCCTGGCTGCGAACGCCAATGTACAGAACATACTTGGTGTATTTCTTTACAGCTTCCAGATACTGGTCCCCTTCCAGACCAAGAGATACCAGAGTTGAAGGAATAAGCCCCTGGCTGTGTCCGCTTCCGCCAACAGTGGCTTTGATCATGGATGCGCGATCATAACCAGCTTGGGTTAGAGCCTCCAGATGAGCCAATTGCGTCATTTGAATCATGGGGATGGATACAGCAGCACATCCAAGGTAATCTTCGCTGGGAATGGTGCTTTCATCATCCAGCCATTTCCTGGGATCCAGTCCATGAGGAAGACCTGGAGTTCCATTGACGATGGACGCCTCTTCTTCCAGTGCTCCTATGGCCGCGTCGAAGAAAGGTTTCATTTCGCCGGAGTCATAATACTTCTTGAGTTCTTTATACCAGGGAGCTCCCTGACCACCGAATTGGACAAAAAGTCCTGGTTTTTCCAGTGCCTGTTGCAGTATTTGTGGTTTTGCCATTGATCCGTCCTGAGTTCCGGTATTCCGGATTATTTATTTACGCGTTCCACAAAAGAAAGATCGCGAAGGTCTATCTTAACGATATCACCCTGTTTAATATGAATGGGAACGTTTACTTCTCCCCCGGTTTCGACAGTAACTCGCTTTTTCGCAGTTCCCTGGGTGTCACCCTTCAGGCCTTCCTCGGCATAGGTCACTTCCAGCTCTACGAAGTTGGGAGGTGAAACGGAGATGGGGTTGCCTTCATAGAAATTCACTTCAAAAGGCATTTCCTCTTTGATAAAATCCAGGATGTCTTCCAGCATATCTTTGGAGATGCTCACCTGCTCGAAATCATCTTGATCCATAAAAACGATCTGATCGCCATCGGCATAAAGGTACTGCATGTAACGCTTTTCCAGATCCACGTCCTCCACCGTCTCCGAGGATTTGAATGTTCGTTCGATTACACGGGCCGTGCTGATGTTTTTTAGCTTCGTACGAACGAAAGCGCTTCCCTTTCCAGGGTTCACGAATTGCGAATATGTTACCGTGTACAGCTCGTTATCAAGCTTGACCACGGTGCCCTTTTTGATATTTATAGGGTCGATCATGCCGGGTACAGTTTTCGACCAACCCCTTACCGTCCAACAAAAATTAGAGGCCAGTGGCTGGCAGTGGCAGATGCAGAATCGGGCCAGATCCATGGAAGATCTGTTTGCTTTGCGGCCGGAATTGCAGAATAGTCCTGTGGACAGGCTAATTCGCGGCCGAGCCTCGGCCTTTGAATCGGCGGCCCTGAACTTCCGATTCGCCGTTACTCCATACTATTTGTCTCTGGCCTCCCTGGAAACTATAGGTCCCATCTGGAAGCAGATCCTGCCCGATGAAAAAGAGGCCGCAGATCCCCTCTTCCAGCAACCGGATCCACTGGCAGAGGAATCGCACATGCCGGTGCCCGGACTGACTCACCGTTATCCGGATCGGGTTCTCTGGTATCTGTCTCATAATTGTGCAGTGTATTGCAGATTTTGCATGCGAAAAAGAAAGGTGAGCCGGGAGGACTCTGCACCCAACGTAGAGGCCCGAAAAGCAGCTCTGGATTACATTCGAAGCCACACAGAAATTCAGGAAGCAATTCTGTCTGGTGGCGATCCATTGAGCCAGTCAGACGCCGTGCTGGCCAGCTGCATTCAGGAGCTCAAAGAAATACCCCATCTGGTCTCTGTGCGAATCCATACAAGAATGCCTGTGACCTGTCCTCAACGGATTACCGATTCATTCTGTCAGATGATCCAGGAGCTTTCGCCTGTTACCCTGGTTACTCACTTCAATCATCCGGTGGAACTGAGCGATACAGCGCTGGAAGCGCTGGGGCGATTGCGAAAGACCGGAAATCTAATCTTGAATCAATCTGTACTTCTGGCAGGAGTAAACGACAATGCGGAGACTCAGAGGTCGTTGAACCTGGCTCTGTTGAAAGCCGGAGTGAAACCGTACTATTTGCACCAGTGCGATGAAGTAAAAGGAGTCTCCCATTTTAGAGTGAATCTTGAAACCGGGGTAAACATTCAGAAGGAACTCAGAGGAAGAATACCCGGTCCGGCCATGCCATTGTACGTTATCGATTTACCTGGTGGAGGTGGAAAAGTGCCCGTAGATAGTTCTTATTTCGTAGATGGGGATTATCCGGATCCTGTGTTTGAAAACTTTCAAGGTGATCTTTTCTTTCCTCTGGGGGATCAACCTTGATTCATTTTGTGCTCCTCACCGGAGGCACCGGAAGTCGCATGAAGTCCGATGTCCCCAAGCAATTTATGGAGCTTCGCGGTGTACCTGTGATGGAATTCAGTCTACGTGCATTCTGCGGATTACCAGAGCATCTCCGGGGCGGCCTGGTACTGGTTTCCCATCCTGATCTAATTTCCCGAGCTGAATCCATTTCTGCGAATTACCGGCCCCATTTATCGTTTGTGCATATCGTGAATGGCGGAGCGACTCGACATGTATCGAGTAAGAACGGGCTATCTGCTTTGAAACAGGAACTGACAGAAGAGGACATCGTCTTGATTCATGATGGGGCGAGGCCGCTGGTGACTCCCCAGGAGATGTTAAGGCTCGCTGCCCGGCTCGAGGAAAACAAGATGGCAGCCTGTGCAACTCTGGCCGCGCCTGCGACAGAGACACTGGCAGTGGCGCCATCCATGGATGGCGAAATACAGAATGTTCCGGATCGTAGCACTCTGTTTGCAATTAAAACACCGCAGGCTATTCAGGGAAAATACGTAGGACGATTTCTTGCATCGCCGGGGGATCATTATACTGATTTGATTTCCTGGTGTCTGGATGAGAAGCTAGGTGCGATTATGGCGCCTGCCAGCGAAAGTAACATCAAACTAACCCATCCCGGCGATTTGCCTATGCTGGAATCCTTGCTGGATCGCTGAGATCTGTGCGATTCAAATCCTATCAATTATGTCCGAGCAGCGAATCTTCATAGCACTTACTCTTCCGGAGCAAATCATTCAGGATCTCACGGATTTGCAGAGTGGCCTTCCCGATATTCGATGGAATCCGCCAGAGCAGATGCACGTTACCCTAAAGTTTCTTGGAAATGTGGAAGAGTCATTGGTTGAGTCTCTGTGCAGTGAACTGGAATCCCTGGAGCTAGAGGCTCCGGAAGTGCGCGTTTCCGGAGTAGGACAATTCGCACAACGAAAGGCCCCTCCTGTGCTCTGGGCCGGTCTGACACCGGAAGAGCCTTTAATCGAAATGCACAGGGCTATAGAAGCCATGACCGGTAGACTTGGCTTTGCCAGAGAGAAACGCCCATTCAGACCGCACGTTACCCTTGGACGGTTGAAAAGATCTAATCCGAGGCGGCTCCACGAATATCTGGAATTGCATCATACATTCGGTTCCGCTCCTTTTCAGTGCACAGAGGTAATACTTTTTTCAAGCAAGTTAACCTCTGATGGTGCGATACACGAACCTTTGATGATAACACCGTTGGCAGCAGCCTGAATAAAAGCCGAGTAAATTGCAATCGCAAGCATATACCTGAGTGTTCACCAGGTATCAGAAAAGTATTGCACACCAAAAAACTAATAATACCTTAAAATCAATCGCCGTCTTTCCTTTATAGGATTAAGCTTGGAGATTGCCGGAGCGTACACTGCTTTCCCGAGAGTAGCATGAAGTCAATCGCAAGGTACAGTCACAGCGGGCCGCCCCCCCGGCTCCTGGTAGTGGAAGACGATCGCATCGTAGCGCTGGATATTCAAAAGAAACTCCAGGGGCTGGGGTATCAGGTCGTGGCCGTTACGGAGTCCGGTGCCGATACGCTGGAGTGCATGAAATCCAAATCCGTGGATCTTGTGATCATGGATGTGCGCATTCGTGGAGACATGGATGGAATCGACACTGCTTTGATAGTTCAAAAGGACTTCGGTGTTCCAGTGGTGTACATCACCGGACATGCAGATTCCCCAACGTTGAATCGCATTCAGGATAGTCAGCCTTTTGGATTTCTTCTGAAACCATTCGGGGAACGAGAACTGGACACAGTTATTCAGATAGCCCTGAATCGGCACAACCTGGAGCAGGAGCTGTCTGCCAGTGAATTCAGGAATCGATTGCTCTTTGAACTTGCTTCCGATGGAATTTTGCTCGCGGATCATACCGGGATTGTGAAGCGCGCGAATAGTCGAATATCAGATCTTACCGGATTGGCCAAGACAGAACTTCTGGGTCGATTCTTCTGGGAGCCCTTCGAAGTAGATACCGAGTCTCTGGCCGTGGACCGGGGAAAGGTGCGTTTCGTTGAGACAGAGCATAAGCCTGCGGAAGGTCCTGCAACTCCGGTGGAACTATCTATTTCCGTGCTCCCCGGTGGAATGATCCAGGTACTTGTAAGGGATCTACGCAATCAGAAAAAAGGGCAGGAGCAGACTCAGCTTCTGGCTCGGGTATTCGACAGCATCGTAGAAGGAGTCTTTGTTGCAGACCGAAGCCGAAACCTTACCACTGTAAATCGCGCCTTTATGGCCATTAGCGGATATGATCTCACGGAGCTTCAGGGCCGTAATGTTTCGCTGTTTCGTAGCCCACTGCATTCCAGGTCCTTTTATTCCAATCTCTGGAGAGATCTGGAGCGGCAGGGTAAATGGGAAGGTGAGCTGGTGCTTAGAAAAAAGAATGGAGAGGAGGAGGAACAATGGGCTTCTCTGTCCGCCATTCGGGATGATAACGGACAGATCTCTCACTTCGTAGGAATCTTCATTGATCTGACAGAAAGAAAAAGATACGAAGATCGACTGTACTATCTGGCCCATCATGATTCGCTTACGGATTTGCCCAACCGCTCTCTGTTTGGTCAGAGACTGGATCGAGCATTGAACAGAGCCAGGCGATCCGGACAGAGATTCGCAATTTTCTTTCTTGATCTGGATAAATTCAAAAGCATTAACGATACTTATGGTCATGATGCAGGGGATCGCCTGCTGTGCGAAACCGCAGATCGTCTGCGAAGAACCCTCAGGAAGGGGGATACCGTATCGCGCTTTGGCGGTGACGAGTTTAACATTCTGGTGGAAGATATTCGAGAACTGGAGGACGTGACTATTGTTGCGGACAAGGTTGTGCATTCCCTTTCAGAGCCTATAGCTCTGGACGGTAGATCGTATAGTATTTCTCCCAGTATTGGTATTTCCATATTTCCGGAAGATGGCACTTCGGCAGAAGAGTTACTTCGCACCGCGGATAAGAGCATGTATAGAGCCAAAGGGGAGGGCGGAGCCGGTTATCGCTTCGCCAGCAAGAAGCTCAACTTGCGCTCCCTGGAGCGTGAGCTTCTCTATAGCGGTCTGGAGCAGGGGCTGGAAAAGGAACAGTTCATCATTCGCTACAGTCCCGTTCTTTCCGTTTCCGACGGCACCTGCATAGGTGCTCAGGTAGGTCTTTTCTGGAATCATCCGGAGCTAGGTCTGCTATCATCGAATCGCTTCCAGAAGGTACTCGAAGAATCCCCCGCCGCAGTGCGATTCAGTGATCATACTATGGAAAGGATGCTTTCCGATATGCAGTCATGGAAGACTTCCGGTTTAGCTCTGCCCATGATGTTGCTTTCTTCCGGTTCAGCATGCCTGCATCCGGACGCAATGATGCAAATCCTGGAAAGGGACGATCTGGATCCTTCCTATTTCCTGAATGTTGCCATGGAAATGGAAGAACGTGGATGGCGAACTCTGGTGGATACTCATCCGCATTGTCTGGACATTCTGGAGCGCAAGGGAATGCAGGTAGCAGTGCGGGATCCCGGTACCGGTTATCTAAGTCTGCAGGAGCTGAACCGTCTGCCACTGTCTTTGCTCAAAGTAGGTGCTGAAAGAGTACATCGTATGGAAGAAAATCCCCTGGAAAGATCCGTGTTCCAGATCACAGTCGGTATGGCCCATAGCCTGAAGGTTCCTCTGGTGGCCGAGGGAGTGCATTCAGAAAACATGCTAAATCTACTACAAGAACTGGAATGTGATGCCTATCAAGGCTCTCTGTCCGGGCCCCCCTTAAACGCCGAAGACTTTGCTCACCAGTTTCTCTAGAGTACGGCTTTCCTTATCCTATAGTTGGCATCTCCTGCACCACCGGCCCGGTTCCAGTGCCCTGAAACGCAGATCTACATATCCGTAACAGGGCCGGACAAAGTGTGCTCACAATGCCGGACAAAATGAGTCCCGTTGAAAGCGCAGCGTTGTCGTCAATTAAGGGGTCTGGCTCCAGGAAAAGGCTTGAACAGATGTGTTCAGGGAAGCTCCCATCCAACATGGCATTAAACGAAGGATCTACAGCGCCTGATTTCAGATTACCGGCGGACGACGGCACCGAGTTCAGTCTATCTGACTGCTCCGAGCCAGTGCTTCTGGTCTTTTATCCCGGGGACAATACACCCGTTTGCACGGCTCAGCTATGCGACTACCGGGACAATATCTCGGCCTTTCAAGGCCTGGGTATCAAAGTGGTGGGGATCAGCAAAGATGATCGCGCCTCTCACCAGGCTTTCAAGGAAAAGCACAACCTGCCTTTTGCCCTCCTCACAGATTCGGATTGCAGCGTAGCAGAAAAGTTCGGAGCTCGCTCTCTCATGGGTGGTATGAAGCGAGGAGTAGTATTGATTGGTGCAGACAACAAAGTGCTGTATTCCCATATTGAATCAGTGGCACTTTTCAAGCGCAGCGCTGAAGAATTGAAGGATGTGCTTCAAAAGCTCAAGCAAGAAGGAAAGGTTTAATGCACATTGTTCGGGATCTGGAAGATTTTCTTCCCTTCTGGGACCGGGCCAGTCTCACTCTGGGCGTGTTCGATGGAATGCATCGTGGTCACCAGAAGATCATTCAGCGTGTACAAAAGAGAAGTAAAGGAGCCAGACATGCGCGTGTGCTGGTTACCTACCATCCTCATCCGGATATAGTTCTGGGAAAGAGAGAGTCTCTGAGAGGAGCCGAGCTATTTACATACGAAGAGAAGCTGGCCCTGTTTCAGAAGTTTTCTCTGGATGTAGTGGTTTTTCTTCCGTTCACAAAAGATCTGGCTCGTATGACGGCGTTACGCTATCTGCGAGAGATTCTCCTGGGAAAGCTAAGAGCCAAAAGTATAGTAATAGGATACGATCAATGCTTTGGCCGGGGGCGTAAAGGCGACTATGAATTCCTGAAATTGATGAGCCGGAAATATGATTTCCAGGTCGATCGCATCGAAGCTGTAAAAAGCAAAGGAGAAATCATTTCCACTTCCAGGATTCGCGGAGAAATCCAAAAAGGGAACGTTACAGAAGCCAATCGACTGCTGGGACATGATTATTTTCTCACTGGAACAGTGGTGCGGGGATTCCAGCGGGGCCAGACAATAGGTTTTCCTACAGCTAATCTGGAGGTGGCCGAAACGAAATTGATTCCATCTGAAGGTGTTTACGGTGCGGTTTGCGAATGGGGGGGCCAGCACTATCGGGCCATGGTTAACATTGGCAAGAACCCGACGTTCAAGAACGATCAGATGACCATAGAAGCCAATCTTCTCGACTTTTCGGGAGATCTATACGGTGAATCTCTCCGGGTTTATTTTCTGCACCGGCTCAGGGATGAGCTAACGTTTGGATCTGTAGAGGAACTGAAGACCCAGTTGCAGAAGGATCAAAAGTCTACCGAGAGAATGAGCGTACCCAGGTACTATTCACTTTAGATTAATTCAATGTGGAAACTTTTTTGACCAGAAGCTGACATTCTGTTCGAAAAAATGTTGATTCCAACTGACGGGCGTGTCAATAATGGAGTACGTCCTCGGGCGTAATAAACAAAAGCGGCAACTAATGCAAATGGCTTAGTTGCTTAAAGAATGGGTTCTAACCCAGGAGGAGTGTGAATATGAAGAAGCTGGCGTTCAAGCTGGCCTGTTTTGCTGCGCTCTCTCTCGTTCCTGCTGGCCTAATGGCTGGCGGAGGATCGTCAGAGAAGCCACTGGCAGGAAGCTATCCAATCGTGCTATCGCACGGACTATTCGGATGGGGGGATTCCGATTCACCCGGCGTAATCAGCATTGTAGAATACTGGGGTGGTATGGATGATTACCTCCGCAGCGAAGGGGTAGCCGTATACGCGCCTACCAAAACCGCAACTCAATCCAATGAGTATCGCGCACAAGAATTGAAGAACAAGGTCAACTACTGGATGGCAGCAAATGGCTATTCCAAAGTTCATATCCTGGGCCACTCCCAGGGTGGTCTGGACAGCCGTTACATGGTTTCCAATCTGGGAATGGCCTCCAAGGTATCTTCATTGACTACTTTGAATACTCCGCATCGCGGAAGCCCCATTGCTGACATTACCAATGCAATCATTCCTGACTGGCTCAAGCCCAGCGTAGGAGCAGTGCTAGGTGTTGTTACCAGCATCGTATATGGTGGCGGAGAGCAGGATGCACTTCAAGCTCTGTCTTCTCTAACCAAAAGCGGACTCAATGTATTCAACAATAATACACCCAACCGTTCCGGAGTAGATTATTTCTCTTACGGTTCCAACATCACCATCACCGATGTAATTCAGCATCCCCTGATGGGAATTCTGCATCCAATCTGTGGATTGGGCGGAACCTTCAACGGACAGGGGTTCAAGAACGATGGTCTGGTTCCTGATTCTTCTCAGAAATGGGGAACCTGGAAAGGCGGCCCAAGCTACAACTTCTATGTTACTGGCGTGGACCACCTGCAGGCTTCCAACACTCTCTACAGTGGAGAACTGTGGTATGATGTTGAGGCTTACTATCTGAAAATGGCAAAAAACGCCAAAAGCAGCCAATAAACAGAGCCAAAGCCGGGCCTCCTTATGCGTGGTCCGGCTTTTTTGTTGCCTTTTTCCCCTTCCTCTTTGAAAGTTCTGACAAAATCCCTGAAAAAGACTTGAGAACGATAGAAATATGAAAAACAAAACTCCGCTTTTCTTAATCGGTGGCCTGCTATTTGTGCTGGTGGTTATCCTCTTTTACGTTATGCAACCTGGTGGCGATTACGCTGAAGGCCCTGATCTGGAAACCATCAATCAGGAAGAACAGGCACTTCTGGACAACATGTCCGATGAAGAACGCTCCAGACTGAAGGAAGAAGCACTATTAATGTTTGATCAACCCGGTTACCTTTCCTTCGAAGAGATCATGGCCGGTGCAAGAAATGGCAAAGTGAAACTGGTAAGCGAATTATGGAAGCTTCGAAGAAGATGTCCTCCTGAGTTAAGTCCGGAAGAGTGTAATCTTAGAATCAAAATCTTCCTGCGTGAGAAATTCCAGCCAGGTGGGGAAAAACTGGCCCGACTATTTGCCTACTACATTCGGTATGAAACCCATATGCGCTCGGAAAAGCCGCCAGAGGGGCTGAGTCCGGAAGAACAATATAAATGGATCAAAGACCAGCGAAGAAAGGTCATGGGTGAAGAGGCAGCCAGCCTCATTTACGGTTACGAAGAAGCCCGGGTAGATTTCCGCGGTAAATTCCAGAGCTTTATGGAAGATACCAAAGGTATGTCTGCGGATGAGCGGATTCAAAAATACGAACAATTTCGCAAAGAGCATTACGGAAATTACTACGATACTATTAAAGAAAGAGAGCCAAAGTTCAACACATATGATGTTGAGATGACCCTTCGAGAAGATCAGCTTTCTGGCATGAATGCTCAGGAACGAGATGCCAAGGTGCGAGAGATGCGAGTTTCCTACTTTGGTGAGGAAGCAGCGAAAAGAATGGAAGCTGTGGATCAACAGATCGAAGAGGAACAGCAGCGCTCGGCGGCCTACGAAGATGCGAAAGCCAAATTGCTGGAAGCAAATCCCTCGGCCAGCGCAACCGAAAAAGAAGCGATGCTGGCTCAGCTGAGAAAGGAATATTTCAGTGCCGAGGAAGCAGAAGCCATGGCCCGCCGCGAAAAAATGCAGCAGGAAATGGAACAGCTGAAGAATAAATAAGCCTGGTGGGCAGCAAAAAGAAAAAGAAGTCGGATCGCTCCTCTTCAACGGGGAGCGTCAGTCCTTACGCTGGCTATACCTTCTTTCTGATTGGAATTCCCGTCTCCGGTTTTCTATTTTCGCTATCCCTCGCCCCTGTAAGTAGTGGCTGGGCCGGACTGGGCAGCCTGATTCTAATGATGGCGCTGGCCCGGTATCTTTACCGGGGTAGTTTCTGGCTCATGCTATTTGCGGCCTGGCTGCTTTCGCTGAGCTTCCAACTTTTTGCATTCTACTGGATACCAGGCACCATTCAATTTTATGCAGGAACCAGCCGGGAGGCTGCTACAGTCTACGCCCTACTGTACTCCGTTGTCTATCAACTGAGAGTCTTTTTGCTCTTCGCAGGTTTCTGGCTTTCTTTTCGTTTTCCTTCTCGCGGACTTATTCTGGTGGCCCTTTTCGCTCTTCTGGGCGATGGCCTGGCCCCTCAGGTATTCAATTGGTACTGGGGCAATATGACGGAAGGCTGGACCCTGTGGACTCAGCTCGCCGCACTGGGCGGAGTGTTTCTGCCGGGTGCCATGCTGGCAGTGCTGGCTCGATGGACCTACGATGTATTCACTGAATGGTCCAGGCACATTAAATCGAATCACAGGAGTTTCTTGCTGATTCAGGCATGGTTGGGGGAGCCGTTTGCTGCGCCGGATTCCAGATCTTCCAGCACAAATTCTGCTTCTGCAGATGTGGGCAGCACGAATTCGGTACTGATCCGAATTCGTGGCTGGAAGCATTCGCTGTGTATGGTTGTTGCGATACTGGCAATACTTCTACATGGATTCTGGAACGTTTACAGGGTGGATCAAGCCATTGCCAGCGGTAAGGATAAAGGTAGTCTGAAGATCGCCATGCTGCAAACCGGCACTTCAAAGAAAATGCTGGGTAGCCTGGGGGACTACGATCATGCCGCATCATCTATGAATCGAGTGGTAAATCAGTCTCTGGAAATCATTCAGAAAAGTGGTGCTTCGCTGGATCTAATTATTCTGCCAGAATCTGCCATTCCCTATCATGGAATAGCGCCCGGTCAGAAGGGATATTCGGTTACCATGCATGCATTGCTTTCTTTCATCTACGGTACCGCTCAGACTCCACTGCTGTTTAACCAGTTGCAGCATGATAAAGAGGATACAGTTCTTACCTATAACACGGCAACATTGATGGATCCCGGACATCGCTCCCAGCAGCACTATCGCAAAAGAGTACTGATTCCCTACGGTGAGTACCTGCCACTGGAGAATTACTTTCCCTGGCTTCGTTCGATCTTTCCCAGGGCCGGCACATATTCGCCAGAAAACAGGAATCAAAATCTTACGATGGATATGAGCTATTATCCGGATCGTCCCAGGTTGCAACTGCTCACAGTGGAAGAGGCTGGCATTCGGAATCCAGAAGCCCTCTGGACAAATCCGGGGGATTCGCTACGTGCAGGCGAAACCATCTATGCCAAATCCCTGGGCGAATTCGACAACGCTAAAAACGAATTCAGCTACCGATCTAACAGTAAAGAACTAAAATTTGCACTCCTGATTTGCTATGAGGATCTAATTCCGGAGCTTGCCATCAGCGCCTTCAAGGAAGAAGATCCGGATTTCATAGTGAACATTAGCAATGACTCCTGGCTCAACGATGAGCGAGCCATGCAGCAGCATTATGGTGCTGCGCGCTTCAGATCTATAGAAACCGGACGTTTTCTTCTGAGAACAACTCTGACAGGGATCTCTGGAATTATGGATCCAGCCGGAAGAGACTTTGTGGAACCCACCGGCGTAAATGTACCCGGTACGTTGCTTGAGCAGGTTCCGGTCCAGAGTAAATCATCTACTCTGTATGCGTGGCTCGGGCCCTGGGCCTGGCGAATCCAGGTCATGCTCCTGCTGGTGTTTCTTGCACTCACTATGCTCCCAGCATCTCGTGCACGGAAAGCGAAATAGAGGCTGCGGATGTCAATCCCGGGCTTTCGATGCCCAGAAGATGTATGCATCTTCCTGCTTTCCGAATATAGAAATCTCGATATTCTTTTTCATCGATGTAGAGTCTGGGTCTGAGCCCAGCGTATCCCGGACTTAAATCATCCACGGAATAACCAGTGAGGATGTTGCCCAGTGACTCCGCGAAATCCGTTGCGGACTGAGTAATTCTATAGTCTTCTTTTGATTCTGCAGGCACTGCATTTGGCCCGGCATAGGCGTCTCCACCGGGATGGAATGTGTAATGCACACCCAGAGCTGTGGAGGTGGGATCCGGTAAGGGATACACCAGTTTGCCCACTGAATGATTCGTGCGAAGCCGATAGTATTCGCCGCGTACCGGATGAATTCTCAGCCCTGGAAGTCCGGTCATCCTCGCAATCTCATCGCTGTAGAGTCCTGCGGAGTTCACAATCATTGAGCTCTGTACTTCTTCCTGTCGACCCTCTGAATCCTCCAGCAATACGTTGCATCCATCGCCCTGCAGGGAAATGGATGCCACCTTGCGGCCGTTTAACCAGTAGGTGCCCTGCGCTTTTGCATCTTCCTGAACCGAGCGAAGATAGGCAGCAGCATCGCAAACCCCTGTATTCGGACTCAGAATGGCTGCCTGTCCCAGCACTCCAGGGAATTGATCTGCCGGGTTTTGGAGAATAGTCAAATCTCTGGCGCCCACTCTTTCTGCATTTTGTTTCAACGCTTCCAGGCGATCCAGAGTATCGGAAGAGGATTGCTTGCCTGTGGTGATTAGCTTACCACAAATCTCATACGGAACCTTGTGCGATTCAAGGTATTCTACGGTGAGCTGGTAACCGCGGATACAATGAAAGGCCTTAAGGGAGTCTGGCTGATAATAGATTCCTGCATGAAGCACTCCGGAATTTCGTCCAGACGTTGCATCTCCGGGTTGATGGGAGCTATCGCACAGGGCTACAGACATACCTGCCTGGCTGGCGCGATAGGCAACCCAGCTTCCGACAATGCCGCCTCCAATGACCAGTAGATCGATCATCAGGTACGGTCTCTACAGATGCTTGAAGTATTCGATGGTTCGCTTCAGTCCCTCGTCCAGAGGGGCAGTGATTTGATAATCAAATAGATCGCGAGCAAGGGATAGATCCGGTCTTCGCCTGGTTGGATCATCCTGGGGCAAAGGTTGGTTCACCACCCTTGACTGGCTACCTGTAAGTCGAATGACTTCCTGTGCAAGCTCTTGCACAGTGAATTCTCCGTCATTTCCCAGGTTGACCGGGCCTGTATGCCCTTCATGTTTCATGAATTTCATGATTCCATTCACCAGATCGTCTACATAGCAAAAGGAACGAGTCTGGGTACCATCGCCGTAAATAGTTATATCTTCGCCTTTCAGCGCCTGAACTATGAAGTTGGATACCACGCGCCCATCGGCAGGATCCATCCTGGGGCCGTAGGTGTTGAAGATACGAATGACTCGAATATCTACCCCATGCATGCGATGGTAATCGAAGCAAAGTGTTTCTGCTGCCCGCTTGCCTTCATCGTAGCAGGCCCGAATCCCGATGGGATTGACGCTGCCTCGATAGGACTCCGGTTGCGGATGAACCTCTGGATCTCCGTACACCTCTGAAGTGCTGGCCTGTAACAACCTTGCTCCGGTTCGCTTCGCCAGACCCAGTAGATTCATGGTGCCCAACACAGAGGTTTTCATGGTCTTTACTGGATTGGCCTGATAATGCACCGGGCTGGCCGGGCAGGCCATGTTGTAGATTCGGTCCACCTCGATGCGGATGGGCTCGGTGATATCGTGTCGGATGAGTTCGAAATTCTTGTTACCCAGCAAATGAGCAATGTTCCTGCGTCGGCCGGTGAAAAAGTTGTCCAGGCAGATTACATAGTCTCCCTGTTCCAGGAGTTTTTCGCATAGATGGGATCCAATGAATCCGGCGCCGCCGGTAACCAGTACTGTATGAGACATCCACTACAGGGATGGATTTAGCGCAGTAGAGGCAACCAGAATTCAACTGCTTTGATGCCCGTTTCGTTTATGAGCGGCCGCGGTGACCCTGTTTCTGGGCCGAACAAAGCTCCGGCAGGGTGATTCTCACGATGATTTCCGGTTCATTCCGGTGAATTCCAGCCCGTATCCAATCCGGCACCGGCCATCGCTTCGGCTTCAGGAGGTTCTTCGAAACCCGGGGCCTGGGCTACCATACCCGGAGAATTCGGATCAGCTGGAATGGATGCACCAGGGTCCGCTGGCATATCAAACTCGGCCGCTCCCTGGGCTGGCCCTGCAACGTCGTCTTCGGGAGCTTCTGGTTCGGCATAGTGAACCGCCTCCCGGACTGCGGGGGCCAGCAGAAGATAGGATACCAGCAGAATGATTGCGGTCCAGATTAGAGAAATGGTTACAGCAGTGAATCCCACTGAACCATCCTTGAGGGCATCTGATCCCAGATAGGAAGCCAGGATAGCCGCATCGGTGCTGTCCACATCCCGGGTGAAATCGAATAGATCGAACAAACTATAAAATAGAAAGAAAACCCCCACAGTAGTGAGGGCCCCACGGGCCGGCCGCTGCCCCAGTCCTGCCAGTACCAGAAAGGCCAGACCGTAGCCGGTGCCCGTATAAAAAGCGGTATCCAGAGGAGAGGTAAAGAGCCAGGAAAAATAGATTAATAGAACGGCGAAAAGAATAAGTGAGACTCGCTCCAGCCGACCCACCAGGGATTGGCGCAGCAGAAGCGCACCGGTAAAGGCGCATCCAATATATCCAGCAGAGACGGCGGCCATAAAGCCAACAGTGGAGAAGTCTCCTGTAACCAGGGTCTTGCCGGATTCGTTCCAGCTCACTTCAATGGAATCCAGGCGTACTCCGGCAGCCAGCGATAGCAGACCGTGCCACATTTCATGAACCAGCACCACAAGTAGCTTGACCGGCCGTAGCAGGGTGGAATCCCAGAAGAGGGTTAGTCCCAGGCCGATGGCCACAATTAGAAGGAATCTCTTCCCAGCCACAGTGAGATTATCGGCAGATTTATGATTCAGATCCAGGACGGAAAAGTCTTCAATTCTCAATTCGAGGATATATACTTTAGCCAGGAAGACGGAGCCGCCGAATCTGATTATGTCTTTTTGCAGGGAAACGATCTTTCCCGGCGATTCTCCAATCTGAATGCCTATGAGTGCTTCAGCGTTGGAGAGTTAGGCTTTGGCACTGGTCTCAACTTTGTACTGACCCGGAAGCTCTTCCTAAACAGAGCGCCCGCCACAACCCGGCTGCATTTCTATTCTTTTGAAATTGATTTACCTTCGCCGGGCATGTGCCGTCGGAGCTTGAACCTGTTTTCTGAGCTGGACAGAGATGCGACCTTGCTGCGAAGAAAGCTTCGCGGTGTGCTCCAGAAAAATACAGGAATGCATACTCTGTACATGGACGAAGGCAGAGTGCGTCTGACACTGATTCTAGGTGATGCTCGCAAGGAGATACACCAGTTGAATGCCTCCTGTGAAGCCTGGTTTCTGGACGGTTTCGCTCCGGCTCGTAATCCAGAACTGTGGCAGGATGGACTGTTTCGGGAAATTGCCCTGCGAAGCGAATCCGGGGCTACTTTCTCCAGCTTTACTGCTGCGGGGGCAGTGCGAAAGGCCCTGGCGGATGCTGGTTTTCAGGTGGAGAGAGTTCCCGGCTACGGCAGAAAAAAACATATGATTCGCGGCCGCTATGAAGGTTTATCGCGAATCCCGGAGGTCACCAGACCAGCCAACTCTTCGCCTGAACCTGATGGGGAAAATTTCGAACATTCGAAAGCGCACAGGAGGACCGGGGATCCGGGGAATGCAATTTTCTTTTCCCGGAAGAATTGGGGCACTGCCGGGCCGATCTGCATCGTAGGTGCAGGCCTGGCTGGATTGAGTACAGCCTATGCATTGACCCGTAGAGGAATCCCGGTCACCATTTACGAAGCAGATCAGGTAGCCGGCGGTGCTTCCGGTAATCGGTCCGGCATGGCGGCTTCGTCCCTCACGGCAGAGCCCACCGCCACCAGCTTGATCGGTCTTCGGGCTCAAAGCATGTTTATTTCCTGGTTAATGGATCAGTCGGGCACCTGGAAGAAGCCTGGATTTCTGCGAAAGCGTGAGGACTGGAACAGATACTTGCGAGGAAGCGAATCGCACTCTCTTACGGCAGTGTACCATCGCAAGCAGGCCCGGGAAACGTTGATGGGATTTAGCGCTTCGGTGGAGCCTGCTACACTCTGCCAGTATTATCTGGAGAAATGCAAAGAATCAAAAAACTTTCGTATGCTGGAAGGCAGTAGTATAAAGCCGCAGGATGTTGATGATTCAGAAAGTGGTCCGATCTGGATCCTCTGCAATGCGAACGATCTGGGTCGATTTTCCCAGGCTGCCTTTATCGCCCAGAAGCCAGTGCGTGGTCAGGTAATTTATCTTCCTTTAAATAGTTCTAAATATCGCAATGGTGTTACCAATCAGGTTTATCTTGTTCCGGTTCCTTCTGAACCGGATCTAAGAGTCCTGGGGGCCACATTTGATATGCACCTGAATGAATTGCACAGATTGCCTGAACGGGATGAGTATCTTCTAAGCGAGATGAAGGAGAAATTGTCGGATCTCTGGGCCTGCCTGGATCCAGAAACTATGCAGCAAATAGAAAAGGGACAACTTCAGGGCCGAGTAGGGTTTCGCAGTCAGGCCCGGGATTATCTTCCTGTCTGTGGAGCCTTACCGGACGCCGAGGATTTTCTGGATCGATTCGATAGTTATTATACCCTGCCCGGCGATGAAAAAAAAACGCTGGATTATCGCGCCATCAATCAGGAGATAAAACGACATTCGAATCTATACGTGAATGCCTGCCATGGAAGTCGGGGAATTACCACCAGTTTTTTATGCGCAGAACTGCTTGCAGCACAGATCAACCAGGAAGGAACTCCGCTGGAGGATTCCCTGGCCCGGGCTCTGGATCCTGTGCGGTTTCTCTGGAAAGCTGTCAAGCAGCCGCCGTCCAAACGACCGGAATGGGCCAGAAAGCCGGGCTGATGACCTTGTGGACCAGGAAATCGTATCGATCTACCTTCCGAGGAAGGGACAATTCTTGAGGAATGCATCTTACCGGGATGTCTAACGGGGCAGGCGAAATACACCAATCATTGGCAGATGATCGCTAATAGTCAGTGTGCCATCTCTTCGCACACGATAATCCAATTGCTCCAGGTCTGCAGAGAAAAACATATAATCTATGGTGCGGTCCGGCTCTTTTATAACGTGGCTGTTCGGAAAATGGGTATAGTATCTGGATTGATTCGGACCATTCAAAGTCTCTGCATCTACGCTAGAATTAAACTCGGAAAACAGAGATTCAATTTCGCTTTCTTCCTGGTAGTATACACGATCATTTTCATGCAGTTGCGATCGATCCCAGCCCGGTGGAAGAAGATTAAAATCTCCTGCGATGAGCCAGTCATTTCCTTCTTCGTTTAAAGCCAGCAGGAGGTCGCGAACTTCGGCAACCTGCTTTTGCATGGTGTCCGTTCCCTGAGCGAAGGCATCCAGATGAGTATTGAGTAAAACCAACGGTTTGCGGTCTTCAACAGGCAGGCTTGCTTCCAGTATCGCTCTTTTTAAATAGAACTGCTGCGAAACAATATCCATGGGCATAATGCTGAGCTGATGTCGTCTTGCAGATTCGATACGATAGCGACTGATGGTAAGCAGCTTCATACCCACAGATCCCAGGACATTCGGATCCGGTACGAAATCAGATTTCCAGTAATACGCACTCGTCTGGCAGGGATACTCAGGGCCCAGGCCTTCCATGATTCGCGCCACCTGGTCCATGTATCCTGTGGATTTCGCATCCACATTCACTTCCTGCAGCAAAAGCACATCCGGCTTTTCATCTTTTACTATTCGCAGGAACTCCTCCAGGGTTTTTTCTACTTCCGCATATTCAGGTTCGTAGTCTTTACCGGAGCCATCGGTAACATCATACCAGAATACATAGCTTTTACCGGCCATGTACTGAACATTCCAGTTCATGATCTTTAATTCCTGACCGGGTTGGAGCTCAGGTGCATCTGCATCGCACTGAACATCCATGTCCTCAAGAGGGTCCGGATGGTAGGTAATCAGGTTGATGGTTAATACAAGCAGGCCCACCAGGCCGGCCAGACTGATTCCGATAACTTTCAGTGCTTTCATGGGCCCCGTAGATTCAGCGATACCGGACGTGAATCAAGTGTTTTTCATAGATGCGCTCTGGATAAGCCGGACGATGGTGGAGTTCACCGGACTCTCCAGGCCATGGATTTTGCTTCGCTCCGCGATAAAGCCATTCATGGCCAGAATCTCGGTGGGGCGGCCTTTTTCCATGTCTGCCAGCATACTGGGTTCATGGAGGGCAGTGGCCGGAATAAGAGTGCCCAGGAGATGCTCGAAGTACTCCTCCGGGGACGCCCAGAAAAGAGGGACCTGCTCTTCCCTTGCCAGAGAAAAGGCTTCCGTGAGAATATCTTTCATCAGATCCAGGGCCGGAGATACCCTGAGCTTCCCGTAAGGAACCTTGAGCAGGGCTCCCAGAGGATTCAGGCAGCAATTATATAGCAGCTTGGCCCACAGATAAGAAATCATCTGATCTGTGTATTCGAACACCAGCGGAGTTTCAGAAAGCAGTTCAACCAGTTCTTTCGCAGAATCGTCTGCAGACCCCGAAACATGGGGCTTTAGCGAATCAGCCCTGGCTGCAATAGAGCCAATTTTTCCAGGTCCACCGTATACGGTGATGTTTACGGATCCGGGTTCTGGAATCTCATAACCTGTTATGGTCATACCGCTAAGAAGTAGGGGTCTTGATTTCAGGTCGGATGATCGGAAGGCTTCCTGGATCGCTTCATAATTTCCCATTCCGTTCTGAATATGGACCCAGATCGGTCCAACCGGATCTGGAAGAACTTCCAGGAGCTTATGGGCGGCGGCTACTGTGGACGGGGACTTAACAGTCAAAAAGATAACATCTACTGGCTTTGCCAGGAAAGTATGGCCTCCTAGATCCACTTCGTCGCAGGCCAAGGGTTTATGATGACTGGAGCCCAGAATGCCCTGAATAGAAAGACCCTGCCTGCCAACGGCTTCCATGTGGGCTCCGCGCCCTACCAGAAGCACATCATGGTTCTTTGAAAGATAGCCTCCGATGGCGCTACCCACAGAGCCGGCTCCCATCACCAGGATTCTCATTTTTGCCGATTGAACTCCATCACCAGCCAGCCATCATCTTCCATTTCGCTTTGCAGATGCCATCCGGGAAAAGCGTCCAGGAAATCCTGCTTCTGCTCCAGGATAATTCCGGACACGATCAACCTTGTGCCTGGTAGATTGGTTACCACATCTTTCGCAGATAGAAAGACATTTAAGGTAATGTTGGCCAGAGTCAGGTCTGCTTTAAACTCTTGAATTTGAGTTAATTCGAATCCGCCTTTGAGAACTTCCACTGGATATTCACCGGAGAAATTCAATTCCAGGTTGGACTTTGTAGCATGCACTGCATTTCCATCCACATCGAATGCCAGAATGCGATTTGCCCCTACTCGCAAGGCTGCAATAGTGAGTATACCGGAACCGCAACCAGCATCCAGAACCCTTAACCCATCCAGAGGATTGTTCTCCATCCATCGCACCATCATGCGACTGGTAGCATGCAAGCCGGTGCCAAAAGCGAGACCCGGATCCAGATAGATTCTTTTTCGATCTCCGAACCTTAAATCATCTTCGCTATCTTTGAACCAGGATGGAACTACGGCGAAATGGTCACCGAGCACGAATGGTCGATAATGCTGCTTGTATGCTTCCTGGTAGTCGGACTGCTCAATTGTATTTTCGTCCAGGTAGTAGTGCTCAATTCCGCAGGCCAGGAGTACCGCTTCCAGATCCCATCGACATTCTACGCATTCTACAGGAAAATAGAGCACCAGCGTGGTTTCATCGCTGGCAGGACGATTCTCCTCATACAGGATTTCGTAATAACCGGAGAGATCCGGTAGCAGATTTTGGTCCAGAAGGGCCGTGAATTCCTGGGCATCGTCCTGGCCCAAATGTAGGTTTATTTCATGATAGGAAGAACTCAAGAGGGCAGGGCTCCGAAGGACTTTTGGTAATCCTCGGTATTCATTTCAATGACACCGCCGTACAGATCTCCGGACTCAAGCCTGTGTGCAAGAGCTTTTGCAAAACAGCTTGTTTCCATCAAAGCTTCTTTCACTTTCTTGCCGTCCAGGCGCATACCCTCGTTGGGCTTTAAATCGAACTGAAGGGAATCTTCGCCATTGGAAAGAGTAGAGCCGCCCGCGCGAAAATCCTCAATGATTTCTGTCAGGATTGTATTAACTTCATCCATGAAATCCTTGATCTGGATCCTTGTCTGTCTTCCGCTCTGACCTCTTCTGGAATCGTGGAAAGACACTTTCTTGGCATGCTCCACGTAATTCCCGGCCTGAGCGGAGTCTCTGGCCGCCCTGTGGAATTCCAGACATTCATGGATGTAGGTCTTGAAGTAATCGTAGGGCTGGCGAATTTTTTCCAGACAGTCCGACATTCGCTCCCGGTAATCGATCTTCACTCCACCACGGTAGGCTGTATGCAGCTTGATCTGTGGAGTGGTGAGTACCACGCTAAATTCATCTTCAAACAATCTCAGGAATAGATAGGCGATTACAACTTTATCCTGGTAGGGAACAAGCTTCCACTCCCCTTTGGGGTCGTATCTCTTTCGCAGCTCATCGATGGGAAAAGAGCTCATTACCTGCATTCCATATTGCAGTTCCTTCTGACCCTGGCTTTCCGGCTCATCTGACTCTGCTGCCTGCTCTTCCTGATTCTCCTCGGCTTCGCCCGAGTTCAGTTCCGAAGCATCCAGCGCTTCGTCTTCTGCCAATTCAGCGTTATCCGCCTTCTCAGAGCTGGCTTCCTTGCTTTCTTCTTCCGGGGCCTGTTTCTGCGAAGTCTGTCGATTGGCCTCCTGCACTTCTGATGAGCTTCCTGTGATTTTACCCAGTTTGTCCGATTCCACCACTCCAATCATGTTTTCAAACAGACGAGTGCCTGGCTCCGCCTTTTTCATTTCAGCTCTCTGGGCCAGAGCGACCAGGGCAGGGTAAACCTGTTCCATTAAAGTGCGCCAGTCTGCGCGAATCTTCTTTCGCTTTGAATCGTAAAGTGAGGTAGCTTTTTTTTGAACCTTTTGCTGGGTGCCTATGGCAAGTTCTGCAGCAACCTGGAATGCTTCGCTATAGGGTCTTAAGTAATAGAGCTTTCGTAGCAATGCGAACAGAGAAGGACGAATTGCATCCAGAGGTACGCTTCGATCCGGATAATCCTGATAATCGGAAAGTAGCTCGGACAATTCTTTTCGATCGTATAGTTTGGATGCTCGTTCCAGCACCTCAACATAGAGAGGCCCGCTGCGAGAGAGCTCCTTTCGCACTTCTTTTGAAACGGCTGGCTCAGAAAAGAGCAATTCGTTGCCCAGAATGTTACATTCCATCAAAGCTCTTTTCCCTTCCAGGTTGATGAGAGAAAAGAAGGACGGTTTGACCATATCCTGGCCGTACGGAGTGAGGCCCATAAACATGCATCGCATCTTGATGCCTACTCGAGCGAAGAAGCCAGAGGCAGCCTTTTCTTCTGCTTCCAGTTCCTTTCGCAGCCGGGCCTGGGCTTCCAGTTCCTTCTTTCGATTCTCTCGTGCAATCTCGGAAGGCATTCGGGTACCTTCGCCGGACCCTCCAGAAGATCGGCCCCGGGATCGCTCCCTTTCTGGCTCTTCTTTTCTAACTGCACGTTCTCCCAGAACCTGACCGCCGGAGCCCTTCAGCTGATCCAGCATCTTCTTTCGGTCCTGGGCTCCCAGGTTCTGGGCACCAATGGCTTTGCGAGTTCTATCGAACTCCATTTCGTCCATGGCTCTTATACCGGTAGAATCAATGTACCAATCAATCAAAAAAAAGTGGCTGGAATGTCTTTGTCCACAGGGATGGCTCCATGGTGCAGCAGGAAAGCCTCACTCTTCAGGATCTGGAAAAGGCCTGTGTTACAGGATGGGATCAAGTCCGGGGTGTAGTGCTCTTTGGATCCCGGGCCAGAAACGAAGCCGCTCCCGGCGCGGACTGGGATCTGGGGATCGTCTTTGCCGGTGATGAAGAGCCAGAGTTTAACGTTTCTGCGGACTGGGACCTGTTTCTCTGGAGTGAGTCTCGCTGGGAGGACGGATTTGCCCTGCAGGTAGAGATTGCAAAGGATGGCAATATCCTGCTGGATCCGGAAGGAAAGCTTGCAGAGAGGTTCGAAAAAATACGCGAATACATCCTTCCTCACTGGGCCGGCTATCTTAAAAAGCTGGGTTAATGCCAATACCTTAGTTGGGCCCGTTTACACTTCTACATAGAAGCTTTTTCGATGAAGGGGCGATTATGATTCGCCGGACTTCCCGCCGGCTTTCTTTTTTCCGGCGGCCTTCTTCGCTGCAGACTTTTTCGAGCCGGATTTCTCTGAGGGCTTAGAACCCTTGCTGTTTTTTTTTGCGCTCTTTTTTGAAGCATTCCCGCTTCCTCGACCGGAGGAGCGACTCTGTCCTGCGGTGCTGAAGGGAAGTATTCGGGTTTCGAATGTTTCCAGGGCGGCCCCGGATTCTAGCAACTGCATGGCATCGCGTATCATGGCGGCCTTCTCGAATTCCATGTTACGTGCCGCAGAAAGCATTTCTTCTTTTAGATGTGCAATCTTATCTCGTTTGGACATCTGTGGATCCAGAACCACGGTCTCTTTCAGTCGGGTCAGCACTTCATCTTCGGTGGTGTCCTCTTCCTGGCTCCTTTCGATGATGTCCTGAATCTGCTTTCGAATGGTGGTGGGAGTAATTCCCATCTTTTTGTTATGCTCTTCCTGTATTGCCCGGCGACGGAGCGTTTCATCCATCGCTTCGCGCATGGAGGGAGTTATCTTATCTGCGTACAGAATCGCCTGGCCTTCCACGTTGCGCGCGGCCCGGCCCATGGTTTGAATGAGGGATCTGGTATTTCGCAGGAAGCCTTCGCGGTCAGCGTCCAGAATGGCCACCAGGGATACCTCCGGCATATCCAGGCCTTCTCGGAGCAGGTTCACTCCTACCAGCACCTGGTATTTGCCCTTGCGAAGATCACGAATGATCTCCACCCGCTCAATGGTATGGATTTCCGAATGCAAATAGGCCACATCGATTCCGATTTCGCGTAGATAATCGGAAAGATCCTCGGCCATCTTTTTGGTTAGAGTTGTTACCAGGGTTCTCTGATCTTTCTCTACTCTTTTTTTGATCTCCTGGACCAGGTCTTCAATCTGCCCCTTTACAGGTCGTACATCAATGGTTGGATCCAGAAGACCTGTGGGACGAATTAGCTGTTCGACGCGCTTCTGGCTACGACTGATTTCATAGTCTGCAGGAGTGGCAGAAACATACATTATCTTGTTTGCAATTCTCTCAAATTCCGGAAAATTAAGTGGTCTGTTGTCCAGAGCCGAAGGTAATCGAAAGCCAAAATCTACCAGCGTCTGCTTCCTGGAACGATCGCCTTCGTACATCCCCCTTACCTGTGGCAGGGTTACATGGCTTTCATCGATAATAACCCAGAAATCTTCCGGAAAATAGTCCAGAAGGCATGCAGGAGGCTCCCCGGCTTCTCGACCGGTTAAATGCCGCGAGTAATTTTCAATACCATTGCAATATCCCAGCTCCCGCAGCATTTCCATGTCGTAGCGGGTTCGCTGCTGAATTCGCTCAGCTTCCAGAGGTTTGCCTTCTTTCTGAAATCTCTGAACCTGCAGTTGCAATTCCTGATCTATCTTTTCCAGAGCTTCTTTAAGCCTGGGAGGCGATGTAATAAAGTGCTTCGCCGGATAGATTACCGCCCTTTCCAGAGAGTCCAGGATCTTGCCAGTAAGTGGATCGAAATAACTCAGATTATCTATTTCATCGCCAAACCATTCGATTCGGATTCCTTCATTTCTATAGGCGGGAAATACTTCAACGGTATCGCCTCGAACGCGAAAGTTACCTCTACTGAAGTCCAGATCATTTCTCTGATACTGAATATGCAGTAGCTGTCGAATTACATCATTTCTTTCGATTGTCAATCCCCGGTCCAGCATCACCAGGCTATGACGATATTCCTCCGGAGACCCCAGACCGTAGATGCATGAAACAGAAGAGACTATAATGACATCGGATCGTTCCAGTAGCGAGGATGTGGCCCGTAGCCTCAGGCGGTCGATTTCGTCGTTTATGGAGGCATCCTTCTCAATATAAGTATCGGAGGAGGGAACGTAGGCCTCCGGTTGATAGTAATCGTAATAGGAAACAAAGTATTCTACAGCATTCTCTGGAAAGAACTCTCGAAACTCCTTATAGAGTTGAGCCGCCAGGGTTTTGTTATGGGTTAGAACCAGGGTGGGTTTCTGAACATTCTCAACGAAGCCGGCCATGGTGTAGGTTTTTCCGGAGCCTGTCACTCCTACCAGGCAGAGCTGATCGTCTCCTGCTTGCGCTGCTTCGGTCAGTTCCTGGATTGCTCTGGGTTGATCGCCGGCCGGTTTGTAATCGGATACCAGGCGAAACTTGCGGTTTTCCGACATCAGCTTACCTTTTTTCTGGCTGTGAAAATGGCAAGGTTTTCCGAATCCTTTATATCAATGTCGAGATCGTCAAACAGTTTGGACATTACCATCATTCCTCGCATAAGCGTAAGCGAGCTGTTGTACTTTCCTGCTTCGATGTCTCTTTCGATCTGCACTTCGCGCAGCCCATTTCTGATCTCTATGCGAAAGTCACCGTTATCAATCGAATACTGAATCTCAATTGGATTCTGATCATTGTATTTAACTGCGTTCTCCATTGCTTCGGTGGTTGCGATGGACATGTCTACTATTAGCTCTTCGCGAATCCCATGAATGCGAAAGAAAGTCTCCAGTCTGGATCGTACCATTTGAATGGGAGAATCTTTCAAAAATCCAGAAACTCTATACCGGGTTATAGGAGTGGCCTGCTCCAGAGAAGCCAGAGTAAACTCTTCGGAAATACTGACATGCCGTTCCAGCATGCCCTCGGCGGTTAGTTCGTTCAAAGCCTGCAGTGTTTCTTCTGCAGATGGGTCCAGATTATATTCGAAGCGAAGCCAGGAGGCGAAATCTTTATGGTTTCCCCAGCAGCCAGATTGAACCAATTCACGTAATGCACTGATTACTGCTGGATTCGCCATTCTACTCTTTTTTCTCAGAGCGTCGGAAAAGGGCAAGAAAAAGATTTCCTACGAAAATCAGCCCGGCTCCCAGGATGCCGGACAAACCTGGAATTTCCTGTAATAGAAAGAAACCGGCTACCAGAGCGATGGGAATTCGAAGACTGGACACAATGCTTCCGGCAGTGGCCGAAAGATACGCATAGGAACGAGTTAGAGACCATTGGCCTGCTATTCCCAGACAGGCAGAAGCCAGGACATACAATCCTCCGGGTTCCAGCATCTGATCCAGTGATGAGACTGCCAGAGGAAAGCTGGCGATACTGCCCAGTGCGAACATCCAGAGCAATATCTCCTCAGCTCTGGCCTGCATCGCTGCTCCTCGAAGCGAAAGAATAGCAATTGCTGCCAGCAGTCCCGAGCCTATGCCCCAGAGGTCTGCTGTTGAGATGGTACCGGTGCTGATCAAGGGATACAGCACATACAGACCAATACCGCCCATACTGAATGCGAGCACTATGAGCATGCGAGTATCCGGGATTTCTCGAAAGACCGGGATAGCAATAATTGCAACGAATGCTGGATAGGTCATATTCAGAACGTTGGCGGTGCCTGCTGGGCCGGTGGCCACGGCTTCATAGAAGAATAACAATGCAAGTGTATTAAAGATGGCCCGTAGATACACAGGAATCGGAACCTTCCATCTAAATGGTAACTCTGCTTTGCGAAACAGATATAGAGCAAAGAAGAATCCCAGCAAATAACGAACAAAAGCGAACAATTCTGACGCCAGATCAGCGTCATAGAGCGCTCCCAGTCGAACAAAGAAGGTAGCAAAGTAAAAACTCAAAGCGCTGAAAGCATTAAGCAGAATACCGTAGAGCTGTCGTCGATGGTAAATGGATTGACTCATGATCGCTCCGAGACGAACAGGAAGAATCATGGCTATTCTGAAGGTAAGCATTTTTCAAAAGAATCTCACCGAAGGCCTGAATCTTTCCCTTCATAAGAAGCTTGCAGCACTCAAATCTGATTTTCTGGTTTTTCCGGAATACTTCGCAGTGGATGGTTCGATCAAGGATCACCGGTCCCTGGCAGACCGGACAAAATTTGCTCTGGACTGGCTGGGAAAACTCAGTGAGGCCTATAAGGGCGTAATCATTGGCGGTACAGTCATTCGCGAAGTGGATGGGCAGTACTTTAATGCCATGCCGGTGTTCTATGAAGGGCAGCTGGTAGACTGGTATCATAAGCGTTTCCTTACAGACAATGAATCTCCGGTGCTGACGCCAGGTCAGGAGCCAGGAATCTTCATTCTGGGGGGTCATCGCTTTGGAGTGCTTATTTGCGCGGATGTACTCAAGCCCGAATACATAACGGAGCTGGCTCAGCAGGATGTTCGTCTCATCTTTACAGTAATGAATTCACCTTACAAAGAAGAAACGGTGGATAATAAACATGCCAGGGATGAAAAGCTCTATTGCGGTCCGGCTCGTGAGCAGGGGCTCAGCATCATCAAATGTTGCTCTGCAGGAACTATCTTTGGGCGAAGGCTTCAGGGAAGATCACTGGCAGTTACTCCTTCCGGGATCAGCTGGAGAGTCGCACCAGATGAAGAAGAGAAGGAAATTCTAAAAACTGTTGTGCTAAACGCATAGAGTTTCCTTCAAGGGAACCCAATACAGAAAAGGCAGCCAGTGGCTGCTTTTTCTCTATCAATGTCCAAATAGGATTCTTGCCAGGCGTGCGAAAAAGCGTGAAAGATGATAGTGTGTCATGCCGGCCATTCTCTTATGCAGTCCGGCTTTTAAATCAAACACTGCATCTGCAATGGCCGGAAAATCTGGCAATCGTTCGCTGGATTTCAGGATCATCAAGCCGATTAGATCCAGCACCTCTTCGTAGCTGCGATCCAGGTGGGTCTTCCAGGTCTGGAAATTTTTTTCGAGAGAAACGTAGATTTCCAGTTCATGCAGTCCCATGGGATGACCCAGCCCATCCTCTATCTTTTCTTTGAGCTTTATAAAACTTTCATCCAGGATCAGGCTGGATAGTTCCAGGCTGCCTCCCATAAGATCCAAAATATAGGGATCCGACTGTCCGGTGATCTCGGACATGGTAGCTGAAGGAATGAGATGAAATGGTATGCATACTCCTCGACTGATGATGGTTTCCTTCAGAAGCTCCAGATCCTCCACCATCAAGATGAAGCGTGTATGATCCGGCGGCTCTTCAAGGGTCTTCAGCAATGCTGTTTCTGCCTCGTTCTGTATAAGATCTGCCCTGGGGATTAAGATGAAGCGCCTCTCTGCCTTAAAGGGCGGATACATCAATCGAGTGCGAATCAGCCACCGAACCGTAAATGGTGCTGGCTGCTTTTCATCGCCGATCAATACCCGTTCTTCCGGAAAAAGTATATAATCCGGGTGTTCCTGACGTGCGAAGAGTCTGCAGGAAGGACATTGACCGCAACCAGTGCCGATTTCGCACAGAGAGCACTGAATGAACCATTCCGCTGAACTGAATTTACCGACGCCGGCGGGTCCGTGTAGAATAAGAAGCGGAGGAGCCGGTTTACTGAGATAATGCTCCAGCATGGAGCGGGCGATGG
This sequence comes from Spirochaetaceae bacterium, assembly GCA_002729885.1. Taxonomy (GTDB): domain Bacteria; phylum Spirochaetota; class Leptospiria; order Leptospirales; family Leptonemataceae; genus UBA3465. The sequence goes on from PBUB01000021.1 coordinate 354,751, forward strand.
TCTGACCTTTAAGCTGAAAGCCCATAATGCCAGGCAATCAAATGAAAGAATACCGGCAATTCATACAAAAAATGCTGGAAAAAGAAAAAACCCGGCCTCCTCATGTGAAGGGCCGGGCTGCATCTGAACACACTCTTTCCCGATCTGTCGCCGACTTTTCATCGGCGCGGATACTCGCCTGATGCGAGTAATGAGTGAACGGATACCTTTTAATCTCCCCCTTAAAAGAATCCGTCTATATTAATGCAGGCTGCGTACCAGCCAGGGCTCCAGGAGATAAAAAAAACCCCTGTTACTGGATTTAATGTTGGATTCTGAATTTTTCGGGCGGAATAGACCTCAATTTTCGTCTGAATCCCATGCCGGGGATCTCGGCCACCGGGTTCCGGGCCTTTTCCCTTGGTCATCTGCAGGTCCGGCAACAGCCCCTTCCAACAATCTGCACAATAAATGTGAGCAGACCCTGTAAAGATGGCCTAAGTATAATCCGCGAACAATATTTATGCACCCCCTGAATATTCAAGAATTCCGGGTAAACCCCGTGGATTCTGGTCCTCAGATCCGGCGAGGGCCTGGCATTGGGGCGAAACCGTCTACTGGATGGTATTGGTTGGCATCATGGTCTAAATGCTTTGCCAGGGCAGTTTTCTGTATATTCAAGTTTTGCGCTGGTTAGAAATAACCGGCAGTGCCGGCAAATGGCATAGAACTGGATGAAAAGAAAGCCAGCTCAAGGAATCTATTTGACCGAAAGGGTGATATAAATAGATTCCGCTTCATGCGAAAACATAGATTCCTTGCGGTGGTTGCCATTCTGGCCATCTGTTCGGCGACTTACTGCAAGTCCGGTGACGAAGAGCCATCCGATGATCAAGAGCTTTTGAATCTTCTGGATGTAAATGTGGCCAACGGCATTTTCTGGGTCGGCAAGACGAGCCAGAATAGCTGTAATGCGGGGGATGCAGGGACCACTGCCACTGTATGCTTCACTCAAACGACTCTGGAAAACACATATCTTTCCGGACAATCGACGAACATCAATCTGTATTTACCTTCCGGTAATCCACCGGCTGGAGCAGTGAGCCTGCTAGTTCCGCATCCAGATAATTCTTCGCTGAACACCTTTGATATAGCGGTGAGTGGAGATTTATCTGGCGGTTATGAAACAGGGAATGGTGTGAGTCGCGTTCTTACGCTGACGGCTGCAACAAGCACCACTGCTGCGAATTCTTCTGCGCAAATCCAGATGGTGAGTTTTCGAGCTCAGCAAACTGAGAAGACTGTGGAGGGAACGGTGGTCATTCGCTTTCTGCGGGCCAGCAGCGGGAATCCCACTTACGACGTGGAGTACAGCTTCTCCATGGATCGGCAGTACTGAGGGAAGGGTAAAAAAGAATGAAAAAGATGCGAAATCTAAAGATTATAACAGTCCTGCTTTCAATTGCTCTAACGGCGCCGGCAGTTGCGGAAAGCGATCCCACTGGATGGGCGATTCAGCCTCTACCTCTCGTAAGTGCCAGCTCCGATGACGGATTCGGGTATGGTCTGCGAGTGTATGGCACGTATAAAGATGCTAAGGCCGAGCCCTATAAGTATCAGCTCTACGGACAGTACTACGCAACTACACGAGGTTATGAATTCCACGAGCTTTCCATTGATGCAGTTGATTTTCTGGATTCATCCTTTCGAATTATTACTCGAATTGGAGTGGAGCGAACTCTGAATGCTCAATGGTACGGAACCGGAAACTATCAGGACATCCAGCGACAGAAGAAGATCAAAAACGGTGAGATCCCGATCAACGAAAACGTCCGACTGGATCCCACCACCGGTCAGCCTCTGCGCGATCTCTATACTTTCGAAGAATACAGTGATTCTGTATATAGCCTGAATACCCGGGCTCTTCTAGGTCCTGGAGCGGGCGACTTCCTGAATCCCGGTAGAAAGCTACTGAAGCAAACCCAGGGAAAATACTTCTATTACGACCGAATCCGACCATTCCTGATGATGTCCACAGAGCAGTGGATGGGCGATACAAACTTCAAATGGTTCGTGGGTCTCCGTGGTCAGAGCTACAAGATTCAGTCCTATGCTGGAGATTTCGAAGGTGGAGATAAACTACCCAACTCCAGAACACTGATCGATATCGAGCAGCCCCTGGGCTACGATGCCACAGAAGACAACAAATTCGTAAACGGGCTTCGCGGAGCCTTGATTTATGATTCCCGTCCCAGAAAAAGGGAAATCAACCCCAATGCAGGTATCTTTGCAGATATCCACATCGAAGGTGTGGGAAAGGGAACTGGTAGTAACTATTCCTTCATGCGATACACTGCGGCCTGGAGACAGTACATTGAGGTGCTTCCAGGATTTTTCAATCCACAGGATCGTGAGCTGGTTTTCGCATACCGCATCCTGGGGCAGAAGACCACGGGGGACGTTCCTTTTTACGAGATGGGTCGAATCTATACCTCTCGCGAAAACGCTGAAGGTCTTGGTGGAAATGGGGGCCTCAGAGGCTATCCAGCGAACCAGTTTGTAGACCGGGTAATGGGTATGGCCAACTTTGAGATGCGCCTTACCACATTCAGTGTGGATGCTCTGGGCGGTATTGACTTCATCTTTCTGGGATATTACGACCTGGGTCGGGTAGCACCTACGAATCGTGAAATGACCCTGAAAGGTTTGCACCGGGCTTACGGCGGTGGTGTGCGATTGCTATGGCAGGAAAACGTAGTGATCAATATCTCCTACGGTAGGTCACAGTATGAATCCAACTTTAACTTTGGGTTCAACCATATGTTCTAGATTACGGTCTGGCATATGGTCTTGAGCTGGCCATTCACCAGCTGGAAGGGGGCTTCGGCCCCCTTTTTTCGTTTTCGAATTCTTTTCTTCTAATCATATCCATCTTTACCATAGAACCGGATCACCACAATGGATCCCCCCGGATGCCCAATTCATCTTGAAATTCGAGGCATCCGTGAACTACTTGGGCTGGGAAACCATCTAACTTTCAAGCAGGTTCAGGATGCAATCGTACAGATCTAAATTTTACCCATGGATTATCCTTCTCGCGCTCTCAGCGATGGCTATGTGCCAGAGTTCCGATCCCAGAGATAATACCAATACCTCGGTGGAATCCAGTGCAGAAGCCTCCGGTGACACTTCTCGTTCCACCGGCCCATCCGCCGAATCCGCGGACAACTCCAGCATGAATTCTGGAGAGGATTCAGCGAAAAACGGTAATGGACTTCCTGACGACAACGGTGAGCGGGGAGTGGAAGTGGTGGAAAAGCCGGGCATCTATGTGTATAACTATCCCGAAACTCTGCAGCTGGAAGATCCCTATGAGAACTATTTAAGCAAGCGAAGGGTCTTTGATGATCGGCTGGCAGCGGATATTAAAAGTCTACTTGCTGAAGAGGAAGGATACACGCCCGAATACAAAGCCCGATGTCTTCCGGTCTACGACTATGGAATCGTTCTGGTCGGTGAGGATTCCCGGCAGACCTATCTATTTTCCTTTCGCTGCAATACAATGCACTACAAAGAAAAGAAGCTCTGGAAGGATTTTTCTCCGATTCGCACCAGGCTATACACTCTGCTGCAATATCAGGTAAATGATAATACATCGGTGCTGATGGATTCCAGAGATTACTGAGTATGAACCATCCGGGCTCTCAAATTGATATGCTCGCTCGCACCGATCGGCGCCTCCAGTTCGATCGGACCAGGGGGCCAGCTCTACCGTTCGTGCCCATGCTTCGGGCAGCTTACAGATGGAGTTGCAGCGTCTGTTCGATTTGCCTGCTTCTGGTTGCCTGCACGGTGCCCTATACAAGGCCCGCTAAGCCTTCGAATACGAATCATACTGAGCGGCCCACAGGGGAAAGTACCGAGTCCGCAGATTCGGCAAATGATCGAGATAGAAACGATGCCACCGACACAGCAGATGGTATTGAAGCCAACAACACTACTAATGCCGACGACAGAAAGAATGGTCTGGATGAAATAATCCAATCCAGACGTGGAGCTGTGGCGGTGCTGCCATTTCGCACGCTGCAATCCTCCGAAAAAGGGATAAGTCTTTCTTCCCGTCTGATGGCGCGATTGCAGAGCAAGAACCAATTTCAGATCATTGAACGTCTGGATCTGGAAAGTATCCAGGATCAGCTGGTGATTGGTCAGTCGGGTCTGGTGGACAGCAGTAGCGCTGCCAGGATTGGAAGGCTTGTGGGGGCCAGGTACCTGGTGCTGGCTGAATGGTCCGATGCATTGAACGGTCAGGGGAAAGCTTCGTATCGCCTGGTGGTAGCTGAAACCGGTCGATTGATTGGCTCCGGTATTGCTATTGGCACAGAAGAAGAAATCCTGCATCGCTTTGGCGAAAGTCTATCGCGTCAACTTGCCATCTATCAGAGTCTGGAGAATCCAGGAAGTCCATATTCTATTTTGCTACAGCTCGATCGCGAGGACCATCGATACCGTCTGGGGGAGCGAGTAGAGGTAGGCTTCGAAATCAAGAGGCACAGTAATTCCGCCCCTGGCCAGGTTTATCTTCAGCTGTACGCTATTGATTCAGACGGGGTTATGACTATGATCTATCCCAATCGATTTAGCGGAATCAAAGCTTTGAATGTGAATCAGAAGTACTCCTTTCCCGCAAAAGAAGATCCATTTGAATGGAAACTGGTTCCACCAGCGGGCACGGAAACAATTCAGGCCTTCGTCACCACTGAACCGGTGGATCCATTCAAGGCCACGGACAAAATGCAGGATGGATTCGTTGAAGTCAGTACTCGCGGGCATCAGCCGGAGACCTACTCCGGCATCGTCACCGTTCTAAAAGAAGAGGAAGGCTGGAGCGCAGATACTATTACGTTTGAAATCCTGGAGTGATATCCAGATTTGCACGGCTCCGTGGCCGGATGCCGGTGTTGCCATCCAGAGTCCGTTTTCGCAATCTGTGCCCAGAGCGCGGGACTATGGATGGCGCAGGACTATGGATGGCGCAGGACTATGGATGGCGCAGGAATTAGCGATTCCATTTAATGGAACAACCCATGCTGGGAAAGTCCCTTTCCGGTCCCTGACTCTCTCCCATATCGCGAAGCAGTGCAAGCTCCAGGCTGTTTTCTTTCACAGCTTCTGGATCCTTCCAATTATCGTTGATGCGACCATGGTAAGATAGCTTCCCATTATGAAACAGGAATGGATCCGGTGTGCAGACGGCACCGTACGCCCTGGCCACAGACTGGTCTTCATCGAATAAATATGGGAATTCTATTCCGTGTTCCAGGGCGAAAGGCTTCATCCGATCAAATCCATCTTCCGGATAATCAGGGTTGCTGTTGGGATTGATGGCTACAATTTGCAGGCCCTGGTTGCCGTAGCGAGATTGCAGATCTTTGAGCAGAGGCCAGGCTGCGATAGCATAGGGACAATGATTGCATGTAAATACGACCAGTATATGCGGGTTTTTTAATAGATCCGTAGAATTCACCATTTGACCATCGGCATCCTTCAGTTCGAAGGAAGGGGCCGGTGTGCCCGGTTTCATGGGATTGGATTCCAGTAGTGCCATGTATTCAAAAAAGGTTGATTGCCAGGCGCTGCAAAGGACTTTTCCCGGCATGAAGTTCTACGGATACAAGAAATGCTCCACATCGCGTAAAGCAGAGAAGTACCTTTCGGACAGGGGAATCAAATATGATTTTGTGGACATCACCGAGAATCCACCCAGCCAGAGTACGTTGAAACAGGTATCGCAGTCCGCCGATGTACCCGCGAAGAAGATGTTTAACACGAGCGGTCAGCAGTATCGGGAGCTGGGTATCAAGGATAAACTGCCCTCGTTGAAGGATGCGGACATTTTCAAAATGCTATCATCCAACGGTAAACTCATTAAACGCCCGGTATTAACTGACGGTAAGAAGGCCACCGTTGGATTCTCCGAAGAAAGCTACCAGAAAACCTGGAAGTGAATTGACAGGCTCCGTTACTGGAGCGATCTGACCCTGTTGCCCAGGTAGCTCAGTCGGTAGAGCAGTGGACTGAAAATCCACGTGTCGGTGGTTCGATCCCGCCCCTGGGCACACATCCTTCCTTCAATTGGCCCCCTGATTCCAGAATTCTTCGAACTCCGCTTCAGAGGATGCCGCGCATCTTTCCGGTGCGAAGAGCTTTTTTACCGGCGGTTTGGGATAAGTGGAAACTTCCCCGGTATCAGGAATAGCAGTGAGCATTCTCAGGATCTCATCCTCTCCCTGGATTTCATACATTGTGTAGCTCATGCCTTTGCCGGGCACTATCTGTTCTGTCTTCAGGTATTTCTTTTCCATTCTATTACCTTTATCTGTTCTTTTCTTGATCCTTTCGAGAATTCTTTTCTTGCGTGGACCCCCGGCCCATCTACAGTCCGGATCTGGGGGACCATTTCATGAATAAAGGCTACATAGTCTGTGTTGACGACGAAATCTCCGTTCTGGAGACCCTGCGAGAGCAGCTGAGGCAATATTTCGAGCAAAGTCATGAAATCGAGGTTGCGGCCAGTGCAGAAGAGGCCCTGGAACTTATCGAAGATATTAAAGAATCCGGCGGATTGGTCGAGGTGATAATAACCGATCAAGTAATGCCGGGAATGAAGGGAGACCAGTTTCTTGAGAAAATCCACAGGGAATTCCCGGATACAATCAAGATCCTGCTCACCGGCCAGGCCGGACTGGACAATGCCATCCATGCCATAAATCGGGGAGGTCTGAACCGTTATGTGGAAAAGCCCTGGAACATGGAAGAGCTCCAGAGAGATATTAAAGAGCTCATCGAAAAATACCAGCAGCAGGTGGAAAATCAGCGACTCATCGCTCAGCTGGAGTCTCGCATTACGGCTCTGGAAGAAGAAAACCGCACCCTCAAAGAAGGGGAGTAGCCGGTTCCAATCTTCATTCAGAGGTTCCCGGAAATCTACCTCCCCATTTAGCTATGGATTGAGCTCCGGGTGGAGATATCGGTTCTCTGCGATATGCCTGGCTTCTGGATTGTTCCTTCATCCGTTATCCAGTTCGCTTCTTTCAGAGCAAAAGCCAGCGACGAAACCGGATGATGCTCCGGCGAAAGAAGAAAGCCAAAAAGAAAAACCAGGCAAGGATAATTCCGGCAAAGAATCCACTACTGAATCAGAGAAGAAAGAGGATCCGGATAAGGCGGCGAAACGTCAGGAAGAACTGGATCTGCTGAAACAGCAGATGCTGTTTGCCCCTTCAACAGAGCGTCGGCAGGCAATACATCATGTAGAGAGACTGGAAAAGGAATCCGAGCAGCAATTCTTTCTGGATACACTGCGAAAGCTTGCACTGAACGATATGGATCCTCTGGTGCGAGAAGCGGCTGTGCGACTGCTGGCCGATATCAAAGATAAAGGTTCCGGAGATACATTTCTGAAGGCCCTGGAGGATGATACCCGTCCGGTCATGCGTGAAGCCTTAAGAGGGATAGCACGGATTGAACTCAAGAGTGCAGAAGCCAGAATCTTTGAACTCCTCAAGAAAGAAGAATTCAAGGAAAATGACAACGTTACTGTAGGCATGATTCGCACACTGGCAGAACTGGAAAGCAAGATAGCAGCGGATTTTCTTTCCGAAGTCTATGCGAAGGATGATACCAATCTGGAGATCCAGCGGTCGATACTTCTGTATTATGGTAACGCAGAAATAGCCACCAAAAAGGACTGGCTAACAGACATCTTAAAAGACAAGAATGAAGATATCGTTTCTCGATCCTATGCGGCCAACGCTCTGGGAAAAATCAAGTCACCGGACTCTGTGGAGCCTCTAAAGGGCGTGCTTCAAGAAATCCGAGATCTGCGAAGCAGTCGTGAACGCGCCCGCCACAACCCATTAAAACAACAGGCTATTCTGGCCTTGATTCGCCTGGATGATAAATCCATTTTGCCAGAACTGAAGGCTGCTGCTCTGGACGATGATGCAACAGTGCGACTGAGAGCAGTAAAGCAAATTGGTCAGCTCAAGATTGAGGAGTTTCGCGAAATGCTGGAATACAAAGCGAAGCATGAGCCCAGTCGTTCTGTGAAGAAGGCGGCCCAGGAAGCTCTGGATATCATGGACGGCAAAAAAGAAGCGGATGGAGACGAAGATTCTCCGGATGCATCGGAAGAGCAAAAAGAGACAGAGAAGCCGGAGTAGCTATGGACCGGGCCCTGACTCCTCGGCAAATCAAAGATCGAAAGCGGTTCAATCGCAGCATCAATGGTAGCTTTGTCGGCGTCCTCTTTGCTGTGCTTCTGATCTCTTTATATCCTGGAGCCATAAAGGCCCGAACTCCCCAGAGTATGGCCGAATACCGGGCGCTGATGGGTAGTGGTCGCTCGGTGACCATGAATCTTCGCTTTCGGGGAATTCGCACAGTAGATACGGGACAGTCCATTGAGGATCGCTTTCTGTTTCGTAGCAAGGATGGAGTGACCTTCTACATCAAACTGGACTGGAATCATCAATTGGCTCTGGATCAGGTTCGAAGTGGCAGCGAGCTGGCTCCTTTTCGCTACAATCTATTTTATGAGCTGGGCATTAGCTTCGAAAGGCAGACAGATAAGGGCCTGCTAATTGTACGGGCGACCCCGGCAGAGGTATGGGAGCTTCGATTGGCCCGGGAAATTCCTCCGTATACCGGCGATATTACCGAGCAGGATCTCAGGGTTCGCGAGCTGGTGGAGAATATCAAGAATAACCAGCAGCCTCCCGGAGAGTACAAGCTGTTCTTTTCCAGACGAGATACGTTGCATCTTGTATTCTACGATATGGAAGGTCAGGAAGTTCGTTTTCAGTACCGGCGGGATCGGTGGGAAATGGATGAACTGAAAAAAGTGAGATTTCTGATTCCAGGCGCTGCCTATCTGGTAAAGGGCACTCTCCAGGGACTGGTGCTCGACGAAAAGAGCATTCCGGCTACGGATCAAAGATTTCAGCAGACTCTGGAAAACCGAAGTTTGCAGGAGTACTATCTCTGGTTTGAATTTGAATCCGCGAAGCCACTTCGCACCGATCAAATCCTATATTGAATGGTTTCATGTTGCAATTTTCCGACAGGACTGTGCGAAGGCGAACCTGGATGCATTCCAGGAGTCGAGCAACTCTATGCAGATTCTTCTTGTACGCTCTTCTGTTTATTCTCCCGGGTCTTCCGCTGCTGGCAGGAGAATCAATTCTACAAAAGGGAGAGAGTTTCTCTTTCTATCGCATCTACTATCAGTTCAAAACTCCGCTACCTCTTAGATATGAGATTCTGCCCTATGGGAACGCAAAATTGCTCCAGGCCAGAGATCCAGAACAGAGACTGATGATTCTCTCTCGGAGCATTCGGCTCACCACAGCCATAGCTTCCGGAGAATTCCTGCGACCTCCGGGCTGCCCCGATGTTCCGGATTTCAATGCGATGTCCGGTGCCGTCCGGTGTCAGTCCATTGAGCAGGGTGTTCCGCTGGTGAGGCTCATTCACTGGGAGAAGACGGCCGGTCTAATGCATCTCTTTATAGCTACCGTTCAGAAAGAGGATCTGGATCTGCTGGATGAGCTGGAGCAAAGCCTGAAACCTCAGCCCGCCTTTTACTACCCGGACGACGGACTCTAGTTGCATTGATCTCGGGACGGTTAGATTGTCTTTGGCATCAGCACCAAAATGCTAGCAGGAGCAGGTCCGTAGCATACCCCTGGAATTTACGGCAGCATCGGTTCCTGTAGCAGATCCGGTGCCAATCAGCCAGCGAGCGCATCTCTCAGAAGCCAGAATTCTGGAATGATTCTGTCTTGCTTTCAAGAGCCGTCTTGCTTTCCTGGAAGAGATGTCCACCAGCACAGACATATATGAGTTCCGGAACCGGGAGGAACTTCTGAAAAGCGCTCGGGATCTAAAAGAAGACTTTCAGTCCCGGTGGCAGAAGAATGGTATTGAAGGCCAGCTTGCAGAGATGCAGGATATGGAAGATCTAATGACCCAGCCAGATTTCTGGGATGATCCGGATAAGGCCCGGGAAATGTCTCAGAGAAAGTCTGCGCTGGAAAAGAAGCTTATTCCCTGGAAGGATCTGAATCGAGACCTGGAAGATTTTCCGGACCTGGTAGAGCTCACAATTGAAGAACTGGATGATACAGACCAGGCTCTGGCTCAGCTCTCCCGGGAGTACGCAGCCATGGAGGAGCGCTTCGAAGATGTCCAGCTGGCAGAAGCTTTGCTGGGGAAAGATGATCAGCTAAATGCTATAGTAACGATTTCTTCAGGTGCCGGTGGCACAGAGAGCCAGGACTGGGCACAAATGCTTCTGCGAATGTACACTAGATGGTTCGATCGAAAAGGCTTTGGTTATGAAACTCTGGATCTTCAGGACGGAGAAGAAGCGGGCATAAAGAGTGCTTCACTTCTTGTTAAAGGAGAATCGGCTTTTGGCTATCTGAAATCTGAGAACGGTGTGCATCGCCTGGTTCGCATTTCTCCCTTTGATTCCAACAAGCGCAGACATACATCATTCGCATCTGTCCACGTTGCCCCGGAAATCGATGATGAAATCGAAGTAAACATTGAAGAAAAGGACCTCAGGGTAGATACCTATCGAGCCAGCGGCGCCGGTGGTCAGCATATTAACAAGACGGACTCCGCCATTCGAATTACACATATTCCTACCGGTGTTGTTGTGCAATGCCAGCAGGAGCGATCCCAGCATAAGAACCGGGACAAAGCAATGAAGATGCTTCGCTCCAGGTTATATGAACTGGAAAGAGAGAAACGCGAAGAGGATGCAGAAAACCGGGCCGGTGAAAAGAGAGATGTATCCTGGGGAAATCAAATCCGAAGCTACGTATTTCATCCCTATAAGATGGTAAAGGATCTTCGCACAGGTTTCGAAACTTCGGATCCTGAATCCATCATGAATGGTGAGCTGGATGACATGGTGAAATCCTATCTGAAGGGCGTGGCCAGCGGCGGAAGTCTTAAAGTGACTGTGAATCCAGATATAGAATAATCTTATTCACTCGCTCCATGGGAGTGCCCGGCGGCGGCTCCTGCTTGAATACAGTGCCACTTCCGCTGAACTGTACCGGCGTTTTGTACTCCTTGCCAATCAACTCCAGAGCCTGTATGGCGCTCATTCCTCGAAAATCCGCCAGGCGATTCTCTGCCACCGGGGCCGGATGTCCTGGATTCGTTTCGAATCGATGTGCGCTGTAGGTTTTTCTGGGTGCGCGAATGATCGGTAGAATACTTTCAACGAACTTCTTGAAGACAGGTGCTGCCAGCGATCCGCCAGCCCACTGGCCAGAAACATCGTCGTAAAGAATCAGGCCAATGTATTCGGGATTGTCAGCGGGAAACATTCCCAGAAAAGAAACGGCATATCGATTGGTGTACCCGGACGCTGAAGATTTCTGACCGGTTCCGGTTTTACCAATGATATCAATTTCGCTCAGGTTGGCGGCCCGACCGGTGCCTGCCTTAACCACAAGGCGCATCATATGTCTTACTCTGGCCAGCTGCTCTGGCTGGAAAGGAGTGATATCAACGGCAGTTTTGCTTTCTTCTACTGACCGTCCATCCTCGGTAACAATTCTTTTTACGATTCGCGGATGCACAAGACTTCCATCATTTCCGATTACGCTGGCGGCCCTCAACAATTGGATGGGCGTTACGCTGAAGCCCTGACCAATGGGATAATAAAAACGAGTGCTCTTGACCCAGTTTTCAGGAGCCGGTAAATAGCCTTCCGTTTCGCCCGAACCTTCCGGTAGAATTCCGGTTCTGTTTCCGAGACCCAGAGCTTTCATCTTTCTGTAGAGCTCTTCTTTCGGCACACTTTCCATGGCTTTGATCATACCGACGTTGCAGGATTCTCGGATGATCTCTTCCAGGGTCAGAGAGCCATGAGCATAGGTATGGCCGCCTCTCAAACAACGAACGCTGCCTGTTTCAAAATCGTACTTCCCGTTGCAGACGTACCTCTTGCCAGGGTTGTAGCTTTTGCTGCTTAGCAGGATTGCCGTCATCAGCACCTTAACCGTGGAGCCCGGTTCGTAATTCAGTCGAATAGCCCAGTTACCTCTTTCGCTGGCAGAGTAGCGATTGTATCTGTTAGGATCGAAGTCCGGAAGGTTGGCCATGGCCAGAATTTCCCCGGTGGGTATATGCATAAAGAGTCCCACGGCTCGCTTCGCATCCGATCGTTCGAAGCCTTCTTTCAGGGCTTCTTCCAGGCGAAATTGAATCAAACTATCTATGGTAAGATAAAGCGAAGGACCCCTGGGTTCGCCGTAGGATTCCAGAAGCACATCGTTGTAATCCCGTTCGATTCCTTCCAGAGCGCTGGAGGCATCCTGTCCTACAAATCCCAGAAGATTGGCTGCCAGGTCTGCGGAAGGATAGACTCTGCGGTACTCAAAGTTTCGATGCACTCCCGGAATCTGCAATTCCATCAAGCGCTCGGCGGCGAAGTTATCTACCTGTCGTTCCAGGAGAAAATACTTTCGGTCTCGGTATAGATAGAAGCGGCGCAGTATTTCGGCCTCTTCCATGTCAATGAATCGAGCTACCTGGGTAGCTGTAAATTCAGGATCCACCACCTCTTCGGGTGCAATACCAATGGTGCTGGCTTCTTCGGTAAGAGCCAGGGTGATTCCCCGGCGATCCAGTATGGGGCCGCGAACCGTTTGGAGGGATTCGTTTTCGCGCCAGCCTCGACCTTCCCAGACCAGGAAAGCTACCCGACCCAGTACGATGCCCAGGGCCAGGCTGATCATTACAGCAAACAGGGTAATCCTGAACTGGGCCCGCTCCATGAACCCAGGCTGGCATCGGCTGAAATTTTGGGTACAAAAATTCCGTTTCGCTCACTCAGAAACCGATGCATCGGCGAAACCTACCAGGTAGCTCAGAGGGATGAATCCCACTATCCTGGAGTCCCGGGAGTGACTGCGATTGTCACCCAGTACCAGAACGCTTCCTTCCGGGACTGTTCCGGAGGATGGCAGTCCGTTCATGGCTGCGTAGATGGCCTCCACTCCCAATTTTCTTACAGCGGGATTAACCTGTGTCAGCGGAGGTTGATACCCTTCAGGCTGAGAAAACGTTGGAGGCGGGTTGAATGCCGATGGGAGCCCTTCCGCGATGTAACTTTCCGGGCTGCCATTGATCAGAATCCTTCCGTCTTTAAGCTCATAGCGGTCCCCGGGCAGGCCCACCAGTCGCTTGATCCAGAGTGGGCTGTGGCATCGACCGTCTGTGGGATATCGATAAACCACAACCTGGCCTCGGTGGAGAGAGAGAGAAGCTAGCCTCAGCCGAATATTGAACGGAACAGAAAGGTCAAGAACTCCGGTTTTTCGAATCCAGAAGGAATCCTGGTCTTGCAGGGTTGGCTCCATGCTACGGCCGTCCACCTGCACCCGCTCGAATAGCAAAGAGCGAATGTGAAAAACCAGGAGAGTAGAAATGAGTGCCAGAATTAGGAAGCGCTTCTGCGGACTGCTGCCTTTCCGGGAGCGGGAAAACACTGGATGAAGCCAGAACCAGATTCCCACAGACAGAGCAATCACGCTGCACCCCAGCAGGAATAGAGGAGTGCAATTACGGAAGGAAACCATTTCAGGCTGTCCTCCGAGCAACTGAATCGCTTCGTTGGCGGCAAACAGGCCTCCGTAGAGATATATAGGAAGCAATGAAAATGGTTTTACAGAGAAACCGTCAGGCCACACCTTGCCCCGATCCACTTGATTTTCCCGATCCGAACGGTTCATGTCATCCGAAGAAAACGTATTAGAATCCGAATTGTCCAGAATGGAGCTCGGCGCACTGAAGCGAGTTGCTCAAGTCTGGAATGTACCCAAACTGGGTAAAGATAAAAAAACGGTCATCAAGAATATCATCCAGACCATGCAGGATGATTTCTACTTAAAAGGTGTGCTGGAAAAACTCAGCGCAACCCAGGTTACTATTTATACATCACTGCTAAAAAGCAAGACCAAGGTGCTTACCCTTGGCGAAATCTCGCGTAAGATTTCCATGCCTCCTGTAAACGCGGAGATGGAACTGGGAGTTCTGAAGCGCTATTTCCTGGTGTATCAGAGAAAGAACCGTGAGCGTTTGACGAACAACCTGGACCGCTACTATTTCTATCCAGAAAGTGGCGACCGGGTATTGATGGAGACCAACGAGAAAGGTCTTAAGTTCAAGCCTTCTCTGCCGCAGGTGCTGCAAAGTCGTGAGGCGCTGTCTCCTACCTGGAAAAAAGTCCTGGGAAATCAATCGGTTACGAAAGCAGCCGAACGTGAAAACCTGGATGCAATCATAGAAAAACTTTCTGAGCTGGATAGAAGCGTTCTTCTGGAGTGCTTTCTGCAGGGCGGAATTCTGGAAATCTCCAGAGCCAGAGAGTTCGTAGCAGAGAAGAAGGGTAAATGGGAACAGGTAGTGGAAACACTGCATGAGCTCGGACTTCTCATTGATGACTATTATATTGATGAGCGATTCATTCGTTTGCTGGTTTGCCCCCTGGAAGTGTTCCAGTATCTCCAGGATTATCCTCTGGTTCCTGAAACAAAGAAAGGAACGCGAAAGCGCCAGGAAAAAGTGGTCAGCAATGATCTGGATTTTTACACCAACATCAAGAAGATGATTGTGTACATCAGCCGCAAGGGGCTGAACCTTGCGAAATCTGGAAAGATCAAGCAGGTTGATCTAAAAGAAACCGAGAATCGACTATTACGCCCGGATATATCTCTATTTCTAGAAAAAAGTCAGATCTATCAAATTGAATTGCTACTTCCGGTAATGAGACTTCTGGACATCGTTCGAGTTAAGAAGGACGATGCAGTGCTGCGTAACAACTATGATGAGGTTCTGAAGAAGGATCTTTTTGAGCTGATGAAGCAGGTGATTCAGGAGATCGGTCAATCCAGAAACCGAGTGGTTCGCTACGAAGATGTATTCGAGTCCCTGTATGTTCCGTTCTTTCTAAAGCCAATCTTTGATGAATGCGTTGAGTTTATCAAAAGGCGAAACCGTGTAATGTACACAGTGGTAATGGCCTCCTTGATTCGAGAGAAGCTGGTACTGTCCAAAAAATTCAAGATCAAAGATTTCCAGCAGGATCTGACTGAGCTTCGCAAGGAACTTACCTCGGCGCTTTTCTTTTTGCAGCTGCTGGGCTTGATCAAAGTTGAGTATCCAGACCGCTGGATTGAGATCTCGGCCCTGGGTAGCCATTACTTTAATGCCGAGCCACTGAAGAAAGAGGATGATCCAGGCGGAGTAATTATCAACCCGGACCTGAGTTTGATTGCTATTCCAGAACATATTACCCTGGAAAGCCTTTCTTTGCTCAAAATGTTTGCAGAGCTAAAGAGCTTCGATAACGTTTATACGTTCCAGATAACCCGAGAGTCTTTCCAGGAAGGGCTTTTGCTTCGTGCCAAAAAAGAGGATTTCCTGGATTTTCTCAATCGGGCCTCGCAGAACGAGCTTCCTCAGAACCTGCTATTCTCCATAGAAGATTGGTCCAACAATCTGCCTCTGGTTACCATCACGGACGAATGCGTGGTAGTACAGACCGAAGATCCGAATCATATGGAATTGCTGCTGGGACAGATTAGCGGAAAGAAAATAGTTCTGCAAAAGATCAGCCCTACTACCATTTTGATTGATCCGGAAAAGATATACGAAACAATCAGCTATTCGGAGAAGTTGAATCTCATCGTTAAGCTGATTCGATAATGGCTTCAAGGCCGAATGGCCGAATGGCCGGACCGGAGATTTCTATTGGGTCTCGGTCTTGCAACGGAATCGATATGAAATCAATTGAGAAAAAAGCAATCCCGGTATCTTCCGTCTTCAGATGCATTTTTCTCTTCGCTCTGATTCTGCCTCTGGCAGGGCTCATTCAATGTGATAAAAAAAGCAATGAGATTCGCACAGGGAATGTGCGGATTGTGGAAGGTGGCGAGAGCTTTCCCCTGGAAATTCCGCCGGAATTCAAGTACCCCGGGGCGCAGCTTGTATTCGCCTCTACTTTTGAAGGGAGCAGTTTCTGGACCAGGCCCGAGACCACTGCCAGTCTCCGAACAGAAGACTCCCTGAACGCAGTGGCCAACTATTACCGTCAATCCATTGAAACCAGTGGATGGACCATAATTCAAAGCAGAAAGAATCCGGACGCAGTGCTATACATGGCGGAATCCGGGTACAAGAATTTACTAACCATCATTATCCGGCCGGAAGTTTCTGGCGAAAGCCCCAGGCCGGAGCACGAAGAAGCCCTGACTTCAGAACAAACAGATCAGGCCATGGCCGAGGTTGCCGGCCCGACCCGGGTTAAGCTCTATTTGAAACAGAGCGGCGCCGACTGATCACTTCGAAAATCTGATTTAGTTGCAGCCCTGGCCGGCTCAGGTAAAAGCTTATCCGAAGCCATGCAAGATCCAGAAAAAGAAAGGCAGATTCGCACCGTTCCACGTCGGGTGATCATGCCCTACCTTGGTGGTCTCATCATTGTAGGTTCAGCTCTTCTGGTGCTTATTGTTTATCGCTCCTATGCCTGGTCCGGTTTTCTGGCACTTCTATTTTATGCGGGCTTCCATCGACCGCACTACTGGCTTCTGGAAAAAGTGGGTCAACGAAGGACCCTGGCAGCCAGCATTTCTACACTGGTGGTAATGGCCATTCTGGTAGGGCCGGTATCCATACTTACTAGACTGTTGATCCTTCAGGCCATCGACTTACTCAACGGCATCAAAGCATTTCTTATCTCCGACTGGGCTCTGGAGCTGGCCTATCGCTTTCCTGGAGTGGTATCCTGGATCACCGATGATCCATTCTTCTGGGTAGAACTGGAGGCCACCTACATTCAGATGCTGGATCAATACAGCTCTTATCTTGATCCGGATCGCATTGGAAACCTGGTGGGGGGGGCCTACTCCTTTGTTCTGGGAGGGATGAGTTTCACTCTGGGATTTGCTGTTAATCTGGTTTTTGGCTTCATACTACTCTTCTTTCTCTTCAAAGACGCTCCTCTGTTCTATCGCGGACTGGAGTCGGCTCTACCATTTCCTCCATCGCTTCTGCGAAACTTTGTGGATCGCATGAAGGCTACAATTTCTGCCGTGCTGGTAGGAAATGTATTTGTCTCTATTCTTCAGGGAGTAGCACTGGGGATAGGATTTGCAATCTGTGGAGTGCCCAACGCATTGCTCTATGGTTCCATCGCAGTAGTTTTTTCTATCATTCCGGTGGTGGGCACATCTCCTGTATGGCTGCCCGGTGCTCTCTATCTGGCGTTCATTGAAGAGAGTTATGGCCTGGCAATATTTCTGGCGCTTTACGGATTGGGAATGTTTCTGCTTCTGGAAAACATCCTCAAGCCCAAGATACTGGACCGAAGGCTGGGTATTCATCCCATGTTTTTGTTTTTCTCTATCATCGGAGGACTGAAGGAGTTTGGTATTTCCGGGATTTTTCTTGGGCCACTCTTTGTTGCACTGTTTGTAACCCTGTGGAAGATTTACCATATCTGGGATACCACGGAAGACGAAGAGAGAAAGCTGGAGGAAGCGGGAAAGGATCCGGCGCAGGAAGTGGCAGCCAGTCTGGAAGAGGCAAAAGATGGATAATCTGGCGCGAATCGACACAGTTCAAAATAGCGGCATGGATGTATGGTCCGTAAGCCGGCTGAATCAGACCATTTCCAATGTACTTCAGAGCGAATCGGCCATTCAGGGAATCTGGCTGGAAGGAGAGATCTTTAATCTAACCTATCACAATAGCGGCCATATCTATTTCTCTCTTAAGGATCAGAAATCTACAGTTAACTGCACTTTTTTCAAGGGCGCGAACCAAAAGCTCAAGGGTCTGAGACTGCAGGTAGGTATGCAGATTATGGCTTTTGGCGGAGTAAGCGTTTATCAGCCCCGGGGAAACTATCAATTCAATGTACAGCGAGTAACTCTTGCTGGAGAAGGGGAGCTAAGGCTGCGAATCGAGCAGTTGAAGAAAAAGCTTCATCAGGAAGGACTGTTCAATCCAGAAAAGAAGCGACCCCTGCCTTTCCTTCCTCTAACCATCGGGGTGGCCACTGCATCTACCGGGGCTGCTATTCAAGATATTATTCGAGTTTCCAGGTATCGCTTTCCTGAAATCAACATCTTGCTGGCCCCCTGTGTTGTGCAGGGAGAAGGAGCCGTTTCCAGCATCGTTTCTGCCATCCAGGCATTGAACGATCCTTCACTGGGAGTGGATGTAATCATCGCGGGCCGAGGAGGAGGTTCTTTTGAGGATCTCATGGCCTTCAACGAAGAGCCTGTGGTTCGTGCCTATGCAGATTCCCGGGTGCCCATAGTATCTGCTGTAGGGCATGAGATCGATTCTCCTCTCACGGATCTGGCCGCCGATGCCTATGCTCCCACGCCCAGCGCTGCCGCAGAAAAAGTGGTACCGGTGCGTCAGGATCTGGAACAGATGCTGGATGATGCGGACTACCGAATGGCCAATGCACTTTCGCAAAGGCTGCGAAATGTCAAGGATCGCGTAATCCGAGTGGCTACATCGGCTGTGTACGAAAATCCCATGGCCATTCTGAAACATCCGGCAGAAACCCTGCAGTGGCAACTGAGAGAGTTACAGTCCAGTATGCAGAGCACCTATATTCAATCTCTCCGAAGCCTGGAAAAGTTTTCGCATCTACCCATGTTATACCAAAGGGAACTGGATCGGCAAACCAATCGCTACTCTGTACTTTCGGAGCGATTGGACAACTTCAGTCCCCTGGGAACACTTAAGCGCGGTTTCTCGGTGGTGAGGGATTCGAACGGAAAGGTAATCCGTCGGGCCGCTGATTTGAAAAAGGATCAGGAAGTAGAGTTATTGTTCGGGGAAGGTAGAGCGAAGGCCAGAATCGAAAGCACTGAGAAATCCTGGCAGTGATTTTTAACGGAAACTCGGAGGATAATTTCCATTGGGTTTCGCATCTTTGCGGTGGTAGGTGGAGAGTAATCTAAACACAGAAGGGACTATCCATTAATCACGAACTGAGAGACCATGGGTAAGCGGAACGCTCAGAAGGCAGTGGTCAGAATAGGCGAGAGAAAAACGCAGGATGCAGGATCCACAACCGGTGAGCCAGACTCAGGCACTGGCAATGGGAACGTAATCCCGGTTTTCTTTATTGTAGAGTTCAACATCAAGAGAGCGAATGAATGCAGCCGGGTCCGAGAAAATTCGGGTTTTCAGCTTTCGGACATTGTGCTTTCTTCCGCTATAGACGTCATAGAAGAGAAAACCAAACAGATCCTCTCCCATTTCCACTCGGACGGTATGACCTGCCCGTGAGCCCGTAGTATTTTTGAGCCAGATGGATGACATTCCAGTCGCACCATCCTGGAAATTCCTTCAGGTACAAGCATTTTTTATGATAGAACCAAAAAAACCTTCCGATACTGCTCTGGCCGATGAGCTTTCTCGGGAAAGCTCCGGGGAAACCATCGACGAATTGAGCACTCCAAAATTCCTCAAGATCTCTGAAACATACAGCACCCTGCAGGGAGAGGGATCCCATTCAGGGCTGCCCTGCTACTTTATTCGCCTGGCCGTATGTGACATTCGTTGTAGCTGGTGCGATACGCCGGATTCCTGGACCGGCGGAGAATGGCAGTCCCTCCAGGAGTTGTTGAGTGATGTGCCCGAGCATATCGAACTTGTGCAGATTACCGGCGGCGAGCCTCTGCTCCAGATCAAGAGGCTTTCGGTGCTTATGGACCGACTGAACAATATGGGAAAGAAGATACTCCTGGAAACCGGAGGACATCGTAGTCTGGAAAATGTACCGTCCTATGTTCATGTTGTCATGGATATCAAGCTGCCATCATCCGGGGAAACAGGGCATGATTTCGAGGCCAATTTTATCCATCTAAAGAAGAGCGATGAAATCAAATTTGTGGTGGCAGGCGAATCGGACTTCCTGGCTGCTCTGGACTGGGTTCAGCGCTTTGATTTAAGCCACCGATTTCAAATCCTGATTTCGCCTGTGGCGGGGCTGGATCTGAAGAAGCTTGCGCAGTGGATGCTGGACTCAAAACTGACAATGAGGCTTCAGCTTCAGTTACATAAATACATCTGGGGCCCGGATGCACGCATGGTTTAGGAATGAGTCAGGAAGTGGAAATAGTAAAGAAGTACAGGTTCGAAGCGGCCCATTTTCTTCCCAACGTTCCGGAGGGTCATAAGTGTCGCAGAATGCACGGTCATTCATTTCGGTTTGAGCTGGTTCTGCGCGGACCTGTTGATCCGAACACCGGATGGCTCATTGACTTCGGTGATATCAGTAAAATTGTAAAGCCTCTCATTGACAATCACCTGGATCACTATCTACTGAATGATGTTGAAGGACTGGAGAATCCTACCAGCGAACAGATCTCCATCTGGCTCTGGAATCGAATCAAACCCCATCTTGCGGATCTGGTAGAAATAGTAGTGCATGAGACCTGCACGGCCCGGTGTATCTACCGAGGGCCCGGGGGCGCCTGATTGCAATCCTCCGAGTCCCTTCAATCCTCCGGCCAGGACTCCAGGAAAAAAGGCGGCTGTGTGGTCCTGCTCAGCGGGGGCCTGGATTCCGCTACTACGCTGTACTATGCACTGTCCCGGGATCTGTCAGTGTATACGCTCTCCTTTGATTACGGTCAACGCCACAGTGTAGAGCTGGAAAGTGCCAGAAAGATTGCGGCCGAAGCTGGAGTGCCGCATACCATCCTGACTCTGGACACACAGATTTTTCAGCAGAGCGCTCTTACCGATGTATCCATCGACATACCTCAGGACCGAGACGAAAGCGCTATGTCTTCCAGCATACCTGTAACCTACGTTCCAGGTCGTAACATTCTATTTCTCAGTTTCGGACTTTCCTATTGCGAAAGCAGGAACCTGGATTCAATCTTCATTGGTGCCAACGCAGTGGACTACTCCGGGTATCCAGATTGCAGACCGCAGTTCATTGAGGCATTTCAGCAAATGGCTAACATTGGAACTAGAGCGGGAGATGAAGGTCATCCAATCAAGATCGAGGCGCCCCTCATTAACATGACCAAGGCTGAGATTATTTCTATGGGGATAAAACTGGGCGTGGATTATTCTCTTACATCCAGTTGCTATCAACCCTCCAGTTCCGGAAAACCCTGTGGCCGATGCGATAGCTGCCTTCTAAGAGCTCAGGGATTTGCCGCTGCCGGAGTGCCAGACCCCCTTACAGCTTGACAGCAATTTCACTCATCGCTCACTGATCGTATGTCTTCTGTTCTTGGTGTAATCCCTGCACGTTACGGTAGTACCCGTTTTCCCGGTAAGGTCCTGGCAAAAATTGGAAATTGGCCCATGGTTCGCTACGTCTATGAAGCGGCCAAACAGTGCAAGACACTGGATCGTCTTGTTATCGCCACGGATGATGAAAGGGTAAGAGATGCCGTTCAGGAGTTCGGAGCTGAATGTCTCATGACTCAGGATACCCATAAGAGTGGCACCGATCGGCTGGCGGAGGTAGCGGATTTCTACAAGGATTTTGACATACTTGTTAACATTCAGGGTGACGAACCAGGCATTGAGCCGGAGCTGATCAATGGTGTGGTTCAACTGAAAAAAGAGCATCCGGAATGGGAGGTTGCAACAGCGGCTCGGCCCTTCCAGTCCAATGAGGACCCTCTGCAGCCCAATCGGGTGAAAGTAGCTCTCACTCGAAAACAGAAAGCCCTTTATTTTTCCCGGTCACTCATACCTTTTCCCAGAAACAAGACTGCACAGACGGTTTATTTACATCTCGGAATCTATGCCTATCAGCGGGATTTTCTTCTAAGATTTCATACATTGCCTCAGTCTTTGCTCGAGGATACAGAATCTCTGGAACAACTTCGGGTGCTGGAAAACGATTACAGCATGGGAGTCTTTCTTGTGGACGGCTCCCTTCCGGGCGTCGATACTGAAGAAGACCTGGCAAACATTACAGGCATTTTCAAGCAGAAAGGCATGTTGCATTGACCGTACGCGAGATCCTTCAAGATATTGTTGAGCATATTCGAAAAGCCAACAATTCCAAGGATGGTGAGCGAATCCCCACCTCGGATGATCTTGTACGAAGGCTCTCCGCAGAATATGCCCTGGAGCAGGATACCATTCGGTACTATCTACGCGTACTTTCCGATGCTCACTATATAATTACTATCCATTTTGTTGAAGCAGATGAACGCCTGATGATCAGCGGTGTAAATGGATACGTTGTGGCGGACCCTGGAATAATCGACGAAGTAAAAAACTACGCCTATCGCCTCCTGGAACAAACCTATGAGGCGCAGTTCTATCGGCGAAAGCAGGCCACACTCATCATTCGAGAAATGATGACCGATGTAAAAAGATACAACAACACTCCCCTGGGAAAGACGCTGAATGCTGCACTGATGCTTCAGCAATACGATTCGGTAATTGAAAGTCATCAGGGTGAATTCTCCGATCAATGGAAATCCTCTCGCCTGGCGGAGCTGGTTCCAGGACTGAACCAGGATCCAGGTGCTGCTGCGGCTCCGCCTCTGGTTACCGACGATGACTCATTCGTGGCCCCGGAAGTGGAAAGCCACCGGGCCGTGGATTCAGAAGCGTACCGTAATCTGGAAAAGATGGATCTGTCCGGATCCTGGGGAAAAGCCGTAAATAAGTATGGCGTAAACTTTCTGCTTCGCATCCATCTTAGAAAATACGAATTCGATCGAATTCGAAAGCTTATCAAACAAAAGAAGATTGCCCGTTACGATGATTTAAGGTTCGTTCGAGATTCTGTGCGAAAGATGGAGGATCGAAAGTTTGAAGATCCCATGCTGCAGTATTACCAGAATGATATGACGGAACTTCGTCGCCTCGCCCAGATCAAATTGAACCAGATCACTCTTGCAAGGCAGCAAGCCGGGATGGCCGATCAGGAAATGAACAGGCCGGCCCGTCCGGCTGCGGCTTCAGTGCCGCAAATGGAAATTCCCCTGCCAGATGTTTCTTCGCCTTCGGAGTCAGCGTACGCGGATGCGGCGAGCTCCAGTGACACTAGCGAGGAGTATTCCGTGGAAAGCCTTCCCGATCTGGATGCCGTGGCCTCCGGGGATGATGCGGCATCTGCTACTCTTCCTGAATCCGTGGCCGATGCACCGGTTCCGCCGGATCTGGACGCAGGCGAACCGGAGTCTGAACAGGCTGACGATGATTACTAGAAGACCTTAGCGCCAGCGCGCACTAAATGGCCCGGATCAGCGCAATGCGACTTTCGCATCCCGGCTTCGCGGCTCTGCCACTGGATTATTCCTTTCCTTTCTTAACCCTTTGCTTTAATAGCTCATCGATTTTCAGAGGATCTACAGCTCCGCGGTGAGGGCTAAGGCTTTCTCCGCCATCCATAATATAGATGGATCCGGTAATCCATTTTCCAGCATCCGAGGCCATAAACACAGCCATGTTTCCGATCTCCTCCGGATGGCCGGATCGTCCCAGAGGTATGGTGGCTTCCCATTTATCAAAGCTACCGCCCATTTCAAATGCTTTGGAAACCCCTTCCGTGATAATGGGGCCAGGAGCTATGGCGTTGACTCGAATACCTTTATGAGCCCATTCCAGAGCCAGGGTTTTTGTAAGTGCATCAATTCCGGATTTGGCGGCCGTAGCGGGAGCCATGCCCACCCATCCGTTATGATGAAGTGTCATGGAAACGCTTATAATCACTCCTCCATTGTCCTTCATGTATTTGTGGGCAGCCCGGGAGCAGTAAAAGGTTCCATTCAGATCAATGTCGATAACAGCATGCCAGAGTTTGTCCCTTAGCTTGTGAGCGGGAAAATAGAAATTTCCGGCCGCATTGTTGATGAGAATATCGATCTTACCCATCTGATCCGCGGCTTCTGCAAACATCCGGTTCACGTCCGATGAATCCGCAACATTCAGGGGAAGGCCAATGGCCTTGATTCCAAATTCTTTAGCCAGTTTCTGAGCTTCCTCTTCGCATCTTTCTTTTCTGCGGGAGGCAATGACCAGATCTGCGCCAGCCATGGCCAGGCGTCGGGCAATTCCGTTTCCGATTCCGGAAGAGCCGCCGGTAACAATGGCCACTTTTCCTTTCAGTAAGTCTTTTTGAAAAATATTAGCAGGTGCATCCATTCAGGCAGGTTGACTGAAAAATCAATCAATGCAAGCCTTTTCACGGAAGTTCCAGCAGTACCTTGCCTCTATTCTGGCCCTGCTTGAAGTATTCCAGGGCTTCCGGAGCCTTTTCAAAAGGGAACATCTGGTCAATGTAAGGGGCTTTCCACTTGATCTGCATCATATCATCGTACAGAGTTTTGAGCCGGTCCACCTGGGAATAGAGCCAGATTAGATTGAAGCCCATGACCGATCGGTTGGAGCTGATCATCTCCAGAGGATCAATGCGATCCCGTTTCAAATATTGCAGAGCAAGCCTGGCATAGTTGGGTCGGTTCCCCTGAGGCATGAAATTTGCGGATCCGTAATAAACCAGTCGACCAGCCGGATTGAGACGCTTGTACAGGGGTTTAAAATACGGGGCACCTATTGCATCGAATACCAGGTCAAAGCCAGTGCGATTGAATCTCTTGAGCTTATGATCCAGCTCCAGTGCAAATCCGCTTTTGGTTCTAACGATTACCTGGTCCCGGGGCAGACCGATTTCCTTAGAAAGGAAATCCAACTTTCGATCGCTTCCCACAGAAACAATAGGTAAGACACCATAATGATTGCACACCTGGATTGCATGTAGACCAACTCCTCCAGCTCCGGAGTGAATAAAGACCGTTCCTTCTTTTCCAAGCCGCGATATGACTCCCTGGTCCTCCAGACCATAGAACGCAGTTAGGGCCTGGACCGGAAAAGCTGCGGCTTCTGCCTGAGACCATCTGGTCGGCACCTTTCTTAAATATCTTACATCTGCATTAATATGCGAAGAGTATCCGCCAAAGCGCGAAAGGCCCATGACTCGATCACCTTTCTTGAATCCGGTGCGACTTCCTCCAGGCAATGACTCAATAGTGCCCGAGTACTCCAGGCCCGGTGTAAAGCTTCCCTTTGGAGTGGCGCTGTACATACCCAGCACTGCGAATACATCTGCCAGATTCAGGCCGCAGTAGTCTACCTTGACTCGCGCCTGACCGGCTTCAGGATCGGGAAGAGGAATCTCGCGAAGCTTCAGCTTGTCCAGATTACCAGCTGATTTCTGTATCCATGCATACGCCATAAGTCATTATCTGGACCCGGTATTTCGTGGCAAGTTCAGCTCTATTACTTTTACCAGAGTTTGGGATGGTGCCGGGGAGCTATCCACGCATTACCAGATAACCCATATACGTTACAAAGCCAGCCAGCAGGAAAGCTCCATGGAAGCGGTTCAATCGCCATCTTTTTCCGAGTAGCAGAAGAACCAGCAGCACCAGATGGCTCCCTGCGTTCACAGTAGCGTCTTCGAGCTGAGATTGGCCCATAGGAATATCTGCGATACAGGCCGTAATTCCCAGAATAAAGAATCCGTTGAATATATTGGATCCCACCACGTTTCCTACAGCCAGGTCGGATTTTCCGCGATAGGCAGCAACAGCACTGGTGGCCAGTTCAGGAAGTGAAGTTCCGGCGGCCACAATCGTCAATCCGATGAGACCTTCCGAAAGCTCAAACGTGCGAGCCAGAGCCACCGCCCCTTCTACAATCCAGGAGCCACCCAGCGCCAGCCCGGTAAGACCCAGTACGCTCAGCAAGATTGATAACCATAAAGGGCTGATCTTTTCCTCTGTCTCCGAGGTTGCGCCGCCGGAGGCTGCATTGTCCGCAGATGGGTTCCCGGATTCTGCAATGAGTGCAGGTTCCACGTGAGCGGTCTCATAGCTGTAATAAAGAAAAATGGCGAAGAAGCCCAGAAGGAAGATTCCTTCCGATCGAGTTATGGGAGAGAACAAGGACCCATCTGAAAGGTTCAGGGAGGCTGCCAGAATCATCAGGCCGGCCAGCAATGCGAAAGGCAACTCCTTCATAACGGTATTCGCATGCACCTGTAGCGGATGAATCATTGCGGCCATGCCCAGAATAAGCAAAAGGTTGAATATGTTGGATCCCAGGATATTTCCGGCAGCCAGGGCCGTACGTCCTTCCAGAGCAGAAACAATGTTTACTATGAGCTCCGGGGAACTGGTTCCAAAAGCTACAATGGTCAGGCCGATGACCAGTTCAGAAACGTTGAAACGTCGTGCAATGCCGGATGCCCCTCTTACCAGGGCTTCCGCACCTGCCAGAAGAAAGATCAGTCCGGGAATAATCAATGCAATGGTCATATCGGCGGCATCCAGCAGCCGACCGGTGCGATGTCAATCAGTAATTCGTCCTGATACAATCGCATTGAAGCTCACCGATTCATCCTTGATTCGATCACAATCGGATTCTGAGATTCTGGATTCATTTCTGTCCATCTCGCGGTCCGGCAGCGGATGTTATAGAAAGCCCAAAGCGAAAGTCTGCAGGATGGTGAGAACAGGAGCCAGAATCAGGGCCGGCAGAAGATTGAGCACTCGAATGCTTTTAAGCTCCAGTATCTCCAGAGAGAGACCCAGCAGCAGTAATCCGCCAACACCGTTCAAATTGGCCAGGGAACTCTCGTCCAGATAGGGAGCAATATAGACGGCAGCCAGAGTCAAGGAGCTTTGAAACAGAAACAGTGGAATGGCCACCAGGGCAATGATTCCACCAAAAGCAGAGGCCAGAGCCAGCGAAGAAATACCATCCAGCACCGCTTTCGCCAGCAATAGTTCGGAGCCCCGTCCCATGCCCTCTTGCAGACAGCCCAGAACCGTCATGCTGCCAACACAAAAAAGCAAGAAAGCATTCAATACTCCATGCATGGGATGCCGACTCTGCGAATCAGGTCTGTCTGCCTGGTAGTCACTGCTCCGGGCAGCCTGGTTTTCCTTAACTTTCGCATCTGCTTCCCTGGAGTTGTCTTCGAAAACGGCTTCCAGAGTCTCACTGGCATTCCCGGCCGAGGTCCATGAGAGCTTGCCAATAAAACCTCGTAACCTTTCATCCAGCGCAAGCGCAGACCCGAGAGCGCCACCCAGCAACAGGGATAGAAGAGCAATCAAAGGATTTTCCGTTTCCAGGGAGAGTTTGATGCCCAGAAAAAAAGTAAACAGGCCAATCCCAACAAACAGAGTAGCGCTGATTCGTTCCGGTAGACGCTTGGCAAGCAGTGCGCCCAGGGAAGCCCCCAGAAGCACTGCCAGGGTGTTTACGATGGTGCCTTGAAGAATCACTCGATCAGGGATAGCTCTTCGCTTTTATGGACGGAGTTTACAGTAACGTTTAAATCCTTTAGCATTCCGTCGCGAATTTGATAAAACCAGCCATGTAGAGCAGGGAATTCGCCGGTTTCCCACTTCTGCCGAATAAAGGAAACCTTGGAAAGATTGTATACTTGCTGACGAACATTTACCATGGCCATGGCATCGCTTCTCTGTACTGGATCCGGTATCTTGCTCAACTCATCTTCATGATAACGATACACATCCTTGATGTGGTTCAGCCAGTTATCCAGAAATCCAAAGCTCTCTTCGGACATGGCAGCCTGAATACCACCACAGGATGAATGACCGCACACTATGATGTGGCGAACCTTGAGATACTCCACGGCATAATATATCACGCTCAGTAGATTCACATCGGAATGGATTACCAGATTGGCAATGTTTCGATGAACGAAGATGGAACCTGGCATGGAACCGGTGATCTCTGTGGCCGGCACTCTACTGTCCGAGCAACCAATCCAGAGAAATCTAGGGCTCTGGCCCTCTGCCAGTTTCTCAAAAAAGGATGGATCTGCCTTCTTTACATCACCCAGCCATCGCAGGTTTCCTTCCAGTAGCTCTTTGTAGGTTTCCATTCTTCTCCAGCTTCCCTGTTAGAATCTGGGAAGAAAGCTTTTTTCACTGGTAGAACTAGAGGTTATGCAAATTGGTTTTTTCGAAAGCATAAACCATCATGTCTCCCTGGTTCATAGACTTAACGGTTCGATCCGCCAGGGCTTTGGCCATCCTGTAAAGCGGGCCCATTCCTGGATAGGATGTGAAGCCAGAGCCGTAGGTTATGTAACCGTCAGATTTTAGTCCGTATCGAGCGGCCAGCTTTTCCAGAGTAGAAAGGGAAAAATAGAACAGATGCTCCGGTACATTTAGAAATCTCCAGGAAGGCCCCTGGAATCTAGACAGAATCCCCCAGCGACAGGTAGATAGAATCAATCGGCCACCCGGGCGAAGCATGGCACTGATCTTACGCAGCGCTTCGGAAGGACTTCGTAAATGTTCAATCGATGCCCAGAGTGTTATCAGATCATAGGGCTCGGATGGCTGGAAGCGTAGAAAATCCTGAATATGAATCGTAAGTCCCAGTTGTTCCATTCCTGCCCTGGCGGCGGCCTCACTGAGTTCTATTCCTTCTGCCTGCCAGCCCCGGTTGCGCATGTAATCTACGAAATAGCCAGCAGCACAGCCTACATCCAGTGCTCGCATCTTCTGTCGGTCCAGACTTCGTTCGAATTCAAAAAAGCCCACATCATCCAGATTCAATGACCATACCTTCTCCAGCTGCTTTCGCATTGCTTCCGAGAAGTAATTATCGTACCCGCGATCCGTTCGGTTCTCAAAATAATGGGATCCGTAGCACTCCTCCAGTTCTGCATCGGTGGGCCTGGGAAGTGTCTGAACGACGCCGCAGGATTTGCATTCATAGATTCCAAATTCTTTCCCTGCAGCCGATGCCTTGGAGAACAGAAATTTGAAATGATCTCCGGAGCAGGCGTCGCAACGCTCCTGGGAATTCATGGGGGCCTGTTTTTGAATTGCCTGCACGATTGATATATTCATCGTCATCAGAGTATGGACCGAAAGGACTTTTTCAGTCGGGGAATGAAGGATCTGACGCGCAAGGCCTATCGTACGCCTCCAGGTCAATGGCTGGATAAAAATTTGCAGGCTATGTCCAACCTTCTCAGTCCTGCCTGGGGATTCGGCATTTCCGCGGAGAAAAGTGCTCCCGAGGAACCTCAGGCTTTCCAGAAGAACAGAGGACTGCCCAGACCTCCGGGAGCCCTCCCGAATCCGGAAGCCTTTCGCAGTGCCTGCACCTCCTGCGGCGATTGCATAGTGGCCTGCCCCCATGGAGCGATATTCAATCTACCGCATATTTATGGCCCGGTGCTGGATCCGAATCATATTGCCTGTCATCTTTGCGAGGACTATCCCTGCATCGAGTCCTGCGAGGAGGAAGCTCTTTTACCTCTGGAGGATGGTGTGCTTCCCGGATTTGGAATTGCTGAACTGAACGAAGATGCCTGTCTGAACACTCATCGTAAAAAAGGACAGAAGAAATGCAAGGAATGCCTGGAGCAATGCCCTGTGGAAGGTGCTATCCGGCATGATGCAAGCGGGTTACCTGAGATATTGGATTGCACCGGTTGCGGAATCTGCGTGGAGAACTGTCCTACGGGTGCATTGAAGGTAATCTGGAACCATTAATTCTGTACGAAAGCTTTATGCATTACATGTCAATGGGGACATTGAGCTTGACAGTGCCGATGTGCCTACCCACCGTATGGCGTGGCTAGAGTTAAAAAAGGCGGGCTCTTCTTTTCACTTTTCGTCTGGGTGGGAGTTGTCCTGGTAACCCTCTTCTATGGCATTCTGGTAATGCCCTTTGTTCTGTTTCGCGCATCTCATATCATTCACTGGTTTGCCACCATGTGGGGACGCACCCTGCTAAAGCTCTCCTTTTCTCGAGTAACAGTGTTTGATAAGGAAAAGATCTACAGAGATGGACCGGTAATCTTCCTGAGCAACCACCAGAGTATGTTCGACATTGGAGTTTTTTATCACATCCTGGATGTTGCTGTTCAATTCCGATGGATGGCCAAAGCTTCCTTGTTCAAGATTCCGATTGTAGGCTGGGCTATGAAAGCCGGGGGATACATTCCCGTAGAGCGCGACGATCGAAAGAAAGCTCTACAGTCCATGTTCAATGCAGCGGATCAGATTCGCCAGGGTAAAAGCGTTATTATTTTCCCTGAAGGTACACGAGGTACTCCAGAGGGTAAACTGCTGAAATTCAAAAAAGGCGGATTTATCCTTGCGAAAAAGGCAAATGTAACTCTTCAGCCAGTTACGATCTGGGGAGCTCATGAGATCATGCCTCCGCAGAGAGGTAAACGACTACAGAGATTGAATCGCGGCCATATCCGGGTTACCGTTCATGATCCCATCAGTCCGGAGGCCTACAAGGATCTAGGCGTTGACCAGATTTCCGATATGATTCGCGCAAAAATTGAAGAGGCCACCGCCCTGGAAGGACAGGCAGGAGATTGATCCATGTCCAGGGCCCCGAGGGCGCTCATATTTGTCCTATCGGTGCTCCTCAGCACATCTTACTGTCGGCCAGCAGTTGATAATCATCGAATTGATCTGCATTCCAGTCCTGTATACGTTCAGCCCGGCTTTGCAGACGCCAATCTCCGCAATCTAGCAGCGAACTTCCATGGCCGAATCTTTTCCGCTTTTCCCATCGCACCTCTTTCTTATTTCCCGGCGGATGAGCCAGGGGAGCTTGTAGACTTTACTTTTTTTATTCCATTTCGACTTTCTCCCGATGAATTGCATCAACTGGTTTCGCCGGCTCTTTTTTTTCCAGGGCTGGGCGAAAATTATGTAATCTACGTAAACGGTCATGAAATCGCCCGGGAAGTCCACATACAGGGAGGAGAGATTCAGAGGCGGCGAACGGAACTTTCCTTAACTATTCCAGTTCGCAGAGATTATCTGCTCCAGGGCGAAAACCTGCTAACTGTGCGTCTCCTGGGACATTCCCCTCCGGACGGAGATTCCAGCCCTGTGCCAGGCCTATTCTACGATCGAGGCTATTTTCTGGGAGAATCTGCCGATGCTCTTTCCAGTAGCACTGATACCTTTAACCTGGTGCTGGTATCGCTGTATCTTGCGTTTGGAATCTATTTCCTGTTCATTTTTGCCCGTCGCAGACGAGAGTTGTATGGCCTTTTCTTTTTTCTATTTACGCTGGGTACATTCGGATTCTACTTCTTTCGCACAAGGATTGCCTACGACCTGATAGCCGATACGGAATACCTGACCAGATGGGAGAACGCCTCCATCTTTCTGTTGCCCGGTGTTTTGATGCTATTTCTGATTACCTACCTGAGGCATCGGTACAGAATTCCTAACTGGGGCTGGGTGGTAGGTGGTATAAATTTTCTGTTTGCAGTTCTTGCTCTGATTGTACCATTCTCGCTGGTTTCTTTTCTGGTGGAGTCCTGGAGACTGCTTCAAATTCCTTTGATGATATGGTTACCGGTGTATCATATCATTTGCGTTCGTAGAGGGGATCGGGATGCTGGAAAGTTCCTGGGGGCCCTGGTGTTGCTGCTTTCCGCCGCAGTCTTCGATTTGATCAATAGCATATATAACCTGGTGTCCATGGAGCCTACGTTTCGCTGGGGCTTTTTCGGTTATGCAAGCTTGCTCGTGACGATTATGGGCAACCGCTTTCTTGTATCTCTACGTACCGCTGAAGATCTCAATCAGCGTCTTGAAGCTGCCAGAGTAGAGCTGGAGGAAGCGGCCCGAATGAGAGATACCTTCGTGGCCGCCGCTTCCCATGAGATTCGCACACCGGTTCATGGAATCCTGGGAATTTCTAGAATCTTACTCCTGGAGAATCAATCCGGAGGAGAAAGTATCAGTCCTTCGTTGAGACATTCCCTGGAATTGATTCGAGAAAGTGCAGTTCGACTTACCAGACTTGTAGATGATTTTGTGGATCACAGCAGGCTTAAAGAAGGGCAGTTAAAGATCAATCGAACTGCAGTAAGGCTTCATCCGGTTGTGGAATACTGCATCGCCTCACTTCGCAGTCAGGTAAATCAATCAGTGGAGGTCATTAACGAAGTACCGGAGGATGTTGAACCTCTATATGCAGATGAATTGCGACTTCAGCAAATTCTAATCAATCTGTTAAGCAACGCCATCAAATTCACACGAGAGGGGACAATCCGGGTAAGTGCTATTGTAATTGATGGAGGGATTGATATTACCGTGGTCGATACGGGCATCGGAATTCCACCGGACAAACTGGAAGATATATTCAAACCATTCAATCAAGCAAATGCGGCCATTGCCCGAAGTTATGGCGGAACCGGGCTGGGGCTCTATATTGTTCGTAGACTTGTGGAACTACACGATGGAGCTCTTACACTTGAGAGCAGGCCAGGTCGAGGATCAGAGTTTCGCATTCGGCTACCGCTCTATGATTTTGTGAATCAAACTAATGTGCCTGCTCTGGAAAATCCGGAAACCGGTCGTGCACTCAAACAATTTCAGCTTCTGGAAGAGGTGACCCGATACAGCGCATCGGCCTTCCAGAAGGAAGATAAGAGGCCTACCGTTGTAGTGGTGGATGATGAAAGGATTAACGCCGCTGTGTTGCGCGGAATCCTGGAACCTGCGGGATTCGAAATTGTGTCATTCAAGAAGGCCAGAGATGCTATCCATTATTTTCAAACCAGCGGCAAAGCGGATCTGGCCATACTGGATTTGATGCTCGGAGGGATGTCCGGAATCGACCTCTGTCTGTGGATTCGGGAAAGCTATTCTTCTATCGATTTACCTGTCCTGATTCTTACGGCCCATGGCGATAACGATCGGATGGTGGAGGGATTCGCTGCCGGTGCCAACGACTATCTGGAAAAGCCGGTGGATCCCGTGGAACTTCTGGCTAGAGTGCGGACCCTGGTG
The DNA here is from genome assembly GCA_002729885.1 of Spirochaetaceae bacterium. GTDB lineage: Bacteria > Spirochaetota > Leptospiria > Leptospirales > Leptonemataceae > UBA3465. The sequence continues at coordinate 387,663 of PBUB01000021.1, forward strand.
GATCTTCGATTCTCATCCCGGGAAAAATCAGAATTGCTCAGTTACCGGCAGGAGCTTCAGATTGCGCGAAAGATTCACATGGAGCTGCTTCCTTCCAGGCTGCCCAATCTGGAGAAGCTTGGCACAACGGTTCGTTATCTTCCCCGGGGCGATCTGGGCGGGGACTATTACGATGTACAGCTGGTAGAAAATGGAGCAGTGGCCTTTCTGGCCGATGTTACGGGACATGGAATCGCAGCCGCTCTCGGTGCTGCGATGATCCGGGTGGCATTCCTTCTGCAAAGGGACCACTGGACGACCCCGGAATCTGTTTTGCAAGGTGTGAACCGCATCTTGCTGGATGCAGGTAGTACTCAGCTGGTGACAGGTTTATGTGCTTACGTTGATCTATCGCAGAATCGATTGCACCTGGCCCGGGCGGGTCATCTGCCTGCAGCGCTATTGCGCAGAGATGGAACACTTGAAACGCTGTTTCCTCGGGGACGGGTGATGGGCTGGCTGCGGGATCTAAGACTGCAGCCTCTGGAATATCCATTCCAGCCTGGAGACCGATTATTCTTGTTCACCGACGGAATCACGGAGCTTCGCAATGCAGAGGGAGAATTCATGGGTGAGCAGCGAATTCTGGATTTCCTGGAAAAGAATTCCAGACTTGCTTCCGAGGATCTGTCCGACGCATTGATGGACTTTGTACATGGCTGGCAGACCGAGCCTGAAGATGATATCGCAGTCTTGATTCTGGAACACGCATCGGCCCGGGTGCAAATGGAAATGGCCGGATCCTAGGAATAGACCTCGGTTAGCTCCTGCGAAGATGTTCAACTATTCCTTTTTGCTTTTTCCAGTTCCCATTCCTTTTCTAGTTCCGGAAGTCTTTTCTCGAACCATTCGTAGAATTCTGTAAGCTCCTTGACCATTCGTCCGTTTCTGGATTCGCATTCGGTTAGCCTCATTGCATCGGCCATTATCGCTTTGAAATCCTGGACAATCTCCAGTCGCTTCGCAAACAGAGAAGGGAGGGCATCGGCTTTTACGCGAAAGTGGTCTTCTCTACGCCCCTGCCGGGCCGTCTTCTCGATCATTCCATGCTCTATCAAAATCCTGGTCATGGTAGATACCGATCCCCTGGAAGCATGTAACCTTTTCAAAATAGCGGATGTAGAAACCAGCTCATCCGGCTCTGTAAGCAAAAGACCAAATATGCGACCGGCCATCCTGGGAAATCCCCCGCGTTCAAAGAATGCTGCCATGCGTTCTAGATACTTTACTCTGGAGACGGTGCCCTCTTTTCGCGCATCGGATCTCGGGGCTGTGCCCGATGTCCTGGATCGGGACCGGTGCTTTGATTCGGCGAATTCTTGTTCCTTCTGGCTCAAGGAAATCCTCGTTAGAAATGCCATCGCATATAGACAAAAGCCTGCGGCGGGGCCCCCTGAAACTCCGCTTCCTCCGGGTGCGATCCCAGACTGTATAATCTGGCGCCTGCGACGATGATGATTTCGTTGCTGGCATTGAAAGAAAACTGTGGGCCGTACAGCACACTGCCTCCTTCCGGATCCCAGATCGCAAACAGATCACCGGTTATCAATTCCGTCAGATTGTAGCCCACCGAAGCCTGGACCAGATAGGGATTCCTGGTCAGAATTCGTCCACGTGTGCGAAAGAAGCTCTCATCGTTCAACGATGGATCGCTCTGCTTTGAAGCTACTTCCAGTTCCTTTTGCTGCTGCTCCGGAATATAGGGGTCTTCGCCGTAAGGCCTGGAGTTATAGAAAAACTCCAGATTGGTTCTGAGCTCGCCCCAGAATGCATAACTTGCTCCCAGCACGAATTGATGGGTATCTTCTTGAGCCAGGTAGTCTTTATGAAACTTTTCATCTTCCTGTCTGCCCAGATATGCGAAGCGAAATCCTGCATCCCAGATTGTCAGGTTCAATTCTGTTCCCCAGACATAGCTTCTGTGTTGTCTTCCTCCCAGAAAAACCATGTCCAGATTTCCGAAAGTGCCTTTGTATCGCAAAATGGAGGTGGCATCCTGAGATCTAAGTCGCCCCAGATCTCTTTCGTCGGATCTGGTATAGGGAGCGATTACCAGCTGAATGGAGTCGTAAGAATTGAAGAAGTAACTGGTATTGATCGCATCAGCTCCGGGAACGTCCTCCAGATCTTGAATGAGAGGCCCCACGGGAGTGATCAGGTCCATGGGGTTTAACAATCTTCCTTCGCCCCAGGATATGGCCTGTCGCCCGAAAGTAATATGGAAGTCGGTTCCTTTGTAGGCCGCGTTTAATCGATGAATATCTCCCCTTACCAGATAGTCTCCATGGTTCTGAATTGTTTCCATGGATAGAAGCCGGTTGCGCACGGAAGATGCATGAAGCGGTGCGAAAGCCGGAGATTGAGGGTGATTGGTAAATACAAAATCTCCATTTCCACTGATTTCTGCCTGCAGAGGTCCATCGCTATATTCTGCTTTGAGCCTCAGGCGGCTCTCTGAGGTAAGGTCCGTGTATTTCTTGTCAAGCGGGTAGAATGGTTTAAGGCCCTGGATGCCCTGTCGGAAGAATCCACCCAGATGATAGGGTTTATCGAATTCGCTTAAATCAAAATCGGAATAGTCCGAGGTTTCTCCTTCTCGGGGACTGCCCTCCACGGAAGGGGGGTCATTCTGCTCCTCCTCCCCGGTCTCTGAAGAAAGTTCGGGGGCTTCCTGAGGTGAATCCTGAGGCGAATCATCAGACGCAGAAGGACTGATGGGCGAATCCTCTATTGTCGAAGTCCGGTTGGAATCTGAGGACTTCGCATCAGTTGGATTCGTTTCGGCGCCAGGGCCAATGCAGGGAAGAAGCAGGAAAACAATTAATGAAACAGAAATGGCAGCCCTGGCCCTGAACAGAGAAGAAAGCGATCCCGATGCTCTTCTGCGAAGTAAACCTTGCAAAGTGTTATGAGCGGACATATAAGCAGAGATATACGCAGACTTATAAGCAGACAGGGGCCCGGTTTGTATCCTGATCGAGGCGGATTTCTTCACTTTCAAGGGTTGAAATTGCATAAGAATACCGGCTGCTGCGAAAGGTCAGAATTGACCCGGGGGAATCTAAGCTCAGGATCTCTTTTCGTCCTGTTCGATCTGGCCATCCCTGAGGTGAATGAGCCTTCGGGCACTCTTGATAACTCTTTCATCATGTGTGCTAAACAGGAAGGTGGTACTGGTCTCTTCGCACATTTGTAGCATCAGTTCGATGAGCTTCTCAGCGTTATGGGTATCCAGGTTGGCCGTAGGCTCATCGGCCAGAACCACCTCCGGTTCTCCAATAAGCGCACGGGCCACAGCCACTCTCTGCTGCTGACCTCCGGAAAGTTGATCCGGAAACCGATGCATCAAATCCTGCATATCCATGCGATCCGCAAGCTTCAGAATTCTTTCCCTGCGCCTCTGTGCATCCACCCCCTGAAGCAAAAGAATGTACTCTACATTTTCATAAGCAGTCAGCACAGGTACCAGATTGTAGGCCTGAAAAACAAATCCAATATTCTGCAGCCGAAAGTCGCTGAGCTTGTTTCCGGTAAGGGCGGTTACATCTTTGCCATCGATGAGAACGGTTCCCTGGCTGGGTTTATCCAGGGCTCCCATACAGTTCAGGAGAGTACTCTTGCCTGAGCCGGATGGACCTACTAAAGCTCCAAATTCTCCGCGGTTGAATCCCAGGTTGATTCCTGAGAGAGCATGCACAATGGTTTCCCCCTGTGCATAGTCTCTGCTGAGATTCTGGACTTCAATATAGCTGGTACTTACTGCGTTCATTGTGTTTCCCTATTTCGTGTGCTGCCCCATTTTAATCCTGAATCAATGTCTACCACCGATAGCTTCCACAGGTTGAATGGAAGTGGCCTTGAATGCAGGATAAATCGAAGCCAAAACGCTCATACCCACCGCCACATAGAATCCAAGAGAAATATCTTCGCTGGAGATTCGCGGATAAACCACCGTACCCATGGAACCCATCATTTCTATACCGCCTGCGAAGCTACCCAGGGGGATACCGGTGACTGCAAGTAATGCCACCAGTCCACCACCCACCAGAAGTCCGGTAATGGACCCTGCCAGAGCCAGAAGTACAGATTCCATTATTATCGAAGCTACGATGAAGGATTTTCTGGTTCCAATGGCCATTTGAATGCCGATTTCCCGAGTTCGTTCAAACACGCTCATGAGTACCGAATTCAGGAGTGTAAGTGCGAAGCCGGACATCAGTACTCCGTAGATGATTCCTTTTATATCATCGATATAGTTCAGCATGGTTTCTATCTGGGGCTGCAGCTGGAAAAAAGCCAGAATCTCAAATCCTTTTTTTGAAACGACATTCTGATTGTCGCTGTCTCCCTGGCCCGGCTGGCCTCTAGCCTGGTCCGGTGGCCTTCTGTCTTCCTCTTGAACTCCCTCTTCGTGAGTGGCTGAGCCTTCGTTGGAGTGTTCCACCAGAGATCTTTCCAGGAAGCGATCCAGCGGTGATGAATGCGAAAGATCCGAAGTCAAAAATGTGATGTTACTGATCTGACTGGAGTCTTCCTTGAATAGATTACTCAGCGCGCTTCTGTGCACCAGAACCGTATGACGGTCCACGCCGGTCATGGGCGATTCAAATATTCCTGTGATCTCCGCCCTTACAGAAACCGATTCGGATTTCTCATTTCCCAGTGTAAGTATAACATAGTCCCCCAGTTCCAGCTCCATGCGATTCGCATTCACCCGGCCAATCAGACAGGGTATGATGCCGGTGGAATCGGATTGTAGTTCCGGGCTCAGATATTTACCTTCTACGAGCCATTCATCGAAAGAGCTCACGTTCCTTTCCGTGGCCGGGTCTACGCCAGTGATGATTACTCCTTCCTGATAGGACCCGATGCGCAACAGGCCTTCTCTTTCAAATCTGGGTGCCATAAAAACAGAGCCCAGGGACTCCGGATAATCCAGGTGCTGCACTTTGTTAAGAATCGACGCGGCATTCGGCAATCGGCGATCAATCTTTCGCTCCTGTTCGAAACCTGCCGGGCGAATCTGTACATGTCCCATTCCAGATTCCACTCCGCCACGTATCATGGAATCTACCATTCCATTCGAAAAGCCCATACTGAAAAGTACACCGGTCATGCCCACTGTAGCTGTACTGACCACCAGTAATGACCGTCGTCTGTGTCGAAGTGCGCTTCGCCAGGCGAATACCAGAAGAAAACTCAAGCGATCCAGAAGATTCATAGGGTTCCAATGACCTCCACCGGATTTAGCCTGGGAATCTTACGAATTGCCAGAAAGGAAAGCGCCAGCGATGGAAGGAGCAATGTGAGTAGTGCAATGTATGTTTCCTGAAAGCTAACGATGGCACGAATGGTTACAACACTTCCCATCTCCTGAATTGCTTCCCCCAGCTCGCCGCCCAGGATTACAGGATTTACCTGCAGATAATAACCGGAACCCATTCCAATGATAAGACCCGGAATGGTGCCCCAGATTAATAGAAGGAATACTTCCAGCATTACGACTTTGATCAGATGACTTCCCCTGGTCCCAATAGCCATGAGTATGCCGAATTCGCGTTTCCTTTCATGCAGGGACATCTCCACAGTTGTCATAACGCCGGAGGCCATGATCAGAATCAAAAACGCCAGGGTGATTTCATTTCCTATTTGATCCAGCAGTAGATATTGAACCAGATCTTGATTTAGATCATCCCAGAAAAGGACTACCGGGTCATAGGTTTTCGCGTACTCCGGAGGAAGATCGGTTTCGGGTACAGGAAATCTTTCACGCAAATCATCGTAAATGTTTTCGGCCACCAGAGGATTTTTCGCCCCCAGCACGATAGATGTGTATCGAACAATGCCTCTTTCCGGGTTTCCCGGCGCAAAGAGTTCTCTTGCAGTTTTCAGATCGGTCCAGAGCAGATTTCCATCCAGTTCCGGGTTTCCGGTTTTAATGATCCCCTGAACCCTTACCAGGGCAGCCCCTGTGGAGCCGTCGAATCTGGATCCCACAATGGAAAGAATGGAACCAACATCCGCTTCCAGGTTATCCGCCAGTCTCTTGCCAATGATTGCCTGATAGACCAGAACCCCTTCTTCATTTTCCCGGGGTTCAAAGCCCTCCTGGAGATACTGCCCTTTAATGACTTTTGTGTATAGATTCGTAACCTGCTTTTCTTTTTCTGGATCGCCTCCCTGCACCTGAACGAAAGCGCTGTGTTCATCCTTTGCCACCAGGCCGCCGGAAGCGATTCGTGGACTGATTGCCTGGATGTCCGGATGATTCAGTTTCTTTTCCAGGTCCTCGGTATAGTCCACAGCACGATCCAATCGGCGTCGACTTTCCACCCACCCGTAGGCGGCCACCTGAAGATAGCCGGTGGTCAGGGCTACTACCTGATCGATGTTTTCTTGATGCGTTCCAAACGTGAGAAATCGCAGGAATGAAGTTAGAGCTACCGACAGAGCTATGGAAACCATGGTAATGTAGGTTCTTCGCTTATTGCGAAACAGATTTCTGGATGCCAGACGGAAGGTTCCCACTGAGGACTCCTACTTTCGCAGATTGGATTTACTGAATACGTGGGCGGGTATTCCCGTATTGAACTGTAGCTGATGGAATATCAAGGTTGTCCGAGATACTTCTCTCCCGTTCTCCAGAGAAATCATTTGATAACGAGTAGGAATGGTTCTTCCGCCCATGGGCTGAATCTTGTCGTAGAGCATCTTCTTTTTCAGTCGGCCTTTGTGGTCGAAGAATTGTTGTTCCACAGGCAGATAGTCCGACTTTCGCACCTTCAGTACAATGCGAGACCAGACGACGGCGGCGCTGGGTTTGGGAATCATTTCAATCGTATATTCCTCTCCGGAAGTGGACAGAAATTTATGTGTGTAGTCATCCACGACACTTGTGGCTCGGAGTAGATCATCGTTCGTAAAATCCGAACCCATCCAGCTATCCTGCAGCAAGGAACCCTCAATCTTGATCTCTTTGTTAATGCTGGGAACGTATTGCCACATATTGTTCTTAACTTTCAAGAATGCCGTTCCGCGATCGCGCTCTGGTTTCAGTACTCTAATAAAGCCACGGTCTGTGCTGGATTCATCCCATATCTGCATCAAGAGACTTCGATGCACACGGTCCCGGTCGATTTGTAGTTCCATCAGTCCCTGAGACGTATTTCCCCGGGTTTTTTGATCCATCTGATTTACCACTTCGCGGGCAGTGGGCTCTGCCTGTAGATTCTGGCTGGAAAGAGAAATCAGACCAGCACAGGAAATAGCAAAAAACAGGATGGATAGTCTTCGAATCATTGGGATCGCTCCAGAATCTGAGGTTTCGAAAGTTTCAGTAATGACTGAAACATTATCCCCTTCTGTCAAATGTTAAAGCAGGATGTCAGATATCTGAGTGGCGTTATGGGATTATTTCTTCTGATTTTCCATCAATCGACTGAATTCTCCGGCTTCCAGAGGTGGGCTGAAATAGAATCCCTGAATGGAATGAACACCCAGGCCCTCCAGTTTATCCAGAGACTGCGGGTCTTCCACTCCCTCCGCCACCATCGTAAGCCCCAGAGCGGATGCCATACCGGTAATGGCCTGAAGTATGCGATAGCCTTCTCCAGTATGAATGCGCTGAACGAAGGCCCGATCGATTTTAATTTCGTCCACTGGCATTTCATGTAGCTGCGCCAGAGTGGAGTATCCCGTGCCAAAATCATCTATGGCCAGGCGAAAACCGGCCTGATGTAGATCCAGCAAATGAGCCGTGGCATTCTCTACTTCCAGCATGGCTATAGATTCTGTGATCTCCAGCACGATTTCGGAAGTAGTTAAACCGGCCTGTTCCACCATCTTGAGAAGCGTACTGGCCAGGTCCCGGCTAAAAAGCTGACGTCTGGAGATATTTACCGAAAGCTCCAGGTTGAAGCCTTTCGCTTTTAAATCGGAGTGATAACCCAGGGCCTTTTCCAGCACAGTTCGCCCGAGATCAGAGATCAGTCCCATGCTTTCTGCCAGAGGTATAAAGGAATCCGGTCCAACTTTTCCCAGACCATTGGTGTTTGGCCATCGCGCCAGAGCTTCCATGCCCACAATTCGATGGGTTCCGGATTCTACAATCGGCTGAAAGAATGGTTCGATAAGTCGATTCTCAATGGCCTCTACCAGATGGTTTCGAATGGAAAGTTGATGCTGATAAAATGCCTTCCTGGGTAGGTCGCTGGCAAACTTGTAGTTGAAGCGACCCTGTTTCTTCGCATAGTTTAGCGCCCGGTCTGCCTGCCCTATGATTTCGTCCAGATTCCCGCCATCCTGAGGAAACAGTGCTACGCCGGCGCTGCAGGTAACGTGCACCTTTTCCGTCTCCACTTCCATGGGCAGTCGAATCAACTCCATCAACAGAGTGGCCAGACCTCGAACCTTCTCTGGATCCCGGACCCGATCCATAAGAAAAACAAACTGGTCTCCGCCCCAGCGATAAAGGCCGTTCTTCAGCTCCGGGATGGCCCTTAACTTTTCTGCGAATAGAGCGAGCACCCTGTCTCCCATTTTGTGACCCAGGATCTCGTTGATGTTGAAGAAGTGATCCAGGTCAATGAGACCCACAGCAACGCTATGACCTTCAGACTCAGCCTGTAGCAAAGCTTTCTGCACGTCTTCTTCCATGCGAGTGCGATTGGCCAGGCCGGTAAGGTTATCGTGGTAGGCGGCAAAGTGCCTCTGTTTTTCTGAAATGTAATCCAGGGTTGTATCGCGAATCAGTCCTCGAATGGCTGTTCTATCCCGCTCTTTGTAGGCGATAAATTTGCCTTCGAACCAGCTCATCCCGGTTTCCGCTGAGAGTACAGGGAATCTGAGTCTGACTCTGCTTCTGCCCTTTAGCAAGGAAGAAAGACTGGAAGCCAGCATCTCCCGAAAATCCTTATGGATCAGTGAAGGGAGGGAGAGCTTCGCATTGTCTTCAGGAAGTTGACCAAAGAATTTCCTGAAAGGCTCATTGGCATTGATTACATTAAATCCTTCATCCAGCTCGATTACAGCTTCTTCGAGCAATGAAAGAGTAGTTAAATGAGACTTTCTTTCGCTGTCTGCTCGCACAGCATCTGTAATGTCTCGCACAACGCCCACTACCATGGACTGATCCGCATCTTCTACAAGCCTGGTAGAGATCTCTACCGGCAGTACGGTGCCATTACGTCTATGGAAGTTCATTCGGAGCCTTCCGCTCCTGTATCCACGCTGAAGCAGGAAATAATCAAAGAGTCTTTTAACTCTCTTCTGCTCGCTTTCTGCAAAAATGTTTGTATATGGCCTGCCCAGGAATTGCTCCCTGGGTAATCCAAGTATCTCTTCGCATTGCTGATTGGCTTCCAGAACAGAGCCGGAACGTAGCTCGGCCAGAAAGATTGCATCGTTGGCGCCTTCAAAGATCACTCCGTACTTCGCTTCTGTAAGCAGACGATCGGAAATGTCCCGGGCGATTAACTGAATACGCCCATCAGGCATTCGCACAGAGGAAACTTCGCATGTTCTGGGCTGATCGATGCTGCGAAATCGAACTCTCTGCAAGGAAATGTCACCACTTTCGGAAAGAAATTCGGAGTCCTGCACAAAGCTCTGGATTGGTTGGTCCAGAACAGCCGATTCACTCTGGCCCAGCATTTTGAGTGCAGCCGGATTCAATTCCATTACATGTCCCCGGGCATCCAGGACAAATATTCCATCAGCGGCTTTTTCGCGGAGCAGTCTGGAGTTTCTTTCGCTATCCTCCAGATGCTGTCTGGCCTGCTGCCTTTCCAGTTCTGCCGCGGCCCGTACAGAGATTAACTTTAAGATGGAGAATATAAATTCCGGATCATCCAGGGGATCGGTGGAATATACAACCAGTATTCCGTTTGCCTTTCCTGATGTATCTCGAAGCAGAACCCCCGCGGCCGATCGAAAACCGTTTTTCTCCAGGCAGGGATGCTGACCGGGCTGCTGAGTAGCGTCTGCGATGAGGCAATAACCGTCCCGGATAACCAGATGTGCCACGGTTCCTTCTAGAGGTATGTCCGTACCTTCCCCTGGTTCACCGGCATGGAAAAAGGACACTGCGCGAAAGGACTCCAGTGTCGACAGATCCTCCACCTGCGGCAGGCTACCGAGCATTGCACCTGTGACCCCCAGATGCCTGCATAGGGATCTGGTTAGTTCTGCGAAATAGGAACTACCTGTGCGCGAAGCGATTTCTGTAACCAGGGAAAGAGATCGATCTGTCTGACCGCGGTTGCGGGCCTTCATGATTGCCATAACAGCCGGGCCTTCCTCGGTGGGAAAAGCGGAGTTATGGGATTCTACCGCAACACTGGTGCCGTTTTTGCGATTTAAGCGAAAATTCAAAGAGAAGATCTGACCGAATGGCAATGTGGGGATGGTCTTTTCTATGACACCTGGTATCTGCCCATCCGTAAAATCGGATACGGTGCCACCAATCAGCTGCTCCGGAGAGGCCGCGCCATAGAGTTCTACCGCCGCTTGATTCGCGTACAAAATCTGCCAGTCCCGGTGAATAATGACAGCGCCGGGGACAAGGTTCAGTATTTCATCGATAGAGTAATTCTTTCTTAATCTTTTCCAGGTCATGCGCCAGGGTTTGGGGAGAAGCCATATTTTTTTGCCCTCGAGTCCTTTCTATGTTGCTTCTCAGTTCGCTCTCTCTGACCTCCCTGTCAGGAGCCGAATGTTTCGCGGGTCTCTTTTTACGTTTCGTTCTCTTCTATTTTTCAGGTCTCTATATCTATTTTCGGGTCTCTGTTTCTCGTTTCGGGTTCTACTTGATGCTCAGTCTGTATTCGTTTCTATTTTTTCTTTATTTTGTGCCAAACAGTGGCCGGCCCTGAATCCAGAATGCTTTCCCGGGGTTTTGTCGATGGGATTATCTTCGACAGCGATACCGGCATTCCAGATTTAATTGTGGCCAGATCCGGTTCACTCTCCAGTAAAGTTCGGCTCTTTCTTTTCTTTAAATGCAGTCAGTCCAATTCCAGGCTCTTTGCGAGAGAAAATCTGGCTGAATTCGTTGATCTCTCTTTCCAGAGCCGCAGACAATGGTTGCTCCAGGCCGCTATGTACCAGCCAGCGAGCAATCTTCTGCGCCTCCGGCCCTTTCTTTCCGGTGATAATACCCATCATTTTCTCAGCGGTGGGGAGCAATTCTGCCAGTTCCACCACCTGGTTTACGAGACCTATCTGCAGTGCTCGATCTGATTTAACCTGGGTACCGGTGAGAATGATTTCCAGTGCCAGAGCAGGCCCTACCAGACGCGATAGTCGCTGCGTGCCACCGAATCCAGGTATGATGCCAAGGCCCGTTTCCGGAAGGCCCATTCTGGCATTTTCACTGGCAATTCGCATATCGCAGGATAGGGCAAGCTCCAGTCCACCACCCAGGGCAAATCCGTTGATGGCGGCGATGGTAATAAGATCAGACCCTGAAATCGCATTCATGGTCTTGTGCCCTTTTCGGGCAAATGCCTCTGCCTGCTCCGGATTGAAGCTAGCCATCTGCCCGATGTCTGCCCCAGCGCAAAATGCCTTCTCGCCGGTGCCGGTAATGATCAGTCCGCGAATGTCCTTGTCCGAATTCAGGCTCTCCACATGCTCATGGATCTCGGAAAGAATATCTTCATTCAGAGCATTCAATGCTTCCGGGCGATTAATGGTTAGAAGTGCGTATTGATTTTTCTTATCCAGACTGGTAAGGGCCATGCGATCAGAATTCTTGCGCCACTTTACATGCCCATAAAAAAATGAATGTAGAGGCATTTTTGTTTGCGCTTTTCAGTATAAGGACATAATCACGAGTTCAGTTTACCTCGGGCTGGCCGATATGAATGAATAGGTCTCAGGTTGTTATTATGGATGCGAAGCAAAAAGATTCAGAATCCAGACTAAGGTCTGCACTTCATCAATTGAAGGAAATGCATGGTCTGGTGGCGATCAAGACCGGTACGGAAGTGGAGGATATGTCTTTCTCCGAGATTTCCATGTTGCGCCGCATCACAGACGGGCTGCTTCCACTCCATGTCAAAGTAGGCGGACCCGAAGCCAGAAATGACATCCGCAATCTGTTGCAGATCGGAGTGGATGGAATCATAGCTCCAATGATTGAATCTTCCTATGCTCTTAAGAATTTCATTCAGACATTGAAGGAACTCTGCAGCCCGGAACAGTACGAAAAGCTGGAGAAGGGGATCAATCTGGAGACGGTAACGGCCTTCCAGAATATGGATTCCATACTCACTTCCCCTGCACGAATGGAATTGAAGCAGATTACTGCAGCGCGCACGGATCTGTCCGGAAGTATGGAAAGATCTCCGGACGATCCAGAAGTCCTGGAAGCCTGTGCATTAATCGTAGCTCGCTGTCAGGAATATGAATTAAGAACCAGTGTTGGAGGAGCCATTCATCCAGGGATCATTGAAATTCTGGTGAATCGAATCGCTCCTGATACTATAAACACTCGTCATATGGTGATTTCCCGGTCAGCTCTCAGGCAGGATGCCACCGGTCATCTTACCCGATGTCTTGAGTTTGAGCTGGAGCTATACAGGTATCTTTCTACCATTCCCGGGATTCGTCAGGAAGCGTATTCCAATCGCGTGAAGCTGCTTTCAGCCAGGATGAAAAAGGCACTCCGTACATGACCGAAGTACACTGGCTGGATTTATCCCTGATTATCGCCTATCTGTTAGGTCTCATTGCCTTCGGGATCTACATTTCCAGCGGAGTCAAAACAGGCACCGATTACTTTCTGGCCGGTAAGAGCCTGCCGTTCTGGGTCATTGGAATGTCTATCATTGGAACGAACATCGGCTCCAATGACTATGTTGGTTCTGCAGGCAATGCCTATAGTATCGGGTTGGCCCAGGCGAATTTCGAATGGATTGGAGCCATACCGGCCATGGTGCTGGGTGCATTTCTTTTTCTTCCTTATTACTGGCGCGCGGGCGTGTACTCCATTCCAGAGTATCTGGGCAAGCGATATGATGAGCGCACTCGCTTTCTAAGCGCAATAATCTTCACTGCATTTTCTTTTGTTATCGTAGGGGTTTTTCTCTGGGCCACAACGTTGATGCTGCATACTTACCTGGGCTGGCCTCACTGGGTGGGGATTCTGGTAACAGGCGTGGTGGTGGGTTTCTATACCGTCACCGGAGGTCTTAAGGCCGTAACCTATTCGGATACAATTCAGCTGGTAATCATGTTTGGTGGCTCCCTGGGTGTTGCCTACTTTGGGATTGAACAGGCTGGCGGGCTGGATGCATTTTTTTCAAAACTGCAGACCGAACATCCAGACAAGCTAAGAGTATTTCTACCTGCGGATCATCCTGATTTTCCCTGGCCGGGAGTGCTTCTGGGACTGGCCATGGTGCTTTCGCCGGCCTACTGGTGTGCGAATCAGGCGGTATTGCAGAGGACGCTGGCTGCGCGTTCTCAATGGGACAGCCAGGCATCCATGCTGTTTGCCGCTTTCGCGAAGACCTTTATCCCTCTTTTGATAATTCTGCCCGGATTTCTGGTTCTTGTGCTGAGCGCCGAGCCTCTTGCAGATAAAGATCAGGCCTTGCCCTGGATCATAAAGAATGTGCTGCCCCCCGGTCTTTCTGGACTGCTTTTCGTTGCATTTATCGCAGCTCTACAGTCTTCAGTGGACTCCACGCTAAACTCTGCTTCCACGATGTTTACCAGGGACATTTACGGAGTCTGGAAAGATGGATTTAGAAGAAAGCTGCATCCAGAAAGCGAAACAGAAACCAGCGAGCGCGAAAGTCATGAATTGCGCCTCGGAAGAATTGTAACATTCGCCGGTCTGGTGTTTGGCATGGCCTTTGCTCCGGTTACGGGCAAATTCGGAGGTATTTACACGTTCATTCAAGAGTCCCTGGCTCTCTTTCAGGGACCCATTCTGGCCATCCTGGTTCTGGGAATTCTCAGTCGAAGACCCACTCCCTCCGGGGGTTTTCTGGCATTGCTTTCCGGCTTGCTGGTGGCTGCTCTGCTTCGACTGGTTCTGGATTGGAATATGCTCTACGTAGCATTTGGAAGCTTTGTATTCAGTGGACTGTTTCTGATGATTGCTGTTCGCTTTTCGCGGCCTCCAGAGCCGGACCATATCCAGGGGCTTACCCTGCGGTCTGTAATTGGAGCCACATCCCCGGCTTCGAGTGAAATTGATCAGCCCAGCGGGGGCCATCATGATTGATATTAACTGGCCCAGGGTTCTGGCCATTGGCTTCATGCTCATCATCCTGACGCTCTGCTTCCTGCTTCCCGGTCCCCTTCATTACCGGGCTTCTCTGAAAGGATGGAAGGATTTAAGGATCTGGGCTGTGATTTTGATTGCCATTCAGGTTTTCCTTTACTGGATCTTCTAGGTATATCGCACGAAATTGACACTATGGCGGACAAGAATAGCGAAAGCCAGGCTGAATCCGGTGCGAATACAGATTCTGCACCCGGTGCAGCCAATCAGGAAAGCCAGGCTCGAAGAAGCATTCGTCAGACACTTTCGCTTCTACCAGGCAGACGATGGGACTATTTCCTCCTCTCGCTGGTGGTAATCGATACCCTTCTTCTGTTACTTCGTGGCTCCTACGATGTATTTCTGGATCGCCGGGTTTCTCTGGGCCTTATCGGTTTTGACTTTTTCGTCCTGACTCTCTGGGGTATCGACTTCTTGCGCAAGCTCTGGAAAGAAGAGGATCGATGGAAATTCATCACCAGAAACTGGTATGAAGTGGTGGGTCTTGTCCCTATAGTAATGCTTCGTCCATTCCTGTTACTCAGAGGGCTGAAACTGGGTATCGCATTCTACAAGCTGGGAAAAGCATCCGAGAATGTTAGCCAGTCTCTGACCAGGGAAATCACATTTCGCTTTCGGGACATCATTGTAGATACAATCGCAGATGCTGTATTTCTGCAATCTCTCGGTCGTGTGGAAGAAGTGATGAGCCGACTGAATTACGCAGAGCTTGCGCGAAAGGCTTTCCAGAACCATCAGGAGGAGCTGGATGCCCTGGTAAAAGACTCACTTCATTCCAAGAGCATGATGGGAGAGCTCAGTCGAGTTCCCTTTATGGATGGGTTCATAAATCGAATCGGCACCGATGTAAGTAAGATCATCAGCGAAGTGCTGGAAGCAGAAGTGGCCGGAAGCATCATGAAAGAGATTACCAGGGGTATTCTTGCGGAGATGCATGAAAGGGTTCGTCAGCTGGATGTAGAAAGGATTACATCGGATGGCCGAACTCGAAAGCGATGGTCTGCCACGGTCCAGACCCCGGAGGACCTGGCTGAAATGAATGCAGAACCAGGCTCCAGGGGAGTGGAGTCCTGAGACCTGCCAGCTATCAAGTCAATTGTTGGGTCTGAGATCCACTACTCCATCATTTCAAATTCCGGCATTGATTGTCATTTATTTGCAGCCAGAGCGCCAGTTTCCGCCGGTTTCCGGCAACTATGAAGTCCTTATGATTTCACAATTGAGTTGATCTACAGAGCGGTTCCATTTAGGTTTCGTCATGGACCTTGGAGTTAATGATAAGGTATATTTCCTGGCGGCTTCCACCAGGGGGCTTGGTCGGGCGGTAGCTCATGAATTAAAGGAATCCGGCGCCTCCGTATTTTTGGGCGGAAGGGACGAAGAAACTCTGCTACAAACGCTCAAAGAGATGGGCGCAGATCAGGATCGTAAGGTACACGGCGCTGTACTGGATGCTTCGTCTGCAGATAGCATAGAGAAATGGATAGAAGAGGGATTGCATACCTTTGGACGGATGGATGGTTTTCTGGTGAACGCCGGAGGACCCCCTGCAGGAAAATTTAAAGACTTTGATGATTCCGATTTCGATGCTGCGTATCAGTTAACCTTGATGAGTGCTGTGCGAATGATCCGTGAATCCTTGCCCGCCCTTCGAGGTAGCAAAGGGAACATTCTTATAGTTACTTCCCTTTCGGTTCGCGAGCCGGTGGATAATCTCATTCTTTCCAACGTATTTCGAAGCGGCGTGAATGCACTAATGAAAACCCTATCCAGAGAGCTCATCGATGATGGCATTCGGACGAACTGTATTGCCCCGGGACTGATATCTACGGATCGGCTGGAAAAAATCGAAAAATCCACGGCAGAAGCAACGGGAAAGAATCAAAACGAGGTGCGAAAAGAAATGCAGGCCGGTATTCCCATGCATAGATACGGGGATCCATCGGAATTCGGCCGAGTGGGTGCCTTTTTACTTTCGCCGGCTGCATCCTACATCAACGGTGAATCGATTCAGGTGGATGGAGGACTGGCGAAAGGCGTATGACTCAATCCATGAAAGAACAGAAAAGCGGGGAAGGTGGATCGAGCCGGCCTATGGTAGGAATCATCATGGGCAGTAACTCGGATTGGGATACCATGAAAGGTGCTCGAGACATTCTCAAAGAATTTGGTGTTCCCTTCGAAGCTCTGGTAGTGTCCGCTCATCGGACCCCAGAAAAAATGTATGAGTATGCATCCCAGGCCAGGGGAAAGGGTATCCAGGTGATTATCGCAGGCGCCGGAGGTGCCGCTCATCTTCCAGGGATGACTGCTTCATTGACGACGCTTCCGGTGATCGGGGTGCCTGTTCAGAGCAAGGCACTCAGCGGATTGGATTCGTTACTCTCTATTGTGCAAATGCCTGCAGGCATTCCTGTGGCTACCACAGCCATCGGTAGTTCAGGAGCAAAGAATGCAGGTCTTCTTGCCGTTCAAATCTTAAGTCTCAGGGATGAAACCCTGGCTTCCAGGCTGGAAAGCTACCGCCAGTCATTGAAGGAAATGGTAGATCAAATGAAGCTGGAAGACTGATCCGGCTCATTTTTTCTGGCTGCATGTCTGCTATTCGAAAGCCAGTTCTACCGCCGGCCACCCTGGGAATCCTGGGAGGCGGACAACTGGGGCGAATGATGGCCCAGGAAGCCAGAAGGATGGGCTACGGAGTTGCGGTTCTGGATCCCTCACCAGGTTGTCCTGCATCTCATCTTGCAGACCACCATATCCAGGCAGATTTTTCGGATGCTGCTGCCGTGCGAAAGCTGGCTTCTCTGTCTGCCGTAATGACTTTTGAATTTGAAAATGTGGATCCTTCCGTAATGGATGGCCTGGAGTCCTTTCCATCCCTGGATCCACTGTTTATTAGCCGAAACCGCTGGAGAGAAAAGAACCTGGCTCGAAATCTGGGAATCTCCACCGCTCCCTTTTTTGCTGTCAATTCCCTGTCCGATCTGCGATCTGCGTGCGCGAATCCAGAGATCCAGAAATGTAAGGGCGCCATTCTGAAAACCTGTGAAGGCGGCTACGATGGAAAAGGACAGTGGAGATTGCAAAAGGAAGATTTGGATGCAGCAAAGACTACCATTTCCCTCGATCAATTCGCAGAGTCTCTAAACCAGGAACTTCGCACAATATTTACCGGCCCGCGTGCCGACTTTTCATCCACGACCACGGGAAGCGATGGCGCTGCCTTCGAGCCCTCAATCGCAATGGCCTCGGAACAAACTCCTGAGTTCATCCTGGAAGGTATGGTGGATTTTTCTCTTGAATTCAGCATTGTAGGCACAGGATTTTCCGACGGAAGCTTTCATTGCTATGCTCCTGTGCGAAACGAACATAGAAATGGCATTCTTCATAGAAGCCTCTCTTCTGCGAATCTGGAAAAGGAATCCAGGGACCTGGCTGTGCAGTATGCCAGCAGCCTTTCGCAGCACTTCCGTTACGTAGGCACCTTTGCTGTGGAATTCTTTCTGGAAAATGGAAAACCTGTATTCAATGAGATGGCTCCCCGTCCGCACAACTCCGGCCATCTTACCATGGATGCGAAAATAAGCTCTCAGTTCGAGCAGCATATTCGCGCAATTTGTAATCTACCTGCAGGCTCTTCGGAAGCACTCTGCGAAGCAGTAATGATCAATCTGATAGGTGAAGACAATAGTGACCTTTCGGGATTGGAGAAAGCTCTTGAAATTCCCGGTCTTCGCTTTCACTGGTATGGTAAGACCGAGTCCAGGAAAGGACGTAAAATGGGACACATTACTGCCATTCATCAGGACCTATTTGAAGCAGAGAAAAGGGCGCATCAAGCCTTTGAATGTCTTGGATGGGCAAGGCAATAGCCCAGCAATCGGTGGCAGCCAGAGACCAGAAATAGATCGGCCAGGGCCAGAACTCCGATTCTACGATTGCTCATGAGATAGAGCGGAGTCCAGGAGGGTCGGAATTTATTTTTGAATCTGAACAGACCCATACTGCTGAAAGCAGGTCGCATCAAGTAGTAGCTCGCGAATTTTCGTGGTTTTTCGAAGTAGCTCAGCGAATCTCCGTTTAGTATGGAATACCCGTTCGCCGCGCTCGATGTTGTATCATTGACCGGGGATTTGAAATGCCGGGAAAGTCTTAGAAAAGGGACTTCGCCCAGGCTCAAGACCTGGATTCCCTGATTTCGTGCCAGCGAAACAGACTCCAGAATCAGTGCTTCCATGGTGCCCACAGGAGCAGCTCCGGATCTAAGCAATACTTCCAGGTGTCTTGCACGGGGTCCATTGCGAGACCATCCTACAATGGCCTGGATGATACCGTCCTTTCTATAGAGCAGAGCCTGCTCCCAGAAATCCGCGTGATTCTGATACAGATGCCTCAGGGATGGTCGTAGTCGATAATGAGAGCGATTTCGCAAGTCCGCGAGACTTTCGTTCAGAAAAGTTATGTCTTCTTGCGAAAGCGGATCCAGTATCTCTATTGATCCTTTTCTTAATGCTCTCCTGCGCAGTTCCCTGAGGCTTCGATGGGGCTGCCATGGCGCCGGGCCATCCAGCATCAAAAACGCTTCGATGCCGCTCTGTCTGCTGTACCAGCCCTGTTCAACCAGTACAGACCTATGAACAGGATCACATCCGCGAATTAGTATATTCCTGCTATCTGCTTCAGCCTTGAGAGCTGCCACCAGATCCAGATTCGAACCCACCAGCGCTGTATAGATCCAGTCTTTTCTGGATCGGGTCAGACCAAGGCTCATGGGGTAAAAGCCTTGAGCATCGGTAGTTTCTGGCGATGAACCTTTGATGGACCAGCTCAGTGGAAGTCTTGGCAGTCTTCGCATTCTAATCTCTTTTTTCGCCGTTCCCTGGGATTGTCCCAGGAAAGGGTTTGACGCATGTCCGATCTGTCCCTTGCTTAAAGAACAAAGAAATAAGGAGGAAGTATGGCACTAACTTTGCCTGATTTACCCTATCCCAAGAACGGACTCGAGCCTCATATATCCGCAAACACGCTCGAGTTTCATTATGGAAAGCATCACAATGCTTATGTAACAAATGGAAACAAGCTTATCGAAGGTACTCCTTTCGAGAAAGCAGACATTGAAACCATTATCAAGGAAACAGCAAAAGATTCCTCCAAAGTTGGCATATTCAATAATGCTGCCCAGGTTTGGAATCATACTTTTTACTGGAACTCAATGAAGCCAAACGGCGGTGGCGAGCCCAAAGGTCCCATTGCAGACAAGATTCAGTCTGATTTTGGCGGACTAGACAAATTCGTAGAAGAATTCAAAACAGCGGCAGCAACTCAATTCGGTAGTGGCTGGGCCTGGCTTGTTCTGGATGGCGGAAAACTCAAGGTTGTAAAGACTCCTAACGCGGAGAATCCTATTGTAACCGGCCAAAAGCCTATTCTAACGATTGATGTGTGGGAACACGCATACTATCTGGATTATCAGAATAAGAGACCCGATTATATTTCTACTTTTGTTGAAAAGCTAGTGAATTGGGACTTCGCTTCCAAGAACCTGGAAAGCTGATATTCAGCCTGGATTCTTAAGAACCTCCCGGGGATAGCCATGGGAGAGAAACTGTAGAAAGGCTCGCCACGGCGGGCCTTTCTTATTGTACCTTTAAGTCAGATTGGGCGGACATCAAGAGAGCTGTATGTCTGGATTTCACGTTTTCTATGGCCTGATGCACGGGAACGGCGGCTTCGGCAAAATGTTCAAGTCCCCACTTTTCGGGGGCCTTTCGGGGACCATACGTACGACAGGGATCTGCAACAATACACATAGCCCCCATTTCTTGAGCAGAAATACACCAGAGCCTTGCTCGTTCGGCTACCGACGATTCATAGAATAGATCTCCGAGAATTACAATGTCCGGACTGTGGCGGGGAAGTACGGATTCAGGAGTATCAAAAAGCTCCAGGTCATCTGTTTTCAGTTGCACTCCATTTCGTCTGGCCATTGCGAGGGTTACCTTTAAAGCCTGGCTGTCATGGTCCGTAGCAATCACATCGCTACCCATTTTCGCAAAAGCCACAGCCGCCAATCCTGATCCGCAACCGAGTTCCAGAACTCGAAGGTCTTTTAATTCTAGCTCTGTATCCAGCGCGAATCGCGCCAGCATTCTGGATCCTGGCCATACAATGCACCAGTAAGGAATTTCGTTTCTGTATTGCTCATCCAGACTGCCTGCATATTGCCAGAAGGAACTGAAATCAATTGCTTCGCGCATATAGATTTCCGGGCAATACATATCTGGTCTGTTTCCCTGGCCAAAGTTGGGAACCGGTGCAGTATCATCCATATTGGCGCGGGCGTTCGAATCACCGGCAAGGACTGTGCCCTGCGGAAGAGGCATACCAGGCTCCAGTAAAAAAAGGTCAGCTGACTGCATCAATGCGAATACTCTGAAGAACTTGGATGGAAGAGGGTAGGTTCAATTGAATCCCAGGTCTCATCAATCAGTATTTCCAATAGTCAGGTCGGGGGTTCTGGATTTGGCGTCTGCCTTCCACTGACCGGGCGGAAGCCCAAACCACCTTCGAAAGGCGCGATGAAAGGTACTGGATTCGGAATACCCCAGCAGATAGGCCGTCTCCAGCAGGGAATAGTCTCGGTCCCGCAGATAAATCTGTACCAGCTCCTTGCGAACATTATCCAGAACTTCCTGGTAACTCAGCCCCTCCCGTTTTAGCTCCCGGTAAAGAGAGGTTCTGGATAGCCCCAATCTATCGCATAGGCTTTCAATACTCACTTCTCCGAAGGCAAGGTTCTGGCGCAGGAAATCAGCGATGACCTGAGCTGTGGAATCCTTCTTTCTGGAATGCAGCTCGGAGGCTCGCACCATGAGAATTTCCTTCAGGTAGTCATTCTTGTGAACTCCTTCATACTGCAGGACAGAAGCATCAAAGGCGATTTCATTGTATTCCTGGCCAAAATGAACCGGGGAATCAAAAAAGGTCCTGAAATCAGCGGCGTATTCAGGAGTCGATTGCTGAAGAAAGACTGCATTGGGTCGAATAGGCCGGCCCGTAAAGAAATTGGCCCAGGTGACTCCGGAGGAAAGACTCCTTTCGATTACCAGCGGTGAATCAAAACGTGGATCGGTAATGGAGTAGCGAAACAAGCATTCTTTACCACCGGCAATGCATTCGATCTTGCCGGTTTCATTGGTTAGAGAATGGAAGCGTATGGATTGATCCAGTGCTTCGCCCAATGTCCCGCAAGAAAGAAAAAGATTAGCCACAACTCCCATAGATTGTTTACGAACAATCTGACCTATCTTAAGAGCGCATAGAGGGTCCCCCGTCGTTTCCAGAAGTAAATTCCAGAGCTTGATGCTGGTGCTTACAGGCAATCGGCCATCTACTTGCTTAAATGCATCTGGATCTAGCCCGGTATGATGCACTATTTCCGCCAATTCGAGGCCTTCTTTGAGTAGCCCATCGAACACATCGTACATCTGCACTGCTGATACGGTGGGGGCGCTGGCCATCATTTATGCTCCAATGTGCAAAGCGCAAACATCATAATGAAACTCTGACTTCTGTAATTCCTGGTGCAACTTCTTCTTTGAAGCAAACGGCCAATAAAATGAAACCTTCGGCCATTGAATTAGACTCAGGAAATGTGATTCAATCTATTCCCAGCCCCGAGATTTCCGGGGTGCAACTGATAGGTAGGAATTAGAATGAAACTTCGTGTCATAAGCACCGCCCTGTGTTCGGTGCTACTTTTTAACGGATGTGTGACCTGGATGACCGGAATACCGGATGCTGGCTCACCGATTCAAAGAAACGAACCACCCATCCTGGTAATGGAGCTTCGGCCTGTGGACTTTACCGTGTCCGGGGTTCTAAGTGCGGATGCCAGGGAACTTGTGAAATTGATCGGGGAAAGCAACCAATATCGAGAATTGGTTCTGGTCGGTCCGGCCGCTACTGATGTGGCCTTAATGCGTGAAACAATAGAGACTGTGTGCCCGCAGCAAAGAGAAAAACATCCTGGCCAGGTGATCTGTTTAAGGGTAACGCTAGGTTCCGATTTGTCAAACCAGCCAAGCCTAATCTGGAGCCTTCCACTTGCAGTTCTTACAGGACTCACAGTCTTCTGGATACCAATGTACATAAGGGATCCCAGAAAATACCATCTGGAGGTGTTTACCGAAAACACAGACTTTAAGGACCCTCCGCGAAAAAGCTACGCAATCTCGAAGCATATTCTGGGTGGCTGGCTCCTGTTGCCATTCCTGTGGGTATCACTCATGACCCCGGACGAAGAGAATTTATGGGAAGGCTTCTTAAGCGAAGCCGCAGAGCTGGAATCTTCCTCCTCCAGATAATTCAAATATATGTGATGCTAAAAGCACTCAGGAACGTAGAAGCATCAGATTCGTTTCAGGCCCCTGCATGCAGGGGCTTTTTTTTCTATGTCTGACGGCTCTCAGTCCAGGGCCCGGCGAGCCACCCCGATCTGCTCTGTGAGATTCTGTTCCAGTTCTTTGCCCAGGCTACGGGCATATCTTTGATAGAGTGCCTTCCATGCCCCCCGAATGGATTCTTCCATTTTTTTGGCTCGGGAAGTGGGAAAAATCTGCGCTGTTCGGCCCTGCAGCTTGCGTTCGACAAGGCCCAGATGTTCCAGACGATCCAGAAACCGAGTGATGGTGGAGGGCTTGAAGCTCAACTGCCGCGCAATTTCCGAAGGCTGGATGCCGGGATTTTTTAAAGCAACCAGAAGGACAAAGCCATGAGAAGGAGCCATGCCGATTCGGCCAAACTCCTCCTCGGCAATTTCTGTCAATTTACGCGAAAGCGCGCTCGTGCTGAAGAACAGGCAATGACTGAAGTCCTCCTGCTTTTCTGGCTTTGCGCCCGGGCCGCTCATGGATTCCAGAGAAAGTAGAATTTAGCGCTGGAGCCCGGGAATACCAGTTGTCTCAGTATTCGGTTCAGGTCCGAGGTTTCTGCTCCAGGGGTCTGATAGATATTGTCCATCTTTCTATCTGACTTTGTATAGAGAACGAGCCTGGGATCGCTGCCGGAACCGCGATAGTTGGGCAGATCCATCGTTTTTCGCACAAATTCATCAAAGTAACCGATATCGTCCACAAGGCCATTTTCTTTGGCCTGATTCGCTGTGTAGATTCTGCCATCTGCCAGCTTGAGAATTCGATCTCGATTCAAGTTTGGCCGTCCCTGGTCCACCACAGTGACAAAGCGACCGTACATATCGTTGATGATCGATTGTAGAATCTGACGCTGCTCCTCGGTCATTTCTCTTGTAGGACTTCCAATGGCTTTGTTTTCGCCTGATGTAATTGAGTAATCCTTGATTCCGATTTTCTCAAGCCCTTCCTTTACGTTCAACAATCCAAAGATAACTCCGATGGAACCTGTAATGGTGGTAGGGTGAGCGTAAACTCGGTCGGCGGCCATGGCGACGTAGTAACCACCGCTGGCAGCAATATCCATAAAGACCGCTACAACAGGAATGTTGCGTTCCTTTTTGAATTCCTGGATTTCTCGATAGATAATATCGCTGGCCGTAACTCCTCCGCCAGGAGAGTTGATTTTCAATATGACAGCCTTTACACTCTCGTCTTCCCTGGCGCGGTTCAGATGACTCACTACCTGGGCCACCATGCTTTCTTCAGAAGGACCAAAGAAGCCGGCGGTTTCTTCATCGGTAATCACTCCTTCAATGGGTACTACAAGGATTTTGTCTTTTCCCTCTCCCGACAGAACCTTCTCTTCGTAATCTTCCGAAAGCGATGGAAAGGAGCCCCCGCCGAGAGGCACCACGCAGCAACCGGTTGCCACCACAGAAAGTAGGGCGACAACAAAGAGTCGGGAAATGACTTGCCTGAAAAAATGAAAAGCTTGAGTGTACATCAGATACAGGGAGCCATTCAATCAATTATGGGTAAAGTGAAAAACCGCGAAACCAGCTATGAATACAATGACTTTAGCAGCAGGTCCCGGCGCCAGTCAGGGGAACGTCATTCCAGGAAAACGGCCCCAGATCGAAAGGTGTTCGCATTTATCTCGATCCTTTTGATGGCCTTTCTCGTCCACTGCGGAGCCTGTTCCGACCAGGATTTGAAACTGGTACGGATGGTAAGCGATACGTCTCTCTATTCCAAACCGGACCGATCCTCGGATCGTCTGGGCACCGTGCCGGCCGGACAGCTTGTGGAGATCCTGAGTAAAGGAAGCCAGGACGAAGGTTCGGATAAATACTGGTACGAGATTACCTGGAAGAAAAAGCAGGGCTTTATGCTTCTTGATCCATCCAGACTGGAAATGCATTCGGCGGCCACTGACGAGGGCGATGCGGATGCTGAGGAAGAGATGGATGGAATCGATGAAGGAAGCGAAGAGCTGGAGTTACAGCCAAAAAGATTGAAGCCAGTTTCCTTTGATCCGGAAGGACTGGAATTCTCTCTGGGCCTGGGATGTACGGGAAGCACTCATTCAGAATACTCGGTTTCCATTTCATTTGATGGCGATGAAGTGCAGATGGTAGATTCAGGACTTCTGGAATATGGCATGCCAGGTGAAGCCTGCGGCAGTACCTACGAGCAGATATTAAAAGGTAGTTACACATTGAAAGACGGAAAGGTGCTGGTTAACTTCAAACGCGCCATCAATCGAGTATCCACTGCAAAGTTTCCCAATTGCGAAGCTACCCAGATTAAAGAAGAGAAATACCAGCTGACCAGAAAGGATACCTTCTTCATGCTGGAATGCGATGGAAAAAAAGCCCTGCAGATGGAGCCTTCCAGCGATGCATCCGAAGAAGCAGATACACATGATTACTCGGATCAGTACTTTGTGATTCAATAGTTGTCCCTACTCCGAAGGTACCGCAGAGGTTCAGCGGATGCGGAGGCGATGGACTCTGGAAAGGGCCATCGCCGAGGAATGTCCTGCTAATGGATCTGAAAGCTGGCTCAGATGATAGATCTGACCGGAGCGGGTGAATCTTATTGGTAGAAGGCTGAGGGATACGCCGAGGTCTGCCTGGCTCACTGAGCTACAGATGAGCGATTAGTAGTTGCGATTCCGCTTCTCAGTATGTTATCGGCTTTCTTCCAGCATGTACTCGGTGAATAGATCCTTCTGGTTTCCCTTCACTTCGCTGTCTTGCAGTGCCAGAGGATAGTTTCCGGAAAAGCATGCATCGCACCAGTTCTGATCCGGTCGGGCAATCTTCATGGCTTTGTGAGCCCCTTCCAGAGTCAGATAACCCAGCGAATCCACTCCCAGGTACCTGGTAATCTCTTCCACTGAATGGGAGGAAGCGATGAGTTCTGTGCGAGTGGGAATATCAATTCCGTAGAAGCATGGAAACTGTGTCGGAGGTGCCGAGATGCGAAGATGGATTTCTTTTGCCTGAGCTCGACGGAGCATCTTGATAAGCTTACGGGCGGTGGTGCCTCTCATAATTGAATCATCGATGAGTACAACCCGCTTTCCTCGAATGGCGGATTCCACTACGTTGTATTTGATTCTGGCTCCAAAGTCCCGAATCT
Organism: Spirochaetaceae bacterium; assembly: GCA_002729885.1. Lineage (GTDB taxonomy): Bacteria > Spirochaetota > Leptospiria > Leptospirales > Leptonemataceae > UBA3465. The sequence goes on from PBUB01000021.1 coordinate 413,562, forward strand.
TCTGCTCCGGCTCAATGAAGGTTCTACCGATGTAATGCGAGCGAATCAGACCAATGGTAAAGGGAAGTCCGCTTTCTTCAGCGTATCCCAGGGCCGCCACCGTAGAGGAATCCGGAACACTAACCACGCAGTCTGCCTCTGCTGGATATTCTCGAGCAAGAATGGCGCCCAGGTTTTTGCGCACTTCATATACGCTTTGATTGAAGATTGTGGAATCCGGTCGAGCGAAATAGATATTTTCGAAAATACAGAGGGATTCCTGCTTCTGTTCGAAAGGAAAGAAGGATGTTACTCCCGTATGATCCACACGAATTACTTCGCCGGGCTCTACGTCCCGGTCGTATTTCGCATCGGTGATATCGAATGCACAGGTCTCGGATGCGAATACAATGGAGCCATCCGGACGATGTCCCATAACCAGAGGTCTGAAACCGTTGGGATCACGAATGGCATACAGTGCATCTCTGGTAAGAATCAATAAGCTGTAGGCTCCGGATATGGTCCGCAATGCATCGCAGAGAGCATCCAGAAAGTCTGTGTGGCCGCTACGAGCCATCAAATGAACAATTACTTCAGAATCGATGGTGGTTTGAAAGATGGAACCTTTCTTTTCCAGATCTGCTCGCAGAGACCAGGAGTTTACCAGGTTTCCATTGTGAGCAAGAGAGAATGCACCCAGGTTGGATTCGACTCGGATGGGCTGTGCATTTCTTAGAAAGGAAGCACCGGTGGTGGAGTAACGGTTATGCCCGATGGCCGCGCTACCTGTAAGCTGAGAAAGTTTGTCTTTTTCGAAGACCTGGGCTACCTGTCCCATACCGGCATAGCGGTAAAGTCTTTCGCCGTCCGTAGTTACAATGCCTGCGCTTTCCTGGCCGCGGTGCTGAAGTGAGTAGAGGCCGAGGTACGTGAAATTCGAGGCCTCCGGACAGCCATAGATTCCGTATATGCCGCATTCCTCCTTCGGCCGATGCTCGGAGGAGGACGTCTCAAATTTCATGTTTCCAGAAAGGGAAATGCAGATAGAATTGGAACTAAAAAATGCGGCCAGATCAGGAAAAACAGCAAAGACTAAACATGCAGCGATTTATGCTGCAGAATCCGCTCCTTAGATCTCTGGTTCCGGATCGGCCAGCGGTGCGGCGCTTTCTTAAGTCCATCAAGATGGTAGAGTTTAAAAGAGGCCGAATGGTGTACGAAGAGGGGGAAATTGCTGATTGTTTCTACATAGTGCGGCATGGAGAGGTACACCGGTACCATCGAGAAAGCGACGGAAGCGCGCGACTCATCGGCATCCATGGAAGAGGTAGCGTTCTTGGTGAAGTCAGCTTCCTGGCAGGGGAACGCCATGGTGCCAGGGCCCAGGCAGTGCTGGATTCGCAACTGGTCCGCATAGATCAGGAATCCTGGGCCAGCTTGATTGAAGAGGAGCCCGAGGCCCTGACCGGACTGGTCAGAATCCTTTCTCGAAGATTTCACCGAACCATGGATCCGGCTGAACAGCTTGAGCCAGCCCGACTTCATATGCTGGCCTATCCTGACGATCCTGCCCGCGGACATTTGCTGGCTCATGTACTCTCGGAGGTGCTGGTCCAGGAGAACCATGGACCCGTACTTCTTCTGGAGCTCAGTTCTCCTCAGGAACTGAGCTCCGACAGATCCTTTCCTCCCGGACTGGAGGCCTATTTCGACCTGGATTCCATTTCAGAAGAATCAAGATCTCTTGCGGATCGCATGGATCTTCTGGACCGTCCAGTGGAGCTCTTTGAATGGCTTCGATCGCTTTCGCATCCTCGGCCTGGCGGATATGATCATATAGATGCGCGACCCCTCATGAATCTGGAATCGCCTGCACGAAATAAGGCAGCGCATTCCATTGCAGCTCTGCTGGGCTTAATGCGAAAGTTCTACTCCCTGGTACTGGTGCATGTTGGCCGGCACACGGGCCGTCCGGATCGTATGCTGGCAGAACTCTATAGAAGCAGCGATCTGATTGGCTGTGCCAGGGATGCGGGCATGGCAGCAGGGCCCAGATGGATGGATTACCGGAAATGGCATTCCAGTCTATTGCCTGACTTTTTCGAAAAACTTGTCTCCATCACAGAAGAAAACCACACGGCCCTGCGAAAGCGAGAGCGAAACCCCGACCGTTCTGTGCCTTTAAAACAGAATCGAATTCGACTGTTTCTGCACGAGAACAGGGTGCTACAACCGAATGCACCGGGTATGCATCGACTGGCGCGAAAGCTTAGCGGCACTTTGAGGGGACTGTGCTTTGGTGGCGGCGGTGCCCGCGCCTATGCCCATGCAGGTATTCTGGAAGTGCTGGAGCAGGAAGGTCTGGAATTCGATGGAATTTCCGGTACTTCCATGGGTGCCGTTATCGGAGCAGCGCACGCGGCCGGTATTTCGGCACGGGAGGTTCAGCATCTTCTTCGAAAGAGTGTGCCCGATTCCGATGCAATCCTGGACAAGGGTATTCCTGTGGTTAGTTTCTTTAAGGGGGACCGGCTGAACGATGTTTTGATGGATGTATTTGGAGACCTGCAGTTCGAAGATCTACAGATTCCATTTTATTGCAATAGCACAGATTTGAACTCAGGCGAAAGTCTGATTTTTGAAAGCGGATACATTTCCATGGCTCTTCGAGCCAGTGTCAGCATTCCCGGTGTCTTTCCTCCGGTGCAGATGCCGCCCTATACACTGGTGGACGGAGGAATTCTGAACAACCTTCCCGGGGATGTGCTCAGACGTCGCGGTTTCAGTCGGGTGGTGGGTGTAAATGTAACGCCCATGGAAGATGATCGCTCCAGTCAGACCAGGGTAGACTTTTCCGAAGGTGTCCAGGGCGTGATGGACTATTTCAGTCGGCCTCCGGTGCTTTCCATAATTACGCGCTCCATCGCCGTGGAAGGTCGTGAGCTACTACGATTCAGACTGGAAGACTTTGACTTTATATTGAATCCGGACATCGGCCCTTTTGATCTCTTTGACTTCGGTCGGCATGATGAGATCTTTGAAGCCGGCCGGAAGGAAGCCAGGGACAGAATTCCGGATCTCTGGCAGGCAATGCTACGGCATTAAAAGGAAATAGTTGCCTTTTGATATCCACAGGCCAAGTTTTGCCCGGGCCCAGTACAAATTTGATATGAAAGATCTTAGAAGAGAATACGAAAAAAGAGTTCTGGAAGAATCCACTACAGGAATGGATCCTTTTGCTCTCTTCCGTTCCTGGTTTGAGGAGGCCAGGGAGCAGGAGGATGATGCAAACGCAATGAGTCTGGCCACCGTGGACGGACGAGGGCAACCCGATGTCCGAATCGTTCTTCTTAAGGATTTGAGAGCAGATGGTTTTGTTTTTTTTACGAACTACGACTCCAAGAAAGGCCTGGATCTGGAAGCCAACAATCGTGCCGGACTGTGTTTCTTCTGGAGAGGCCAGGAAAGACAGGTTAGAATCCAGGGACAGACCAAACGGGTGAGTACATCTGAATCCGAGGAGTACTTTCACAGTCGCCCGCTGGAAAGTCGATACGGTGCTCTGGCCTCGCATCAGAGTGAACCGGTGCCTTCCAGGGAAATTCTGGAAGAGCGGATGGCAGAGCTAAAGGACAAATATGGCGATCATCCTCCGAGACCGGAAACCTGGGGCGGTTATGTATTGGAGCCGGAACGAATTGAATTCTGGCAGGGTCGCCCAGGTAGGCTTCATGACAGGCTGCTGTATGAAAAGGATGGAGAGGGTTGGCGCCGCATGCGTCTGAGTCCGTAAATGAATCCTATTCGATCCAATTCCTCAGCCAGACCTTTGCAGCTATGCTCCCATCCACCGTCCCGGTCACAGGGACTTTCGGGCTCGCTACGAACCCTGGTTTTCTTAGTTCTAACTTCGCTTCTAGCATCGGCTCTGCTTTCCAGCTCCGGGCTTGCTGCCGAGCCCATTACGGCCCAACAGGGCATCCTGGATTTGCGATCTTCCAATCTGGAAGAGATTCACTTTTTGGACGGCCACTGGGCCTTTTACTGGAACCGACTGGTGAATCCACTATCGCTTCGCAGTCCGGAAGATCTGGATGAGGCCTCCAGGGCCGCTTTACCGGAAACACCGGACTTGTTCGCTGAAGTTCCGGATGACTGGAACAGCCTGGATCGCAGCGGCTCAGATTCGACGGCTGCCGAGAAAGGTGGCACAGGTATAGCTACCTACTATTTGAGAGTGCTTCTTCCAGAAGAGCATCCGCCGCTTTCGTTGAAGTTTCTGGATGAATCCAGCGCCTATGCTCTTTATGTGAACGGAAAACTGTACGGCGAAAACGGTCGTGTGGCCGAGAAAGAGCAGAACTATGTGCCGAGCTATAAGACGAGGCTGTATGAACTTCAGGAAAAAGGGCCTGTTCTGGATATCGTAATTCATGTGGCCAACTTTGGACACAGAAAAGGAGGTTTGTGGGAGCGAATTCGCATCGGCCCACAGAGCGCGATTCGCCAGTATCGGGAAGGGCGCATTGTTTTTGAGAGTTTTATAGCCGGCACTCTTGTAATCATGGGCTTCTATCATCTGGGGCTTTTCTATCTTCGTCGAAAGGACCTATCCACTCTGTGGTTTGGTTTGTTCTGTTTGATTATCGTTCTTCGACTGGTTCTCATCGGAGAACGGCTTTTGCATGATATTATGCCCGGAGGCTGGTGGGAGACTCTTCTGCGGCTGGAATATCTCAGTGTGTATGGTGGGCTGACTACTTTTATAGCCTTTGTGCACAGTCTGTATCCTGGAGAAACCCATAAAAGATTTCTTCAATTGCTTCTGATTATAAGCGGAGCTTTCGCATTGTTTGCTCTGTTCAGTCCTACACTCTGGTTCACCCACAGCATTGACTACTTTCAGTTTGTGCTACTTACGGCAATAGCCTATGTCGTGGGAGTATTCGCTCTGGCCATCTATAGAAAACGGGAAGGTGCCATTTTCGTCAGTGTAGCTTCTCTGGTGCTTTGTGCCACCGTGGTCAATGACCTGGCCTACAATCAACAGGTGATTCGAACGGCCCAGCTTGTGGCGGTGGGGCTATTCGTTTTTATATTTATCCAGGCATTCATTCTATCCATTCGATTTTCCCGGGCATTCTCCACCATCGAAAGCATGAAAGACAGTCTGCAGCAGTACAACCAGGCTTACAGCCGATTTGTGCCGGAGGAGTTCCTGAAATACTTACATAAAGAGAGTATCCTGGACATTCGTCTGGGGGATCAGGTTCAGGAATCCATGAGCGTACTGTTTCTGGATATCCGGGATTTTACTCAGCGATCCGAAAGAATGAGTCCAGCGGAGACCTTTGGATTTATCAACGAGTATCTTGGTCGCGTCGGCCCTCTCATTCGAGATCATAATGGATTCATCGATAAATACCTGGGCGATGGATTGATGGCATTATTTCCGGGAAAACCCCAGGATGCCGTGGAGGCGGGCCTGGCCATTCAGACGGCCGTTCAAGTTTTCAATCAGGAATTGTCCGCCCAGGGCCTGGCCACAATTCGCATCGGAATCGGAATTCATACAGGACTTCTGATGCTGGGAACCGTTGGCGAGGCGGAGCGAATGGACGGCACTGTAATTTCCGATGCCGTGAATCTGGCGGCTCGAACAGAGGGACTCACTCGCATTTATGGAGTGAGCATGATAGTCAGTCAGGATACTCTTTTCCAGTTAGAGGATCCTACGCGATATAACTATCGATTCCTGGGAAAAGTGCGAGTTAAGGGCAAGGATCAGCCAGTTAGTATATTTGAGTTCTTCGATCTTGATGAAAAGGAAGTGCGAACCATCAAGGTGGTAACCCGTGAAGATTTCGAACGCGGTGTTATGCAATTGCATGAACGACAATTTGCAGATGCTCGAAGTTCATTCGAAGCGGTGAAACGTGCAGCCCCGGATGATAGGGCGGCAGATTATTATCTATCTCGGCTGGAAAAGATTCTGGTCCGTAAATCAGCTAAAATCGCAGATTGAAAGAAATGCATTGGAAGATCCGGCCGGTGCACCCTGAGTCTATTCAGGGAAGGTCCTGGGCATTGTATGGCCTGTCGCAAATAATGCCAGTGCCCCGGCCCGATGAGTTTAATTTCACGGTGCTTGACTTCCAGGCTAAACTGCAGCATCCGTAAAAAGCGGGCCCTGGTTGGAAAGCGCTCTTAGAAAATCCTCTTCCGGCATAGCAGCACCGGTAAAGAATCCCTGCACCATATCGCAGGATTCCTGGCGAAGGAACTCTGCAATGGTTCTTGATTCCACACCTTCTGCGATCATCCTCAGCTTCAAAGCATGAGCAAGTTCCACCACAGCCCGGGAAATGGATGCATTGTCATCGTCAGTATCCAGGCTCTTGATGAATGTTCCGTCCAGCTTTAGATAGTGCACCGGAAAGTATTTCAAATAGTTCAGGGATGAATAGCCTGTGCCAAAATCATCTACAGCCAGTTCCACTCCCATGGCATCCAGAGTTTCCAGAATTCGTAGTGTTGTAGCCGGCCTTCGCATTAACTCGGATTCTGTGATCTCCAGAATCAGTCCGGAAGGATCCAGCCCGGTTTCTACCAGCACCTGTTCTACCTGCCTTGCGAAATCCTTCTGGCTTAACTGCTGCACAGCAACATTAACAGAAACTCCCGTATTCGGGTATCCACTGGCCCGCCAGCGCGCGGCTGTAAGACAGGATTGTCGCAGTACCCACTGGCCTACATCTCGAATATAGCCTGATTCTTCCAGTATAGGAATGAATTCAGATGGAGTGACTACACCAAACTCTGGACTGGTCCATCGGAGCAGCGCTTCTCCATGCGTAATCAGTCCATTTTTCAAGTCTACGATGGGCTGGAAATGAATTCGAAGTTCCTCTCTATCCAGAGCTCGGCGCAACGCAGAGGAAAGTTGCACCCTGCGAAAATTCCTCTGCTGTATTTCCTGATCAAAGAAGATATAGGTATTTTTTCCGCTGCGTTTACCGGAATACATGGCAGCATCCGCATTCTTGAGTAGCTCTTCAAAGTTGTTACCATCGTCCGGATACAGAGCCAGTCCAATGCTTGCGGTTACATGAAGTACGTTACCCAGCACAAGATAATCCCTGGAGACTTCCTGTAGCAAAGATTCACAGAGCTTTTCGATATTTCTTCGGTCGTTTCTTCCGAGTACCAGAATAGCAAATTCATCTCCACCGATTCTGGCCAGAAGAGATTCATCCCCTGCATGATTGCGAACAACACTTTCCAGTCTATTGGCCACTTCATCCAGCATGGTGTCCCCGGTGCTGTGTCCCAGGCTGTCATTGATATCCTTGAATCCGTCAAGGTCCAGATAAAGCAATGCTGCCCTGGTTTTGGAGAATCTCAAAATCCGATTCGCGCTGGTTTCAAATGCCAGACGATTGGGAATCCCTGTTACAGCATCTCGGTAGGCCAGGCTTCGAATGCGATCCGCCATCATGTTGAACGTAGTACTTAGATGTGCAATCTCATCCTTGCCTTCTACTGATGCACGGGAGTCAAGATTTCCCTGACCAAATGCGGTGGTTGTATCCAGAAGATTCTGCAGCCTTCGCATGAGAAATAAATAGTAACCCAGGGCCAGGGCTGCCAGTACTCCGGCAATCAGTAGGTTGGTAGTGAGGATATTGCCGGTTACAGCTGCCCTTCTGCGCTCAATCAGGTTCTCCAGGGAGTAAAGCTGGACAATGACCCCCTGACGATCCTGATGATTCCCATCCATGCGAAAAGGGTATAGTGCGATAATGTCTTCAGTGCTCTCGGAGTATTCCAGAATGGGGCCATCGGCTTTCGTATTTTGGTTCGCCATAAACAGTCGCACAAAGGCTCGCTCCGCTTTGTTCAGGGCAGGACCTTCCAGGGTTTCTTCCAGACTTTTACCCTGCAATCCCGGAGAAGGAGAATGCATAACCTGGTTTTCATTGTCCAGAACTACCAGGAGTCGGATTTGAGGATCCGCGTTGAGCAATCGCAGAAATCCTTCCTCTACGGGTTCCCGGGCTGCCTGTCTTTCTTCCAGGTAGGATCTGGTAAGACTCATATTCTGGGCTACCAGAGACTTGCGATCTTGAATGAGGTTACTGGTAACGCTTTCGACCTGAGTCTGTATCATTACTCCAACAGATACAAAGGTAAACGAAAAGAACAACACCGGGAAAAGGATCCGGAATGGTATAAGGGACAGCAGTCGTTTCATTCTACGATCCCTGTCATTGTTCCGGACTCAAGCATCTCAGGACTATTTTTGCTTTTCGGCTCTAGAACTGGAAGTAAATAAAGGGCTGAACATCACGAACCGAAATCTGGAAAAGCCCAACCAGTAGAAAAAAGGCAGCGAGGATTTGAAGTGCCAGTGGTTGGCGATCCCAGATACGGGCTCCCTTATCCCTCAGCTCTACCGGCGTCATGTGATAAACATAGGCCAGGAATACTACAAGTATATAGGTCCATCCTGTATTGGGAATACTCCATTGGCCTGGCGAAAAGAAATCCGCAGGAAACAGGGACTGGAAAAAACCTGTAAACTGAGCTGCATCCCTGGACCGAAACAGCACCCAGCCTATCAGAACTAGATGTAATGTTATGGCCCGGCGGACCCAGAGCCAGCCGGATTCGCTTTCAGTGCCTTTTAATCCAAGACCAGGTCCGGAATTCGAAGATGCATTGGAGCGAGAATCTGATGAAGAATCAACTTCAGAGGCCGGAGAACCTTTCGCTCGAAGTCTTTTGCGAATCGCATCCGGAATTCGCTCCATCATCAGAAACAGTCCGTGATATATGCCCCAGGCGACAAACATCAATCCAGCTCCATGCCAGAGTCCTGCAAGAAACATTGTTATGAAAAGATTTCTATATGTGTTGAGGCGATTTCCGCCCAGCGAAATGTAGACGTAATCCCTGAACCAGCTTCCCAGGGAAATATGCCAGCGACGCCAGAACTCAGAGATAGAGGCGCTCTGGTAGGGGCGATTGAAGTTATCGGTAAGGCGAAAGCCCAGCATTCGTGCTGCTCCCAGCGCCATATCTGTGTAACCGGAAAAGTCTCCGTAGATTTGCAGACCATAGGCATAAAAGACAATCCAGGTTTCTGCAGAAGTGAACATACCCGGGCTTTGATAGACTCGATCGATAAGTCCGTAGGCCAGCCAGTCTGCGGTCATCTTTTTGATGAGGCCTCCCATAAACTGGTACACGCCATAGTTAAAGTCCGATTCGTTCGGCAGAAAATGATAGATTCCCTTCTTGATTTCTGGAATAAATTCGCTGGCGCGAACAATGGGTCCGGCTACCAGTTGAGGGAAAAACGTTACATAGAGAGAGAACCGAAGAAAGCTTCTTTCCACCGGAAGATTCCCGCGATAAACATCGATGGTGTAACTGAGCGTCTGAAAAGTATAGAATGAAATCCCTACAGGCAGCAGGAGTCCCAGAGCCGGTATCGCAATATCCTGTCCGCTGGCCTGAAATGCCTGATTCAGCAGATGCGCCACAAAATCGAAATACTTGAAAAAGAATAGCAGCCCAAGATTGCCCAGAAGGGAAAACAATAGTATCCATCCACCTGCTCGGCCTTCGGAAGAGATTCCGGCTTTTTCACGGGCACGGGCAATGCCCGTGGCACAGAAATAGTCCAGCAATGTGGAAAAGAGCATCAAGCTTACGGGCCATAGCTTCCAGGATGCATAGAAGTAGTAGGAAGATAGAATTAGAAAGATAAGTCGAACTGTGGGATACCGAAGAAGCAGAGTGGCACCCAGCACTACGATAAACAGGAAGTAAGCAAAATCCATGGAATGGAAGGCGATGGCTCCCGGACTGGCATCTACGTCGGTGACGGACCGGGGCTGATAGCTGTAGAGCTCTTCGTTCTCTTTAAAGTCCGGGCTAATGGAATACTGTGCTTTGTTTTCCATCTCACCGCTGTACACCAGGTAATGGGTAATCAGGGCATCGTAGATTCCCTGGGCTAGCCGATCGCCTCCTGTTCTGGTAAGGTGGGTATAATCGCTGATTGCCTCTCCATTCTTTACCATGGAAAGCATCTGTCCTTCGCCTCCCAGATATTCATAGGCATCGAAGTAGGCGAAACCGAATTCCGAAGCTATCTCCATCTGAACCTTGCGCACAATCATCTGAGCTTCGGACGGAGAGGGTCCTTTTGCCGATGGTCTAAGTCGCTCGAATGGTCCTACAATCAGTACCGGTGTATCCGGTAGTGCTTTTCGAACGCGGGTAAAATACTCCCTTAACTGGGTTTCATATTTTTCTCGAGTAAAACCTCTGTAATTGGAAGAAAGAGAGGCAGATTCGTTTACACCGTACTGATAGACCAGCAGATCCGGTTTCGCAGCTTTCAGTCCGCATTCCAGGACTTCCGTCGGGATCATCGCCATCCAGGCCAGGTGGATTCCCATTTTTACAATGGCGCTATAGGAGACTCCGCTGGAATTCTCCAGAAACAATCCATCGATAATAGGAAGCGCAGTTGTTGCGGTGGCAGGAGTAATGGATATACGTGCCTTCCTGGAGTCTGGAATCTGGATGTCATCTATGGCGCAACTGCCACGAATTTCCATGGTTCTATCTATGTTGGTAATCTGACCTGCGGAATCCTCCAGATTTAACTGGATATTGTATTTCGCAGGTTCCTGGATGTTTCCATTGTTGAGTCGCCCGGGATGCCCTGCGATCAATCGAATGCGATTCCAGGGCTGCATTGAATCGTCCGGAATGTTATGGATGGTTACTGAATCTGAGCGAAGAGGTCTGGCGCTACCACCGGAGAATCCCAGCACAGGCATAAGAGGCATGGAAAAGCTTTCGAAAGGAATGGTGGCAATGCGAAAGCCTCGACGGGTTTCATTCTTATGATCTCTCAGCTCGGAACTGGGCGAGTCAATAATATTGACCAGTCCTCGGCCACCGTCTCCAAAGTCTTTCTGGAACAGTTGCTTCATCTTGAGCGAGAGGTTATCTCCCCACATGATGGAATCACCAAAATGAAGGATTCGAATGGTATGATCTGACGATTCGTCCTTGTTAACTTTCAGGCTTTGAAGTCTGTCGAAAAAAGAGTCTAGATACGCAAAGTTTTCGCCGGACTCCAGAATCGTGCCAGGCCTGGAAGATTCCTTTTGATCGTCCGATCCTGAATCCTGCCGGGTTTCGGATTTCTCCCTGTCTCTTTCTGAGAGTGCAGGGGATCCAGGGGACCGGGATTCCTCTTCTGCAGATTCCTGGCCGGTACCGGAGACAGGATCGTTCACTTTGCTGGAGCTGTTCCAGGCTGAAAAATCGTGCCAGGCCCTGGTAAATGGCTGCAATGGATTGGGTGGCGCCAGGGATTCCAATGCAGGGAAAACCCGATAGCTCTGGGGCCAGGAATTTTGAGCAAAACCGACCGCAGCAAAAAGAGCCAGAAGACTTATTGAGAATACCAGGAAGCGCCGGAGCATGGAGCTTCCTGGATCTCATGCAAGCCTTGCAGGGCTATCAAATTTTACGGAAGCGATAATGGCTTACGAACCATTCGTTACCATCCCGGGTTCCGAATAGCTCCTCGCATGCCATAAAGAATATCCGCCAGTATTCTACCCAGGTATCGGACTGGTCGGAACCGTACACTCCGTTGAACAGGTCTTTGATTTTTGCTTTATGCCGGTCCATATTCTCCAGCCAGGCACGCGCCGTTTTCTGATAGTTCTTTCCATTAATGACTCTATGGTCCTCCAGCTGAAAACCATCCGCGTAATACAGATAGAGGTGATTGGATGGCATAATTCCTCCGCTAAAGAAATAGCGGCCCATCCAGTTGGACTCCCCTTCCTCTTCGAAGAAATAGCTGAATTCCCGATGCGCGAATACATGGATGAAAAGTTTTCCATTTTTCTTGAGCCATCCATGTACCCTGGAGAATAGCTCTCTGTAGTTTCGCATATGCTCGAACATCTCTATAGAGATTACTCGATCAAAGGTTGAGCGGATCTTAAAGTCGTTCATGTCCGCTGTGATAATCTTAATGTTCTTGAGTCCCTTCTGCCTTGCCTGGCTTTCGATGTATCTCTTCTGGCTGGCCGAGTTTGACACCGCTGTGATCTTGGCCTTTGGCAGCTTTTCCGCCATGTACAGGGTCAGACTACCCCATCCGCAGCCCAGCTCCAGAATGGACTGTCCATCCTTAAGTTCCGCACTTCTCAAGTACCGGGCCAGCATCGCCTCCTCGGCTCCGTCCAGGTCCCGAATGCCTCCTTCCCATAGGCAGGAACTGTATTTCTTCCGGGCTCCCAGAACATAGTCATAGAAAATGGCCGGCACCTCATAATGCTGCTCGTTGGCAGCATCCGTACGAACGGCCACAGGCGAGCGCTCCAGCTCTTCTCTGAAAGCCTGAAAATGGGCCTGCTGGGCCTCGGCATCCCCCTTCCATTCCTCCTTCAAACGGGCTCTGTTTAGACTGCGGATGCCCATACGGATCAAGAAGTCCGGCACCACACCTCGAGCCAGCATCCGATCCAGAAATCCAGGTGAGCTTTGTTCAGAATTCATTAGATTTTTCTCCTTATTCCATGTTTGCCAGAGGGCCGGCGCCACCGGGCCTGCCCGGGGAGGGGCTTCGGCTACACCGTGCCCGGCAAACATGACCCAAAGATAACCAGCCTGTCCCAGGTTGTCAAAATAAAAGTCAAAGGTTATCAAAAAAGATTGGACGTCCCCCTGGAAAAGCCTTTCATTCGTCTCAGGTTTAGAGGTCTTGTAGAAGGTTATGCAGAGCGGTACATCAAGTGTATTGCCGGTGCGGACTCGCATCGGCTACGGAGCAGCGGAAATGGGCATTTTCGCTGTGGAGATGATGGTGCGGCTGCATCTGATGAAGTTCTACACGGATGTTGCAGGCTTAAGCGCGGAACTGGCCGGTCTGGCCATTGCTATAGCCATGTTCTGGGATGCGTTTACGGACCCGGTAATGGGAATTCTTTCTGATCGGACTAGCAGACCTTCCGGAAAGAGAAGACCTTATCTGATCCTGGGAAGCTTTGTAATGGCCCTGGCCTTTCTGGCCACTTTCCGCCCCCCGATGCTGGATGCGGAGCTGGCCAGGTTTGGATTTCTGCTCATTAGCTACATTGTATTGAACACTGCCATGACTGTTCTGGCCGTGCCTCATTCTGCCCTGGGCGGAGAGCTTTCCTTTGATTCCAATGTGCGAACTTCTGTATTTGCATTTCGGTTGTTCTTTGGAAATATGGGCCTTTTGGCCGGAACCATCCTGCCCATCGTCTTTCTGGATACTATCGCTCCGGCCGCAGGCACTGGCGAAAATCCAGGTATTCGGGATCCAGAAGCTGCCACCACTGCCTATTTCTATGCGGCCGCTGTAGTCGCCGGTATCATTCTTCTTACAGGCTGGATCAGTTACATTGCGACCCGCGGTCGGGATCTCCCGGCACAAAAAAAGCCCCCTCTTCGTGGAGTGGCCATCCTGCAGGAGATTACGAAGCTCTTCAAGGTGCTTAAGAACCGAGTCTTTGTTGTGCTCCTGGCTGCCTACTTCATCGCCTACGTAGGAGTGTCCATAAACAGTACACTGGCGCTCTATTACTACGAATACCGTCTGAGATTGAACAGCGAAGCAGTGGGGCTGATTCTGGTAGTATTCATCCTTGTCTGGTCGGCTTCTTTGCTTTTCTGGACCTGGCTTTCCCGTCGAGTGGGTAAGAAGTATCCTGGCTTTGCCGGAGTGTTCCTGCTGGGACTGGCTACCTGCTTTACCTATCCCTATTTCCCGGCAGGGGAGGTGAAGTATCCTCTATTTATGTCTGTTCTGGGCGGCTTTCTAGTTGGGGCCATTGTCCTTCTGGATAGTCTCGTAGCAGACATTGTGGACTACGATGAGCTGAAAAGCGGTGAGCATCGTGAAGGCCTTTACTTCGGGTTTTGGAAAATGGCAATTAAAGCCTCTCGCGGAGTGTCCATGGCCTTTACAGGAACGCTTCTGGCGGCCATCGGTTTTCAGGCCAATCAGGTGCAGGCCCCTGAAGTTAGCGAAAGAATCGCGTATCTGTTTGGGCCGGGCGTGGGTTCCTTCTTTCTTCTGGGAGCCATTGTGTTCCTATTTCTTCCGTACAGCAGAGGCATCCATCAGAGAGTTCAGGATCTTCTGGTGCGAAAGAGAAGCATCCGAAAGAAGTTGCATTCTGATTCAGTCGACATTCCATCCTCTGTGCAGACAGGAGGAAGAATATGAAACTGGAAGAATTTTTAGAACGTTACCCATGGTCCCGATGGGATGTGGATCCGCGAAAAGAACGTATTGTGGAAAGTCTCTGGGTGTTTCCCCTGGAAGTTAGTCGCGAGGATTTCTGGCCCTATATTGCGGACACGTCCAGAACCAACAGCCTGCTGGGACTGCCAGAGATGAAATTCGAGGAAAAGCAGGGACAGCTATTCGGAAGCGCAAAATACGCTGGAATCCTGCACGAATGGGAAGAGGTGCCCTGGCAGTGGAGAAAGCCAGAAGAGCTAATTTCGGTGCGGATTTATTCTAAAGGGCTGGGCCGGATGGTTCGCGGTATCTTCTATCTGGAAGAGGATGGAGAATCCAGAACCAATGCTCACATATACTTTGGCTGGGTCACTTCCAGTCTGTTTGGATCGATATTTCTGGGGATCGGCACAAAGAGAATGAAGTCCGGATTCCAGAAGGTACTCAAACAGTATGAATCGGAAATCAAATCGGGGAAGGGTAAATCGGCTTTATCATTCTCGAACATTGAAAAGCCAGTGATGGAACTGGAAGATAAAGCAAGAGCTATAGTCGATCAAACTCGAAAGGTATGGCATGATCAGAAGATTCCTTCGGAAATCTCAGAAGCACTGGTAAGTATCATTACTCGCTGGGATGATGTAGATCTCTATCGCATTCGCCCCATGGCGCTGGCCCGCCAAATGAATCTGGACAGTCGGCAGTTGTTGCGAGCGTTTCTGTATGGATGTCAGACCGGCCTTTTTAATCTAACCTGGGACGTGATCTGTCCGCACTGCCGAGGGGTTCGAGAAGAAAAAGGCAGTCTGATGAAGCTGGATGCCCGAGGCAGCTGCGATGTCTGTCAAATTGATTTTGATGCCACCGGCGAAGAAAGTCTGGAGATTACGTTTCATGTAAGTCCCTCGGTTCGAAATGTCAAAAAGCAATTCTTCTGCAGCGCAGAGCCGGCGCGAAAACCACATATTGTACTTCAGGACCGTCTAATTCCGGGAGAAGAGCACAACGTGGTTATTCAGCTGGAAGAAGGGCGTTATCGTGCCAGATTGCAGGGAAGTCAGTCTTTCTTCTGGCTACAGTCCAATTCTGTTGATGGCTTGCCCCGGTTACAATGGGAAGCAGGTTCCGAGGCGGCGGACCGCTCGGTTAGCGTCGCTCCCAACCCGGTACTGGAGCTAAAAAATTCCGACGCAAGAGCTCATACCTTTGTCATAGACCGCACCGATGCCGACAGCGAAGTGCTTCGCCCCGGAGATCTATTCGCACTGCCCGATTACCGGCATCTATACCCGGATGAGCGATTGCCCGGAGATCTAAAAATCGACATAGGAGTCCAGACCATCCTTTTTACCGACATCGTTGGCTCTTCAAAAATGTACAAGGAACTGGGTGATACAGGAGCATTTCGCAGGGTTCGGGATCATTTCGCATCCATCGGCGAAATCATCGAGTCATTTGATGGGGCCGTAATCAAAACGGTAGGGGATGCAGTCTTTGCTGTCTTTGGAAACCAACTGGATGCCTATCGAGCAGCTCTGGATCTCCGAAAGAGATTCTTGAATCCAGAATCCGAAGTTGCCATTCGAATCTCCCTGCACACCGGTCCCTGCCTTGCAGTGAATCTGGACACCGGTATAGACTATTTTGGAAATACTGTGAATTTAAGCGCGAAATTACAGGCGCTTGCGGGAGCGGGTCAGATCGCATTCACCGGCGCCGCTCTGGAGAATTCGCTGGTAAGAGATGAATTTCGCAGGGTGGGACTAAAACCACAGGAAGTCAGTCTTCCAGAGTCCCTGGGATGGATTCCGGACAGAGTGTTCCGAGTATGAGGTAGAACGATGAAGTATTTGATCAAGGATTTGAGTAAACTAACCGGCTTCGATGGAGCTCGCATACGGAAATGGCAGGAGCGGTATCGCATCCTGCGTCCGGAGCGAGGTGCCAACGGTTATTGGTACTACGGAAACGAAGACTACATCGTCTTGCAGAACATGAAAAGGCTTCTGGAAAAGGGAGAAAAGCTTCAGTCGGTAGTATCCCTTGGTCGGGAATACCTTCTGGGAATGATGGGAGCGGAGGACTTTGCCGAAAGCGAAATGTCTCTTATACAGCGAATCGCCAGCAACGATTTCTCGAGCATTGAGCGAGAATTCGACGAGTTGTATCAAAGCATGCCTTTTTCCAGTTTCGTTCGCGGGCCTATTTTGAGGGCTGTAGTGCTCACCGGAAGCGCATGGGAAGCGGGCCTGCTTTCTGTGGCAGAGGAACATGCATTCTCGCGCTGGCTCTTCACTTACATTTATAGCAAGACCAGCGAACTGGGAATTCCCGCAGAACCAGTATGGCTGGTATGTGTATTTCCCGGTGATCCGCACGAACTCGGCGCACTGATGCATTACGCATTGCTGATCTCGAAAAAGGTTCCTGCTAAATATGCAGGAACGCTATCAATAGAACACATTGTAGATGAATTGAAGCGAAACAGTTATCGAAATCTGAGCCTGTCCATGGTAATGCCTCAGTCTCCTGAGAAAATCGAAAGCATTCGAACCCGAATACTGGAGAAAAGCGGGGTGCAGAAGGTTCTAATCGGGGGAAGGGGATATCGCGCATCCTATTCCCCGGATGAAGATGATACCAGTTTGCAGTATTGCGAACCCCCGGTGATCAACAAGAGGCGTAAAAATGCCCTGGAAGAAATCAAAAAGCAAATCTAGTGACGCTAATCGGCAAACTCTAAAAAGCTAAGAGGGAAAGAATGAAGATAGGAATCGTAGGGAGTGGAATATCTGGTCTGGGTGCCGCGTATCATTTGAAAACAAGATACGGTCACGATGTAGAGATTTTTGAAAAGAATAACTACGTGGGCGGACATACCAATACAATTCCGCTGGATGAGGATGGAACTCCAGTGGCGGTGGATACTGGATTCATCGTTTTTAATAACAATACCTATCCAGAGCTTATTAAGTTGTTTCAGGAACTGGAAGTGGAGTCCCAGGAAGGTGACATGTCATTCAGCGTCTGGAATCTGCGTAATGGACTTCAATGGAGTGGCATCGGAATGAAAGGATTGTTCGCTCAAAAGCGAAATATTCTGAACCCTGCATTTCTGGGAATGCTCACTCAGGCGAAACGATTCTTTAGAGAAGCTGCCAGCGAAATCGATTATCTCGATCCAGATCTATCCATTGGGCAATACCTGCACGACAGAGGGTATTCTAAGTACTTCTGCGATAACTTTGTAGTTCCCATGGCATCCGCAGTGTGGTCCACCCCCATGAAGGAAATGCTGGATTTCCCGGCCGGCTCCCTGCTTCGTTTTTTTAAGAATCATGGAATGCTGGATATAGAGCAAACCGTGGTATGGAGAACTCTTCTGGGAGGCTCCTGGAATTATGTAAAGGCCATTCGTCAGAAGCTGGATCTAGCGATTCATACCAGTCAGCCCACCAGAGAGGTCCGTAGAAGCAGCCGTGGGGCCACCATCGTAACCGAAAATGGCGAGTATGAGTTCGATGCTGTGCTTATGGCCTGTCATTCAGATCAGACACTGAGACTTTATCGGGATATGCCCGAGGAGCATCGAAACATAATGCAGCTCTTCAAGTATCAGAAGAACCAGGCAATACTTCATAGCGACGAAAGCTCTATGCCAGGTAAGCGAAATGCCTGGGCCTCCTGGAATTTCAAAGTAACGGACGACGAAAGAACCTGTACTGTCTACTGGATGAACAAGCTTCAAAATTTGTACAAACAGGGCGCAAAGAGGAATTACTTTGTTTCCATCAATGAATTCCAGAACCTGGACGAAAGCAAGATCCATCGGATTATCGATTATGAGCATCCCCTGTTTGATGTCCAGGCTGTGAAGAATCAGAAGGAGCTACTTCGCATCAATCAAGAGGGCCCTGTGCATTACTGCGGTGCCTATTTTCGCTACGGTTTCCACGAGGATGGTCTGTGGTCCGGATTGCAGGCCGCCCGGTCACTGGATGAAAGGCTTCAGAAGTCTGCGGCACTGGCCGGCCAGGAAAGGTAGGAGTTAGCGCCCTCATTTCTTATCGGAGTTTTCAGCCCTGGAAGAGCGGTATTGATTTAATCCAAGATTCTATGTCAGAGAGTAGTCTAAATAGTTCGATGTACCGGGTTCAGGTGTATCATCGCCGGCTGCAGTTGGCCAATCATGAGTTTCGCACCGGCATGTATACATGGTATCTGAACCTGGATGAACTTCCGTACCTTTCCAGAAGGCATCCATGGCTTCTGGGAATCAATCGGCCTGGTATATATACGTTCAGAGACTCAGACCACTTTAGATTCTGGAGCGATGAACGGAAGGTTGCCGAAGGCGGAGAGTTTACGAAGGACGCGGAGAACGCGAAGACTACCAAGACCATCAAGACCGGTGAAGACTCGCATGCCCCGGAGCCCGGGGACGCAGGTTCCGGGGGCAGCAGCGTTCGATACTGGCTGAACCGTTACTTTCAGGAAAAGGGTCAGCCAGTTCCGGCAGCCGTCTATCTACTTACAAATCTAAGGTATCTGGGATATGGATTCAATCCGGTGAGTTTCTATTTCGCCCTGGATGAATCGGGCCGATTGTATGCCATTCTCGCGGAAGTGAACAATACATTTGGAGAGCAAAAGCCGTATTTGATTGTTCTGGATCGGCCGGTGAGCGAATCAGATAACAAAAGGATCTTCGCCCGGGCCTGGAAGAATTTTTATGTATCCCCATTTATTGATCGGGACCGGGAATTTCACTTTCGTATGAAGCTTCCTTCGGAAAAGCTAAGTCTGGGAATAGATACCTACGATGGTATAAATCCGGTGCTTCGCGCAGCTTATTCCGGGACAAGAATACAATTATCGCGTTCCACTATGTTACGTCAGATGGTGCGATTCCCATTTGTAACCATCAAAGTCATCGCTTTGATTCACTGGCATGCGCTTTTGCTGTTCCTAAAGAAGGTGCCCTTTTTCGGTAAAGAGGCTACCGACGCAATAATACAAAAAGAAGAACATAAAAGAAAAGAGGTTACCAATGCTGCGGTCTAAACAAAGTACCATCTCCCCCTTAAAAGAATCCAGGCGAAAACTGGAGAGCATTCAGAATTATCCCCGTGGATTCTATCAAAAGGCTTTCCATCGTGTGATGTCCGAGGCAACGAATGGAAGGCTAAACCTGGTAATCGGCGAGGGAACTCATTCCTACGGAGACCTGGAAAGCTCCGATGTTGTGGAGCTTAAAGTACTGGATGAAAGATTTTTCAAACATGCAGTGCTTCATGGAGACATCGGTTTCGGTGAGACCTACGTAGAAAAACTATGGGACAGCGATGACCTTCTGGGAGTGCTCCGATGGTTTCTGGCCAACGGAGAGTCCAATCCCACTTTTGCCCAGAGTGCCGCAAAGAGTCTGGTGGTAGGCGGACTGAACTTTGTGGATCGCATTGCTCATGCATTTCGCAAGAATACAAAGGAAGGGAGCCTCAGAAATATTAGCTACCATTACGATATTTCCAACGACCTGTACAGACTGATGCTGGATCCTACCATGGCCTATTCCTCCGGTAAGTACTCAGAAGGTATCAATGATTTAAAAGCAGCCCAGGAAAAGAAATATGAGACGATTTGTAGAAAACTGGCGCTCAAGCCGGATCTTGAGCTTCTGGAAGTAGGCTCAGGATGGGGCGGATTTGCAACCTACGCAGCGAGACATTATGGATGTCGAGTCACTACGGTAACTATTTCCAAACAGCAATTCGATTATACCAGAGAACTGATTCAGTCCGAGGGACTGGAGGATCGAGTGCAGGTGCTTCTCCAGGATTATAGAGACATTGAAGGTCAGTATGATCGAATCGTAAGTATTGAAATGGTAGAAGCTCTAGGACTTGAATACCATGATACCTTCTTCAAGAAGATGAACTCCCTGCTTCGGGAAAAAGGGATCATGTTGATTCAGTGTATCACATTTCCGGAGAGCTCCTATGAAAGGTATTTGAGAAGCATCGACTGGATCGCCAAACATATATTTCCGGGTTCTCTGCTACTTTCCCAGTTTGAAGTGATGAAATCGTTGAAACGAGTAACGGATCTGAATATTTACAGCATTGAAAGCCTGGGACTGAGCTATGCCCGGACTTTAAACGCCTGGGCCCAGCGGTTCAATGCAAATCTGGAAAGGGTTCGGGCCCTGGGTTTTGATGAAACCTTTATCAGGCTCTGGAATTACTATCTGGCCTATTGCGAAGTGGGATTTGCCAGTCGCTATATCAACGATGTGCACATAGTATTCTCCAGATCTCAGAATACGGAGCTCCCGGACGGTTAAATCGGGAAACAGGAGGTTCTTATGTCGGAAGAAATGGATCAGGAAACGTTAATCCGGAGCATGGACTCGCAGCTTATCACTTTATATGGAGAGAAGGAATTGCTTCTCAATGAAGTGGGCGTATGCGATGCGGCGGAATTGATTTCGTTGATCAAAAGTATGGAAGCTCAGCTGGCGGATCTATATGCGGATCGCGAAAATGCCATCATTATCGACGGAAACCGAATCACAATATCCGGACCAAAGAAAATCTTTGTTCGAAAGAGCAAGTAATCATCAGAGCAAGTAATCATCTGAATTCGAAAGGGAATTCGCACAGAAGGAGTAAGAAATGAGCGAAGCGATTATGAAAAAAATCCAGGAGCAGGCAGCTTACTGGGCCCAGAGCAGCGCAAGGTTCGTAGACGATGCAGTTGTCGAAGGTATTGCCAGTTATGAAAGGGGCAAGATCGATGAACTGCAGCACGGTGTAATCAAACTGGATGACGAAGGAAAGGTTCTGATATTCAACAAATATGAATCGGAGAAATCCGGAGTTCCCGTTTCTGAAGCCGAAGGTAAATTGTTTTTCAGCCAGGTGGCGCCCTGTACCAACAATGCCATATTCCTGGGATCTTTCCAGAAAGGTGTATCGGAGGGAAAAATGGATTTGATCTTCCCCTATACGTTCACTTACAAGATGAAGCCTACTCCAGTAAAGGTTCATCTGTATCGCAAGGAAGGAACAAAGGATAACTGGGTCTTTATTAAGTGGAGCTAATGTAAGTTAGTGGATTCAGACCAGATCTGGAAATCCCTGTTCTACAGGCGCCTCAAAGGGCAGCCCGAGCCATTGTTTCTATTTCCGGAGCAGATGGTTTCGGCTGCTGCTCTCTGGATGGGCATACGTCTATGGATGCAACGCTGGAAACAGGGAGGGCCGCTGGTTTTCTGCGCCACCGGCTCAGGACCGGAATATCTGGAGGTACTTCTGGCTACCATGATGAGGGACGGAACCTTCATCGCAGGCCATCCTGAGAAAGGCAGCGAGCAAGTTTTACAAGAGGTATTGCAGTGGCAGCCAGATTATGTAGTGCTGAATCGAAAATCCGCCATCGACATTCCCGGGTATCGAGAATGCAGCGAGGTTAACGAACATCGAAATGCCATCCTCCTCGGGCGAATCCACGGTTACGATGACATCCTGGAAGGCCATCCTCTGCGAAAGCTGCCCAATAGCTCTCGCAGACTGATACTTTCCACTTCAGGTACCAGTGGTGGAGCTTCCAAATGGGCTGTTCTATCTGACGGAAATCTATTATCGGTGCTCAGAACCCATATTCCCAGGTTAAACATGCGAAATGCCACGGTTCACAGTGTATTGCCCTGGAACCATGCTTTTGGTTTAATTATGGACCTTCTGCCTGCAATACTGGTGGCGCGAACGGTCATCAAAGACGAGCCGGGAGATGCACGGCGATTCGCTGCCCTTCAAGAAAGGTTTTCCATAAATTATGTTAGTGCCGTTCCTGCTCTATTTGAACGCTGGATCCAGAACTTGAGACTGCAGCCATTGCTGTCTGCATTTCAGGGAGGTCTGATAGGAGGAGCCCCCATAGGTGATTCACTGAGCGAAACTCTTCGCGGCACCGCCTTCAGGGTAGGCTACGGTCAGACAGAGGCCAGTCCGGGAATTACTCTGGGAAAACCCGGGGAGTTTCGATCTGGATTTATTGGGTCTCCGTTGGGATGCGAAGTCCAAATTCAGGATGGGACCTTGCGATACAGAGGTGCCAATGTATGCACAGCGACGGTGAGAACTGATTTTCACGGCTCTAACTTCGGATCCTCCCGAGCGTTGATGGAAGATTCACTGCATCTTCTGGATGAGGCCCTGGTTCTGCGCGAGTCCGGTCAGTGGCAGGATACCGGTGACATCGTGGAAGGCTGCGAGAATGGATTTCTTTATCTGGGACGGGCCGACCATAATTTTAAACTCTCCAATGGCAGGTTTCTGGATGCCGTGCGATGGGAGCACAGTATAGAGCGAAGCACCGGATTGCCGTGCTACATTTTGCCGGACCGGGGCGGTATGGAGCTATCTCTGGTAGTGGATGGCCCCGGGCAGTCCCGCGATCCTGAGCGGAATGAAAACAATGCATTCTATGAAGGCATGGAGAATCTAGTTCGCAAGCAATTGGGTGGGTTACAGGAATATATCAGGAACATTCGCTTTTTGCATCGAGATGATTTACCGCTAAACGGTAAGGGTCTGGTAATCCGAACGAAACTTGCGGAAACAAAAACAGAAAAAAGCCTGGGAGCAGAAAGCCATGTCTGAATCTAAGCCGCATAAAATCCAGGATCTGATTTCCGCTGAACGAGTGGATAGACTTCTGGATTATCTATTCTCGGATTGCCCGCTGGATTCAGCTCAAAGGGAAGCGTTGCGCAGCGACACACACTGCTGGATGCAGGATATCCTGGATCAGGCTCGAATCTTCGAAGACACCGACCAGCTTCCTTCTTATGTTGCCCTGCGATTTATGGAGCTCAAGGCTAGATGGATCGTACTGAATGCCCGGATCCAGGATTCCAATCGCAAACTGGTGCAGCCGGATCCAGAGCTGATGTATCGGTCATCGGCATTGAGCGGAATACTGGGCATGCTGGAGGACGGGATTGATTCTGCCAGATTGCAGGTTCTGAACGATGCTCTGGCGCATCAGGCATCCAGTCTGGAATCGGGTCCTTACATCGTTATTGAAGGCGATCAAATCGTCATCGAAGGAAAACAAAAGGTAATGATCTACAAAAAGGGTACTGCTTCTGACGATTGATACCGGCCGGGCGCCAACACCTGAAGAACTGGAGAATCTGGACTCCGGAGACATTGAAGTCTCGGCCGCCACCCGGGCTGCGATTGAGGCTTCGCGGCAACGGTTAATGGAAGCCCTGAAGTCCGGCCAGCCCATCTATGGTTCTACCACCGGATATGGGCCATTCGTAAACTTTACTGCCAGCGAAGACGGAGGCGAAGATTTAATTCAGCACCTACTCGTAGGTAGTGGGCCATCCCTGCCAGGAAACCTGGTAAGTGCTGCTATTTATTTGCGGGCATGGACCATGGCTCAGGGAAAATCCGGGGTCCGGCTACCCGTGATTCAAGCCTATCTGGCCGCGCTGAAAGATTGTCAGCTGGGTCGCGTGCCCTGGATTCCTTCCATCGGTTCGCTGGGTGCCAGCGGAGATCTGGTCCCTCTGGCCCATTTACTAAATTCAGTTCTGGGTCGAGGAGCCCGGAGCCATCTTGCGAATGACCGCGATTCATCATATGATGCTGGGGATTCTGATGAACGGATCAGCGCGCAATCACTCGCGGAAACCGGGGCTTCAAACAAGAGAAATGAGGCCAAAAATTATCTGGGAGACCACACCCTGGATAGAAGGGAAGCGCTAGCCTGCATCAACGGTATTAGCTTTAGCAAAGCTCGTGCTTCACTAACTTATTGCACACTTAACAGGCTTCTAAGTATTCAAGAGATACTCACGGCTACTCTTTATGTTTTGCTCGATGCAAATCCTGAACATCTGAGCCCGGCCCTTTTTGGATCATCTACAACTTCGCAATGTGCTCGTCGCATACGCGAAAGGGTAGCTGAGCTTCGCAAGATTGAGAGGGAATCCGGCGCTCGGGGTAGTGAACCTTCTTCAGGCTTCAGGAACGAATCGGAGAAAAAAGGCGGACTGGAAGAGGCTGCAGCAGGGAGGCGGAGCAGTGGGCGAAAGGGTTACGCTCTTCAGGCGCCTTACAGTTTGCGGTGTGCCCCTCAAACACTGGGAGCCTGCCTGGGTGTTCTGGCTTCTGCGAGAAGTTCCCTCACCCAGGATCTGGAAACCATCGACGACAATCCATTGATAGATCCAGACACAGGGATTTCCCACGGTGGAAACTTCTTTGGCCAGGCAACGGCATTTGGTGCCGATGAATTAACAATGCTGGCCTGCCAGGCTGGAGTCCTGGCCGAAAGACAACTCGCTTTGCTTCTGGATCCGGAGATCAACGGCGAAGAGTCACTGATGCTGGCCGGAGTACCTGGTCAGAGTAGCGGACTGGCCGGACTTCAGTTAACAGCCACAGCGGTGCTGGCCGAGATGCGAAGCCTGAGTCATATGCACAGCACCTACAGTATTCCTACGAATGGAAAGAATCAGGACATAGTTCCCATGGCCTTTCTTGCAGCGAGAAGGGCTACGGAGGTAAGTCATCATCTGGCTACCTTGCTCGGAGCACTGCTTATGGCATCCAGAAGACTGTGGGAATCCAGAGTTCACAGGTCTGGACGTTCGCAGCCCTTTCCATTCTGGTCCCGAATTTCCAGTACGGAAGCGAATGCATCTTTTGATTTCGATCTAACTTCGGGGCCCAGCTTACAACCCGAGGGCTCCCTGGGAAAAGAGCTCCTGAATATTCAGAGAGCCTTTCTGGGGGGAGGAATTCTGAGCAATGAAAATCTATACTCTTGAAACACAGGTTACTCTCCAGGTTTCGCTCAAGGAGGCCTGGGATTTCTTTTCGGATCCGGGTAATCTAAGTATCATTACACCGGCCTCCATGGGATTCGAAATCACTCATCAGGACGGAAAGAGGATGTATCCTGGAATGATTATCAGCTATCGGGTGAGGCCATTTGGCTGGATTCCGGTGAACTGGGTTACTGAGATTACCCATGTCGCGCAGCCCCACTACTTTGTGGACGAACAGAGGTTTGGCCCTTACAGGCTCTGGCATCATAAGCACTATTTCCAGGAGACCGAGCATGGATTACTCTGCGGGGATCTGGTGCACTACGCATTGCCCTGGGGCCTGATGGGTAGAAGCATGCATCCTTTCCTGATTCGGCCCCGGCTGGAGCAAATTTTCGATTTTCGCAAGAAGGTGCTACTGGAAACGTTTGGCGGATCCTGATTCATGATACTGACAAATTCAGGCTTTTTGGTTCAGGCTTTCGTTTCAGCCATTTTTGATTGAACTCTGCACAGATCTGGGCATTTTGATAGGGAGAGATTCCTGAAGAAACGAGGAAGAAGTATGAGTCTTACAAAAAGAAATCGTCTGGCGAGATTCCACGGATTATCGCGTACTATTTTCGGAGTATTGCTCTTTTCTTTAATCCTGGGCAATTCAACTCTGCTGGCGGATGAATGGGCCGTGGGAGATACCTTTGATGCCATTCGATACGAAGACCAGCACGGAAATATCAAGATTCTGGATTCATCCGTTCGCCATGTGGTCTTTCTGGCAGATATGGATGCAAAGGATAGCCTGCACGAAGAACTGGAATCGTCCGGGCAGGATTGGCTGGATAAACACGATGCAGTGATTATCGCAGATATTCACAAAATGCCCTATCTGGTAAGCGTCATGTTTGCGCTTCCTGCCATGAGGGATTATTCCTATGTATTGCATCTGATTCGCGAAGCCGGACCGGGAGATCGATTTCCCAAACAACCCGGTCGCTTAACTTTGATTGAATTGAAGAACCGTAAAATCGTTTCCATTGAAATCCTGGAATCCGGCAAAGCTCTATTCAATAAACTGGACGGCTCACAGTAGAGCAGCATGGAAAGGAATCGGTTTATACCGGAATTGGAATTTCCGGAATCCTGGAGGCAGGCTAAGAATCAAGCTCCGCCTGATCTAATCATGATCTAATCAGGTCGTCAGCTCTGGAGAAACTGTGGCAGAGCTAGGCTTTCTTTCGAGTAGTGGGATCTCCGGCATCCAGGATCAGGGGACCTTTTGTTTTTCCCTGAATGAATTGCTGGACCACAGGATTATCTGTGTTGCGAATTTCGTCAGGGGTTCCTACCATCTCGACCTGCCCCTGGTATAGAAAGGTAATTCGATCCGCGATGTAGTAGGCGGATGCCATATCATGGGTAACCACTACCTGAGTTACATTGAGCTCTCTTTGAACCTTTCGCACCAGCTCATTGAAGACCTGGCTCAGCACCGGATCCAGCCCGGATGTTGGTTCGTCGTATAGCAATATTTCTGGATTGGTAGTTAGCGCCCTTGCAATACCTGCCCTTTTCTTCATACCTCCAGAAATATTCGAAGGCAATAGATTCATGGCCGGCATCAAGCCCATGTACTTTAGTTTCTCTTTTACGATTGCATCGATCTCATCGTCCTTCACCAGTCGATGTTCTCGCAGAGGAAGGGCCACGTTGTCATAAACTGAAAGCCAGTTGATCAAGGCCCCGCTTTGAAAGAGCACTCCCATGCGACCGCGCAACTTTTCCATTCTGCTTTTGGAGGCATGAACCATGGACTCTCCATCAATTAAAACATCTCCCTGATCCGGCTTCAGAAGTCCGATGATGTGTCGAATGCTGACTGACTTTCCAGTACCCGAGCCTCCCAGAAGAACCATCACTTCGCCGCGGCGAACTTTAATATCCACACCTTTGAGGATCTCTCTATCTCCAAAAGCTTTATGGATGCCCTTCATTTCAATGACTACTTCATCGCTTATTTTATGCGTGGGAGTAGTGGAGTTGTCGTAAGGATTGGTATTGCTGCTCATGGTGTTTCTCGATGATATATCGGCAGGGGCATCCTAAAGCGGAGCGCCGGCTGCCAGCCTCAGCATGGTAATCAGATAGGCTTCCAGAAAGGAAATGGGTGCCTGACTTTCGCGTAGATCTTCTGCCAGGAGTCGTCCTTCTCGCACCACCACCAGAAGATCTCTCAGAGAGGCGTTGGTTCGATCCAGAAGCACCGGATCATGGAGCAGAATGCTTACCGTGCCGGTTCCGGGAGTATTGATTTTATCGGTAGTCTGGGCCACGTTTCGCACAATTCTGCGAATATCGCCTCGGTTTTCATTCACTACATCGGCTACAATGGTTAGAGGATCATCGTAGTTGGAGGCCTGCACCAGGCTCTGAACCGGACGGTTTCCACCAGGAAGGCTTCCGGTGGTGCGAAAGAAAAGCATCTCCTGAGAATTCCAGAGCACGGGCTGCAGGGCTGCACCGGCTTTTTCGCTGCCCGGTCGAATATCAATGATCTTATCCGAGATTACGGCCGGGTATCGAGTGTAGATTCTGTAGTCCGGATACAATAGCGGCAATGATCGCATGTTCAAAACAGCAATTACTACCTGACTGTCGCTGGGTCGGGAGGTAGATTTTTTGTTATCCAGAATGATGCGCCCTTCTGCATCCAGAGGAGTGTAGCGCAGATAGTTAACATAGCCCTGATCCACACCCAGAATCTGAACCCTGGATCCGATTTTGATTCCTTCGGCAGACTTCAATACAATGGGAAAATAATACTGCAGATTCCGATTTCGCTCCGCCGGCATCAGAACCGTTAAGCTCATCAGTCCAATGACCAGAATCCAGAATACAGAGCCGATCAATATAACTGCCGATTTATTTAGCCATTTCATCAACATCGGTCTAACAGACTTCCTTTTCGCGTACCTCGCTCTTATCGCCCGAAGTATTCACGTTCTACCTGTAAAATAGCGCCGTGGTAAAGTAACCAAAGATAATTACAAACAGATAGGATAGCACAACGGACTGGCGAACCGCCACTCCCACTCCAATGGCCCCGCCGGTGGCCGTGAGGCCCTGCTGGCAGGAAATGGAAGAAATGGTCAGTCCAAACAGCAACGCCTTCAAATTTCCTACCCAGATGTCTTTCAGTCCAGTATTTCCCAGCAACACTTCCATAACCAGGTTGAAATAGGTATTGGTATCTACACCGAGCTGAGTCTTGGCCACCAGGGCTCCTCCCAGAACACCCAGAAGGCTGGCATAGTTGGACAAGACCGGCGTCATCAGGCTGAATCCCACAACTCTAGGAAGCACCAGATAGCGGATTGGATTGATGGACATCACTTCCAGAGCATCGATTTCTTCCGAAACGGTCATTGTTCCGATTTCTGCCGCCATGGCTGAACCCACCGCCGCTGAAAGAATCAATGCAGTCATAAAGGGAGCCATTTCACGTGTCAGAGCCACAACGATCACATTGCCGATCTGTTCCTCCTGTCCAAAGTCCTTGAGCGCCAGTCCTGTCTGAAGCGAAAGAATCATTCCCGTAAACGTGGCCACAACGCTAACCACAAACAGGGATTTGAGTCCGGCCACATACATTTGCTTGAGGGTTTCCCGTTTCTTGAACCAAAGAAAAGGAAACTGCAGAAAGGTGCGAAAAAGCAAAAGCAGCGTACTGCCCGCCCCCATGATGGGATCATAGATGTAAGTTCTTAGTAGCCAGATCATAGCTTAAACCAGAGTAGATTTATGTAATGTCGCATGGTTCCTTCTTCATCTGGAATATGACTGTAACCCAGCAGGCCGCCCAGTAAAAGAAATTCGGTTCTTTTGGGTGCATTATGATAATCAAAGCCAGCAAAGAAAACATGATTTTCTTGCTCGTTCCACCTTTGCGAATACAATCTAAAGAGCATTCCAAAGTACCGGTCTCCGTTACTTTCTGTTCTCCATTCTGCAATAGAGTAAAGAGGACCCCAGATTCGATCCATGGTATCGTCCGGGAAAGGCCACAGAGATATGGTCTGCCAGCCAGTGCCTCGGGCAGGATCATCGTAGTAATGGAAAAGAGGCCAGATCTTGAGTGAATGAGCCTGCTGGTTTTCGCGGGTATAGTAGCGGTTATGATTATAGTAGAAGGGAATGAAAAAATCGTACTCGGATTGAACACTATTGGAATTCGTACTTAGCTGTCCTGCCAGCAACATATAGAAATCCATGGATTTCTGGTAGGGCAATTCCGGATTTCCGTAGCGATAGGATGCATAAAAAGGGAAGATCACGTATTTTGAGATATATGGGTTCTTTCCTTCTATGTCCTGGTAAAGAAACCAGAGCGCGCGAAACTCTGTCGCCTCTCTCTGTCTATCGTATCCCCAGGCCACCAGGGAAAATGGATACAGAATGGAATGAGATGATAGATCTCCGGAGTCCGACCATTTCCTGGCATAGAAAGGGAAAAACATGAAATGATGTCGGGGATCCCTTTTATTCAAGTCGGTACTCCCCCATTGGAAAAAGGGCCAGAGTACAGACTTATAGTCGTAAGATCCGCGATGGAGCTTTCTGGAATAGAACGGAAGAAAGCGAAAATCGGATCTAACTCGTCCGTCGCCGCCCCACATGATGATGGGCCACAGTATGGAATGGGCCTGGTATCTGCGATGGGACCAGTTTACGTACAGTGGAAAAGCAACAAATCCGATTTCCGACCAGCCAAGCTTGTTGCGAATTCTGCCGTAAAAAGGAAAGATACTGAAATACTGTTCCCGTTCAGTATTTCCATAACCCCAGTAGAAAAGAGGAGCCAGAAATATGTCCGAATCCTTCTTTTCTTTTTCGCGATACCGATCTTCACCGGTGAAGAGATAGAGAAAGGTCCATTTGCGCCAGTAGTTGGTGCCATGCTCGTAGAATACAGGATAAAGGAAGGTATTAAAATCGTAAGCCTTCTCCGAGGATTCATAGGTCGTATAAAACGGATGAAAGTTGTACTCGGCTTGCCCGGGTGTCAGCGTATGATCATAAAGAAATAGAAACTGGTAATAATCCCGGGAGCTCTCGCCCTCGGTCTGCACGGGCATCCTGGCTTCCAGGGCCGGACACATCAGCATAGCCAGAAAAGCTGCCAGAAGCCAGGGGAGTGCACCGGTGCTGGTCTTTTTATCTGTTTTTGCGGCCGATCCGGGTTGCACAGGACATTACTGCAATGTAGGCCCGTTACGGTAAACGGAAAATCCATAAAGCACTATTTCTCGTGGCAGTGATCCGTTTATTCTCGATGGATCAGCTCTCAATGCGGCTCCGTTTTCTGATTGGCTGCGCTTCCCGAACGGCCGAGCTTTCTCAATTGGAATAGGGCATGCTGATAGTGGGATGAGCCAGCAAAGACTTTAGTCGATCTGAATCCAGCTCTATGATTTGCCAGTCCTGCCAGAATCCCTGGAATCGGATGGTGCTACTTTTTCTGTTCGAGTCCGGAGGCCACATATAGATGTCAATCTTGCGCTCTTGCATATATTCCAGCGTGGCTTCTTTTTCATGGCCAATGCGTCCCCGACTGGCGAGGATTCGTCTGGCCAACTTTCGATCGGTGAGTCCAGTCGAGGCCTCCAGGGCATACTCGGGATCCAAATAGTAGATCAAGAAGGCGGCCCCTCCATGAAAGGCCAATCGAATCTGGTTTTCCCGTATTGTGGAAGAATAGGATCTGGCCAGCGCTGCCAATTCCTGCATCTTACTTCTGGGATAATAAAAACGCTCCTCTACGATTCCCTGGATTTCCGGAGCCTTTTTTTGCTCTCTCAGCCTCTCGTAAGGGTCCATGCGAAGGGCTGGCAGGATAATGAAAATGACTATTGATAGCAGGATATATCTACCGGGATTTAAGAATGAAATACGAGCTACAGGGCTATGGCCGTGCGAACCAGGCAAAGGAATCCCTGGACGAGGCGCTGATTCTGAATTCTGTTCCGACTGCCCTGGATGACCGGAATTCTCTGACCCGGAGAAATCAGCTATGCTGACTTTCGTAGCATGCGAGGAGAGGGCAAATGCAATAGGCCATGCAATGCTGAAAGCCATAACAGGAAGAATGGGAATCAGAAATCGTGCGAACATAAAATCGCCGCCCACCCAGATAACATACGCATGCCAGAGAGCCAGTATGAGAATCAAGGTCCACCAGCGATGAGAAATGCAGTAGCGCCAGGAAAGAAGGCAAGATAGAAGCAGCAGAACAGCTAGATACCAGTAAGATTTGTAGAACAGACCTACGTAGAGCAGACCCTGAAATGGATAGGGGTCGTAAGCCGATTTCGCATAAAAGGTATTGGGGAAGAAGGAATCATAGTAGTACAGTCTCCAGGTCTGGTAGAGCAAAAGTATAATTGCTACTGCCAGAAGATGGAACCAGGGCATGGATAGTAAATTCTGCGCGGCTTTCGCCGATGTCGCATGGGCAGCTTTACGATGTCTCTTCCAGAAAATGATCCGGTCACCGGCCATATAGACCCAGGCGACGGTCAATACTATGACACCATCCGGTCGTAGCAGGCAGGCAACGGTAAGAAACCAGAGCCCGGCGATGTTTCGCTCTTGCCGAATCCAGACAGAGTAAATTCCCGAGAATAGAAACACAGCAAATGCCATGGTTTCAAGCCCGGAGGTGGCAAAAACATGCATATGATGCATACCGGCCAGTATTAGCAGTGCGAAAAAGTGAGGTAAGCCGGAGGGACCGCTCCCCTGGCCGGATTGTAGCTCTTCGAACTGCGAATTTTCGGCTGCGAAAACCGGAGTCATATCCCTATTTCGTGATCCAGATTCTGAGCTCAGGTCTGCATTGATTGCTGGCGCAGTCTGAGAGCTCATGTCCACGGCTTTTGCTGGCGCGGACCGCGCGGATTTCATGGAGTCCCTGTCCGACGATGGTTGTTCGGCGCCCCGTTTCAACAGGAAGGCCAGCAGAAAAAGAAAGCAGCCAATGGAAAGTACGGTACTGAACAGTTCGGCGCTGATTTGCATCTTCAATCCCAGAGCCACAAGGATGGTCCATAAAAAGTTAGTGAACCCTTCCACATGTTCCCCGGCATTGAAAACCAGGCCATGACCGCGAATTAAATTCAATGCGTATCTAAAGGAGATAAAAGCATCATCGGCAATCCAGCGAATGCGAATGGACTCGTAGATAGCCCACACCAAAGCCAGGGTACCCGGTATCCAGAGATAAAGTCGCTGTAACAATGTTCTATTCATCAAAATCTGCGATGCGCATTCATAGCCGGAGGCATGATTCTCTG
Source organism: Spirochaetaceae bacterium (assembly GCA_002729885.1). Taxonomy (GTDB): domain Bacteria; phylum Spirochaetota; class Leptospiria; order Leptospirales; family Leptonemataceae; genus UBA3465. Next base: position 446,059 of record PBUB01000021.1, read on the forward strand.
GTCGGCCTTCCCCGGTTTACCTTGTCTGCCCAGGACCATTCCTTTGCACGCAACAATATCACAATCCTGTGGAAACATTCTCTGACCCGACAAATTCCAGATACATATCCGGGCGGCTGCATCACCGAACAATTTGCATTTGTGCCCTGTTAAGTGCATGGCTTTTTTGCTCGACCCATATGTCCCTTCTGCATTCTTCGAGTGAGATCTTCAAACAGGAATGAATGTCTCAATGCAGAAGTGGAAGGATTATTTCTTTGGCGTTTTTCATACCGACCCCAGGGAAATCGGCAGCCTGAACGGAATTCGAAGTCTCGCAATATTCATGCTCTTTTATGTGCATTTATTCCGATTCCTTCCCAATGTAGATCAGAGTCGCGGCTGGCTCAGGAACTTTCTGGATAATGGTTCCCAGAGTATTGATATGTTCTTTGTTCTGAGCGGCTTTCTGATTTCCGGGCCCCTCATGCGACAGCTGGATAGAAAAGGTACCCTGGATCTTAAGAACTTCTATCTGAAGCGGTCCTTAAGGATCTTTCCTCCCTATTTCATTTTCTGTGCTATTCAGTACTTTATTTTTATTCCCAGTGCTGCAAAATGGAATCCTGCTTACGGCGAAAATAGCTGGAGAATCATTTTCGACCTTCTTTACGTAAGCAACTACTGGCATGGAACCATCTTTCATGGCTGGTCCCTTTCTCTGGAAGAGCAATTCTATTTGCTATTTCCCTTTCTCTTGCTACTGGTATTTCCGCGACTTGGGAAGCGAGGCCGGCTGGGATTCCTGATAGCGTTTACGGCCATTCCACTGATTTTTCGAGCGGCTTATTTATTTGCAGTGATCCTGCCTGCCCCCGCCGCAGAGCAAATCAATCTATACAACAAAGGAATCTACTATCCCTTCCACGGCCATTATGACTCGATATTTATCGGAATTATCCTGGCTTTCCTCTATGACAATTACCGAGACTGGATGAACCGGCTATTCGAAAATCGCATACTGTTTTATTCTGTTCAAACCGGCGCCTGGGGTGGTATTATCGCTTATTCCTTCTTGATGTTCGAGTTCGATACAACCATTTCCAGCATGGTGATTCGCTTTCCTTTGTTCAGTTCTCTGTGGGCCCTGGTAATGATTACCAGTATGAAGGAAGGAACCATTGTAAATCGGCTGCTTTCATTCAAGATTTACAGCCCCATTGCCAAACTCTCCTATTGCGCCTACCTCATCCATATAGCCATCATGACGCCGCTCATGCGAAAATGGTTTGTAGAGCGAGGGGACGATGGTGTCCCATATTTCGTTCAAGTGGAGCAATGGCAGGTATTACCCTATTCCGTGATTATGGGATTAATTATACTAACCGCCGCCTATTTCTATCACCTGGTGGCGGAACGTCCGTTTATGATTCTAAAAGAAAAGTATGCAGGTAAGCAGATTAGTTTTGAAAAGGTCCAGGGGGCCCGAGGCTGAAAGGGCTTTGCCGCGCTCGGCATTAAAGGCTGTGCCATATCGCGGGAGCTTGAGCTACAATCGCTTTAGAAAATGGCAGGAAAGGCGAAAGGCCGCGGAAGCTCCAGAAGGAATGAGTAAATCTGGCCTATTCTTTAGGGGCAATCTGTCCTTCAATATAAAGCAGTCCCGGCGGAAGTTGATCGGATTCCACGGATGTTAGATTCTCCAGTATCTTTTTGCGTTCCTGATTGCTGAAACTATTTCGGATCTGCATTTCCAGCATTTCATCGGTGTCGCTTTTATTCGCAATTTCGCTTTCGGTTACGGGCGCTGGAAGGGCCAGAAATAGCACTTTCTTCCCTGCTGCCTCCTTCTGCAAAAGAGCCATCAGATCATTCAAATCCGAGTGATTGTTTAGAGACAGGATTGGTCGGTTTAGATATTCTACTCCACTATAGTAAAATATATCGATTCCTGCAAATACCCAGATATCTGCGTTTCGTCCCTGCATCTGCTGGATCGCTTCGGCTGTGGCTTTTCGCGCCCCTCGAAGGTACTTAAGACCAGCGTAGTTCAGGGAAAACGTAACCAGTGCCAGCGCGAAGAGGATGCCCTGCACCAGTCTTCTGCCGAAATACTTCATTTTCCATATTCGCTGAGCCAGCACCGTTGCCGGAAGCAGTATGGGGCCGAAGTAGCGGGGGCCCCAGTCCATGATTCCGTTGTTGGGGACGATGAGAAGCACCAGAGGAATATAGATAAGAATGGTCAGGTAGAGGATTCTTACTTCGCCTTCCAGTTTGCGATACTTGACCAACGCTGCGATGAGCACGAGAGCGAGGGCTGGCATGTACCCAAAAAGTCCAGGCTTAACATTGTGCCAGAAAAGTAGATCCTGGGCCCACTGCATTCGCGTAGCTGCATCCACTTCCAATCCCGCTGCATTGATCAAAAACCTGGGCCCCAGGGGATGACCGTAAAGCAATAGATTAAACAGAACGAATGCCAGCACCGCTCCGGTAGCGCCCGCAGTATAGCCAATGAGGGAATTCGAGAATGCCCGTCGAACCCATCCCTGTCTTCGTGGTGGATTCCCTTCTGCATTGGCTCCTATCTCCGAAGATGGTTTAGAATCGTTCGATAGAGAAAAACCCATGGCACCAGCGACCAGAGCGGATAGCCCGGTAGAAAGTAGCAAGGGTAGAGTTTCATGGCGAAAGAATACAGCCAGGCCGATTAAGATGCCACCCGCAATGGGTCGGCCAGATTTCAACCAGAGAGAGATGCCGAAGAATGAAAGAAATGCGACGATGAGGTGTTCATTGAATTCCAGTGTGAAGCTCAACAAGAATGTGAACAGAACCGGCACAAAGAGCCAGATTCCGCGGAGCTCCCAGAATCGATAGAGCACGAAGCAGCTGGCTACGAGAAAGAGGGAGGACACCAGAAGAACCCCGGTGGGGCCCAGTAAAGCCCAGATCGCCGCAAAGGGCGCCGCCAGAGCTATGGGAAAGGCACTTACGAATCGGCCATCGATTTTACCAAAAGCGTTGGCGCCATGAGGAAAGAATCTATACTCCGGATCCCCATTTGCGAAATGATGAAATAGTTCATCGGAACCATAGCCATTCTGCCAGACAGACCAGGCCTGTACCAGTTTGTTATGCGAATCCCAGGAATAGGAGTAATTGGGCATTCCGTACCAGGAAATACCCAGCACCATCAGCGCGAGTATTGCAAACAGGGTTCGGGTCTTCTTGTTCGTTTTCATAAAATTGCGAAAAGCTTCTAGCAATGCTCATTAAAGCCGCATCCTGCGCTCTGAGTCTTGCGCTTTGCTATTTGCCCTGTGCCGGTAGCCATATAACTCCACCAAACAACAATGCCGAGAACCCGTCTGAACCGTAGAGGGCTACTTCTTCAGATGGCTGCCGCGGCTACGGTGGCGCCGGCATGGGCGGAAGAGGTCTTCCTTTCATCCGCGAAATAATAATATCCCTGAGAATCATAAATGGCCTTTCCGTAACCAGATAGTAGATGTAGGCCAGAAACATGACGAAAGCACCTGTGACCAGTCCATAGAGCCATACACTACTGTGATGCACGTAGCCTTGAAGGCCGATTAACAGAGCGGTGACAGGTAAGCTTCCGACCACATGCAAAATATAGGTAGTGTAGGTTAGCTTGGCCGGAGCAGAAAAGATCTTCCATGCGAAGATCTTGCTAATCCAGAAATCCGGGCGGTAGGCCAGAAATAGTAGAAAGTATCCGTAGAACATATTGAATACGTTAAAGCGGACCACCTGATTCAGAAAACCATAGCTGAACTCATTCACAAGCAAGGACATCGCACCCACGATCAAGGCAGCGAAACTCAAGATAATCGCATTCAGGCTTTTGCGATTGAAGAATTCCTGTAGCTGCGCCGGTTTCGTCACATGCAATCGGCCAATGATAACACCCATCAAAAGCGAGTCTGCATGTCCATGAAATGGATGGTAAATGTATTTATGGTAAGCGTGCTCCATTTCCGGCCCACTTTCCGGAAAGTCTGCCATAAATGTGAAGTGAGCCCAGAGACGATACAGAAACGGCAGCAAGTAGAGCGAAATCAGTAAATGGTTCCTCAATCTTTCCGGTGTGCGAATGTAGACAAAGGCCAGAAAAAAAGGTATAAGCAGATAAAACTGCTCTTCCAGCGCCAGAGACCAGGTGTGATACTGAATCCCTTCCAGATAATTCGAAAGATATAGATACTCTACGATGGCGTTCGTTTTGGTCTGCGCCACTATCTGGGCTGCATCAGGGTTGGGGCTCTTGCCGATTGTTGCGGGCATCAATACAAATGCATAAAGAGTTATGAATATGTAGAATGCCGGAAAAATACGAAGCGTTCTTTTGATGAAGTATTCGCCAAATTTGATGCCTTTGCCTGCTTCCATCCGTGCGATGAGCGGCCCGGCGATAAGAAATCCGCTGAGCACAAAGAACATGTCCATGAACTGAGATGCACTATCGTAGAAATTCTTCCAGTAAGGAGAAAAGCCCAGGATTCTATCATGCTGTTCCAGAGTCTGAGACAGGTGCGTGGTAATAACGCCAAAGATACCGATGGCCCGCGGGGCATTTAGAGGCGCTATGTCTCCAGGCACAGGTCGAAAAACGTAGGTAAGGTAATTCCAGATGGACTTTAACATGACATTTTTACTCGACCCGGCAGGCTACGAACAAATCCTTTCCTCCGAGGAGCTAATCATGCCACTGATTCTGGAAAACCCGCTAAAAAAAACCAAAAAAACCGAAAGCCAGGCCACCGAAGGTAGTAAGAGCCCGGTGACAACACAGGCCAAAATCAGCCCTCCTGACTCCCCCTACGAAAAAGCACTGAAAATGGGTCAGGAACTGGTGGAGAAGCCCTTCCTGGGTGGCGGCACCAGACGAATTACTATTCAGCACTCCAAAGATCGAATGACCGTTTTCGAACGGATCAAAGTTCTCACCCAGCAGGAACCGAATCTAATATTTCAGAACTGGGGCAATCAGCTGGACGGGGCCGGTATTGTTACAGGAATTCTAAAAATAGGAAATCGAGACGTAGCTCTTTACGGTCATGATTTTACCAATCGGGCCGGTTCCATGGATGCCACGAACGGAGCCAAGCTGGCCAGGCTGATTTACATGGCCGGTGAAAAGGGTATTCCGCTCATCGGGATGAACGATTCTGCAGGAGCATTTGTGCCTGCTGGAGTAGGTGGCCTGGACGGATACTCGGAAGCTTTCGCCGCTCTTCGCAGGGTTTCTGGCGTAGTTCCTTCTATTATGTTGATGTTTGGCTTTAATGCAGGTGGAGGCTCCTATCTACCCCGTCAGGGAAGCTTCATGATCCAGCACCACGATACTTTCTTTGGACTGACCGGTCCGCAGGTGGTAAAGGATGTTCTGGGCGAAGAAGTAACTCCTGATGAATTGGGTGGCCCGGGAGTTCATGGAAAAAGCGGCGTTGTAGATATCGTGGCCAACGATGAGCTGGGCGCTCTCAGAAAGGCTCTTCGTCTTCTAAGCTATATTCCTGATAACAACCATACCCTGGCTCCGTTTCATGAAACCAGTGATCCGGTGGATCGCTTCATTTACGAAGAGGACATTCTTCTTCGCAGAACCTTCAATTCACCGGCCGGATTCAACACTCCATTCGACATCACCTTGATGATCCAGAACATCTTCGATCATGGAGAATACTTTGAAATGCAGCCTCAGAGGGCGCGCAATCTGGTAACCTGCTTTGGTCGCCTGGGTGGTCATGTAGTGGGCATTCTTGCCAACAACTCGGCTGTGGCCAGTGGTCAGATCGACATTGATGCAGCTTTAAAAGGAGCTCGATTCACTCGATTCTGTAACCTGTATAATATCCCGGTAATCTTCTTCGAAGATACGACTGGATTTCTTCCTGGAAAGGAACAGGAATCCGGCGGTATTGTTCAGGCCGGACGTGCTCTACTGGACTCCATCATCGATTTGCGAGTGCCTCGATTCCTGGTAATTGTGCGAAATGCATTTGGCGGTGCCTATGCTACCTGGAACTCCTATCATGTAGGAGCAGATATGGTTTTTACTCTGCCCACAGCCCGGGTGGCAGTTATGGGACCTGCCGGTAAAGAGTTCGTATACAAAAAGGAAATGCAGGAAGCGCGCAAGCAGGCCAAAGACCTGGAGAAGCAGGGAAAAGCCGAGGAAGCGAAAGCTCTACTGGATAAGATCAACAAAGATCTAACGGACAGATACGAAGGGGATCTGATGAACCCTAAAGAAGCTCTGTCTCTGGGTTCCATTTCTCGAGTCATGATGCCAGGAGAAAGTCGCAAGCTGCTGGCATCGAATCTGGATTTCTACATGCGTCATTACAAGCCGTCTGCCATGGGCGGTCCTCAAAGAGAATTCCACTAATCCTGATTAAGTCCGGTGGCACATTGCTTTGTGCGCCGGACGGTCATCGCTCTGCGGTCCAATTTTAGCTTCGCAATCTATTTGTCTGCCCCATCTCCCGTTTTGCTTTTTTCCAGGCATGTCCTGGCTCTGCTCATCGGTCCGTAGCTTCTATTGATAGCCAGGATCGGCAGAATCGATTGCCGCTAGAAGTATTGAAGTATTGTCCAGGCCTGGACCATGAAGCAGGGCTATCTTTTCGCAGACTGTGTTTCTATTCTAATTGCTCGGTGGCTGGCTCATCCTTATCTTAAGCCCATGAAGATTGCAGTTATCTCTGGAGTTAGTGGCCTCGTAGGAAGCGAAGTTGCGGAATCATTAATCAAATCCGGTTATCAGGTTCGCGGACTATCCAGAAGTCCCGGAAGACTTCCCTCATCCATCCAGGGATATCACTGGGACCCGGATAATGGCGAGCTGGATGAGTCCTGTCTGGAAGATGCATCTACTTTGATTCATCTGGCCGGTGAAAACATAGCGGATGGACGCTGGACAGAAAAGAGAAAAAGAGAAATCATTGAGAGTCGAACCCGATCCTGCAACTTGCTGGCGGATGGAATCAAAAATCTGGCAAGCCGTGGTCAGTCCACACCGGAAAGCGTAATTCTGGCCAGTGCCATTGGTTACTACGGAAATCGCGGCGATGAGATGCTATCCGAGGATTCGCCTCCGGGAGAAGGATTCTTATCGGAAACTACCATTGAATGGGAAAAGGCAGGGACGTTTCCTGCCACAGTGCGAGAAGTGCGCCTTCGCATTGGAGTTGTGCTTTCCAGAGAAGGAGGGGCCCTGCGAGAGATGGAGCGGCCTTTAAAGCTTTTTGCAGGAGCTGTTCCTGGAAGCGGCAAACAGTACCTTAGCTGGATTCATTTCAAAGATCTTGCCAGAATGATTCAGTTTTCAGTAGAAACGGATTCAGTGAAAGGAATCTACAATGCTGTATCTCCGGATCCCCGGACCATGGATTCCTTTATGAAATCCCTGGGGAAAGCAGTGGGCCGTCCTGTATATTTACCCAATGTCCCGGGTTTTGCACTTAAACTTATGCTGGGTGAAATGTCGGAGATGATCCTGGGTGGTGCACGAATTTCCAGCGATAAGATTCAAAAGACCGGATTTCAGTTTGAGTTTTCTGATCTGGACTCTGCTCTGGAAAACCTTTATGCTGGAAAGAAAGCAGCTACCGGAGCCTGATGAATTGGGCACACAGAAAGCATTCGAAGATCGATGGCCCATTGAATATTTCTAAAGCAAGGGGCGGAGCGCGATGATTCATGATGTTCTGCCTCGAGCGAAGAAGGTAATGGTCAATGCTCCACGGGAGAGGAAACACTGAGTCAGAGAAAAAGCAGAATCAAGCGATTTAGAAAGCAGTTTGAGCGCCAGGAAAAAGTAGCCAGAAAGGGAAGCTCGAAAAAGCAATCGAAGGTCACCAAACAAATGGACCGTTTCGGTTCCAGCGCCGAAATGGCTTCAGGAGCCGGCGGCACAATAGATCCAGCAGCCCGGGACTCTTTTCCGGAGAGCAATAGAATGAACGACAAGGGACGAAAACTTCAGAAGATCGCAGGCAGTCTTAAGATCCAGAACGTGGAGAAGCATATATTCTTATGCTGCGATCAAACCAAGGATAAATGCTGCAGCAGAAGCGAAAGTCTCAAGTCCTGGGATTATCTTAAATCCAGACTAAAGGAAGAAGGTCTGGCGGAATCCGGCACCGGCCAGGTGTTTAGAACAAAAGCTAACTGTCTTCGAATCTGTAAGGACGGGCCTATCGCAGTGGTTTATCCCGAAGCCATCTGGTATCATAGCTGCACTCCAGAAGTGCTGGAACAAATCATCCAGAATCACCTGAAAGGTGGAGAACCGGTGGAAGAGTATCGCCTCCGGCCCCCGGAACAGGAATGATTGCAGAACAGGAAAATCTTGCCCTGCCCCACTGCATGCCTAACCTGGCCGGATGAACTCAGCTAAAGGTTCCAGCTATGCATTGTTTGATCTGGATTATACCCTCATCGGGCATGATACTCTGCTTTTGTTCTGCAATTATATTCTAAAAAAGAATCCGCTACGAATCCTCTATCTTGTGTTCTTTTTTCCTGTAGCTCTCCTGGCTGCTCCTGGCTGGATTTCATCCGGCACGCTGAAGCGATTCTTTCTGAGTTTCCTGTGCGGCCTCAAAAAGGATAAAGTGGAGTTTTTCGCCCGTGATTTCGTCCAGAAATCGGTGCTTCCCCGGATGTATCCAGAAATGCTGGAGATATTGCGAGGGCACCAGGCCGCCGGTCGCACTGTAGTTCTAACCACTGCGGCTCCCGATATCTACGCACCCTACATAGCCGAGGCGCTGGGGGTAACTCATTGGTACTCCACCAGAATCGTCTTAAAAAATCGAATGCCTCTGCTGGTTTCCATGATGGGAAGAAATAACAAGAACCTGGAGAAAATCCATCGGATGGCGGAGATTCTGCCTTCAGAGGTAGGTTCTTCGCTGGAAGGCCTGGACTGGAAAAAGCCGGAATATCCCGCTGGCATCCTTCTGCAGGGAAGCTACAGCTATTCAGACTCTCCAGCGGATCTTCCGCTGCTTCGGCTTACCGAATTTGCCGCTGTGGTGAATCCTGAATCCAGAACCTACATAGAAGAAGCCAGGAAAAAGGGCTGGGAATTCCTTTATCCTGCCAGTGATTTTAGAGGTCGGCCGGGCAAAGTATGGTTGATGGTCAGACAGATGCTGGGTCTTTATCCTATAAAGCCTTAATTGCCGAGGAGCATGGGGATTTTGATACTAAACCCTGGATTGGCCACTCTGCATCTTGAAAAGATCAGTAGATATGGAAAACATGCATAATTACCATAGTCTGTGCAACTCGCGGGCCGGGAACGAACAGCGGCCCCGGAGTTTTCGATCCGTGACTTTTCCACCTTTCAATCTATTGAAACGGTTTGCATTTTTGAATCGGTCCTTATTTCGCCTTTTATGGGTTCTGGTAGCGGCAGTGATGGTGAGTGGCGCTATTCAATGCACGAATTATTCCAGCGATCCGTATCCGCCATCTACCCCGGTACTTCTGGGGCTGAGTCCGGATGGCAGCACCTCCTCGAACATTCAGGCCATACAGACCTATGGAAATGGCCATAAGATTCGAGTTGCTGCTCAGAATTACGAACCCGGCTTTCAAGGGTACCGACTGTTTCAGGGCAGCACCGAGGATGCAGTGCGTACGGCGGATGCTACTACTGGAATCGACTGCGGAACGCTACTGCAGACTCCGGTGCTGGGAACGGTTTATACTATCGAAGTTCGCACTGATTCCATCGCATCAGAATCCACCGCACTATGTGTGGTGCCCATCCTGCTGACTTCAGGTAACTTTGTGGCTATTCGCGCCGTATACTTTCGGGGATTACTGGATCCTGAATCTACCGGTCCATCATCGAATGCGTTGCAGGTGCCTTGATAGCTTCTTGATTTTCTGAAATTTCCCTGATTCCGCGTCTTCCGGCAGTTCGGCCGGGCGGAGCCAACGGTGCTGAAGATATTTTAGTCCGTGCTTTTTGAATCTATCCACTTCCATAAATCCATTTCGCGCCAGGATCTTTCTGGATGCAGTGTAGTCTTCTCTGGTAACAGCCTGCAATTGAGTGTAACCCAGGTCCGGGGCCATCTTGAGCATGGCCGCAAGCAATTGGGTTCCCAGGCCTCTATGCTTTCCGCCAATCCAGTAGCCTATCTCTGCATCATCCTTACATGATTTGAAAGCGAAGCAGCCCACAGGAGCACTGTCACGAGTAATCATGAACGTCCTTGAGCGATTGTGGATCCACTCATCCACGGATTGCGATAGAAAGTTTCTGGCATCTTTTTCCGTGTATTTGCCCTGAATGGAAATACCGGCATCTTCCAGTAAGCGAAGAATATCCGCCTCATTGACGATTTGCATGAATCGCGATACGAATGAGTCGGACAGATATGTGGAAACAACAGGCAGCACTTTGTATGCGCTGCCGTTGTCCTCATGGATTAATGTAATCTCCAGTTCTTCCGGAACGTCCATTGTCTCCCTGTTTGCCTGAATTAATGTTGATGTCCGCCAGGACCGTGAACATGGCCATGGGACAGTTCTTCGTCAGTGGCATCCCGTACATCTCGCACAGTTACGTCAAAATGAAGTGTTTCTCCAGCCAGGGGATGATTTCCGTCGATTTTCACGGTCTCGCCCTCTACCGACACGACTGTAAAGATCTGAGTCCCGGCTTCGGTTTGTGCCTGAAATTGCATGCCAGACTCGATTTTATCCACACCCTGAAACATGCTCTTTTGCACATCCTGAACCAGGGCATCATTTCGCAGACCGTAACCTTTTTCCGGAGGTACGGATACCTGGATATTCTCGCCGGAGCCCTTTCCTTCCAGAGCTTCTTCCAGACCGGCAATAAGGTTTCCATTGCCGTGCAGGTAAAATAGCGGGTCTCGACCCTCTGATGAGTCCAGAACACTACCTGAATCGTCTGTTAGTTTATAGTCGATGCTGGCGACTTTATCTTTAGCAATCTGCATTTTTTATCCTGAATTTCGTTTTGCCCGGCTAAAGGGCATTTTCAGCAACATAGTGATCCGGAAGTGTACTTCAAGAACTTTTCTCAAGCTTTCCCCGGCGTTGGTTTCGGCATGCCGGCCCGGGATCTTCTTCGCATCGTCGCGAATTGGGAATTCGCGGCTACATGACTCGGTGTCATATTGCCTTCAATCCTTCGGAGCCTGGCCTCGAGAAAGATCGAATCTCTAGATATCGCATTGGTCTGGTTTCCTCACACAGCCAGCCACGATGGATTAACTCATGAGTTAACAAATATAAGAAGAATCCATGTGAAAACAAACAGACAGAGCCCGATCCTTCGTGCGATTCCAGGAAATCCGCAGCCCTGCTTGCTCTGTCTCTGGCAGCAGACCTGGGTTCATCTGATTGCTTTCCTGCATACCACAGCAGGCGAGCCAGGATCAGATGCCAGTAGGCCGGTAGCTTTAGAAATTCGGGTACTGTGGGAAGAGGCACTTCTCGAAAGAGTTCATGGGTGTCCACATCGCGGTTTTCGCCCAGAACCAACGAAGCAGTCTGAGTTGCTCTGCGAATATCCGAGCTGATGGGCCGGCTGGATTTGATTCGCTCCAGTAAATCTGGTGCATGATTCTCCAGTCGGTTGCGATTCCAGGAGTGATTCAAAGAGGATTCGTCGTACAGTTTGCTGAGACGATTGAATTCGCGACCCCAGATCCATTTTCCAGGTTCATTGGTGTAGGGAAATTCGGGCTTTCCATGCCTGATCAAGAATATCTGACTTTGACTCGGGGAATTGGTTTCTGGTTTTTGAGGTCGACCCATATTGCTGCGCACGCTGGCTTTCCGGCATTGCCTGAAGATACCATCGCAGTAGAATCCAGAAAAACCTGCCGGGTTCAGACTTCCAGTCTTTATTGGACAATCCAATTCAGGAATGCTGAGCCTATGGACAGGCGATGCAGGGCACCGCACACATCCATGCATAGGCTCATAGGCTCAGACAGAATAAAAGATGAGAGTCTGTCTAGGCGGGCCGAACCTCATTTGAGAGCGCTTCTCCTGCAGTGAATTGCCGCAGGTTCTCCAGGGTCACGTGGGCAATCTCTTTGAGCGCATTTTCGGTAAAGAAAGCCTGATGACCGGTTATCAACACATTGGGAAAAGTCAGCAAACGGGCGATATCATCATCCAGGAGTACATCGCTGGAGTGATCGGCAAAGAAAAGCTCCTCTTCCTGTTCGTAGACATCGATGCCCAGGCCTCCGATGATTCCCTGTTTCAGTCCGCGAATTACAGCAGGAGTATCAATAATGGGACCGCGGCTGGTATTAATGAGAATAACTCCTGGCTTCAGTTGCAAGATCACCTCTTCGTTGATCATATGCTTGCTACTGGGCGTAAGAGGACAATGAAGCGAAATGATATCGGAAAGAGCATAGATTTGTTCTAGCTCGCAGAACTCAATAGATCCGTGGGCCGAGTCCTGAGATTGGGTTTCCTTCTGAACGGGATCGTAGGCCAGCACCCGGCAGCCGAAGCCCTCCATGATGCGCGCAAACACCGATCCAATTCGGCCCATGCCAATCACTCCTACCGTTCTTCCATAAAGATCAAATCCTACCAGACCGTCCAGGGCGAAGTTCCCTTCGCGCACACGATTGTAGGCTTTGTGGGTTTTTCGATTCAATGTCAGTAGCAAGGCCACAGCGTGTTCTGCCACTGCATGAGGGGAATAGGCTGGAACTCGAACCACCTTTAATCCATGTTCGCTGGCACTTTTTAGATCTACATTGTTGAATCCGGCGCATCGCAGTGCTATGATTTTAACCCCTTCCCTTGAAAGAGAGGCTATGGTCTCTGCATCTACATGATCGTTGACAAAGACGCAAACTGCATCGAAGCCCTGGGCCAGGCTTGCAGTGAGTGCTGATAGAGGTGCCTCCAGGAAGGTGATTTCAAAACCGTAATCCGCATTCATGCGATTAAAGAATTGTCTGTCGTAGGAGCGAGTGCTAAAGAAAGCGATCTTCATGGTCGCATTGTAGCTCTGGCTTCGAAAATGCAAGGTATTCATATTTTTTCCAACTGCATCCGTCCTGTTTCGCACGATATGTTGACATTTCTCCAGCATCCCTTTCTCTAAGCGACTATGGAAGCGAACAAAGAAGCGGGATTGATGAGCCGAAAGAATTTGCTGGTGGCCCTGGGTGGAATGGCTGCGGCAGGAGTGTCCTATAGGTTTCTAAGAAGCGATGATAATGGGCTGGGTTCTATCCCGGCCAGAAAACAGATTGATCCTTCCCTGTTTCAAGCTTCCGGCCCTCGCAGAAAGCGTACTGTGGCCGCATCCGCGAATCGCACTCTCTTAAAAAACGGGTATATTGTGGATGGTAGCGGACAGCCCGGCTTCGTGGGTGACCTGATGATTCGCGGCGATCGCCTTGAAATAATTTCGCGGGACGATATTCAGTTTTCGGGCAGGGTCATAGACTGTGAGGGCCTGGTGGTGGCTCCCGGATTCATTGATCCGCATTCCCATATGGATCAAATTATCGCCGAGGATGGCAGAGAGAACCTGAAACTACCCTTTACGGAACAGGGAATTACTACAATCATAGTAGGTAACTGCGGACACGGGATTGCCGCTATCGATCCGGATGGTGGACACAGAGATTTGCTGGAGAAAGGTCTGGCTGGAAAGTCTGCCGAAGCATGGAGTACCTATGATCAGTATTTCCAGCATCTTTCCAGGACCAGGTTAACGCATAATGTAGCTGCCATGGCTGGCCACGGAACCACGCGTACCAGTATTCATGGATTCGATGCGAATGCTCTTCCGGCGAAAAAGGAGCGTCAATTGATCTACCTGCTGGAGGAAGCCATGGAGCAGGGGGCCCTGGGCGTATCCTTTGGACTGCAATACGAACCTGGAGTCTTTACGCCTCTCCAAGAGCTTGCGCTGGTATCAAAATCGGTGGCCCGCCGGGATCGAATCGTCAGCAGTCACATGAAGGCCTATTCCAGCATCTCTGGCACTTATCCCCTGAAGCTTTTTGGTCGCCCGCATAACTTGCTTGCCATTGACGATATGCTATCCATAGCCCGGGAAACCGGTGTGCGAATGCAGCTATCCCATCTAATATTTGTAGGTTCCTCCACCTAGGATACCTGCGAGGAAGCGTTGAGTCTCATCGATGAAGGTATTCAGTCAGGACTGGATTTAATGTTTGATACCTATTCCTATCATTGCGGCTTTTCGGTCATAAATGTTTTATACCCTGAATGGTTCCTGGCCCGAGTTCCGGAGGTTTACAGCGATACCTGGGCCCTGTTTCGTCTGCGCGCCGAACTGGAGCTCATTGTCGCATTGCTCGGTTTTGGTTATGAAAATGTACAGGTACTGAATACCAAACATCCAGCGCTCAAGAAATACAACGGAATGTTTCTAAAAGACATTGCAGATGCCAGAGGGCTCAGTCAGTTCGAAAACTTCCTGGATGTTACCGAAAAAAGTGAAGGCCGAGCGGTGGTTCTGAATCATCGCTATAGCAGCCAGGAGAATATCAAAAAGCTAATGAAACATCCGGCCTCGCTTTATATGACCGATGCCCTGGTCTATGAGGAGGGAGCGCAGAATCCGGCTTCCTTTGGATGTTATCCCCGATTCTTACAGTTTGCCAGGGATTTTGATCTATTGAGCCTGGAATCCTGCGTTTCCAAAATGACCGGAGCTGTGGCCAAACGATTTAACCTTCCGAATAGAGGCTTGCTTAAAGAGGGATACTATGCAGATATCACTATTTTTGATTGGGCCAATATCCAGGATTTGAACACAAGAAGCCAAACAGACCGTAGACCGGCAGGCATTGAGTCCGTTTATATCAATGGCCGCCAGGTTCTGGAAAAAGGAAAAGCCCGGCCCGGTGCCACTTATGGCAGGGTGATTCGTGCCGGAGGGGCTTGAATCATCCCTGCCCATATATGAATCAGAATCACAGGTTGGAAATCGTCCCGGAGTCGAAATCCAGTATTTGATTTGGCATCAGGTGCGCTGCGAAAGCATGATCATGGGTCACAAAGAGGATCGCACCCCGGTAATCGTTCAAGGTTCGCAGCAGCTCTTCGCGGGCGACCAGATCCAGATTCTGCTCAGGCTCATCCAGAATCAAAATCGCAGGCTCCATCAGTGCTGCCAGGCATAACAGAATGCGCATCCTTTCTCCTCCGCTATATGAATCCAGCGGCCGCTTCACATCGCCACCAATTCCGGAATAGCCCAGCAGGGTTCTCCATTGAGACCGAATTTCGGATGCCGGGAGGGGACCTCCTGAAGTTGTTTCCCAGAGTTCTTCAAATGCGGCCTCGAGACTGAGGGATTGGCGAAAAGGAAGATTCTGGGGCAGGTAGAATACTCTTCCGCCGAAGTGGATCGTGCACTCATTCTGCCCGGTTGGTCCCCGTCCGACCCATCTTTGCAGCATGGTTTCCAGAAAGGTGGTTTTTCCGCAGCCATTACTGCCTCGAATCCACATTCGCTGCCCCGGAAGTAACCTGAATGAAAGAGTGAATGGAAATAAAGATTGCATTTCCGGTCTTTCTTTCGCTTTCGCGGATGTCCTGGACACATTCTCTTTGTCTCTGGCTGACTGGCGCGCTTCTGCCTTACCCGAGGACACGATTGCTCCGGGGACCTCCCTGGCTGTTTCCTTTCGTCCGGGCCTGGTCAATCCTGCTGACTCCCTGTTGGATCGGTATTCTGCGAAGTTCCCATTATTCGTAGGACTTGTTGATACCGAAGTCCGCTGGAATCCTTCGAATCCAGATATTTCCAGGGCTGCCCTGCGCGAATCGCCAGCAGGTATGGAGACGATGCCATCCTTGCTTCTGCCCAGAGATAGCAGTTCCAGACGGGCCTGCTCCCGGGTGTGCGTATTCTGCTTTACTTTTCTCTTGTTATGCTTATCCAGTCTGGCTTCCGTTTTCTGGGCCCGATTCTTCTGTCTATTAATTAGAGACCTGGGGATGTTCTGTGTAAGATTATCCTTCTGGGCTTTTCGGGTTCGATGGGCCTGGCGATTCAGGATTTCGCGGCTGCTTTTCTCTGCCCTGCGAATCGTAGCATCAAGGCTTGTGATCTTTCGCTCCCGTGCAGCAGACTGATGCTGCCGCTGCAGGATATAGGTATCGTAGTTTCCTCCATAGGATGTTAGTATCCCATTCTGCAAATGAAGTATCTCATCTACCTGGTAAAGAAAATCCAGGTCATGGCTCACGATTAGTTTGTAGCCAGGCACTTCTTTGAGAAAATTCAGAGCCTTAAAGCGAAAATTCACATCCAGATGCCGAAAAGGCTCATCCAGGAGAAGAACGGATCCTGGTTTAAAACGATCCATCCAATCAAGCCAGCGAAAGCTCTGAATCTGACCCTCGCTTAAAGCAGCATCATCGGGATGCTGGCCTCCATAGATCACATCCACAGCCTCATCCACACAGCGTTGATTGAGGACCTGTAACAGAGTGGACTTCCCGCCGCCATTAGGGCCGGTAAGGGCAACCAGGGAGCCAGACATTTTTAGCTCCAGTTTTTTGAACAGATGCGAAGGCGCACCCAGTTCGTCTGAATTTAGATTGGAAAAATGCATACTAAACCTCCGGAAAGAATCCGAAACCATGCTCGATAGAGCGAAGATATGGTAGGTTTAGTTGCGCATAGGAAGGTCCTGAGACCTGAGCAAAGTAAGATGCATTTTCGCAGGAAGGTCAACTAAAAAATAACTTTCCTCACAGGGCGCCAGGAAACGCGAAGGAAAGCTTCTTTGAGAAGAGTCCGGCGGCGAGCCATAATAGAAGTATCGCGGCTATCTCTAAAGAGAAAAGGCCCGGCGAAAACCGGGCCTTTCTGGGGAAGTCTGCAGTAGATCTGCAGAAATCAGAAATTCTGGATCAAGAACCGCGAAACAGCTGACGGTAATCCAGCTTGTTCTGGAGCTTATATACCGGAGAGCCGGAGATTTTGCCCAGATACTCGGGAACTGGAATGCCTGCTGCATCGATGAATTTTTTAGTTTCATCTACGCCGCCCAGCAGATCCACCCATGCGGATGGGGGAACCCAGTTGAAGCCGAATCCCATGGCGCCATCTACTCCGTCTTGATCCGTTACATCCGGAATCAGAGAATAGGAATAGGAAATGTAGCGAGCGATGAATCGACGAACCAGATCTGCTTCTTCGCTCTTATCACTTTTCAGTAAATCCGCAAAGTGGAAGTACTGAGACTCATGAATCAAAGCAGCAGCCTTTTTCTTGAAGGAAAGATCCAGTTTGGGCAGATCTTCGTAATTTCCGGTCTTGATGTTATAGACCTTTTTAACGCTCTTTCCTTCCGGAGTCTTTTCGCGCATATAAAGACCTTTGCCCTTTTTGTTCCCCAGAGCTCCCTGATCGATGAGCTTCTGTAGATACCCGGGCATCTTGAAGGTTTCATGAGCGCTATCTTTGGTATTTTCGTAGATGTTATCTACAATAGCTTTGTGAACATCCAGGCCTACCAGGTCTGCTGTGGCCAGAGGAGCCATGGCCCGCCCTGTATAGCCAGAAAGTAGCTGATCAACGAGATGGATTCCACCTTTGTCGGCCATTTTTTCTGCATAGATGGCTGCTTCGTTCATGAACTGGAAGCCAATTCTGTTGCCTGCGAATCCAGGGCGATCATTGGCAATAATAACATGCCGATGCAGCTTTTTCTCCAGGTATTCGGACAGCTCTTTTGTATAGGCTGGATCATTCTTGGGATGAACAATCAGTTCGCAGAGCACCAGCTTGTAAGGAGGGTTGAAGAAGTGAGTTCCGTAATAGTACTTCTGTCCATCTTCGTCCAGATGCGAAGCAAGTCTTTCGATAGAAAGTCCAGAGCTCACTGTGGAAACCAGCGTCCCGGGCTTTCTGGCTGCCGAGATTCGCTTCATTAAAGGTTCTTTTACATCGTAGGTTTCTGCCACCAGCTCGAACACCCAGTCTGATTCGGAGACAGCCTTTTCCAGGTCGTCATCGTAGGTGCCGGGAATAAGCTTGTCCGTGAAAACACCGGATCGCACGGAAGCTACCGCTGTCTGAATACCTTCTTTAGCCTTATCCAGGGTTCGGGCCAGCATGTACACTTTAGCGCCTCCGAAGGCAGCTACAATGGCTGCACTGTTGGCACCCATCGTTCCATTTGCACCCAGGATCGTTACGGTCTTAAAATCCTTCATAGCGTTTCTTTTTCTCCTGGCGCTGATGCTCGGGCAATCCAGCGCATGATATGATACCAGGCCCGGAGGCCTCTTTCATTCCACTAACTGTGGTTTAATGCCCCTCCGATCCGGGGCCTGGACAGCTTCCGGTGTCCGGTTCCTGAGTCAAATCCTTTGGATTAAGCACTTTACCCCGTATTCTGTTGCAGCAGGCTGGGCAGGCATGTTCCACCGGGACTACATTCTGCGACTGATCCAGGAGTTTGCCGTATTTCTGGCAAGGCTCACTGGCCTGAAGGACCGAAATGATCCCGAGGTGGTGTTTCTGGAGCTGGAACGTTCCTTCAGGCAATTTCTGGGCTATGACTCTCCTCTACTGGAAAGCCTGGGGCCGGATGGAGCTCTTTCGGTGCTGTCAGCAGCGGATGGCGGAAATCCAGATCAACTGGCCATGGGTGCCATCCTGTTTCGGGAGAAGGCAGAAAACTACAGGAAGTACGGCGATCCCGGCATGGCAGCAAAGTGCGAAAAGCTCTCGGCCCGACTGAGTCAGGCCATCGACGGTCGACCACTGTCTCCAGAGATTCGTAAGCTTCTAGAATCCACTCCATCGGCCGAGCATTCCTGAAGATCCATCATGAAGCGTACGCGTCGCAATATGCGATCCACCGCTTCCCATTTAGAGTCCCAGGCGATATTCGGCCCCAAAGCTCAATCGAATATGATGGTCTCGAAGGCCCCCAAATTTGAAAGAGTCGTTCATAGACTGGATCTGCAGATACGCTGACAATGGATCCAGCCCGCTGAAATTCTGAGCGATGTTTGGCTCTGAAACGGTGGCCATTCCGTTCTGACCGGCCAGACCCATATAGAATCGTAAATCCGGCATGAAGCTGTAGTAAAGAGTGGAGTTATACGTGGTTGCTTCGTAGAACACCTTTGGATCCAGTCTGAAAGTTCTCTGGCCTGTGTAGCTGCCTCCGGAATCGAAGAAATTTCCGCGATTATCGGAGACGGCGGACCCCTGTAATTGAATAGCTCCGCCGCTCAATTTCCATTCAAAAGACTGTCCAAACAGCTGAAATGAGTAGAGTACTTCCAGGCTGCCGCGCACTCCACGGAGCCACATCCGATTCTTTGTGGTCTGGGTTCCAAAGTAACTTAGCGCAGAAGTTTGAAATCCAAAGGCACTTCCATCGTTGTTTGACTCTGTAATCTGAGCCAGATATTCTACTACGGGTCGGACTTCCAGAAAGTCATTTGAATAGGCCGTAATCCCCAGACCAAACGAATGTTCCACCCGGCTCAGGTCCCGGGCATAGTCTAGATCCAGAACAAAAGAATCTGTTGGTAGCCCGGTAAGTACATCGGTGGTAGTGCCCAGTTCATAGTTCGCCCGGCTGTAGGCTGATTCCAGTCTTCTGGATGATACTCGCACAAGAAATCTATCGTAAAGATATTCGATTTCGCCTCCGTAAGACGCTCCGTCGACATAGCTTGCTGGCGAAGAGGTTATAGATTTGTTGCTAACCGGACCGCGAATGGCATTGAACTCATCCACGAATGGAACGAACAGCGGTCGAATCCTTGCTGCACCACCTTCAAGGCGAAAACGCACTTCGTGACGATTTACCTCTTCACCAATGAGAGTTCTGAGTAAATCGCTATCAAAAAAATCCGGTTCCTTTGTGGACTCAGAAGGATCGGTTTCGGGCTGCTGATTCTCCCTTTGCTCCTGTTCTCTCTGTTCCTGTTCTCTCTGTTCCTGTTCTTTCTGTTCCTGTTCTTTCTGTTCCTGTTCTTTCTGTTCCTGCTCGCGGGTTTTCTCTTCTTCGATTTGATTTAGAATTTCCTGTTGCCTGCGCTCTTCTTCTTTTCGCCTCTGCTCTTCCAGCCGTTTTTGCTCTTCCGCTCTTCGCTGGCGTTCGGCCTCTTCGCGCTTGCGTTGCTCTTCCAGTCTTTTACGTCGCTCCTCTTCTTCTTTTTGCTTATCGTCCTCATCGTTTCCGTAGTTATTGTTGTACAGAATGCGAGCGATTCTGGTCTTGGAAATGACCTGCCTGCGATTACCGGATACGATAATTACGCTGGCCTGATTCTGCTGAATGATGCGTCCATTGATGCGAGATCCATCGCGCAGCAATACGGTGTCTGCCAGAAGGGTCACTGGCAGAAATATTAGCATCCATAGAAAGGCGATGAATAGGTTTCGTTTGGGTTGTAGATTTCGTTTCATATCAGGGATCTTTCAATCGGATGCAGCCTGCGCCTCTGCCAGCCGCTCCAGAACTTCTTTTTCTTTTTCCAATCCTGCTCGATTATGCTCCAGAAAAAATGGGTCTCCAGGGTTCGCAAGAAGGACATTGATTTGATCCAGAGCTCTTGCGTAATCCCGAGATTCTCTGTAGATATCGGCCAGATAATAGTGAAGGGAAAGGTCATAATCCTGCCTGCGTTCCCCGGTCAATGTTTCGGTGGGGATACTTTCCAGAAGTACCTGCGCTCGCAGGCGATCTCCAGATGACAGATAGAGACGAGCCATTCCAATCTTCATGCGCGAATCGTCCGGAAATCGATCCAGGCCCTGCTTCAAATAGATCCTGGCCTGTGGCTTTCTGTCGGTTTCCAGAGAGTAAATTCCCAGGGCATATATCGCATCCGGTCTCAGAGGAGCAAGCTCATAAGCCTTTTGATAGTAATGCATTACGCAGCGATGGTCCTGTAATTCTTCGCAGGCCCGGGCAATGTTCATATAAGGTCCCGGATCACGGGGAATAAGGCCAGAGGATCTTTCAAAAAGCCGTATCGCTTCATCAAAGTTGCGAAGCAGTAAGTTTAATCTGGCCGAATTATACAAGAATGGATAAAACTGCGGGTCGGCCTTTAACGCCGCTTCAAATCGCTCCAGAGCAAGCTCTTGATTTCTGGTATTGGAAATGTCTTTAAGTAACTCGGTTACCGTTTCATTGTTGAATCTTCCAACATCTTGCTCTGTATTTCCCCTCCACTGTATTTCAGTGGTGCCCGCCGGTCCCGGACCCTGAAAATCTTTTCCTGTACAAACGATGAAGTCCTGCTTATTTCGAATGAATGTACCTTCCGGGGTGGGCTTACCGGGCATGGGACTGCCATCCTCGGGTATTAGAAGATCAGGGAATCCGGATGTTTCTGCCCTGGACGATATAACAGGAAACAATAACGAGAGTACTGCGAAGGCAATCAGCATTCTGACCGAACTTTGCGCAATTCCAGCTGATTGAACACCGGGGGTTGAAGCCCATCCGGTGCGGAGAATGTTCCGACGCCGTCCCATGGTTCTAGTATCGGACGATTTTAACGGTAGATTTGTTTACCCGGGAACAGACTCAGTTTTCTTCCAGATTCAGTATATCCTGCAAGAAGAATGCTGCCAGGTCATGCCTTCCCGTCATTCCGGCCTTGTCGTAAAGGGCCTGGCTCTGGTTGCGCACCGTCTTTTCCTTCTTTTCTAATTGAGCGGCCACTTCTTTAAAGCTGTACCCCTGAATAAGCTTTTCGGCCACCTTTTGCTCGCCTTCTGTAAAACCCCATCGCTGGAACTGCTCCTGCACGGCCTTTCTATAATCATGCATCAGATCATGGTTCTGAATTCGGAACCGATCCAATTCCTGGCGAGTCTGGCTTAGTTCTCTTGCAGCTCGGCTGAACTCCTGGTCTGCAGAATTGCGAATGGCCAGAATTATCACAGTCATTCCCAGAAGAAATATCCCTTCCATTAGAGAGTGGATGGTGATCTGGCCTTCTTCCTGAAGGTGATGAAAGATATCATAGATTGTGAATATGAAAATCATCCCGGCAATGGCCAGGCCAATGCGACGAAGTGTGACTTGAATGTCGGAATGCATCCATCGGGACAAATGACCCATTGCTTTTTCTCCTGAACTGGTCTTAAATACTACCTATGAGTCATATAAATCCAGATCTGGCCGGGCAGCATGTGCAAAAAGGAATCCCGGTCGAGGTATTGTCGACTTTGATTCCGGATATCAAAATCAGTCCGGTTAGGTTCAGGCCATTTCGAATGGTTCTGCCAATGCTTCTGGTTGTGCTTGCACCGCAAATTGCCAGGAGCGATACACAGCCGTCATTGAGTTACTCGGACGCTCTTCAGCGCGCTTTCGAGAATTCACCGGAAGTGAGATTGGCGAACTCTGATCTGGATATTGCGCGAAAGGAAAGCGAGAAATCGGACTCTCTAATTTCCGAGTCTCCTTCTCTGGAAGCTTCCATTACAAGAGGTTCAAATCGAGATTCCATAGAAGCTCTGGATCTCAACTACACTGCTCAGGTTAACGGAAAGGAAGTTCCTGTAAAAGGATGGGAACTGGGGCTTTCCCAGAAGGTGGAACTGGGCGGTCAGAGAGGTCTCCGTCAGGATCAAAAAGCAGCAGAGCAAACCCTGTACGAAGCGAAGTTAAATGCAACTCAAATCGAAGCCAGGTCCCGCGCCAGGGACCTCTATTTGCAGGCCGCATTGCTGGAGGAGTGGGAAGAGCATCTTACCGAACACCTGAACCGCTTTTACCGATTGAAGACTCGATTTGGCGGTAGCTATATAGATCGCAGACTGGGAAACTACAGTATTGTGGCGCTCAACATGGGTATCCAGACCCTGAAATCTGAAAGAGATGAAGTAACTATGCTCAAGCGAAAGATGATGCGAGAGCTGGCCTTGATGGTAGGCGAAGAATCTGACAGCTTGAAGCTACAGAGCATCGACTCTGTAACCATGCCTTCGCTTCCGCCGCTGAATGAGCTACAGGAGTCTATGGAAAAACAGGGCACCACCCTGAAAGAGCGGCGCGCCAGGCTGGAAGCCCGAATCAAGGAAGCAGACCTGGAATCCCGGAAACTCTGGCCATCACCCTCTATATTTGTCTACGGAGGCGAGCGCACCGTAAACTCCGATGCAACGGTTTCTGTCTATCCAGGTAGTCGCGAAACATACATGCGAGCCGGGATTCAGTTTCCTCTATCCTTTGTTGGTCCCGAGAGAAAGAGCCCGGACATAGCCAGGCTTCAGGCAGATAAAGCCAGGGTAGAACTGGATACCGAGCAAACCAGGGCAACGCTTCAACTAAAGGCCGCCTTCGAAAACTACGAATCCCTGAAAAAGCAATACATGCAGATGAAGTTATTTCTGATTCAGGCAGAGCGATTTCTGCCTGCCCTGGATCAGGGTCTTATGGGACGCAGGATCAGCTACTTTGAGTTCTGGGGAGAGCACGAGCGCTATCATGCACTTTTTCAGAGGAGTCTGGATGTGCGAATTCAGGCGGCCCGTGCTCTGGGCGAAATTGAAATTCTGACCGGAAGAATCCTGGATCCAGAAAGGAGAAACGAAAATGATCAATAGATGGATAGAAGCAGCTACGCGAAACCCGGTCTGGGTAATATTTCTTCTTTCGCTGCTGGCGCTCCTGGGACTCAGAAGCGCTGTCAGTTTGCCTGTGGATGCCGTACCCGATATTACCGGAGTGCAGGTGATGGTGGCAACCCATACCGGAGCCATGGATCCTGAAGAGATTGAAACAACGGTAACGTACCCGATCGAGGCAGAGCTAGCAGGTATCCAGAATGTTTCTGAAATTCGAAGCATAACAAAGTATGGATTGAGCCAGGTAAACATTATCTTCGACGATTCCATGGATGTGTATTTCGCAAGGCAGCTTATCGCCGAGCGACTGCAATCTGTGGCTGCTGCATTGCCAGAAGGACTCAAGCCAGAGATGGGGGCTGTTACTACCGGTCTTGGTGAAGTGGTTATGTACTCTGTAGAAGCCAGACCGGGTTCAGAATTGGCCAGCAGGTCCCCGGAGGACCGCCTACGATATCTTCGCACAATTCAGGAGTGGGTCATTCGCCCCACTTTAAAGACAGTACCCGGAGTGGCAGAAGTGGATTCCAACGGAGGTTATCAAAAAGCAATCTTCATTAACTTTGATCCCGCCAGTTTGATATCTCAGGGCATTGGCCCGGTGGCTCTGGTGCAGTTGCTTCAGGAGTCGGGGATGAACCGTGGTGGAGGATACATTGAACGAGAAAACCGGCGAATCATTGTGAAGAACAATGCTCGATTCAAAAGCCTGGATGAAATCAAGCGCTTCCCTGTGCGAATTCATGCAATCGGCGCTCCGGAAAGATTAACCGAACTGGCCAGTGTCTCCGAAGGGAATCGTCCTCGTGTAGGCTCTGCCACGCATAATGGCGAGGAAACTGTCCTGGGTACCATTCTGATGCGAACCGGCGCCAATAGCCGCACGGTGTCCCATGAGTCGGTCCAGAAAATCCAGAGCCTGGATTTGCCGGACGATGTAAAGGTACAGGTGCTCTACGCAAGAAGCTACCTGGTGGATGCAACGATTAAGACCGTGGCCAAAAACCTGGTGGAAGGCGGTGTACTGGTGATTCTGGTCCTGCTACTCATTGCAGGTAACTTTCGCGCAGCACTGATTGTCTCTCTGGCCATACCACTTTCCATGCTCGCAGCATTGATGGGCATGGAGCAGATGGGAATCTCGGCCAACTTGATGAGTCTGGGCGCCATTGACTTTGGACTCATCGTGGACGGTTCTGTGGTAGTAATCGAAAACATTCTGCGAAAGATGGAGGAGGAGCCAGAGGCCATTCAGGAAAAAGGAAAGGCTCAGGTAATCCTGGAAGCCATGAAGGAAGTGTCCGGTCCCGTCATTACAGGGCTGAGCATCATCATGATTGTGTACGTTCCCATTCTACTTCTTACCGGAATTGAAGGGAAGATGTTTCGCCCCATGGCTATCACCGTACTTTTGGCGCTGGCAGCTTCGCTGGTAATTGCATTATTTGTGATGCCATCTCTTGCGCTTTTATTCCTGAAGCCACCAAAGCCACATAAATTCTCATTCTTTTCGTATATTAGTAATGCCTTTGAGCCGGTGCTGGAATATTGTATTCGACATCCGTATCGTGTTACTTCGGGGAGTGTGGGAGTATTCGTTCTTTCCGTTTTGCTCTTCTTTACTCTGGGCGCCAACTTCTTGCCGGAGTTTGACGAAAGGGATATGGTCATCGGGCTTACAAGAAATGCAGACATCAGCATGGATGCAACCCTGGATCATCAGATAAAGAGTGAAAAAGCAATTATGCAGTTTCCCGAGGTGGATACGGTGTTTTCCCGTATTGGAACTCCGGAATCGGCCACGGATCCAATGGGCATACATCTGGCAGATACATTTGTGATTTTGAAAAAAAATTACGACGAATGGCCGGAGCGAAAGGACGGTAATCGATACACAAAAGCAGAATTGTTCGATGCAATGAGCCAGGCTATAGAGCAAGCTTCGCCGGGACAGGAGCATTCGCCCACGCAGCCCATCGCCATGAGATTCAATGAAATGCTGGAAGGTTCACGGGCCGATCTGTCCTTGAGGATCTTTGGTCCGGATTTAAAACAGTTGATGGGATACATCCAGAAGTCTGAGGACATTCTAAGGGAGATAGACGGGGTAGTGGAAGTTAGCGCAGACGCACTTACGGCCCTCCGGCAGAGTCCCGTGCTTGAGTTCCGGCCGCGACCGGAAGATATGACTTACTGGGGTATTGACTCTGCAGGTATTGGTTCTGCGTTCGAAATCGCCATGGCGGGACATCAGATCGCAAGTTACTATGAACAGGACAGACGATTTCCCATCATATTGAGAATGCGTGATGATTATCGCAACGATATGAAGCGAGCGGCCAGGTTGCCGGTAGATTTGCCAGACGGAGGAGTAGTGCCTCTGTCCGATGTGGCCAGCCTTCAACTGATGGAGCAGGTCACTACGATTTCTAGAATCAACTCCAGGAGGTATTCCAGTCTGGCAATCTATATCCAGGATCGCGATATCGAATCCGTAGTGGAAGAAGCCGATCAGCGAATTCGCAAGGAATTGCAGCTACCGGAAGAAGTCACTATCGAATGGGCGGGCCAGTACAAGAACTTACAGCGAGCTAGGTTGCGAATCCTCACTATCATACCTCTTACTCTGATTCTTATTTTTCTGTTGTTGTATCAGAGTTTGAAGAGCCTGAGACAGACTCTTCTGGTATTGAGCTGTATTCCCATGGCCATTTCTGGAGGTATTCTGCTACTGTGGCTTCGTGATATACCTTTCAGTGTTTCTGCTTCTGTGGGAATGATTGCTCTTTCTGGCATTGCCATTCTAAACGGAACGGTGCTTGTGAATTTCTTCAACGATCTGCGAAGAACCGGTCATTCTGTTCTGGATGCAGTCTTTCGAGGAACATTGATTCGTCTTCGCCCTGTGCTAATGACCGGCCTTGTAGCCGGACTGGGGTTTATTCCAATGGCCTTTAACTCCGGTACCGGTGCAGAAGTACAGAGACCTCTGGCCACGGTTGTGGTGGGGGGATTGATTACAGCTACGATTCTAACGCTGTTTGTGGTACCTGCGTTGTACTACCGTCTGGAAAGACACCACGACGATTGATCAGGGGAGCTCTAATAAAAAGGGAGGCTCATATGAGCCTCCCTGAAGCTGGTTTGCGGGAGTTTACCAGTTCTTCTTGTTTGCGAATGTTTCCTTGAGGCTTTTGGGAAACGACCATCTGGGCTTCTTGCTGGCTGGACGGGCTGCCACCATCATTTCTTCGCCGGTGAATGGATTCATTTGTTTTCCGGCCTTTCGCGCTTTTACTTCGCTTCGAACCAGAGCGCCGATAGCCGGGAATCTTACCCTCTCGCCACTGGCCGCTGCCTTTCCGGCTCGTTCAAAAGAAGACTCCAGAGCAGACTTCAGATCGGTTTTTTTGATCTTGGCCTGACCTTTCTTGTCTACCAGGATGATTTCATGTAGCTCTTCCAGAAGATCATCAATGAATGAATACTTTCCGTTGGAGGACGCTTTCGCGGTTTTCTTTGCAGATTTCTTAGCTGCTTTCTTTGCCATAAACGGTGAATAATGCGACATAATATGACCTGTCCAGTAAAAATAGACCAATCCCTGCAAAAATGCCTGTTTTTCCGGGTTTTTTGGCTTATGAACGGTCCTCGGACGTCTAACATGTATGGCCTGTTGGTTCCGATCCTTGAGCAGGACTATGTTCAGAGCATCGCTTTTTGCGCTGCTGCTGAGTTCAGTGGTCCTGGCTCGATCTCTGAATACCTCCCTGGGATCGGCGCCGGCGATGCATCCACCGGCAGCGGTTTCTTCCGATTCATGGTTCTTCTCCTCTCGCAGTCTTCAGCTGGATCGAAGCCGACATGCTGTGGCCCAGTTTTATAGAGATCATTATGTGCCGTACGGCAAGGTACAGAATCACTGGTCCGGAAGTACCAACGGATGCAGGGCCGGAAAGAATAGTCCAGAATACGATGAGGCTACTCTTCAGACGCTGAAGTTTTATCGGGCCATGGCCGGAGTCCCCACCGACATCAGTTTTGCAGAGAAATACAATGGTATGGCTCGAGCCGCCGCATTGATGATGGAAGCGAAGAATGATCTCAGCCATGGGCCCGGGACCAACTGGCCATGCTATACCAGCGAAGGAAAAAGTGGAGCGGGTTCATCCAACCTCTGCCTGGGCTGCGTCGGACCCAGTGCCATTGATGCTTACGTTCAGGACGCCGGCGTAGAGGGAGTAGGTCATAGGCAATGGGCGCTACATCCACAGCAAAAAGTGCTGGGGACCGGAAGCAGCGCTCGAGCGCATGCATTGTACGTATTTGGGGACTGGCGTCCAGAGGAAGAAGTAGAAAAGATTAGAAGCGTAGCCTGGCCTCCCGAAGGGTTTGTTCCTTATCGATTTGGTCTTGATTCCGGATATCCATGGTCCTATACATCGTTCGCACCCGACGGAGACCTTTCCCGTGCGAAGGTGCAGATGAGCCGGGATGGAAAAAATGTATCTGTGCGACAGGAGCAGGGTCGTAAGGATCTTCTGGTCTGGTATCCTGCCGGACTGGAGAGAGCCACCCATCAAAACAATTATAATCGACCGGCCGGAGATGTAACCATCCAGGTCCGCATTTCCAATGTAATTATTCAGGGCAAGGCAACGACGGTTGAGTATTCCGTGACCTTTATCGATCCAGACGCTGTACTGAGCGAAGAGGACTCAGAAAATACGGATCCAGGAATCGATTCCGATGCGGACCCGGGCAGCGAAGAAGGCACAGATACTGAAGTCCAGATTACTATCGACCCTGCGCTCAACGGCCCAATGCTGCAGGCCATCTATCAGGGGAATACAAAATTGGCCCTGGATCTGCTCTCCCGAGGCGCGGATCCGAACGCTCGCTACCAGGGGCGTTGGACTGCGCTCATGTATGCGGCCTATTATGGTCATGAGGATATCGTAAAGGAGTTACTGCGTCGCGGTGCCGATGCATCCGTTCAGCTGGATGGATGGGATGCCAGGTCCATGGCAAAATATCGGGGGCATGAATCTATCGCGGCCCTGATCGGGAAGAGGACCCAATCATCGCCGGTACCTGGTCGTCGTGCGATCAGGCCTCCAGCTCCCTGATGGAAGATCCCGGGAATTCCCCCCGGATGCTCTGTGAGATGCTCTGTGAAATCGGGCCACTCGGTTCCTGTGCTTCGCCGTTTCATAGCCCGGCTTCACTGAGCCCGTTTTCCGGGCTCAGCGCTAACAACGAACCACTCATCACGGAGTAATCAGTATCTTGCCACCACTCATGGTCTGAGTATAATCCTTGATCGCGTGTTCTCCCTGTTCCAGGGAATATCTCTGACGAACTTCGGATTTCAGTTCCGAATGCATGAGTTTCTGGATTTTTCCGGAAAGTCGAATGAGGCTCAGGGCACCCTTCTTCGCCAGATAGCTGGAAAGCCAGTATCCATGAACGGTCTGTCCTTGAAAGATCAAACTACCAGGGTGAACGGAGCAGGCCGCTCCCGCCAGGCCACCGTACACGATCACATGAGAGCCATTGGGCATACAGGCGGCCATGGTCCCTGTGATTTCGCCTCCCACGGCATCCAGAGCCACCGTGGCATTGATTTTTCCTGCACGAACTCGAAGTTCCCGTTCAAACTTCGCATTTTCGCTAATGATGACGTTTTCGAAGCCCTGGTTTTCCAGTGTCTGTTTTTGGTCTTCGCGGCGCACAATATCGATGACCTGCAGGCCTTCCTTTGCGGCCAGTCGATGGATCATCTGTCCCAGAGCTCCGGCGGCTGCGTTCTGTATGATGGCTTTCGCGCCCAGATCTTTTGCTATTTCCACCAGGCTCCAGGCTGTGAGTGGATTCACAATGGTCATGGAACCCTGTTCCAGAGAGATGCTCTTTTTAAGAGGCAGACATAGCTGAGCTGGAATCTTCATATATTGGGCCCAGGTTCCATCGCCTGTAGGTGAAGAAGTGCAGGCTACATTCTTTCCTTTAAGATAATTTGCATAGAATCCTCCGCCGCTGGCCACCACGGTTCCGGAGCCCTCAAATCCAGGAATGCAGGGAAGCTTCTTTTTGATTCCATACTGCCCTTTCAAAAATGATAGATCCGATGGATTGATGGGCGAAGCAGCAACCTTGATTAGAACCTCTCCTTTCTCCAGTTTCGGACGTTGCTTTTCTACTACCTGGAATCGGGGCAGGTCTTCGGTGTATTCTGCTAATTGCAGGGCTCTGTATGTATCTGGTATCATCTAAACTCCTGATTACGGGATTGCCGATTTAATGTGTAAAGGTCGTTGGATAGCGGGACTCTATCAAGGACCTTTCAAATGTTTGTCTTATTCGTATCGGGATTGGTTCGAAGGGAACCGGCCTGTGGTTTCATGGATTTCATCGCCTGGAATCCGGTCCCGACTTGAGCTTTTTGCAGGGGGCTCAAGCGATTTCAATTCCCCGGGGATAGCAGACTGTGAGCCGAAGCAGTCTGATCAATTGCTTTTGTCGGCCTCAGGAATCATTCGGCCGTAGTATTCCAGCATGGTAGGTTGCACAGCCAGGATCTTGTTTTTGTCGTCGCGTATCATTTTTCTGGACTTTAGATCCTTGCGTCCTCGCCTGAGAATCTTACCCGGATCCGTGGTAACGTAATTTAAACGGTTCTTCTGAATGAACTGCGCGATTTGCTTTTCTGCTTCTTTGAGATCCAGGGAGCCATGATTTTCTGTGAGCAATCGGGCCAGAATAAAATGGGGCTGCACTCTAAAGTTCCTTCGCCAGGCGGCGAGAATGGCATCGGATACGGCGGCTGTGGGATCGCTGCTTTTGATATGATTGCTTACCAGGATGGGTCGGCCAAAATCCAGATATACCTTTCTTCTTCTTCGCACAAAGCGACCGAATGAAGTGCTATTGGCCATATTGTTGAATTCCAGGTCTTCCGGAATCCATTTATGGCTGATGGACATGGGCACTACAATGATTTCCTGACCGGAGCTGCGAAATGCATCCACGGCAGTAGAAAGCAGACCGGTTTTGATGGATTGAAAGTTACCGTTACGACTGCGGGTTCCTTCTGGATAGGCAAGAGCCGGTATACCCGCTTCCAGCATCAGGATGGAATATTGCGTCAGAGTTTCCAGATATAGAATGTTACGAGTGTTTTCCCGGTCCACGGAATACGCTCCCATGGATTTCAAAAATTTGCCCCACAGTGGGTTGCTCATCAAGATACTGGCAGCCGCAAATCGAGGCAGGGGAAGCCGACTCAAATACAATGCATAGGCCAGTTCTACAGAATCGATGTGAGTTTTATGGGTGGGAGCATAGAATACCGGATAATAGTTGGCCAGCCTTCGCACCTCGGCCACCGGACCGCCAATAACAGGCGCCACCGATCCTCTGCGAAATCCGCCCAGAATAAAGCGAAACGGAGCGATGATGTTCATCAGAGTTCCGCGAATTACCGGAACATAGCTATCTGCAATATTGGATACATAGAATTCTACAATGCGATCCAGGTGAATGGTTTCGCTCTCTTCCGGGGATGCTGCCAGACCTTTCCATAGTTCCAGTTCCTGGCGAAAGTTGGCCGCATCATTTTTAAGACGTCTACTTTCCGCTTTTTTAACTCGCTTTTCCAGTGAAGAAATTACATGGCCGGCCTGCTTTTTGATTCTTGCCTGCATTCCTCTGGTGCTGGAGAGCTCCCTTAGGATCCTTTCTTGCAGGGCCTGTCCCAGAGCCTTGCCAGAAGTAACCAGGTCCAGACGGGCCCTCTTCTTGGTTACTGGAATGGCTGCATCGGTGTTTAGCCCTGTGAGTTGATCTACAAATGCATTGGGGGATTGTCTGCGGGACAGGATATCGAATAGAGTCTGGAACAACGGTAGCTCTACATTCTTCTCTTTCGCAATTTCCAGGACCGTGCTTATTGTCAGTCCGCCTTCATGCAGTTCTCGACTCTGGTGTACCTCTCTTTCAATGAATCTGCCCGGAAAAAGCAGTAGTTCGATTCGTTCAAGAAAATCCGGCTCGATTTCGCCGGACTGGATTCGCTCCATAAATCGTCGTCCGTAGCTGCGGTTTCGACTATCGGGACTGAAAGCATTGGCCACCAGGTCCGAGAGTCCGGCTCGACCCATCAATGTTTCTGGCCTGGCGCCCAGGGCCGTGCCCAGTCGCATGATTTCGTTGAATCCTTTGCCTACCAGTTCGCCTTTGAAAGATGAGCCAGCATCCGGCAGGAAATCGGACATTCCGCTGATGATGGCCACGGGGTTTTTTAGAATGCCTCCCAGCTCCACGCCCACCATATCCTTGCTTCTCTCCCAGTGAAGATGCTCCGCTTCAAATAGCTTCTCCACCAGGGTCTGCATTTCTGCTTCTTTGCTTCCCACAGCAAAGAAGCAATGTCGTCCGGCATGCAAATCCGCAAGAAGGCTGGGGCCGGTAACAACGGCTACATGACCCTGGATCTGGTAGGCCTCCATGGATCGACTGAGAAATTCGCTGAAGGTAGCTACCTGATACTTTCTTCGACCCACGGCCGATAGAAAGCCCTTCGAGAATGATACCATGGCATGATGGTTGGTGCGATTCATGTGAGTGATCACATGCTCATGCACTTCCTCAAACTGCCGGGCAGGAACCACGGAGGCGATAAAATGGGAACCCTGCTGGAATAGGCGATAGCCGGAAATAATTTTGACGTTGGACGGAATCTCAAAGTCCAGGTTAAGCAATCGAATGTGCTTTCGACCGGACCACTGATGGGCCATGGAAGACTCGGGTAGCCAGAGCAGCACCCGGTCTACATTCTTGGCCAGGATGGCCGCCAGCATAAGACCCATGGGTCCTCCGCCCATGACGGTGTAATGATCAAATGTTGCTGGTATTTGTTTGGTTTCTTCGCTCATTTCAGCCCATGCTCGGGCCCTTCTTCTACCTGCGCCACCGAGGCGGATTTATACTTCTGCCTCGCATAGGCGATCTGCTTGTAGAACATGGCCATTGGATCATCTACATATTCCTTCTGAATGGTGTATCTGTCCATAATTCCCGAAAAATTTGCCGTTAAATCAACGGGGGCCGCATCCACGGTAAGAATCAAGTCATATCCTGCTTCTCGGACCCGGGATTCCAGATACGGGCTGTAATATCCCATGGGATAAGCGAAGGCCCAGATCTTATTGTCCGGCAGATTCTTTTCCAGGATTTCCCGGGAAGTTACCACCTCCTGGGTTACTCGAGCTGCAAACTGTTCCTGACTTTCATGGGCCCGGGGCTCATGAAAGGCGGTGTGGGTGTGGGAATGATTCTGAACGTCAAATCCTTCGGCCAGCAGCCGGTGCAAATCTTCCCAGGCCATGCCACCCCGCGGATGGTTGTTGATGTCCTTTGTGTAAACAAAGAAAGTGGCCGGGTAATCGTATTCGCGCAGGATGGGCGCCGCCACCCGGGCGATATTTTCGAAGTCATCGTCAATGGTGATGGCCATGGTAGGCTCTTCCATCAGCCGATTTTGCCTGGCGTACTGCATTACCTTTTTCAACGGCCATACTCGAATGTTTTCTTTCTTGAGAATATCCAGGTAATTGCGGAATTCCTGAATGCTCACCGAGTAGGGCCCGGATCCATTTACGTCATGAAAACAAAGAATGGGCACCAGATGATGCCCGGACTGCACATTCTGTTTGCTGCTGCCGATAGTTTTCCAGAGAGCAGGCTCCCCGGAAAAAAGGAACCAGCCGGAAATGCAGACCAGAAAAACAGGCAGGGAGATAAGTAACCGTTTCCGCATCATGGGAATTATCGGTTCCTGCACCGGTAGAAATCAAAACGCAATTCTTTTCTTCTTTCGTTCCCGGGCGGACTCAAAAAAGTGATGTAACATTGGAAAAAGACCGTTTTTCTATCTACTAGGATTCGTTCCTGCTGCCTTCAAAGTTGGTCCGAACGATCTTTGCACCCGGTGGCGAGGCCCTTTATGTCGCATAAAATCGAAATCATGGATACCACTCTTCGAGATGGAGAGCAAACCGATGGAGTATCCTTTTCCCCATTTGAGAAGCTGCAGATTGCGCGCTTTCTTCTGGAGAAATTGAATGTAGATCGAATCGAAGTGGCCAGCGCACGAGTTTCTGCAGGTGAGCAGGACAGCGTTCGCGCCATATTTGACTGGGCCAGAACAAAGAACCTGGATAAGAGAATCGAAATCCTGGGGTTTGTGGACCATCGAGCAAGCGTAGACTGGATCCAGCAGGCTGGTGGCTCCGTTATCAATCTGCTAACCAAGGGTTCGCAGAAGCATTGCGAACTTCAGCTGGGCAAGACCCTTTCGGAGCATGTCGCAGACATTGAACGCACGGTAACCTATGCGGCCGATCAAGGCGTCACCGTGAATGTTTATCTGGAAGACTGGTCCAATGGATTTCTACATTCTCCGGACTATGTTCTGGAAATGCTTCGCGCCCTTCGCACAATGCCCATCCATCGGTTCCTGTTTCCGGATACCCTGGGAATCATGTCTCCGGAAGAAGTGAAGGCAGGAATCCAGCATGCTTTGAATGCCTATCCCGATCTGGCCATTGATTTCCATGGTCATAACGATTACGGTCTGGCAACTGCGAACTGCCTTACTGCTGCTCAATGTGGAGTCAAAGGATTGCATGTTGCTGTCAATGGACTGGGTGAGCGGGCCGGTAATGCGCCTCTGGAAGCGGTGGTAACGGCGCTTCATGATAAACTGGGAATAGAGACTTCCATTCGAGAGTCTGCCATTACAGATGCATCCAGACTTGTGGAAACGTTCAGCCGAAAAAGAATCAGCTCGAACCGGCCCATTGTGGGTACAGACGTATTCACTCAGACTGCCGGCATACATGCGGACGGCGATAAAAAGAATAATCTGTATGCGAATCCCATCCTGCCTGAGCGATTCGGGCGCCAGAGGGTTTATGCTCTGGGAAAGCTGGCCGGTAAAGCCAGTGTAGCCAACAATCTAACGGCTCTTGGAATTGAGCTACCTGCGGATCAGGAAAAGGCATTGCTGGAAAAGATCAAGGAGCTGGGCGAGAGAAAAGAAACCGTAACTGCCGATGATCTACCATTCCTGATTGAGGATTTGTTTGGTGGATTACAAACCAGGTTTGTTCGGATTACCGATGTTCGCATTATTACTGAAATACAGCAGTCTCCCAGTGCTCAGATCGCGCTGGAACTGGATGGCAAGGAGTATCGCGCTTCTTCCTCCGGCGATGGCGGTTATGATGCATTTATGAAAGCCCTGGCTATCATTGCCTCGGAGATCCAGCTGGAACTTCCGGAGCTTGTAGACTACGAAGTGCGCATTCCTCCAGGTGGAAAAACCGATGCTCTGGTAGAAACCGTCATTACCTGGAGCACCGATGGAGGTAGTGCTTTTCGCACCGTAGGTGTGGATAGCGATCAGATGATTGCAGCAGTGAAGGCTACCGAGAAAATGCTGAACCGGCTATTTATTGCAAATCCGGCCATGGTAAGCAAGTCCAGCTAAGATATATCATTTAGCATCCTCGGTCCGTCTGGTGCAGCCAGCGCATTCAGCGCGTTCGGTCTGGCTGCCTCACCGTTCCTGGTAGATATCGCTTCCGCTTCTTTAAGCCGGGCGCACATACTTGACTCATAAAGCTTCCTCCGTTCTCAAGGGCATCGAAACCATCAGATTCGGCCCCATTTCGCTTATGAGCCGGGACAGGAAATCTCTTGCACCGGGGCCTGCAGCGATTTCCATGCAGGCATTTCTTCCCGTTCTATGCAAAGTCCGGAATCCATCCAGAGAATCGTGGCCGATGCTACACCTTCGGTTACAGGTCAGGCCCGTGAAAGCCTGGCCCGGGGCCTGATCGGAATTACTGAAAGAATCGAAAATACCTGGGTAGGTTATGCCCAGGATTCCCGGATCTATCCTTTGTCCGTGGACTCCGTAACCGGAGAAGCAAGCTGCGGCTGCGGTCAGGAATACCCATGCAGGCATCTCGTAGCTTTTGCGATGCTGCTTCTGCGAAATGGAATGACAGCCGCAGAACCCGGCGCCGGGAAGAATGCGATGGCGAAAGAGGAACGCCGTACCGGTGAATCGAAGTCTTTAATACACCGAGACCCCGGTGCGAAATCTGAAGCTTCCCCTGAGCATCCACCGGGTGGAAAATCTTTGTCCGCGAAGTCAAAATCCACGGCGAAGTCGGGCAAGGATCCTGAATCCCATTCAACCGGTAAGGCAGCAATCCGGGAGCAGGGGAAATCAAAGAAGCCCCGCCTGAAGGATCCGGAAGTGTCCTCGGGCAAGCGCGAGCCTGGTTTACTGCTTTCGTTCAGGTTGAATGAGCAGTCGGAGAAATTGCGGCTCTCGCCGACTCTAGCTACGGGGGCCGCCAATCTGGGCGAAAGGCTGGATTCCAATCATGCTGCCCTCTGGGACTCTCTAAAAGAGAACTATGCATTTCCCTATGAGATTCCATTGAGCGAGTCCAGGCACTGGCAGGATCTGGATCCACCTGTACGGATTCAGGATCTAAATGGGAGGGAGCTCTTGTTTCGTGGAATCCTGGAAGCGAAACCTGTTTTGAGGGGATTCAGTAATCGCACGGATCCCAGAAGGGTCTTAATTCCGGGGGTCATTCAAGGAGACACAGAAAGATGGCTTAAGCCCGATCAAACGTCTTTGATTGAACCAGGAGGAATTAGCAGAAACAGAAGCTTCTGGATCATCGACTATTCGGCAATTGAAAGCGGATTGAGCAGTAGAATGCATTCGGTCATGTCGGCCCGGGAGATTCTGCAGGCCAGAGATGGATTTCTTGAAGCCGGTGTTCAGGGCCTGGAACCGTTCCTTCAGGTATGTGCAGCCGGTCCTGTTCTTCGCATCTCTCTGGATTACAGCATAGATACAGATCTCTGGTTACATGGTTCTGTGGATCTGGTATACGCTGCGAATTCCAGGGCCTTTGTTCCAGACTACATGGAAGATCAGCCAGATGCGAAGGTACAGCGACCGGTGTATCGTCCGGATGCGAATCTGGCCAGTGTTCCGATTAATCCAGAATCGTTATTCCGTGCCGTGAATATCGAAAGCGACCCCGAGTATTCTATGAGCGAAGAAGGTCTCCTGGTAATGCGAAACCCGCAGCAGGAGTACGCCCGGATCCAGGAGTTCAACGAATTATATTCGCTTCTGGAATCGGAATCTTTTTTTCAGGATGCTACTTTCCTTCTAAATGGTGAAGATCTTCATTATTTTCTGACGACGGCCTTACCAGCTTTGATGGAGTCCGGAATCATTGTGGATTTTGATCGTGAACTGGCTCGACTGTTTCGCGCGGCTCCACGCACAAGATTGAACATCGAAAAACCTTCCGGCATCGACTGGTTCCAGGGATCGCTGACGCTTCCTGGGGTGAGCCAGGAGGAACAGAATCGCATATACGACGCTTACCTGGATGGCCGTGCATACGTTGAGTTCAAGGATCGCTGGATCTATATTCCAGATACAGGATTGGCTGAACTGGCGGAAATGCTTCTGGATCTGGGGCTGGAGCTCAATTCCAGAGGAGAGGTGGATCTTCGTAAATCGCACTGGATGGCCCTTCAAAGTGAGATGGGGGAGCAGCTACAGACCAGGGCCCGGACTGAGAAGATGCGAAACCTGGAGGAGGTTACGCTTGCGAAAGGAATTTCATCGGTGTTCAAGGGAAAGCTCAGACCCTACCAGAAGAGGGGAGTAGAGTTTCTTTCCCGGCTGTTTAGCATGGGAGTGGGTGGCCTGCTGGCCGATGAAATGGGCCTGGGAAAAACCGTACAGACCCTGGCATTTCTTCAGAAGCTAAGGGATTCGAAAGTAAAAGGCCTCATGCTGGTGGTCTGTCCTGTATCCGCTCTATCGGTGTGGGCCCAGGAGGCACAGCGCTTTACTCCGGAGCTACCGCTTCAGATATGGCATGGCCCTGATAGAAAAAAATTGAAAATGCCCGATGAGGGCATCTTGCTCACCACATACTCCACTCTGAGTCGGGATCTGACGGCGCTGAAAAAAACTGGCTATGCAGTGGCCATTGTAGATGAGGCTCAGAACCTGCGAAACAGTCAAAGCGGCATCGCTCGAGCGATTCGTCGTCTTGAAGTTCGCAGCATTTACTGTCTTACAGGAACTCCTCTGGAAAATCATTTAATGGATTTCTGGTCCCTTATGGATCTTTCTGTTCCAGGCCTGCTGGGTACAAGACAATCCTTCAGTCGACGATTCGATGCCAATCCTGATCGCGTCACGTTTTTGCGAAAACTCACTGCTCCCTTTTTATTGCGTCGTACCAAAAGTGAGGTAATCAAAGAGCTGCCAGAAAAGACCGAGATCCAGTCTTTCCTTCCCATGGAGCGAAGGCAGCGAATCGTATATGAATCGGTACGGCAGGAGGCGATGGATCATCTACAGAGTGCAGGTAAAGAATACTTGATGCGAATGCTTCCCTATCTTATGCGTCTGCGTCGCATTGCCTGTCATCCGGACACCGGAAATAATCCAGAGCCTCTGGAATCGGGGAAGTTCCAGTATCTAAAAGACCTGGTTACGGATATGGCGGACTGTGGTTCTTCTGTGTTGATATTCAGTCAGTTCACAGATGT
Source organism: Spirochaetaceae bacterium (assembly GCA_002729885.1). Lineage (GTDB taxonomy): Bacteria > Spirochaetota > Leptospiria > Leptospirales > Leptonemataceae > UBA3465. The sequence goes on from PBUB01000021.1 coordinate 484,385, forward strand.
GCTGGATATCGCGGCCAGGCTTCTGAATAGTCTGGATCTCAGCTATTTTCGCATCGATGGTAGCACTTCGCAGAAGAATCGCCAGAAGCAGGTCCAGCAATTCCAGGAGGGAGAGCGCCCCTTCTTCTTGATAAGCCTCAAAGCAGGCGGTACAGCCCTGACTCTCCATCGCGCAGATCGTATTATTCATCTGGATCCCTGGTGGAATCCAGCTGCAGAGGACCAGGCCACGGACAGGGCGCATCGCATTGGTCAGAATCGAAATCTCTTTGTGTACAAACTCTATTCAAAAGACACAGTTGAAGAAAGAGTTCTGGAGCTACAGAAAAAGAAGAAGGAACTGTTCAACAGCGTTTTCACACTGGAAGATGCCAGGGATTTGAAAATCAGTCGTGCAGAAATCCTCAATATTCTTCAGTAATACCCTTTCGCATCGTTAAATTCCTTGAAAGTGAGAGCAGAGATGCTTAATTGATATCGTTCTTACTCTTCTATTATGATTTTCAGGAAGATTCAAAGCATTTTCTGTTGTTTACTCATCTGGATTCTTACCGGTTGCTATGCGCATCCTTTAGTTCAATCTGAGCTTGATTCCGAGAATAAAGATGGACCGGCGGGGCTTCTGCTTCTGCTTGATGGCGCCGTGATCTTAGCAGCTGTGGATCCTGGCTATCGCAGGATATTTCTAACCAGCGCCACAACCACAGGCGAACTGGATCTTCTAGGGCCTGGCACACCCATAGAGAATGCCGATGCTTTCTGCAATGTAGACAGCAACAACCCAGCTCCACTTTCCACTTTCAAGGCTATGATGCACTTTGGAGCCAGTTCCGGAAGACGAGGGCCCTGCAGTACATCCAACTGCAGTGGTGGCGCCTCTGAACACGTTGACTGGGTTATGACTCCGGATACTGAGTATCGACGAATCGATGGCACTACCATCATAGGTAGAACTAACCTGAATGCTGGAATATTTCCGGTGGATTCCACCGGTCTGGATGCCGGATTCTCTGCCACCGGAACTGAGTACTGGTCCGGAATGAACTCTGACTGGACCTTTGCATCTTTAAACTGCGGTCTCTGGCTGGAATCAACCGGTTATAACGGAATAAGCGGAGATCCCACCGTTACCTTTACTGATGCACTGGCCATTGGCCCCACCGGATGCGGAAGTTCTCTTCCGCTACTCTGCGTGGAGCAATGATGGATAAATTGTTGAAGAGATCTACTGTCCGCACTGAATCTCTTCGATAACAAAGTCTCCCTTTGTACCCTTACCTTTTTCGCCCCAGCTGCCTTTTAATCCGGCCATGGTATCCAGAGGAACTTCCCATTCAATTTCGCCAGTATATTGATAATGACGACCTTGAAGCTGCCCGGACTCATAGGATTGGTTTACAGTGCACTGACCTTCAGCGCATTCCCCGCTCAGAGAGTATGTACCATAGGAGTCCTCACCGGAGCCCTGCAGCTCAATAGCCCAAAGTCCGCAACAGATAGAGTGTTCTGTAAGATTCCAGTTGATTGGACCGCCACCTTCAGAGGCATCGGTATAGGTCCAGTGTCCATTATACGTGCATTGTACACCGGGATCCTCCGGCATTTCTGCCAGGACCATCACAGGAAGTAATGCAGCTGCCAGGAACGCAGCAGCGATTGCAATTCTGTTTATCATAGTGTTTCGACTACACCATAACAGAATCGGGTCGAGTTTTTTTCTGATGCGCAGCCAGACGCCTGGACGCGGAATTAATCGTGTAATGCTACAAGGAGATCGCCTTCATCGGCCTGAGCCTGGATCTCTGCTGTATAGATGCTCAGTTTTTTGCTATCACGATCTATGAGAAAAAGAGGAGTCAGCCCTTGGGTTTTCATGATCTCTGCAGGCTTTATATCGGTGCCTACAATCATCTTTCGAATGTCAGCTCCCTCGGCGAATCTACGCGAAAAGGCAGAGAAGGTAAGCGAATGGTCGAACAGGCATCTTCCTCTTAATTCCCGGGGAACCTGGTTCTTATCCTTGGTCACTCCCTGATCGCTGTAAGGAGATATCTGATATACTTCACTTCGTCCAAAGACTTCTGTAAAACGAAGTGCAGCCAGTGAATTCACTTCATCGTTGGATGTAAGAGCCATGATTCGGCCAGTAGTGGAAAGATCCAATTGTTCCTGGATTCCTTCGTCCAGGATATTGCCCTGTATCGCTGGCAGATCAAGCATGCGGCAGGCAGTGACATGATACGGGTTGGTATCGATCATCTGTACGCGAATTTTATTATCCTGCAGTATCTTGGCAAGCACCCGTGCCCAGTAATGGCCACCTACTACGATAACTCCCTGGGGGTCCTGATCGCCTGCAACGCCCAGCATTCGACCCAGAAAGCCGGCGCTGATGCCGTAAAGTGCAACAGTACCTACAATGACAGCAAACATCACAGGCACCATTTCGCTGGCCTGTTCGATGTTGTTTTGTTCCAGTTGGATTGCAAAAATGGAAGTTACGGCCGCAGCTACAATACCTCTGGGGGCCATCCAGGATAAGAAGAGTTTATCCTTCCATTTCAAACTGGTTCCAATGGTAGACAGAAAGACTGTAGCCGGGCGAACAATCAAGATCAGACCGGCCAGAAAGAGCAATGCGGAAACATTTATTAACTGGAGATCATCTACAGTAACTCTTGCAGCCAGAAGAATAAACAGACTGGAAATCAGAACTACGCGAAGGATCTCCTTGAATTCGATGATGTGTCTGATGGGAACACTTTTCTGGTTGGCCAGAGCAGCCCCCATTACCGTCACGGCAAGCAGTCCGGACTCTTCCTGAATATGGTTGGAGATCGCATAAACGGTAAAAACCATCATCAGCGAGGATGGATTGTGCAGAAAATCGGGAATCCAGTATCGGCGAAAGAACAGTACCAGAATTCGAGCAGCAATATATCCCAGGCCACCGCCTACGAAAATAGTGGTGAGGATTCCCAGAATCGCTACCTGGATGGGATCGCCTTTATCGCTTACCAGCAAAGCTTCAAATACAAGTACGGCGAGGAGTGCTCCAATCGGATCCACCACAATGCCTTCCCATTTGAGGATGCTACTTAACTGCGGTGAAGGTCGAATAAAGCGAAGTAATGGAATAATAACCGTAGGTCCGGTAACTGTAAGGATGGCGCCAAAAAGAGCACTCAGCCTCCAACTCCATCCCAGAAGCCAGTAGGCCAGCAAGGCCGAGGCAACCCAGGTAATAAAGACTCCAATTGTGAGCAGGTTTCGAACTGGTTTTCCTACGTGAGAGAGCTCAGAGCGCTTGAGGCTCAATCCGCCTTCGTAAAGAATAAGTGCGGTGCTCATGGACACGAAAGGAAAAAGCACATCCCCCAGAAGCTGGTCCGGGTTCAGCCATCCGGCCAGGGGGCCTGCCGCGAAGCCAGTAAGAAGCAGGATCAGGATGGACGGCATCTTCAGTCGCCAGGCGATCCACTGAGCAACGGTTCCCAGCAGGATGACGGCTGCAATGCCTATGATAATTGTTTCATTCATTTTGGTGCCGGTACGGGCAGCTCTATCGAGAAAATCGTAGAATTTGCTGCTGAGCGGTACTGAATCAAACGGGAATAAACTATGTCAACAGGGAAAGGGCCATAACCTTCTTTCAAAAATAGGACAATACTTCTCAAGCCGGCACCAAAACCGCCGCCTCTATGGTCTTCGGATTTTTCGTATAGTTGCACGGCCGCTTCAAAGGGGCTCTTTCCTGCTTCAATCAAATCCTCTTTGATCTTGTTTAGATTGTATTCTACTCGCTCCCGGTCGATCACTGTAATCGGCGAATTGTTGATTACATGCAGGATCAGGTTGTCGCCTCTGGATCCGCTTTTGACTCTCAGGGTAACATCGATCTTCTTTTTGAATTGTTCGGAAAGAGCAAAGGAATTGGTCTTATGCTTTTCGATTAATCGCAGGATGGAGGCGGTGAGATCTACATTGCTCAATCCATACTTTTTTAACATTTCCGTTTGATTATGCTGGATGGCATAATCGATATCTTCCCTCAGTTGTTCCTTTTCTGTTTCAGCAACGTCCTGGGAGGCCTTCTGGAAGAGAGCACTGTGCAAAATCGCCCAGCGATTGTTCGCTTTATTGGCGTTGTTTACGAGCTCACCAATGGACCAGAAGACAGCTTCGGCCAGCAATTCCCGGGAAGAGAAGTCCTGCTTAGTAGAATCTGGAGAAAAAACAGCAAATATTGTGTTTCTGAGCAATGCTTCCTTTCCGGGGATGTAATCACGGCCCACGGAAATCAGCTGATCTCTTTTTTTCAGTTCCTCAACGGGGATAATAGGATTCTCCACCACTTTCCATCGTATGCTGCTTTCCATACAGAGGCGCAACATTTTTTTGACAGTTAAATCCTGTATCCGGATAAGGAATGATGCCCCCTTCCCGCCGCAATATTTCGCTGCTGCTGCTAATCTTACTGCTGGACCTGATTGGCTTTTCGCTAATCTTCCCACTGGTACCAGATCTACTTGAATTCTATCTGAAAGGTGCAAAGGGGCATGCACTGGATCAATGGCTTTTGCCCATCACCGACTTTTTTCGCTCTGTGCTACCGGAAGAACGGCAGTCTGAGCCAGAGTTAATCATCCTCATGGGAGGAGTGCTTGCATCCATATATTCATTTCTGCAATTCTTATGTTCTCCGCTCTGGGGAAAGCTTTCCGATTCCATTGGCAGAAGACCTGTTTTGCTGATTACAAGCTCGGGGCTTGCCATTTCGTATTTGCTCTGGGCCATTTCGCAGAGCTTTACTCTGTTTTTATTGTCCAGGGTCTTTGGCGGAATCATGTCCGGAAACATTGGAGTAGCCAGTGCAGCCATGGCGGATCAGAGCAGTCGATCCGGGCGAACTGGCGCCATGGGACTGGTAGGGGCTGCCTTTGGTGTTGGTTTTATTGTGGGGCCTGTTGTGGGGGGATCACTGGCAGGAATTCGCATGGATTCCTGGATGCCAGAGTCCAGCCTGCTACATCCATTTACAGCCTGTGCCATAGGATCCTTTGTCCTGTCCGGAATCAGTGCATTACTGAATCTTCTATTTCTCGAAGAAACCCTTGCCCCGGAGATTCAGACTGACAAGAGGCCCGGTAATCCGTTCAAGTCCATCTGGGAGGGATTGCACATCGGTGGTCTTCGCAGAGTATTGATCGTAAACTTCTTCTATATCCTGCTCTTTTCTGGCTTTGAGTTCTCCGTTACATTCTTCTACAAGCTGGATTTCGGATTTACTCCGTTTCAAATTGGAATGGTATTTCTGTATCTGGGGCTGATTATCGCTTTCGGCCAGGGCGGTCTGGTGCGGGTACTGGCCAAAAAAGTCACTGAAAAGAAACTGGCCCTTGCTGGATTATTGCTATTGCCCCCTGCTCTGGTAGCCCTGTCCAACAGTGCGCCCATTGTATGGCTTTCCCTTCTATGTCTGCTTCCTGTTTCTCTGGGTTCTGCCTTGCTTCAACCGGCCCTTTCTGGATTGGCCAGCCTTCTTTCGCCGGTGGATCGTCAGGGGTTTTCACTGGGAGTGTTTAGATCCGCAGGTGCCCTGGCCAGAGCTCTAGGGCCCCTGGCCGGAGCGTATCTCTACTGGATTCTGGGTATCCAGGTGGCCTACGGTATTTTCGCAGTCTTGCAACTTTTTACTTTCTTCTATGCGCTGTTGCTACAGGATCCCAGAGCACAAACTACTACGGATGACGAAAGCCTAAAGGAGAGTATATGAAACCAGAAATGCCAGGAAGAAAAATGAAGCCCTATCTGAGATTTGCCAGGGGTCTGGATGGATGGGCCCCGGTTATTCTGGCAATGATCGCAATCCTGGCCAGCGCCCTGGTTCTGGCTCGCCTGGGTCTTCCAGATAAAGAATCGCTCACTCTGGATCGATTCATGAATGTTCCCTCCAGGGATCTGTCCGTAAAAGATCTTAAATACTATGTGCGAGTGCTTTCCAGTTATCATATGCAGGGTCGGGAGTCCGGCCGCGAATCGGGAAAGAAGGCCACCGAATTTCTGCTGGAGCAGTACCGCGATTCCAGTCTTAGGGGCTTCTTTGATGGGGAATTCACACAGGCCTTTGCCTTTAATGCAGGTATAAAATCCAGGGACACATCAGTCTACTTTTCAGGTGCAGACAATTCCAACGCTGAAGCGGGGGAGTCCCCGAATGAAAGCGAAGCGAAGAAAGATAGAATTGAAGCTGTGCCGGTAGCCTATGCGAAACCTTCCAGTGCTCGTGGAGATATTATATTTGGTGGATTCTGCGTTTCTGCGCCGAGCAAGGGATTCGATGAGCTGGCCCGAATAAATGTGAACGGAAAGATAGTTCTTTGCCTTCGCTACGGACCTGGCGGTCGAAGCGGTCCGTACCGGGAGGCCATTTCCTTTCGTGACAAATACCTGGCATTGAAGCAGAGAGGAGCTGCGGGAATTATCTTTCTGGGCCATCCTGGAACTCCACCTGTGTATGCAGAGTTCTTCGGTGGCACGGAAAAAGAAGGTCCTCCCGCTATATTCGTAGAGCCGCAGCATTTCTATGATCGAGTTGCATGGCTGGCCGAGCACGATGCGAAACTACGAGAATCCGAAGCTGAGTATTCGCCTCATCTGGGACAGTCTCTGGCCACTGCAACGGTCAAAATGGATTACGAAAAGGAGAAACTTAAGGCCCAGAATGTGGCTGCCAGTATCAAGGGTAGTTTCGAAGAGGGAAAAAGCAAGAATCGAAAATGGATCATCGTTGGAGCTCATTACGATCATCTGGGTATGGGAACCTTTGGTAGTCTGGAAGGAGCCGGCAAGGTTCATAATGGCGCAGACGATAATGCCTCCGGAACGTCTGCTGTGCTGGAGCTGGCCTTCTCTCTGCGGAAGATGTATGAGGAGAATCCCTCTATTATTCCCGAGCCCTACGATGTTGTATTCATGCACTTTGACGCAGAAGAGCGAGGCCTGTACGGGTCGGAGTATTTCGTAGACTCATCGTTCTTTCCAGGGGAAAACACAGTGGCAATGCTGAACCTGGATATGGTGGGAATGCTGCGAAAGGGCAAAGGATTACAGTTTCAGGGAGCCCAGACGGCAGATGAGTCCTGGAAAGAGATGGTGGAATCTGCCTACGCCGCATCAACCTTTGCGGAGGGAGTGGATCTTCGCTTCTTTCCCGGAGGAAATGGCCCCAGCGACCACAGTCCTTTCTATAGAAAGAACGTTCCTGTAGGATTCTTCTTTACCGGTGAACATTCCCATTATCATAAATCCACCGATGACTTTGATCGGCTGAACTATGAAGGTCTGTACGACATTACTTTCATGGCCCGGGAATTGATACTCAAGCTTGTGACCGCGAAGCAGCAGATTGAGTTCCAGCAGGCTCCGGAAGTACAGCGATCGGATCTTGAATTTGATGTTCGCCTGGGTATCATTCCTGGAGGTTACGGGGAATCGGAAGGAGGACTTCTGGTTTCCGGTGTCAAAGAAGATGCACCGATAGCAAACACAGGCATTCAGAAAGGTGATCGAATCATTTTTCTGGGCGGAAGAGATATTGAAAATATTCGTGATCTTACCGAATTCCTCTACGATGCGAGATTAAATACAGAGTATGAAATTCATTTCAAACGAGGGGACAAGATCATTCGCTCGAGAACTCAGCTAATTCCGGGGGGAGCACATTAGGCAGTGTGGGAAGTCAGTACCTATGGCGGCCTGTTTCTGGCCGCCTTCCTGGCTGCTACCATTCTGCCCTTTAGCTCTGAAGTAGCCTTCACCGGCGCCATTATGGCCGGGCTGGATCCGGTTATCAGTCTTATTGTAGCTTCTGCCGGGAACTGTCTGGCCTGCTCGGCAAATTACCTCGGTGGTTATGCCCTGGGAAAACCATTTCTTATAAAGCTGCTGCAAAAGAGAAGAGGGCGCAGAATCTATCGATTCGTTCATCGAAGAGAGGCTATTGCTCTATTGCTTTCCTGGCTTCCTGTAGTGGGTGATCCTATTACTCTGGCTGCAGGCGGCCTCAGAACTCATCCCGTACTATTCCACAGTATTGTGTGGCCGCTTCGCATCCTTCGCTATGTAGCCCTGTTGATTGTATTTCAGGATGGCCAATAGTTATCGCAATGGGTCCTAGTAGGGAAAGTAGGAATCCGATGAACTATCGCGATCCGGTTCATCGTTCTCTGGTTCCGTTTTTCTGGTCGGCTTTTTCGAGTCAGTATCCCTATTCGAATCCTTCGCGGGTTTTTCTTTCTTGGTCTTCTGTTCCGGTAATTCTGGATCCGGCTCTGGAAGCGTACGTTCTTCTTCTTCTCTTCTATCCAATCTGTCTTCCGATTCTTTTTCCACTTCTCGAACGCTTCTTTCTGTAAGCGAAATGGTTTTTCGAATCCCAATGCGAGCATAGTTCATGCTGGCATACAACCGCTTGGAAGCCAATCCGTCCGTGCGAGGAATATTAACATTGATGGGATGAATGCTTCTGGCATCGCCGGATATTTCCAGGAAGATATATGTATTGGAAAGCAGTCCTCTGGGAAAAAACTTACCCAGTCTGTAGCCGTAGTTCAGCGAAACCATATAAACAGGAGTCCACTGCCGAACAACACTGGCCAGGCGAAAATTTTGTTCTAGCAAATCGAAATTGTATCTGGACTGTCCGTAGCTCTGACCAAATGCGATGTACCAGTTTTCGGCGTTATAATAGGGAAAATACAGAGTCATATAGGCTCTGTACTCTTCGTAGATAAATTCCATTCTCCGTCCCAGCAAATCCGGCAGAGGATACAGTTGATAGAACAGAGATAGCCTGGGATCGGATGTCCGGCGTCCATCATCCGGATAATTGATCAAAGTACCTCTGTAGGTTCTGGGGCTGTTGAATGTCACCGAAGTTCGCATGTACCGAAAGAAACCTTCGTCTTCGAAAAAGGGAAGTGGGTTGGGAGCCGAACTGATAGCATAGAACGGTCTTTCAATGGTGCTGGATTCAGAATGATTTCTTCTGGTGACTTCAGCTGCAGAATCGTTTCCATAGAGTCTTTCCAGAGCGGATTTTCTGGTATAGAATGTGACGCTGGAGCTATCCAGACCCCCCGCCAGATTGATCGTAGAGAAGTATTCCTCTATGGTCTGACATCCTGCGCCCGTGAGCAGAAGCAGAAATACAAAAATTAAGAGAAGTCCCCTGTTGCAGCGGTAGCCTTCCTTCGAAGTAGGCCATGGCTGAAGAAATAAACCGAACCGGGAAAAATTCGAATTAGCTGTTCGCGCTGGATCCATAGATGGAATGAATTACATCGTCGAATGCGCGAACAAAGAAACATTTAAGACCAGCCCTGAGGTAGTCTGGAAGCTCCTTGAAGTCCCGCAGATTTTCTCTGGGAAGGATGATTCTGCGAATTCCCATGCGCCTGGCTGCGATAATCTTTTCTTTAATACCGCCCACCGGAAGCACGCGACCGGTAAGAGTCAACTCCCCTGTCATGGCAAATGCTGGGGGCACCGGCTCCTGTCGAGCCAGACTGTAAATGGCCAGAGCCATGGTTATACCTGCTGATGGCCCATCCTTGGGTGTAGCTCCAGCCGGCACATGCAGATGCAGCTTATGTTTTTCGAAATAGGATGTATCGATTCCGAACCTTGTGGAATTGGATTGAACGTAGGAGTACGCGATTTCTGCGGATTCCTTCATAACATCGCCCAGCTGGCCAGTTAGTTTGAATCCCCCATTTCCCTGGGAGTGCACTATCGCTCCACATTCTATGGAAAGAGTGGCTCCGCCCATGCTGGTCCAGGCAAGACCGGTAACTACTCCTGCAGGAGGAGTTTTGTATAAAGGCTCTTCCGTGTGGATGGGTGGGCCCAGGAAATCTACCAGGTTTTCTTTCGTCAGAGTTGTGCGATCGGTATTTCCAGTAGCATGAGCCATGGTGATCTTTCGCATGATCTTTTTTATACGATTCTCCAGGTTTCGCACACCGGCTTCCCTGGAATACTGATCAATAAGATAGTTCAAAACATCATCCGAAAGATCCAGGTCTTCATCCTTCAGTCCGTGTTCTTCCAGAGCATGAGGAATGAGATAGCGGCGCGCGATCTGAGCTTTCTCTTCCAGAATATAACCTGGTAGCTTGATAACTTCCATGCGATCCAGTAACGGAGCGGGAACTGTATCCAGGGTATTGGCGGTGCAGATGAACAGAACCCTGGAAAGATCGAATCGCACATCCAGATAATGATCGAGAAAGGCATGATTCTGCTCAGGATCCAGTACTTCCAGAAGTGCGCTGGCCGGGTCTCCCTGAAAGCTGCTTCCAATCTTATCGATTTCATCCAGCATGATTACAGGATTTGCACTTTCTGTAGTTTTCAGGCTCTGAATGAATTTTCCCGGCATGGCACCAATGTAAGTTCTGCGATGACCTTTGATTTCGGCCTCATCTCGCATACCACCCAGGGAAAAGCGAAAGAACTTTCGATTGAGAGCTTCGGCCACGGAGCGACCAATGGATGTCTTTCCCACTCCAGGCGGGCCTACAAAGCATAGAATGGATCCGGATATGCGACCGGTCTTTTTTCCTGTGGAGATGTATTCCAGAATTCGCTCCTTTACATCGTCCAGTCCATAATGATCTCGATCCAGGGCTTCCCTGGCTTTGTCGATGTCAAAGCTATCCTCTGTATATACGCCCCAGGGAAGCAATGTAAGCCAGTCCAGGTATGTATGGGTAACGTTGTATTCCGGCGAAGCTGGCTCGATTAACTTGATCTTTTCCAGGTTATCCTCAATAACCTTTTTCGCCTCTTCCGGAAGGCTCAGTTTCTTTAGCCGTTCCTGAAACTTTTCCAGCTCCGCTTCTTTATCATCTTTTTCGAGTCCCAGTTCTTTCTTAATCGCCTTCAATTGTTCGCGCAGAAAGAACTCCTTTTGCTGCTGAGTAATCTTTTCTTCGATGCTCTGTTTGATCTTTTGCTGCAGTTCGAATAGCTGTATTTCTTCCTGGAGCAATCGTAAAAGCTTTCTGGCACGAGGGATCAGAGAATAGGTTTCCAGGATTTCCTGCAGTTTGTCTCCATCCGAAGTCATCATCGACGAAATCAAGTCCATGATAAGTCCTGGCTTATCGTAGGACAGGCTGGACAGAAGCATTTTGAGCTGTTCCTGAAACAGCGGATTTAATCGAAGAAGATCTCTTACTGAAGTGATGAGTGCCAGGGTATATGCCTTGAGCTCCTGGTTTGTTTTTTCTGGATCCTCATGGTAATCCACTTCCCAAATGGCCATTCCCTTATCCGGCGACTGAACCAGTTCTTTTCGGGAAAACCTTCGCACAGTTTGCACCAGAAGCTGCAGACTGTCCTCTGCCTGGTCTGCTCTCAAGATCTTCAATGCCGTGCCTACTTCATGGTATTTGCTTTCAATGGGTTTCTCTTCGTTTAGCTCCTTCGTCAGTACCGCGCCAAAGTATCTATGGGAATGCTTCAGTGCATATTCGATGATGGGAACAAAATCCTGGTTAGAAATTTGTATGGGCAGGGTAATCCCTGGAAAGAAAGGCCGCTCGGCGATGGGCAGAATGGGCAATCGCTGTGGTAGAACTTCGGCGGCAGGTACAATGGAATGGGGAGCAAAATCTCCTATAACCTCTGCATCCACCGGTCCTGTGCTTTCGCCAGAGTCACCGGAGTCCTGTGAACTGTCCGAGTCCTGACTATCGTCAGGCACTGTGGAATCTTCCGATTCATTCGATCCACGAAGGGAATCCAGGTTTCTCCCCACCCGGTCATCCGATGGTATTGGCTTATCTGTGTCGCTGCCCGCAGGCTCATAGAAAGAATTCCTTTCGGAGGAGCCAGGGAATTCTGTGCCAGATTCAGAATGGTTTCTAATTCCTGAATCTGGATCTCGGTGACCGGAGTTGTTTTCCACGTCCGATCTTGCTGAAGTATCGTCCGTAGATTGTTCCTCTCGATTATCTTCCTTTCGGTGATCTTCTGTCATCTCTAGTTACGAATCCTTTTGAGCCACGTCCTGTGCAAGAAACATCCATGACATCATTGGCCGGTATGTGCAACGGCTTCGGAGACATGGGCATAGACTGCCATGGACTTAATACGGGATATTCCCAATATGCAAGCTAGATTTGATTGAATGCCCGGAGTCGCGCCTCGGAATCCATGCCATTGGGCCATTGGACCAAAGAACTCCCGGAATAGATCAGATATGTTGGATCAAGACTCGGCAGCGGATAATAGTTTTCTGTAGGGATCCAACGCTAATTGCAGGCCATCCTTTCTGCCCAGTAGCTCTGCCAGGTGAGATACCACGCGGTCCACCAGAGCATCCGGACAACTGGCCCCGGCCGAGACCAGAACTCGAATGGGACCGGAAGCTCCATCAATGCGGCTACCGGGAAACCAGTCCCGGGTTGTCACAACCTGGGAGGTATGAGCATTTAGATGCTGGATTTCCTGTAGGCTCTTGATTTCCTTTTCATCCTTAACGTAATAGGTGGGAAGCTGTCTTTCGCAGAGTTCTACCAGATGAGATGTATTGGAAGAGTTATAACCTCCTACGATAATAGCCACATCGCCCCCTGATTCCAGGAGAGCATACAGAGCCTGCTGATTTTCCGAAGTGGCATAGCAAAGTGTATCCCTGGTATCTGCGAAGCGATCGCCCGGCTCATTGGTCTGGAAGTGTGTGGCCATAATTCCCTTCAGATACTCGCTGATTTCATGGGTTTCTGTGGCCAGCATGGTGGTCTGATTTACAACACCGATTCTTTGCAGATCTCGCTCCGGCTCGAAGCCGGGAGAGTAGCGTCCGTCGAAGTGTTCCAGTAATTCGTTAATGGGGCGTTTGCCGGAAATGAAATCTCCGAGCTGCCGTGCCTCTTCCATATCCTGGATCACCAGGCTGGGGGCCGATGATCTGGCATGCGAAAACGTAGCGCGGGTTTCCTCATGCCTGGCCCTTCCATGGATTATTATGGTATAGCCTTTTTGACCCAGCTGCTCGGAGCGATTCCAGACCTTTTCGACGAAAGGACAGGTAGTGTTATAGGTCTGGGTCTGAATACCTCTGGATTCCAGATCCTTGAACATTTCTACAGTGGTTCCAAAGGCAGGGACAATTACGATATCGTCCGGCTTGAGCTCGGAAAATGGAATCAAAGAAGTTCCATCCGTTCGCATAAGGAATCGAATGCCCCGGGAAATCAGATCCTCATTCACGTGCGGATTGTGGATCATTTCGCTTAATAGAAAAATGCGACGATCCGGATTCTCATCCAGCGCTCTGTAGGCGATCTCAATGGCATTTTCCACTCCAAAACAGAAGCCAAAGTGACGTGCTATGCGAATTTCGATATCACCCAGATCCAGGCTGGAAGGACTCAAATCCTTTCTGTATCGATCCGATTCCTTGCGGGCCTTCTTGATGGTGGATATGATTTCTGACCGGTAAAAGAGAGGTATGTCAAATTCTCGAGCCACGTTATCTCCTGATCCGACTATTTTCCCGGACGTGCGGGTCTTTCACAATAACAACGCCGGTGGCGGCCGGCTACCCGGGCTGATGTCATCTTCTAAATATTGATGGACTCGCCCAGACTCTGAGCCGCCGCTTCCATCACAGCCTCGGAAAGGGTAGGATGCGGATGCATGGTACGGGCGAAATTTTCCGTTACCAGTTCCGCTTCCATTCCCAGCTGCATTTCTGCTATCATTTCAGTGGCTCCCGGGCCTACAATGTGCACTCCCAGAATACGACCGTGCTTCTTTCCGGAGAGTATCTTGCAGAATCCATCTGTATCTCCGGCAGCTCGTCCTCGTCCGGACGCAGTGAAAGGAAACTGGCCCTTGCTGTATTCAATTCCCTGATCTTTTAACTGCTGTTCGGTTTTTCCTATGGAGGCCACCTCTGGATGACAGTAGGTGCAGGAAGGAATGATATCGTAATCTATGGGTTCGTAATGTATATCATCTTTGCCGGAGCGATTCAAATAAATGGCTTCAGCAGCGCGAATCGCTTCATGGGAGGCTACGTGGGCCAGAGCCGGTCCCGGAATACAGTCGCCGATGGCGTAGATACCCGGCACATTCGTGGCGTATCTTTCATCCACTTTGATGCGATCTTTTTCCAAAGAGAGATCCAGCCCCAGGTTTTCTGTATTGGCCTGGATGCCTATAGCAACAAGCACCGCGTCGAACTCTGCGGATTGGTCTTCGTCTTTTTTATTCTTGTATTGAATCTTGATTCCCCTGTCGGTCTTTTCAACCTTGCTTTCGGAAATGGAAAGTTCGCAACGAATCCCACGCTTGTCGAAACTCTTCTTGAGGGCCTTCGATACCTCTTCGTCTTCGATGGGCAGCAGTTGCGGTAGCATTTCGAAGATTGTAACTTCGCTTCCCATGCTGCGATAGAAATCCGCGAATTCCACTCCAATGGCCCCGGCCCCGATGACAGCCAGGCTTCCTGGCGCCTTTTCCAGACTCATGGCGCTTCTGTAGTCCAGAACCGTGCTTCCGTCGAAATCGAGACCAGGTAGGGCTCGAGCTCTGGCACCGGTGGCAATGATGATGTCTGTGGCTTCGTATTCGGCTACGGTTTCCTTTCCATCTTCGCTGGAATGAATTTCGAGTTTGCCCGGCGATTTGAATCGGGCTTCTCCGTTAATGACGGTAATGTTGTTCTTCTTCATCAGATAGTCCACACCCATGGACATCCGGTTGGCTACTCTTCTGGACCGATCGATGACAGTTCCGAAGTCCGCCGATGGATCCTGCACCGATAATCCGAACTCCCGGGCTTTCTTTATTTTCTCCAGTAGATGAGCGCTTTCCAGCAATGCCTTGGTGGGAATACAGCCCCAGTTCAGACAGATTCCACCCAGGGCTTCCTTTTCTACTACTGCACTTTTTAAGCCCAGCTGGCTGGCTCGAATGGCAGCCGAATATCCGCCTGGTCCGCTTCCTATAACTATTACATCAAATCGATTTTCCTGTTCGGCCATGGTCTATCCAGTCTGGAGGAAGGAAGCTCTCCGTAAAGCCAATCCCGGGCAGCCTGAATGGATTGCGGCGATGCTGGAGTGGTACTTTTTTGTCGGACCGACGTTAATGGTCGGACCGATGCTTCTGATCCCACCGATGCTTTTAGCCGGGGCCCGGTTTTCCCATCTGGCTGTTCGAGAAACCAGGGAATTTTTTTCCGCGCCTGTCACAAAGGGAGCTGCCGGATCGTCATCCTTGCATGGAACTAAAACACAATCATGTAATGGAAAAACCTCTTCTGGCTCCGGCTCCGCTCAAAAATTGGAAAGCAAAGCTGGCTGCATTTCTATCAAAGAAAATGTTCGGACGAGTGCTCAGCCCAATTCCGATTCTCTATTCCCGAAATCCGGCCATTCTTTCCTTTGCTTTGAAAATCGAAAGCACCTTTGCCCGAAAACTAAAACTAAGCGAGCAGGACAGAACCATGGTGCGGCTTCTGGTCTCCCTGGAAAACGGCTGCTCCTTCTGCGGCGACATGGCTCTGGCCGATGCCTTCAAAAAAAAGCTGGATCGACAGAGATTTACGGCTCTGGTGAATGGGAACGAACAGTCTGCGAAATTCTCGGAATCGGAAAAGGCTTTGATTCGTTTTGTGAGGAATCGTATGGAAGGGCATGTTTCCGCGGCAGTCATTGATGAGTTACGCAGGTATTTTGATGAGCGTCAGATCGCAGATATTGGATGGTGCATTGCTGCAGAGACCTACTACAATACCCTGGCTCTCACTTTCAGCATCGAATCAGATGGACTTGTAGCCAGTTCTGCATCCGGCAACTCCAGAATGCGGGCGGCCAGTTAAGCGGGTAAAAATTTGCAAGAATTAGAATCAAATCATCTGGCGGTGTTTCAGGAGCATCGCCAGAAGCTCTTTTCTGTGGCCTATCGCATGATGGGATCTTACGAAGATGCACAGGATCTTCTGCAGGAAGCCTATATAAAGTTCTCCGGAGAAGATCTATCCAACATTCGCAATCCGGCAGGGTATCTGGTCGCCATGGTTACAAGGCAGGCCATAGATGCTAAACGGGCGGCATACGAAAAGAAAAGAGTCTATCCCGGTCCCTGGCTTCCGGAACCGATTCTAGATGGATTTGAAGAAAGCATGGTGCTTTCTGAAACGGCAGGCGCGGCCTTCCTGTTTCTTCTGGAAAGTCTGTCTCCTCTGGAGCGAGCAGTGATTGTTCTGCGAGATGTCTTCGATTACGAATATCTAGAGATCGCAGAAATCGTAAAGAAAAGGTCCGATCACTGCAGAAAGATTGCGGAGCGCGCAAGAAAGAGGATCCGGCAGGCCAGGCAGAAGGATAACAATCCTGCAGCGATGGAGCCCGGGAAAAGGTATTCAAGATCCGGGGCATCAACAGGCGAGTTTGCGACCAGGTCAAGTGCCAAAGTCGTCCCCGGCGCCACAATGGATGAAAAGCGAAAGAGAAGTCTGCTGATCTCTTTTCAAAAAGCCTGCAACCAGGGGGATCTCAAGTCTTTGCTGGGACTACTTACAGAAGATGTACTGGTTCATACGGATGGTGGAGGAAAGGTTTCTGCAGCCATGCGAACAGTATTTGGAGCGGAAAACTCCAGCCGATTCTTTGCCGGGCTGGCCTCAAAATTTCCCCGAAGCTATACAGTACCTGTAAGCATCGGAGGTACATTTTCTGTGCTGCAATTTGATGAGGATGATTCATTGAGCTCTGTAGTCCAGTTTCGCATGGAGGATCACCGCATCGCGGAGGTATTCGCCGTGCGCAATCCTGATAAGCTGCGAACTATCCGGAGGCAGATTAGTTCCAGTTTATTGCTGAGGCTTAAGATTCGAATCTATAGGCGGTTGAGCGCTCTTCTAAGGTAGAACGTTGAGCAAACGTGGCCAGACGGCCAGGGATTGGCACTACTTACCGTCGATTTCAAATACCCGAGCTGATCCGGTGCCGGCAATGTTCAATTTGCTCAGTTCTTCCAGAGCTTCGCCAGCTGTATCTACCGTAGAGAAGCAACCGAAGAATAGGTTCTGTAATCGGGCATCCTGCACTTCTGTGCGAAAGATGGATTGATGCAATGCTCCATCGCTACTTACGCTTTTGCACTTTAGAGTTCGCAGCTCCTGCATCTCGGGACGGCTCTCCAGGATTCCCTGAAGTTCTCTGGCTCGGTCCTCGCTGAAGGTGCCCACTTTAATAATGAAGAGACCTTCTTTTTCGGCGGTCTGCTGAGGCCGGTTTGCGAAACTGTTAAGGCTCTGCTGCGGCTTCTGACCTTCCTGTGCGGCAGGAGGTTTTCCATCGGGATATTTTACCAGGGATTGCTCAAAGCTTTTAAACTGACCGATCTTGATTCCTGAATAAAGCCCGGCAGCAAAAATCAAGAGAGCCGCTGCCACTCCATAGCCCAGTAGTCGCCCGGACGCAGTTCTACCCTGTCCGGCGGACGGTGTGGATCGATCTGCAGCCGGAATGCCGGTAGGTGCCGGGGCCGGTCGGCTTTTGATCTTTCTGGAGAAGTCTACGCTTTGGAGCTCAACCATAGCTTCTGTAATTATCGGAAAAGCTGGAAATCTGGAGGATAAAAAATGCTCAAGGCTGGTTAGGACGAAGTAGGATGGGTTCTCCCTGGCTGCAAAGTAACAGGCTGGCAGGTCTATTGAATCATTGTTCCGAAGTTGTGGACCTCTGCCATATGTCCCCCGGACACTCCTTTTAGATCACTTTCGAAGTGTCCCTGTAAGGGTTGTTTGAACCTGGAACCTATGAATCTGGCTTCTCTGGGCTCGCTGAGGGTTGGATCAATAGCATGTAGAACTACAGCGTCGAATACATAGGAATCTCTCCTTTGCACAAACCGGATTGCACTTGCGTTGAAAAACCGAAGCATTCTGAATTGCCGATGCGAAGGGTGGCCTTATTGATTCCTCTGATGCTGAGTTTCTGTCAGCCCGGCCATGAACTCAATGATACAATCAGGGATTGTTCCACTTTCGTAGAGTCAGTAACGAAAGACAATATTCCTGTAAGGCCCTTCGCCATAAAATTCAGCTCAGAAGTTTCGCATAGGTACCTTGGGTTCGGGCTTTCGGTGTATGGTCAGGAAACCAGGTATCTGGACCGCATGCTTGAATTGAAACCTGCCTTTGTTCGCCTGGAGGCCGGACCCAGCTGGGCCAGCCTGGAGCAGCAGGTGCCGGATGATCCGGCCATGCTTAAGGAACATATTGCCGCTCACTTCAATGAGCAGGACCCCGGACGGCTGCAGAAGTTTAAAGAGAGTTTCGCCTTCTTCAAAGAGCATAACATTCGTGTGATTCTGATCATCTATCAGCAGCCCTATCACTGGTTGCAAAATGACTATATGAAAACCTTCAAGCCGGGAGCGGAGAAAAAGCTGGTTCGTCTCTGGGTAGCTTTGCTAGAATATTTTCGTAGCCATGATATGCAGGTGGACTACGTGGAGCTGGCCAATGAGCCGGAGGGCAACTGGAACGGACATATTCCTGCGAAGCGATACTTTGACATGGTAGTGGATGCCCGTAAAAGTTTCGATGCAGCCGGGTTTTCCCATGTTCGAATCCTTGGGCCCGGCCTCTCTTCGCTGGATCTGGAAGGAATTCCCACTCGATGGATTCAATCCATGCCACCTGGAGCCGAGCGGTCCATCTACGCATTTTCGCTGCATGCCTGGGATGAAGTGCTTACCGATTCAGATAACCTGAACGTAATGCGAAACGCCTGGAAATCCCCAAAAGCTGCCTTTCGAAAAATTAATCCGGAAAAGCTTGTATTTATTACCGAATATGCAAGGGAGGTTTCCCGTCGCCGGGATGCGAAATATTACAGCCCGGCGAAGAGCGCTCTATTTACAGCCTCCGATACCCATGAATTTGCCATACAGTTTGTGGCCAATACATTGATTCACATTAACCAGGGGGCCTCTGCTCCGGTGGCCTGGCGTCTTTCCGATCTAAATGGGGATCCTTCCTCCTGGGGGTTGATTCGTTCTCCGGAAAGAGGAGGGAGCAATCGGCCCGCTTTTGAGGCATTCAAGTTCTTGAATCAGCATCTGATGGAAAATGCTGGAGTCTGGAAGCCTGCCAACCCAATACAGGATGATACTATTGCGGCCGTTCTTCTAAACAGAGATGGCCAGTTCGTATTGGCCGTCGCCAATGCCGGGGCCGATTATCGCGACCTGGACATCGAAGTTCCGTCCGGGGATACCGGGGATGCGCAATGGTCTCTGTTTTCAGAGAAGGTTCCAGACTGCACAGAAGAATTCTCAGACGCGAACAATAGTGAATCGACCCACAGGATTCGTATGCCTCCGTTTTCCATCGGAGTACTGAGATGGTCCGAATGAAGTTCAGCAGCCTCTACGTCATGAATCGAAACCCTGGGAGGTCCCAGGTCAGGCGAAAAGTGTTCCGAGTCTGCCTGCCTATTTTTAGAATCTGGCTCTGCATCGCTGCAGCACATCTGTCTCTTGCCTGTGCGGATGCCACCGATAATGCGAAACACACGGAAACTCTGCAGATCTCTGCACCGGTAATTCGTCTATCCGAGTCCGGCCTGGTGGATGCGGCCCGGGATTGCGATCCTGAAAGATTTGGTCGGCTTCTGGCATCCGCTTCCCCTCAGACCATAAATGCACAGGTAAAAGGAGGGGAAACCGCTCTGACCCATGCTGTCTGGTTTCGCAAATCCAGGTGCGTGGAAATGCTTATTAATGCTGGAGTGAATATAAACACCAGAACCGATGGCCGGGAAACAGCGTTGCACTACGCTCTATACAGGGGGACTCCAGAAATTGTCTGGATGCTTCTGGAGCATGGCGCAGATGTTCAGGCGGCAGAAGCAGAAAACGGATACACGGTGCTTATGATTGCTGCCGGTCTCAATCGATATGATGCGCTGCGCGCCCTTCTATTTCTGGGGGCGAAGCCTTTGAAGCAGGACTTTAAGGGCAGAACCGCTTTGATGCATGCGATTCGCGGCGCTCATCGCCAATCTGCGGAACTATTGATTCTTCCTTCCACTATTGATCAGAGAGACAACAGGGGAGAATCGGCCATCTATTACTCCATTCGCGCCCGGGATATCTACATTCTGGATCGATTGCTGGAAGTCGGCGCAAATCCCAACGCCAGAAATGAATTCGGGGAAACTCCGCTGATGCTGGCTGCTTCTCGCGGAAATGAGGAAGTGGTGCGAAGCCTTCTGAGGCATGGCGCAGATCCTGAACTACAGGATCGCACAGGGACCTATGATGCCACTCGAATTGCCACAGCCAGCGGATTCCACTCTATCGCAGAGCTGCTAGAATCTCCTCTGGAAATATGGATGATCCGATTCTCGAACTATTTCTGAAAGATTTTCCCGGCGAATGGCTTCAGGCGAATTCTCGCACCACTCGCTCGAAAATATCCAGTCCTTCTGCGGCGGAATCCAGGGGCAGGTTCAATGGTGGCATGATTCGGATTACATGACCGGCAGTGCAATTCACCAGAAGCTTTTCTTCGCGGCATCGCGTTACTACATCGGGACCGTGATCTGTGAGTTCTACTCCAATATGCAGACCAATACCTCGCACATCTTTTACAATGGGGCAGGTTTCCTGGAGCAGTCTTAGTCTGCGAAAGAAATAGTCCGATAGCCCTTCTGCATTCTTCAGAATTTCGCGGCCCATGATGATTCTGAGATTTTCGTAAGCTGCTCGGGCCACTACATGGTTTCCTCCGAAAGTAGAACCATGCATTCCGGCCTCCAATAGATGGGTAAAATCATCCGCCACAATCATGGCTCCAATGGGCAGTCCTGCGCCCAGGGCCTTGGCCAGCGTCATGGCATCCGGCTGAATCTTATAGTGTTCGTAGGCGAAAAGCTTGGCAGTACGGCCCATTCCGGTTTGGATTTCGTCCAGAATAAGAAGTGCATTCTGTGATTTGGTTAATTCTCGCGCTCGTATGACAAAATCCTGATCCATGGGTTTGATACCGCCTTCGCCCTGCACCAGTTCCATTATCATCGCACAGATTCTGCCTTCGTATTGATCAAAGGCACTTTCCAGAGCTTCAATGTCGTTGGCCGGAATATGTACCATACCTTCCATCAAAGGCCCGAAGCCCTGACGGATCTTATCCTGGCCGGTCATAGCCATGGCACCGGTGGTTCTACCGTGGAAGCTGTTTTCCAGAGCGATGACGATGGGAGTTCCCTGCATATTCTCTGCATTTCTTCTGGCCAGTTTTAGCGCAGCCTCGTTGGCTTCAGTGCCGGAGTTGCAAAGGAATACCTTTCCAGGAAAACTATGCTCGATGAGGGCTTCTGCGAGCAACGCCTGTTCCTGATTGTAGAACAGGTTGGAAGTATGCAAAATTCGGTCAGCCTGGTCTCGAATGGCTTCGATTAAATCCGCCTCTCCATGGCCCAGATTCGTTACCGAGATTCCACAAAGGAAATCCAGATAGGCATTGTTTTCGGAGTCATAGAGATATTCCCCCTGACCGAAGTAAAAGGCCATGGGGGCTCGTCGATAGGTGCCCAGCAGATATTTGTCGGATTTTTCCTGGATTTCTTCGAGACTCAATGGTTTGGTAAAATCCGATTCCTGTTGTTCGATTTCCTGTTCGGCGCTCATTGTTTACTCCAGGCGGCGTGGATCCGGGATCCATTGGAAAATCGAACTCTAGATTTCCCGGCCCCGAAATATTCCAGCCGCTATTTACTGACTTTCGCCTGGCCTTCGGCAGGTCAACGATTCTAAGTGCCTGGCGAATTGGAATGGCAGATATGAAACTACCTTCAGACCATTCTTCCCGGGACCGGGCCCGTAGACGGGAGGGAGACCTGGTCCTGGAATTCTGCTTTATTCTTTCTTTCGCTGATCCAGCATCGCTTCAGTGTCCTTCCGTCTCAAAAGAATCTATGATCCGCCGGAGGCCGACGATGGAATCCGAATTCTTGTGGATCGAATCTGGCCCAGGGGAGTTAGCAAGGATAAGGCCAATATATCCCTCTGGCTAAAGGACATTGCTCCCAGCACAGAGTTACGCAAATGGTTCGATCATGATCCAAAAAAATGGGACCAGTTCAAAGCTCGCTACTGGAAGGAGCTGGAAGCCAACAGCCAGGGGGTGTCCATGCTAAGCGAAGAGCACAGAAAGGGGGATGTTACGCTGCTTTACAGCGCCAGGGACCGTCAGCATAACCAGGCCAGAGCACTCCTTGAATTTCTGGAAAAATCTACCTGGTGAGCCCGGTCCGTGCAAAGAACAAACCGGAAATACTTACAAGTTCATTTTCCAGCTCCGCTCTTGCTTTGTTCAGCTCTTCCAGACTTTGCGGCTGATCTGGATACTTCAGGCTGGCGTAGAGCTTAACCTTGGGTTCTGTTCCGGACGGTCGAATGGTCAGTTTGCCTTCTGGCTCCAGAAGAAGTTGAATAACGTTAGAAGGAGGTAGATCCCCGAAGAATTCAGGTGCTGGTTTCTTGTTTACTGTCTGCTTTTTGAAGTCTCGCACCTCTACTACTGTGCGATTTTCAAGTTCCATACCTACCATGTCATTTTCACGAAGAGAATCTATTATCTGGTTCATTCTCTGCTGACCGTCGCTGCCTTTCATGGTAACCGACTTCAGATCTTCCAGATACAGACCGTACTTCAGATAGATCTGGTTTAGATAGGTCTCCAGGTTGCCCATCTGTTGAATGATTTGGCACAGTACCAATGCAGAAGACAGAGAATCCTTATCTCTAACAAATTCAACAGGCAGGTATCCATAGGACTCTTCGCCTCCAAATAGGAAGACATCCTTTCCTTTTTGAAAGCCGCTCTTTCCATTGTCCAGCTCTCGCATCTGCTCGGCGATGTACTTGAATCCAGTGAGCACATCTTTAATTTTGATGCCATTTTTCTCTGCGATAACCTTTTGTAGGTCCGTGGTGACGATAGTTTTAAAGATCCAGTAATTCTTGTCGCTTTTTTTGGGAGCATTTTCGCACATGAAAGCGCACATGATGCTACCCAGCTGGTTTCCATTTAAGAGGATATATCTGTTTCCGCTCTTGATTCCAGCTCCCAGACGATCCGCATCTGGATCTGTAGCCAGGAATAGTTCTGCATCGTGCTTTCTGGCTGTTTCTTCGCTCAGTCGCAGAGCCTCCGCTTCCTCCGGATTCGGCAGCTCTACGGTAGGGAATTCTCCGTCCGGCTCCATTTGCTCCGGAACTCCGATTACATTGTAGCCGAATTTCTCCAGCAGGGGAGGAAGCCAGGGCCCGGCCGTTCCATGCAGAGGAGAAAATACGATCTTGAACTTCGCATCCACATGTTTGGCCAATCCGCGTTTTTGAAATTCATTGTAATAGGCTTCCTGAATTTCAGGACCGATCCACTGAATGTTCTTCTTGAAGTCTTCTGAGCCTTCTTCCCGGAATGGCAGATCCCAGTCCCGGATCTCTTCAATAAGTTGCTCCAGTCGGACCTGGGCATCTCCCGTAAACTGGGATCCATCCTCTAGATAGACTTTGAACCCATTGTATTCCGGAGGATTGTGACTGGCTGTAAGAACCGCTCCTCCCGCTGCCCCCAGGTGTCGCACTGCGTAGGATAGAATGGGAGTGGGTGTTACTCCTTTGAAGAGAAATGCTTTAACTCCAAGGCCGGCGGCCAGACCGGCCACTACTCGGGCAAACTCCGGACTCATGCGACGGGAATCATGGGCAATAACTATGGAAGGATTGTGATACGTTTCTTTAATATATTGCACAAAGCCCAGAGCGGCCCGGCCTACGGTCCATCGATTCAGACGTCCTGGACCGGTGCCCAGAACTCCGCGCATTCCACCGGTTCCAAAGGCCAGCTTTCCGGCAAAGGCCTCTGTCTCTTCGTTTCTAACTCCGGCTCGATAATCTACATACACCCGGGCGGCCTGGTCCCGGATCTCCAGGGGAAAATTGGGCGCTGCCCAGTCCAGAATACGAGTTCTTACCAGATCTTCTTGGTTTGCCTCTGCCATGCTTTCTTCCTTCCGGGATAAATTCTTAAGGATGCCGCCGCCATTTTTTCTACGCGAACCGTCACCGTACCTCAATGGAGCCTCTTTGCATTAGACGAGGCATACTATGGCACCGGGCATACTATACTCCGTCAGGATCAATTTTACAGGGTACCCGGCAAGTATTTCAATTGCAGACATGCAGGGAGTGAGAAAATGAAGGTATGGCCATACACCCCACAGCAATTGTAGATTCCGGCGCCGACATCCATGATTCCGTTGAAATCGGGCCCTATACAGTCATTGATGGAAATGTCAAGATCGGAGAAGGATGCAGAATCGGCTCCCATGTCCGCATCTACGCGCACACCACCATCGGAAAGAACAACAGAATCGATGCCCATGCAATCCTGGGAGCGGACGGACAGGACCTGGGTTTTGATTCTGCCCAGCCCACCGGTCTTCTAATTGGAGACAACAATGTATTCCGTGAACAGACCAATATCCATCGGGCCACCAAGTTGGATCGGCCCACCACCATCGGAAGTAATAACTATCTGATGGGCGGCTTTCATGTTGGACACGATTGCGTGGTGGGAGATCAAAACATTCTGGTGCATGGTAGCGTTCTGGCGGGCCATGTTCATATCGGGAACCGTGTGCTTGTTTCTGGCCTTGTGGCCATCCATCAATTCTGCAACATTGGAGATTATGCCATGGTTGCTGGATGTGCCAAAATCGTGAAAGATGTGCCTCCGTTTGCGACGGCCGATGGAAATCCGGCCACAATCATTGGACAGAATGTAGTGGGCATGAAGCGCGCTGGAAGCAGTCCAGAAGTGAGAAAGCAGATCAAGGCCGCCTACGATATAATCTATCATCAGAAAATGAACACCAGCCAGGCCCTGAAGCATCTAAAGGACCAGGGAAGTCAGCCTCCCGAAGTGCAGATGATCATGGATTTTTTTGCGAACAGCAAGCGCGGAGTCACGGATCACCGCTAGTAAATCCGTTTACAGACCGGGCGGAGCCGGAAATAACTGATGGTTCTGCAATTTGCGGGGGCCATATATCGTTTGCATTAATGGGCCCGGCATGATATCCTTAAACATAGCACAGGAGAACAAAATGAGCGAAGAACATGCTAATGAAACCGGTGGAACCGGAAATAACTCGGAAAAACTGAAGCAGGGCTATGAAAACCTGAAGGGTCAGGCTCAGAAAGCCCGAGCCAGAGCTCAGGAATCCTATGAGCAGGCCAGAGCGCGAGCAGCGGTTTATGGCGAAGGGGCTCAGGAGTTCGTGGATGCTGCCGGCCAGTATGTAAAGGAAAATCCGGAACGATCCACTTTGATCGCCGGAGTCACAGGCCTGGGCTTTGGATTGCTGCTGGGTCTCTTGATCGGTCGCAAAAACTAAAATGTCTTCCAGCAGGCAAAATTCATCCGGTCTGGACCGAGACCGGATGAATGCAGAGCTGGCCAGAAACCTGCCACTGTTTCGCAGTCTGGCGCAAAACCTGGCAGCCTATCTGTTTGATCGTTCCGCCTATTTGCGGTCCCTGAAGGCCTACATGACCTATCAGGTGGAGTACCGATCCGGTAAATGGATGGGTGGTACAGCTTTTCTGGTGCTGGGGATCTTCTTTTTGATCGGCGCCTCATTTTCTCTGATGTTTTCTCTGTATCAGCTGCTGAAAGATTACACAGGGAATACAACTCTCTCCGCATTTATTGTTAGCTGGGTCTGTATTTTCCTTGGCTTTATTTTCCTGATGTTCTCTAAAAGGAGTTACACCGGTCTTGCCAGCGGAATGACCTATCGGGAATGGAAAAACCGGGAAGATCATCGAAGATCCTGACCGGTACCACCGATAATAACAACCGGAGAGACATCATTTGGAAACCCTCTATAAATACTGTCGATTGCTAGGAGTCCGCCCCGGGGACTCAGCAGAAGCCGTAAAGAGGGCTTTTCGTGAAAAGATCAAGCACTGCCATCCCGATAGAAAAGGGAATGAAGACCAGGCCAGAATTCTAATCGAAGCCTACGATGCCCTTAAGGCGGGAGTGCCGATTATGGAAACCGCTCCTGGCGGAGCCCGTATCTATCGGAAGCCAGATCCCAATTCTCGTCCGTCCTCTCATACTCAGAATCGACCGGCGCCCGGTTATTCCCAGCACCGTGGCTTTACTCCGGGGTATCGCGCCGGGCAGGAGCTGTTTCGAGCTGCCATGGGTGGTGCCGAGCCCGCGGGCATAGGTGCGGTGTTACGAAGATCCGCTCCTACCCAGGATGTGCCGGGTATGGAATTCTTTCGTCGTGCCGAGAATCAACTGGAGCAAACCATTCGCCGTTTCGAGGGGCAAAAGCACAGAAGTAAGAGATACTGGGCCCGGGATTATATATCAGGCATCGTCAAGGTTCAGGTACTCTATAGAGATGTAATCAGTCGCTATCCCATGCTGGCTGCCCGTGCCAGAGAAAGGATGCATTCTCTGGAAAGGCTACTGCTGGAGCTGCGCACGCTGGCCCGATAATGCCCGGTAATGATGCATCATAGCACGGAAAATTCTACAGCCGAAACGTTTCCGGGGATTCGCGATATGGGAACGGTCTACATAAAAAGAAAACCAATCGATGACCGCCGGGCTAAAATGCAGTCCCGGGCTATTCAGTGATTAAAGTAAAAAGCATGCAGGCGCTTGGACTTTTTGAAATCCTCATAATCCTGGTGCTGGTGGCCCTTCTCTATGTTCCGCCGCTCTTACTCAGTAACTATATTGCGAGAAGAAAGGCACAGAGCATTCCCCTGGCTCTGGGGCTTACACTCTGCCTTTCCTGGATCGGCGTAATTATCGTAGCTCTGATGCCAGATGCTAACCCTCGCGGCCAGAGCAATTCCTCCTCGAATCATGAAGAGATGGATACCCGTCCTGAATAGCGGCTTCGGTCGTCCGGTTTAATCGCCCAGCTTTTGACTCGATTACCAGATCCTGTCTTTGTCTTTGATTGCCGACGGTGAGCCCCGATGAGCGTTCCGGCTTCCTTCGGCCTGATTCCATCGCTCGAGGCCCGGAGAAAATCCCCCGAATAAGGAAAAAGGGTTCACTGTCTTCGGACACTCTTTAGAGTTTCCCGGATGAACTGGGAACTTCTACAGGACTCTCTGGTAATCGCGTTGAACGGCAGTGCGATGCTGGCCATGGGACTGGCATTGCCTGTTTCATCGGTGATGCACAGTGTTAAAGAAGTGGGCCCGCTTTCCAGGGGCCTTGCCATAAATCTGTTTCTTGCACCGCTTATTGCCTGGGGGCTTGCAATGGCCTTTGAATTCTCTGCCGCCGCAGCGCTGGGACTTATGATTTGTGCTGCAGCGCCCGGAGGAAATACGGGACCATTGCTTTCGTCCAATGCGAAAGGAAATCTAGCCTATTCGGTAACCCTGGTTATAATTCTAAGTTTCGCCTCTCTGCTGACGGTTCCTCTATTTCTGGAGCTACTGGGAACCGGCGAAGGAATGGAGATTCCTCTGGGCAAGATTCTGATCTTGATCGGTCTTTTCCATATTCTACCGCTCCTGCTGGGAATGCTGGGCCATCACTGGAAGCCCGGTCTGGCCCATATCTGGTCTCGTTACTTCCGGATCCTGGCCAACGTATGCCTTGTAGTCCTTACGATTCTGCTGCTCTGGCTCAAGGGAGAGATACTGATTGCCAATGGATGGAAACCAGCACTGGCCATGGCTCTGTTCGTGGCCGCACTTCTACTACTCGGTTTGACCGCAGGTAAATCCGCCGGTCATATGCGTTCCCTGTCCATGACTACGGCCACTCGAAATCTTTCGCTTTCACTTCTTCTGGGGGCCCAGGTGTTTTCCGACCCGGCCACAATGATTGCCATTCTTACCTACGGATTGTTGTGGGTCTGCATTACAGTTCCTCTGAGCTTCTGGCTTGGTAGCGGGGCCACAGAATCACATTCGACCATTTAGCATCCGATATGGCCGATTGGATCGGCTGGATCAAGGTGGGGCCAGTTCATTCGGATGTGTCCAGCACAGCTCCAGCGGGGGCAAATCCCCGGGATCGCGAAAGCCATGGACCGTTTCTAATTGGGCCCCTGGGGTCAGTGAAGGATTTCACTATCGCTTTTTTCCCGGACTGAACCGGCAATGGCTATGGCAGCAAAAAAGATTGTAATGTCTTTGATTAGGTACTGACCGGCTATAGTGGGCGCGAAGGGAAATTCCTGCCAGCAAACCTCCGGAAGCATCAACAGAGCAAGAACAGAACCCGGAAGCCTTACGAGGAGCATTAGAATAGCTGCTCTGGCCAGTGGGCGAATCAAGAGACAGAGTCCAATGGAGAGCTCAAAAGAGCCCAGAAGAGGAACAATGTCCTCCGGGGATCCCCAGTAGATTGTATGAGCTATGATCGATGTGGCTGTCTTATGACCTACAATTTTCAGGGATCCAAACCATACGAATAAAAGTCCCAGAGACACTCGGTGGGTATAGTGACCATAGCGCTTGAACAACCGGGCAATGCGATGATCGATGTGGTCGATATGCTGCTTCATTTGCCGGTTCCTGTGAGTGCATCCGCCGGTGTCGATGAGCCCGGAAGCAATTCACTAACTGCCCTGAATCGTATTTCGAAAATCGAATCTGTAGGTGTCGCTTTGCAGAGGAAGTTCAAAGTAGATCATATCCAGTGAACGGTCTTCCCGAACCGCATCCACGGATGCTCCCGTAACTGAGTTTTCACCAAGCATATGACGAAACACACCGGGTAGTCTTAGCTGGAATTTACGAAACAGCGGTTCGTAATCTCCGGGCTCTACATCTATCTGTATCGTAAGCTGACCGGTGCGACTCTGAGACCCTTTCACATCTATACGTGTGGGCTTCTGGTTTTCTGTAATTCCGTCGTCCAGAATGACGGTGCCGCACATGGTTTCCCCTGGATAGATTTCGATATGCAGGCCTGACCTTACACTGTCTTCTGCGTTTCGTCTTGCCGGACATGTTGGAATGGCCGAACCTCCTCGAACAAACAGAGGAAAGTATCCTGGCTTTGTATCCAGAAAGTGGCTCTGTCCGCCGACGTATCTGCGGCCGGTTTCAAAATCGAACCATTCACCCGGAGGAAGCACCACCTTGCGTTTCTTCATTCCCGGTGAAAGCACCGGGCAGGCCAGCAGACTCGGTCCCAGCATGAATTGAGATTCCAGACCATCTTCATTCATCTCCGGGAATTCATACCAGACAGGACGTACCAGAGGCTCCCCGGTATGATGAGATTCATGGATGAGGCTGGCAAAATAATGCATGAGCCTGTACCTGCGATTCATGTGCTTTCTGGATATTTCCAGCACTTCATCGCCAAAGCTCCAGGGCTCCTGGGAAAAACTGTACAGGACGGTATGAACCCGAAAGAAAGGCATTAAAGAGCCAAGCTCCATCCAGCGTGCGAATAGCTCCTTGTTTTTGAAGAGCTTTATAGCACCCAGGCTTCCGGGCCCCCTGCAGAATCCTCCAACGTCGGCGCCGCTCATGGGAACGCCACTGAGCCCCAGGTTCACCACCATATGCAGATTGGCATTCAAATGCTCCCAGGTACTGTGATTGTCCCCGGTCCATAGTGCCGCATACTTCTGAATCCCGCAATGAGCGGATCGTGTTAAAACAAAAGTTCTTTCGCCTTTCTTCCAGCGATGAAATCCATCCCTGGTGGCTTTCGCCTCATAGTTTCCGTAAAGATTTCGATACCTCGCATGGGAGCCGCTTTGATGGCGAATGGGCTGATCCAGAGGCTCATCCAGTTTACCGATTTGTAGAACCGGTTCATTCATATCGTTCCAGATGCCAGAAACACCTGCATCGAACAATGTCTTGTGATGGCTGGCCCACCATATCCTGGTTTTTTCTTCTATGAAGTCCGGAAACACCGTGGGACCTGGCCAGACCTTGCCACGGTAATTTTCATCGGAATCTGTACGCTTGCAGTAAAGATCCTGTTTCAGACCATCCAGATATACCGAGTAGTCATCGCCTATGAAGACTCCTGGGTCAACAATGGTCACCGTGCGAATTCCAATCTCTGCCAGATCCCGATTCAGTTGTGCTGGATCCGGAAAGCGATCATTGCTCCAGGTGAATACCCGGTATCGGTCCATGTAATGAATGTCCAGATGAATGGCATCGCAGGGAAGATCTCTCTGGCGAAATCCATCAGCAATCTCTTTCACTCGATGGGCTGTTTTATAGGACCATCTGGATTGATGAAATCCCATAGCCCAGAGCGGAGGATGGAACGGTCGACCGGTGAGGGCTGTATAGGCATCCAGGATTTCCCTGATTGAGCCATAGAAGCAGAACAGATCCACAGGCTGCGCTGCTTCGGGACGGTAATACTGAATGATGATGGAGGCACCGTCTTCGCCGGATGTGTCATTGGTGGTGGTAATATCCAGCGGATAGGAAGTATGCAAATAGATGGCTCGAAACCGGTTTCCCTTTCGAATAAGAAAAAAGGGAAATGTAGAATAGGTCTGGCCCGCAGTAGCATAGAACTGCGTATCCATGCTTCTGAGCAAAAAGTGCTGATTCATGCGATCCGGTTCATTGCCGGCAGCGCCCATCCCGTATAATTGCTCATCGGCTTCCAGCTGTATCTTGATTCGATCCAGAGGAAACTCCACAGTGCGGATCTGACCGGCCAGCAGATCTTCTGTGCCAGAATCCAGGCGAAATATTCCGGTAGGAGGATCAAATACGAAGCGAAGATCCTTCTTTTTCGCCACAGCCTTGCCCTCTGCATCCCGATGCACCTGGATGGGCTGGTAATTCTCCAGAAAGAGCTCCGGATCTTCCGGGAAATGCTCGGCGGGCTCGGGAAAAATACAGACACGAAAGGCTGTATTTCCTGCCACTTGAGTCATTACGCTCTGGCTATTTCGTATCTGAGTTTCAGGCATAGGTCATCCGTTGGAAAAAAACTTTTCCTTTCGTCTGGCTGTCGTAGGTTCGACCGACGTATAAATTATCGGATCGGAAATATGGAAAAAGAAAGACCTCTGTACCGCAATTGGAAGCTGTATGTGTCCCTGCTGGGGCTATTTATTCTTGGCTATGCACTTCTGCCAGGCCCCGGCTATGAATATCACAGTCGATTAACAGAAGATGAAAAGGCCAGCTTTGATGTATATCTGCAGGATCGGCTGCAGGAGGGCGCCGAAAAAGGAGCTCGTCCCGGAAATGAAGAGCGACTCATTCGTTATGGCGATAAAACACCCATTGCATTTCTCTATGTACATGGATTTGGGGCTTCCAGGGCCGAAGGGGAAATGGTCATGGACGAAATTGCCTCTAAGTTTCAGGCCAATACCTTCTATCTGCGTCTGCCCGGCCATGGAACGAATATGGAGGACCATAATTCCGTAGAACTGGCTGATTATCTGGATTACTCGGCTGATGCTCTGCAGATGATGCAGAAGCTGGGCGACCACGTTGTGGTTGTGGGAACCAGCATGGGTGGGCTTATCTCTACCTACCTGGCGGCCAACTATCCTGACAAAGTGGATGCTCTGATTCTGGCATCACCTTTCTACGAATTCAGAGATAAGACCGGGAATGTTCTGGGGTATCCTGGTGGTCTGGTTCTGGCTGAAATGGTGAATGGCGGCGAAGTTCGAGATTCCTCCCGAGATCCGAAAAATGCCAGGTCCGTGGATGGATATGAGGAATACTGGTACACAAAGCAATACATGTCGGCCCTGGTGCCATTGTACAATTTGAAAGAATACATTGCCCGGCCGGCCACTTTTGAGGCTGTGCAATGCCCGACGCTCATGCTATATTATTACAAGAATGAGCAGGAGCAGGACCCCACGGCAGATGTGAATGCAATGCTGGAGGGATTTGCCAAATTCGGAGGGAATCCTTTGAATCGATCGGTGGCTATCGAAGATGGTGCCCATGTTCTGCTCAGCAAATACGTGCGAACCGACAAAGAGAGAATCAACCAGGAGATAGTGCAATTCATCAATGACTATCTGAAAGCCCAGGAAGATTCCACGCGCGAAGAATAAGTGGCCGAGCCATGCATGCATACATTCTAGTAATAACCGATGACGATGGTCTGCGCTCTGTGGTCCGTGAAGTGCTGGAAGACGAGGGACATCACTTCCATATCGTAGACTCGTCTGCCCCTATCGGTCCGGATCATTGCCTGGTCATCGCTGGACCGGATGTGGATGGATGCATAATGGAAGAGAAGCTGGGTGCAGTTCCTGGAATTCCACCCAGAATGCTCTATCTAAGGTATCAGAATGAGCCCTTTAAAGGGCGTTGTGCAAAATGCCAGACTCTCACCCTTCCCATGGATATGCTAAGAATCCGAGAATTCATTAAGGATATGATGAAAGTGGAATTTGCGGACTAGGTTCTTCGCTACGATGAATGGGAGCTCATGGAAATGAGGCTTGAATATCCAGGTCGAGGCGTCCTATTTCAGTGCTAGGGAAAGCGCCAGGCCTGTTTCGCACTACATGCACTGATCCGCCGGTGCTACCGATCTCTTGACTTCTGGGCCCACCCCTGGGCCCTCTTACCCTGGACAGCTTCTTACCGATCAATAAACAGGGAATCTATGGACCATAAGCAGATGCTAGAGATTGCGATTCAAGAAGCCCGGGCCGGCCTTGAAGAGGGCGGGATACCAGTTGGTGCTGCATTGTTCGATGCAAAAGGAAATCTTCTGGGCCGTGGTCACAATCGAAGAGTGCAAAACGATGATCCTTCGGTGCACGGTGAAACTGATGCATTTCGAAACGCTGGAAGACAGAAAAACTACAGAGACAAAATCATGGTGACTACTCTGGCACCCTGCTGGTACTGTAGCGGATTGATTCGTCAGTTTAACATAGGTACCGTCATCGTGGGGGAGTCCGTAAACTTTCCCGGGGGATTGGACTGGCTCCGGGAGAACGGAATCAAAGTTATAGATCTTCAGTCTAAAGATTGCATCGATATGATGGCCCAATTCATTGAACAAAGGCCGGAGCTCTGGAATGAAGACATTGGAGAAGTGTCCGAATGAGATCCGCGCTCTTGATAGGCTTTTCCTACGCTCTATGGTTCCGGTGGCTCGGTCTCAGGTGGCTTGTTCTCCTATCGCTGGTTTCTCCAGGTTTTCTTCTGGCTCATCCAGGAGGGCAGCCCGACTCCCAGGAATCCACCACCCATGATCATCAATTGAACGATAGTCCGGCTACTACTCCTGGTACAGTTCTGGAACCTGTAAGACTGCAGTTAAAGTGGAAGCATCAGTTTCAATTCGCCGGTTACTATGCAGCCGTGGAGAAAGGCTACTACCGCGAAGCTGGCCTGGATGTAGAGATCCTGGAAGCCACAGAAGGGCAGGAAACCATAGATCGGGTGCTGGACGGACATGCAGAATTTGGTGTTGGAACCACCGATCTGGTTCTGATGCACCAAAAAGGTGAGCCTGTGGTGGTGCTTGCGGTAATTTTTCAACATTCGCCTCTGGCACTGTTGTTGCGAAAAGACTCCGGAATACAGACTCTGCATGGACTGGAAGGCAAGAAGGTGATGATAGAGCCTCATTCCGCCGAGTTATTTGCCTATCTAAACAGAGAAGGTGTTTCTCTTCATAAACTGATTCAACCTCCCCATACCTTCAATACGGCCGCACTGGTTCAGGGTCAGGCCGATGCGATGTCGGTTTATATTACCGATGAACCTTTTGCCCTCCGGGTTCAGAATGTTCCCTATCTGCTTTTTTCTCCTCGGGCCGCGGGCATCGACTTCTACGGGGACAACCTGTTTACCACTCAATCCCAGGTGGAAGATCATCCAGATCGTGTTCGGCGGTTTCGCGAAGCCAGTCTCCGCGGATGGCGGTATGCCATGGAGAATCCAGAGGAAATCATTCAGCTAATTTACAACAGGTACAGCAAGAGACATAGCCTGGAGCATCTTCGATTTGAAGCGGAGCAGATGAAGCTACTGATGCCAGAAATCGTAGAGATCGGGCATATGTATCCCGGGCGATGGGAACACATTGCCAGCGTATATGCTGAGTTGAACATGATGCGTCAGGATTATGATCTGGATGGATTCATGTACGATCCCAATCCAGGTATGGATCTAACCTGGTTCTATGTGGCTCTTGCAATTACTATCGTAGTCGCGCTGGCTGTGTCCCTGGTAGCCTTGATGTTTCATCGATTGAATGTGGACCTTCGAAAAAGCGAAAACATGCGTCGCGAAGCGGAGCGAATCATTCAGCATGACCTGAAGAGTCCGCTGGGTGTCATCCTGGGTTACAGCGAAATGCTCCTGTCCGATCCTGAAGGTTCGCCGCACGTAGATGTGTATAGAAGGATCAATCGATCCGCGGATCAGATGCTGGAAATGGTGAAAAGATCTCTGGATATTTTCGAAATGGAATCTGGCCAATACAAGCTGGCCCAGGATCCGGTGGACCTCAATCAATTGCTTCAGGAAGTGGTGGCTGGATTTGCTCGACTTGCCAGAAACAAAAGTGTCACTCTGGTGGGTTCATTTGGAGATCGGTTGCTGGACCAGGCTCCGCCCTGCATGGTTCCGGGTGATGGACTGCATCTAAAAACCATGATGGAAAATCTAATCAAGAATGCCATCGAAGCTGCTCCGGAAGAATCCGTAGTGTCCATTATGCTACAGGAAAAGCCAGCACCACAATCGGATGTTACGATTTCAGTCCATAACCAGGGACTAATCCCCGAGGAGGTTCGTGCATCATTCTTTGAGCGATACTCCCGTGGTCCCTCTTCAGGAGGGGCCGGTCTGGGCACCTACAGCGCGAGCCTCATTGTACGCGCCCATGGAGGCGACATAGACTTTTCGACCGATGCCGTGAAAGGCACGGAGCTTCGGGTTCGACTTCCCAGAGTACAACGAGTCCCCGAAAAGAATTAGATTCCCCGGTTTTCCCGGGTACAGGGCTGGTGCAGCCCGGCCGAAACTATAAGAGCAAACGGCATTCGCATGTAATCCTCACTTGCCAGCCAGACCACCGTCAGAAAAAAATGGACATAGACCCATGACTTCAACTCAGAATATTCACGTAAAATCCTTCGAAAAACTAAGACCCGCCACTCAGCTTTTGTCCGAACTATCCGCCACTCCTGAGGTTTCCGCACTGGTCAGTAACAGTCGCCAGACTATCGCACGAATTCTTTCCGGAGATGATCCCAGGTTTATGGTGATCTCCGGTCCATGTTCCATTCATGATGAAAAGGCCGCTCTTGAATATGCAGAGCGCTTCGCACGGCTGACGAAGGAACTGGATGATAAACTGTTTCCCATCATGCGTGTGTATTTCGAAAAGCCCAGGACCACCATCGGCTGGAAGGGTTTGATCAACGATCCTCATCTGGATGGATCCTATGACATTAATACTGGTCTGGAAAAAGCCAGAAAGATACTGCTTAGAATCCTGGAGATGGGTCTTCCTACCGCAACCGAGTTTCTGGATCCATTCATACCTCAGTACATCGGCGATCTTGTGTGCTGGGCGGCCATCGGTGCTCGCACAACCGAGAGCCAGACTCATAGAGAGATGGCCAGCGGGCTTTCCATGCCAGTGGGCTTCAAAAATAATACGGACGGAAATGCTCAGGTTGCTCTCGAAGCTGTCGAATCAGCCGCTCATCCGCATAGTTTTCTGGGAGTGGATGAGGATGGCTCGGTTAGCGTGGTCCGTACCACGGGAAATCCACATTGTCACATCATACTTCGAGGAGGCCGCAGTAAACCCAACTACGATCAATCCAGCGTAGCCGAAGTAATGGAAGCACTGAAGAAATCAGGCTGCAAGAATCGCATTGTTGTGGATTGTTCCCATGCGAATTCTGGAAAACAGCATGGAAAGCAGGAGATTGCCCTCCAGGAAATCGTCAACCAGCGTCGGGCGGGCAATGATCAGCTGGTTGGCATCATGCTGGAAAGCCATCTGCATGAAGGAAACCAGAAGATTCCTGCGGACCTGAAGGATCTGAAATACGGAGTATCCATAACCGATGCCTGTATTGATTTTTCCACTACAGAGCGACTTCTAAAGGAAGCGCATGAGAACCTTGGGGCAGTGGCAGCAGCGGTGTAATAAGCGGCAATTTCTGTTTTTGAGTGGTGGCGGTGCGTAAGCCATCGCGGACTATCTATTGGAACAACTGACGCGGTGCCTCTTCAATCATATTCTTTACCCGGTAGGCATTGTAATAGGCCGTTGTTCCGTCCGCGAAGCGAAGGGTAATGGCTTCTAGAAATACGGCGTTCACTTTTTCACTGCTTCCAACGTCGGAGTACCGTGTTTCCGTTGCAAAACCACCCGGTGGAACTCTCATCTTAATTGTTCTCTCCACATAGGCGAAGGGACCCACTGGCTTTACGGGGGTTATAACGAAAATCGATGGTGCAGGTGCAAACTTAATGGTAATTTCGGTTATCTCTTTTCCTGTGTTGTTGTAGAAGTCCAGCGTCACAGATTTGCTGTAGCTCGATCTGTAATCGTAGGCAAATAAGAATTCGTTGATGACGATGGGAAACTGTTGCCTGTTGGCTTTGACTCGATCAATTTTCTTCTTCTTCTCCTGAATCCAGGCCTGCATGCTCTGCACAGCTGTTTGTATATCCGGTGCTGCTTTCAGGGCCGCTTCATCCAGTCCTCCTGTAAAAGGATCCGTATCGTCGATGAAAGGACTGAATAAGAAAAATGGGAAAAAATAGATCTGGGTGTTTTCGATGTTGGTTTTTACCAGTTCCCTTTTGCTGGAATCCAGGAGTGGCGCTTTGACCTCGAAAGTAACTTCGTATTGTTCGTTGTCCCAGCACGGAATAAGAAACATGAAAAGAGCCGGAATGATGCACCGGGTGGAGTTCAGTTT
Source organism: Spirochaetaceae bacterium (assembly GCA_002729885.1). GTDB lineage: Bacteria > Spirochaetota > Leptospiria > Leptospirales > Leptonemataceae > UBA3465. The sequence continues at coordinate 521,428 of PBUB01000021.1, forward strand.
ACTTTTGTCTGCATCGATTGTTATCAGCGAGCGGCCATCGTGACTCAGCCCATGACCCTGCAAGGCTTCTCTGACCGGTGCCTGGCTGGCATTGGCCTCATAGGCCGGAACATTGTAGCCAGACACATCTGGATCCGGATAAATTGTTAGGCAATTTAGAACGAGAAGAGATGCAATTAATGAGCTGAGCAAAGCTTTCATAGATGCAAAGCATGTACCAGGGTGAATGATTAAGTCAACTCGCTTTTTCGGGCGTTAGGTTTTTCTCGGGAAATTGACTTGCAGGTTTCTGAGGTTCCTTCTTCATAAGCCGGGACCTGAGAAATTACTATCCGGACTGGACAGGGCCCGAAGCGTAAGCACTGAGGCCACTAACGAGAAGCGAAATCCACATCCTGACATTGATGGCCGCTCGATACCACGATGGGCTTGCCCCACGGGAAAGACTGCCAGCCAACCATCAGTTACCACTTACTTGAACAGCTGTCGTGGTGCTTTCTCCATCATCTTTTTAGCTCTATTTGCATTGTAGAATGCAGTGCTTCCGTCAGAAAAGCACAGGGTAATGGAGTGGAGAAATACTGCATTTACTTTCTCACTGCTTCCCACGTCCGAGTACCGAGTATCAGTAGCAAAGTCGCCGGCGGAAACATTCATTTTTTTCGTTCGCTTGACATAAGCGAAGGGACCCACTGGCTGCTCCGGAGCCACGCTGTAGCGTGATGGGGCCGGGGCGAATTCTATTGTGATTTCTGTAATTTCTCTTCCAGTATTGTTGTAAAAGTCAAGGGTAACCGATTTGCTGTGGCGGGATCTGGAATCATACGCCAACTCGAATTGATTAATAATGATGGGAAATTGGTTCTTGTTCGCTTTGACTCCATCGATCTCTACTTTTCTCTCCTGAATCCAGGCCTGCATGCTCTGGACAGCTTTCTGAATGTCCGGAGCCGCCTTCAGGGCCGCCTCGTCCAATCCACCTGAGAATGGATGATTGTCAGCGATGAAAGGACTGAAAATGAGAAATGGGAAGAAATAGAACGCGGTATTCTCAATCTTCGTTTTTACACGTTCTTTCCTTGTGGAGTCCACTAGTGGCGCTTTTACCTCGAAGGTGACTTCGTACTGGTTCTTGTCCCAGCAGGGAATCAGAAAGACAAATAGTGCCGCAATGATGCAACTGTTAGAATCCAATGAGGACTTGGTGGCATCGACCGTGATCAGGGAACTTTCATTGTGAGTCAGTCCATGGCCACGTAATGCTTCTCTTATCGGAGGCTGGCGAGCATTGGCCTCATAGGCAGGGACGTTATAGCCTGACACATCCGGATCGGGATAGATCGTAAGGCAGTTGAAAACAAGGAGAACTCCAGGTAAGAAACAAGCGATGGATTTCATTAAAGCAAATATATGGTCTCTTTCATCCAGTCAATTCGCTTTTCTGAGCGATTTACATATTGGAAAGTGTCTGTCTCGTAAGCGGTGAGGCTACTAACGAGAAGCGAAATCCACATCCTGGCATTGATAACCACTGGATACAACCACTGGATCAGTGCCATCACGCAGGATTCGAGTAATGGCCTGGTTGCCAAAGTCGCAGAAATAGATGTAGGGACTTGCGGGGCTCACCGCAATACCCCGGGGTGAGCTCAGACCGGAAATCAAAACCTGTTCGTTACTCCCATCTAGATTGGCGGAGTGAATTTCGCTCGAAGTCCCATCGGCCCAGTAGATTTTTCCAGCCGCCAGGTCCAATTCCAGGTCGAATGTGAGACCTACAGATGCCACCAGTACAATCTCGCCGGTGCCATCAAAATTGAACCGCTTGAGCTGATTGTTGTCGACCATGTACAGGTGTTCATTTTCAGCATCCAGGTCCATGGCTTCGTTCGATCCAGGTCCGAAGACGGTCGTGTAATTTCCTCCGCTTAGATCTGTGGTGTCTATCTGTCCGCTACCATTATCTGAGTAGTAGATGATTCCCTCTTCTTCCAGCACCACCAGATCCATGACATCTGATGGGGAAGATGTGATTGTTGTATTTGCTCCATCCACCATCGAAATGCGCAGCACCTGGGCTCCGTTTGCCATCCACAGGGTCCGACCATCTGCAGAAAAGGATAGTTCTCGAGGAAGGGATGGCACACCAATCCGGGGCGTCGCGGTCATCGTTCCATCGTCCATCTTGTATAGAAGGCTATTTGTTATATCTCCCCAGTACACGGCGCGCAGGGATGCAAGGGTTAAGAATGTCAGTAGACTGGTCTCTGAGCAGCCCGGGTCATCGGATCGGCAGAGCCGCTGGAAATCTCCGCAGGTGCCGGTAATGGGAAGCATGGAAAATACGATTAGTAATACAGCCACCAGGGAAGAGCCGGTCGTTCGGGTCCTCTGTGCTTCCGTCTTGTGCTGTATCTCTGCATCCAGGGCGGGTTCAGTAGCCATGCTAGAACTGTAAGAGGCCCCGAAAATGATTCAACAAATTTCCGGCAATCATCTGGACAGCAGTCGCCTTTTAATCTTCCCAAGACTTATCTAACGCTGGCATGGCTGAAATCTCCAGCTCAGAGGCCGATTGAAGGGAAAAAACGCGAAGCATTCCTGTGCGGCCGCGAACGGCTACATCATGACCAGGGAGAGCAATTCGTTCCAATCCTGCATTGTCCAGCACATCCTGCGAAATGACCAGGTTGCAGTTCAACTGTCTGGTCATACCCTCCAGGCGACTGGCCGTATTAACCGGATCTCCCACGGCTGTTAGACCTACAGTGCTCCCATATCCCATGCGACCGGCGATGACATGCCCGCAATGAATGCCGATACTCATGCGCAGGGGTTCGGATAGATCGTGCTCCAGACTACGGTTCAATTTTTCCAGCTCCAATTCCATTGACAGAGCTGCTTTCAGAGCGGCCATGCATCCCTGCTTTACACCTGATCGCAGTCCGAACAGAGCCATAATTCCATCACCAATGAATTTATCTACATGGCCGTTTTCCTTTTCGATAGCATGGCCCATTTGTTGAAAGTATTGATTGAGCAGAAAGACGATGTCATAGGGCAGTTTGTGTTCAGAGAGCTCTGTGAATCCTCGTAGATCTGCGAAGAGAATAGCGATGTCTATGTCCTGACCAAAGCTAAACTCGTCGGACCGATTCAGGGTTCGGGAAGAAGCCTCATGCACGCCCAACAGGGGATGTACGCGCACGTTGGCCTGGACACTGGCTGAGCAGGCCAGTCTTACATTGGGAGCCGCATTGATTCGGGTCAGGACTTTGCGTTCTTCATCTGTGGGTTCCGATAGACTGCCGGCTCCATCTTCGATACGAATTCGACAGGTAGAGCAGCGCCCTCTACCTCCGCATACAGAAGGGTGGCGAACATTTGCCAGCATGCTTGCATTCAGCACGGTAATTCCGGGAGGGACATAGACGGTTGTGCCATCGCTGTACACTATGCGAATGGTTCGCCTGCGTTTTCGAACGATCTGAAGTAGGTACCGACCGGCGAAAGCCAGCGCCAGGAATCCAGAATAACCTATACCTGCGATATTACCAAGTTTTAGAGATTCCTCTAACATCTCCTGCTCTGTTTTAGCGCCATGTTGAGTGAGCAGGGCTTCTTTTCGTTGCGGATCCTGGATCTGAATCATGACCTCTTTTCCGCCGCTTATGAATCCAGCGATGGCCAATACAGGAAGGGCGATGGTCGGCACGATAGCAATCTTCCATGCGGCCGGGTACCAGGGCTTGAAGCGTAACCAGTAATGCATTCCCAGGCAGCCATGGCCCCATGCTACAATTACCAGAAATACCATGGTCGGAAAGATGTACGGGTTGAACATCGAATAGATTGCACCTGCATACTCCGGGTCAAATCCCAGTGCATCCGGAGTCATATGCGAACCCATATAATGAGCGATTAGTACGTATGGAATCATAAGGCCCAGTAGCAAGCGGGTCCAGTACCCGATGCTGAAGCGCAGCACCGGCATTCTCATGATTTCATAGAGAGCGGTGATCATGTGCAGGAAGGCCGCTCCGGGCACCAGCCATCCGAAGCCCATGGGATCCCAGATTGGCTGCACCAGTTTCAGCGCTGCATTCATTACTTCGATGGAAATCAATCCCAGGGCTGCATTGAGCAGATGCGTAAAGACATAGACCATCAGGATGAGCCCGGAATACAATCGGATGGAGGATGTAAGGCTTCTCACGCTGGCTTTGCTCATTTCCAGTTTCTGGCATTCAGTTCGTAATTGGTCAACTCACTATTCCGGCCGGGATCGCTCAGCCTCTATGGCTCCCGGATAAAACAGCAGGAGAACCAAAGCGCAAAAAGGTCCAAATCCGGGGGAAGTGCATTGCGGATGGGAGGCGGCGAGGGAGCTTTCCAATAGGCATCTATTTTATTCACAAATAAACGGATGGGAAAGACGGAACAAGTGCGACGGAGAGATATTCCCAACCAAACTAAAACCAGCGACGATGGATTTGTATCGCATCGGAGAATTATTCTCGCTCGTGCCACTTGTTTTCAAGTTAGTGGCCCATGGTGCCGTAGCAACCGGGCTTGGATTCCCGCTAAAAGGAACGCGCAATTTCCAGGTCCCAGCAGCTGATTCCTGAGAAGATCATTTGCTGAGAACTTCCATCGTATTTGATGCGCCCGATGCTGTTTGTTCCGGTTTCGCAGTAGTACACCCACTGATTGGCCGTATCCAGAGCGATCCCAAAAGGGCTATTTAGACCAGAAGCGATTTGGGTGTCCCCGCTTCCGTCCGTACCCGCCTTACGGATGGCGCCGCCAGTCTGGTCGGTCCAGAATATTAAGCTCCGGTCCGAGTCCATCTCCAAATCTCTGGGATCTCCGGCAGTGGCTACAATCGGGGTGTAACCGGAAAAATCCAGCTCGGAACGGATGATTTGCGTGTTGTCCGCCAGGTACAGCTTGCTATCTCTGGAATCAATGAAGAGCCCGCGGGGGCCGACCGGTGCCCCCAGCATGGTATGGCTGGTCCAATCGGCTGTTGCAGAGTAAATGGTCGAGCTCCCACTATCGCTGATGTACAGGATCCCTGTAGATTCAGCAAAGAATATGCCATCTATATCGGAATAACCGTTGTCCAACACAGTGGCTGGGCCCGCAGGTAGGTCAGCTCGGTAAGCAGTGTTCTCAATTCCGCCCGTGAACCAGGCCCACTTTCTATCGGCGGAGATGAACAGTATGTTCGGACTAACAGGGCCCGTGAACAGCAATCTTGACGTTCCCGATTCAATGCTGTCCAAATCGGACAGGTAGAGGCCGTTATCGTTCGAATCGCCCCAGTACACTGCGTTTGGTCGATAAAGGATTACGATCAAACTCATCAAAGAAGAATTGGAGCAACTCGGATCTTCCTGTCTGCAGTCCAGCGTCGAAATATTGCATTGAATTGCAAAGAGACAGGCCAGAGGAATTCCACTGAATAAGCTCCGGACGAATAGCCGCGATATGATTCGGATTAGACGATCCAACGAATGCTCCACCATAATGCCAGTTCTGGATCCATCTGCCTGGTCCGGTAAAGCTCTTTTCCATAGTTAGTGCTAAATGGAACGTTCTATCAAACGCGGGGTTTTAATTCACCGGGATCCTTTTCAGAGGCGCGGTCCACGAATGCCCCGTTTTGCGAGAAACATCTTCACCGGAAGAGAATGCCCGGGGGCCCGGGAAGAATCCGGATCAAAAATTTCAATGTTCCTGCGCAATCACCAGGTCCCGGCGTCGCCGCCGAATAACAAAAAAGGCCGCTCAATGCGGCCTTTTCAAAGTTACCGGAGCGATTCCGGTGGTATATCATTTACTGGATGTGGGCAGGGAAGGATTCGAACCTTCGTAGACTCGCGTCGGCAGATTTACAGTCTGCTGCCATTAACCACTCGGCCACCTACCCGATGGTGCTGCCTGTAGGCCTCGAACCCACGACCTGCTGATTACAAGTCAGCTGCTCTACCAGACTGAGCTAAGGCAGCGCTCGCAAGCACGGTCCCGGATAGGGCCTGGTGAGTCAAGCAAAGTAAAGCGATTGTCCTGCTGACCCCGGCTACTATTTTGGGATTTCTGGCACATCCATAGCCCGGACAGAAGTACTATTATGAAATTGGATCGATGGAAAGCTTTCTACGAGCGCACAAAGAAGGAAAAGGACTTAAGGTTCAAGATCTCGGTTGCCAGCCTTGTAATTGTACTTCTGGGTGGCGCCATTCTGGCGGATGCCAATCCCTTCCGACTTCTTGTTCCCGGCACGCTCTATCCGTTTCCCGCCTATGATTCCAGAGATTCGGTACCAATCTATGCCATTCAGCGAGAATCTGGAAAGCTTATTCAGGTCGAAGTATCCGTGCTGATGGATGGCACAGCCAGAGATCGAGTTTATCGTCTGGCTGCTGCAGTGGCCAATCCGGCTTCCGGGTCCGTGCGGAATTTCAAGGAACTGGTATACGACGTTCCGTATCCTGCATTCAATCTTTCTGTTCAAAAGGTTTGGATCGAAAAAGGAAAGCTTGTTCTGGCTGTGGACGGGGCAAGCCTGAGACATGAGCTTCAGGATCGCTTCAAAGGAGAAAAGCTGGAAAACATGAAAGAGCCGGCTGCACTTCTGGACAGCTACTTTCGATGTCTTACCCTTACTCTGGCCGAGGCCAATCTGCAGGCAGACCAACCAATTCAATTTGTGTCTTATAGTGTGAATCATGAAGAAGCTCTGGAAGAGTACAGGCCCTTTATGAAATTTTCATTTGATGCTCGCTACCCGGTAAAGTAGCCTTTCTGCGAAAGGCTGGATGAATTCTTGAAACAATTAATCGAAACCGCACGCGGACTTGCAGGCGAATTCGCTCTTGCTCGCCCTTCCTTTACTGCGGCGGCCGTAGGTGCTGCCCTTCAGGCTTCCAACGGTAAGATTTACAGCGGAGTGTGCGTGGAGCTGGCCTGTGGCATTGGCTTTTGCGCCGAGCATGCGGCTATGGCAGAGATGTTAAAGGACCGGGAAACAGTCATCGATACCATCGTAGCATGCAAAGAAGATGGAATCGTTCCTCCTTGCGGTCGGTGTCGCGAAATGATGTATCAACTGGATGCGCGAAATCGCAATACTAGAATCATACTTGGTGCTGAGCGCACTGTAACCCTGAACGAGCTGTTACCCGAGCACTGGAAAATTTGATGCGACTCCGGGGATAGCTAAAGCGCCAGAGCGATAGCCACGTTGGCGGCAGCGTGCACCAGAAAAGGCCAGAGCAAAGAACCTGTTTGAATCCTTAAGGCCGATAGAGTGAATCCACACAGCCAGTAATAAGCGGCCATTTCGAGATCCAGGGTGGTGGGCACATGCGCAGCAGTAAATATCAGGGCGGAGGTGGCATGTCCCAGCCAGTGCGGATCCCTGCCAATTTTTGACGGAACCCATTGTCGAAACGCGATCTCTTCGAACAGGGGAGCGAATGCGATTCCAATGACCCAGATTGACATATGAAATGCATCCATGCGAGGTGATCCCGGAAGCCAGTCCTGATTGATGCTGGCCAGAAGCATGGTAAGGGCCGTAAAGGCCAGAATGGAATGAAGCAGACTTTCCGGCCTTGTATCCAGGCGAAAGTACAGCTTTCGTTCAACGTTACTCAGCAAATAGATGGAAAAAGGAGCGAGAGCGGCCAGTAGCAGTGGTTGAAAAATATAGAATCGCAGGAGCTTCTTGTCCGGAAACTCCAGTCCATGATAGATCAAAAGGCCCATCCAGATGAGCACGGCACCCATACCAATGAGCGCTGGATATGTTGGCCGCTGGCTTCCCAGCAAGCTACGGAGATCCCGGGCGATGCTTCTCTTTACCGCAGAGCTTTCTTTTTCGTACTGCTGATAGTTGTCATTCAGGCTATCTTTTTCTTCACTGGTAAGAAGGGATTTGAGCTCGGGTAGATGGCGTGTCATTCGCCAAAGTACTGATGCTCTGTATCTGTCCTGTTTTGCCATTGCCAGTGCCGGGCTTCTCACAAACCTGGTAATTGGAGGAAACCCATGAAAGCCAGAAAATTAGCCATCGTTGGGGCCACCGGGGCCGTAGGGCAGGAGATGCTCAAGGTCCTGGAAAAAAGAGACTTCCCCTACGATGAACTTGTATTACTTGCATCGGCACGATCCGCCGGAAAGAAGATTACCTTTCGCGGTAAAGAGTATACGGTTCAAGAGCTGACGGAAAACGCTTTCGAAGGAATCGATCTGGCACTGTTTAGCGCTGGAGGCTCCATCACTAAAAAGTTTGCGCCCGCTGCTGTGAAGGCTGGTACAATTGTAGTGGATAATTCCAGTGCCTACCGCATGGATCCTGAAGTTCCTCTAATTGTTCCAGAGATCAATCCGGAGGATGCGAAAAAGCATAAAGGGATTCTTGCGAACCCAAACTGTTCTACCATTATTATGCTGATGGCGGTGTATCCCATCTACAAACTCTACGGAGTAAGAAGACTGGTTGTTTCTACCTATCAGGCTGCTTCCGGAGCGGGGGCCGCAGCCATGCAGGAACTGGAGGATCAGGCCAAAGCCATGCTGGCCGGAGATCAACCGCCTACAGAGGCATTTCCATTTCCTCTGGCATTTAACGTTTTTAGCCATAACTCTTCGCTGTATCCTGAAAATGGCTACAACCAGGAAGAAGTGAAGATGGTAAAAGAAAGCCATAAGATTCTGGGAAGTAGTAATCTGAAGATCAGCCCTACCTGTATTCGAGTGGGCACATTTCGCGCCCATGCGGAATCCATCCATCTGGAGCTGGAAAAAGAAGGGGATCTGGATGAGATTCGCAAAGCCCTTTCCTCCTTTCCCGGCGTGCAGCTAAAGGACGATACAGAAAAGAATCATTTTCCCATGCCTCTGGAAGTTTCGGGTCAGGACGATGTATACGTTGGTCGTTTGCGCTGGGACCTGGATGATTCCGAGCATAAGAATCTGCAGCTCTTCTGTGTAGGCGATCAGCTACTGAAGGGCGCTGCTTTGAATGCAGTGCAAATTGCAGAAATACTTTAACTCAAGATAGCTCGTCGGGCCCACAGGCTCCGGCGGGCCATCTGAAGTTGAGGATACGATGGACGAACGAGAGCAAGTACTGAAAGATATTCTCCAGATCTTTAAATCCAACGGCATCAAGGCAGGCGATGTCATGGATAAAAAGCAAATGATGGATGAGATCAAGTCCTGGCCCCAGGACCGCAAGATGATGGTTCGCGATGCCTGGCATATGCTGGTAGGGAATGGCCTGATCCAGGAAGGGGATCCGGCAGGACCCAGGCTCACTCCCAGAGGCGAGCAATTCATGAATTCCTGAACAGGCTGTGCCGAATTTCTCAATAGTCGAACAATGACTCTTCCTGGCCTGAAGTAGTACCGGCTGAATCTATTAGCTTTGTGTTGGACCTCTGGAACCGGGTTTCGTTCCATCCGGGCCTTTAATTCACAAAGTACATTTCTATTGCTCCCTTTCCTTTAACTTCTATTGGCTTCGATTGCACCTCTGCCATCGCCATCCATGGAGTCTGTATCGTGGTGGTGCGACTCGGGTATGATTACCGGGGATCGCCCGAGCATTGGTTGACATGTAGGCCGGACGGTCTCATCTTATAGGTATGAAAGTACTGGTTCCTCTGGCCGATGGTTTCGAAGAAATGGAAGGAATTATTATAATTGATGTCCTGCGCCGTGCCGGACTTGAGGTTCGCACAGCTTCCCTGAAACCGGGAGAGATCCTGGCATCGCGAAAAACTAGGCATATCGCAGATACTACCATCGATGCCGTACGAAAAGAAACCTTTGATGCCGTGGTACTCCCCGGAGGTGCCGAAGGAGCCAGAAACCTGGCTGCCAACGCTGATCTGGCGGATATTCTTCAGGACATGAAAGGCAAAGGAAAACTGATCGGTGCTATCTGTGCGGCTCCCAACGTACTGCTACAGCATGGCATTCTGGGCGATCAGGACCGATTTACTTTGCATCCTGGAACCAAACCGGAGCAATATGCCGGTCAGTACGATGCAGATGCCCGGGTGGTGCAATCCGGCAATATCTACACCAGCAAAGGGCCCGGAACTGCGTTTGAATTTGCTCTATCGATTGTGGAAGAACTATGCGGCAAGGAAATGCGAGATAAAGTAGCGGCTCCGATGTTCGTTGCCTGACTTTGTTGGCCGACGACCATGAAAGACTTCGCCGGCCCTGTGGATCGGCACAGACTTCCGAAGACTGCAGAAACGCACCGCTGTATGAGCGGTGCGAACCATCCTTACTCAGTCGCCCTTCGTTGAAAGCTTGAGCGGCAGATAGAGGGGGCAGAATCCTACCAGACTGGTAAGGACAAATACGCCCCCCAGAACCAGAAGAACTATTCCCAGTGTTCCGGTAATGATTCCCTGCCAGTAAAGCACGCCAATGCCCACTGCAACCAGGACTCGCACTATTCGATCGATTATACCCATGTTAAGTTTCATTTTACTCTCCCGGGGTCAGAGCAGAAATTCAATGAAAAGCCTCTATTAGCAAAACGGAGCCAGTTACCAGTCCAATGCAGAGTATGCATGCGAAAAGTAACTTGAGAAATTTGCTCCTGTCCATTGTTTCCAGTCCTCTAATGCCCGATTAATATTCGCGCGGACCCCGCAGTATGTTTCAAGCTCTTTCTTGTTTGCAAAGATTCTGTTGCGATAGATTCGCAATATCGATTCTTACAGAACGGTACCCTGCTATGGTATTTTGCTAGATTTTTCTGATGTCCAGGAAAGCCCCGCTTGGACTGGCAGCCAGGTCATCCCATCGTTCCAGAATCCTTCTGGCGGCTTCCAGTGGATGGGGCATGTTGTCTGTGCCCCGGGCCTTTTGCAGTCTCTGAAGAGCGGGATAGGTGCTGGTATCCTCAATTCTGGAAATGGTTTCCTGCATCGATGTATCGATGAGCCCCGGAGCCAGTGAGAGGAAGTGGATATTCGGCAATTCTTCGGAATAGAGTTTGATCAGCATATTCAATCCAGCTTTGGAAATGCTGTAGCCGGACCATCCCCGGTTTCCATTTACCGAAGCACCGGAAGATATAGCTACAATATGATCTACATCGCAGGGGCAATCGGGAGAGGCCATTGAGTCGATGAGCACTTTATTGGACCACAGATTGACATCCGTAATCTGTCGCAGTTCCTGAAGGGTTGTGTTCTGCAGATCGTCAATACGACCCAGCATACCGGCGTTGAGCCACACCCTGTTTAAATGGATTCTATTGCTTTCGCTTTTCTCAGCAGGGGCGGAGCCTTGCTGTATCGCCGTCCTGTACCAGTCCCGTAAAAGTTGATAATACTGACGTAAACGCGCGGGCAGCTCATTAAGATCGGACAGATCGCAGGAGAAATGGTAATAACGATCCGGAAACTCTTCCTGGAGGGGGCTGGCACGGCGACTGAGGCCAGTGACCAGATGGCCCTGCTCCAGTAGAAATCTTCCCAGCCCATAACCCAGTCCTGAACTGGTACCCGTGATTAACTCCATGGACTTCTGGTAAAATCCTGGGACTGAGAAGCAACCTGTTTAGGATTACTTCTGTTCTTCGGACTTCTTTTCTGCGAGTTTTCTGGATTTCAGGGTGCTTCGCTGAGAGCTACGGCAACAGCTGTTTTGCATGCCTTCCAGTCCGGATCCATCGCCGTTTAGCTTGCCTCGAACTATTATAGAAGTTTCCAGCACTTCGGCCCCTTCCAGGGCGCAACCTTCCAGAGTAGGGGCCTGAATCATATATTCCGGAAGGTCATAAATATTGCCGGAATCCACATCTACGAAGTGATGATGTTTCTCTGTATTGGAATCGTAATAAATGCGATCCGAGGAAAAAATTAGTTCACGAACTACATCCTTTTCTACAAAAAGTCTGAGGGTATTGTAGACAGTAGCCTGGCTGCACTTCTCATACTCGGAGTTCATTTTCTGGCGAATTTCCTCTGCGGATAGATGCTGAGGCTTTTCATAGAGCAAATGTGCTATCTCGATCCTCTGCGTGGTGGGATTGATCTCACGTTCCCGCAGTAGATCTGCGATTTCTCTCTTATTCAGCCCATATTTTCCATTCATGATAGCGAAACCTTTCTGATCCAGGGAGGACCATAATCTTTCTAAATGTAGAATTACTATCGGAAAGGATAGCCGGAGATTCATTAGAAGGCAAGAATTTTTCCCGGTAGACATGTCCAGGGCTAATCGAAAACCCTGGTCAAATCTGGGTGCTGTCCAGGCACGGCTGGCCTTGACAGGCCCTTTTCCATTCCATTTCTGGCTCTATGCTGTTTAACTCAGCAATCTTTCTTCTATTATTTCTGGTGGTATATTGCCTCTACTGGTTCCTCTCGGTCCGGGGTAAGCATTATCTAATCATCGTAGCCAGTTTGGCCTTCTACTCCTGGTACAGTGTTCCCTTTCTACTCCTATTTCTAGCGCTGATTATCTGGAACTACTTTGTTTCGCTGCGGCTCTTGCAGCGAAAGACCCCCTGGCTTCTGGCTTTTACGGTCATCCTGGATCTGTCCGTACTTGGATTTTTCAAATACTTCTACCTGTTGGCTCATACCATAGGTCATGCTCTGGGGATCCCATACATTCAAGAGCTTCGTGCGAACTGGGAGCAGGACTACGACATTGTCATTATCCTGCCTATTGCCATTAGCTTTTATACATTTCAAATCATCGCCTATGTTGTGGATACCTATCGCGGCGTAATTACTGAGCCTCTGGCTCCCAGGCGATTCTTTGTATTTATACTATTCTTTCCTCAGTTTGTAGCAGGCCCCATTCTTCGTTCCCAGGATTTCATTCCTCAGATCGATACACCCAACATAGATCCGGATCGGATGATGCGCGGGATGATGCTACTGATCCAGGGAACCATTAAGAAAGTCCTGATCGCGGACAATCTGGGTAAATTTACCGGACCTGTCTGGATGAGTCCTGAAAACTACGATGCAGTTGTATTGTATACGCTGCCATTTTCATTCATGGCTCGCATTTACTGCGATTTTTCCGGCTACACGGATATGGCCAGGGGCATGGCCAAGCTGATGGGATATGAAATACCGGAAAACTTCAGCGGTCCCTTTCTGTCCACGTCCATGTCCGAACTCTGGACGCGATGGCATATCACTCTTTCGACCTGGCTTCGGGACTACATTTACATCCCTCTGGGCGGATCCAAGCTGGGTGAGTTCAGAACAGTAATGAATCTGCTGATTACTATGGGGCTGGGTGGTCTCTGGCACGGCGCGACCTGGAACATGCTCTTCTGGGGAATATACATTGGGTTTTTCCTGGTAGCGGAAAGGGAGATGCGCGTGGCCGGAGTGCGATTACTACCTGAGGGTGTCGTAGGAGATTCCATTCGCAGGCTCTATGTGATCTTTGTATTTGGTATGAGTGCGCTATTTTTTGCCTCTCCGGACCTGGAAAGAACTCAATCCATTCTTGCCGGCATGTTTAGTTTTCAAAGAGGAGAGCCAGTGACCGGATTTGAAACAGTCTTCTTTCTGATCCTGCTCTCATTCGTTTTTAACTATTTGCAGTATCGACCGCGATTGCATGATCGATTGCTGGAACGACCCCGGTTGCAATATGCCCTGACCATTGTGGGCACTTTCGTAACCGGTTTTCTCGTTTATCTATACGGCGATGCGTCCGGTAGCTTCATCTATTTTGCATTCTAGGAAGTTCCATTGATTCTACGCTCCAGGCACTCCACAAAAAAAACAGTCCATCCCGGGCGGACTTCCCGGGATTTCATCCCGGGATACAGGACTCCGTTCATAGCATCCATCGCTATATCGTTGATCTTTGCAGGCCTCTTTCTGCACTGCAATGGAGCCTCCTTAACAGGCGGTACGAAGCTTGAAAAAGAAAATGAACAGCTCAAGGTTTCCGAATTTCATCTGAATGCATTTCAGCCTATCGAAAAGCAGAAATACAGCTACGAAGAGCTAGCAGGGCTGTTCGAAACCATGCGCATGGCCAGCGATGGATACTGCGAATTTATTCATAACCGCAAACCCTTTCGTAAAGACGTGGCCAGGAGACTGATCAGCGAAGAATATCTGTCTCGATTCTGGAGGGACAGATACTGGGGAAGCTTTCACAATTTGATCTCTGGCTGCTGGAATTTTTACATCATGAACGATGTACGGCCTTTTGACGATTTTAAATTGATTCACAGCTTGTTTCCGGATTCGGCGAAGCACTGCTATTCAGTGGGATTAATGCAGCCGTACATCATGCACAATATCTTACACTGCGAAGATCTGAATTTTCTGGATGTAGATTGGAGAATTCATTACGCTCACTTTCAGCTGGAAAGTATGTTTCGCGAGAGCCGATTTCAATCCGTGGACTCTACCAGAAAAGCCATTCAGGATCTGCATCTGGGATGGATTGCCTTTTCGCCCACTCCGGTGCAGGATCGCCATCAGGTAACACCGGCTACTCTTTGCCGACTCAATCAACAGGAATGTTTGGATCATCTGAATCAGTACCAGGAAAGTCGCGGCAAACTTCAGGGCATTACCTGGAATCTGGCAGCGCTGCATGATGCGGATTTTCCATCCCATTCCGGGATGCCGGTAATCTATCTCAGCAATGCGATTGAAGAGCTCTATACATCGAAAGACCAATTCGATGAGCTACTGGGCAAGGTAGCCCGATCCATCGCACCAGAAGGAAAGGCGCTGTTTGCCTACCATGCAGCCGGCACCGATGAAATTGGCCTGTATCAACTTACCCGAACCGAGGCAGAGGGCCGTTCGGATTTTGAATCCGGCGATAGCGATCCAGAGAAATCAGCCGATACTCCTTATCCAGCATACATTGTGAACACCGTCTGTAGAGATCGGTATCATCGCGCGAATACCGGCCAGCTTCTGGAGTATACGACCTATTTTGAAAAAATTTCAACAACTGCCGCGCCCCAGGGATGCCGACCAATGATTAAGGAGATTAAGGAAAGGGATTAGCCGATATGGAAACCAGAGAGGAAAGTCAGTGCCAGGATCGCTAGTTATCCAGATTGCGCAGTCGGATGAACAGATCTCTGAGTGTCTTTCGGTGATCTCCGAGCTAAGACCTCACATTGCTGGCCATGAATTCCTCCAGCGCATCCGTCAGCAGCAGACACAGGGATTTCAGATGGCCTTTGTCCGAGACTCTGAAACTAATTCCATTGTCTGTGTGGCGGGCTTTCGCCTGGGCTTGAACCTGGCCTGGGGCAAATTTCTCTATGTGGATGACCTGGTTACTGCTTCGTCGGCGCGAAGTACAGGTTGTGGCAAGGCCATGATCCAGTGGTTAAAGGAGCTGGCCCGATCGGAAGGCTGCGATCAGTTTCATCTGGATTCTGGAACGCAGAGAAAGGATGCCCATCGCTTTTACGAAAGAGAAGGATTAACAATCACCAGCTATCATTTTGCCACAACCCTGCAGTGATGCGGGTGGAAGAAGTGTCCTGCATCGATAAGCCAGGGAATGATTCAGTAGTATTAGCCCACATTTGCCTCGGAGGCGACCGGCACTTCCGTGCTTAGCCAGCCGTCGCCAGGGCATGGATCCAAAGGATCCGCGCACATGAGCGCCAGAAGCGACAGTCCCTGTCATGCGGAGGAACGGTCAGGCCCAGGGACTTTCTGCCGCTGGCAACAGGCGCTTCCATCCGAAGCCAGCCGGACACAAAGGCCATAGGATAGGGCTTTCGGCTCGCACGTGATAGGCCCTCCCGGGCAGATCCAGTACTGGATTCGTTTTATCCGGGACCTGAGACTTTCAGATCGTTAGGCCTGGTCAGATTTATCGGCTTCGGATGGTCCGGGAAGCAATGATCCAAGTTGCTCCAGAAGCGAGCCACCACCCATCAACTTGATCTCTTTCACCTTTTCGATGATCTTTTCCATGGATTCCAGTTCTTTCAGACGCAGCAAAGTAGGGTTGTTCTCCATTAGCTTGGCGGTATTCATTAAACTTCTGGTAGAAGCAGTTTCTTCTCTGCGCTGAATAATATTTGCCTGGGCCTGCTTCTCCGCCAGAATCACTCGGTTCATAATTTCGCGAATGTCTCCCGGTAGTATGATATCTCTGGCTCCTGCAGATAGAATCTCATAGCCAATGCGTTTCGCTTCTTCTCGCACGTGACCCAGCACCGTAGCACCGATTTTATCTCGATTCTCCAGAAGTTCATCCAGAGTAAAGCCACCGGTGTACTCTCGCAGGGAAAGCTGCAATGCTGTGTATAGCTGCTGCATGGGATTTACAGATTCTCGCAGAAGTTTTTCTGGTTCCACTGCCTGCACCTGACAGGTAAAGTTGATTCGCAGTGTAACTTTATCTTTCGATAGCAATTCCTGACCGGATACATCCAATTGCTGAATGCGCAGATCGCAGGTATTTACCTCCACGGCATCGGCACACTTCCAGTAGGCGTAGTCCCCTGGCTCCAGAAGGCCCTGGAAGGTCCGGTTTATAAAAAGAGCTCCTTTTTCGAAGTTTCGCACCACAAATGCATTCACCCATTCCACCACACCGGGCTTGCGAAGCCAGTCTCTCTTGATATGATTCTCTATATATGGCTGAGCAACGTTGCCGAGAACGAATTCGTATCGATGCAGTCCTTTCCAGTATGCATAGCGACCCGGCTTGAGGCATTCATGGTAGACTCCATCTTCGAAAACCAGGCAGATGAATCCGTCTTCTACATCTTTGAAATCCAGGAACTCAGCTGCATTTTCTGCCTTTTCCAGAATGGCAATATCCATTTCGCTGGAGGAGAATCGGCCTCGTCTATTATGGGTCTGGATATCGCTTCCCGGCAGAAAATAGAAACCTGGTCCCAATACTTTCTTGAGGGAGCCGTGTTTGAACAGTAATCCACAGTCTTGATCTGAAATTCGCATGCATTACTCCTGAATCATCGCTGAACTGCTGTAGTATTCTGAGAGGCTACTACAGGGCGTTTGTTTTCCAATGAAATACTTCTCATTTCGAAAAACGAGAGAGGAAAAAGGGCGGCGTCGCCATCCAAAAGCGGGCGGGGCCTGAGTTCAGTATCGCTTCATCCCTTTGATTACGGTTTTCAAGATTGGCCGTAGCCGCCGCCGTCCGCCGCTCTCGCAGGAATCCACAATACGGTATCCCCCATTCCACGAGGCCAGCTCTGAACTGCCGCAAGCGGCAGGCTCGGCCTCCCTTTTTCCCGGGATGATCCTTTTTATAAGGGATCAGCTTAGGTCTAAACCACAGAATTAAAGTCTGTTGCCTTTACCGTTTGGCTACCAATGCAAAGCATTGGACGGGATTCGAACCCGCATGGAGCACGCTGAAGTTAAAAGCGAAATACCGTACCTGATACAGGCGGCACCGTATGGCCTCTGAAAGCCAAAACCTCTGACTTTTCCCTCCGTGTTGCGCGCGAAACTAGACGAACCTCCAACTCCACGAAAGCAAGCTTTTTTGCAGTGCTGGTGACGACAGACCAGGTATCCGGGGAAACCGGGGTAGATGGCGACAACGCAGCGACAGAATTTCACGGAACTTCGGTCACCGCTCCATGGTCATTGCTTCGTTCGCTCTAATCCCGGGACCCTGTGGCCACGGGGCCGGAAGTGTGGCCTACTGAACTACTTGATTCCATTTGCAAATATCATAGAATGCACAGATGCAAATAAATATCAATCGACTGGACCTGTTCCTGGGTATTTGCGGAATCATGTTGCGCAATCGCTGGGTCTGGTTTCTGTACGGAATCGGGACTCTGATCCTCTTCGCGATTAGCTCCTTCGGATCCGATGAAGCCCCAAATATGGCTCGGTATTTCATGCTATTCGCTTCATGTGCCCTTGCGGCCGGAGTGTTTCTGATCATCGTTTTAATTTTACAGGGGATCCTTGCTGTAATAGTTGTGGGTCATCAGCCGGGCATACTGGGTGAGCATGAATATCTCATTGAGGAGGAAGGTCTGCGAGAGAGAACTTCGGCCAACGACACTCTACATCGCTGGCCCAGTATCAGTTATGTTTCCACGGGAAATGTTCGCAGCTACATAGGTACCGGAGGGGCCGGGGCGCACATCATCCCGGCTCGCTGCTTTTCCAGTTACGATGAACCCATGCAGTTTGATGTGGTTAAGGCTGAATGGCAGGAGAAAAAGAGGGTTTGATGGTCCGGTAATTACCATTTGAGATACCCCTGCTTCTGGATAAGCCATGGCTCGGGTCCGGAAGTTCGCGGATCCGCGCCATGCCCGAAGAAAGCCCCGGCTTAGCAATCGGCGGGGCTCCTCTGATTTAACAGTGCAGTCCTGGTCAGAAAATCAGCCTGCTGGCGATTCCGATGCATACAAATCAGAATCCTTAAACCGCAAAGAGACAATCCATCCCAGACTCAATGCGCACAGGATATAGAGTGCGGGCCATAGCCAGGAGGCTGCATGGATCGCGGATATTTCTGCCCACAGTCCATGCGAAAGCTGGATGTGCACCCAGTAGGCTGCGAAGGATGTAAATACCAGACGCGCGGCTTCGCCAAATTGCCATCCTTTCCGCCCGGAAAGAATCCATCCCAGGCAAATCAAACTGAAAGTGGCCCATCCGGTAAGACCTGCGAATTCCAGAATCCCCAGTTGATTCTCCAGTAGGAGCCAACCAAACACCAGCCCATTGATGGCGCCAAACCATAAAAGACTGTAGATGATCCTGGAGCGTTGCACCGGGATTTGAAACTTCCTGTATGTTGCTTTCGTAACTTCTGGAATGATGATTGGCTCCTGCGGTGCAGCCGGATCGTATCCGGGTCTGCGAAACCAGATCAAAATCTTTTCTGAAAGCGTCGGAGCTTTCCTGGCCAGATCCAGAATCTCTTTCCAGTAATGTAGATTCGCCCAGAGGGGATTGTAACTACGAAAAGGCTTCACAATTCCATACACCGGTTCCTGATTTTCGCGCTGAAATGTTCCAAAGATGCGATCCCAGATGATCAGTGTGCCTCCATGGTTCTTGTCGATGTATTCTGGATTGCGACCATGATGCACTCTATGATGCGAAGGAGTGTTTAGAAATGATTCCAGAAAACCCATACGATCGATCGCGCGAGTATGGATCCAGAACTGATAGATCAGACTGATCTCGCCGATAGCTACCAGAAGAGCCGGATGAATTCCCAGAAATGCCAGGGGAATGAAAAAGATCCAGGTAAATAGCTGATGGAAAGCGGGCTGTCTCAGTGCTACAGTCAGATTGAACTCTTCGCTTTGATGATGCACCACATGTCCGGCCCAGAGAAAGTTCATCTCATGACTCATTCGATGGGCCCAGTAATAGAAAAAATCAAATGCAATAAAACCAACCACAGCCGAAGTCCACAGTGAGGCTGTGCTGTCTAGATTCCATTCCACCAATCTAAAACGCTCGTAGAAGAAGCTGTAGATGGCCACGGTCAGGCCCAGATAGAACAGAGTAAACAGTCGATTTAAAACTCCAGTGGATAGATCCGTTATGCTATCGCTGAAGTTGTAGAGCTTCTTTCCAGTAATCCACTGAAAGAGTAGCTCCACCAGAATCAGTAGAAAAAAGGCGGGGATGGCATAGGTAACAAATGAT
Source organism: Spirochaetaceae bacterium (assembly GCA_002729885.1). GTDB lineage: Bacteria > Spirochaetota > Leptospiria > Leptospirales > Leptonemataceae > UBA3465. The sequence continues at coordinate 541,107 of PBUB01000021.1, forward strand.
GGCAGTTCCAGGGTTTCCATTTTACTCTCCGAGTGGGACCTGATTGTATTCGATTTCTGACACCGTGTCAGCTTTTTGTAGGGCCGTCAAGAAAAACCAGGGCTTTCCGTCTGACAGATTCTTGTTGGCTCGGGAAGGCTGGCCACGAGTGCCAGGGAAGTCCTGGGAGGCACAGGAATTGAGTTGCCTGTTGGTTTATGGGGATCCACTTCCGTAGCATGAATCTCAGCGAATGGTTCCATGTACACTTTGATGAAAAAGATGTATTTATGAAAGTGGACCCGCCGGAAAAGCCCGGCTGGGAACAATCCTTCGCCTGGAAAGATATCATTCGGGTCTGCTTTGAAAACGGGGACTGGATGAGTTCCGATACAATCTATGTATTTACCAATCAGAGAGAGGAAAGCTACGTGATTCCAACGGAAGCGGATGGAGGAGCGGAGGTATGGTCGGAGATCATTCGCAGGGGATTGTTCGATGCGGAGCTGGCCATAGAGATGGCCACGCAGTCAGAAGGATTTGCCTGTTTTCCTCCCGAGGATTGACGGATCTTTGCCAGGTGCGCGGCCCGGTGCAGATTCAGGGCGGGCGCGAGAGTGGTTTTCTGGCCGCCAGGTTTTTTCTGCGGAGGTGCGGCCATGGTTCTTTCGCTGTTTATTTCGCCTGCAGTGTGACCTCTATGAGTCGCTCAATATGCGAATCCAGAAGTGCGATTCCCTGCGGTGTCCATTGAAAATTTTGACTCAGATCACAAAGACCCCGCGAATTTAGTCGATTCACTTCATCCATTAAAGCGTTCCAGCGATTGTTTCTAAGGGAGTCCTCCCAGGGCTCCTGCTGCCAGATTTCCAGAATTCGGTCCAGGGAAATGGGAAGGGCAATGCGAAACAGATTTAAAAAAACATCGATTACAGCATTGTGCTCTTCTCGCACCTGAGTGCTTCCTGGCGCTGCTGTCCAGGCGTTGAGGTTTCTGGGATTTGCATATCGCTGCCTTCCGTTGAATCCATGGGCTCCGGGTCCCAGTCCCAGATAGGGCCTGTAATCCCAGTACTTCCAGTTATGCATACAGATCTCACCGGGCCTGGCGAAATTTGAAATTTCGTACTGAAAAAGGTCATGTTCGCCGAGCATGGATGGAAGGCTCGAAAATATCTCTTCCTGGAGGGATTCGTTGGGCGAACCCTGGCTACCGCGGACTATGTGGCGAGCATACCTGGTCTCCGGTTCCACGGTAAGTGAATAAACAGATAGATGCTGCACATCGTATTTCAGCACTTGTTCGAGATCCTTCTGGAAATCCGAATAGGTCTGCTTGTAGAATCCATAGATCAAATCTACTCCTACAGAAGGAATTGCACTGGAAGTAAGAGCCTCCAGCAGGCCGGCATACCGATCCGTTTCGAAGAAACGATTCATATCCTTTAAGAAGGCAGCATTGTAGGTCTGAAGCCCGGAGTTCACCCTGTTGATGCCCAGTTCGTGCAGAGGCTGTAGATAATCGGGGACCAGGTTTTCCGGATTTCCCTCCAGGGTGATTTCTGACTCTGTATCAATGGAAAGCGCTCCTTTGAGTGCCTCCAGAATCCGATGGATCATTTCCGGGGGCATGAGCGAAGATGTGCCTCCTCCAAAATATACAGTGTCGTAGTTCTGACTGGCAAATTGAGGATCCTGGCTTCTAACTTCCAGCTCCCGAAGTAGTGCCTGTTCATATTGATCCAGTCTGGCAGAGAAATCCACTGAGCCCAGCTCATCCAGTCCCACCGAATAGAAATCGCAGTAGTGGCATTTCTGCAGGCAGTACGGGAAGTGCAGGTAGATACCGGATTTAGTGCTGGACACCGGCTGAATTGGTAGAACTTTCGGAGGCATTGCTATGAGCTACGCTCCTGAATCCATAGCCTATCATCAAGGCGAATATAAGCCCCTGAAAGAGTGCAACGTGAATATTATGACTCATGCACTTCAGTATGGAACCATGGTCTTCGGAGGACTTCGAGGCTACTACGATGCCGAGTCCGACAATGTCTATCTGTTTCGACCGGAAGATCATATGAGGCGCCTGCACAGAAGCGCCCATATCATGCAAATGGTGCCGCCTTTGAGCGAATCAAAAATGGTGGAAGTGGCTCTGGAGATTACCCGACGTAATAATTATCGATGCAATGTATACTATCGACCCTTTATCTATAAGGATGCGCTGCAGCTCAGTCCCAGACTGCATGACGTAAGTGATGATTTTGCCATGTATTCTCTGGTACTGGATGATTACCTGGATACAAGCCGTGGAATGCGAACTGTGGTTTCCAGCTGGCGTAGAATCGACGAAAATATCATTCCTACAAGAGCCAAAGTATCCGGTGGCTATGCGAACTCTGCTCTGGCGAAGTCGGAAGCAGTGCAGCACGGTTTTGACGAAGCTATCTTTCTGGATTCCCGCGGTTTTGTAAGCGAAGGAAGCGCAGAAAACATCTTTATGGTACGGGATGGTGTATTGATTACTCCGCCGGTAGCAGCATCGGTGCTGGAAGGAATTACTCGAAGAAGCATAATAGAACTGGCTCGCATGGAAGGGATGACGGTGCTTGAGCGCGACATCGCTCGAACGGAGCTCTACATTGCAGATGAACTATTCTTCTGTGGAACCGGAGCCCAGGTAGCCTGGATTGAAGAAGTGGATCGTAGAATAATCGCCAATGGTCAGATTGGTCCATTGACCCGCAGACTTCGGGATCGCTTTCGTCAATCTGTAATAGGCAGAGATCCGGAAACTAGAAACTGGGTTCGACCTGTCTTTGAAGCCCGGGTTAACGCTTGATGGCCTCTGGCTATGAGCGAAAGCTAGGTTTAAGCGAAACCCTTTCCATCGTTGTGGGCCGAATTATCGGTTCCGGGATTTTTCGCACACCAGCGCCTATCATGGCCTGCGTGGGAGTGGTTTCCATGTTCTACGGGGCATGGATTGTTGGCGGAATCATTACCATTCTATCCGCTCTGCTCTTCGCAGAACTGGTGGCCATGGTGCCGAGGTCCGGTGGTCCCTACGTTTATCTGCGTCTAGCCTATCATCCCATGGTGGCCTTCCTGCGCGGATGGGCCATGTTCTTTGTTTCAGAAACTGCATCCATCGTTGCTGTTGCCCTTGTATTCTCTTCGTATGGTCTGGGCCTGGTTGCTCAAATGCAGCCCGAGCTGCTGGCAGATCTAACGGTGAGCTCATCGTTAATTCTGCGAGGAAGTATTGCCTTTATTCTGATCTGGCTTCTGACCATGGCCAACTGCTTTGGAGTTTTTCTGAGCGGAGTGATTCAGGATATATTCAGTGTAATAAAGATTGGCGCACTCCTGGTCATTGCTGCAGCATGCTTCGGTTCTTCACCGGACTTTTCGCATTTTGGTATGCAGGTAGTTTCCAATCCGGATCCCAATGCACCGGAGGCCGGAAGCCTGGCCGCATTGTTTGCAGCGTTAAGATACAGCTTTTTCGCATACAGTGGCTGGGAAGGGGCAACATATGTTGCCGAAGAAGTGAAACAACCGGAGAAGAATCTGCCTCGTTCCCTGTTTCTGGGGATTGGCACGGTGATGGTTCTCTATCTACTGGTGAACACTGCCTATCTTGCGCAGCTTTCGCCTCAGGAAATGGTGGAAAACAAGGCTGTGGCCGTGCAGTCGATGACCAATGCCGTGGGTGTTGTGGGCGCGGTGCTTGTAGGCCTGGCAATCATGATTTCAACATTTGGAAACGTATCTTCGCAGGTGCTGGTAAAGAGTAGAACATGGCATGCAATGGCCCGGGACGGTCTCTTCTTTCGCTTCCTGGGTAACCTCAGCCCAACCTACAGAACTCCCAACCGGGCCCTGATATTTCAGGGATTCTGGGCCAGCTGCTTGCTTTCCATGGCTGTTGTGGGTGAGCTTTTTAATTCTGATCCCACCAGGGATACTCTCTATGAAACCATCATCGATTTTTTTTCTTTTACAAGTACAATCTTCAATATTCTCACCCTGGCTTCTGTAGCTGTCTTACGCCAGAAGCTTCCGGATCTGCCCAGGCCCTTTAGAGTGCCCTATCTGTCTGCCGTGTTGGGCCTGGTTATGCTTCTACAGCTGGCCTTCCTGTTCTATACCCTGGTGGATGCCCTGGTGCCATCGCTGCTTGGATTGGCTCTAACTCTAACCGGTCTGGTTTACTGGTATGGATTCGTGGATCCAGCAAAGAGAAAGAGCATTGGACATGCACAAATCCTTGCGGAGCTGGAAAAAAACGATTGAGCCTTTTCATGGTCCGCGTCTAATCCAGAGTATGCTAGTACGCCTGCCCTATGCGAAGCTCTGTCTTTCTCTGATTCTTGGTATTGCCGGATTTCTACTGGCTCCGGTCCAGCTTCAGGCCGATGGCTGCTACATCTGCAAGCCAGGAAGCTCTGCGAACTGCAAGCATTACTGCAAATACAGAGGCGAGGATGACTGGGAGAATAGAAAGAAATGCCAGAAGGCCGGATGCGATATTGGAGGCACAGCCAGCTGTCCCACAGGAGCCAACTATCAAGTCTGCTACGTGGACCTGAATTCTGACAATCCGGCCGAGTATCTAGCCTTTCGATTTCGGTTCAATCTGATTAATTGATTTATCTGGTTCATGAAGAGGCGACGCATTTCGGAAAGCTGATTTTTCTTATCGGGGCCCGCGGACCCCGGGGCCGGGAATCTTCGGCTGACCGCGGCTAACTGGGTGCGTCAGTAATGTGGCGGATTCGGTGATTCAATAGACTGACGGGATCCAAGCCGGGAAAGTTATGGAGGCCGCCAGCTTGTCAGGAGGTCGCACCCTGCTCTTGATTCTTTTCGCGCTGCCGGTGTTGCTCTAAATGAGTCTTGATGTCGATAAACATCTTTAAACCTATGAATACACACAGAAATACCAGGCCTGCGGTTTTCATTCCGGTGGCGGCAAGTATTCCAATGTAAAGCGCCGCGCCCAACAGTATAGTCACATGCATCACGATGATTCGCGGATAGGGAAGCATCATCAGCTTGTTGTCCGGTATTTCTCTATATTCCTTTTTGATAAGATCGTGAACTACCAGCGAATTCAAATGCCCCAGAAGAATTACTGCCAATATCGCAACCTGGAAAGGCTCTGCAATCTCCAGAGACGTGGAGTCAGGGGAGAGTCCATTCCACTGGGCCAGCGTATCTGTAAATCCGGAGCTGCGTCCGTAGCCGAAGATCGTTGAAAGCACTACCAGAAAAACAAGATGTCCTGCATTGAAGCCATTAAAGTGAATCAGGAAAAACACCGCCATAAAAAGCATTGAAGCCATGCGAATGGGATTTTTGATTTCCGGGTTGGGAGAGAATGCAGAAAGCAGAAACCGTATTAGATGAATCAGTCCAATGCATACACTTTCGAACCAGAAAAGATACATTAGCTGCCAGGCATCCCATTGAAATAACAGGGTTCCTGCAATGACCATCAGATTCGAAGCAATGAGAATGATGGAGGTATAGATGAGATTCCTGGAGGCTCCGCCGAATTGGGGCAAGATGAATTGAAAGATTTTAAATATCCACTGGCTCACGATTCCTGTCCGTAGAACCAGGGAGCATCCGCCGGCCTGGCTGGCAACTTTCAAAATCCAGTTAATTCCTGCTACAGTTCAAATTTGCCTCTCAGAGTCAGGGGCTCGGCCCGGGTAGAGCAGGGCCGGGGAAATCCTGACCGGTTTCGGCCTGCTGCAATCGAGCGGATTAGCAGGGATTAGAGAGTGGAGTCCGGCATCAGCTCCTGCAAAGGCTTGAGCACTTCTCTCAGTTCATTCTGGATGGAGCCATTGCTGGCAAGGAGCAGAGTCATTCCAGGTACATATTCATCCCCGGCCAGATTGGTCACCGATCCACCTGCTTCGCGAACGATGCAGGTGGCCGCCGCCGTATCCCAGGGCTTGAGGAAGAATTCATAATGTGCGTCGAAGATTCCCTCGGCCAGATATGTCAGATCTACACAGCAGGCTCCGGTGCGTCGCAAGCCTCTTGCGTTCTGCAAGGTTAGTTTGATTCCAGTTAATAGAGTTTCCAGAAACTCCTGCCTGCTGTACGGAAATCCCGTAACTACCAGGCACTGCGAAAGCGGATCTCTGGAAGAAACATGGATAGGCTTTCCATTCTTGAAAGCCCCTTTCCCGGCGATAGCCGTATAGAGATCGCCAGTAGCCGGATGCAATATCGCCCCGGCCACGCATTGATCCTGTTCCATTAGGCCAGCCGAAATCGCATATTGAGGACTGCCGTGGGTGTAGTTTACGGTTCCGTCCAGCGGGTCCAGCACCCACTGATACCGGGATTCTCCAGGGGATGTATTTTTCGCAGCAGGTGTTCCTTTCTCTGAATCCTCAGATCCTGCGAAACCCATGTTTGACACTTCTTTACCTTCGGATCGGGATCCGTGGTTTTCCGATGTATTGTGACTTATGGCAGCCGTGGCGCCGGACTCCTCGGCCAGAATGGAGTCCTGGGGGAAATCGCTTTGAATAGCGGCAATCAGTAACTCTTCACTCTCCCGATCCGCTCTGGTCACCAGATCTCTGGGATTACTTTTTGAGGAAACCTGTAAATCGCCATGCTGCAACTGGCGCAAGCGCTCGGCGCTTTGCTGCATGGCAGGGATGATTCTCTGAATCCTGTTTTCCAGGGACTGCACAGATTCAGTTTTGAGGGAAGCAACCACAGGCAGAGCCGCAGGGGCCCTTGCTTTCAAAAGATCGTTCCGGCAAGCGATCGGCGGAGCCTACAGCTACAGCTGCAAACAGCTGGTGGGTATTTCTGGAGTGGCATTCCGGGCATTCCACTTCCACTCCGCTTTCCTTCTGGGCCAGACTCAATTTTACTTCTACAGTACTCTGGCAATCATCGCATTTGTAATCGTAGTAGGGCATACAGCAAGGAAGCTCCGGCACATCCGCTCAGCAACTAAAAATCCTTTGCCAGGTGCGGCTCCGTTCAATCCTGCCGGCATGCTGGATGTGTATCTTATCCGACACGGAGAAACAATCTACAATAGTGAGCACAGGATTCAGGGGACGCTGGATTCCGCGCTGTCTGAAAAGGGACAGAATCAGTGCGAAGAACTGGGAAAAAGCCTTCAAAAGCGATTCCAGGGACGGGAGGTTCACAGCTGGTTTGTATCTCCTCAGGGCCGGGCCAGACAATCTTCGGCTATTATTCGGGAATTTCTGAACCGGTCGGATTTGCCAGAGGAGACCGTGGAAAATGATCTTAGAGAAATCCACTGCGGGGATGCCGAAGGAAAGATTCGCTTTGATCTGGATTCGCAGCTTCTGGAGAATCTGCACAGAGATCCCTATCAGAGATATCCTCGCGGCGAAAGCGTGGCGGATCTAATCGAGCGAGGAAAAAAATTGAAGGATCGAATTCTGTCTCCCTCTGCAGAGTCTCGCCGGGTGGTTATTGTATCCCACGGAAATTTCATTCGCGCGCTGGCTGCTGCATTAACCGGAATGCCTCCGGAATTTTCGCTGCGAATCAGCATGGGAAATACCGGGCTATGCCATCTGGCGCGCAAGCCTGGAGATGAGCATTTTAAAATCTATCTCTGGAATGATCTGGCTCACGCTCTAAAAAGTTGACTCAGCGGAGTCTATATTCGTTCCCGAGACACCGGTCTTGCAAAGCCCGGAAGGGAATCGGCAGCGATCAGGTCTGAACGAGAGGAAATTATGCACTGGGAGGCCGTGCCCGGAAGGGTTGCGAGCTGACAGGGAAAAACCATGAATCTACCGGAAACCGGGGCGGAAGACATAGAGTCGGCTCAGGATTCATCTGGAAGCGGGCCTCTGGATCAGTTCAGAACCAGGGCTGAGTGCGAAAGCATCAGCTCTCACTGATCCGGTAAATGATTCAAATACTGGAGTATGGCACGAAAAAAATGCTTATCCTCTTCCTTCGTGTTCAGCTGAATGGTGGTGCCACCCCCTACCTGAACGCCGGATGCCTGATCCAGTTTGCTCTTAAATCTTTGAATCAGTTCCTTTTTATGGCCGTGCACATAGTCATGGCCAGCATAGATATATCCTTTTCCTGGAACAGCGATTCGCATCATGGAAGCAGTGGACTGAGCTCCTGCATCCACCAGGCCCAGAACCTTCTGTGCGATTTCCTTTTGATCGTTACTTGCAAGACGAAGTACCTGATCCCGGTCCGGATAGAAATTCTTATCCCACATAGAGTTTACCTGGGTTAGTAAATAATTCAGCACCTCCTGGGCGGCATGATCAAAACCAGCAGTGGACTCCTTTTCGGTGGCCAGTTCAGAAAGTGCGGAGCCTTCGCTGGAGCTGCGCTGACGAGCCAGTGTCTTAACGTCTTTTCGGGCCTGTTGTGTTCTGGCTTTGCTCTTCTTTTCTGAATGGGATCTTTCTTTTTCCCCTCGTTCCATCTCCAGGCGTTTTTGAATCCTGGAGATTTTTGCATCGCTAATGCGTTTTCCAGTAATGGCGAGCCAGAACCGTTCAAACGGGGAAAGATAGCTCTTGTAAGAATCTCTTATCGCTTCGCGAAGCTGTTCCAGATAGGCAGGAGGGACAAATTGCTTTAATTCGCTATCCGGCCTGGAATTGATCTGAAGCATTTCCTGGAGAATACCAATCAGAAAAGTGTCCTGAGTCTTATTGTAGGCTTCCAGAGCGGTCTGAATGGCCTGCCCGGTAATGGCTCGATCCTTAAAGAGTAGATATATAGTTTCATAGTCCGCAGGCTCTCTGGTACCGCTTCGCGCCAGCGGAGGGTCAGCCGCTACCAGCACAGGACTATTGTTTTCGTTCAAAAAGAGACTCAGATATTTTTCTTCGATATGAATCTTTCGACCGTTCTTTGCGCGGAAGATTCCCTTATGGTTTTTCAGCTTCTGTAGAATAACCTGTAGTTCCTGTTTCTGCTGGTCTTTCTTGTTTTCCCGGGCCTTTTCATCATACCACTGGCGCAGACGCACCGCTTCTGCGGCGATTTCAATAAGATAGGCCGGTATGGTATCTGAGTTTCGTGCATTCTCCAGAATATAATGAGCCGCTGTTTCGCCTGCATCCTCCGTATGGCCACTCTGCTGAAAACGATGCATCTGATGTTTCGTCTGTTGGTCCACCATGTCCTGGACGGCGCTGTGGGTAAGGATTTCCACCAGGCGAGAGAACCGGTGCTTGATGTTTTCCAGTATGTTAAAGAGTACGATGTCCGGGATTTTCTGGCCGGTTTGATTGCGAAGATCCTGACAGGAAAGACTGAAAATTATTTTTTCTCGAAGCAGATCCATGATCAGCGGACGAAACAGCTTAATTCGCAGGGACTGATTCACTCGCTTCAACGTCAGTTCATCGCTTTGATCGTCCTCTCCTTCTTCTGTTTTCTGGCCTGTTTCGTCTCCGGCCATGGAGGAGATGAAGAGCTTTCCCAGAATGGTTTCCACTCGCCCGGCTCGGGGATTTGCATCCTGAATCTTATGAAATGCAGGACCGCCGGGTAGTGCAGGATCCAGATCGCGAATCAGACCTTTAATGTAGACCAGGTTATTCCTGGTGGTGGAACGGTAGGCCACGGCAACTTTATCCGGATGTTTCTCTGTGGGAGCGACCAGACGTGTGATGAATTGATCCGGTGAAGTAGCGTTTGTTTTAAGTTCTCTGAGGATATGTAAGAAAGGAGGGGATTGCACTGACATCAGGCATACTGTTCTAAGGAGCTCGGCTTCGGACGGCATGGGCGATTTGTCAGAAATGGCCCGTTTATGCATTTGCAGATCACCGTAGATGTCTGCCAGGGATGGATAGTATACATCTTTAGAAGACCGGGCACCAGTAAGAAAGCTTTGCACCAGGTCGTAGATCTGGTTGGCCAGCCTTGAACGATTCTTCAGAGGGGCCATGATTCGAGAATCTTCCAGCTGAAGATTGCTCAGAGTTTTGAGGGCCACATCCGGTGCCATGGCATCGAATAGTCCGCTTCCTTCCCCGCGGTCCGGCGCGGAAGTATTCTGATTCTCGCTCACGGAGCTTTTCTAACAGAGTTAGCTCTGGATGGCAAGTAATGCTCAAAGCATAATCCCGCTTTTCGGGGCGCTTTAGTGAGGTATATGGATTCCCTGGCTCCCGCTTTTTAAAGCCGGGCCCTGAAGGTTCCTTAGCGAGCTCGATCGGGAAGAGGAGAATCAGGATGCCGGTTCAAGTTCTGATAGGCCCGGGCAATGTCCCATCCGGCTGCAGCGGGAAGCAACAATGAAGCGGCTACTGCGGCCAGGAGTACTCCCGGGTATATCCAGAACGCCATTAGTATTTCATAGCTGGTATCTGGATGAAAGGTGAAATGAACCAGTCCTGGCCAGATTAACCCCAGGATCCAGGCGATTAGGGCGGCCACGGAAAGTCCCCAGAAGAGACTTCTTCGATGAGGAAACTGGATCAGAGATACAATTAATCCCAGAAAGCCTGCGGAAGTGAAAAAAGTCCAGAAACGGGATCGAACGCCGTAGAACTCTATTTGCTCAAATTGAATCTGATAGCTGAACCAGGGCCAGCCGGCCACTGCAATGACTGCCAGAGAAAGGATAAGTAAAAGCCAGGCTGTACCAAGTGATTTGCTGAATTCCAGAGCATTAACAAATAGGCGTTTGATTATCTGCCACCAACCCCTGAGAAATGCTACGGGAGTCTTCCACAGAAGAGTAATGATACTTTGAATTACCTGGCTCATGCTTTCGTCGATTCTTCTATTTTCTTATCCAAGCTCGAGGAGCGGAATCGCCCTCGCTTGCGGACTATCGGACCTCAAATAGCATTTCCAGTTCCACCGCTGCATTCAGTGGTAATGCGCTTACACCAACTGCCGCCCGGCTATGTATGCCTGCATCGCCCAGGATTTGCTGTGCCAGGTTGGATGCACCGTTGGCAACAATATGGTGCCCATGAAAATCGGGAGCGGATGATACAAAGGCTCCCAGTCTAACAAGTTGTTGAATGCTTTCCAGATCTGCTACCGTGGTAAGAGCGGCCAGTCCGTTGAGAAAACACTGAGCCATGGCCGCCTGGGCCGGTTCCACATCGTCATCCGACTTGAGCTGACCCATGAGAATGAGCTTACCGTCTCGCACAGGAAGCTGACCGCTGATATATACCAGATTGCCGGATCTCTTTGCCGGAACGTAGGATGCTACCGGAGGATTCACTACCGGAATTTCCAGACCCAGCTCTTTCAGCTTCTCTTGAACCATACCTACGGGATGGCCGGGCCCTGCTCTGCGGGCAAATCTTTTTGCGAGAAAAGGAAATCCGAAAAATCAATTATAAAGGGAATCATTCCCCGGGCTGGAAGATGGTTCTGGCCCCGGCATAGCTGTTCTTCCAGTATTTCAATCGCAGATCTGCAATGCTTACCGTTTTTCCACTGGAGGGCGCATGGATGAATCTGTAATTACCCAGATAGATTCCGACGTGCGAAATGGAGCTTCCATCGGTGCGAAAGAAAACCAGATCTCCTGCCTCCGGTACTCGAACCGGTCTGAGAGCATTGTACTGGCTGGATGCGGAACGAGGAATGGAGTATCCGGCTTCCCGGTAGACGAAGCTTGTAAGTCCGGAGCAATCAAATCCGGAAGGGGAATTTCCGCCCGGTCTGTAAGGAACCCCCAGATACTGCTGGGCCAGCTGGACGATGCCGCCTCCATCATACACAGTGATTCTGCGATGGTTTACCTCGGTGGTGTCCTCCTCCGGACTATAGGCGATGACCACTGCTGCCGGTATCAAAAATACCAGTGCAAGGATGAACAATCGGATGCGGGCATGGCGTTTTCTCATTTCTGGACTTTCTCCATTGTTCATTATCGGCATTTCTCTCCCCCTGTTAATAGAGGCATTCCCGGGATTCAGGTTAACACCTGAAACTGAAAATGGGCACCATATATCCGGGGCTGAACGGATGGCGAAGTTCAATTTTTTTCAGGGAAGAAGCAGGCTACCGATCGGGATCCTTCTGTTTCCAACGGCGGAATGCTTTGTGAGCATTCATTTTGCGCTTTGGGGCATCTGGGATGGAATACACAGCCGGATGGTAATCGGGAAGGGGACGGAACCTCGCCTCCCAGCAATCGAGGCCGACGGTCCGGATGTAGCGAAGGAATCGCATCCATCAGAGCTCGGGTATAGGGATGCGCTGGAGTTTTGAACAAATCCTCGGTGGAAGCCACTTCCATGATTCGCCCGCCATACATAACACAGACTCTATCGCTCATGTTTCGCACAAGAGATAGATCATGGGTAATAAAGAGCAAGGATAGCTTCAGTTCTGCTTTAAGCTTTAATAGCAGCTGTATGATCTGGGCCTGCACGGAAACATCCAGTGCACTGGTAACCTCATCGCATACAATCAACCTGGGTCGTAGCCCCACCGCCCGGGCAATTCCAATTCGCTGGCGTTGTCCTCCCGAGAAGGCATGGGGAAAGCGATCCATGGCGCTTTCTGGCAGTCCCACGAGATCCAGCAGTTCTGCTACCTTTTCGCGCGCATTGGCTCTGGTGCAGATACCATGAATACGCATGGGCTCGCTCAAGATTTCAAAAATTGTATGGCGTGGATTCAGGGAAGAGTAGGGGTCCTGAAAAATGATTTGAAAGTCGCTTCGAAAGGGCTTCCAGGAGCGTGCATTCTTGATGTCTACTTCCTTTCCTTCCAGGAATAATCGCCCGGCTGTAGGAAGTGTAAGTCCCAGAATGCTATTTCCCAGTGTACTCTTGCCGCATCCTGATTCACCTACTACAGCCAGAACTTCTCCTTCTTCCACAGTCAGAGTAACGCCATCGACGGCCTTTACCCAGCCAATGGTCTTGCGAAACAATCCGCCTGTAATGGGAAAATGAGTCTGTAAATCCTGTACTTTTAGAAGGCTCATACCACAGCCTCCTGGTACAGATAGCAACAGACCTTCTGATCCGGTTCCGGCTGAAACGTAGGTACAGTGCGATCGCAGGGATCAAACGCTTTGCTGCATCGAGGGCGAAAGCGACATCCTTCCGGAAAGTGGCCAACAGACGGTACCTGACCGGCAATTGGTCTGAGCTCTTTTCGTTCGTCTACATCCGGAAGTGCAGCCATCAGTCCCTGGCTATAGGGATGATAGGGATTGCGCAGGAAGGAAGAAACATCTCTTTCTTCGATCAAGTGGCCTGCATACATCACTCCTACTCGATCTGCGTATTGTGCGATAAGACCGATGTTATGGGTGATCAAAAGAACAGCGCATCCTTCTTCTTTCTGGAGTTCCACCAGAAGTTCCATAATCTGAGCCTGCACGGTTACATCCAGAGCGGTGGTGGGTTCATCTGCAATAATTAAGGATGGATGAAGAAGTAATGCCAGGGATATGACCACACGTTGAAGCATTCCTCCGGAAAGCTGATGCGGATAGGAGGCCAGAATTCTCTCGGGGTCTGAAAAACCCACTCGGCGCAGAACCTGATCCATTCTGGCTTCCGGATCTCCACTGAATTCATGGAACTCAAATAGTTCTACCAGCTGTTTGCGAATGGTTAGTAGCGGATTCAGTGCGCTGGTGGGCTCCTGAAAAATCATACTGATTTCTGCGCCGCGAATCTGGCGTAGACGTTCCGGCGAAGCGCTGTAGATATCTTCGCCTTTGAACAGAATTCTGCCATTTAGCAATCGTCCCCCTGGTTCCGGAAGCATACCCAGGCAGGAAAGTGCAGTAATGGTTTTTCCGCAGCCAGACTCACCTACGATTCCGTAGATCTGTCCCGGCTCCAGGGTAAAGCTAACATTATCGGTGATGCCAGTGGCACCGATTCCAATGGAAAGGTTTTCAACGCTTAGAACGGCCGTCATTTGAGCTCTTTATAGTACTTGTAGAGTTCTTCCAGGAGAAATTCGCACACATAGCGATCCTTGGTGCTCAGTTCCTTTTGATCCAGCAGAATTTCTTTGAGGCGCAGAAGTTTGTAGTTAATCATTTTCTGCTTTGTGGTCTTGTCCTGGGTCTTGCTATGCAGCACATACATTGTCAGGGTGCCAGGATCGGCGGAGAGGATTTTAGCTTTCGCATGAACTTCGAGAAACTGCTTTAGTTTCTCCAGAAGATCCTCTCTTTGCATGGCTTCCACGCGCCCAGAATGATAGATGTTGTCAGGCTTCAAAGTACTTTCCGTTTTTCCGGCGGATGTCAGATTGCGCCCATGTCTCAGGAAAGCTTTTCTATAATAGGGGCCGGAGTAATGGGTCGAGGTCTGGCGCAGAATCTCAATAAAGCGGGTGCCCGGGTCCACGTTTATTCCAGAAATCCGGCCAGCCTCACCGATCTGGCCGATGCAGGTATTCATTGCAGTTCGGATCCGGTGGAAGCCGCCCGAACCACCAGGACCGTAGTAATTTGTCTTACTACCGACGAGGTGCTTCGATCGGTCGTTTTCGAAGGCGGCCTGTATCAAGATCTCGTGAACCGAGTGCAGGATGGCGAACGTATTACTTTGATCGATACCGGCACAACGTCTCCGGAGTTCACCGAGCAATTGCATGAGGCCTGCAGCAGTCAGGGCATCGAATTCATGGATGCTCCCATGACCGGTAGCAAAAATGCAGCCCTGACTGGAGAAATCCTGTTTATGGTCGGAGGAAGTAAGGAGTCGCTGGAGGCACAGAAATTCTTCTTTGATACTTGCGGCAAGATGGTAATCCACTCTGGCCCTGTAGGTCATGGACAGAAAGTGAAGATCGCCTTGAATCTAACCCAGGCCTCTATGATGCAGGCCCTGACGGAGGGATGGATACTGTCCCGGAAGTTGGGAGTGGATTCAGAAGTTTACGATGCAGTGATTCGAAACTCAGCAGCAAGATCCGGACTCTCTGATTTTAAGTTGCCCTTTTTGTACTCGGGCAACTACGAAGAGCATTTTGCGCTCAAGAACATGAATAAAGATGTGAATCATGCGATGTGCCTTGCACTCCAGTACAATGTTGCGCTTCCTGTAGCGTCTGCCATCAAGGGAGTTTACGAAGCCGGAATGAATCGGGGCTTTGGGGAAGAAGATTTTTGCGGCCTGGCACGGATAAATGAGATGCTCAATGGATTGGATCGGTAGTTCAATTGTTATGTGGCATACAAAGGTTCCCTCATTTAAAACTAAAATTTAGAAAAAAGCAATGCAGTCGGGAATAGGATTTGACTGGGCGCGAAGATCCTGATTCGATCCGGACTCTATGCCGGAAAAAATGAATCATCATTCTGTTGTGGCCAGCGGTTTTCGGCTGGCCAATTACATCAGGCTGGGCCTGGGGTTTCTATTTACACTATCCGTAGTAGGCTCTCTTGATGCAGAGAACCTGAATACCTATTTGATTCAGTCAGAAATTGTTGCAGTCGGAATTCTCATCGCGCTGGGAGGAACCGGTATCTTCTTGATGCGAGGGAACAGGACTCCCGGTGCCTTCGTTAGAATCGCTGCAGTCATGGACATGACTATTGTTGGCCTGGTCATGATTGCCGGCACTCAGGATGGAACGGAGCGTGGCTTTGTCCTTGCGGTGGATCGAAACCTGTACGCAGTATTTCTCATTTTTCTGGTTTCCTCTGCTCTGGTAGGCTCAGCAAAACTAACATTCTTGCTGTCTCTGTACGGGGCTCTGCTATTCGGCAGTGCCGTTTTTCTGGTACATCTGTCAGGCGTGGAATTTGGACATCAGAATGATCTGAAAGATGAAGTCATCGGGCTGGCACCATTTATTTCGGCCAATGTATTCATCGTGGTTGTTGGAGGCATTGTATCTGCCGGAATTCGCATTCAGAAGCGGCTTTCTGAAATCGCAGCGGAAGGAGCTCGTGAGAATCAAGCTCTGGTGGAATCTCTACAGGGACAGAAATCCAAGATGGCAGAATATGCTGTGGAATTGGATCGGGCTACGCATCAATTTCAAACGTTCATTCAAGATACGACGGGGCGCATTGAAACCCAGGCAGCAGCACTGGAAGAGGCCAATGCAGTAACGGAGGAGCTTACGGCCAGTTCAGCTCAGACATCGGAAACTGTGCAAGGCCAATCTAAAGGCATCGAACAGATGGCAGGGCAGAGTGCAGAACTGAAGAAAGTAATTTCTTCTATCACAGACTCCAATCAGAATCTTATCGCAAGTGCAGGAGATGCCCTGTCCAGCATGGAGACAGTGCAGGCCACTGTAGAAGGCACTACAGAAACGCTGAGCAGCCTTGAGGAGGCGTTCGCCAGCGTTAGCAAGATAACAGGAATCATGACTGAGATCGCAGAAAAAACGAATCTACTTTCGCTGAATGCAGCCATTGAAGCCGCCAGGGCAGGAGACTCCGGCCGTGGATTCGCTGTTGTTGCCGATGAAGTAAGCAAACTGGCTGAGTATACCGGTCAGAATGTGCGTCAAATTGCGAATATCGTTTCCGAATCTATCAGCACCATTGATTCGGCCAGAAAGCAATCCGACGAGGCAGTGAAGCAAACTGCTACCCAGCGCGATAGAACCAGACTGACCAATCAGCAAGTAGAAAAAACTACAGGTCTACTGGAACAACAAGCATCCATTCTTGAAAGCTTTATTAAGGAGCTGGAAGTGCAACGTGGCAAGGCTGCAGATGTGCTGAATGGTTCGCGAGAACAGATCGACGGTCAAAAGGAACTGGCCAAGACTATGGAAAGCCTGGATCGAGAAATTACAGAGATCAATGAGGCATCCCGGGGACTGATAAGCGGAATCGAAGATATTTCCAGGCAAGTCACCAATCTGAAAGAGCTGAGTAATTCCTGAGGAAATCGCGTGATGTCTTTCTCCGACATCCGAAATCTTAACACTTCGCGAAGCTGGATCGCGCTGACCTTACTGGGGGTCATTACAGTAGAGTTGAACTTGATCGGGGTGAACTATGACCCTGGTCGCTCGCTCTATCTCCCCTCGTTCACTGGTTTTCTCTTCGCATGCGCCTACCTCTGCCGTCCTCGAATCCTCCCTGTTCTCGCATTGATCCACATAGTCCGTCATGGAATTATTTTGTGGCAATTAAACTTCCATTATCCATGGGCTCTGGCCACAATGTTTCTTGTTATCCTCATGGGGCCCACATTATTCGTCGCCTGGTTTCTCAGGCGCTGGAGAGGGTACCGTGGCTTCGAAGATCCGGCCATCCTTTTGAGGGTTTTCTTTTTGTTCCTGGTGGTTCACCTGGCCGCGAATCTGCCAGTGCACTGGTGGTTTTCCAGGCAAGCCGGAGGAATGTTCTGGGTTTACCGATCTATATTGAACTCCATGAGCCAGGCCACCTCCATTCTCCTGGTAGGTCGATTCTTTAGTGTTCTTCTGCTCGGTCGTAGCGGGGATCTGGAATTGGAGAGACCCTGGTCATTGCTTCTGGTTCTGGCTGTGAGCGTTGTTCCGGGAATCGTATGGATTCAGGACGGTGTTCCTGGTTTCTTTAGCACTCTGGTACTGATGCTAACCATGCCCATTTTACTGGTTCTGGCAGTATACTTCAATGCGATCTGGGTATCGCTGGTTCTCATCGTTCATGGTTGGATGGTTACTCTACTTTCGGCGCGAGGATTATCTCCGCTCGTTGCCGGCGATGAAAACTCAACAGCAATTGTCACCTATGCCTATCTAATCTTCGTTGTGCTTTCCATTTCTATCGTCAATCTGCTGGCCTCCCGAAAGGATCAGTCACGGAAGGCTCTGGCCATATGGAAAACCATGCTCACGCGAAGGGTGGAGCGAAGGACCCAATCGTTGCGTCGGGAGCTGGAGTGGCGACGAGAAGCAGAAGTTTTGATTCGAAACCTCAGTCATAAGGATACTACCACTGAGTGGTTAAACCGAGCCGGGCTTCGCGAAGAGATGACTCATCGGAGTGCGCAGGCAAATAGCTGCTACGTATTGCTGGTTCTGGAGAATTATCGAAAGATCGAAAATGCAGAGGGATACTCAATGGCAGAGCTTGCCCTTAAAGGTCTGGCCGAAAGGATCGAAGGTCACCTACCACATGGGTCTCTAAACGCAAGGGTAGACGATATACACCTGGCATTTATACTTCACGATAGCGAAATGTTTTTCGGACAGGGAGCGGCTAATCCGTCTGTGGAAGGAAATTCCTTTTCCTGGATTCCAGCCTTTATGGTAGGTTTAATGGAACTTTGCGATTCACCCGTGCCTGTTGGTACCAGCAGTATTCCTTTCCGAGTTCGAGCTGCAGCGGCCCCGATGGCTGGTGACAATGTGGCCACAAGCCTTGAGGATTCCTTCAAGCAGTGTCGCCGTGCGCTTGAATCCCTGGGTAGAGACAATAGCGCCCGATGGACTATACTGGAAAAGTCTGCCCAGGAGAATACTACGGAGTTTCGTATCCTCAATGAAGTCCAAGCAGCTCTCCAGAATGAGAAACTCATTCTGTTCTATCAACCTATCCATGCCCGAGACCAAAAGAAAGTCATAGGTTGCGAAGCGCTGATTCGATGGAGACTGGACGATGACCAGATTCTGGGACCTGCGGCTTTTATTCAGACTGTGGAGAGGGATGACTTAATTATTGAAGTTGGCTTTCACTGTGCACGCTTGCTGGCCACTTTTGCCGGGAGAGTTTCCGAAACGGGAGCTGAGCTTCAGTTTTACTCACTGAACGTGGCTGCCAGACAACTACAGCTCGGCTCTTTCGCTGAGAAGCTACTGGAAATCTGGCTGGGGTTTGGGCTTTCCGCGAACATCCTCAAGGTAGAAGTAACCGAATCAGCGTTTGCGGGCGAAAGCGAAGCGGTTGTGAGTAACTTGCAGAAGCTCCATCGCCATGGGGTCTCTATTGCTCTGGATGATTTTGGAACCGGTTATTCCTCATTGTCCTATCTGGATCGCTTTCCACTGGATACAATCAAGGTGGATCGAATTTTTGTTCAAAACCTTGACCAGAGTCTTAGCAGTAAGGCTGTCCTATCTGCCATTGGCAGCATGGCAAGTCAGTTGAACTTATCTGTGATAGTGGAAGGAATTGAAGACCAGATTACCCTGGACCAGGTGGAAAGCCTGATCTCCGTTTCTGGCTGGCAGGGCTATCTGTTTTCTGCCCCCCTTCCGGACTCCGATTTCCTGGACTATTTATCTGCAGGAACGGGGCCCCTTTTTGGGCCGGGCCGGACGATCCATGCGGAACCTGCCTAGCGGATCGTTTTCCAGCCCGATCCGACTATCCATAGGCGATCAAGTTAACCAATCAGCTCGGCCAGCTTTTTCGCCGATGGATTTTCCGGTTCCAGTTCCAGCGCTTTCCGGGTCAGACTCCGGGCCTTCTCTACCTGACCGGTAACCCGATAACTGTCTGCCAGGTTGATCAGGTTTGCGATTCTACCTGGCTGGGCCTCTGCCACCTTCTCACCTGTGCGAATTGCATCGTCATGCTGACGCAGATGCTTGTAGCAGACCGACAGTGAAAAGCAGGCATCTATGTTTTCCGGTTCCAGTTCTGCCAATTGGCTAAGAGGCTGGATTGCATCCTGATGTCTGCCTTCCATCATCAGGATACGCCCCTTCAATCGAAGCGCATTGCTATGATCTGGATCTATGGTCAGTAGCTGGTCCAGTTTTCTCAAAGCCCCGGCCACATCGTTTCCCTGGAGGCCTTCCCGGGCCATACGCATCAATGCATCGGCATCGGCCACCGGGCCTTCCAGACGAGTGGCTGCCGTTTCATGGAATCCCACTCTGAGTAAGCTCAAGTCATCGGTAACGGTTCCGGCGCCATGGATTCTGTCTACGATAGCCAGCAAATCGCCTCCGGAAGCTTCCACATGTCTCAAGAACAGATTCTCATCTTCGTTTATGGTGCGCACCTCGGCTCCGCCACTCAGGTCAACGTCGTCCCGCCCATCGGAACCGGCGATCAGCACATCTCCGGGTTGAAGCTGAAAATGCTGAACCTTGAATTTGAATTCCGAAGGAGATCCCAGCTTGCGAAGATTGAGCTCCTTTTCTATGAAGCTTGCTTCTCCGTTGCGATACAATACAGTCCATGGGTGTTCTGCATTGAAATAGCTCATTTCTCCGGTCTCTTCGTCAATGACACCTACCACGGCTGAAAGCATCATCAAGCCATCGAAGGCAAGAAACAGGTTGTGCAGTTCATCGAAGATTTCTGTAAGCCATTCGTCTGGAGTGCTGTTCAAAACTCGATCATTGCCTGCGGACCGGGCCAGGATGTTATTCATGGCAGTACCCATAACAATGGCACCACCGGCCCCCTGCATGGATTTACCCATGGCATCGCCGTTCATAAATACTGTATATCGTCGTGCCTGGGGACCAAGACGAAGGTTGCCCGTAACGCAGATGTCACCACCGAGATCCGCGGAGCGTTCTTTGAATACGAACTTCTTCTTTTGCTCTACGTAGAATTCTGTGTTAATATGATCCGATTTGTTGCGATTGGTCTGAAGCGGCCGACCAATGAGGTAAGTAAGATAATAGTCACCATCTTGCTGCACTTTCATCTCATGGATCTGCTGCATCTTCTCGGTAACTTCCCTGGTTCGCTCGTCTACTTTGACTTCCAGGTTCTCGGCATAGTCCTGAAGCTTCTGTCTTGCATCCAGGATACTTCGCACCATGTTGTTAAACGATCTGGATAGATATCCGATCTCATCTTCCACCATTACAGGAATTTTGACTTCGAAGTCTCCTTCTTCCACCTGGCCCACACCATCCAGAAGAGAATGAAGAGGTTTTACCAGGCTTCGAGAGAAGAAGATTGGATACAGAATCAATACGGCCAGAACAAGAGTTAAAGTAAGTATGGCCGTTCCTATCATCGAATCGTGGATGAACTTTCGATACTCCCGATAGTTATATCCTATTTCATAAATTTCGCGTTTTCCATTTTCCAGATACTGACCTGGAACCAGGTAGGCCAGATAGATATTATCAGTTTTGGGCTCCATCTGGCGAAAGTGTCTGGCTGTGAAGTTCCCTGAATCTCCTCGCTTCACCAGTTTTCCCTGGATGACACTATCTGCCTTTTTAGCGTATGCAATCGGAGTAATCGGATCCATACCATCCTGAACATAAGCTTTGCCCTGGAGCGAATGTATGCGATCATAACTGCGATGGGTTTGCTGACCTGAAAAGGCCGACAGAGCCTGGATCGCAAGTAGCAGGGTCACCAGCGAAATCCCGACAATCTTGGTCATGAAGCTGGTCCGTTCGACTGTGTTGTTGATGAATACCAGAACAATGGCTGTGTAGCCCAGCAGGGAGAGAAATACATAGCCCTGTTGAAATGTTGAGTGGCTTATGCGACCGCCATTATACAGAACATTTACAATGCCCGGCAATAGTGTGGGGATTAGCATTGCCAGAAGAAGCTGGCGGGCGGCACGTTTCTCTTTTTTCTCCATCTTCCTGCTTCGCATGAAGAGAACTATGGCAAACCAGAGCATCATCAGGATCATGCCTCTGGCTACCCAGGCGCCCATTTCCTGGGGATAATTAAAGAGCTCGCCCTGGAAATCGAAGTCAGGATCTGTAATGATTGCGTTGTAGAAGAAGTGACCGATGAGCCCCAGAGCGATGATAACAGAAATCCAGAAGGAGATTCGGGAACCTCTGGTTTTTTCGTTGTGGGGAAAATGATGAGCGAACTGGATCATATAGATCAGAGGAACAAATACAATACCTACGGTAATGAACCTGTGATCTCCACCCAGAGGACCAATAAAGAGAGCGGACCAGAGGTAGCCGACATTCAGTCCAACAGCGCCCAGAAAGAAGAAGGTCAGATCCCGGGTGTAGAGCTGTTTGTCCTTTAGAGAAATTAAGTAGAGTAACAATACCAGGGTATAAAGAGTACAGACCAGGGTGGCAATTCCCCATTCATTAAAGTAGAGCATCGGGTGCGAATCCTGGTGTCAATCCCGTGATAGACAATTCGTTTTCTTACGGATTCGGTAAAATTTAGCCGAAACCTCCGAAATTCCAGACCTGCAGCGTTCCCGGGTATCGGCTGCTACCATCCTGTAGATTCCCGGATAAATAATGAATTCTGGATTTTGGGCTTGACCCGCCGCCCGGAATTCCGATCTTGATAATGTGATGCATGGAGCGCAAACAGCTGTGGCCTCCTACGATTGGAATTCATCCAATCCAGGTATTGCTGTGTCTTCTGCTCTACTGCTATCCTCTCTGCTAGCCGGGCTTCGCCTGGCATAAGTATTACATATAACCTACGTCTATTCGATGATTTGAGTTCCGGCTCCGGCGGTGACAGTTGCCTTCTGACTGCTGCCTTCTCCCGGGGAAAGCCACGACTCAGATCCTCCCGTTGTCAGCGGTTTTCTTCGCGCGGAAATGAGGAATGCCCGGGCATCCGGGAGCTATGGTTGCAATTAAGAGAGGAGAATTATGATAAATAACCAGAGAACGGGCAGTGTCCCTCAGAAATATGCTTCGGTGCGGCCGGTGGACCTGCCGGATCGAACCTGGCCTTCCCGGATTATAGAGAAGGCTCCGCGATTTTGCAGTGTAGATCTGCGGGACGGAAACCAGGCTCTCGTAATTCCCATGGAGCCAGAGAAAAAAGCCAGGATGTTTCGCACGCTCATTCAAATGGGATTTCGCGAAATCGAGGTGGGGTTCCCATCGGCCTCCCAGCCGGACTATGACTTTGTCAGATGGCTGGCAGATCCTAACGTTGTACCATCCGGTACATGGATTCAAATTCTCAGTCAGGCTCGAAGCCATCTTATTGAACGGAGTTTTGAAGCTATCCAGGGGCTGGATCAAGTGATCTTTCATGTCTACAACAGCACTTCGCCGGCCCAGAGAGAGTATGTATTTCAGAAGAGCCGGGATGAGGTGATTCAGATTGCGGTGGATGCAGTGCGACAGATCAAGCAATTGCGCTCCGGGTTTTCAGGGGAGATGATTCTCGAATACTCTCCGGAAAGTTTTTCTGCCACGGAGCCTGAATTCGCTCTGGAGATAACCCATGCTGTTATGGAAGAGTGGGCACCGTTCGATCCAGAAACGCTCATCATCAACTTACCTTCCACGGTTGAAGTCACCACGCCCAACCTCTTTGCTGACCAGATTGAATGGTTCTGTAGAAACTTGAACAATAGAAAGGATGTGATAATCAGTGTACATCCGCATAATGACCGGGGCACCGCCGTTGCGGCTGCAGAGATGTCACTTCTGGCTGGCGCCGATAGACTGGAAGGTACTTTGTTTGGAAACGGAGAAAGAACCGGCAATGTAGACCTGGTAACAGTAGGATTGAATATGTTCAGTCAGGGAGTGGACCCGGGCATCGATTATTCTAACCTGCCCGAGATTCGTCAGGTCTATGAACAGACCACAGGTATGACGGTGCCTCCTCGGCAGCCCTATGCAGGGGAGCTTGTGTTTACAGCATTTTCCGGTTCGCACCAGGATGCCATTCGCAAATCATTAAACGCCAGAAAGAATCGAACGGAGCCCGGGATCTGGGACATTCCCTATTTACCGGTAGATCCAGCAGATATAGGGCGAAGATACGAAAAGTATATTCGAATCAACAGTCAGTCCGGGAAAGGAGGCGTTGCCTATGTGCTCGAGGACCAGGGACTGGACCTCAGCGCAATACCTGTTCGAGATCTTATGGATTTTGCCTCTCTGGTGCAGTCAGAAGCCGAGAGCAAAGGAAGCGAATTGGATGCCCTGGAAATTCTCAATCTTTGGAGCCGGCGAAAGGAAGGCAATGCGACTACAGCCAGCTAGATTCCTTCTTTGCCAGGGCGTTCTTTGCCTTTCCGGCGAATCGTCTGGGGGTTTCGCGGACCAAAGTAACGAATCGGTTAGCGCATCACCGGGGACTCCGCGATCTATGTCGAAGTCCCCGGAATCTATTGTTGCGCAGGAGCGGGGGCAGCGCCAGGTTCTTCATAGAACTTTGGGTCGAATGCTTCCCTGGCTCCTTCGCCAATAAACGTAGCCATGAGTAGAGTGAGAAAAAGAGCAGTTACGGTACTTATGGCAATCCAGGGAAAATCCAGATTGTCCATCGCCTGCTGCAAAAGTTCTCCCCAGGAAGGGGTAGGGGGTGGCAATCCGAATCCCAGAAAATCCAGCGCTGTCAGGGAGCTGATTCCTGCAATCAGAGTGAAGGGAAGGATTGTAATCAGAGGAGTCAATGCATTGGGAAGAATCTGGCCCAGAAATATGCGAAAGCTACTCAGCCCGCTGGCTCGTGCTGCCTGGACGTAGGTTTGTCCTCTTAGTTTAAAGAACTCCCCGCGCATATAATAGGATAAACCTACCCAGCTAAAGAGGGACATTACCACCAGAAGCATCCAGAAATTCTGCCCGTAGATGGAGCCCAGAAGAATGACAACATACAGAAAGGGCAGCGCAGACCAGACTTCGATTAATCGCTGCATGACTATGTCTGTACGTCCGCCCAGATATCCCTGGATACCACCAATAATCACTCCAAGCACTCCGCTCACAATGGTCAGGCTCAGGGAAAATAGCATACAGATGCGAAATCCATAAAGCAACCTTGCAAAAACATCCCGTCCCAGACTGTCGGTGCCCAGCCAGTGACGAAATGAGGGGGGATGGGGCGGTGGATCCTGATCTTCCAGATCCGGCTCTTCCGGATTAAACGGCACCGGAGGAAATATGGCCCAGCCCTCTTCCTGGAACTCCGAAGTTTGCACCAGCGCTTTGTAGTCCGCTTCGGTTCCATACTGCTGTCCCAGTTCCTTGCCCGAATAGAACACAATCAGGGGAAAGTAAACACTATCCTGATAGCTCATTATGATTGGCTTTCGCTCTGCGATGCATTCGCTGAAAAGCGAAAGAACAAACAGCGAGCTGAGAAGAATAAGGGAATAATAGGCCCTGCGGATTCCTTTGAATCGGCGCCAGCGTTCCAGTGTTAGATCCGAAAACCTCATTGCAGCCGAATCCTGGGATCAATGTAGGTATAGAGCATGTCAGAGAAGAGTCGGCCCATCAAAGTAAGAATCGAGGAAATCAAAATGATTCCCATAACAACATTGTAGTCCCGACTTACAATGGAATTCCATACTAGAAGCCCCATTCCGTCTATATCGAATACCTTTTCTATAAGCAGGGCACCAGCAAATACCAGAGTGAAGATTTCGCTCATTCGTGTGGCAATGGGAATCAATGCATTTCTGAGTGCATGGCGAAACAATGCAGTTTTTGGCAGCATGCCTTTGAGTACTGCCGTGCGAATATAGTCCTTCTTTAACTCTTCCAGGATACCGTTCTTCATTAGCATGGTAAGAAATGCAAATTCGCTCACCATGTAGCATACCATGGGCAGTATCATATGATGCAGAAAGTCCAGAATCTTCGCACCGGTCCCCAGCATTTCGAAGTTATCGGACACAACTCCTCGCAAAGGAAATAGATCCAGAAAAGTCCCACCTGCGAAGAAGATGATTAGCAGGATGCCCAGAGCATAGCCCGGTATTACGTAGCCCGCAAATATTACAATAGAACTGGCTGTATCAAAAAAGGATCTGTGTTTTCTTGCCTTCCACATTCCTAAAGGAATACAGACAGCGTAGGATAACAAAAAGGAAGTCAGTCCAAAGAAAAGCGAAATGGGCATTCGCTCCAGTATTACTTCCAGGGCCGGCCGATTGTAACTATAGGACTCCCCCAGATCTCCGGTAAATGCATTTGCCAGCCAGCTGAAGTAACGTACGTGGGCTGGCTTATCGAAGCCAAAGTTCTTTTTAATATTTTCGATTTCAGATTCTGGAATCGCTGTGGCCGGATTCGCTCCTCTGGCCACCGTGGCCGCCCGAATATCGGCGATCATTTGTTCCACCGGGCCTCCTGGAACAAATTGAATCAATACAAAGCATGCTACAGTAATCCCCAGAATTGTGGGGATCATGTAGAGTAGTCTTCGAAGTACGTAGGTTCGCACGGTCCCTGAAAGGCTTCCTTATGATGGCCTCAGGGCCCCTGGTATTCTACGGTTGCCGGGGCCTTTTTCATCGCTTCATTGTTCTTGCGAGATTGCTCCAACAATTTCTTTTGATCCGGGTCAATCCACCAGTATGTATTCACTGCATCGTCCGAGCCGTATTTTCCCAGAGGATTATCCGGAATTCCATAATGATTCCAGTACAGCAGACGATGGGAATCGGCCTGCCAGAGAAGTACATAGGGATGCAGCTCATACAATCTGCGATCGATTTGCTTCAGCAAAGCTATTCGCTGTTCCGCAGATGCGGCTGTCTTATAGGACTCCAGGAGAGCATCGATCTTTTCATCTTTAACTCCGGCCAGGTTGATGGAGCCCTTATCACCTGCAGTGCCTGAATGCCACATGGGTTCAGGATCCTTCAGTCGTCCGGCGCCCCAGTTAATCCAGTAGAGATCGAATTCAAAGTCATCCAGTCGCTTGCGAGCGGTACTCAAGCTAACCTGATCGATGGATGCTTCAATGCCCACCGACTTAAGATCCTGAAGATAGATGTTTAGATGTCTTAGATCCGAGCCACTCTGTAAGAAACGGATGCTGAGGATTCTACCATCCTTTTCCAGAAGCCCCTTTGCATTGGGCTCGTAGCCAGCTTCTTTTAGAAGCCTGCGAGCCTGGTCCGGATCATATTTCACTACAGGTACCTGTGGATTTACGTATCCAGGATAAAGATCGGGAATGTAGGAGTTGAGTAGCACATACTCTTCGTACATCAGTTTCTTGTTCATCAATGAACGATTCAGTAGGAGCGATAATGCCTTTCGCACTCGAATATCCTGGAACTTTTCCTCTCGCAGGTTGATTACAAAGCCCTGGAATCCTCGGGGAATGCGATTATAGATTTTCTGTCTGGCTACCCAGCCCTTCTGTACCTCTTCCAGATGAGTCTTGATGGCCCAGATGGATGCAGTATGCACGGGAAAATAATCGAATTCTCCTTTTTTGAACGCTTCCAGAGCTTTGTTTCGATCTTCGATGAAGCGGTAGCGGATGTAGTCAAAATTGTATTTTCCGTTGTTGAACTTGAGCTTTCGTCCCCACCAGTCTCCTCTCCTCTTCAGGAGTACAAATCGATTAACTTTATTTTGAACAACTTGATAGGGGCCGCTGGTCACTTCGAATTCATTTACATCGTTGAAATCTTTCCCTTTGAGAGAATGTTCCGGAAGGGCCATCATGCTTCCTGCATCCCAGAAGTTCTGCCAGTGTTTTACTTTTGCGCGTACTCGCAGCGT
The DNA here is from genome assembly GCA_002729885.1 of Spirochaetaceae bacterium. Lineage (GTDB taxonomy): Bacteria > Spirochaetota > Leptospiria > Leptospirales > Leptonemataceae > UBA3465. The sequence goes on from PBUB01000021.1 coordinate 568,419, forward strand.
TTGATCGTCCACTGCCACCGGTCTTTCAAAGCGGCTCAGGGACACCCTGAACACAGCGGTATTATGTTTGGGATTCATTATGGTGTCATAGTAGAATACGAAATCGCTGGCTTTAATTGGGGTACCATCGCTCCATTCAGCCTGTTTGCGGATCTTGAAGGTGAATTCCATTCCATCCGCGCTGGTTTCCCAGGATTCGGCCAGGATGCCCACCGGTTCCTGTTTTACGGGATGCATTACGATAAGAGGTTCAAACTGCATTCCGGTGATTTCTGCAGAAAGAGTATTGGTATCCAGCCAGTAGTTCAGTGATTTGGGATAGGATGCTCCCCAGACATTGTTTACCCCGCCTTTGACAGCAGCGGGGTCTGCCATGGGGTCCGGCTGACCTACAGGTAGCCCTTCCAGAGGGACATCCTGTACAGGTTCCAGCTGAATATCCTTTTCCTCTCCGCAATGTATGGAAAAAAAGGTGAGCAGGATGATACCAGAAAGTAGCCGAGCCGTAGATCCGTTCATTGGGGCAAAGAATTTCTGCTACCTGCTCGGGTGTCAAACATGCATTTTAATTTTCGCGCAGGTAAACAGGGCATGAAATTTTTTTGCGATGCACATGTATATGGGAAGCTTACCCGGCTGTTGATTCTGACTTTAATCCTTGGTCCTGGATGTGGCGCTCCCCTGAATCATCCCTACCCGGACACCAGAGGAAAGAACTGGCATCTTATCGCCATGGCTTCCGAGCCTTCCACCCTGGATCCGGTACGAATGCACGATGCACCCAGTTTCAGTGTAGCCTCCAATATGGCTCTTACACCATTTCAGTACAGCTATCTCAAGCGACCCATTGAAATGGAGCCCTACCTGGCCAGGTCTATGCCCCGGGTTCAAAGGGCGATGCATAGGGGAGTGCCCACCTATTACTTTGATCTAGAACTCAAAAAGCGTTACTATGCGCCGGTGGAGGCCTGTCTTAAGGATGAACACCACGACGGCACCGGTCGACCAATTCTGGCAGAGGACCTGGAGCTCAGTTTGAAGCGAAACGCAGATCCAGCCAACGAAGCCTTTATGTTCTCTCTTCTGGCCAAAAGCATTCCGGGGTTTAGCGAGTACAACGAATACATTCGTGATGCGCGAAAGGAAAACCAGATCGCAAGTTTGGAAGCTTCCGAGCAGGCCAGAGTTCTGGAAGAAATCTATCGCAGACCCATGGACGGAGTACAGGCGATAGCACCCGATAAGCTGCGAATCTATTTGAACAGCTCCAGCGATCGAATACTGTATTTCTTTGCCATGGTCAGCTCTGCACCCATACCCTGGAATTGCTGGCAGGAATACAACTCCAGAGAAAAGAACCAGCATGCGCTGGAGCGAAGAATGATTGCATCCGGGCCCTACCATCTTGTGAGCTGGGAACCCCGGGATCAAATTATCCTGGAAAAGAATCCTCTTTATAACTTTCGGTTTCCGGAGCTTCCCGCAGATTCCGAAAGCTGGCCGTCCGGTTTGCAAGAGAATCCCGAGCGAGTAGAGCCCATGCGATCTCTAGCCGGGAAGGCTCTGCCTTTGTCCGATCGTGTGGTCTTCTATTTAATTCAATCTGGATCCACTGTCTGGACTCTCTTCGAACAGGGATACCAGGATAGAGTGGCACTTACCAAAGATTCCTACGAAGGGGTGCTGGATGGTGGACAGCTGAGGCCCGAATACAGGCAGCGAGGAATAACGCTGAGCACGGAAGCGGAACTTACCACCTTCGGATGGATATTCAACCTGGATGATCCTGTAATCGGAAAAAAGGTAGGACTGCGAAAAGCTCTGAGGTGCGCCATCGACGCAAAAGAGCTTGTGCAGAGATTCTATGAAGGCCGATCCATTGTAGCCCGGGGACTCATCCCTCCTGGAATGGAAGGCTACGATGCCATTGTTCCAGAAGAAGAGTGCTCGGAGAATCAAATCAAGCGATGGCTGGCAGAATCCGGATATCCAGATGGAAAAGACCCTTCCACGGGAAAACCTCTGGTTCTACGGCTCATCGACGTGCCCAGGCCGGCCAATGCCAGCTTTCACAGTTATCTTGTGGAACAGGTGGCGGCCCTGGGAATCCGACTGCAGGTGGATCTATTCGACGCACCCACATATTTCGAAAAGCGCATGAAGGGAAAATTCCAGATTACCACCTGGGGCTGGGGTGCCGACTATCCGGATCCACAAAATTTCTTTCAGCTATTCTATGGACCCAACGCCGGAACTCCCTACAATGAAGCAGAATTCACCGATTCCGAATTTGACCAGGCCTATCGAATGCTTGAGCAAACCGAGAACCCGGCGAAGCGAATGCAGCTAATCCAGAAGATGAATACCAGATTGCATGAGGAAGTTCCTGTGCTACTATTATTTCATCGCATCAATTATGGAATATCCCAGCCCTGGCTCAGCCCATTTGAGCCACATCCCATGGGCTACAATATGCTGCAATATCGCGGAGTGGATCCGCAAGATAGGGATGCTTTTCAGGACAACTATAATTGGTAGGCTGCAACCGGGCGGCCGCTAGATTCGAAACAATCCTGGCAAATAGAATGGGGAGTTATCTGAATTCTCGCATATCCCTGCGAGGAACATGGATTTCTGTTATTTGATTCTTTTCGGTCTTGCTGATTTCTTCCACAGCCTTTTCGATTAGATGGTCTCTCAATTCAGCTTCCGAATAACCCAGGTCCGCTGCGTATCTGGATACGATATCGGTAAAAGCTTGATTGATCAGAAAAGGCATATGGTCTTCATTTAATACTACCAGACCATCCGGAATCACTTCCAGGATGGTAGAAATAAAGGCATTGTATCTTTCTTCGGTTCGCTTCAGGTTTTCCTGGGTCTTCTGACGTTCTCGCAGGATCCAGAAATTCTTCAGCTCTCGCTGAACCACAGGCAGAAGTCTATCCATACGGTCTTTCATTACGAAGTCCGTAGCACCGGCCCGCATCATCTCAACTACAGTCTCTTCGCCGATTTTTCCGGAGACAATAATAAAGGGCACATCGGGACTGACCTGGCGAATTCTTCGCAGAGCTGCCGCACAGTCCAGGTCGGGCATATAGTAGTCAGAAAGCACGAGCTCAAATTCCATCTCCTGAAGAGCGCTTTCCAGATCAGGTTCATTATCTACAATCCTGTGTTCGAAGAGAATGCCTTCCTGTTGCAGGGTTTTCACCAGCAACAGCGCGCTCATTCTGGAATCTTCCAGAATCAATATGCGAGAGTTCTCCTTCATTTTGAAGCAGATGCTGTTTCTGCATCCTTCGCTTGTTCCTGTTCGTCCACCAGGGGAAGCTGAATTTCAAGGTCTACCAGAAGCCGCCCTTCCTGTATCTTTGCATCTCTGTAATCTGTGACATTGGACGCCGCAATACTTCCGCCCAGTTTTTCGATAATGGTGCGAACAATGTTCAAGCCCATTCCAATGTCCAGGGTATCAAAGTTTTCAAACACAGAATGTTCCAGGCGAAAGAAAGGTTCGAATACCAGGTTCTGATAGGCCAGAGAAATGCCGCCTTCCACTATCTTGCCATTACCCAGATCTCGGGTAGCTCTTGTTTCATTCAATACATTGATATTGAGCTTGTTTCCGTTCTGACGCAATAATACCGAGATGGTAGTGCCTTTAGGCGAAAACTTCATTGCATTGATCAGAAGCTCGCGAACGGCACGCTTTAGCTGCTCTGCATTGCACTTAACCCTGAGATGACGAAGGGTTTCTTTATGCTCGGAAAGTATGATATGATTTTCATGGACTTTCTGCGCATGTTCTGCTTCGTCAATGGTTTCCGATAGTATCGCGCGAATATCGGCAGCATTCATTTCCTCTGTTTTAATTTCCTGACCCAGCAATATGTCGATTTCCTGAAGCGAATCTATGATTCGACTGGCCGTGTAGGTGTTTTCCCGCACCATATCCATGATGTTCTTGTCGATCAGGTATTTTTCCCCCTGTAGTTCTGCAGACTCCAGAACAAAGAGTAGCACTGAAATCAACTGACCGAATCCAGAACCCTGAGTCAGGGATGTGCGAAGGTTGTAGAACAGTGCCTTCTCTTTGGCTGTTTTATCAAAGGCTCCGCTCTGAGTTCGGTCATGCATCCACTTCAGCCAGTTCAGCTGATTCTCCAGGCGGATGGTTCTTTCCTTTTCCGATGCTCGATTAACTTTCTTTAGATAGGCGGACTCTACAGCTCGCTGAACTTTCAGAAGCAATTCATTCAGATCGATGGGCTTGATTAAATAATCGTAGATGCCATTTTTCATAACATCAATGATTACTTCGGATTCATTGTGGCAGGTCTCTACGATGATTTCGGAGTCTGTACCCTGTTCGGTGAGGTTGCGAATCAACTCCTGACCGTTCACTTCTGGCATTTCCAGGTCTGTGATAATTACCGGAAAATTTCTCTTTTCCAGGATGTTCTGGGCTTCGCGCCCGTTGGACGCCATGACAACATTGTAGCCGCTTCCTTCCAGGACATCCTTCAATAGCTGACCGGACCGCTCATCGTCTTCTACAACCAGAATACTTCTATCTTCATCTTTTAGATGCATGGTAATCCTCTCTCCGTTTGACACTGCAACCGGGCCCGGCTAACAGGCACCGCTTACTGGCGTCTGGAGTCAATGGTAGGGTAGGCCAACGGTGAAGGTCGTTCCCGAACCTTCCATGGTCTGTAGAGTGATGAATCCCTGGTGCATGTCAACTATTCTCTTCACGATAGCCAGGCCCAGGCCCGTGCCTTCCCTTTTCCTGGAACGGCCGGAAACGCTCTGTTCGAACGGTTCGAATATGCGATCCTGGTCCTCAGCAGGAATACCGGCGCCGGAATCCTTCACCCGAATTAAGATATTCTCGGTGCCCTCCAGGAGCGAAACCTGGACTTCGCCATCCGCATCTGTATGCTTGATTGCATTGGAAAGCAGGTTGTCCATGACCTGCCGGATTCTTGTTTGATCACATTCAATTCGTACCGGAGTCGTAGGCAAGTCTTCGATTAATTCGATGCCCTTGCTCTTGCAAATCGTACTGAAGCTCTGGAGAGACTGGTGAACCAGACCGGCAATATCGCAATTGGATCGGTCCAGAGGTATTCGTCCTGCCTCCATTCGAGAGTATTCCAGGATTTGCTCCACCAGTTTCAGTAGATGTCTGCCACTGGTTTCTATAGAGGAAACTGCTTCTGTTTGCCGCTTGTTCAAAGTGCCCAGCTGAGGCATATTCAGATACTGAGCATATCCCAGCATAGAATTGAGCGGAGTTTTCAGCTCATGAGTCATGTTGGCCAGAAAGAGAGTTTTGGCACGATTTGCCTGTTCGGCCTGGGCCACGGATAGACGAAGCAGTTCGTTCTGATTGCGGATTTCCTGCTCTGTATGCTTTCTCTCTGTTATATCGCGCAGGGAAATGACCAGATGCTTTTCATCCCCCACCTGCATCGTGGAAAACTGGAGCTCCAGAAAAATCCCATCTAATCGCACGTCTTCGCTGCTTCCATCCATTTAAAGATCTCTTCAATTACTGTCTTTCTTGATGCTGGCTTAAGAAGCCAGCCATCGAACCCTGCCAATCTCGATGCTTCCAGCTCTTCTGCAGAACTGTTTCCGGTATAGGCGATAATGGGAACACGTTTCTGGCCGCTTCCTTCTTCGAAAGCTCGAATCTGTTTACAGATTGTAAAACCGTCTATATCGGGAAGATGGATGTCCAGAAAAACAATGTCGAATGGTCTGGATGTGGCCATGGCCACGGTCTCTTCTCCATTCGGATGAATGTGAATTTCCATCCCTGTATCTTCCAGATAGCGCCGAATCAATATCTGGCTTATGGGTTCATCTTCTGCAATCAGAATACTGCGCCCTGAAAAATCCGGAGTCTCGGGAATACTCTCTTCCGTAAGAGGGTCCTCACGAGCTGATTGAATTCTGAATGGAATACAGACATGAAATGTGGCTCCGGGCCCTGAATTTTCTTCCACTGCGATGAATCCATTCATGGCCTGAACCAGGTTACAGCTAATGGCCAGCCCCAGACCGCTGCCACCGTAGGTGTGGCGGAGGCCGGGATCGAGTTGTTCGAATGGCTCAAACAGATCCGGTATCTTATTCGGATTGATTCCAGGTCCGGTATCGGCTACAGTAAAAAGTATCCAGGTTCTGTCTGAGACCGACGTAGATTCAGGAGAAAGGTTTTCCTGTTCACCTGAATTACCAATGCATCGCGCTTCCGCCCTCATTTGTTGCACTTTGCTTCCTGGAATCGAACGGACTTTGATTTCAACGTGACCTTTTTCTGTAAATTTAACAGCATTTCCGGCCAGGTTCAGAAGCACCTGCTGCAGTGCGGCTCGATCTCCCAGTAGATTATCTGGCAATTCTGCTTCCCGATCCATGGCAAGGAGCAATCGTCTGGATATGGCCGATGGCATTACTAGAGTCTTTACATAGCTCAAGGCTTCGCTCAGTTTAAAAGGGCTGGCCCGTAGCTCAACTCCCCTATGCTCCATGCGTCCCATATCCAGAACGCTATCCAGAAGAGACATCAATCCTCGGGCAGATTCTTCCAGTATATTCAGGTTTTGATATCTATTCTGATCTTCGCGCTCCTGACCGGAATGCATGGTGTCGATGGAATCCTCTTCCTTGAGATCCCCGGATTCCACGTCTTCCGGACCTGCCTCTATGGACATTATCTCAATGGTTCCCAGCAGGGAATGCAATGGATTACGTATCTCATGCGAAAGTGTGTACATTAGCATGGAGCGAGATCGTGCCTGAGCCATGGCCTCTTGACTGGCCCGTTCCAGTTCTTGAAACAGAACATGTTCCCTGGTGGATTCACGGCCATAAAGATATAAAAGGGAATCCTTCAAATCCAGCATAGCTTTCCAGTGAATGATTACACTTGCTCCCTGATTTTCTCTTGTAGTGGCGAATTCAGTTATTACAGATTCGTCTGACGAAGAATGAAAGTTAGCGGAGTAATTCCCATTTATGAATTGAGCTCCGTGACTTAGTTGCAGATACAGTAGTTCACCCAGATTATTTATATTGTCCGGAACTACATTTCGCTTGATCCACTGCTCATTGGAGTCCAGGAGCATGCCCTGACTATCCATGATTCCAAACAAATCGCTGGAAGCCTCGAAGAAGCGATGACGAATTCTCTGTTCCCTAAGTCTTTCCTGATTGGCCCGATCCAGCTCCAGGCTACGTTTGCGAAGTTCCAGAAGAGATACTACTTGATCGGCCAGAAGCTTCAAGGCCTCGGCCTGAGCCGGAGGCAATTCTCGCGGCTGCAAATCCAGAACGCACAGGGTCCCCAGTTTATGCCCGGAAGGACTTTTCAAGGGATACCCGCCGTAAAACCGCAGTCCTGGATCCCCTGTTACCAGAGGGTTGCTGGAAAACCGGTGGTCTGCAGTTGCATCCTCTACAACGAATATTTCATCCTGCAGTATGGCATGTCCGCAAAAGGCCTGCTCCCTGGGAGTTTCGTTGCTTCTCAGTCCTCGGTTGCTCTTAAACCACTGGCGTTTTTCATCCAGAAGGCTTACCAGCGCGATGGGAGCGCCGGTGATCCGGGAAGCAAGTTCTGTAATTCTGTCAAATGCCTCTTCGAATTCTGTATCCAGAATCTCGTAAGAGTATAAATCCTTGAGCCTGTCTTCTTCATCCACAGGCAAGGGGGCCCCTGTATATAATTCGGCCATCCAACGCTCCTGATGCACTCATGGCCTCATCTCGGATTCCTCTGGAGCAGAAGATTTGGAAGCTGGAATTTCCCTTGCTTTTGTCGGTGCTCGAAAAAGATTCCAGTTACCTGATGAAGGCCTATTTAATACGACGGCTACTCTACACAATTCCTGTGGCGCTGGGCGTCTACATGATCACTTTTTTCCTTTTTCATCTCCGTGATCCAATGGCTATAGCCCGAGTCCATCTTCCCCAGGGGGATGAGGCAGCATTACAGCAATGGGTATATAATCATGGTTACCATCTACCCCGATTCTTGAATCTTCCCTCGGATGCTACGGAACCTTCCGCAGACGGACAGGTGCACTCCTTTCTGGCAGAAGAAAGCATATTCTATTCCAGATTCTTTCTGGGGCTCAAGGATTTGCTGGTTCTGGATCTTGGATTTGATCGATACGGAAGGCCTATCGCCACAGAGCTGGGTCGACGGATTCCAGTATCTCTTTCTGTAATGGGGCCTTCATTTCTTCTAACTGCCATGGCCGCCCTGCTATTGTCGGTTTATTCCGCGTATCGTGCCGGTAGTTACTTCGATCGCAGTATTGCCATGGCCTCAATAATTACACTCTCCATTGCATTACCTGTGTGGCTTCTGGCCACTACCTTCTTTTTTGGAAAGTTACTTCCGGTGCTGCCGATTTATGGAAGTGTCTTGCCTGCTATCCTGGTTGCCTTTCTGGCTGGCCTGGGCGGTCAGGTACGTTTTTATCGCACGGTTTTTGCGGATCGCACTGGTGCCTTTTCCGTGAAAGCAGCCAGGCTACGAGGACTCAAGGAATCCAGGGTCATTGGACGGTATGTATTTCTACCAGGATTGATTCCTGTCTTGACCACTCTGGTCTTGAGTCTGCCATTTCTTATAACAGGTTCCCTTCTTCTGGAACAATATTTTGGAATTCCAGGCATGGGAGATATGATGTATAGCGCAATCATTGCCCAGGATTTTGAAGTGATCGAGACTCTGGTGGTGCTAGGGGCCTTTCTGTTCATGCTGGGAACTCTGATGACAGATATTGCCTATGTTCTGGTGGATCCCAGGATGGAGCTCAAATGATCTTTATACAGAACATTCTGGTGCTTTTTGTCTTCGCGCTGCTAATCTATCTGATTCTTCGAACGTATCGCAGAAGCGCATTCCGGAATGAGCTGGCCACCGGCTTTGCGCGCCCACTGCCGCGATTCAGTCTGTACCTTCTGGGATTCTACTTGCTGGTGGCCTTTCTGGATCTTCTATACATCAGCTCCGCACCCGGCGATACATTGCTTCAATGGATGATTCACTGGATTCCAGAAGAAGAAAGCTATTCCATGCCCTGGGCCTTCACCGATTTGCAGGGCGAAACCCTGAATGGGTGGCATTTACTGGGAACCAACATTAACGGAAAGGATGTGCTGGGTCTTGTGCTTTCCGGAGCCAGAACAGCGATTATCCTGGGGCCTGGAAGTAGCATTCTGGCGCTGGGGCTCGGAACGCTACTTGGTCTACTGTCAGGGTATCTTGGAGGCTGGGTGGACGATCTGGTGCAATGGATCTATACCACAGTGGCCAGTGTGCCCTGGTTTCTATTTGTAATTTCGTTTATTATGGTGTTTGGTCGCGACTTGATCTGGATTGCCATGGCCATCGGACTCACCGCATGGGTGGAGCCTGCAAGATTGATTCGAGCAGAGACGATGCAGATTCGAAATCTGTCCTATGTTCGTAGCGCCAGGGCTGCCGGATTTTCAACGTTTTCCATATTGATGCGTCAGGTACTGCCGAACGTAAGTTATATTATTGTAATTACATTTGCCTTAACCACATCACAGGTGATCCTTGCAGAGAGTGTTCTAACCTTCATTGGAATTGGAGTGGAACCTGGAACTGCCTCCTGGGGTATTCTTTTGACAGAAAGCAATCGAGAGTTGCTTCGCAGTCCTCCGGTCTGGTGGATTTTTGCAGCCACAACGCTGCTGGGAATTCTACCTCCTGTCCTGGGTTTAAATGTCATTGCAGACACCATTCGAGATGCCACCGGTTTTTCCATCCTGGCGAAAAAAGATGATTGATGCTCCCCGGAAGCCTTTCATGCTCCAGTAAAGTTACGATTCCGAAATCTTTGTCCCTGGCTCATCCATTCCGATTGGGCAGCGGTGCGAAGATGTATAAGGAAAAATACAGGAGTGTAGAATGCCCGACTTAATTTCTCTGATTCTTTTTCTGGTAATTGGATTGGTAGCCGGATGGCTTGCCGGTCAACTGATGAAAGGTAGTAGTTTTGGATTACTGGGAAACCTGATCGTAGGTGTAATAGGCGCAGTTCTCGGTGGTTGGCTGCTAGGGGGCTTTGTTCATTCAATCCTTCCCGGTCTCATTGGTAGTCTGGTTACAGCAACCCTGGGGGCCATCATCCTTCTCTTTTTGATTGGACTCATAGCGAAGAAATGACGAATTATACCACAGGCCGCCCTGGCCTGTGGTACTATGGCTAATATTTTCCTTTCCCCTCTCAAGCGATTGAATCGCACATCGGCGGCCGCCCGGCTACTATTTCTGATTCTACTACTTATAGGTTCCCTGGCATACCAGGATCTGTCCCTGGCCTATCGCGACTATAGCCTCATCTCCAGTGCCCAGCGCGAAGAGGACGGTGTCCATGTAATGCGCGTGGTGAGCAAGCTCATGCGCAGTATTCAATACGAGCGCGGGGCTGCAGCAGTGTATAGAGAAACCGGCGAGGGGCTGTATCGTGCCAGACTGCAGGAACATTTTTCCGGTACGGATTCAGTAATCGAAGCCTCGGAAGAGGTCTGGAATGAATCGGACCTGGAGCGCAGCAGAGGACTGTACTGGAAATTGAGAGAGGACTTGAAAGCTGTTCGTAGTCAGGGAATTCCTTCCGAAAAAGACTACGAAAAACTGGACCGACAGCTCTATATGCTGGTAGAAGAGGTGCTCTACGAATCCGGCCTTATCCTGGACGAAGACACAGTCCGGATCTACCTCATTCTCGCCGCTTTCCAGACCATTCCTGAACAATCGGATCTGGCTCTGCAGATGCAGGAAATACTTAACACCGGTCTGGAAGCAGGGGGCCTGAATGGAGTGTCCCGTCGCAGATTGAATGGAGTGGAGTCCAGACTGGATGCAGCCAGTCTTCGTCTGCAGGAAAAGATTGAAAAGATCAATCGTCAGAGCAGCCGACTGGAAGGAAGACTGAAAAAACCATTGCAGGCCTACGAAGATGCGTACGCAGATTTAAAGGCTCTGATTCGCTCCGGGGATGCATTTGAGCAGGCAGGGAAACTCACTACAACAGTGGAGACTCTGGTGGGATCCGAAAGAACGCTTCAGGAAGCTATACTGGAAGAACTGGAGCGGGAGCTTGCCCGGGAGGTTCGATCATTGTGGCGAGAGATCATTATTACCAGTATCCTCGCAGTTTTTCTTACCTCCATTGTTATCATTATTTCAATCAGCATAGTTCGGGGCATTCGACGCTCTATCAACGATGCCAAAAGTATGGCTGCGGCTATCGCCACGGGCGAACTCACAGAAAGGATTCAGAGCTACGGGAAAGATGAGCTGGGCCAGTTGATGGAAAGCCTGAATGTGATGGCAGATAATCTGAGTCAGTTAATTGGAAAGATCCGTCTGAATTCAGAGAAGATTACCAGCTCCAGTCAGAATCTGGCGGCCACATCCGAGGAGTTCAGTTCTACTTCTGAAGAGCAGGCCGCTGCTGTGGAAGAGGTATCGGCCACGGCGGAAGAGCTCAGCGCCACCGCGGGAAAGGTTAGCGAAGCTACGCAGCAGGCAGTAGAATCTGTGCGAAAGATTCGCAATCATGTGGATCATCTCGTAGAATCCAATCTGCTGGTTATGCAAGCACTGTCCGAGCTTTCGGATTCATCTCGTATGGCCGCTGACAAAGCTACCTACAACCAGAAGCAAATTACCGAAGCCACTTCGGCCATGGAACAGATCGAGCAGGCTACTCGAAAGATCGCCGATTTTGTACAGATAATTACAGAGATCTCCGAGCGCACCAACCTGCTTTCCTTGAATGCAGCCATCGAGGCGGCCCGAGCCGGCGATGCAGGAAGGGGCTTTGCAGTAGTGGCCGGCGAGATTACTCGATTGGCGGATCAGACCCAGGACAGCGCCAGGGAGGTGGAGCAATCCATTGAAGAGAGCCTGGGTAGTATTCAGAACGGTGTTCGCACGGTGCAGAGTGTTTCCGAAAACATGAATATTATTCTTAACGAAGTTCAAAAGATCGATTCCCAGGTGAAATCCATCGAAGGAAGCGCATCCCAGCATTCAGACAATGTTACAGGAATTACAGAAAGTGCGCAGAAGGTAGAGAAAGTCATCGGTGAGATCCATACCGGTGCAGATGAACAGAAGCGAGCCACCGACGAGGTGGAACGAACCATGGAAGACATTAATCGAAGCTCCCAGAATGTCTCTGAAGGCGCCGGCAATCTGGCAAACCTGGCCGGAGATCTAAGTGGTCTGGCTGAAACAATGCTTTCCGATGTTCAGAAATTTCATGTAAAGGATGAGCATTCCGAGGACTGAATCCTGGAGCAAAGAATCCGGCGGTCGGGGATGTATCTTAACAGGGATCACGTTCACGTCCCGGCGAAGATGAAAGTCGCTAGTTTTTGATAGGGTTCATTTCCCGAATCAGTTCGAATTTTTTAATCAGCGTTACCTGATTTCCCTTTTTATTGTATCGTACGGAATCGAATTCGCTTCTTGCAATTTGAATTCCTCGGCCGTGCCCCAGCCTTTCTGTATTGGCCTGGCTGGCGCCTTTTCGCATCATTTCGCTATGATCGAATCCACGACCTTCATCGGTTATGCGAAACCCTACAAATGAAGGAGTCAGGATATAATCCACTTTTACTTTCTTTTCGCTGAACTGAGCCTCTGCCTGTCTCTGTCGAAATAGATCGATGTAAGTTCCTTCCCGGGTGGCGGCGCTCTTTTCTTCGTAGGTAATATTTAGATTACCATGCTCCATGGCATTTATGATCATTTCTCGCAGACCAAGCTGCATGGACATTATTTGCTCCCCGGTCAGGAAATGGTGGAGGTGCTGGGTCAGGCGGAGACTCATTTGATCACCCAGGGTGATGTAGTTGGCCAGAAAATAGGTCTGTTTTTCCGAAAACAGGTATTGCCCCAGCGAATCTTCAACATACGCGGAGGCTCGCCCATAGATGGTACCGTCCGAATTGCCCCTTGTATCTGGTATGAATTGTAGAACCACATTCATCTGCCGGGGCTCTCCCAGAATATTCTTGAAGTCGAAGGAAAATGCTACAATGGATCGGCTGCGAATCACTTCATCGATCTTATCTCGCAACAGTACCGTGCCAATGGGCTCATGGGCGGCCAGCTCGGCAATATTCTTGCCTACCAGCTTTCGCGGCGATCGTCCCAGATGAGTCTGGGATTGCCTGTTCATGGTAATTATTTCGCCGGAGGGCGTGAGAGTAAATATAAGCTCCGCCGAATTCTCCACCAGTTGCCGGTATTTCTCTTCGCTGAACTCCAGTCCCTGCTGGGTTTGCATGAGTTTGGAGATATTGGCTCGCAGTCTGGTTACCAGTTTTTCCTTCTGTAGATGTGCCGTGGAAAATGCGCTGGATAGAGCGATTCCCATGCAGAACACAAAGGCCATAAAGCCTTCTTCAGTGAGGCCCACCATGGAGAAGAGGTTCAGGTAACCCAGAATATCCAGAAGAGTAGTAATGCCAAATATTACATAGCCTATGACAATTATACGAGCTTCGCGAATCCCCTTTCGCAAGGCTCGCATACTTACCATGGTGCCCCAGACGATTCCCAGGATGTGCGATACCAGAGTGGCCGGTATGATATACTTTTCCGTATAGTAGAGGCCTTCCTCCCAGAAAAGCGAAGTTAGCCCGAACAGGGAGACGACGCTACAGAAGGCGATAATCAGAGCTGTGGGTATGCGAATCCGGAACCGATAGAACTTCTTCAGATACTGCAGATGAAATATTGCAATCCAGATTAACGATTGAAAGAGTATCTGATGCTCGATGAGGTAATTTTCGTACCAGAAAGATATCAGGGTATGTAGAGAGAGTACAATCAGGCCAAAGGATGCGGAAAATAGCCCAAAATAAAGATAGGATAACGCTCTGCGATACAGCAAAAAAAGTCCGATGTGCTGGATACCCACCACCACGAATATGAGCCCCAGCACTGAATTCCAGATTACATTCCTTTCGAATAGCGCATGAATTTCTTTTTGAGGACCCAGAAAAACTCCGGATGTAAGAAATCCGCCCACTCCGTAGTAGCTGGCATTTCGAATGGTAATTACATTTCTGCCGGGCTCTACAAACTCCAGGGGAATGTCGTGCACAGCAGTCCGATGGCCGGACTCCAGTAGCTTTCCGTCTGGTCCGATTTTTCCATTTCGGCCCACAAGCTTGCCGTTCCAGTAGACCTCCACCGCGGCATCGGTATGGGGAAGAAGCAGGGAGAGTCCTTCCCTTTTTTCCCTTAGTTCAAGCAGAGCGGGATTTAATATATCTACATTCAAGCGATACCAGGCGCTTCCCTGGATTTCCAGGCCTGCCTGATGCCAGCTCAGAGGAATTCGTATGCTCAATGCTTTTCGGATGGCCGGTCCGGAATGAAGCACCGCCTCCTGGGGCAGATCTTCGGGAAAAAAGAGCCAGCTTCCGGATAAACCGTAAACGTCGGCTGTGGGAATGGTTACTGTGCCTTCCTCCGGTACAGCGGACCTGGTATTACAATGGGGCAAAAAAGAGAACAGGATAAGCCATATAAGCAGATGAATTCTGCGGACATATTGGTTGTCCGCATTTATGTATTTTCTCAACCTTGCCATGTGAAACTCTCTGGCTTCCCATTATACCCTATCGGCATACCGGCAGGCATTCTGGTCCTGTGCCTTGCATTTAGCGGTAGGCCTGCGTTTGCTCAATCCATCGAATATGAGGACCCGGTTCCCAGAAACAAAGCCATCCACTCAATAGCGTTTGGTTCCTGTATGAGGCAGAATCGGCCAGCTCCCATACTGGATGCCATTAACGGAATACAGCCAGATGTTTTTATTTTCCTGGGGGATAATGTCTACGCAGATACAGATTCTGCAACGGAAATGCAATCCAGGTATTCAATGCTTCGACAGAAGCCAGGTTTTCAGAAACTTGTAACACAGAGTAGAATCCATGCGATCTGGGATGACCATGATTATGGAGCCAACGATGCAGGGGCCGACTTTGCATTTCGCAGGGAATCGGAACGGATCTTCAAGTCTTTCTGGGGCCTCAGCGATAGCAAACCTTACAGGAATCGGGAAGGAATCTATGCATCTTTTCTGTACAGAACCACCGGCAGGTATCCCATAAAGGTGCAGCTGATCTTGCTGGATACTCGATCGTTTCGCAGCGCGTGGAAGACCAAACCCTGGTGGCAGAGTTTGCTGGGTCTGGGGCTGGATGGACCTTACCTGCCTGATTCCGATCCCGAAAAGACCATGCTCGGTGCCGAGCAATGGAAATGGCTGGAGTATCAATTTCAGGTGCAGGCAGATCTTCGCATCGTGGCTTCCAGTATTCAGGTTCTTTCTTCTGCAAATGGCTTTGAGACATGGAGTAACTTTCCATCTCAGAAGGAGAGGTTACTCAATCTGGCTGCTGGAAGCCAGGGTTCCGTTGTCTTTATTTCAGGAGATCGCCACTTTGCAGAAATCAGCGCTCAAAGTTATAAAGGGAAGGTCTTCTTCGATGTAACTTCCAGTTCTTTAAATCAGCCTCTGGACTTTGGTGAAGAGGAGAATCCTTTAAGACAGGGGAATCGATTTCCGGGCGCCAATTTTGGACAGATCGTTATTCAGGATACTTCGCCGAGCTGGACTGCAGAGTTGCAGATACTGGATGAAAAGGGAGAGATTCGAATGATGAGCAATCCCTGGAAGCGATGAGAATTGCGCCCGGAGCTACCTGGTTGCATGCCCAATCCTTACCCTGGATCTTTTTGTTTACGGTTCTACTGAATAAATAGAAGCGATGGATGCTGCGAACTGTTTAGAACGTTACACACATCCTTTCGCCTCATTGTACACAAGAAGGGCTCGAATCAAAGATCCGAGCCCCGGAGGAAAGCAGGATAATTAACCGGCCATTGCTGCCTGTTTTTCCAGTTCCACCAGGAAAGGGCACTCGGGTGCCGGAGTAGCTTCGCTAGTATCCTTGATTAAGTCCTGAAGAGTAGATTGTGCATTCTTGAGCTCCACAATCCTTTCATTCAATTCTTCAATCTTGGAAACAACCAGATCCTGAACTTCTTTGCACTGACGGTTTTCGTCTGCCCTCAGTCGCAGAAGCTCCTGAATCTCTTTTAAACTAAAGCCCAGAGCCTGAGCTTTTTTGATAAAACGAATTCGAACCAATGCATTTTCTGTATATTGTCTGTATCCGGATTCGTTCCTTTCAGGGGCAGGGAGCAGGCCACTTCGCTCATAGTAGCGAATGGTCTGGAGGTTAACGCCTGCCCTCCGGGCCAATTTGCCTGTAGTGTAGGTAACACCGTTCTTTGCGGTAAGTGTCTTCATTCTGTTTTATATGACGAGCGAATCGGTAAAAAAACTGTACCTCGGTGAAAATTTAATAGACTGTTACTTTTAACAGGCCGCAGGATTGAACTGGTCATGGCAGCGGAGAAAAAAAGCAAGTTCCTGGTGCACATACTGGATGACGATGCCAGAGATCAGCTGAAGTCCTATTTTCGTAATCTCGAGGATGAGCTGGGGCGTGAAGGAATGGGTACCGCCCTGTTTAACGTTGTACAGGAACTGGTGACAAACGCTGTAAAAGCTAACGTTAAGAGAGTATTCTTCGAACAGAACCACTATAATCTGGAGGACCCCGCAGGATACAAAAAGGGTCTGGAGGATTTCCGGACTTTCTTTCGTAGCCTTGATGCGGCCTCCTATCAGAAGACTCTGAAAGAAATGGAGCTATCCGTGCGAGTGGATGTGGATCTGGATCATCAAAGATTGCTGATTTATGTCCGCAACAACACCATCATGATTCAGCAGGAAGAGGTTCGAATTAGAAAAAATCTGGCCGCCGCCATGGGTGTGAAAGATCTGGTTGAATTTAGCGTTCATTACGGAGATGAATCGGAAGGGAACGGCCTGGGACTGGCCATGGTAGTTCTACTGATCAAGGATATGGGCTTTGACCCCGGTTTTTTCCGGGTCTACCATAATGAGGGGCATACCACAGCCCGCCTTGAGTTTCCGCTAAGTGCGGATTACCGACCCCTGAGAAAGGTCGCAAACTGAATCCTTTCAAATCCGCTCCTACTTTTCAGCTCCGAACACAAGAATGAGCATGGCCTAAATAGCCCGAGGATCCACCGGCAACTATGGACATTTTTTCTGAATCCCTGGCCTTTCACAGACAATTGAAAGGCAAACTTGATATCCGATCTAAATCGCACATCGAAAGCAGGCATGATCTATCTCTGCTCTATACTCCCGGAGTAGCAGAAAGTTGTAGAGTCATTCATCGTGATCCCGATGAGGCTCGCAATCTCACAATCAAATCCGATACAGTGGCAGTAGTGACCGATGGTTCTGCAGTGCTTGGCCTGGGAAATATTGGACCTCTGGCAGCATTGCCGGTTATGGAAGGAAAGTGCGTGCTATTCAAGGAGTATGCAGGATTGAATGCATTTCCCATCTGTCTGGATACTCAAAATACAGTGGAGATCATCAATGCTGTGCGAAACCTTGCTCCGGTTTTCGCAGGTATCAATCTGGAAGATATAAGCGCGCCTCGTTGTTTTGAAATTGAAGCAGGGCTGCAGGACATTGGAATTCCTGTTTTTCATGACGATCAACATGGCACAGCCATCGTACTTCTGGCCGGACTGTTGAACGCGGCCAAACTTGCCGGTAAAGAGCTTTCCGAGCTTCGTGTTGTAATCAATGGATCCGGAGCAGCTGGAACCGCTATCGCGGAGCTACTGCTGGGAGTGGGTCATGATCCTGCAGTGGCTCATTCGGTGGCCGAAGTGCTCATGTGCGACACTAAAGGGATCATTTCCAGGAATCGCACAGATATAGAATCCAACCCCGCAAAAATGAAGCTTGCGCGAATTACAAATCGCCATGGCCGCGATGGCAACCTGACAGATGCCATTGAAGGCGCCGATGTATTCATTGGAGTAAGCGTCGAAGGAGCTCTTACACCGGCGATGGTGCGAAAGATGAAACCGGATCCAATTATCTTCGCACTGGCCAATCCAGTACCTGAGATTTTACCAGAAGAAGCCTACGAAGCCGGGGCCCTGGTTGTAGGAACCGGTAGAAGCGACTTTGCCAATCAAATCAACAATGTGCTGGCTTTCCCGGGAATCTTTCGAGGAGCTATCAACGTTCGCGCTCCCAGGATTACCGGAAGCATGAAGATTGCTGCGGCCCGGGCTCTGGCAGATCATGTGGGCAAACCCGATCGAAACCATATTATTCCTTCAGTGCTGGACAAGTCTGCCGGCGAAGCAGTGGCCGAGGCCGTGGCTCAGGCATACATTCCGGACGAGTAGTTCCTCGATGAGGATCTCGGGCGGGTTCTAAAGATCCGGGATTCCGGGTGTGGATTAGAGATCCAGGGATTCGGTTTCGCTCAGGAATCGCTCTTCTTCATCTGCGATTCCTCGCAATCTTTGAAGATCTTCCAGAACCTGTTTCAATAGATCCAGAGCCTTCTTTTGCTCTGCGCCAGTTCTTGCCTGCTTAACTTTCAGAAGCAATCTAAGGGCATGATGGCTGGTGCGAAATACCTGTTCTTTCAATTGAATGGGAGCTTCATCCAGCAAAAGATCTGTGGCCTCAATGATGCTCATCAAAACGCTGTCTGCCAGCTCTCCGGCCGGAGAGAGAGATTCTGCGGATGCACCGGACGCGGCGCTGGCCACCGAGGATTTCTGTTTTCCGGATGAAGCAGTGTCCTCTCTTTTTCTGGTAGCTACAATTTTCCAGATATGAGGATCATCGGTGGGCTTTAGATAGGCGGTTAAAGGACGGTCATCCGGAAAAAGGGAACTATGTGCTGCCGGAATCAGGCGTACACGACGTAGCTTTCCCTGAACCTTCTTCGAGGGGTCCTTGCCGGACCGATCCTTTCCAGTCCCATCGCTCATATCACCCATAGCAGCATATCGGCAACTGGAAGGCGAGAAAATAATGCTGGTGGAACCGAGCTGCAGGGGCCGGGGATGGTCTTAAGCGGGGCAGATGCCTGGGAGCGCAGGATCACTGAGGATCAGCTGTACCCGGCCATGGAATGTTCTGTCCTCCAGGAAACTGAAATAAGCTGATGTTTTCGAGAATGTCCTTTGGGCGCTGCCTATTCAGGGTTCTCCGATTCAATCTTTTTCAGCACCTGTAGCAGATACGGTCCGGATTCCACAACTTTGCCGCCGGGAAGCTTGATCTTGTATGCAATCCCGGTCATGGAGGACTCGGTAGCCAGGTATTTAATGAATTGTCTGGCAGTCTGGATTTTGTCTCCGGCGTAGTTATGTTTCCTCTTTAAATGAGAAACAGCCTTCTCTGCATCGTATTCGATTCCGTTGCGGATGAAAATGGCCTGGCTGGAGCGGATCTCCTGGTAAAGAAGATTGATTTTTTGCTGCTCGGTGAGGGCCTGCAGGCTGGCCGTTCCGCCCAGGAAAATTCCCATTAGTAGAGCTATGATTGCCGTTCGGGCTCCTGCCTGGCGGGGAAGCAGGGAATGCTTTTTAGTAGGTTTCGGATTCATGGTTTCTCCTCCCTCTGTTCAATTCTAATGTAACCGCATCAGATGAGTATCGAAAAAGTCCTTATGCAGCACACATTTTCTCGTCTTTCAGCGTTTGCAGCGGTGGCAGCGATGATGCTTTCCACAGCCTATTGCTCTCTGGCCGATATTCGACCGGACTCCATTAAGACGGGGATCACCGAGGATCAGTTCACCCGGGGCCGTGAGATTTTGAATCGCGCCGTGGAAGCTCATGGAGGCCTGGATCGCTGGAATAAGGCAGGACCTGTGGTGGTGGAGTTTTCAGATGAATGGCCCGGATTCTTGAATCGGGCCCTTTTTATGCCCTGGCCGGAAAACCCGGTGGATGCTGCCCTGTACCTTCTTCCGGGCCAGGACAACTCCAGGATTGTGATTCGAAAAGGGGAAAGCCGGGGTGAATTTATGGGCCTGCAGAACTGGGTGCCCTATTCCGGAGAATCAGAAGATGGTCTCACTGCGGATGTGGAGCTGGAGCCGGACAACGATGACATCAAGTTCTGGGTGCCGACTTTGAATTACTTTTTGCAGCTACCGTTTCGAATTGGGGAAGCTGATGTGGTTGCCTATGCCGGCGAGCGAGAGCTGGATGGGCGTGTATTTCAGCTGGTCTTTGTGTCATGGAATCGAGCAGAGCCGCAGGATATGGTGGATCAGTACCTGCTATGGATTGAGAAAAAGACCGGGTACATAGAATTTGCTACCTATACAGTGCGAGATATGGGAGGCTTTGTTACAGGCACCATGCATTATTCCGACTTCGAAAGTCAGGATGGGCTGGTGATTGCGCGGTCCCAGGCTGTGGTGGATTCTCCTGAAGAACCGGGTGAGCCGCTGCACCGATTGAGCATTCAAAAAATCCATTTCAATGCCGACGTATCGGACCAGGTATTTATCCCGGCCCCCGGTGAATCCGCGCAGAAACACTGAAGCAACATTGCCCAGGATTCAGAACGGTTGACAGATTCATCGCCTCCAGGTCCCGTTGCGAACGGGGGATTCGATGAAGAAACGGATTATTGCATTATCGGTGGTGGGCGTTGCCCTGCTTGTATACCTGGGAGTCTATCTCTATCTATACACATTCGTTCCGGATCGTTCGGGCACAGAGAAAGTGCCGGGCCTGTCCAGCGAAGTTCAGGTATATTACGATGCCTATGGAATCCCGCACATAGAAGCGACGAATGAACAGGATGCCTTTCGGGCCCTGGGCTATGTCCATGCAAAGGACCGGCTCTTCCAGATGGAAATGATTCGTCGGGTGGCTCGTGGCCGGCTTTCTGAAATCCTGGGACCGGACCTTCTGGAAGTGGACAAGCTGTTTCGCACTCTGCGCCTGGATCAATTCGCAGAGTCCTATGTCGCCAACCTGGATAAAGAAAAACCCTATGTAAAACTCAGCGAATCCTATCTGGCCGGAGTAAACGCATACATCGAAAACGGTGAGATGCCACTTGAGTTCAGTATTCTGGGTATCGAACCAGAACCATTTACTCTATCCGACTCCATCGCAATTGCCGGTTATATGGCCTATACATTTGCCGCGGCACTGAAGCAGGAGCCATTTCTAACATTCGTGCAAACCGAGCTGGGCCAGGAGTATCTACCGGATCTCAAATACGATCTCCATCCCAGCGGAGAGCTCAGCCCGGCCAGGTTTCAATATGGAAAGCCCGGGTCTAACAATGTGGATATTACTGAGGAAAGAAAACAGTCCCGGATCGCAGTACTTCGAGAGATCGCAGGTCTGGCTCACAGGGCGGATGTATTTCGCCATTCCATTGGAATGTTCGAAGGATCCAACGCCTGGGCCATCGCTCCAGAAAAATCTACCAGCGGGCAGGCCATGCTTGCCGGGGATCCTCATATTTCCTTTTCGCAGCCCCAGGTCTGGTTTGAAGCTCATATAAAGACTCCTGAGCTGGAGATCTACGGCCACTATCTGGCCGGTATACCGGTGCCTTTGCTGGGTCATAATTACAGCAAGGCCTGGAGCATTACTATGTTTCAAAACGATGATATGGATCTGTACGCAGAATCATTGAATCCACAGAATCCTGGACAGACCATGTATCGAGGTCAGCCAGAAGACATCATAAAAGAAGAAGTTACAATCAAAGTTAAAGGCGAAGATGATGTAAAGTACACCGTACGGCAGACTCGTCATGGCCCCATTCTAAACGATGTGCTGGAAACTATTGAGGACAAGCCTCCTATTTCCCTTAAATGGGCCTTCCATGACGAAAGCAACAGTATTCTGGAAGCCTTCTATCTGATGATGAAGTCCGAGAATATGGCAGAATTTGAAGAAGGGGTCAAGCGCATTGGTGCTCCCGGCTTAAACGTAATGTATGCGGATTCCGGCGGAAACATTTCCTGGTGGGCAGCGGCCAAACTGCCACGGCGGGATGCAGCGGCCAATCCGTCTTTCATGCTGGAAGGAACAGGCGGCCAGGAATGGAGTGGATATCTGCCATTCGCACAGAATCCTCAGAAGAAAAATCCAGAAAGCGGCTATCTAATTACAGCCAACGAACAGCCCAGGCAGGAAAAGATTCCAGGCTACTATAATTTCGCATACCGTGCGTACCGAGTGGATAGCTTTCTTGCCAATGAAGAGTATGTGTCTCCGGATGAAATGAAAGCGCTGCAGAGCGATATTACCTTTTCCTATGCCCTGGAGCAAATCAAGGTAATTCGAAGGATTATCGAGAAAGATATTCCGGCGAACAATCAGTCCAGGACGGCATTCGCATTCTTAATTCGATGGGATGGAGTCTATGGCTCTGAATCGGTAGGTGCATCGATTTTCACAGAGCTTCTTTTTCAGATAGCTCGCGCAGCTGCAGAAGATGAATTTGGAGATGAATTCTTTGAAGCTTTTGCAGGAGCAAGGTTCTATTACGATAGCGTAGGAACCATGCTGGCCAATCCAGATTCTCCGTACTGGGATGATCGTAGCACGGAGAAAAAGGAAACTCAAAAAGAGATGGTCTTGAAGGCCTGGGAAAACACACTTTCTGTGCTGGACGATGAACTGGGCTCCAATCCTGGAAACTGGATCTGGCGCCGTCTGCATACAGTGGAATATGTGCATCCCATCGGGCGAAAATGGCCATTCAATTTGCTATTCAATGTGGGACCATTTCCGGCAGTAGGATCCACAGAGACTGTGTTCAACATGTACCATGGACAGAATTCCGGCCTACACAAAGTAAAGGTAGGTCCATCCACTCGTAGAATTATCGATTTTGCAGATCCTGCCAACTCGCTGGGTATTACTCCCACCGGAAACTCCGGTGTAGCGCTGGATTCGCATTACGATGACCAGGCTCAGACCTATTTGAAGCGAGAGTACAGGCCTCAGATTCTGGATCTTACCGAGCTGAAGAGAGACGTTGAACCTTTGCGCCTGCTACCGTAGCAATGGCGTTCGGTTCGCCGTGTGTTTTTCATTATAGTGAAGCAGCTCTCTGAGCAGAGCTGCCCCCTTCATTTAATCCGGATTTGCTGAAGGCCGTTCCAGTTTGCCTCCGGAGGGCGGCTCAGATGATTTTTGCAAGCCTGAATCCATGACCTTTGCTTTATTGATCCTATGGCGATGTTTATAGCACCTTATGCCAATCAGGTCTCCGGGGAATTCGACGGTGGCAAGATTCTGGAAAAGAAACCTCTGGGATTTCCTCAGGAAGGAGGGGGCATTCCCTATATCTCCAGTCTTTTTTACTGGGCCTGCGCCTGGAGCGATGAGGGCGGACTGATTGCGGAACATCCCCATCAGGCATTCGAAATTATTTCCTTTGTGCTGGATGGCGAAATCGAGCACTATGATAACCAGCTGGGTGACTGGCAAAAACTCAAGGCCGGAGATGTACAGATCATTCGTTCCGGTTCAGGAATTTCTCATGCTGAAAGACTGAACGCAGGCAGCCGAATGTTTCAGATCTGGTTCGATCCATATGTGGATCGCGCGATTACGCAACCTGCCACCTACAATGATTACAGGGCGGAGCAATTTCCGGTGGAGACTATTAATGGGGTGGAGCAGACTACATTGATCGGTCCGGGATCTCCGTTTGAGATGCAAAGTCCCGTAGAAGTTTTTAGGAGAAAATATTCCGGCGGTTCGCTGGAGATCGATCTGGATGTAGGACAGGTTATGGCCATGTATGCTCTGGAAGGGAACTTCGAATTCCAGGATGTTCAAACTCCGGATGGGCAAAAGGCCATGCTGGGAAAAGGAGACACATTCGTCTGGCAGCCCGAGCCGGCCCCGGGCGAAACGGTCTCTGGCTCAGACCAGGACAGCCAGAGAAGCACAGAATCCAACGAGCCTACCCAGACTCTTAGATTGAATTCCGCCGGTCCGGCAGAGCTGTTCATTGTTCAAATGCCTGTGGACCCGGGCTATCCGCTGTATACCAGCCGATTCCAGGCCGCCTCCGTTCGTTAAGCTCTTCAAGGCTTGAACCAGGCATTCAAACGTTGAATGTACTTTTCAAAACAGGTTGACCCTTTCTGCGCCGACTTCCATGGTCGGCCCTGGTGACCGCAAGATGAATTGGATACAGAACATTCTGGTTGGATTTCTATTCTTTGGAGCTCTCTTCCTGGTGGGCTATTTTACTATCGTTTCAGAGAGCGGTCCTTTTGCGCAGCCAGGAAAGCGAATGGTATTTTACTTTGATCACGCTGATGGGATCAAAGAGGGATCCAGGGTTACCGTCCTTGGAGTGCCTTCCGGTTCTGTAACCGGAGTGGACCTGGTTACCGTCAATGGTCGGGGAGACGTTGTTGAACCGGACTCTCCCAATCGAGTGCGCCAAATTGTAGCTGTTACCATTGAACTGAAAAAGCAGGTAGTGTTTTACGAGAACTATCGCATTGCGATCAAGAATGAAAGCCTGCTGTCAGGGAAGGTTGTTTCTGTAGATCCAGGCTCATCCTCCACCCAGGAAGGCACGAATCCGCAGCAAATCACTGTTTTTTCCGTAGACAGCGCCGTGCTTTCCAGCACCGGCCAATCTGCTCTGGAGTATCGATTAACCAGTTCCTCAGATCAATACGTAGATTTAAAAGGTGAAAGCAGTGGCGATCCGATTGCAGGATTCTCGGAACTGATTGCAGAAAACCGTGCAGATCTGCGTCGCACCGTTCAGAATGTAGCTGAAATCACAGACAAGATCAATCGCGGGGACGGCACCGTAGGAAAATTGATCAACGATGCTGAGTTGCATAATAATGCTACGACTCTGGTCACCGAAGCCCAGGTGGTGGTCCGGGAAGTTCGCGAAAGCCTGGAAGATACCAGAGAGCAGGCACCCGTTACTTCCTTCGTGCGAGCCGCTCTGACGGCATTCTAGTGAGGTTCTCGGCAGCATCCCTGCTTTCCTTTTCAGGCGCGAAAATCCTCTCCTGAAATATACCGAAAGGACTAAGTTCTTTCGTAAAAGCACCTCATATTTTTGTATACAGAAGCAGTAAGGCCCACTCTCTATTATCCAGGGACGCTTCCCGACCGAGTTGCATGTTCCGGGAAGCTTTGTAGTACTCTGGTCATTTCTATGCTGCGAAGAGCTCTAATATTAATCTGTCTGGGTTTACCTCTGTGGTTTTCTCATTGTCTGTTCCATCCCTTTTCCCGGGGCCCGGTGGAAGATCTCTTCGGATTGGAAGATGATGACAGCAATTTACTCAGAAATCTCCTACTCTTCTACGCAATTAGCAATTTTGCTCCTCCAGTTTATTTCACCAATGGCCAGGCTGCCAGCGTGGTAATTGGTCAGACCAGCTTTACCAGTTCAGACAGCGGTCGCTCCCAAACCTTGCTGGGTGTCCAGTACGGAAATCCCACGGTCATCGATGGACGCCTGTATTTGCCGGACAATGGTAACTACCGAATAATGGGCTACAATTCTATTCCTGTGGTTAACGGTGCCTCTGCAGACTTCGTAATTGGGGCCACTGATTTTGTCAGCCTGGGAAACCTTCTTTCCGTCGATTCGCTGAGCAATTTCAACGGAAGGCTATTCGTAACCTATAATCCTCCTGCTACCAGCGGTACTGGAGTGGGTGTATTTAATTCTGCCCCAGTAAGCACTACTGCCTCCTCACCTGATTACAGTCTTACGGATGCAGCCGAATCCAACCTGGGGATTTCCTTTTCCCAGGGCTCTCATTTTGCCGGGGGTAATCGCCTGCTTGTGGGAGACTATGATCTAAACCGTGTTCTGGTATGGAATTCCATTCCGGCGGCCAACGGTATTCAGCCCGACCTGGTGCTAGGGCAAACCAACTTTAGCTCCAGTAGCGCCAACGCTGGAACGGGCTCTCCGAACGCCGTGGGCCTGAGGAATCCATCCAACGTCTGGACGGATGGGAATCGTATTGTGATCATCGATAGTTCCAATCACAGAGTTCTTATCTGGAACTCCTGGCCTGCCAGCAGCGGCCAGCCGGCGGATCTGGTTCTGGGGCAGCCGGATTTTTCCAGTGCAAACGCCAACCAGGGAATGGGAAGTCCCACCGCAAGCACCATGCAGTTTCCCTATATAGGCATCGCTGTAAACGGAAATCAGCTCTTTATAGGTGATGGTAACTACAGGGTTTTGATCTGGAATACATGGCCCACTCAAAATGGTCAGGCCGCGGACGTTGTGCTGGGTCAGCCGGATTTTACTTCGGATGTGTATCCGGAGGGTGCTTCAGCCAC
Source organism: Spirochaetaceae bacterium (assembly GCA_002729885.1). GTDB lineage: Bacteria > Spirochaetota > Leptospiria > Leptospirales > Leptonemataceae > UBA3465. The sequence goes on from PBUB01000021.1 coordinate 594,775, forward strand.
ATCCATTTATCCCAACGGAATCTTTCTGTCTGGAACCAGACTCATTGTCTCAGATAACAGTGTGAATCGATATCTAATCTTCGAAGGAAGCTATTAGAGCTGCCTCAACATCGGTAGCGTTTCGATGCAAATAATCGCCATCGTCGAGCTTGCGAATGCAAGTTTGTTGTCGCACGGTTCATTGAACTTCAAATGTGGCCGATCAAAAACAGTTCCTGGAATCCAATAACTCAGTGCAAAAATTAGGACCGGATGCCCGGTATAGCCTGGAGAAACTTTCTTTTGTCAAAAGTTGGTTGATGAACCGGAAGCGCACAGCTTTTTGAATAGCGATGAATGAAACAGAGATCATCAGTCGGCGTCGGGGACCGGTAGTTGTAAATCGCATTCGATTCGGATTAATCGGATTATTCTATGCCTCGGTGGGCATTACATATGCGACTAATTCGCCTGCACAGAACGTAGCCTACCTAATCGGAATTTCGGCCATGCTTGTCTATGCCCTGATTTTCTGGCTCTGGAACAGGAGAGGTCTGGTTCCAGCCTGGTTTTCCCGCGGCATGCTTTTGATGGATATCCTCGCATTATTATCCACGATGATTCCAGGGGTAATTCGAGATAAATACGGGGCCTACGACATCAGTCAGTCTCACGTACTCTATCTGATCTATATCATATACATCTTTAATTCGGCATTCTATCTTTCCAGGCGATTTGTCTATGTTACCACGGCGGTTTCCCTGGTTTCCTATGGAATTGTATTCTACCTGGCGACGCAAAGCGGAATGAATTTTACCATGGAGCCTCCGGGAGATGATAAATTCGAACTGGCTCTATCCAACGAAATCACCAAGCTGATTTTCATTGTGGCCTGCGGATACATTGTTTCGCAGATAATGGCGGTACTGCTTCGTCTTTATGCCTACTCTGCAGAGACGCGGGAGGTGGCAGAACAATCTGTGGCAGAACTGGAAGAAAGGCAGTCCCAGCTCGAGCATGCAGCTCAAACTGCAGAAAGTACCGTTCAGGGGTTCCAGGAATTTAACAATCGCTTCGCAGGACTGATCGAAAATCAGACAGATTCCTTCGCTACTATCAGCGAAACAATAAACGATATGGCGGACAAGAGCAAGGAGCAGGTAGATACGGCGCAATTTCAGAAGAGCCAGCTCAGCCAGCTAAATAAGAAAGGCGAACACTTTGATACGCTCCTGAAAGAGATTACTACTTCCACAGGCGAGCTCAGCAACCGGATGCGAAGCACATCGGAAGCTTCTCAAAAAGTGGTGCAGCAGGTAGAGAATTTGAACCAGGTCTTTGATGCTATTCGCGCTTCCTTCGATTCGGTAGGAGAGGCAACAGATATTCTAACAGAAGTGTCGGAGCGCACAAATCTTCTGGCATTGAATGCTGCCATTGAGGCGGCCAGAGCAGGCGATCAGGGACGAGGCTTTGCGGTAGTGGCTCAGGAAGTGGGGAAACTGGCCGGAAGCAGCCAGGAGAATGCAAATCATATCGCAACCCAGGTTGAATCTGTGCGATCTCAGCTTCAGCAGGCAGTGGATCTGGTGGCTGGAACGGTGTCCCTTACAGACAGACAGTCCCAGGTCTTCGAAGAAACGCAGAGTTACTTTGCCCGACTGGAAGAGCTTATAGAAAAGCAGCGAAGAGCGGATGAAGATTTTGCCAGCACCCTGACCGAGCTGGAAAAATCCATCGATACCATGTCCTCCGGCACGGAAAAGCAACAGGAACTGGCACGAAGTATTGAACAGAGTATCCGTAGCTTTGCCGAAATCCATGATTCAGTAGCGGAGGAATCGCTGAAGCTGCAGGAAATGATCGAAGCTCTATCTACAGAGATTCAAAGAATGCAGAGCGATAACAACTGAAAGCGCCGGCCCGGGGACGATGGAAACGCACTCTGTCAATGGGTTGGCAACCGGGAATGGGAGCGACAGAAGGGAACTCTGGGCTTAATTGGGCGTATGGACAGGCCCCTGGAAATTGAAATTCTAAAAGATCCCTCCCATGAACTTCAGGAGGATCTCTGGCAGCGACTACACGAGGCCAGTGTTGCCCGGCTCCAGCCATCGGATCCGCAGCAAACCCATTCTCTAGCGATGGTTGCAAAGCGGGGGCATGAAATAAGGGCTGGATTACTGGCCCTGGCCTATTTTGGAGGAATGAACCTTCAGTGTCTGTGGGTTCATGAAGAAGAAAGAGGAAATGGACTGGCATCCAGACTACTTGAAGCTATTGAATCCAGGTCCAGAGAATTGGGATGTAACATCATCTGGGGCCACACATTTGGATTTGAGGCCAGGGGATTCTATCTCAAGAAAGGGTACGTCGAATTTGCTGCATTACCGGAGTATCCTCCGGGCTATGGGTGCAGTTTTATGAAGAAGAATCTTTAAGCGAGAAAGTGGAAGAATCGCTAGAAACTCGTACAATAAATATTGCACAGGCGAAAGCGAGAATCTATAGCGAAAGGCGAAGGCTCTAGAAGTCCATGCCAGCCCCGATCTGCAGGGCCACGGAAGCTACAACAGGGCTTCCATTTCCTGGAACAGCTGATCCTGGATAGGTCAAAAAAGTCTGGGATACATCAATCTCCGAAAACAGAAACGTATCTGTGAAATAGTATCGAGTGCCCAGCTCCGCTCCAAGCCGTGCGATGGTGGCACCGCCGCCGTAAGTGCCCAGACCAATGGTTCCATTAATATAAGGATCAAATGCTCCTGTATCCAGGGAAGGAAATCGTATACCGACCTTGAAATCCAGTGTGTTGAAACGTTCAAATTCCTCCCTTCCTCTGCGAAGAGAAGCGATGTCCGAAAGCCGAAAAAAAGTCTGAAGAGTCTGTGAGGCCACAGGATCATCGGCGAAAAAACCGGAAGCATTCAGGATCTCCAATTCCGGGTCCGGAGGAGCAGTTCTTACTCGCTCCAGAATCACCGAAAGACTGGTGATGCCAGCGCCCAGAAAAAGCCAGTCTTCTATATAATAGCCCAGCATAAAGTCCAGCATCGCAGAATTCTTTAAAGGCCGTGTGCGATCGGATACAATGGCCAGAGCAAGAGCTTGATCAATGCTGTCTCCCGAATTGTTGAGTCGTACCAGCTGGAGTCCGCTGCCCAGGGGATCCTCTGTTGCCTGCTGAATTAACTCTCCTGAGGGCTTGCCCGGTCCCAGCCCCATCTGGGCGAATAGATCTCCTTTCTGTGGTTTTGCCTGAAGACCACCCGGGTAAAGAATGCCAGCAAGACAGATCGTAATCGAAGCCCAGATTGCGAATACGAACAGAGCTCTACCATGAACTCTCTGGCCATCAGCGGCAAAAAAACCATGCATGCTCGTTAATGAATCTGCGGCCGCCGTTGGCAAGCTCTCTTGCATTTGACCAGGTTGGACCGGTGGAAGTGCCTGCCTCCCTGGCTTGGCATTCGTGGGGCTAATTGCGAAAATATCTGTTCAATGAATCCTGGAAAAATGCGCTGACCGGATGCTTCTAATAATGGGTGCTTTTCCGCCGGAAACTGAGTTACTGGAAGATCTAAATGGTGCCGGTGTGGCGGTGCAGTCCGCCGGCATTGGTCCGGTGGAAGCTCTCCTGGGCCTGGAGGCCATGACCACCGAATTCGCTCCGGATGAAGTACTCTTTCTGGGTTCCTGTGGTCAGTACCAGGGGAGTGATCCAGTAAGTTATATTTCCGGAGGGTTTTATACATTTCTTGAGCCTGCAAGTTTGCTGGGAAGATCCCGGATGGTGCCCGGTATGCGAAAATATTCCGCTCCGTCGCCAGGCGAATTCGGCCGTCTTTGCATGGAGCAGGAGGATTTCGTTCCCGCAATAATCAATACTACCATGTCCCTTTCCCTGGAGTCCCATGCGCTTTCTCTGTCATTATTGGAGCAGGCCATTGAAGGATTGGAGGCAGGGACTTCAGCCGCAGCGCATCTTACTCAATGGAAACGATGGCAGGCATCCGAGAATCGGCCCGTTATGGAGAATCTGGAGGTTTTTGGTATGGCCCGGTTCTGCGAGATACATAAGATCGGTTTCACATCCCTTATGGCAGTCACAAACCTGGTCGGTCCAGAAGGCTCTGCCAGCTGGGCGGAAAATTTCCGGCCCATGGGTAGGGCGTTACAGGAAAAAGTACGTCCTCTCCTGGAAAAATGGAAGGGGTGATTGAAGAACCATTCCTGCCCGGGTCGATAGGTACATCCGGTGGCAGAAATGGATGGATATCGCTTTCGGATTCAGCTTACAGTAGCTGTATATAAACAAAAGAGACTGACTTACAAGAACGACATGATCGTTCCCACGGTTTATCACCGGCGGTCTGAAGCAAGGGCACATATAAAGAAAGAGCTTCAAGACCGTTTGAAGAATACAGACTTCTTTGTATCTCCCAGGGTGGATTACGACCTGGTGCGCTACACCAACGAGGCTTCCTGCAACACATATTTGCGATACAGGATTGTGGAAGATAAAAAAGCCGCAGCCCTGCATTCGGATCTGTTGCAAAAATAGGCCACCGGTGGCGCTTCTGAAGCTTCGGGAAAATGACGGACTGTCTGTAATTGGTTGACCAGGCGCACAGCCACGGAATCATATATCGATGCCCACGGCCCTGCTGGATACAGTTGCCGATCCAGAAATCAAGGCACATCTATATGCCTATTTCAAGCTGATCCAGTCTGTTCTGGGTAAACGTCCTGGCACGCCCGAACAGAAGAAGCAGGTTTATCATAAGCTTCAAAAACAGTTAGTAGAAAAGTCCCATTCGGTGGACGATCTAATCGAGCAGATTCCCGATATGGCCTCGGCCATGGGGGTTCCTCCTCAGAATCTTTCTTCTTTTATTTCTCAAAACTTCTTTAAGGCCCTGGAGCTGGCACGTAAGGAACTGGAATCCAGCGGCCCGACCCGGCAGGCGGACAGCGCCACGCCAACAGACCCAGAAAGGGATCACGATCTTATAGGCGAAATACTGGAAAGTATCGGGCCTGTGGTTCAGGCTCCCTCGAAGTTTGTCCCGGCGGATATGGGAACGATTAAAATGGTTACTCCTGATGGAGAGCGACTGCCTGTATCCCTCACCGGAGCCACGGCTTCGTCTGATTCAGACGTTGCTCCCGGATCTGCGGCCGATGATAAAGGAAAAGGATCTCCTGTAAGCGGCGGCTCAACTCAGGCTGCATCCAGCAATGCAGCTACCAGGAAGGTTACTGGAAAGACTGCACCGGCTCTGGCAGAAAAGGAAGAGCCATTAATTCATGAGATCCTGAATAAGTTTGGCAACTATCTGGATGTCCATGAGAAACTGGAGCCAGCCGCCTTTCCCAAAAATTTCACTGGATCTTCCCAGGAAACATCCAGTGCGCCAGCTTCCACGGCTGAATCAGCCGGCGATGCCGAGCAGAAGATGGCTTCGGGTGGCGTAAAGACCAATGCCGTTCCCAAAAGCAGCGGCCCGGCTATTCAATGGCCGGAGGAAGATCAGTATCTGATTGAGGAGCTTCTGGCCAATTTCGGAAACGACCTGGCTGTGCATGGTAAGCTGGAACCGTCCGATGGGTTTCCGGCAAAATCAGGCTCTGCAGCCAGCGCCGCACCTTCACCGACCCATGAAAAGCCTCCGCCATCTGCTGTGTCTGTCAGCGAACCTGCGAAACCGCAACCTTTGATTAACTTTGCTCGCTATACAGAAATAAGAGCTCAGCTCGCGAAGTTTCAAAAAGCCGGCGATCAGCAGGGTTATCGCCAATTTTTGCAAAATTTAAATGAAAACGAAAAGCTGGTAGTGCCGCTGCGAAACCTGGAAAATAAACTTCAGAAAGATCCGTCCCTTCGCGCAGAGGATGAATTGTATCATCTTGCAATGCAGTTAAAGACCTCTCATGAGAAGCTTTCCGGATTTCGCGATGCGATGCTCCGCTATGATCGCATCCAGTTACTGCTCAATGATTTTGTAAACAGAGTAAAGAAGGGACCTGCACCATTAATGAAGGCTGTTCAATCCATCTGGAGCCAGGTCAGGCTGCTATTGAACCAGGTGGATCAACTGGAAAGCATGCGAAGTCAGATGAAGTTTTTGCTTCTGGGAATTCAGGATCCGGAAATCAAGAAAAAGACCCAGGAGATTCTGGAAAGCCTGTTGAATCGTGCGCACAGCATCTATACAGAGTGATGCTATGGCTCACGTTCAGGTCGATGTTCTTACCGGTGCGAAGGCAGCGTCGCATCCGTAGGTCATTTAAATCATCTAAAGGTTCCAGCCCACTCCCAGGTGCAATGCTGGACTGATTACAGGCTCGCTGAGAATACGAATCCCTGCATCTCTGTTTGTAAATACCTTGGTTTGATACTCCAGTTCAGCAAAGAAATAGTATCCTTCGCTGCGATTCCATCTTGTACCCAGGCGAGGGGCGATTTTTAGCGCTTCGCATTGATAGTCCCCAATGCATGCGCCCAGGCCGAGGCCAAAGCCAACATACGGATCCCATTGGCCTTCCGGGATAATATGCCAGTTGAAGCCAAAATCAATCATGATGTAGCTGTAGCTGTCCGGCCGACGCAATTGCTCCAGCACCGGAAGAATCGTCTGAAATGCCAGGCTCGATACTCCGCTGAATTGACTGCCGGAGCTTCCTGAATTGGCCAGTGCCAGCGAATAGGCTGTGTTGAACTCTCCGCAATTGGCCAGACATGTGGTGCTTGCGGATTCGTAGTTCAATCCAACGGTAAGGCCAAACATTCGACTTTCGCCTATGAGATACTCCGCACCAAAGCGAATATGGCTCTCTTTCACCCTTTCCTTTCTCTGGCTCAAGGATTCGGCTGCGGCCAATGTGCCCAGGGTATTTAGAGTGGGATCGGAGGAAGGATTGTTCAGATGTTGCAATCCAGCAGAATCGGCAGGGCTCTCCTCGGTGAATTGGCCGTAGCCCAGGGAAGCTCTCAGGCTCCAGGGAGATGGTAGACTCTGAGCTGCGAGAGATTCTGCGATTAATATAGAGGAAATTGCAATAAGTAAAACGGGGATCGGGTAATGCTTCATAGTATCTTTGGTGCGAATGATTTCTAATGCCGGAATTACTCCGAACACTTTAATACAGCGACGGATGCCCCCCGTAGCAACCATAATATCGGGAGAATCCTGCCCCGGGCCGCGAGATACAACTGGCGCAAGGGAAAAGGGATAATCAGCCGCCAGGGTCTCGATGAGATCAAAATCTAAGTCCGATGCCTATCAGCGCGGTGGGCAACGGATCCGGGGTGGGAGAGGCGCCGGAGGTATTCATGAACCCTTCGAATCCGTATTCGGCTCGAAGATCCACAATAACCATTCCGGACCCCAGTTGCAGACCCAGAACAGGGGCCGCACGGCTACTCAAGAAGCACTCCGAAGCGCAAGGTCCGATCCCCAGGGTTAAGCCCAGATACGGATTCCAGAATCCACCCGGGTTTAGATAGATATTGAATCCGAACTGAGCCTGCAGAGTCTGATACTTCCTGCCGCCCAGCTCTGGCCGCATGGCCTGTAGGGTTATCAAATCCTGCAATAGCCTGGTTTGATCCGCCCCTGGCTGGAGAAGCTGAAACTGGATGGCCTTTTCCGTTGCCTCGCCACACCATTGAATGCATTCATTATCGCTTTCCAGGTATCCCAGCCCCACGTTCAGGCCCAGGTAATCATCGTCGTCTACCAGCCATTCCAGGATAATTCTGGCATGGTTCTGCTCAGTTCTTAAACGAGTATCCTGATTGCCTTCCAGAAGAAAGGTTTGTCCTGTGGTATTGAATTCATAGTCTCCCTGGTTGATCAAGACCGGCACCAGAGGCGCTGCCAGAAATAGCTCACCAGTGCTATGGACCGTGCGCAGGCCGATACCACCCATAATCTTCATAGAGAAGTCACCTTGCTCGGCGCGGCCTGGATTGGGCAGAATGAATAGCATCAGAAAGGCGAGGATTGACACGGCGGGCCGCAGACGGCAGAAATTATCGATTCGTATGAATTCGGCAATCGAGGGCATGAAAAGCAGCGTCAGGATTTCATGCAGGGTGTAAATATTATTTATAAACAATTCGAAGCATCGAAAAGCTTCGGATGGCCCAGGTTGCATTTCGGTCCCGGATGGAGGATGGATCTGGAATCTAGCGGTGCTTTCCGTTACCGGATCCGGTGCGGCTTCCTGCTTCCGGGTTACTATTTCATGCCCGGAGAATCTCGCCCGGATTTGTCGGAGTTTTCGCCGGAATTTGGCCGGATTTTTCACAGGGCCCTATCCCGTACAGCCAAATTTCTGAATTCCCCTTGACCTAGGGCCACAGTTCAAAAGATGTGTTCATCTTGCGTCTCTTTTCCTATAGAAGAGGGCCGCAGGCGGGAGAATGCCCTCTTAGCTCAGTTGGTAGAGCGCATCCATGGTAAGGATGAGGTCACCAGTTCAAGCCTGGTAGAGGGCTCAGAGCCGTAGGCGCCTGAACCCGTGTCCAGGCCGGTAGTTCAATGGCTAGAATGGGGGTCTCCAAAACCCTTGATGAGAGTTCGATCCTCTCCCGGCCTGCAAAGTAGGTTATATCCATGATTAAGTTCATAAAAGAAAGCCGCGAAGAATTGCGCAATGTAGTGTGGCCCACCAGGGAAGAAGTACTGAACTCTACCATCGTGGTGCTGGGCGCAGTGGTTGTGGCCTCTATGTTTCTATATGGCATCGATCACCTGTTCGAGCTGGTGTTCAATGCCCTGGTAGAATTGGGCTCATAATAGCCATGAAGTGGTATGTGATTCGGACATATTCGGGCCATGAAAAGAAGGCTAAGACGAACATCGAGAAGATGGTTCAGGCTCGAGGTATGGCCGACAAAATAGGGCAGATCAATATCCCCACAATCAAAGTTGCCGAGATGAAGGGGGGTAAAAAAAGGGTCGTAGAGAAGAAGTTCATGCCCGGTTACATTGTGGCCGAGCTGGAGCTGGACGATGATCTGCGAATCCTTATCGGGAATTTGCCTTCCATAGCTGGCTTTGTCGGTTCCCCGGAGCCTCAGGCTCTTACGGAAGACGAAGTGCGCAGTCTGATGAACACAGAACAGTCCTCGGAAGAAGAGGAAAGCTCGGTGACCAGAATGCTGTTCCAGGTTGGTGAGACTGTGAAGATTGTGGATGGCCCTTTTGCCAACTTCACAGGAACCGTTGATGAGATTATGCCCGATAAGGGAAGACTGCGAGTCAAGGTAGAGATTTTCGGTCAGGCAACGCCGGTTGAATTGGATTACTTGCAGGTTGCCTCGAACGTAGGTTGATCGAAGCAGCGATGAAAAGCAGGGAGTTTTTTTACTATATATAAGGCAGATTGAGATTGAAGGCCGGGTTTCCGGCAAGAAATCACTTTAAGATCGGGCCAGAAGGCAAAGGCATCAAAAGATGGCACAAAAGAAAGTAGTAACACAGATTAAGCTGCAGGTAGAAGCAGGCAAAGCAAATCCAGCCCCTCCTGTAGGACCGGCTCTGGGTCAGCACGGTCTGAACATCATGGAATTCTGCAAGCAGTTCAATGAGAAGACCAAGAACCAGGTGGGAATCAAGCTGCCAGTGGTGATTACGGTATATGCAGACCGCAGTTTTACTTTTATCACCAAATCACCCCCGGCTCCTCTTCTAATTAAGAAGGAAATGGGGATCAAAAGCGGATCTGCAACGGCTGGTAAAACCAAAGCCGGATCCATCAAGAGATCCCAGCTGGAGAAGATCGCAGAGATCAAGATGAAAGATCTGAACTGTCATGACATGGATTCAGCAATCGCCATCCTGTCAGGAACCTGTCGCTCAATGGGCGTAGAGGTGGAGGACTAATATGTTTCGCGGTAAGCAATGGAAATCTGCTGCAGAAAAAGTGGATCGATCTCAGGCTCAAGACCTGGGTTCAGCCATCAATCTGCTAAAAGAAGTAAGTTATACTAAATTTGACGGTACTGTAGAGGCGGCCATCAAGGTTGGCTACAAATCTCTGCAGAATGTTCGAGGCACTTTGAAGCTTCCTCATGGAACCGGTAAAGCAGTTCGCGTACTGGTAATTGCCAAAGAGGATAAGCATGCAGAAGCAAAAGAAGCGGGAGCTGATTTTGTTGGTGCTCAGGATATGATCGATAAGATCCAATCCGAAAAATGGACTGATTTCGATGCTTGCGTAGCTACTCCCGACATGATGAAGGACCTGGGTAAACTGGGTCCCATCCTTGGACGAAAGGGCCTGATGCCCAAGCCCAAGGCTGGAACTGTCACCGAGGATGTGGCTGCGGCTGTAAAGAATCTGAAAGGCGGACAGCTGGAATACAAAGCCGATAAAAGCGGCGTAGTTCATCTGCCCGTGGGAAAGGTATCCTTTAGCCCTGATCAGCTACAGGAAAATATCAAGACGGTATACCAATCCATTATGCGAGACAAGCCGTCGGATGCGAAGGGAGAGTATGTACGCAGCTTCTTCCTGGCACCGACCATGGGCCCGGGCGTGCGAATTAATACGCGAACCCTGTAAGACCCTCTGCAAAGGAAAGGAGATCCAAATGGCTGCGCCAATAAAAGAACAGAAATTATCAGACATTACGAAAATACTCGGCGAACATGAGCATTTCATCCTCACTACCTATTCAGGTCTGACGGTGGATGCGCTGACCGAGCTTCGTAGAGAAGTGCGAGAAAAGCAGGGCCGGGTAAAGGTTGTAAAAAACCGGCTGTTTATTCGCGCGCTGGCTGGTGATGAAAAATTCGGCGAGGCTCTGGACGGCTTGAAAGAACAGCTGAAAGGGCCCGTAGCCGCAGTTTTCGCCAGTGAACAGATGCCAGCAGTGGCCAAAGTACTCGTTGAGAAAAGCAAAGCGAACCAGAAGATCCAGCTCAAGGGTGGCTTCTTTGACGGACAGATACTAGATGAGTCCGGTGTGAAGCAGATTGCAAATCTGCCTACGAAAGAAGAGCTGCTTACCATTATTGGTCGCGGCCTGAACACGCCGGCTCAGAAGATCGCTACTGGTATCAACGAGATTATGGCCTCTCTTGCAAGAGGTATCAACGCCGTTGCGGAAAAGAACCAAAACGGCTAACCAAAACGTAAAGATTGTCCAGGAAGGAATCGAAAGAAGGAGTCAACAATGTCTACAGACGCATTGCTAGA
>PBUB01000022.1 GCA_002729885.1 Spirochaetaceae bacterium
ATTGGGGAGACCAGGGATTCCAGCTTCAGCGGGCGTCGGCCGAGAGCGCGAAAACCCGAGGAGCGAGCGCAGCGAGCCCGCAGCGCTTAAAGTGCAGTTAGGCGAAGTGAACGACGATTCTATTTGGAATCTTGTTTGTCGGAGTTATGCAATATGGGAAGGCAGGATAGAAAACGCAGGAAGCAGATTCATTCTGAATCCAAAAAATATCCGCTTTCCGTAGCCAATAGACCTCCCGATATCTAAACAAAGGACCAGCCGTGGTGCATGAGCAATCTTCATAGAAATCTGAGTCGTTTTCTTCGAAGATTCCAGAGGAGGCGCTGCAATCCTGTCGTATTTTTTCAATAGTGTAGCTACTGGAGAGGCACACGGCCCTCTTGTAAGAGTACCGGCCGTTTGGTGTCACTGAGACGACGGCATAGTGGTCAACAACACTGAATCTGAAGGCGGTGGGATCAGAGGATTGAAGCGCTTGAAAATTCTCAGGTAGGGCCAGATCGGTTTTCAGGACCCAGCCTCGGGTCTTTGATCCCTCTTGGTCAAGTTCTACAAATATCCAAATTTTAGGGGCTCTGGCCGCCCAATTTTGTGGGGGATCCACGATAGTGACGATGTCTCCGTATGCGATGGTGGAAACTTTGGGAGAGTGAAGATTTGGTTCTTTTTTGAGGGCCACATCAGTTCCAGCTACTGGAAGATAGCCCAGAGGACTGGGCTCTGCATTTCCGTACGATGTCAGGAGAAATGCAGAGACCAAGACTGAGACTATGGTGGCCCTACAGTCCGTTCGAAGGTTTGGAAATATCTGTAGTATCATTCCTAGTAATCTTCTGGTTGTATTTGCAGCCTGTCGTTCATTTCGCCTAACGTCTATTACTCGACGGTCAAGACCTCAAGACGACCCTGCACCCTCGGCGGTCAATTCACGAACTTTTCGTTCGCTTCTGACCAACAGTCTGTTATAAGGCGAATGTGATGCACAGGGACCTGTGGTCGGCGGTGCGCTTTTGGCCAGCTTAGCGTTTTAAGTCGAACCATTGTATGACAAGAGTGCGACTTATGGAATTCGCCTTTGCTCGGATGAAAGTGTTTATGCGAAGCCTTATCCGGCCTGTCTCATCATTTCAAGTGGGCTTTTGATGCTGCTGAGTCGCCCGGTGGACACATGGGTGTAGACCTGAGTCGTTCTGGTGGAGGCATGGCCCAGTAGTTGCTGGATGTATCTTAAGTCAATTCCCTGTTCCAGAAGGTGGGTGGCGAATGCATGTCTGAGTCCGTGAATGGAGACCTTCTTTTGAATACTGGCTCTTTGTCTTGCTATTTGGAATATCTTCTCCATGGAACGAATATGCATCGGACCGTTTTCCGTTCCCTCAAAAAGCCAGCGGCGGGGGCGGTAATGTTTTAGATACTCTATGGTCAGCTTTTGTGCGGAGTCCGAGAAGAGCGTGATTCGATCTTTCTTGCCTTTGCCAGAGAGGACGTTCATGGTCCCCCTTTGAAAGTCCAGGTCTGTTACTCGAAGATTGGCAGCTTCGCTGACCCTCAGACCAGCAGAGTATACGATTGTTAGAAGAGTCCGGTGCTTCAGGTTCACCGTACATTCCAGAATCAGGTGGACTTCGTTCAGGCTGAGAACTCTGGGTAATTTGCGTCCGCGTTTTCCATGTCCAATTCGGAACATGGACCGCTTGCCAAGAACCTTCCCATGGTAGAATCGAATGGCCGAAATGCCCAACCCAAATGTAGAATCAGCTATCTGTCTGGATTCGCTCCAGGTCACCAGGAAGGCCCGGGCATCCTCTTCAGTGATTCTCTTTGCGGGCTTCCCGGAATGAACAATTAGCAATCGATTAATCCATTCATAAGCGTCCAGGGTCTGACTGCTATAGCGGCGAAGCTTGAGTTCCTCTCTGAGGTCTGCCAGAGCGAGTAACCCTTCAAATTTGAGGCTGCATTTTCCCGTGCTTGTTAGAGTCTTGAGTGGTTCCACTTCTTCGGGAATGACCCAGCAATTAAATGTGGAATCCCAACGAGAGTCCGGAATCAGAAAAATCAAATCTCTAAGCTCTGATTCATACCGCGAACGAACGGAAAACTCACCTGGACCAAAGCAATCTACTCGAACAATCAGCCCCGCCATACTTGAAGAGGTAAATCCTGGCTGGTTTGTTTCGCATATTTTCCTCTGTACGCAGCTCCGCCCGGTAAGTCCCAACTATTTGAATATAAGGTTGGATTTTTGCAATTCTGTTTTTTTTAAGGAATGGGTCTTGCTCGATATTTGATGTCATTCTGGAGGTAAGCAGCTGTATTATCGGCAGTGATCGGCGGGGGAGGAGAGGTATGTCTTCCCTGCGGAGGCCAAAGAATTTGGACGGACTCCATGCTGGCTGTGTTCACAAAAACTATCCTCTCAATTAGCTTCCCGGTTTGACGAAAGACTTCGATGATTCTTCAGCATCTTCCCATTGATACGAGTGCGGAAACTCATCCAAACCTTTCGCGCTCAGGATACTGGGAGTGATTCATTGCCCTTTGCTTCTTGAGGAGTTCGTCGGAATGGATGCCAGAAGAGAATACCTCTCGGAGGGTGTTCAGGAACCGAGAGTCGCTCGGGTTGTCGCTGAACGGAGATGTGGGTCTGGCTGTTGCTGTCGGAAGTTGTGGTTTGATCAGATTTCCAGGAATCCCTGGGACCCGCGGATCCGGAAACCTCGGCCGCCACGGAACGGGGAAATACTAAATTCGTCCCCTACCAGCGGGCGCTGCCCTTAATAAAGGCGAGCAAAGCGAGAGCAGCGCCAGAGGGCACAGGGCCCCCCGGGCGCTTTTCGATAGTGATCTCTCCTTCCCGAAAAGCTGAGCCTGACTATTCTCCAGGAGCCGGAGGAAGCGAAATATTGAATTTCTCCAGCAATGCACTCCCAAAATTCTTCAGGTCCTCGGCGATCAAGTAGAGGCAGGGGACCAGAACCAGGGTAATAAAAGTGGCGAAGATCAATCCATATCCAAAGGAAAGGGCCAGCGGGGCCACGAATGCATCTTCTCCACCAATACCGTATACCGTGGGAATCAGACCCAGTACAGTAGTGAGCGAGGTCAAAAGTACTGGACGAAATCTCATGGAACCGGCTCGCACTACGGCGCTATGTAGATCCGAGTCTTCCTTTCTGCGGTTAATGATAAACTGAACCAGCACCAGAGTGTTGGAAACCACAACCCCTGCAAGAGAGACCACCCCCAGAAGCGACATGAAAGATAGGGGCTCTCCGTGGGCCAGGAGAGCCAGAATGACCCCCACCAGGCCAAAGGGGATGGCACTCATTACCACCACCGGCAGAATGAGTGATCGGAAGAAACTGGCCAGAATCATATAGATCGCAAACATTGCGAATCCAAACAGAACAGCCAGGTTGCCCAGAGATTCATTTCTGTCCTCTTCTTCCCCGCCGTAGTTGATAGTATATCCGGGGTAGCGCTTCTCAATGTCCTGAAATTTGTCGATGAGCTTCTGGTTTACCTCGGCTGAAGTAATGGTTCCCTTTTCTACGTTGGCCTGGACTTTTCCTACCCTGCGAAAGTTCAGGCGGTTGATCATACTGTAACCTGGCGTGGGAGCTCCCCAGTCGGTGACTGCAGATAATGGAACAAGTCCACCTTTATTGTTGGACACATAAACATCCCGAAGATTCTCTTCCCCTCTTCGTGCTCGATCCGGGAATCTGACTCGAACTTCAATTTCATCTTCGCCCTCGTTGACTGTGGTAGCTATGGCTCCGTCGAAAGCAGCACGAATGGTTGTGGCGATAGCAGCCACATTTAGCTCGGATCGGGCTGCCTTGACTTCATTTACGTCAAATCTGTACTCTAGCTTTCCCGGTTCCAGGTCCGTAGATACGTCGAACACGCCATCGATAGTGCGCAGGTAGGTCATGTATTCATCGGCGATCTTTCTTAATGTTTCGATATCGTCTCCGCGAATCTCAACATTAACAGGCATCCCCACAGGTGGGCCACCTTCCTGGACTCGAAAGTCCAGACTCAGGTCCGGATGCACAATCCCTTCCTTTCTCGCTTTTTCTGTAGCCTTTCGCAGCGAGGCGAGCATATCTCCTGCATCCTTTTCCCGTTCTCCAACAGGAGTCAGGTTAAGAATTAGTGTTCCTCTATGGGTTGCTTCCGATGGAGCTGGATCGGTCGGGTTGGCAAGCTCTACACCCACTCGGGTCTGCATGGATTCCAGGTCTTCCGGAGGCAGGGTTTCTTGCGCCAGTTGTTCCAGAGGCTTTAAAGCTCCCAGATTGGTTTCCAGATTCGTGCCCTGGGGCATTCGCGTCCGAACCAGGATGCCTTCGCCACCGCCTCCAGGAAAGAAGACAAAATTCAGAGCTGCGGCTGCCAGCACCAGAGACAAAATAAAAACTCCAATTAACGATCCCACCGCAAGATATCGCCTGTGCAGACAGAAAGAAAGAAAGCTGGAATATCCATCCGTCAGGGCGCCAAACAATCCTCCAGAACTGGAACCGCCGTTATTACCCTGGTCGCTACTTCCTTCCATGCGATCCACATCTTTGACTCGCGCAAACGTTTCCAGGTGGCTGGGCAGAATAAACATGGCCGCCAGCCAGCTGGCACACAAACAGAGGATGATTACCATCGGAATCGACCAGACAAACTTCCCTACAATTCCGGTCATGTATAGAAGTGGAAAGAAGGCAGCTGTAATGCAGAGTAGGGTAGTAGTAACGGGCCAGAATACTTCTGCCGTTCCGGTTTCCACCGCTTCTACACGAGACATCCCTTCTTCCATGTAGCGAAACCCATTCTCGGCCACAACAATGGAAAAGTCGACTATCATCCCCAGTACCATCACCAGGGCAAACATGGAAATTACGTTCAATGTAATTCCCACGACAGACATGCCCATAAAGGCCACCATGAAGGCTACCGGTATGGACATTCCCACGATAAAGCTCATGCGAAAGCCCAGAATCAATATGAGAGTAATGGCCAGTAATGCAAAGCCAATGCCTCCATTTACCAGCAGGCTGGAAAGTCGGGTGCGGACGAATCGGCTCTGGTCATTGAAATATTGTAACTGCACTCCTTCCGGGAGCTGAGTATCGCTGTATATCTTGAGTTGATCTTTTAATGTGTCTGCCAGGACAAGCATATCGGCTTCCTGTTTCTTCCAGACCTTCATAATGATGGCCGGCTTGGCATCGAAGCGTTCCAGTAGATCTGGTTCTTCGTATGCATCGATTACGGTGGCCAGATCTCCTACCCGAAGGGCGCCACCACCAATGTTTGCCTGAACCACGGTTTGAGCAATTTCCTGGGCATTTCTGTATTGCTCTTTAGTGCGAAGTAAGTACTCATTGGGCCCCTTTCGGATTACTCCTCCGGGGAGGTTCAGGTTACGATTTCCGATGGATTGGATGACATTGTTGAACCCAATTCGATCTCTTCGCAGGGCCTCTGGCTGTACCTCTACCAGATATTCCCGGTCCCGGTATCCGAATAGCTCTACCTCGGCAACGCCATCAATATCGTAAAGATAGTCCTCAAGCTTCTGCGCGCTCTGACGTAGCTTTCGATAGTCTTCCAGATCCCCATCGCCACCAAACAGGGCCACATCCACAACAGGCTGGGTATCAAAAGTAATCTCTTCTACTATAGGTAGTTCTGCATTGGCCGGCAGATCGTCTACCGTGGCATCCACTCCATCTTTAATATCATCGATGATCTTTTTCTTGTCCGAGGCGTCCGGATCGATTTCGAGAACGAAAACGGAAATGTTTTCCAGGTTATACGAGTTTACTTTATCCAGTCCGCTGATAGAACGAAGTTCCTTTTCAATGGGAATGCTTACAAGCTGCTCAATCTCATCCGGTGATGCTCCGGGATAGATGGTGGTGATGGATACCCGGTCAAAGTTAACATTGGGAAATGCTTCCCGGTTCATATTAAGTATTGTTCTGGTACCTGCCAGAAGGATCATTACTACCAGCAGGTTGATGAACAGTCGTTGGCGAACAAAGAAATGAATAATTTGAATCATAGAGGTAATCCGAAAACCCGATGAGCCAATCCGGCTCTCTTTCGCTCAGCAGCTTTTGCCAGAACTAATAGAGAGTGCGCACTTTCCGGAAACCAGCTTCGCAGATGCGATTGGAGCATGGGTCTGTGGCATCAAGCAACCAGGTTCCGGTAAATTGGTCAACTGAGTAACTTCTGTTACAGCAGCTTTTTTTCCGGGGCTCAAAGATGAAAGAAAAAAGATGGGGCGATGGACTCATTGTCGGATAGCGGGCAATCCAATATATCAAGCGATTACACAGCAATGATTAGCGGCACCGAGTAAGAGAGATCCAGAATCTGGAGCATAGAAGCACTGCCAGAGAACATACGATGTGGGTAAGACAGGGTATTTATCTCGGCGGGCTGCTTTCTTGATGCCCTTCGTCGTCTCTGAGATTCGATGATGCGCGGGCCACGCATGGCCCGGGGAGACGGCCACAGTTCCGTGCAGGGATTGCCTGCTATGCAGTGAGGACCAAAACATATCGTGCTCTGCGTTATCTGCATCTTCGGCAGAATCGGATGCAGCATCTGCGGCAGAATCGTCTTCAGCCCGGATGAGCTTCGCATTCCAGATCCGATTCATTTGCGCATCCTGGTTTTCTGGATAGAACGAAGAAAGCCAGTCCCAGACCGAGAAGTGGCAGCATGGCCCAGAAAAGATGTTTGTTCGAGTTTAAGAATCCTCCCGGGGTAGTAACCGAACTCTCTCCGTCCGGTTTCACAGCAAAGTCCACCGAGTAGTGATTGGTGGCATCTAAAACGACCTTTCTTCCATCTTCAATTTCCAGGACATTGGTATGGCCTTTGTTCTCTGAACCTGCAAGAATTACTATATGAAGTGGGGCTGACTGCGGCCTCCAGTTGCGAAAGCGAAATATCAGATTGGTAGAGCCCGATTGTGATTCATACCGAAGCACTTCCGGTTCTGCGGGAAACCCCTCTCGGGATACCACCTTCAGGCCAGACAGCACGTAATCGATAGTAGTCTGCCTTAACTCAAGATGAGACATTCCAGCCACCGGTAGCCCGGCCTGGTTCATCGCCTGGTCAAGCTCTTCGCTATCGAATCGCATTTCCAGGATCCATCCTGCAGGCGCAAGGCGAAGTAAGTGGTATGCCTTCTGAGGAGTCTGTGCCTGTGCGGCCAGTGGTGAACCAGTGAGCAACAGGCCGATGATCCAGAATGCATAGGCTCTAAGATATGGTCCTGGAATGGATACCAGAATCTGCACTGGACAGAATCTGGATATACTCTTGCGAACTGACATTTCGTCCTCCTCGATGCTTGCCATTCAGACGAAGCATTGGATTCGCTAATGCCCCCCGACACTGCCTTTCCGGGCCGGTTGGGCTCAGCGAAACTCTGTCTGGAAAACAGAAAGATCAACCGAATTCCCGGAAATTGGCCCGGATCCGCGGAATCGGCCCCTTTTCCTGGTCTCGCTCGATCCGATGAGACAAATGGGCTCTGTAACCCGGGGCACCTCTGGCGAGAATCCAGAGGCAGCTAAATGGAATCCGCGATAGACCTTTAAGGATGATCGCAAAATGACCTGTTGGGGCGGCGAAATGGACAGCTGTGGCCGGGAAATGACGTATGGGGACAGCGAAAGGAAAAGATAATGAATAATTCTACAGGGAATATGTCCGGAATGGTGCAAATTGATAGACCTGGTGTTTTAGCCCGGTGGCTGCGAAGTCAGACCAGATCGATCTTTCTGCTGACTCTAATGCTACCGAGTTCTTTGTTCATAGCTTGTAATCCAATTTCAGAGAGTATGAGCATTTCAGCCGAGACACTGGAATCTCCAGTCGTTCTGGAATTATTCACCTCTCAGGGATGTTCCAGTTGCCCTCCGGCGGATCGTCTGCTTTCGCGACTTCAAAGTGAGGGTCATGTGCATGGACGCGAAGTGATTGTCCTGTCGCATCATGTAGACTACTGGAACCGACTGGGCTGGAAGGATCCCTATTCCAGTGCGCAGGCCAGCGAAAGGCAGGAGTATTACGCAAAGAATTTGAATTCCCGGAGGCTTTATACTCCTCAGATGGTGATTGATGGACGCTATGAAACTGTAGGTCATAATGAACCCGGGATTCGTGATCTCATTCACACTTCAGGAGCGGACTCCAGGGGCTCTGCGATCAGTCCGGAGATTCAAATCCAGTGGCTCGAATCGAGCCGAGTAAAGGTATCTGTTTATCTAGATCGAAGTCTGAATCAAGAATCCCTTCTTGTCTTTCTGGTGCAGGACGGAGTACAGAATTCCGTCCCTTCTGGAGAAAATGCAAATCGTACTCTTGCTCATGATGGAGTGGTTCGCTTGATGTTACATCCCAGCAGGGGAGAAATTAACCAGGAGAAAGATAAACCGGTGTTTACTGATACAATAACCCTGCCTGAACCGGCCCCGGGTTATCGCCTGGTGGCTCTGGTTCAGTCGCACAAAGGTAGTATTCCGGGAGCCGATCAGCTGGAACTTCAAAAGCCGAATTAGCCGAATTAGCCGATAGCCCTTTCCTCGCTAACCAGCGAGTCTTTACCAGGTTACAGTCTGATAGTAGCAGGGCCGTATATAGTTAGGGTTGTCCCGTATATTTCCGATGGTCACTGCCAGGCTATTCAGGCGGGCGCGAATGCGAAGATAGAATGCGCGAAACGCAGGATGATTGTGGGATGTTGGATTGCTCATAAAGATCCAGCCCAGATTGTACTTTGGATACCATTGCATGGTTCCACCCATTCCATACCAGAGAGCTGCATGGTTTACCAGCAGCGGTTCCCCTCTGGCGGACCAGATACGCCAGGCCACTCCCCGGTATTCTACAAATTCGCAGCTTGGCCTGGCCGCCGGGGTTCCAAACATTGCCTGGTAGCTGCTTTCCTGGATGATGGTTTTTTCATGATATTTTCCATGGGCCAGCATCATCATCAGGAATTTGCGAAGATCTGAAGTTGAGGTCCACATACCGGCAGCACCATCGGTTTTGTATCCGCTATCGGTATGTTTCATGTCCATGGGCTTGATGATAAACTCCTGGAAATAGCGATGCACCGGCATTCCGGACACAGCCAGAACTACTCTACCCAGCAGGCGATAGCCATTATTGGAATAGGCGAATGTTGTGCCAGGTCTTGCAATCCTGGAGCCACCTTCGGTAACGCCGGATGTATGAGTAAGAAGATGCCGCACGGTAACCTGCTCCCATTGGGGATGGTAGTAGATGGCGCCCGGGACGTAGGTATTGACCGGCGCATCCAGATTCAGTCTTCCTTTCTCCGCAAGTTGCAGAATGGCTACCGCGGTAAATGGCTTGGTAAAGGAAACCACTGGATACTTATGATGCGCATTGGTATGGACGCCGCGTTGATAGATCACGTTACGATCATTGACAATGGCAACAGTGACGGTGGATATTCCGTAATTGCGAGCTGTTCGTTCCATCCAGATATCAAAGGCCATTAATTCATTGTGAATCTGCTGGATTTGATAGGGCTCATGGGAATGAGCTAACGCTGCATTTAATTTCTCTCGGCTATAGTACACCCCGGTTCTATCGCCCACGGGATCTTCATCAGGGTACAGGCTCAGGCTTTCCGGTCGCAGTTTTTCTAACTCCGCCCGGGATGGACTGGAACAATGGAATGCCAGAGTGAGCGTTACAGCCCAGAGGCAGATGATGCGAATGAAAGCTGGGATCTGCATGGCAGGTGCCCAGGCTACAGTACACCCGTAAGGAAAGTCTATTCAAAAACGTTGCCCCCAGGGCTCAGGCATCATCTCCTTCTGTATGGGTTGGGCTGAACTTCGAAGTAACGGGAAGCACCGACGGCGATAGGCTTGCCCTGTGGCGAGCCCCCTTCTGAGGCCATGGCCCCGCGATCTGAAGTTGGATTCAGAAAAGAACCCGAGATTCTTCGGGACATTGCGGCGGTGATTCGCGAATCAGCCTCCCATGGATGAGTGATCCAGCCCATGCAATGTGCACTGGACTGAATACTGATTCAACCAAGAATGGCCCTCGATGGACACAGATGGGTTTTACATCGTCAATTATTCACTGGCAGCCCTATTTCCAGTGCTGGTTTCTCTGTGGGCCTGGTTACGGAGGGATTTCCCGAGCCAGGAAGTGCGTGTAGTTTTCTGGTTGGGCACAGGTTTAGGGGCCCTCTGGGAGTTTCCATTCAACGCCTGGGCGGCTTTTGATACAGATGCAATCGTAATCTATCTGACCGAGCCTCCTCTATCCTGGCCATTGTGTGCTCTTTTGCATTCCTTCTGGGACGGAGCATTGTTTGTGGCCGGATGGGCTCTGGTAACGCTAATTCATGGAAGGTATGCTTTTCGCGCATTTTTTTCGGCACCGATGGTTACATTGCTAGTTTGGTCCCAACTGCAAGAGATTCTAGTAGAGGCATTGAGTCTCGCTTCTGGCGCCTGGATGTGGAACGTCACTTCCTGGAATCCCGCCCTGTTCGAAATAGGGAGTCTACAATTTACTATCCTACCTCAGATTATCTGGCTAGTGGCGCCCATCATCTTCTTCGCCTACATGCGTCACTGGCAATCCGGTGGAACCTCCAATGTGGATCGTTGAAAAAAATCGTTTAAGAATTTCCTTTCAAGATTCTCGAGAGCAGGAGTACTGGAGAGCCGAGCTGCTTGTGAGCGCGAACGACATGCGTTCGTCCGTGAACACTAACTCCAAGTTCTCACCCGTGAATGCTTGGATCCGAAATGCTTGGCCGGGCTTTTGAAATGTTTGGTGCAAGGTTCAGATCACCAGATTTCTTCAATACGTGAAGGGACGAAATTAACAGCCACAGCAGTCCGACTCCAGGAGCTAGGAAGAGCTGTTGCCCGGGCCGACATGGACAGGCTTCCCGGAAGTCATGATCGCTGGATCTATTTGTGATGTTGATCGAAAAAATCCAGTAGTACTCGGGAAGCAGAAAGCTTCGTAGTGGGTTTCGGGCCATTCCTCCGACCCGATGTGCCCCCGGGCCAGGCGTGGCCTTCATTGCCCAGTGCCAGCACTGTTACCGGGCTTCGGGTCGGGCAGGGAAAGGTCCATTTCTGCAAGGTAGAGCTTTCGGGCAAAGAAACAGAGCGGTAGGTAAGTTCGCATCCATTGTTTCGGGCCCAGAAGGTGGCTGCATACTGAACCGAGGCGAATTCGCCTTTCATATTGTTCTGGACAACATCCATTTTGCTTTCGCCACCTTCGAAGGGAACTGTGTCATCGGCGGTGCCATGAATAATCAGTACAGGTAATGGAGTATCGGGAATGGTCTCTTTCCCAAACATTGCTCCGGATACCACTGCAATGGCTGCCAGTCGAGGTGCCAGAGTTCTGGCCGCGCGGTAGGTCATCATCCCCCCATTGGAAAAACCACATAGATAGATACGATTCGGGTCCACCGGGTAGTTTGCGATGAGATGATCAATAAAACCGGTCAGGAAGGCCACATCATCTACGTTGTCTCGCATGGATTTGCCGCAGCACTGGCCGGCATTCCATGTTTTTAGAGCCCGGGAGATTCGCGGACCACTACCATCGGGGTAGGCTACAATGTAACCTCTCTCATTGGCAATGCCAGTCATCTGGCTAATGGATTCTGCGTATTCCGCGTTGCCGCCTCCGCCATGAAGCTGGATGATGAGAGGATATTTCTTTTCAGGAGCAGGTTGCTTCTCAAAGGGCAGTCGCACAAAATAATGGCGGTCCTGTCCCTGAACCGACACTTCCATACGTGGAATTCCGCTGCAGGTCAGAAAAAGGAGACTGAACAAAGCCGGTACTGAAAGGATTGTTAAAAATGGATTTCGTTTGAGCGATGCTATCATGTATTTCTTACTGCTCCAGTTCGTACTTGAGTGATCTTGCGTTCCGGGAATCCAGAGGATTCTGACCCAGGGTGTAATGGAGACTGTCTCCAGGCAGGATCCGGTTCAAGCAATGCGTTTCATATTGTTCATTCTTCTAATGAAGAAAAGTACTTTTCTTCATTAGAATATACGAATTGAGCTTCGAAGCATTATTTGGAAGCCTGAGACCTTGAAATCAGAAATCTTTCTTGTAAGCGAAAGCTCATCGAATGGAAAGGGATGGGTTTGATATGAAGAAGCGTGAAGCTACCGGTCTCGGTGCGAACCTATGGTTCAGCCTTAGTTTATTTGGCTTAATCGGTCAGATGGCCTGGGCCGTGGAGAATATGTATCTCAACATATATCTCTATAAGACAGTGACCTTCGACCCGGATGCCATAGCCATAATGGTGGCTGCCAGTGCCATCGTAGCGACTCTAACAACTCTTACCATGGGAGCCCTATCCGACCGAATTCGGAAACGGAAAATCTTTATCGTGGGTGGCTATCTTGTCTGGGGCGTCTCCATCGCTTGCTTCGGCTTTATCACTCCGGATTTGGTCCAGGCCCTTCTACCGGGATTTGAGGTGATCGCCACAACCGTAGTATTGATCATCATCCTGGATTGCATCATGACTTTCATTGGTTCTTCCGCTAACGATGCCGCCTTTCAGGCTTACGTTAATGATGTTACAGTTCCATCCAATCGAGGCAAGGCAGAGGGACTTCTCGCTACCATGCCGCTTCTGGCCATGCTGGTGGTCTTTGGTGCTCTGGATGGGTTCACTCAGCGCGGAGAGTGGCGATTATTCTTTTTCATTATTGGAGGGATCGTAATTGTAGCCGGATTTCTGGGACTGTTTTTGATTCAAGATCAGGTACCGGAGAGGAAAAATGCCCATTACCTTCAGGACCTGATTTTTGGCTTCAGACCGTCCACTGTTAAGGGCAATTGGCTTTTATATCTCATTTTCCTCTCGGTCTGCATCCTTGGAATTGCCCAGCAGGTATTCATCCCTTACTTCATATTGTACTTTGAGTTCTTTCTTGGACTCAAAGATTACGTCTTGATGCTGGCCTCCATTCTTCTGATCTCCTCTATAATAAGCGTCGTAGGTGGACGGTTCGTCGATCGCATAGATAAGAAGGGATTTCTGATGATTTCGGTAATACTCTATCTGGTGGGCATGTTATTGTTGTATGTTCTGGGGCGAGCCTGGCCGGAGTTCGATCTGACGGCAGCTGTGCTCACGGCGGGGTCCGGAATTCTTATGATGGGAACCTATTTGCTGGCCATGGTAGTTCTGAACTCCATGGGTCGGGACTTGATGCCAGTTTCGCACGTAGGAGTCTTTGTCGGGATTCGCATGGTGTTTTTCATTATGATTCCCATGGTAGTTGGTCCTTTCATTGGATCTAAGATCATCAAAAACAGTTCATCAACCTATACCGATGAGTTCGGCGTCATTCAAAGTACTCCGATTCCCGAGATATACCTTGGCGGCTTTCTTGCCGGATTGCTGACTTTTGTTCCGATCTACTTTATTGTCCGCGCTTTAAGGACAGAAGAGTTCAAGCATATTTCCTTTCCTGCCGGTGAGGGCTCCTCCAATGAATCATGAGATTCTTAATTCAGGGCCTCTACACAATGAAAGTGGATTCATATCGGAGCCGGGGTATGCGCGAGACCTCATTCTGGAATATGATCGCCGTCGAATTCAATCCTCCCGGCTTCGCATAAAGGAATGGGATTTCTATCTCGTAGGAAACGATAGCTATGCTCTGGCATTCGTTGTCGCTGACAATGGCTATATGGGTCTGGGAAGCGTTACTTTTTTTGATTTCAAAAAACCAGCGAAGCATAGCTGCGACAAATTCACTCTATTTCCCCTGGGGAAACTGGGGTTGCCGACCAGGAGCATGGAAGGATGCACACGTTTTCGAAGCAAGAAACTGGATATTGAAATACAGGCCAGAAGAGATCAAAAAACAGTGAAGATCAACGCTTCAGACTTTCTTAACGGCGAAGCTCTGGAAGCGCAATTCGAGCTCAGTGGGATTCCCCGAGATAGTATGGTTATCGCAACGCCCTATGCGAAAGGGAAAGCCTTCTACTATAACCAGAAGATAAACTGTATGCAGGCTTCGGGATACTTTCGTATTGGCGAGCGAAAATTTGATCTAAATAAGAACCTGGCAGTGCTGGATTGGGGGAGAGGAGTCTGGCCCTACAACAACACCTGGTACTGGAGTTCCCTGTCTACCTGGCTTCCGGATGGATCCACGTTCGGCTTCAACCTCGGCTACGGCTTTGGAGATACCTCGGCCGCCTCCGAAAACATGCTCTTTTTCAATGGAATCGCCCATAAACTGGATCGAGTGGACTTCGGGCTTCCGCAGACAGACGGACAGGATGATTTTATATCGCCCTGGAAATTCACTTCCAGCGACAATCGACTGAATCTTGAATTTCATCCGGTGTTCGACAGTCATACGAAAATCAACCTGTGGCTGATTGGTCAGAATGCTCACCAGGTGTTCGGGTATTTTTCCGGAGAGGCTATCCTGGACGATGGAAAGAAAATTCAGCTAGAAAACGCGTTTGGATTCGCAGAGAAGGTGCATAATCGGTGGTGAACTCTAAGCAAATGTTTACGGAATACGGCCAGTCCCTGGATCCCGGGGCCGTTCTACAGGAGTATCCCAGGCCTCAACTCCAGCGAGATAGCTATCTGAACCTCAATGGCTACTGGAATTATGCGATAACCGGGCTGGACCTTGATCCAGACAACAACGGATTGCAGGAAATAGAATACGAAGGACAGATCCTGGTGCCTTTTTCGCCAGAAAGCGTATTGTCCGGCGTGAATCGAAGTCTCTCCCCGGATGAGCTGCTGCATTATCAAAGGCAGGTTTACCTTCCCGAGAACTTTCATATTTCAAACCAGAGATGCCTGATATTGCACTTTGGGGCTGTGGACCAATGGGCCCGGGTGTATATCAATGGCAAGTTAGCCGGAGAGCATCAAGGCGGTTTTACACCCTTCGCATTCGATATTACGGATCTGGTGGATGATCAGAGTTTCGATTTAAAGGTGCTGGTTCGGGATGAAAGCGATACAAAGATTCATCAAACCGGCAAACAAAGGATCAAGCGAGGGGAGATCTGGTATACTCCTCAGTCCGGAATCTGGCAGACAGTCTGGCTGGAAAGTGTGCCTCTGCATCATATCGCAGAACTAACACTGACACCCCTGTTCGACGAAAAAGCCATAAGAATGGACTTCGAATGCAGAGGCGAAGGACCCATCCAGGCAGAAGCTTTTTTCCAGGGGCGATCCATGGGCAAGGCAATTCTGGAATTGAGTGCAAAGTCGGCCTCGGCAGTTCCCTTCACTTCAGGTCAATTAATCCTGCCTCTAGCTGAAATGCACCCCTGGAGCCCGAAGAGTCCTGCGCTCTATGATTTGCAGATTCGCTTCGGCCAGGACTCTATAAAAAGCTACGCTGGCATGCGGCACTACTCTATGAAAGCAGATGTCCGGGGTCGAATGCAGTTCTATTTGAACCATGAACCATGTTTTCAAAACGGAGTTCTTGACCAGGGATACTATCCCGATGGCCTGCTCACTCCGCCCTCCGATGATGCCATGATACACGATATTCGCACGATGAAGGAGATGGGCTTCAACCTGCTGCGAAAGCATATAAAGATCGAGCCATTGCGATGGTATTACCATTGCGATGGTATTACCATTGCGATCGCCTGGGGATGCTGGTCTGGCAGGATATGATTAATGGAAGTGAACGAAAGGACATTATTCTGCATGGAGCCCTTGCTATAGCTGGAATCCACTTGAAAGACCACCGTTACTGGCTCTTTGGCCGAAGGGATTCAAACGGCAGAAGGGAATACGAACGGGAATTGGCGGAGATGTTGAAGCACTTGAACAATGTTGTGAGCATCAATACCTGGGTTCCATTCAACGAGGCCTGGGGGCAGTTTGATGCGAAACGCATCTGCAATGAAGTGGCCGAGCAGGATCCCACACGATTGATCGATCATGCCAGTGGATGGTCGGATCAGAAGGTCGGCCATTATCATAGTAGACACATCTATTTTACAAAAGTTCGTTTTCGTAGCAAAGCTGCAAAAAAGAGAATCCTGGCTCTCACCGAGTTCGGCGGTTACAGTCTTCCCGTTGAGGATCATATGTTTGACCCGAATAAGGTTTTTGGCTACAAAAAGTTCCAGGACACCGACAGATACCAGGAAGCCGTGGAGCGCCTCTATCGCGAAGAGATTCTGCCAGCCATAGATCGTGGGCTGGCTGTTCTGGTTTACACTCAGCTATCCGATGTGGAAGACGAAATAAATGGATTTCTAACCTACGATCGAAAGGTAATGAAGATGGATGTGAATCGGATGCAAACTATAAATGCATTGCTGAATCAGGCTTTTGATTCGCAGCAGCGTCAGAGTTCGGAGGTTGGTGATTAGCGTGGATTGCCTCCGGAATCGGATGCACTGGTCAATCACCGGGGATGTCCTGGGTCGGGGCCAGGTGAAAATCCGCCTGGCGTTGAAATGATTCTTTTAATTAAATGAGAGGTGCTCGCGGAAGCGCTGTCGGAAAAGGACAGAAAGGAATCGAAACGGCCCGAGGGCCTTATTGTTCGCTAAGCTTTTGGTGATTTGAATGTGCCCAGGAGAGGACTTGAACCTCCACAGGATTACTCCCACTAGTACCTGAAACTAGCGCGTCTACCAGTTCCGCCACCTGGGCAAGGTCGGTGCGGACAGATTCCGATTGCGCTATCTGCTGGCAATCAAATAATAGAAGAGGGCCGCCTGTGTCAGGAAAAACAGGCGTATCCAGGGAGTAGTGTTGGAACCGATCAGGACTCTTGCCGCTAGCTGGCTTTTCGCAGGGGCTGTAGTAGCTTTCATCTGGGCCGCCACGGGGCTGCTAAAAAACGGACGAAAGGCAGTACTCTCTGCGTATTTCGTGGCCGCCTGCGGAGTCTGGTTAATCTCCGGATACTGCCGCCTGGGAACGAATCTGTCGCCTTACGACTTCTTTTCTTTGCTTCCAGTTCCGGTCATCTATTCCATCGGACCTGCCATCTATCTTTGGGTCCGTGACAACCTCACCACTGCGGAGGGCTCTGGATATTATCATCTAGCCTGGTCTGTAGTGGGAGCTGGCCTGGCTCTTTCGCTTTTTCTTCGCGGCCCGAATGCCGCTGAGAGTCCTGAGCTACTCTGGATCATCTATTTCGGGGCCAAGAGTATCACCATGGGATATCTTCTGGCAATACTGTCCCGGATGTTCTGGCTCACCGATGTAGAGGTGCGAGATCGATACACCGGGTTGATCCTATTATGCTCTGTAGCTCTTCTGGCCCTGTTTGCAGGTTTAATTGGAAGCATCCCCGGATGGCAGATTCTGCGGCTGGTTAGTGCTCTGACCCTGCCGGGCATTGTCATTGGAGGCTTCCTTTTTGGATTGATTCATCCCGATCTGATTCATTCACTCAAAGAGGATTATCAGATTCGCTATGCTCGAAGCCGAATATCGCATCTGGATCTGGATTCCATTGAGACTCGCCTGGACAGGTTGATGGACGAGGAGCGTCCCTATCTGGATGAAGATTTCAATCTGGCAGCGCTTTCCGCGGAACTGGATATGACCCCTCATCAGGTTTCAGAGATGTTGAATTCCCGGCTTGGGTGCAGCTTTCCAGATTTTGTGAATGGCTACCGCATTCGGGCAGCATTGCAGATGCTCAGAGAGGAGAGGGATCGCAGTATTTTAAGTATTGGGCTGGCTGTTGGATTCAATTCCAGAAGCTCCTTTCATCGCTCCTTTAAAAAGCATACAGGTAAGACTCCCAGAAGCTATCGAGAAGAAATCATGACCGGGTCCAGCTGACACCTGGCCGGAAAAGTTCCCTGCATTATGATACGCATTCTTGAGGGATTCGGGTCAGGAATCTCTGCGAAGGGCTCCTGAGTTGTAGCAAGTTATAATTCGACAGTATCTGCGTATAAAACGAGGCGATTCAAGCGGGCCTGTATGCTAGTATCAGCACCGGATTACATAGAATCGAACAGGGGGAAAAATGAGAAAAGAAGAGAATGGGGTTATGAACAATGTGGCAGACATGCTTGTTCTAACCAGACGAAAACATGGAAATCGAGGGGCTTTCGCAGTGCGACACTCCGGAGCCTACAGAGTATTTACCTATGATCAGGTCTTTCAGGAAGCATCGGAAATCGCAGCGGGGCTCATTTCTATGGGGATTGAGAAAGGGGATCGCATAGGACTATTTGCGGACAATCGATACGAGTGGATGCAGGTTAGCCTGGGAATTACCTTCGCCGGTGCTGCCGACGTGCCCAGGGGAACCGATGTAACCGTAGATGAATTGAGCTACATCGTGGATCATTCCCGGATGCGCATGGCTGTGGTGGAGAATCGAGCCACTCTGGAAAAGTTGAACCGATCCTCCATCAATGCTGACCAGTTACTGGCAACAATAAGTATTGAAGAAACGGACGAGCGGTGCATTTCTATGGAGCAGCTCAAGATTCGGGGAAGGGATTATCTGGACAAGAACCCCTCCTGTATCAAGGATCGCATCGCAACCATTGGTCTCAAGGATCTGTACACTCTCATCTATACCAGTGGTACCACCGGACTTCCCAAAGGGGTGATGCTTTCTCACGGAAACCTTATTTCCCAGGTGCAAAGGATTCCCTTTACGATTAAACCCTCGGAAAGGGCCCTTTCCATTCTGCCTGTGTGGCATATTTTCGAGCGCAACTTCGAGCTTCTGACGATATTCTGCGGAGCCTGTACATACTATTCCAGTATTCGCACTCTGAAAGAGGATTTGAAGCTGGTTCGGCCATCCTTTATGGCTTCCGCTCCCAGGCTCTGGGAAAGCATCTATGCTGGAATCTTGATGAATGTGGCCAAAGCCCCGGCCGTGCGAAGAGGACTATTCAAAGTGGCTGTAAGTCTGGCTGGAGCTTTTCGCGGATCCGGTCGGGCCATTCGGCGAAATAACCTGCGATTGAAACCAGATACCGGGAAGTATCTATTAACTCTTCCCTACCAGATCTTGAAATGGACCGTTACGGCCGTGCCGGCTGTTCTGATGGACTTCATCGTTCTGCGAAAGATTCGCGCAGCCACCGGTGGATCATTGCGTGGTTCTGTATCCGGTGGCGGAGCACTTCCCATCCATGTAGATAAGTTTTTCAATGATATTGGAATTCCGGTGCTGGAAGGCTATGGACTCACCGAAACCTCACCGGTTCTGGCTGTACGGACTTTCGATCACCTGGTTCCAGGAACGGTGGGGCCCATCTACAAAGATACAGAGATTCGTATTGTGGATTTGAATACCGGTGAAATCCAATGGAGCAACGAACCGGGCAGGAATCGTTCCACCAATCATCTGGCGGTGAAAGGGGAGATTCATGTTCGGGGCCCTCAGGTAACTTCAGGTTATTATCGCAACGAAGAGGCTACCGTCAAGGTCCTGAGTCCGGATGGATGGTTCAATACCGGTGATCTGGGAATGATGACGGCCAATGGATGTTTGAAAATCGTAGGCCGGTCCAAGGAAACCATTGTCCTTCTGGGTGGTGAAAACGTGGAGCCAGGTCCCATTGAGAATCGGCTGCTTCAGTCCAGGCTTATTCAGCATTGTATGGTGGTGGGCCAGGACAAAAAATACCTGGGTGCCCTGGTAATTCCCGAACCGGCTGCTTTTGATGCAGCTCCCGAAGATCTAGAAAAACTGAGCAAGGATCCGGAGGTTCGGGCGGCCATTCAGAAAGAGATCAAAGAATTGGTAAACGAGGCATCTGGATTCAAAAGCTTTGAGCGAGTTGTTGATATTCGTCTGCTGCCCAAAGCTTTTGAGCAAGGTGATGAGCTTACAGCCAAGCTTTCAGTCAAACGTCATGTGGTTACGGATCGATACGAAGGTCTTATCGAAGATATGTATTCCGACCGTAAACCCGCCGGTGCTCGGCCTGCGAAGGTGGCCAGCACTCGTTAGAATAACTTACTTGACTGCGATGGGGGATGCAGCACAGTTCAGTGCGGTCTTGCATCGCAGGTTCAATATGATTGTTTGATTCACGTATCTGCCCCAAAAATTACTGCGAAAGCAGCGGGGATAGATGCGTCCAGAGGCAGCTCAATCTGCCAGGCCTGATCAGGCCATTTGGAGTCAGACAATGATCAAAAAACAATCCAATCAAAGTCAATCCGGTGAGGATTCGTCGCAATCGGCCCATCGGGAGGCCACCGAAAAAAGACAGCTCAATTCCGCCAACGATACCGGACCTACCGGCATCGTTGTGGCCCATTACGGCGAGGAATTCGGAGTCCTGCCTCTGGGCTCCCGGGGCGAAAATATGAATGAAGTTCAGCCTGTACGGGGAATATTGCCCGGTCGATTTCTGATGCTTCCGCCCATGGGATGGGAAGAGTTAATGGAGGCCGGAGAGGTGATGCCGGCAGTCGGGGACCTGGTGAATTACAGGCAGATCGACACCATGGTTCTAATTGAATCGGTAGGCAGGAGGCGAAGTCTGCTGAGCAGAAAACAGGCGGGGCAGAGCTACGGAATGCAGCTGATGGCAGCCAATGTGGATCTGATGTTTGTGGTGATGCCTGTGGATCGTCCATTGTCCCATGGAGGACTGCTCCGTTATATAACCCTGGCCGGGGATATCCCGGTGCATCTGGTAATCACAAAATGCGATCTGGATTATGAGCGGGCCCTGGAATTAAAAGATGATGCTTCCCGCTTTATTTCCTCCATCCATCTGGTAACTGCCAAAAGCGATTTGGAAACAGGGGATGGCAGCGTTGAGCACCCGGACTCTCCGGAATCTAAAGAGAGCACGGGAGAGGGAGCACCGGCCATCCTGAATCCAGGAGATCTGGTGGATGCGATCCGAAATTTGCGGCCTACAGACGAAGCAGGACCTCCCATCCCTCTGGTCTGCTTTCTGGGGCCATCCGGCGCGGGAAAATCCACTCTGGTGAATTCCATGCTGGGTCGAGCGATGCAGGAAACATCAGCCATTAGCGAAGCTACCGGAAAAGGTCGTCATACCACGGTGCGTCGCGACTGGATATGGCATGAGGAAGGATTCGGAATTCTGGATACCCCTGGAATGCGTGAGCTGGGTCTGGATCGAATGGAGACAGGTGGAGCTTTCTCCAGGATTGAGGAGCTGGCCCATGAATGCCGCTTCAGGGATTGTTCCCATGAACAGGAACAGGGATGTGCCGTCCGGGAGGCGGTGAAGCGAGGAGAAATCCCGGCAGATCTTCTGGAGCAATTCCAGAGGCTCAGAAAGGAAGTGCAGATTGTTGAGGATTTCCGAAAAACCCGCAAGAAATCGGTGGCGGATGAATCTAAAGAAGCTCTTCGTCAGAGTAAAGAAAAGTGGATGAAGGACATCCATCAGCAATACCGAAAGCGTAAAAAAGAAAGAGGCTGAAAGTCCGGGCCTCTACTTCTTTAGAAAGTATGGGCCCGGAACCGATGTATGATCCGTAGGGCTCCGGTTGAAAATGCCGGGCCCTATCCATCCAGGCGAAATCGGAGAAAGCATTGCGAGTAGCAGAGAAGAAAAGAGAAACATCAGAAACGAATATCAGTATGAAGATCGATCTGGACGGGTCCGGAAAAGCTTCATTGAATACCGAGATTCCGTTCTTTGATCATATGCTTTCGCACATCGCCAAGCAGAGCTTGATCGATATGGATTTGCTGTTACGCGGAGATATAGGTATTGATTGTCATCATTCCGTGGAAGACACGGCCATAGTGTTTGGCGGCCTTCTGCATGAGGCGCTGGGTGATAAGAAAGGCATCCATCGATATGGCCATTTCACCCTGACCATGGATGAGGTGCTTACCACCGTGGCCCTGGACTTAAGTGGCCGATTCAATTTCACCTACCGGGGCCCGGAAAGCATAAAAGAAGGTAAGTTCGGCATCTACGATGCAGAGCTGAGTCTGGAATTCTTCCAGAAATTTGCCATGAACGCTCGCATGAATCTGCATGTTCTGGTGCATTACGGGGACAACCGGCATCATATCCATGAGGCGGTTTTCAAAGCTCTGGGCCATGCCCTTCGCATGGGCGTCGCTGTAGACGAGCGCCGACAGGGGCAGATCGCATCCACGAAAGGCGTTCTGGAATAAGCTGATTTTTTCGCGGTCTTTTCTGTGACCGGTGACCAGGTAATCAGCCGGGCCTTTCCCGGGCTTTGCAAAGAATCAAATCCTCACGATCCCAATTACGGATCTCAATCAGCTATAGTCGTATCTACTCGGCTGGCGGCGTTTTTATGCGCCCCTGGCGGTTCGTATTTGCGCGGCTCCCGTGGTATTATGCGCACCTGGCGGTTCATATTTGCGCGGCTGCGGCGGTATTATGCGCCCCTGGCGGTTCGTATTTGCGCGG
Organism: Spirochaetaceae bacterium; assembly: GCA_002729885.1. GTDB lineage: Bacteria > Spirochaetota > Leptospiria > Leptospirales > Leptonemataceae > UBA3465. The sequence goes on from PBUB01000022.1 coordinate 22,474, forward strand.
CTGCGGCGGTATTATGCGCACCGGGTGGTTCGTATTTGCGCGGCTCCCGTGGTATTATGCGCCCCTGGCGGTTCGCATTTGCGCCGCCGTGGTGGTATTATGCGCACCTGGCGGTTCATATTTACGCCGGCGTGATGGAATTATGCGCCCGGGCAGGGCAGAGATTGGTCTTTTCTCCGGTGCACTGGAACAGCTACAGTGTGTCAGCGTCATGAGCGGTTTTGACAGGATGTTACCGGGCTCCTGATGTACATCGCCAGGCATTCCTTCTAAATTCTTCGCTACTCCATCTGACTCTGATAGTAATTTTGTCCAGGCTTAATGTCCATAGATGTAACCTAAGCCTGGAAAAATATGTAGTCCGATGCGCTTCACTATCTTTTTTTGCAACCGGTTATTCGGAGGAAGTTCGTATCTAACGTGGAATCGCTAAAGCAGTATAAGTTTGGTTTTGTAATACCTTTCATCGTTTTGCATCTGATGTGTCTTGGAATCCTGTTTTTCCCGTTTAAGTGGGAGTATGTGGCACTCTTTGCAATCAACTATCTGGTTGGTATGTTCTTTGTTACGGCAGCGTATCACAGATACTTCTCTCATCGCAGCTATCAGTTGAATCGATTCTGGCAGTTCGTATTTGGATTCATGGCGCAGGCCTCTATGCAGAAAGGAGTTCTGTGGTGGGCTGCGAATCATCGGGATCATCATCGCTACTCCGATTCAGAAAACGACATCCACTCGCCGGTACAGAAGGGATTTTTCTATTCGCATATTGGATGGATTCTAACCAACGAACACGATGAATATGATCCAGACAGAATTAAGGATTTCTATCGCTTCCCTGAGCTCCGGTTCCTGGATCGCTATCACTGGATTCCAACCACAGTTCTGGCTGTGTCCATGTACCTGATTGGTGGATGGGCCTGGTTTTTCTGGGGATGGGTACTTTCTGTAATTGTGCTGGCGCACTGCACCTTTACCATCAATTCTCTGGCTCATGTCTGGGGATCACGGCGCTTCAAAACAGAGGATGACAGTAGGAACAATTTTCTGCTGGCACTTCTTACCCTGGGCGAAGGATGGCACAATAACCACCATCATTGTATGTATAGCTGCAGACAGGGCATTCGCTGGTATGAAGTGGACGTTACCTATTATGTTCTCAAGCTTCTGAGCTATGTGGGCATAGTAAAAGGGATCCGACCATTCCGATATGGAAAAGAGTGGACCTCCAGTTCCGAGCCAGACAAACGGATAGTAGCGGCCGCCTGAGGGGCTCCGCCATCCGTTATGGCAGATAAACATATCGTAGTTCTGGACTATGGAATGGGAAATATCCATTCCATAGTAAAAGCACTGAGACTCTACAGCTCGCAGGTAGAATTTACTTCCAATCCCTCCAGTATCGATGACTGCGATGCTCTGGTGCTGCCTGGCGATGGCGCATTCCAGGCAGGAATGGAGAATCTGGCTGGGCCCAAAGAAGAGCATCTCAGACGATTCCTTGATTCTGGCCGGCCCATGCTGGGTATCTGCATAGGGTTCCAGCTCTTGTTTCATGATTCATCCGAAGTCCACAACCCCGACGGATCCATGGGTGAGGGCCTTGTTCCGGGGCTAAAGCTCATTCCCGGGTTAATTCGACGATTCTCTGGAGATGATGTCCGTGTCCCTCATATGGGTTGGAACACTCTGAAAGGATGTTCTCCGGATTCCGGACTCACGGACGGGGACTGGATGTATTTTATTCACTCCTATCATGCTGCCGAGGTGCCCGCCGAGAATGTTCTGGCTTACTCGGAGTACGGAGGAGTTCGATTTCCGGCAGCGGTGTCAAAAGACAATATCATTGCCACACAGTTCCACCCTGAAAAATCTGATCGCACCGGACTGGCTTTTCTCGAGCGATGGGTTCAGTCCTGATTCTGAATTAGATTCTGGAGCTGTATGAATCGCACTAAAATTATTCCCGCTATTGATCTGCTGGGCGGCAGAGTTGTAAGATTGCACCAGGGCAACTACGCTGAATCCACTGTATACGAAGATCGGCCGTCGGCTCCGGTAGAGCGATTCCTGGAAAGCGGAGTGCGAAGAATCCATGTTGTGGATCTGGATGCGGCCCGGTCCGGAGATCGTAGCATCAACCAGAAAGCCAGGGATGAAATCGTTTCCGCTGCCCGGGAGTCTGCGGAGCTTCAGCTCGGAGGAGGGATTCGCGATCTGGATACCGTTCGACAGGTGCTGGGCTCAGGATTTGATCGAGCTATTCTGGGCACGGCTGCAGTGAAGGATCCGGACTTTCTAAAGGAAGCTCTGGAGAATTTTTCCGAGCGAATTATTGTGGGCGTGGACGCCAGGGATGGTATCGTGCGAGTCTCCGGATGGGAGGAGGCCAGTTCCCTTCAGACAATGGATTACTTTGAAACGCTGGAACAGATGCGAGTTAACGAAGTTATCTATACCAATATTGCTACCGATGGCACTCTGGCCGGTCCGCCGGTGGAAGAAATCTCGGAAATATTGAATCGGTTTCGATTCAGACTCATCGCATCTGGTGGCATCTCTTCTCTAGAAGATGTGAAGAAGCTTCTGGATCTGGAGCAAAGTCGTTTATCCGGTATCATTACGGGAAAAGCTGTCTATGAAGGACGGCTGGATCTAAAGTCCGCAGTTAAGCTTTCCGGCAACTGAGATTCCCGGCACTCCAGGCCGGGCGCTGATTCCTGGCCCAGTTTCGCCTCAGAACCTGCCATGTCTGCGAGGCTCATTTTGCATTAGAATCTACACTGCCTGCGAGGCCACCCTGGCATTTGATTCTACGCTTCCTGCGAAGCCAGTTTTTTACGAAATTCTATGATGCACCCGGACTTTACTTTCGCGCAGGCGGATTTACGTTTCGGATATCTCTGGAATACAGAAAGGGTGTAGTCTTTTCAGCCAGCCAGTCTGGCAGGATCTCTTTGATCTGCTGGATAATGACTTCCTGTTTGTATCTGGGTGAAAAATGAATGAGAAATAGTCTTTCCACATCCCGGAAGGCTTCTGCATGCTGCGCTATTTCAAAGAGATGGATATGGCCCCATTGTCTGGCCCGTTCCACAGGGCGTTTTTCATCCACATAGGTGCATTCAAGGAACAGAATCTTAGATCTTCGCACCAGCTCATTCTGTAAAACGAATTCGATTTGAGTGTCCCCGGAAAAGGTTACGATTGGATTTTCATGATCGTAGAACAGATCATTTCGCTTATTCTTTAAGACTGCGATTTCATGGCCTGGTAGATCCTGGAACTCCTCCTTTAGCTTTCTGGTTTTTTCCAGGATGGTATAGCCGTTGGAAGGAACCCTGTGAATGCTGGGTATTGCCTTGAAATGAACGTTTCCCTGGATTTTGTAGTATCGATCGTACTCCACCGGATGCAGATTGTAGCCCGCTTCGAAGCCTTCGATTTCAGCCCAGATGTCGAAAATTCTTTTTAGTGGATCCGCCAGTTCCGGAGGGCAGTAGATGTCCGGTGGGTCCAGCCTGCGAAGTGCTCTCTGGGAGATGTAGTAGGCCAGTCCGCTACTGTGATCCAGATGACCGTGGGTGAGTAGCAGTCTCTGGTAATCCGTAAGTTTGGTATGTCCCACCCCAATGTCAAACAGTAGCTTGTACTGAGGCAGTCCCATGGCCGTGTGAACGCCTCCTTCGGAACAACCCAGGAATCGATAATTCTTATATTTGTATTCGGATAGTCGCATAAATTCCAGGCGGAATGGTTCATGGCTGCGGAGGGCAGCCATGCGCACGGAGGCGAATAGTAGTTATATCCAGGGAAAGCTTTCCTTTTTCAATTGTGGCTTCAGGGTGAGGCTTCCATCTGAATTACGGGTGCGATATTTCTAAGTTCGGAGGCCAGGGACTTGGGCCCAACTACAACAATGTATAGATCATCTCGATCCAGATACTTCTGAAACGATTTCTTGATATCGTCCGGAGTCACGGCCTTGATCTTTTCTGGAAATTGATTGAGATAATTGGTCGGCATTTGATCAATCTGAAATCGAATATGGTCTGCCAGGATTTCGGATGGATTGTCATAAAGAAATACCAGGGAATTGAGAATGGCGGTGCGAGCCTGAGCAACATCGTCGGAATCCACATTCTTTTTCATGCCCTCAATCATTTGAAGCATTAGAGAAAGGGTTTCACCAGCCCGGTCGGAGCGTGTGGCACTCACCGCAGCCAGATATCCATCTGAAGCTCTGGATCGATTAAAGCTGTATGCGTAATAGGCCAGACCTCTCTTTACGCGGATTTCCTGCATGAGTCTGGAAGTGAAGGAACCGCCCCCCAGGATATGGTTACCCAGTTGCATCGTGTAGAAATCATTTGCATTGTGGGCAACAGTGGGGCTGGCCACTATCAGAAGAGATTGTGCATAGTCCCCGGTTACGTGTACGATTTTCCCCCGGTACGGATTCTTGCCGGCCTCCGGTTGAAATCCGTTATCCGGAAGTACCGTTAATGGTTTGGCTGGAACGGGAAGCTTGCGAAGCAGATCTACCAATTTCTTTTCCACTGCCAATCCCTGAAAATCCCCATCCAGAGCTATATGGTAGCGTGCATTCTTCAGCCTGTCCTGAAGGGTTTTTCGAATCGACTCCAGACTGATTCTGGCTACATCGCTTTCCTGGATGGCATATCCTCGTCGGGTATCCGGAAAGAGTATGGAGTTCAATTTCAAAAAGCCCACGGTATCCGGTTCATCCGTGCGGCTGCGAATGGAACTGATCATCTGATTTTTGACGGTGGCCAGGCTGGACTCGTCAAAGTTGGGATCGGTTAGAATCATTACCAGCAGATCCAGTGCAGCAGGAAAATCCTCCTTCATGGCACTCAGACTGATTTCCCAGGACTGATTGGATACCGATGTGCTTATACTGGCCCCCAGCATGGCAAGGCGATTGGCCATTTCCTCGGCACTGAGTTTGCCTGCGCCTGTTGTGGCCAGAAGGGCACTCATGGCATCCAGGTTTCCTGCCTGCTCCAGGGACTCCAGATCTTCGCCTCCTTCAATTACAATGCGAAGCCGAACCACAGGCAAAGTGTCGTTGTGCAGCCGATACAGAGTAGCGTAAGGAGTGAGCTGTCTACTGTCCACTGGCGGTGGTGTAAAATTCAAGGCCGGGATTTGAATGCCCGTAAGCACCGAATCATCCGCCGTGCGACCCGAGATAGTGGCTGGCAGGGCAGTGACCAGAAGCAGCGCTGCAAGAATGCGAAAGCCATATTTGCAGAATCGATGTCCCGGGTTGCGGATGCTTGCAGTGGTGCCGGATCCGTAAAAACCTTCGGAACGATTGGCGTGATTCTTCATTCGATGGATATTGGATAACATGCTATTTTACTCTTAATTCTACTCTGTTTGATTATGGTTGGGATAGATCCTGAGAAAGCCCGGTTAATGCGCGATGCTCCCTGGCTGGTGATGCATCTTCTGGCCAGAGATCAAGCCTCTGGCTGGACTGAAATACCGGACTGGAATATCTGTATTTGTTTTTCCTTGAATCATTTTTTGGAGATCAGCCGGGCTTTCATGGTCCATTCAGGCTTGAGATAATCCCTGGCTGCTTTCTGGATCTCAGATACCTGAATGGATTCCAGCTGCTCGTAGCTACGAAAGAGCGTACGGTAATCTCCTGTCATGATTTGATAATAAGAAAGTAAACCCGCCAGACGAGCCGGACTTCGCAGTCCAAAGGCAAAATCGGACAGCGCTTTTTTCTGCACCTTCTTTAGATGCTCCTTGCTAATTCCTTCGGTTTTAATCTTCTCTATTTCCTCAAGGATGGCATTTTCCAGGGTCGTATAGTCTACATCCGGCGCGGGCACAGCGCTTATAAAAAACAGGTTGGTAAATCGTTCCCCTGGAAAGCCAGTATAGATGCGAATGGAAGTGGCCAGCTTCTTTTCGCGAATTAGCTTCTGTACAAGAATGGATTCCTGTCCATCGGACAGAATGCTTCCCAGTACTTCCAGCTTCAGGCTATCTGGATTCAAAAGAGCAGGCTTGAACCAGGCCATGTAAAGTACCGGGGAACCTTTCTCTTCCAGTTCAACGGTGACCTGTCTCTTTTGTGGCTCCTGAGGACTGGGTCTTTCGATAACTGGTCCAGTCTTCCATGATCCAAAATGTTTCTGGATAACCTGCATGGCAAAATCTGGATCAAAGTCGCCGGTTACTGCGATGACTGCATTGTTCGGGGAATAGTATTTCTCGTAGAACTGGATGGCATCTGCTTTGTTGAAGTACTCGATGGATTTCATAGGACCAATCAGTGGTTTGCCGTACGGATGATTTCCGTAGATTTCCATCAGAAAGTTTTCCATGAGCTTGCTGGAAGCTACATTTTCCACTCGCATGCGGCGTTCTTCTGCAACAACGTCTCTTTCTGTATAGAATTCGCGAAAGACGGAATTCTTGAGTCGGTCGGATTCTATGGCAGCCCATACTTCTATGCGATTGGATGGCAGCTGAATCTGATAGTTAGTAAGGTCTCTGGATGTATATGCATTGTAGCCGCGCTGTCCATGTCGCGAGTAGAGCAGCGAATGCTCTTCCGGAATGCGAAACCTGGAGGCCTCTTTGATGGCCAGTTGCAGGCGAAATTTCCATAGTTCTACTTTGCTTTGCGCTTCTTTGATGGCATCTTTATCACCATTGGCCTGGGCCTGCTCCAGCTTGATACGCCATTTATCCAGATCCCTGGACCAGGTCTGGATTAGCTCCAGGTATTTCTGTTCTGCATCGTAGTTTCGGGTACCAATCTGCCTGGTTCCCTTGAAGAGCATATGCTCCAGCATATGTGCGATACCTGCGGTTTCCACGGTTTCATCCGCACCGCCGGCCAGAATCTTGATATACAGTGCTGAAACCGGGGCCAGTTCCTGGTCCAGCATGATAACTTCCAGTCCATTGGGTAATTTCTCCAGGCGAACTCGCTTTTCAATTTCGCGAAATAGATCCTGAGATGCTACAGGCTGACCACTGTCCAGAGCCGCAAGCAGGTTGGCCCGGGGCCGGGTAGAGGAGTTTTCCGGTGCCGAATAGAGTGGAAGCACCAGCGAAATGAGAGGGACAATTACAAAGGCGAATCTCCTGAGAGAATTCCTGGAAAAAATCATACATCCAGGCTGTCTGTCGGTGGCTACTGGTTCAAGTAGAAAGAGATGGAGGGCGGGAAAAAGAAATCAGGGGTTGGGGACCTGGACGCACAGTAGACGCGAAACTTTGCCGCCGCCTGGCCCGCCGTTATTCTCGCAGGGACGATTGCTGGCATGGGCCAGGAACTGTCCGTTCAGGCTTGTAGATCTTCCGGTCTGTCCACTACCGGCCCCGCCATTGTTCCAGTCCGAGCAGTTGCTTCCGGATTCTGTCCAGGTAGGATCGACACCGGTCCAGAATTCGGCGGAAGCCATTCCGTATCGTAATTTATTTTGAAGCTGTAGAGGGTTGTCTGGATCGAAAATGGGGCTGGAGTCTGTGGCAAAGATGATGGTTCCCCCTTCATCCCTGTAGTTTCCATAAGGTTCCAGCACCCAGTCCGACTGATTGGTGCAGCCCCCTCCGCAGTCCGGATCTTCAGTAGCAATTCTACTTCCGCCAACCAGCAAGGCTTTGAAGGTGGAACCTATTGGGCTGGGATTGTTGGAATCCAGCATGCAGTAACAGTCTGCTCTTTCAATGGGATTGGAAGAGGAATAATCACAGATGGATTCGCCGCCGAATCGCATATCGCCATCCGGCTTGGAGGTAGTCAGGTAGACCAGATAATCCTGAGACATTAGAGGACCCGCTGGATTGCCGACCCGAGTAGTATCTTCTGCCGGGGACAGAAGCGTATAGAGCAAAGCGTTCTCTTCGCTACTTTCAGAACCACCACCCAGAATAGCAGCGTAAAAAGGCGAGCAGTGAATCAATCCTGCCAGCGAGAGAATAAATGTTAATGTAGCGACGCGCATACCTCTCTCTATAACTATAACAGACTGGATTCTTTCTCATTGCACTCAATTTTTACTTCATGCCGGATTTTATCGCAGAAAAAAATGCGCGAGCCTGCCTGTTTGGGAATTCTGTTGATTAACAGGGTGCCGGGCTTCATCTGTGCATTGAGGATTGCTTGAGATTGTTGTCCAGGGCGAGTTATATGTTGATCATTTGTGTAACGTTCACTATTGCAGTGAATTGTAGCACCACTCGACCGGCCGTTCTGGTAGATATGGATGAGCTTGCAAGAAGCCACGTCTGCGAGCAACCTGAGACATTTCGCGCGTACTGGTGGCTTTATGGAAGTCTGCCGCTGTCTGTACCCGATGAATACTCTGCATCCCGTGAACCTGGCACACTGAATGTATTTCAACTGCGACGGGGGGCCCTGGACTATACTCTGACTATATTGCTGGGTACATTGTTTTCGATTACAACGGCCAAAATCGAAGTGCGAAAATGCGTGGCGGCTACCAGGGATGGACTAATGAATATTCAGCAGCAGAGGGATGCGGCCCTGGAGCAACAGCGAAGAAAGGAAGAAGCGGAGCGGAGAGCGCGCGAGCAGCAGGAGAAAAAGGAGCATCAATGAAAGTGCTTCCCGTGTCGATTCTATTGCCTGTCCTTATGGCCGTGGGATGTTCCGGCCTGGGATCCGAGCCTCCAGCCCTTCGTTGCACGGTAGGTGATTGTATTAATGGCACCGGTCGTATCGGTGCCGGTGAAGTCTATTATTCCGGTAGGTTCAAAGATGGCCTTCCGGAAGGTAAGGGCGCTCTGTATCAGGGTGGCACCGAGATCTATTCCGGAGATTTCCGGGGCGGTCAGTTTCACGGTAGTGGAATCTATAGATTCAAGGACGGAAGCGTCTATCGAGGTAACTTTCAAAATGGTCGTTTTCATGGACAGGGCGAACTGGACCTGGATTCGGGAAACAGCTATCGTGGCCAGTTTCGAAACGGCCAGTATCATGGCTCAGGTACGTTTGTTTATCTGGATGGATCTCGTTATGTAGGAGAATTCCAGAAAGGGCATCCAGAAGGGAAGGGCCGGTTTGAATCCTACAGTGGTGCACTGATCAAAGGTGAGTTCCAGGACGGAAGTTTGAACGGTGAGGCAAAAGTGGAGCTTCCCGGTGAGCCGGCCTTTACAGGAAGGTTCGAAAACGGTCAGCTCAAGGAGATTCTGTAGAATGCCCTGGAGACCCAGACTATCTCTGCAGATTGGCCTTCTCTATACTGCGCTTGCGGCCATCAATATTGCATTCTTTGTATTTATGATCCTGGAAAACCAGACGGATCTGCTGCAGAGTACCTTTCGCTATCATTCCAGAGCCCTTGTCCAGGAAGTGATGTCGCGCAACGATTCTCTACGGGATCGACCGGATGAACAGTACTATGAACTGCTACAGATGTCCCTGAACGAATATGAGCCTCAGTATGGACTGATCTTCGATTCCTCTGGAAAGGTATTGCATCGCTGGAATGGATCGTTGCAGGCCCCATCCGGTCCCGGGGAATCTATCCTGGATCGAACGCAGGAACTGGCCGGACGAGAAATGATTTTCCGGGAGAGGTTTTCTCTGGAGCTCTACGAAGAGGACTGGACTGCAGATATAATTCTGCTTTTAGAAAGACCCGGCAATCCTCAATTCTTGAATGTACGCCTTAAGATTGCGGCCATCCAGGAGAGAATGAATGAGATTCGCTGGCACATCATTCTCGCCATACTCTGGGGAATCATATTTCATGTTCTGTTTGGACTTTTTGTTTATCGAATCATCTTTCGCCGTCTTTCCATCCTGAAAGAAACCAGCGCTCAACTGCAGCAGGGGGATTTCTCCAGCCGGGCGGACTGGGACTTTGTTCGCGGCGATGAACTGGATGATCTGGGCCGCAGTTTCAATCAGATGGCGAGTACCATCGAGGACAAAGTTTCTACCATTGAAACTCAGCTGGATACTATTGGAAGTTTGAATCGAACCATGCGAAACGAGCTGGAGATTGGTAAGGATGTGCAGAGAGCTTTTCTTCCTGATTTTCGCTCCTTTCAATCTTTTAATCCTGCCTTCGTCTATATGCCTTTGAGGGAAGTGAGTGGAGACATGTGTAACATGTATCGCTTTGATTCCGGGGACATTGGCATTTTTCTGGGCGACGCAGCCGGTCATGGAGTGTCTGCTGCACTGATTACAGCCATGGTAACATCGGCCATGGATGCGGCCCTGAATTCCACGCATGAACCAGGAGCTCTTTTCGAAGCTGTAAATGCAGAACTATGCGGCCGACTGACCTCTCTTTTCTACGCTACCGGTGTCTATGTTCTTTTGAGAAAGGGAAAGTTGATCCACACGGGTGCCGGTCATGTGGACTGTCTGCTCTATCGCAGAGCCACCGATGATTTTCTTTCTCTGGAATCCCAGGGAACCCCCATCGGAATCTTTCCGGACATGAAGTATCCCGAAGTAGAGTCCAGCTATCAATCCGGCGATCGACTGGTGCTCTTTTCCGATGGACTTACCGAGGCCAGATCCGGGCAGCAGGATTTCGGTATGCCCCGGGTTCGTGAGTTGATTCGGGATTCTCTGGATCTCAAGGGCGATGAGCTGGCCGCCCGCATCGAGAAGTCCATCCGAGAATTCAGAGAAACGGACTCCGACGATGTGACATTGCTGGCTCTGGATCTGTAATGGGCTCCTGGCGTTCCTATATCTCATTAAGTAGCATTGCACTGGTCATATTCAGTCTGGTGACTCTGTTTCTGTTTCATGCCATGTCCGGTATCATGGATCTAAAATTCATGGAACTGAAGCAGGCCATGGAACGGGAACGGATCATGAACCTGGAGCTTTCCTCTCGGGCTCTTAGAAACAGAAACCAGATTCGCCTGGAAAGTTCCGGTCTTCAAAGGGAGCTCATGCGAAACATGCTGGAATCCAGGGTATTGAACTCCAGGGCCGAGGAAGAGGAGGAGCACGGCCTGCCTTTAACGGCACTTCTGGTTACCAACGGCGTGCGAATGCTCACATTCAAAGAGCCACTGCAGATCGAGGCGGACCGGGAAAAGCTCATGGCTTTGAAGCTGGCATTCTTTTTTGAGCGTAGCAGAAAATACAATCAGGCACTGAAAATCTATAACAGGCTGGATCCACGGGATTTTCCGGATCCATTTCCTGCATTTCTTAAGCTGCATACCGGTTTTTGCTATCTGGCCATGGGGAAATGGGAGGATGCTCGCACCGATCTGGAATTGGTAGTGGTTCAGTATCCAGCTACTCATTATGAAAGAGCTGCCCGGTTTCTTCTGGAATTATTGGATCGTCATCAAAGGGCAGAGAGGATGCAGGCGCAGAATCCTCTGGAACGAGCCGATGCCATGTTTGCCGCTGGAAATTGCCCGGCTACAGTGGATGCCCTGAATCGTGCCAGAAAACAATCCCCGCTTTCGCCCTATTATCTATACCGGCTGGCCCTCTGTCTTGAAGAAACGGGAGATCTGCAGGAAGCCACCGACATCTTTAATCAGCTGGCAGGAACTGCAGGACCGTTCGCCCGCCAGGCCAATCGCAGACTACTTATGATTGGCCATTTCTATGGTGGAAGTCCTGAATTAAAGCAGGATGCAGAGAAAAGAGCGGTGGCCCTGGGCGATACAGAGGTTGTAAAAGAGGTGCGGCAAACCGCAGAGGTTACGCGAAAGCCGCATGTAGTGGAGGAGATTCGTCAGTGGAAGGAGCAGCCCGAGAATAAAGAAGGAATTATGCATGAGGTGCTCAGCGATCCCAGTCCGTCTTTTCAAAGGGATCTGCAGGCCATGCAAATCCAGCTGGATCCCGGCGGTGAAGACGATTCCGGCAACGAAGGTACCGGCGAAGAGTCCATAGATCCAGAAGGCCAGGAATCGAAGCAAACTGCTGAATCGACGGAAGATAAGAACGATGCCTCAATGGATGCCAGGCAAAGGAAATTAAATGCTCTGCTGGGCGTTCGCAGTTCCGAAGATACAGATCAATACGAAATGGCCAGACCAGCCGTCCATAGATGGCCGGCCAGGTTTAGCGACGGTGTGGATAGTACAAAGTTTATTCTGCTTACCCAGCGGGTTCGAAGGCAGTTTGAGACAGAAGATGGGGAGAGCTACGATCTGGAAGGGAAGACAGTGGTATCCCATGCCTCCGGAATTTTGCTTCTGCGGCTGCGAGATAACCGTAGCTTTTTGATTCGAAGGGCGAAAATACAGAACGGGAACCTGGTTACGGACCGGATTACCGTATCGCTGGATCTGGTGTACCAAATTGCAGCGTATTGAGCGGGCAGGCAAGCCCGCAGTAAATACAGAATTCCAGAAAACCTGAATCCGGCCCCGTCTATCATGCGAAAGTCCGGAACTTTAAAGATCTAGTGGTCCTCTGATTCCGAATCGGGTTCCGGTTGGGTTGCTGGCAGTTCCTTTGCATAGTGGGCCCGGGCCGCCCCTTCCTTGTAGACCAATAAGCCTCCCTTGTGGGCTGCATCCAGCATAAAGAAAACCAGAGCCACCTGGGCAAGTACTGCAATCCAGCGGGCTGGCCTGCGTCCTTTCCAGGGTTTGATTCCTGCAAGACTGATCAGAAAGGGCACCCAGGTGAAATAGAAGAAATACTCGGCCGCATGCTCATGGGCCTCCAGGGCTTCATGGGAAACTAGTTCTTCTACCAGCTCCTCATCCTGTTCGCCTGTAAACAGGGCACCATAGGAGAGAAGGACCAGAAGCAGAGACAGAGCCGGGACCACAGCCCAGGTCTTCTGCCTGTCTTCTTTTTGCCCGATCCACAGAATCAGTGCCGGGTAGAGAAAAAGGAAAAAAAGCGTCAGCGCCACCGGGAAATGCACAATAACTGGATGCAGCGGAAGTTCCATAGTAGCATCGGTAATTATTGCATTCTGCTTGTAAATCAAATTGACTGGAAATGCCAGACACTGATACTGTGGGGTATGTCAGCTCGAATTCTAACTGCAATTACAATGATCCTGTTCACTGGTAGCCTGTGGGCTGCGGACGGAGATCGTCCCTGTGCCAGCGGACTGAACTCTTCCATGGTTTCCGAGCAAATCGCTGGCGCCCAGTGTGCTGCTGAAAAAGGAGCCGAGGATTACAGTGCCGAACTGCTGAGTCTGCTTTCTTCTGAAAACCCGGACGAAGTAAAACTGGAAGCGGCCTATGCTCTGGCCACCATCGATGATGCTGAGAAAAAAGATACAGTTGCATCTGCATTGATCAACGTAGCTAAAAGCTCCGATGAATCTCCGGTTATCCGATACGCATCCGCCCTGACCCTCCATGTAATGGTAGAAAAAGGTGATGATCGCGGACAGGAAGTAACTGATCTGCTTTCTGAACTCTCAGATGATCGCGACGATCTGCTTCAGGATCTAAGCTCCAAACTGGCTGCAGCTCGCAGCAAATAATCCAGCCTGCAATGCTGGATTCCGGAGAACTCAGCCGTTACTCCCGGAACATTCTGCTTTCGGGGGTTGGCCGAGCCGGTCAGGAAAGGCTTAAATCAGCCAGTGTGCTGGTAATCGGTGCCGGGGGGCTTGGCTCTCCGGTTCTTTTATATCTGGCCGCCGCCGGCGTTGGCAAATTGCGCTTCCTGGAAAATGACTCTCTGGATGTGACGAATCTCCAGAGGCAGATTCTCTATAACAGCCAGGATGTTGGTGCTGCCAAAGGGGAGGTTGCTCGTAAGAAGCTTCAGGCCCTGAATCCATCCATTGAGGTGGATTGGCGTGCCGAACGTTTCCAGGCCTCCAATGCGCAGGAAGCTCTGAAAGGTATGGACCTGGTGATCGAAACCACGGATTCCATTCCGGCCAAATTCCTGACCAACGATGCAAGTTTCTTTGCCCGGGTGCCATCCCTCATTGGCGGCATCCTCAGATTTCACGGAACCGTTATTGCTCCAGGTTTTTCCAAATCCATTGTCGGTCGACCCTGCTATCGCTGCCTTTTTCCTGGGCCACCTTCTGAAGATGCCGTTCCCACCTGTGCCGATGCCGGCGTTCTGGGTGCTATGGCCGGCATGGTGGGTTCAGCCATGGCTGCGGAGGCATTAAAGATTCTTCTGGGACTGGGCAAGCCTCTGTCCGGTCATCTTATCCAGTTCGAGATGCTGGAATCCAGGTTCCGGGCCATTCCCTTTGCTGCGGATCCGAATTGCCCTCTGTGCGGGACGAGCCCCAGCATCCATGATTTGAGGGACGAAAGCCAGTCTATGGAAGGAAGCTTTCTGGATCGACTGCCCTCTGGCTCCGACCTTTCCAGCTGATGCGAATGCACTCATTCGCCAGGAAGGCTTTTTTTCGTTGTGACCATAGGGTCCGTTTCAAATTTGGACGCCGATATGATGGATGAAGAGTTCGACCAGGAATTAGACGATTGGGATGAAGATGAGCGGGAAGACCTGGATATAGTTAGCTTTGTTTGCGAGGACTGCGATTATCGCTGGGAAGAACCTGCAGCAGAAGAAGTGGACACAGATGTCATGGTCTGTCCTATGTGTGGCAGTGTTAATGTAACCCAGCTCTGAGTCACATGCCTGTTCGTTTCACATTGATTCTGGCCGCTTTCCTGGTGCTATTTCTGCTGATTCTGGGAAACCCGGCCCCGGTAACTTTACAGTTTCTGTTCTGGAGAGCGCAGCTACGGCTTTACGAAGTGATCATCGGCGCGGTGGTCTTCGGAATCATTTTCACGTATATCTATCTTGGACACTGGAAATACCTGCGAAAAGTCCGGGATAAGAGGTGGGATTGAAGACTGCTCGCATTTCGATCAGTCAGGGAGAACTGAAAGGTCGTTCTTTCCCCCTACCTCCGGCCGTAGCCGGACATCGCCATTTCACTCCAGCTCTGCTCAAGGATGCAGCATTTCAGCTGCTGGAAAATTCTCTGGAACCGGGCCCTTTCTGGGATCTTTGTGCCGGCTCCGGCCAGATGGCCATGGAAGCTTTGAGTCGTGGATATGACCCGGTTCATCTTGTGGAGCTAGACCGACAGCGCTTTCAATGGTTGAAGAATCGAGTGTGCTCCGGGTATTCCGTTCAACTTCATAACAAGGATTTCCTCCGTGTAGCACCGCTCATCCTGGCTGTGCAGAAATCCAACTCAGTTTGTTTTGTGGATCTTCCTTACAGTTTCTGGGGAAGGGATGGAAGCTGTGAAAAACTGGAATCCTTTCTTGAAAGCCTGAGAAAGCATCAGGAAGGACGACCACTGCCATATATATTGGTACAGGCACCGATGGTATGGAAGATCAGAACTGAGTCTGTATTGAGCTGGAAAGAGGAAATGTACTCCCAGGAGCAGAGAGATTATCGGGGCCAGAAGCTAATCATGCTCACTCCCAATTCTTAAATCCAGGAATGATGAAAGCCTCTTCCTGTATTAAGCGCGAACCGGCGAAATATTAAATCTTAAACTTCTGCTCTAACCTGAAGCAAGCCCATCTGAAGAAGTTGACCGTACAGGGCCCTCCTGCGAAGTGGTCACAACGTGCAGGCCCCTCTATGGATACGATCGCTGTTTTAATCATTCTAATCTATTCCTTCGATATTGTAGCGCTATTTGTTTTTGGCGTTCATGCATATCTGATGGTATATCTCTATAGAAAAAACCATGAGTATTGTCTCTCCAACGTAGAATACGAACCCATTGATCTAAAGAAGACTCCTGTCCGGGAGCTACCCAAAGTTACGATTCAGCTTCCTATCTATAATGAGTTCTACGTTGTAGATCGACTGATTGAAGCCACTACCCGGCTACGATGGCCCAAAAGTAAACTTGAGATCCAGGTTCTGGATGATTCTACAGATGAAACCAGAGAAAAAGCAGAAAGCCTGGTTCAGTCCTATAAGAGAGAAGGGTTCAACATTCAGCATATTCATCGCGTGAATCGCCAGGGACACAAAGCCGGTGCTCTTCGTGAAGGTCTGGAAAAGACCAACTCCGACTACATTGCCATTTTTGATGCCGATTTTCTTCCTGCTCCGGATTTCCTGGTCAAGACCATGCCCTATTTCGTGGATCCTGAAATTGGAATGATCCAGACTCGCTGGGGTCACATTAACGATAACTATTCGCTTCTAACAATGGCCCAGTCTTTTGGTATCGATGGACACTTCGTAATTGAACAGGTGGCCAGAAATGCGACCAAACTATGGATGAACTTCAACGGTACCGGCGGAATCTGGAGACGTCAGTGTATCATGGATGCCGGTAACTGGCAGGCAGATACTCTTACAGAGGACTTTGATCTTTCCTATCGTGCAGAGCTGGCTGGATGGCAATTTCGCTACTTTCGCGATGTAGTAAATCCTGCTGAGCTTCCAGCTACCATCTCTGCCTTTAAATCCCAGCAATTTCGCTGGTGCAAGGGAAGCATTCAAACTGCTCTAAAACTGATTCCCAGAATCTGGAGAGCCGACTTCAGCTGGAAGATCAAGGCAGAAGCAATTATTCACCTGCTCAGCTATTCCGTGCATCCGCTGATGATTCTGAACATCTTTCTGGCCATGCCACTTCTTCTTATGGATCAGTGGACCGGCTTTAGCATCTACGATGTTTCTATTTCTGTTCTGTTCGGTGCAGCTACCTTCTTGAGTATCTCCACCTTCGGACCCACGTTCTTCTATATTTACTCCCAGCGAGAGCTGTATTTGAACTGGAAAACCCGCATTGTATGGATTCCATTTCTGATCATGATTGGAACCGGTATTGCCATAAACAATACCAGGGCCTTTTTCGAAGCTCTTATTGGAATTAAGTCCGGGTTCAAGCGAACACCCAAGTATCGCATTGAATCCGCTTCCGATCGACTGCTTCAAAGAATGAAGTATCGTATTCCCATGGATCCGGCTGTATTTCTGGAACTGGGAATGGGTATCTATTGCATCGTCTGTATCTATTTCTCTATTCTTGTAGAGAAGCCATTTCTGATTCCCTTTATGGCCATCTATGCTGCAGGCTTTCTGTATATTTCGTTCAATGCAATCCTGGAGCATTTCGATATGCCTATCCGGCTGCCTGTGAACTACGAAAAGCGTCTACAGGCGCTCACCCATCAAACCCAGGAAACCTGAGAAACGAGTTTCCAGACGTTGAAGGAGGCCGGGCGATTGCCTGGCCTTTTTTTATTCTCCGGTCATTGCACTCCCTGACTCAAGGCTTCCCGGATAATTCCCCGGTCTTTCCAGGGAGTCCCTTGATACCGAACTCTGGAGGAAGCGAGCAGGGAATGCAAAATTCCATAGATGTTCCGTCCGCTGAGAACCTGGACTGGTAGCATCCGTACGATGGAAGGCAGCGCCCTCAATCGGGAGCGGGAAAGAAGCTGGCATTTGTACCCCACAACAGATTGCTTTTGACATTCCGGATGCCAGGCTATCTCTGGTTGCATGAGTGGAGGTTCATTCTTCAACGACTCCCTGCGATTTCGGGATCCGGCCCAGCAAAAGAGAAAGAAGGCCAGGGCACAGATCAATGCAGAAGCCGAGTATGCTCTCAGCAACTCCGGAGGTTATCAGAGCTGCCAGCTGGTGGACATAGGCATAGGCGGACTATCATTTACCAGCCGATCTACTCTGTATCAGGGAGACCGACTGTCGGTGCGATTCAGACTTCTGGAGCGGCCTGTAGAGTTCCAGGCAGAAGTGAGCCGGGTTTCGGGAAAGTATGTGGGCGTCGCATTCATCGATCCTCCCGAAGAGCAGCTGGAAATCATTCAGAAGTATATTCATTCCAACTTTTTCGATAAAGATAAGAAGAAGCCTTGACTGCAAATAGCTTTTCCCAATGATGGCCTTTCAACCTCCAGAATCGGAAATCAGGGAGTCATTATGTCCACTGGCGAAAAAGTATACTGCGCCAACTGTGCCCACTGCATTGTAGTAAGGCAGTACGAGGCAGAACAAGATAAATACATTCTCCGCGTTCGTTGCAACAAGAAGAAATGGTCCAAGCGATCCGGTGAGGAAAAGCTGTACAAGTACTTCACCGTGGCACGTCGTATGATGCCCAACTGCGAGCATTACAAGGAAATGGGAGACCTGCTTCCTTACATCAAGAACCTGAAGAAAGAACTTCCCATCAAAGACGAAATCTACACGGTTAAGAAACCCGCCCACCGAAGCTAATCCGAGCAGCAGGAGGTCTTCGGACCTCCATTGCCCCGTGCTGAAACATGGAATTGCAGGAACTTTTGACCTCAAAAAGCGTATTTCGCTACGAAGAGCGTAGCGACGATAAGCTGGAATTCATGAAAGATATGCTTGGTCGGACCCTGAAGGGAACGCCCATGGAAGCCAACCTGGAGAAAATCTGGGAAGGTCTGCGGGAACGCGAGGTCTCTATGTCCACCGGTATCGGTCTGGGTGTGGCCATTCCTCATTGCTCCTCTGAATGGGTGGACGATGTCATCGTTTCTCTGGCTGTTCTGGGAAGCCCTCTGGAATTCCAGGCAGTGGACGATGAACCGGTGCAGATTGTGGTGCTTCTGCTCATGCCCCGGAATCGCTTTGATCGGCATATCAAAACCCTGGCATCCATTGCTCGTATGTTCAACGACGAGGGATTCAGACAGAAGATCGTAGGTGCCACGGATGAGGAGCAGATCTTCGAACTGATCCAGTCCTTCCAGGATCCCACAAAAGAGCAATAATCGTAGCGCGTCTTAATTCCAGGGCGGGGCACATAAAAGGCCCGAGTCCCGAATGGTCCGGAAATCGGGCCGGGAAACCCTTTCAGAATTTGAATTCCAGGGAAGTATCAGGTCCGGGGCCCTTCGAGAACCCGAATTCTAGTGAATAATCAGGCCGGGCCTATTAGGCCCGGTTTTCAGTTGATAGTGAGTGGCCAATCCGCCCGATTTCAGGACGGAAAATCTTCCATTACAGAATCGATGATTCCGTAATCCACTGCTTCTTTGGCAGTCAGATAGAAGTCACGGTCCGTATCCCGTTCTACTTGCTCCAGCGGCTTGCCGGTGGTGTCGGCAATCATTCGATTGATTTCTTCTCTGGTCTTGCGAATCTCTTCTGCATGGATTTTGATATCGATGGCAGGAGCTACAATCTGGCCGCTAATCAAAGGCTGGTGAATCATGATTCGTGCATGAGGCCAGGCCTTTCGTTTTCCGGGAGTGCCCACTGTTAGTAGCACAGCACCCATACTGGCGGCCAGACCCATACATACAGTGGATACATCGGACTTAATCATGTTCATGGTATCTACCACGGCCATGCCGGATGTAATTACGCCGCCTGGACTGTTTATGAATAGAGTAATATCTTTGCCTGGATCCAGAGCTTCCAGATATAGCAACCGATCGATTAGATATCTTGCTGAATCGTCATCCACTCCGCCCCAGAGATAGATCTGTCTCTTTTCCAGGAATTTACGTTCAATTTCGGAATGAACGGGATTAAATTGGTCCAGCAGGTCGTTTTGTTTGCTCATTTGTTCCTCTCGTATTTGTTTCAGGCGGATGGCCCGCATAAAGAGCTCAGGACTCCTTCTCTGTTTGGGCCTGGCTGTCTTCCTGTAAATGAATTTCCGTTTCCGGGCTCCGCACTCTGTTCCGACGCTTCTGATAGCTCAGGGTCAATGCCAGGGCTACCAGAGCACCAAATAAGACACCGAATCCGTAAAGCACCCGAATCTGATTCAAGCCCGTAATATGGAGCTCTGCTTCGGGTTCATTTACCGGTTCTTCGCTGTCGAATTTCAGTATAATAGCTCTCTGGTCCTTCTTCTGCTCGTTTTCCGTCTCACCCCGCCTCATAAGATAATAATTCTCACGGAGCAAACGATTCTCGGTTTCCAGTTCCTCGATCTCCTGACGGAGCATGGCCAGGCGATTTTCCAGATCCTTTCTGTGAAAATAGCCTGCTTCACCCAGAAGCAAAACGTAGGCCAGACCGGAAAGACCCAGCCAGATCATCAGTACTTTAAAGGGCAGGCTACGTATCATTCGACTTTCACCGGACATCGGGCCAGATCTTCGATACTGGCCGATGCCTGAGTGCAGGGAACTCAAACATTCATACGTTTCAGCGCGTCAACGTTTGAACGCATGAAGAGAAAGAGCTCCGGGATTTGCTCACTTCAGATTGAAGAAGGCGTCCTCTCCTGGATATACAGCTTCGCTACCCAGATCCTCTTCGATTCTCAGTAGCTCGTTGTATTTGGCCACTCGATCGGTTCTGGAAAGAGAGCCGGTCTTGATCTGTCCTGCTCCAGTGGCTACAGCGATATGAGCGATGGTTACATCTTCCGTTTCCCCGGATCTATGGCTGATCACAGAGGTGTATCTGGATCTGGTGGCCATTTCGATGGCTTCCAGGGTCTCTGTCAGTGATCCGATTTGATTTACCTTGATCAAGATTGAGTTTGCAATCTGGCTTTCGATGGCTTTGCTCAGCCGCTTTGTGTTGGTAACCAGAAGATCGTCCCCCACAAGCTGGACCTTTTTGCCCAGAGTAGAGGTAAGCTTCTTCCAGCCATCCCAGTCATCCTGATCCAGACCGTCTTCAATGGAACGGATGGGGAATCGATTTACCAGATTCTCCAGAACGCCTACCATTTCATCCGGAGATCGGGTGCCGCCTTCGTAGTTATACTTTCCACTGGATTTATCGTAGAATTCCGAGCTGGCACAGTCCAGACCGATGAAGATCTGTTCTCCGGGTTTGTAACCGGCATTCTCGGTGGCCTTTAGAATCACTTCGATGGCCTCTTCGCTGGATTTCAGGTTCGGTGCGAATCCGCCTTCATCACCCACAGCAGTGCCCAGTCCTTTATCGTGGAGCACCTTCTTGAGACTATGAAAGATCTCTGCACCGGCTCGAAGGGCTTCCCTGAAGGTATCGAATCGCACCGGCATGATCATAAATTCCTGGAAATCCACGCCATTGTCTGCATGGGCTCCACCATTGATAATGTTCATCATGGGAACGGGAAGGGTGCCTGCATTGGGTCCGCCCAGATATCTATAGAGAGGAAGACCTACGGCAGTGGATGCTGCTCGCGCCATGGCCAGACTAACTCCCAGAATGGCATTGGCTCCGATATTTCCTTTGTTCTCTGTTCCGTCCACTTCCAGCATAAGCCGGTCATTTTCTTTCTGTCTGAAAACATTCCTGTCCAGTAGCTGGGGCGTGAGTTTATCCTCAACGTTCTGTACTGCCTTCTGGACGCCCTTGCCCAGATAACGATTGGAATCTCCGTCTCGCAGTTCTACAGCTTCAAAGTCTCCGGTACTGGCACCGGAAGGCACCGCAGCACGCCCGATGGTTCCGTCTTCCAGAAGTACATCCACTTCAACGGTGGGATTTCCCCGTGAATCCAGGATTTCTCTGGCCCGAATATCTGCGATGGTTAGTTCTTCAGTATATGGCATGTTTTCCTCCGGGTTCCAGAATTTCCCGTCGCAGGTACTGGTAAAGCAACTTCAGTGACTCCTTTTTTCTCTGGAATTCCAATTAAGGTTGAAAATCTAATCGGATACCCTAATCTATACAGAAGACTCCTATGACCGTTCAGGATATAACGCGATTCCAGACCGTAGAGGCCAGTATTGAGTCCTGGATGGATTTCGTAGAATATGCTCTTGCTTCCGATTTCTACAAGGAAGCCCTGGATAAGCTCGGGGATCCCAACAAAGCCAGCAGAATTACTCTTCTCTGGACCTATCTAAATACCTTTTCCGAAAAAGACCGAAAGAAGGCGGAAGAGGATGCAGAGTTTTTTCTGTTCTATGCCCGTGGTTTTATCGATGAGCTGGCTACCTGCCGGTATCGCAAAGAAGGTAACTACGACAACGAGACCAGGTCTCTTTTTCTGGGTAAAATCAAAGCCGTGCTTCGTGCGCAGACCGAAGATGGAAAGATCATTCGACCGGTTCGCTATATGTTTCTTACCCATGTGGTTCGCTTCTGTAGTAACATGACTTTCATTATTGAAAGCTACGATATGTACAAAGACTACATGTTTCGACTTCGTTCCAGGGTGGAGCGTCCCAGGGGGCTGTAACGATCTGTCGGCCCGGGACGGTATTGCCGCCTTTGCTTTTTCTTCTATCTCTTCTATCTCAGGGCCGCCAGGGCCAGATGCATTCCTTGCACCAGAGCTATAACCAGAATCAAACTTACCGGATACACAGCGGAGTAGGCCACCACAGGTTTTTCTGAACTGTCCACTTGCCGAATCACATCCAGGCCAGGCGTAAAAGTCATTCCACCACAGATCACTCCGAAGCATTCGCTGATGGAGATCTTCATCACAAGATGCCCGAAGGCCAGGCTGGCGGCCATAGGAATCACTGCCAGAAGTACGGCAAACAATGCATATATCATAACTTCCGGACCCAGATTGTTGATGAAGCTCTGCCCGGTGTCGAAGCCTACCTGCACGAAAAACAGAGCCAGCCCCAGATCCTTCAACACCGCCGTAGCATTGGGTGGAAATCTACCAATGAAGTTTCCAATTCGTCCAAAATGGCCAAAGAGCAATCCGCTTACCAGGGCTCCTCCTGCCAGTCCCAGGGAGAATGGTCCCATTCCTGGAATAGGTATGATGATTCCACCAATAAAGAATGCCAGAAACAGAGTGGCTGCCATAGAAGCGATATCTACCCGGGGAATAACGGCATGCGCTTCGCTTCCCAGAAACATCTTTAACTGCTCCAGCTGATAGGGGCTTCCCACTGCATGAACTACATCCCCATATTCCAGCCGTAAATCCTGGGAAGGAAACATCTCGATTTCCGAGCGTACAATCTTAGCGATGGATGCATTGAAGCGTAATCGTATGCCCAGCTCTTTCAATGTACGATTGATCACATTCATATTCTCTACAACAATGCTGCTGGTGCTAAGTTCTCCATCCAGTGCGATCTCCTGATCTACAGTGGCACCTACCTGTTCTCCAACATTTTGCACATCCTCTTCGCTTCCTTCCAGGCGAAGCAAATCTCCCAGAACCAGATTGGTTTTTCCGCTGGCGGCCATCAATGTTCCATCCCTGAGAATACCGGTGATAACCACGCGATTATCATGAAAGACATCCAGATTCTTCAAGAGTTTGCCATCCATCTGCTCGTTTTCCAGGCGATGCACCGCGGTAAAGATCTTGCTCTGTCCAGCCAGTTCTCTGTCCATCCTGGGTCTCAAAAACTTCATGGCCACATTGATAAATACGATAACGCCCAGAAGTCCAAAAGGGTAGCCCACTCCATAACCGAAGATTACATCTCTTTCCGGATTGAATTGCATGGCACTGATCAATGCTGGCGATGAAGTAAAGGAACCTGCGAACAATCCCAGTCCAATACCGCTATCTACTCCGGAGACCCATAACAGTATCACTGTGAACACTCCTGCGAATGCCAGCAATGCCAGAACATTGGTCACAAAGGAGCGACCATGCTTCTTGAATGCGCGAAAGAAACCGGGTCCTGCTTCCAGCCCCACGCATAGCAGAAATAGAACAATGCCCAGATCCTGCAGTATGGGAATGGGTTCGAATTGAAAGAAATAGCCACCCATCATAGCCACTACCAGTGTGCCCGAGCTCGCAAATCCCACACCTTTGATCTGTAATCTTCCAAAAAGCAGCCCCAGAAGGGTGATTCCAAAAGTAACCAGCAGTTCTGTGGATTGAAAAAAGATCTGAAATTCCACCAGGTTCTCTTCCTTCATGACAACAGTTTAGAAAAGGTGTCTGAGAGATCAAGGATAGTGCCGATTCCAGACCACGGACGAAGAAGCCGTGACCTGAAGCCGATTTCGATAGAACTTTAGCCGAGAGCACAACGTCAGCGGTCATCTGGAAATGGCTTCATGGGAAAGCACATCGTCAGCGGCCCATCTGGATATGGTTTCACAGGAAAGCCAAGCCGGATTCGCGGAAACCTTGCGCCAGTAGCGCCTGGAGTTTCCGGAGGTTGTGCTATTGTCGCCTGGAGTTTTTATTCAGAGCTAGAATAATCAGCAATTGAATCTCTGGCCGTTGAATGGCCAAATCAATAGCCGAATTTCTGGAAATAGTCCGGAAGGTTCGGAAGCGCATCATCTGTCCAGGTCCAGGGCCCCACCACAGAAACAATGGGGCCGTCTCCTTTCAGGATTTCCACCAGGCCGCGACTTAGATCTCCTCTCTCCGTTCGCCTGTAGGGCTCCGAGAATCTCTGTCCCAGAGCTTCCTTTTCATGTCTGGACGCATAATCCAGAAAGAAGTCCAGCATTCGCATACCGGAACTGGAAAACTCTTCTTTCATTTTCAGCAGCCCGGGATTCGCAGTGCTTTTCATTAATCTCTGGAGCAGAAGCGAAATCCCGCGCACGCTCTGGGAAAAGAAGGTTCCTCCGCGAACCAGAGCTCTCTTTTGAGGATCGGCCAGGCACCACTCTTCCATGGCTTTCTTTACAAAGCCCAGGGCGCCATAAAAGGCCAGGGTATGGGGAAGCCAGTACAGAGCGCTGTAGCCCACGGTAAGGCCGGGTTGAAGTTCTTTTTCCAGGGCCAGCATGGGATCAAAGGAAAATTCTGCAGCCTGACGATATTGCTGCTCTGTGGTTTGTTCTATGGGAAAACCGGGTTCGCCCATGGCTGGAGTATAGATGAGTAGATCTATCTCATTGGATCTTTCCTTTAACTCGGTCTTGATCCTTTCTATTAGATGTTCGTCGATGGAGATTTCGTTCAGGGTCTCATCGGCACCAGGCACAGATTGCTCCGATCGAGTAGTAGCAATAATATGAGCCCCCGGACATTGCTGTCGCAACGCATCCATGGCGCTGAGGCCTGCTTCGCCGCTTGCTCCAACAATCAATGCATTTCTAATTTCCGGTCGCTGAAAAGACATGCCGGATCATGAGATGGGCTGTGCTGGTGTAAAGTGTTTCCCGGTACGCGCGACGAGCCCGGCCCCTATGCTGAGGCCCGGGCCGATTGAGAACTGGCAATCAGTGATTGAAAGATTTGAATCGCTTTCGAATAATCGCCATTGAAAAGATGAGCCATGCCAAGATCCATCTGTTCATCGGAAGCCAGCTTCCCGGCTTTTTCCTTTTTCTGCAGCTCTGGTAGCCTGGCACTGTACTTCTTCTTGTATTCGCTGAGGTTTTGTTTGTAGGGCTTGCCGGATATAGATTCGTAGAGACTCAGAAGCATGGTTTCTGCGTCCCCATTTCGGTTCAGATGAATATAGGAAAGGGCCACTCGATGTAGTACCGAGGTTTTCTTGATCTGATTTCCAAAGCTTTCAAAGCCCTGAATAACCTGATCATGGCGGCCGGACTCATGGGCTCCCAGGAGGAAGCCCCCCAGTATAGCCGGTTGCCTGTGTCCGGTCTTCATCAGTTTGGAGCATACAGTGTAGATTAGATCGAATCTTTTGCTATGAGAGCAGGCAAAGGTAAAGCGATCCAGGGCCAGTTCGCTGTAATACCCTTTGTGCAGAAGCCAGCGAGAAAAATCCATGGCAGCCTTTTCGTAGGCACGTTCATGGTAATGATTCATGGCCGAGAGCAGGTCATTGAACAGACCTGAATCCGACAGATTCTGAAGCGGCTTACCCAGCTCCAGACGGGCCAGATTGATTAGCTCCAGGCAATCTATGTCCAGAAAGTTCTCTCTGGACTGCAATTCCAGCATCGATTCAAAGTTCTGGTCGCTATATTGTTCCCAGAGTTGCTCGATGAGGTCAGATTCGGTCTTTCTTTTCACTGCAGGATTCATAGGCTCTCCTGCAATTTGTTTCGACCTGTTTGAGAGAATTTTTCATCCATTTTCCAGCGATTTACGGTCGATTCCGTATTGCTGGATCTTGTTTCGAATGGTATTTCGGTGAACGTCCAGAAGCTCGGCAGTCTTGCTCACGCTTCCTCCGGTGTTTTCCAGAGCTCTACGTATTAGATACTCCTCTGCCTGGGCTATGGTGGGAAGGCCTCTGCGAGCCTCAATGGCGCCGCGAAGATTCTTTCTTACAAATTCGGCATCGGTCAAATCAGCTTCCGGTGGGGAAGATGCACCATTGGACCGGTAGATTGACTCGGAGTAAGCATTGCTGGCTCCGGGACGCACTTCCGGGCCAGTCCCCGGCGGGGCTTTAGTTTTGCCTTCCTCCAGGGATTGCTTAACCGAAGGGGGCAAATCCTTTAATTTGAGGTTTCCATCGTCGGACAGAACACAAAGTCTCTCGAGGCAGTTCTCCAGCTCTCGAATATTACCGGGCCAGGGATAGTTCACCAGTTTTTCGGGAAGGGATGGATCCTCGGGAATAAAGATTCGGCCGTACTTCTTTTCAAATTCTTTCATGAAGAAATCGAATAGAAGAGGGATGTCCTGTTTTCTCTCTCGCAGGGGAGGCAGAAGCAGAGGCACTACATTGAGTCTAAAGTAAAGGTCCTCGCGAAAGCGCTTTTCCCTTACATCTTCTTCCAGATCCCGATTTGTGGCTGCGATGAGTCGAACATTTACATAAACCTCTCTACCACTTCCCAGAGGTTCTACTTTCTTTTCCTGGATGGCCCGTAGCAGTTTGACCTGCAGATTCAAGGGAAGTTCGCCTATCTCATCCAGAAAGAGAGTTCCGCCTCCAGCTTTCTGAAACCGGCCTTCTCTGGTTTTAGATGCTCCTGTGTAGGCCCCTTTTTCCACTCCAAACAGTTCCGATTCAAGAAGTGCCTCCGGAATACTGCCGCAAGAAACCACAACAAACGGACCTTTATTTCGCAGGCTATGCGTATGAATCCAGCGCGCCAGTCTGGATTTTCCTACACCGCTTTCCCCCAGGATAAGTACATTGGAATCGCTTCTGGCTACGCGAGCGGCGGTAGCATGGATTTCCTGCATTCTGGGATCCCTGGATTCCGGAGGTCCTTCGCTTATGGCCTCCAGACTTTCCAGTAAAGGCTCCAGCTCCTGCAAATCCCGTGGAGAGATCCATTGCCTTTCTTTTAAAGTGTCCATCAATTGCTGATGGCTGGTTAAAGGCTCTTCCAGAAGTGCGCGAAACTGCTTTCTGGAAATAAAGCCAAATCTTAGAATCAGGTTGAGTATTGCTTCCATAGCTCTGGATACTTCTTCAACTGATGCTGCAGACTTCCCCGGGAGATTCCCAGAAGTCTGGCAGTCTGACGTTGATTTCCATTACTAACATGCAGGGCCGCTTCCAGCAGTTCTCTTTCTTCTTTTTGCAGTTCTTCTCGCAGACGATCTACTCTCTGTCTTCTGTACTCTAGATCATTGCTGCGCACCTGCTCTGGCAATTGATCCATGGCAATCACCGGCGATGGAGACAAAAGTGCGCATCTAAATACCAGGTTTTCAAGCTCTCTTACATTCCCCGGCCAGCTGTATTCCAGTAGAAGTCTCCTGGCATCCTCTGAAAAGCTGAGGCCAGGTCGATTGAATTGTTCGGTGGCCAGCCATAGATAGTGTTGAATTAATAGTGGAACATCTGCCTTCCTTTCTCGTAAGGGAGGTAATCTAAGTGAGAAAGTCTGTATTCTATAGAACAGGTCGCTGCGAAAGTATCCTTTCTCTACTTCGGAAGCCAGTTCTCTGTTTGTGGCGAAGATAAATCGCACATCCGCACGTACAGTATCCGAGGAGCCCACCTTTTCAAACTCTCCTTCCTGCACCAGTCGTAGAAGCTTTACCTGCTGCATAAGTGGAAGATCTCCGATTTCGTCCAGAAAAAGGGTTCCGCCGGATGCTCGTTGTACGTAGCCTTCTGTGTCGGAGTCAGCTCCCGTGTAGGCGCCCTGAACATGACCAAACAACTCATTCTCCACCAGCTCGGCTGGAATGGCCGAGCAGTTCAGGGCAACGATGGGACCTTCCCGACTGCTCAATCCATGGATGATGCGGGCCACTCTTTCTTTTCCGGTGCCGGTTTCTCCTTCTATCAATACTGGATGATCATGTTCAGCGAATCGTTCTGCAAGCTCCAGGATTTCCGCCATGGAGCCGCCGGCTTCGAATACGAAAGTGACGCTGGGATCTACTTTATGGGAGGAAGCAGTGGATTGAATGGCTCTGGGATAAAGAGTCATGGCTTATACATTCCAGCCAGATCCTTTCTGCCAGTCAAGTCCGGCAGGGAAGATCATTCTGGAGGAAAGCACTTTAATAAGTAATGTCGAATCCACTGTAGCTTTGAACCGGCACCGCCCGCTGATCCAGTCGGTCCACCCTGGCCAGAGCAGGGCCTTTTCCCACATCCTTTAAGAACCTCTGCAATTCAGAAGGCTGGCCCTGGACTCTGCATTCTACGGAGCCATCCGAGCAATTCCTGACCCAGCCCAGCAGTCCCAGTCTGCGGGCCCTGGAGGCCGTGAATTGCCGAAAGCCAACTCCCTGGACCCTTCCAATCACCTGGATATGCAATTCTTTCATCCTGCGCTCAAAGTAGCCGGGCCCCCTGGGCAATTGCAAGAATGTTATGCAGGCAGCCCGCCAAATGCAAAGGGATTGCCGGCATGGACCGAACCGTCATAAAGGCATATGGCTGTCATTCTGGACAAATCCACTCTGTCGCGTAGTCTGTCTGTGAATCTGGATCATATGGCCACTTTAAGACAGGTGCGCAGAACCAGTTATCCATCCCTGACTACAGCCGCCGGTATATGTGAGGTTGCTGGCGCCGATGGTGTTACCCTGCATCTGCGGGAAGACAGAAGACACATTCAGGATCGAGATCTTGAATTGTTGAGAGAAACATCCCTTCTGCCCATTACTCTGGAAATGGGCTCCACAGATGAAATGGTGGACATTGCTTTGAGAACATTGCCCCATGCTGTAACTCTGGTGCCAGAACGTCGCCAGGAGTTGACCACGGAAGGTGGGCTGGATGCAGTTCGCCTGGAGTCTCAACTGAAACCTGTAGTAGAACGATTGAAGGAAAAGGGAATCGTAGTCTGTCTTTTTCTGGAACCGGATGTAAAGCAGATTGAAATGGCCCATAGCCTGGGATGCGATTCCGTAGAGCTGCATACCGGCGCCTATGCTCTGGACTGGGAAGAATCCAGAAGCCAGGCCATTGAAAAGCATCTCAGCCGCATTCAGGAATCTGTAGAAAGAGGATGCGAACTGGGCATGCAGATGAATGCAGGACATGGATTGCACTATCAAAACATTCGGCCTCTGGCTGCTCTGCCCGGTCTTACTGAATTTTCCATAGGGCATTCCATCATTTGCAGATCTCTATTCGTAGGTCTTGAAAATGCAGTGGGGGAAATGGCGGATCTTATCCGCTCCTGATGAATCGAAAGTTAGAGGAATACTGACCAGATTTATACCGAAAGGCACAGAAACTTCTACGATCCATGGACATCCTGAACATTCTCATAGACCGTGTGGACAATGTTAATGTCTTCAATCTGATTCAGGGGCGCACTCCGGGGCGCGATACGCATCTTCATACAAGCGTGGATCAGGACTTGATTCAGGAATTTCTGGATGAGCTGGAGCGCATTGCCCATTTATCCAACCAGGTACATGAAGGCGGGCTTTCCTATGATTTGAATTTGTCCAGGCGCCTTCGCAATGCGGGTCAGACTTTCTTTGACCAGTTTTTTCCAGATCCAATCCAGGATAAGCTTCGCTCCAGCGAAGGAGGCTTTCTGTTCTTTCATGTGGATCAGACTCTTGCCAGTCTTCCCTGGGAATTGCTCTACGAAGGAACCTGCTTTCTTGCAGATAAGTTTTCTATTGGAAAGAACATTGCCGGTTTCTGGTCTGAATCGCAGAGAGCAGAGCGAGATCGTCTTAGAGTATTGATTATCGCAGATCCTACCGAGGATCTGGACTGGGCCCGACAGGAAGGGGAGGGATTACTGGAATCTCTCAATGCTGACGTGAGCTCCGACCGAATCGATGTTGAACTGCTCACCGGTCCCAGACTGGGAAAACTGGAACTTCTGGAAGCTATTCGAGACAGGGATATTATTCACTATGCAGGCCATCTGCATTACGATCCCAGACAGAAAGAAAGTGGCTGGCTTCTGCCAGAAGGAAAGATTCTTCGCGCTCGAGAAATCGAGAAGATGGGATCTCTACCCGGACTGGTCTTTTCCAATAGCTGTATGAGTATGCCGGATCATCTTCGCAGACAGGAGCTCATAGGCGAAGATCAGACCGGAAATGAAGGAAAATTATTCAATCACCTGGCCGGGGCCTTTCTAAGGGCCGGTATTGCAAGTTACATCGGAACATCATGGGAGATCAGGGATTCCAGTCATACCTTCGAATTTGCACTGCAATTCTATAG
The DNA here is from genome assembly GCA_002729885.1 of Spirochaetaceae bacterium. Classification (GTDB taxonomy): domain Bacteria; phylum Spirochaetota; class Leptospiria; order Leptospirales; family Leptonemataceae; genus UBA3465. Next base: position 52,813 of record PBUB01000022.1, read on the forward strand.
ATCACTCTTCGAAGAGAGGTCTGTTGGGGAAGCAATGTTCGATGCCAGAAAGCATGCAAGGCAGCAGTTTCCGGTGAACGATCTGACCTGGGCCGCCTACAATCTGCACGGAAACCCTCTAACTCGCATCTTTCGCTCCGGTAATCGCAGGACTTTCGATGCATCCCGAAATATTCTTACCTCCAGAAAGATTCTGCAGCAGTACCCATATCCTATCAGCCGGCTGTACAGGAAGTTTCTGGATCTACAGGATGGTCCGGATTCAGACAGCCGGCTCATGTTATCCAATCTGTCCCGATGTTTTTTCCATACCCTGGGAATCTGTGGCTCCATTCTATTTAGCAACCTGGAGAGTTTAAAGATTCGGCTTCCGGGTCTGGATCATACCCTGGACTTCAATGCCTGGACGGATGAAATTTTTGAAGGCTTGAATAAAGTTCATTCGCTGGGAGTGGAGTTAACCGCACCCGGACTTGTAGAGTCTTTCTTTCTTCATCGCGACAATATCGAGAAGCTTTTGAAATGGAGTCAGTCATTGACCGAAGAAGGGGAGCCGCCAGATGCCTATATGGTAACCTTCCAGTATCTGTTCGATAACCTGCTCACCGATTTATCCTTTCTGGGACGCTACCGAATGGTTTATCTGAAGGATGCGGCGGGGGATGCTCTGGAACTCCGAGGACAGCATCTAACCGAGATGCGCATACTGCCCAGTCAGATGGAAAATGTTCAGCTTTCCAGATCCATAATGAAATCCGCAGGTCAGCTCTGTTTTTTCAATACGTCCAGACGATCTCTGCTATCCCTTTCTCCGTATATGCGTTTTGATCCATCGGAGCGAGAGCTGCAATATCCGTTGCTGGGCTGGAGCGATGAGGCATAAACACTGCGATCAGCGCTGAAAGGAAAGGCCCGGTGGAATTCCGTTTTATTCCCTTTTACGCTCTATTGCTACGTCATGCTTCGCTCAGAGCCTATCTGACAGAGAAGCAATAAATTAGATATCATGAGTGCCTGCCAGAAAAAGTCCGTATCCTGCTTTGCCTGTTGTGGCCTGGCCAATCTGAACCTTACCTCTGAGCAAAAGGATGACATTCTTGTGAGGCGTACGGAGCAGTTTGAAGAGCTGAACATGGATTTCTCTCTCTTTCCGGAATTCAGAAGATCCAGAGAAGACCAGGAAGCCAGTATCCCCAGGCACAATCCGGAGACCTATGTCTGCCCATTTCTGGGATATATTGAGCCGCACAGACCGGGTTGCCTGATCCATCCGGCCCGAACCGGCGATAGCAAATCTCAAAACTACTCCTTCTACGGAGCTTCCATATGCCTTGGCTATGATTGCCCTGCGAAGGAAGGTGAAGAGGAAACCCATAGTTCCCTTTATTCAGATTTTCTGGAAGCCAACTTGAAAAGCGAATACCATCGCCTGGTCTGTGATAGTGAGCTTTATAGTTTGCTTGAAACCATAACGGATTTCCCGGATTCGGTATGCAGGGGTTCGGAAGCTTCGGGCCTGTTGGTCAGGCTCCTAAAATTAAGATTGAACCATCCGCAATCTCAGAGAATCACATCTTTTGAGAGATTGATGGTTCGGTCCCGGGATTCCGAGGCTGTAATGGCCCTTTTCCGGCAGCAGGATTGGCAGGAAGCCAGGGAAACATTGCTCGAACTGGAACAGATTGCTACGGTGGCCTCGGCTGAAAAAAGGAACCCGCAGTAGATCAGCAAATAGAAAGGAATCTGGTCTGGATCAAGTAACTCTGGCCTTGAAAAGTAAGAAGGAAAGAAAGTAACAAAGAACAAACGATATGATTTTACCCTGTCATCCAGATAATCCGGAGAAGCGAACCATTCAGCGAATTGTAGACGGCCTGGAACGTGAAGAGATATTCATAGTTCCTACAGATACGGTTTATGCATTTATCTGCAGTCTGGATTCCCCTCGCAGCATCGCCGAGCTTTATCGGCTCAAAGATATCCCGGAATCCCAGCCCCTCAGCCTTTTATGCAAGGACGTGGCCATGGCTTCCCATTACGCCCGAAGTATTCCCAACTATGCGTTTCGCTTTATCAAGGCGCATACCCCGGGGCCCTATACCTTTATTCTAAGTGCGAATCGAGAAATGGATCGAAGAGGAACTGGAAAAAGAAAAGAGGTAGGGATCCGCATCGTAGATCATCCGCTTCATCTGGCCATTATGGAAAAGATCGATACTCCTCTGGTCAGCACATCCATTGTAAGGCCGGATGAATTCTCTACGGATGCCGAGTACCTGGATGAAGAGTTCGGGCACAGAATCGCAGCCGTGGTTGAAGGTGGAAGCAGGCATCATAATCTATCCACTATTCTGGACTGCACCGGAAAAACCTTTGTTCTGGTGCGGCAGGGAGTGGGCAATATCGATGAGCTGGACCTGGAAGAATAGCAGGCTGCAATCCGGGATTCCAGGGCAAGAGCAAAATGCTCTGGACGCCGGTTCCGTAATGCGAACAGTATAGAAGAACGGCTCCAGGTCCAGGAGATGAAATCATTCCGGATGAGCCGGATTTCATTGCTCTTGAATTTCATGCAAGAGTCTTAAACTACTAAGAATAATATCCAGGGAGATAAGAAGGGAAATGGCAGGTCATTCCAAATGGGCAAATATTCGTCATAAGAAAGAAGGGGCAGACAAGCGAAGAGGGATCATGTTTACAAAGCTCTCCCGGGAGCTAATGGTATCGGCTCGTTTGGGAGGCTCGGATCCAGAGATGAATCCCAGGCTTCGGATCGCTATTTCAAAGGCCAGATCCGCCAACATGCCCAACGATAATATCGATCGGGCCATCAAGAAGGGAGCTGGAGAGCTGGAAGGCCAGATATTTGAAGAGGTAGTCTACGAAATCTATGCACCGGGGGGCGTTGGACTGATAGTAGAAGCGCTTACAGACAAAAAATCAAGAACCACACCTGAAATTAAGAGCATGGTGCACAAACACGGTGCGAACCTGGCGGAAGCCAATGCAGTAAGCCGGCTGTTTGAGAGCCGGGGCCAGATAATAGTTCCCAGGGCGCAGGAAGAGGCCGGTACCCTGGAAGAGGATCAGGTTATGGAAGTGGCCCTGGAAGCCGGCGCCGAGGACATGAAGTCCGATGACGACTCCTTTGAAATTCTAACCACACCGGATCACTATGCTCAGGTGGCTGAGGCTATCAGTAATGCTGCCTGGCAGACCAGCGAATCCGGGATTCGTTATTTGCCCATGGAAGGAACGGAGATACAGGTAGATGCTGAAAAGGCTCGCAACATTTTCGACTTTCTGGAAAAGCTGGAAGAGCATGATGATGTACAATCGGTATACCACAATATGCATCTATCCGATGAGCTCTACGCTGAGATGGAGAAGATGGCTTGAAGATACTGGGGCTGGATCCAGGCTTTGGAATTACGGGATGGGGATTTGTCTCTTTCCATGGTTCCTCTTTAAACCAGCCCACTTTGCACAGTTATGGTGCAATGACCACTCCCACCGGTCAGCCTCTGTCCTGGAGACTGGCTGATCTTCAAAATCAATTCGTAGCTCTGCTGGATCGCCTTCAGCCAGATCGAGTGGCCATGGAGCGATTGTTCTTTGGAAAAAATATTACTACAGCGGAAGGCGTATATCAGGCCAGAGGGGTGCTTCTGGCAGCCATGGGCCAGAAGAGTATTGTGCCCATTGAACTGACACCCAATCAAATCAAGCAATCCATTACAGGATCCGGCAAAGCTCGAAAGCCTGAGATGATGCGAATGGTGCAGATGCTTTTGAACATCGATGAACCCATACGACCGGATGATGCTGCCGATGCTCTGGGATGTGCCATAGCTGCCAGCGCCTATTCAAATCTAGAGTATCAGCAACTGCAACATCCGGAAGGAATCCAGCCTGATCTGGAAGAAGAGGCTGAAATCGAATGGGAATCGGAGTCGGATGCAGATCGAATAAGCTGGCCCGGTCCGTCGGTTCCTCTGGAATCTCAACAGGTGGATTCCAGAATCGCGCGAATGCGAAGGACTCTGGACCCAGTCACAGGTCAGCCCCTGGATTCTACTTCTGCACTGGATGTAGAGAGCTTTACACGGGAGATTCGTCTGGGAAGCGAGATCCGCATCCTTCCAGCCGACCAGGATAAAGCCAGGAAATCCGGGAAGGTAAAGGGCAGCAGCAGTGCCAGTAGCGGGCGCAAATCTTCGAGCTCCGCTAAGAAGAAAACATCTGGCAGTGCGAAGAAGGCAAGGGTGAAATATAAGAAATGATATCCGGAATTCGAGGTATAGTAAGCCGCAAAGCAGGAACAAGACTTTTTATTGATACCGGCGCCATAGAGTATGAAATGATTGTTCCATTGAATGTTCTGGATGCAGTAGAGCGAAGGTTGCACGAAGAACCGGATGCGCAGCTATTCTTTCATGTGCATCAGCAGATTCTTCCGGAAGAGCACAGACTCTATGGATTTCTGGATCCTCAACAAAGAGAGCTGTTTCGCACCATTCAAGATATCAAAGGCTTTGGAAGCTCTCTGGCTCTAAGTATACTCAGTCATCTGGATACCCGGGGGCTTTTGGCCATCTGCGAAGGAGGGGATTCCGGAGGATTGACTCACATTCCCAGAATCGGAAAATCCACAGCTGAAGCGCTGATCTTTGAAGTTAACCGAAAGAAGAAGCGATTTCTCAAGCTCCTGGAACTGGAAGAAGGAGCAGCCCGGGCCGGACTTTCACAAACGGGAGAACTTGTGGCAGAACCAGAAGATGAGACTTTCGAACTGGTGAAGCAGGCTCTGCTGCAGCTTGGCTATAAAGAAAATCAAATCACAAAGGTACTTTCGAAGCTGGAAAAGGAGCGTACAGGTTCTGACCAGGCCGACGGTGGCAGTGAGCAATGGCCGCTGGATGGAGACTCAACAGCTGAATGGATTCGAAAAGCTCTACAGCTTATCTAGATCGCATGAATTGTAAATAGTGGGAACTACTACTGGAGGCATGCATTGTAGCTTAGAGCTGGCGGATTGGTGCCGCTATCGCCGGTGCTCAGGGCTATAGTATCTGAGCTGGCATCTGCATTTCCGTTGGCTCGAATGCGAAACTGGCTTCTTGTGCGGCCGGCCAGCAGATCCGCCTGAACCTGCAAAGTGACATCGAATGTTTTAAACGTTGCAGGAGTTACATCATTAATTTCAAAGAAACCCTGGGTCAGGGCGGCTGTGCCATGATCGGAATTGTCCAGGGTTCCAAAGTCCAGATGATCCACGTAGAACGGAACAATGCTTGCCGGGCTACCGTTGGAGCCTCCCTGGTAAACACTCACTGTGGCTGAATTTAGAAACCCACCCTGCAGGGCAGTAATATCAAAGCTCAAAAAAAACTGGGTGGTGGCCGTCCCTGCAAGATCCCCGATATTCACAATTCCGCCGCCTGTGGCTGTGCTGGCCGGTGAATCCGTCACCGTTCCATCTTCGGCTGCCAGACTAATGAATTGGCCGCTACTCTGGGAGCAGCTTCCCAATAGAAGGATGGGAGCGATAGACGGAGAGCATTGCGGGTCTTCACTTCTGCATTCGAGTTCGGCTACAGAGCAGTTCAGTGCACAGATAACAGGAAGAAAAAATGAAAATCCAGAACGATTCATGGGCATCCTTGTAATTGATGACCAATTATTATTCGCGAGCGATAGCCGCCACCGGGAAAAGTTAGATATATCTATTAATGAAACGTAAGAACTGAGTAAGACTCTTCTTCAGATTTGTTCGATAAACACTGCTGGCACGTTCCTCGCTCAACTTTTCCTGATTTCGACTGATGTACACTTCCGTCCTGCGAATCAGGGCCCGGAGTTCCGGATATCTCTGCCAGACAACCTCTGCCTCGGTGGCAGTGGCTTCACCGTATAAGAGGTCCAGCAAAGACTGGTATATACTTTGTAACAATGGCGTATTGGATTCGTCACGCTTCCTGGCGTCCTTGAATGCCTCCAGAAGTTCCGTTCTCAATTCAGCATTTGTACCATTTGTAACTCGGGAAGCATTCGCAGCACTTGTAGAGTCTGTTGCAGTCATCGCCGGGTTCTTCGCCATTTCCGGTAATGCATCCGGGTTTTCAATGCGAAGATTCTGCATTCCTTCTATCTGACTACCGCTACGAGAAAGATTGATGCACTTTACCGGATCTTCATGCTTTAGAGATTCAATGGACTGTTCGAACCAGCTTCGATACAGACTCAGAATAAAATCTCCCGGAATGCTCTTTCCGTCTACAGAAGGAACCGGCACCAGATCTCGTTTTTGCATCACTCGTTCATTGATTGTTTCCAGACTCAGCGTGCGACTCACCATGAAGTTCCACCGCTCATAATGATGGGTATTCAATGCATGTAGCTGACGAAAGGTCCAGGCCAGATCCTGCCCCGCAAAATAGATTGTGCGAAAGCCCAGAAAGCGAAGCAGATCAAAAGCAGAGGTGGCCACGGATCCTCCGGATTGTAGCTTCCCCTGTGCTCCGCACATGGACTCCAGCAAGTCGGTACCCGGAGTCTTTAGTTCTTCGGTGCTACCGTCCGGTCTATAGATCAAACGGGCGGTGGATGAAAAAACCCAGCCCGCTGGTGCCAGATGCAAGGGCAGAGCCGGATGACATACCAGATCGGCGAAAATCACCATGTCCGAAAGATCTTCATTCAGGAAGTGTAGCAGGGTTTGCTTTTGTGCATCCAGAATGTGTATTCCATGGGGGCGAATGCCGGCTCGCAGTAAAGGTTTCAGGGCTGTATCGCAGGCCAGAATGAAAAATTGATGTTGATACCTGGCAATCCAGTCCAGGCTTTCTGTGAGACCGGGCCCTGCAGATATCAGCAAGGCGGGTCTGTCTTTCCAGCGATCCTGCCAGTAGATCAGATTTTCTGGCTCATGATGAGAGCTGGCATGCTTGCTATTGATGAGAGTATTTCGCAACCAGAGAGGTTCGAATTCGAATCGGGTGAGCAGATCCGACATTCGCGATTGCAGTATCCCTCGCATTCTGGCTTCAGCAAATTCATAGAACTCCGGAGCCTGATCCACCGAGGCCCGATGCTTCAGGAATCGAATCCCCTGGAAATTTTCCGCCGGAAGTCCCTCCAGGTAATGCTCCAGGGACACCAGGGTTTCCTCTCCGAAAAATACATGGCAGCCCGGAGTATTGAGATAGCTCTGAAAAGCAGGCAGCGCTGGGCCCGGGCTGGGAGACCGGTCGGGAGATTCAGACTGTGGGATTAGACGGGAACCGGCGGTTTGAGCTGTGTCACTGCGTACCTTTGCAGCATGGCCTTGAGGATGACTTTCTTCTATTATAGAGTCTGGGAGAGTAGGGTCTGGATTCAAATCACCGGACTCACTGCCTTTGCCTGTGCCATCCGCGGAAGCGTCGCTTTGCCCCGGACTGTGCGGGGATTCATCCCTGGCCACTTTCTCCGGCCTGGAATCATTCATGAGGGTCTGAATATAGAATCCGCCCAGATCCAGCCGATGGTCCAGAACAGCACAGATCTGGCCTGGAACCAGGGATTCCGTGGCTCGGAAAATCTCCGGGTTTCCCGCTCCCAGGATTACCAGGATCTGGGTCCGTTTCAGCCCCTGGCTACCGCTCAGGATGCGCCGGGCCTCCTTTTCCGGTCCGTAGCTGCTGCACAGGGCTTTGCCGCCACGGGCTGGAATCATGGAGCCATCCCGTGCCTCTATGAGGCTATAATCCGGGGAGGATTTTCCACGCAGGAATTGCAGATAGGGCTTTCTTCTGAACACTTCTTCCATAACGTGGCCAGCAGACCTTATGTCGTCAGCATATCTGGCGGCCTCTGGCGGTCCAGCCATCCCCAACTGCTTGACAGTGAGGGTTGGCGACGGCCTGCTGATTCCTTCCTGGATCCAGCAGGATCGCTTTTCCGAACCAACGGGCCTGCTTTGAGGCAGGCAGAGGATTTTCATGCACGTAAAGAGAATACGCATGGTAGGCTTTAAGTCCTTCGCGGACGAAACTGTCATTGAACCTGGCACAGGCATTACAGCCGTGGTGGGTCCCAATGGTTGTGGCAAATCCAACATCGTTGATGCCGTGCGATGGGTGCTCGGTGAAAAATCCGGACGGGCTCTGCGGGGAAAAAATATGGAAGATGTAATCTTCCTGGGTTCGGAAAAACGCAAACAGGCCGGTATGGCCGAAGTAGAGATTGCCTTCGATAACCTGGACCGATCCCTGTCTGTGGATCAGGACGAAGTAAGCATTGGTCGAAGACTCTATTTAAATAGCGCCAGTGAATATATCCTGAATGGGAAGCGAACTACTCGCAAAGAAATCGAGCGGGTGCTCATGGATACCGGCATTGGAAAGACAGCCTATTCCATTATGGAGCAGGGCCGGATGTCCGAGATTCTGCGAGCCAGCCCGGAGGATCGCCGGCTACTCTTCGATGAAGCGGCTGGAATTTCCCGATTCAAGGCTGAGCGTCAGGAAACCCTGAAAAGACTGGATGACACCGAACAGAACCTGCTTCGCCTGGGAGACATTCTAAAGGAAAAAGAGCGCGAACTGGAAAACCTGGAAAGACAGGCCCGCAAGACCAGGCAATATCTGAAGCTTAAAGAACATCTGGATAAGCACGACAAGAACATTCGCTATATTAAGATCTCCGATAATCAAAGTCGTCAGAAATCCATCGAAGAAAAGCTGCAGAAGCTGGCAGAGAAAAAACAGTCCATACTGGATCGGATTGAAAAGTCCGAGTCCGAAGCCCAGGAGCTGGAAGTTCAGAATCAGGATGATCTGGAGAAGCGACATGCTCTGGACAGACAATACCATCAGACGCTTTCTGTAATCGAATCCCTGGAAAAGAATCAGGATCGCGTGGCTCAGGAAATCCAGGAGCGAGTTCGTCAAAAGGATCAAATCCAGGAAAGACTGAACGCAGAAGACAAGTTCCTGAAGGCTTCTCGCAAGAAGCTGGAGCAATCCATGCAGCTGGAACTGGATCTTAGCTCGGAAATCGAAAATCTTACAAAGAAATCAGCCGAGCTACAGAAAACTGTAGAAGATCTGGAAAATCAGGTTCAGGAATCTCAAAAGAAAGAAGAGGCTAACGTCTCAGAGGGCGCACAGATCGAAAAGGATCAAAAAGCGGTAATGGATCAGCTGCGAGCCCTTACCGAGCAGCTCATCAATGATCTGGAAGCTCGAAAGAAGGACATTGAATCTGCAGAGAAGAGTCGTAAAGCACTGTCCGATGAAATGCTTTCTCGCATTCAGGAAGGGAAGGCCACAGTAGACGAACTGATCGCGGATCTAAAAGCCACCGAGGCACCCGATGAACTCCAGAAGAAGAAAGCAGGCTGGATAGCGCAGATTCAGAGTCTGTCTTTTTCTGCCCTTCTAAAGGATTTTGATCAGTATCAAAAGCTGGATGCAGAATTTAGATCTCTGTTCTTTGGCGAATCCGGCCTCATCTCTCGAAAAGAAGAGCTGGATCAGAAGATGAACTCCTTCAACCAGAGGAAGGTGGAGATCAACCAGGAGAATCAGAAGCTGCAGCAACAGAGAAAGCAGAACCTGGTTCGCATAGAAAAAGAGAAAAATCGCAGGGTGGAGCTGGAGCTACAGATCCGAGATTATCAGGCCAGGAAGGATTCGTCCCAGGAAGCCAGGGATCAACTGGAGAATCAGATCGAACAATCCAGCGCCCGGTTAAACTATCTAAGCGATGAAATCAAAAGCGTAGAGACTCTGGTCAATAAGCTGAACGAAGAGCAGAAGCAGCAAAAAGAAGAGCTGGAAAGAAATAATAAAGAAACCAGGGAAAAAGCCAGCATGCTGGAAAGCATGCAGAAAAACATCGAAAAGGTGCGAAACCGAATCGCAGAACTCCGGGATAGAACTCGTAAGGACAGGGATTCTATAGAGAGGTTGCTTCCGGAAATCAGTCGAGAAGAAAGAGCCCAGGAAAATATAAACGTCGCTTTGCAGACCCTGGAAGAAGAGCTGTACAACGACTTTCAGATGAGCCCTGGTGAACTGGAAGAGCAGTGCGGCAGCCGTCGATTAAACAAAGACAATGAGCAATCCGAGTTTCGCCGGATCAAAGGGGAAATCCAGGGGCTGGGTCAATTCAACGCTCTGGCCATTGACGAATATGCGCGGTGCGAAGAAGGGCTGAACGAGCTATTGAAGCAGAAGCAGGATATCGAAGAAGCTCGCAAAAACATTCTGGCCATTCTGCAGGATATTGATGAAAACTCCAGGGCTCTATTCCGGGATACCTTTGAAAGGATTCAGAATAACTTTACAGAGGTATTTCAGACTCTGTTTGGCGGCGGTAATGCCAGTCTGACTCTTACAGACGAAAATGATCCCATGAATAGCGGGGTCAGCATCATGGTGCAACCTCCAGGAAAGAAAAACAGTTCCATTACGCTACTGTCCGGTGGTGAGCAGAACATGACGGCCATCGCCCTTATGTTTGCTACCTATCTGGTAAGGCCATCTCCGTTCTGTTTGCTGGATGAGATTGATGCTCCTCTGGATGACAATAACGTACATCGCTTCCTGAAAATGCTGGCAAGCTTTGCCCCCAGAAGTCAGTTTCTAGTGATCACTCATAACAAGCTAACCATGGAGAAAGCCAGTGCAATCTTTGGAGTAACCCAGGAAGAGCCGGGAGTTACAAGGATTGTCTCTGTGCGATTTCAGGAAAAGAAGCAGTCGGTGTCCTGATAAAAGCCGGATGCGAGAAGGAAGTGTCATCCTTGCATAAGCGAAGACAAAAGACAATTTTGGGACTTTTCACTTCCGCATTCTGTTCCATCTCAAGCTTTCTGACCAGGGGCCTTTCCCGTTCGGGAACGGCCGGTAGTATTCAGCGGTTCTTCAATTCACAATGTTGCAGAGCTGAACGGCTTTTTCCATCCCAATGTGTTTGCGCGAATGGTTCCACATCAGCAGGATACGGAAACAGCGCCCTTGTATTTCGCATTCTTTCTTTCAAGCTGATAGTATTGCAAATCTGGTTTTTGATATGGCCATTGCTACTCACCACTTCGCTTGCCGCAGAAGAGCCTCCGCTGGTAACGGCCAGACCCTCCATTCGAAAACTTAAGATTATTCCATTCAGCAATCTCTCCGGAAACAGAAATCTGGATTATCTGGAAACCGGGCTTCCGCGAATGATACTGAATGGAATGACCCTTCCTGTTTTTCTAAGGGATTATCGTCCGCCGGATGTGGTGCTGGATCCCGGCGGAAAAGCCAGTGTAAACAGCCCTTATTCCAGTCCGCAAATAACAGAGGAAGCCATCGGAACCGAGAAAGAGAAGATCCTTCTGGAAGGTGAAGTGCATCGCTGGACCTTGAATCAAGGAGAGCTGGTGGACAGGGAGTCCGGTTTTCCGGTGGCAGCCAGTCTGAATGCTGATTATTTGATTCAAGGCAAAATCAAAGGTGATCGTTCCAGTCCCATACTGGAACTGGAATTCTACGATGCAGTGTGGGGAAAGAAATCCAGCACTGTTATTAGTCTGCCAGGCAGAAATCCCTACGATGAAGCGACGCTGGCTCGTATAAGGCAGTTTATTAGCAGTCGACTGCCTGGTCTGGGTTCTGGCAGAATCCAGGTCAACACTGCAAAACCCGGAGCTCTGGTATTCCTGGACGATGTTTATCTGGGTAAATCGCCTTTGAATGAGTCTGTAGCACCAGGCAGCTACGAACTGAGGGTAAGTCATGAAGAGTGCGAAGATGAAAGTCGCAGCATTGACTTAAACAATTCATCCAGCTTCAACTTTGATTGCAGGCCTGTAAAGGGGGATGCCACCCTGGTGGTGAATAGCGATCCACCGGGGGCCCGGGTCTTCTTAAACGTCGATTTCCTGGGAACCACACCTCTTAAAGTAGAAAACCTGAAAGAAGGAACCCATAGAATTCGCATTAGTCTGGATGATCATATCGATCGCTTCAAGGGTGTAGAACTGAAATCGGGACAGACTTCCACGGTCTCCGTGCAAATGAATAAAGGAGATACAGAGAAGTTCTATCGCGATCCAGGTTATGTAATTACCGACTGGACCCATCATGATCTGGCTCTGGGATTTATGCTACAGAGTCTCGTTCTGGGCGGAGGATGGGCCTACAGCACGATTCGAGCCAACGATGTGCGGGATTCCATTCGAAGTCAAATACCTGCTCTGGCGATTACAGATGTTCCTTCGTTTTCGCTCTATCAGTTTCAGCAAATCGAAAATAATCGCCTGGATGCGAAGGTCTGGGACAATCGAGCCAACATCTTTTCTGGAGCGGCCGTAGCATCCCTGGTGTTTGCCGGAGTCTTTCTCTGGCTGGGCTACGAGCACGATGATAAGGAATTTGGCGAAATCAGTCTTCTACAGCAGGAGCTTCAGAAATCTTCTCGCAACCGCGAGACAGTAGCAAGCCTGAAGAGCGAGGAGCTGGAAGGACTGCAGTCCGGTATCTGGATGCAGAGACTGCTCTGGAATGTGGAATTCCATGGACGGGTAGGCCAGGGCCCGGCATTGCAGTCCCGGGCACTGGCTGAGCCGTTTTCTCTACCTTTTTCGCATAAATCCTATGCCCATGGCTGGAGCCCGCCCGGTGAGATACAGCATCGTCTGGGTATTCGATTCAACTTTCAGTAATCTTTCTCGAAGTTGAATCTCATCTTTCCTGAGCCAGCCATTCATCTGCCACTGGCACGTTCATTCGCCGGACATCCAGTATTGCGGTATTCGTAAAGATGGAAATGCCCATTGCTCTTCCGATTCACCGCGAAGATGTCCTTTTCTTCTATAAATGAGATCTATTCTGATTATTCATTTTTACTGAAAGATGGTTGTGGGGGCGCATCTAACAGCTGTTACAGGGATTTCTGTTTCCAGTCCCAGGCTGCGCCGGAAAGGCTGGCTTATGCCAGAGTTACATTACCCATCAGCCACCGGTAATTCTATCCTGAGTCAGTCCGAACTGGATTTTTCCAGGCCTGTGGAGATTGCTCCAGGAGTCTTCTGGGTAGGAATCTATCTTGAGAATGATCCTTTTCAATGCCATCCATACTTCATCAACAATGGCAGCGAATCCATTCTAATTGATCCAGGCTCCATGCTTCAAAGAGAGGATATCATTCGCAAAATCGAAATGGCCTGCGATCTGAAAGATGTGAAATATATTATTCTTCATCATCAGGATCCGGATCTCTGTGCAGCCGTACCGTATCTTGAAAAGCTCATTGATCGAGATGATCTGCAGATTGTGACCCACAGCCGAATGTCTGTTTTGATCAAGCATTACGGGCTTCGTTCCAGCTACTATAACATTGATGAAAACGATTTCCAGCTAATGGCCGGCAGTCGGCTGCTACATTTTTATACAACGCCTTACTGTCACTCTCCAGGAGCCTTTGTTACCTACGATCAGAGCACAAAGGTCCTTTTTTCCGGGGATATCTTCGGAGGACTGGAAGACTCCTGGCAGTTCCTGGCCGATGAACATTATTTCGCACACATCGAAGGCTTTCATATGGCCTATATGCCCAGCCGGGATATCCTGAACTATGCTCTGCGAAAGATTGAATCCCTGGATATTGATCTTATCGCTCCTCAGCATGGCTCCATTATTCAGAGAAAGTACATTTCGGGCCTGATTGAAAAAATGAAGCAGATGGAATGCGGGCTATACATAGATCGAAAATACAGCCAGGATTTGATGCGAACTATTGAGAAGCTGAACAATCTGCAGACCGAGTTCGAAGTTTCTCTGGATGAAATCAAGAAGCTGAAGAGAAACCAGGATGGGGACTACTTCCTTACCACGCTTCTAATGAAGCCATTGATGAACGAATGGAACCTAAGCACGAAAGTGACTACAGACTGTGTTCTAATCCAGAAAAAGGCCTTTCTATTCAAGGAACGATTCCAGCACCTGGGCGGGGATTTCAACATGACCGGTCAGCTAAACTTCGCAGGTCAGAATTACGTGATGTTTTTTAACGGCGACGGTATGGGTAAGTCCATGCAGGGAGCGGGAGGAGCCCTGGTGATGGGCACTGTTTTGAATTCCCTGTTCAGCCGGATCTCGGGCCAGACCACCATTGGCATATCTCCGGAAGCGTGGATGGAGGAAACCTATGGAGAAATCCAGACCCTGTTTCTTTCCTTTGATGGAGCCATGATGTTTTCTGGAATCCTGGGGCTGGTCAACGAAGAAAGTGGCGATCTAATCTACATAAATGCCGAGCATCCATTCCTGGTGCTCTATCGGGATGGCAGGGCCAGGTTTCTGGATTCTGAGCTGACCATGCGAAAATTCGGATGTCCTTCGGAGCTGGGTTTCCAGCTCCAGAGATTTCAGCTACGGCCAGGCGATGTACTTCTGGCAGGCTCCGATGGTAAGGACGATTTGAATCTGAAACCGGGAGCCGCTCAGCCCGAGATCAATTTCGATTACAGTCTAATTCTGGGCCTGATTGAGCGAAGCGAAGGTAAACTAAAAAAGCTTGTGAAATCCCTGTACAATCAGGGAGAGCCTACCGATGACATGTCCTTAATTCGCGTTGGGTTTCAGGAGAAGATTAACCGAAGGGAAGACCACCAGATCAATGATGATTTGATCTACAGGTTAAAGATATCCTGCTTCATTCGCAATCGACAGTACGATAAAGCTCTGGAGCTTATGGAAGGGGATTCTGAAAAGCAGAATGCAGAGATTCTGATGTATAGAGGGTATTGCTTGATCCGCGAAAAAAGGTATTTGAAGTCGTTGAAGTACCTGACCCGCTCCCTTCAGTTGAAGTCCGATTACTTTCCTGCGCTCAAATATGCGGGTATGGCCCATTACTTCCTTGGGAATTACAGGAAAACTGAGCAGTACTGGTCGGCAGCCATGCAGTCTAAACCGGGAGATCCATTCTTGAAGAAGAGATATCCGCAATTGCTGAATAGACTGGAAAAGCAAAAGGTCCTGTTGGGACACAGGCAACTGGAAGAATAAGATCCTGGAGCGAGGCAGAGTCCGGAGGCTCGATCACGGGGTGCGGCCAGGTGCCCAGGCGATGGGTCCGTTTTCTGTCTACAGTTGTCTTGCTCTGGTTTTTCGGGGTACTTCTCGGCCTCTGGACCGCCTTTCCGGATGCAGTGTCAAAGCATAAACCTGCTTCTGTAGATCCTCTGTGAGGGCTCTTGCGGCAGCTTTTTCGCCCAGATCGCTTACATCCGGAAAATCCGAAGGCTGAATTGGATTCCCCACATTGTAGTAGATACCCCGCTGAAATACTTCACCGGAAAGAAATGTGCGAACATCCGAGAATCCATGAGCCCCTCGAATACCGCTGGGGATGATGGGAACCCTGGCTTTCAGGGCCAGTCTTGCTGTCATGGGCTTGAATGAAGCCATAACACCGGTCTCGCTACGGGTACCTTCCGGAAATATGGAAAGTAGATGTCCTTCTTTCAGAAGCTCCAGCATTTGATCTTCGATTTCCTGATAATAGGCCACCGCATCTTTGGCTGAGTCCCCTTTGAAGGCGCGCCGAATGGGATGACCTCCCCAGGTTTCCATCTGACTTCTATGGTAGAGTCCATACAGTCTCAGAATTCCTTCTACGGTGAGTCTAACAGGAGAAAACACCGGATGGCTCCAGCCAGGGGCCTGGGCCAGGGTTTCCAGTATCTGATCGTCTGGACGAAATAGTTCCTCTTTTCCCAGGAAATGAATCCTTCTTGGACTGTACAGTCCTTGAATCATGGGATCCAGGTTATCTGTATGATTGCATACCAGAATGGCTCCACCGGATTCCGGGATGGATTCCAGTCCCGTAACCTCTACATGGAAGAGCTGATCCATGGCCGTTCTTAGAATGTCCCGTACGGGTTCAAAGGGGATGGTGGCCACGGTAAACTGTGTATCTGTCATTTGCTCGCCTGGAATTCCTGATTTACCCCTGAACGGAGAGTGATTCGATGGTACGTTGTGGGTTTTCTAAAGCAATCGAAATTTCCAATCCCTGGTCTTTTCACCCTGATGCTTCTACAGCTATCCTGTGGCTTCTACAACCCGGAAGTTTCGGGGCAGGGGCCGGTCTTTCGTCCAGAAGTAGATCTAATCGGAGACTTTAGAGGAAGAAGGATTGTTTATGATCGAAATGACTCCATCATTGAAACGGCCATAATCCAGCGCAATTGTGAGCTACTAGATGGGCCGGTGGTGGCCTGCAAACTGGATATTTTTTATGAACGAGGTCAGGAAAGGGTGGTACTGAATCGCTCCTATGCCCTGGAATACAGGGAAGCTCTGGATGCCAGCATTCATTTAACCAGCGAAAGGGAAGATCTAAGAGGCAAGATTCATGGAGCGGCCTTCCATCTAACAGGAGAGGGAGAGGTGCCCGGATCCGAGGAGAGGGTGAACCAGGAGATTCGATTCATAGGACTCAGCCAGGGAGAAGCCCTGGAAACCATTCTTTATAGCTATCTTGGACTTAGATCCGGTAAATCAGTAACTTTCTGGAGAAGGGTAGGACCGTAATGCCGGATCAACTCTGGATCGAAAGAGGTAAAGAACTGGCCCGGGTTACGGATTCGGTAGCCCGATCCGTAATTGAGCTGTCCGGCAAAAATGAAAAGAACCGGGCCGATCATATTTGCGTGGAAGCCATGCGCAGCGGACTGAACGAATTGCCCTACAAAATGACTGTGGTGATTGGAGAGGGAGAGAAAGACGAAGCTCCCATGCTTTATTCCGGCGAAGTGCTGGGTGCAGGCGGCGAAGAGATGGATCTAATCGTGGATCCACTGGAATGCACTACCAATTTTGCAAAGGGACTGCCGGATTCCATGACTGTAATCCTGGCTGCAGATCGAAACTCTGTAATTCATGTTCCTGGAACATATATGGAACAGATTCTGCTACCTCTTAATGCAGATCCAGGACCGGAAATCTTCGATATGGATCGAAAAGAGGTATTGAAGCGTGTTTCTCTGGCTCTGGATGTGCCGGTAAAGGATCTAACTGTAATCATTCAGAATAGGTCCCGTCATGAAAATCTCATAGAAGATATTCGTAGCGCAGGTGCTTCCGTTGCATTGATCGAATCCGGATCCATTTCTGCAGCATGCGACATTTTTGCTCGCTCAGAAAACCGGTATCATATGCTCTGGGGATCCTTCGGGGCTCCCGAGGGTCTGGTTCTGGGATTTTTGTCCCGGGCCAATGGCTATCGTTTCTATGGAAGAATTGATCCTCATAACGAAAAGACCGAAGAGGAAGCCCGGGAACTGGGCGTTCTGGGCAGGGTGCTTCGAGGGGATGAATGGATTGCAGGTTCCGGAGTTCTGGTTATGACCGGATTGCATGATTCTACCTGGCTGCGAGGAGTGCGACGAAGCTACAAAAATGAAGAGGTGGATCATACTACCACCACCGTAATCTGGAGTCTGGGACAGAAACTGGAACTGGAATGCTTCAACGGGCGCTTTCATTAATCGGTGAAAGTAGACGTCTGGGGAAAATCGCCGGGCTTTTTCTTTCTCGCTCCTTCCATTCATTCAGTTCGCTGGTGTTTTCTCTGGTGGTGGGCAAACTGCTCATTGTGGAAGACCATGGGGTCTACGGACAGTTTGTAGCCCAGGTTACCGTAATCCAGGCCATCACTGAAGCCGGGCTGCAATATTCCTTAATTCGATACCTTTCCAGAAGCCTGCATCACAATGAACACGGCGAAGTGTCCTCTATTCTGAGGGCTTCCCTTTCCCTGAAATTTTATGCATTCTTGATTGCATTTATCCTCATCGCTTCCTGGGCCACGGCAGGTTTCTTTCCTATTCTGGGTGGGCCCCTCCGGCTGCCGCATTCGCCGGACCATCTTTCCATTCTATTAATGGTGCTGCTGTCCGGCTTTGGAATGAGCATCTTCTCCTTTTTAGATGCGATTCTGGTGGCCCATCAAAAATACAAACAGCTGGTGTACTGGATTCCATCCACCGGAATTGTGCGACTCACTCTGCTGGCTCTGTTCTATTTTGGAGATTCCGGTCATCTAACCATTCAACAGGCGCTCTTTAGCTTTCTGGCCGGTCCTTACATTTCGGTGGCTATTTTCTTTGCCATCTTTCCTGCCTCTTTCTTTGAAAGAGCTGCCCCTGGAGATCATCGCTTTCACTGGATCAAACGTCTGTTCTCTTACAACCGATGGCTCATTGCTGCCAGCTTCTTCTCCATTTTGAGCGATTGGATGGAAGTGCTGCTTCTGGGACAGAGATCCGATGCTGCCTTCTTTCATGCAGCCCGGATTCCCATGCAGGGATTTCTCATCCTGCTGGCCACAATGCAGAGTGTGATTCTGCCCAGGTTCAGTGTACTGGAGACTTCCGGTCAGTTCTTCCAGAGCTTGAAGCAGATCTATCGCTATCTGGTGCCGGGCTTGATTCTATTGTTACCGGGATTCTGGATCTTTGCATGGTTTCTACCATTCTGGTACGGAGAAGAATACATTCGGTCCATTTCGGTGTTCTGGATTCTTTATCCAGGTTTCCTACTTCGCCTGGTGTTTGCTCCTCTGGGAACAGCACTTCTGGCTCTGGACCGGCCCATTGTTGTGGGACTGGAAGCAGGAATTCGGATGCTATCTGGAATACTGTTCAATTCAATCTTAATTCCGGCCTATGGAATCCACGGAGCAGCCTGGGCTTCTCTGATTTCTCAGACCCCTGGCTGGATCTTTTTGATGATTCTCTTCTATAGATACTATCAATCCGGTGTCTTTCCTGTGGTTCTGGGACGAAAGCTGGTTGAATAATGGGATGGCCCATCGGAGCTTGACTCTGCATGGCCAGTAAGGATCCATCCGAAAAGAAAACCAGCCCCGGAAAGAAGGCCGCCAGCAAGAAGGGGACTACCTCATCCAAAAAGAGCCCGGCAAAAAGCAAAGCCGGTAAGAATAGCCCGGGCAAAAAGTCTGTGCGGGTCAGCAAGAAAGCTGCCACCAGAGCAAGAGCCGATTCCAGATCTAAGGCTTCAGGATCCAGCGTTCGAAGCCCTGCCACCACCGGCCCCGATCTGGATACCTATAGAAAGGGAGTTTTTGATCCGGCTGAAGGCGTGGGTCTTTTTACCAGGGTTTTCTTTTTCTCAATTGGAAGGAGACTGGAGAAACTGGCCCGGGGATCTTTGCTAAGGGCTTTGATATTCACCGGATCTGTGGCGGCCGGTATTGTTTTTTGCATCACCTTTACTTTTGCCGATCCTTTCCTGGTATGGAGCGATGCTGGCTACGATGAACCTTCCTCCCTGTACGGAGTGGGCCTGGATGGAAAGCCGGAGCTAATTGCCAGATACGTTCGAAGCGATTCAGGGCGCGAAATTATAGATCTTAAAGAAGAGGATCTGAAGTTGCCAGTGGCCAGGGCCTTCATTGCAACAGAAGATAACAACTTTGAAGACCACTGGGGATTGGATCTCTATGGTATTGCCCGGGCTGCGGTGGTGAACTTCCTGGCCGGAGGGATTCGGGAAGGTGCATCTACCATCACCCAGCAGGTGGCCAGGCTTCGATATCTCAGCCGCGAAAGATCCATTGTGCGAAAAGCCAGGGAAGCCAGTCTGGCTCTATTCCTGGAAGCCCGTTTGCCCAAACATGAGATCCTGGAACTTTACTTTAATGAAGTTCCCCTGGGTCATGGAACCAACGGAGTTCAGGCGGCCAGCCAGTTCTATTTCAACAAGGATTTCCGGGATCTGAACTGGGGTGAAGTGGCGGTTCTTTCCTCTCTGACTACGAGACCCAATGATTTGAGCCCTCTTAAATATCCGTCGGACTCAGCAAAAAAGATTCGCGTAGTATTTCAGCGACTCATCGAAACCGGAATGATCACTCCGAAGGATGCCACGGAAGCCCATAACTATCTGGCTACCGAGTATTATCCTTCTCTCTTTAATCGCTATCCCGATGAAAACTATTTCGGTGTTCGTACCAATCGATTTCCCTACGCTACCGCATACGTTCTGGATCAGCTTTCCAGCCGCTTGCGTAGAAAAATCTACACCGGCGGCTATAAGATATATTCAACCATCAATGTGAAGCATCAACAGTCCGCGGAGGATCAGATGATCCCCTGGCTGAAGAAACTGAACGAAAGACCTCGTCGATCCCCGTTCAAGAATTTTGAAATATTTGATCGGGAAGCCGGGGACTTTATGCCTCTGGTGAAGGCATTGTTTGGACTTCCCGAATACTCCGTGAAGCGAACCCAGGCAGAAAGGGATTTTTCTCTGGAGCTGGCCCGGCACTGGAGAGATGAATTCACCATGCTCAATCTCCTGGCAGGAGGTGAGAACGTGGCTCGCGCCTTTGAACGGGAGCTCCAGAGCGCAAACGAAAGCAACGATGACGATGACAAAGGAATTCAGGGAGCTTTGATCAGCGTTCGACCGGATACCGGAGCCATTACCGCTGTTGTGGGGGGCACAGGCTTCGAATCCAGAAACCAGCTACTTCGTTTTGATTCGGCGGAGCGCCAGCCAGGAAGCTCCTTCAAGCCCATTGTATACGCTGCGGGTCTGGACTATACTGGTCGTAATCCTGGTAGCGATCGTAAACTAACAGCAAGCACCGTCCTGGACGATTCCCCGCAGCACTGGTTATCCGCCGATCTTTCCGAGTATTCTCCGGAGAACTACAGCGGAAGCTACATGGGGCCCATTCGAATGAGGCCTGCCCTGGTTCAGAGCAGAAATACCTGGGCCATCCAGGCGTTTACATATATGCAGCCAGCCAGATTACTTCCTGGTATCGCGGCGATAACTGGAATCGCAGAGGATCAGTTCCCTCGTAATGCAACTCTTGCCCTGGGAAGTTGTGTAATGACTCCGCTACAGATGGTCAGGGCCTATATGGTTTTTGCCTCCGGTGGCTATCAAATCGATCCCTATTTGATTCAGCGAATCGAGGACCGGGAGGGAAATGTTATCTATGAAACCGATCCCGAACAACAAAGAAAGGATCGAATTCTACTGGAAGCTACAGTATTTATCATTACATCTTTGCTTCAGGATGTTGTGCAGGAAGGAACGGGCACAGCAGCGAGGCTATATGGTCGACCTGCAGCCGGTAAAACAGGAACTACAGACCGATCCACAAATGCCTGGTTCGTAGGCTATACGCCCAATCTGGTAACGGCTATTTACATAGGTTACGATCGTAACATCAGTCTGGGTAGATCCGGCACAGGCGGAGGAATGGCTGCACCGATTTGGGGTCGGTATATGAATCGAGCCCTGGAAGGGGAGCCGGTAATGCGATTCCCGGGACCGCCGGAAGGAGTGGTTCAGGCCACGGTATGTGAAACATCGGGTAAAAGGCCTCTGCCGCAATGTCCCAAAACGATTACGGAGTATTTTATACGAGGTACTGTTCCGGATGAGCCCTGTGATGCTCATTCCGTTGAGGGTACTTCACCGGTTATTATGCCGGAAAGTACGGAACCTGTTCTTGATGAAGATGATTTCTAAAGACTCAGGTTGATTAATGTAGAAAATTGAACAGTGGAAACAGGGTTTACCTGTAGCAATGGGTTTAAGGATAGAAAAAAACGGACTGCGTGGTTTCGCACAGAGTGATTGTAAGTTTCAAGGCAGACAGCTTCCGATAAAGCAGTGCTTATGTCCCGGAAGTAGAAGCAAATCTATCAAAATTGCTTTTTTTTCTTGAAAAGAAAAGCGGCACAGCCCATTATCCGATAAAACAGAAAACCGGGTGAACCCGTTTCCACCTGTTATACCTTGATG
>PBUB01000023.1 GCA_002729885.1 Spirochaetaceae bacterium
GTGCCCCTGCCCTCCCGAGGAACGTACACCGGATTGCCGTGCCTGCATAGACGGCTACGTGAAGTCTTTCCAGGACTCCATAACCATCGAGAATGAAAAAGTCTACTGCGACGGGAACTATATCTACACCCGTTTTGCACCGGTGTCCGGAGTCCAGTCTACTGAGTGGCTGGGAGAAGGAGAAGGCCGACCGCTCTCGATCAAGCGTATAGAGCCCGAGCGGATCCAGGTGGAGGAGTATCTGGAGGACTGGCATGCAGTTGTCGCCGCCTATGACGTGGACCTGGTCGAAAAAATAACCCTTCAGGATCTGCCCATCGAAAACTCGGAGCGCCTGGATCTACCGATTGACGGTGTTCTGATCGGCGTGGATGAGATCTACATCGATGGTCAACCCCTGAACTGGACCGGCTTTGGATTTCAGCACATTACCCTGCCGGAGCGAACGACCGGCCTGGTCAACGCAGCCATCAGAGTTTTTAACCCCATCAAGGTGGCCTACAGGACCATGGACATGAAGACCGAGGGAACCGAGCGGGCAATGATGCCCCTGGAAGCTGGAGAAGTGGAGTTCACAGTGCCAGGCCGGATCCTGATGGGAGAAGGGGACATTCTCACCCTGCTGACAACGACCGTCCGGAACGGCCAGTATGTCCCCTTTCGTGAAGGGCCGTCAGACCGACTGTCCTATGCCCCTGTATCGAGGATTTTGAATTGCTTTTCGAAAGAAACCGACCAGCATGGACGGGAGCATTTGCGGGAATACACGGTCGGGAAAGACCTCATCCCGGAAAGCTCCGAGCGGGTCCGCTGGCTGATCCCGAAGCCCCGGACCGGATACACGATCATGTATGAATATCACCCCAGCTTCCGGATCCAGTCAGACACCACTGTCTCCGGCGCCATGGACCGCACTCTGCCAAGAATCTACAAGGCGAAAGCCGCGAGCTCGTATAATCCGCGATAGCTGTCAGCCCCGCCGCGAACCGGGCGGGGCCTTCGCTAACCTTTCAAGACTCCCTATCTTTTTTCATCACTATCCGCGGGAAGCTCTTAAAGATAAGTATCGGACGACCCAAGCGACTCCCTGACTCCTTACAATTCCGCCCCGGGATTTCGCTGGATCGGTTCCGGACATCGGTTCATGGCTAACTGGCGCAGCAACTTAATTTTGATACATCCTTCCCAAAAGCTATGGCTGCCAGTTTTACACCTTCGCCTAGCGTCAGGTATGGGTAGAAAGTCTGCGCAAGATCCTGTACGGTTATTCCGTACCTGATCGCCATACTCAGTTGCATGGTGAGCTCTCCGCCCTCCGGTGCAACTATCCTGGCGCCCATGAGTTTATCATTTTCCGAATTCCTGATCAGCTTGATGAAGCCGCGCATGTCCTGTGCAGCGATGGCTCTCGGAACATTTTCCAGACCGAGTTTAGAAACCTCATGCGGAATACCACTGGCTTCGGCCTCGGCTTCATCCATTCCCACACCTGCCACCTGGGGGTCGGTAAACACTACCCATGGCAGATAAGAGTAGTCTGCATGGTGTCCCGGGGCACCGTAAGCATTCTCCACAGCCAACTTGCCTTCAAATGCGGCCGTATAGACAAAGGCGGGGGTATTTGTTACATCGCCGGCTGCGAAAATGTGGAGCAGGTTCGTTTCCATCCTGCTATTTACAGCAATTTCCCCCTTTGGTGTGAATTCCAAGCCTACATTTTCCAATCCCAGCTTATCGGTATTGGGTTTTGTGCCGGTGGCGATGACAACCCGTCCTTCCTCCACCACTTCCATAAGCGATCCATCCGGACGTTTACAATGAATAATTGTTACATTGTCTTGCTTTTCGAATTTCACTGCCCTGAAATTGGGCAGTATTTCTATACCTTCCTTCCGCATCTGAGACTCGAGAGCGGCGCTTATATCTGGTGTCTGTGTCCGTAAAACACGATCCGTAAATTCGATAATTCTGATCTTCACACCGAGTCGATTGTAGGCCATTGCAATTTCCAGCCCTATATAACCGGCCCCCATGATAGTGAGACTTGCAGGTCTCTCCTCCAGATCAAAAAGAGAAGTATTTGTGAGATAATCAATTTCGTTCAAGCCTTTGATGCTCGGAACATTAGTCGTAGCCCCCGTGGCGATCAGAAATTTGTTACCTTTGTATTTTACACCATTCACTTCAATGGTTCTATCGTCTAGAAATGTAGCCCACCCCGTGAGCAGGGTTAGGTTCTCGAAGTCACGGATGACTTTCATATACTTTTCTTCCTGTAGGGTCGAAACCAAGTGTTTCTTTTTTTTAATAACGCTAGCAAAGTCAAGATCCACACCTCGAGGTTTTATACCCGGAAAGTTCGAATGCCTGCCTTGATAAGCGGCTTCGCCGGCACGGATCAAGGTTTTTGAAGGAACACAACCTACATTCACGCAGGTACCACCGAACGGCAAGCCAGCGTTTACCATCAGTGTCGAACGACCCAGTTCCTCGGCCTTGATGGCTGCGGAAAACGCAGCCGAACCTCCACCTATAATAATGAGATCGAATTGCTCCCCGCTACCGCCCTCAGCAATCGAGACCTCACCCTCAACCCGATATTTGTCTGTACTATTGATGCTATTGATGATCTCTTCTCTGGTAGTTCTGGAAGGGTCAAAGGAACAGGCACAACTGGCCCCGGAATAACTCGCCGTTGCATCCGTTACCCCATCTTTACCGGAAAGCAGCTTTTCAATGCTTGTAGCGCAATGATTACAGGTCATTCCGGAGACTCTAAGATTTATCGTTTCATTATCCATTCTATCTCCTCCCCACGACATCGTAGCCGGTGGCGTTTATTCTTTCTTCAATTCCTGCGAGGCCAACTCTGGCTCGGTCGAACTCAACGCGGACAACCCCCTCCCGGTAACTCGCGGTCACCGCAACAATACCCGGAAGCTTATTGACCTCATTTTCTACGTGCGCAACGCAACTATTACAGGTCATGCCCTGCACGGCAAAAGTCACGGTTTCAACGTCAGAAGCATTCACTACTACAAGGTCTTTATTGCTGCTCGAAGGAAAGAACACCCGGGAATAATATGGGAACGCAAGCATCAGGGCAGCGAAAACAGTAACGATCCCCAAAAACTTTTTCGTCTGGATAAATGGCTTGTTCCCATCCTCGTCGCATTCGCACTCAATCTCCTCGGCAGTCTTTGGCTTGAGCTGCTGATACCAGGCAAACCCCAGGATCAGCACGGTTAAACCAATGAGATACGGTCTGGCAGGCTCCATCCAGGAGAATGCCGATGCTATACCGGATGCTCCAGATATAAGTGCCAGCACCGGAGTAATGCAGCACAGCGAAGCGACTGTTGCAGACAATAATCCCGCCCCCATGTATTTACTGGTGGTTTCCTTGTTCTTCATCACACATCTCCTTTGGTTTCCAGATCGGACTCTATCCCTGATACGCTCCCGCGACCTCTCGGGTGCCCCGGAGTCTCTTGAAAATTCAAACGCGCTGGCTCAAAATCGATTTCCTTGTTTCGATTTACCAGGTTTTGTTTTTTGGGTCTTTGCACTTTTTTCCTCCATCGTTTCGTCTATGAGCGATGAGATGGCAGGACAGAAATCCACGCCTCTGGTCACACAGGCCTTCTCCAGTTTTTGCAAGGCCCGATCCATTTGCTGCATCTTTTGGATCCTATCGCTTAATTCGTTTCGCCGCCGCTGAATCAAAGCCTGCACGGTCTTACATACCTGAGAGGTAAACTCTTTCCCCTGTAGATTTAGCAGCTCGGAAATTTGCTGTAGTTCCAATCCGGACTGCTGTGCCTTTCGAATAAACAAGATCCGGTCCACGCATTTCGGATCATACAGCCTGTACCCGGATTCCGATCGATTCACGGGCTTAACCAGACCTATAGATTCATAATATCGAATGGCCGAAACAGCCAGGTCGGTCCTTTTTGCAACTTCGCCTATCTTCATGCTCATATTCAATGTAAAGCCTCAAGCAGGGTTTAGAGTCAATAGGCAGGAGAGAAAAAACAAACAATTGCCTGGGTTTTCCGAAAATTTGCCCATGCGCAAATTATGAAGGTCTACCCATAGTCCGAAACCGGTTTGCTTCAATTTTTTCGGACGCCCTTCGGCCAATTTTTTGCATTGCAAATTGATTACGGGACTCATTTTCGAGATATCTACGCTTTCTTCTCCGACTGGAGGCCGCTTGATGTAGTTAGATATCCGATTCCGAGCCTGCAGAGACCCAGGCAGTATTAGAAAGCCAAGCTTTATTCAGGCTTGCTCCATAAGATATCCGCTTTAGTAAAGTCTGGACCAATCCATTTTTTGTTTTTGGAGGGGCTCCTCTTGCGAT
This sequence comes from Spirochaetaceae bacterium, assembly GCA_002729885.1. Lineage (GTDB taxonomy): Bacteria > Spirochaetota > Leptospiria > Leptospirales > Leptonemataceae > UBA3465. Next base: position 4,370 of record PBUB01000023.1, read on the forward strand.
GGAATCTTCCGAACCATCCCCCCCCCCTGAAACTATACGGAGTATTTTTGACTTCTTCATCTTGACCTTTTACTCTGAGATTTTCCAAATGGGTGCCCACAATTTATAGAGCCCCTTATAAGAAGAGTCCTGATATTCTATCAAACCCAGCAAAGAATCCCGCCCCGCGTGAAACCGAAATGGTTGTCAGCGTATCAAGCCCCATCCAATGGATCAGACGGCGAAAGCCGAGTTTCAGCCGGGTTCAGTCCGCCTATCGATAGGAATGTTGGGACACCACTCTCGGCCAGACGCACCTGGTCTTTCCCGGGGATTCTTGTCCCAAAGGCTCAGGATCGCAGGAACAATGTAACCGAGCAAAGAGAGGCCCCGAATATTTCAGAGGAGGATTCTCTATATGATGAATAACAAGTTTGAAAAAATGACCTGGGCGGTGGGCATGACCCTGGCCGGCGGACTCATGGCGGCAGGCTCGACCAATGCGCAGAGTTCGCAAAATCCGTTTAGTGCAGAAATACTGCCGCATGGCTACCAGAATACCATGGCCGTGGAAGGTAAATGCGGCGAGGGAAAGTGCGGTGAAGGTAAATGTGGCGAAGGTAAATGCGGAGAGGGAAAGTGCGGCGAAGGTAAATGTGGCGAAGACAAGGACTGACAATCCTGCATGACTTTGCTGGCTCCGTGAGACTCTTCTGAATTCCATGTCATACACGACCACTGAACTCTATGCCGGGCTGGGCCTGCGACGGGATATGCTTGCGGCCCTGAACGGCCCCGAGTCTGCAACTGCCAGCAACCTGGATTTTTTTGAGGTGGCGCCGGAGAACTGGATGGGCATCGGGGGCCGACCGGGACGGATCCTTCGCTCCTACACGGAACGATTTCCGTTTTTCTGTCACGGTCTGTCCCTTTCCATCGGTTCCCCGGCTCCTCTGGACCTGGATTTCGTCAAAGAGGTAAAATCCTTTCTCGAAATGCACGCGGTGTTGTACTACAGCGAACATTTGAGTTATTGCAGCGATGATGGACATCTGTATGATCTTCTGCCCATTCCATTCACCGAAGAAGCCATCGAATATGTGTCGGAACGGATTCGCATAGTGCAGGATATCCTGGAAAGGCCTCTTATCCTGGAGAACGTTTCGGCCTATGCGCAACCCGGGGCGGAGATGTCAGAACTGGATTTCTTTCTGGAAATCATCGCCCGATCCGGGGCCCGGATCCTGCTGGACGTAAACAACGTTCATGTTAACAGCCAGAATCATGGATACGATGCCCGGGATTTTATTTCCAAGATTCCAGCCCGGCAAATCGAATACTATCATATTGCAGGCCATCTGAAAGAGCTGGATGGAACGCTGATCGACACCCATGGAAGCGATGTAATCGATCCGGTCTGGTCTCTTCTGGCACTTGCCTATGAATTGCATGGAGTAAAACCAACGCTTCTGGAAAGGGACTTCAACATACCCGAAATGGATTCGCTTATGAAAGAAATAAATCGGATCCGCCAGCTACAGAATGATGCGGCCGCGGATCCATCATCGGGTCAGGCGCCCGGTGATATTGACATGTATGATTAAGCCAATTTCAGAGGATTTTCGAACGCCCGGCTATACCAATGTCTCAGAAATTTCAAATGACTGGCTAAACCAATGGAAAGGGATTTTCAGAAACTTCAAAAGCGGTTCACCGCCCATTTACGTGCCCCGGATAGCGCCCGGGCGCCCGAGCAATACCATAGCCGGGCCTGCGAAATCTATCGGGATCTTGTATTTAACAATCTGGAAGGATTAATTCGACGGGCCTTTCCGGTCCTGCACAGCATTGCAGCAAAAGAAACCTGGCACCGAGCCATCCGAACGTTTCTCACAGAGCATCGATGCCAATCCCCGCTTTTTCGCAACATTGCCCGGGATTTTCTGGACTTTATCTCGGCGGTGCCCGAATCGTTTCCCTTTCCGTTTGTCCGGGAGCTGGCCTACTACGAGTGGCTGGAACTATTTCTGGAGCTGTCCGAGCTGGAAGAAGATTTTCGGAACCCGCCGCCAATCGATTCTGGCGATACCCTACGGCTGAGCCGGCTTGCGGTGTTACATGAGTATTCCTATCCAGTGCAGCTGATTTCTGCTGATTTCATTCCCGAAACACCCGCGCCCACGTTTCTGGTTGCCTTCCGAAACAGCGAAGACCGCGTTCAATTCATGGAGCTAAATGCAAGCACCTACACGCTTCTTTTACTTCTGACCGAACAGGGCCTTTCCGTAGGCCCGGCGTTGAATATGGTGGCCGAGGAGATAAAAGGGGATCCCTCTATCATAATTCCATACGGAACCCAAACGCTGAACGGGCTGCTGCACAACGGAGTTCTATTCCAGACCTGATTTGGGAGGGGCAGTAGAAATTATGCCACGCCGTGTATATTTACGATTATTAACCATGCATTCATAGGCTATACATGCAACCATCCTTGAAACTCATATTACGGACATTCCAATCAGACAGGATTCGGCGGGTGGTCCATTTCAGGCGCTCCAATTCAAAGCGAGTACGAGGGCGCCTCAATTATCCGGCATTCCATCGAGCTCTGTAGAATTCAGGAACCACTCAACTTCGCACCACACTTAAAGTGCCTTAGTCCGAAGAATTCTTCCCTATAGGATTCGGAAACCCCGAATACATCTTTCCTGGTATTCGCGGGTGACTGAACCTGGAAACATGAGACTATTCATCATCTTCGTCGAATCCAATCTTGTTTGGTTTGTGATGGGTGTAGCAGCCCTGGGCTTGCTATTTCCTGGGCCAGGAAAGCTCATAGAAATTGCCATCGGGCCGCTGCTTGCCCTTCTGATGCTGGTTATAAGCCTGGCTTTCGATGCGCATGAAGCACGAATCGTTTTTCGTAAACCCTCACAGCAACTTCTGGCCATGGGTCTGGTCTACGGGCCCATGTCTGTAGCTGGATTATTGACCGGTCGTCTTTTTTTCGGGAGTGGCCCATTGGCAGCGGGCCAGACCCTGCTTGGCACACTACCGACCGACGTGTCTTCCCCGCTTTTAGTATTGATGGCCCGGGGCAATGTTGCCATGGCTGCCGTTTTCAACGCAATCAACACGGCGCTATCTCCGTTTATCGTTCCATTCTTATTTCTGTCATTGACCGGTATTCAGCTGGAAGCGCCCCTGGGCTGGATCATTCTGGAATTGGTCTTGATTGTTCTGGTTCCGACCTTGCTTGGCGTAGGCCTTCGTACAATGCTTCCAACATTCTTTGCGCAATATGATTCCACATACGCAGGGCTTGGCTCAATCATATATCTAATGATATTGCTTGCTGTAGTGGGGCCGAACGCAGAAAGCATCATCGGGTATGGCTGGTATGCCTTTTTGATTGCGGGTGCCGCACTGAGCCTGAACCTGATCGGGTATCTGGTGGGAATGTCTTCGAGATTCCTGACTGCGGACCGCGCCAACGTGATTGCCTTTCTCTTCACAGTGAGCAAGAAGGAATTTAGCATTGCTGCTGCATTCGTAGCGGCATCCGGCCTGCCTTCGGAAATAGCGATTCCGGCAACTTTTTTTGCAGTGATCCAGATGATTACCTCGCCTGTTGCGGCGAGGATAATAGCTAAAGGTTCAAAATATCGATAGAATCCGATCAGCATGGACGGGAGCGTTTGCGGGAATACAGGGTCGGGAGAGAGCTTATTCTGGAGAGTTCCGAGCGGGTCCGGTGGCTGATCCCGAAGCCCCGAACGGGATACACAATCATGTATGGATATCACCCCAGCTTCCGAATACAGTCTGACACAGCGGTTTCTGGCACTATGGACCGCACTCTGCCGAGAGTCTACAAAGCGAAAGCGGCGAGCTCATATAATCCGCGATAGCTGACAATCTGCTTGCCAGCTTTTCTCGCTCATAACGTCATCCCGCTCTATCCAGGATTGAGATCTCGGAAACCGGTTATTTGGCCAGCTTGAGAATTCTAATTGCACCGAATACTACAATCACGAATACACCGGTACTGACAATAAGGTCCGGAAAGCGGGAAGCACACCAAAGGGGCAGGAAATTCTCGATTCTCAACTGTGCCTGGAAAGATGGCTTTCTGCGAATTTACTTCGGGCTCGTTAAGGGGGAAAATCATTTCCAGTGCCCCGCTCAACAACTGGGCCACGCCCTGACCGGTGGGGTTAGAGGACATAGCCAACTCGATTGTAGCTTCAGCGGTTTCGGGATAACACTCCAGCAGGCGGCCAAGGAGAAGGCCGCTCAAACCAGGGTAGGCGCCGGCCCCCGGTAGAACACTCAACCCGGCCTTACGGGCCGGTCCATCCAGATCAACAATACGCCGCAAATGCTCCTGCTCCGAAGCTATGTCCAGGTAATGGGCTCCCGCATCGATGGCTATTTGTGCCATCCGGCTACCATGGAGGATGAACGGTCCCACGCAGTTTATGACTGCATCTGCCTCGTTCATAGCCTGCTTCAGAGCAGTAATGCCCGCCTCGGAGTTGTCCGAAACATCCAGCACGCAGGTTTTCAGCGACGTAGGCCGGGCCTCCGGAGTAGGCGTAGATCCCGGGCTTCTTTCCAGTTCCAGGAGTTTGTTCCTGTTTCTACCGGCGGCCACCACCCCGGGCCCTGCATCCAGGAGGCTTTCCACAATGCTACGGCCTGCCAGGCCGTAGCCGCCCAGTACGAGAACATTCTTTTTCATTGAAAGTCATCCCCCTGGATTTTGCCTGCTTCGCCGCGGTTCAGGACTCCTTCTAGGAATGTGTGAATGACCGGAAAGAAAAATAGAATCACAAACGAAGAGGTGAGCACTCCTCCGACTACAACGGTGGCCAGAGGCCGCTGAACTTCAGCGCCCAGACCTGTGGCCAGCATCATGGGCATGAAGCCAAAAATATCTGTTAGTGCCGTCATGGCCACGGCTCTAAGTCTGCTTCGCGCGCCCTGCAAGGCCAATTCCTCTCCTTCGATACCTTCCTGTGATAGATCCCGGTAGCGACTCATGAGTACGACTCCGTTCAAGACGGAGATACCGAAAAGTGCAATAAAGCCCACGGAAGCGGAAATGCTGAGGGACTGGCCGGAAATGGCAAGTGCCAGTACGCCGCCCACCAGAGCGAAAGGTACCCCGGCCAGCACCATGAGGGTCCGAATCCAGCTCCGAAATGCAGAATAGATCATCAACGAAACAATAAGAAAGGCCAGCGGAGCAACGATCAGGAGCCGGCTTCTGGCCTTCTGCAGGTTTTCGAAGCTGCCACCCCATTCGGTGTAATAGCCTGGTGGCAATTCCAGATCCTTCAGTGCCCGGTTCGCGACTTCCACAAAGCCCGCCGTATCTCCGCCGGTGGGGTTGATTAGAATGGCACCCCGTCGTTGCATGGAATCCCGTTTGATCATTTCGAAGGTGCGCGTCTCATAGATCCGGGCAAGCTTGTCCAGAGGTTCCGTGGAGCTATCGGTTACTCCTACCGGCAATTCGGACAGCCCGGACAGACTGCGATCTTCCTCCTTCAGCCGAATTCGGATAGGGAATCGACGCACTCCTCGATAGAGAAAGCCGGTATCATGGCCGCCCAGGCCCATCTGCACCGTGTCCAGTATTTCCTTTCGCGATAGCCCCAGTCTTTGCAGTACTTCGGTTCGGGGTTCGACCTTTATGATGGGTATCTGTCCTCGAATCTCCGATTCAGGGTTCCCGGAGCCGGGAACGGAAGACAGCAACGCTGCAGCTTCTTCGCTTAGATGCTGCAGCTTCTCCAGATCGTCTCCATAGATCTTGAGCGTTAAATCGGACCGAGAACCTTCCAGAAGTTCATTGAATCGCAGCTGAATAGGCTGACTCATCAGGATTCTCTGGCCGGGAACGGCCTTCTGCACAGCAGACCTTAACGCATCCCTGAGCTGATTCGGGGTACGAACTTCACCGTCTACTTCCGGCCACTTCTGCCTTGGTTTTAACATGATGTAGCTATCCCCGATATTAACCCCCATGGGGTCGGTGGCAATTTCGGCCGCTCCAATTCGAGTAAATACCTGATCTACCTCCGGAAAGGATTGTATGACTTTATGGGACAAACGCTCCAGCTTTACCGAGGAATCGACCGAAATGGATGGAGGCCGGACGAATTGCATGGCAATGGCCCTTTCGTACAGTGTAGGAATGAACTCTCCTCCAAGGCTCTTGCCTACCCATCCGCCTAAAACGAGCAGCAAAAGGGAAAGCCCCACGATCAGGGTTCTTTTTTGTAGAGCCCGCGAAAGCAGGTAACTGTATCCCCGGTCCAGAAAACCAAAAAGGGACATACCTTCCCTGGGCGCATGCCCGCGCAAAAAAGTACCGGCCAGTGCAGGGACCACGGTAAAAGCAAGAATGAACGCTGCAAATAGAGCAAAGCAAAACGCGGCGGCCATCGGGCGAAACATTTTACCTTCAATACCAGTAAGCGCAAAAATAGGCAGAAAAACAACCAGGATTATAATCTGACCGAATCCGGCAGCCCGGCGAATCTGGATAGAAGCCTCTGCAACGGCAGATTTGATTTCGGATCGACTTAGAGTCCTGCCTTCGGTGGAGGCACGTGATTGCACACTGTGCACGCATTGATCGATTACGATAACTGCGCCGTCGATTATAATACCGAAGTCCAGGGCCCCCAGGCTCATGAGATTCGCTGAAACGCCGGTGACATACATAGAAATCAATGTAGCCGCCATAGACAGCGGTATTACGGCCGAAGCGATGATCGCAGCCCGAAAATTCCCGGTAAGAAGTAGCAGAACCACCACCACCAGCAGCGCGCCGAAGACCAGGTTCTCCTGCACCGTCTCAATGGTGCCATCCACAAGATAGGATCGGTTGTAGAGTGTTTTGATCTCCACGTCCTCTGGAAGGGTCTTACGAATTTCGTTGACTCGTTCGTCTACCCGGGAAGAGACAGTGCGGCTGTTTTCTCCCAGAAGCATAAATACCGTCCCCAGCACCCTCTCTTGTCCGTTAACCACGGCAGCTCCGGTGCGGATTTCCTTATCTTTGTCCACCGAGGCCACGTCGCCCACGCGAAGTGTTGTCAGATCCGGAAGTTGCTTCAACGGCAAAGACTCGATTTCTTCTGGATTGCGGATGAGTCCGTCTCCCTGAAGAATGAGCTGGTTCGCCGTTTGCTGAATGTATCCACCTCCGGCGATGCGATTGCTGCGCTGCAGAGCAAGCTTCAGATCATCGAAGTGAATCCCGTATCGAGACATTTTCACGGGATCCGGTTGTACAAAGTATATCTCTTCATACCCTCCGATTGTATTTACCTCGGCCACGCCCTGAACCGCAAGCAATCTGCGTTTAACCTCCCATTCCTGGATGGTCCTCAGTCGCATTAATTGTTCCAGCCTCTTCTTCGGATCGGTGGCGGGCTCCTTTACTTCGATGGAGTAATGATAGATTTCCCCCAGGCCGGTAGCGATGGGCCCGAGGCGAGGCTGGGCATCCTGTAGATCCAGTGTGGCCAGCTGCTCGCCCACAAGTTGTCTTGCCAGATAGATGTCCGTGCCTTCTTCGAAGATCACCGTGACTACAGAGAGCCCGAAGCGGGTAACCGAACGTATCTCCTGTACATTGGGCACAGCGCCCATAGCGCTTTCAATTGGATACGTAATATTCGCTTCAATGGTTTCCCCGTCGAGGCTTTCGGCTCGAGTCATCACCTGCACCTGTACATTGGTGATATCAGGCACAGCATCGATTGGAATAACCTGATAAGAGTAGAATGCGCCACCAAGGAGCAATAGGGCCAGCCCGAAGGCAGCGCCGGGGTTGTAAACGGAGTACCTTAGTATTTTATCAAACATAGAATTTCCTGCTGAATCGTCCGTCTGGATGGATAGGATCAGTGTCCATGACCGGATCCCGAAGCGCCAAAAGCTTCCAGAAGGGCCAGATGGATTATATCCACATTTTCTACAGCAAGTTCGGACTGAACCCAGTCCACAGCTGCCGCTTGTCGCAACGAAGGGATCTCCTCTGCGCTCGGCGAATGAGTGGAGTTACCCAGATTGACCGGAAAGATCCAATCTCCCTTTCTTACATATACCAGCTGCAGCCCAGACACATGAACCAGGCTCGAAGCAGGGAAATTACCCTTATACTTCCCGGGGGCTGCAAAACGAATCCCACAAATCTTCAGGGATTGCTCTGATAGCTGGATACCTTTTTCCTGATTCGCCTTCAAGACGGCGTACTGCGGCCCTGCATTCTGGTTTGAACCGGAGGAATCCGTTTCATTGTGTGAATGGTTTGAACTACTTTCCTCTGAATGTTGCGAGCCGGATTCCTCCTGCGCTCTATGATCGTGAGTGCCTTCCTCGGCATGGCTCTCCGAATGACCGGACTGAGAATTCGCATTAGCGTGTTCCGGCGACTCGCCACAAAAGGAGACAACGGTGAGCATGCAGCCCGCCAGGCAGAATCCTATTTTTGAGCTTTCCATGCCCGGTAGGGCCCTTCTTCCCCCGGATAAGTCAAATGCTATGGATAACGTCATCGTCTAAAATCCTCCCTGATAGAGCGTACCCTCTCCAGAGCAAGCGCAATGCCTGAAGCTGGGTTGTATGATATTGATGCAGATAGTCCGCATACGTTCGATGGTACTCAATAAGCATGGGCGGACTCACCAGCCCTCGACTCAAATACCCGAGTATGGCATACCTCTGTCCGGCCATTGATTCCGGCGATGCAGTACGATTGAAGCCATTGACGAGAACAGCATAGGATCGTGCCATGGAACGGTATTCGCTTTCCAGGGAAAGCTCGGTTGTCTGTCGCTGAATCTCTTCGGATTGTTTCCGGGCTCGAGCTTCTTTCTCCTGTCCTTCATATTGATTGTAGAGTGGAAGCGTGACAGAAAAAGAAACACCCGCATTCCATCGTCCTTCAGATGAACCAAAATCCAGAGGGCCCGATTCATTTGGGCTGTAGGAAAAGCGTGGGCCAATACCCAGGTCCGGCCACTTCCTGCTTTCCTGGAGCCTGAGATTGGCAGCAGAACGTGCGACGCCTTCTTTAGCCAGAGCCAGTTCCACCGATTTTGAATATTCATCGGGCATTTCCGGCCAGTTTTTTGGATGCTCGGCTGCAATGGCCGTGAGTGCAGCATCCGAAATGCGCTGACCGGTCCATCGTTCTAGATCTGCGCGAATGGACTCTCGCTCCGTATCCATTCGAACCCGCTGCTGTTCAATGCTATTTCTTGCCAGAACGTAACTAAACAAACTTGCCTGCTGATTTGCGCTTCTGGAAGGTAATCGGTAAAGCCGCCCGATGGCTGTATCGAAGGCATTTCGGGCTTCACGAAGAAAGACCTCTTCCTCCCGCAGTTGTTTGAGGCGGTATAGAGCGATGGCTGTTCGCATCACTGCATTTTGCAGCGATAGTTCCACTTGAAGCGCTGCTTCTCGCTGTCGGCCCTGAGCCACATTCGTGCGGAGTTCTCGCCGATTGCCCAGCTCTATTATGTGTCTGTATTCCAGGCTGTAGGACCTGGGCGAACTGAGGCCTGCCTCGGCTTCCAGCTCAGGGTTGGGCCGTTGCTCCGCAGTTTCTAGGGCCGAGATTCTTTGTTGCAATTGGGACCGTGCTTTTCGCACGTCAGGGTCATTCTTCTTTACGCATCGTAGAACATCGGCAGGGCCGTTCAAGCTGCATTCCTGTAGCTCCAGGGAGTTTGTAGCCTCCACAGAAGCGGTTTCGGGATCCTCTGCATCGATGGAATGCATGGCTGGAACCAGCAGCAAGGCCAGCCAGCCAGCATACAAGTAGTACTGTTTCATTGTTTCCTCCTTTAAAGATTGACTATCTTCAGGAGGCGGGGGGGGGGCGTTGGACAAAGGAAGAGCTATATCACGGATGATGGCCACCTGGCGATCATCCGAATGCGACACCATGTAGTATCGACTCGAAGGAAGCAAGATTTCTGGCACCGCCGGGCAGGACAAAAAGTCCGGAAAAGGCGCGAAAAACAAGGAGCCCCCTTCTGCGAAATGGCTCAATGTTGATTCAGGAGGCCCGCATTCGGACCGACAGTGCGGGAATGCTGTATGCCAGTGCTGCTGTGTTTCAGATCTGGATGCCTCGGTGGCAAAAGAGCCAGCAGCCAAAGTTGTTGCCTGCAGTTCGGAGCCGCTCCATCCTTGATGACAGAAGATCGGAGGCCCAATTACTATTCCCAGAAATACAAGCAATAAAAGCACTGCTGTCCTGTGGGTTAGTCCGCGCACATATCAATCGCAACGTTTTGCCAGGGGCTGTCAACATTATTTTGTAAACCGTTGAATGTGGAGTCCCCGGATCGAATTAAGGCTTAGAACCGTGCCGAGCGCCTGCACCCGACAGGCAGAACTAACATATCGCCTTCGTTTCGAGGCGAAAACGGTAATTTTCGGATTGCAGACGGGCGCATTTTGAAGATAGATTTTAGTATTTAGGAGATTCGACTTTTTATAGATATGACTCGGTCGCTTCTATCTTTATAATGGTTGTCACCACTATTCAGACTCATTTGTATTTACCAAGAGTATCCATGGAAGATATCTTTACTGTAATCCTGCTATCCTTGTTGCCCGGTGCCGGCAACTTTCTCGGAGCCCTCGCCGCAGAAGCAAGGGCTCCCTCAGCTCGGTCTCTGAATTGGGCTCTTCACGCGGCGTCGGGTATCGTTATCGCAATCGTAGCCGTGGAACTCATACCAGGTGCTCTTGAGCAAATCGCGGGCTGGTGGGTTGCGCTTGCCTTTGCCATAGGTGGCTTAAGCTACATAGCACTGGATTCCATAGTCAAACGCCTACAAGGCACAAGTGATGGTGCAGGGAACAGACGCATGTGGATGATTTATGCCGCCGTAGCCATCGACCTTATGAGCGACGGGCTGATGACGGGCACGGGTGCCTCCGTTTCTTTGAAGTGGGCCCTAGTTCTATCTGCCGGCCAGGTGCTCGCAGACGTGCCGGAAGGGTACGCAGCGGCTGCAAACTTCCGCAGTAAAGGTATTGCCAGGGCTCGCCGAATATCTCTTTCCGTTTTATTCTTCGTCTACGTTGTTGGGGCCGCTGTGGCTGCATACTTTCTTCTTCGCGGTGCCCCGGGGCAAATAAAGGCGGGCGGCCTGGCAGTCGTATCCGGCCTACTGGCCGTGGGCGCCATCGAAGACATGCTTCAGGAGGCCCATGATGTTCACGTGGATAGCCAACCGTCCGTAATTGCTTTCATCGGCGGGTTTAGCCTCTTCACCTTGGTATCTGCTGGGCTTGGTGCATTCGTCGGAAGATAGTCGCCTGCATCCGCCCTAAATAAATTCAGCATCGAAAAATGACCGGAGGATCTCTTCAAGGTAATTTGGGAGATGCAGAAAGATCACTTTTCCATCAGAGGCGGCGACATAGGCCTCGGAAGCCTTCCGATAGGAGCTGGGGCTGAGCTTTTTCTGGAGCGTTGCCAGTACGTACTCGGTACAGAGATCGGTACTATGTACGGGGACCGAATGTCCGCCTCCAGGGCCTGCCTGTCCGCCGGACACGGACTCAATGTCCGTCTCTCCGGACAACTGAGCGGACTTCTTGGGGGCGTCCGGGGTCAATTTGTCCGCCTCTCCCTCGTCTGCCAGGGCTCCGAGGCCACGCTTTGTCGCCCGGCTCAGGCGGATGTTGCCAACGATTTTTGTCTCAATGAGCTTCTCATTTTCGAGTTGGCGGAACCAGCGGCGAATAGTCCTGGGTTCTACGTCATAGTCCGCTGCCAGGGTATCGTTTCCCGCAAAACACCATCCAGAGAATCGCTGAACGTTATGATGGCTAAGTCTTTCAATTCGGCGAAGCAGGCTCATTCGGGGGCCTTTCTTCCCTCGCGGTTTCTTTTGTGGCTTTTGGCCAGGCTCTGCGGGCACAAGCTGCCCCGGCCCGACTATCTTCTGTCGTGCAAGCATACCTTCCCCCTCCCCTGTTATCGCAGGGTCCGGATAATCAATGTTGAGGGCTTCGTGCCCGGGTGGCTAAACCATCCGCAAAGCGGGTCAGAGAGGTGTAGCCAGTACGCACCCTAATGAGACATAATAGTCCGTCAAGTTTAAATGCGACATAAAATCGGGGCGGGCGTATTGGGGAGAGGAAGGGAATGCGGAGAGGGGCTCTGACCCCCCTGCCCCGCCTGGTAACCCGGGCAACACAGGTTAGCGTTGCTCTGGGTAAACGTGTACTGGCTAAGTACATGGCGGTCAAGAAAAAAACTGCCTGGTCCCAGGTAGTCGAAGTCAGAGGACCTCGAAGGCAATTCATGGGTGCCTGGCTCCAGGCAGTTAGTTATGCCCGGTCCAGTGGTCAGGTAAGAGCCATTGGTGAGCCATGATAAGCGTATGGTCTGGCAATTCGTCGAGGTTGCTGAGTAACCTCTCTTTTTCTTTCGCTATCCATCTTTCCGTGTAGAATGAATTGACCGGTGAGTTTGCGTCGAGGACGTTCCGCCTGTGAAAATCATTATTCTGTCATCCCTGAAAGGCGGCGTGGGAAAGACGGCCATCAGTATCCACCTGGCACTCGAATTGAGAAAACGACACAATGTCGTTTTCCTGGATCTGGATCCCCAGGCCAGCGCCACCGATTTCCTTCTGCGGGATACGGATATTGACCAGCTCGACCGGCGGGGAGCTCTGCAGCTATTGACGGAGGCTGCGGACCCACGCGAGCTTATCTGGGAGACAGGTTTCGGGATCGACTGTATCCCATCTACCCTGCATCTGCATCGGGCCGGGATTGAAATGGCAGGGGACCCGGGAGCAATGCTGCGGATTGCTAAAGAAGTGCGGTGCCTGGAATACGATTATGCGATTGTGGATTCTCCTCCAGGGCTATCCTATGAATTCCGCCAGGCAATCAACATGGCAGATATTGTCCTCTCTCCAATGACCTATGATCGATGGGCGGTCCAGGGAGTTGGGATGCTTATTGATGAGGTGGCGAAAGCCCGGAAGAGCGGGGGATCCCAGAGGCTGCTTGTGGTGCCTTCTATCGTCTCAGGGTCTGAGGATGAAAAACTGCGCCAGGATATGGACGGGGAAGTGGAGTTCTCAAGGGCATCGATTCTCCGTAAAGGGGTGGTGAAAACAGCCCTGGGTCGGGGCCGTCCCCTGCCCTCTGGATCCGATTCGGAAGAGCAGTTTCACAGGCTGAGTAAGGAGTTGTCGTGAGCAAGAAGACTCTCAGAGGCAATATCTCGGGCGGACTAAAGCGCCGGGGGCTCCAGGAAAACGACACAATGTCGTTTTCTATCGAGGAGAAATTTCTGTCTCCGGTCCGGGAGCTCTCTCCTAATCTGCTCCGGGATCATGAAGACAACTACCGGTACTTCTCCAACGATCCCAAGAAAAAAGCCGAGGTAAAGGCCTCCATCGATCTGTCCGGGATCCTGGAGCCGATCATTTTTCTCCCAGACGATCCAAATAACTGGCAGGCCGGGGGCAAGATTCTCGGTGGCCACGTTCGGAAAGAAATCGCTATAGAGCGCGGAGATGAAAAAGTCCCGGTCCGTTACGTTACCAGAAAGCTCTCAAAGGAGGAAGAGCTGCTGGCCCTGGGTGGCGACAACATCACCGCAAAGAAGAATGATGTGGAAGGCAAAGTGCTCCTGCTGGCCGACACATACCCCGATTACTTCAGCCGAAAGCGGGGTCAGAACTATCACCTCGATGAACTCGTAGAAAAGACCGGGATTCAGCCCAGGATGCTTCAGCGCTATAAGAACCTCTACGATGAAGCAGCAAAACTGGCAAAGGGCAGGGTGGAGCGGAAGGATATCCAGGCGGCAAAGAAGGTTCTGGCCCAGGACCGGAAAAAGAGTCAGAGCGCATTCAGTACATTGTCCAAGTTCGAGAAAGAGCTGGAAAAGCTTTCAAAGGCGGATCGCCAGGTAGCTGTGGAAGAGTTGGATCGAATCATTCGTAAACTGCGAAGCAGCTAACACTGTAATTGTGTCGCCGTTCGGTGGCCGTTCTTTTGCATTCTATTTGCATTCCGTTGCCCAGGAAGTCGAATTGGTTCCATGTATCTTGTATACTACGATGAGTCGGGTGACGATGGCTATCCGCAATTTTCATCTCCATTGTTCGTCCTATCCGGAATCATGGTGCATATGGCCATGTGGCAGCAAGAATATGAGCGACTGCGCAGTTTCCGGCAAAGGCTGACGAAAAAATACAAGTTTCCCTTGAAATGGGAGATTCACACGAAAGAGCTTCTCCTTAATAAGGGGGATTACAGGAGCCTGAGTCTATCGGGCCGCCAGCGCGTCGCCATTATTGAAGCTTTTGTTAATGAAATATCCCGATTGGACGTACGGATAGTGAACGTGGTGATAAACAAGCACGCTATCCAGAGGGGCGATTATGGTGTCTTAGACAGCGCACTCAGCTATTCAATTCAGAGGATGGAAAATGACCTCAGCAATAGGGACCCAACGGCGAAGTTCTTGGTCATAACCGATGAAGGTCGAGTCGGAAAAATGAGGTCAACGAGCCGCCGGATTCAGAGAGTAAATTTCGTGCCGTCGCATTTCGGTGGAGCAGTCAACAGAAAGATTACAAGGCTCCTCGAAGATCCCCTGCCGAAGGACTCCGGGGAAAGCTACTTTCTACAAGCGTGCGATTGCGCGGCCTACATTGTTTATATGCATAAGCTTTTGCAATTGGGAGTTGGTAATTTGGCTGGAAGAATCCCTCCTTTGGTCAACTCTGCACGATTGGATCGGTGGTTGAGGAGGCTCGAGCCGGTATTGAACCTAAAGGCATCGAAAACGGATCGGTTTGGAATTGTAGTCTACCCCAAATAAAGAAACACCACCTACAGCGCATTCGCGCTTTCAGTGGTTCACCACTATTATATTGTCCAGGGCGGAAAATGTCAATCCGTTTCTCGGGATCGGATCGCCTCAGGGTGGTGCAAGGCTAAACGGATGTGGGGTATTGTTTAGATCCTCACTCGTTGCAGCTTCAGTGCCCTGCATATTCGATCCATATGCGGCCGAAGGGCAATGCTCACATCATATTTGGCGTAGCGTTTCGGAATGTATCCGACCGTGAATGTGTGAGCCAGAATCCCCTTGAAGCGGGCGAGCTGGGTGCGGGTGAGGGGAACTTCCGGAAAGAAGTTCTGCGGGATTCTTCGGGGGATCCCTGGATGCCGCCGCAAGATATCATCTATCAAGAGAATCAGGCTGTCCACCTGGGCATCCGTGTAGGCTTCATAGAAGCGGCTTCCTCTCCAGGGTTCTGGATGCTCATGGATGGGATACTGTTCCTCTGCGATCTCTTCCCCGTATCGATTGTAGAAGTTACCTCCGCGCTCATTGATGAAGCCCAGATTCTCCAGCTCGATGGCAATGGACCTTCGGGCTCCTCTGCGCCCCGTGCCGTTGTGGTGTGCCCAGCATCGGTCATCGAATGTCCTGATTGTCGTGCCATCCCGGTCCACCCACCATGGTACCCCGACGGAATAGTGCTGCCCCCGGCTATCCCCGCTTACCCGGGTCTTGATAGAGGATCCTTCCAGGTAGCGGGCACTGGCGGCGGCCGAAGTTCGACCATCCGTGTGATGGAGGAATAGCTGGTCCTTAGGATATTGTTCCTGGTAGTAGGCCCGCTCATCCCAGGGCATCTCCACGATGGATTCTTTCCATTGCTTGTGGAGCGTTTCCGTGATTGTCTCCACGGCGACCTCTGCCGCTCTGCTCAGTACCGACTGGCTCATACTTCTGGTCCCTGGAAATTGGCTTTGATTCGCTTGATGATGGCTTCGTAGAAGCTCGTAGCCAGGAAGTAGGCCATAACATTGGCCTCCGGGCGGGAAGGATCGATCCAGTAGGAAGCCACGGACACAATGACCGCTACAATCATGGTACCGTAGGTCTTCGCCCCGGGATAACGGAAGTTCTTCCGGATGATCTTCGGTGAGTGGTCAAAAAGCCAGTAGCAGATCAGGACTATTCCAATCACCGCTTTCAGGTCGATCAGGTTCAGAATTTGTTGTATCAGGGTTTGTTCTACCATCAGTCTTCCTCCAGTCCGCAAAGCGGCTTTGGGATCCCGCACTTAAAGCGGGGGGTAAAGGCTCCGGGGAGCCATTGGTCTTCCAGGGCGCGGACTCTTTCGGTCTGGCAGTCGCGCTCCCATTCAGTGATCTTCCTTACGCATTGCTCGTACCGGAGGCACCGGGCCAGATCGGCGCAGTGATCTACCAGGGCATTGTAATGGGAGTTCTGCAGCCGTTGCCCTGGCCGGACCCTGGCTGCATCGGGGATCTGAATGTCCGAGCAATAGGAGTCCCTGGTTTCCCGAATCTGATTTTCACTGCTCTGGCAGTTTAAGACGATCATAGTCGCCAGGAGCAGGGATGATAGCATCCTGAACTTCATTTGGTTCCTCCGGAGAATTGATTGCTTGAGACGCGCAGGCGTATCCGCGCCAGCCGCCCACAATGAGAAGAAGTAGTGCGAAGATGATGATATAGGGGCCAAACCGGCTTGCGACCAGGTCTGCCAGTAGTTTCATTCCGATGCTCATTGGTTCCTCCAGGATCTGATCTCTTTCTTTAGCTCCGATAGGCCGTCGTGGAAATGCTTCTGGTCATCTTCCAGTTTCTGGAGTATGGCCTTTTCAGAACGACCAACCCGATCTTCCATGCGGCGCTCGACTTCATCGATGCGGCCCATGATTTGATTGGAATAGCTTTGAAGGCCCTCCATCTGCTGACGGAGTTTTGCGTTGTCGATTTCCAGGGAATGGTGGAGGTTCAGGGAGTGCTCGCGCATGCTATCGAGGCGCGTTTCCAGTTCACGCTCCA
Organism: Spirochaetaceae bacterium; assembly: GCA_002729885.1. Lineage (GTDB taxonomy): Bacteria > Spirochaetota > Leptospiria > Leptospirales > Leptonemataceae > UBA3465. The sequence continues at coordinate 21,263 of PBUB01000023.1, forward strand.
GGCGTTCACGTTTATCGTTCAGTTCCTTTACGGACGCTGAGCTATGCTCTTCGAGGTTGTTGATGCGCTTTTCAGTCCGGTCTTCGGACTCCGTGATCTTGTCTGTAAGGTCAGCCCTGACCTTCTCTACTTTTGGAAGGATTTCTTTTTCAGTCTTTCGGAGGGCTCCCCATATAGATAATCTCCAGAAGCCTGTTGCGAAGGCTGTAATCAGGGTAGTCCAGAATATCCAGGAGGCTTCCGGGAGCAATCCGGCGAAGTTTAATGGGAGGCCTGCTGCGGGCATGCTTCACCATTGCAGGGAACGGTGTATCGGGCAACGTCAGAGGACTTTGAAACCGACTCCTGAATAGGCGTGGGCGCGAGTCTTGAACCAGTTTTCTTCCCACTTCTGCTTTTCGGCAATCCTGGCACCATAGTAGGCGCTGGTTGCGGACATCGTGGTGCCGATGGATTCTGATAGCGAGCCGACAGAAACACTGGAATTGGCCAGGCCACCGACGATCCCATCCCCGTAGGCGCTCATTACATCGATGGTCATACGATTGATCAGCACCTCTTTGAGCTCTCGGGGAACCCGATCCGCGTGGTCATAGCCCGTTGTGTAATCGATGAAATGGGCGGCTGCATGCCGTCCGGTACCGAACCGCCATTGAGCAATTGGCATCCCGCTGTATCCGGCATAGGATCCGGTATTAAAGAGAGCGGCCCGCATGGTTCCCCGGCGGTAATTGATTAGAGCATAATCTGTCAGATTAATCAGCGTTTCTCCGGTGAAAGGACTCTTCACTTCCCAGTTGTGAAGCCTTGCCAGGGGGCGGCGGCGGAGCTTCACAAAGAAGTTCTTATCATGCTGGTTGCCGTCGAACATATAGAAATCGTCCCACTCGGCATAGGGCTCGATCTCCCGATGGTTGCTGTTGCGGACCGGCCTGGATCTCCAGAGTCGTGGGTAGATATCGAACTGGAGTCTTTCCTGGAGAACCCGGACATTATGATCCAGCCAGTTCTTCAGCTGGTAGTTGGTGAGCTGTTCCCCGTTTACAGTTACGAGCAGGCTGTTCCCAACGAAAATAACTCTGCGAAGTTCGTCGGGATGCAGGAGGCAGCCCCAGCGGGCAGGGGGATCCTCTCCCGGTGACAGGCGCATTCCGAGGTCTCGGTACTCATAGTCCTGGGACTGATCGTTGAACTCTCCCTGCCAGTTAGCCATGTATCAGGACTTAATTGACATCTTGCTATCGGCCCATAGGCTTCAGTCCAAATTTTTGGAGGTGAATAGATCAATGAAACAGATGATTCTGGTTTTAGTTTTCATGTCCCCGATCCTGTCCGTAACAGGGGAGCCTTCATTGATAACGGCGAAGGAGTTCGAGGTCTTCGCGGCCCAAAGGGCCGGGGAAAAGGTATGTATGAAAGGCCAGTTTTCTAAGGTATTTCAAGCCCATGTAAGACTCTATGATATTGAGGATAAGATGATAGGCTTTACCATGGACGATTCAAAGGGAGAATACTTCCAATATGCTATGGCCAAGAAATCGAAGCTTGCCAGCGAGCTGCTATCTCTGAAAGAAGATACACCGATTCGCGCATGCGGCCACATTAAGATGGTTCCTGTCCCGATCGCCGGGAGTACGGATGCAGATCCTTTTTTTATGGTCCATGAGGTTGCCGTGCTTTCCGAACCTTCTGAATGACCCATTTCCGGCTTCAGCCCAGATAGAATCCAACAATTCTATCTACACCAGTTGTGTCGGTAAAATGCGCGGCGGTGACCGGGTGGTGAAACTCCCGATTTCCGCTACCGGAACGAGTTCCACTTTTCCCGCTGATGCAGTCATAAGTAAGTGTCCACCCGGCCCCCGCTTCGATAGCGGTGACAATGAATACTTTCTTTGAATCCTGAAACAGGGTATCCCCCGGGGGCAGGGAGAAGTGGTTCTCCAATGATTTCCGCTCAATGTCTGCGATATTGGGTAGGGTCTTGCGCATGACCGGACCATAGCAGTCCAAGGGCAATCGGTCAGATTTTTCAGATATTTTTCCCCGGAAAAAACCTGGAAAAACCCGGTAAAAACCCCCCCGTTGCTTCTCCGATGCCCTGCATTCTGCTACTGTTCGAGCCATGGCAAACGGAAAGCCCGGTCGACCCAGAGGCCCGAACTACGAAAAGAACCTCCAGAAGAGACTCCGGGCTGCCCGGAATCGACAGTCGCAGGCACAGCGCGCCCGGGAGGATATCCGGGAATTCAAGGACTCCAGGATGTACGCGCTGGCGAAGTCCATGTTCCACGGCGTTCAAGCGAGAGAACAGGAAGAGAAAAAGCCGGTCTTTACATCCGAAGAGCAAAGCCTGATCAACCAGGGAATCCGGCTCCGCAATCCTGACCGCCCCTCTTTCAATGACCTCCGGAAACTATCCTATTCCAATACTCTGGTCGGTGCCATCCACAAAGTCAGAATCGATGATCTTGGTCAATTTGGTCGGCCGTTCCGAGAGAAGGAGGGGTTCGATTTCGATCTGGAAGATCCGGACAAATCCCCGGGGGATGGGGACAAGGAGCTAATCCGGGATGCCAGGAAATTCTTTGAGTTCATGGGCGACAAGGTGGAGGGCTGGCAGAACCGGGATCGCTTTCATGCAGTCTTCCAGTTCATGATCCGGGACACTTTAGCCATTGACAGTGTGGCTTTCTATCTGGTCCGGAATCGGAGGGGTCAGGTTGTCGAAGTCAAGTATCTGGATCCCGCAACTATCTACCCCACAATTGAGTCCGGATACAAGAATGACCCACGGATCCGCTGGGTGCAGATCGTGAATAGTACAGTGGTCGAAACCTTTACAGATGAAGAGATCATTGTGCGCCACCAGAATGAGTTGAGCGATGTTCGGTACCGAAACTCGGGGCTCTCTCCTGCAGAGGTTTCCGTGATGGAAATCATCGCCACAATGAATGCCCTGAAGTTTAATCGGGATCGGTTCTCCAATAATCCGCCTCCAGGGTTTCTCTACCTTCCTGGGAATATGCCTCAGGAAGTCCTCGATGATCTCCAGGTGCAATGGGAGAACATGTTCTCGGGGAACAATAACAATCACCGGATCCCCTTGATTACGTCCGAGGCCCAGGATCTCAAGTTCACCAACCTCAATACACTGAGCGACATGGCATTCGAAAAGCTGATGCAATGGGTCACGACCTTTACCCTGGCCGCCCATGGAATGGACCAAGCGGAGCTCGGCCTGCGTTTGATGGGTAGCCAGGGACTGTCTGAAGGATCTATGGATGGGCGGATAGATGCCGCAATGACCAGGGCAAAGAAGTCGATGCTATCCTATTTTGCAGACGTATGCAACGATATAAAGGAGACTGTGGACAGGTACGAACCACTGGTTTTCGTCTTCAATGGAGTTGAGAAGGAGGATGAAGATAAGCGCCTGGAGAGGGACGAGAAGCTGGTTAAGTCCATTGAGCTCATGGATGAAGTGCGGAGCCGAAGGGATATGCCGACTGTGGGAGAGGCACTCCGGAAAATCTATGACCTTTCCGATGAAGACTTCGAGCAGGTGAAGTACGCCGGGGCCTTCGTATTGGATACAAACTGGAGTCAATCTGGAGCTCAGCTTGTGCAGAATCTTGCCGGTGGTGGCGAGGGGGATATGGGGATGCCTCCAGAAGCCCCGGAGCAACAGGAATTCGATTTCGAAGACTACGATCCTTCCCAGGAAGACAATCCCCCGGAAGGGGACTGGGGCTGAAGCACCTTACCAGGGCCATCCGGATTCCGGGTCGTAGTTCTTCACGCCTTCCGGTCCCAGCGAGTTGACTTCATCTCGCTTTGTCCATTTCACACTGTATAGAGTCTGTCCGGCCTGAAAGGTATCGAGGTCGACTGCATCCCGGATTGCCTCGAGGTAGGCTACGCCCGGCACCGGGTGCGGGTTGTTGCTACTATCCAACCACGCGGAAACCGGGTGGGTGGAGTACAATGAGATGGCCCTTTCAAGGTTTCGAAGGTATTTCTCTCCGGAATCCCAGTCTATCGAGTGGACGGTGACCGTGGAGCGGTAAGTGAATTCCTTGAATTGCCGAATAGCTTCAAGCTTCGAGATCAAGTTGGACTTTGCTTCCGCCAGTTTGTTGGAGTCGACGGTCCACCTGGATTCTTCTTCGATCCATGGGCCTGTTTCGAATTCCCCGGGGACCACGCTGGTCATTGTAGAATCCGGGCTCTGTCCCAGTTCCAGTTCTATTTTTGCGCCCGTTGATTGATTGTAATAATCCAGATCTCTGAAATCAGGGACAGCCAGAACGGATCCACTCTGAAGAATTAAGGTTTCGTTTGGGCCGCTTTCCGGTATTGATAGGCCGGATTCCAGGACGCTATGCGGTGGAAGAAGAAACTCACCCGGATTCTTTTGATCCGGTATTGCCGTTTCATAACGAAGGAACTCTCCTGTGTCGGGGTCGAAAACCAGTGCTCTATTCATAACGAATCCCCCAGTGGATCGCGACCGTGACTCCACGGTTCTCGTCGGTGGACCGCGGATCGCCTGAACTGTTGCTCGCAGGCCCGGCAGTGTAGGTCTGTGTTACTGCCTCATTTGGGTGGCCGGTGCCTGAATAATAGATCCAGAAAGTGGAGTTCCCATAGTAAACGTATCCACTCACATAGTGCCTGTGGTCTTTCAGGCCATCGAGGAGTACGTCGAGCAGATTGCCTCCATCGTAGTAGTTGCCGTTTGCCTTTTGAAAAGCGGAGGAAGTACCCGCTCCACGGACTCCGATACCTTTCCAGTCGGGCAACTCGAATGTGGTGCTGTCATCGCCGGGTCCGAACTTCTGTTTGTCGGTTCCCGTATCATCATATAATTCCGGATGATTCTGGACCCAGGCCCATAGGTCTGCATAGGAAGTCCGGGATAGGCTGGCCCGGTTGAAGTAGACCACTCCCTGTGGCGGCGTCGATGTAATGAATATTCCAATTTCCCCGACACGGCTGTTGGTGGCTGCCGCCGGGAGCTGCGCTGATGGAACGGTCCCGGAGCTGTCCAGGGAAGCATACCCATTGGCAGTGCCTTTCTCTGAAATGTCCTGCTTGGCAGCCAGGGAAGTGGCCAGCGCATTCTGGGCACGGGCATCCGTGAAATAGCGATTGGTGGATCCTTCCGCCAGGGCATCCGTCGTTTTTCCGGAAAGGGAAAGCTGAGAGTCCGGGAGTTTTCCGGACGCATTCAGGGTGGCAACGCCGTTTGCCTGGCCAAAGGTAGCCCGGAGAGCATTGAACTCATCGCGTATCCGACCTGCTATTCGTTTTAGCTCATTCATCGTATAGCTTCACTTTCCTATGCCAGTTTGATGGCCGTCAGCATCATGTTGCTATTTGCAGAATTGATATAGAGCGCGTTGGTGGCGTCGGATATAGCCTGGACCGTTGTAAATGTGAAGGGCAGGGGGCCAGAACCAGTGCTATTGCTTTTTGAGAATACGGGAGTCGTGCTATTGTTTATGGACAGTTCGTGCGAGGCCCCTGCCGCAATTTCGGCGAACAGGAAGATCAAATATGTTCCCGGCGAGGGAACGGAATACCATGTCTGATCGCTGGCCGGATCCTGGTGTACATGATCTGTTGTCTCCGCCGGGAGCTGGGCGGATGGCACTTGGCCGGATCCGTCCAGTGACGCATATCCGTTTGGCTGGCCTTTCTCCGAGGTGTCCTGTTTTGCCGATAGCGCTCCGGAAACGGCGTCAGTAGCCCGGGCGTCGGTGAAGTATAGATTGCTTCCTTCGGCAAGATCATCCGTAGATTTGCCTGCCAGAGAAAGCTGCGCATCCGGGAGATGTCCTGAGCCATCCAGGGTGGCCAGACCATTGGAACTCCCGAATAGAGCGCGGATCGAGTTGAACTCGGCGCGGAGTCGTGCTGCAATTCTCTGGAATTCCGTCATCAGTTCAGTCCGTTCTCGAATTCAGTTATGAAGTCATTGGCCGTACCATAGTCGATGCGGGGCCGGAACAGGAAGACACCGTTGGAATCAATTTGGCCAAGGATTACACTGGTTTCGGTCGCCGGTTCCGTGTCGGATATGGCGCCGGGAGTGCTCCCATCAAGGTAGGCTCGCCCGGTAAAGGAGTAGTCGCCCGGATCTCCCTGGAGCCAGCCATAGGTCAGTAGAACGAATTGGTCTGGAGTAACGATGGCCGCAACTATTCCGGCCGGAAGTGTCCGCAGGGGATCCGTGCAGTCCGCCAGTACAAAGGCCTCCGTGACCGGGTCTTTTGCCAGGATGTCATTTTTCGAAAAGCCGTGGCCGATCATGTCCACCACCAGGAAGATTCCATTCACCCGGTATTTGTTGAAGTAGAGATTGATCGATCCTTCGGCCAGTTCGTCCGTTGTACGCGCCGCAAACCAGTTGGTTGCGTTAGTATCTGTGAAGAATAGATTGGTCGATCCTTCGGGGATATCGTCGGAGCTCCGGTTGTTCAGCCAGGTGTCGGCAATGCCGTCAGTGAAATACTTGTTTGTCGACCCTTCCTGGAGATCGTCAGTGGACCTGGTAGCAAAGAGTTCTACTCCATCGATTCGAAACTCTTTTCCAGATTCCAGGTCGATGTTTTCCGAGAAAACCCAGGCATCTCTGGACAGCATCCACCGGATCCATTTCTTTACGTTGCCGATTAGATCAATGCCACCGCCGTCCGCCTCTGCATCAGAGGTGGCGTTCTTGGCCAGCTCGATGTTCTTATCTTCTACCTGGAGAGTGCTGGTATCGATCTGGGTCTGTGTGCCTTCCACAAACAGATTGCCGGGGATCGTTACGTTGCCGTCATCATCGACCGCTATACCGGTTTCTTCGATGGAAGAGCCCGCCTGGTTCGTCCGAATGAGCTTTGCCCCGGTGGCCGGGTTTACCCTGTTCGCGTATCGATTGTCTGCATAGCCCAGAGGGACCAGATCCTGGGGTAGTGCAGGGTCGGCCCCACGGAACCGCTCCAGCGCCGAATCGTCATTGGTCCGGGCCTCCAGTCCTTCCGAGGTGGAGCGGATAGCCTTCCCGCCTTTCCCGAATCGGACCAGGGAAGCAAGCCCGGAAAGTGTGAATCGACTCTCCCGAAGCATCTACAGTTAGCCCATCAGTACTTTGAGTTCAACTTTGCCGTTGGTTACAGGGGTGCCGACTTCCAGACTCGTCACATCTCCAGTCAGAACATACAGGCCTTTGCGCGCCCGATCCTGGGTGTCGCCATCCACCCGGACGTGGAAAGGCGCAAGGTCACCGGCCTGGATTCCAGCTTGCGTATCATCCTGAGTATAGGTGGCTCGGATAATCAGGTAGTTTAGCGTGGAAGGAATGATCGGGATGTTTACCAGGTTATCCTGGTCATTGATCCAGTAGGTAAGGTGCTGCGGTTCCTGGGTCTGGGCCTCCAGCTCGATCTTCGGGAGAATAGAGCGTTCTTTCTGCGATTCGCTGCGGGCCAGAGTCTCCACAATAATGCGGTGTGTTTCCATGGCTGGAGTATCCCTGGAAGAGGGCTATCGGACAAGGCTGGACCGAAGTTTGATCCATCAATAGGATCAGGTATGCCTATCAATGTAAAACTCGACCTGGACGATAGACAGGCCAGGCAGCAGGTCGAGAAGTTCCGAAAGCAGGCCGGTCAACCCATTAAGACGGCAGTCGACGCTGGCCAGGCAGGTCCTCAATCCTATGCCGCTGTGCAACGCCGCCGCATGGAGGAGAAGCGGCAAGAGCAAAAAAAGCGGGAAGTCTATCAGAATGCACAGCAGGCCGCCCAGCAGGCACAGTCCGGCGAAGAAGAGTTCCTTAGAGGTGGGTTCTACAATGCTGCCAAAGACAAGATCGATGCGCTGAAGCGTACCCGGGACATGTTCCGCCGGGACAAAGACAAGGACAACAGGGGAGCGGAATCGGAAGGCGCGGGTGGCGGCCCCGATGCGCTGCAGAGTGCAGCGAACGCCGGAGGCGGAATGTTCGGTCGCCTGTTCGGGGAGAAAAACGCCAAGAAGAACAAGCCCATCCAACGGCTATATGTGCAGAACGCAGTCTTTCGGAATGCCCGGGGGCTTGGCGGAAGCGGATCTGGCAGTGGCTCCGGCAGTGAGTCCGGGGGAGGAGGAAAGCCCGGGGGGACAATGTCCGGGATGGGAAAAGCGGCTCCATACATTGGCATAGCTTTTGCTGTCGCCGGGGCACTTGTGAAAGCCATATCCGCGATGGGTGAGAAGCGCTCGAATGCTCGGATGTCCCAGCAGCAGTCTCTGAAGGCCATAGGTCTGACCAATTACCAGGGTGGGCTATTTCATCATGCCGAAGCAGGTATGGCCAATCTTGAGTTCCTGAAGCAATCCGGGATGCGGAGGGGCTACAAACTCACTCATTCCTCGTCCAGAGGTGGCGATCCTAATGCACTTAGTTTTGCTGCATCACAAGGGCTTGGCGCATCGGAGTTTGCGAGTACTCTTGGAAAGCTTCGCTATGGTGGGATGGACATGAAGACAATGGAGTTCGTAAGGTACATGAAGGCCGCGAATGTCCAGAACCTGCGCCAGGGAGAGTATCTCCAGGAAATTGCCGGCCATACCAAGGGCATGCGCGATCAGGGATATGGCGCCATGGATAAGACCGAGATGAAGAATTTCCTCGGCCTTGCCGCGCAGATGTCCTCCACTCAGTCGAGCAATGGAAGCACAGCAAGCAGAGGGCTGGAAATTGCCAAGGCAGTAGACAAATCGATTCGTGGCGCTGACAAGGGTGGGCCTCTCGGGTCGCTCGTGCTTTCTCAGCTCATGGCATCCGGAATGGACCCTCTGGAGGCCTATATGCAAGCTGAACAGGGCATGGGGAATGAGCAGAATCGGAAGATCGCCGAAAAATTCCGGAAAGAAATGTTTGGTGGAAACAAATTTGCTCAGGGCATTGCTTTTCGGAATTGGGGATTGACGTCCTCGGTCAATGAAGGAGCCAATATTCGATTTGACAAAGCGAGCCCTGCAGGAAGTGCAAAAATTCCCGTCAATTCGATGCGTTCCATTGAATTGCGCAATAAGACGGAAATGGCTTATGCAACCAGCCCGACCGCTGCCAAAGCGATGGAGATTTCTCATGATGCGCAGATGCAAATGCTCGACCTTATGAAGAAAATGGAGCCCAATCTTAGGCCCATCGCGGATGGGATTCACAAAGCTGAATCCGCTCTATTCGAGTTTGTAAATGAAGCGGTCCCCGTGATGGGTAAGCTCGTAGAAACCATAAAGGATGTAGGAGATGGTTTGGCAGACTTTCTGGGATAGTTACCCGGCGCATGACAAAATGGTTGAAATACAAAGGATTCCGCAGAGAATCAACTCATGCGAGTTGTAGCGAATGTTGTTCTGGCACTCTGTATAACGGGATCTTCGATTCTGGCCCAGCCACCTGAAGTGGTGACTACAGACCGGATTTGTTCGGTCCTTGTCCCGATCATGGAGGAGAAGCGCGAGCTATCCGGCAAGGGCCTCAAGTTGCGCGCAGCAGAGGTCGCGAAGCAAGCCAATAAGGCCTTCTCTGATTTACTCAGGCCGGGAATTCGAATCAAGTCAACCAGGGAAAACCCTTTCCATTATTCAGGTAGCGGCGGGTTGGTTTTGAGGTGCGATGAGGCCTTTGGCTGGTATGTTGAAGCGGAGACAAGCTATAGTACTTTCTTTCCAGATCGTTTCTCCGCATCTGAACGAACAAGTCGGGCCGTTCAGATGAAATTGGAGGAATGGGCCTCAAGGGATGACGATTCGGTCCTGCGAGCTACTATAGAAGTGTTTGAAGTGGAGCTTGATAAGATAAGAGTCATCAACACGGAAGATGCGCATAGACTGAAAGCCAAGATTTTGTCCCTTGAAAGTGTACCGTCTGACGAGGCGAGTGATACCGGAGAGAGCAAAGAAAGAAAAGGGCCTGCGACTGTTACGGATATAATTGTTCGAATCCGCGCAGATAAGTACTCCAGCCAAGAGGAAATCGCGAAGGATCTGGAAAAGATTTCTACTCCCTAATCATCCCCCCTCAGCTGCTTCTGAAGGGCCTCCTTTTGCAGCTGTATCTTATTCAAGCCTTCCTGGACGGGATCAATTCCCGCCCGGGAGATACTGCTGGCCATGCCCTTCGGCAGGATTTCCAGGGGATTCTTGAGGGACTCTAACATTTGGA
>PBUB01000024.1 GCA_002729885.1 Spirochaetaceae bacterium
CCAGGACTTGCCTGATGGATACGTTGAGTTCCTGGAGGCGGTCAGGGACAAGTATTTGAAGCCGGGTGGGGCCGTTCACGCGTTCGGGGATCCACGGCAGTCTATCTACGGTTTCCTCCATCGTCGCCGCAACTCATCAGGCCTTTTTGACCATCCGGAGTCGTTGCTCGGCCCTGAATTTGAGGTGCTGGCGCTGAAGAAATGTTATCGGATGTCCAGGGAGTTACAGGAATTCGCAAACGGATTTGCGAGATACGCATTTGGTGATCAAGCGCCGTACGATACCGCGGATGCCACTGACGGAGACATTCCGGAGATTATCGGTTGCCAGAACATTCCGGATTTGCACGGACAGGTGCTTGAAATCGTAAAGAGTATTCGAGGGCGCAGTCGAACCCAGAAAATCGATATAATAACTCGCACGCACAGGGAGGCAGCATTGCTGAGGAATGCGACCTCCGATGTTGAGCACCTGGAGGTCAGCACCATCCATGCCTTTAAGGGAAGCGAATCGGATAGCATTATTGTCGCCAACGCGGCTTTAATGGATGGGCTCGACCTCGAAGAGGCGAATCTGTGGAATGTAGCGATCACGAGAGCACGGAAAAGTTTGCACATCCTTACAACGCAGCCGTACGAGAATGTAGTTACGCGTTTCGAAGAAGGGACCTTCGTCGGGACAAACCGACAACGGAAAGTATTCTGTCGCGTCTCCGAAGGACCTGGTTTGAGAAAGGAAGAGCTCAGTTTCGCAAATGCCAGTGCCAGCACAGTTGATAGCCTGGAAATCAGGATGGCGATTGAGGAAGTGCCAAATCTCCGGGGAGACGGGACCTACCTGCGTTCGAGCTCCAAGTATCAGAGGAAACGAGCACGTACGTTCGTATTTAGAGGACAGGAATTCCCGTATGTCCTGGTTCGATCTCGGGGACGACTGACATTTGATTTCCACGACCTGACGGAGTTCAAGCGCTGTGGGATGGATGATGCGGAAATACTGGAGGCCTGCAAATACGCGATCGCGGACTATTGCCACTTTCGGATATCGGAGGAAGCGCTATCGCGCATTGAACTACGGCGAATGGATCTTGCACGATATCTGCGCTTTCCGACGATGATGGCCATGCAGCGAGCTCAGAGTATGCTGGAGGCAATGTTCAGGATTTCGAAACCCGGTAAGGTGAGGAATGTCCATGGTACCGTTTATCTGAATCAAGCTGGGACGAGAAAGAATAGAAGCAAGGCCGATCGTGGGTGTAGACTGTACCCCTGTACGCGTAAGCAGAATGGCAATCACGTCGTTGACGCCGAGCATGTGCTTAAGCTGGAGACTTTTCACAGGAAGCTGAAGGGTACGACCCTCGGTACGTTAGAGAGCATGGCCAAGACTGATGGGGCCCTTGATACCGAGTTGCAGCGAGAGCTGGAACATTCGATGCCCTTCCTGAAAGAGGAAGCTCCGCAGAACCTGAAATTGCTCCTACGTCGGATGGAAGAGAATCACGGAATCGAATGCGGGAGCCACGTGATTGAGGCCATAGATTCCGGGCTTGGAAAAGGTAAAGGGATGGCTACGAAGCTCTTTTGGACTCTCCTCCTTTTGGATGACGCCGAGGTAAGCATGAGCGCCCTCAGAATGCTGGGAATCGAGGAGGGACGTGAGCTCCTGAACTCTGAAGCAGAGCGCCAGGAGCCTCCTGAAGAACATGACGATCGTCAATTGGTCGCTCAAATATCTGAAAAACTCGGAAGAATCCGTACCTTATTGGCAGAGCAGGGTGAGGGGGCTCCCTCTACTGCCCGCGAAGGTCCTTGGGCCGCCGATCCGGTACCTGAAATGCCGCCTGATAAGGAAAGTCGATGGATCATAGACCTGGACTGGAGTGTCACCGAGCAAATTGTCTGACAGCAGGGTTTGCCTGCGTTCGCGGTTTCAGCCGGTCCCAAGAAAGTGGATGGCTGACGGTCGATCAGCAACGAGAACCTGTTCACTCTATGCTTCCCATGGCTAAGACCGCTCGCCTTTCGCCCCATTATTAGTAATCGAGAATTTGCTTTCACGCGCCTGACGCCATCAGGCTCATCACCAGCATTAGTTTTCTAACAAATTCGCCCAGGCAACCCCGGTTCCCGTGAGGCCCATTGCTTTAGCGGCAGAAGAACTTAGTGCAGTGAGGGGCAAATCTGCGACCCTGTTCCAAGACCTTTCGTGCTGACTGGACTCAACTTGGATCCGTAGCAAGTGAGAAGATTTGAGGCCTTAGCTACTCTTAGGGGAACCACAATGGAGGAAGCAATATGCGCACGATCATCTACCAGATTTCAAAAGGCCTACGCTGGTTCCGGCCAGATTCTGAAGCGGCCGAATTCCAGGATTTTCCGAACGTGGTAGGTCTAGATTCCACTGCGTCCCAGGAGTTTTGGAAAGAGGCGATCGAATCAATGCACATTGAGGAACCGTGGCTAGATCATCTGATGCCGTTCGAGATCGACTCGGACCGATTCGGCTTTTCTGCCTAGGAGGTAGTTAGCGAATGATTCACTTCGAAATACCCTGCTGTGAATCAGGGCCGAACCAAGGCCTCAGGCCATTTTTCATTGAAAGAGATCAGAAAGATGGCCGGCCCCTATCGATAAGGGGCCGGTTCTATTATTTACTATTGCCCGTAATCTGTCCACCATATCGGGCCATCATCTTCTACCTCGCGAGATCGGCCCGCTGCTCCGTTGGGCTTCTCCATTCATTGCGTAAATTCTTGCACTTTTTTGCGGGGTTGGTTGGGGCCCAGAGTCCCTGTAAACCGTTGGGCCGTTATCCGAGCTACGGACGTCTCATTGCTCATACTAATAGATTGGATCCAGTATTTACCGGAAAGAGGAAAGAACGATGAAAGAGGGCAGAAAGGCGAGCATGGGCCCTGGCGAGGGCCACAGGGATTTTCAGCAGGGAGAAAATGGTCGGATACCTAGATATATCAGGACGATGGCAAAAAAAATGAGCGGAATACAATGTTGAGTGACGGTAGGGGGAACGAGAATCCGAGAAACGAGTGTAGCTACCTGCATGTTTAATCCGCAGTTTTTCGCCGTTGGCTGCACCCAATTCGCTTACAAGCGGACAGAATTTGGTTTATTAGCGTGTCCCGCTTTGGTGGCCGTCGGCCGAGAGCGCGAAAACCCGAGGAGCGAGCTTTAGCGAGCCCGCAGCGCTTAAAGTGCAGTTAGGCGAAGTGCTGCCGAGGTCGGGAGGTTCCCAGAGTAGGTCGATTTTTTCAGATTGTCTATTTTATGTGACGGACTCCCTTACTGCTGAGGGGGGATCGGATGCTGCAATAGCCCTTCGTTGGTCAACTTGGACCAAAGTTCAGGCCACTGTGATATTTTTGATAGGAGGTAAGCAGCAGTCCTCTCCCAGTTGTAGTTGTTAACCTCGATGCCAGATCCAAGACCAACTATATAGAGTTTGTTACCCTTTTCCTTAAGAAAGAGAAAAGTCTCTTCACCTTTATTGACCATTAGATAACAATAATTGGCATTGACGCGGCCGGCACCTTCACATTGAGAGGCTGGGACGAATTTTATAGCAAAGTTGGTTTCAGGTCCAACTAGCGGCAAGGTGGATCGAAACATGGCCCATAGTGGCCCCCATCTTGATCCGTTGCTCCAATACACAACGGTGCTTGGTGAGAGCCCTGTCATCCTCTGGACTTCAGATTGCACCCAGGCTTTATACTGGTCCTTGAGGATTTCCAAAGCCTGCTTCTTTTGGTCTGGGTTTTCAAGTGAATAGTATTGGTCACGAAACTCCATCCAATTTCCACCCTTCTCCGTTAAGCGAAGAAAGGCTTTACTATTCCTTTGTTTACGATCGGCAATTTTGTCGAATATGGATTGTGCCCGCTGAGAATTGGATAGTTCAATGTAGCGGTCGTGATCAAGTGTACGAATAGCTGCATAAGTATCATTTTTTTCCGCTGCATTCGCATCGATGGAATCTGAAATTGGTGCAACAATTACTGCCGCTGGAAGAAATATCCAACCGATCAGCGTAAAGCGATGAAACTCATCTTTGGCGAGTTCGTGTTCCGTTCCGTCTTTTTCCTTCACATACCAACTCACTTCCGAAGTGGAGGAAAAGTACGTAGGCACTACTCCCAGAGTAATGAGGCTTATGAATGATAACCATTCGACTCCCTCTTTGCTCGGATCGGTGGCCCTCCAGATTATTTCCAAATCTTCTGGTTTTCTTACTTCTTGGTGGCTTTTTGGCAAGGGTTCCGAGTTGAAATTGCTATAGCTGATACAAGAAAGACTAAACGAGAGAAGAATTGGTAGGATGCCAAGCGGTCGGAACATAAATATATTGTCACTGGATAAAGTTATATGTCAAATAAAATAATGTAATATTAGGCAGCATTTCGCCTAACGTTTATGAGACGCCCTGTGTGAGGTGCTCCCGCGTCAGGTTGTTCGCACAGCCATTGATAAATATAAGGAAAATGTATATTGTTAATGATTTTACGTGAAATACGGAAATGTAATCATGCGTACCTCGGTATGGATGTGCTCAAAAAGACCGCCTGCTGGCTTTGCTGCAATTTCGTCTGGTATTTCGAACTTGAAGAAGAAGGATTTTCGAGAAGCCTTAGCTTTGGTCCTGTTTCGATTCGCCGCGGGGGGCAGTTACCGCAAAGAGTGGAGGCATTCCGGTGATTTTCAAATTGGGCAGGTTCTGGTCCTTTCAATCTCCCCTGGGAAGAGAGTCACCATCTTCGATTCATTAGTAGGATGATCCGGCACCGGACGGATGGTTTGACGACGGAGCAGGGAACCAGGAGCTGGACCCCGTCTATTCAGCGAAGTATGAAACAGAGGAAACGGTAGGGTTGCTGCTCTGGCCAATACAGATACTGAGAAGTGAAATCAATTATTTGTTCTGAGTGCCGTGGCGTGATCCATCATTTGGCGGCAGAGAAAAATGTATCGATATGTGGTCGTTCTGCGGTAATGGCCAATGGTTAATCCATGGAATCAAGTCGAGAGCTTTAGCGTCCCTGAGGATCAGGTCGAGAATTGGTGCCTTGCGCGCGTTCTGGAAGAGGATCCCGTCTTCTACCTGCTTTGGTGTCCATCTATACAGGAGTGTGTGCGAGTCGGTGCTCGTCTAGTCCGAGCCATAGCTGAACACCGTCCCGAGGAAACTTTCGGGTTTCAGGTAGACCGTGTAGCTAAGCTCGGCCCGCAGGAGCGAACATTATCCGCTCTGCCAGGCAATGTCTCGGTATTGCGTCCTTTTGATTGGAGTTCCACAGATTCAGAGTCCATCGAATATGATAGGAAGCGTCGAGAATGCCGAGCCCTCGTGGATTGCCACGGATGGGTAGTGAACTCCACGCGTATGGCGGAGCCGGAGGGATTGTTTTTGGTCAATCAAGGGCCCATTATTCACCTAAACTCCTGTCCGCCAGACTCTCTCGCTATTTTCGTGATTGAGCACGAGCGCCATTGCAAGATGCTCTTCGTTGACACTGGCAAAAAACCGAGTAATCCTATCCCATCACTTCCCCACCTGGATGCCAAAGATCGAACGACATTGAAAGCCGGGCTACTGAAATGCTTTCTGGATTCTGTCCGTATACGGCTGCCCTATTATCCAACCCAACCCTTTTCGTATCGTACAACCAAACCGCACGGAGCCGCAAAAGAAGCGAGTACGACCGTTCCCTGGGGGCGAGGGGTTGTTCGCATCAAGAACTCCCCGCACGGTACAATCCTGGAGTTCACGGACATGAAGGCCGTGCGGGATCGCGGAATGACGGTTCAGGACGCTCTCTTTGAAATAGAGTCCAAAACCAATGAGCTCTACGACAGAAGGCTCCAGAAAGGCTGGCAGGACGTGGCGAAGGTGACTCAAGTAGATCTTGACGCTTTTGTCAGGGTCGAGCATCGAAAACATGAGAGAGTAAAGGAAGAACTGCTCTCCATCTGGCAGATTGCTGCCACGAATCAGGATAATTCCGCACTTTGGCCGAAGGGGCCTGAAAAAAACAACCGTACCCTGTATCTTCAGAGGTTGGGGCCAGTAGGACAAAAGGAAAGGATGGTAGTCTACTGTCCCGGAGACAAACCAGGCCTCAGAGGAGCAGGGCTCCAGGATTGTCTGAAGTTTGAATGGAGGTTTCCGCCCTTTCCGGCTTTGAAAAACGATCGGCAATTATCCTGGTCCCAAACGCGAAGCTATCTCTGCGAGCAAGACCCTGAAAAGATACTGCTTCATGGCATTCAACAGTTTACGTCCCGACTATTTAAGTATGGAAAGCCAGGGCCTCGTCATCGTAGATGGGCGGCTGAAATCAGCTCAGGCTCCGCATCTATTGAGGCATTCACAAAGTCGGTGACTCATACCCGGGAAAGAGGGAAAACGGCGGCAGCTTTAGTCGAGCACCTTTCCGAGGATACGCGCAGGATACTCTGGTTTCTGGAAAATCCGCATGAGCGATACAATGAAGTAAGGTTCAGCTAATAGCCTTCTCTGGTTTGGGGGAGCCGTGAAAACTGCGAATCTGCGCCGACGCGGGCAAGCCGCGCAGCGCATGGGTTCTTCGGCCCTCACGGGCCTCCGATCCCAGCTGAAAAGGGTTCTGATTCGGGCGTGATGAAATAATGGACTCTTCCAGGCCCGAGTGAGGAGGAGAGCGGCAGAAGTTGCTGAGGGTTACCTGGAATCGTGCGTTTCCTGGATCGTTCACCGTAGGGGATAGCGGTCTTATTGAGGTTCATTAGGTTCAATAATGCTCCCTTGATCGGAGAGGCGGTGGCGAGACTCGGGAAGCCCCCCAATTTTTAGCTAGAATGGCCAGTCTTCTCACAGGCATACCAGGTCAGATTCGGACATCTGGGGGAAGCCATTCAGGTCTCTGGTTCTTGCAATAATCTGGAGCTCTCTGAGAGACCGTTGGATCAGGTGAAGCAGACGTAATATACCCATACTGACAGCTCCCCTGAGGGGGAGCGATTGGACTCCTTTTCCTCCATCCTAGAAGGATGGCACCGGAAAGAGTGAAGAGGCGGCTCTGAGGATTCTTACAGCTGCAAGTTGCTTTCCCAAGGTGCTTCGAGAGCGAGCTGAGGCTTGCGGTCCAGGACCTGGCACAGCTTTTTCCTGGTTGATCCCGGAAAGCTGGCGTTTGATGGGGGAGGAACTGGGAAAGTGGGATCATTTCTACGAAGTCGCTACCATAGACTCTTGACGAAGACAGGCTTCCCAAGGCATTGGGAACCCTGGAAACCTGGGGGCTCGGCTCGCCCCCAGACCCCCCCTCGCTTCGCTCCGGTTATCGGTTTTATCGGTTATTGGTGAGAAACCCAGAAAAGTCCAAGTGCGGGAAATTTCGTACCAAAAATCGACACAAAATAGTGCTGATTTCTCAGGTTCCAGTTATCTGATAGCAACTGCTGACAGTGTCCCGCAGCCCTTTTCGGTAATTACGTTTCAAATTCTCGGGCTATGGAGGGGCGCCCCATTGTTCGATCCTTCCATTTTCGCCCATCAGGCCCACTTTAGGGCTCCCAGGCCGTCAGCATATTGCTCATTAAAGCCCTAACGCGAGACAAGGGAATGGGTTGGGGGTAGACCGACCTACAAGGATAGTCTGGTAAAGCAGCGATCATTGGCTTTTTCGGGCCAAGCTTGATTCTTACTGAGCTGACGCCGCAATTAAGAAGATTTCGGCTATCACCATGAATGCTCTTAGGCTGATACAGGAATTGCGGATTGTTGGTTTTCACTTTAACGTAGTAGGATCGTAGCCTCGCCCGATGGTAAGCATACAATTTAAATCCGTTACGAAGCTTTCTACATTAATTGAAAAATGTTGGAGATTATCTGAATGGATGAATGGTTGATGGAAGATCTTGTTCAATCGTGGGCGAAATTCGTTCTCTCTAAGGGGGTTGACGAAAAGAATCTTCCTTAACGAAATATTTTTCTGGAGCCCCGCGGATAGGAGATATTTGAAGTGAATGTCTGTTTCTGGAATTGAAAAGCCAATGATGATTATTCGAGTCGCTTGCGAGATAGCACTCACTGCCTGGTCCCATATAGATTGTAGGGGACCGTGAAAGGTCTTTTGCCAGGTCGGCGGCAACAGGATGTGCCCAAGATTTGAAGGAAGACTACTATCATAATCTCGAAAGACTTTCAATTGCTGCCCGCTCGTGCCCGGTTGAGTCCAATTCACGGAGCCATGTAATTTCAAAACCGGAACTCCATCCGAGGCGTCGAAGAGGGTGAAATCCTCATAACCAGCCCTTTTCAGTCCATAGTTCACTTTGAGGTTCAAGTTCCAGATGCTTTCCTCAAGAACTGTGTCATAATTAAACGTAATAAATACGTTTTCAGAGGGCTTTCTTGTATTGATAGATGATGGCGATCTGAGGCCCAGGAGGGAGCCTGTATACAAGTCGTATCGAGGAACTCTGCTCGCGACACGCTCTTCCTCTGCCGGGCCTGTTATTTCACTTCTAGGAAAGGCCGGAAGGGAATCTCTGGGTATAAGAAGATCTAGGTGATCTTGCGTTGCTGTCTTGACTGAGTAATCGATTGTGGAGGCGATGCTTTCTATGATCGAGTCATCGAAGGCTGAAGCCTCGGTGGCGCTGGCCAATGAAAAAAGCTGCTCAATGTCCTCGACATTGATGTTTACCCTGTAGGCTGCCGCGCTTGCCTCTTGACGAAATCGAAATACGTCTTCGGTGTGCTTTAACCTTTGGCTCGCATTCCGGGGTTGCGCGCTTTGGAGCCAGTCTACAGAATCCCGCATTTTCGTCAGAAAGTGCTGGACTACTGGTACCCGGGCGTCGGCCGAAAAGCCAGCGCCAAGGATATACACGTTATTGTTGTTGTAGATCGGTTGAGCCATGGAGTCCCCGAATTAAGATAGAGCGTCACTTCGGGAAATCTTGGATTGCCCTAGTTCTTGCAGCCGTTCTTACCACAGGTAACTCCTTCGGAGGTATCGACCCAGTGACTGGGATGCTCATTCGTATTTACACCACAACCAGTTGTGCCTCCTTTGCTACCGGTATGAACCTCGCCAGTTGGAATATGTTTTACTGCCATTTAAAAGCACCCCCATCGGATAATGAACGTAGTATAATGAAAGTATTTTAGAATATCAAGCAGAATAATAAAAAAGAATACTAAGCGCCCAGCTAATTCCGCATTCAAGTTCCCCTATTACACTGATTGCTCAGGTAGAGGCTCCGGTCAGTGGCGAATGAGATCACAAGATCAATGCTAACTCATCCACGGCAACCAAGCCGGCACTGAGGCCGTTTGGAGAGCCTGGGCCTTTCGCTCCGGACTCTCATTGCTTGATTTCACTATTACGATTCCCTCTGGGGCGATGTTGAATACGATCTTAGCGGCAGAAAATGTGGCTGTCGAGAGAATAGAGTTAGATACACTGGAACGGTGGCGCTGTGGGCCTAAGCAGCGACCCATCTCTCAAACTATGCCATTAGGAGCTACTTAAGCAAAACTTTATCGCAATTGCCGAATTTCTACGCGACAAAGATGGTCTACCATTCCGGGACGAATGTCTAATCAATCTGCCCATGATTTCTGGGCTGAGTATTGAAGATTCTCTTGATTTCTGGCAAGAGCCCGAGCACTCGGAATACGTCAACACTCTGGTCGCGGAGGCGGTATACGGTGATTATCACGCCACTCCAGTGGGGTACATAGACTCTGAGGGGCAGCGGGTCCTTTGGCCGCTGGCCATCCAATAGGAGACTGGACGGAGCCTTTTCAGGAAAAGCGTCAGCTTGGGCATGCTCCGAACCGGTGCGATCAGGCTTTTGTCGGATCCCATCGGACCTCGGTAGAATGCCAGTGGGGGACCTCGCAGTAGTTTCGGGCTAAAGCCGGCCAGAGAACAGGACGCTTTGATAACTCTTTGAAGATGCTTTCCTCATAAATAGTCCGCGGGACGCTCGATAGGATGGCTGGCGCCGGCTCAATCCCGAAGACCGGATAGGACCTCGTTTGCACGGGGGTTACCTATCAGGATTTGGAATCGGTTGGGGACAATACAGCCAGGTTTATCAGAGAAGGGACAATTCGTACAACCAGAAGAGGCGCATCGCCAAAGGGCGCTTCTACTCCCAGTGTGAATAGATGGATGATCCCCAGGATTTGGGCTCTACGGCTTTTCATCAGCGATTGGCTTAAGATATCCTGGTACTTCTATGGTCTGGCTTCGGCAGTGGCATGGTAAGGCTTTGCTTGATACGAGCCTCCCGGAGAATCCGAGTTGCTTCTCGGCTTCTCGATAAGCTCAGACCTTTTTTCGAGTAGAAGCTTGACGGGCTCGATCCCCAGGGCCTGATTTGCTACCCCCTTCTTCAAAAGGGGCATTCTCATCCTAAAGGGCCGGGATTCTTTTCAATTCACTGGTTTCCATTCCGCTGAATTTCAATTTCCAGCCCTAAAGTGTCCGTTCGCTCAGTCCGAGTTTCGCGGCAAGCTCCTTGACCGGCGTCCCAGCATCTGCTTCCTTCGGCATTCTGGAGACCTGCTCCTCGATAGACCTTCGATTGGTGATATTCTTTCCTCCAGGAATTGAGCCGAAAGTCTAGCATTTTATGTGTCCGAACTCAGGGGGCAATGTCATTAGATCAAGATCTTTCCTCTATATGGCTCCGAGCGTAGGTCCTGAAATGAGACGGTCCGCCTGTTGTCGCGCCAAATTTGGTCTGAGCGGATTTTGCAACCGCGAATCATTAACTCCTCAAAATCTGGGGCCGCCAGGAGTCCAGGTTGTCAGCTATGCGTTGGCCGAGAGCGCGAAAACCCAAGGACCGAGCGAAGCGAGCCCGCAGCGCTTAAAGTGCAGTTAGGCGAAGTCGCCCTTTTTCAAGTTAAGAAGGACTTCAGCCAGTGGGTATCTGTCGTGGCCAGATCACCGAAGCCCTTTAAATGAATGGCAGCCTGCTGATCGGAAGAGGTTTGAGTACGAGGCGGTGTGGCGTGCCCATTGAAGATTTGCTGAGCTTTAAAAGCTCGAAAGGCGAAGTCTAAGAAATTGTTGCTCGGCCAATCCATTACAGCTGGATCTGGATGCCACGGAAAATCTGGAGGCAGATAATCCGCGATAACGACCTTCCTGCCGTTACTGTGGGTCATTATGTATTTTTGCAGTAAGCTGTTAATATATAGATCGCCGAAAGAGTACCCAATGATGAGCAACCTGGGGGAATCAACCAGACAGTCGTAGAGCCACTTTACATAGTCAGCAAAGGGTGAATGCACAGTTTTGTCAGGTTTGTTCAGGCCTGTAATGAGGGGTGCGCGGAGAATGACCGATGCGGATTGGCTGGCACCGGCTGAGAAGTTATACCAGGTCTGCTCGGCTGATTTGGAATCTCCGTATTTCCAAAGGTCATCTGAATTGCGATCAAACATATTCTGGTTATATAGAGCTGCCCCTGGATAGCCGAGGTAAATGTGCCCATGTAGGTTGCAGATTGTATGCGATGGGGCATTCTTGAGAATTGCAGGCTGAAAGGGCGCAGGATCTCCATAAGAATACCCGTCAACATAGTTCTGTAGCGAAGATTGTGGCAGGGTATCATAGTTAAGACTAAAAATGTTCAGCTGGAATGTAGACTCTAATGAGAGCCAGAAGTCCATGTACCAAGGGAAGCGAAGCATATTCCGGCGGGAAGAGTATGCTCGGACGGCGCTCGCAATTTTTCGAATTACGTGTTCGTGTGCCCTCTTTAATTTGGAAAACTCTAAGAATTGATTGCGATAGCTGCGTATGAATGCTCCATCAATGGTCTTGTACTCTTTGACAATTTTTGCGATTTTGAGCCGGTCAAAGGTGAGGAGACGTTCGATTGCATGAAAAACATCTTCAAAGTTCTGTTCTCCTTGATAATACCTTTCAAGGACAGTCCACAACCGATGGACAAAGTTGGGAGGACGATTATACAATGGATGCCGACGTTGAATCCTTTGATTAATCATTTTGGTGCTGGCTCCATTGATGGGAGCTACTGCGCCAGCACCAAGAATCACAGTCAATCGAGGCTTATTCATAATCTGGTTTCCTATAGGGCGATTTCGCCTAACGACTACTACTCGAAATTCGAGAGATTATTTATTGCACAGATCCTATTTGTAAATTAGTTAATGTAAATTATTATTGTAGCGTCAATCACATTTTCGGAAGGAGAGGGAGAGACGGGGCAATCGTTGCCTTCTGAGTAGTTTCGGTCCCATCGGAAGTGCTCGGTCCGTGACAGTTTGACTATGAATACGAAGGACTGGACGGCCGTTAAGGGTCAGATCCTTTTGGGGAGTGCTACACGCAAGAATTGAAATTGCTGCCTCTGTAGTACTTGGTTTCGGTATCTGGTTAGGCATGGACAGAAGCGATTCGGTACACGGTTTTTCGGTGGGTATTGGATTGCTGATCGCAAATCCTACCTTAAGGTCGAAGGTGAACCCTTGGCGGCCAGGAAAACAGTTTCGACATACCGCTGTATCACGAAAATCGGTCGGGGTAAGCCCATTGAAGCAAATTGAGATTGGCGCCGTCCCCGAAAAGCAGGTTGAAGTTTGGTGTTTGGCGCGGGCTCTGGAGTGGGTGCCAGTTTTCTACCTGCCTTGAAGTCCTTCCATACAAAATTCGATACTCCAGATGAGAAGAAATCCTCCTTCGGGGGCCCGCTTCGGGATGCAGCGGGGAATCCTGGTTTCTGGGCCCGAGCGCCGCACGGTCTCGGCATTCGGACCATGCCATTCCTGGTTTTTTTCATATTTCTTCACTGTCACAGTTCCCGGCTATCATTCAGAATTGACCAGGGGCCCCCGTAATGCTCCCTTTGCACCAGCCATATGACCAAAATCTCCCAGGACGAAATAAATGGAATCCTCTGGAAGGCCTGTGATACCTTCCGTGGGGTAGTAGATCCCTCAGAATACAAGAACTATATACTTGTAATGCTCTTCGTGAAGTACCTTTCCGATGTCTGGAAAGATCACTATCAGCAGTTCGAGAAGCAGTATGACGGGGACAAAGAACGTATCCAGAGACGTCTGGCCAAAGAACGATTTGTCCTTCCCGATGGCTGTGATTTCGATAACCTCTACGATCAAAGAAACGAAGCCAACATCGGGGAAATCATAAACGTCTCCCTCGAAAAGATCGAAGAGGCCAATAAGACGAAGCTCGAAGGGGTCTTTCGTAACATTGACTTCAACTCAGAGAGCAACCTGGGAAAGACAAAGGACCGAAATGCTCGTCTCAAGAATCTGCTTTCTGACTTCCATGATCCTCGACTGGACCTTCGTCCTTCTCGAATTGGAAACCTCGACATCATCGGTAATGCATACGAATACTTGATTGCCCGGTTTGCGGCCAATGCAGGCAAGAAGGGCGGTGAGTTCTATACTCCTGCTGAAGTGGCTGAACTGCTTGCTCGGTTGGTGGAACCAAAGTCCGGAGATACGATCTGTGATCCTACCTGCGGTTCTGGTTCCCTGTTGATCAAGGCGGCCAATCTGGTCGAAGACGGAAACCGGGCTCTATACGGCCAGGAGTCCAACGGTTCTACCTGGGCACTGGGTATGATGAATATGTTCCTGCATGGAATGGATTCGGCCCGAATCGAATGGGGAGACACATTGAGCAACCCCCAGCTTCTTGAGAAGGACAAGCTCATGAAGTTCAACGTCGTGGTAGCCAATCCTCCTTTCTCTCTCGATAAATGGGGAGCCGATACGGCTGAATCCGATACCTATAATCGTTTCTGGAGAGGAGTCCCACCAAAGAGCAAGGGTGATTATGCATTCATAACTCACATGGTCGAAACGGCTCATGAAACCGACGGACGGGTTGTCGTGATTGCTCCTCATGGAGTGCTCTTTCGAGGATCGTCTGAAGGAAAGATTCGTCAGGCCTTTATCGAAGAGAATCTCCTGGATACAGTGATCGGTCTTCCTCCCAATCTCTTTTACGGAACCGGTATACCTGCTTGCATTCTCGTATTCAAGAAAGGACGAAAGAAGAAGGACGTTCTGTTCATAGATGCCAGCCGGGAGTTCGAGCAGGGAAAGAACCAGAACCGACTCCGAGAGGAAGATCTGAAGAAAATCCTGGATACCTTCAAGAAACGAAAGTCAGTCGATAAGTATGCTTATGTTGCCTCTATCTCAGAGATCGAAGAGAACGAATACAATCTCAACATCCCTCGTTACGTTGATACGTTCGAAGAGGAAGAGGAGGTCGATATCAAAGCGGTTCAGAAAGAAATCGAATCGATAGATGCGGAACTGGCTACGGTTGAGAAAGAGATGGCCGGGTATTTGAAGGAGTTGGAGCTGTGAATGCTTGGAAAGTTGTTCGGCTCCGGACCATAGCCTCTAAGATAGGAAGTGGAGTGACTCCGAAAGGAGGATCCGCTGCCTACTTGGAGACGGGAATACCACTAATCCGTAGTCAAAATGTACAGAATGGTCGATTGATGCTGGATGATGTAGCCTTCATCTCCCGCGAACAGGACGAAGCAATGGCTACAACTCGGCTCCGTCCCTTGGATGTTCTTCTAAATATCACAGGAGCATCGATCGGCCGAACTTGCGTAACACCTCAGATGCTTGAACACGGAAATGTGAATCAGCATGTCTGCATAATTAGGCCGGTCAAAGAGGAGGTGGACGCATTTTACTTATCGAGTGTTTTGGAGTCGTCAATTGGTCAACGACAAATCATGAGCTTCCAAGCGGGAGGCAACCGGGAGGGGCTGAATTTTCAGCAGATCGGTTCCTTTCAAATCCCCCTCGCACCACTTCCGGAACAGAAGAAGATAGCCCGTATCCTCTCTACCTGGGATAAAGCTATCGAGCTTCTGGAAAAGAAGATAGCA
>PBUB01000025.1 GCA_002729885.1 Spirochaetaceae bacterium
TGCCCCAGGAAGTTCGTATTTGCGCGCCCCGGCGGTGTTTATGCGACCCCGGCCGTGGCTGCCCCAGGAAGTTCGTATTTGCGCGCTCGGGCGGTGATTATGCGACCCCGGCCGTTGTGGTGCCGCGGCACTGGCTCTGCAGAATACAGAACTGGATACAGAACTGAGTATTGATTAAGTTAATCGGAACGGATGAAAGAACCTGGAAAAACAGAAACTGAGACAAGATTCAGCGTTGCACCGATGATGGAGTGGACCGATCGTCATTATCGGTTTATGGCCAGACAGCTCAGCCGTAAAGCGGTGCTGTATACCGAAATGATCCATGCAAATGCGATCATTCATGGGGATCGGCAGCGGTTTCTGGATTTTCATCCTCAGGAGCAGCCGGTGGTGCTACAGCTGGGCGGCAACGATCCGGCCACGCTGGCAGAAGCGGCACGATGGGCCGAACGATGGGGATACTCTGAAGTAAATCTAAATTGTGGATGTCCCAGCGATAAGGTTGCATCCGGCTCGTTTGGAGCCTGCCTGATGGCGAATCCGGATCATGTAGCCAGGCTGGTGGAATCCATGAAGCAGGCTGTGTCTATTCCGGTTACAGTGAAATCTCGCATCGGCATTGAAGGAAAGGGAATGTCTGCGAAATCCGATTATAAAGATCTTCAGGCTTTTACCCATACCATGATAGAGGCAGGATGCGATCGACTGATTGTTCATGCTAGAATCGCTGTGCTGGGAGGTCTCAATCCTGCGGAGAATCGTTCGGTGCCTCCTTTGCGATATGAAGATGTGTACCGATTGAAGCGTGAGTATCCGGATTTGCCCATTGAGCTCAACGGCGGACTTCGTTCTATCGATGAAATGCATAAGCATCTTCATGCGGGCCTGGATGGAATCATGGTGGGGCGAGCAGCTTATGAGACTCCTCGGATTCTAGGGCATGTGGATGCCCTTCTTGAATCTGAAAGCATCGTTGCGGGCGACGACCTGGAGCCGTTGCCCCGGGTACTGGATGCCATGCAGCAATACATCCTGGATCGCTTCGAAGAAGGAGTATCTCCTACCAGGATCGTACGGCATATGCTGGGTTTATTTCATGGAATTCCCGGAGCTCGGCGAATGCGACAGATGCTAAGTGGCCGATGGAATGCCGGACTTGATGATCGTGAAAAACTGAGACAGTATCTGTCCGATGTTTTCGCAGAGCCAGGTCGTGTAGAGTCTGTAGAGGCGTCTGCAGTCTGAAAGGCCCCGGCTTTGTAGTTCAATAGCCAGCAAAACCTGTCTCAGAAACAGGCCCGGGCGGTCTTCTGGGGGATTCAGGTCTTGCATCCAGTGAGCGCCAGGCCCGACAAACCTACTTCCGACTTCCAGAAAATTACCTATCCATATAGAGCTTCTCGAGATGGAGTTTCTCGAGTTGGAATCTCTCCAGGTTAACCAATGCATTTCATTGGTTTTACTCGAAGTTCTGTGATCTACTGCACAGTTCCCTGAATGCGGCAACCATAGGCAATGCTTTCAAAGACGCTTGTGGTAGAAATTCCCAGTCCAGTAACCGTAACCGATTTCTCTTCCTCATTAAGAACAAATTCGCTGATGGGTACATACTGTCTGGCATAGTTATGGCAGAAAGCCTCGGAGCGGCCCACTACAAAGTAGCAACTGCAGAATTCTTTGGAGTAAAAGCTGGATATTATATGCGGAAATGAGGATAGATGTTTCCAGTTGGCCACAGCCCAGGCGCTTCCTGCGATGAGCGATATGGCCAGTGCGATAATCAGGATTTTGATGAATTTCTTCATATTATTGGTACCTCCCTGGAAACCATTCTGGATTTCCAGGCAAAAACTCCGAGTCCAGGCCTGTTGAAGCGATGGTCTGTAGCTACGATAGGGGAGCTGCTCACTTCTGTACCGCCTTGATTATCAGACTCAGAAATCGATCTTTATCAAAGGAATAGTCGCGATCGTCGCCCATACGAACGATTATCATATCCATACTGGGAATAACAAATATCATCTGTCCCCAGTGTCCGCTTGCTGCGAAGGTATCTCGAGGAGCGGAAGGCCACGGCGCCTTTAGTCCCAGTTCTGGAATTGCCGTATTTGCATACCATTGAGAGGTATATAGATCCTCCCATCCGGGATAGGCCGGGGTGGTTTTATAGGCCGGTGCCACTTTGCGAGTAAAGTCCAGCCAGTAATCCGGCAGTATTCTTTTTCCTTCCCATACGCCATCGTTTAGATACAAGAAGGCGAATTTTGCCATATCTCTGGGGCTTGCGTAGAGATACGATGAGCCAACAAAGGTTCCGGCTCCATCTCGTTCCCAGGTAGTTGAATCCATGCCCAGAGGATCGAAAAGTTGCTCCCAGGGATATCTGCTGTAAATCTCTGTGCCCTGCTGCCCATGCTGAAGCTTCAGTGCTTCTTTCAATACACCGGACAGAATATTTGTATCGCAGCTGGAATAGTAAACGTAGGTTCCGGGCTCTGCTCTCGCTGGCAGCGAAGCACAGAACTGTGCCATATCGCCTCGTCCCCTGGTATAGAGCATGGCAATGACCGTGGATTTTAAAGGTCCGCTTTCGTAACCTTCGTTTGCATCCAGGCCGGAACTCATATTTAGCAGATGTCGTAGAGTGATAGTGTGCTCTTTCTTTCCTTCAGGTATGTATTTCTCCACGGGATCATCGATGGAAAGCGTTCCGTTCTTTTCTGCAATTCCAATCAATGTCTGAAGCACGCTTTTGCTTACAGACCAGGTGAGATGAGGAGAATTACTGTCATAGCCCGCTGCGTAGCGTTCATAGATAAGATAGCCATCCTTGATAATCACAACGCCATCTGTGCGAATGCCAGCTCTATCTTCTTCGTCTCCCTGTCGGCGGAAGGCATAATCCTCCAGGGCTTCCCATCGATCTTTCGGTAGTAGTCTTTCCT
Source organism: Spirochaetaceae bacterium (assembly GCA_002729885.1). Classification (GTDB taxonomy): domain Bacteria; phylum Spirochaetota; class Leptospiria; order Leptospirales; family Leptonemataceae; genus UBA3465. The sequence goes on from PBUB01000025.1 coordinate 2,949, forward strand.
GCCATCCCCGGGTAGGCCAGTAATCCCTGCGAAAGGAGGGCATGGGATCCAGTTCTACGGCAAAGGGATTCGGGTCGGTCCTTGAAATCTCTGCATCCGGCTGGCAGTTTAGACTGAACAGGATCAGTAGCAGGACAACGGTTCGCATACCTGATTAGCCCAACCCTTTCTGTGCCGGGCAACTTTTTTTCAGATATCAAGGGGCGGGGATCAAAAATAATAAACGATACCTGCCTAAAGAACAGAGAGAAGTATGATCCCCGTACAGGCAATGCAACATAGAATGGTTTCGGCTCAGGGCTTTCGACCTCAGGAAGATACCCTGTCGGCCCTGCGAAGAGGGTTAAACTCCTACCCTGAAATACTGGCACTGAGTTGTAAATGGATGCAATATGAGTCGGCAGATACAACAGCCGGTCATGAATCGGGAGAAGCTCGGGAATTTCATCGGGAAGGAAAGTCCGACAGTCCTTCCTGTGGCCGGCTGGATCCGGCGATTACCGGGCCATGGCCTGCACCTCCGAATTCGGTAGGGGCCAGATATAGTCTGGATTATGAATGCTTAAAAGAAGAACTCGGGCGTCCCATCGCACTCATTCTTTATGCGCGGTTCTATTTACCTGCATCGAGACTCAGGCATCTATATCTTTATATGAAGAGGCTTTTTCCCGCGTATCGCAGCAGTCCGGTGTGGCCTACGATTTCGGCCTGCTCGGAAAACACACTTCTGGCGCGCATCTACGGCTTTGAACCTGTCGGAGGAGAGGATCCTGCATCCGCGGTGGCTACTCTACACTTTCCGGGTGATGAAAGCCGACTGGATCGCCTGGCCGGATAACTCTTCGCGGCCTAAAAGGAGCCAGCTGTATCCAGCTAAGAAGGGGACAGCGACAGAGGACCCTGGATCATCGACGATCATTGACCAACATTGAATCGCCTTGACGATCCTTGAGTATACGGGAAGGGCAACCCGCTCTCAGGTTCGCCCTTCGTAGCCAATTACATCCATAAATGCACTCACAGAGAACACAGCTTTTCCTGGCCCCGGTTCGCCATAACCTGGAGGAACAGGAAGCTTATATTTCTCAAACGTTTGCTTCCAGACGGTCAGCAGTTCCAGAAAGTATTTAAGAGGAGGACCTGGCTGACTGCCCAGCGTGGTGTACGGTTCCGGACACCAGGTAGTGAACCTGGGCACCACGCCATGGCTCATAAAGTAGTCCAGTCCTTCAGCGGTGGAAGCAACAGCATCCTCTACTTTATCGTAACCGTACGGTTTGGCCAGTTCTACGCCGCCCACAAAGTTGGGAATTACATGGGAAGGGCCGAATACATCTACGGATTCAATGATCCTGCGAATCCAGTTTTCGCGCCCGATGAATCTTTCCTTGCCAGGACAGATATGAGGGAACATCTTCTTGTCCCAGATTTCATAGTTTGGATGATAAACCTGGATTCCCACTTCCTTGAAGCGCCATAGTTCTTCCTTTTCCCAGGCCTGGGTAACCATCTTGCCCATCCATCGGCCCGGGAATCGTTTTTCTATGGCCTCGGCATATTCGAAATAGAAGTCCGTTTCATTCTTCTTTTTCAGATTGGTCAGGACCGAGCCACCGGTGATCGTATAGACCTTGGCAATCGGGTCCTCCTGATCCACCCAGCTCAATACCTCCAGCATCTCTTCCACGGACTTGATGCCAGTATAGGGGCGGCCGGCCATTTTTTGCTGCCGCCAGTTATGATTGATGTCGCAGAATGCGCATTCTTCGTCTTTGCCAAAGTACTGGCAGTTTCGAAAAACAGTGAGGTAGAGCAGGTAGCCCCATTCAATCACCGGTGCGATTTCACCGGGGGACTTTCCACTTTCCGTGCGATGGCGATACCAGTCCGGAATGGGCGGAAATTCCACAGATCCCAGGTTCGTGTCATTCAGATAGAGCGCAGGTCCTTGCTCCGTAAACCGGACCTGATAGGGTGAGCGATGGTCCAGGCGAACGCTGATAACCGTAGGTTCAAGGCCAAAATGTCCGCCAGAAACTCGAATCTCTTCCGGAGCCCGGAATCGGACAGTGTCACTTTGCTCCTGTAAAGGGATATGATCAAAAGTAAAAATGAAATAATCCTTGGTCTTGTAGTCCCCTTTCTCCAGAGACTTTTCATCGAAATGGACCCCCAGCCTGAGCACATCCTGCTTGATGATGGCTTCGATGGGAATCTGAGTATATTGCCGCTCGAATCCCTCCAGTGTTTCCAGGGTGGTCATGGGATCCTGGGTGTAGGTTTGCTGGCTTTCCGTTGCTTCCATGGGTTGATGAAATCCTGTATTGTGACAAGCTCAGATTCTCTGAGTTCAGGTCTATTAAAACCGGAACCAGGTCTGGTTTCCGGGGCAGACTTCCGTTTTCAGGCGAAAGTTTGCTGCACCCACCAGAATTGCCGTTGCTGCTGGTCGGGCAAGAGGAAAACTCCAGCCAGATTACAGGGCCCGGTCATCCGTCAGAGAACTGTATTCCGGTTCCCAATGGACGGTCGCTACGGGCTTGACGGTGTGGTGATTGCCTGTATCAATGGGCGCTGATTTCATGAAAAAGATTCTGAGTTTCCCCGTCCCCTTTTTAAAGGCTTACCCGGTTGTCTGGATCTGCTTTTTTGTCGCACTTGTGACGGCTGACCTGGTTAGCAAAAAAGCAATTACCGAAAGCTTGAATTTTGGTCTGTCCGCTACCCAGAGAATGGAAGCAGGAGTATTCACAAATCAAGGAATGCCGGCTGAAACCGATGAGACCAACTATGTGTCCATCTGGGGAGACAACGGAAAGTATATCCGTCTTCGGCTGGTATTCAACGATCGATTTCTATTTGGAAGTGGTCCATCGGCTCCCGTTCTGGGAATCTTCCTTACGGCCGGCGCTATCGTCTTTCTATTCTTCTATCGATGGCTCACCTACGGAGCCGGACACCCTCTGGCCTGGCTTTTTGTATTCTCGGGGGCCACAGGCAATCTCATCGACAAGTTATTTGTGAAGAGTCTGGAAACCAGGGAGTGGGTTTTCAGCTTTGGACCTCAAAAAGGACATGTGAGCGGAGTTGTAGACTTCGTAGAATGCATCTGGTTTGGACTGGATCAGTTCCAGGATGTATTTCTGCTAAAGTGGCTTGCCTGGGAGTCCTGGCCTATCTTCAACCTGGCAGATAGTCTCATTGTAGTAGGTATTATGATCTTGGTTGTAACCATTGGCTTTGCTCCTCAGGAAAACACTTCGGAATCGGCATCCGGAGCGGAGAAGTAGCATGTCCGAGCGGGCTTCGGAAAAAGGCCTGATAGAAAAAACCCTCAAAGGCGACCAGCGCGCCTTTATGGAACTGGTATCGCCCTACAGATCCAGACTCATCCGGAAGGCTGTTTCCATGCTGGGTAATCCCCAGGATGCAGAGGATATACTTCAAGAAGCTCTGGTTACTGCCTATCGAGCCCTGAAATCCTTTCGTGGAGAGAGCGGCATCTATACATGGCTATATAGAATCGTCGTAAACAAGTGCAGGGACTTTCATCGGAGCAAAAAGAACGCTCCGTCGGACTCACTGGACGCAGTGGCGTTTATGATTCATGACGATCGCATCGATCTTGAAAAAAATCTCGAACTTTCCACGGAGTCTACTTATCTAATTCAGCAAATCAACACTCTGGATAAGCGATACCGCGAGATCCTGGTGATGAGATACTTTGATGACCTTTCTTACCAGGAGATAGCTTCGGTTCTGAAGATTCAGGTAGGGACGGTGAAGAGCCGACTGTTCAAAGCAAGGGAGCTTCTAAAAAGAGCAATCCTGCAAGACGGCAAAGGAACGGAGTTTTTTGAACAAGCGCAATAAAATAGATGAGTATCTGCAGGAGCCAGAACGGGAAGTCCCGGCAGATCAATATGCCGGAATGAACGATGCGGATCGCAAGGCCCTTGCTATGGAAAAGAGTATGGACCAGTCTCTGCGCTCTACATTTGACAGCCTGTCTAAGAAGGCTCCCGCACCTCTGTACTCCGACGACGAGTTCTCGAAGATGCTTTTGAACCGACTGGAGGCAGAAGGACTGCCTGGCTCCAGCAAGGATCCGGCAATTGCCGGCTTCATAGAAAGTCTGAAAGGATTCCTCTCCCCCGGAATTCCATTGTATGCTGGCGGTGGCCTGGCGGCAGCGGCAGCTGTTGTTCTGGCTATTCTGCTTTACAATCCGAGCACAGAGATTTCTCAAACTGCCCTGGAAGAGAACGCAAAAGAATCGGCTGCAGAATCTTCTGAAGAAGCCTCCGACGGCCCGCGAATGCTTGCGGAAGCTGAAGAATCCTCTCCTGATTCCCGAGATAATGCTCAGAGCTCTGAACGAGATCAAGTGGCTGTGGCTACTCCGCCGATAAGGGAAAGACAGCTTGCAACTGAGGATGAAAAGGCATCTGACCAGAACAGTGGGGAGACTGAAGAAAAAGCCTCCACAAAGCCAGCCCAGGGTGATGCCGGAAATCAGGAAATTGCATCCAGCATGCCAGAAGCGGAGACTACTCCTCCCGTTGAAGGAACTGAGGAGCTTTCTGAAGAGGTCCGTCGCGGTTTTATGAATGATCGCTATGCTGCCGCCTATAACAAAGAGATGCGCCTTAAGCGAGCAGTAAAGAATGCTGACTCAGCTGAGGAGAAGCGAAAGGCTTTGAGTGACCTCCTGGATTATTACGAAGAGAAAGGCGAAGAAAGCAAAGCTCAGGATGTGAAACGTCAAATCGCCGAGCTGGAATAGCTGCGATTCCATGCCATTGCCCACCGGGGACAGCGGACCATACAGAGCTGCTTGCGGGACGTGCCGGGGCCTGCCAGAACCTATTCAATCGATCCTGATTATTTAATCATTCTGTTAGCTGTTAGATATCCAATGGTCTTTTTCAAACCTTCCAGGGTTGGCGTAACCTTCCAGTCCAGTTCTCGTCTCGCTCGACTGGCATCTGGTATGGCCTGCCAGAGCAGAAAGTGAAGCTGTCCTGCCGGTAGCATCGGAGCTCTTTTGATGAGCTTTGCTTTAAGTTCGCCGGAAGCAGAGAACAACTTCGCAAACCACAGAGGCATTACTGCAGGAATCTTTAATTCTGGAACGATCTCTTTGATTTTTCCAGCCAGATCTTTCAGAGAATAATAGTCATCGCTTAGAATGTAGCGAGCTCCGGTGGGCGCGGATTCGGCTGCCCTGATATGGGCTTTTGCACAATCTTCGCTGTATACCAGTGGAAAACCTCCAGGAAGTAGCATCGGAATTTTTCCATTGATTAGATCTGCAATGAAATTGTTGGTCCCCGGCGATCCGGTGGGGCCAGGTCCGTACAGTCCCGCTGGATGGGTAAACACCACATCCAATCCCTGCTTCAGCGCTTCTACAGCAGCCTTATCTGCATCCTGCTTGGATCTTTCATAATAGGTACCTTTTGGAGCTGGATCCAGAATGCTTTCATCGTAGCGTTCGCCGGTTTTTCCCTGGAAAACATCTATGGTGCTTGTGTAAACTACTCGGGATACTCCGGCTTTGCGAGCCGCTTCCATTACATTGATGGTTCCCTGGTGGTTGACTCTTTGAAAAATATCGGGATCGGCAAACCATTGCTCGGGCAGGCCGGCTGCATGATAGACCAGTTCCATTCCCTGCATGGATTTTACAAGGGACTCCGAATCCGTGATATCCCCCTGGTAAATCTCCAGCAAATTCTCATCCAGGTTAAGTTCTTTGACTACCGATCTGGCTTTCTGCGGATTTCTCGCCAGCAGCCTTGCTCGATGGCCCTGGAGAGCCAACTGCTGCATTATGTTGGCCCCGATCATTCCCGTGGGGCCCAGTATTAGAGTCTTCATAGTGTTTCCTGTGATCTTTCGATTTCCAGTCAATCTTTGAAGGGATTCGCAAATGCATGAGATTCGTTACCGGGCAGAACCTGCCCCTCGATAGTGCCGGTAACGAACCCCATGACATGGCCCGGCCCCATGAGATAGCCCCGGAGCCGGTTTCCTACCGTCAGCCAGCGGCCAGGAAATTTACGAGCTGCAGGCTGGGCTCACCCTGGTAGAAATATAGATAGAGTCCGCTTTCGTACTCGTTGCCTTCTTCATCTGAGCCCGATACGTTCACTGAAAACACCAGAAGAACTCGATCCCCCTGTTCGACAGTCAAATCTTCAAAGCTGGCCTTTCGAAGCTGATCCAGATACTCCTGGTCTGCATGAAAGGAATCGATTATTAATTCTGCATCGATGGAATCCGACTCGGCATAAGCAGCCAGACCTTTAACATCCTTCTTCAGAATGGCTTCTTTGATATTTTCCCAGTCTGTATCGTAGCTATAGCGGCTCTGGATGGCAGGCTCGGCATGGGCGCCAGAGGTGCAGGCTACCACGAGTAATAGTAGATTTGCGGCTAGAATTGCTCTTATTAGTTTCATCTGTCCATTTTTGAACCTGGAAGCGAAAGCCCCTACTGATTTTTCATTCCTTGTGTAGCAGGGCCGCAAAAAGAAAATGCAGCCCTGATTTGGGCTGCATTCCTGGCCGGGGAGCCCGGCGAATGGTCCGGGACCCGCACCTACGAAGTAGCCAGGGGCCGCCGCTAGATTTCAGGCAAACGACGGTGGTCCGGACTAAATGCCCCGTACAATGTTTTCGATCTGGTACTCTGCGCCGGATTCCAGCTGGGCTCTGTCACCAGCCTTCTTACCAATGAGTACCTTGCCCAGAGGAGAAATGTAGCTGATGATATTCTTTTCTGAATCCGCTTCCCAGGGGCTGAGGATCGTGTATTCCGTGGATTCGCCTTCGCTGTTTTTTACGGTGACTTTTGCGCCAATGGTGACAATGTCTGTGCGAACGCTTCCAGGATCGATGACCTTTGCTTTCTTGAGGCTCTGGTCCACCTTCTTGATCTCTGCCTGGAGCTGAGACTGGCGTTCCAGAGCTGCTTTGTATTCGGAGTTCTCTCGAAGGTCGCCTTTTTCCTGGGCTTCTCCAATATCTTTGGAGTTCTGGGGCATCTCCACGTTGATGAGCTGATCCAGATAGGCCTTTCTTTGTTCCAGTCCGGCCGGGCTTACGAGAATGGTGTCTGCATCCGGAATCAGATGTAGATCCTGTTGTTGCTCCTTCTCTTCCTGGATGTCTTCCTCGCTGGCTGCCTGCGATTTGTATCCAGGGCGAATCTCTTCGAGATACTCCTCGAAGTTATCCTTCTGGGCATCCGGAACATAGCTTACCTCGCGAAAGAGTGCTGCCATTCTGCGAAGTACGCCGCTATCGGACTGGGCAACAATCTCTGGCAGATGCCCGGCTTTGATGGAGTCAACGGTGATGTTCGTTGTACCGAAGATTGTTTCGATGGCCTGGTTTTTTAGACGAGTTCCTTTGGATTCAATGCGAACCAGAGGTTTCAGAAGACGAAACACCATCAGAATTACTTCTTCTTTGTTGGCTGGAATCCAGGGATAGGTCCACTGGCCAGAAAGGATGGAACGTGCCACCCACAGAAAGATTTCCGGGTTCTCACGATATTTGCGAAATACCTTCTCAACAAAGGCTTTCAGAGTATCTACCTGACCCAGTCTGTTAAGTTCACCAATGATATAGCGATGCACTTTGATGGGCAGTTCGAACAGGATTTTGGAAAGAATCTGCTGATAGTCTTGCGGTCGGGTTTCAATAACAAGATCTACGATGGAGCGCTTGAATTCCGTTACCGGCGTGTCGGCAGAAAGCTTCACCAACGTCTTTTCGGTCTCTTCAGAGAATACAGCCTTTACCAGATCGACTGTAATCTGACGGGAAAGCTCCATATCGGGAAAAGCCTCATGGGCTGCTTCAAGAAAGAAATAGGAATGTAATCTCTTGGTAAGGTCCTTATTGGATTCCTGTTCCAGATAGAAGTGGCTGCAGGTTTCGGCTGCGGAACGGGTATCCGGATCCTTCAGGGTTTCCATGGCCAGTTCCAGTTTCTGATTCCAGTCCGAAGTATGCAGGAATTTTTCTTCCTGTTCTTCCGCCAGGGTTACTTCCTTTTCTCGCAAAAGAAGTTCATCTTTCTTTCTGGGATTGAATCCAAAGTTAGGATCTTTTTTCAGTCTGGTTCTGGTTCGGCTCCACCATTTGGACCATTCGCCGGTATCGATGAATCGCCCGGCAATCTCGGACTTAATCTCCGACAGGGTAATGGACTTGTTGTATGAATTCAATAGGATGGTAAAGAAATCAATGGGATCTTCTTCGAAGATAGTCTTCATTTCTTCTGGATTCTCATAGTAGCGAACCCAGATATGCGAAGGTTCCAGAGGCAGCAGACTGGATATAGCCATTTGCAGACTCATTCTCTGTCCTGGATTGTCTCTAAAGTCGATGATTACATTCTCTGAATCGATTTCAGTGATCTTTCCAACGCCTCTGGTACGGTGGTATACGTAGTTGCCAGTATCGAATACAATGTTTCTCTCGAAGTTTGCCACAGCCGATGCCACAGGCTTGCGGTTGTTGGTCAGATCCGACATTTTCAGAAACTCATTCAGCAATGAGTGGTTTTCGTATCGGCTGCGATAGGCGCGCACAAGATCGGAGCGAGCTCGTGAGGAATTGGGCTCATATTGCAGAATCTTCTTTAAAATATGAATTACGTTGTCCCAGTCTTCTTCCTGGCGGAAAGGCTCTACCAGTCCCACCAGATAGGCTGCGATGCGAGTCTTCTCGCGATTGGCAGCCAGGATTCGTTCCAGCTTTTCGAAGAAAGGAATGTCCTGATAGGCCTTGCTCACCAGGATCTGCCAGATTTCTTCCAGGTTATTGTAGTCTCTCTGTCTTACATAGGACTCCGCTGCCATTTTGAGGAAATCCACAGCCCGATCCGGATCATCTTCCAGAATGGCCATACCATACTTGCGAGCGATGTCTGGATTGTTCTTATCTATGCTGGCCAGCCTTTCCAGATAGGGCTTCAGCTCTTTCTTGCCTCGAAGCCTTTCGGTGGATTCTACCTTGGCTCGTAGCGCTGTTCTATGATTTTCATCTACCTGTAGCACATGGTCTGCGATATGATCTACAATCGGCCAGCGTGCAGCGCGTTGAAACTCCTGCATTAGCTCGCCCAGATATTCGATTCCGGTTTTTCGGTCTTCGCTCAGATCCTGGATTCCAATGATATAGCGGGCAGCCAGAGAAGATGCGTTCTCCTTCAGATGTTCTTCCAGCAGCGATCGAATCTCTGCCCCTCGGCTGGAGGAAGGCAATTCAGTGGCGATCTCCTCCAGGAGTTTGATTCGGCTCAGCTGAACCTGGGTCAGGTCCTTGGCGAGCTTCTCTTCGTTGAGCTGCGAAATGACTCGTGTATACAATGGATCGGTTTGCGTTTCCGCGGAATTGGCTGTCTGCTGGGTCATAGGAATCCTGTAATTCTTTGAAGCAATAGTTTACGAATTTACTATCACTGTTTTCCCGCGGCACCGTGGGGTCAAATAGGTTTCGGTACTCCGAGCTGTGGATTCGTCCCTGGAATGGAGCTCAGAGCCCAAACAGGGCCATTTTTGGCCCTTTCGGGGATATTTTATGGCATCAAAACAATTCTGTTGCGGCCGGGACCGGATTCAAAGTGCATCGGAGAATCCCCCGGAGTTTCACCGGGAATTTGCCCGGGAATGGGCCCCGTGCGATGCTGGCTTTGATCTATTTTTCGGTGCACAGGAAGGGATGAGACGAACTTGTTGCTACTGGCATGAAGTCATGGGATCCGGTATCATTCCCGGATACGTAGCAGGCCTCGGAGCGAATTGAGATCAATGAAAGAGAAAGCGTCTGAAGAAGTAAGAATTGCCATTCTGGGCGCTGGCGACCGGGGAAGTATCTACGCCCGGTTTTTATCCGCGCAAGGCGCCAGCATTGTTGCCATTGTAGATTCAGATTCCGTGCGAGCCAGGGCACTGCAGACAAACCATGCTCCAGAGGCCCGGCTGTTTTCCCGCTGGAAGGATCTGCTTCAAAATGCATCTTCTCTGGGGCTGGATGCAGTGGTCATCGCCCTTCCTGACCAGTTTCATATGGAACCGGCTATGGAGTTTTCCAAAAGGGAAATCTCCGTGCTTCTGGAAAAGCCGGTGGGACTGAGCGTTTCTGAGCTGGATCGAATGCAGGGCCATATCAAATCGATGCGTAAAAAGGAAAACCATGCTCTGATCATGGTCTGTCACGTGCTGCGATACAGTGACTTTTTTGGAAAAATTCGAACGCTGATTGAGCATAATCGAATAGGGGAAGTTCGCAGTATCCTGCATGCAGAGAACGTTAGCTACTTTCATTTTGCCCATTCCTATGTTCGCGGAAACTGGGGCCGAAGCAAGCAAAGCAGCCCTGTGCTTCTGGCCAAGTGCAGCCATGATTTTGATCTGATTGGCTGGTTCGCAGGCAGCGAATTCAAATCCGTACAATGCAGTGGCGAACTAAATACTTTTCTTCCGGAAAAAGCGCCTGCAGGGGCCACCGATCGATGCCTGAATGGATGCCCTCATAGCGATTGTCTTTTCCATGCCGGTAGCACCTATCTGGATGGGCTTCCGCTCAAAAGGGAGTTGGCCCGCTCCCGCGGATGGCTTTCCTGGATGGCACGGATTTCTCTGCGATGGCCGGGCCTGATTCGAAGGCTTCCCTATTTTCGCAAGCTGTACCCCTGGCCTTACTGGCCTACAACCACCATCGTATCCGGAAAGGTGTCACAAGAGTCCGTTCTGGTAGCCCTGAAATCCGGACCCTACGGTAGATGTGTTTACACCGCCGGCTCCGATCAACCGGATCATGCAGATACAGTGATTCACTTTGAAAACGGTGTTACCGCCATAATGCGTTTGAATGGTAACTCATACCAGGAAGCCCGCACCATTCGCATTGAAGGAAGTGCGGGAACCCTGGAAGGCCGATTCGGCCAGGGAGGCCATCTGGTCCTCCGTCTTCATGGCAGCTCTGAAAGTGAGAAGATTCCCGTTACGGTCGATCAGGCCGGACATCTTGCTGAAGATCGGGCCATATCCGCGGAATTCCTGGATCAGATGCGCAAGTTAAGAACCGAAAACCGGAATACTCAACAGATTGTGGATTGGATTCAGCAGGCGGATGCAATCTTGCACCAGGTCATGGAAGGACATCGGATGGCCCTTCTTGCTGAGAGGTCCAGGGCCACAGGCAGGACAATCTTCCGTTGAAAGCAGAGCCGCCCCCTGGATTTCTGGCTTATGTCCGAAAGCCCCAAAGCCTCCAAACGCTCCCAGGCGGAGTTGCGGATTCTGGATTACTGGAAAGAAAACCAGATCTATCAAAAGCATAAGAAGCAAAATGAAAATGGTCCTCTTTTCTGCTTCTATGAAGGTCCTCCTACTGCAAACGGAAAGCCGGGAATTCATCATGTATTGAGTCGCGTCTACAAAGACATCTATATTCGATTTCGCGGACTTCAGGGGTTTCATATCCCCAGAAAGGCCGGATGGGACTGCCACGGTCTGCCGGTAGAGAGAGAGGTAGAGAAACAGCTTGGCATCCAGGCGAAGTCCGAAATCGAAACCGATGTAGGACTGGAAAAGTTCAACCGACTCTGCCGCGAATCCGTGCAACAGTACGTCGGTGCTTGGAATGAATTCTCGGAGCGCCTGGGCTTCTGGGTAGATCTGGATGATCCCTATTACACGATGGACAATCAGTACATCGAGGCTGTGTGGGGGTTGTTCAAGAAAATCTCGGATAAAGGCCTGGTGTATTCTGGATATCGAGTGGTTCCATTCGACCCGGTGATGGGCGCGACCATGAGCGATGCCGAGGTGGCTCTGGGCTACAAAACTGTGGAGGATCCTTCCTTTACAGTTCGCTTTCGCATTCTGGACGATCAATTCATTCAAAATAATGGAGAGGCATCATTTCTTGTCTGGACCACCACTCCCTGGACTCTGCCATCCAACGTTGCACTGGCTCTGCATTCAGAAAGCGAGTATGTTCTTTTTGAACTGGACGTTCCGGAAGATGGGCTGGCTCCGCAGCCTGGAAGCGAAGGCGCCGGAGGCGACAAAAAGAACAAAAAGTCCGGGAAGAAAGGGAAGGACGATGTCGCAGGCAAATCTAAGGATAATGCAAAAAGCAATGCAAAGGCGAAGACCGAGGTAAAAGGCGACGCGACGACGGATGCCACTGAAAAGTCCGGCAAGTCAAACACTGTAAAAGAACAGTTCATTTGCGCAAAAGAACTGATGGCCGAGGTTTTGCGAGGGGCGGAAAAAAAGGCCCGCATCCTGAAAACATTCAAAGGCCAGCAGCTGGTAGGGCTTTCCTATGAGCCGTTGTTTCAATTCGCTCTAAAAGGAGTGGAGCAGAAGAGTCATTATACCGTAAGTGCGGATTTCGTCACGATGGATACCGGAACCGGCATCGTGCACATTGCTCCTGCCTACGGAGCCGATGACCTGGTGGTGGGGCAGACCCATGATCTACCTGTAGTGGCTGCTGTGGGACTGGATGGAAAGTTCGCCGATGGCCCCTACAAGGGGAAGATGTTTAAAGAAGCAGACAAAGAGATTGTCAAGGACCTTAAGAAGGATCGCAAAGTCTGGAGATCGGAAAAATACAAACATGAGTATCCCTTTGGATGGAGAACCGGCGCTCCGTTAATGTACTATGCAAAGGATGCCTGGTACATTCGCACAACAGACGTGCGAAAGCAACTGATCGACAACAATCAAAGCATTAGATGGGTTCCGGAGCATGTAAGGGAAGGCCGATTCGGCAAGTGGCTGGAAAACAACCGGGACTGGGCTCTCTCCAGAGAAAGATACTGGGGCACACCCATTCCTATCTGGACGGATGGAGAAGGCGAAATCGTAGTGATTGGTTCTGTAGAAGAGCTGGAAAAGGTCTCGGGCAAGAAACTCAAGAAAGAAGATCTACATCGTCCCTACATCGATGAAATTACCTGGACGGATGCAAAAAGTGGCAAGGAGTTTCGCCGGGTGCCGGAAGTAATGGATTGCTGGTTCGACTCGGGAGCAATGCCGTACGCGCAATGGGGATATCCCGTTCGTGGCGAAGAACAATTCAATAAATACTTTCCTGCAGATTTTATTACCGAAGCGGTGGATCAGACCAGAGGATGGTTCTACACGCTGCTTGCCATATCTACCATGGTTTCGCAGCAGGCACCGTATAAGAACGTGGTTTGCCTGGGGCATGTCCTGGATGCGAAGGGCGAAAAAATGTCCAAAAGCAAGGGCAATACGGTTTCTCCGGAAGAGGTATTTACCATTCACAGTGCCGATGCTATTCGCTGGTATTTTCTCACCGGAGCTCCTCCAGGTAATTCCAGACGTGTGGGTCATCCCGGGACGAAAGAAGATACAGTAGGTCAGGTTAACGGCTTTTTCAACATGCTGGAGAATTCCCTGGAATTCTATCGAATGTATGCAAAGGTAGACGGAATTCAGCCATCCCTTCGCAAGGATGGAACGGTTGAAGTTAAAGGCGCTCCTGCCTTCAAAGACAGACCGGAAATCGATCGCTGGATTTTATCCAGTTATCAGAAGCTGGTGCAGGAAGTAACTCACAGTCTGGAAAACTATGATTGTCTGAAAGCAGGTCGAGCCATCGAAGAGTTCTGTGATTCGCTTTCCAACTGGTACATTCGCAGAAATAGACGCCGCTTCTGGAAAGGAGAACTGGACGCAGACAAATTCGCCGCTTTTGAAACACTGCTGCAATGCATTCTGGGTATTCTCCAGATGCTCAGCGCATTCGTGCCCTTTTTGAGCGAAGAACTGTATCTCAGGGTTTTTTCGGATGCCCCTGGCGCTCCAGGTAGTATTCATCTACTTTCCTGGCCAAAGGCAGATCTTAAGGAAGCCTATGATGAGTCAGTTCTTGAAGAGGGCAATCTTGTGCTTCAAGCAGCATCCCTTGGTCGTTCCGCCCGTCAGCAGTCCGGTCTAAAGGTAAGGCAACCATTGAGTAAGCTTATGCTTCATTGTCCGGAGAAATGGAAAGCTCCTTTAAAGAAGAACGAAGATGTACTTCTGGAGGAACTCAACGTAAAGGAACTGGAATTCTTGAGTGATTCTGCCGGCATTCTATCCTATCGTGTGCGACCGAACCTGCCGGTTCTGGGAAAGAAGCTGGGTCCAGATATCAAAAAACTGCAATCGCATCTGCAGAATTGCGATCAGGAATCCCTGGCAAGAAATTTGAGAAAGGGAAGTGTAACCATCGACCTTGGAGATCGAAAAGAAGATTTTATGGAAGAAGAATTTCTCATCGAAAGTGTGTCGAAAGAGGGAACTTCCGGTGTAGAAGGCGATGGAATGCTGGTTGCCCTGGACACAAATCCCGGGCCGGAGCTGATTCGCGAGGGTTGGATTCGGGATCTTGTGCGAAACGTGCAGGAGCTAAGAAAGCAGTCCGAACTTGAGCTCACCGATAGGATTTCCCTGCATCTTCAAACAGAGGATGAGGATTTGATGCGTGCCATTGAAGAGCACAGTGACTACATTCAGAGCGAAGCCCTGGCAACCATCGTTCAGAAGCAGCCCGGGAAAGGTAAAAGCCTGGATCTGGATCTGGATGGTCATGGCATCAAGGTAACACTGGAGACAGTATGATTGCAGAAGCGAATCCGGTAGCAGTTCAGTGGCTACTGGACTGGTACCTGGAAACGCGAAAAACTACGCTGGATATTTGCCAGCCTCTGACTATCGAAGACCATGTGGTGCAGAGTTCTCCCGATGTCAGTCCTCCCTCCTGGCATCTGGGGCATACTACCTGGTTTTTTGAAACCTTCCTGTTGCGGAGATTCTGTCCGGAATATACTGCCTTTGAGTCCGGCTTTGAATTCATTTTCAATTCCTACTATGAATCCGCCGGAGATCGAATTCAAAAGTCAAACCGCGGTCTTTTGAGCCGTCCCACGGTGCAGGAAATTCATGCCTATCGTTCGTATGTGGATCATAGAATCAGCGAGTTGTTAAAAGAGCTGTGGGATCAGAACGGCGCGGCCGCGGACGTTAAAGTTGGAATGGATTCGTCGCCTCTTACCACCAACGAGAAAAACGAATTACTACAATTGATAGAACTGGGAATCCATCATGAAAAGCAGCACCAGGAACTGCTACTGATGGACATCAAACATAACTTCTTTTGCCATCCGTTGAATCCAGTCTACGGAACTGCGGTGCCCCCGGGCCTGAGTGAACTGTCCGGTTCCGCTGTTAACTGGCTTATGGAACGAAACGACCCCACCATGTATCATACTCGTATGCCTTTGCTGGTGGGCAATTCGGAACATGACAAAGAGATGCTTCGCCCCTTTATCGAAGCTGCATCCATCAAGGAGCAGGGGATCTTATTCGAATACGGTGGCCCTGCTTTTCTGGGACATGGAGCCTCTGGCTTTGGCTATGACAATGAGTTTCCCTCGCATCCGGTATATCAGGTTCCTTTCTGGATTGCTTCCAGGCCGGTAAGCAATGCTCAGTTTCTGGAGTTTATGGAATCCGGCGGCTACCGCGATTTTCGCTACTGGTTGTCTGCAGGCTGGCAATGGGTTCAAGAAAACGACATTTCGCATCCTCTCTATTGGCGTAAAGGGCAGGGACACTGGCAGCAGTGGACTCTTGATGGTTGGAAGAACCTGGACCTGAACGAGCCGGTGAAGCACTTGAGCTATTATGAAGCGGATGCTCTGGCCAGCTTTTACGGAAAGCGACTTCCTACGGAAGCTGAATGGGAACTGGCCGCTCGAATGGCCGCACTGGAAGGTCTGGAGTTTCAATGGGGTCGAGTATGGGAATGGACCGGCTCTGCCTACAGACCCTATCCGGGTTTCCAGCCGGCTTCAGGTGCAGTGGGAGAGTACAACGGAAAGTTCATGATGGACCAGATGGTGCTTCGCGGCGCCTGCGACTTTACTCCCGTTCAACACAGTCGTATAACCTATCGAAATTTCTATCCTGCCTCCAGTGTCTGGCAGATGAGTGGGGTCAGACTGGCGGAGGATGCCTGATGTCCAGCGCTGATTTTCAAAATCCTTACCTGCATAATCCGGCAGCAGGTTTATCTGCCGGTGCAGGCCATGCAGACTCCGACGTGCAAACCCTGGATTCTTCTATTCAGGAGCTGATGGATCACTCCAACGATTTGCCCGGACCTCAGATATTCTTTCGCGATGTAGTCCGTGGACTGGAAGAGAGGCCCAGAACCTTGCCTTCGCGCTATTTCTACGATGACAGAGGTAGCCAGCTGTTTCAGAAAATCACGGAACTTCCGGAGTATTATCCGGCTTCCTGCGAAAGAGAAATTCTATCCACGAAAGCCATGGAGATTTCCGAACTCCTGGGAGAGGACTTTGGCTTAATCGAGCTGGGCCCGGGGGATGGCCACAAAAGCTATCATATTCTAAGAGCTCTGGCCGGTCGCGATGCAGGATTTCGATACTACCCGGTGGATATTTCCCGCGGAATAATGCCTCCCTTGCAGAAAAATCTGGAGGGGCTGGTTTCCTTTCACGGACTGGTAGGAGACTACGAAGCCGGATTGCAGTATTTATCCGGCCGAGAAGATCGCCATGTGGTCTTTTTTCTGGGCTCCAGCATTGGAAACTTCTCTATAGAGCAATCCGCGGATTTTTTGCGAAGAATTCGAATGAGCCTTCATGAAGGCGATTTGCTACTCATAGGCTTTGATATGGTAAAAGATCCTGATATCCTGATTCCAGCCTATAGCGATGGATCGGGAGTCACACGGGACTTCAATCTAAACCTATTGCATAGAATGAATCGTGAACTGAATGGCAATCTAGAGCCGGAGAATTTCATTCATCATGCTGCTTTTAACCCCAGAAACCATGCGATGGAAAGCTTCCTCATTTCCAGGTGTTGCCAGAAGATAAAGATTCAGGATCCAGTGAGCCTGGTATCTATGGAAGCCGAGCTACAGGCCTTTGAAGCCATCCAGACAGAAACCAGTCAAAAATACACATTCGATGATATAAACGAACTGGCAGACCGATCCGGTTTTCGCATTCTGAAAGACTTTCAGGACAGCCGGGCTTACTTTACTGATTCGCTATGGATAGCAGATGCTCTGTAAGTTCCATCAGTATCATGGCAGTGGCTCCCCAGATCACCCGGTCCTCCAGCTTGAAGCCCGGTGATTGAAAATTTGTTCCATTGTAGCTAAAATCGAATACAGTGCGAAAGTCTGGATGGCTTAAGCGTAGCAGATCGTAGAACAGAATCTCGTCCACTTCCAGAGGATCTCTGCGAAACCGTGGGGCATCGGAAAACCAGCCTACGAATGGATGAACGGCAAAGCCGCTCACCGGAATGTAAAGAGGAGTAAGCTTTCCCAGTACCTGGATTCTGGATGCATCCAGACCAATTTCTTCTTCTGTTTCGCGCAGCGCTGTTTCTTCCAGGGATTCACCCGGTTCTCGTTTCCCTCCTGGCAGGCTTATCTGACCGGAGTGGGGGCCTTGATTTCCAGGTCGCAATATTAAGGGGAATCGGCCCGGATTGGTGGCAGACCCTTCAGTGCCAGGCCCGGGCTGGCTTTCTGGAGCAGAATCAGATTGTTCCATTCCTGTGCCCATCGTCCGGTCTGGTCCGTTGTGCATTTTCGGATCATTGGACGCATCGGTTGCGCCATCCAGAAAGGCGATCATTACGGCAGCCTGCGCCGCGCCTTCCGGGATTTGCATGGTTTGCGGCGCCCGACCGGACATGCGCGCATGAGCATTATTTCCCGGTAGTGGAGCCTGCAGGGATTGGCGGATCCAGTCTGGCTCAAGTATGAGGCTTGCAAAGTTACGATCCGTTGCTTTCATTTTCTTCCAATTAGACTACAATAAAATTCGGGTTCGCCGCCAGGAAAGCATGTAAACGGGAATGATTTTGATCTTCGAATCATTTTTGCCTTGCATGGAGCAGCGGGAAATGTCAGTATCCGGCCATGAGTCAATACAAACCAGTAAAGAAAACCAGCTTCCTGGAAGCGGTGGCAGCCTGCATTCAGCATGAGAAAAAAGTATTCGAATTCTACATGAGAAATGCAGAGTCTTTGAAGGAAGGTTCCGTCAAGGACATCTTTAATCAGCTTGCCGAGGATCAGGATGACCATATAAAAATGGTTTCTGACCTCTATACTCAGATTCAAGGGGGCGAAGCATTGCCCAATCTTAAGATGGCAGCCCAGGTGCAGAATCTGAACAGTAGCTCTATTCAAAAACTAATGTCCAAGCTGGACAGAAATACAGAAGCCGATGCGGGTGGGGATGAACTGGATGCCCTGGCTCTGGCAACCCGGGAACACGAAGACGCAGCCGAGTTCTTCGCGAAAACCAAGGACAAATTTGAAGATCCTAACGCAAAGTATCTTTTTGCACAGATGGAAAGCTTTCAGAGCGAATGCAGAATGCTTCTGGAAAGCTACAGTGCATACCTTTCCCAGGGCACGCCTTACAGCCAGCCTTCCGGATACTGGGATATGGATGCCTAGATTACCTCTGACAGGCCTTGCTGATCTTCCGGCATGGCCTGTGCTTTCCGGCAGCGCCGGTCTGGCAGCAATGTTGCCGATTCCAGCAGCGCTACCGGATAGACAATGACGGCCAGAATGGCGCAATTGACGGCCCCGGCCCGCCCACTCAAGGGTGCTAAAACAGTGGCCGGATACCCTTCAATAATACAAATTATTTAGAAGTCCAGATTTCTACTCCGTTCAATCCAGGCTCTCTGGATTCAAATAATTTATGCAGTTCGTTGTTTGAGCGGCGAACACCGGGTAGAAGGGACGGTTTTCTGAGGAAAAGATAACATGACCACACGTAGAAATTCGGCCACGGAATCTGGCTTAAATCTTATAATCCGTCTGGCTTTGATCCTGGCGCTGGGCCTTGCATCTGCAAACTGCTCTGGATTCGTATTCAAGACTTTTTACAGGAATCTGGATACATTGATTCAGTCCAGAATGGATAGCTACCTGGCCATGACCGATGATCAGGAAGAGTACATAGATTCCAGGATCGAACATCATTACAGATGGCACCGTTACGGAGAGCTCCCCAGATACGCAGTGGTATCTCAGGACCTGGCCACGCGAATTGAGAGAGGACTCCAGAAAAGCGATCTGGAATACATCTATGGACAGATGCGACAGTCCAGGATCCGACTGGCTCAAAGGATCTATCCGGATGCCTCGCGATTTCTCAAGGGATTTGATTCTTCTTTAATTGGCCGCCAGCAGGAACTTATCAGCGAATACAATAAAGAACTGGCAGAAGAGGTGTCCCGCCCTGCTTCGGAACGATTCCAGGACAGGCTGGAATCCAATCTTGAATTCTTTGAGTTCTTTCTGGGCAACCTGAGCGATTCGCAACGTAAACGAATTCAAAGATACACCACACAGAGTACCGATACTGCAGGTCTGTATCTGGCCTACAGGCGCATGAATCAAACCAGGCTGATGTCTCTTCTAAAGAAAGGCGCGGGAGGCCATGATGAGCTGGATACATTCTTGAAACAGTATCTGTTTAGCTGGGAATCGCTCTATCCGGCTACTTACAGGAATGCAGTGTATAGAAATCGCAGTCTTTTCTATGATACAGTTCTGGATCTCGATTCATCCATGACCGCAGAGCAGCGCAAACATGCGGCTTCTCAGGTTAGAGAACTGGCCACAAATTTTCTGGAGCTGGCTGGTAAGAAATAACCGGCCAGGAACCGTTGTGAAAAATAGCCGCAACTCCGGTAAGCTACCTGCCAGGTGACCAGGGCCCGAGTTCAGATTCTGTCTCAAAATTAGCAGGCGACCCGAACTCAGCTCCTGCTCCAAAGTTAGCAATTGATTCAGACTCAGCGAGCGCCTACCTGCAGATGGTCCGCCGGAACAAAGTCGGCTAATTTCTGCAATTCATATACAATCTCAATTTCAGCTAAATCATGTTTAGAGACCGGCGAAAGCAAAATCAGATCGCTTTTTGGTTTGACCTGCGGCCGCAGGCCGGTTTTCAGATACCCCTCAGGAGATTGAAATGAATACTTGTAGAGTTCTTTCTTTTATCGCTTTATTGTTATTGCTTTCAGTTTCGCATCTGGTCGCCGAAGGTCCGGACTACGGTTGCGAAGCGAGCAATCAGGCCTGCGTTGAGCAGTGCGATAATGCTGCGGATACAGGAAAAGGAGCCAATGCGTATAACAGCTGCCTGGAGGGATGCCGAAAATCCAACGAAAGCTGCACCAGCAGACAGAAAGCAGCCAATGCTTGCGCGAAAAGTTTTAAATCATGTATTTCCAGCGCTGCCGGGAACGAAGACGCCCTGGAAGGTTGTCGCGCCGCTTATCGTGCCTGCAAGGGGGAGTAGTGTAGAGCTATGCGCTGTGAGAGTGGAGCTAAGGCTGTCAGTGTGGAGCTAAGGCTATGAGGTTGGATCGCAGATTCGGAGATTCGCGCATTGCTCTTTTTAGCAGGAAATAGCCTATTTTTCTTTGTTTGAATCTGGCCCGGGTCACTTTTTGACTCTTTCCAGGCGGATTTAATCGCTTATCCGGGTCGGCCCCTGGGCTCGGAGGGTCTAATTCTAGTAGGGTTTCGCCGCACGCGGATAAATCCAAATCACTCTTTCAGTCCGGCTCTACGGGCTGGGCTTCCGGGATCTCTCTTGTAATCGAAGTTTCCCGGGGAAGATCCTCTTCCGGATTCATAAGCGGTTGAAAGATCTTTTTTCTTTCTACAGCACGGTTCTTCTCTTTTTCCTGAAATTCGCGATTGGTTTCTTCCCGAAAGAAGCGTTGGGAAGAGAACCGCTGCTCATTTCCTTCCGGCTTTACCGGAACATAGGTACCATCCGACTGAAGTCGTCTGGCGTTATGATTGTCTCTAAACACCGCATTGAGGATGGCCACCATTTTCTGTTTAATATCTTCATCATCCACCGGCATCATCACTTCTACGCGGCGATTTAAATTTCGCGGCATAAAGTCGCCGGAAGAGATGTAGATTCTGGGCTCTCCTGCGTTTTCAAAGTAGAAGATTCGACTATGTTCCAGGAATCGGCCGACTATGCTTTCCACTCGTATGTTTTCGCTCAGATCCGGAATTCCGGGTTTAAGGCAGCAGATACCGCGAACACTGAGATCGATTTTTACTCCTGCCCTGGATGCGCGATAGAGAAGGACAATCATATCCGGGTCTACCAGTGAATTCATCTTCAAACGCATCCCGGACGGCTTTCCGGCTTCTGCATTGTGGATTTCCCGGGTAATGAGCCTGGTGAGAGTCTCTCGCATGTTAATTGGAGCCACTGCAATCCTGGAGAGTCTGGGCACAGTTGCGTATCCGGTAAGAGTATGAAACAGGTTGGTTACATCGTTATTGATTTCTGGATCTGCAGTAATGATTCCTGTGTCTGTGTATAGTTTTGCCGTACTTGGATTATAGTTTCCGGTGGCAATGTGCACGTAAGATTTAACTTCCTGTTCTTCCTTTCGCACAATCTGCAGCAACTTGGAATGAATCTTCAAGCCCACCAGCCCGTATACTACGTGCACTCCGTGACGTTCCATTTCCCGGGCCCAGACAATATTTCGTTCTTCATCGAATCTGGCCTTTAGCTCCACCAGTGCAGTTACCTGTTTTCCGTTCTCTGCAGCCTGAATTAATGACTGCACCACGGGACTATCTCCACTGGTGCGATACAGAGTTTGTTTGATTGCCAGCACCCGTGGATCCACTGCAGCCGCCTGGAGAAAATCCAGAACGGTTTGAAACGAATCGAAGGGATGATGTAGAAATATATCTTTCTTTCGTATTACAGAAAAGATCTTTCGCGGCTTATCCAGGGTGATTGGATTTTTGGGGATGAATGGCTTGTCTCGTAGATCGGTTCTTTCTGAAGTATTTGCATAGATTTCCATTAGATCTGAAAGATTCAGGAATCCAGGCCTTTCATATAGTTCTTCATCCTTCAGATCCAGCCTATCTCGCAGGAAGCTACGAATGTTGTCCGGCATTCCGCTACGGTAGTTCATTCGTACCGCTTCACCCCATTTTCTGTTCTTCAGTTCTTCTTCGATGGTAGAAAGCAGGTTATCTGAAGATACTTCCTCGATGGAAAGATCCGAATTCCGTACGATGGTGAATCCATGGATAGATACAATTTCTGTGCCTGAGAACAAGTCTCCGGCATGCAGCTTCAGCACTTCTTCCAGCGGAATCAGTCTTCTGGTGTTGCTTTCTTCTGATTCTGGATCCACCGGAAGCTCCAGGAATCGAGGCAATACCGTAGGTACTTCTACAATAGCATAGGAATCTCGTTGCTTGTCCTTCTGGTCCTTGCGTTTCAGGGTCACTGCCAGGTTGAGACGACCGTTCAAAATCCTGGGAAATGGATGCGAAGGATCGATGGCCAGCGGAGTCAGTACTCGAAACAATTCTTTGTTAAAGAATTCCTGAATAAACTCTCTTTCATGCTGCTTGAGATGCTGACTGTTCTGGACTATAGCAATGCCCAGCTCGGCCAGGCCATCGGTAATTTCCTTCAGCAGATCGTACTTAAGAGCCACCATGGCATGGGCTTCTTTGTGGATCTGCTTCAAAGTCTCTTCTGCAGTATGACCATCCAGCTGAATCTCGTTTACCGAGGAAGCCACAACCTGCTTCAGACCTGCTACACGAACCATGAAGAATTCCTGCATGTTGGATTCTGCGATAGCAATGAACTTCAATCGCTCCAGCATGGGGTTGTCTTTTCGGCCGGCTTCTTCCAGTACCCTGTAATTGAACTGGATCCAGGAAAGCTCCCGGTTAAAAAATAGACTGGGATTGTTTCGATTGATTGAGCTGGAATTCCGGCGGGCTGGTATGCTTTTTTTGTCGGACGCAGCGGTCATGGAAGAAGGTTCCGCTACCCGGTAGACGAATCAAGAATATTCTTTCTGCAAACGCTCCAGCAATGCTTTCTCCCTTTCCGAAAAAGCATCCACAAAGGGCTTCATATCTTTGATGTTCCGCGAAATTTGATAGCCGGTTTCCATGGTGTCCACCAGTTCCCCGGCACCTACCAGAGATGCAGCCACACGTATGGGGGCCATTACCAGCTTTACCAGAGGGAGTTTGGATAGGGTGAAGAAAAACTTCAGGGTATCACCAATCATATCAACCTGACGATGCCTGTCTTCCCACCAACCTGCCTGACCTATACAATGGTTGAGCTGTTCTGTAGTAATAGATGCTTCCGCGATTTCGTCGGCAGATTTGCCTTTCAGCGGTCCTTCCATTAGCTTTTTGGCTGCAGCAGCATCCAGTTCATCGGTGAGTTGAATCAGAACGATCAAATTATGGATGTTCTGTGTCATCTCCGGCCCGGTAACGGACTTCAATTTCTCATAGAGATTCTCAAGAGCCGCATCTCTTTGATTTTTGTTTGGAGGCGAGTACAGGTGTTCCCGAAAGAATTCAGGTATACGGTCGAATCCTTTTTCCTGGATGAAATCCGAATAGGTTTCCTCCAGACGGTTGATCGTCTGCCTTACAACCAGAGCCTGAGCTTGTCCTATCTCTGGAGTCACGTTGTTGTATCTGGTCGTCAGAGCCGCTGTGGTGACAAGCGGAAAACTGAATCCCTTAACTCATTGACCAACGGTGACTGTAATGGGCCGAAACTTTGCGGCTCGCAATTTTTTTTCTTCCGCCGTAAGTCCACTCTTTGTTTTGGAGCGTCCGAGGCGAACTAGATGCAGATCGCCGGATGTTACCACATATGGTTGCAGGCCTTCCTTGCGAATCTGTTCCGCCATCCGGTTCGCAGCTCCTCTGGAGCTAAACGCACCCATTTGCAGAGTATACATTTTCTGAGGCTTCTTTTCCTCTTTTTTTGGAGATTCCTTCCGGGCCACTTCTTTGTTCTCTGGTGCAGGTTTTCGAACCGGCTCTGGCTTTGGTTTGGGCGCAGGCTTTTCTTTTTTTACTTCCGTCCTGGCTGGCTTATCGTTTTTGCGCGCAATGTCGGAGAAGGTCACCGAATTCTTATTGGATTTCTTTTCCGGCCGGGGAGCTTCGGTGGATTTCAGGGCCAGATCATTGCGAGTGTCCGATTCGCCCTTTTTCCTGTCCTTGTCTTCTGTCCGTTTTCCAGGTTCCTCTTCGGAAATGGAATTCAGACTGAGGGACTCAGGATTGGTGGAGTCCGACTCGTCCATAGTGGGATCATCAAAGGATTGAGGTTCTTTGAAATCCGGTTGCAGAGATTCGTCTGCTGGATGCACCGAGGCCGCTTCTGAAGTATTTCCAAAGCGGTATCCCGTGGAAAAGGAAAGCACCAGGGTGCCCAGGATGAACAATCCCAGGGCCAGGATCCTTCCTTTATCAAGATTTACTACATAGAATACTCTTCGTTTCATTTCTTGGCCGCCTCGATATTTTTCAGCAAGTCCTGCAGCTGCCGCTCCAGCTCATCCAGGGTTTCCTCGTTGCTAATCACAAAATCTGCACGATCTGGCTTGTCCTGAAAATGATGCTGATCCCTGGAGCGAAGTTGTTCTTCGGTCCAGTTCCTGGATTCCACTCGTTTGAGACGAGTGGGAAAACTTGCATCGACAACCAGGCTGGCATCCATCTCCTTCTCCAGACCTGCTTCAAAAAGCAGAGGAACATCATAGACTACAATGCTTCCTTCGGGAAAAGAATTCATTCTTTCTCTGGCCAGCTCTCGCACTCGAGGATGAACCAGGTTGTTTAACCTCTGAAGCAAATCTTTGTTTCCAAAGACTCGCTTCGCGATAGCTGCTCGATCCACTTTTCCGTCTTCCAGCACCTCTTCGCCGAAGATGTTTTTCAGTGCATCCATGGTATCTGGCTCATCCAGGACTTCATGGGCCAGAGCATCTGCATCCAGGGCCCTGCATCCCAGTTTTTCAAGAATGCTTCTGGCCGCAGATTTTCCGGAGCCAGGCAATCCAGTGAGTCCCAGAAAGAAACGATCACCTTTCCAGTGCAGATTTTTCACCGACCTCTAGCATCGGAGGGTTCCGTTGAGAGTACAAGTAAAAATTACTTGTTTCGTAGAATTTTTTGCATTCCGGGATCGGCAGGAATGAACCGGGAGTTTCGCAGTGCTTCCTGGAATCCAATCCAGTGCTGTGTTATGGACTTTCGATTGCCCCGGTAATCCAGTTCGATCTGACATATCTCTCCGGCCGGAATCCTGCAAACGGTCATGCCATTCACTGTTCGAAAGAAGGCTCTTTTTCCGGGCATAAGCACAAGGATCCTGTCCGAGGGAAAATCAGAGGCCGCTGGATCCAGAGGGTGAAATACATTGCCGGAGGGTTCCTTTGTGAAGTTGGCAATCCATTGTTCAGGGGTGATTCGCTGGAATGCCTCCATTTCATCATGAGAGTCCCGTCTGTTACCTGCAAAAAGCAATACGATTAGATTCGCGGCCCGGTTGCGGTATATTTCCTGGCGCAACTGTTCTATCTGTGAGTCCAGTTCCTGCAATGTTGCTGCTGGCTCTATGGCTGTGATCCAGACGAATGTATCTGGTCCGGTAAGAATCTTGTGCGATGCCGTAGACCTTCTTTCATTCAAGGATTCCGGCTGCCTGTATTCGAAACGCAGTAGCGAGGACCACAGAAGTGCATTATCCAGTGCTCTTTCTTCACTTTCCTGGATGGCCACCCCATCGAAGCCAGTATACTGCATGAGGTCCACCCCCTTGCGAATTAGTAGATCGACAGCGGGATTCGATTCGGGTTTCGGCGTATCGGAATTGTCTTTTTCGCCGGCAACGCTGGAATTTGCATTTTCCGATCTTGTCAACCTGGTGTTTGCATCGGAAGTATTTTCCCGTTCGTTGGTGCCGCTGGAATTCATCGAATCTGACACCGGCTCTCTGGAATCCTGGTTGAAATCCTCCTGGTTATGGGGATCCAATTTCAGTCCTGTAAGATCACCGGTATGTAGCAGAAATGCTCTGGAGGCTGCATTTCTGCGATTTCGCTTCACATTGTCCGAATAGGTCTTCAGCACAGACCAGCCTCTGGAACCCTCATCGTTTAGTTCAAAGGATCCAGCGAAATCTGAAGTGGCCATAATTGTAATTCTGCTCCGATTATGGGCCGGATCCGGGCTGGCAACAATCCAGGTGGGAAGTGCAAGAACTACGATCCAATAGGATGCTCTGAGAAGAGAACGGCTCACATTTATAGTGTCGGACCGAATCACGCTGCTCATCAGCTACTTCCTTCTGCCTGGATGCAGTTCAAAGTGCTTCCATAAAAAGAGAAAAATTGCAGATATCTCTGTATTTCAGGATCCATGGCGCCGTACAGTATGCAGGTGGCAAATTCCCTGCCGTTATTCAAGAATAGTAGCAGATCCTGCTCAGGAAGAGGATCCATCCTGTAGAATCCCGGGCCTTTTCTCTGGATAGATCTGGCATACCATCGATTGCGACCCAGGACAAACAATTGCATTTCATCCTTGCTGTCATCAAAGGTGGCGCTGAAGCGGATCCAACCATCATCCAGATCGATTCTGTTTACAGGAGCATTCTTGCAGGGCCTTGAAATGCAGAAAGACTGTGAAACCCGGGTCGCCTTCTCCGGTCCGTGCACCGCTTGCGAATGGCTCATGGTATGAGTGCTTCCATCACCTTGAATTAGATAATCATTGAAGTTATAAATGAAGTAATCTTTTCCCCGGGACGGGCCGGCGCTGGCGTAGCTTACCACTGCTTCTTTTTCGGAGTTAAGGCAATCTCCCGAAGAGCTTCCTTTTTCCCATTCCAGCGCATGAAAGAATGGCCCTTTACCATGCAACGAATACACAGGATTGGATTCGTCCATACAGATGGTGCCACTTCGGATCTTTGGTGTGCGATGCGAAGAGCCCCGGGGCGGCCTTGGCATGGGACGACTCTGTAATTTAAGCTCTGCGAACCGAGCCCGGAAGCGATGAACAATAGCCGAAGAATCCAGAATAAAAAGTATTTCTCGATTTTGATTTCGAGCGCTCATACTCCAGTTGTAGGAACCGGTAAAAACCCTTCTATCAATGATGGCTGTCTTTTGATGCATATGGCCCCCATGATAGATGCCATCGCTGGCCTGATATTTATTCTCGTTTCCATCCAGACTCAAAGAGAACGGAATCAGTCCTGCATCGTAGTAATATTCCTGAGGTGCGGCTCGACCGGGGAGATGGTTTCCCGAGCCGTCCAGGATTCCCTGTACCGATACTCCATTTCTCGCACGATTATAGAGCAGGGCCGAAAGAACTGGATCTGTGAATCGATACATCATAAACTGGACTGTGGATCGAGCCCTGAAAATGTTGCGGGCAAGTACGTGCTGAATAAGCTCGCCTCCTTCTGGCGAAAAGATCATGGTGATTCCAGGAATCTTTAAAAAGGGCCTTCGCTCATTGGGATGCAGCAGGCGATCTGCGATTTTTTCTCCGTGCCTCCGAGGAAAATTCAAAAAGAGAAATGCATTGTTATTATAATACAATCCGCTTCGCGTGAGGTTACCGGTTCCAGAAACCATCCTCTGCCGATCAATGAGCATGGCCTTCAAATGCTGCAATCCAGATCCATTACGCACTTCCAGAGTTAGATTCGAATTCTTCAGGGCCACATAGTCTTTTTCAGGAGATAGAATGATTCGAATTTGAACTCCTCTCTGGCGGGCCTTCGTTAGAGCTTGAATGATTTTTCGATCGTTCAGTCCATAAGCCAGAATCAGAATTGAATCCGATGATTCATTGATCCAGCGAATAATCCGTCTCTTTATTCTCAGCTTGCTTTCCATGGAGGCCACCGGAGAAGGATGAGTGAATTCTACGGTTTGTCGCACCAGCGGCCAGATCAGCTTTTCTCTGGAGCTATTGGGCGAATTGCAATAGAAAGAAAGAAAAGCGAGCATGGAAGGGATAAGGAATCGGGCTATCTTCGACGAATCGATAGCCAGCCTGTGCAGGACCGGTAATTCTTTTTGAGCTCCGCGCTTGATACTTCCTGTGTGGGCACCAATTTTCGTACTTTTCACTCATGCACTCCTTCGCTATTCATTCAGGCTCTCCTTCGCTTTTCTTGCATTCTCTTCTTGCTTATCTAAATATCTTTCACCGTCTTTTTCTGTGGAATCGTACAACGAAATATCCAGTCCAATGCGAAAATACTCCGCGAACGCTCTGGAAGGCCTGGTCTTTCGAATATAGATACGGCCGTAGTTAATCGATAAGCTTCCCCTTCTCAAGAAGTCCCAGGATTTCTTTATTCGGAACTGCCACTCCAGGTAATCCGGGGCCTCTCTGTCCGGAACGGAATTCTGGACGCCTTGCCCCCTTTGAATCCTGGCACTGCTGTACAATGCGATTAATGAGGCGTTGTAGCCGTTCCATAGAAACTTGAATCGCAGCTGTAATTTTGCGTAAAGGTTTCTGGACGGTAACTTGATCTCCGAGCAGTAGCGAACACGATTGCACAGCTGAAATCCGCTGGAAATTCCAAAATAGCGGCTCAATTCGTTGAGGTATGGAGGCGAACCTGGATGGATATAGCCGATGTCTGTGTTGCCATCTTTTTCAAAGTTGGATTCAGGTAGAAAGAAGGAAAATCCCAGGCTCCACTGATCCTCTTTCCATTCTATTGTTCCATGAAGCTCTGCCGCAGAGATATCCAGCGAAAGCTCCTTCCTGGGACCGCCGGGCCGGGGAATTGGTTCGAATCCATCCTGATTTTTCTCGGCCCGGGTTCGCCTGGCCTTCTGAAGCTCTCCGGTTACTCTGGAAAATCCCAGGCCTGCCCTTAATCGATCTCCCCGATAGCCTGCGAAGAAGTGAATATAGTTAAGGACACCTGGATGATACAGTCTGGCATTCTTTCTCAGTGAATGTCTGCGAACTCCAAAGCCGAATTGCCACGTGCTACCCACGGTATAAAAGGCGGAGCTTCCGTACCGATTACTATCCAGGGAGTTTCGCGCCAGGATCCCGGATTGGCTGCGGCTCCCCAGGCCAGGCGGGTTATTCCCGGACACGGCACCATCCAAAAGATAGGCCGGGGACAGTGTGGCTTTGCCATAGCCATCGGAATCCCAGATAATATGTAGGCCTGGAAAGAAGCCAACGTTGGCCAGCAGCGACTCCTGAAAGCTGTCTCTCCAGTAACTTCGGCCAAGCGCCACCGAAACAGAGGGCCGGGCCCTGGAACCCAGGACGCCCAGGATGTCCGGAAGTCGCTGCTTTAAACCGGCGAATATTTCACCGGTGCGAAGAATCAGGGCATTCGAATGCCCTGATTCGGAATGGGAAAGGGAATCCATACTTTCCCGCCGATCTTGAGGCCCTGGAGCTGGCTCTCTTCGGGACTCGACATAGCGGCTTTTTTCCGGTGCCGGCATGGCCGGATGGTCCATAGTAGATCGTCCCAGGTTGAATGCGATATTGGCCTGTACTCCGTAGATTAGAACCGCATCCGCATTACTCCTGGTTTCCAGGCGCAGTCCGCCGAAGAGATTCCTGTGGGAATCGCCATAGTTGTAGCCCTTTTCCGGATCGCCCGCAAATGCATGTAGTATTTCAGCTGCAGTGAAAAGATCCGTGGCCGTTTCTGCATTGAGAGGCAGAGGATATTGCGCTATAAGAAGTAGGGTGCAAAGGGTTGAATAGCGAAGCCAGGCCCGGAAGTCCAGGCCACAGCGCGAATTCAAGGCTCCAGGGTTGCCGCGGCTAGACATCAGCGAAAACCGGAGGTGCGATAGTTTTCCGGAGAATCCTGAAACGTTCCGGGCTTTCTATGGTATTCATTTCCTGAGAATCCCTGATCCTCCGCAGGCAGCCAGTTTCCAAATGTACAGAGAACAGAATGACTCGATGTGGCGGTAGATTCGTTCCCGGATTCTATCCGAATGCGAAATCCCTCATCGGATCGAAGACCATTGCCCAGGGCTGCGCCCGTCTCAGGCATTAACCACAACCGATCCCTCTGTTTGTCCAGGTTAAGGATGAATTCTGGGGAAACATCTGGATCAATAATCAAAGCACATTCATTGGGCTGAATACTGGATTCGTAGGCTTCAATGGCATGGACGGGTATTCTTTTTGATGCAGGTACCAGCGAATCTATGGAGTTATCATCTTCTATGCTCAGTCTCAATCCTTCTGTGGCGCCTTCCGGAAAGCACAGTCGAATCCATTCCGGAGCGCTGCTGTGTACAGCTTGAACAGTGCAACTGCTGTCCGGTCCGGATGCGTGCCAGAGTCTGTACTCCTGGACTGTGGTTCTGGGCGAGCCCTTGCTTCGGTTCGGCCCACCTTGCTTTAGAGGAGGACTGGATTCGCTTTCCAGGTGCTCCACAGATATAATAGAAGAGATACCTTCCCATTCATCGCTGAAAAGAAGATCTGAAATTCCGGGAGAGATCCAGCGCTCATGGACGGAACCTGTGGCCCCGTCTGCTCCAGTCTGTGCCAGTCTAAAATGGGCCAGGGAATCGCCCAGCCATCGAAGTCTTAAACGGTGCAACCCCATGAGAGAGTATTCCGGGCGATAGTGACCCGGTTGTCCAGGACTGGAGTTGTGGCAGTTGGATTCTGCATGCTGCTTGAAGATACTTCCATTCTCGAGAGCGTTTGCCGCAAGATGAGAATGCGTGCGATCCTGGTAAGCAGGACCAAACCAGCGATCCAGCAATATCTTATTCCAGCCGGTGCCATTCGAAAGGATGGCTTCCAGTACAATCTTCAATTGAAACGGTTCATTGGGGATGCGAAAGTCCGAGGATTGAATTACAGATTCGGCATTGGCGTAGCAATCGCTTCCGTTTCGCATAATGGCCCATCGACCGGCGGATGCTTTTGGCAGCCCGCGGACAAACTGATAATCTCGATTCTCTGATTCCAGGTGAATCTTAATTTGTCCTGCGATATATCTTAAATCGGAGTAGGGAGATGTGTTGCGAAACTCCAGGAATTCTTCTTCTGGACTGGAAGTACCGGCAGGCAGTAATTCATCCAGCTGAAACCTGGGCAGGGGCTGCGATTTTACTGCATACCCAGGGCTCATGCCATGAAGTCCGTTGCTGCATAGATCGGCGATTAGTCCTGCACAATAGGGCGGATGAAAGGAGTGAAAGGAAGCTGATTGATGGGAGTGAATGGAGCGAGCCGGGCCCGGATGGGGATTTCTTCCCTGGATGTGGGATCTATTGTCTGAATTCTTCAGTAATCTGGATTCGCCTGATGTAAGGTCCAGAAGCTCAATTCTTTCGCCTGCAGCCACCCTGCGCAGTCCGGCATCTTCCTGTAGAGCTGTAGCCTTCGTAGAGACAGGAGAAGAGAACAGGGATGCATCTGCCACAATGAGATAAATTCCGGGATCCAGAGTGGACTCCGCAAAGAGTAACCTCTCATTGCCAGTGACGATTCGCAATGCACCGGACTTACATCTTTCATTTATGCGAAACTCCAGGAAGCGGCCTCCCGCATCCAGATCCGGATTCAGAAGGCCCAGCAGATTCCATTCTTTGAGATCAATATCCTTTAGTTCGCAATCAGCAACAGCATCTGAAGGTTCCTTTTCCAGGAAGCCCAGGGTATGACAGGGATAGCATGGTTTTAAGCTCCAGTAGCCGGATGCTTCATCCGCGCTTTCTGGATCAGAAATTACCTCTGTCAGGCCATCGGCCGAAAGATTCCAATCCAGGGAACGCCCTTCCGAAACATATGGCACGGAGATTCTGGCATCTTCGTCTTCAATGAAGGATATCTTTCTTCGTGGATTTCTCTTGAGCAGGAGAATGGCATCTTGCCTGCATGGCAGGAATTCATCGTAGCTTCGATTGTCCGTGCGAAAGCGAAAATGGACGATGCCGTCTTTCTGGCATTTCAGTTCCAGCTGACTTCGGTTATACAGTTCTGAAAGGGATTCACGAATATTTGCGGATTGAGTTTCGGTAGATTGAATTTCTGATCTAGATCTTTGAGTCGCTTTCAGACGGCGATAGTGCTGCTTAAGACTGGATTGTAGTTCCCGGACCCTTGCCTGTGTCAGAGAAATACTGAGCCAGTGTAATCGTTGGGAAAAATCCGAAGGAAATATAAGAATCAACCTGTCATTGAGCAATGCAAAGCTGAAAATGGCCTGCGGATATTTCCTGGGGGATAGAACTACATCAGAAAACTTCTTCTGAATACGGTCCCTTCTTTCATCTGCTATAAAGCGGGAAGACAGAACGGAGAGTTCGCTCTGTCCATGGAGTTCTTCGAGTCTGGCCATGGCCCGTTCACCATTGCCATCGTAAAAGAAAAGGACCCTGGCCGATTCCAGGATCTGCATCAAATCCCGGTGGGAGCCTGTCTGGAAGGAGCCCAGTTCTCGGGAGCTGGAATCCAGGCTGTCCCACTGACCCTGCAAATCCCGGGTCTCTTTTTCATCCGAAAAGCAAATGCGCAATCGCAATCCAGATTCTTCCATATACAATGGTTCTGGCAATGTTGTAAGACACTGGAAAAAACCGGGTCCTATCATCCTGGCATCGGATTCAGGTCTGTCTACTCGCAAGGATTGAGTATGTAATTCTATTCTGGGGCTGGAATCCGGTGGAGGAAGGATGGGGGCATCCGAAGATTGAGAACTACAGGAAAGGTAACTTGATGCTGTGACCGCCCCGAGCAGTATGGTAAAAGCTCTTCTGATGCAACCGAGAAATGGTAGGCCCATATAGCTCGAGTGTTAAATGGAGCTAAATTGTTAACCTCCAATGAAACGGATCCTCTTCATAAGTGATTATTTTCGGCCCGAGCCGGGAGGAGTGGAAGGGCTCAACACAGGGGTGGCTCGTCTGTGGGATCCGGATCGCATCGAAGTCATAGCGCCGGATGTTTCCATCAGTACCCGGGACCACAGGATGCAATTTGACAGCCGGCTTGCTTTTCCGGTGCATCGAGTCTCTGCCAATAAAACCAGGGAATTCCATCAATTTGTGGCTCACCGAGTCAGGGCCTTTCAGCCAGATGCATTGCTTCTGGGAGCCATTACGGGCAGCACTCGAATTGGCGCGGCCGTGGCCCAGGAATACAATCTTCCCTGGGGTGTGATTCTGTACTCGGCCGATTTGCCTGCCGTATCCCTGATCAAAGCCGGAAATCGAAAGGTACTGAACCGGGCGCGCTACGTATTTACTTTATCTCGCTTCTTGCTGGATCAGTTCGCCCGAAAAGGTGTGGATAGAGACCGGATGATTGCCCTGCCGCCTGCCGTGGACTTTCGCTGGCCCGAAGGAAAGCTTCCTGCTCCGAATCGCCCGGAAGGGATGGATGCCAGAATCAAAAAGAAAATCGTTATCGTAACCGTAGGCCCTCTGGTCCGATCCCGGGGACTGGAAATGATATTTCCCGTTCTGGATCATCTGGAGGATTTAAAGGATAGAATTCACTGGATTATTGCCGGCAGTGGGCCAGAATACTCTTATCTGAACGAACTCATGCGCATACATAAAAGGGAGCAGGAAATTACCTTTACTGGCTTTCTTTCGGACCAGGAGCTGGGAGGCCTTCTTCAAAGGGCAGACGTCTTTTTTGATCCGGGCCGAGTGGAGCCAGATAACTACAGCTTTACGGTGATGGAAGCCAGCCATTTTGGACTTCCGGTGGTTTCTGTAAAAGGTGGCGGAATGTCCGAGCTGGTGGTCCATGAAGCGACCGGCTTGCTGGCCGATGACCGAAGCCCGGATGATCTGGCCCGGGCCCTGCGCCGAGTCATCAATGAGGGGCCGCTGCGAAAAAATCTATCCACAGAGAGTAAGCGCCGCTCCGAGGATGAGTTCGATATTCAGAGGGTCTTCCGGTCTCTTTCCAGTCGCCTCTAAGACGGCAACCCTGGACACAGAGGGAAAAGCCTGGACGGCTCTTTATGGGCCGGTACAAAAGAAAGGGCGGCTTGGCGCCGCCCCGTAGGGAGATCCCTGAAAGGTTTGAGGGGCTCGAATGGGCTGAGTGCTTCCCTGGCGTCGGTAGTGCCCCTCAATCTTGCAATCATACTATCATGAACCCGGAGCCTTGCCAACTGGCGGGAGTAAACGGGTGATATAGGGAGTAAACGGGGGATATTGCGATGCTATCTACACGAATCATACCCTGTCTGGACATCAAGGACGGCAGAGTGGTTAAAGGCGTTAATTTCGTGGATTTTCGCGATGCAGGGGATCCCGTGGAAAACGCTGCCTTTTACGCTTCTGAAGGAGCGGATGAGCTCTGTTTTCTGGATATCACTGCTTCCTCTGATCGCCGAAACATTGTTCGAGATCTGGTAGAGCGAGTGGCGGATCGCATCTTTATTCCATTCACAGTAGGCGGTGGAATCAGGACGGCCGATGATGTAGAATTGATGCTTCATGCAGGCGCGGACAAGGTCTCCATAAATACGGCGGCATTCGAGAATCCGCAGGTGCTTTCGGACGCTTCGCGGATTTTTGGAAGCCAATGCATTGTTTGCGCCATAGATGCGCGAAGGAATCCGAAAGGAGGATTCGAAGTCTTTTTACATGGTGGTCGAACGGCCACCGGTGTGGATGCCATAGAATGGGCCAGAAAAGCGGAGCAGAAAGGGGCAGGCGAAATACTGCTTACCAGCATGGATGCCGATGGTACCCGGGATGGCTACGATCTGGAGCTCACTCGAGCTGTGAGAGAGGCAGTGCAGCTGCCGGTGATCGCCAGCGGCGGTGCGGGATCTGCAGAGCATCTTGTGGAAGTGGTGGAGGAAACCGAAGTGGATGCCGTGCTGGCAGCTTCTATCTTTCATTTCCGCACCCATTCCATCCAGGAAGTAAAAAAAACCATGGCAAGCCGGGGTATTTCTGTGCGATTGGCTTCTTAGACTGACAGCGGACCTGGAACGCGCAATCCAGATTGGGAAATGGGCGCACATGCCTTGCAGTCGACCCAGAGCGAATGCAAGCTTTGACTAGAATAAAACGAATCGAGGACGATATGGAATTCCTACAAAAACTGGAGCAGGTTCTAAAAGAAAGAAAGGAAAAGCTACCTGAGAAATCCTATACAGCAAATCTTTTCAGAGATGGTGAGGACCGTATTCTCAAAAAAATTACGGAAGAGGCGGGCGAGGTACTTCTGGCATCCAAAAACCATGATCATAAAGAAATCGTGCATGAATCCGCCGATCTGTTGTTTCATTTAATGGTTAATCTAGTAAACGAAGGCGTATCCTTGCAGGACATTGTCCGAGAGCTTGAAAAGCGACACGGCTGACGAGTTCCTCCGGCGTCCGAGCTACGTCCGGAGGCGAACTTGCGAAATCTCTTAGTATCCATTTCCATCCTCTTATGTGCATCTCTGCTCTTGCAGACAGGCTGCACAATACCTCGCAACGCCGAAGCCGCGGAAGGCATTGAATCCGGAATCACTGTAATTCTGGATGTGGGCTCGGTGGACTTGCCTGAAGGCTCCTTACTGCGCATCGGAAACCTGGAAAAGAAGCTCAAAGCCGTACCCCTGACTGTAATTACCGGCCTTGCACCCGGGGATTATAGAATGGAAGTATTGGTTCCTGGATTTGCCCCTCATCATTCCCTGGTTTCCACTTTTCCGAATACATTGAATACGGTGGTTGTTCGTCTCCTTCCTGTTAAATCCAGTGAGTTTGAATACGATGGTAACGAAATCAAAATCTGGGACACGACAATGGATATTAAGATTGATCCC
Organism: Spirochaetaceae bacterium; assembly: GCA_002729885.1. Taxonomy (GTDB): domain Bacteria; phylum Spirochaetota; class Leptospiria; order Leptospirales; family Leptonemataceae; genus UBA3465. The sequence goes on from PBUB01000025.1 coordinate 38,735, forward strand.
GGTACTTTTGAAGGCTTAAAAGAAGGGCAGACCGTTATGATTCAACGTTCTCATATTGACGTAGAAAGCGACCTGGTGCATGCGATGCCAGGAGACTTCAGTGCAACAAATCGGGACGGGGACTCTGTGCAGCTGGAAACCTTTGGAGCCTTTGAGCTAACGGCCAGGGCGGATGGCAATGAGCTGAAATCAAAGAGGGCAAATATATAGAGGTAGCGATTCCCTATCAGGGAAAAGTGGAACCCGGACAGACCCATGCTATTCTCTGGAGCTTCAATGAGGCCACCGGCAAATGGAAGCAAGAACTGGAAGCACCGCTGGTGAATCGGGATGGTCGCTACTGGGTAGAAGCCAGGATACCTCATCTCTCCTACTGGAATATTGATGCCCCCATTGAAGACCATGCACCTATCATAGTAAGGAAGGTTACGGATGAAAATGGTAAGCTGGTATTATCTCCTTCTATCCAGGCCACGGGAATCGATTACAACGGAATTTCTCTGGCAAGAAGGCACAACTATGGTCCGGACAGCATCTGTATTGAGGTAAAGAAGAATTCGAAGATAAGACTGAGTGCGGGAACGGTACTGAAAGATGGATTTACGGAAGCGTCCCGCATTATCCAGAGCAAAGGTCCCGGAACCTGCGCGAACCAACGAAATGCTGTTTATGTGGACGATCTGGTAATTCGACCTGTGGAGCTTGGCAGTCTTCTCCCCGGATTGAATGAGCTTGTTTATATTGAGAGGCTGGACCTCGCAGATGGTAGAAGCCTCTTTGGAATGATTATCGCCCAGGAAGGTTCTACGCTGATCTTTGTAACCAGAAACAAGATTCTGCGGATCCAGAAGAAGGAAGTCCGGAGTCAAAACTTCCTTTGACGCTAAGAATGAAGCCCCAGGCTATTTACGATCACTCTGATAATGGCCCTTTCAATTGGTGGGCGTTGCCTGATCCAGAGTAGCCAGCCCTGGACAAAACTATTCAATAAAATGCGTCTCTAAGGTCAGGCCGGCGGTGCCGAATCAGCTCCAAACCTTCTCCGAAAAAAGTGCGTAACCGTATTTCGCTGATTGATCACTAATTCTCCAAATTCAGACGATTGGAGGAAAACTATGGATAGTCTGATCAAAAAAGTCCTGCCAGTGGCAGGTAGAGCGATGATTGCCGTAATGGCCGTATTCTTTGGCCTTGGCCACCTCACGGGGGCTGACCAGATGGTGGGTGCGGTTCCTATTCCCGGCGGCGTTTTCTGGGTATATTTCACCGGAGTATGTCTGATCGCCGGAGCGGTAGGACTGTTTATTCCAAAGGTAGCCAAGCTTGCAGGAGCCCTTCTGGGCCTTCTGATTCTGATTTTTGCGCTGGGTGTGCATGCGCCTAACATGGGCGGTGAAGGCGCTCAGAAAGCTATGATGAGCTTCTTCAAAGACCTGGCTATTGCTGGCGGAGCATGGCTGGCAGCTGTGGTTTCCGACATGAAAGGACACTGAGACTGATTGCCCGAGCTGCCCCCAACGGGGCAGCAAAAGGCATCCCTGAATCAATAAGCATATCTCATGGCCCAAACCAGGACTTCTGCAACCGCTTGAGATCAATTGCGCCGGTGCAGTTAACACAGCTTTCTTCCCGGATTATGCTACAGGATAGGCAGGCGGTTCATTGTTGACCGGAGATCTGCGGTCTTGTCCGGTTTCTTATGCGCGGTCATCTCTTTCGCCCGGTATTTCTGATCATTCTATGTTTGGCGCTTCCTGCCTGTGCTCGATACGGAGTGCGAGAACTATCTCCTCTGGAGCAGAGTCGGCAGGTATCCCGGAACGCCACCAATTCCGATGAAATCAGTCATCTAACTCGTCGATATGTCCTCAGCGAGAATCTGGAAGAAAAATGTGAAAATGAAGCTCTCATTTGTATTCTGGATATCGATACGGATTTGCGAAGCAGCCACGAAGCTATTCTGGCCATTTATGCTGCGGAGCTGGCATTCCAGGCTGCCAAAGATCATGAAGTGGATGAGGATACCTTTGCGCGATTGAATACTTCGGCTATGGTATACGCCAGCGCCTATCTCTTTGATTCTTCTCTAAAGAACAGGCCATCGGATTTTCATCCGGCTCAGCGTCTGGCCATCGATATCTATAACCGCTCGCTGGCCCAGGTAATGAGACATCTTCATTCAAAGAGGGCCCTGACCGGCGCAACTCATCGGCTTCCTTTAATGCGTGGCAGCTTACAGGTTCGATTGAACGTCGGCGTGCACTATTTACCTCGATCTTTCCTCCATATTCGCGTGGCCTATGATTATGAAGCTCGTGGGTTCGCAAATCATCAGTCCTACTTCGGGCTGGGGGCTCCCCTGATTCTGCTCAGGCCATATGTATCCAATCCACTTGAATTTCTGGAGCAAAAGAAGTCAGATCCCAATCTGAAGTACCCTCCAGGCTTCGAAAGCGATCTGGAGCCTGTGGAGAATTTTCAGTATCTCGGGAAGGCGGATCAGGCCTATCCGGCAACCGTACTTTTCGATTACGATGGTGATTACCTGAGCAAGGATAAGAAACAGTACGACGGTGAATTCAGAATCATCGACAGCCTCAGCCAGGAACTGGCAACGCTGAACGGCAGAGAAGTTCCTCTGGAATCCGACTTCTCTTCGCCCATGGCCTATATGCTTTCCGGAGTAGAAGAGCGGGACTCTTTATTTCGCAGGCTGGATGGAGATTCTATAAATGAAACCAGCGGTCTGTACATGCTGTACCCCTACGATAAAGATAAGATCCCTGTGGTATTCGTGCATGGTCTGGCCTCTTCGCCCATGACCTGGTTTACCATGATCAATGAATTGATCGCCGATCCTGAAATTCGTTCGCGCTACCAGTTCTGGGTGTACTGGTACCCTACATCCAATCCAGTGGTATTTTCCGCTGCTGATCTGAGAAAAACTCTAAGTTCCGCTCAGAAACGATTTGGATTCAGACGGATGGTTCTGATAGGTCACAGTATGGGCGGACTTCTCAGTCGACTAATGATTCAGAGATCTCGCACACAGGACTGGGTTCAGGGGCTGGGTATAGATCCACAGAAGTTTGCAGACATTGATCTGGAAACCAGAGAGGTATTGCAACAGGCAACAAACTACGATCCGCTGCCTTTCGTGGAGCGAGTGATCTTTCTGGCAACACCCCATCGAGGTTCCTCTCTGGCGGATGGCCTGGCCGGTTATCTAGGACGACGAGCCATGACTGTGCCAACTGGCGTGGCGGAGCTTTTTTCCAGTGGTCTCAGTCTGATTACAGGAAAGGAAGATGAACCTGTACTGGCTGCGGTAAGCGGTATTGAAAGTCTTTCGCCAGATAGTCTTTTTGTCCGGGTTACAATGAACCAGCCCTTTGCCCCTGGAGTGCCGTATCATTCCATCATCGGGAATCGGTCGGCCACGGACCTGGACTGGATCACGGACTCTGTAGTGCCTTATGCAAGCTCGCATCTGGCCGGTGCCGAGTCGGAGCTCCTGGTCGAAAGCGATCACTCAGTGCATGCAACCATGCCGGCCATACTGGAAGTGCGAAGGATTCTCAGGCTGCATTTGGAAACTGACTTTGAGCAGGCCCGGAGCCCCGGGGGCCCTCTGCAAATGTCCCGGTAGAGAACACCGTGAAAGTGCAGGGCAGGCGGCCGGAGATCCCGGAGCCGTGTGCAAAGCCGGGCCCTGCGGGTCCATAACTGGAGGTCGGTCCATCTTACGGTGTCAAATGCGGTGGCCAGCACAGGTGTCCGAAAAAAAGTGGGCCCATAAAATCGCAGTCCGGGAGACTGCCAGCAAGAACGGAGATTTTTATGGTCCATCCTAATGAAGCATTATTTGCGGGTGAAAAACCTTACCCTGTAATTCCCAGTTGCGAGCACTTCGCCGGGAACGAAAAAATGATCGGTAAAGCCTTTGGCTTTCAAAAAGAAAAAGGTCCAATTTTCGATATTACCATGGACTGCGAGGACGGAGCTCCTACAGGCCAGGAAAAAGAGCATGCGGAAATGATCGTTCGTATGCAGAACTCTGCAGAGAACGAATTCGGCATGGCCGGAGTTCGTATCCATGACTACACTCATACCGAGCACTGGAAACAGGACGCTGAAATCGTAATCAAAGGTGCTGGCGAGAAGATCGCATACATCACCATCCCCAAACCCACCGCTGCTTCTCAAGTAGAAGAAATGATCGACTACATTCGCAACACCGCTTCCAAAGCGGGGCTGAAGCGTGAGATCCCCATTCATGTACTGATCGAAACCCATGGCGCTCTGCGCGATGTAGAAAAAATCGCAGCTCTGCCCTGGATGCAGGTTCTGGACTTTGGTCTGATGGACTTTGTATCCGGTCACCTGGGAGCCATCCCACTGTCCGGCATGAAAAGCCCCGGGCAGTTCGATCATGCACTGCTGCGAAGAGCCAAGTCCAACATGTGTGCTGCCGCTCTGGCAAATGGCGTTGTGCCCGCACATAACGTAACTCTGGATCTCAAAAACTATGATCAAACCAAAGATGATGCGCACCGAGCACGCTACGAATTCGGGTTCCTGCGTATGTGGTCCATCTATCCTACTCAGATCGATGCAATTGTAGAAGCCATGAAGCCCGATCACTCCGAAGTAGAAAAGGCTGTGAACGTTCTTCTGGCTGCCCAGGATGCAAGCTGGGGACCCATCCAGTACGATGGAGAACTGCATGACCGCGCCACCTATCGTGGTTTCTGGACCATTGTTCAGCGTGGCAAGGTATCCGGCGAAAGCCTGCCTGCAGAAGCAGAAAAGCGCTGGTTCAGCTAGGTCTGAACCGGGATTCCAGCGATCTTTCTGCAATATTTGCCGGGTCACCCTCGTAGATTTTTCAGAAGAACGCTGCGAATCCAGTACAACGAACAAATCATTTTAGTGCGATTCATCTGAATCGCCTGCAGGCCCCGAAAGGGGCCTTTTTTTGCCTTGACCCAACTTTTTTCTCCTCAATACCTTTTGCATGGGTATTCGCATCGCATCCTTTCTGCCTTTGATTTTTTTTCTTTCGGGCTATTGCTCTGCGGGGCATAAATCATCATCCGACAGAGACAGCGCCTCGATTGCTACGCAAGAAACAGAAAAGAAAATCGAACGAATCTGTGTCACTGGCAACGGTGTCAGAATGCGCAGCGGACCATCGCTCAATGCCAGGGTCCTGGGAAGCTACTACTGGCTGGATGCCTTTGAGCAGTGGGAGGTAGCAGGAAACCCAGTTCGCATTGGTGAATTCAACCAACCCTGGTATCTGGTGAAGGGCGTGTATCATGGAGCGACCTCCAGCCCTTTCCAGGGGTATATGTATGGTCAATTCCTGGGGGACTGTAATTCCGCCCTTCAGCAGGTTGTTAATCGCCTGGAGGATAAGGCCATTCCCTGGCAGGATCGAATAATGCATCTAGAATTTACTGTAAGTGAGCCTTACAGAAGCCACAGATTTATTGAAGGTAAAAAGGTGCGTTCCTGGAAAGCCAGTGACAGTGGTTATTTGACCACCAATGGTAAGGATGTGCACGTTGTGGAAAAGCGCGGGAATTCTCTGATTACAACATGGACCTTGAAAGAGGTGCATGCGGAAGGTTCCAATCGCGGGAAACCTGCTCGAAACTACCATATTCGCTGCGAATACAGCGGTTTCGAATTAGAAAAAGGGGAAAACGAGCACGGGATCAAGCTAATCCAGGTGGGCGACAGCAATCAGTGTGCTGCCAGCGCATACATTTCCGTCCAGCCCGCCCCTACCTACGAAGCCTATCCGGATGGCTGAGGCCGCAGAATCAATTTGAGCCAATTCCATTGGCGATGGCCAGATAGTCATGCTGCCTCTGCGGTGCTTCCGGTAGTGGCCGCGTTTCCGGGGTTTCTGGAGGGCATATTATGCCAGGGATTTATTATAGGCTGCCAGAAACCTGGCAAAAGCATTCATGACCCACAGATGCACCGGTGCCTGGGTAAATTTATAGATGTACCAGGGCAGGGCAGGTTCAAAGGCATGCACCGCGCTGAGCGCACAGTTTAGTTGCGGAAGTGTGCGAAATTCCAGTCGTCCTTTCGAATTCTTAGCTGCCAGAAGCCCGCCCGTAACGTAGTACAACTGCCTTGTGGGATCCGAACGTTCTTCGCTTAAAGTTAACTCCAGAAGCTTGAGTCCAAGGCCATAGAAGCCCACAATACCTGAATCTGGATCCCTGCGAATCTTTAAAAAGGGCTTTAGTTTTCCCTGAATCCAGATGGGATACAGCTCGGCCAGAAATATTGCATCCTTCTTCAACGGCAGTGGAAGCCTCTGCACGGAACGAACCAGGCTTTCGGTTTTTTTCTGATGGTTACTCTTAGAACCTTCTGCGCTTTCTTGTTGAATCGTCCTCTTAGAATCTACGCTTTCTTTTCTTGCCCCGGTCCTGCGGTTCCTTTCATCTTTAATTCGCCCCTGTTCAAGGCTCTGTCGGGCACTTGCCCGGGCCGTATTCAATGCCTCATCTATTGGGGTGCGAAGATACTTTTTGTATTTCGCCGGGGCCTCTGCAATCATATCGTGCTTGAGGCTTTCGACCAGAGGAGATACCAGTTCCCGGGAACTACCGGTAATGAGCTCAATCCATAGTAGGGATAGCCTGGGAGAATAAAACGAGACTGGCAAAAAATGTCGGCGCTTGCCCAGGGCCCTGGCAGTCTTTTGCATCAAGTCAATGTAGCTCAATCGATCGGGCCCAGGAGCGTTAATCACGGTGCTTTTATTCCGAGGCTCTTTAGCAAGTGCATTCAGGAGCTCCAGTAAATCCTGGATATACACAGGATTCGAAAGACTGGTAGTCCAGGAAGGACAGATCATCAGCGGCAGTCGATGGACCAGCTTTCGCATCATTTCAAAGGAAGAGCCTCCGGCTCCCAGAACCAGAGCTGCGCGAAGGGCCACCACAGGAATACCCGTCGAGGAAAGCACCGTCTCTACTTCCTTTCTACTTCTAAGATGGACGCTGAGTTCTTGTTCCGGGATGTCAGGTAAGATTCCTCCCAGGTAGATAATCTTTTTCACCCCGGCTTTCTTCGCAGCCCGGGCAAAATTGTCTGCAAGAATGAGATCTGTGTCTTCAAAAGAGCCCTGGTTGAGTCTTGCAGATGGTAACATAGAATGCACCAGATACAGGGCAACATCGCATCCTTTTAAAGCCTGTTCTGCATCCAGCAGGGAATATAGATCGGCAGACCTCCACTGGCATCCCCGGGGTAGCCAGTCAGGCGCTTTTCGGGAGCGACCCAGCCCCACCAGTTTAAAATCCCTGTGGAAGTTTTCAATGAACGCCCGACCCACAAAACCGGTGGCTCCTGTAACGGCAATTTTCATTCAGATCCGGATCCCTTATCTGGTTGAATGCGAAAATGCGGCGTTTTGTACCCTGGAGGAAGCTGATCCGGAGGTAGAGTAATTTCGTTTCCATCGCGAAGCGCATAGTAATGCGGAGACATGATTTCCACTCCGGCTGCATTGAAGGCATCCAGTATTCGCTGATGCAGGCTGGAATAGATTCTAGCCATCTTGTCTGGATGATCTGTATAGCAATTGATCTGATAGGTTATGTAATAATCATCCAGAGAAGTCTGCAGCACAAAAGGAGCAGGGCTTTCTTTTACTTCGGGGACTGCGCTGGCAGCCTGAATGAGCATTTCCTGGACTTTTTGATAGGGAACATCGTAGCCGATGGTAACATTGGAATGCAGAATCAGGCCATCTGTTTCTTTCCTGGCTACAGTTGTACTGTAGTTGATGATGTGGCTGGCCAGAACCGCTCCATTGGGAATTGTGATCTCTACATTCTTTACTGTGCGAATTCGCGTCACCAGTAGCGTCTTTTCAATGATATCTCCTTCTGTTTCTCCAATCTTGACCCGATCGCCTACGCGAAAGGGGCGCATATAGGTAATAACCACACCCGCCATGATATTTGCGATGATGGCGCTGGAGCCCAGGGAGAGCATAAAGCCCAGAAAAATGGATATTCCTTTGAAAGCATCCGAATTGGCTCCAGGAAGATAGGGAAAAGCTATGATGGCTGCAAAGGCGATCAAGATAACGGTCAGGATCTTATGCGTGGGACGGGCCCAGTCTGGATAAAATCCATTGATCTGAATGGTTTCTCTTTCTACTTCGCGAAAAAGAAACCCTGCAATCTTAACTGCATATCGAGTGACTACAATAACAACCAGGATAAAGAATAGATTGGGTAAATATTGAATTACTGCGGTCCCGGCAGCTACCAGTGGCTTTTTTGCATATCCCAGAAGAAGGGAAGCCCAGTTTTCTGTGGCCTCAAACAATCCAAATACACTGGCCAGGTAAAAATAGGAAACTACAATGAGCACCAGTATCTTGAGAGCCTGGATGGCAATTTGCAGTGCTCCCAGAATGCGATCACGGGATAGCAGCACCGTATTCTGGAACTCCAGATTGGGTATAAATCGATTCTGGAGCACAGGCACCGATCGCTGAAGCAGATCAAATCCATGACGGACGCCGCGGAATATAGCTACAAATACCATGGTGGCGATCACTGCCCGAATACTGCTGCGAATTACACCTGCTGTGGCCGATTCGCTGGCACCCGGGAAAAGACCAATGATAAAATCTGCCATCAGGACAATTAGAACAATGTTTAATATGAGATGAATAAGTCGAAGGAGGCCGCGAAGAATACTCTGCAGGGTACTGGCCTGGATAATCTCGGAATTGCGAAACCGTATTCCTGTAGCCAGTCGATCCGCCAGCACTTCCAGCCGACTGTACACCCTCTGAAAGATATATGTAATAAACCAGATGGAAAGAAGCAGAGTGAGAATGAGCAGTGCAGACCAGCCCACCGCTTCCATCACTCTGCGAAAATCCGGACTCCTTAGATACTCTAGAAGGGACTCCGGTCCTTCCAGGGCTCTCGGTAGTTCCGACGTCGTTTCCTCGCTGGGCGAGCCGATTCCGGATTCGTCTTCATCAACCGGCTGTGCTGGCTCCTTTTTTTCCTGGTCGGTTCTCGTTCCGGATGGAGGGGCCGATTGTTCGGTTGGCCCTTCATCAATTCGCCCGGGCCTTTCTGGTTCCTTCGCTTCCGGGCTTCGGGTATCAGGCGCTGGTTGCTGCTCGGCGGTACCCGGTTTTTCTGGACTGCCGTTTTCTTCCGTGGAGGGGGATGCAGCGGGTGGACCGGAATTCGGAGCCTCACCCAGGACAGGGGCAAGGCTCAATCCGAGCAAAAACAATAATGTCAGGAATGTCCAGGGTTGCATACGACACCGCATGCAATCACCATAGGACTCGCATTGGTTGGGTCAATTCTTTACATTGTGAATTCGAAGGGAATCATCCAGAGCTCTGGATACCTGACGGGCAGCCCGTTTCCAGGACCAATCCTTCATGTTGAGCTTTCTGGGTTTCTCTTTGCTTCGAACCTTGGGGTCTGCGATTTCCAGAATCTGACGGGCCCATTCCCGAAAATCGGTGGGTGCTGCGAATCGGCATCCCTGTCCAATCTCTCGGAAGACTTCAATATCTGAAAGCAGGCAGTTCTTGCCGTAGGCGAAAGCTTCCAGGATGGGCAGACCAAAGCCTTCATGCTTGCTGGGAAACAGCAGATAGCCGGAGTTCTTGTAACACCATGCCAGCTCTGCTTCCGATGCACCTTCCAGAAAGTAGATACCTTCCTTCTCCAGTGCCCCGGACTTTAGAAGAGCATAGAACTCTTCATTCTTCCATCCTTTGCGACCAACGATTAGCAGCGGAGGTAATCCTTTACGTCCGGTATCCGATCTAGACTTTAAACTGGCCTGGTATCGGGCGCGCGCATGGCGATAGCCATCCACCACCACCTTTTGATTCTTCCTGGGCTCAATGGTGCCTACCATGAGCAGAAAGTCTTTCCAGGTGGATTTGAAACCCGGGGGTCTGGCCGGTTTGGTTTCTGGCATCTCAAAGCCAGGATACACCACCGTAAGTTTTGCAGGCTCCACGCCTTTAATATGGCGACGAATATGTTCACGAGTGGTGCGCGAAAGACAGAGCACCTGATCTGCCTGACGAATGATTCTGGGGTTCATAAGTCGGTGCTGGAGTCCAGTCCAGCCTTCCATTGTATCCCGGGCCACAAAGGAGTTCAGATCATGAAAGTTAACGATCTGGGCTGTGGTCTTTTTCAAAGGTAGCAGAGTAATGGTGCCCCAGAATACATCCACTTTATGGGCTTCCAGTAGTGCAGGTACTTCCCATTGCATCCAGATAAGCCCGGGAAGTTTTGATCGATTGGGATCCAGAATTACATTGGGGTATTCCTGAAGATGCTGATACTCTGGATGGATCTCCCGGTGACTGAAAAAGACAAAGGTGTCCTTTTTTCGCATGGGTATCAGATATCGCAGTACCTGATGTAGATATCTTGCATTGCCGGTTCCTGGAAATGCAAGCGCTCGTGCATCAATTCCAATGATCATCCCGGGCAGGATTGCTGAAGAGGCGCGTCAGGCAACCACATACTTCAGGTCACAGCGGTTTTGGCCAGCATCCTTTTCAGCAGTCCGGGAGCAAATCTCTTGAGGAACAGGGCGAATCGTTCTTTGAATCCGGCCACCACAACTTCATCCTTTCCTTTTCGAATAGCTTTTAGAATGGCTCGGGCTACAGCCTCTGGTGGCAGCCCTGCATTTGTAGAGGGGTCCATGGTTCCCTGAGCGCTGCCATCGGAAGTTAGGGCATTGATGGAGACATTGGTTTTTACGAAGCCGGGCACTATAAGAGTCACTCCAGGACCGGTGGCGCTCTGTTCGGCTCGCATGGCATCGAAGTAACCATGCAGGGCATGCTTGGTGGCTGAATAGCTGGAGCGAAGAGGGGTGCCAAACCGGCCTGTGACGGATGTAATGGTCAGGATTCGGCCGGAAGGATCTATTATAGGAAAAGCTGCAGATGTAAGAGCGATGGTTCCCAGGGCATTCACTCGAAAAATCTGCTCTACGGTTTCCATGCTGGCTTCGCGTGCCAGAGCTCTTTGCGAAATACCGCCATTGTTCACCAGGTAGTGAATACTGGAAAATGATTCCTTCACCTGCGAAACGGCATCGCCAAAGCTACCCTGGCTCAAATCCAGAGGAAGCACCAGGCTTCGCTTCTTTTCCGGGTCCAATTCCTTCTGCAACGCTTCCAGTTTTTCTCTGGATCGCGCAGATAGAATTACATTGGCCCCGGCCTCAAAAAAAGCCCGGGCGGTGGCTTCGCCGATGCCGGAGGAAGCTCCGGTAATCCATGCTGTCTTTCCCTTAAGATTCATATGTCATTTGGCTCCCGGTCCGTACCTGACTACAAGATCTTTTCTGTATTGCGGAGCTGCCATCATTCAGCCATCCGCCAGGTCTGGATTCCAGCAAAGTAAATCAAAGACCTTTATCTGAGTGTCCGCCTGGTGCCCGCAATACGGTCCTGTTTCGCTTTGCCGCTTTGCCGCTTACCGATTAGCGAAATTCGCTTCGCCTGCGAGGCTTCAATTCAATCAGTTTTGTATTGGCCGTTTCCGATTCGTCGACCAGGTAACGTACCGTATGAGCCACATCCTGGGGCTCCAGAACGAAGTCTCTCACCGAAGCCGGGTTTCCGCCAAACTCTGTGCGGACTCCGCCTGGACAAACCGCAGTCACTGCGATGCCAAATTCCTTAACATCTTCTCGCAAGGATTCGGTAAATCCATTCAGTGCAAACTTGGAGGCGGCATAGGCGCCACCGCCTTTAAATCCGTTCAGGCCCGCTACCGAGCTGATGTTGATGATCTGTCCGCTTTTCCGGGAAATCATATCCGGAAGCACCGCTTTCGTCAGCTGATAGGGAGCCATGAGGTTGAGTTCCATTACGTAGCGAAAATCGTCCTCTTGAATCTCATCTACCCGGCCAAAGATTCCCATGCCTGCATTGTTTATAAGGCAGTCAATGCGGCCCATGGAACGGATGGAGGATTCCACAAGGTTCTTTATATCGTCGGATGATGTAAGGTCTGCAGCGATGGCCTCAACCTTTCCGCCGGCATCGGTCAGTTTATTTTTTAGTGCGTTCAGCGCATCTGTGGAGCGACCCGTAATTATGAGCGGGTAGGCATTGGCCAGGTTCTCTGCGATTGCATGGCCGATGCCCCGGGTGGCACCCGTTACAAGTATAACTTTTTCTCTTTCTGGGGTTGTCATACCGGCAATCTAAAGATTCCGGCCGGCGCAGACCAGTCCTAATGAAGCTTCAGGCCGGCTCCAGCGGGCATGGATGTGTCAAACATGTTGCAACATTGACCCCTGGACGTCGACCAGACAGGAATCAATCTGCCTTTCATCGGAATCAGGAATCTGGCTACACCGGGCCATCGGCAAGCCTGGATTAATGGATGCTAGATCCAGCCGCTCAGTAATATCCATTGACTTTCAATTTATTCTGGCAAGGTCGGGCCACTGGATTTAAGAAGGAACCATGCAGATCCGGGAAGAGGATGTTCGATCGGCCAGGCTAATTCTTTTTGTGGATCGACTCCTGGAGAACCGCGGCAGTGCAGCCCTGGAAAGGCAGGCCTCTACTCTGGCGCCAGGACTGCGGAAGGTTCTGGATAGCAGGCACGATCGGCTATGGGTGAGGTCGGATGAAGAACGAGAAATTCTGGTTCATCTGGCCGATTCCCTGGATGCCTGGGATATGCTCTGGGAAGCTGGCCGGGATTGTGTCTCTATCTATCTGTATTCTCTGTCATCATCTCGTTTGCGGTTTGCTTCTATAGAAGATGGTATCTATCAGCTACCGTCTCTGATTGCACACTTTATTACATCCCTTTCCTCATTTCTTGGCCGTGGGGATGACCTGGGTCAGTATCAACTCTGTCTGGAATATAGATCCGGCCACAGTCCGCATCCGGTGGATAATCTTTTCATCGAAGGTCTGGTGGAAGGTATGGTGCGCTTCCTGCGATTGCGCGAATACAGTATCACCTTACGACAATCCAGCATAGAGCAGCCGGATGAGCATTTGAAGTCCGATGCTCATATAGAATGGAATCAGCCTGTTACCATCTATGATCTGCGAGTGGGTAATACCCAGCACCCTTTTCCCGAGGAAGAAGAAAGCCAGATTGAAGAAAACACCGAAAAGTTTGTGTCCAGAGTTCTGAAGCGATCTCAGGATATTTTGCAAGAAAGTCGCGAGCTGATGACAGCCATCGAGTATTTGAACATCGCCAACGATGAGCTGGAAAAGAAGATCGAGGCCAACCATCGACAGCTGGAGATGGCGCGAAACATTCAGAAAGGTTTTGTGCCTTCGCGCATCCCGGACTGGAAAGGGGTTCGCTTCTGGGTAAAATTCTTTCCTCTTCAGGAAGTATCCGGAGATTTCTACGATTACTTCTCCGTAGGAGGCTCCAAGTTCGGGCTTTTGATGTGCGATGTATCCGGCCATGGAGTTCCCGCGGCCTTGATGAGCGCCATTGCGAAGATTTCATTTGCCAATCATCGCTATGAGTCCCCTGCCGATACCTTTCGCCAGGTGAATCTGGATGTACTGGATCTGGTAAAGGGCGAGGGATATCTTACTGCATTTCTGATGATTCTGGATGAGAACAACAAACTGACCTACAGTACTGCGGCCGTACCTCCGCCCATGCTTTATCGTGCCAGAACCAATACAGTGGAACAGCTGGAAGGACATGGCACTTTGCTGGGAATGTTCAGCGATGCAGGAAAGCATTTCCAGGACTATACAATTACCCTGGAGCCGGGCGATAAGCTATTTATCTATAGCGATGGACTTACCGAAGCGGTAAATCCCCAGGATGAAATGTTTGGCGAAGAACGATTGATTCGGGCCATCCGCGAAACCAGGAATCGAAACGTTCAGCAGAGCTCCGAATATTTAATGGAGGCCTATAGACAATTTACCCTGGGCACCGAGCCAAACGACGATCTAACTTTTATTACATTGATGGTGAGCGAATACCAGGATCAATTTGATAGGTATGTTCGCGATGGTCATAAGGCTTTTCATGAAGGGAACCTGGAAAAGGCCACCACCCTGTTGAAGCAGGCCAATGCCATCTTTCCAAGGCATACCCATACTTTGTTTCTACTGGGACGCGCTCTGGGAAAAAAAGGTGCCTACGGTGAGGCACTGGAATACCTGGATGAATACATTCAGCTGAAGCCCTACAATGCAGATGCCTACATCATCGCAGGGTACTGCTACTATGCCCTGGATAATTACCCGCTGGCCATCGAATACTTCAATCGCTCCTTGAACATTCGAAAAGACAATCCCCAAGCTCTATACAACATCATTCGAATCTATCTCAAGCAAGGGAAGCGAAAAGAAGCCAGGCAACTCTTTGATGAATTGGAGATGCTGCGACCCGGACATCCCCGGGTAGAGGATCTGCGAAAGGTCTTTCCAGCAGAAAAGGTTCAGGTGATTCAAAGCAGTTCCGATTGATTTGTGAAGTTAGTGGGGGGTAGCGGCGGATGGGTGCGAAAGCACGGCCGGCGCCTTATGACGGCCGAGCGGGCAAATACGCACCGGAAGTTCGCCTTATGACGGCCGAGCGGGCAAATACGCACCGGAAGTTCGCCTTATGACGGCCAAGCGGGCAAATACGCACCGGAAGTTCGCCTTATGACGGCCAATCGGGCAAATCCGCCTCGGGAGTTCGCCTTATGACCTGGCATTGTAGTTTATCCGAACTTCAGTTGACCTTAAGCAGAATGATCTTAAAGTTTCTCCAGTTTCAGGTCAGGTGCTGGACGAATTTCTGGGTAACAATACCAGGATCAATCAGCCGAAAATTGACAGGTGGCACGCTGGCTCTGGCGAAGTGGTAAGCATCAAGAGTCTGGATCCGCGATTGAAGAGTTATCAAGATCCCGCAAATTTTGAACGGAGACTCAATCGGTATGCAAGTCTTGTTAACGGATATGGAGGGGAAGGACGAAAGAAATATACTATGATCGACCGAGCCGATATCCGGAATCGGAAGCTTCATCTTGTTCTAGCGAGTGGGGGTCTGAACAATAACCAATTAAAGGTATTGAACTCTCTTCGCTATGACTGGGCTCAAAGGGGTATCGACTTGAAGGTTAGCTACATATACCGAGGTTGACTGAAAAATGAGGAGACAACAAATGGTGACTCGACTCCCCCGCGCTTGGGCGATTCCCACAACAGTGTTACAGAGCCCAATCGTAAAGGGGCGTGGAAATCCGGCGGCCGTTGGACCCGTCCAAATCCTGGATATTGGCCAAGAGCCCCGGCTCAGGGAAGTGATCCTGAAGCTCTTTGAATCAGACAATGAGGTCCGAGCTAAGTCGTATATCCCTCACATTGATGTTGTAAAAGAGGCAATGGGCTATAAATCAAGTTCGGCTCTCGATCGAGAGAGCCAAAACTGGATCATCTCTAATGACGGCGCAAAGGTCAGGGTCTTCGGTGTAGTGCGAACGGGGCGCAACGAAAGACTGCATGAACTGGATTGCGAGACGCTCGATGAAGCACTGGATTTCATCATCAACTTCGATTACCAGTTTCCGCCCGATTCGAAAGCCACAAAGAATGCAGGCAAGCAGAAGGTTGCGGTCTTGGATACCGCCCCCGATCTTCTTAAGAATCATACTTCAAGTGCCTTCCTGGGTGAGCTTGCGGAGCAAGGTTTCTACAAGTATACCAGCACGGAGAAACTGGTTTCAGTTCAGCAGTCTTTTGCCGAAACAGGAAACCTCTTCTCTGAAGAGACCGGGCGGCTGTTCATGATGGACGCGGAAGAGCTGGGAGAGGACGGCATTGGGCCTTTCATCGAAGAAGTTAAGCCTTTTTTTACCCGCCTTGGGCTATCGCTCATTTTAGAGGATCACACATCTGACGAAGGTTACAGTTTTCGCCTGAATGGAAAGAGATACAAATGCTGGAGCGAAGATCAGGCAGAGGAATCCGGGATCCGAACAATCGTAGCGTTGGGTAAAGGAATTAACCAGGTTCTGGAAGCCGCGGGCAGTGATGAGCGTATGTACGGACTCTATGCCGGGGGAAATGATGGCTTTGCCGTTTTCTTGACGAAGGAGCAATTTCGTACCATTCGGGCAACGGATGAACTGGAAGAGTCTGAGAAACCGGCAGAGTTGACTCTGAAGAATTTGCGGTAGGCACAGGACAAGGGTCAGTGGCTCTCGGGCGCTGAAGGACTCGTTCATCTACAGAGAGGCGCGGGTGCGTGGGCAGACAAGGCGACGACTCCGGGGCTAGCTGACTATGCGCGCGTCACGCCGACCACCCGAGATCGGGACCGGATTTTCCGAAGGTGGACTGTTTTCGGCGGCTTTCGGCTCAGCTGTAACGAACAATGCAAGTCCGTTACCGGGACACACTCATGCGCAACATTCATCCCCCATTGGATTTGCCGAACTGTAACCCGTCTCATGGAAGACGTATGCTCCTATGGCGCGCATCCAAGGGGCTCTTATCTGCGATAGGCGTCCTTTCTATGGGCGATAGAATAGATCTCGATGGTTGATTCTTTATGGTCTATTGTGTAAAGGACTCTGTACTGGCCCACTCGCAAGCGAAAGGCATCACTGCCCTTGAGTTTCTTTGTGTCCGCCGCACCGGGGCTTTGAGCCAGATTTTCCAGCGCGCCCACTACTCGCTGACGAGTTATCCGGTCCAGGTCCAAAAGCTCTTTTTCTGCGGATTTTTTGAGCCTCAGCTCATAAATCATTTAGCCTCTTTCAAGACATCATCCAGTGGTCTGGACGATTCGGATCGTCGTTGCTCGACCGTGGCCGAATCCAGGAGATCCTCCATCCAATCCCGTTTTCGCGCGAGTAATTGAAAGAACTGAGTCCTTGTTTCTTCCGAGGTAGATTCAAGGGTCCGGACCAATAATTCGGCCTCTGCCTCGTGCGGTTCCTTTTGATTGTCTAACATAGGCTCCCTCTGTGAAGAATTAATGGATACGCATCGAAAGAGTCCAGCAAAATGCTTCAGTAGCACCGGCGGCCGGTACTCCTGTAATCCGGATAGCTTGGAAGAAGGCGGAGTTCATGAAGACAACGTCACAGGCGAAACAGTGGCCATTGTCAGTCTTTCTGGAGATACCGACCTGGCAGACTCCGGGGAGAGCCGGCAGAGAATCTCGGACGATGCAGAGACCGAAGAGGTGTAAGACCTGGGTCGGGTGCTAAAGGCCATGGTCAATCACGGAAACAATCTGAGACAGCAGGCCAAGCAGCGTTATGTAAATGCAGGCAATAGCGCTGAAGGCACTTTTGCTCTGACAGAGCGATCAGCCACCGTCAATGAGCTGGTGGAGTGGGCCTCTGGAGATGACAAAGAGACCGATGAAAGCGAGCAGTCCCTGCACGGTGGCCGGGAGTTTAAAGGTTTTCAAACCATCTATCTGGATCAGCTGGAGGTTGCAGAAGCCATTCAGGAGAAACAGCTGCTGCAACAGGTGGATCTACAGGAGCAAATCTGGGATGCTCGCAGAAGGGAGCTGGAATATAAAGAAGGCCAGTGGGAAGCCAAGATGCAGACCATCCCGCCGGGAATAGAGCGCGAAGCCCGGGGATACATCAATTTTGCCTCTGGAATTAAGGACAAATATCTTGATTCGGGATTCATAGAGGTTGGGTATAGCCTTAGCTTCATTGCATCCTCGCATGAAATAATTTATGCCGGCCTATCGTTTAATGAGGAAGGAGTGGACTTCTCAATTGGGCATACTCCATTACTTGGACTTGATATGGGTTTGAGTTTTACAGCGGGCCTCTCGGGGGCAGACCATCCAGGGAACATGTATGAAAATATAATAAAGGATCGGACATATATGCTGGGAGTTGGCGTTCATTACCGGGAATTCCTAAGCCCCTATGGGGAGTATAATACTCATACGAAAACAGAAAAGGCGCTCGGGTTCGTCTGGGGTCCCCGTTTTTCGTGGAGTAACTTGGGGCTAAGCGTCGGTGGAGAGGTCATTCCCGAAATAATACCTTCCGTCAACACTACAATCCATTTATGGTATTGAGAGGAGTAGGTTCATAGAATGAACATAGTGAAGAAAAGCCGTCAAGGGACTCGAGGTAATCCGAGGGAATTGCATTACTTTTGGTTGGGGCTCCTCATTCTTGCAATGAGTTGCGGACTGCAAGGTACCAGTGAAGTGGTGCGAGAACCAAAGATCGTCGATTTGCCTGAAAGAATAACTAAGATCAAAGCCGGAGCCTCTCATACTTGCGCGATTGGTCAAAGTGGCACCCTTTACTGTTGGGGGATTATTGCTCGGCTCTTACCCGAGCTGAAAAAAGACGCGGAAGGGCGCCCCTTGCCCGTCGGGATTTTTAGACCGGAGGCGCCTATTGTTGAAATCTCTTCGCTGGGAGTTTATGCATGCGTCCTTTTGGAGAATTCTTCGGTGTATTGCTGGGGGATGAATACTGATGGTCAGTTATCTCCGCGGTTTGGCCGGGCGGATCCCCTGAAAGAGAAGGAGACCTCGCGGTTTGAGAATCGGTCAGAGTTTTATCAGTTTGAGAAAGTAGCATTGCATTTGGAAGCGGGAGGACGGGTATCCTGTGTTGTTTTCGCTGATACTTCCCTGGATTGCTGGGGGCGTACCCTGTTACCTGGAAAACGCGGCGCAGACGTTCTGCGAAGGACAATACAATCAGAGGTCCCGGGTGCGCAGCTGCGCGATGTAAGAGTTGGAGGTGACCATATTTGTTTCGTAACATCGGAAAACCAATTGTTTTGTTGGGGGGACAATTCGTATCGTCAAGCACTACCATACTCATTGGAATCCTACCTCGAAGAACCAAAAAAAGTATTGAGCGGCGTCGGAACGGTCTACCTTGGTGCAAAGCAGACTTGCGCATTAACTCTGGAACAAAGGCTTATATGTTGGGGAGAAATTGATTGTCCCGTTGCAATGCAAGGCCAGGAGGCGCATCGAGGCGAATCTGCAGCCAATGAATGGATGGAGTGCTTCCGTGGGATAAAGGTGGAAACAGCTGCAATAGGTCCGAATATGCTTTGTGCTCTTTCGTCCGAAGGAAATGTCTATTGCAGTGCCTTGTCGGGCCCACTGAATGTTATCGAGCCACAGCAAGAGGACGCTCGCACAGGCCGCACTGAAGCTACCAAAAATGCACAGCGGATACCTTTGCCAGGTCCTATGCAATCGGTAGCAGCTGGAATGGGGCACGCCTGTGCGCTATCTAAGTCAGGGAAGGTTTACTGTTGGGGTCAGAATCAGGCAAAGCAAGCTATTCCACAATCATGGTGACGGTGTTAAGATTAATATGGAGAAAGGCATTTGGAGCACCGTAAACTGACTGAAAACTAAAGGAGACCCGATGAAAAAAAATCAGATGAACCAACTTAAATTCCCCAAGGATGCCAGCGGAATTGGCCAACTGTAAGGCGGCAGTATTTGTCTCAATGCAAATACACCCGGTGAGTTCGCCTTATGACGCGTGAGCGCACAAATACGCCGGTGCGGTTCGCCTTATGCACATCAGAGCGCGCAATGGCGCCCGGTGAGTTCGCCTTATGACCGCTGAGCGCGCAAATGCGCCGGTGCGGAGAGGCTTTCAAACGCACCGGCTTCCTGGAAGGCTCCCTTTCACTGAGGCCGATGCCCCGGTTTTCCTTCAGTGGTATTGTTGTAGAATCGCGTGGTGGGGTAGGCGAAATCCAGGTCTTCGCTGGCCGCAAATCCATCCAGGATGTCTTCCCACATGGCCTGGTCCGTACCCCGTCGCTTTCGAGCTTCGCAAAGGTAGCGCAAAGTAAGGAGGACGCCTGAGTCTTCGACGGATGTATAAACAATGGGCGTCAGGTGGTTATAATAGATCATGTATTTCTGGGCTGCATTCCGGATATCCCGCTCCGCCGCCTCGGTAATATGGGTGCTGTGCCTTTCTCCAATCTCCTGGAGCAGCTTCTTGCCTTTCCGCCAATTGCTCTCAAAGGTAACGAGAACAGCCACTTCGCTCCAGATGTACTGAAATGCCTGATAGAAATTGTGCAGGGATTCGCTAAAGATCCGGCCATTCGGAACATGAATGAGTCGTCCGGTGCTCTGCTCCGCATGTACCCAGTTGCCAATTTCCAGAAGCGTAAACTGAAAAATCCGCAGATCGATTACATCGCCGATTTCATTGCCCACCTGGACCCGGTCTCCCAGGCGAAAGGGCCGACGCCAGATAATGAAAAGCCAGGCTGCAAAATTTTTGAGTACATCCTGCAATGCAATGGCAAGCCCGGCGGATAGAATGCCCAGATAGGTAATAATGGCCTGAAAGCCCTGGAACCAGATTCGACCCACAATTAAAAAAACAAGCGCCAGAGCTACATAGCGAGAAACACGGGTCCAGCGATAGGTGTATTCCGGACTATGCTTTCTCCGGAGTGCGAATCTTAGAACAATCCTGCGAATCGCTTCAATTACGAGGATGACTGCCAGAGATAGTAGCAGCCTGGCTTGAGTTTCTTCCGTTAATCCGAATACTTGCTGTAGTAGCGAAGTGATTTCCCTGAGCTGTTCCAAAGTTTTTTCCCGATGGGTACGATGCAGATCCGGTTTCGAACGCTTCTCGCTCAGCGAGAAGTCCGTGGATTGTCCCGTCCATTAGGTTTCAGTGTACCTGTTGCGATGGCCTTGTCCAATATAATATCCCGCATCCACGTCCTCCGAGGAGACAGTATACACTACAGACTATCAGAAGGAGGCATTCTATTCTCGAATTATTCCCGTTTCTGTCGCTGGAGAAGAGAGTTTCATTTGCGCCAGTCCGACACCGGCCGCGATCACCCCCAGTCCGATGATGTCTGTAGGCAATAGTCCATCGTCGAACGCCAACCAGGCCATGAGCATGGTAACCGGCGGGCCAAAGTAAAACAAACTGGCTACCCGGGTGGCATCGATGCGTTCGATTAGAATCCACATCAGACCGTAGGCGCCCAGGGAAACCACCAGGGTCAGCCAGGCAAGCCCGCCCAGGAATAGCGGCGTCCATTCGGTGGCCAGCCCTTCGAAGAGGATGGCCGGAATACTTACAGCCAGGGCCACGCCCATACTCTGATAAAAGAGACCGAGATCTACCGGTAAGCTGTAATCGTGACTCTTAACGTGCAGTCTGCGCTGTATGAGACTGGCAACGGTGATGGCGGCTACCGAGCCAAAAGGAATCAGATAGGCGAAAATGGAGTCAGGATCGGAGAACTCCATTCGGGTTGTCACCGCAATCATCACGCCTCCAAAGCCGATGAGCAAACCAA
>PBUB01000026.1 GCA_002729885.1 Spirochaetaceae bacterium
ACGCAATCCGCCTGCTCGTAGATGGCATTGGCTACATCGGTAGCTTCTGCACGAGTAGGCATGGGGTTTTCGATCATGGACTCCAGCAAGTGAGTGGCCACGATGACCGGTTTGCCTGCCAGAACACATGCCTGAACCATCTGTCTCTGTACAATGGGCAACTCTTCAATATCGATTTCAACGCCCAGATCCCCCCGGGCAATCATTACCCCATCGCATACGTTTAGAATCTCTCGAAAATTCTCAATGCCTTCCTGGTTTTCGATCTTGGCGATAATCTGTGCATGACCGTCCAGATCTTCAATGATCTGACGGGCTTCCAGTACATCCTCTGCTCTACGGGCGAAGGACAGGGCAACAAAGTCCAGATCGTTCTCCACAGCAAAGCGAATGTCCTTCTTGTCTTTTTCTGTAATGGATGGCAGATTCACTCGAACGCCAGGCAGGTTGATGTGCTTTCTGGAGCCCAGTTGACCGCCTTCCAGTACACGGCATTTCAATCGACCTTCTTCTATAGAAAGAACTTCCAGATTGATCAATCCGTTATCTACGGTGATTCGGTCCCCCGGACTCAAGTCCCGGGCCATATCGCGATAGTTTACATGAACCGTATGTTCTTCTGCATCGGTGGCCGGAGTAACAGTGAACGTAAAGATATCCCCCACATTCATGTTCAGGCTTTCCGGCAACTCCCCGGTGCGAATCTCAGGCCCCTGAAGATCCATGAGGATGGCCACTGGATGATTCAGCTTTTTGTTTAGATTCTTGATCTGACGAATTACCTGGCCGTGGCTTTCATGATCTCCATGAGACATGTTCAAACGAGCCACATTCATACCGGCTCTGGCAAGCCTGGCCATGGTTTCAGAGCTGGCTGTGGCCGGACCGATAGTACAGATGATTTTGGTTAAGCGAAAATCCCTTCGGGAAGACATGGATTACCTGGATCGAGCAAAGATACGTCCAAAAAAGTCTTCTTTGGCTGTAGCAACATCAAATTTTTCTTGATTGGGCATGGATGCCTGTCTCTGCTTATCGGCTTCATCCATAGCTTCTTTGTACAGCTTTCTGCCATGTCTTTGAATGTATTTCTTGGATATTAGAATGGGCCAGACATACTTGGGATCATCGTTTCGAATTCTAAAGGAGTAGATTTCCTTTCTACCGTGCTTTTTTAGAAACATTACCAGACTGTCTTCGTCGAAGTCCTTGAGCTGCTCCAGTACATGAGTTCGATTCGGAAGCTCTTTTCTGTCCCAGGCTTCATCCAGGATTTTGCCGATTCGTTCGATGTTCTGCTTTACCTGCTCTTCCAGTTCCATCCGCTCTTTGGATTTCTCTACATCCTGTTGCATCAATGCCTGCGGATCGTCAGCAGAAGCGGTTTCTACTTTTCGATTGGATTTGGCTTCTTTCTGCGTATCTTTCTGCTCTTCGTCCCCTTTCAGGCGCTCTTCCACCAGTTCCTTCTGTTTTCTTCTGGCTTCCGATTTCTGGATTCTAAGCTTTTCCTGTTCGAATTCCTTTCTGAGCTGATTCTTTAGCTGCGCCATTTCATGCTTTTTGAGCTTGCGACCGCCAAATAGGGAGCGCCACATCCGACGAAACCATGGCAGCATCTTGAACAGGGAGCGCTGCTCCAGGCCTTCAAAGGATTTCAGTCTTTCCCCATCCAGGAATCTCTCTACACCCATCTCGGAAAGAATATGAACCTCCAGGTCCTCGCCCTTTTGATCCAGAAGCTCCCTGGCAGCCTTGATAGCCGGATCCAGATTCTCCTTATGAAGGACGTAGGGCACCAGCCTGGAGCCCCTGGGAATATTTGCATGTAGAACCGAAGCGTTGGATTGCAGAGTCTGCAAATGCTCTTCGTCCCAGTTGAAATGACTGGCAGGGACAACCTTTTGCACCTTCTGCAGATCTGATATGCTCTTGCTGACCTTTTCCTTTTTTTCCTTTTCCTGCTCTTCCTTCTCTTTCTGTTCCAGAAGCGGCAGAATCAGCCGCATTTCTGCAATCACCTGACTGTGCCCCCTGGGCATGGTCTGTCCGGTGGCCTGCTGAACCAGCTTTCGGCAGGCTGCGGGGCTGTAGCCTTCGGTGGACATTTCCTTGATAATACGGGTCTTGGCGTAGCGAAACAGCATATCCAGACGCAACCCCAGATGTTTTCGCTCGGGGATGAGCACGGTTCTGTAGCCAACCTTTGCATCCTCAAGATATACCAGCTTTCGCTGATCGATGAGAGCCTGAATCACAGGCCGTGCAAAACGATTGTAGGTTAACTTTTTCTCATCCGCTGTCTTATCGAATGGGATGAGCAAATACCGAGCGATTTCAGAGCCGGCATGGGTATCGTTCAGATGGCCCTGATCGGCCCTGGTTTCCACAAACTGAAATCTCTCATCGTCCCAGGAAGCATCCCTGGAGTCGATCCATCGGCTTACAGCCTGAATGGTTTTGTCCTGGTAAAAATCCACATAGCGCTTGGCCGAGTTATGGTCCTTCTTGTTGGGCCTGCAAAAAACCACCAGTTGAGAAAGTCCCGGTCGACTACCAGAAACAAAGTCCAGGGCAGGAAAACAATAAACGCATACCAGTTTGGAGCTGCCTTTACCCAGAAGCTCCTTGAGAAATTCCTGAAACTTATCATCCGGAAGGGTAACATCCTTGCGAAGCTGGTCCATACCGGGAAGAATCCGGTTCACATCGAATCGGTTGGTCCAGTCCAGGATTGTATTGAATAGAGCAAATATTCCCTTGTATTTAAAGTCACCGCGGGCCTCCAGAGCCTGCACAAACTCTGTGGACTCCTGCAGATCGGCAACATCCGGTCTGGATGGATTTGTCTCGGTTGGGTTCGACATGGAAAACACTTTACCCGCCAGTGGGCTCCCCGATCCTACTTCAGAGGCTCCAATGCAGAAGGCAACAATGAAAAAGAATACAGGCTACACTCTACCGGATCAAGAGGAAAAGGCCACCTATCTTCAGAAGAACTTCGATGAAATCGCTGCCTCCTATGACCGATTTAATGACCTTTTTACCGGTGGAATGCACCGGCTCTGGAAGAAAAGGACCATCCGCAAAGCGGTGGATGGAATCCAGACAGGAACAATGCCATCCCGAATCCAGGCTCTGGATCTATGCTCCGGTTCCGGAGATCTTGCACTGGGATTTGCTCGAAATGAGCCGGACCGTCGAGTCCTGGCTCTGGATTTTAGTGCGCAGATGCTGGGTGTGCTAAATGCAAAGAGACCGGAAAGTATGACCAACCTGAACATAGTTCAGGGCGATGCCATGAATCTGCCGGAAGCCTATTATGGACTTTTCGATATTGTAAGCATTGGATATGGAATTCGAAATCTGTCCGATCCCCGGGCCGGCCTGGAGCAGGCTTTTCAGGCTTTGAGAGCCGGCGGAATGCTGGTAATTCTGGAAGTGGGAGACTTTTCGCCGGCCTGGATTGAGCCTCTGGCCCGTTTCTATATGGAAAGAATCATTCCTGTACTGGGTCGAATTGCTCAGGGCAAGAAACATGAAATGTATGAATATCTGCCCACTTCTGCACGAGCCTTTCCCGGAGCTATAGAGTTCACTGACTGGATGAGTGATGCAGGTTTTGAAAATGTTCAGTTCGAACGCTACATGTTCGGGGCCAGCATTCTATATTCCGGTCGAAAGCCTGCTTCATAGAGCAAGAACAGTATCTGGTTGACTGGCAATGTTTGTAGTTTGCGCAAAGAGAACCAAGTGGCAGAGGGACCTGGAGCGATACGGCGACCAGGACTTTCTCAAACGAATCTATGAACTCCAGAACAATGCCTTCGAAAAGGTTTTCACATCCCATGAAAGACAGCTGGAAAACCTGGAGACTCTTCGCAATCGGCTGCCGGAGGCAGACTTTATCTTTCGAGAAGACCTGGTAGCCTTTGAGCCACGACCGGGACAGATTCTTGTAAGCCTGGGCGGAGATAATCATTTTGTTTACTGCGCCCGGTTTGCAGGCAATGAACCCATCCTGGCAATAAATTCGGATCCGCAAACATCCACCGGATCCCTGCTCTATTTCGACACAGACTCTTTCTTAAAGAAGTTAAATCGACGTAAGTCCAATGAGGCCGCTCTGCATCCTGAGATCAGCCGAAAAGAAGCCTGGACCATGGTTGAGGCAGAATTGCAATACCCGGACGGAAGGATCATTCGCACGGGACCGTGCATCAGCGAAATAAGTATTCGAAATGCATTTCCGGATGCCATGAGCCGCTATGTTCTATCCGTAGATGGCGAGCCACCGGAAGAACAGAAGAGTTCCGGTCTGTTGATTGCCACCGGTGCAGGCTCCACCGGCTGGTTCAGAAACTGCTTGCCACCATCCATCCAGAGAACGTCTCATGCCACCTTCGGTCGCGAAGAGAACCTGTTTAGAATTGTGGCCCGTGAGCCAGGGTATCGTGCCGGGCGAAAGTATCGCTACAGATATCGAAGTCTGGAAACTCAGCAGTTAAAAGTAATCTCCGAAATGGATGGTGAATTCACGGTTGATGCTCATGAGGAACGACGATTCCCCTTTCCTCCAGCCACCCAGGCGACGATTCAGATTAGCGAACAGAGACTTCATGTGGTGCGGGATCTCACAAACTCCGCTGAATAGCGAACGTAGCTGATACCAGGTTACAGGACTTTCCGGTGGGACACGTGCACAGTAGTCCGACCCGAAATAAATTGGCGCGATAGGGGCACCGATTTTAACGTCCATTGCTGGATTCATCACTGCACCACATTTGAGCTGTGGAATATCCCGGCCGGAAGCAAACCCATAGATCTCGATAGAGCACTGAAAGTGCTTGCCGAAATTGCGACCTGGAATCAAATTCAAGTTGTGCCAAAAGAAATAACGCATATCCATGTGGCCGAGATGATTCGGGAGCGCATGCCCGAACCAATCCAGGGATTGCTTAGAAGACAGGATCGGGCCTACAGCTTTGGCTCCATGTCACCAGATCTTTACTACTACGACATCCGACTTCCTCTGGAAAAGAAACATAACCTGGAACTGGGTGAGATTATTCATGGAAGGTATGGAAACGATAACTCCATGCATGTTCTATGGATGCTGGAGCGATGCGTTGAAATCAAAGAAAAGAATCCGGACTCCCTGGAGCCAATGTTTGCCTTTCTGTGCGGTTACCTTACGCATGTAGCAGCCGACATAGTATTTCATCCGTACGTATATTCGGTGAGCGGCAATTACTACGATCCGGACCCAAGAGAAAGAAGCACAGCCGAGGGAAGACACAGACTATTTGAAACCCTGCTGGATTTTCATATCTTGAAGCTACGCAATCAGTCTCTTCAGGATTTTCAGCTTCTGGATCGCATCAACCCGGGCAAGCATCGAGACAATTTGCTACAGTTCTTTAGCAAAGGCATGTCCAATGCGAACAGTGTAAAACTGGAAACCATGCCAGATCTGAAAGACATCCACTGGATTACCGAGCGTTCCTTTCGACGATCAAGAACCATGATTGGATTGTTTCATAACCGGCCGCTGGTGGCAGGGCTGAACTCATTGAACCGCAAAATGCAGGGCAAGATCAGCCACATAGCCTATCTAGGATACGTGCGAAATCACCGGGCCACGAACCTTCTGCAATTCTCCAGCCTGGAGCCCACCCCTCATCCGGTTACCGGTCAGGATTATGGAGGCCCCGTACCAGAACTCATAGAAAGATCCACCGAAAGAGGAAAGGAATACCTGGATGTTTGCTGGCGAAGGATTTCCGGGGAAGCCTCTGCGGAGACAGCCAGGAAAGTTCTACGTCCACTATCGCTGAACAATGGCCTGGAAAAGACCCCCACCGAAGAAATGGTGCATTATCGCATCCATCCGGCGCTGAATGTGGTGTGATGCTGTAATTCTTCCTGATTTAAGATTCTTTTGAATTCTTCGTCCAGCCAGTAGTCAAGCCTGCGAAAATGCCGAAACAATATTCCTGTGACCTCTTTTGAAAGTAAAAAGGGCGCCTTTAAAGAGACGCCCTCATACAGAAGCGCGGATTTAAGCCGGCTCATTCCAACCCGTCCGGGCCCTCTTATTGGTACTTCAGTTCAAGCAAGCCGATCATACTCGCCCCCATAACGGTAGGCAGTCAGCGAAGACGTTGAATAACCCTATCGTCCCCAGTCCAGGCTTTCCAGAGCGGTTTTTGCATTTCGCTTGGTCTGATTGGGGAAGGATGACTGCACTACTTTCATCAAAGGAACCAGAGCCCTCTTATCTCGCAGAGTTCCCAGGCTTACACAGATGACCGAAGTAATAGAGGTGTTGTTGGAATTCGGTCCGCGGTCCAGCTCCTTGTTCAAAGCAGAAATCAATGCTTCAACGGCAGCTGATCTATCCTTTCGAAAGTCTGCCAGAGTCCGGGCGGCGGCAGCTCTTACCTCTTCATGCTCATCGCTATCCATCATTACTCGACCCAGAGGTCCGATTAGCTGAGCGCTTCCATCCAGGTCCGCAAAATTTCGCAGAGCTTCGCAGATGGCTATACGCAGAACATGATGATCCTTTACGTTCTTCTCCGGTCTTAGAGCACCCAGCAGAGGATTGTAAAGTCTGGAAGGCTGAACATTGGAATTGGGCAGCTGTCGTGACAGCTCCGACATGCGATTCACAGCCAGACGCTTCTGCTCCACAGAAACTTCCGGATCCGACAGTGCTCGCGCAAGCTCATCCACTCCATCCAGAGTAATTCGATTAAAGTACGTAGGGCTGATTTCCTGGGCGGCCAGTATTCCCGGAAAGAGCAGCGCTATAAGAAAAACAAAAACTACCTTCTTCACTATTTAACCCTCTTTTCAATCACCTCATTGAGTAGAGATGCCAGTTCCTGGAATTGATCCCCTTTTCGTATGCGAATTGGACGTGCTGGTTCTCCATCCTTTAGATCTCGCAGAGAGTTCTTTATACTGTGGATGGGCCCTGCCATACTATGCGAATAGAAGAGGCTGAAAATTACGATGATTACCAGGTTCAGTATGCTTGTAAATACGATGGGCTTCCAGTAGAGCTCAAACGCATCGTATGGCTTCACCGGGGCCGGTAAATCCACCGCACCACCGTCTGGATAGGTACAATTCAATGCTGCTGCGGAGTCTGTACTCCAGAGAACACCACTGTTGTCCGGTACCAGCCCGAAAGCATTTTCTTTCAGTAGCCAGAGAGCTCCAATGGTAAACACCATCACCAGTACAACTACCAGTGAAAATCGCACAATGAACTGATTCTGAAACGATCTGTCGATATAGTATCGCCAGCGTGCCTGCTTTTGATCTGTCTCTTTCAACATTCCTCTCCCTGGCGTCGGTCGCCTGTTGATATTATCTGTCTATCGATGGGTTCCGTTTCCCGTCCCACTGTAAAAGTGCGCAGTCCGCAGACGGTCAATAATAAACCGAAAGCAACCTGCTATCGAACTTTCCGGGATTCTCCTGCCAGAGTAGCTTACCACTGTCATCTATTAGACGAAGAGTTCCATCCACTCCAATGTACATTAGCTTATTTTTTGGCAATGCATGGATGGATTCACCCGGACGAGCCGCTGCCGGCAGTTTGATGGTCTTTACAATCTCCCCGGACTCAAGCCTATGCAGATTCGTTCCACTCATGGCATAGATAGCGCCATTTTCAACTTCCAGCCAGTCCAGCTTTAGAGACAGGCGGCTGGATTCTTCCAGATCATCCGGATCCAGAAACAGCACTCCCTGACTATGCGAAACCAGCAGATCTCCATCGTGACTCTTTATGGACAGTACCCCTGGAATGGAATGGGTTTCAGAAACGCTACTACCATCAAAGGAGATTCGCGTAATGGTAGTTTTTCCGCCAGATGAAGCGGAATGATAGAATCCGCCGGCGTAGTAGAATCTACCGCCTGAGCCGGCTTTGAAATCTCTGGGAGCGAGAATCCGCTCATCGGAAGTGCTTCCCAGTGCCTTGAGCTCCAGCTCCTTACCGGGCCCGCAGCTATTTCCGGTAATGGCAGCCACATTCCCGTCTGCACCCAGCAATCGGCATACATTGGGCATGTCCCATTGGTCCACAACTTCTCCGGTAACAGGGTCCAGGCTGATCACCCGGTTTCGAAGAGCCACATAGATCCAGTAATCCTGCAGGCCATCCAGGATCTGGCCGTCGAAATTTCGAATGTAGGCCGGAGATTCGGATCCCAGTCTGGCTGCCACAACTCGAGTTTTCTCTATATAGATGATCATGTCCCGATGTCGCACAACCTTGATAGGCTCAACTGCAGGAAGCGCCATGGGAGAAAGAGCTCTTGCCTGACCGTTGGACAGCCTGGATAGCTTCTGCCTCACCTCTTCACGATCCTGGTCCGAAAGATCCGGGAAATCCTGAAGAAGGGTTCGGTAGGTCTTTTCCAGAGCCACCCTCTGACCTGGCATCTTCTCTAAAATACGGGCCCTGGCTTTATGGTATTGCACAGTGGTTTCCAGCTCAATGGCTCTGTCGATATGGTTGAGGGCCGCTCTGTAGTTTCCGGATTCAAACTCAAGAAAGGACAGATGATAATGAGGATCGCTAAAATTTGGATACATCCGTGCCATTTCTTCCAGGGACTTCCTGGCCCGGTCCTCCTGGTTGGAGTTCAAGTCAATCAAGGCAAGATTCAGCCGGGCCAGCTCTTTTCCGAATGTATCGTATTTCAGAGCTTCCCTGAAATCCTTTTCGGATTCTGATTGCTTTCCCTGTTCATACAGGGCCACGCCTCTGGCAAGTCTGGCCGGAATAAAGTCCGGTCTATAAATCAAAGATGTCTGAAAGGAATCAAAAGCCTCCTCTGGATCATCGTTCATTAAATGGATGATGCCAAGCTTGTAGTGGCTGTAATAGGCATCCTCTCTGGAATCCACAATGCTTTGAAATCCCTTCTTCGCTTCATCTTCGCGACCGGCACGAATAAAGTTCGCATACATGGCTTCCCGAACTTCGGTGCTGGATGGATTCTCCGAAGCTGCTTTCTCCAGCAGACGAAATCCTTCCTGTTCCTTGCCCTGCTGAATCAGGCTATCTGCGATTCGCACCAGGAATGCAGGACGAGGCCATTTTGCATGCAGGTTTCTATACAATGTTTCCGCTCTGGCAAATCGACCGGACTGATACGTATCCTCCGCTCTTTCCAATTCCGGAAGATACCGGGCATGCTTTTTGTTGTCCAGAATCACATCCTTTGCACTGGCAAGACCGGGCAAATCCGGATCCAGCTTTTCGCTTCTGGCAATCAATCGCAGGGCTGCATCTGGATTGTTTCGACGGTTTTCATCCAGAGCCTGACGATACACTACATAGGATAACCGGCGACGCACCAGCTCATGATCCGGATAACGCTTCAAAAGTTTTTCATAATGGCTCTGGGCTTCTTTCCAGTTCTGGTCATCTTCATAGATTCGACCGAAGGCCACAGCAGCTTCTGGATTGGTCTGACTCAGTTTTTCCAGTCGGATCTGAATATTTCTACGGGCTGCCGCATTACCAACCTGCGTGTACAGTCTGAGCAACCCTTCCAGGGCCTGAACATTCTCGGAATCCACCTGAAGCGCCTTTTTATAGTAGTTTTCCGCCACTCCGAATCGACGGCGAATAAGCTCCGTTCGTCCCAGAGAATTCAGGGCTGCCGTACTTTTGGAATCCACCTTTAAAGCTTTCTGATATTCCAGTACCGCGCGATAGAACTCACTCTTTTCGAAGTATTTGTCCCCGGTACCCAGAAAGCGGGCCAGTTTGAAGTAGGTTCTGGCCTGCTCCTTTTCTTTCTCTGGCATGGTAAGCTTTTCCAGAGCATTTAGATGTCTTTCTGCTTCATCGTATCTGCGAGCATCGATGTAAGTATAGAATGCATTTAGTCTGGACGGATAGTGCTCCGGCTTCATTTTCAAAGCCTTTTCGAACTGAACAAGAGCGCACTTCGTATCTCCGGCATCCCGGCAGGCCAGACCCAGCTGATTCACCAGCTCAATCTGGTCTGGATTTCGCTCCAGTCCCTCTTCCAGAACCTTACGAGCTTGAAGGGTCTTTCCATTCTTTCGCAGTGCCGTGGCATGTATTATTCGGCCGCTCACAGAATCCGGACTCAGCTTGATTCCTTCTTCCGTGTATCGCAGAGCTTTGGCCGGCTCATTATTCTGTAGATAGGCATTTCCCAGAAGAAAGCGCGGTGCAGCAGAGCCAGGACTGGTTTCCACGGCCTTTTGAAAAATGGCTATTGCTTCTGCAACCTTGCCGGATTTAAGAAGCGCATTGCCTTCATCCATGAGACGTGCGGACTGGCTGGCATTTCTACCTGTGTCCGCTTCTTCCATCTTTGGATTCTTTTTCCCGGCCAGGGCAAAGTACTTCTCCGATTCATCGTATTTCTTTTGCTCCAGGCATACATCGCCCAGCTGCAGATAGGCCTGATCGATGTGTTCGAAATCATCTTTTAGAGACTTCTTCAGATACTCGTAAGCTTTATCCAGCTTACCCAGGTTCTTGTAGCCCACACCGGCGCGATACCAGTACACCGGATCGTTGGGATAGGCTTCCGTAAGCTTGAGATATTTTTCCTGGGCTTTCTCTGGCTGATCCAGGGAGTCATAGAGCAGGCCCGAGGTAAGCAGCAGCTGCTGATCTGTGGGATTGATCTTCTCCGCCTCTTCGAAGGCCTCCAGAGCCAGTTCCTCCTGACCTGCACGACTGAGTGCCAGTCCTTTGAGATAATATCCTTCAAACAGAGGAAGCACATCGATGGACTGGTTGGCCAGTTCCAGGGCACGGGCATACTGTTTCTGGACCACTGCCAGGTTTCCCTGGCGGATTAGTTCACGGCTGCGGGCCAGTTTCGCAGGATCCACATTGGCCGGAGTTTCTCTTTCTATTGCATCTGACCGCTGGGCGGATGTACAATGCATGAGCCCCAGAACGAATAGCGAGGCGAATAATAGCAGGATAGTTTTGGATTTCATGTTGGTTCTCGTAGTTCTAATCAGTTTTCCCCGGTGTTCGGGGCCTGGATTATTGTTCTTTTCCGCTTTCTTCTGGAACTTCTCTAAGCCTTTTGTAGAGTCCCAGGGAACGGCCAATGTCAAAGGCCAGGGAACGGCCCCATTCGAAGAATGCATTGCCCACCATGGGGCCTGCTCTCACTTCCATTTCCTGTAGCGGCAGAAATTGAGCCGACCCGGAAAGATAGATACTGAAGTACCCCGAGTTCTGAAAAGGACCGTCGTAGATCTCGGCACCATTCAGTCGGATTTCCAGATTCTTATCATCTTCGCTATAGAAGATTTCCAGAACCTCCAGTTGACCTTCCCCGGGTTCAGGGCGCAGGAATTCTCTGGCCTGGCTATCTCCGGCTCCCAGAAAGAACAACCGATCCCCTTTCAGAGAAAGGAATGGTCTGTCGCTACCGCGTCCGGATGTAAGACCCAGGTTCAGATCAGAACCACTGAGAAAAGTGATTCGAATCTTTTGATCCATTGCTTCCAGCGGCTGCGAAAGCAAGCCAGGAGGTAGTCCATCCTGCTTTCGCACGGTTTCCAGCTTTAATTGGCCTGCATCCTTTCTTACCGCCTTGAGAGCCTGATTGGATGTCCATAGATTGCCAGGTTCCGGACTGCGCTGAAAGTCAATATAGTAATCGAAGGGATAATACCGGGTAATGTCCTCTCCTTCTCCCATAGAAACGGTGCTTTTTCGCATTACGAATGCTTCGCCGGAATCCTCTTCCTTTCGAGCAACTTCCAGGTGTATCTCTCCAGACATCAAGGCCGGAAATGCAAGAGGTGCACTGCCCTGTACTGTTCCTTCCAGGGCAATCTGTAGACGAGAAGGAGAAGTAAATACGGAAAGGGAACTGGCACTTTCTTCATCGGGCCAGGAAAGAAGCAGCACTTCCTGGCCAGCCGGGCGAATGATCAGAGTGCGTATTCTGGGTTCCATGCCCTTTCGCTTTATGGTAAACTCGTAGGCGCCGGCGGGCAAATCTACATCCACCGGAGTTGTGCCGGAATGAATCTCCTGACCGCTGCGATTACGGATTTTAACGGAAGCTTCCTGGCCTGAAATGACCTTAACCTGTCCCGTTCCCAGTAGAGATATCCACTGACGAAGATCATCTCCGCTGGATGCGGGAAATGACATGGAAGGCCCGGTACCGTCAGAAAGAAAAGCATACAGACCGCTGAACAGGGCCAGGCCATCCCCTTCGCCGCTCTTCTGTACACTGAAGTTTCTCTGGAAGGTTGCATAGCGTCGGCCGGATGGGTTGTGCTCCAGGCCAGCATTCAGAGAGTACTGTGTATCCCCCTCACCTTTGACATGAATGCGCAATGTATAGGGATAGCCTTGAGGAGGCGCGTCTTCCGGTGAAATTCGGAAAGTAGGCAACACAGAGCCTCGCACAGCGATGTTGCGAAGCCATCCATGTATACGCTGCTCTACGATACGACGCAGCACCGGATCATCCATGGATTCGAAGCGCATTGAATAGGCCAGAGTGATGGGCTCTTTTTCCAGCTCATCGAGACTGGCCACCGGCCGATCCGGCAGAGGATGGGGTTGAATTTCCGGAAACTGGACTTTTGTGGACGAGGGTTGCTGTACAGGCTGTAGCCCGGCACAGCTCACCGCCAGGATCAATGTGAGGGAGAAAAATAAGGACCTTGCCATAGGAATGCTCAGGATATGCCTCCGGACCATTCCATTGTCAAGCGGTTGTTATGCGATTCCAGGCGTATGCCCGGGGATGTAGAAAAAAACGCGGTCAGAATCGGCCTCGCAGCGTCTTGCGAGGCCGATTTCGGGAATCAACTCCGGCTAAGCGCCTTTTCCATAGTATCCAGCCAGGAACAATAATCTTTGTGGTATCGAACCAGGGTTTTCAAATACTCTCGACGCTCTTCCATTAACAGACTGCGCGCCTCGGCAATAATATCGGCGATAATTTCCCGGTGAAATGTAAGATGACTGAGATAAAATCTACGAATCTCCTGGGGAATCTGGTCTGCGGACCATTGTCGAACAGTGAGACTGAATTGCTTCAGATCGTCGAATGCTTGCTCCAGGTTGGACTCATATATACTGTTCATGAGGGATATACGATCGGTGATCTCAGATAGCACATCGAATACCTGCTCCAGCTGCTCCAGAGTCAGCTCTTCTGGCTGGACTTCCTCTGGCTGAACCTTCTCTTCTAGCGTGGACTCTGCATCCACGATGGCTGTGGAAGAACTGGCTGATGACATTTTGGTGCCCTCCTTCATACTTGTTACCCTCCATGACCAAATTTTTTTAGGCGGCCACGGGGTAAACAAAAAACACTTTCCATCAGAAGCAGATGAAGGCCTTTGCACAGTATCGGGATGTAGCGCAGGGGTAGCGCACCTCGTTCGGGACGAGGGGGTCGGAGGTTCAAATCCTCTC
>PBUB01000027.1 GCA_002729885.1 Spirochaetaceae bacterium
CCCGTTTCCACCTGTTATACCTTGATGGAGGAAAATATGGCAATGGGGCAGTTCCCAAAGAGTCCAAATAAAATCGACCCAACAGTTCCCAGCGCGGTGACTTCGCGTACCTCACTTGTATGGGAGGGTCGAAATAAGATCGCAGAATCAAAGAAAATTATCGATGATGCTGCGAATCGAGTAAAAGGGTTTGTACAGACTAAACTTCCGCCTGAAGTCCTGAAAGATGTGGATATCATGGCGAGTATCGAGGACAAGGTTTACAACTATGTAAACCAGGCCTATGTTAACATGTTCAACCGCTATACCGTTACGGTTGAAGATGAAATGGTTAAGAAGGTTCGTGACTTCATCGACAAAGAGGAGCTACGATCCCTGGCACGTTACACTCCGCGTGAGATCGTGGAAGTGCTGGATAAACTGGCCGGACCGGACAAGTTCAACACCGGTGAGATTGAAAAATCCATCGTGAACATGTATGGCCACCTTCAAGGCCACATTCAGCGGGGCGTTAATGACCTGGAAAACGAAACCAACTCCATTCTTCGTCAGAAGACCGACGTTGGAGCATTCGTTCGAGGTGAGAATGCCTACTCAATTGTGAAATGCGTTTTCAAAGACAATGCCTACAAGCCCAAGACTGTAACGGACATCAAACTCTCCATCAACATCCTGGACTCTGAGCTGATCAGTCCCATCTTTCACTATCAGACTACTGTAGAGTATCTGCTGAAAGATAACCTGGCCAACCATATCATGGAGCTAATTGACCGGGAAATTGAAGCTCTGAAAGAAGAGATCGTTGATAGCGGTCGTGCAGAACTGACCGACAACGAAGTGATGTTCGAGCGTATCAAGCTGGTGGATAAGTTCACTGATGATAACATTTCCGATCCCAATTCCCGTCGCTATACGGTGCTGGGTAAGAAGTTTATCGATAAGATCGAAGGCCTGCGAGCTGAGATCGATCAAGAGGACTATGACCCGCTGAACATGCGTGAGGCGATCAAAGAAATCATCGACTCGGAAAACATCCGAAACCGAGGATTTAACACGGCTGTTAACACTCTGACTTCCATTCTGGATACGTCCAAACTGGGATATCAGGTATGTGATAACAAAAAGAATGCTCGTGATTGCTACATCCGCGAATACGAGGATGAAGACGAGACCCAGCTTCCGGATGAGCGTTACGCTATCCGTCTGGTGTATTTCGATCAAAGCCAGATTCGCGAACTGAAGCGTATCTATGATACCAGAATGGGCGCTTTCATGCGCGAAGTTGATGCAGCCTGGGAAGTGGTGCATCAGATCTATGACCAGAAGAAATCCAAGTGGCTGGGTCTGAAAAAGACCGTGCTGGATTTTGAAGATCTGGCCAACAGCGTAATGCCCAAGAAGTGGAACAAGGAGCGTAAAGAGCTCAACTCCGATCCAGATGAACTGAAATGGGATCATCTGAACTTCCGGGACACTACAAATAC
This sequence comes from Spirochaetaceae bacterium, assembly GCA_002729885.1. Lineage (GTDB taxonomy): Bacteria > Spirochaetota > Leptospiria > Leptospirales > Leptonemataceae > UBA3465. Next base: position 1,485 of record PBUB01000027.1, read on the forward strand.
ATTTGTAGAGAAGAATAACCGAACCTACACTGTAGAGACTCGCAACACAGCGCAAAAGATTCGCTATCTGCGTGAAAAGCTGCAAGAAATGTACGGTTATCAAAACCCGGTAGAGCGTGTGGTTGTGGATGAGCGACTGAACATCCTGGAAAACCAGTTCCACAAGTTCACCTACGAAATTAACCCGCATCACCTGCAACCAGGCCTGCTGCTGGACGTGGATATGGCCACCAGCAAGCGCAAGCAGTACATGATGAAGGGGATGGCAAACGTTCTCAACGAATTCCTGCACGGAATTTCCAGAGGCTTTGCGGATGCCGCCTTTGCTACCTTCAAGCGTCGTCGTTCTACTGTTCGCGATGATGCAGAGATGTCATTTGCCAGTCTGCCCAGCGGCGCTGACGAAGGCTCTCACGGTGGCGATGATGAGAATCCTGGAGCGCAGTATGCAGCACCTTCAGCAGGTGGAGCAACTCCTTCCAGTTCTCCGGCCCCATCTTCTTCCCCTTCAGAGGGTTCAGGTGGAGTGAAGGGATCTGCTGATGTAACTCCCAAGTCCTACGAGGATAAACTCAAGGACATGGGCCTGAAGGAACTCTAATCCCCATTACCTCCGGGAAAAGGCCCGCATCCTGTGATGCGGGCTTTTTTTTGTCATGCTATCAGTACGGGTCCGTTTTTGGTTGAAGGATCTGTGATTTGTGGAAAATAAAGGCCTGCGGAGGCCATGCTCCGTATTCGAAGGAGATGTGCGAATGAATCCCAAACTCTTTAGCTCTTTAAGTACGCGTACAAGTTTTAACAAAGTTTTGCGTCACCTGGTTAGTGTATCAGGTCTGATTGAAGCCATTGATAAGAATGAAAACCTGGCAGATCATCTGAATGGAATGCTGGAAGCTGGACAGATCCAGAAGAATCAGGTTGGAGCCATTGTTAATGTTATTCTAAATAGCCGTTTGCAGCTTCCATACAAAAGCAAGAACATGGAGGAAAGTGTTTCCAGCTTCCTTCCAATTGTAACGTCGTTCTCTCGCTGGAACGGTGTTTCTCTTACTCTGGTTTATTACCATCCCACTCTGGGACAATTGCTGGTAAATCCGGCCAGCGAAGACCACTGGGCTTCCGTTCAGGAGCTCAAGAAAGATGAGCTGATTGTGGTCTATGCTCGATCCAGAGATGGAAAGAGAGAAACAGCCGAGAAGGCCATTGATGCATTCTATTCCCTTCTGTCCGGCAAGATTCCCGAGGAAGCTCCTGGCTTTATTGATACTTCGGCACCGGAACCCAAACCGGAGCCTAAGCCCGAACCACAGGCTGCGCCCCAGGCCGGGCCTCAGAAAGCAGCTCCAGCGGCCGCTGCACCTCCGGCGGGAAAGCGAAATATTACTCCAAAGTATTCCGTGCAGGTGACCAACGAATTGTTCCATAACGGAAACGTGGAAGCCTGGAAGAACATTATCGAATCCTACGAAGCGAAGCATGTTGGAAACAAGGTAATCGTTTACCATGAAGGGGAATTGATTCAGGATCTTAACTCTCTGTTTAAGTGGGGAAAGGTTAAACATGGCGGTGTGATCATGTTTCAGGTGGCAGGAGCCCAGATTAAAGGTGTGAGTAGATTGCAGAAGTATTTGCATGAGGGTGCATCTTCCAGGTTCGAAGCCTTTATGAAGCATGATATCAACAAAGTGCTGAATCTGTTCTAGGAGGTGCCGAAGTTTAGAGTATGTTTTCTGAACACTTTGCCCGCCAGACCGATGAGCTCAAAGGAGCCCTGGATAAGCGCCTCGCTGCCCGTGGAACAGCCACGTTACCCGGCAAGGAGAAGGATCTCAGGATCTATAAAGAGTTCTATGAATATGTCCGAGATCTTCTTCCTCCTTCGTTCTCGGTAGGAATGGGTAAGGTAAGAAATAAGAAGCATGTTCTGAACCGTACTGTAGATCTGATCATCTTTCAGAAATGGTGTAAGCGATTTCTGGATTTGACCGGCGGATATGTTCTGGCAGATCAAATCTTTGCTTTTGGTAGCATGGAAACCGATCTGGAAACCAGACATATCTACAATCATGCCTCCATTACAGAGGCGGTGAAGACTTTGTATGCTCAGGATGCAGAGCTGGATGAGAACGATCTCGTTCCCTGCTTTTCCATCCTGCTATCCTTCAAATCTTCAATCCCTCTGCTTTCCCATAAGAAAGCTCTGGAGGACATTGCGGTGGAGAAGGACATCGCGCTGAACCGTGAAACAGATCTACTCTGTGTGCTGGGGCAGGGAATTATTATTAAGGATTGGGAAAACCAGGGGGCCTTCAAAGTTATTGAAACCGGTGAGGACACCCTGATGTGGTTTTATATACTGCTACTCGAATATCTTGACAGGGACGGAAACCTGGGCTTTGATCCAAGAGAGTATATAAGAGAAAATAAAGAGTACAGAGAGTATAGCTAATGGGGGCCAATTTGAATGGCATAGGGAAAGCCGCCGCACGGCTTACAGTTTTTTTACTTCTGATCGGGCTGACTCAGTGCGGTGACAATGGTCGTGATTTTTACATGGTTATGGATACCTCCGGTTCCATGTCTTCCGGCACCATGGACAAGGTGCATGATTCATTGCCGCAAATAACCGACCTGCTGAAAAAAGGGGACCGGGTACATCTAATTCGTTTCGATGAAACCGCCTATCTTGAGAAGACCGTGGAAGTGGATGGCGAGCTGGACCGTGCAGAGGTCTTGAGCTGGGTGGACAAGCTTCAGGCCAAAGGGCGCTACACAGACATCGCAGCCATGCTCCAATCGTTGAAGCAGATTCAGGCGGAGAATACACCGGAAGGTCGAAAGGCATTCTTTATTGTGCTCAGCGATGGAAAGGACGATCCTGCGCCGGATTCCAGAAAGAAGACCATCAACTTGGCTGATTTCAGAGCCAAAGATGCGCCTCCTGGGCCCACAGAAAGTTTTGTTTATTATATTAGCCTTGGACCGGAAAAGAGTGCTGAGCTGGAAGAAGGTCTCAAAGGCATCAGTCCGGATGTTAAGACCGTAGATACCAGAGCCCAAAATCAACCCGGCACGGACGGTCAAACGGCTGCCAACGGGGAGGGCGATTCAGGCCAGAATGCCATGGATACCACCCGGGACGGTGAGATTGATCTGTCCGGTCCGGCTCAAGACATTGAAGAAAAATCCAGCACGTTCTGGGGAAGTCTCTGGAACAAAATCAAAGCTAACTGGAAGTGGGTGGCGGGAGCTGCGGCAGCGCTTCTGGCATTATTGCTGCTTATCTGGCTATGGATTCGCGGTCGCAAGGCCCATGTGTTAAAAGGACAATTGCATTTCTGGGAAGCCAGTACCCATCCTGATCTGGGGAAAACCGTTCGATTGAACAAGCTGGCCGGGAAAAAGGTAACCCTGGGTTCCAAACCTGGAAGCAAGATCCGTATCAAAGATTTGGATGCGAAGCCCCTGGTTTTAAAAGGAACCACAAAAAAGGGCATTCCCGTACTCAAGCCTTCCGGAACCAAAGGCATCGAGTTCTCATCACAAAAAACCAAAGGACTGATCTCACCGGGAGACTCATTCACACTGGGAAACTATAAATTCGAGTATAAAGATGGCAACGAAAAGGGATAGAAAACTACCTTCGGAATATCGTGGTCCAGAAAGGGCCTTTCAGTTTGATCGCGACACAATCCTGATCTACACGGGAATCCATGAAGCGGACATGCGTCCGTTTTCGCGCATCGGTGCGGGAACTTCTGTACCTGCAGGCCTGCTGCCGCAAATAGAGAATGTGGTGGTTCCCGAGGAAAATCTCTGGAATGTGGGGCTGGAAGCAGCATGGCTCAAGGAATCCCTGGCTGCAGGCTCGGGACACATTCGTTACGTAGGTTCCAAAGAAAGAACCACTCAACTGCATCGCTATCTGGATCCGAATGAGGATGAAATGTCCAGGTCCAAGGAGGATGCAGCCAACGACCCAGTGGAATACGCTTCCTATTCGGCACCGGAGCGCGGCGTATCTCAAAAGGATCGATGCACTATTACTTACATGGCCACCGGCGAATACCAGGTCACTGTAGGCGGTTCTAGAGTTCTGGATTCTCAATCCCTGAGCCGTGGTCGCATGGGACTGGATCGAGAATACGACCAGGTAAGCAAGATTCTCTCCAAGCAGGATCGAAGGATGGAGCATGGCTGGTCTTTCTATCCGTTTCAGACGGAAGGGGATTCACTTTCCATCTACTGGGGTCTGCAGGGTAAGGGACTGGCGCTGAACCCACCGGTGGATGTGCACTACCATTGCCTGGCTCATTCCATTGATCCAGAAAGACTGCAGATGGTAATTGCCGAATCCGCGGAGCTTCCCGGCCTTGCAGAGCAATACAGACGAAACAATACCCTGGAGCGCCAGTTCGGAGCTTACTGCCCGGAAATGGAGCGTATGATTCATCTCAAGCGGATGTACAATCGCGCCCAGGTAAAGACCTTCGACGATTCCCGAACACTGCCGTTCTCCAAGGAAACTGTATTTTTCGCGTCCAGGTCCAAGAGCCATGGCGTATTTGCGATGAAAGCAAATGCGGATGCAGAATTCCCAATGCAGATTGCATTTCCTCTTCAAAAAGGAAAGCAGTCCAGGTCATTCGATTTCACCAAAGGGCCCTTTGATCTGGAATTGATGCGACTGGAAGACGGCCAGAAATTCGAAAGCGCAGGCTCATTTCTGACCCTGATTGGTCGCGGAAATGCGGCCGCAAAGAAATTCAGCAAAGCCAAACTGAAAGATGGAGTATTCCCGCTGCTTTCGGAAAGCGAATACAGACTGCAACAGGTGGTGAATCTATCCAATCTTGCAGATGAAATCTCCCTGGGACTGAAAGGGAGCGAGTTCGAACAGACCGTGCCCGAACTATTTTCCCTGATGGGTCAGACAGGGCCAAACCTGGACGAAGAAGCGGTACTTGATTTGCTGTATCGCATTCGAACCCAGGCCATTCCGGACAATCTGCTACTGCGGATCAATCTGGGGGAAGCTACCAGAGCACTGCATAGCTACCTGGGAATGGTGAAAGACAAATTTCCCAAAGTGGCCAAACTATCCGAGAAGGTTTATAAGCGCTACGATACGAAAGGACTGAAGGTTCGTGACCTGGAGGCTCTGGAAGGAGCTGTGGCCTTTGACATTTATGCTGTCCAGGCCAGAATCACAATTCTGCAGGCGCGGCCGGTGCATCCTCCTCGCATCGCCATTGTATTTCCTCCGGAAATCGATACTATCAAGGCAGAGCAGAAGGAGTACCGAAAGTACCTGAAAGAGCAGAATCGTATTCTGGACAAAGGAGATGAATCTCCTGCAGATCGCGCTACTCTGGAATTTCTGGAAAAGCTTCTAGAAGAAAGACTGCATCTGGCAGAGGAAAGGGAGCGTCTGGGAGATCTACTGTCTGACCTGGATTTGTCCGGGCCTGTAGAAGACCGAGGTGACCTCCCTTTCCACATGAAGCTACCCTACTGGCTACGAAGGACCTTCGAATTTCTACGAATTCCGGAATTCGTAGAGTGGGTGAAGGGTCTTTTTGGTGGCGGTAGCGGACGGGAGAAGGGCTCTCTGACAACCGGAGTCTCTGCCTGGCTTTTGATTCCCATGGCAGCCGTGTTGATTGGACTGCTGGGTCTGGGGCTATATTCTGCCAGCGGCAATGGAAACGGCGAAAACTCTGTAGTTTCCATGGTAAAAGGCTGGTTTTCCAGCGATTCCAGTGGCGAAAATCCGGACGGTACCGTCTATCTCACCGATGCCTCATCTGATGGCCCGGGAAGCCCGGAAGTGTCCGGGCTGGATCCGGCGCTGAGCATAGCAGCTCCCGGTGGAATTCAGGAAAATCAAAATGTTCCTGGCGAAGAGAATGTAGAAGTCAACGATCAAGAGGTATTCCAGTTCTCGGATCTTCTGGCCCGTAGAAATGGCTTTGCACCTCTAAGACAGCAGAATCCGGATCTGAGAAATCCCGATCTTGTCTTTCCAGGGGATCGATTGAATCTTCCCGATGGACGGATTTTGCAGATCACTCCCGGGGAATACATCTGGGAAATCGCACGGAAACAGTATAGAAAAGACATGGCCAGGCTTCAAATTCTGGATCGCCAGGTTCGAATTCTCGGTCAGGAGTATCAAAAAAAAAAGAGCCTGATGTCCTGAGCCGGATCAAGGCATTAATAAAGGTAATGGATCGGCTGGCAGTGACCGACCGAATGCGAAACCTGAGCGGTGCTACCGCCCGGTATGTTCAGTCACTCTGATTTTCGAAGTCAGGTATTCCCTTGAGAGTTATTTTCAATCAATTGAAGAATGTCGTCTATAAAGGCGCGGTGTTCAGCCAGCATGGAGTACAGTCTCTGGTGTTGACCACTATTGATAAGTCCGGTAACAAGTTCGCCCAGATGTTTTCGAATAATTCCATCGTGCTGGCTGGCTTCGTCCTGAGATCGGCTTTCCGGTTGCATACTTCTAATCATCGGCAGAACCGCGCATTGAAAAGTATTTTTCTAATCCATTCAGAAGTGGAAAGGTGCCTACCATGACTGTTTCTGAACTGGACCGACTGAAGCAGGAGAATGAGAAACTCCTGGAGACCCTTGAAGTAAATCGAGTGGTTTCGGCCAGTTTGAATCTGGAAGTGGTGCTCGGTACTCTGATGGAAAAGGCCAAGACCCTTCTGGAGGCCGAAGCTTCCAGCCTGATGATGGTGGATGATGAATCCCAGGAGCTTTACTTCCATACAGTGCGCGGTGAAAAGAGCGATGCCGTTCGAAAGATCCGACTGAAAATGGGAGAGGGGATTGCAGGCTGGGTGGCCCATGAGGGCAAGCCGGTGCTGGTGCCGGATTGTTCCCAGGATCCCAGGTTCTACAAACGGGCGGATCAGCTAACTGAATTTGTTACCCGAAGTATGATGTGCGTTCCACTGAAAGCCAGAAAGCGAATTATTGGCACGGTGCAGGTGCTCAATAAAACCGGGGAGCGCCAGTTCGATGAGTGGGATCTGAAGATCTTCGAGGTGATGGCCGATCAGGCTGCGGTGGCCATCGACAATGCACGTCTTCATGAAATGGCCACAGTGGATGCCATGACAGGTCTATATATGAAGGCCTATTTCCTGGCGCGACTGGATGATGAGGTGAAGCGCTTTAAGAACCAGGGAGTGCCGGTGGCGCTTTTGATGAGTGACATCGATCATTTTAGAAAAGTGAACAATGAATACGGTCACCAGGCAGGGGATGCGGCTCTGGTAGAACTTGCTCAGGTCATTCTGGATACTGTCCATGAACTGGGAGGGGAAGATATGGCCGGCCGCTACGGCGGTGAGGAATTCTGCGGATTGCTTCCTGAGACCGGACCTGAACGGGCCCTGGAAGTGGCAGAAAAGATTCGCAAAAACATTGAATCCAGGCCCATACCGATTGACGGCCACGATGTGCACATTACCATTTCCATCGGAATTTCCTGTTTGCCCCATCATCAAGAGCAGTTACAGGAATCAGAGGACATGGTTAAGTTTGCGGACGAAGCACTTTATATATGCAAAGACAACGGGCGAAATTGTGTTGCCCTGTACGAACAACGGAATTGAATTAAAGACTATTTTTCTCTAGGAGACAGACATGCCTGATTTTTATCCATTTAGCCAGAAAGGATGCACCACAGATGAAGAGGTCTGGGAGCGATCCGGACGCCGGGGACAGCGAGCTTTTGAACTGGCGGCTATGGGACTGCCCATTGTACCGGGTTTCGTTCTGGATTCCGGCCTTACACCCAACATGGCCAGTGCAAACCTGGCTCCTATTGTAAAAGAAGGACTGGGTGCCATCGAGGAAGAGATTGGGAGAAAATTCGGCGATATATCCAATCCGCTACTGGTAAAGGTAGTGGTAAGTTCCAATCTAAGTCTGCCCATCTACCCCACGGTATTTAACATTGGGCTGTCTCCAGTGACTATGGCCGGTTTCGCTTCTCTTATTGGCGAGAAGTCCGCATGGTTCGAGTATTGCTATCTACTTAGAACTGCCGGAACCAAGATCTACGACATTGAGGCCGCTCGCTTCGATGAGATTCAGAAAAAGTATCCTGATACTGTTGAAGGGCTGAAATCCTGTGCTCAGGAAATGCTGGGACTGGTGGGAAAAGACAATATTCCCGATGACCCAATTGAGCAACTGGCCGTCATCTGTAAGAATCTGGCGAAACGATACTATGATCCAGAAATGGATTCAGAGGACCCTGCCGCTCTTATTGTTCAGGGAATGGTGTTTGGTAACCTGGGCGAAGACTCCGCCGTGGGCATGTACAATACCAGAAACATCGTATCCGGCGAAAATCAGCTGGATGGTAGTTTCCTTCGGAATGTATATACACTGGAAAAGAAAGGGGAAGATATCCATCAGCTGGATTCTACCTATCTGGACGAATTGAAGAAAATCGGTTCTGCTCTGGAGAAAAAATTCCGCGAAATTCGAGAAATCAAATTCATCATCGAGAAGAAAAAGCTCTGGTTGCTCAATCAGACCACCGTGGACCGAAAGTCCACTCAAGCGCATCTTCGCACGCTACTGGATCTATTGAAAGAAGGTGTCGTGGAAGAGAAATGGGTAGTAGGTCAGATTCCCCCGGGTCAGCTGGCTACTCTGCTGCATTCGGTGGTAGATCCTGAGACCATGGAAAAGATGCCCACTATTGCAGGTGGTCTTACTGGTGCTCCAGGTGCTGCGGTGGGAAGAATCTATTTCTCTGCTGATCGACTGATGGAAGTGCACCGAGAAGCTATTCAGAAAGGCGAAGATACCCGACTCATTCTTGTGGTATCTGCCTCGTACGCCGAGGACGTTAAGGCCATTGAAGTGGGGCAGGGAGTGATCTCCAACGAAGGTGGGTATTCGTCCCACGCTCCTGTAGTTTCCCGTTCCCTGGGCAAGGTAAGTATTGTTCAGCCAGAAATGAAGATCGGTCCGGATTATCTGGAGCTGGGCGGCCAGCGGGTGAATGAAGGCGAATACATCACTATGGATGCCCCGGTCTATAAGGCTCCTACTCTGGGGATCGGCAAAGCGGATCTAATCAGTCCGGATATTCATACCAATGGACTGGTAGAGTTTATCGAAATCGTTAAGAGATATATTACCGAGCATTTCGTGGTTCGGGCCAATGCCGACCTGGGTCGAGATGCCAAAACGGCCAAGACCATGGGCGCCTATGGCATCGGCCTTTGCCGAACCGAGCATATGTTCTTCGCAGAAGATCGGATCCAGCGCTTCCGTGAGATGATTCTATCTCGCACCGAGGAAGAGCGTCTTAAAGCCCTGGAAGATCTGCGGCCCATGCAAAAGCAGGACTTCACGGATCTGTTCTCCACCATGGCTCCCCATCATGTTACCATCCGACTGCTGGATGCACCTCTGCATGAGTTCCTGCCCAGAAGCGAAGACACCCTGAACGATTACTTAAAGTATCTGTCGGACAAAGGTGCAAGCGCAGACAAACAGGAGATCCAGGATCGTATTGAAAGACTGCATGAGTTCAACCCGATGCTGGGGCACCGGGGATGCCGCGTTGCTGTAACCTATCCTGAAATCTATCATATGCAGGTGAAGGCAATCTTCGAAGCCGCCTGCGAACTCAAGAAGCAGGGAACGGATATCATTCCCGAAATCATGATACCTATCGTGATGAACCCGAATGAATTGAAGTTCATCAAGAACGGAAAGGTCATTGAAGGGAAGTCCATAAAAGGGATTCGAGATATCGCCAAAGAGGTATTTCAGGCCCAGGGAATCGAAGTGCCCTATAAAGTGGGAACCATGATCGAGTTACCTGCAGCGGGTCTGCTTTCCGATGAGCTGGCTCAGTATGCGGAGTTCTTTAGCTACGGAACGAACGATCTAACTCAGACCACGTTTGGACTGAGCCGTGACGATGCGAACTCCTTCTTTCCTGCTTATACCGAATTTGACCTTCTGGCCAACAATCCATTCCAGGTGCTTGGTAAACCGGTGAAGGAATTGATCGGTATTTCTGCAGAGAGGGGACGTATTGTCCGACCTGATCTAAAACTGGGTCTGTGCGGCGAGCACGGCGCCGATCCGGAAAACATTGAATTCTGTGTGGATTCCGGTCTGGACTATGTTTCCTGCTCTTCCTACAGTGTGCCAATTGCACTTCTGTCGGTGGCTCAGCTGAACCTGAAAAGAGAGGCAGAAGCCAAATAGATCGGCCAGATTCAAGGCTAGAAAGTCTTACAGGCCGATGGTAACATCGGCAATCTGTTGCTCGGTATCTCCTGTTTTAAGCCAGGGGATGCGATCATTAGAGGCGGTCCCTGCGGCCGCCTTTCTTGTTTTTCCTGGTTAGCGAGAATCGTCCGCTGAGTGAGAATCGTCCGGGGCTTCTGTATCTTCCATCGAACGATTGAGTTTGCGCATTCCATGGAGCAGCATTCCTGTGAGTTCCAGAAGCTCCACTCTGGTTAGCTGGATAGAAACGTTGTCCAGATTCAGACGGAGGTGACCGCAAGCAGCCTGACACAGATTTCCGATTTCGCTTTTTGCCAGAGCTTTCATAGATTCAACTCCCCAATGGATTGACTCTCCCAGTCAATGGACTGCATCGCATGAGCGACGCTGAAGAATTGTACCGCAGTAAGATGCATGGTCATTCTCCCGATAGATACATGATACTGACCACAGCTGCATCGATCAATCTGACAGCTGCCGTTTCGGTGCAGATTCTGAACCCTGTGTTCCGTTTCCATAGACCCTCCTGGCCCGACCATACCCTGGTAGCGATCACTGTCAATAAAAATGAGACTCAGTCTCAAATGCGTAGATAGGAAGAGGAAAATAGAAACAGGAATCAGGGAATAGAGAAGAAAACGGGATGGAGGGAAGGCCGAATTCGGAGTAGTGAGACGGGAAGTGGGATTGGTCTGCAGCAGCCAGAGAGGGCCCCGGGCCCCATTAAAGGCCAGGCAGGGAACAATGTTTCATCGGGGGGGGTTGCGCTATTTCGTCCCATTCAGAAAACTCCCGGTTCAGGGAAACCGAGAGCTTCCTGCGGAAAGGGACGAATTTAGGCTCAGGCTCACGCTCAGGAGCAGAAAGGCAGGATCAACTTTCTGCGGCCCCTGGAGGATGCTTGAGCTGATACCTTTTTACCATCCGTCCAAAGACGATGACGGCAATAAAGCCAGTAGCAAACATTACAAGACTGTATATGGCAGGAGCCAGGGCCATTTTCGAATTCTTGATTATTTCTGCTGCGATGGCAATGCCCAGCGTGCCATTCTGCAGGCCGGATTCCATGGATATGGAAACTCCCATGCGAATATCGGACAGAAGTAGTCTGGCAGACAGGAATCCCAGAAGCATGGTGGCCACATTCAGAGCAAGTGTAGCAGGCCCCAGGGTCTTGAAAGCATCTACGATAATGTCTCGCTCCTGCAAGATTGCCCCGGCAACGATCACTATTAGCAGAATTGTGGAAAGGATGCGAACCGGTCTTTCCGCTTTGTGCGAAAGGGAAGGCTTGTAGTGTCGGAGCAACATACCTATGGAGATGGGCAGTATGGTTATTCCAATCACTTTGAGCACTGTTTCCAGAACATCAATCTGCTTTGCATCTGCTCCCATGAATTCCCCGATTCCAAAGTTTACAATCAGTGGTATGGTTAGCACCGCCAGGCTGCTGGAAAGTGCAGTGAGTGTGATGGAAAGTGCCGTATTACCCCGGGCCAGGTGTGCAAACAGGTTGGATGTTACTCCCCCTGGACAGGCTGCCAGAATCATGATCCCCACTGCATGCTCGGGCTCGAGATCAAAGGAACTGGCTACTGCAAAACCAATGATTGGTAGAAATACCATTTGATTTGCAAGACCCAGAAGAACAGGGCCGGGATAAAGTACGATTCGCTTAAAATCATCAATTACCAGAGTAAGGCCCATGCCCAGCATGATAATCCCCAGGGCCACTGGCAGACCCACGGAGGTAAGGAAACTCTCTTCCATGTTATATCCTTCTTTCTATATTTATTCTACAGAATATCTTGTTCATATTCCGGTCCGTTATCTAAAACCGGCATGAAAGAAAAGCAAGCAAAATGTAACGCATTGAATAGGCCCTTACAGACGGCACTCTTTCGCTATTTCGAAAAATGCCATTGTCGGAAGCTGATGCGGGCCCTGGATCGCTCCGGGAGTGTAGAGTGGGGAGAAATGAGGTTTATAAGGCGCAACACTCCGATTTACGGTCAGGTCCGGACAACGAGAGTCGGCGGGAGCCGGTGACGTGTTACCCGGGAGGCCTGATATCTATTGAGCGGCGGAAGCGGCGGCAGGCTGGTGGGCGTAAACATTCTGGTATTTACGAACCCTCTGGTAGATTTCCCTGGCATCACGAATGACCTGTCCCAGGGTTTCTGGGGTAATGGCCTGTTTGGGATCGTCTCCAATCCCATGTTTGGGATCTACGTGGGATTCAATGCACAGACCGTCTGCTCCGTAGGCAACGGCCGCAAGAGCTGCATGAGGGACGTAGATGGAGCGACCCACCGAATGGGATGGATCCACCACAACCGGAGCCCATGTTTTTTGTTTCAGAAGCGGAGTTATACTTTCATCTGGATGATTTCTGTATCCATCCAGCCCGGGAACAGTTCCCCGAGGGCAGAGCATTACATTTGGATTTCCTGCAGCTACAATATATTCGGCAGCGCAGATAAACTCGCTGATGGGACCCATATGCATACTGCGCTTCAAGAGAATCAGCGTTCCTTTGACTCTGGTCAAAGAGCCAATCTTCTTCAATAGAGAGTAATTCAGAGCATTCCTGGCACCCACCTGGATCATGGGAACGCCTGCATCCACGGCGATTTTTAGTTGTTCCTCATCCATTACCTCTGTGTTTACGGGAAGTCCGGTTTCTTCAGCGGCTCTGAGCAAGATTTCCATAGCTTCATCGGAACCCTGGTATGTATGCGGGCTGGTTCTGGGCTTCCAGATACCGCCGCGAATAACATCGGCGCCAGCCTCTTTAACGGCATGGGCCGTTTCGATGAAAAAGTTGGGATTGCGGGGATCAATGGTGCACTGACCGGCCACTACCAGAAGATCTCTGGTTAAAGTCTTTCCTCCAATACCAAACTCATGGTTGTAAAGCTCGGATTTAACATCCATGAGTTTATAAGGAGATTGAATGGTATCCACCCGGGAAACGTAGGACAAACCTTCCAGGCGATTGATCATCAATTCATGGCGTTCATCCCCATGAATTGCATAGATGGTTCGTGTCGCTCCGGGGATGGGGCTCAGGGTACAGGAAAATTCATTCAGTATGCTTTCAACCTCCTGAATTTGCTGATCGTTAAATCCATTGTCTACAGGGATAATCATGTATTGCTCCAGGGCCTATGTTTTCAGGTTAATCCAGGACGAACGCCAACGACGACAATTTTTCCTTTAAAACAGTGGCTTATGAGGATTATCGAAGCATCCACACTGTGACTGCAGTGCTTTTGGGTTTCCAGAATTTGTTTGAAGATCCGCCGCAGAGCCTGCTCAGGACATGGGACTTAGAGACTGGCTCCGTGTCATGGGAAGTGCAGCCTCGCTTCGTTCTGCCAATCGCTTTTGCCAGGCTGCATCCATCTCAAGATTTAGTTCTAACTTTCTCTCGGAAGCTGCCTTTTGCATGCGTTGAATCATGTCCTGACGATCTCTTTCGTTGTAACTCCCTCTGGCCAGACGGTAGAAATATGTATCCAGAGATGAAAGCCGGTTCTGATTCCGTCTGGCAAAGTATTCGTAACCGGTACTACGGCAATGAGACTGTAGCTCACTACTCCTTCCATCGCTGCCCAGAAGCAGTAGATCATTGTTCTGTCCTGAACCTGCCAGGGCAATGGCAAGACCGGCCAGGTTGCCCACAGGATTGGAAATACTCTGCCAGCTGGTCGGATCTGTCTCACTTTCGGGCGGAAAATCGGATTCATACAGAATTTCTGAAAAACCCAGACAATGATGATATCTGGGACCGGCAGAAAAGGTAAGGACGGGAACCTCATGGGGAAGTACCCGGGCTTCGCCTGCTTTATCGCATTGCATTGCCTGGACAAGATGATAGCCAGTAGCAGGGGAAGGATCCACCGATAGCATCAGATCTGGCATGAGTCCCTGACTCAAACAGAAGCCCAGGGAGGTATCGGAACAGAGAAGCAAATAGCGCGACCGTAGATTCCGGAGTTCATCCAGAGTAAATCGCTCCAGGGTAGGGGAAGCGCCCAGAAAAACAAAAGAGGTATTGGACGGCATTCGAAGAAAATCCTGAGCATGGAAGCCAGTCCGAATCGTATAGTTTCTCTTCCAGGTACGCATCAGCCTGTTTAGAGTGTTTTGATTTCGATCCGGACGGAAGGCATCTGCCAGGTGGGGAAAATAGCGCAGGTAGGAGGGAAAGATTCGAACCTCCAGCCTGGAAGGTGGATTGTTCCAATTTCCCTCACTTAGATAGTGGATAGAAGGGTGAGAGCACAGAGTATCGATACGTTCCTGAATTCTCAGCTCCTGGAATCGTTGTCTCAAATCCGGGCATGGCTCAAAGAGATAAAGAGCAATTCCAGATTCCAGAAAAGGAGACAATTCAGCACTTTCCAGTGCATCCAGAAGAAATCCCAGACCAAGTCCGCACACCAGCACAGCATCTGGCTTACGGCTACTTTGCTCCGCCGAGTCAGAGGTGCTGGAATTAGAAGCTAAATGGTTTAATCGCTGAAGGAAGCGAAGGGCTTCTCGGGCAGGAGCCCTGGTAGAATGGATGGGATGGCCGTTAATCCGCAGCTGCGGTTCAGGACCGGCATGGATTTCCACCGGTCCGGTAATCTCCGGAAGAGAAAGACTCAGTCGTCCTCTTCCTCCTCATCGGCATCATCATCGGATTCATCCGAATCGTCGTCATCATCCGAATCATCATCATCGTCGGAGTCGTCAGAATCTTCTGAGTCCTCGGAACCTTCAGACAATACATCCACAGGTTCGGTTTCTCCGATTTCATCCAGATCTTCTTCGGAATCGTCCGTTACCGGAGCGGCACTGGACAGAATTTCCATTGCCTCATCGCTATCTTCTTCCCGGAGTTCTTCCCTGAGCTGCTGTCTTGCATCGTCGGTAATAAAACCGTAGCGAACCATATCCTCGGAAATAGCCATCATGGCCTGCACGGCAGGTTTGCGGTTTTTCCATTTTCGTGGAATCTCCAGACGCTCGGCCTGGTCAATTACCTCGAAGGCAGCTACAGCTGTAGCGTACTTATCGTTACGGGTAATTTCCAGTAGTTTGTAGATTTCAAATTCGCGGGGTTCTTTTGCCATAGAAGGACCTGAAAGGACGGGCTATGCCATGGGTGGAACGTCCCTTGCATGCGTCAACCGGTTTTCCACATTATGCCGCCAATGACAGGTTGGAAGCAGCCCGGCTCAGCCCGGGAAAAACAGGAAAGCCTCAAAGAGGTCATTTGATGTCAGCATAGGGACCAGACAATCCCGCATCCTTTTACCTTACCTGTCGTCCCTCTGGTCTGAAACCCGGGGATTGCTGACGGAATAGTTACGGGGCCATGGGACCCAGGAAATAATTATCCCCGAGGCGCCAGGAGCCTTTTATCACCTGGCTGCCTGAGTAAGGACTAATCCTGCTCCGATAACCAGCGCTCCGCTTCCAGGGCTGCCATACATCCGGATCCGGCAGCAGTGATAGCCTGTCTGTATTTCTTGTCCTGAACATCCCCGGCTGCATAGACCCCTTCGATGTTGGTCCTGGCAGTTCCAGGCACTGTTTTGATGTAGCCCTCTTCATCCAGATCGATCTGACCCACAAATGGATCGGTGTTTGGCTTATGGCCGATGGCAAAGAATAAACCGCCCACATCCAGGGTCTTGCTGGATCCATCATTTACATTCTTCACTGTAATATTTCGAATCTGCTTATCGTCTCCGCCTGCGGATTCAATTACGCTGTTCCAGACCATCTCTACTTTGGGGTTCTCCACAAGCCTTTTGGCCATAATGGCGGAAGCTCGGAGCTCATCCCTTCTATGAACTACATATACCGTAGAACCGTACTTGGTAAGATAGGTAGCTTCTTCGGCGGCCGAATCTCCACCTCCGATGACGGCCAGAGGAACATCCCTGAAAATAGGCAAAGCGCCGTCGCACACAGCACAGGCCGATATTCCACGTTGCCAGTAGTTATCCTTTCCTGGAATATCCAGGGTTTTGGCTGTGGCTCCGGTGCTAATAATGACTGATTTGGCCAGAATGGGATCCTTATCTAGTTTGTGCTCTGGCCAGAGCTTGAAAGGCCTTTCGGAAAAGTCCACTTTGGCAATGGTTTCTGTAATGATCTTCGTACCAAAGCGAGTGGACTGAGCTCTCATTTTGTCCATGAGCTCCGGTCCGGAGATGCCTTCTGGAAATCCAGGATAGTTTTCTACCTCTGTGGTTGTTGTAAGCTGGCCCCCGGCTGCAATTCCTCCGGCCATAAAGCCTTCGTAGAGCACAGGACTCAGTTCGGCTCTTGCTGCATACACTGCAGCTGTATGTGCGGCCGGGCCGCTACCAATGATGACTACATTATGTATCTCTGACATGTGTATAGAAAGCGCGTCCGAGCTTCTGTCGTCACCGGTTTTTTATTTTCCTTTTTCTTTCCCGGGCCTTTACAAGATTGTCCTTGTGAAACCCAGGATCTGGACACTGACCGAAGCTCGCCAGGCTCTGCCCGAGATAAGACGCATTACCGACGAAGCCAGAAATCAGTTCGAAGAAGTGGAAAGCAAAATTCGAACCGAAATTATGCCAGAGAACGTTCAGGAGCAACAGGAAGCCAGGCTGCAGGAGATCATGGCTGCCTGGGCTATGAGCATAATGGAGCTGGGGGTGGAAGTGAAGGGCCCCTGGCTGGTGGATTTTGATCATGGCGCCGGCTACTATTGCTGGCATCATGGCGAGGAAGATGTATCTTTTGAACACGGATACGAAGAAGGATTTGCCGGTCGCCGTCCCATTAACGAGGATTTGAATGATCTGTGAATCCGGGGGATCGGCCCTGTTGCGGATGTGTGAGCAAGAACATTTCTGGGGATTTCTACATAAGGCCGTAGCAGTCAGAGGTGGTTCCGGGAAAGCAGCAGACCGGATCCAATATTAGAAAATTGTCTTAATAACTCTCTAATTCGGAGGATGAAGTGAGCGTTGAAGCAGGATTTAAACTCAAGAATCAAACTGTGGTTCTGGAAGATGGAAGCAAAAAGAAGCTTAAAGATCTTCTGGGAAAAAAAGGCATGGTGCTGTATTTCTATCCCAGAGACAATACACCCGGATGTACAAAGGAAGCCTGTTCTTTTCGCGACCATAATGCAGATATTAAGAAGCTGGGTTATAGTATTGTGGGCGTGAGCGCCGATTCCGTTGAGTCCCATCAGAAGTTTATCGCAAAGCAATCCATTAACTTTCCCCTGATATCGGACGAGTCCGCTGATCTGTGTCAGCAAATGGGAGTCTGGGCTGAAAAGAACATGTATGGAAAGAAATTCATGGGAATTCAGCGATCTACCTTCCTGCTGGATAGCAATCTAAAAGTGATTCAAGCCTGGCCCAAAGTCAAAGTAGATAACCATACGAAGGAAGTTATGGAAGCCATCAAGGGAGCCGGAAAATGACCGTACGTTTTGAAGAAAATCCTATAAAATTCAGTGTAGCCGATCAGGCTGCCATGGATCGAATTACTACAATCCTGCCTGTGCTGGAAAAAACCGATGCAGATACAATAACTGCATTTTTACGAAAACCGGAGATGCGCGAACGTCTGCAGCGTCAGCTATCCCAGGGCACTTTTTCCGGAAAAACCGGCACGGTTCTGGATATAAGCGGAGAAGGCCTCATTCTGATCGGAGTGGGCAAAGCAGAAAGCTTTCATCCAGACAATCTGCATTCTTCTTTACTCAAGTTTGCATCCAGTCTCAAGGACTGCGAAAACAAGAAATGGATCCTCGCTTTTTCTCAGGATATGGTGCAGGCCATGGATGATTACGGTGCTCTCTACAGCAATCCTGAGCTGGATCCTTTGCTGGCTCCCAGGGCGATGAAAGAAGTGAAGCATCTGAAGAAATCAACGAGGGGTGGATCCGCAGAAACGAAAGAAGAGGATTCCGAGCCCAGCTATCCGGATTTTCGCGGACCCTATGATTGGGCCGAAGCTGTAAATCAGTCCGTGGCCGCGTTTTGCATCGGCATCGATTCCATGGACTTACTCAAAAAAAGTCGACAGAAATCAACCAGGCCCACCGGCAAATCCGCCACCCCAACCATTGAAATCGCCATCCATGTAAATGGAGCGGACCGCGGGGCTGTGCGCGAAGGAATCAAGAAGGGCGAAATACTTGCAAGATGCGTGAATGGAGCCCGGCGAATCGCAGCTATGCCAGGAAACCATATGGACCCGGCCCAGTTTGAGCAATATGTTCGAGGTCTGGCCAGAGATACAGGACTCAAGATCAAGGTCTTTCAAGCAGCACAGCTGGAAAAGATGGGCTGTGGTGGAATTATTGCTGTAGGTAAGGGATCGGCCATTCCTCCCAGAATGATTGCTCTGGAATACACACCCACTCGCACAAAGGTATCCGGAAAGCTGGCTCTGGTAGGTAAGGGAATTACGTTCGATACCGGTGGTATTTCGCTCAAGCCGCCGGCAGAGATGCATGAAATGAAGTTTGATATGTGCGGTGCTGCTCTGGCTGTGCATGCCATCGCCAGCGCTGCTTTGCGAAAGCTACCTATTTCGGTTGTAGCTTTGATTGGCCTGGCAGAGAATATGCCGGATGGAAATGCAATCAAGCCAGGGGATGTCTATACCGCCTACAACGGAACCACTGTTGAAATTCAGAATACTGATGCAGAAGGCAGACTGGTTCTGGGCGATGTTCTTGCCTATACCTGTAAAACCTACAATCCTACCATCCTCATGGATTTTGCTACCCTGACCGGAGCCTGTGTAATTGCTCTGGGACATGATGCCAGCGCTGTATTGACAGGCTCGGATGCCCTGGCAGGTCGTATTGATACTGCCTCCAGGAAATCTCTGGATCGCACCTGGAGAATGCCTCACTGGCAGATCTATGACGATGGGCTGAAATCCGACATTGCAGATACACGAAACATTGCTGGAAGACCGGCAGGTACGGTGACAGCCATGCGATTTCTTTCGAAATTCGTGGATGCTCGCATTCCCTGGGCCCATTTCGATATCGCAGGAACGGCCTGGAGATCCAATGTAAAGGGCGGTCAACCAAAGGGGGCCACCGGTTGGGGCGTCAGACTGATTCATCAGTTTATGGAAGATCTAGTAGGTTGAGTCTGAGCCTTCGCCTGTTGGGCCCTTAGAAGTCAGGCACCATGTTTCCTCTATTATAGGGCCCTGCTAACGTCCCCAGGCGAAAGCAGGGCTGCCATTATTCGCAGATACCAAAATTACGATTCTCAACTGGAAAGGGCGGTCTGCCAAAAAAGCTGCTTGTCACTGAATAAAGCGACCTTCAACTTGAGTTCGTGCATGCTGGACTTGTACAGCAGGTAGCCCGATCCTTACTTCTGGTGCTGGGCTTTTCGCTGGGAGGCTATGATATCTGTCATGGTCTATGGATGCGAAATGCCTCCGAAGTATGGAAGGACTCGGTTTTCATCGATTCAGGAAACGCAGTTTCCGACGAATCAACGGGCTCAGGATCCAGAAATATCGCTTCCGGAATCCGGGAGACCGCTCCCTGCAACCGTTCCTGTAGCCCGGAAAGTTTGCTACAGCATCTTCTGGAAGATGGTTACTGGGTGGCTGATCCAGTGCTACTTCCTGCCGTAGAGCAATCTATTTCCTACTATCTAAGACCGCAGCCTGGCTCCTTCAGCATACAGCTACCGGCCTTCGCTGAAGTTCAGACACTTACTTCCATCGACCTTTCTTTGCCTCTTTCGCAGGCACCTCCTGTTTCCTGATTCTATCGGGAATAAAGGAGGACTAAATGTATAGAATTACAGGCGCAAAATGCCTTGTGCTGTTTCTCTGTGCCGCCACTGCGTTACAGGCCGAAAACAGCCCCAATCAGAATAAGGACACAGTTGCGGAAACTGAATCAGACACGGATAGAGATCCCGGTTCCGCAAGCTATAAAGAGATCCAGAGGCAGGAAGAAAATTATGAAGTTTCTCCCTGCAGTTTGAAGAACCCATCTGATGCTGTGCGATGCGCATTGAAAAATGCGCCAGGGATTCTGGAAGCTCGGGCCAGATTTCAAGAAAGTCGTGCTGCCATGGACGTGGCCGATAACGTTCCCAATCCCAGGCTACAGGGAAACTACATGTTCGGTAAGAACTCTGCCGAGCTGGAATACCGCCATATTATCGAGATGGGGGATCGAAGGGACCTTCGCACAGATTCTGCCAGAGCCCAGGCCAGAGCCAGGGCCCTGGACTGGGAGATCGCGCGACAGAATACAGTGCTTTCTGTAGTGATGACTCTGTATCAACTGGAGCATCTGCGCGAGGAGCAGCGTTACCTGGAAGAAACCATACAGGCTTTTAATGCCGCCATTTACAGACTTTACCGCCTGCCTTCCAGGGATGCGAATCAAAACACCAGTCTGTACACCTATATCATGGCCAGAGATTCTTTGAGGCAACAGAAGCTGGATCTACTGGATCGTAGAAACCATCTTCGAAGGGACCTGGAGGTAATCCTGGGGCATCCTCTGGAAGACAAAGACCTGGATCGGATTTCCGCTTCCCATCCGGAAAGCTGGCCTGATCTACCCGGAGAGTACTCAAGATCCCTGGAAATCGCGCGAGTAAACCAGGAAGTGGCTCGTGCTGCTTATGAGCACCGTATAGAGTCCAGCCGTGTCTGGCCGGATATCAGTATTGGCCCCAGGCTTACCGTAGAGCGCTCCAGCGAACTACTGTCCGGCAGCAAAACCGAATCGAATGTAGGCTTGAGCTTTTCTATAACCATGCCTCTGTACAATCAGTACTCCGGTTCCGAAGATCGAGCCAGGGCTGTTGAAAAACACAGGCAGATCAAAAAGAAGGCTACGGTACGATCCATCGAAAGCGAATACCGATACATGGTCCGATCCTACAGAGAACATGTGCAGGGCATCAAGAATAACCCGTCCATGCGAACTCTGGAAGGCCGCAGGTATGCAGTGCTAAACTATATGCGAAGAGGACTATTGAATCCTGCACTCCTGGTGGAGTTTCATCGAAGCTACGGTGAGCATATTCATCAGTTTCATGCGGCTCAGATTCGTGCACTGGGTATGCTATGGAGAAGCTATGCACTTACAGGGAGGATTCTGGATGATGAAGTCATTGATTCAATTCGCTAGGCGGAAGATGCAAAGGACTGGAGGAGAGGATAGGGCGAAAAAAACCTTCGCTTCCTGCTCTGTAAATAAACGGGCCGATTTGGATTCTCCAGACCACGGTACATTCATGGAACTGAGTCGGTCTGGTGGCCTGGCCATTTCTATGCGAAGCCTGAGGCTGTGGATTCTGTCCGCTCTACTGTTTGCCTGGATTCCAGTTTCTTTCGCATTGATTTCGAGCTGCGGTGGTGATCCTTCGAAATCCAGTTCCGAAATACAAAGCCAGAAAACAGAAGAAAGCGCTACGGAACGCAACGGGGCTTCCGGCTCTGAAGAGGGGCACGAACATCACCAGGAGGATGGGCACGGAGGAAAGGACTCTCATGAATCCCACGAAGGTCATGATGTCCATGGTGGTCATGGATCTTCCAGGAATGCAGGTCCGGAAATGGCTGTTCTGGAGGCCCATGAAACGAAGGGAATCCGGTTGGCCCGGTCCAGCGTGGATACCTGCGAAATAAGGTTTTCCGCCGTGGGTGCCTATGATGCGAAAAACATACCTCCATCATCCAGGATTCGCACTGGCGAGGCGATTCTGGTTTATGTGATGGAAGATAACTACATCTATCCGGTGCTTATGTCCGGATCTCTCAAAGGAGAGGAAATTTCCGCAATCAGATCCAGAGACAAAGTGGATTTTTCCAGGGTTCGTCTGGTGGTCCAGAACTCAGATATAGTGCATCTTGCTTTGCTGGAAGCATTCGGAGCATCCGGCTCCGGGCACGGACATTGATCCGGGAGAATTTATGTTTGATCGAATATTACGTTACTCAGTTTTTAATCCAGGTCTCGCAATACTCTTTGCATTTAGTTTGCTAATCGGGGCCGTTGTAAGTTACCAGTATCTTCCGGTGGATGCCGTACCTGATATTACCAATGTTCAGGTCCAGATCATAACCCGGGCGGAGTCCCTTGATGGGGAAACCATCGAGGCCAATATTACCTATCCTATCGAAAGCGCCATGGGTGCCGTGCCGGACGTTCATGAAGTGCGATCCGTTACTCGCTACGGACTATCCGTGGTAACGGTCATTTTCGAAGAGGGTATGGACATTTATCTGGCCAGGCAGCTCATCAACGAGCAACTGTCCACTCTCGATTTGCAGGGCTACAAGCCCAGGCTGGGACCCATTGCTACAGGCCTGGGGGAGATCTATCATTACAGCCTGGATTACAGAGAACCGGCCAGCGATCCGCAAAAGAGACTGGAGCAGCTCAACCGATTGCGTACCATTCAGGAGTGGGACATCAAGCGAAGACTTCTATCCATTCCAGGTGTTGCAGAGGTAAACACCATTGGTGGCTACGAAGAAGTATACTTTGTTCAGCCGGACCCCGCAAAGATGGCGCGTTACGGCATCCATTTTGATGATATTCGCCAAGCCCTGGAAGAGAGTAATCGAAATGCAGGGGGAGCCTATATTCAGCAATCCGCCAATCAGCTCATAGTTCAGGGCTCCGGCCTCATCCAATCGAAAGAGGAGATTCGCTCACTGACTCTGAAACAACTGCCGGATCTAACTACGCTTCGCATAGGTGATGTGGCCAATGTAGGCCTGGATCGGGAAATTCGCACAGGGGCCGCGGTTGTGAATGGTAGCGAAGCGGTGCTGGGAACAGCATTTATGCTTCTGGGAGAAAACAGTAGAACTGTGGCCAGTCGGGTGGATGAAAAGATTCAGCAGATCAAAAAGAATCTGCCGGAGGATGTGGTTCTAAAGACTGTCTATAATCGATCCTATCTGGTAGATGGCACTATCGAAACAGTGCGAAGCAACCTTACCTTCGGCGCCCTTCTGGTGGTAGCTGTGCTTCTCTTTCTTACAGGTAATGTGCGAGCGGCCATCATCGCCTCTGCGGTGATTCCTCTGTCCATGGCCGCCACTTTGATTTCCATGTATTTTACGGGAGTTTCGGCCAATCTTATGAGCCTGGGTGCTCTGGATTTTGGAATCATTATTGATGGGGCGGTAATTGTAATCGACCAGTGCGTACATCGAGTGAAGAGCAGGGCGGAGGCCTCGGGCCGACTTCTTTCCCGATTTGAAATCCGCGAAGCGGTGGCGGATGCCTCCGTGGAGATTCGACGGGCCGCGGGATTCGGTCAGGTGATCATCCTGGTTGTTTTTCTACCTATCTTTGCACTTACTGGTATTGAAGGTAAGATGTTTCGCCCCATGGCCGCCGCCTTCTGCTTTGCGCTTCTGTCCGCGTTTATTCTGGCCTTTACAGTGGTTCCCGCTCTGGCCGGCACATTTCTAACCTCCAGATCTTCCAGGCTGGATATTTTCTCCAGCATCCTGGATCGAGTCTATTCTTCGGTGCTTGAAAAGGCGTTTCGCAGGAAGGGAGCTGTGCTGAGCGCATCCGCCGGGTTACTTGTTATAGGTATTCTGGTTCTGAGTCGACTGGGAGGAGAATTCATACCACAGCTTTATGAACGTGCTATTGCCATGCAGTTTGTCCGTCCTCCATCCATTTCTCTTGATGCTTCGGTGAAACTGGAGCGATTATCGCATAAGGTTATTATGGAGTTTCCGGAAGTGGAGGATGTCTACACCCGGGTGGGTGCACCGGAAATTGCCACCGATCCCATGGGTGTGAATCTTGCGGATTGTAACATCATGCTCAAACCCAGATCCGAATGGCCGAAGGTTGATGGCAAAGTTCGCAGCCCCGACGAACTACGAATGGCGCTGAAAAAGGCGGTCCAGAGCTGAGTACCGGGTCAGAGAATTCTTATGAGTCAGCCCATTGAGCTAAGGTTCAATGAACTCCTGGAAGGGTCCCGATCCGATCTTGTGCTCAAAATCTATGGAGAGGATCTGGAAACCCTGCAGGGATTGAGCGAAAGATCTGCGGAAATACTTTCTCAGGTGGAAGGTGCAGGGAATCCAGAACCGGAGATACGGGGAAAAGTACCTATGATTCGGGTTCGTCCCGATATGCAGATGTTGAACAGCCTGGGACTGTCACGAAAGGAAGTGCTGGATACCATGGAGATGGGTATGGGAGGCCTGGATGCAGGCTATCTTTACAGAGGCGTTCGTAGATACCCTATTCGCATTCGTTTGAAAGAGGAGGATCGGAGTCTGGAATCCTTGCGAAGCCTACCAGTGGGAATCACAGAAAGCGGTACCGAGCCCCTGGGAAGTCTGGCCAGAATTTACCAGGAAGAAACCTTTGAAATGATCAAGCGGGACTCCATGCAGCGAAGAGGAGCCATCCTTCTCAATCCGGAAACGGATGACATTTCTGGTTTTGTGGATCGTGCAAATGATTTTCTTACCGAGAAGCTTGCTCTTCCGGAAGGGTATTACATGGAATGGGGAGGCAGCTTTAAGAATCTTCAGAAAGCCCGGGAGCGATTATCCATGCTTGCTCCTCTGGCCTTTCTTATCGTATGTTTGATGATCTATTCTGCCTTTCGGGACTGGCTCCGCACCCTTCTTGTGCTGGCCGGAGTACCCTTCGCACTGGTGGGCGGGGTTCTTGCGCTCTTTCTTTCCGGTCAATCATTGAGCATATCCGCTTCGGTGGGCTTTATCGCACTTTTTGGAATATCTGTTTTGAACGGTGTGGTGCTCATGAGCCGATATCGAGAGCTGGGTCAGGGGACAATGCATGGTGAAGAGCTGGCCATATCCGGTGCAAGAAGTCGTCTTCGCGCCGTAGCCATGACCGCGCTCACAGATATATTCGGATTCATGCCTATGATGCTGGCCACAGGGCTGGGTGCAGAGGTGCAGAGACCTCTGGCTACAGTGGTTGTGGGAGGCGTGCTAACTTCATCCTTTGTAGTTCTGTTTTTCTTCCCCATCATGCATACCATTCTGGAGAGATTCTTCAAGCCCGTGGAACCTGAAGATGGATGACGATCCGGGCCAATACTGTTATCGCACCGGGATGATTTAAGGAAGGAAAGGAGGGAAAGGATGCACAGAAGATCAGAGGAGGAATCATGCCACGGGAAGTGATGGTACTGGGGGGCTATGGACTGGCCGGAAAGGCAGTAGTGGCATCCCTTTTACGAGGCGGGTTCTCTGTGGTGGCCGTGGGCCGCAGTCTGAAAAAACTCCAGAGCCTGGAGAGGAGTCTCGGCGATGGTAATCCGGGAACCCTGAGACTACAACAGGCCGACGTAGGAAATGTTCAGCCAGTCCTGAATTCTCTGGCCCCCGGTTCGGTGGTCATAAACTGCGTTGGACCCTACATAAAATATGGAATGGATGTACTGGAATCGTCCATCGAACATGGATTGCATTATATTGATCTGGCATCCGAACAGCAACACTGGCGAAATGCACAGTCTCTGTATGCGAAAGCCCGAGAGAACAGAGTAACGGCCTTTCTGGGCGCCGGTGCCTATCCAGGGCTTAGCGGGCTCATGCTTCGCCGGATGATGGAGCAATATTCTGAGTTGAAACACCTTGAGCTTCGCCTGGCCATGGCTCCCAACCCCTCCGGCCAGGGAATTGCACAGATTCTGAGCGGGGCCCTGGAAATGGTATTTCCTCTGGAGGAAAAGACCGGTTCCGGATCTTCAGGACAGATCAGCGTTTCGCCTGGGACTACAGAGATACGGGATTTGCCGGATCCATTTGGGCGGCGAAGGATGCTTCGCTGGCCTCAACTGGAAATTCTGGCTCTGGAATCTGACGAAGTACCGTTTCAGACCTTTATCTGGCCCGGCCACGATCCAGAGATCGGTAAGGGTCAGGTGAAACTGGTTCGATGGATGCGACCGCATAAGAGCTCTCTCGGATATAGATTGCTACAGTGGCAGGCCAGAAAGATGGCATCCGGGCACGTTGGCTCTGGTAACGGAGAATTCGACAGCGATGTACCGGAATCGGGCGGAATCGTGGAGGCTATCCTGGAAGATAGATTACATAAACATCGAATGATTCTTAGGTTTCAGGATACGGAAGAGGCCACGGCCTTTTTACCCGTGCATCTGGCCGGTGAGCTTTTGAAAGATGCATCCCGGCTGGAGCCAGGGATATCCAGTCCCATGCAGGTCCTGGATGGCCATAACATTCAGCATCTACTGGCAGAACTGGCGGTTATGGACGGGGTTTCCGTAGGCATGTCCACTGAGCCCAGGGGCCTGGATTGAGCCAGGGGCTCGAGGTTTACGGTTCGTTTGAGGGATTAGATGGGTCGTGCAGAGGAATAAAAAAAGGGGCTTCGAAGCCCCTTTTTTGCATTAACTGACGTTATATTCGTTTGAATCAATCTTCCAGCAGGTTGTTGAGGCTATCCAGTAGCTGCTCCACCGGTACACCATAACCCATGCATACCTGCTCGATGGTTTCCAGCTCATTGATAGAGCAGTGTGAGCAACCGCCCAGGTGATAGCTGGAAAATACAATGGCCGCCTCCGGATGAAGCTGCATGGCTTCTCCAACGGTCATGTCTGCTGTAAATTGTGATCTTTCTTGAACATCCGATGACATGGTATCCCTCTTGGTAGCCGATCTGATGCCTCAGATACGGCGATTTTCAGGCCGAATGGCCTCCAGCGCCCTTCTATACCGAGCGCACAGTACACTCATGCAAAAGAAGGCAAAAACGGGAGCCTGGTCAATAAAAATACGATCAGTAGGGGCAAGTATCCGTCCAAAACTACAGGGTGAAACTGGTTGTCATCATGCAATCCGCTCTTTGTCTGGAAGCATGAACATGGACCAGAACGCCCATCCTCATCTGCTGAAGGATTTACAGGGGTTTTCCGAAAAACCAGGTGAGTTTTTGATCCGGATAGAGGGCCGGTTCGAGTCCTCCCATTATCTATACAGATATTTTCCGGACGGATCCGATGAACCTGTGCATGGCCATTCCTGGCTGGTAGAGGTTTTTCTTGCGCGCGCAGACGGGGGACTGGGCGCCGATGGGATTAGCTACGATTTTCTTTCTGCTCGGTTACGCTTGAATGAACTTGTGGACCGAATGGAACATGTAACTATAAACAATCTGCCTGAATTCAAAGGAGTGAATCCCACGGCAGAAAACATTGGTCGCTGGTTTTATGCCGGCCTCAAGGAAGTGGTGGAAAAAGAGGGTGCATGCGTCCGTGAGATTCGAATTCACGAAGGCCCGTCCAACTATGCGGTGTACAGGCCTTTTAAAGAAGAAGCCACATAGCTTCTTTGCGGCTCCTCGCGCCAATTTTCTTCGTAACATTTGTCCAGGCCTTGCAGGCATTCTGCTTCTTCTGCTGCAGCCGGTGCTCGGGGGCAGCTCGTTAGAGGCCAGAACTTTTGAGATTCAGGATGGTTTTAGCAGCACTCCATTGTCGGATGTGCTGGAAGTCTTTGAGGACACCAGCGGAGAGCTGGAACCCTCGGAGGTGCAGAGGGCCGGTTTTCGCCCCGTGGGAGCGGAGGTGTGGAATCGTGGCCTGAGCTCGGCAGCACACTGGTTTCGCTTTTCGCTGAAAAACAGCACAGAACATAACGATCCGATTTTTCTGGAGATATTTTATCCGCTGCTGGATTCCGTAATTCTGTATAGACCGGATAAGAAGGGTGGCTATAGCCCCAGTGCAACCGGCGATATGCTACCATTTTCGCATCGAGAGATGGAGCACAGGAATTTCATCTTCGTGCTTCGCATCCCTCCGGGCCAGACCAGGGATTACTTGCTTCGCGTATCCAGTAGCGGTCCACTACAGGTACCTTTGCGCTTGAGAACTGCTCAGGACTTACTTCAGAAGGACAGAACCGCACAATATGCCCAGGGTGTGTATTTTGGCATCATGCTGGCCATGATTCTGTACAATGCATTTCTGTTCATCGCGGTTCGATATTCCGGGTATCTGCACTATGTATTTTATATTCTGGGGCTTACGCTTTTCCAGTTACTTTACCATGGATTCTTCTTTGCCATATTTTTGCCGGATTATCCGGTGCTGGTGAATGAAGCGCTGGTATTTTCCATCGCATTTATGCTTTTCTGGGGTATTCAGTTCAGTCGAACGTTTCTAAATACCCGAAGATATGATCCGCTGCTGGACCGACCGCTACTTGTGCTCCAGGCCCTTTCCGTTGTGGGAGGAATCAGTAGCTTCGTTATTCCCTATCAAATGGCACTGAATTTCTCGGTGCTTTCTTCAGTTACTTTCGTTCTGGTAATATTTGCCACTGCCCTGCGAAGGCTCTATCGCGGGTATAGACCGGCCAGGTTCTTTCTTCTGGCCTGGTCCACATTGCTGGTGGCCATTCTGGTACTGGCCCTGAAGCAATATGGATGGATTCCCTATACATTTCTAACGAACTATGCGATGCAAATAGGTTCCGGGATGGAGGTAATTCTACTCTCGGTGGCTCTCGGGGATCGAATCAAGGCCATCGAAAAGGAGAAGAAGGAGGCGCAGGCCTTTGCGTATCAGAGTCTCAAAAAAGCCCATCATATAAAGGATGAATTCCTGTACAATACATCCCTGGAGCTCAGAGAACCCATTGAAGGTATTGTAGGCATGGCCGAGGGGCTTCTGGAGCTGAGCAAACGCTCGGAGGATCGGCCGGGCCGTATTGATGAAATTCGGGATGGACTGAGTGTAGTGGCTTCCACCGGCACTATCGTGAGCGGGCTGGTAAATGATATCCTGGACTTCTACAGAATCAAGAATTCAGAGATCTATCTTAATCGAACGTCCGTTTCTCCTGCCAGTGTTGTCAGCGTGGCCATGGATTTATGCCGACCCTGGGCTGTGGCCAGGGGTATTGAACTTAAAATCGAGATTCCAGGAAACGTAAATCTGGTACATGCAGATGAAGTACGATTGCGCCAGATTCTACTGAATCTGCTTAACAATGGAATCAAGTTTACTCAGGAAGGATCGGTCACGGTCCGAGCGCGGAATTTAGATCAATTCGTAGAGTTTACTATAGAAGATACTGGATCCGGAATTCCGTCCGATGCCCTGGAGGATATATTCTTCATCTTCGAAAGACCGGAACTGGCCGCTGGAAGAAAGGGAGGCAAAGGGCTGGGGCTAACCATTACGCGAAAGCTCATCGAGCTTCATGGAGGATTGATTCGAGCGGAATCCGCAGGGGAGGGAACCCGGATGATCTTTACCATTCCCAGAAGCAATGCCAGTCATCCCATCCTTCCTGGAATGATTCCTGGAAGCAAGGAGTCCGAACCCATCCCGGACTATATTCCAGGTCACCAGGGTTCCCATACAATACTTATCGCAGACGACGATACCATTCATCTGCGCGCCCAGGAAAGAAGACTGATTCAGGCCGGCTACAGAGTACTTTCTGCCGGAAACCTTCAGTCTTTGCGAAGGCACCTGGATCGCGAACCTGTGGACCTGATGATCATTGATCTGTATCTAAACGGCCAGAATGGATATGAGCTTTGCCGCGAAATTCGCAGGGATTTCTCGCTTCATGAGATGCCAGTCATTATTGTAGGACGGGGTAGAAGCCAGGCAGAGTTGGAAGCAGCCATGGAAAACGGAGCCAATGACTATATTTCCAGGCCTGTGGACAGAGTAGAGCTATTGAGTCGGGTTCAGATGCTTCTGGAACTCAGGGATTCTATACTGGAAAGAGAGCGATTGTTGAGCTTTGAAAAGGAACTTGATGTTGCCCGATCCATTATGCAGCGTCTGATTCCTGCGCAACTGGCTCTGCCGGATGGTTTCGATGGGTCGGTGCTATATCTTCCTGCAGGCACCATCGGAGGAGATATCTATGACTTTCAAAACGGAGACTGGTTTAATTTACTTATAGCCGATGTGACCGGTCATGGTGTGCCGGCCGCATTGTACGCTTCCATGGTAAAGATTGCCCATACCGTGGCGCTCCGCGAAGGAAAGAGCAGCCCCGCGGAGATTCTGGAAAGTATACATGGCACCATTCGAAATCAGCTTTCGGAGCATTTTGTTACAGCTGGATATTTGCGAATTCATCCAGAAAGCCAGAACCTGCAGTACAGCCGGGCCGGTCATCTGCCACTACTCATCCATAGAAGAGCATCCAACGATTTTACGGAGCTGAATCCAGGAGGTCGGTTGCTGGGCCTGGTGGATGAGCTGAACCTGGAAAAAGAGGAAATACAGCTGCAATCAGGAGACCGGATATTCTGCTACACGGATGGAATCCATGAATCGGTAACCGAATCCGGACTGCATTTTGGAGAAAAAGAATTCAAAGAACTGGCTGCGAAGTGCCGTGAATTAGGTCCGGATCAGACCATTCAAAGAATTACGGATCGTCTTTCGGAACTATCCGAACTTGCAGAGCAGATCGAGGATGATCGCACAATGATTCTAATCGACGTGAAATAGTCTCGAAGCCCGGCTACGCAGCGCAAAATGACGGGCCCTTTGAGGAGCAAGGGCCCTGTTGAATCTGAAGCCTAGCTATTGGATGCGATAACGGCTTTTACTACGGCAGGATCCAGTTTCATTCGCTCGGCGATGAGATCCGGCTCCCACTTGTGATTTAAATACAGACTCAGAATGCCTTCTTTCTTCCAGTCAGAAAGAGAGCTATTGGACCTGGATTTTCTTGCCCCGGCTGTGGCCGGTTCTCTCTGAGACTCCGCTCGGGAAAGCTCGAATTGCTCTTCCATCTGATGGACTCGTTCTGCCTCTTCCAGCATACGATCCACGGTTTGATAGAAGGCTCCCAGTCGATCCATCTTTTCGTCCGCTTCGGACAGGATGCTTTCCAGTTCGGTGCGAACCACCTCTCCAGAGGACTGGATGGATTCGATTTTGCGAGCCATGGAGCCAATCTGGCTCTGCTTGGCTTCCAGATCCGACATCAGGCCTTCCATCTGTTCGAATCTGGATTCTACTCTTTGAATCTCAGTATCCAGATGCTTCAGGCTATTGGCCTGGCTTTCGATTTTTTCCAGATCCTGCTCTACGTTTTCGGTTCGCATTTCCATGCGCTCCATCTGACCCATCATTTCTCGGGCAAAATCGCCAGCAGTCACTGCTTCTTTGCGAGACTTCTCAATGTGTCGTATTGCACCTTCAATGAACTTGCGTCGTTCATTGAGATCTTTGAAGAATTCTTCGAAGGCACGTCTGTATTCTTCGAATTTTAACATACGAGATTCAATTTTCTCGGCAACTTTCTCGGCCCCTTCCACTGTAACGAAGCGGGCCATGATTTCTTCCATTCTGTATTCCAGATCCTGGAATCTACTTTCCACTTTGCCGATTCTCTCTTTGCGGCTTTCCAGTTCTTCCAGTTCTCGATCCAGGATCTCCCGACCTTCTGCCAGGGTATCAATCTTTTCAAAAAAGTCAGACAGATTCTTTCGCTCTTCCCTGGCCTGATCCAGTCTTTGAGAAAGAGTGCGAACGGATTCGTCCAGGGAATGGGCCAGCTCATCTGCCTTTTCCACCATGGACAGTTTCTCTTCGAAGGCAGCGATTCTGGATTGATCCCTTTGCATCTGCTTGAAGATCTCATCCTTGATTTCTGTCATTCGATCGGATTCATCGGTGACTTCCTGCTTCATGCGGGCAAATTTATCTCTGGCCTTGCCCACTTCTTCTTCCATTCGTTGCATGGATTGCTGAATGTTTTTTGATGTACGTTTTTCCAGTTCATCAATATGAAGCTGACCTTTATCTACGAGATGGCTGATCTGAGAGCCGATTTTCTCATCCAGGGTTTCATTCAATCGACCCAGTTTTTCATCCTGTTCGGAAAGGAATCTGGATGCTCTCTTTTCCAGTTCTTTTAGCAGCTCATCTCGGGCATCCAGAATATCTGATTTTGCCTGGTCTGACTGGTCCTGAAGTTTGTTTCGCGCTCTGGATAGCTCTCTTGTATGTTCTTCAACGGCGCCCAGAACATCCACCAGCTCTTCTTTAAGCTTGTAGAAATCCGCTCTGGATTTATCCATTTCTCGCTGCTGATCTCTGGCAGTGTCTTTTAGATCTTCGCCCAGTTCCTGGGTTTTTCGAGCAAGAGCCTCTTTCAAACGATCGGACAAACCTTCGAATTGCTCGTATAGTTCCTCGTAGTTGCGCCGGGCTTCTTCGATTTTTTGCTCTTCTTCGCGAGCGGCTTCGTGGAACTGTCGGCGACTGTCCTGTAGAATCCCCTGAAGCTGTTCCTGCACAGAACTGGATTCTGTACGCATTTCCTGACGGATTCTTTCTGCATCTGCGCCCAGGGCCTGAACCTGTTGCTTTCGGACGCCTTCGATGTTTTCGTCCAGTCCTTCCAGTTTTTCCTGAAGAGCTTCCAGCTTTTCTGCTTCGATCTGGGACCAGTGCTCTTCCAGCTCCTGCATTCTACTTTCCAGGGTCTGCTTCTGGGTTTCTCCAATCTTGAGCAGTCTGTTTTCGATAGCCAGAAACTTCTCCTGGAAGTTCTGAATCTGATCGGCTATGCCGGAGGCCATGCGACGAGTTTCGTTTAGAATCTCGTCGCGGCGAGACATGGTTTCCAGGCTGAATCCATCCAGCTCATTGCGGATTCGCGCTACCTCATCCTTCATAGACTCTACTGAAGCCTGACGGATGGATGCCAGCCCGGATTCCATTCCATGAATTCGTTCGTTATACAATCTTTCCAGAGCAGTGAATCGATCTTCCAGTCTGGCCTTTTCGATTTCCCATTGCTCTTCCACTCTCTGATCTGTGGACTCCACTCGATCGCTGAGTCGCTCAATCTGCGAAATCTCATCGTCCAGTCTCTTGTGGATTTTATCCGAGCGATCATGTAATATGCGAAGCGATTCGGTTTCCTGATCCACAAACCCCCGGGTCTTCTCTCTGGCTTCT
Source organism: Spirochaetaceae bacterium (assembly GCA_002729885.1). Classification (GTDB taxonomy): domain Bacteria; phylum Spirochaetota; class Leptospiria; order Leptospirales; family Leptonemataceae; genus UBA3465. The sequence continues at coordinate 34,775 of PBUB01000027.1, forward strand.
TCCAGGAGTTCGCCCAGAGCCTGGTCCAGTTCTTCGCGGGTGCTGCGGGTTTTATTCTGTAGATCTTCCTGCACTCCCTGAACTCTCTGATCCAGATCCTCGATTTCTCTGCGAGTGCTGTTGATTCGTTCCAGTCCATCCTCCAGGATATGAATCTGATCCTGAACTTCCCGGGCATTGCCCGCGATTTCATGTAGATTTCCGGAAAGACTGTCGATTCTCTCTCGATCTTCCTGAAGGCTCTGCAGTCTGGATTCGAAGCCATCCGCTTCTTCTCTCAGTCGATCCAGAGTCTGACGGGACTGATGGAATAGCATTTCGAACTCCAGGCTGGCATCCTTCATGGACTGAAGATGCGCCTGGGCAGATTTTTCCAGTTGCTCGATTTGCAGTTCTCCGATTCTCTTGATTTGAGTTAGTTGATGGGCCGGTCGGTCCAGCTTCCGCAGGAATAGAGAAAAGGCAATGGCGCCCAGAAAAGATATGGCAATTAGTGCGAGGGTCATGTCCCAACTCCCGGATTATGTCGCATGAATGGTTTAGACTGACTTTGATTCAGGGCCTGTAAAGCAAATTTTATGTCGCTATATAGAAGAAAGTTTGAAACAGAGGCTCCGTTCTCTACATGGGCAAGGGGAGGCCAAACTGGATATGAGTGATAACTCCGGAAACGGAAAGTCCAGGCATCTGCGACTGATCAAACCTGAAGATATTTCTGAGCTGGCCTCCCGAGATAGCGAGGCGGAAGCAGAGGCTTTCCCGACGGTTGAGCCGGGTCTTCATCCGAAAAATGGGCCTGTTTCTACATCCGGGCAGGATAGCGAAAGCGCCAGGGCCGGAGAATCAGGGGTATCCGCCAGCCAGGTTCCGGTGATGGGTCCCGGAATGGAACCAGCAAATGAGGACGGTCAGCAGGACTCTGAACCAGACCAGGAAGGACTTTCTGATCTTCTCACCCAGAGCGATGAAAGGGCTCTGGCCAGGTATCTGGCCATCCGGGAGAGGGCACCGGTAGAGGTGCGGCAGTATTTGAGTAAAAAGGGCATTTTGAAATCGTGGCATGATTCCATCCTCGAGCGCCTCATGGAAATGGATCTACTGAACGAAGAGCGGTTCTGCATGAATCGCATCGAACATCGGCTGGGTTCAGGGCAGGGGCCTCGTAGAATTCAGCAGGAACTGGCTTCTCTGGGAATTGAAAGAGATATCGCCCGGGACTGTCTGGATACCGTGGAAAGGCATCAATGGGAGGAGATCTGTCTTGAGGTGGCCTCGAAAAAGCTGGAAGGATGGATGGATCGAGAGGATAGCTACTGGAAGCTCATGCAATTTCTGAACTATCGGGGATTCGAATCCGTCCATATTGAGTGGGCCATGAATGCCCTGAAAGAGAAGTTTCCGCACTGGGCCAGCCGTTTCTCCAGCGTCTAAATTCAGTGGCGCTCCTACTGGTTTCAGTGGGATGATCAGGGAATCCGCCAAAATCGGGATTGACCAGGCCCCGGTAACTACCTAGAATACAGTTATGCCAGAGAAGATCCATCATGCAGTGCCCGCCGGAAAAGAAGAGCCGCGGGATTCCAACGAAGAAGAAAAAGCCACAGGCTGGCAAAAGATTGTCTGGATCATTGTTGCTATACTTTCCGGAGTTTACATAGTTATTCCAGAGGCCACGGACTTCTTTCCTGTAGTGGGCTGGCTGGATGAAGGCCTGGCTGCAGTCATTCTAACCACTGCTCTGGGTAAGCTGGGCATTCGCATTCCTTTTCTGGATGCACTGATGCGTAGAAAGTCCAGGAAAGGAAAGAAGACCAGAGAGGATTGAACCTTTCGCCGGGCAAGGCCTATAGTTTCTCCAATCAGACAGCATACATTGTCCTGTGATACGCTCCAGGTAGCGGCGCCGGATTTTACCGGATGTAAAATCCATCCCTGCAAAAGTACTCTAATTCATTGTAGCAGATCTCAAATCAATTTCTAATGCGGCATCTATTATATGCGGTAACCGCAACGTTGCCAAGTCCGTGGAGGTATGTACTATCGGATCTTATCGCATACGAATAGCTGAACGCTACCGAATCCGCCAACGCTTCTGGATGTTACGTGCAGGTCTTTTCTGTGTAGCAGGCTCTTTAGATCCCGAATAATATCTCCCAGACCAGCCATGATTCGCACAAGTATATAGCCGCCTCTGTTTCGATTTGCAGGATAATCAAAGTCCACGATCAAAAGCCTGCCGCCCGGTCTGAGTACGCGAAGCATTTCATCCATGGCCTTTTCTGCATCCGGATACCCTGTAAGAGCCATTGTATTTATCACTGTGTCGAAGGATTCATCCCTGTAAGGTAGCGATTCTACATTTCCTTTGCGAAGTTCTACCGGGCGTTTTATTCGCTGCATCTTTTTTGTAGCTCGATCCACCATCCGACTATTGAAATCGATTCCGTGGATTTGTAGGTCTGGATTGGTGCCGTACCGGCTCATCAAGTAGCCCGGGCCAAATGATACTTCCAGTATTTCAGTGCCTTTGATTTCAGGAAGAACCGAAGAGATCCATTTTTTCCACAGAGGAAAAACTACCATGAAGCCATCGTATAAACTGGACATCCAGTTATACATCCGGTCCATTTCTCGGGTATAGGAGGCTGAATCGGCCGGAGAATCGGAATATCGAATCCTGGATTCACTGACAGTGAACAGGGGCATTTGCTATGCTGAATGCCCACGAACGATCTGTCAAGAAACGAGGGGTTATTATCTCTGATCCAGCGGAACGTAGCTTCTATGCATTTTGCCGGTGTAAACCTGGCGAGGGCGAAAGCTTCTGCGTTCCGTTTCATTTCTCTGCTCAAGCCAGTGAGACAGCCATCCGGAAAGCTTTCCGATGACTCGAATCACATTGTTCATCTCTGAAGGTATGCCCAGCAGATGAAAGATCAGGGCAGAATAGAAATCCAGGTTGGGATATAGCTTCATTTCTTTGAAAAAAGGATGGCCCATGGTGTATTCCTCAACCTCCAGAGCTTTGCGAATCAGAGGAGATTTTAGCGCATCCGGATGATTCTTTCTATATTCATGAAAGATCCTGCGACTGATGGTGGCTCTCGGGTCTTCCGGTCCATAGGCAGAATGACCCAGACCGTTGGAGCTGATGGGCTCGCCTTTTTTGATAAATCGCTCAAAGTACTGATCCGGAGTTTCTGAATTCTGGATCATCTCACGTAGAAGTATGATCGGTGGCAGGTTCGCATCTGATTCCCGGGCACCCCACAGGGTCATAATACCGGCATTGACGCAGGCAAATAGATTCGCACGAGTGGAAGCTACAAAGCGCATGGTTGTGGTGGCTACATTGTATTCATGATCGCTATAGAGAATGAGGATCTGGTTCAGGATGCGATCATCGGCCTCGGTAACTGTATGGGCTTCTGCCGGGACAGCGAACATCATATTCAAAAAGTTCTTACAATAGGGCAGTTCATCCCTGGGATAAATGGTAGGCTGTCCCACGGATTTCTTGTAAGCCCAGGCAGCCAGGGTGCGCACTTTGGCCAGGAGCCTGGTTCGAACATCGATGCCTTTTTGAATGTTTTCTTCAAAGCTCTGTGGATAGTAGCTGGAAAGTGCGGTAACCATGGTGGCCATGATGGCCAGGGGATGCGCATTTCCTGGAAATGAGTCAAAGAAGTTTCGCATGGACTCATGGATCATGGAATGCTTGGAAAGGGACCTGGAGTACTGCTCCAGTTCTGACTGGGTGGGCAATTCGCCTTTGCTGAGCAGATAGGATGTTTCTACAAAGCTGGAATGCTTTACCAGTTCCTCTACGTCGATTCCGCGATACAGTAGCCGGCCGGATTTAGAATCGATCCAGGTAATGGCACTACGCGCTATAGCAGTATTGTGCAAATCCGGATCATAGGCAGAAAGTCCGGTCTTTTCCTTCAATTCCCGGACATCGAAAAACTGACTGCCATCTGAAGCTGTCATAACTGGAAAGGATAGGCTTCCGCCATTGTATTGTATTTCTACCTGATCGGCCATGATTCATCAAACCTGTCAGGAATCTTCACAGGCAAATCTTTTTTGGTGTTTCTCTAAAATGCGCCGGTGCCGTTGCCTGGTAATTGGGAAGTTCCGGCGCCTCGGAAGCCAGCGGATGCTTTCCGGGGATGCTGGTAGCCTGGATTCTCTCGGCACAGGATTGGCCTGTATGTCTGAATAAAAACGGAAAGTGTGGATTGGAATGGGCTGAGATACTCGCCGAGGTACTCAATGGAGGATCCTTGACAGTCCCCGTTTTTTCTGTTATCTTTCAATCATCCGCAAACACTTGGCGGACCATTTCTCTTTATGGAAATCATTCAATTAAACTTCATATACGCAGTGGCAGGCTGCCTGCTGGGATTGGTGAGCATTCTAACCACCCTGGCTCTTATTGACTGGATCTTCGGGTTTCGCATTCGCCGATCGTTGCGAAACGGAAATCAAGCGGTGGCGCTGGCTACCGGCGGAGCCATTGTAGGTCTGGGCCTGGCCTATGGCCTGATCATTGGTCTTAGTTTGAACTGAATTTGCATGGGACTTTCGGTCACCAGTTAAACCGGTTTTCATAGCCGCGGATAGTCCGGGACCAGCGCCATGATAGTGTCACAACTGACCCTCATCGCTAAAGTGTACAATATATCGAAGGCCAGACTCTTCTGGAAGGCAGGAATCTCTGGTTTTGATGGTTTCTGTCCCGTATCGAATAGAGCCGAGTGCGGATTCGAAGAGGCGTAGATACAGCGATGCGATGGCGCGATAATGCGAACATGAAAGTATGAAAAATGCTGCCCCGAGACAAAATATTGATTTTCCCGCTGTATGATGGCACCGTTCCGGTGAAGAATAAATCATTGCCTTTGCAAAATACAATGACCGCGGCAGCCGCAGCGGCGGTGTTCCAGAATAGAATCTTGCCAACCAGGTTTCGCACTGGAATTCTTCTTCTTTTGCCTTTCCTGCTTTCCTGTTCCTTTCCGTCTTCAGGTTCTCTAACTTCCAACCTTGCTTCGAAAGCGGAACTGAAAACCAGTATATCACCCGAATTAAAGAACCGTGAGATTCGAAACAGTGTCATTCATGCAGCCAGGCATCCACTGGTTTCGAGGCCTGTGGATCTAAATCGATGGGACAGTAAGTACGACGACTACTTTCGAAAGTATTCCAAACGATTCTTTGGGGTTGGTATGGACTGGCGCTGGTTCAAGGCTCAGGCTATCGCAGAGTCGGAATTGAAGCATTCATCTACAGGTCCTCGTGGTGCCGTGGGTCTAATGCAAATCATGCCCGAGACATTTTCACAGGCCAGCAATGAACTGCTTCTGGATGCATCCCAGGAAAGATGGCATATTGCGGTGGCCATTCAATACAACCGATGGCTGTGGAATCGCTGGAAAGGGGGCCTGAAGAATGATCAGAGAATTCCTTTTATGCTGGCCTCCTACAATGCAGGCCGTTCCAGGATTCTAAGATCTATGTATTTCTGTGGCGGATGTCTTCGCTGGGATAGACTCAGATTCTTTGTTCCGCCGGTAACCAGGCATTATCTAATCAAGATTTATTCGCTTATGGGTGAGGATTCCGAAAGCTGACGGGATAAACGGACAGTCTACTCGGCCATCAGGCGGATTTCTTGAACTTTTGCTTCACCCAGAGAACGAACTCGGTGGTAGACATGTTTGCATGAAATTGCACTTCCGGTGTACGCTCTTCGCTGGCTGCTGCTGCCCTGGCCAGAGCTTCCGCTTCTTTATCCTGTTCTACCAGGCTCACCACCTTGAGACCGCCATTTTCCCGTTCCAGATGCTCCTCTGGTGGTAGATGAGCATCCAGCCGCACATCAATGCATAGAAACTTTCGATTGAGTATTCGCACATGCAGGCTGCCATCGAGGATTCGAATAATTTCCTGAATAATGCCCCACTGAATCCAGAGCCCCTCCAGGTCGGGCAGTTTACCGGTAAGAATCCTCTGCATTCTTCGCATAGTCTTTCTGTCATCATGCTGCAGTAGAAAGCGAAAGTGAAGGTTCTCATCCAGGTCAGATGTAACAATTAGATCTATATGCCGGAATGTCTTGAATCCTGGAAAATCCACCAGGCGAATGACAGCAGAATGCACCAGATCCAGACTGCTTTCCAGTTCCAGACTGGGATGAACCTTTACGGTGCATGTTACTCCGCTGGTAGGCAATACAGCGCTAAGGAAGTCTCCAACGTTTACCGGTACTCTGGCTTCTGGCTCTTCCATCACTTCCAGGCGACTAAGCTCCAGGACATCATCCAGACTTTTTTCCAGCTCGGTAAGATGGAACTGAACTCCTGCCGCTTCCTTTTTGGAGAAGCCATCCGACATCTTGCTTCGTACCTGCTGAGTGATTTCCAGAACAGGCTGGGATATGGCCAGATGAATATGGTGAAAGATTCGAGTTCGCAGCTCATTTACGGACTCCATTTTCACCTGACCCCGATCCACGTCCCTCTGAAGATTCACAAGCTTGAGGACAATAATGGCGGCGGGCAGAAGCAAAGCTACCACTGAAAAGAAACCCAGTTCGATGGCTCCCGGTTGCCAGAACTGCTGACCCATTACAGAAAACAATCCATGGACCAGGAAGAATACAAAGCCGCCGGCAATGATAAATCCTCCGGTGGATTGCTTCTGCATAAGTTCTTTGAACGTCAGATAGGCTCCATAAAAGAAAATAGGAATGTTCAATAGCTTCCAGGTCAGCTCTACTATTTCTACCAGGAAATGCAATCGCAGCGCATAGAGCAGGGCAGCAATAAAGGCTACAGCGATTACTACCCACCAGAAAGTTCTGTAGTATCTGGGAGTCTCCATTCCAAAGAATCGAATTACGAAAGGATAGAAGAGTGCAGGAATTAAAATGCCAGAAACTGTACCTGTAATCTCCAGAACTCCATGTAACGGAAGCACCCAGTGCAGTATTTCGTTCTCGCACATGAAATGGAGGGCCAGAACTCCATAACCAAGACCGGACGGTAGATAGATTCGGCCTGCTTCTACGCGAAAGTGAAGCAAAATGAAAAATATGCTGGAAGAGAAAAATAGAAGCGAAAATACAAAGTTCGTAATCTGGGATTTCCAGAATAGCTCCCGGGCGATTTCGGTGTTCTGTACTGTGATAGGACCCTGAAGGATTCCAGCAGATATCTTACGAGAGCTTTCCAGTCTCAGAGAAATGAAATTCAATCCCGGTTTCAGAATGCTTCCCGGTATGGTCACTACCAGCGGCCGGCCTGGACTTTCCGGTCCTCCGCCAATTCGAATCCCATTTATATACACATCCAGCCTGTCGTAGATGGGACCGGCAAGAAAACTCAGATTGTAACGTCCAGGCTCAACATTCAGTTCTTTTCGCAGCCAGATGATGTTTCCCGTTTCCTTGAGGGTAGGGGCCAGATTACCGGGCAACTGCACCACCGGCCATGCATCATCGTTGGGGTCTTCCATACGACCCGAGGGAATGACCTTCCAGGGACCGGAAAGATCCAGCACGGTGCGCGCCTGGAGGCCGCTCGATAGAAGCAGGAAGCCCAGGAAGGCAAAAAGGATTCTTCCGGCCTTCATTACGCTGCCTCCGCCTGTGGAATAAAGATTTCCATGCTGGTGTAGAATCCTGGACCGCTATCCAGTCGCAAACTTGCTCCCATCCTTGCTGCGATTTCGTCAACAATCGTCAGACCGATGCCGCTACCAGCCACTGAATGATCTTCTGCTCCTCGAACAAATCGTTCGAAGATCAGTTCCTGTTGATCTGCCGGTATTCCAGGACCTTCATCCCGGATGTTTACTGTTATGCCCCGTTCATCCTTTACCAGGCGAATTTCGACATCGCTTTCTGAATAGAGAAGAGCATTCTCTACCAGATGATAAACCATTGCATGAAACAGCTCCGGGTCTCCTCTATAGATTATCTCATCCGCAGAGGAATGCACAATGAGCCTGGATTGCTTCGCCTGAGTGGCCCGAATGGCACGATCCGATACAAGTTTGATTTGATCCAGGAGGTTAAAACGAACGTTCTTGTCCGGATATTCGTTGTTTTCGAGCTGACTCAACAATCGGCTGTCCAGAATTAAATTCTCCAGGTTGGTAAGATGGCATTCCAGATCGCGGTTCTTTTTGTTTTGAGTTCTGGCATTCTTTTTCTCGGAGCCCGCCCCCAGGAGGTGCTTGATTCCTTCGAACAGATGCTGAAACTCCTGTGAGATATTCAGGATCGTTCCTGTTTTCTTTCGTTCCAGCTGTCGCAGTTCCTTTTCCTGCTCCTTTACAGCTGCGTTCAACTGAATGATTCCATCTGACAGCTGAAGTGCGATAAATCCCAGAAAAATGGGAAATGCAAAGACCAGGATCCTGGGCGTATTTATGACTCCCAGGGTTGAAAGCATATCGTTCAGGACCGGAGGAATCAGACACATGAATCCAATTCCAATGAAGCGAAGTCTGTCTCTGTATGGCCTGTAGGTATTCTTGAACATTGAGATACCATAGATCAATACAACGCTTACACCGGCCAGATTGGAATAGATGGTAACATCGAACCAGAACACCGAGCGATTCTCACCCAGAAAGGGAATGGAAATTGTAATCAGGGCCAGAGCTCCATAGAATATTTCCAGGAACTTCAGTATCATTGGTCTTTTGTGCTCGATCCAGGAAATGAAGAAGTTCAGGAACAATATAGGGAGCATGTAGAGGCAGAGAAGCTCTACCTGATATGAGAAAACGAAATCATCGAAAATAACATACCTGTAGCCTGACCGAATCAAATGATAGAATCCCAGACTTAAGGTGAAGAGCCCCAGAAATAGATTCTCTTTTTTCCTGGAAGTGAAAATTACAAAAGAGAAGAAATACAGCGAAATGAATAGAAATAAAAAACTGAAACCGGCAGAAACCCGAGAAGAAAGCATATTCTCCGTAAGCAGATCTCCCTGATGGGCAACCCTGGGGTCGTTTAGAATACCGGCTCCGCCAGTGCTTCCATAGAGTCGAATGGCTACGATGTTCTCTTCCTGCCAGAGTCCAAAAGGTACCGAATAGATTCGATCGCTTTCAACGTCAGGACTGAACGGCTGAACCTTGCCGGTGCTTCCAATGGGCACACCGTTGAAAAATACCTGGTCTGCATCGCGAACCCGGCCCAGATAAAGAGCGGCATGTTCCGGGGCCTGTCCGGTAAGAACGATTCTGCAGCGAAGCCAGATTTCTCCGCGATATCCTTTTACATTGCTTCCGTCGAATGTAAAGGGAACTGATACGGATTGCCAGTGGGAATCGTTTAAGGAGGGGTTCTGACCTCCGGACAGCGGGCCTTTGTAGAGCTTCCAGTTTCCTTTGAGCTCCAGAGCAGAGCGCCCATTGTAGTACACCGGGCAGTCTGCCTGCAGGCTCAGAAAGGGGGCCAAAAAAAGGACGATTGCAAGAAGGCCTGCTTTTCCCACTATCTTATTATCGGAGCGGCGAACCGGGTAATTGAAAGCCGGAACCGCTTTGTGGAGCCTGGAATCCGGAGCTTTGCCGCCGACCATCCAATCGATGCATCGGCGGCGAATGACTGACGCTCCGGTCCCTCGCCAGCTCAGCCACAACCTGGAATGTCCTGGTTTTCCCGCTCCTCTTACGTTCTCCAATCTTCCCATGTTTTCCAAGCTTCCCACATGCTCCGCTTCAATCATTTATTTCTCATCCTGCCTGTGGGCTTGATATAGTCCCCTTTTCTCACCCGATCCGGACTCTTCAATGATTCCAGCATTTGATCCAGGCTTTTTTGTCTTTCTGGAAACAGGATTTCCTGACCATGCCCTTGAAGTATCTCCTGCACCGCGCAATCCGTGGATCCTTCTGCATGATCGCAATTACGGAACCGGCAATTCTCGGACGCTTCTTCCAGCTCTCGAAAGGATTCCAGCAGTTCCTTTCTATCCAGGTGGGCCACTCCCCATTCCTTGATTCCGGGAGTGTCGATTACCATTCCTCCATCCGGCAGAACCATCAGGATGGGATTGGTTGTAGTATGTCGGCCCTTGCGAGTGCTTTCGCTCACATCGGAAGTCTTTTGAGCGCCGCTACCAAACAGTCGATTGAATAGCGTGGATTTGCCTGTGCCGGAATGTCCGGTAAGAAGAGTAGTGCCGCTGGTAACAGCTTCTGACAGCCTGTCCAGTTCAGGCGAAGATTCATCGGATAAAAGATCCAGAAAGTAGCAGGGATATCCCAGCCTTCGATAATTTAAAGCGGTTAAGAAATCGTAGGATTCTTCTGTGAAGGATTCCCTTTCCTCCAGGGGCGGATCCGGCTCTTTCTCCGGGTCCACCAGATCGCGCAATAGTTCCAGACATTCAATACTTGAGGCGAATTGCACGGTTTCTTCGGAAAGCAAATCGGTCTTGGTAAATGCCAGATGGGGTTCTACATTTCCGGTTTCGCATGCGCTCAGGAATCGATCAATGAAGCCTGGTCTCAGAGATGGATCTTTCAGGGCGCAAACGGCAACGGCCCGGTCCACATTGGCTGCCAGCACATGGGTTTCATAGGGTGAGGATCTGGCCAGGAAACTGCGTCTGGGCAAAATCTCTTCGATGATAGCTTCTTCGGTTCCTTCTTCCTGACTGAACAGCACACGGTCCCCTACCGCCAGAGGATTGCGCTGATTATCCTGTTTTTCCAGCCTCAGTCGGCCCCGAAGGACAGCACGAAGTTCCGGACTCCTTTCTGGCTCCGGAAGTATACTGTAATAGGCGCCGAAGATTCGGCTGACAATGGCCTCTTTTTGCTCCGGCGGCTTTGTATCCTGTTTTTCTGTGTCCGGCATACAGTGGGAAATGTTCTTGTAATAGCAACTGCGGTCATCCGAAATTTGATATCTTGAATCTCCTGGAATTAATCCTGACCGCGTCAGCAGGCGCTCTGGACGGTGCCATCAAAGCCGTGAAAAACGAAGCCGGTCGTCGGGGCTCGGACCGAATCGTAAGCGTAGGTCGAAGAAGGCTGGATCAATTCAAATACGCACTCATCCAGCTAAAATCTACAGAGGAAGTGTGCGAGGACCTGGTGGATTTCCTGGTGGATTATCTGGGCACCCAGCACATTGGAATTTATCTATGGGATGAAGCCGAGGGATCCTTTTCTCTGCAGAAAGACATTCCCGGAGTTCGCCATGGCTGGAGAGTGTTTGAGCCTTTTCTCATGCATATGGCCGACCATGATGCAATCATTCTCAGAGAAAGACCCGTATCCGGACTGCTACCCGAGGTGGCCGCTCAAAGGGATAGCTTTTTCAAAGAAACCGGCTCCGATTTGATCGTACCTCTGGTGCTCAATGAATCTTTGCTGGGAATCCTATTTATTGGTCCTCCCGGTTCCATTCACTGGACAGCATCTCGTCTCAATGCATTGAGCGAAGTGCGATCTCTGGTAACCATGGCTTTGAGCAATTCCATTCTTTACGCTCGGCTGCAGGGAATCCTGGAGCATCTGGAAGAAAAGGTCAAGGAACGTACGCGAAAGCTGGAGGAAGCCCAGGCCCATCTGGTGCAATCCGAAAAGATGGCCATGCTGGGTGTGATGATTGCCGGTATCGCACATGAAATCAATACCCCTGCAGGAGTCATCTTTGGTGGTTCCATGAATCTGCAGCAGAATCTGGATGGAGTTCTGGATCATATTCCTTCGCTTCTGGGAGAGCTGGGCGAAGAAAGACTTAGAGAGCTGTTGCATCTGTCTCTGAAACAATCCAGAAAAAGAATCCATGTCTCTGGTGCGTTCAAAAAAAAGAGAGAATTGCAGCAAACCCTGCAATCTCGCTGGCCTGGTGCGGATGTACAGAAGCTGGTGGGGCATCTGGTGGAAATGGGATTCTATCAGGAAAGCGAGGATCTACAGTCCAGGGAAATGCAGACCATACTGCAGGCCTACGATTCTGTATTGTCCAGCACGAGCCCGGATCATTCCCATTCCGGGGTCGACGCTAGAGTCGACGCGAAAGTGCCTCAAAGGGGCGATAATCGAGAATCATCCGACGAAGATTCCGTGCATTCGCGCGAAATAGCCGGTTCAGATTCCGAAGCCCCGGGAAGAACCACTTCAGAAATACTGTTCGAGTTTCTGAGGCTTGTATCTTCTACCGGAAAGAATTTGAGTAATATTCAAGGATCCATTGAAAGCATAGTTCGAATTGTTCGTGCACTGAAGAGTTATTCGCATCCAGGACAGAAAACTTTTGGGGCCGCAAGTGTGGAAGAGGGACTCAGCAATACTTTGATTATCCTTTCCTCTGTATGGAAGGGCCAACTGGACGTGCATCGAGAATTGAGCGAGACCCCGGAGATTCAATGTGATGCAGACGAGCTCAACCAGGTATGGACCAATCTACTTACAAATTCCTGGCAGGCCCTGCAGGGTCAGCAGGGAGCACAAATTACAGTGGCTTCGCATTTTTCGGAGCAACCGGTGGAGGAGCTGCGAAAGGAGCACTCCAACGGTCCCGGTTTGGTGGCCGCGCTTGTGGGAGAATTAAACGGCCCTGCCGTTATTGTTACTATAGAAGACAATGGACCAGGTATTCCAGCCGACCATGTAGAAAAGATCTGGGATCCATTCTTTACTACCAAAGATCAGGGTGAAGGTAGTGGTCTTGGGCTCAGCATAGTTCGTAGGATTGTAGAAGAACATGGAGGAGCCATAGGTGTGCGAAGCAAGACCGGAGAGGCGCATGGTACCCGGTTTTCCGTGGCTTTACCCCTGGTACAGGACGAGGCCACGGTTCGAAAGAAGGAAGCTCGGAATCGAGAGCTTCAGGATATGCAAAAGGACAGCCGGGCCAGCTCCATGCCCTTTAAATTTCGATAGATGCCCCACTTCCCGGGAAGACCAGCCCCTTGTGCGAGTGGCGATTGGCTCGTCATCTAACGTAGGCAGGGATCGTATTATTCAGCCCAGTCCTTAACTCGGCCGATGGCTTTGTTCCAGTAATGAATCTCTCGCTTACGTCGATCTTCGTCCATCGAAGGTTTGAACACAGTTTTGTCACCCATTAGCTTTAGTAGATCGCTGGCATCGTTCCATATCCCTGCATGAATTCCCGCCAGATAGGCAGAACCCAGGGCTGTTGTATCTACATTGGAAGGTCTTTCCACTGGCTTATTCAAGATATCTGCCTGGAATTGCATTAGATAGTTGTTGGCAGTGGCGCCGCCATCGGCTCGTAGAAAAGGAAGATCCTGACCGGTATCCTTTTCCATGGCTCGCACCAGATCAAAAGATTGAAATGCAATGGATTTTAGTGCGGCTCTTGTAATTCGTGCAGGATCTGTATCCCGGGTCAGTCCAAAGATGGCTCCTCTGGCATTCATATCCCAGTGAGGCGCTCCCAGTCCGCTAAAGGCAGGCACAAAGACTACATCATCCTCTTCATCTTTGATGTTTTCAATAAGACCTTCTGTGTCGGGAGCTTTGGCAAAGAATCTTGCATAGTCCCTGAGCCACTGAACTACAGCACCTGCAATGAATACTGCTCCCTCCAGGGCATAACATACGCCACCTTTTCCATCCACCGCCAGGGTTGTCAGAAGCCCCTGCTTGCTAATCAGGAACTGATCGCCGGTATTAAAGAGTAGAAAGCATCCGGTCCCGTAGGTGTTTTTCGCTTCGCCGGGATTTACACAAACCTGGCCAAACAGGGCAGCCTGCTGATCGCCCAGCATGGCACAAACCGGGACTCCGTCCGGCAGGGACTTCAATCCCGTGGTTTTTCCAAAGTCAGCGCGACTGGGATGAACCTCGGGCAGCATAGCCATGGGCACATCAATCAAGCGACAGAGGTCATCATCCCATTTTTTCTCTTCTATATTGTAGAGCAGGGTTCGCGAAGCATTTGTATACTCGGTTTTGAATTCGCCGGTAAGCTTGTATAAGAGCCAGCAATCGATGGTACCTGCGCAAAGCTCTCCTTTTTGCGCTCTGGCCCGGGCTCCCTCCACATTATCCAGAATCCATGCGATTTTGGTTCCCGAAAAATAGGCATCGGTTACCAGTCCGGTTTTCTTTCGTATTGTGGCTTCGTAGCCCTTATCTTTCAGCCCCTGGCATATGCTGGAGGTCCTGCGACACTGCCAGACAATGGCATTGTGTATGGGCTTTCCGGTAGAGCGATCCCAGACTACAACGGTTTCTCGCTGGTTGGTAATTCCAATGGCCTGGCAATCGTTCGCATTCAGTTTTCCCTGTTCCAGGGTTTCGCCAATGAGAGTCTCAACGCCGGCCCAGATCTCTTCAGCGTCGTGCTCTACCCAGCCTGGTTTGGGAAAATGCTGCGTGAATTCCCGGTAGGAACTGGCAATGACATTACCGGATGAATCGAAACAGAATACTCGGGAACCGGTGGTTCCCTGATCGATGGACATTACAAAATTGCTCATGGGCACAAAGATTCAATCCAGGCCCTCAGAATTGCAAGTAGAATCGAGTAATGGATCACTGCTGGGGCCACCCTCTTGATCTGAACGTGACCTGAAATGGAAGGCCCGAAAGCCGGACCGTATCCAGATCCGGGGTACGGATGCAACTATCTGTTTACTTCCGTGCAGCTTGATTTTTCGCAGATCGCCTCCAGCTTGTATTTGGCAATGCATCCCGTTTCTACGGTCTCACCGCTCTGGTTTCTGAAAGGCTCCACGGTATAGCAATCAACTACCCTGTAGCCACCTTTTCGGTCCGGCAGCTTGTAAACGTAGGAGTATTGAATGGATTCATTGGAGGCAGGTTCCCACTCCGCGGGGAGGGTATAGTTCTCCGATTTGAATTGGGTGTAGATTAAAGCGCCGCCTACAACAAGCAGGCTGCCTATGATTCCGGGAATCGATAGTTTACTTTTCATGGTATGACCTTCCCTGTTTGAATTCTTGCTTTTGCGGCCAATCCGCATTCAGCGTTTGATTCTGGATCCGGGGATGGATTACTGCAACTCATTTAAGGAGGGAATACCAGGAACTAAAATACAAAAGGCGCCCGAATGGACGCCTTTTCGCGGATCGGAAGGGAACCTTGAATTCAGTAGGAATCCAGTCTCCCAATCCATTCAGATGATGTTTATCTTAGCTCTTGGCCAGTTTCTTATAGATCTCTGCGGAGATTCCCAGGTTGATTGGCGTGAGAGCTATTGCGGCAATCAAGAGAAGGAATCCGCCGAGAAAATCGTTTATGGCAAAGCCAATGCCCACTACCAGGAAAATTGCAACGGAGGGCAAAACCTTTGCAAAGTAGATTATCCACTTGTTTCCGTAGGTTAATTCATTGCTCTTTCTCAGAGCAGCCAGTGGTTCTAGTTTCTGATCCAGCACTAGGAGAACCGCAAGACTCCATGCAATGGACAGGACATATCCGGGAAAGAAAACCAGAAAGAAAGCTGGCATGACGCCCATGCTGAACAATCCCACGGTAATAAAGAATTCGCCAAAGTGCTTTCTGTAGTCCGGGTTAAAGATTTCAGTCATCGACAGATTTTCATCGCTCGCCATCTTGGCCGGCAAATTAGCCATTCCGATAGTAGTTCCCGCATTCAGGTATGGAATCCAGGCAGTTAAAGCCCAGAGGATGCCATTCACAATTAGGGCCGGAGCGTTTTTTAGTCCGCGCTGGATACCGCTCTGGATGGTTTCCATTAGATCTAGTTTCATGGGTTATTCCTCCAGCTGCCAGAGGGCAGCTATATTTAGCGAATTGAGCTTTCGCACAGAGGCAGATTCCAGGCCAATGTGGGCCACTTGTCAATGGTTTTTAGTTTTCTTCCGGTACAAAACCGGGAAAGTCCGAAAAATACAGTACATCTCACCTGGCTGTAGTGCAGTGCAATCGATTAAGCGTTACAGCCAGGCAGTGAAACAGTCTATGTTCCGGCTGTTTTCTTTCCCAGATTCAAGATGTACTGAATGGTAAAGGTTCCTACCACCAGGTTGATAAGCGGAATTATCATCAGAAGTTCTAATATCCAGCTTGGATCATTACCGGTTTTCTTTTCCAGTCTGCGATAATAACGAGAGAAAATGACAGAGAGTGGAAGCAGGCTTCCCAGAATTGAAACCGAGATGATTGTGAATGGATCATCGCCCATCACTCTGGCAGTTCTTGCCAGCCAGATAAATAGATAAAGTCCCTGTGTAGAGCCAATGAGAACTACCAGAGCAATTAGATTTATATCCAGTCTTCTGGAATCATTGGCATTCATCCAGGTTCCGCCCGCATTCTCGGGTACCCGCTCCTCCAGGACAGAACGAAAGCAATGTTTGAACTCCGAAAGCTCATTGGTTACAAAGCAGAAGTAAGAAGTAATGGTAAGATCCAATCGCATAAGCCGCAAATGTAGATCTACCAGGGTAAATAGATACTTACCGGTTATCGCATTGTGAAGCCAGATAATCAGTAGAATGATGCCCAGAGCCCCTACTACCAGTCCGGCCAGGGCCCCCAGGACAATACCGAAGTAGGGTATGTGGCGCACTCCCAGGGCCACAAGAAAGAAAACAATTCCAGCAGCGACCAGGACGGCCAGTCTCAGAAGAATCCAGCGCACAGGCATTTCCCGGGACACTTTAAATCGAAGGCCAAACCCTGTACCCGGATCACTTGAATACACATCAACGTGGGGCACCCTGTTTGTGAGTCCCAGAATGGAAAGCCCAACACGGGTTCGCATATTTAGAAACTTGGTCATGAAATACACAAGTTCATCGTTGTTGCGTTGAAGGATGAGAATGTGCAGAAAATTCACCACAGCCAGGATGGAAAAGGACATACTGTAGAGAACCAGCATGAACAGAGAGGGCAGGAGATAGATCCACACCAGGTTGGCCAGAGAAAGCAACATACCCGGATAACTCAGTATCATGGAAACCACCTCCAGATCCTGAGCCGCAAGAACCCTGGCAAGGGCAACCAGTAGCAGTCCCAGCAAGCCCACAAGGCGAGCCACATTGGTCCACCGGGCCTTCTCTCCATCCGGTCTGACTTTAAAAAGTATACTCTTATCCATTGATCTGCCTCTCTTTCGCTGGCATTTAGCAGCGGTTCACGAATCTTCTTCCTCGACGCATTCTGGCCGAAAGATAGGGTGCTGGCGATTAGAAGTATCCCCCTGGTGATTCCCGGTCAATGAATAATCAGCGGTCCAAGAGTCTGGTAGTTGGAATGAATACAAAGACCGCAAAGAAGCGTAAGCTTCCTTGCGGCTGGTTTTGGATGGGAATCAGGATGCGATCTGGTTGATTCGTTCCTGAATAATGTAGAGTGCAGCTGGCGAAAAGAAAATACCAAGGAGTAGAAGAAGGGTTCCTTCATTCTCCAGGGTTTTTCCGTACTTCTGGCCTGCTTTGGGTAGCCACTCACCCATTTTATAATACCAGATCAAAGGATAGATTCCGCAGGTAACAAAAAACAGTACCAATACCATTCCTGGATTGATTCCTTCTTCTGGCAGTTCCTGAGAAAGGGCCGCCGATACCTGATAGATCCAGATCAATCCGTAGATTCCACATGTTACGAATGTTAAGAGCAATACTTTGATAGGATCCTGTACAATTTCCTTCATGCATTTTCCTCCAGGAGAAATTCTGGCCGGACTCTAATGTCTCCTCGAAACGGGTCAAGCAGATCACGGATTTCTGGTTCTATTTCCGGAAGAAATCAAGAGCGCAGATGCCCCAGATGCTTTTCCAGTACCTGACGCAGAGAGCGCTGATCAATGGGCTTGGTTAGAAAATCGTTCATGCCCGATTCCAGGGAGCTTTGCTTTTCTTCTTCGAACGCTGCAGCGGTCAGCGCTACAATGGGAGCAGTCATATTTCTGCTTCGCATCCAGCGAGCGACGGTTCGTCCATCTCCATCCGGAAGTCCCAGATCCATAAGGACAAGATCGAAGACCTGTTCCTGCAGGAGCTTCATGGATTCAGTAATTGTTTGGGCTACCGTAAATTGGAGCCCAGCATTCTCCAGCATCCTGGCCGCTACGAATTGATTCAGAGGATTATCTTCTACCAGGAGAACCTTTCCGTCCGCAAAGGGTTCATCGCGCATTGAATCGGCCACGTCCCCGCCGGTGGCTTCTTCGAATGGAAAATAAAACCGCACCGTGGTACCGGAATCCATACCTGGACCGGGACTGCGGATCTCAATCTTGCCTCCTACGGCATCAATCAGTCTCTTGCATCCGCTCAGCCCTATGCCTGAACTATTGTTGTGGCTCCTGGCTTTCTTCCCTTGAAAGAAGAGTTCAAAAACATGCGGAAGCTCCTGCTCGGGAATACCGGGGCCTGTATCAAGAACTTCTGCGAGCAGGAACCCGGAGGAATGATCCTGTAACTCGGATGGTAAATCTTTCATTCCATCTCGCACCCGGATCGTTACGCTTCCTTTTTCCGTATAGCGAACCGCATTTCCCACGAGATTCACCAGTAGCTGTAGCAATGCCGATTCTGAGCTATGTATGCGTTCCGGAAGCTCTGGATCAATATGCTCTATCAATTCCAGGTTTCTAGCATTGGCATCCGAGCGAAAAAGCGAAAGCGTTTTTCTAAAAGCATCCTTGATCGAAAAGTCATTCTTTGCCAGAGGACCCATGAGCCCCATCTCAACACGGGAAAGCTGTAAAGTTCGTTCCAGTAATCCTGCCAGGGCCTCTGAAGAATCTCGGAGGATTTCTGCCATTTTCTGTTGCTCTGTGTCCAGGCTGGTATCCAGCAAAAGATCTGCAATACCCATGATAGAGTTCATGGGAGTGCGAATATCGTGGCTCAATCCTACAAAGAATTCGGTTTTGGACCGACTGGCCGTCTCTGCGCGAAGCGAAAGCTCTTCAAGTCTAATCTCCATCTGCTTTCGTGCAGATATCTCCTGGCCAACTATAATCAGATGCCTGCTGGTGTGCTCCCCTCCTGCATGGACGATGGGGGCCACGTTTAAAAGTACCCATTGCGAGATGCCTCCTGCCTGTGCCGGAAGCTCGATTTGAACATCCGGTTCTCCCTTTAAAGCGCGATCCAGACTATCCCTGAGCTGCAGATGATGCGAATCCTCCACAAATGAAAAAATAGAATGGCCGATGACTTCTCGTCCCTCCAGTCCAAACCGAGGCTGTGGCCGATTTAAATACTGAATAATACCATCTTCGTCGCATTCAATTACTGCAATGGGAGCCTGACTGGCCAGAGCTTCCAATCGGCTTCTTTCATGCTCAAGTTCGCTTCTGGCCTCCGCAAGCTCGGTAATGTCAATGGCCGATCCAATAATCTCTTTGACCCTACCATCTGCACTGCGACTGAAAACTGTATCATACGTCTGAAACCAGTGATAATTTCCTCTGGTATCTCTCAATCGGAACCTGGTTTCATGTACTTCATTATCTTCGGCCGTGTCCCAGCGGCCGGCAAGTTCGGGAAGATCTCTGGCATCATCTGGATGCATGTTCGCTGCGAAGTATTCCATGGTTATGGGACCGTGCTTCTGGTGGTTCCATCCAAGGATTTTTTCATATTGATTGTTCAGGTATCTGTTTTCGCCCAGCTGCAAATCGAATAGATACAAAACCACCGGAATGCTTGCAGAAATCTGATCCATCATCTGGGCGGCTTTCTCCAGTGCTTCATTGCGAAGCCTGGCTTCCCTCAGATCTGTTTCATCCGTCAGATAGATCTGAATCCAGGGTGATCTGGAATCTGGCACGGGAAGCCGGAGGGCGGTCAGGCGAAGATGCTTGCAACTGCCATCATTTAGTGCAACCTTTTGTTTGAGGTGATGTGGACCATCTTCGGCCTGGCATTTCAATTGAAGCTTTCGCACAGAGTCGTGGATTTCTGGCAACACTGCGGATAGTTTTTGGCCCTGCACATCTTCGCGTATGCAGCGAAACAGGCTGGCGGCGGCATGGTTTAGATCCTGTAAATGACGTTCCCCATTGCAGACCAGGGTGGGCTGGGGAGAATGATAAAAATTGAAGTTGAGAAATTCATTTCTATCGAATTCACCGGAGATTTCTTCTTCCTCGGGTGCCATTATGCTATCAACTATTTCCCCTGTGTCCGTGTGTCTAGCAATTGTAGAGCGGTGATGCTCAATATCATTTAGCGTTGACCCATTGTCCCGGAACCAGCTACTGGACAGACATGCAGCGAAAGAAAAAGGTCAAAGGCGGTTTTCTGAAGTATCTTGAGTATGCTCTGGTTCGCGCAGTTTTCTTCTTTTTGATGCTCCTTCCCTTTCGGTTTAGAGTCTGGTTTATGGAAAGACTCACTCTCATAATGGGAGCCATTTCCGGAAACATCAAAGATCGAGTGTACGGCAATATCTCGGCCAGTTTTCCGGATCGAAAGCCCCATGAAGTGAAAGCCATTGTAAAGGAGAATCTGAAGATCCTGGCTCGTATGACCTGCGAGTTCTATCAGGAACCACGGATGAAACGGGACTTCATCGATAAATGGATTGTCCAGGAACCGGATGCAGATACCCATCGTGCTCTGACCAGGGATGGAGGAATTCTGGTGCTGGGACATCTGGGCTCCTGGGAATGGAAGGGAGTTTCCATTACCAGGGTTACCGAGAAGGAGTTGTATGTATTTGCAAAGCGACAGAGCAATCCCTGGGCCAATGCCTGGATCGAAAGGATTCGCGGATCCCAGAACATCAAGCTAGTTTATACGGATGAAAGTCCACGGGTTACCTTTCGCCTGTTGAAAAACAAAGCTATTGTTGCATTCATTTCGGACCAGGATGCCGGCAAAGAAGGGCCCTTTTTTCCTTTCCTGGGACGACTGGCTTCTACCTTTCAGGGCCCGGCCCTTTTTGCACGTAAGACAGAGGCGCCGGTGATATTCTGTTATTCCTACCATGATCAGCAGGGCAGGCTCCATTTCAAAATGGAACCATTTGAAAGACCGGATCTGGATCCATCAGTGGATCCGGCGGAATGGGACAGGCACTTTACCTATCAATGGGTAAAAAGATTGGAACAGAAAGTAATGGAACACCCTGGAGATTATTACTGGCTCCATAAGCGATGGCGTTCAAGACCAGAAAATCCAGAGGAGGTGATTCGCTTCTGGACGGAGTGGGAAGGCCGCAATGGCTATCCTTTGAGTTTTCCGGAAGGAAAGGAATACCTGCGGACTTGAGGCTGAGTTAGAGCACGAGTAGATTCCGATGCCCCCTGAGCCTTAGGCTCAGCCGTGCGGCCAGGCAGACAAAGGACAGGGCCACAGACATCATGGGGGGCGGGGCATCAAAAGGCCCATCGCTGAAGTTGCCTGGCCCATGCGGGCCGATGAGGATTGCCTGGGCGAAAGAAAGATCAAACTCATCTCTTGTTCGGTCTCAGGTGTCCGCTTAGCATGGGTACGCTGGATCCGGTAATGCGAATACCCTTCAATGTTTCCTTTTCGATCTGCATTTGCATCTCAATCAAGGATGGTCTTCCCATATCATATCCCTGATGAATCTGCCAGTTCCATCTAGATTCGCTTATCTCAGATTTAAACTTGCGAAACAGATAGCCCGCCAGGGCCGCTGCAGCACCTCCGGTGGCAGGATCTTCGGAAATACCCAGTCTGGGCGCAAACATTCTGGAATGAATGTTTGTACCCTCAACAAAGAAAGGCATGATTTCCGGGGCCCAGTAATTGATTAGATGTTCTTCACATAAAGGGAGATCCAATCTGCATCGGCTCAGGGCTTCTTTACTTGCCAGCTCAACAAACAGGAAAGGGGCACCGCAACTATAGGCTTCCGGGTCTTGTGAAATTAGATCTGCTAACTCCAGGCTCAGACATTGTGCCAGCAGTTCTTTTTCCGGGGGCGGTGGGCCTGCTTGCGGCATGGAGGGCACCTGAAAGCTAGCCTTCCAAAGTGAACCTTCCTTGTGAACATCTATAGAAGCAATCCCAACATTTAGTCTGGCTTGAAACGAAAAATCTTTTGCGTCCTGTCTGGCAGCCAGGGCACAGGCTGTACCCACTACAGGATGACCGGCAAAGTCCAGCTCCCTTGCTGGAGTAAATATGCGAAATCGATATTGATGGCTGGCATCGTCACCGGGCAGGACGAATACTGTTTCGGATAGATTCATTTCCCGGGCTATCCTCTGGTAAAGGTTTTCCGGGATGCGCTCTGCCTCTGGAAACACAGCCAGAGGATTGCCCCCGAATGGTACGGTAGTAAATACATCCAGGGTTTCAAAACTATACATATCTTCCTCGTTCATCTGGCTGGGCTGTCAAAAGTATGAAGTCCTCAATTTCGGAAATACTCATACTTTATTATTACAGGGTAAAGCAGATTCGGTCTAAAAAAGGAATTGCGGCTTTATGGGCGGAGGATAGTCTGATCGAGTTTCCGGCATGCTTTCGAAACGTTTTCGATATATTCCCCTGCTTCTGCCTGCACTCTTCTTTGTTGCCTGCGGACGAGATCTGCCCACGGAAGAGGATCAATTATTGCCTGGAGATGGTGTTCGCGTGGAGACCACCTGGGAATATCGCTGGGGAGAGTCCCCCAGAGATGAGAATGGAAAGTTTCAATATTTAAAACCTTACGAAGCCACTGAATCTACGGCAACCAGCAGTCCGGAATCCGGGGATATCTCGGCAGATCCCAGGGGCGGCGCCCATGGGGCTCATCCCGGCCAGGCCCTGGACCCTGGAAAGGAAGGTAGCAGTGGCTGGAGTCCTCTTCCCTTTCCGGAGCAGCCTCCCGGCCGGGCGGATCATAAGATTGTATGGCAAAGAGTGGCGTTGCCGGATGGCCAATGGAGAGATCCGGCGCTGTACATTTACAGTGTAGATCTGATTTTTGAAGCTTATATTGATGGGAAACTGATCTATAAGTTTGGCAACCTGAATGTAAAGAGTCCCAGATTTGAAGGATGGCCCTTCCATATTATTCCTCTTCCTCAGGATTTGCAGGGGAAGTATCTATATCTTCGCGTATATTCGGACTATCCAGATATTGGAATCTACCACAGTGTGGTTCTGGACGATAGGGCAGACCTCATCGAATGGCTTCTTCTTTCGAACGTAGAGCTTCTGGCCTTTGCCGGTGCGCTTCTGGTAATCGGTGCATTCTCCTTTTTACATTTTTTGCGTACGCGGGAGAGCTGGACTCATCTGGCTTTTTCTCTGGTATGTCTAACGGAAGGATATCGCGCTCTTGCGGATTCACTTTATCCTCAGTATGTCTACGGTAACATGCTTATCTGGCATTATACCAGCTGGGTGGCACTCTTCATTTTTATTCCGTCCCTTCTGGCTTTCTTTAGAAGTATCTATACCGGTTCTGAGCGGTTAATCATGACCTACCTCTTTCGCACTCAGATCCTGGTTTCTGCAATATATCTGGTTTACATGTCCTTTGATTTGATCGGTGTAATGGTTTCGATTCCGTTTCGCCTCTTTGCATTGTTGTTCATAATTGTTATCGCCTATCTGGAAGTCCGAAGAGCTATTCGTGGTAACATTGATGCCAGAATCATTCTGGCCGGATTTTCTATCTATGGCATCAATGCAGCGCTGGTTATGTTTATGGATATGGGATTGCTGCCGGATCTGAGACTCAATACTCATTACAGTCTTTTCGCATTTGTATGTGCCCTGGGCCTGGTGGTGATTCGCCGATATGGACTTATGCGAGAGGAGAACGTTCGCTACGCCCTGGTGAACGAAGAACTGGAGACTGCTCGAAGACTTCATCAATCCCTTTTGCCTGCGGACCCTCCAGAAATCGATGGGCTGGATCTTTCCGTGGCCTATATCTCTCAGGCAAGCCTGGGTGGGGACTATTATGACTTTATTCGCATTGATAGCACCCAGGTGGGAATCATGATTGCAGACGTTTCAGGGCATGGCTTACCCGCTGCACTGGGTGTATCCATGGCCAAGATTGCTTTTTCCGAGCATACCAGCCTGGCAGATAGGCCAGAGCGGTTGCTTGAGCTGACCCGGGTTTCTCTCGTAGATAAGCTGCAGCGCCAGTTCATGACCGCCGGTGCGCTCTACGTAGATACAGAACAGGGCATATTTAGATATGCTTCTGCCGGGCATCCGCCTCTGGCTTTCGTTTCTGCAAATCGGGAGCAGGTGGAGTGGATCCGTCCTCGCGGTCATCTGATGGCTGCGCTTCCCTTTCGAGGGTATCGCATGGAGGAACGGCCCTTTATGCCAGGGGATCGAATTGTTCTCTATACCGATGGATTGAGCGAATGCAGAAATCCAGAAGGCGAATTCTACAATGCCAGGCGCATGGCGGAGGCATTGAAGGAAGCCCCGGCAGGAGCAGAAGCATGCAGTCATTATTTATTGCACGATATGTCTCAGTGGGCTCGTAGTTCTGTATTCGAGGATGATGTGGCCATTGTAGTGGTAGAGCGAAAGGCTGCCTGAGTTCTTTTTTATTTGCAGAACAGCTCCCGTATTGTCGCCGATAAAGGGACCGCGGGAATCTCTCCTGTAGATGACCGCTACTTCGCATCCGTCGGGCTTAACGATTCGAATAGATTTTCCCGGGGCCCGAGGACTGATCCGGTTCCCTGTGAATGGGTCGGAAATGATCCTAATTTGTCCTAAATGGCCGGGAAAGGTTATATGAATCCTGCATTCCGCGTTTAGCTCATAGCCGCTGCAACTCTGGACATCCATTGAAATGCCAGGGATCTATAAGCCAGCTGATTTACGGTACCGGCAACGTATAGATCCAGGTCAGGACAGTAATAGTTAATAGCTCCCGATGCGCCTGAATGCCCAATATATGCCGGAAGCGCCTTAAACGGGGAAAAGATTCGGGGTAGCCTGTAGAGCATAAATCCATAACCGTATTGAAAGGGAAAGAATAGTGGGTTCCATTGCTGCATTCTTTGAACGGTCCGTTCGCTCAAGAGTCTTTCCTGAATCAGGGATCTCAGAAAGCGAATCTGCTCTTCTGGATTCGACACCAGAGATCCGTCAGTGCGAAAAGAGCTCATTGCAAGAGGTATGTCCAGCCATCGATCTTTATACAGGAATGGCGCGGGAGGTTTCCTGGTAGTCTGGGAATGATCTCTGCCAAATAGATATGTATGGTTCAAGTCCAGAGGCTTGAATATCAATTCGTTCAATGCCTGCTCCATGGGCTTGCCGGTAACCGATTCCAGAATTGCACCCAGCAGCTGATAGTTTGTGTCTGAATAATGTGCTCTGTAATCATTACCTTCTGCAGCGGCTGGAGGGAAGGGAGGTTTCATTTTCCGGGCTCGATCCAGTGCAAAGTTCAGATCCCAGGCCTGGTCTCGTTCCAGCAGGCTGCGAAGTAGCGAACCAGTACCTGTGCCTCCCTGTTCAAAATAATCCGGGATTCCCGAAGTATGGCCGAGCAAATGGTAGATGCAAATATCTGATGTGTAATCCCTGCCGCGAAAGGTATGCAAGCCAGCTAGATCCAGCTCTGGCAAATACTCTGCCATGGGCTTTTCAATACCGAGTTTTCCCTGCTCATGTAGAATAAAAATGGCAGCTGCTGTGAATGTCTTGGTTGCGCTGGCTGTGAAGTAGGGCGAATCGGCCTTCATTCCTGGCTCACCAACTTCGGGAGTAACCCCTGTCCAGACAAAGGAGCCGTCGCCGGATTCTATTCTCAGACTGGCACTTTGAATCTTTTTGCTGCGAATTGTGGATTGAAATATCTGATCCAGTTTTTCCCGTTGCCAGGGTTGCCTTTTATTCATTCTGTTCGAAATTCCGTTCTTTGTTTGTATTGGTTCTGGCGATGCACGGCCTGAAGGCGTCCGCTATTTGTCTGACAATGCATTTTCGCAAAGACCGTCTATTCTATCATCTCAATCTGGCTGGCGGCCCGGGCTGCTCGATCTCTGGCTTCCTGCACTGTAGATCCTCGAGCCAGCACAACTCCCATTCGCCTGTGACCGTGGATCTCAGGTTTTCCAAACAATCTGAGTTGAACGTCGGAATCCGCCAGAGCTTTATCCAGTCCTGCAAACCTGGGCTTCTGGCTCTGGCCTGCGAACACCAGGGCATTACTGGCACAGGCTCCCAGCTGTCGAATCCCGGGGATGGGAAGATCCAGAATCGCCCTTGCATGAAGTGCGAATTCGCTCAGGTCCTGACTGAGCAGAGTTACCAGTCCGGTATCGTGGGGCCTGGGACTGACTTCGCTGAACCATACTTCATCTCCCTTTACAAATAGCTCCACTCCGAAAATTCCCTGACCGCCCAGATTATCGGTGATGGCCCGGGCTATGGACATGGATCGCTCCAGTGCTGTATCGCTCATAGGATGGGGCTGCCAGCTTTCGCGATAATCTCCATCCACCTGTTTGTGGCCTACCGGAGCACAAAAGGAAGTACCTGATTTGTGTCGGACTGTAAGCAGAGTGATCTCATAGTCGAAATCAATGAATCCTTCAATAATAATGCGGCCTTTTCCGGCCCGCCCTCCCTGCTGAGCGTAGTCGAAAGCAGCGTCTATGGCATCCGGTCCGTCGGACTGCCGAACCAGGCTCTGGCCTTTGCCTGAACTGCTCATTACTGGCTTAACCAGAAAGGGCAGACCTATTTCTTCAACGGCCGCGCGGTATTGATCCCTGGTTTCTGCGAATCTGTATTTAGAAGTAGGTAGCTGTAGCTCTTCTGCGGCCAGTTTGCGAATACCTTCTCGATCCATGGTCAATCGCACAGCTCTGGCTGTGGGAATAACTGGAAATCCTTCTCTTTCCAGCTTGAGTAGCTCTTCGGTGGCTATGGCTTCAATTTCAGGAACTATGTAGTGTGGTTTCCCTTTCTCGATGACATTTCGCAACGCGAAACCATCCAGCATGTCTATTACGTGGCTTCTATGAGCAACCTGCATTCCAGGTGCGCTGGCATAGCGGTCCACGGCTATTACCTCCACTCCAAGTCTCTGCAGTTCTATGATTACTTCCTTGGCAAGCTCGCCCGCTCCGCAAAACAATACTCTGGTGGCCGATGCAGATAGTGGAGTTCCAATGGCTGTCATGCTTTGCAAGAGCCCCGGTTTTTCTGGACCGGGCAAGAAAAATTGCTGCCAATACCCAAAAAGAATCGGGCCTGTAAGTCAATGAAACAGGCCCGGAGGTCCTTCTGTCAAAAAGTGACGGAGCAGTGGCTGGACAGGTTATCCGAGAATTCACATATAATAAGGATGAAGTAGAATCATGATCTTTGCGATAGCGGCATTATTTTTAATTGTGGGAATAGGAGCTCTACTGGCTGCCGGAAAACAACTGAGCCGAAGAAAACAGTTACTACAGTGGCCGGAGGTATCGGTCCGTATTCTCAGCCGGGATGTAGTAGGGACCCGTCGACCGGGGGGCGGACCTCCGGGTTTTCGCAAAGAAGCCAAAATGACATTTGAGCAAATAGAAGGTGGAACTGTTTCATCCGTCATCTTTCCTGAATCCCCCATCTCGGATGCCCGGACCATCGAAAGATGGATGGATAGATTTCCAGAGATTGTACCGGCTCGCATGAATCCCGAAAACCCTTCCGATCTGGTACTGCTGCATGGCAGGGCCACACTCATCTACGTCATCCTGGCAGTGGGAATTCTGGCCATCTCAGTGGGACTGAGTATAGCTCTTCTGGCATTGCTGTTCTAGAAAAGCGAAGGACAAAGCGAAAGGCCGATCATCGCTCAAGGCAATGCATATTTCAGACAACTTAGTTTCGGCCGCACCACTGAGGCCAGTCTAAGGCAGGTACCAGGGATTTCAAGAATCTTCGCCCGGCCCAGGGCTCTGAAGAACTCAGAAACATCGTCCTGGCGGGAGGCTAAAGATTTCAGGGAGTCTCGTTTAAATCGGAGCAGTTTTCTGGGTTTCCATGATCCTGTATACAGCTATTGAGACAAACCTCAATTTCGTTGCTGCCGTGCTGAGGTGGATACCTGCGATTGCACTCCTCAAAGCATTGCTTCAGCCGGGCGCAGTAATCCGGTGAGCTCTGTTCCTTCCTTGTACCGCAGCCAATTGCTGCAATAAGTAGAATCGTCAAGGCCAGGATAGCTGATCCCCGGATGGCACGGCCGGTAGCGGTACTGCCGGAACCTGAATCACTTTGTTCTCTGGATGGAATTCCATTATGTCTAATTTTCATATGCACTCCTAGACTTCTAGCTCCAGCCCCTCATAGGCTATCTTGATTTCCAGCTCGGATGTGTTATCCACATCCATCATCTCTCTATACCTCAGGGCTCGCAGGAAGACCTCATCCAGTTTTTCGTCAGAATAGGAAGGATCATGATGGAACAGAATGAGTTTTTTTACACCGGCTCGCATGGCGATGTCTGTGGCAATGGAAGCGGAGCTGTGTCCCCAGTCAATTTTCTGGAGCTGCTCTTCGAAGGTATACTGGGTATCAAAAATCAATACGTCTGCCCCTTTGAAATACTCAATATAGGATTCCACATCGTCCATATCGTCGGACCGAAATTCCGCATCGCTTCCAAATATCAGGACTCGACCGTCTTCTTCCAGGCGATAGGAATAGGAGCCTCCGGGATGCTTCATTCCCTTGGTGCTGATGTTCAGGCCATACAGCGGCCAGGTTTCCCCTTCTTTGTGCTGATAGAATTTCTTGGTGGCATCCATACCGTCGAAAGCCACTGGAAAGTGTCTTTCATTGTGCTGGTACCGTAGCCTCTGTTCTATTTCATCGCTGATTGCATGAATGTGGAATTCGTTTCCTTCAATAAAAAAGGGAATAAAGAAAGGCAGGCCCTGGATATGGTCCCAGTGCGTATGAGTGAACAGAAAGGTGGCCGATCCTCGGCCTTCCAGGTAGCCTTCGTCCAGAAGCTTGACTCCCAGTTCTCGAAGTCCTGTGCCTGCATCTACAATAACCAGGTCATTGTTCTTCGTGCGAATCTCCAGGCAGGTTGTATTGCCGCCGTAGGTATGGCTGAGCGAAAAGGGCAGAGAATCGATAAAACGATCCACAGAGGGTTCATCTATGACATCGGAAGGGGTGGCATAGGTAAGGATGCGTTTGAGCTTATCTCGAAAGGTATGGCCTTTCACTGGAGTGGCAATGGATCCTCGAACTCCCCAGAACTTCACCTTCATGGGCACAGGATTGTCCATCCCCATAGTCCGTAAACCGATTTCCCCGGCTCTGCGGACCTGTCAGTGGCTCCAATGGCTTCAAGGCTTCAATTATATGAATCCTTTCTCTTGCGCGCATATGAAGCTCGGCCCCGGGAGTTTCCATCTATCTCGCCGCTAGAATGGACTGAGTGGATTTCTCATCTTGAATCCACCATTGAATGCTTGCTGCGGACCGGAAAAGGTTACCTGGAGACAATCCAAACATTTTCTTAAACTCATTGGAAAAGTGGGATTGATCGTAGAAGCCTGCTTCCAGGGCTGATTCAACCATGGAAGCACCCTTGCTCAGGTGAATGGCTGCCAGCTTGAGTCGAAACCAGCTGCTCAGCAAACGCAGGGAAACTCCGACCTGATCCGTGAAAATATGGGACAGACGGGAACCTGAAATCCCCACCAGGTTTGCCAGTTCTTCTCTGGAATACCTGCCGGGCTCTGTGACAACGGTTCTGACGATGGTTGCGATTCTGGGATCACGATAAAGCTCATTCGGGACAGAATGCTTGGCATGATTCGCAGCAATGCTATCTTTTACAGGGATTTCGCTAAGCACTGATAAGACCTGGTCCTCTTGCACCTGTAGTAACTTCTGAACTCCGCGACGGAATGTTTCGTAGGTACTGTCCAGCTTTCTTTGCGAAATGCTTTTAGCCATCAATGAATGCGGATCAAAAAACAGGATGGCCACCGGGGTCTGGTCTGTGATCAACCTGTGCCTCTGCCCGGTAGGTATGAGATGAATGAGGCCGCTCTCGATTCCCTGATCCCTTTCAATACGGACGGGGCCCGAGAGCCCCATACAAAGGGATGTTGCCATCTGTCTGTGAAGTAGATGATCGGGTAGCGGACCCAGAAAAAGGGTTCGTCCCTGCCAGATAAATACTCTGGAAATGAAATCCGCAGCACCATCTTCCAAGATTGATTCCCCCGGGTAGCATATACTTCCGGTATGAAAATACTTTCAATGCTAATCTTTGTAGGGCTGGCCCTGATCCATATTCTACCGTTGAGCGGCGTCCTGGGAGGGGAGAGACTCCGGGATTTATATGGCATCCAGGCCCAGGGTGACCTGAGCATTCTGATGCGTCACCGGGCCGTGTTATTTGGTCTTCTAAGTTTGATTTCGGTCCTGGCGGCATTCAAGCCCGAAATCAGATCCGTTGCCGCGTTGCTTCTGGGCCTGAGTATGGCCAGTTTTCTGGTCCTGGCCTTTCTTGAAGCGCCGTTTGGTGCTCCCATTCGAAAAATCGTTGTGGCGGATATTGTGGGACTGGCCTTGCTTCTGACTTATCTGGTCATGGATTTCATCAAGAATCGCCCGCCATCCTGACCGGCCTCCGCAGATATGCCCGGGATAGACGCTTCTGCAGATGGGCCCGGCATTGTTCTATGATCCGGGAATCCCGGTTTGACCCGGGCTCTGTGCAGTTGGACAGTGGACTTCCGCGATTCTGAATCCACTTTTATTCGGAGCCTCTTCGGGCCGATTCGAAGGGGCTACCAGTAGCTGCCCTTAACTGTGTACGGGCTCGCCCAGATAGGGCTGGAGCAATTCCAGGGTGTTTCGGGCCCGGAGATAGTCCTTACCAAATCCTTTTTCGGCGCCCAGGGAGACGGCTTCCTTCTGGGCATCCGGAAGATTGGAGACCAGCATCACCGGAATGGAGCTGGTTTTATCATTGGCTTTCATCATGCGGATGAGCTCGGTGCCATCGCTGTAGTCCTGGTCGATTTTACGATTCACCAGTACAAGATCATAGGATTCTTTTTCCAGAAGCTCCATGGCCTGGGAGGGAAGGGCTACTCGATCCATTTCTGCGCCAAAGGATTCAATCAGACCACGAAGGGCCATATGATCGGGATTGCATTGTCCAACATCCAGTACTCGTTTCTTCATTTCAATTCCTTGGTTTTAGATTCCGGGCCAGCGCCCGAACTTAAATATGCATAAATACTTTCTATGTAGCCGACCCACACCCGTTTGTAGCTTTCCCGGAATGATTGCACATCGGCCCATATTCCTTGATGCTTTTTCATCTTCCGGCTCAAGTCCACCAGAAGGCCATCATAAATCCTGATGAAATTCAAAGCATGGCCAGCACGGCTGAATTCAATCCATTGCCGGCGCGCCTGAACCCCGCTACTATTAAACCAACAAACAATTCTTTCATAGGGCAATCCTTTCTGTGTGTCCGTTTTCCTGGTCTCGCCTGCCCATTCTCCGGGCCAGGGAGCACACACCCTTTCCTTCCATCGATCTTTAATTCAGTTGAACTGGCGATTCGGTTACAGGAACTGGCAACATGTCCCTTCGTTGCGGTATCGTTGGGCTCCCCAATGTGGGGAAGTCCACTATCTTTAATGCTATCACAAAGGCTGGAGCTCAGTCAGCCAATTATCCTTTCTGTACCATCGAGCCAAATGTAGGCCGGGTGGATGTTCCGGATCAGCGGCTGGAAAAGATTACCGAGCTGGTGAAACCCAAACAGAAGGTGCCTGCCAGCATGGAATTTGTAGACATTGCCGGACTGGTGGAGGGCGCCCATAAAGGGGAGGGCCTGGGTAACAAGTTCCTGTCCCATATTCGCGAAACCCATGCAATCTGCCACGTAGTACGTTGCTTTGATGATGATGACATTGTGCATGTCCGGGGCCGGGTGCATCCTATCGAAGACATCAAGATCATTGATCTGGAATTGATTCTTGCAGATATGGAATCCCTGGAGAAGCAACTGGATAAGCTTCAAAAGAAGGCCAAATCCGGAGACAAGGATGCAACCAAACGAGCCGACGTGGGCCAAAAGATCATGGCAGCCCTGGAAGCCGAAAAGCCTGCCAGGTCCGTGGAGCTGGATGCGGATGCGCGTAAGATTGCAGCCGAATTCTATTTGCTCACTATTCGTCCGGTACTTTATGTAATGAATACAGACGAAGAGGCCCTGTCCACAGGCAATGAATGGACAAAAGCTGTAGAGGAGTATGCGGCCGGTGAAAATGCGGCCACCGTCCGTCTATGTGGAAAAATTGAAGAGGAACTGGGCGGACTGAGCGACGAGGAACAGAAGGAATACCTGGAAAGTCTGGGAATGGCAGAACCAGGGCTGAATCGAATGATTCGTGCTTCCTATTCGCTCCTTGGATTGATTACCTTCTTCACAGCAGGTGAGCAAGAGGTGCGTGCATGGACCACTCGTAACGGAAGTACTGCACCGGAAGCGGCCGGTGAGATTCATTCAGACATTGAAAAGGGCTTCATTCGCGCAGAGGTGACTTCCTATGAAGACCTGGAGAAATTCGGCTCCATGAATGCGGCCAAAGAAGCCGGAAAGATGCGACTGGAAGGAAAAGAATATATAGTTCAGGATGGCGACATCTGCTATTTTCGTTTTAATGTTTAGAGTCCGGCCCTTTGTCGGGGAAAATCCAGGAAGGCTTTCTACATCGGAGAATGCGCCGGGGCTGGTTTTGCCGGAAGTGAGAATGAGCGCATCTGATTCTCGCAAAAAAGCAGAGAGAGACTATGGCAATCTATAAGTATAAAGACAAAACTCCAGAACTGGGAGATCCATGCTATGTTGCAGAAGATGCCCGGGTTATCGGAGATGTAAGAATCGGAAACGGTTCTTCAGTATGGTGGGGGTCTACCATTCGAGGAGATGTGCATCATATTCGCATCGGTGAACGCACCAATATCCAGGATATGTGCATGATTCACGTCACAGGTGGCAAGTTTCCTACTGTAATCGGAAACCACTGCACTCTGGGGCATAATGTTACGATTCATGGAGCTTTCCTGCATGATCATGCATTCGTAGGGATTGGAGCCACAGTAATGGATGGTTGCGAGATAGAACCATTTGGATTTCTTGCGGCTGGCTCCATGCTTACCCCGGGAAAGAAGATTCCGTCCGGCATGCTTTTTATGGGCTCTCCGGCCAAACCGGTGCGTGAAATAACAGATCAGGAAAGAGAAATGATCTTGAAAACCGCCGAAAAGTATCATCAGCTATCTCTGGAATACAGCGATCCCTCGGTTGTTAGCCGGATTCGCTGACCCGGAGAAGATGTCCAATCCATCTACAACCGCAACACGCAGCACCCTTCTGCGCTGGCTTGGACGCTTCAGGCCGCCGGCTACGGAAAACACCAGACTTCAAGTGCTTCGCTTTCTGGCTCCTGCATTTTTGCTACTCGCTTACGGGGCTCAAAACATAGGAATTTCATTTTGCATTTTCTATTCACTCACCGGTCTTCCCTGTCCAGGCTGTGGAATGACACGTTCGGTGCATTTTCTTATGCACGGGGATTTGATTCATTCATTGCAATATCATCCGCTGGGTATGATTACTCTTCTTGTCTGTGTTCTGGTAACGGGAACGCTCTTTTCCAGAAAGCTTGTCCGGCTCTATGAAAGGTTAGAGCCAGGAGCCCTGAAGCTGGCCACGCCAGCATTGATTTTGGTTCTTATCTTTGCCGCGTTTCGAGCAGCCGTTCTCTATTCCGCTTCCGGTGCAGTGGATTCCTGGGCCTCCGGATTATCCGGGCTATTTGCCTCATTCGATGAACCAGGTCTTTTCGATTTTTTACCGTCTCCGTCGCTGTTTAGAATTGGATCCTTCTGAAGCATCAATTCCAGTTCGCATTTGGCGTACTCTCCGGCCGCCAGGTCAGCTCCCAGCCATCCAAAGGCCTGTTGCGGGGAGATAACATGAATGTCCCAGCCGCGAATCATCTTGGGACAGCTCTGGACATGGTTCTGACATAGAATTTGCGCGGCCCTGGGTTTGGGATAAGCCCAGGCGCTTGAAGGATGAATACATTTGTTTTCTATCTCGGCCAGTCGTCGCATCTTTCTGGCTTCCAGTTCAAACTCCTGGAACTTTCGCACTATTGGACGAATGAGGTCGTCATGAAATACGCCCTTACCAGCATTGTAGCTGATTCGATAAACCATCTCCTCTGCGAAATAATCGCTATCTTCGATGCGCTTCTTGGTCTCCAGAATGAAATGGGCAATGCGCAGGCTTTCGCCCAGAATCTCCCGCGCCTGTTCATTCATAACCTGGTTGTTCGCCGCTTCCTCTTCGCCTGGTGAGGCTGTGAGGTTCTCCAGATGTTCGGCGGAGAAATCTGTGGATTCTCCATCGGGAATGCTGTTTCTGGGAAATTCCGGAATGGGAAACCCCTGGGGGAACTCTGCAATGGAGGCGCTTACCTCCGGAGCCACTTTCAACCGGTCTGCCATATCCGCCGCTTTCGCAGCTCTGGATCTTACCTGTTGAATGTCTGCCGAAGGTTCCTTCCAGGTACTCTGTCCGGCCAGGGGTAGATCAGAAAGGAATCCAGCAAGAAAGGCATTCTTATGGATTCCTCTCACTCGCAGGTACTTCTGCATGATGATGGCCATATTTAGAAGTCCAAGTTCGCAGAGATGAGTAAAGAAATCATCATCGTCTCTATAAATTCTGTAGGCAGAGAGCGCAATACTCTGATTACGAAAGGCACTGCGCATGTATGCATCCGGACGATGATGGGGAAGGTCCAGAAGTCTCGTAAGAAAATGACCCGGGCCAGCGTTGCTCAGATCTCCTACCTTTCGGACCAGGAATTCTGAAATCTTTGCAATCAGTTCAGCGGTAAGAGTAACGTGAAAGTGAGGCTTGAAGGAGCCAGACATTTCCTTGAGTTTATCAAAAAAGGATTCCTTTACGAATACATCTTCCTTGATGAGTATATTGCCCGTATTGTCCAGCACTGGCTCGGAAAACTTGAGCACTCCCTGCAATCTCAGTTCCAGGTAGAATCCATTCAGGCGTCCCAGATCCTCAAATAATATTCCTGTATCGGTTACTTTCATCCCTCTTTCCTATTCATCAGATGCTTTGAGTTCTGGCAAGCGTTCGAACAATCTGTAGCTCCAATCACCCTCTCATTTTGCGGCCCGCGCGGAAATACCGAAGATTCTCACCTATGCTGTGAGCAGCGCGCCGCCTTGTCTGTATCTACACCAGGTTTTCGTCCAGGGCTGAGTGCAATGGGCCCGGGCTCCGACTGGAATTCCGTTGACGGAGAGGGCAGCCGTAGCTTTTGGACCTCGATGGAAAAAACACTGATTATTCTCAAGCCAGATGCGGTAAAAAACAAGCATATTGGACATATTGTAACTCGTATCGAGGAAGAAGGATTTAAAATCCTTGGAATGAAGCTACTTCAGCTCTCTAAATCTGACGCACAAAAATTCTATGAGGTACATAAAGAAAGGCCTTTTTACGATGATCTGTGCAATTATATGATTTCCGGCCCTGTAGTTGTTGCAGCGCTGGAAGCGCCTGCGGCTGTGCAAAAATGGCGTGATCTGATCGGTGCCACGGATCCGAAAGAAGCCGCGGCCAACACTATCCGTGCTCTGTATGCAGAAAGCAAAGAAGCCAACGCAGTGCATGGTTCCGATTCTGCGGAAAATGCCCAGAATGAAGTGGCCTTCTTCTTTAAGGACGGGGAGTTGATTGGATAGTTCTTTCCTGGAACCATACATTCAGGCAATAGATGCCTATTTCGAAGGGCCGCTGAGAAGGTTGATCCAATCTCTGGGCCCTCCGGAATTAACCGAACCTGCACTTTACAGCCTCCTTGCAGGGGGCAAACGTATTCGACCTGTACTCTGCCTGATTTCAGCAGGCTATCGTCCTTCCGAAAACTTTGATCCCTTCCATCTGAATCCAGATGAAAAGCGACTGTTTGCCCATGCGGCTGCTCTGGAATGCATTCATTGCTATTCTTTGATTCATGATGATCTGCCCAGTATGGATGATGATGATCTTCGCAGGGGCAGACCCTCCAATCACAAACAGTTCACCGAGTGGGCCGCCATCCTGGCGGGAGATGCCCTGAATACACTGGCATTCTATCTGACCAATCAGGACCGGGATGCCACCAGTACTCAGAACAGTCAGATCCTCAGCAGATGCGCGCTGCGAATGGTTTCCGGCCAGTATCTGGATCTAAGCGCTGAGAAGGGAAGCTTTCTGGCAGAACGAAAAAGTTTCTTTGAGCCCCACACCGACGATGAGAAGATGCAGCTTCTGGAAACTATTCATCTGGAAAAAACTGCTGCCATGATTGAAGCAGCGGTTTCTATGGGAGCGGTGCTTCAGGGACTGCCCAACCATAGAAGCTATGCTGAGTTTGGTCGCAATCTGGGACTTCTGTTTCAGATGGTGGACGATATACTGGATGAAACCCAGGATTCCACCACCCTGGGAAAGACTGCTGGAAAGGATCGAAAAAGCGGAAAGCTAACTCTGGTTTCCCTTCTGGGAGTTGAGGAAGCCAGGAATCGCATTTCTAAGGAGCGCGAAAGACTGGAAGAGCGTCTTGAGCATCTGCCGGTGGCCCATGGAGTAAGACAGAATCCTGTGCCCCTTCTGCGATCCGTTATCGAATATCTGGTCGACAGGAAGAATTGATGTCTTTGGCCATTCGCCTGGATGAATGGCTATGTCAGCAGTTTGATCTGGAACTGCCCGTGGCTCGGAGCTACCTGCTGCAGGGATTTGTATCTGTAAACGGAAACAAGGTTCATCATGCAGGGTTTCCCATTCGTCCGGATCGTGATTCCATTGAATTTCGCAGGCCTCCGGATTTTCGCAACCGTGGAACTGCCAAGATCGCACCGGCCCTGGATACTGTGGCCGGGCAGGGAAAAACCCTGGAAGGAGCGGTATGCCTGGACATAGGAGCTTCCCACGGAGGATTCAGCCAGGCGCTGCTGGAACATGGTGTTGCGCAAATCTTTGCCATAGATGTTGCTTATGGGATTTATGATTTTGAACTGAGGAATCGACCTGAAGTAACGGTACTGGAAAGGCACAATATTCGAAATATCCAGAGCTCCTGGTTTGGCTCATCTCTGAAAAGCGCCGATTCTATCTTTATTGTTTGCGATGTGTCTTTCCTTTCTCTTCGCAATGTTCTGGAAAACCTGGTGGCGTTCTTTCGCACCGAGCTGAAAAGGGAATTCCAGGGATTGTTCCTGTTAAAACACCAATTCGAAGCATCCCATCAAACGGAATCCGGAGTAATCAAAGATTCAGAGATTCGCGCCTCCATTGAGTCGGAATTCCAGTCCTTTCTGGAATCTCTGGGACTGGAAACCCTGGGACGCATTCCGTCCGGGCTGAGTGGGCGAAAAGGAAACCTGGAAACCTTCTTCTGGTTGCGCTATGCCGGCCCTCTGGAAAGCACAGCTTCCAGTCCTTCGTAGATAGCCAGGGCTTTCTGAGTATCGTCGCCATCTGTCATGTTTCGCAGCCGACTGAGCCGCTCCAGGGGTAATCGATCCAGCAGCATCTCCTTTACAATTCGATCCCTTTTTTCGCGAATCCTTCTATAGAATCTCATCTCGGCCTTATAGGGACTGACCGGTGCTTTCAGATATCGATCCACGGTTTGCATCGCATCGGACTGGATAATGGTTACGTACTTCTGCATGGTGGTGGGCTCGGCCGGCTGTTCCAGTTGCAGAAAGAGCCAGAAGGCACGGTCCATACATTCGGCTCCACTTTTCTGGCCGCCTTCCGTGAAATGCACTTCCAGAAACTCAAGAATGGCCGCAAAATTCTGGCGATCCTGAGTAGAAGCGCCCAGCACATCTAGGGCCGCCCGGCTGTGCATTAGAAGCATGGCAGTCATGGACTCCACCTGTTCTTCGATAGAAAGCAGATGCTGCATCTCTGCCGCTGCATTGACGTGGTTTTCTTCTCTAAGTTCCGGGGCACGAATAAAGGCTTCAACGGCCAGTCGGTTCAAAGCGATTTGCGCAGCGGTTGCTCCGGTTTTTTGCATTGTACTCCAGAAGAAGGTGATTCCTCCAAAGTTCACGCAATGGTTCAAAACCTGGGTTACTATGATTTCTTTTCTTAGCGGATGCGTTCTCACTTCTTCAGGAAACGCTTCTACCAGATCCGCAGGAAAGTACTCGAGCAGGAATCGCTCCAGTTCCGGCTGATTGAATCCTCCAGAATCCAGGATTTCGTTCTTCAGTTCCAGCCTTGCATGTCCCAGCATAGAACAGAGAACCGGCCTGACGAAATAGCGGGCCGGATGATCGCTTAGATGAAGGTCATCAGCGCTCAAACCATCCAGCTTATGGCCGCAGGATTCCAGCCAGCGAAAAGCTGCCAGAAAGCTATCTACGTTTTGCTGCAGCCGCTTTTGATCCAGGGATAGGCATAGATTGCCGGAGCGGTTATTGTCCAGGACCAGTTCTACCATTCGAGGTTCCAGCTTTTCAATCCACTGGTTCCTCTGGGCGAAGTCCGGAATCTGTCCGGTGCGAAGCAGGCGCTCCAGAAGGATTTTCAGATTTACCTCATGGTCGGACATGTCCACTCCACCGGAATTATCGATGGCATCGGTGTTCAGCCGAGCACCGCCCGAGGCCGCTTCAATCCTCCCTTTCTGAGTGAATCCCAGATTGCCTCCTTCACCCACCACCCGGGATCGAATCTCATTGCCATTAATCCTGACACGATCATTGGCCGGGTCCATGGCATCGGAATCGCTTTCTGTGGAGGCTTTTACGTAGGTTCCAATCCCTCCGTTCCAGAGCAGGTCCACCGGAGCACGTAATATGGCCCGAATCAACTCCTCTCCCGAAAGCTCCACCACCGAGATTCCCAGAACTTCCCTGGCTTCTGTACTGACTGCGATGCGGGCGCTGCTTCGAGCAAAGACTCCGCCGCCTTTTGAAATCAGGGATTCATTGTAGCCGTCCCAGCCCAGAACATTATCGAACAATCTCTTTCGTTCCTTCCAGGAGTCCGATGGCGGATTGGGATCCAGAAAGATATGTTTATGGTTGAAGGCTGCTACCAGATGCATGCTTTTCGAAAGAAGCATTCCATTTCCAAATACATCGCCGGCCATGTCCCCGATGCCCACAACTTTGATAGCATCGCTTTCCGGATCCTGGCCCATTTCATGGAAATGCCTTTTAACAGACTGCCAGGCTCCACGGGCTGTAATTCCCTGTTTCTTGTGATCATAGCCATGTTTACCTCCGGATGCGAATGCATCACCCAGCCAGAAGCCCGCCTTTAGAGAGACTTCGTTTGCATAATCGCTGAACCTGGCCGTTCCCTTGTCTGCGGCCACTACCAGGTAAGGATCCGCATTATCCAGACAAACCACAGGCGGCCGCTTCACTTTTCCGGTAGCGCTACGATTATCTGTAAGATAGAGCATCGCAGACATAAATCGTTGATAGCATTCCAGGGCAAACGCTGGATCCGTGGAACGCTCTCCTTTGATACAGAAACCACCTTTGCTCCCACTGGGAACGATAATGGTATTTTTTACCATCTGAGCTTTCATCAAGCCATGGATTTCAGTGCGAAAGTCATCCGGACGATCGGACCAGCGAATGCCACCTCGCGCAATGGCAGCCCCGCGAAGATGCACAGCTTCAAAGTCGGAGCAGTACACGAAAATTTCAAATAGTGGCACCGGCGAGGCCAGGTCTGTCAGCTCCTGACTGCGAATCTTGAAGCTGATTTCTGGCAAGAATTCAAAATAGTTGGTTCGCACAATGGCACCTGCAATCTGCATGAGCCTTTTGCAGAGCAGGGATTCCATCACCGAAGAAATTCCATCCAGGATTGTATGAAGATGCTCAAGGGTTGCCTGTTCCTTTTCTGGCTCCCTCAGACCGGGAGCAAATCTGTATTCCAGCCATAGAATCAGAGTCTGAATGAATTCCTTCTGAATGAGACTGGCTCGTGCAATGAAGGCCCGGGAAAAGTTTCGGTCGATCTGGAATAGATAGGCCTGCAATGCTTTTATGAGTGCCAGCTGATGGCGGTCCAGGCCGTATACTGCCAGCCGGTTGATGGGCTCATCGCTGGAGGATTTAAGAATTACCGATTCCAGAACCCGGGCCAGGGCCGTATCGTATCGACTATCCAGATCACTATCCTGGATACGATACGCATAGATGTAGCGGGAACCATCGGGAAAATGTCCGGGAAAGGTGAATTCGTCAGTCACTCGGAATCCAAAGTTTGCCAGCACCGGAACCAGATCCCCAATGGCCCTTTCATGCAGACTGTAAAACTTGATAAATACATCATCCATCTTGCGAAAGAAACCGGCTTTTAACTCTCTTTGAGGGCTCAGTTCTTCCAGGCGAATCAAATCCTGGAGAGCTTCTTCCGGGTCCTGATGCACCTCGGAGGCGGGGCTCAAAGCATTTCTGTAAACCGAGAGTTTCTCCTCTATGAGTCTCTCTCCAATAAAATGATTCGTAAGTGCCTTGCGAAATCGATTCTGCCAGCTGGCAAATAGATGACTTACAGAGGAGGCCAGGTCCGATTGAAGACGTTCCAGGTCTTTTCCGTCGCCGGGAGCAACAGCCAGAAGCATGATTTCATGCTCATTCATCCTTCTACGAATCAGGATTTCCTGGCTGAATTGAAACCTGCCCGCAATGCGTGCGATGTGTTCTGGAGAAAAGGCGCTGGCTTCCTTGCCAGAAACAATTCCCAGGATCCATACCATTCCATATTCTGAATCCAGATTCACTACAAAATCCGGTTCATCAACATAGAGGTTGTCCAGGATTTGAGTAAGCCAGACTTCTACCAGTCGCTGAGGTCGGCTAAGAAAGATACCCACAGGAATCATTTGCGAAATCTGGAAAAGCAGCTTACGTCTATGCGAATTGGGTGGAGCATAGATCTTCTCTGCCAGAATCTCTACTTTTCGTCTGGCAGGGGGATTCAAGAATCTGGGGGTGAGTTCTCCTCGGCCTGCAAAATGCCCGGCCAGCATGTAAAGCGGATTGGAAGGTATAACGATTAGATGCAATGCCCTGTGCCGATTTACTCGACTCATGATCTGGCTTTCATGAAATAGCATGTGATCATTGGATCCTGAGGTGCCCAGATGGTCTGGATCAATCCCTCTGGATTCAAACAATCGTTTCAGGTCGGACAGAGCCTGTTTGCGAATGCCACTTTCCCGTAGAAGCCCGGTGGGTTTGTTAAGCTTTCCTGAAGTGAACAGGGCGGATCCCAGAGTAACGAAGTTATCTGCAATCCACTCCCGATCTTCGACCAGCTCTTCGTTAGCCAGGTCCAGATCCCGAAGTTGCTTCAGGGCCACCGGGAAATCCTGCACCACCTGTCGCAATTCCTGGAGGTTTCTGCGAAGATCCTTTTCTATAGTCTTTTTCTCTCGCTCCGAGAGTTTCTGCACCTCCACATAGACAAAGGCCTCGGTGTGGTTGTCTCCTGTTCTGGGTTCTATGGATTCGATGCCTCTGTTTCCTCGATGGATTGTAAGCAGGGCCGGGATACTCAGATGGATCCGGTGGGATTCTGAATTCAGATAATCCAGGATAGTATCTGTAATAAAGGGAGAATCCGGCATACCTACTTCAATGGTGCTGGAATTTATGAGCCAGGGGAATTGATCCCAGTCCTGAATCCGAATATCGATTTCTCCGGAGCGGTTTTCCAGGAATTCGAATCTGGAGTGCAGAAATTGGCTTAGATCGTCGTCAGTGAGAAATTGCTGCAGTGCTGCCGGCATCAGCTTTCGATAGGTGCTTTCAAACGTGGAGAAGGGGCCTGCCATGGTGGAATTCTGTATGGTCCTCTTCTGAGAGCAACCATTGCACGATTCACAAATTCGCCGGCCCCGGGCTCTGAATTGAATGGCAGGAAGTAAGAAGGTCAGGCCAATGTGGATTTATTGGTTGCGCAATTCGCTGGAATTGTCTTTCTGCCTCCAGGCCCTACGAAGCTTTCCGCTCCAGGGCCAAACAGAAACTATGCCTCCCAGTTGCGAAGTAACACCATCCTACGACTACGCCTGTCCTGTACTGCATATCAAGGGAGAGTTCACCCAGGATATGGAAAAGGACCTGGAGGAGCACTATCTGGCCATTCCTGCAGGAAAAAGAGGCAAAGTGGTACTGGACTTTTCAGAAACTCAATACATTAACTCTTCTGGAATTGCAA
Source organism: Spirochaetaceae bacterium (assembly GCA_002729885.1). Lineage (GTDB taxonomy): Bacteria > Spirochaetota > Leptospiria > Leptospirales > Leptonemataceae > UBA3465. Next base: position 77,015 of record PBUB01000027.1, read on the forward strand.
TTCTCATAGCTCTGATTACCCGGGCCACGGATGAGGCTTCCAGTCTGGAGTTTGCCGGTCTTTCGGCCCATTTCAAGAAGGTAATGGAAATTGTAGGTCTGGATGATTTTGTAACCATGCATGAAACTCTGGATGAAGCGGTTTCTCCATCTCAGGAATCCTGATCTCCGGGCCATCTGCCCAATCCTCCGGGCATTCTAATTTTAGCTTTTATCGTTTTCTCCCGAACTATGAAAGTAGATGGAAGGTGCGAATCCAGATCTCCATGAGTCCAAGAGACTTTCCCGGCGGAGGCCTACGACGGCCTTTCAAAATGCTGCGCCATCGGACCCGAATCCTGAACAAACCGGCGAAGTGAATTCGAAAACGGCCTTCCGGTATTCCAGAATTGAACTGATACTCTATTTTTGTGTGAATCTGTTTTCGTCCAGAGTTCTCAGCACATTGACTCTGGCACTTCTGGCTTTTATTTCATTCTCGGTCACGGAAGGTGCCCCCGTCTCCAGGACTCTGCCGGATCCTTATTATCCGCAAAAGCCAGAAGGGGAGCTAAGACTGAACTATTATTACGATCGCACTGGTCGATGGGTGAAGTTTTCTGATTGGATTCCATTTCAACAGAAGAAGTACAGTCCCAGATTCTTCGAGGACTATTACGAGCTCTATGGCTTGAGCCAGGGATATCGAGTTTCGCAGCTCAAAGAAAACATATACTTTCTGTATCTGGCCCAGAGCGCCCCATTTCGCCATCCCCGGAATTCACTTTGCAAGATTGAAACCGAAGAGCAGTACCATAAATACAGAAATCTGATGTTCATGCAGGCGCATCTCATGATCATGAGAATGTATCTACGCCTTGGCTCTCTATTCGACAAAAGACATCTGTACTTTCATGACCTGGATTTCGCAGATGATCTGGAAATCTCATTTCTGATTGCCCGCACCTATTACAATGAGGCGGAAAAATACTGGGCCTCTGCGAAAAGATATGCAGAGGAGGCCAATCGGCATCGCTTCGAAATTGATCTTCCTCAGATCGAAACTACCAGGTTTGAGATAGTATCCGGAGAGCTGGATTTCCAGAGAATTATTCACCGGCATAAATTGAGAGTGAATGCAAAACTGGAAGTGGTTAGCGATTTTCTGGATGAGGAAGGAAGACCCAGACCGGTTAAGCTTCGAATGCTCAATGACATTCAGAATATGTACGATGAGGACTTTACCTCCGATCCTCTGGAAATGCCGCGACTGAACGAAGAATGGAAGGAAAAGCCTCTATTCCCTGATTGGCCTGCACCGGAGGAGGGAGGCGCTCCCTGATGTCTGGCCGTTATCTTTATTATCGCAAATCCAGCACCCATATCGAATCCAGCGCTGCCCTTTCCCACGATCAGCCGCGCAGAAATGCATTGCATCCGGCTTTCATACCAGGTGCTGCTACTCTGATTCAAGCTTTCCTTCTTTGTCTTTCTGCTTTCGCTCTTATTTTCGTTCCATCCGAATCGAAGGCTGAATTGCCTGACTCCGGATTGGAATTCTACGAACTGCAGAGAGTGTTTCAGATTCCGAATGAGAATCTGAGTGTTGAGCGGTCCAGGGAAATCGAAGAGATGTGGGCCTATCCCGAAAACATTCGTGGCCGATTCGATGAGCTGGTATTTCGCAGGGATTACAGCAGCGCCTATTATCGTCGTGCGCTTTCTATCTTTGAAAAAACCAGAAGGTCAGACCTGGAATTCCTGGATTATCAGACGAAGGTCTATCGAACCCTGCAGGAAGATGACGATCCCCGTCCCATGAGTGCCCGGGAAAAAAGGGATGCCCTGCGAAACGAATTTGCACATAAGAAGATTCGGCATCATGAATCCATGGCGGCAGATTATGATCGGGTATTGAAGCTTCTAGATTCAGGTAAGGCGGGTCCCATGGAAGGTGCCAACCTGGAACTGTATCTGGAAGCACTGCGATTAAACATTATCCATGGAAGCAAAGGCAGAATGTATTCCGATGTACTCTGGAAGCTCCGTAGATACTTTCAATTGGAGCAGGAAGCTGCCAATCAGTGGCCCTTTCAATTCTATGTCGCTTCTACTCTGACTCATCTATATCGCAGGGCCAGAGCCGGTCAGGATTTGCAGAAGCAATATCGACTGGAAAGCCTTAAAGACCGCTACACACTGAACTATCTGGAGTTGCGTTACGGCCGAGACTCCTACCAGTATAAAGAGACATTTGATCGGCTGCGCAGGGAGGCAGGTCCCATGCACTTTTTGAGAAAGGCAGGACCTCTGGTGCCCTGATGGATAGTACCGGCAATGTTTACTCAGCAAAGGGAAATGCGGCCGGGGTAGGCGGAAAACTCATCCGGTGAATCCGCCCGGGCGGCCAGATTATGAATCCCGGGCCTCCAACAGGCGAAAGTTATCCGAGCCCCTGAAAATCCGCAGAACTCAGCCAGCAACGGCCACAGTTAAAGCCGTTTGACTCAGTTTTTCTGCGAACCGCTGAAAGTACTGCCCTTCTGTTTCAGCGATACGTTCCAGTTCCGCCTGAAAATCCAAGGGTAGTTCGCTGGCCATGTTCAATATCTCTTTCATATGGCCTTCTTCCTCTTTCAGAAGCCCCGAAAGATGAATGGGCAGATCCCTTTCCCGTAGCAGTCCTTCATAGATTCCGTATACGTCCACGGCTCGTTCTTCTATGACATAGGTCACGGCCAGATAGGAAAACAGGGTCTGAAGCTGCGAATTGCCAGGCAGGAGCTCCAGAGACCTTCGCTTGCACAGTCCATCCAGGCTTTGAAAATATCGAATCCCTTCCCATTGACAAAGAGGACTCTGGTTCTCCCGAGCAGGGTCTTCCACTGAACCAGCCTCTTGAGAAGCCAGGCGATGGATTTGCTTCTTGAAGAAGAATGCATGTCTGGCTTCTTCTGCAGCATGTTGCAATACAACTTCGGAACGCTGCAGATGAAGTGGGAACCTGGACATGGATTTGTGAATCTTTCTGGCACCCATGTTTTCCAGGAGGGAGAGGGTTTCCAGCCAGCGAACATGCAGCCGGTCATCCTCTACCACTGTTTCCAGAAATGGCTTTAGATCAACTTTTTTGAGTATCATCGCGCACATAGAGCTTCTTTTGAAAGATCCATATTAAACCTGCCAGAGCGATCAATAGTCCAAATACCTGACTCTGGGTGAAACCATACCAGTGCCAGTTTTGAAAATACGCTGCGGTCTGCTGTGTATGATGAATATGATGTTCAATCAGTCTTCCATCCGCATAGGTGGGATGATCCAGCACCGGTATCAAAGCATCGTTGATTCGGAGAAACTCCACCAGGAAGCGTGCGATTCCATTCCATACAAGAAACACAGCCACCATAAAGCCTGGCTTGAATCCCTGAAACCTTAGCTTTAGCATCATCCACGCAAATAAAATCCAGGATAGAATGGCTTCTATCATAGGAGTATTCCAGACATTCACTCCATGGGTGCCCATGACACCGCCGGGCTTATAACCGAACCAGCTGGTAATGGGAACTACCGAAGGTTGCGAATAGAACTCCATGGTTAGAAATGGAATATCCCAGGATGCGCCATAGCCGAAGCAGCCATCGCCGCTTACAATACAGCCCAGGCGGCCTATGCCGTAGCCAATGGCCATGGAAGGAATGAAGGCATCTCCATATTCCCAGATCGATTGCTTCTTGTAGCGCAGATAGAAGTACAGCAGTGCAAATCCCATGGCAAAGCCACCATAGAATACCAGTCCTCCTGGACTGAACAGAGTCTGCCACAGCCCCAGGTACTCTGGATTGCTCGCATATTTCGAGCCCAGACCTTCCCAGTGAAACAGCACATATTCCAGCTTGGTCCAGAAACCATCCGGACCTCTCCAGATCCGACTCCATACCTCCAGCACATAGCCAATCTTGGCACCAACGATAGTTCCTATTACGGCCAGCAGGAGAGCATGATCCCCGTACTCCTCTGTAAGTCCACGACGACGAAGTTCGCGCGGTACCAGGTAGGCGGCCGTTAGAAAGGCAGCCATCAGCAGCAGGCTGAATGTGGAAATAGGAAGTCCAAAAATTACAAACTTCTCTAGCATTTAAGCTCCTCGATCTGTTCTATCTCTACGGGCACCCCTGAAGTGAGGTTCAGTGGCGCTCCTTCGGTGATGACAATGTCATCTTCTATGCGAATTCCTGTATTTCTGTATGCTTCCGGGATATCATCGTCCCCGGGAATATAAAGTCCTGGCTCTACGGTGCAGACCATTCCGGGCTCAAAGGGTCTGGGCTTGCCCTGAATATAATAACTACCCACATCATGCACATCGTAGCCAATCCAGTGACCGGTGCGATGCATATAGAATCGGCGAAAGCTTTTTTTCTCCAGGCATTCATCCTTGCTTTCTTTGATGAGTCCAAGCTCGATAAGGCCATCCACCAGAACAGACACTGCATCATCATGTACAGAATCCATGGTGGCGCCGGCTACGCTACTTGCTATGGCTTTCTGCTGAGACCTGAGAACAATGGAATAGAGTTCTTTTTGTGGTTCGGTAAATTTTTCATCCACAGGAAACGTTCGTGTTACATCGGAATGAATATATCCTCTGGCGGCGGCCGCATCCATCAACACCAGATCTCCCTTTTGCAGCGTTTCATCGTTTTTGATATAATGAAGAATACACGCCCTTCCTCCACCGGCCACGATGGAAGGATAGGCTTCGATGGCATCGGATTTGCGAAATACATTATGTAGAATCGCTTCCAGTTCAAATTCACCCATACCAGGTTTTGCTGCGGCGATGATTTCCCGGTGGGCCCTGGCTGTAATCTCTGCTGTTTCCTGCATTCTCTGAATTTCCCACGAAGACTTCACAAGTCTTAGCTCATGCAGGATCCGAGCTGGATGCACAACCCTTTCCGGACCCGAGGTGCCGGCCCGACCGCGGATAAGCAACTTTTGAGACAGACCCAGGATCTCAGCATCCCTGCCGGCATCGCTACCATAGCCATAATAAAGCGCAGAAATGCCATTGATCCAGGATTCCAGATCTTTGTTCAAACCCTCCAGGTCGCGCACATCCTGAATTCCGGACATCTCCGCCGTTTCATCCAGATTCGGCTGTGGTCCTTCCCAGGTTTCTTTTTCTGGAGTGCCAGGCTTAACGTAAACGCAGGCCTTTTCCGGGCCCAGAACCAGGACTCCTTCCTCCACAGGAAGGCCTGTTAAATAGTAGAAATCGGAATCCTGACGAAAGCGATAATGCACATCGTTAGACATGATTCTGCGAGGCGCAGTATAGATCATCAGAACAGAGCCTGGATCCATCCGATCCTGGCAGGCCGACCTTCGCTGCTTCAGCTCTTCATGTGGAATTTCCGGGCTAAATCGACCCATATCAGGCATGGACTATGTCACCGCCGAGAATTTCCAGAAATAAATCATAGATCCTGTAGCTGCCAGTAAACAGGATTGTTACTTCTTCTTCTGTTTGCACGGATTGCTTCTTATCTTTAGATGCATTCCTGGAGTGTCCATACTGCTTTGAATGCGCGCAATCCAGGAGAGTCTTTCGCAGCTGCGATGCAGAAAGAGAGGCGGAAAGCCGGTATACCGATGGTTTGACCCGGGAAGGGAAGTGACCATCGGCTTCGGTGCCGGGGACAGGATTCTTTGATGCAGTTGATTCTGAAAGCTCCCCGGTCGCCAGACCGGGAGTACCATACGTTTCAGCTTCCCGGGAATCTTCCAGTGAGTAATACCGGACTTCTTCCGGGATGTCTGCCAGACCCGGCCGTTCGATGCAGAAGATCACCGAAACGCCCAGCCATCTGGCTACCCGCAAAAAATGAGCATAGGAGCGATCTGGAAGTATACCCAGAACCAGCAAAGGAGGCGTTGAAAAGGATTTGAGTACAGTAAACAGGGATGCCGGATTATGGCCGGAATCATACATCCATCGAATTCCATAGCCTCTGTAATCCAGCATTCGGCCCGGAGGAGCCGGAACATCTGAGAAGCGAAATGACTGAATCTTTTCCTTGAGAAGCCGCAGAGATGGGCTGCTACCGGCGTCCTGGATTTGAGAACTCATTAATGGGTCAGCCAGCTGAGTGAGAATCCATTTCGCGAAAGCGAAATTCTCCTGAAGATAGTTCTGCCTGGCCGAGCCACCGGCTTCAAAGCAATGCACCTGGGCAGGAACTGCCTTTTCCTTTGAATTTGCGGATGGATCTTCGTGGCCGGCCCGCTCCAGCAGATTTCTGGCCAGGTTTTCGTATCGTTCTTCCATTAAAAAGATATACCTGGCACTTTTTCCTGCGATACCCAGCTTCTCCTGGAATATGGCTTCTCTGGTATTTCCCAGCAACTTCGTATGATCCAGAGCTATGCGAGTGACTATTACTATATCTGGATCGCAAAGTCCGGATGCATCCAGTCTGCCTCCCAGGCCCGCTTCATAGATCTGCACAGGAATACTGCTGGCCTGGAAGAGTTCTATGGCAAGCAGAGTCAGTAGTTCGAAATAGCTCAGACTGTGCCACAGGTCCGCATCCCAATCCATAAAGGAGCTTCGCAGAGCGAGATAGGCGTGGTTCAGATCTGTCTGGCCGGATTTGCCTTCAATCTGTATCCGTTCACTGTAATGTTCCAGATGTGGGCTGCTGTAGACACCGGTCTGGATACCTGATGACAGAAGCAGCGATGAGAGATAATGGCTAACGGAGCCCTTTCCATTGGTGCCCACCACCGAGATTCGCAGTCCATTCTTTCGTGGCCAGTGATGGATTGCAAATTCCTTGAGTTGAATCAGTCGTCGGCCAAATTCTTCCGGCGCGAACTGACGATTCTTTTCCGGATTGATCCTGGTCTCAAGGTCCTGGTCCAGATTCATGCCGCTCATTTCTTTGATTTGAGATCTTTGCGAAGCAGCTTCTCCCAGCGTTCTACCGGAGGCTCCTTTCCTGTAAACCAGCGAAACTGAAACACAGCTTGATACAAGAGCATGCTGTAGCCGTACACTACTTTGCAGCCTTTCTTCTTTGCCAGCGAGAGCAGGGGAGTCTCCATAGGACTGTACACAATATCAAACACTGTAGTGTTTATATCGATCAGGTCCGGGTTCACTGGCAGATTTTTCGCCTTTGACGTATTTCCCTTTTTGCCGGACGTCTTCGACTGCATCCCCAGCGGAGTGGTCTGGATTAGTATATCTGGATGACGCAGGTTTTCTAATGGGCTTTCCCTGACGGTCACCTTCCCTCCGGTCGCACTGGAAGATTTTGCTATTCTGGTCTTGAGCGAATGGTTGCGGGCACTAACGTTCTGTCCGGTACCTCCGGATTTTTTCTCCGTTGAAGGAAGGCCTGCGGCTCCATCTTCCAGAGCTTGAATGGAGGCCCGGGGAAATTGTTTCTTTAGATCTCGAATGAAACTCTTGATCCTGGTCGGATTGCGACCTGTGATCCAGAGCTCCGCCGGTTTTTCCGAAATCAGAAGCTGCGCCGCAATGGCGCGAGAGGATCCGCCGTAGCCACAGATCACCACGGATTTTCCCTGGATTCTGGATATATTCTTGAGTGCCTGGATTGCCCCGGGACCATCGGAGTTTCTGGCCTCGATCTGGATTTCGTCACCACTACGTTTAAAAAGCAACGTATTGCTGGCGCCGCAGATGCGACTCAGTGGATCCGAGCTATCTGCCATTCGATAGGCCCAGATCTTATGAGGGATAGTTACCGAAAGTCCTCCCAGATCAAGATTCTGCAGAGTCCGCTTCAGGAAAGGTCCGGTCTCTTTTACATCCAGAGGAATATACACAGCTGGATAATCTACGCTTTTAAAGGCCATGTTATGCAGCAAAGGACTTAAAGAATGCTGCACCGGATGCCCCAATATACCAAAGACCCTGGTGTTTCCCCGGATTTCCATCTCCGGTAATTCTCTGCAAATTGCTGCCATGTAAATTCTTATTTACTCAAAGGCACCGCCTAAAAAGGTTAACTGGATTCGCATGGAATGGTTTATTGATTTTCTACTGATTGTCCGAGATCTGTTTGTTTATGGGCTTTGCGGTCTGGCCGCCGCCTATTACTACTACTTCAGATTGAATCGAGATTTGCTGGGGGGCTTCTGGGGAGCTACCCTGATAGGCACCATTGGCGCTGTGCTGGTGGTGGTCATCGCAAACATCAAGAACTGGTTTCCTCAAGTAGTGAATTTTCTGATGATTCCCAAATGGGAGAACATTCCCCTGGCCCGGGTAAACATCATTGCAGCACTTATCGGATCCTTTCTGTTCCTTTACGTTCTGAATCGTATAAACCACGATAAAGAACGCCGTAGAAACTGAGAATTGGATAGCTCTTGGAAGCTCTCAGCGGAGAGGATGCCATCTTTGAATTAACCGCTTCATTAAGCGGATTTCTCTCCGTATGTAATTGCATCCCGCCAGGAAGGCATTCCTCCCAAAAAAAGAATTCCTTAAACAAACCAGAGAAATGAAACCGCAGCTTCAGACGGAGCTTTCGGGTTTCCGCGTCCACTGGAGGGGAATTTTGACTGTTCAGGCAATTTCTTCTCCTGCTTTGCCTGTTTTTCCTGCTATCCTTAGCTGTCCTTTTGCGGCGGCACGCCGTAGAGATTTGCGGAGCCAGCCGGTGTTCCTGGATTGGCTCCTGCTCCTCCTGGAAGGGAAACGACTCTGGCTCGAGCCCGGGACTGTCTGTCCAGCTCATCGATTCTTACAATGCTGTGCATGGGCAGGATGATTCGTTTAGTATCTTCAAATTCCTTGCGCAGGCCGTCTTCGGTAGGATCCACCAGTACCTGGGATTTCTCGCCAAATACCAAATCCCGGATTTCCAGAAAGCCAAACAGATCGCTGGCTTCTACCTCCCGGGCAAGAATCTCATAGGATTTACCCTGGTTCATAAAGATTACTCTAAACAGGCTGCGTGATCCGTTCTGGCTCATAGGTCCAGGGCCTATCCGGGTTGGGCCCTGTCAAGTCTGACCATTTCTGCTGAGTGCTTTCCTGATTTCTGGGGCCCCGGGGAATGCCGGGTCGGTAGAAGTCTACGGCAGGCCCTGGATTATCCACGAATTATCCCGCCAGAACCATCTCATATACTAATGGAATTTTCTGATTTCCCGATGTACACTACTGAGGGGCCCCGGGCCCGGAAGGAGCAACCATGCCAGCACCAGCCATTTTCCAGAACAATGCCGGAGTAAATCCCGGTGAAATGATCGAGAAACTTATGAAAGCGGAGCGTATGCCTCTGCTTCGTCTGGAAGAAGACATCGCTCGCAGCAAAGTTGAGATCAAGGCCTTTGAAGAACTACGCAATCGCGCCAGAAAGCTTTCCGATGCCAGTCGGGATCTGTATTCCTTTGCCGGCCCCTTTGCTACCAAATCTGTGGTATCCTCGGATCCAGGAGCCATTACAGGGGAGGCTGCGCCGGATGTGGATCCTGGGTCCCAGGAAGTGGAAATCCTGGAGCTGGCTACCAAACATCAAATCACCAGCCGTCAGCTTTCCCGAAAAGAGACTCTGCCAAAAGGTAAATTTACCATCAATGTAGGGGCCAAAGAAATCAACGTGGATTTTCCAGGGGGCGGCGTTGTGGATCTGGAACGTGCGCTGAAAGGTCAGGCCGGCCAGGATTATGAAGTAAGTGTAATTAATATCGATGCCAACAACGCTCTGATCTCTCTTCGATCCTCGGTAAGCGGTTCCGACGGTGCATTCAGCTTTTCCGATCCGGATGGAATCCTGAAACAGGCAGGATTCATTGGAGACAAGAAGGTAGAAAAGAAATCCTCGGAAGACATCGCCTTCGAGCAAAGCAAGATTAAGGCCCCGGCGGATTCCAAATACAAAGTATCCCCGGATGCAAAGGAACTTACCCTGGAAAATGGAAGCGAAGCCAGCCTGAGTGTTTCGTTCGAGCCCGGCGTAATCTCTCTTTCCGTTACCGGTGAAAATGCCAGCGATCCGCAGGCGAATCCATCTGAGAACGCTTCGGAAACCGAACGGCGCAAGGTGCGAACAGAAAGCACCCGTCCGGGACCTGACGTAGAAGTGGAAGCAGGGGACATCAAGTTTCCTGCGGCTGATATTGAAAGAACCAGAACTGTGAAAGAAGATAAACCTTCGCAGGATAAACCAGGAAAGGCCAGTCAGAGTCCAGGAATTGTGACTGTATTTTTCGAATCCGGAGGATCTGCGCAAAAAAGACAGTTCCAGGTAACCGAGAATGGTCCCATGCAAATTCCGGTACAGGATCTGCCGGAAGGAAGCAAGATTACATCCATTGGCTTTGATGCGAATGAAGGGTCCAGCATGGTTGTGAGAGATGTTCGCATCGACACTACTAAAACAGATGCAGCGTTCGGTCCTCTGAATGAAACTCAACCCGCTAAAGATGCCAAACTCAAGATGAATGGCATAGAGATTACCAGAAGTAGCAATTCCAATATTACAGATATTATTGAAGGGGCCAGTCTGACTCTGCATCGAACTACCAGTGGTCCGGTAGAAGTTACTGTGCAGGCAAACACAGAGCAGATCAAGACCAAAATCGTCGCCTGGGTAGAAGCCTACAACGAATTGCTGAAGTTTGTAAAAGAAAATGATCAATTTGTAAAGAGCGATGAATTCGAAATGAATCGTTCTTCAGATCCCAACGGAGATATTCGAGATGGGTATCGCCAGCTGAAGGACCGATCAGGAATTTTTGCCGGAGACCCTACCACCAGACAGATCATAAGCACTCTTCAGGTTCTGGTAGCATCTTCCTATCCTTCATTGAGTGAGCCAGATTATCGAGTACTGGCACAAATCGGAATCACTACCGGTGATGTGGGAGCTAAATGGTCCGATATCAAAGACGGCTATCTTCGAGTGGATGAAGGGAAACTTACAAAAGCGCTGAGCGATTCTCCTCAAAGTGTAAAAGATCTGTTCGCCTCGGATCTGAACGAAGATGCCATTACAGACAACGGGGTGGCTTTCAAAATGAATGAAACCCTGAAGCCCTATGTTCAGTTCTCTGGCGGTCTGATCACGGCTCGCATTGAAACGATAAAAAGCCGAATTGATCAGAAGAAAGAGGCCATTGCCAGCAAGGAAAGAAGCCTGGCCCAGAAGGAACAGCAGCTTCGGGAGAAGTTCGGTCGTATGGAAAGTTCCATTCGAGAGGCCCGATCCCAGTCCGAATATCTGAAAAGTAAGCTGGGAACTCCCTGATTTTTTATGCAGTTTTTCTGCAATGATTACGACATAATAAGCAGGTCCGCATAACAGCGGCCTGGCAATCGCCCCGGGGCACCAATGTGTTCAATCTGGCCATCAGTCAGTGGACGTAGCGGCAAGTCTGAAAGCAAAAAGCCAGGAGTATGGGACTGAAGCGGAGGAAAGCCATGAATATCTATGTTAACGATCAGAAACTGGACGCATCATTGAACGAAGAAAAGACCCTGCGAGAGGTGTACGATGCTGTGGATCAGTGGACTCGCAATCAAAATCACTACATTATGAATCTCCTGGTGGATAATCAGGAAGTGGCCCCCTCCAGGCTGGACTCCATGGATCTACAGCAGGTTCAACGAATGGACTTCACCGTAGCCGATCATGACCATTTCATTGTAGAAGCGGCCCATGAGCTGGACAGGTATCTGGATCAGGTTGGCTCCTTTCTGTTTCAAAAGGAATATCTATCTGCGGCTCAAATGCAGGATCTTCATGAAGGGTATCAGTGGATCGATCAGGCAGTGAACAGTCTGGCCGGATTGCTAAACCTGGATCTGGAAAACCTGGTAGTGCCTCTGCCCGAAGGTCAGGTCTCAGCGCCCATCGCTCATACCATGAATGCTCTGAAAGTGAGCCTGGAAAACCTGGCAAACTCTGTAGAGCAGGGCAAAGATCAAAAGGAAGAGCTGGAAACGGTTCTGCTGCACATGCGTCCCATAAAATCCATGTCCATGCGCCTTGCTCTGCAACTGGCAGCTCAGAGCGCCGGTATGGAAGAACTGGCGGAAGCTCTGGAACAGTTTGAAAGCAAGCTACCGGAATTCAAAGAAGAGATTGTTTCCATCAACGAGGATTTTCAGTCCGGAAAGGAAGTAAGAGCTCTGGAGAATCTGGACTCGGTGGTAGAAAAGCTCCAGGGATTCATGTCCTGCCTGTTTGCACTGGAAGCCAGATGCAAGAATGCAGGCATGGAAGAGGCTAACGTAGAAGGTAAGCCTTTTTCCCAGGCTGCTGCCGATCTGATGGAGCTACTCAAGGATCTGTCCTCGGCACTGGAAGAAAACGACATTACTGCTGCCGGGGATATCCTGGAATATGAACTCACGGAAAAACTGGATATGATCAGTCCCTTTCCAGTGGTTCTTCGAAATTTCGTTGTTGCCAGTAAATAGCAAAAGCAGGCCTGTCTCATTGTGACCCGAGTCAGGCCGCTTGAAATCATTCGTTTCTTTTATTCTACCTCTCTTGATCATATCCCTCTGGTACGGGACCTGGATGGCCGGCTGGAGGGGTACCTTTCCCGTAACCTTTTAAATCGTGAGCTTTCCGATCTGGAGCGAGCTCAGGCGGAGTATGAATCTGTGCCCGAGGCCTGGGTCCGCCCAGACATCGATCGCGAAGAGCTACTGAAGTTATCGTCCCAGTGCCCGGTTCCTGTAGTGAATCGGGCCGGTCTGAAGAAAACCGAGTGGCAGGATACAGAACTTCTGAGGAATGCATCGGAGCTTAAAGAGAGAAAAGCCCGGGAAGAGGCGGAAGCTGCCGAAGTAATTAACCCGGAGCCGGAAACCAGTGATCAGTGGTTCGCACGCCTGGTGCTGGCGGCCATCCCTCATCCAATCCTGGCCACGGATCTAAACGGCCATGCACTTTTCTACAATGAAGGATTCCAGCAAAGGGTCCTGGAAAGAGACTTCTTTCATAAGAATCTGGCCCTGGCAGAATCTTATTTCCTGGAGCTGACGCGCGGTCTACTGGCCCGGGTATACAGCGAAGGTCCGCATCCCACCGATTTACTATTCGCATCTATCCCGGAACTGAGTATAAGCGTTGAGATAACTACGATTCACAGGGAGCAACAGGTCTCTGGCTATCTTTACATCTTTCAGGATCCAGAGCTTTCCGGCATACCTCATGAAGTGCTGAGCCGTCTGGAAAGAGGCATGAGCCTGGATGAAATAATGGAGGAGCTGGAAGCCGGCATAATTGCCAGCATGCTTCGCCGTAACGGTCAGAACGTATCGCATGCAGCCCAGGCTTTGAGGATTAATCGCTCTACCTTACAGAACAAGATCAAGAGACTGAAAGTCAATGAACGGTATGCCAGAAAGGTAGATGGACCGGTTCGAAGGGTAAGAGGGACTCGAGCCGAGTCCGATGCCGCGGAGCAGGAATCCGCCGTGCCGCCGTCCGAATCTGCACCTGCCAGGGCAAAGAAAGCTGGTTCTTCTACTGATAAGAAATCGACGAAAACATCTACCAGGGTACCTCAAGAAAAAGGCTCCGGAGAAAAAAGTTCCGGGAAATCCCGCGCCACTACCGCTTCGCCTGCACCGAAAAAGACGGCGCGCAGTTCAAAAAAAAGTTCAAAAAAGTCAAAGAAGAGCAACACGGCCTCGAGCAAGAAAGCGGTATTAAACAAGAAAACACCATTAAAGAAGAAGACTGCGTCCAGCAATACATCCAGAAAGAAAAAAGACGCTGATTCATAGCAGCCTCTGGAACTTGCGAATCCAGTGGAAGCCTGTCCCTATCCTGAAAAAAAGCTGACATAGAAAAGGCATCTGAATAATCTCCGGTCATAATATAGAGGGGGATTTAATGAAGAGTAAAATGCCGATGATTGTGATCGGAGCTGTAGTTCTGGTTCTGGTCCTGGTCACCGTATACCTGCTAACATCAGATACATCAACGCAGGGACCCACCGGGGATGAGGAAATCACCTCGGCTCCGTTTGATCCAACCGTTGAGCGGCTGGGTGAAGATGGAGAATTTGTTGCAGTGGATGAGGATCCCATTGCGAAGCTGGAGCGATACAAGAAATGGGCTCAGTATCCGCCTTATTCGCGTCCGCTTTATGACTGGCAAGAAGACCTTACCAATCCATACGATTTCAAATTACCGCCTGCCGGAGTTGTGAAAAAACCTGCAGAAGGTTGTGAGATGACACCGGAAGGAATGCCTGACTGCGAAAAACCTGCAGAATTCGCAACCGAGAAATGCGAAATGTGGGCGGAGCAATCTATTTCCGTGGGTACCGGAGACTTCCATGTTTATCTCCGTTGCCAGGACGAAAAAGGTCAGGCAGTTAAAATCGAAGATATCGAGCCTAAAGTCTATCGTAAGCTACATAGAAAGACCTACGGAACCTTACCTCCGGTAGGCTTTGGTGATGACGGGGAGAATGGAGATGAAAAGGCCAATGACGGCATCTACACCTTCCTGGTTCGACCTACGGCACAGGACTGGGGCGATATGTATCTGGAAGCGAACATGACCGTAAACGGTAATGAACATAACCAGCGAGCTGGTTGGTTTTCCACTCCGCATACGGTGGCCAAGTTCGGTACCAATATCAATGACTCCCTGGATAATGGCAATCTGTCGGTGCGAATTCCCCTGACAGTGAATAAATCCGGCTTCTATCAGATCGATGCAAACCTACAGGAGAAAGAAGGCAAGCAACGATTTGTGGCTACCAGTAGCTGGCAGGGACAACTGGAAAAAGGCAACCATACTCTGGAGCTGGAATTCTTTGGCAAGATTCTGAAGGATCGCGGCATTGATGGACCCTATATCGTTCGTGATATCCGGGCCCGTAGAAACAATTCTCCTGTAACGCCCGATATGGTGGAGCGTTCCATGCAAACCGGTGAAGAGATCTCCGGTTCCCATACTGAACCTCTATGGGAGTATGTGGACCCGGCCAAAAGCCATGAAACCTCAATGTACAGAGCTTCTGAATTCTCTGGCTCCGAATGGCAGTCTGAAGAGAAGCAGGAGCGCATTGACTTTCTGGAAAAGATGGCCAATGAATAATACGAGGGAGCCATCCTGCTATTTCCTGGCTTAACTGTTTGCCGGGAAAGTTAAAGGGCCGCCTGGAAAGGCGGCCTTTTTTTATCTCCATAGTCCGGTACCATACACCGAACGGATTAGTCTTTCGCAGGTGCCATACGCGAAAATCCCTTCTTTAGCGTTTTGCCAGGAACGCTTTAATAAATTTGCGCATGCGAGAGCGGTGGCGCTCAATTTATTATAGACAGGCCAATATCCTTGCGGCATATTTTTACTGGACGTTTGTTTCCAAACGGATGTCCCCCTTCTCCACAGGAGAAGGGGCCGCTAAACGGCAAAAACAAAGATTTCCCTGAAGAAAAGGGAAGAGGAGTGTTTGAATGCGCAAACTCGCGTTAATGGCTGTTCTGCTATTCGTAGCAGGACAAGGACTTTCAGCGGCAACCTACAGGTTGTTCGTTCATGGTCGGTCTGGAGATAACCACTGTCGTTCTCTAACGAGCACAACAAGTGGAACCACCGACTATAACAACTACTGGGGGGGAGCCGTATCCGGCCTTTCCAACGTACGATACGTTGGATTTGACGGAACTCGCAACGGCGGTGCCTACAGCTGGGA
>PBUB01000028.1 GCA_002729885.1 Spirochaetaceae bacterium
CGGCAAAAAAAAAGCGGGTGCAACCCACTTCTACAACAAGGAATCGTTTTGTCGCTTTACTGTCAATCTAATTCAATCCAGATGGTTCCCGGTGAACCATCGCAACGTTTTTTTTAGTCTCGTGCATCGTAAACACGGCCGGTTCGGTGCCCCGGCAATCCGGCCAGTGCTGATTTCCATCCTGATTTCGCTACTTCTAAGCCATTGTGCAAGGTTCCGGATCGATGAGCTGTCCCCTTCCACTTTGTATTCCATCCCTTTGCAGATGAATGTTACGGCGGAGGAATTCCCGGAAGGACTGCCTGTTTTGCGCACCGAGAGGATCTATGGTAACTTCCCCTACATGCCCTCCATCAACGATGATGGCATTTTCCTGAGCGATGTATCCTACCGAGTTGTTCGCTTCTTTCCAGGCAGCCAGGCCAGTCCTACCTGGATTCTAAATGCCAGGGGAAAACCGCTGGAAATGGAAATCGAAACCACTCCCATTCCATCCGGCATTCCCGGCTCGGTGGCCAGCAACGATGAAGCACTTTATATAGAGATTCATGAAATACAGGATGAGAAGAAGAAAACCTACAGCCCCATCGACAGTAATCCAGACCTTCCTCCGGAAAACCGGCTACCTGCCATTCTACGACCGGAGTATTCAACATCGGCGCCAGCCCGCATTGTTCGCGTGGACCTGGATGAGCGCACTGTAACTACTCTAAAGGATCCAGAATCAGCGAACGCCACTTTTGATCAGATTCATCGATTGGTGATGGGAGAGGATGATACCCTCTATGTCTTTCACAGAAAAGATGGGGCCCCGGCCATTACTATCTATCGAGAGGGAGTGCTGCTGGGATCCGAACAACCGAAAGGGATTACCGCACCCGACGAATTGAAGAATCACAGGCTGGAAATCGAACGTATGATTCCCTATCCTGGCGGTGAGCGTTTCTTGATCAGTGCAGTCTTTCGCAATCCATCCACGTTTGCCCCGGAAGTTCGTAAGATCTATCATCAGGATAGAAATGGTGAAGCCAGAGAAATCTATTCTACAGATGAAACAAAAGATGCACTGAGCTGGGCGGGGCCTGATGGAGGCTTTATTCTGGAAACCCTGGATGACAGCGGTGGAATTCTGTTCAAGATCTTCAGCGCCCAGGGAGAGTATCTAAACAACCAGCTTTTACGCTTTCCAGGGGTTCGGGAATCCTGGCGAGAAACCTATCGCAATCTAAACAATCGTATCTTCAGCGTTCGAATCAATGAAGGTAACTATCAGCTCAATGAATGGCAGTGAACCGCTGCTAACCTATCAACAGTCCAGGGACCTGGATGAAAAAACCATGAAGCTGGGCTGGAGCTCCACTCAGCTCATGGGCCAGGCCGCCTTGAGTAGCCTGTATCTACTCAAACGCCACCGTACCTTTTCAAGAATCATTATTCTATGCGGCCCTGGTAATAACGGTGGCGACGGGCTTGCTCTGGCCTGGCACATTCTATCCAGCGCCGGACAAAACGGATGGGGCGCAGGTTCCAGCCTCACTGTTGTTCAGACCGGGGCTGCGAAATCCCAGGCCGCAAAATTCTACGAAGGGTTGCCAGGGTTGCTTGAGAACCTGAAAGTGCAGCAGTATCATCATATGAACGCAGATGAGTTTCTCCTTTCGCTGGAGCAGGAGAAAACTTTCGCAGCAGATCTGCGCCATGGCTCGGATCGATGGTTGATTGTAGATGCTCTCCTGGGAAGCGGACAGAATAGACCTCTTGAAGGTAGTTTCGCAAGGCTTACCAGCTGGATGGCTGAGAAACGAAGCCAGGGCGCTTACTTGCTGGCCCTGGATGTACCTACCGGGCTGCTGGAAGATCGAAGCTACCCAGAAACGGCCCACTATTATCCCGATGAAGTTCATTCCTACGGTCCGCACAGGCTGGCCTGTATGTTTGATTCCGAGCTATTAAAAAGTAACATTCATGCCTGTCCTATTGGCTTTGCCCCGGATCTGAATTCACCGTTTCGCCTGGTCAAAAGAAATCAACATCGTCTCATCCAGTTTAACCGTTCCCTGGATTCGCATAAATATAGCAATGGCTCCGCCTGGCTTCTGGGCGGTTCTTCCGGCATGGAAGGAGCTATGATTCTATCCGCTCGGTGCTTTTTTGCCAGTGGAGGAGGAATCCTTCAGGCATTGAGTCCTTCAGAGAAAAGTCTGTTTTTGGACGAGCCATCCATCATGCAAAAAGAATCCCTGGGCCTGGACTCCAGGGTAGGTGCTATTACACTGGGCCCCGGTTGTTCTCGCGAAGATTGCCAGAGTTTCCTGGCACAATTGAGCGAACAACGGTCCGAGTCTGAGAAGGGTCCTTTTTTGATCCTGGATGCCGGAGCGGCCGTAGAATCGATGCACCCATCTAAAAGAGAAGAATTGCACGGTCGAAGAACGGTGCTAACCCCTCATCCAGGGGAATGGTCTGCTCTCGGTGGTTCTGTGATTCATGATGTAGAATCTTTGCAATCGGCAATGGATTTTACCAGGGATCATATAGATAGCTATGTACTCTATAAAGGATCCACCAGTATTCTGATAGACCCTTTCGAGAACCGGGCGTATCTTTTCCCCTGGGCCAATGCATCTCTGGCTGTGGCGGGCACCGGAGACTGCCTCACCGGAATCCTGATGAGCGCCCTGAGCCGGTCTTCGGATATGGTTTCTTCCGTTATGGCTTCGATGGAACTGTTACATTCTAGCTCGGAGATTCGAGTGCATCCGCGAAGCTCTCAGATTCCTGCATTGATTCAAAAAGCGCTGAAAAGAGTAAATGCGAGGGCACAGGATTCCACAGGTGAAGGAAACCCTGAGCTGACCGTGGATGGACAAAGCACCGGAGGGCCCCCTTGAAATTCTATTATAAGAATCCTCAGGAAGTGCGCGAAGATTATCCGGGAACTCCAACAAAGACTCCCAATCCTTTCAGTAATCGCACGTTCTGGATGATCCTGGCAGATTGTGCGCTGTTGCTTTTGATATTCGGCATCATGTACAAAACCGGCAGCCTGGATTCATTTTTTCCCTCCCCCACTGATCTAACCGTCCGTGCAGATGTAATTGAATCGGTTAACGGGAATCCGGCCATTCATTTGATGCTTCGTAACGATGCTGATCGCACCATTGATCCCGGTGAGAAGGACAGTCCCTTTCGTCTGCTTTCCGCTGCCCTGCGTCCGGGGCCCATCCATAGCACCGATTATGCCATGAATGAGCAGATCGAGCTGGAAATCGATGCAACCCTGCCATCCCCCTGGGAAGTGGGCCGAATCAAGGAAATCCGGCTGGAGGCGCCAGCTGGGAAAGCAGCTCTATGGAAGAGACTACTGCTATCAGAGTCCGGGGCCGTTTTGATGCTGCGATTCAGAAACATCAATCGCGAAGTGGAAATCCTGCGCTAACTCCCCGGCTGGAAAGGAAATGCTGACTCTCCCTTCGGCCGCATTGGAGAACTGGAGAACGCAGGACCGCTCAAGGGCTGATTCAATTTTCTGGCTGAATTACTTTCGAAATCCAAAACCCCGCTCAGAAATATCAATCCATAGAAGCTGCCCAGGGGAACATTGAGCCAGGCCCTGCGTCCAAATTAGATGACCTTCCGCCGCGCTCTGATTCTGGTTTTATTCTGGGCCATACTTCCCATCTCGGCCTCACTACTGGCGAGTCCAACATACGATGCTTCTAAAGTCAGGCCTGAGATCCTGGAGTTATTCAAAGATTTCGAAGAACATCCTGTGGTTTGTGATAGCGCCGTAGGTGCAGGTGGCACCACTCCGCACTGCTATACCATTGTGCACACCATCGCAGACAAAGCCACCCCCGAAGAGCTGGTAATGCTTACTCGCCATCAAGCCCCGGGAGTGAGGGCCAACGCTTTGATCGCGCTGCTCTATGCAAAACAGGACGAACTTTTCCTGGAGATCATGCCTCAACATTTTCACGACTCTACAAGGCTTACCTGGTTCTCTGGCTGTAGCCCCGGCTCCGTAGGTCTGGCAGAAATCGTATTATCCAGGGCTCAATGGTATCTCAGCGAAGCAGACTATCGGAGGCTTCAGGAGAAATTACTCCATTTTGAAGGTTCCACCGATGCCCGCTACATGGCCTTCCAGATTCTTCCCCTGGCAGCGAAACATGAGAAGCGAGTAAGGGAACTGGCCATGCAGAAGTCGCCGGGCGCGGCCCTTGCACTGGCCCATTACGGGAAGGATTCGGATGTTTCTATAATTCAGAGCATTCAAGCGGAGAGAGCCGCAGAGTTCTATGAGGCCGTGCAGGTATTTCCCCATGAAGATTTCAAGGATGACCTGGAAGATAGTTATGATTCAATAATGGCCCCGAAGTATCTCTACTATCGCACAGAGTATTTTGCAGCGATTGCTTCTTACAGGGATGACTGGGCACGATCGATGCTTCGTCGTCCATACAGAATTCATTTCTTCCAGGATCCTGATGCCGCCCGAGCTTCGGTGATGTATGCCATATCTATGGAGCATCAATTGCCATACTACACGGAACTGATCTGGGAGTTCTCAGATTCGCAGTCAATATCAGCAAACACATTCAAGCAATTATGCGAATCCGTCTCTATCCAATGCACAAACTACGTTACCAATACGCTGGCTCATATAAAAGATCTGGACCTTACATTTTCCTGGGATAAAGTCCGGGCGTATACTGACTATCTCAAGCGCAATGACCCGGAGCTTCTAAAAAAGATTATCATTGAACAACTGGAATCAGGAGAAATGGCTCTGCCGGCGCCGTATCTGGGAATCATAAAAGAAAGCAAGGATCCAGATTATGTAAATCCTGCCCTGGAATTCATTCAGGAGAAGCCGGAGCACTGGAGCAAGAGAGATCTGGCCATTGTGCTTCTGGATTACGGAGATATCTCCATCAAAGAAAGGCTTTTGAGGCTAAGACCAGGAAAAAGGTTCTTACATAGCAAGGAATTTCAAAAGGCGCTGGAGAACTGGAAACCCGGGAGTGAGCGTTAGAGTAAGTTCATTCATCGCAGAATTAGATGCTGTATCGCCCAGGCCGATGCCGGGCGCGAGTGCCGCAAACGATACGCTGATTAGATCAATTCAAAGATCCATTCAAGGATGGCTTTTTGAATATGGAGTCGGTTCTCTGCCTGTTTGAAGATGGTAGGACCATGCCTGTCCATAACTGAATCTGTGATCTCTTCTCCGCGATGGGCCGGCAGACAGTGCATTACCATAACATCGTTTCTGGCTTTCGTCATTAATTCATCATCCAGACGATAGGGCTTGAAAACCGCTTTTCGTTCTTCTGCTTCTTCTTCCTGGCCCATGGAAACCCAGGTGTCTGTATAAATCACATCTACATCCTTCACAGCGGCAGATGGATCCTGAAACACTTCAAGATGCACATTCTTCTTTTGCAGATGATCTCTAATCCCCGGGCGAATAGGATACCCTTCCGGAGCAGCCAGATGGATTCTGCTACCGGAATGCAATGCACCGAGAGCCAGAGAATTAAATACATTGTTGGGCTCTCCCACAAAAGCCAGGGTAGTATTCTTCAGATCCAGCCCGGCTTCCAGAAGAGTCATATAGTCCGCCAGTCCCTGGCAAGGATGATGCCTGTCGGAAAGTCCGTTGATAATGGGAAGTCGATCGAGCCCGCTCATGACTTCCAGCTTGCGATGGCTATGGGTGCGCACCATGACGCAATCCACGTAACGAGCCAGAACCTCTGTAGTATCTTCTACACTTTCTCCTCTACCGACCTGAAGCATCTGAGATTCAAGAGCAATCAGATGGCCTCCCATTTCCATGACGGCTACACTGAAGGAAAGTCTGGTTCGGGTACTGGTTTTTTCGAATAGAAGCGTAACGGTCTTATCAGCCAGGGCCGTGGGGGCCAGCTTTCGATTCTTTGCATGCTCGATACCACGATGAAGTATGCGAAAGAAATCCTCCTGAGAGAGGTCCAGTAGGTTTAGCAGATGTCTCACTTGGTTCCCTTTTTTCCCCGGGCATAGTCCATAAACAGTCGCGCCGCTTCTGTGGCCGGCCTTCCTTTGCCCAGGCTTTGTTTTACAAATTCCAGTTCTTTTCTGATCTCATTTTGCAGCGTTGGATTATCCAGGATCCTGGTAGCATGCATAAAGATAGTATCGGGCCTTACCTCGGTTTGCAAGAGTTCCACCGCAGCCTGTTTGCGGGCCAGAAGGTTCACCATTCCAATGACCCGGGTCCGAATCACCATAGAAATAATGAAGAAGTTAATCCAGCCCACTTTATAGAGTACCACCATGGGAGTGCCAAAGAATGCCCCTTCCATTGTTGCGGTTCCGGATGACAGAATGAGTAGATCGCTGGCTTCCATTACTCGCAAGGAACGTCCTGGCATGGATTCAATTTTTAGATCGGAATAGGCATCGATCTGTTCCTGAACATAGCCCTGAGCTTCCTCATTTACGCCTGGCAGCAAAAAGCGAATCTTTCCGTATTTCTCTTTGAGCATCCTTGCGGCTTCCAGCATGGGCGGCAGCAACCTGCGAATCTCTGAATTTCTACTACCTGGCAATAGCCCGATGGTTTTCCCGGAAAAAGAAGGAATGGGATCCTGCTTCTTGAGCTGCTGTCCAATTCGATACACCAGGGGATGTCCTACGCAATGAGCCGGCACTCCTTCCTCCTGATACATCTTCTCTTCAAAAGGAAAGAGAGGAAGCATCAGGTTTACGTATTTCTTGATTACCTTGATTCGGCTGTAATGCCAGGCCCATAGCTGAGGGCTTACCAGATAGGTAATAAAAAAGCTGGGATCCTGCTTGAGCATCTCCGCCAGGCGAAGATTGAATCCAGGATAATCTACCAGGATTGCATGTCGAATACCGTTCTTGCGCGCAAAGGCTACTATACTTCGAGCCAGGGCCTTGAGTCTGCGATAGGCTTTTAGTGCTTCTACGAAGCCCACCACATTCATGGTTTCAATGTTTTCCAGAAGCTCCACTCCGGCCGCTTCCATTTCCTTGCCGCCGGTACCGTAGAGTTTTCGTATTCCCTGCTTTTGCAGTTCTCGTGCTACATCCGCTCCCAGAAGATCTCCTGAATGTTCGCCAGTGATAATGAGCACTCCTCCGGAAAGATCAGAACCGGTGGACTTCAAATTGGACTTACCGGAATTACTGGATGGCGTTGAACTACCTGCTTTGCTGGAACTTGTCGATTTCTTCGCCTTCTCCTGCAGGCCAGAGCTGGCCCCATCTGTGCGAACAGATTTCTTTCCTTTCCGCTGGCTAATGCTGGTCGAGTCTGCGGTGCCGTGAGGTTTCTTCGCTTTCGCTTGAGTACTGGAGTCCGGATTGTTTGCGCGAACTGACCCTTTCCTGGCCACGCTTTGCGCCCTGGAAATAGTGGAGGATTTGCTGCCTTTTTTCTTTGATGCCCCTGGATTCTGAGACAGAGGTAGCTCGGGCTGGTCGCTGGCTACTGTTGATCCTGATTTACTCATTTTCCGCTCCGATTCAATTTACGAAGCTCTTTACCATCCGCAAACCCTTCACCGGATTCAGCGATGGAAATAACCGAAATACCTTTCTTTCTGGCGCTCTTCAAAAACTCCGCTTTGTTAACTACGATGGTTGCACCGGCTTCAATGGCCAGAACCTTGCAACCGGAATCATACATACTCTGAAGTGTGCTTTCACCGGTCACAGGTATATCGAATCGACGATCATGATTCTTTTTGGCTACCTTGCAGACTACGGCTCCCCCTTTTGCATACAGGCTTCCGCCCCGGCGAATGCACTGGTCGGTACCTTCCACGCATTCTACCGCAATCACGGATCTCTGGCCCACCACCACCGTCTGGCCTATGTCCAGGCGATTCATTTCCCTGGCATACATCATTCCATAAGAAACATCTTCCAGTTCTTTGTCCTTGAGCTTTCGACCATAGCGCCCCTGCTCCAGAAAGCAATCCTCCAGATAGGTAGTCTGATCGATTACCGTAATCCCAATCTTTTCGAGCTCCAGAGCGATGTTTTTAAATATCGTATAGTCGTTTAAGTTCTCCATGCGAGCCAGTAGAAGCAGAGTCCTGGCATCGAATCTAGGATTCTTATAAAGGATATCCTTGCTGGCTTTGCCGATGGAGATGAGACGCTTCACTCCTTTCTTTTTCAAAGAGGCAAAGACAGAAGCATACATTCGGGTAAGCACCACCGGGGTGCAATAGGGCTTTAAAGCCGAAGGGATGGCTTCATCTGTGTAGGGAAAAATATGTACATCTTCCCCGGCTTGAATTGCATTTTCTGCTACAATCCAGGGTAGTTCGCCTCGACCGGCCAGTATGCCCAGACTTCCACTCAACGATTCATCCTTAGGAGTAGCAAGCTAGCTTGCCTGGCTGCCCCCGGAGGAACTTCCTCCGCTGGAGCTACCGGAACTTCCCGAGTTACCAGAACCGCTGGAACTACCGGAGCCGCCGGAGCTTCCCGAACTACCACTACTTGATGAGCCGCCAGAAGATTTCTTATAATCGGTAACGTAGAAGCCACTACCTTTGAAAACGATCCCAGCGCCGCCGCCGATGAGACGCTCCACCTTACCCCCGCATTCCGGGCATTCAGTATGAGGATCGTCCTTCATGGACTGGAAGGCATCGTACTCATGTCCGCATTTAGTACATCTGTAGGAATAAGTCGGCATGGGCCAAAACTGAGCATGGCCCCCCTTCATTCAATTCAAAATCCCGGCGAAATTCCAGTGGAATTAGCCCGGAGAACCGGAAGCAGGCGGCAGAGGTTCATTGTGCAGAATCAAAAAAGCGCATAATCCCAGCCAGAGCACGATGGTAATGATTAGAAAAACATCTGCCAGCAGGATGTCGGAAGGATTTCCATCTTTTACTGCCTCCGGACTCTGCAGAAGGGTGTAGTAGCGAAAGATGCCAAGTACCACAAATGGAATGGTCCAGAATAGATTGGCGCCTGCATGGGTGCCCTGAAGCGTATAGATGGAATAGTTAATTATAGAAATAGATGCAGTAATGTTGATAAAGCTCTTGAGCGATTCTGAGTGGTAGCTTCCGCCTATCATAGCTTCTGCAGGAGACATTCGTACTTCGTAATATCGTTTAAAGAAACCCAGAAAAAGTGACAGGAAGAAAGCGGAACTCAGTAGCCAGGGGCTGGCTTCTACATCCACCGCGAAGGCTCCGGCCAGAACCCTTAGAACGAATCCAGCGGAGATGATAAATACATCCAGAAGTACGATTCGCTTGGCACCGGCACTGTAGATTAGATTCATGAGGAAGTATCCCAGGAAGGTCATCCCGGTGGCTTCATTCAGATAGAATCCCATGGACAGCGCTGCCGTCAAAAGCACTGCTGCAACCAGGAATGCCAGACCGGATGGAATTGTACCGCTGGCCAGGGGCCGATGCTGCTTTCTTGGATCCTCTCGATCCAGCTTCCGGTCCTTGAAATCATTGATTACGTAGATGGAACTGGCCAGGAAAGAAAAGCCCATGAAAGCCAGAACCAGCTGAATCAAAACCTCTATGGATTCATCGCTGAAGGGATGCCCCACTACCTGATGTAGATGAGTGGAAAATACAAAAGGAAGCAGAACGAATCCGGACTTGGTCCACTGATAGACTCGAATCAGCTTGATCAGGGCTTTCACTTTCTTCACGAATGCAAAATGCATCCTGGAATCCTGGGGTCAACCAAGATGGCGCGGCCCCTGTAAAAAGAAAGATAAGAAAATCCGGATTGTTCGGGAAAACCAGAACCATTGATGATGCCTCCCCGGATAAAGGACTGGATAGCAGATTCGGATGAGAGACTTTGCAGAAAAAAAATGAAACCATGAAAGGACAGACCAATGAAAGCGCCCCGGCCCCCCTGGCTCCAGTAAGTGTGATCATTCCGGTTCGAAATAGACCGGAACTGCTAAGAGAAGCTCTGGACTCAGTTCTGGAAGGTACGGTCTGGCCCCGGGAAATACAGGTTATTGCAAATGGTTCCCGGGCAGAAATTGAAAAGGATCAGGCTTCCTTTAATCAATGGAAAGAATCCGTTCATCAGTGGAAAGCAACCGTCTCGCTGCGATCTGGAGCTCCAGGCCAGAAGATCCAGGCTTCTGCCGGCTCTGAATCGAGAAATGCCACAGAGATTGAATGGCCAGATCTAAGCTTTCATGAATGTCCATCCGAAGCAGGACCGGCCACAGCTAGAAATCTGGGTAGCAAACTGGCATCACAGTTTTATCTGGCTTTTCTGGATTCAGATGATCTCTGGAAACCAGATAAACTACAGCAGCAGCTTACCTTTCTACAGAAGCGACCGCATCTTAAAGCCTGCCATAGCCAGGAACACTGGATAAAGAATGGCCAGGCTTTGAATGTACCTCTTCGCCTGCGCCCGGCCACGGGAAGGCCTCTGAAAGAAAGCCTGGAAACCTGTCTCGTATCTGCCAGTTCACTGGTTATCGAACGAAACCATTTTCTTACGCTGGGGGGATTCGATGAGAGGTTCCCTTCCTGCGAAGACTACGAACTATGGATTCGTCATTTTCTTCAGCACTGTATGGGATGTATTCAGGAGCCGCTGACAATCAAACGCTCTGGTGACTGGTCCCAGGTTTCTACGGCAGGAAGCCTGGATATTAATCGACTTCGGGCATTGCTACTTCAGAAGAATGCCTTGAAGCGTATCGGTCTGGAACCAGAGCTTCAGGAAGTGGCTTTGAAAAAATCCAGGGTGTTGATGCAAAAAGAGGACGCCCTGGCAAAATATGCAGGACGACTGCTCCGCGCCATCCAGGAATCCGGATAAGCCCTGATTTGCCCGGCCTACCGGGGAAATCAGGATTCTCGCAGGCGATCGATCACTTCGTCGATATTGATTTCGTATTTAGTAAACACAGCATTTCGCGCCAGGTCATAGCGAATCAGCGAGATATTATAGTTGATAAGTGCTCGAGTCAGTGCCTGTCTGGATTGCACAAGAGCATCCAGAGCATTCTTTACTGCATCGGCAGAGAATCGGCCCTGACGATAACGGCGCACAAGACCATTGTAGAAAGCCTGGGTATTGGCCAGAGCTACTCTGGCTTCCTGCACGGAACGGTAGGCTACCTTGATTTGCTCCCGGCTCTGACGAATATCATCCGCCACCTGTCGGCTTATCTGCTCTTCCTGCAATTGAAGCTGTCTGCGATTGATGCGAGCGTTTCGCGCATCCACACGAGCTCCTTCATCCCAGAGCGGGTATTCGATTTTAAATTGAATGGAGTATTCCGGATACTTTCCCTGCGGCACCGCATCGAAAGCACTTCCCGAGTAACGAGCCACATCCTTGCTGGCATAGCTACCGCCCAGGGTAATGGAAGGAAGTAGATTGTTCTCTGCGATATCTTCAGAAAGACGGGAGATCTCAAGCTGTCTGCGAATGATTCGAATGTCCGGTCGCGTGGCCAGAGCATTCTGAATATCTTCCTGCAGATCAACTTCGGGAGGAGCAGCTTCAATCAATTCGGTGGCACCTGTAAGCTGGAGATTGGGATTTAGATTCAAAACTCGAAGAAGATCGCTTCTCTTTGTATCTCGATCCAGTTCTGCCTGCTGCAATCTGGCTCTGGCCTGAGCCACTACAGCATTCCACTGGTTTACCTCGAAGGGTTCTGCCAGACCCAGACCTGTTTTCTGAGCCGTGATTCCACGAATATAGGCAGCATTCTGAAGAAGATCCCGGGATGTATCTACTTCCTTCTCTGCAATGGCCAGGGTCCAGTAATCTACCATGGCACTTACAGTGAGCTGTGCAAGTTCGAACTCCAGCCGTTCCCTTTCAATCAGGGCCTGCTTTCTGCGAATGTCTGTTAGTCGGCTCTGGTTGTAACCAAAGGCATTTTTCAAGAGTTCCTGCTGAAGAAGAATCTTTACTGCTCCTGTATGCAGAGGAGGCTGAGCCAGCTGCGAAAGTAGCGGATTGGATTGCGCCGCAGTTCCTTCACCGGCATTCGTATCCAGTCGAGTGTCAGAACCTTCCAGGCGAAAATAGGTGCCACTGCGAAACAGTTTCTCGATCCCAGCTGTATATGTATCCTGGTTGGTCTTGGTTCCCTGAAAGATTGTAGATGGAGTTTGCTTCTGCTTGTTTACGTAGCTCTGGAAACTGAAATCAACCTTCGGAGTATACTGGGATTCATCTTTCAGAAGCTCTGTATCGGACTTGAGTATTTCCAGTTGCTGGATTCGAACCGAGGTATTGTTATTGAGCACCAGCTGAATGGTCTGCTTCATACTCAAAGGCCGGGGCTTTCCGTTGGGGCCCAGAGGAATCTCTGCATAGTTCGGGCTGGTTTCTGCTCTTTGAGCGGGCTCCGTAGGATCCTGCTCGGCATCAGCGGCCACGGGCTCATCCTCCGGTTCTGAGGTTGTCATTTCCGGATTTTCACTGGATGAATCGGGCGCGGTCGCAGGATCTGTACTTTCCGGCGGATTTTCCGTCTGGTCAACACTCTGGCAGCCAGAAAATAAAGTCAGGAATAGAAATAGGAGAATAATGAAAGATCGGTTCATAATATGTTATCCGTTACACTTACTGGCCTGCCGGTTTCGCCTGCACTGTCCATCCAAAAATCCAGGACTTTTGCAGTCTCGAACTACCCGGCTGGCGGCCCTGTTCTTAGCTCTTATTCTGGCCGCCGGCGTCCATCCTTTATCTGCAGAGATAAATTCCCGGCATACACTTCTATGGGCCACTTTCCCATACCCCCCTGGGGTATCAACCGATTTCCAGAAAAATCGAGATCTATTTCTGGCCCCTGTTATGGATCCGCAGGAAGTGGCTCGAGCCGCCCTGCGAGATGAAAACAGGATAACCGATTTTACAGCCCAGCAATTCAATCGGCTGGATGGAAATATCTGTTCCGATCTGCTCCAGCTTCGCGAGGCGGTCACGGATGGATTCAACACCATCTACAGAACCAACGAACTTCTGGAACAGAACATTGAACAAGAAGTTACTCAAGAGAGTAACGAGCGACAACTGTATTTTAAACTCCGTAAGGAAAGGGATGCGGCCCTGGAAAATGCCTGGATGGACTTCTTCCGCTGGCAATCTGCAAAATGTTCCGGCGAGGAATCCTGGTTCTCAGACCCGGTGGCGGACAGCCGAAAGCAGGTGGATGCTTCGCTCAAGGGACTGAAGCAGAAAACCCTGGCGCTGCGACTGGCCTGGTTTCGATTTCTCAGCCGGCTGGATCTGGAGACCAGAAGGAAAATCCTTCTGAATTAAGGGATGCGTAGCCGGATCTCGATGTCTTTGAGTCACTCCAGATACTGGCGATAGATGAATCCTTGAGAAAGTTCTTTCTACCAGGACTGTAGAATTAACCTTCATTTTCCTCTACTGAACCGGGCGCTTGCATTGGTGGCAGCTATTGGGCGCAAAATCAGCATTCTTCATTTCTTCAGGATGGCCGATAAGCATACTATGGGGTTCCAACGAAGTCTGCGCGGCCGAGGTCTATTCATAACAACAGTTCTAATTCTACTTGCCGCTCCTGTAACAGGACTGGAACGAAGCCAGTTCCAGGACTGGCAGCTCAGAGGCCTGGAATTGATGCAGGAAAAGGGACAGACCGTACTGAAGATCTCCGGTACAAGATCAGGTCCGGGCGAAGATTATCTATTTCTGGGTTTTGATCAGGAGACTCCCAATTTTCTGAGGGATCTAAGCGGGAACTTTCGCGTACAGGAATCCGAGTATGTGCGTGTGCCGGAATCCCGCGGAGGGTCTGGTGCCGCTCTTTTCAATCGCAGAAAGAGCGGAGTAATCCTGGAATCGCCTCCAGAGCTATGGCCCGGCTCCGGTCCCATGGAATCCTTTCAAATCTCTTTCCATTTCAAGGTTGCCTATCTCTATCGCAGAAATGAACTGCTTTCACGTACAGGATTCATGGATGGTTATAAGCGAGGTCTGGAGATACTGATTGAAGATGGATTCCTTCGCATGGAACTGCAGAACCTGTTTCAGGATCTGGATCGAAACATGCATTCCTATGAATTGAGGTCCTCGGAAAGGATTGTACTGGATCGCTGGTATCTGCTTCAATTCAATTACAATGCCAGTAGCGGAAAGCTAACTCTTTACTTGAACGGACAGGAGCAGGAAGTAGCCTTCGCTCGCACCGACGGACAGGTTCTTCGCGCGGTAAATCCGGCCATGGATCGGTCTCCTATTAAAATCGCGGGCCAGTACTCTGGCTGGATGGATGAACTTCGCATCTCCCCGCTGGGTTCAGAAAGAACCACCATGTCTACCTATGATTCGGCCAATTATGATCCGCTCAGCGGTAGAATCTATCAAAAGCGTTCCGAGGCTCTGTCGCCGGTAATGAGCTACAACCATCCGCTTCAATCCCTGGACCTGGGGTTTTCCGGAAAGGAGCCGCCAGGAAGTATGCTTTCTGTGGAGTATCGCATTAGCCAGGAAACTTTCTCTCCGGGAACGGGAGAGCATATACTTCCCTTTAAGCGACTGAAGTCGGATTCCAGGATTCCCTGGAATGGATCTGCTTATATTCAGTGGAGGGTGGTGATGCAGCCCACCCCGTCCGGTCAGGAGAGTCCTTTGCTTTCGGCTCTGAATTTGCGAGCGAATCCGGTACCTACTCCTTCACGGCCTACAGGATTGCGAGTGGTCCAGGAGCTTTCCAATGATCATCAGATCTGCCTGGAATGGAATCAGAACCCTGAATCCGCCATCGAAAAGCACGGTGGCTATCGAGTTCACCTGGGCCCTGCTTCCGGTCAATTTGTGGCGCTTCTGGAATACAACCGGGATAAGAAACCACTTCGCAGCTCTACTCTGGATTTTCCACTAACCGAGCGCGAAAAACTGGAGCAGAAGGCCAGACCGCAGGCCATTCGCAGGCTAAAGCAACAGAAGATTCGCTTCATGGTTGACCGAGCTCTGGTAGAAAGAAATCGAATCTGGCTGAATCGTAGAGAAGCCTACCCGCTACTGGAGCGCGGACGAGCCTACTATCTGGTTATTTCGGCCTACATTCATCCAGATGCGCCCTCCTCGAATTCGTCCGAGATCGTGCATTTGCTTCGTAACTAGTACAAAAAAGGTTTTGCGCAGAAAGCCAGCAATTCCAGAATCGAGCTATGTCTTCGCAACAAACTGCTCGAGAAACCTCACCGGCCGTTGAACTGGGCCAGCCAGTCCGTTTTGTCACCGCCGCCTCACTGTTCGACGGTCACGATGCCTCTATAAATATGTTTCGGCGAATGCTTCAGTCCGCCGGGGCCGAGGTAATCCATCTAGGACATAATCGCAGCGTAGAAGATGTTGCATTGGCTGCCATTCAGGAAGATGCTCAGGGAGTAGCCTTGAGCTCCTATCAGGGCGGGCACATGGAGTATTTTCAGTATCTCCGTCAGCGACTGAATGAGATGGGCGGTGATCATATTCGAATATTTGGAGGCGGTGGAGGAGTAATCGTCCAGGAAGAAATCCAGGAACTCCATTCCAGCGGGATTACACGTATCTTCTCTCCTGAGGATGGCCGTCGAATGGGCCTGGAGGGCATCATTGAATATATGATCGATGAGGCCAGGCAGGCCAGGGAAACCAGCCATCCCAATGCATTCCCCATGCTTTCCATGGCCCGAAGCATTTCCCTTCTCGAAAGCGGGGACGAAGAAGTGCGGCCAGGCACCCAGTACGTTCCGGTGCTGGGAATAACCGGTCCTGGCGGTAGCGGCAAATCCTCCCTTACCGATGAACTGGCGCTTCGTATCTTGAATCAGAATCCATCCTTGAAGATTGCGGTTCTGGCTGTGGATCCTACAAGGAAGAAAACCGGCGGTGCCCTTCTGGGGGATCGAATTCGCATGAACAGTCTAAGCGCCTATCCAGAGCGACTGTATTTTCGCTCCGTGGCCACCCGGGGTCAATCCCTGGAAAGCCTCAAGGAAAGATTGCTGGGAATCCAGGCCCTGATCCAGAATGCAGGCTATGATTTCATAATCCTGGAAACTCCGGGCACCGGTCAGGAAGACAGCTTCATCACCGAACTATGTCAGAAATCTTTGTATGTGATGACTTCTGAGTACGGGGCTCCTTCGCAGCTGGAAAAGATAGCCATGCTTGACTTTGCCGACCTGGTAGCTTTGAACAAAGCAGAGAAAACAGGTTCCGAGGATGCTCTGCGTTATATCCAGAAGCAGTTCGCACGTAACAGAAATCTATTTGATGCAAATCCATCCGATCTACCGGTGTATGCCACCGTTGCAGGTCGCTTCAACGATGCAGGTGTTCATAGATTGTACAATGCTATTGCAGAACTATTTCAGAACGCCGCTCAAAGCATTAGCATGAAACAGATGGAGCTGGCCCAATCCAGCGATATTTCCGTAAACATTATTCCAAGAGACCGTGCAAACTATCTCTCTGAAATCGCACACGCTGTTGATAGCTATCGCAAGAAAGCACAGAAGCAAAGCACTCTGGCAGATCAAATTCAATCCCTGCAAAAGGCCCGGGAAGCTCTGGATGTTCGATCCGGGGACATAGCTCAAGGACTGGAAAGTCGCCGAGAAGAACTAAAAGCTCAAATCGATCATCATTTACTGGAATTTCTGGAGAAATTTCCGGAGCTTCAGAAAGCCTATGAATCGGAGACCTTTACCTACAGCGTTCGAAACAAAGAAATAACACAGAGAATTCAATACGAGTCCCTCAGTGGTTTGCAGATTCCACGAGTAGCTCTGCCAGCCACGGAAAACTGGTCCGAGCTTTCGCGCTTCTATTACCTGGAAAACCTTCCCGGAAATTTTCCGTTTACCGCTGGAGTTTTTCCCTTTCGCAAGCAGGATGAAGATCCTACGCGAATGTTTGCAGGGGAAGGAGGACCGGAGCGCACGAATCAAAGATTTCACTATCTCTGTAACCGGGAGCAAACCGAAGAAACCACACATCCTGTGGCCCGTTTGAGCACAGCCTTTGATTCGGTAACATTGTATGGAGAGAATCCAGACAGAAGGCCGGACATCTATGGTAAGATTGGTAATTCGGGAGTTAGTGTTCCTACGCTGGATGATTGCAAGAGACTGTACTCTGGATTTGATCTGTCCAGTCCGCTTACCAGTGTGAGTATGACCATCAACGGACCGGCGCCTGCAATCCTGGCAATGTTCTTTAATACAGCCATTGACCAGAACGTAGAGAAGTATCTCAGAAGCGAAGGCAAACTGAACCAGGCCCTGGAAACCATTCGAAGCAAATGGGAGGATCGAGGCCTACCCGCTCCAGGCTATGAAGCCGAGCTTCCTTCCGGACACGATGGCACCGGACTGCTACTGGGCATTTCGGGCGATCAATTAGTGGAACCCGAGGTATATCAAAGGATCAAACAGGAAACCCTGCAAAGTGTAAGGGGCACCGTTCAAGCAGATATCCTCAAAGAAGACCAGGCTCAAAATACGTGTATCTTCTCCACGGGATTTGCGCTCAAAATGATGGGCGATGTTCAGGAATACTTCACCGGCAATGGTGTGCGAAACTTCTATTCCGTATCCATTTCCGGGTATCATATGGCCGAGGCCGGCGCCAATCCCATCACTCAGCTTGCCTTTACCCTGGCCAATGGATTTACCTATCTTGAGTACTACCTGGCCCGGGGACTGGATATTGATGCCTTTGCAGCCAATTTCAGCTTTTTCTTTTCCAATGGCCTGGATCCGGAGTATTCGGTAATTGGCCGGGTGGCTCGCCGAATCTGGTCCATCGCTCTAAAAGAGAAGTATGGAGCTTCGGAACGAGCACAGAAGTTAAAATACCATATCCAGACCTCCGGTCGTTCTCTTCATGCAAGGGAGATCCACTTCAACGATATTCGCACCACTTTGCAGGCCATGTATGCCCTGTTCGACAATACCAACAGCCTGCATACCAATGCCTACGATGAAGCCATCACAACTCCCACGGAAGCTTCCGTGCGGCGAGCGGTGGCCATTCAGCTTATTATTCAAAAGGAGCTGGGGCTGAATCAGAATCAGAACCCCTGGCAGGGCTCCTACATCATTGAAAAGCTCACCGACATGGTAGAGGCGGCGGTTCTGGAGGAATTTCATAGACTTTCCGAGAGAGGTGGCGTTGTGGGAGCCATGGAAACCATGTACCAGCGCTCCCGAATTCAGGATGAATCCATGAACTATGAACGCAAGAAGCACTCCGGAGAAATTCCTGTAGTGGGAGTGAATACATTTACCTCGGATTCAGAGCAGGAAAATGTAACAGAACTCATTCGCTCCAGTGACCGGGAAAAGGATGCCTGCATTGAAAGCCTGGATCGATTTCACAGATATCATCAGCAAGACGCAGATGTGGCCCTTGCCCGACTCAAGGACAAAGCCAGCGATGGTAGCAACCTGTTCGAAGAACTACTGGAAAGTGTGAAGGTCTGCTCCCTGGGTCAAATCAGTCAGGCACTGTATCAGGCTGGCGGAAGCTATCGCAGAAACATGTAGTGGCAGAGAATCCAGATGCCAGGACAAAAGGGAATGGAACAACCGGGAGCCCATAAGAAGGTTTTTCTCACCGCTGCCTGGAAGCATCTGATCAACTTGACTTATCCCGTGGAACCGGAGATCCTGAAGCCCTATCTGCCCGCGGGTCTGGAGCTGGATATCTGGGAAGGTCAGGCCCATGTAAGCCTGGTAGCCTTTGACTTTCTCTCCACAAAGGTCTTGGGACTATCCCTCCCAGGGTATAGAAATTTTCCCGAAGTAAACCTCAGATTCTACGTGCGATGGAATAATAAACCGGCAGTAGTTTTCATAAGAGAGTTCGTTCCAAAAAGAGCCATTGCTCTATCTGCGAATCTGCTCTACAATGAACCATATCAAAGAATTCCGATGCAATCCAGGGTCATAACGGATACAAAGATAACGGTAGAGCATACATTTGCAAACCAATCGCTTAAAGTTGAAGCAAGAAACGAACCTTACATACCGGAAACTCATACTGCCGAACATCACTTTAAAGAACATGACCTGGGTTTTGGAGTTAGCCATCGCAAGCGTACACTATGCTACCGAGTGGAACATCCAGTATGGAGGATCTTTCCCATAAACAGACTGGAAATATCAGTGGACTTCGATAAGCTTTATGGATCGAACTGGGCCTTTTTATCGAACGTTACCCCTCGGTACTCCATTCTGGCAGAAGGCTCTGACATAACCGTACGCTTTCCGTTTAATATCTAAACGACTTCCCATCGAATTTCATCGTTACGCTCTTTACGGCACAGAATCTTCTTAGTCCTTAGAGACTAAAACACATTGTACCGAACTCCAATCCTGCACAAAATGAAAGATAAGCACCGGTACTTTCTGAATGAAAGACCGATCAAAAAATTATTTTTCGACGTCTAAACTATACAGTAACTTCCCCTACCAGGGTAGGGTGAAACTAGAGAGCCAGGGCCCGCTTTTTCAAAAAAGACTTTCAATGCAGTGAGGAAAAAGATCTTTAGTGCATTAGTTTTTTAAATATATATAAAACTAGATGGTTAGCTTGCAGTAGCGAGCGAAACCATCGCGACTGCGTCAAAAAAATAAAAATTGCAAGCAGTCGAAAGAGGGACGATGCCAAAGGAAACAACTAACGTCAGGATACCGAGGGAACTATTTGAGGAGGCACGGGAGGCCACATCCGTCATGGAGCAGCGCCTGGGGTTCCGACCTTCGGTTAGTCAGTTTGTTGAAAAATCTATTCGAGATTCCATTCGACGATTGAAGGCAGGTGAAACCGGGTTCCTGGATATAATGGAAGCAGAGAAAAAGGATTCACGTCCCCCTCGAAAGTAGTTGCTACAAAACACCCCTCGACCTGGACTCGGACCATGAAGCGATCCAGGATTGCACGCCTAAGATACTCCTTCGACAATTTTATGAGCAAGGGCGGGATGGCTGTCTTTCTGGCTTTGCTCACTATGTTTGCGCTGTCCTTTGTGGTCCTTTCCGGTCTGCGCATCCTGTTTGGTATTCTGCTGCCCGATGAGTCCTCTTCCCATGTATTTGCTCAAATGTGGCGAGTATTCCTCCAGATTCTGGACGGAGGTGCTATTGCCGAAGATACGGATGCAAACTGGCTCAGCCGTGTTGCCGGCATAATCACAGTCTTCGTAGGTTTAATCCTGTTTTCCAGTCTGGTGGCCTTCATTACCAGTCAGTTCGAAGCAAAATTGGCGGAACTCAGGAAGGGAAAATCCTCTGTTCTGGAGCAGAACCATGCAGTGATCCTGGGATTCGAGGACAGGGTGCTGGATATTCTGGCAGAGCTCATAATAGCCAACGAAAGCGAGTCCTACGCTGCTGTAGCCATCCTGGCAGAAAAAGACAAAGAGGAGATGGACGATTTCCTGAACGATAGGCTCACGGAGCGAAAATCCACGCGAATTGTCACTCGGAGCGGTTCCACAAGTAGCATTGGTTCTCTTCGAAAAATGGGAGTGGAGCAATGTAACTCCGTTTTGATTCTGAATGAAGCTGGCTC
The DNA here is from genome assembly GCA_002729885.1 of Spirochaetaceae bacterium. Lineage (GTDB taxonomy): Bacteria > Spirochaetota > Leptospiria > Leptospirales > Leptonemataceae > UBA3465. The sequence goes on from PBUB01000028.1 coordinate 20,602, forward strand.
CGCGGACACGGAAGAGGACCGGGCAGATGCCGATGCCAGGGTTCTGAAATCCATCATCGCTGTAATTGCTGCTACAGATAAGAAGAACCATCCACCGATTGTAGCCGAGATACATTCGGATCGGTTGCGCCTGGTGGCCTCCAATCTTTCGGAAGGAAGCATCATTGCCGTGGATCGAGAGGCTCTTCTGGCCAGAATGCTGGTGCAAACCTCCAGGGTTCCCGGTCTGTTCTCTGTATACTCTTCCATGGTTGGTTTTGAAGGTCAGGAAATCTATTTCTACCGGCCGGAATCTGGCTGGCAGAACGAAAGCTTTTCCGATATTCTGTTTCGCTTTTCCGGCAATGGCGTAATGGGCTTCAGGCATGAAGATGGAGAGATCTTGCTGAACCCACCTGCGGATTTTAGACCGGCAGCCAACGATCAGGCCATCATCCTTGCCGAGGATGATTCCACTATTGAGTACTTATCTGAGAAAGTACTGCGACCAGAAGTCCGAGATTTACCGGATTTCAAGATTCAAAAATCCAGCGAGTCCTATCTGATTATTGGCTGGAATCAGAAGGGACCCGTAATTTTGCAAGAGTATGCAGATTACATTCCTGCTGGATCCCGTATGAGCATAGTTACCAGACCTGAAGAAGCCCACCACGATACAATTGCCGGCACCATCAAAGAGATTACCAGCCAGTATTCGCAACTTCAACTGGACTGGCAGGAAATAGATTGGAGTGAACCGGAAGCTCTGGCTCGTCTGGCACCGGAGAACTATGGGAATGTGATTCTGCTGGCTAGAGACGGAACGAATCCCGAAGCTGTGGATGCAGCCAGTATCGCAGGGCTACTTCAGGTTAGGCAGCATCTGAAATCCGTAGAACGAAAATTGGGTCATCCGCCTTCCACCAGGGTAATTTCGGAAATCATGGATTCAGAGAATGTGGATCTGGTTCTGGAAACCGGTGTTAAGGACTTCCTGATTTCCAATCAGTTTATTTCTCGCATTCTTGCGCAGGTGGCCATGGAGCCAGATGTGCACTACGTCTATGATGACTTATTTTCACCGGAAGGAAGCGAAATCTATTTAAAGCCAGTGTCTGCTTATTTTCAGGATCCGCTCAAACCGCATAGTTTTGCAGAATGTGTATCGGCGGCTCTTGCGCGAAAGGAAGTATGTATTGGGATTCGCATTGCCCGATTTGAAGCTGACAAGGAAAGAAACCACGGCGTTCTTTTAATTCCAGAAATGGATGAGGTGTTCGAATTCACTGGCAAAGATAATCTTATAGTCCTTGCTGAAGATGATGATTGATCGCCATCGGCTGCGCATGGTTCGAAGGCGATAATCTCTGCCGATCACCCTTCCGGCTCCGCCGAAGAGAACTCTTACCGTGCTTTAAAAATTGGTCGAGTGGCAATCCGTCAATTGGAAGGGCCGAATCCGGGATATCCGTGCCGGGTGGCAATGCGTAAATTAGAACAGCTAAATCTGGAGATGGAGCCGGAGCTGGAATGCGATTGCCAATTCGGTCTTTTGCCCGCCAGAGTTTCCAGGTTATTTGCTATTATTTTTGCTTCTAATGAAATGCCCCAGCTGCGCTGGGTCTGAAGAGGTGCTTCGATTTTCATAGAATGATTCGAGGCAGAACTTTACCGAACTGAAAGCAATCTCTTCCCAGGGAATCTCATTTTCGGCAAACAGCCGAGTTTCCAGGGATTCCACGCCAGGGGAAAAGTCCAGATTCTTCAACCTGGCAAGAAAGAACATGTACACTTGATTTATATGCGGAATGCTATATACGGTATGCACCGACTCTATTTCGACTTCTGCATTGGCTTCTTCCCGGGTTTCGCGCATGGCCCCCTCTTCCACAAGTTCGCCATTTTCCATAAATCCCGCCGGTATGGTCCAGAAACCGTGCCTGGGTTCAATGGCCCTGCGACATAGAAGTACCTGATCCTCCCAGAAAGGCAGACATCCCACAATGAGCCTGGGGTTTTCATAATGGATGGTTCCGCATTTGTTGCAGATAAATCGCGGCAGGTTATCTCCGTCCGGTACGCGGAAATCCAGTTCAGATGCGCAATGGGAACAAAATTTCATCGGTAGACTTCCTCCCATTGCCCGGTATGCGTCAATTCAGTCAGACCTTCCAACACCGGGCAATTTTTTCCGAATGCAATAAAAGGGGAAGATTTTTGCAGAGACATTCTGTAGTATGGGGATGCCATGTGGGAATATCTAGTGAAAAAGATTCGGCCTTCCAGACCAAGAAAGGAGGGTACAGATTTTCACGCCTCAGCGCCAGTGAGATCATCTCATTCAGAAAATCCAGTGGAAATGCATTCGGAATCCGAAATTCCAGGAACTACCCTTTCGTCGGAGCATACGCGCAGACCCGAGCATAAGCGCTTTCTTCATTGTCCGGTCTGTGAAGAACTGATGGAGATCCAGCAGATGGGTCCGGTAGAAATCGATGTCTGCCCTTCCTGCAAAGGGGTATTTCTGGATCGCGGGGAATTGCAAACCCTTACAGGTTATGATTTAAAAACAGGTCAGCGGCTGGACGATGATTCGCACTACATCCTGTACACGCCCAAAGGACTGAAGGACTTTTGATATCGGCTGCAACAGGATCCATTCCGAGGGCAAGCACAATCAGGCCAGCAATGCTCCACGACGTTCCAGAGCAAGATTTCACTGGAGTGCTCTAAAGCTCCCGGATCTTCACGTTATAGCCAGCCTGCTTTAGCATCGCCATTTCCTGTGGGCTGGCCAGCTTGATGGAAAGTCCCTGCTTGATAAATTCCAGAGGAGTTACCATACCAATCTCATCCACTACCAGCATGGCCTGACCGCTATGCTTCTCCAATCGGCCCTGAAGCTCTTTGTAGCCGTATCGAATGGAATGGGATTTGATGATCATGCAATGCTCCTATGATTTCGGTTTACGATGCAGCCCCGGGTTCCGCAAAGAAATTTTCTACAAGCTGTACCCAGTATCGGATACCGGTCTCCAGGATTTCATCGTTGAAATCATAAGCTGGATTGTGAAGCAGACATCCGCCTTCTCCCGGACCATTACCGATCCATGCGTAGCATCCAGGAACACTTTGAAGCATGTAGCCAAAATCCTCCGAACCGGTGCTGGGTTGCACAGGATCCATGAGCCGTTCTGAGCCCACCAGTTCCAGTGCAGTCTTTCTGGCCAGCTGAGTGGCCTTCTTTTCGTTGATGGTGGCAGGATACCCATCCTTCCATTCCACCCTGGCCTGCACTCCGTTGGCCCCGGCCATTCCATAGATGGTTCGCTCGATTTCCTGAATCAGTCTTTCTCTGTGTTGTGGCTCAAAGGTGCGAAGTGTGCCGGCCAGCTCGGCATTGGCAGGAAGAACATTGTAAGCATCGCCTGCATGGAACTTTGTAATAGAAAGCACCGAAGGCTCAAATGGATGATTTCTGCTGGTTAGCTTCTGCAATGCCTGAACGATTTCCGATGCCACCAGAATAACATCGTCTCCAAATTGTGGCATGGCTGCATGACAGCCTTCTCCGCGAATAGTAAGATCAAATCGATCATAGGCAGCCATGATGGGCCCATCGCAAAGTCCGATGGTTCCGGCCGGCATTCCAGGCCAGTTATGCAATGCGAAAATCTGGCTCACAGGGAATTGCGAAAACAATCCCTGCTCTACCATCTCTTTGCCGCCACCTTCGTTTTCTTCGGCGGGTTGAAAGATCAATACTACATCTCCGAAATAGGGATTCTCCTTCCAGCGCTGCGCCAACAATTCTGCCGCCCCCAGAAGCATGGATGTATGACCGTCATGCCCGCAAGCGTGCATTGTGCCTTTATGAGTAGATATATAGGGTTTATCTTTTCCTGGAGTGGGACGCTCTTCGATGGGTAGCGCATCCATATCGGCTCGCAGGCCAATAGATGGGCCTCGGTTATTTCCCGGTAGAACACCCACAACGCCTGTTCGAGCCAGTCCGGTATGCACCTGATAGCCCAGCTCTTTCAGACGCCTGCTTACAATATTGGATGTGCGATTCTCCTGAAAAGCCAGCTCAGGATGTGCATGAATATCATGTCTGAACTGCCGGGCTCGATCTACAGCTTCCTGCATGGATGCAACCATAGAGTCAGAAACGTCAGAGATGCCTGAATTCGGCCAGCCTCTTTTTTGAACACAGGAAATGGTTTCCGCATGGCTTTGCATCAGAGCCATACGGGCGCTTTGCGAAGTAGATCAAATCATTGCTAAAGCTACTCCGGGAGACTGAAGATCCAGCCTTTTTGCTTTTCAGTCAGGACTACGAAGGCCGCAGGTTTTCGACTAGGTAGGATCGGCCCGCTTCGCCTTTCCAGGACCCACGCCAGAGGAGGTTAGCACCGCGAATTTAGCGGAATTATCCGGTAAATAGAGCAAATCGATGTCGCTTCCTTTTGCCGGTATTTCGTCTGCAAGTGCACCGAATATGGCGCTTTTTCCCAGCCAGTTGATACCGCTCCGGTCCTGAAACTCCACTTTCATGGCCAGAACGTTTGCGCTGAGACTGGCCTCCACGATAGATCCACGAGTATGGATTCCCTGGGTCAGCAACTTCTCCATCTTGCTTGCGATAAATGCATTGGCCCATGCGAAATAGAGCGGAATTGCAGCCAGCGCCAGAGCGATCAAAACTCCATACGGAAATAGATCCACTCCTCCGCCCTTGAGGTAGAACCGAAGCATGGCCAGGCCAAACAGAACAACGGCCACCCCAATCAGTACTTTCGAAAACATCCGGTTTCTACCGAGAAAGGGCCTAACCTCGCTGAGCTCTCTGGGGGCCGGTTTCTTCAACGCATCGATATCCATCAGAAAGCTCCTGGGTTTCGTAAGCAGCGCAAGCCAATGGCTGCCCGTTTTTTCTTTTCCCGGCTACGCCACTCGCAGAAACGAGCAAGGCTACTCACAGTGATAAGCAGCCTGCCCTAGATTTTTCGTCAATAGTCTAGATTCTGGCCTGAATGAAGCTGGCGATATCTTCGTAGACTCGCTCCTTTTTTACTTCATTCAGAACTTCATGATAATAGCCATCGTACTCTTCGTATTTTTTATCTGTAGAACCGATGTTTTTGAAGAAGTCTCTGGTGGCCTGTACATCTACAATCTGATCTGCTCCGCCCTGACCTACGAAGATCGGTAGTTTGATTTTTGAAGCATCGCCAATTACATCCGCCTGTTCCTTCACTACCTCCATGAACCAGCGAGCTGTAGCTTTGGAAAACACCAGAGGATCATTCTTATAGGCATCCACAATGTCCTGATCATGGGATAGTAGCGCTGGATCCAGTCCGGCCGGAACAGCAGCCCCGGGAATAATGCCAGATATTGTTTTGGCCAGACCCTTCTTCCAGCCAGGTACAGGCACACCCAGTCCCAGAAATGGACTGGTCATTACCGCTCCATGAATGGGACGACTCAGCTGGCCTCTTTCCAGATATCGGGAGGTCACCAGACCACCCATAGAATGGCTTCCCAGGAAAAAGGGCAGATCTCCGGAAACATCCCGGGTCCACTGAAGGAGTGCATCTACGTCCAGGAAGTAATCATCGAACTTCTTAACAAAGCCCCGTTTTCCGTCGGACTGTCCATGCCCTCTCAGATCCAGGGCTACAAAGGATACCTTTTTCTCGGCAATCCATCCGCCAAAATGTGTATAGCGATCTTTATGTTCGGCAAAGCCGGGAATCCATACCAGAAAGGCCTCTGGCTTTTCCGCCGGCACATACATGGCTTTCAGGTTCTTTTGATCTGCAGACTTGAGTTCAATATACTGGGGCATGGTCCTCTTTTGTCATAGCCGTTGAAGATGAAAACCTAAAATTCGAATGGTTGACCCCAGATGGTTAAAACAGACCATGAAGCTTCTTGCATGAAAGCAGCAGAAAAAAAGGCGATTCAGAACTATAAACGGGTGGCCGTAATCCATGACTGGCTCACTGGAATGCGTGGCGGTGAGGTAGTACTGGAAGCCATCCTGGAACTGTTTCCAGGGGCCGAACTATTCACTCTGCTACACATGCCTGGAAGCTGCTCGGACTTCATCGAAAACCGGCCCATCCATACATCCTTCATTCAACGCTTCCCCTGGAAGGGAAAGCTGTACCGTCACTATCTGCCCCTTTTTCCCACGGCCATTGAAGAATTCGACTTTCACGGATTTGATCTGGTAATATCCAGCTCTCATTGCGTGGCCAAAAGCGTCATCGTTCCGCCGGATGTGCCCCACGTATCCTTTGTTCATAGTCCCATGCGCTATGTATGGGACATGTACCGGCAATACTTTCCGGGCAAGGGCGTTCTACAGAAGCTTGTGATTCCTTTTTTCGCAAACTACCTTAGAACCTGGGATGCGGCCAGCGCCCATCGCGTAGATGACTATGTATCCAACAGCGCCTTTGTAGGCCAAAGGATTCGTAGATTCTACGGACGGTCCGCCACCGTGGTGCATCCTCCCTGCCTGGACTCTGCTCCAAAACCAGGACAGATTCCAGATCCGGAAGGCAACCAGAGAGAGGATTTCTATCTGGTGCTCAGCGCTCTTGTCCCATACAAACGAATCGATCTTGCGGTTCGAGCATTCAACGAATCCGGAAGAAAGCTGGTCATCGCAGGCCGAGGACCAGAGGAGAACCGGCTCAAATCCATGGCAGCTTCAAACATTCAATTTCTGGGTCATGTGGATCGATCCGGTATACAGGAGCTCTACGAAAAAGCCAGGGGACTGATTTTTCCAGGTGTAGAAGACTTTGGTATCGTCCCTGTTGAAGCCCAGGCAGCCGGATGTCCGGTACTGGCTCTGGGTAGAGGTGGGGCCCTGGAGACTGTTGTGGACGGAAAGACCGGACTTTTCTTTTCTCAGGAAAGCGTGGAATCATTGAATGATGCAGTAAACAGGAGAGAGACCCTTCGATTCAGGGCTGCGGATTTTGCGCGAAATACAGCAAGGTTTACCAGAGATGCATTTCAAAGTGGTATGGTGGCCAGCATTCAAAGGGCTCAACGAACCATCGGGCGTTCAGGAAGCTCCGTAAAGTCAGGGAGATTTAAGTGAAGATCCTTTTTGTTACAGATATCCATGATGCTCTGAAGGAGCTGCGTGTATTGCTTTCGTCTACAGATGCAGACCTCTATCTACTCTGCGGAGATATTCTGTATCATGCATTCTACGATGAGGATAAGATCTATCAATTTGTCTGCCTTCAGGAAGAGTTCTATTCGGAAGCCAAGCAGCAGGACAAAAAGATTCTACCTTACGATCTTGCCACAGAAATGTTACGTTACCCGACGAAAAAGGGAGCGGAAGCAGAAGAATGGAACTTGAAGGCCGCCGAGTATCGCATGCTTTTTCATAAAGCTGGAAAAACCATGAAAGAAAAGTATGAGCTTATCGAAGAACTGGTTGAGAAATACAGTAATGCCTCATGCCTCATGCTTCCTGGAAATTACGATATTGATCTAAGATACACACGATTGGCACATAGAGACCTGCACCATAAGGAAGTGAACCTGAACGGGCTGAAATTCGCAGGCTACGGTGGAGCTCCCATCGCAACCTCTGGCATTCCGGAAAAGCTGGCCATCACCTATCATGAGTCCCGAGAGAACGGAGATCTGTATTCTGAACCAGAGGAGTTCCTTGAGCACTGTCAGCCGGATGTAATGGTGCTTCACAATCCAGCCTATGGATTCTTTGATCGGGTCCCCACCATCGGTCATGTTGGTTCTCCGGGAATTCGCAATTATCTGGATCGAAATTCTGCATCCCTGGTGGTTTCCGGCCATGTCCATGAGGACTATGGTATTGCGCGAAAGAAGGACGGTACCGTGCTTCTCAATCCATCCAACTTTGGCGGAGTGGATTCGCCCTATGGCTGGCAACCAGGAGGTATCTTTGCCGAGATTACCATGGATGGCAGAAAATTTCAGGAGTTGAAGCTACGCAGACTCGCAGGCAATGAAGTACAGGACCTGCTACTGGTAACTCTTGAAGGCGAGGAATTGAAAGCCAGGGCTCTGGAACATCTGGACCAATCGCACCTGGATCTAAGTGGTTTTGTTCGGGATCATGCCGGACAACCTGTTGAGCTATTTGCTTAGACCTGGCCAGAACTGGCCCTGGAGCAGCTTTGAATCCATTTGCCCAACATCCAGTAATCGAGGATTACAACCTGATCAAGCGATACTTTCGAGAGTATGAAACTTCGCACAGCAAGAATCGCATGCGCGACTTCCGTAAGTTCGCACGAATGATCCAGGACGCCGGCTACCAGGTAGCCTTTGACTTTGTGGGCTCTGTAAATTTCGGCCAGGCAGACACAAACTCGGATGTAGACTTTGTGCTCTACCTTGCCTGCGAAAAGAGCTATCGTGGTGAATGCGACGACACCCATTGTAGAACCAGACATCAGATTGAAAATCTTTTGATTCGAACTTTGATTCGAGAGTATGTTGTACGCCCCTATGAAATTCAGGTGGTAGATTGCCTGAACCTAAATCTGTTGGATGAAGAACTGGAACGCGGTGATGCCATGTCCCCTGCACTGTTTAGGTTCGCTTTTTATAGATCAATCTGCAGATGCGTGAATGCAAGAGTTCTAAAGCCCTATCTGAATCGACTGATGGCCAATCCTGCTCTCGTAAACGGGCTTCGCTCGGAGCTGGCTGCTGTATTCGATGGATTGAATCGATGGTCCCCGCACAGTATATCTTTTAGTAAATACAAGAGCAGACTGGAAGACCTGGGAGTTCGTATTCCCGATTCCATGCTGGAAAAGATTCGCTCTCATCTGGATTTTGGAAAAGATCATATGGGCGATGGAATCTAAATAAAGCTTCTGAAACCCTGTCGGTAGTAATGAAAGCGCCGATACATTCGGGGCCCAGAAGTAGTCAGAGCCAGCCGGGCCAGAGGAAGAAATATGGAGATTGCTGCAAATACATCAATCGAGGAGAAATCGGAAAACCCCGAAAGAAAATTCACCGCATTCAACATCAACAATCGCTACGCGCTGCTTTTTACCGGTGTTTTTATTACTGTCCTGATTCTCTGGAACGGAGTGTGTGATTACATCTATGGCTACTCGGCCTCCCTCTCCGGTTTGGACTATTTTTCGCCGGCTGCTTTGGACGTAATACAGAATGCTAATGGCCGACCACACTGGCTGGTTCTGCTCGGACAGACAGCGGGATGGTTGTATCCCTTTTATGCGCTGACATACTTCAACTGGTTCGCAGGCATGCGACGAGCGGGGATCTGGCTTGCACATATTCCCATCGCACTGCTTGCCTACGCGGTTCTGATGATTGGCGGTATTCAACATGCGGGCTGGGCATTCTTGAGTGTGCTGGAGCAAGCACGAGCGGTAACCGGAAGCGAGGACCCGGTTTTTTTCGCACAGGCTCAAAGATTCATTCTAGAGCATTTCCTTATGGGAGATCTGACCGCATTGATTGCTCTTTATGCAGGTACGCTCTGGCATGCTGTAGGAGTCTTGAGCGGTAGAACCTGGTTTCCCCGCTGGTTTGTGATATTTTCTCCTCTAGGTGCATTGAGCCTGACCATGGCATTCGGAATAGCATTACCTGCCCCCCTGGCTGGATTCGTGCTGGCACCATTTGGTACCTGGTTTCTGCTAATTCCCAACATTGCCAGCGCGCTGTGGCTTCGAAAACGCCTTCTTTCTGCGAAGGATCCGGACGCTAGAAAAGTCTGATCTGGCTCCGGCTCGGAGATTGAGGACAATGGATTCACCGAGATATTGGAAGATCGGGCTTCGGTGAGTCCCGGAAAGAGTCCCCGAAACCACCGCAAATTCTTCTGTCCGAGCCAGTAGGACCTCCCTAAACTGTAGTCAATGAGCGAAATTGCAACTGTAGGCGGCGGCTGCTTCTGGTGCCTGGAAGCGGTATATCAAAGAATCAAAGGAGTGGAATCGGTAGTGTCCGGCTACTCGGCAGGCAACGTTCCCAATCCAGATTACAGATCCGTATGTTCAGGCAAGACAGGACATGCAGAGGTTGTACAAATCACATTCGATCCAGAAACCGTAAGTTACGAACAGATCCTGGAGGTATTCTGGGCTTCCCATGATCCTACAACTCTAAACCGGCAGGGAAACGATACCGGTACCCAATATCGTTCCATTATTTTGACTCATGATGAACGTCAGGCTGAGATTGCGCGAAAATCAGTAGAAACCTGGCAGCCGCAGTTCAAAGATCCCATTGTCACTCAGATAGAACCTCTGGAGAAGTTCTATCCGGCCGAAGATTACCATCAGGATTATTTCAATCAGAACAAAAGCAATCCGTACTGCATCTTCGTAATTCAGCCCAAACTGCAGAAGCTGGGCATGTCTGGAAACTAATTTAACGGCAATAGATTACAATGCGACCGCGGAGCAGAGCCGAATATCGGCAACAAGAAAGGATCGGAAACGTCCAGATCATAATGCGGCGCATCTAATTTGACCTAAATGGGAATGCAAATCTCAGACACAAGAGCGCTATAACCTGTAAGGGACTATTTCCTGGATTTCTTCCAGTCCTTGATCTTTTTCTGCCCCCAGCGATAGTGACTAATGATGGCCGCCGCCAGATAGGTGGTAATGGCATTCTTTCCGCACCAGGGGAACTGACCGGGCTCCAGCAATTCCTTTTCGCTCAACCCTTCAGCCAGCTTGAAGAGCTTTCCGTGGGTGGATTTCATCTTCTTTTCGGCTTCCTTGAGATTCATAGTACGGTATCTCTCAAAAATGTCATGGTTCAGCTTGGGTGTTTCGCTCCATTTATAACCCGGGGCCGGCATCTCCACCGTTCCCTTGGCGCCCTCTTTATGCCAGCGAAGCACCATGTTATGCCATTCATGGATGTGGGCCATCATGTCTCGAATGTTCCAGCCTTCGCCCCATACGGAGTTGTCCAGCTTTTCCTTTTCATCCAGATCCTTCAGCAAATCCAGAAAACGATTCCACTCCAGCTCTGACGTCGTAAGAAAATCCTTCTTATCCTTAAATTTCATGATTGCCCTCCGGGAAATAGACGTCCGAAGGGATGAGCGCTGTCAATTAGATTGAGCAGCCGTAACGGGGAGAGATTTCTCATGCGCGCCAGGCCCAGCAGGAGATGCTTTCACTGCCCTCCGTTTAAGACCCATCAAGGATCCGGTTTCAGAAGTCCCTGCTTACGAAGATAGTTTTTGGCCACCAGAAAGGCCGGACGGGATTGACCATCCACGCGAAAATTCAGCTCCTGCATGGATTCGTTGTCCAGAATCCGCGCCACCGGAGCCAGAATTGTGCGAATTTCCGGATGCTTCTGCAGGGTCTTCAAGTGAACATTGAAACAGGCATTGTACACGGGAAAGAAGTTTCGATCATCCTCCAGAACAGCCAGGTCATATTTGCGGAGCTTGCCATCCGTAGAATAGATCATCGCAACATCGATCTGATCTCTGGAAATGGATTCGAAACTCAATCCTATTTCCATAGTGCGAACCTGATCGGGATTGAGCTCAAGACCATAGGCCCTGGCCATGGTTTTAAAACCGTCCGGGCGCTCGTAAAACTCATGGTCGATTCCGAATACGAGCTCTCCAGGATGACGTCGGTTATAGCGAGCGAGATCAGATAGAGTGGTTCCGATCTTTTTCTGGTTTTCCTTTCTTACAGCCATCGCGTAGGTATTGTTAACTCGCGAGCGATCCAGCCAGGCGACCTGGTTTTTTCGATCCAGCTCCCGAACCCTTTTATATAGATCTTCGCCGGACAGAATCCCTTCGGATGATCGATCCAGATAGAGAGTATAGGCAGTACCTGTGTATTCCGGATACAGATCAATTTGATGTGCAAGAAGTGCCTGCCTGGCTATCATGCTACCAACACCAAAGCGCTCCAGAACGTTGTAGCCTTCCTGTTGAAGCAGTAGACTGGCCATACTGCTCATAATATAGGATTCCGTGAAAGGCTTGGAACCAATGACAATGGTATTGGGACTTCGCAGACAGCTGGCAGACATCAAAAGGAAAAAGACGATGAAGATGCGAAACGCCTGAATTACAGATGCAGCCTGCCCGAAGAACTTCGAATTCCCCGGATAAACCCACTTCCGTGGCTCAATGCTTCCGAAGGAGCATCGAGTCAGCCGTTTCCGCAATTCCGGTGGAGGCCTTCCGGATGATTGACCTGGAAGCTTCGATTCTATTTTTCCAGAGGCATAACTTCGCCATATCCCAACCATATCGAATAAAAGATTCAAGCCCCTGCCTCCTCCCAGCGATGCAGAGAACGCTGGAACAGTGCCAGGACCAGATCCACAGCCAGAGCCAGAACTGCACAGAGGATAGCGCCTACAAAGATCATATCGATGCGATAGAGTTTCAATCCCATGAATATTAGATCCCCCAGACCTCCGCCACCAATGATAGATGCAATAGTGGCAGCACCAATATTGATGGTGGCAGCGCTTCGGATTCCGGCCATGATAATCGAACCGGCCAGGGGAAAGCGAATGCGAAACAATACCTGACTTTCCGTGAAGCCCATGCCCTGCCCGGCCCGAATGACTGCCTCCGGTACGGATGTAAGACCAGATACGGAATTAAAAAGCACCGGTACAATACTGTAAAGATAGAGCGCCAGGATTACCGGAAGAGCTCCTATGCCAGCAAATAGAAAGGCCAGCGCAATTACGGCCACAGGAGGAATGGCCTGTGTGGCTGCCGAAATCGACAGCACCGTTCTACTATAGCGCTGCAGAGCAGGCGATGCAACCAGCGCTCCAAGCACGAGACCGGTGATTACAGCAAGAACCATGGATAATGCGAACAGTCCCAGATGCTGCAACAACAGAAAGCTAACCCGATCTGCATTCTCCAGAGCGTAATCCCAGATCACAGGCTGGCCACCTCATCCACTAGATGTTCCAGCCGAATCACCCCCAGAAACGATCTCTGCTTCCCGGTAACAGGTAATAACCTTTCGCCGGTTTCCAGCATAATGGACAGCGTTTCGCGTAAGTCCATTTTGCGATCCAGATGCAATGGCTTTTCATCCAGGCGAATCCTGGCCCCATCCAGATAGTATCTGGCCGTCAGTTGCCCGGTCGGTGAAACAAGAAATGCAATGCTCTCCCCTTTCTCTTCCAGCTGCATGCGCACATCTTCGGACGTCGATCCAGAAGGCAATGTAACTACATTTTCCATGCTAGCATATTCGAGGTTCTTCTTCAGGGAAAGAATCTGGATTCTGCGGTCTTTTCCCAGTAGCTCGGCCACAAAGTCCGATTCTGGATTGGAAAGTATTTGCTCGGGAGTATCAAATTGAACTACACGACCCTGATTCAGGATAGCCACCCTATCGCCTAGCTTCACCGCTTCCTGCATATCATGCGTAACAAAGACGATGGTCTTTTTCAATTCTTCCTGTATGCCAAGAAATGTATTATGAATGGTTCCTCGATTGATGGGATCGATGGCTCCAAACGGTTCATCCATAAGCAAGATATCAGGGTCAGCAGCCAGCGCTCGGGCCAGACCTACGCGCTGTCTCTCTCCTCCCGAAAGCTGTGCAGGATACCGATCCGCATAGCTTTCGTCCAGAGTCACCAGATCGAGCAACTCCATTACTCTTTCCTTTGTCTTCGCAGCCGGCCACTTCAGCAATCCAGGCACCAGAGCCACGTTGTCATAGATGGTATAATGAGGAAAAAGTCCAACCTCCTGAATCGCATATCCGATGCTTCGCCTGAGCTCCACTGGGTCCCTTTCGCCTACCGGGCTGCCATTGATGGACACAGTACCCGAATCTGGATTCTCCAGCCGATTAATCATTTTCATCAGCGTGGTCTTACCGCATCCGGATGGACCGATAAGAACGGAAATCTCGCCATCGGGAAATACGATATTGATCCCATCTGCGGCAACAGTTTCGTCGAATCGTTTATGTACATTATTGAATTCGATCATGATCCGGTTGAATCCTTTTTTCGAGATAGAGAAATAGATAGTTGAGTCCTACTCCCAGTACAGAGATCAATACGGCCCCGGTCAGTACCATCTGCAAGTTGCTTCGAGCAATACCGGAGAAGATGAAGTACCCAAGCCCACCAGCAGCCACCATAAATCCAAAGGCAGCCACACCGACTCCCATAACTATTGCATTACGCACCCCTGCCATAATGGTAGCAATACTGAGCGGAGCCTTGATGCGAAACAGAATCTGTCTGGATGTCATTCCCATGGATCGTGCTGCCATAATCACAGAGGGATCCACTGAATTCAGTGCCGTGGTAGTATTTCGTACCACCGGCAATAGAGAATAGAGTGTTATGGCCACCACCGCAGGAGCAACACCTATACCCATTTGTAGCGGAGCAAGTACCACGACCATTATGCCAAACAGCGCCAATCCAGGTACGGTCATTATCGCACTGGATATCACAAGTACTGCAGATCTAAGAAATGGCCTATCTGCTACCAGAAAGCCTGTGCCCACCCCCAGAATCAGTGCAAACGGTAGACTATATAGCAGAATCAAACAATGCTGTAATGTTTCGAAGACTATCTTGTCCTGATAATAGTGCAGATACTCCATAGGATTTACCTGAATAGTCTTTCACATGCTACCTGTGACAAGTAGAATTATCGAATAGTAATCTCATCGCTGATTATTCCTGCAGAAGACCATCATTCATCGCTCATTATTCCTTCTGATTGTTCGTCCATCACTTACAGGTTTAGCAGGATTGCCTTCCTGCTTCTGTCCGCACGGTGCGCCTATCAGAAGATTCATGCACTGTTGAGTCTTTCGCACACCGCTCTGCAAAAGGGATTCAGTCAGAAGAAGGACCGGCAAAGCAACGACTGTGAGCCGTCACGTCCCGGATTCCATAGGCCGATGCTTTTTTCGGTATTCTCCGGGAGAAAGGCCGGTTCGGTTGCGAAAAGCCTGATTGAACACTGACTTTGAATTGAAACCCACATCCATGGCGATGCCAAGAATGCTGTCATCGCTTTGCCTGAGCCTACGACAGGCTTCCTCTACGCGGTATCCATTGACGAATTGATTGAAGTTTTGCTTCCAGTGAGCATTGATGATCCCGGAAAGCATTTCGCGGGACACAGGTTGCTTTTCAGACAATGCCTGAGCCATAGATGCCAGGTTTAAATCTTCCACAAGAAAAAGCTTTTCCTGGACCATGAGATTCTGAATTTCCTGAATCAGCGACTGCGAATCCGTGCTGAGCTTTCGAACCCTGCTGACCGCAGGGAATCGCTGTAAATACAGGAATAATCCGCATACTGAAAAGGTGATAATGGCCGCACCCATTCCATGCCATGGCCCATCCAGTGCCAGCCGATATTGCGCAAAGACGCTAATGGCTGTTCCAAGACCACCCATGCCGGCAAGCATGGGAATCCAGAATCTGGCCGGACCCGGCACCAGCTCTCGATTTCTCCAGGCAATCCAGATTAGTTGAAGGGCCACCAATACAGAGGCCAACCGGGGTAGATAGGAAATTGTATAGAGCAAACAATCACGATGGGGCGAATCCGGATGGGACCACTGTGCTATGGATAGCCTGGAAAAGGCCTCCAGAGTCAGAGCTTCCAGACGAGATAGAATCAATGCCATTCCCACAAGTGGGATGCCAATGAGCAAACGGCGAGCCAGCATCGCAGAACTGTCCGGTCTCAAGAGCCGGGAACCGTAGGTCCAGAATAGAAGTGGAAATACCAGGGCGGCAAGAAACTGTATTGCTCCAGTCCAGACCAGCACCGAATCCGGAACTCTAGATAGAATCAATCCAGTATGGCCCTGCCAGACTCCAAGAGAAACCATCATTCCCGCACCGGCCATATCCGGAAGGCGCTTCTGAGGCCGAATGAGAAAACCCATGCAAAGCAAAAAGCTCAGCAAAGAGCCCAGGAGTACCGGAATGGCCCAGAAGATCACAGTTCGAAGGATGCCCATGGCAAAAAGCAGGCAATCGAAAAAGTCCCGGATCATGAATCCGGTCGATTTCCAGTCTATTTATTGTAGAATATAGCCATGAAACTATTTATCACAGGTGCCTCCGGATTCGTAGGAGGAGCCATAGTCAATAAATTGGCCCACAAGCATACGATCCTGGCCATGTCCCGATCTGAATCTAGCGATGCCAGAATTAAGGGTCTGGGCGCGAAACCGGTTCGGGGATCCCTGGATAACCTGGAGGGCATTGATCTTACCGGAGTGGATTGCATCGTTCACTGTGCCGCCTTCGTTGGCCCCTGGGGGAGCCGAAAGGATTTCTTTAAGGGAAACGTAGAAGGAACCCGTGCACTGCTTGATGCGGCCAGCCAGGCCGGTGTTCGCAGATTCATTCACATGGGCACCGAGGCTGCCCTGTTTCGTGGCCAGAACATGCACGAGATCGATGAAACCTATCCCTATCCGGCCAGAACTCCTTACCTGTACAGCGAAAGCAAAGGAGAGGCAGAAAGGCTGGTTTTGAACTATGAATCCGGGATGGAAAGGATTGTGTTACGTCCTCGTTTCGTCTGGGGGCCAGGAGACACGTCGGTTCGCAGGGTATTAAAACAAATGGTGGATGAAGGAAAGTTCATGTGGATCGGAGGGGGAACAGCACTTACCTCCACCACATACATCGATAACCTGGTACATGCTGTAGAACTTGCGCTAACGGCAGGCCGCAGCGGGCGGGCCTATTTCATAACCGATGGTGAAAATAGAACGTTTAAAGAGTTTCTGACGGCTATGATGGATACCCAGGGAGTGCGCCTTCCTGAGAAAAAGATTCCGGCCTGGTTGGCCAGCACTGCCGCCCGCCTGGTGGAAGGTAGCTTTCGCATGGTTGGAGCGAAATCGGAACCACCTCTTATGCGCTTTCCCACGGATCTAATGGGCCGCGAATGCACCATTCGGATTGACCGGGCGAGACAGGAACTGGGCTACGAACCGATTGTTACCGTGGAAAATGGGATGCAGGCCCTTCGCGCCGAAGTAGCAAACTGAGCGCTGCATCTGGAGTAAAAAAATGGCTTTTTGATTGCTTTCCTGTGCGGAGGAGTCCTCTGGAATAAGATGAGTTATTTTCCAGCGATGGATCTGAAGAATAGGCCCGATCTCCCCGGAAACCAGGCTCTGATAGAAACAGTGGGAAAAGCTGCTTCAGAGTCTGGCTTTTTGATCCTGACGAATCATGGCATCCAGCAAGGGCTGAGTGATCGGTGCTTTTCTATGTGCCAGGAATTCTTTGATCTACAAAGCGAAGCAAAGATCAAATTTGCCACACAGCGATTTTTGCCTTCCAATAGTAATTCCTATCGCGGCTACTTCCCTGTAATTGCCGGAGATCCATCTCAGAAAGAAGGATTTGAGTTCGGTCAATGTAGTTCCCCGGATTCGCGGTTCCCGGAAACGTTAAGGTGGCCGGAGATCCAGGGATTTGAAGCTACCCTCAAGAAAATGCATGCAGAGCTTACCCGACTGGGGCTTTACATGCTTTCGCTTCTGGGTCTTTACCTGGGCCACAGACAGGACTGGATGCAAAAGGATTTCGCCGACGGTATGTCCACCTTTCGCATCATACATTATCCTGGGAATACACAGTCGCAGTCTTTTCAGTCGCCAAACGAGTTAACCTACTCCACTCCAGATCATACAGATTCAGGATTTATCACTCTTCTTTTTCAGGACAATACCGGAGGACTGGAAGCGCTCTTTCCGGATGGCCAGTGGAGGGAAGTTCCGCCAACAGAAGGGGCCATCGTCATGAACCTCGGAGATCTTCTGGCATTCCTGAGTGGCCATAGATTGAAAGCCACAAGACATCGAGTGCGAACTCCTTCTGGCTCCAGACTCAGTATGCCATTTTTCTTTGAGCCATCCCCCGGCACTCTCATTCCCTGGCCTTACAAAGGCGGGGCAATTTCCGGATCGTATCGTGAGGGAGAGCTGGTACCCTACGCTGATTTCCTGGAAAAGAAGATCCAATCCTTTGGAGAATACTCGGTGGGGTCATCGAGGAAGGATCATTGAGCAAATCAATGATTAACCGAGAATGAGAATGGCCTCTTCGTTTAGACTGCTTCCGCCGGATTCTAAAACGCACTGGCGCTTCGCACAGCTATTCGACAGCGCTTCGATGCAAGAATACCTGCCGTTCCATGCTGCAAGAACCGTTCGAACCGGGTTACTTTCGTGACATTCTTAGCAGGAGATAATCCAGACCGAATATGGACCCTACGATAGTTCCCAGTATCAGGAACGTTACCAGAGGTTCCCAGATCAAGAATCCTCCCAGAATACCCAGAAAACATCCCAGGTACTGGATGTATTGTAATTGATCGGAAGTGGAATTCAAAAGCAATCTTTCCAGGCGAATTTCATCCAGCTTTCGCAGGTTGTCGGTGATGATTTCCTGGACATTGATTTGCTCAACCAGGAAGAGTACGCCGTTCAAAACTGCCTCTTCCAGAACATCGCCTCTTTTTTCCATCATTTCTGGCAGATGATGCAGATACTCCACGAGCTGGTCTTCATAATGATCCATGGTAAACGTCATGGAATCTACCAGCTCTTCCAGTCTTTCGCTTACATCCTTGTCCCCGGAAAAAAGCCGATACAGCTTCAGTACTCCACTTTCCAGTCCGCCTACATCTTCGAAGTCGATGCCCTTTACGAATTGTTTGATGTTTCTCTTGAATTCATCCGAGCGAATGAAGCCCTGAATGTAATGCTCCGCCATATCAATGACATCGTTTACAAACTCAGGTTGATTGATGACCTCTCGAATGGTTCGCGTAAGGTTTTCCCGATGATGAGTAATAAGTCCGGATTCCCGAATCTGCTCCAGAATGAGCTCCGGATTGATGATTTCTCGACTGATGGATTCACCCAGCTTCAGCGCGATGCGTTCTTTGCGGGATGGAATAAGTCCCTGTCCCAGTAGAGGCCTTTTATGTCTGGGATGAAATAGCATCTTGATGGCCACCCAGTTGGTTCCGAATCCGATGAGCCCGGATACGGTAAGCATGCGAAGCAGTCCTTTCAATTCCAGGGTATGATCTCGAAACGGCAGGGTTACTGTGCCGCTGAAGTCCCAGAACATGGACAGAAGAAAGCCTACTCCGGTAACCCAGGGGAGTAACTTCAATAGAAACAGTGCGATGGAGAACCCTGAGTCCGGCGCCGGAGGTACTTCCTGAGGAGGCTTCTGTTCCGGCAGAACGCGAATGGCCCATTTCTGCAGAAAGCCACTTAGCCTGGAAAGATCCAGGCCCTCAAGTTTGCTTTCGCCGGATCCTGCAGATGATTCTCGCGATTCAGTTGGACGCGAAGGGGCACCGTTGGACGATTTCTCTGCCGGATCCCCGGCACTCTTGGATTCTTTGTTTTCTTCCATGTTTTTTGCGAAACCTGTGGCTCCTAAGAGCCGCACTACAGCCTTCGACTACAGAATGTACTGGCTCAGATCTCGATTCTCCACTATGGATTGCAGTCGATCCTGCACAAAGGCCCGATCCACCACCACTTTCTTGTTTTCGATATCCGGGGCCTGAAAGGACACCTCTTCAAGTAGATGCTCCATTATAGTATGCAGTCGGCGGGCACCAATGTTTTCGGTCTGATCATTTACGCGAAAAGCCACGGATGCGATTTCTTCCAGGCCGTCGTCAGAAAAAGTAAGATCCACATCCTCGGTTGCCAGCAAAGCCTGAGCCTGACGCGTCAGGGAATTCTCCGGGCCGGTAAGGATCTGTAAGAAGTCCTTCTCCGTTAGCTTTTCCAGTTCCACTCGAATGGGAAAACGTCCCTGCAGCTCAGGAATTAGATCCGATGGGCGAGTGGCATGAAATGCACCGGCAGCCACGAACAGTATATGATCGGTTTTTACCGGACCATGTCGCGTATTCACAGTGGCGCCTTCCACAATGGGAAGTAAATCTCGCTGAACGCCTTCCCGGCTTACATCCGGACTGCCCCCCGCATTCTTTCCGCAAACCTTGTCAATTTCATCGATAAACACAATACCAAGTTGCTCGGTGCGACGTACGGCCTCGGACTGTACCTTTTCTGGATCAACGAGCTTCTCCAGCTCTTCATTAAAAAGGATCTTTCGCGCATCTTCTACAGATACCTTTCTCCGCTTGCTTTTTTTGGGCATGATGTCGCCCAGCATGTTCTGGAGCTGCATATCCATCTCTTCCATGTTTGGTCCGGACAATACCTGAACCATGGGCGAAGATTGGCTGGAAACTTCGATTTCAATTTCCTTGTCATCGAATTCTCCGGCCTTCAGTTTCTGGCGCATCAATTCCCGGACTCGCGCCTTTTTCTCTGCATCTTCCTGGCCGTTTCCATCGGATGACGCTGTGCTCTGAACAGGGGCGCTTTCTGCATTTGCGGCGGATTGCGATTCAGAAGAGCTGCCCTGACCGGTCATTTGCTCAAAGGACCTCTGCAAATTGCGTGCGAAATCGCTCAGATCGCCGATTCCACCTGATGAAGAGGCACTGCTGGATTTAGAGCTGGAACCGGGAAGCAGTGCATCCAGTATGCGTTCCTCTGTATTCTTTCTCGCCTGTTCTTCTACGGTGGCCTGGAACTCCTTTTTTACCAGGTTCACAGCACCGGATACCAGATCCCGAATCATGGACTCAACATCTCGACCAACATAACCAACTTCAGTGTATTTGGTGGCTTCCACTTTAACAAAGGGAGCCCCGCTTAATCTAGCCAGGCGGCGGGCAATCTCGGTCTTACCGCAACCGGTGGGACCAATCATTACAATGTTTTTGGGATAGATTTCTTCCTGGAGAAATGAATCCTCCACGCGCTGACGACGGACTCGGTTTCGAATGGCGATGGCCACAGCTTTCTTTGCATCTCGCTGACCAACAATATACTTGTCCAGTTCGCCAACTATCTGCGTGGGTGTCATGGTCTCCACGCTAATCCTTTCTTCTAGATGATCTGACATGAATTCCTCTGGCTGGGCTCCCGGCGAATCAGGAATCCTCCAGCACTTCAATACTAATGTTGTTGTTCGTAAATACACAGATGTCGCCGGCAATATTCATGGCTCGGTCAACAATATCCCGGGCGCTCATATCCGTGTTTTCGAGAAGGGCTCTGGCTGCTGCCAGAGCGTAGTTACCACCGGAGCCTATGGCAAGAATACCATCGTCGGAGCTAATTACATCCCCGGTTCCGGAAATTAAAAAGGCTTCTTTCGGATCGGCAACAATTAGCAGCGCTTCCAGACGACGAAGCATACGGTCCGTTCTCCACTCCCGGGCCAGTTCCACAGCGGCTCGGCTGAGCTGGCTCCTGTATTGCTCCACTTTCTTCTCGAAGAGCTCAAATAGAGTAAAGGCATCTGCGGCGGAACCGGCAAAGCCTGCTACGATATCTTTTCCATCCAGACGACGGATTTTCCGGGCCCCACCTTTCATTACTGTGTTGCCCATGCTAACCTGACCATCGCCTCCGATCGCCGTTTGACCGTTGCGACGGACGCAGAGTATGGTAGTTGAACGAATGCGAGCCATTGAGGCCAGATTTGCCCTGGAAGCAGGCACGTAAAACCGTTTTTGGCAGATTAGCAGTCTGTGACTGACTCAGGCCGGGCCTTAAAGAATCCTCCAATCCGGGGCGATGCCTCCCTCAGCCGCCGAATAGGTATCCAATGCAGTTACAGGCGAAAACTCAAGGGGCCGCCCTTGAGCAACGGTCCAGATGTACAAAGAAAAGGCCCCTTTCGGGGCCTGAGCGGGAGAAGTGTTCAGATATTGCGAGTTGAAAGCCCTGAACTCCGGGCTTCTTTTAAATAGACGAAATCAAAGATCGATTTGCCACTCATTTCTTTTATTTCTGCGATCATAATAAGCAGCAATCATCATGTCCATGGAATACAGGGCCGTTCTCAGGTTGGAGAAAACCAGCCGGAATGCCTGCAACTGAACCTCCGGAGACATTTTTTCCAGGGTTTCTGGATCCGGATTATAATGCTGCTTTCTGGTAATCAGCTCCATGGTCTGAATGTAGGGATAATACATCTTCAGCACCTTGCGAGTCCAGAGGCTTGTATTGTAAACACCTCGCTCCATGGAATCCAGCACCAGGCACTTTAGCTCTCCGTTGGGACCATAGTGCATGGCCAGAACCTTTTTGGAGTTTACAAAGATTCCGTTTCTCCAGGAGCCAGGATTGTCCTCCAGGACAATTTCCTGATAATTGGTCAGTCCACTGAACCGATCCAATCGAATCAGTTCTTTGTGCTTGGCTTCGATATCCTCTACTGCCTTGCCTACGTTTTCGATTTCCAGCTTTAGAAGTCGGGTAACCTCGGATCGATACTGGGATTCCTGAGGATTGTTCCCCCAGGATTGTTCAGCCAGGATCAATCCTTGCTCTTTTTGCACACTGTTCAGTGCATCCTGCTTGGATCGATCATCACAGGTCCGCATCGGATCCACTTCTTTCTTTTCCTCTTCCGCCGGATCTTCAGCAAAGGTAGGAACCAGTAGTGCGCTTGTTAGAAGCAGCGCCGCGCTTATTGAATATAACAGGGTCCGTTTCATTCGAGTTCTCCCAATGGAAGCTTCGGCTCCCCATCGCTGAGAATAAATGGAGCGCGGGAATAAATCCAGAAAAAATGCTCAATTTCTGGAAAAAAAAGCCGATTCCATTACGTCTCATGCGGCGCAGCGGGGTGGTCCACTTCCGGCGAGAATCTACTCTTTCGGAAATAATCCGGCCCGAAAATGGCAGAGTTCAAAACTTCAGGTTCCTTGATCTCTACCGGGCCTGCCAGGAAAGGACCCGGACATGAAAAGGTGGAGAATGAACCCCTATCCGGACCGTCCCGGGATATTTACTATTGCAGGGAACCCACGGTTTCTGCACAGGAAAGCACGGATTTCTGCGAAGATGCCGGAATTATGAGCAAAAGTCAGGTAGCAGGTCCGGGATTGCAGGAGCGAACAATCGCTTCATAGAAATTGGCGGATATGGTGGTATTGGTGGCGGATGGACAGGGAGTGGCTACTAAAAGTACGAAACACTGGTCCACTTTACTCTTATAATAATGAGTACGACTGAGTATATCCTGAAATTCACCGTTCAGGCTGTATTGAGCCGCAGGTTCCATGATCGGGCATCCCTGGGAATGCACAACGACACCAAGCTTGAGCTGGTCCAGGGCATCGGTGCGGGAAATGACCTGTTCCCCTTCCAGGAAAGTTAGAGGTTCCTCTCCCATCCAGCCGCAGGACAGGAGAAGAGAGCATAGGCCCAGAAGGCCTGAAATGAGGGCTTTTCGCAGTCCGTTCATGGAGTCGATGGTCAAATTGGAACCGGGAGTCAGCACGTCATGCAAAACAATAGCCATCCGATTGGATTGACTGGAAAAAGCAGTCCGAAGCACCGTCCTGTTATGGATTGGACGCCCGCCACTTTGCGCCGCGAATGGTATAAATTCTTTGAAGGAAAGAAGCATCTAAAGCTTCCCTCAGCCAGCCTGCTACCTGCGGGCGACCCCACCCTGCTCTTTACCTCGGCTGGCATGGTGCCGTTCAAGCCCTATTTTGAAGGATCCGAAGATCCTCCTTCAGGAAGAGTAGTTACCATTCAGAAATGTTTGCGCACCACTGATCTGGAAAGCGTAGGAAAAACCGCCCGACATTTAACCTTTTTCGAAATGCTCGGTAACTTCAGTTTTGGTGACTACTTCAAGAAAGAGGCCGTGGCCATGGCCTACGAATTCTCTACAGAGGTTCTCAAACTGGACCCGGAGAAGATTCATATTACTATCTACACCGATGATGATGAAACCAAAGATCTATGGATGGACATCGGAGTGCCGGAACAGCGAATTACTCGCCTGGGAAAAGAAGATAACTGGTGGGGTCCGGCCGGCGACTCGGGGCCCTGTGGTCCGTGTACAGAACTCTATCTGGATCGAGGTCCGGAAAAATGCGCCGAGGAAGGCGGATGCGGAAATCCAGAAACATGCGCACCGGGAAATGACTGCGATCGATTCATGGAGTACTGGAACCTGGTTTTCAATCAGTACAATCAGGACCGGGAAGGCAATCTGGCTCCTCTTCGCTCCAAAGGCATTGATACCGGTGCCGGACTGGAGCGAATCGTTGCTCTATTAAATGGCACTGAAAGCGTATACGAAACTTCGGAGCTCATCCAGCTACGCGAAAGAACAAAAGAGTCCATTCTGGCAATGGGTCTGGAAGCTCCCTCCGAAGATTCATCCTATCATATTCTGTCTGCCTACCGGGTCATTGCAGATCATGCGAGATCCGCCAGTTTCGCCATAGGCGATGGAATACTTCCGGATAACCATGGACGAGGTTATGTAATTCGCAGGATGCTGCGAAGGGCCTGCCTGTTTGCCCGGGAACTGGGCGTTTCGGCCCCTCTGCTGTATAGTCTGGTGCCTACCATTGTAGATATTTATGATGAGTTCTATCCAGAACTAAAGAAATCTGCAGATAAGATTCAAAAGACCCTGGAAGACGAAGAGAAACGATTCCTCCGTACTCTGGATACAGGAATGAAGATCTGGCAGCAGTATCTGGATGAACATCAGAAGAAGAAGGCGAAAACCTTCTCTGGCTCCCAGGCATTCCGGCTTTATGATACCTATGGGTTTCCTCTGGAGATGACCATTGAGCTGGCGGAGAAAGCCGGCATGAAAGTGGATCTAAAGGAATTCGAAAAGGAAATGGAACATCAGCGCGAAATGGCTCAGTCCGCATCGAAGTGGGCGGATGTTCAATTGCCCTCGGATCTCAAACTTCCTACGGGTCATCGCACAGACTTCGAAGGCTATCATGATTTTCAGCGCAAGAGTACAGTGGAAGCCCTTGCCGAAGGAGATCACACAGGAACCGCTCTGAAAGCACCCAGCAAAGAGCGATGCATGGTCATAACGAAAGAGACCTGCTTTTATCCAGAAGGTGGCGGACAACTGGGGGACAAAGGCTGGATTCGCTCCGATTCAGGGGTATTTCGCGTAGAAGATACCAGAAAAAAAGGCGATTTAATCCTGCATCTGGGTAGAATGGAAACCGGCGAAATCTCCGAAGGCCAGTCCGTAGACATGGAAATCGATGAAGAGCGACGACTGGCACTGACCCGACATCATAGCGCCACGCATCTGCTAAACAAAAGTTTGAGAGATATCCTGGGAGACCACATTCTGCAGACTGGCTCTCTTGTGGCAGATAACTATCTTCGATTTGACTTTTCGCATCCCAATCGCATCTCTCCGGAGGATCTGGAAAAAATTGAAAAGCAGGTAAATCAGGCGATCGCCAGCGATGCAGAGGTTACAACAGAAGTATTGCCCATAGAAAAGGCGAAGGAGTCCGGAGCTCTGGCCACCTTCGGAGAAAAGTACGGCGAAGAAGTACGTGTTGTCTCCATGGGCGGCGGAGATCTAAGTATCGAATTCTGCGGTGGATGCCATGTGGATCGCACAGGACAGATTCAGTATTTTCACATTCTAAAAGAGAGTAGCCCCGGTGCCGGTAACAGACGCATTGAAGCAGTGGCCGGGCCCGGAGTTGCCGACTACTTCAAACAGGAATTTCACAGGCTCCAGCTGGAAAAATCCAACCTGGAAGGCGCTTTGCAGGGCATGAAAAACCTATTATCGGACAACAAGTCCGAAGAGGCCGCAGAGCTTTCCGGGGAAGTTGAGTCCATAAAACCGGAAATGGAAATACCATCTGCATCCGAAATTCAATCCACTCTGGAAAGTGCGGCCGGAGTCCTTAAGTTACAGAGTCAATTGAGAACTGTTGACGAAGAACTCCGAGAGAAACAAAAGGCCAGACTGAAGCTGGAAAAGAAGATCAACAGTCAATCTGTGGATCTGGAAGCTATTGTAGAAAAGGCAAGAGCCAGTGAGCAAAAAAGAGGTAAGGTTCGAGTGTTTTCCTTGCAGGAAGACGGACTGGATGCGCAGATTCTCAGACAGGCTGGAGATAGACTCAAAGAGAGCGAACGTGATTGCGTAGTATTGATTGGAGCAAAAACCGAGAAAGGGGCCATGCTTGTTTTTATGGCCACAAAGTCGGCAGTAGATGCTGGCATCGACTGCGGGGCCTTGATTCGTAATGCGGCCCCGGTAATCGGTGGCAAAGGTGGCGGCAAAAAGGACATGGCCCAGGCTGGCGGGCCGGATGCGGATTCGTTGGCGGATGCTCTCAAGAAAGCGGATTCTGAAATCGAATCCATGATGGCTGCAAGTGAAGCCAGATAGCAAACAAGCCAATTGGGCAAATAGAAATTAGATGCGAATCCGTCCTTAAACAGTAAAAAGAGATTACAGGTCCTGATTCACAGGACAACGGGAGACAAAAGTGGCAGAATATTCATTTGATGTAGCATGCAAAGTAGACGAGCAGGAACTGGCCAACGCCATTGATCAGACTTTGAAGGAAGTGAACAACCGCTTCGATTTCAAGGGAGTGGATGTAAGCATTAAAAAAGAGAAAGAATCCCTGGCAATGGAAAGCTCCGATGAGCTGCACATGAAACAACTGATTGATGTGCTTCAGAGCAAAATGGTAAAACGAGATCTTAACCTGAAAGCATTTAACTTTGGCGAATTGGATACGAATGTATCTGGTCAGGTAAAATGCAAAGTGGATGTTCAGAACGGACTAACGCAGGACCAGTGCAAACAGGTTAATAAATTGATCAAAGAAACCAAACTGAAGGTTCAAAGCAGAGTCCAGGGTGATGCCGTTCGAGTTACCGGCAAGAGCAAAGACGATCTTCAATCAGTGATGAAACACCTCCGCGAATCTGATCTACCCTATGCGGTGACTTTCGACAACTATCGATAGTAATGCATGGCCTCCTTCGAAGAAGCTTTATTCAGCCTTCAGGCCGCTCACTTTGAAGAGGCCAAATCCGAGTTCGGCACCCTTCTGGAGGCTGAGCCCGATACCACCGAATATATGGCAGGTTTCTATGCCTCGGGCTACTGGGCCATTCGTAAAGAACAGCTCACTTCCTCCGAGCCTGCAAGACCGGGCACCGGACTTATGGAAGCCTGGGACTCGTTCCAGGAAGTGGCCGAAGAAAAGGGCTTTGGCAATACAAAGAGCCTTCGCGCAGTTATGAAAGCTGTGCTGGGACGTGCGGCCGAACAGTACCGACAGAAGTTCCAGCGAGAAGGTATGGCCCATCCAGATTTTTCGGATCTGGAAGAACTGGGAAAATGTCTCATTCGCATTCAGGACTATGAAAATGCGAAGGAGATTCTTCAGTATGCGAAGCGTATTCAACCTGGAAGATCTGGAATTCATTTTCTGCTGGCCGAATGCTTCTTGAACGATGGGGAGCAAGATTTCGCAGAAAGAGGACTGGGATTCTACAGAGATGGATTCATAATACAGCCAGGCCAGTTTGATCCGGCATATTCATACTCCGGAATAGTTCAGGAAACTCTGCAGCAGCTAGGTGAAGAAAAGGACAATGATCTGGATCGAGTTTTGCTATGGCTTCCAGCCTACATGATGGCGCGCTCACAGTACCCCGGGCTTCGCCGACTAAACCGGGATGAGGTGAGCCAGCTACAGAGAGAGACCCATCGCCTGGAAAAGGACCTGGGCACGGTGATGGATCGCTTTAAAGAAAAAGTAGAGGCAAGGCTGGCCTTTTACTACCTGGTGCTCCATCAGGCCGCGGTTTTTGTTTATAATGATCCGGACTATGCCCGGGAATTACTGGATTCATTGAAAGAAATCCATGCAGGCTTGCATCAAATTGTGAAAGAGACGATGCAAAAAAAGTCCGGTTAAGGCATAGGCATGGGCGTTGGCTTACAGTAGAATCAGTCTGATGGAATAGGAGAAGCGGAATTGATGGAATTGCAGATGCAATTCCCTTTCTTTAAAAAACGTAACTCCATAGCTTCCCTGGAAAATGCAGGCATCTGTGGGACAGAGAATACCGGTACCCCAGGAAAGAAACATAAAGCCTGTACCCGCCGCTTTTCTGGTAATGTTGACATTGTTTCTCCCCAGGGAAATGGCTCCGTAGGCTTCTTCCAGGGATAGATTCAATTTTCCTGCAGGTGCTCCTCGGGTTAGATAGTTCAGTAACACCAGGTTATTTCCGCGAATGCTGAATCCGTCCCGGAATAGAATATATTTTCCGTAGGTCTCCAATCCCCAGGGCTGCTGCAGATTGAGGATCAAGTAAGAAGCAATAGGATCGCCGCCGGTAACATTGAAACCTGAAGAAAAAAGAGTGGTCTGCTGCAAGTTTCGCACAAAGTCAGATCGATCCGGGGCCGATTGGGAGAACAGGAGTACCCTTTGATCTTCGTTCTGAAAAATAAAATTCCCTGAGATGCGCATGGACTGAACACCATATCCAAAGCCAAAGCGAAATCCGTCGTACCTGTTATTCGAACCAACATACAGAACCGGTGATATGACGGTGTAATAACCGGTCATACGAGTCCCAAGATCGCTACTGATTCGATCTGGCTGCCCCTGCTCATCCAGAGTGCTGATCATCTGTTTCTTGAATTCCAGATTGCCGGCCCAGGCAAGCAAATGGATACCTACGAAATCCTCGAGCTTCCAGTCCGCGGTGGTTAGATCAACATGCCAGGAGGGTCGAGAACCTCCATCCATCTCTGCGAAAGATCCAACAGCGCTCTCCTGACCTTTCTTGATTACCAGATCTTCGTGACCCAGGACCACTCCGGGATTAATGGCCAATCTAAAATCAGAAGGTGCCGGTTCCTCTTCAGAGGCGGTGTCCGGCTCACCCACCACATCCGGCTCCAGAGGTTGAGCCGGTAGAGAAAACTGAGAGAAGACTACAATCGCAATGGCCGAAAGTAACAACCCATGGAATGGAAAACGAAAAAAACCGAAAGCCTTGTGGCCAAACCCCTGCCCCAGCATCATGACGCCTCCCATTGCAGGCCAGATTTTTCTGGATAACTCTTGCCGGATCAGGGATTCGGCAAGCACTAAATGTGCGAAACGAAAGCCAGGAATATCCCTGTATTATGCTACCTGGTTGCTAGAATACATCGACGTTCCCCGCTTGCATTTCACTGGCCCGGGCCAATTTCTTTGCTTAAACTGTAGATATGCAGAATGGACTCCCCCTGGTCTCCTTCGCACTTATAGAGAACAATCGCCTAATACTTGGCCTGGTGAGCATTGCACTGATAGTTCTGGGCCTTAGATTCGCTCTGCGATACGCCGGCATCTTGATGCTGGATTACGGTCGTAATCGCATGCTCTGGGAATTACTGGTGCGAAATCCCGGAACCCTGGCTCTCTTTCTAACCGTTGTGGCAGGAAATTTTCTGTTAGCTTACGGGCCGGTGCCCGAACAGGTTGCCTCCGCTTACAATCAGGTACTCTTTCTTTCTGGCATTGCCCTGGCAGCGCTTCTGGGAATTCGGATGATGCTGGGTTTTTCCCGACTCTATCTACGCCGATTCAATATGCAGACCAGCGACAACCTGGCTGCTCGAAAGGTGCACACACAGGTAAGGATCATTGAACGCATCGCCATTGTATTTATACTGTTCCTTGCCATAATTACTGCTGCGCTCTCCTTTGAACAGGTGCGCGAATTTGGTGTGAGCATTCTGGCCTCTGCCGGTGTACTGGGAATCATTCTGGGATTTGCTGCTCAGAAGAGCATCGCCCTTATTTTTGCAGGAATTCAAATCGCCATTACGCAGCCCATTCGCATAGACGATGCAGTAATTGTTGAAAATGAGTGGGGTTGGATCGAGGAAATAACCCTTACATATGTAGTAATCAGACTATGGGACCGTCGCCGATTAATTGTACCCATCAACTACTTTACCGACAAGCCATTCCAGAACTGGACAAGGCAGTCCGCCGACCTGCTGGGCACAGTATACGTGTATCTGGACTATCGAATGCCGGTGGAGGAGATTCGCACTGTAGCCAGAACCATAGTCGAAAGTACACCGCTATGGAATGGCGAGGTCTGCGTGGTACAGGTGACCGAGTTTATGAAGGATCATATGCAGCTCCGCATTCTGGCCACCGCCAACAGTAGTCCGGAAACCTATGATCTGCGCTGCTTCATTCGCGAAAAGTTGCTGGAATATCTGCTGGAAAACTATCCGGAGGCACTACCCAGGATTCGCCTGGAGAAGACGGATACTTAGAAGAATGGGAAAACCTTAACCATGAGAAATTTGGCATGGGCATCCCAATAAAAAGAAAATACGCAAGGGCATCCTACTCTTAGAATCCATGTCTGCGGACGCCCTGCGTAATGATCATTTCTAACTAGAATGTTGCGGTAAAGACCGGACCTATTATCCAGCTTCGGTTGAACGTCAAGGTAACCTCGGGTTCAGCATAGAGATAAGAAGTCTGAATCCCAACATTCGGATGAAAGAAAAACATAGCCGTTGTAGTAACGTTCCATGCCCCTTTATTCCAGTTTCGCCGAGCATTAATGTTCAGACTCAGGAACTTGTTATAGTCCATGAATAGGATCAAACCACCACTGCGATCCTCTCGCGGAATCTGAGACATTGATCCTGCATTGATAGCGCTGCCGACCCCATCATAGGTCCAGGCTTGAACTATGGCGTTTGCATCTGTAGGTATGAGGTTTTCCTGGCCAACGGAACGACCAATGGTGGGACGAGTATTAATGTGATACCGATTGGACGCATATTGAACATAAGGGGTTATGCTCCAGCTCTGGATGGGTAGCTTGATTCGAATCCCCAGTTTGCCCACGTTGGAATGGGAGCCATCGTCCGCGTCAATAACCGGAAATGATTCATATACATTGGTCCCAATAGTCTTGAATAGTGCATTGGTAACCTTGTAATGTGCAGTAAATCCGGTATGAGTGTAACCAACCATTGGAGCGATGGAATCGGTGATATTCCAGTAATACTCAATGGAACCTGTATAGACATTTCCGTTGGCCCCGCCTCCAGCGTTTTCGATGGGAAGCTTCGAGTCTCGAAGCGGAGTGAAGTTCACCTCGGCCCGTGTGTAAGCCGCTGAAATCACCAACGAATCGCTTCGTAGCATCATCTGCACACCTTTTTGGGGTCCTACCCCTTCCACGGCAAGATCCAGAGTGCCGGATTGTGTAAGCCCGGTGATTCGACCAATAGCCGGGGAAACGGAGGCCCCGGTAGTTGGATCTGTGTAATTGAACGGAAGCGCGGAACGAAGCTGCAAATTCATCTGCCCTGAAAAAGGACTAATGATGAATCGCCAATTATCCTCGCTCCTATTGTCCTCCGCCATGACTAGATTTGAATGGCAAAGCGCCACTAGCACCAGTAATCCAGCCATCTTCTTCTGATTTCGCATTGAATTCCTCCAGTCGGTTGCGCTTTAATGTATCGCACCGCTACCTGAGCTTAGCAGGATCTGTGCCAGCTTCCTGGAGCATCCCCGGCCCGTAAGAACCGCTTCCAGCATCGATTGATTGAAATCAAGCAGCACGATTCCGAGCAGTCGATTGATTTCCAGCACCCTGTGTTCGTCGGGAAGCTTCCTGGAAAGGGAGTAGGACGAGGACCACTCCAGAATTACGGATTCAGGGCGCTCAGAAATAGCAAAACAGTAATTGAACCGCGTTTTTGGACAATCAGTAAATTCAAGCCCGGCTGGCATGATTCATGCTTTATACTCGCTGGGTTGAGTTCATGCTAAAAATAACATTCTTCACATTTGGGACTTTGATCGTTGCCATTTTCATGTTCGTAATGGCAGTGCTATTGTTGCGAATCCAGAAGAGAGCGGTATCCACTAACTTTCTGGCAGCAACATATCTTCTAATAGGTTGCCATGCTCTGGCCTTCGTTATGGCTTCCGTGCTGGTGCATCCCCTGGGAGCCTACCATAGGTGGATGGTCCTGCTTGTGGTACCATCTTTGATCTGCATGACGCAGTTCTTCTTCTATTATCCGAATCCGCGCTCAACGGTTCTGGCCAGACGTCTATTCTCTGTTCAGATCTTTCTATGGGTTTTGTTCTGTGGATTTTATATTTACAGAACTGCTGGCGTTTCACCCGTTTTTGATCCCGCAGAGCAGAGCTGGGTTTTCCGCGTGCCCGATGCCAACAAAGCTCTGGGGATTCTGCTCCTTATCTATGTACTGGTTCTTATGGTTGCCGGAGTCTGGAGGGCATCGCGGCGAGAGCCTGGTGCAGTTCACGCCTGGATGTTTCTGGGTCTTTTTCTGTTGCTTGTGCTCCCACCTGTTGTTGCAAACGGAATGAGTCGTGCAGGAATCATTAGCCGCTCCACTTTTCTCAGTATTTACATTTTCTTCATGGTGCCGGGTGCTTTTTCGCTTCTAGTCCTCTATATTAACACCACAAGTGATCGGACAAGGTTTATCGGGCGAATTGTAGCTGTCTGTCTTGGTTCCTTTCTGTTGCTCTTTTACTGGGCAGCCTTGATTCAACTACCTTTGCTGGAACGAAGCTATGACCAGGTTAACATTCAGAAAACCTTCCAGGCCATTCATGCAGGCATAGAACCAGAAGGCTTTTCGCTTGAACGAGTGGGGAGCGGCGATGGAAACGGAAAGCCAGATATTGCTGGAGAGAATCCAGCACAAAGGGATTCGGCAAACTACAAAGAAGTTCTTGGCCTCTCCGAACAGGAGTTAAAGAGCTCCCGGCTAGAGGCAGATAACTTTCGATTTCTGCGCATGGATGCCACTGGCTCGCCAGCCTACTTCGGATACCTTTTCACCGACAAAACCTCCGGAGTTCAATTCCAGGCAAGCTTTCCCTATTCCTCCTACAGAGACTTCATGAATGATGCGATTGGCCGCTATGTAGTGGTGCTGCTTCTGGCGATTGCCGTTATTCTGGTCGGTTTTCGTTTTTTCTTTAAGGGAGCACTCTGGAACCCGCTTCAATCTCTACTCTCAGGAATTCGCAAAGTAAATGAAGGGGATCTAAGCATTCGAATCCCCTTTCGCGTTTACGATGAAATCGGATTCTTAACAGAAACCTTCAATCAGATGGTTTCCTCGATCCAGGAAGCAAGAAGTCAGCTGGCGCGCCATGCTGAAACCCTGGAAGCGGAAGTGGATCGAAGGACTCATGAACTCAAGAAGATGTTGGAGCAGCAGCAGGGCGATTACTACCTCACATCATTGCTCCTGAAACCTTTTGGGCGAGCCAACTTTCGAAATGATTCCGTAGGGATTGAGTTCTTCACAAGACAGAAGAAAGAATTCACATTTAAGAATCAATCCTATGAGATCGGGGGCGATCTGTCCATGGCGGATCGTGTCAGTATAGACGGACGACCCTTCACCGCATTCGTAAATGCCGATGCAATGGGAAAATCCATTCAAGGAGCAGGCGGCGCCATAGTGCTGGGCTCTGTATTTGGCGCAATACTGCAGCGGGGACAGACTCAGGAAACTGCACAAATTTACAACACCCCGGAACGCTGGCTGCGAGCTGCCTACAAAGAACTCAGTCGAGTGTTCGAAATGTTCAACGGAAATATGCTCATTACGGCCATCCTGGGCCTGGTGGATGAGACCAGCGGCACAGTGTATCTCGTAAATGCCGACCATCCGTTCCCTGCCGTTCTGCGAAAGAATCGAGCCAGCTTCCTGCGAATGCGAGATGTTCAAGGGCGGCTGGGAATGCCGCCAGACCAGGGACACAAATTCATAGTCCACACCTTCAAACTTCAGGCTGGAGATGCGATGTTCCTGGGATCGGACGGTAAGGATGATCTGGAGCTGGAACCGGCAACCGAGGGCATTCGCTCAATCAACGAAGACGATAAAGTATTTCTAAGACAGATCGAAAAGCACAGAGGCGATCTGCAATCTATCTATCATGGCCTGCGAGAGGTTGGTTCCATTACCGACGACCTTTCCCTTGTCAAAATAGAATTCTACCCTGTGCACATAAACGGACGGAGTCCATCGAAGCCCGAGGTATCTGTTCAGACCATCTAACTAATTTAGGAGAGTTAAATGCAAAGTTCGCTTCTTCTGGAGTTGGTTCTACCAATCTCCTTGTTTATCATCATGTTCGGAATGGGCCTTTCGCTAAGTATTCCGGACTTCACCAGAATTGCTCGCTATCCAAAAGCAGTCTGTGCAGGCCTCACGGCCCAGATTCTACTACTGCCCCTTATTGGACTCGGTGTAGCAGAATTGTTTTCGTTGGAGCCGCTTCTGGCCACGGGACTGATGATTCTTGCCTTCTGTCCATCCGGAGCTACATCGAATATGTATAGCTACATTTTCAAAGGGGATGTGGCTCTTTCCCTGACGATGACTGCTCTAATCAGCATTATCAAGCCCTTTACGCTCCCTTTCCTGACTTACTATGCCATGCTGCATTTCCTGGGGGAAGGACAGATCATCAACCTTCCTATTGGAAAGACCATCCTTCAGCTTTTCATCATTACGGTACTTCCAGTACTGATAGGGATGGCAGTGCGAAAGTATGCACACCGCTGGGCCACAAAATTTGAAAAGTATGTAAAGGTCTTCTCTGTGATCATACTCTTCGCAATCATCGGAGGATTGATCCGCCAGAACTGGGTGCATATGGTGGGGTTCTTCGCTCAGGCCGGAGCCGCTTCCATTACGCTTAACGTAATTTCCATCACTGCCGGGTTTCTGCTGGCACTACTAATCCGACTGGACCGAAAACAGTCCATTACGATTGCCTTCGAACTCGGGATTCAGAACGGCACCACAGCTCTTCTCGTTACAGGAACCATTCTCAAGGAACCAGCCATGACCGTAGTGCCGGTGACTTACAGTTTACTGATGTTTATCACAGCATTGGTTTTTGGACTATCCATGCGATATCTTTTTCGTGACCAGAAAGTCCAGACGGACTCACACTCTTCCGACACTTCCGACGCCATGGTAGCTTCTCTAAGAAACCGACCATGAACTCGCCCTCGCGGAGGCTTCGGCCTCCGCTCTTTTTTCAAACTTCTTATTCCCAGGAAAATCGCAACTTACTAGCGCAACTTACCAGGGGCTCAGCGCGCCAGATAGGGGTTAAAAACGAGTTATTCCATTCCCAGATGACGCATCTGGTATTGAAGCTTACCTCGGGAAATCTTCAGGTGCCGGGCAGCTTCCGACTTGTTCCCATTGCACTGATGGAGTGCCGCTTCGATCATTCTTCTTGAATAGATGGCGATTTGCTCCTCGAATCCTGCCGATCCGAATGAATCGTTACCGTTGCTAGATTGGGGCACCTGCGGAGACACAGCGCCACCGGTTACTCGCATGCTTTCCGGCACATCACTTGCTTCAATTCTATGGGAATCCAGATTGGCCATGATCCGAATAATGCAGTTTTCCAGCTCTCGAATATTTCCGGGCCAGTTATACTCAACCAGCATCGAAAGAGCTTCGTCGCTTATTTCCGGGCAATCCAGATCCATTTGTTCGGAATATCTGGTAAGAAAACCATAAATCAAATGAGGTATGTCCGACCGCCGTTCTCGCAGCGGAGGTATTCTCACTTCGAATACATTTATTCTATAGTAGAGATCCTCACGAAAGCTTCCCTCTGCCACCATAGACTTTAGATCTCTGTGTGTGGCAAAGACAATGCGACAGGTGGCCAGAAGCTCGTCGCGCCCCCCCAACCGCTTATACTTTCCTTCCTGCAGCAATCGCAGTATCTTGGGCTGGATTTCCAGGGGCATCTCCCCTACTTCATCGAAGAACAGAGTTCCTCCATTCGCCTCTGCCACGTGACCGGCATAATCGGAACGGGCATCTGTAAAGGCTCCCCTTACATGACCGAATATCTGACTCTCCCAGAGAGTAATAGGTACGGCAGCACAGTTAATGGGAACGAAAGGCGCTCCCTGAGGATGTCCCTGATGATGTAATAGAGCGGCGATCAGCTCTTTTCCTGTTCCCGTTTCACCAGTAATCAGTACAGGCTGCCTGCGCTGAGCGATGCGTTTCACCCGATCCACGGCTGCATGCATGCTACGACTGGCGAAAATCAATAGTTTATCGCCAATTTTCTGCTCCTCCGGAGCAGCATCGAACATGGAATCCGATTCCAGAATGGTTCGCTCCAGACTGGTTGTGTATTGCCGAAGCTCATCCCGTGCATCGCGGATGGATTGGACCATTGAATTGAATGCTTTGCTTAGCTGACCCAGCTCATCGTTACCATCTGCCTTGAGCTGGACTCCGAGTTCTCCGCCCTGAACCTGATCAACGGCGAAAAGTAGAGAATTCAGTGGCTTGAGCAGGGCCACTCGCATGAAGTACAATAAACCCGCTGTAAGGATCAAGAAAGAAAGCAGCATGAGCGAAACCCATCCCAGCAGATAATCGTGGATTAAAGACCGGTAGGACAGATAAGGCAGGGTAAGCTCTGTATTTCTCTCCTTATCCAGAAAAAGAACAACTGGATCCTGTTCGGGAGGGCTATGAAATCCCCAGGCAAGAGATTCGCTGTCTTCTTCCAGACTGATGTATTCGTCTCGATCCCGGATACTTCCAATATAAAGGACCTCTTCGGGTCTTCTATCTGTAGCTTCGTATTCGGAAAGCATGCGATAACCCTTGTTCGCATATTCATTCCTTGCGGCCGTATGCAAAGACGTAGTCATGATCTGAGCGGTGCAAAGGCCCAGAGCCAGGGCAACTGTGAGGATGCGCATACTCAGAGAGACGCGAAAATCTGCATACGTCACGAAGAATACAAAGAAAAAGAAGAAACCCAGGGTGGCGAACCCTGCCAGGCCAATACTGAATCCCAGTGCATCCAGTTCGCCCACACGATACAGGGCCAGAAGAACCATGGGCACGGTTAATTGTAAAAGATACGAAAGAATGGCACTGATTCCTGCAATTAAGCGCTTCCCTGAAAGCCGGAAAGCCTGCCAGATACCGGTAACCAGACAGAGTAAGTTCAATGAGAGCAAGAGCAGGGCCACTCCCTTGCCGGCGGTGTCCGCTTTCAGATCCCAGAAATGCCCGGCCAGGCGAAAGAAAACCGGGGCATCAAATGTATCGAGAAAGAAGACAAGGGAAACGCCTACTGCGAAGAAGACCTCTGCTAGAAATGTGATTCGTTGTATTTTTTGAATGGGCCCACCATTAAAAAGCAGGAAGAACTGATGAAAGAATATCAAAGTACCCATGGCGCTGGCCACAGTAATCCATCTGTGGTAGGCTCCGATGGGACGGGTTTCTGCAGAGGTGTACACCACAGCCGCGTAAAAGATTGCCATGGAGAGAAATGCCAGCTCCAGAGCGCGAAGGGCCGGTCCGCGATTCCGAATCACCAGACAGTACACCATAGCTACCATGCAAAAAAGCATGGCTATGGACGTAGAGATCGTGATAGGCTGAAGGTACATTTCCATCAGGGTTTGATTACCCTGGAGCCTGGACCACTACCAGGTTTCGGCAACCTAATTTTGAAAAATGGCCCGGACAACTCGGAGGAATTGCCGGACCTTGTATTTGCATTGGACTCCCGTAGAGTCAGGTACACGGATACTTGCAGAGCCGAAACGCATAACGGAAAGCTCCAGCGGTCTGGCTCCAGCATAATGTATCCGGACAACATCGGATCCTTTAGCGGCCCAGGGCTTTCAGACGTTGTTCTACATTCTTTCGAATATCAAGATAGAATAGAGAGTAATCCGCAACGTGAAAGTTTTCCTTTTCCCCTCTTTTGGGACCATAGCCGGAATCCTCCGGCACCTTTACCCAGAGCATATCACCTTCGCAGCGGGCTGTAACCATGTTCAAGTCCTGACGGTCAAAATCAAAGTTAATGGCACCGGCATGCTCGGCTGCTTCCGCGATCTTGTTATCCATGGTCCAGGTAATCGGATTAATACAGACTCCATCTGTGTATCTGGTAGCCGGGATTGCGAAATCCTCAGGTACCGAGCCCCATTTCTTCGAGTTCCATGAAATGAAGCATCCAGTATCGGTGGCACTTTTACATGGCTTCAATCGGTTAAATCTTCCGGGCTTCACTGCCCAGCCTGGCAGATAGGCAGCTACAAAGTTGGGATTCCTGGTTGTATCAAGATACTCGGCCAGCACTTCAATTAACAGCATGGATCCCTGACTGTGACCCGCAAGAAAGAACGGCCTACCTTTGTTATGATGCTTTAAGTAATACTGAAATGCTCGCAGCACATCTTCTCGAGCCACTGCAAAGGCTTTTTCCGCACTACCCGAATCATCTACGAAAGAATAGAGAGTTGCCTGACGATACCGAGGAGCAAAAATACGGGCACTCCCATTAAAGACAGATGCCTGTAGCCGAAGAGGCGATAATCCATATACATTCACGCTTGCTGTATACGGAGCATTCCATCCATCAGAGCTCAGGTAAGTTGTAGGGTGCACATAGAATACATCTGCCCGGGCAGTGGACTGCTGGTCCTTTAAATCCGTATTGGCCGGGACTTCATCTGCATCATCTTTCGTTTCGGGTAATGCAGCCCAGGCATCGCTTTTCGAATAGTCCGGAGCCGCCGGAACATCTTCTGCATTAAAATCGTCCGAGGGCTTAATCCAGAAGAGTAGCATTGTAGTACAGTGAGTCAGTAAGAATAGAGAAAGGATCGGAATTGTCCGTCGCAACATTGTTAACCTCCCGTTCCGATAGTTACGGATACGTATATTAATCAATGCAAAGTTCATGCCACGGCACTCTCCAGGTCAGTGCGCGGATCGGACTTTCTACGCATCCATTTTATGCAATCAACTGAAATCAATCAGTTGACCGGACTGAGGCGATTGATTTCAAGCAGCCCGGCAATCGAGCTATTGTCATACGCTCATTCCCGGCGCCTCCGGCCGATTGTTAGCCTGAAGGTCAGGGATTTGTCCCACGAAATGGCCAGTTTATTGAAGAATTCTCCACTCATTCATCCATTCGAATGGCATGATGCGAATAAAAGCCAAGGAGCGGTAAATAAGGCTTTCGGGCTTTTTTTCTCCCTTCGCCCTCGCCAGGTATGGTAATTGCTTAGTGGCACCGGGCCCGTTAACAAGTTCATGCAAGGGCCCGGGGGGAAAAATGATCAAGAAACTAAAAAAGAAATCTCAATGGATGGGTGTACTTGCTGTGACCATCGCATTGAGCGCTGCAGGATCCCTGGAGGCGTCAAGATGCAAGACCACAGGCTGGATTATCAAAACAACAAGCTGTACCTATCATGAGACCAGGATACAGGCCCGACCCGGAATCTACCGGGATGTAAGGTATCAGGTTCCAGAAGGCAGCCCGCCACCAGGCGGATGGCCAGTTGTGGTAATCTACCAGGGATCTTTCTTTCCAGTGGAGTTCTCTAGAAATCAACTCCAGCCATTCGGGGGTTACTATGAAGTAAAGGTCATTGAAAAGCTACTGAACAATGGCTTTGCTGTGATCGCACCGGATGCTGGTATTGACCTTTTCTGGGAAACCAACCTTCCGGTGATCTACGAACTTACGGCCGATTATATCTTCTTGAACAATCTATTTGATGAGATTCGCAACGGACGTTTCGGACCTATCAATGACAACAAGAAGTTCGCAACCGGTATCTCCAGTGGTGGTTACAATACCAGCCGCATGGCTGTGTCCTACCCCGGTGAATTCAAGGCGCTGGTAGTGCAATCCGGCTCTTATGCCACCTGTTCAGGACCTCTGTGCATTGTTCCTTCATCGCTTCCGAGCAACCATCCGCCCACGTATTTCCTGCATGGATTTCTGGATCTGGTGGTTCCATGGTGGAGTATGGATCTGTACTATGACCGACTCCGTTCAGAGGGTATACCCACCGGACGTTACACAGATTACGGTGCAGACCATGAATGGTTCTCAGCATCGCCCGGTAAAGTTTACAGCTGGTTCAATCAGTACCGCTGATCATTTGGCCTCTGTTTGCAAAGCAGACAGAGGCCTTTCCGTTGATGAATGATTCAGACAATGGCTCGAGTCATAGGCATTCGCTATGAACATCCAGAGCCAGGGGCCTTCAAAGTTATGAGGATACAAAATAAAAGAACAACGTCAGGGACCAATCCATTACCGAAGAGCAGCAAGAGGGCCTTTCCGGTAATGCGAAAAGTATGGCAGGCATTTTCAAATTCAAACCACCACCGCCATTCATTTCTATTTGTATTATTCCTTTTCGCAGCCGCCGCCTGCCAGGAACAGAGCGATCAGTGTTCCGGTCCGGTAAATCGAGACCTTGCAAAATCTATTCACGGTTCATGGACACCCGATCCAGAGTCCCTTCCGGACTCTCTGGACCTTCGCGGAAGAACAGCTGCGCTTCAGAGCCGAATTGTATTTGAAGATTCTGGATATAGATTCTATGGTAAGGATAGACCGGTGCATCGAATGCTCTTTTCCGGCCTGCAAAAAGATGATCAGAAAATCCAGGTATTCTTTCGATCCAGCGCAGGTCTTTGCGAGTCCATGATAGTGAAAATCCTCGGGAAGAATCAGATTTCAATTCGCATCTATTCCGATTACCCGATTCTTCGCTACAACAGGGAGGTTACTGAATGAAACGCTCGAATAGAATCTTTCTTTCCATTTTTGGCCTCAATGTTGTGGGATTTCTATTCCTTCTGCTGGGACCAGAACCAGATAAGCAGGAGGCAAGTCGTCCGCTCCAGAAGCCCTACTCGTCCCATACGAATTCCACTAAATCCGTACCCGATAAAATAGAGAAAACTTCCGAGCAAGATTCAGATTCAGTGTTTCTTTTCGATTTCGATGTGCAATCCCTGGAGTTAATCAATAGCGACCTGGACCAGAACAGGCTTCGAAATCGCGCAGTGCAGGGTGTTCTACAGAATCAAGGAAATCCTGACAATCTGCTGTTGGCCTCAGCAGGCCTGGAAGAAAAAATCGAAATTCATAAGCGATTGGATGAACTCTATGAAAAAGAAAGCAATGGAATCTTGAGTCGGCAGGAACAGATTGAACTTCTCCAACTCAGCATTCAAAAAAAGAAAGACCACCTGGAACTTCAGAAGAAAGTCTGGCTTCTTTATGCCCATCAAGCTCCTATAGGACCGGGGGGTGATTACAAAAACGCTCTCGAACAAATGCAGAAGGAAATAGATCTCCTGGAGAATAAGCTTCAGAGAGTAGAAAACACAGGCCACCGCATCCATTGATGGCAGTCACAGGTAGGCTCCTCAAGGTTATCCAGGTCCTCCGTAACCATTCCAGTCGCAGGAGCCTTACTCACTGACACCAGGTTCTATAGGGCCGTCGTCAGATCGCTGGGCAACCTGTCCGTCCGTTTCTGCCTCATCTCACCGATATCCCGTTTTGCGCTTCCAATTTACCAGCCCTCCATCGCTGTACCCGGTCAGACGCTTCCTGGAGTCCTCGAATAATCGCATCTCGAAGTTCCCAGGGCTCTACAGTTTCGTCCAGTCCACCCGTGACATATGCATCCGAGTCTGCGCGAAATCGCTTTCGATAAGCTTCAATGTAATCGGTTCTGAGAGCGCCCGCCTCTTCCGTCCTGTTTTCGCTCAGCAGCTTGTTATATTCCCGTTGCTTAAAAAGCTCAAAGGCCGCCTCGGCCCCCATCACAGCCAGGATTGCATCTTTCAAAGCAATAGAATAGATACCCGGTCGAAGAAAACGACTGAAAGCGTGGATTTGCCGGCCTCCATAATTCTGGCGAAAAACAACAGATACCACAGGTATTCTGGACAAAACATTCACATCCAGCGATTCGCCTCCAATCTGCTGAATTCTGAGACGCTCTTGTTGGGTCCCTGGTAGGAAGCCCGGAGCGTTGGAAAACATCAGTAAGGGCAAATTACATTGATTTACCTTTTCCACGAATTTGCGAAATCGCTCGGTGCCCTGAGCATCGGGAACCCCGCCCTTTAATGGTTGATCCGCGATAATTGCCACGGCCCTGCCCTGAAACCGTGCTGTGGCCGTAATCAGGTTTCTTTCAGGCTGGCTATCCTGCCAGCATAGAAGGCTTTCTGCATCAACGAGAGATTCCAGAACGGCTTTCATATCGAATGGTTGCCAGGAGTTCGCCGGTATTTCCAGCTTTGATTTCGGGGCTGCCGGCCTGACCGTATTTCCAAGCCTGTGAATCTCGCTGATCCGTCGCAATGCACTTTCTACACTGGCTTCCTGAAAGTCAGCAATGCCATGAAGCGCGGTCTCCGTCCTTTCAGCTTTCTCATTGCTTACAAGAATCAGTGCTCTGGCAGTCTGATTCAGGGCCACTCTGCCAAGGCCTGCCGGACTCATGATCAAGTGATATCGCGCACATTTGCTC
Source organism: Spirochaetaceae bacterium (assembly GCA_002729885.1). Classification (GTDB taxonomy): domain Bacteria; phylum Spirochaetota; class Leptospiria; order Leptospirales; family Leptonemataceae; genus UBA3465. Next base: position 63,006 of record PBUB01000028.1, read on the forward strand.
TTTTGAAGCGTAGAAAGAAAATCCATTCTCGCTCGAATGCGCTCCGATTCTTCTTCGGTGTCGGGCCCAGGCCTGTACCAGTGCTTTCCAAAAAACAGGATTACCGGCAAAGCCAGTCTGTCCGCAAGGCGAAGAAGGTCCCTGGCTTTATAGATAGCCGCTGTTGACCTGATGCCTGCCTCTCCCGGACCCATTACCAGAAATGGCTGGTCATCCAGACGAACGAGCCAGGCACCCAGCGCCCCGGCAGCGGCATATCCCTCTTTTAGCGATAAGATCTGTCCTTCAGAACACGCCTCCAGTAAAGCGAATGTTGGATAATCTGCTCCCGTAAGCGATTCCAATTCCGATACTCTGGCAGAAGTTTGCTTCGCATTCGCATCCGTAGCGGGTCTCATTAACCAGTGGAGCCTACGAATTTCAAGGATCAGTTCCGTCTTGTCCCTCGCAATGCGATCCACGGTCCCGGTCTGTGCCATCACGGGGGCACCACCAATTTCATAGTTAGTCAAATCCTCTCCGGTTACGCTCTTAATAACGTTGGAACCGGTAAGAACTCGAAACGACCCTGGATCATCCAGCATAATCTGAATCGGCGCTTGCGATGAGCCGTACACATCCAGGCCCGTAGACGAGCCCATTCCCACAGCCGCAAGAAAGAAGCACCTGGGTTTTTCCTTTTGCTCCACCATGAGCTCTACACTCTCAAGCAATTCCTGCAGACCTGGATCCTGCACTTCTTTGCAGCTCCGAATGTAATCGTGATAGTCGGGCCTGGAGGAGACCAGAGCATTGAAGAAGAATCCTTCCGCCGCACGGTTTAAAGAAACCATGCCTTCTTTTATATTTGCGCCGGCTCCATCATTCCAGATATAGAGAGGACAATCTAAAAGAAAAGCGTAGTGCACTGAAGCGACATACATCTGACCTTCCAGATCACCGGTGGCTCCTCCATTTATGCGAGAATCTTTAATATAAAATAGACAGGTCTTTCCATACATCGTTCCACGAAACAGACGACATCCGATCCGCGGCAGATCGCCGGAGGTATCCTTCCTGCCATTGGATTCAGTCCCGGAACCGCTGGCTCTGCGCTCGGCCAATCCATCCAGATATGCGAATCGAATCTCCTCTGCTTCGCCCTTATCCAGGGTAGCTCGGGCCCATATTTCCGGCGTCCACTTGCCTTTCTCGAGTAGTCTTAAGGTTGCGGCATCTGTTTTACTGTCGAATTCCGGATGCACTGGATCCTCGGGAGGAACCATTTCCAGACGAGCACGGCCATTTAATGCGGAAATTCGAAATAGATTGCGCTTCGCCTCTCCTCCAGGCTCTCCGGCCAGAAAATCTGCAATTACAGATTCTACCGGTAGCGGCAGATATAGAACAACCAGTCGGCGAATTACTTTCATGAGATTGTGATATTGAAAAGAAGCCGGATTACTGGAACGAAAATCAAGGTCTGTTACTTCACCGTGGCCCAGTAGATGCAGGTTCCAACGAACTTCGGGAAGAGCCTGCTGCATTGTTCGAAGTGCTTTGCTGGCTTCGCGAGCAGCTACCTCAAGGTTGGGTATTCCCCGTATTGTCCCATCCGAGGCCCTGTCCGGCACAGGAGCTCCATGCTCCAACCATGTCAGACAGAATCCGGTTTTATTTTCCGGATCTACATACAGGGCAACATTGGGCCGACCAGATTCATAACGTAGCATCGAGGCAAACCAATCTGGCTCTTTCGACTCCCCTTGCCCGGGCTTCCGATTCCCGGTATGCCTTACCAGCAACCTTCTGGCTTCTTGCTTCACGAAATCCGGCCACGTCGGATCCAGAACTTCGAGCTTCGTTTCCAGTGAATCCGCACCTGTGCCAGTCCGGGAATCCTTTAGCGGAACCGGTGCCATTTGACGTAGCAGTGCTCGAGCTGCGCGACCACATGCAAGATCACCCGGAGCATCTTGCCTCTGCAATAGAATCAACGACCGCTGCAATTCTGGTATTATCGAAACTCCTTGCAACCGGCTCAGCAAGGACACCAGAATACGACGGTAGTCCGAAAACTGGACTCTTGATCTAATCATTTGATGAAGGGCCAGCTTTTTCTGATCCGTTCGTCCGGATGAGGCATCCAGTCCGTATCTGCGAAGCATTCGCGCTGCCACAGAGCGAAAGAAAAAGGAAGGTTGATACTCAGGGTTATCCCAGTTGCGAATGAGGCGATTCAATTCCCCGAAGTAGGTCTGATCCCTTTCCTTGATTGGGGAAAACATCAGTTCCAGCGTCAAAAAGTCCTGTATTTGACCGGCCAGGGTTCGCTGTTCATTTTCGGACAGATTCCAGATGTCAGTCGATCCCAGTTCTTCAAGAATGCTCTCGGTTACGGAAGGATCATGGACGTACCCATGGATCTGTAATCCCATCAATTCCAGCAATTCAGATTGGCTGACAGTCGACTCATGCCTTTGAAACAGCCCGCCGGGTCCAGCGAAGCGCTCTGGATAGGAGAATTTTAATCCACTTTCTTCAATATTATCTTCCGTTTCTTCACTTTTTACGCGAAACAGTAGTTCCCCTTCCGGTATCGCACGACCCAGGACCAGTCCATCCGCCGTTCGTCCGCGAATCAAACGGTCTTGCTTTCCGTCCTCCAGTAGATATTCCAGAGGTCCATCCCGGTCGGCCACAATCTGACACTCCATTTTCATGGCCGAGATCACAAGAACTGTCTGACCTCTGTGAACAATACTTCCGGGTTGTAAGTTGCCACCATTCGCATCGCAACCCAGCTGCACGAAAGAAGCGGAAAAAGGACATCGAACCGTACCGGGAGGATCAATCTCGGCTTCCGTACCCATGGGATCCAGCTGCAAGCGATAATACCTGATTTTTCGGTCCCTTTCCATGATTCGCAATGACTGAAAACCAGAACGGTGGTCGACTCTCACCGGCGAGCTATAGGAATCCCTGGAGATGAGCAAATCATCCAGGGCCTCCAGTCTATTCTGCACAGTCAATTCACAGTAGGGAACTCCATCGACATAAACCAGATACTCCCCCATACCTCTTCGCAGTAGATCAACATGCATGGAGCCTGTATTCGTTTTGACCCTGTAGCCTCTGGGTAGCTGCCCTGCCTTGATTCGTTCCAGGGTATCACCCAGATCCTCACTTCTGAAGGTTTCCTCCAGCTCCAGGCGAAGCCTTCTTTCAAAATCGGCTACGGAAGCAAAGACTCCTGCCTGAACCGGGTCCTTCTCTTCCATTCTCTGAAGATCTTGATTCTCGGAGAGTATTAGATTGGAATAATTGCCCTCAATGAATTGCGGATGTCGAACAATGGCCAGCAACTGATCCACATTGGACGTTAGTCCGGCAATGTAGAGCTCACTCAAGGCTCTTTCCAGCCTTACAATGGCCTCCTTTCTGTCCTTTCCACGGACTATGAGCTTTCCGATCATTGGATCATAATCGGGTAGTACCTGGTCTCCTTTGCGAAACCCGAAGTCACATCTTACTCCATTGAATGTGGGAAGATCCAACTCCATGATTCTCCCGGGAGCCGGAGCAAAGTCGTTCCAGGGATCTTCCGCATAGATCCTGCATTCAATCGCATGCTCTTTTTCGGAGAACCTCTGCCGAAAAACATTCTCATAAGGAATCTCGCATTCCCGGCCGTCGTAGTGCAGTAATTGCCACTTTGCCAGATCAATTTGCAATGACTGATCCGTAACCGGATACTCCACCTGCAGTCGGGTGTTCATTTCCAGAAATCCGAATTCACCATTGTTGGCATCCAGTAAAAACTCAACTGTGCCGGCCCCTCCCCCATCGCGATATCCTGAACAATGGGCCATGGCTTCTGCAGCGGCCAGCAGCTTGAGCCGAACGTGATGATCCAGGAAACTGTCTCCGGATTCCTCAATGATCTTCTGGTTGCGACGTTGAACGGCACATTTTCGAATTCCAATGGCATGACCATTGAAGATTTGAACTTCGATATGGACCGGCTTTTCAATGAGCTTTTCAAGATAGCAATCGCTATTTCCGTAATTCTGTTTCCCAATTCGAGTGGCGGATTGAAAGGCGGCAGACATCTCTGAAGGCTGCGTTACGGCAAACATCCCCTTGCCACCACCACCGGCATCCAGTTTCAGTATCACCGGATACCCAATCCGTTGAGCTTCTTTCAAAGCATGCTCTTCATTACTCAAAATCGTGCTGCCCTCAAAAAGGGAGACTCCGTTTTCGCGAGCCAGAGAGCGAGCATCCAGCTTGTTACTCACTCTGCGCATTGTTTCCGCCGAAGGGCCCATAAACAGAATCCGCGATTCCAGTGGAGCGTCCTGGATGTTCAGCGAGTTCAATGCTTCTGCAGAATGTGATAGGGCCCGGCTTAACCGATCATCATCTGCTTCTGGACCTGCTTCTGGACCTGCTTCTGGACCTGCTTCGCATTCATGCAGTGACCTTTGCTGTCTGGAAGCATCCTCCAGTGCTTCCACAAACCGGAAATCCTCCGACAGGAAACCATATCCGGGATAAATGGCATTGGCCCCGCTCAATAAAGCCGCCGCGATAATGGTGGAAGAGTCGGCGTAGTTGCGCGATGCGCCAATGTATATCACCTGGTCGGCAAATTCAAACCAGGATTGCTCCCGGTCTACATCCGTAACCACAGCCACCGAAGGGATACCCTCTTCTTTGAGCAGGAAGAAAAACCGTCTGGCAATTTCGCCACGGTTGGCCACCAGTACCTTCTGCAGATTGCCAGAACGCATTTCGGTTGATCGGCCTCTTTCGATGGGCTCTGGGTTCAAGCATTTCAGGGACGCCAGGGATTCCGCTATGGAGGATTTCATACCACACACTCCATTGATACCTGAGCGATGGCATAATCGCCCGTATGGCTCAGTGAAAGCCGGGACTGAAGCTGAAGAGCAGATACATAGTCGGCCAGCCGCCCGTGGAATTGAAAATAAGGCCTTCCGTATTCATCCTTACACACAGATGCCTCAGGATATTCGAAGCGAAAGGCAGCTGGACTGTGGATTCTCGCCCCATCCAGAGCCTTCAAACATGCTTCCTTGGCTGCGTAGCGAACAGCATACCTGTAAGCCCTCTGATCATAGGGAGCGAACTCGCAATAGTCACATTCCACTCGGGAGAAATAGCGCTGAAAAAACGTTGTCCCGGGCTCTTTAAGCGCCGCCGCAAACTCAGGAACGTGAACAATATCAACACCAATTCCGTGAATCATTGTCTGCCCTCCTTTTTGAGGTCGCTCTGCACTCCATCGTTTGCGTTGAATGACTGGCTCAGGAGAAATTCCGCTTCTTTACTCGGATCCACAGCACCTGGCAAACTGCGAACAAAAAGTGGCTTCCCTGAACCAAGTCGCATCTCATGGAGCCTTCGCACAATAGAGAGTGAACGCTTTGCCAATCGGGCCCTGTAATCATTCAGCTGCTGGTCCGAAAGACATTCGTCAAATAGCCGACCGGAAAGAAAGAGCCCTATGGCACCAACATGGCCAAAGCCCAGCGTGCTGAATAGACCAGCCTTAATGCTTTCCGGATGCTGATGAATTGTTTCATCCGTAAAGAGCAGTGTCGGATATTGATTCATGGCAATATCCACATTCTGCAGGCTACGATTCCCTGGAATGATGCCAGTTTTCATGCATTGCAGAAGCCCGATCATCTGCCAGCTAGCAGCCCCGGCTTTTGAGTGTCCGCTGTAGGATTTCTGAGATACCACCGGTAATGGATTTCCGGGATCCCGTCCCAGATGCTCTTGAATCGTGCTATGTAATCTGTTTTCGTTTACATCATTTGCCTGAGTGGATGTATCGTGCTTGTAAAGCACGCCTATGTCATTCGCATCCAGGCCAAATTGCCGCAAACCTGTCTCCAGTGGAGAAATAGCATGCAGCGGTTGTTCGCCGTGAGCGGATCTTTCATCGAAACCACCAATGCCATTTTTCTGCAGCAGTTCATTCTTGAACGGTCCATCTGGAGATTCGCCCTTGCGAGCGAAGGAAAGCAGTCCCTGGCCGGGAGCCGGAATGGATGCATGCAAACCATCCGAATGTGTGGCGGTGGCGGCCACGATTCCATAAACAGGCAGTCCCATTTCCAGAACCAGGTCCCCTCGTGCTAGAAGTAACAGACCACCACCGTGGCTTTCTACGAATCCGCCCCGTCTTGAATCGTTGGGTCTTGACATTCGCTCTGGCTCAATACCCCGGGCCAGCATGTCGTCCGTGCGAGCGGTGGCTTCCATATCGCCAAATCCCAGCATACCTTCTGCGCTGATTTCGTCAAAGCCGCCGGTCATCAGAAATTTGGCTTTACCTGCGCGAAAGAGATTCATGGCCATATCCAGCGATACACCTCCAGTGGCACAGGCAGCCACTGGAGTCTGGATGGGTCCGGTAGAACCGAGATAGGAGGTTACGGCGTATGCTACAGTAACGTTAATCAAGGTCTCCTGCAACGCATCGTTTTGCCGAGAACGGTCCAGGAGATGGTCGGTGAACACAGAGTTCAGTTTAAAAGTACCTCCCAGGCCACCTCCCACTGTTGTTCCTGCTTCTGAAGTATGAATGTATTCGAAAAGCTCGGCCGGTTCCATGCCTGCCTGTAGAAAAGCCTCGGCTGTGGAAATTAGATTGAACAATGTTACCCGATCCACCTGTCGGATTAACTCTCTCGATAATCCGTATCTCTCCGGATCCCAGCCATCCGGAATCTGTCCGGCCACATAGCGATCCAGAGCCACGCTCTTCAACATTCGTATTGTGGTGCCTGCCTTTCTTCGAATGAACCAGCGATCGCTGGATTCGTCATGATATACATCCGTCTCTTCCGGCATCGCAGACTGATACTGCCTTCCTTCCGCTTCATTCGCCACCGGAATATAGAAATCTTCTTCCAGCACAACTTCGGAGTACACCGGTCGATTCATGGGATCAAAGCCACAAACTTCGGGATTTACAATGCGAATACCGGTACCCTCTTTGAATCTTTCCCCATAGATACTTGCAATGGAACTGGATTCTACCGGGTCCCCGGTTTCCCGATCTATCCAATGGAAACCATCCGATGTGTTTTTGTATTCGATGAGACCCATAGTCCAGGCCAGCTCAATGGAAGCTTCCAGGGATAGTGCCTCGCCCTTTTCCAGCTCCCACCGGGTCCGGGTGCTTCCGCCGGGGCTTACTTCACCGTACCCCACGACGCAAATTACATCTTTCAGGTCAGGTCGGGACACTCCGGCCCCGGGTTTCGCAGACTTACTATTCTCTTGCCCGGTCTTCAGGTTTGGTTCCTTCCGCTCCCCAGGATTCGAATTATCCAGGTGACTTGAGGTGGAAGAGGCTTCGTATGGCTCGGGGTCGACCCGCTCAGGGCTTCTGCAGTAACCGAACCCCGAATTATGCAGTTCCAGGGGCTTCACCGTTCGCAGTTCTGGATTGGTTTCCAGCCGGGTCTTTAAGGCGTGCAGATTTCTGGCCCGGTTCGATCGCTCAATCAGACGTTCTCGAATAGACTGCACCCGGGATCTGAGTCCGGTCAGATGCATTAGCCCGCCGGTAAAGTCAGCCATGAGGGGAGTTGATTCGCTCCAGCTCTGGAATCCCATAAGGCCGGCGATTAGAGTTCCCATCTCCTGACTGTGAAATGTTCGAATCCCGTGCTCGGACTCCATTTCGGAAGCCACAACGTCATTTAGAGCCATGAGGCCCGTTCCTCGGACCCAACCGATGCGAACCGCAAGCAATGAACAGTGACGTCCCCAGAAGTCAAATTCGGAGTACCATTTCCGCAACATGACTTCCAGAGCCAGTTTCGCTTCCGCATAAAGACCGTCTCGTCCAAAGGCACCATGATTGGGAGAAAGGGGCAGTATAAACTGAAAGGTTTGCTTGAGGTAGCGTTCCCGATATTGCTCTACCATGGCACTCAGGAGAGACTGAATTCCCAGAAGCATTACTCGAATACCGGCCATACTATCCGAATTAACGGAGGCAAGATCCCCTTCCTCTCCCACTGCTCCAAACGGAAGTACTGTATCTGGGATAAGCCCCATTTCGAACGTATGTTCTACCAGAGAATGAATATCGTTCAGGGACCCCTGAGAGATGGGAGCTACAATCAACCTGGCTTTCAGAGAAGCGCATTCCTGATAGACCGATTTGTAGAATTGAATCCTTTCGTCAGAATAGGTGCTGGTTCCCAGTATGACGGTGGCTCCTCCGCTCAGCAAGTTTCGAATGACTTCCAGTGCAATGGAACCGGGGCCGGCTCCGGTAGCCAGGACACATCGCTGCTCAAATTTCATAGGCCTTTCGCGATGAGGGAACTCATCTAGAAACTGCGATGTAGCACTCTCCTGGACGGTGAAGGTTTGTCCTTCATCCAGGCTTCGAAAAATGGCTGCGCGGCCGGTTGCAAATAGCTCCTTCACCCAGGGTTGTTCTTCCTGCGAGGAGAGCACCTGAAGAGTTCCATCGGCATGAACAACTGTTTCGCACTTGAAAGCTCCATGAAGCGGGTAATATGCGCCCCCATTTCCACTCAGTCCTGACCGCAGAAATGTAACGCGCCCGGCTACAGCGGGATTCCTTCGGACAGATTTATTCTCCATGTAGGAAAGCATTGCGTCCAGATGCTCTGCAGAACAGGAACAGCACTGGCGTTGCAGTTCGGGACTGAAGTCGTCCCTGCGATTCTGCATTAGTTCCCAGAATTCTCGATACAGATTCTTTTTTATCCAGGGGAGCGGATTATCAAAGGTAACTACTTTGCGCGCATCAAACCTGGATTGCGAAACAGAGTCATAGAACGGTCCATTCTCTACCGGTAGGTCGTTAGAATGATTCGCAGTCAGATGGTCTCGCACAATAAGAGGAGCGAAAGGATCCTTACCCAGAATATGCTGACTGGAAGCACGCAGTAAACGTGCAAAACTACCGTTCAGGCCAAAGTATTTAGCCTCCAGCTCCGCAAGAGCGGCAGAGTCGATGGCTACGCCAGAGTTTTCCGCGGATTCTACCGCTAGCGAAATCCCTTTTTCGCCTGCAAGAGAGTGCAGGGCCTGCTGCATCCATTGCTCCGCCTGCTCCTTTGAGGAGAACCTTCTTTCCAGAGGCATCGACCCCAGGGCACCGTCCCGGGTAGACTGTCCGGACCTGGCCATCAGAGGGAAGCGAATAGTAGCGAGCAGAACCAGACCTTCGGGAGCGGAACGGCTGCGAAGATAATCCAGCACATCCGTGCGCGATCTACCGGGGGGCATGTATTCCTTCAGGAAGCTCTCAAACACCGCACGTAGATAGGGGCCCGGACCGGAGTAGGATACCTTCTTGCGGAGAAGCTCTATTACATCCAGGATCTTCTTTTCCTGAACGCCCTCGAGCTCCGAAGTATTGAATTCTGTAGCAAGATCTGCCAGAACCTGATTTCGCTTGCTTGAGTTTCCTCCAAATAATTCATCTATGGTTTCCGAATCCTTTACCTGATCCGGTCGCATTTCGGCCTTCCAGGAAAGCAAAGCCATAAGGCCATCTTTCGCATCCAGGGTGAAATCCCCTGAGGCAGAGGAGCCAATCTTCGCAGGCACACTCCTGTGGTTCTCTCCGGAAGCCAGACTCGCACTGTCAACGGTGCTCTGGCTCCTACTCGATTCCCCGGTAGATGGTGATGCAGCGGCATCGACTTCGGCGCTACTACCGACACGGCTCCCGGAATCGGTATCCACCATCGTAAGCTCATCTGATCCCGGACTACTGGAGTGCCTGGCTTCATTTCGGAGATTCTCCCCCTCCAGCATCTGAGATTGCTCTGTGCGCTTCAATGCAGCCAGATGCTCTTCATACAGATCCTGCGCATCTTCCGTTTGCTGGAACACACGGGCCTGGTCCTCTTCCACGTGAAGCACATCTACGGAATGCGGAAGATCCAGCTGCCTCAAGGTCTGACGAGCCATGCCCGCAAGGTCGCCGCGAGCCCCAATATCTATGATCCTCCGAATGGCCATCTCCTGGAGAAGATACTCCTGGGTCTGAATCCAGAGCACAGGTTGAGCAAATTGATAGGCTAGAAGCTCAATGAGAAGTTCCTTGCGAGCCTGCCCATCGCTCACTTTACCTTTGCGGATTGCCTCAAACCTGGAGCCAGTTTTTTCCTCTACCAATCGCAGAAACTCTGGTTTTAGCGAAAACGGTCTTGCCACCAGGTTGGGGATATAACGTCCATCCAGTTGATCCAGTCCCTGCACCGATTGAAGATTCTGTTCCAGGACTTCACGAAATGCTGGAACGCCCGGAAGAAGAATTCCCGAATGGAAGGGAACGTCGATTCCCGGTATTCGCACAAATGTCTTGTGACCACCGGATACTTTGCGTAGCTCCTCTTCCAGGATGGCTACGGCATCAATATGACCGGTCACCGAATACTGCCGATCTCGAATGTTGAAGTTCACGATCTCCAGGGGAAGCTTCGAATTCGTTCGAACCTCCTCCACAATTTGATGGATCCTTTCTTCTGTAAGACCGGCCTTGCGATTACCCAGAACAACGGTCATGCGATAAGGACTGTTTCCTTCGCTATCCCGTTCCACCAGTGACTGCATTGTCAGCCCTCGGTGATAGACGATGCGAATAACGGATTGAAGAGGAAGAATTCCCTGACTTGCCAGTGCTGCGTACTCTCCCAGGGAATGTCCGGCAAAAGCTGCATCGGACTTCAGCAGGCCATTTTCTTTCAGAATGGACCAGTCCGCCATAGCTTTGGCCACCAGGCCTACCTGGGTAAACTGAGTAAGATTCAGGATGCCTGCGGGATGCCGGAATACCTCCTGCCCGATCCGAATTTCCTCGGGATTGTTTCGCACAATATCCAGAATCGAAAACCCAAGCTCGCGGGTTGTGACCTCTTCGGCCTCATCCCAGACTTTCCGGGCCGCCGGATGATTCTCATAAAGCTGCATCCCCATTCCCTGAGACTGGGAACCCTGTCCGGTAAACACGTAGGCTGTGGCCACCTGATCCACAAAAGCAGAGCCGCGGTATACCTGCTCGCCCTCTGTAGTAATAACGTCCACTTCCAGTTCTTGCTGTCCCTCCAGGTTGCCCGTATGATAGACACGAATGAAGAACTCCTGGTCCGGATACAGCGGGGCCAGAAAATTAGACTTTTGAAGTCTGATTCGACTCGCATCGCCTCCAGCAACGTTTCGCACCAGTGAATCCAGAACCCTGGCCGATGTCCACATCCCGTGCACTATGGGACTTTGAAAACCGGCCTCTTTTGCGGAAAGGTCATCTGTATGAATTGGATTCCAGTCCTGGGACGCCTTCGCATATGCTTGCAATGTAGCAGGGCTGCGATCCCTTTCCGAAAACAACAGCACCGGTTTTTCAAGGGGATGCTTTATAGTGAGAACAGGCATTAGATCCAGGATTTTCTCCAGAGGAGAAAGACCGGATCCCTGCCCGTCCAGGTCTATAGTCCCCACATGTATGCCTTTCTGGAGCAATGCGCCCTGAACAATCCAGTGCGAGGACCCATCCTTGAGTTTTCTAATGTTACAGACCTTAGGCCGCACCAGAACCGAAGCTCCTGCAAGCAATCTACCGGTGGTCAAATAATTCAGACTTCCGAGCAAGTCTAAGGCCGCTTCATCCCAGGGCATAAACTCAAAGCTTTCGGGCCGGTGTATTTCCTGAATCTCTGAACCCTTCTCCCCACGAATCAGAAAGCCTGCCTTAAATTGCAGAATCGTTTCATGCTTCTGATCCTGGAGTTGTCCTCGAACATGAATCTCTTTGCCCGAGGGCTTCCAGGAAATTCGTTCCAATCGGGCCGTTCCATGGACTCGCTGCCCCTGTTTCCAGTAAGAATAATCCCGCCCCCAGGAGAACTCCTGATACAAATGCACCAGTTGCATCACATCACCAGATGCCTCCGGATGAAAGAGTGATCGTAACATTGGCTTCCAGATGGCTACAATGGCGAAAGCATTATGGCCGGCCGCTGAACCTTCTATGGATTCGGAAAAGTTGCGGAGCTGATTGGCATCCAGAATGAAAGAGTAATCTTTCTCCTCGGTGGAATCATCGCCTAGATCCCAGAGGGCGCGATAGAATGTGCCGGAACTTTCCTCGGCAGAACTGACTTCCTTGAAACGAGCAAATGGCAGGCCCGTGTCTTCGAACAATCTGGACAAGACCGGCCCATTCTCCACCGGAAAACGGTTAAAACGAACACTCTGGCCTTCAAGCTTCAGTTCTGCATGAATTCTTTTCTTACCTGCATTCAATCTACTGTAGGCAGTTAAGGACTGCAAACTTCCATCCGAAGCCAGGTCCCATCCCAGGCTCATTCCTTCGCCTATTTCAAAAGCATCAGGAATACTGGAACGAACCCGCCCGTGCCCTCGGACAAGGGTCTTCGACTGCAAAATAAGGCAAAGTATACCCCGGCTTTGCAAACATAGGTCGCGGAGCTTGTTGCTATGGAGGGGCGTGTCTCCGTTGGAATTTCCATCGGTCCCGGGTGATTCATGTCCCTTTACCTGGAGGGCACTCTGAACTCTCTTATTGGATCTAGTTGCGAGGCCGGTTTCGAACTCGGTAAGCTCCAGAGTTTCGCCGGATGCCCTGGAGGAATGGAAGATGGCCTCCTCGAATTCCTTGAGAATCTCCACAACCGGTTCATTCGGGCGTCGGATACCTGCAATGGAGATGGGGCCCGGAATCCAGGCACAGCTATCTGGATCGATACCTTCGCAATGCGAATACCATAGAGAATCGGACCTGTACCATTTGATAAGCGATTCGTCCAGGTAGGGGATAAAATTCACTGGCTTTCCAGGACGTCGGCAGATCTCAAAGAAGAAATGAACATCCTCTGGAAGCACCGGCAATTCCGAAATAGCTGGATGCTTCTCCTTGAGTATGCGAATCAGGTCTACCGGCTCCGCGGATTCAACTAGAATGGACTCCTCCGGTTCACTTGCGAAGCGACTTTGCGTTCGTTCGAGCAAATCGTAAAAGCGGCTACGATAGGATGCGTCGATAAAAGGATCATCTGGCCATTTCCCTTCGGGCGGAGAAAGCCGGGGTCCTGGAGCAGTAAGGTCCAGAAATCGCCTTAACATTTCTTCATAACTCATTTCAGCTACGTCGCCAAAATAGGGCTTCGCCGTTCGATTGATTGCTTCTACGATCTCATTTCTGTTTTTCTGTATTGCGGCCTCTGCTTCATCGCCACTTAAGCCAGAAAGAATTTTTTCAAGGTAGGCCGATGTGGACGACCAGTGATTCGAGGCATAATAGATATCTGCACCAAGGCCGGATCTTCCTGACACAATACTGGCTTTACTCTGGCTGGCCACTTCGGTCCAGCCGGTCCCTTTCATTTCAGCAAGTTGCTTTTTGATGGTGCTGCTTGTAGCAGCTTCCCTGGCCGCCATCAAACGAGTGCCAAGGAACACTCCATCCACAGGCATCACCGGCTCGGTCCATGTTCCCTGCAGCCACAGGGCTGCCTGTTCAGGCTCATGTATCCCTCCCCCTACCGTGAGAATGATGTTGTCTCGCGAACGTATGGCAGAATAATTCTCGCGAATCAAATCTTCCAGGTTTTCCCAGCTATGGTGCCCCCCTGCGGCCCCTCCTTCCACCTGCATTATGATTGTGTGATCCGATACGGCATCTGCAATCTCCAGAACTGAGGTGATCTGCTTACTGGTTCCAGGCTTAAAGGAATTCAGCCAGATTCCGGCATTCTCAAGATTGGAAAGAATGTCCAGAGCCTCCTTTTTCTCGGGAATTCCTGCGGAGATAGTGACACCTTCGATAGGATAGCCTTCCTCCTTAAGCTTTCGCACCAGCGGGTACTGAAGGTTCCAGAGATATGCGTCCAGGTAGAGTAGATTAACAACGATTCCCTGTCCTTCCGGTAACCCCTCGCTCAGCCGCTGCAGACGATTGCGAAATGTTTCCTCGGTGACCTGACCGCCACCTGCCCATTCCACAATGCGCCCGGTGGATGCTGCAGCCAGAACCATATCGATCTCGACTGTAGTTGGCGTCATGCCGCCTCCAAAGACCGGCGACCGACCGGTAAATCGAGAATAAGCATTCAAAGCAATAGGACGGCCATCCGGTAAAACTCCTTGAACCGGTGCATAATCTTTCCAGGATTTCGCAGGTTTCTGACCTTTCAGCAATTGATCCAGACCGGCTTGTCTGTGTAGACCGGCCTGCACAACACCTCCGGGCTCAAGATATCGTCTGCCAATGGCGCGAATGCCATCTCCAGGTCCAAAACACAGCGCATGACTGAGTTTCAGATCTGAGACCTGAAGCATCAAATTATGCCAGTCCACCTTGCGAATGGTGGAGGCCTCCACAATGTACCGACCAAGGTCCCCGTCCTGTTGTAGGTTTCTGCCGCTGAGGGGATCCAGCACCGGAACCCTCAGGTTTTCTCCATGGAAATGCAATCCAATTCTCTCCAGGTCGTCCCCCAGTCGGTCTACAGCGGAACGCATGAATGTGGAATGATAGGGTCCGGAGACGTTGAGAAAATCCAGACTGGAAGCCAGGTCTTCGTGCTTCCGCGAAAGGTAGGCAGCGAACCGAGCCATGGAGGCAGTATGACCGGAAAGAATGAATGCTTCCGCCCCATTTCGCAGCCCGATCTCCGGAGGTGCCTCCTGTAGATTCGTTTTTTGAAACTGCTCTAGAATAGCTTCCAATCGCTCGGGACTTTCGCATCGAATGGAGGCCATTGGCGTAGGAACAGGACCTTTCCAATCCTTTAGAAGATCATGCCCTAGCTTCACGGGCGCGAAAGCTTCCCTGGTTCGATACCCCTGCCAGAATAAAAGTCGAATGAGGTCAGAGAAGGATTTCAAGAATTCATCCCCTTCCAGTCCCTGTGAAACCAGCAATGCTCCATGGACTCCCTGGGAATGACCGATGGCTGCAGATGTAGTGTCCAATAACATCTGCTGATCAACCCCGGAATGCAGGAAGCGAAGATAATGAGCCATTTGAGTGGCCAGAATCAGAGGACCGGAATAGACTCCCCGGGAAAGATCCGGATCACTGGATTTGAGATTTCCGTCCAGCCATGACTGCACATCGTAACCCAGGGGATACCATTCGGGATGTAACTTCCTGGCTTCATCGTACTCTTCGCGCAGGGTATCGAACAGGCAGCGAAAATAGTCACCCATTTGCGGCGAATATTGTCTGTAAACCTGCTTGAGTTCGGCGAGATATCCGCTTCCCTGGCCGCCGAATTGTAGCAGAAAGGTAAAATTCCCTTTCTCAATTTGTTGCATTAGTGCATTCGGTTTGATTTGAGTCTCTTTCATGATTCTTGCTCCAGGCAAAAGAATCGATGAGCGCACATGGATAGCAACTCAATGGAGAGAGGGAAAATTGATAGGTTGCGACAAATGATTGTTAATTTGCGTCGCAAGGTCCCTGGAAAGCGACCTTCTGTCTTTGCAGTAATAAACCTGGCAGCGCTTTTTAGTGGACGATGGGTTTCGAACGACCCGGCATGCGATGCGGGCTTCCTGAAACCGCCTTTCGCATGAAACATCAGCCGCGCTACCCGAAGGACCAAAAGAGAATCCCGGAGATTGGGATTTTAAGGAAGGACAAATCCAGAGGGAATTTTATGATTCAATCGACCCGGGTCTCATGAATTTTCTGGCGGTAGGCCCCCGGACTGCAGCCATACCAGCCTTGAAAGGCGTGCTGAAAACCACTGGCATCAGAGAAGCCCAGTAAATGCGCTATCTCCACCATCCGAGTTTCTTCTTTTATATAGTGAACTGCCAATGTTTTTCTGGTCTCTTCCAGGATATCTCGAAAACTGGTGTCTTCAGCTTTTAGCTTTCTCTGTAACGCTCTTCGATCGAGAAAAAGCTGATCCGCAACGTCGTCTATACCAGTTCTGCCCTCCGGCAGCAATCGAAGCAGCAACTCCTGCACCTGATGCGCGGTCCCGGACCGGACCTCCAGCTGCTCCAGAAGTTGCTCGGCCCTTTCCTGAATATACTTCTGGATGTAGGAATTGGCTGTATGAAGCTCGGATTCCAGATACTTTCGATCCATTACGAGACCTGTATCAGGTTGCTTAAATTTTACCTCTGCCTGGAAGATCTCTTCGTATTTCTTTCTGTAGCCAGGGTCTGCATGGGCGTAGCGCACTTCCTGAAGCTTGATCCGCTTTCCGGTAAACTTCTTTATATAATGATAACATTGTACCGTGTAGTGCTCCGACATCCAGCGATTCTGATGTGCCACCGATGTATTTATATAATGGATTCCACCGTAATCCTTACCTTCCCTGAACTCAAAGCGATCCGTTTCGCATACCAGCCGCGCAAAACGAGCCCAGTGACGCAGGGCGGCCCGGAGATTGTTACAAAGCATCACAATATGCGTGACAAAGTGCATTTGCGAATCGCCATAATGCGAGAATAGATCAAGCCCCAGCGATGGGTTTTCTGTGCGATCCACAGCGAGCTGCCAGAGCATCAGACACTGCCGCAAGGTGATACGCATATCAGGATCTTGCAGATTAAAGTTTTGAAGACCGATGGATTGGCATATTTCATCCAGCTCCATTCCCTTTTTTTGTAAAAGAGAGATCAGAACTGGATTTACCATAGAGGAGGTTATAGGCTCCACGCCATCTCCCTCACCGGACTTTCCCCTGGCAGACCTGAGTTTCATAGGCAATATAGCGTACTGCAGTATTGAGAAGCGGGGCCAGGGGTAAACCGAAAATACATGCCTGGGCGCGAAGCCGGAGCTGAAAATCTACTCCACAACTTCCGCAATCTGTCGGTTCAAGATATTCGCAAGACCCGCCGCAGCATCCGGACTCATGCGGATGTTAGTGCCGCCCTTTACCATGCCTTCCGAATCCACCAGGAGATGACGAATCTCTACTTCGAAATTGGTGGCACTTACCTGAACAGTGTTAGAATATAGCTCGCCCAGCTGCATCTCGTTTCCAGCCGCATCCCTGGGATAGCGAATCTGGCTTTTTTGATTCTTCTTCATTGCATATCCTCTGATAGTGCATGTGCAAAAAGTCGGAATCGTACCGTTATTTTGGGATTCCAATCCAGGAGATGTGTTCTGCTTCCAAATCTGGCCTTACCAGGACGCAGATGGCGAGCTACGATTCTCTTCGGCCCGTGCAATGGCTGCGTTTATGATTTCCCAGTCCGGATCTTTTTGCCACCATTTTCGATTGTTGGGCCAATCCTTGAGATCTACCTTTTCCAGATTGGGGCTGTTGGCGAGGATCGCCTCCATTAGATCTCCACCGCTTACCACGCCAACACCAAACTCCAGGCTACGCCCGGAGTCAGCACTGCGCACTTTGACAATTCCTCCCAGAGCAAAGGCCTTATGCACCGCTGTGATTTCATCGAAGTTGATTCGCACCCAGTCCCGGAAGATTCGTTTTCCCTGGATGCCATCTTCATCGCGAAGAATGATGTTCGAAGTGGTAAATAGGCCCAGGAGGAAGTCTCCGGTGTAGATGATGCCAGTCACTGCAATTATGACCCCAACGAGAATATACCATTTAGTGGGGTCTTCAATGTATTGGAGGAGGGCATGATATAGCATCGCCCAGCCGAGACCAAAAAACCAGAGCGCCGCTACCAGCCCCACAGTCAGGGAAATTGGATTTGCGCCCACATTTCGATGTCTTACTGGCCTGTTTTTATTTGCGGCCATACTACCTCCCAGAAGGCATCGTTGGCAAAGTCAAATGGCATGGGCGTTACTGTGCCCTGTAGCCAGCCATTCAACTGACGACCTCTATAAGATTTCTCGAATCTAGTTAATGGTGCTGATCCCCTGGTTCCATAGATTCCCAGAGCCTGACTCCCCATTCCAAACCCTGACTGTATAGCCAAACGCCCCATTCTTTCAGGTGTAAATTCCCAACCATGTTCTGGCATCGTCTGAAAAAACTCATTTAGCCCGAAAAACGCTCCGTTTCCCACAATCTTCCCGGTATTGTTCAGAATTCGGGTCCCCCCAATACCGGATGACCCGGCTCCCGTGAAGAACCCCTGCCCAAAGGAATCCGCCGCATCACTGAATGAGTATTTTTCGCCTTGCATCGAGGAGATTGTCATGTCCAGAGGAATTTTTGCCAGACCAGACGTTGTTCCGTTGATGGCCATGGAGTTCAGGGTATATTTATTCCGATAAATCTGCTTTAGAACGCCCCTTCCTACAGAGTTACTGCCTATCTTTGCTGCAAGCCCAGATTTTCGAAGACGATTAAAGGCCCCTATTCCAAAACGCAATTTGCTGGCATTGGCCCCCATTCTTGCGGCCCTTGCCCCTCTGAAGGCCAGCTTTCCCACGGTCAGAGCTTTCGCGGCGCCAAACGTTACAAGCTCTGTGGCCACTATCTCAGTGGCTTCGTACAGAATTCTTCCTGCCTTATACTGTGATTGGATTTCTTCCTGTAACACTGCCTGTGTCTCTAGATCCTTTCCCTGCATCAATCGAGCGGCTTTGTTCTTCAGGGCTTTCATCCGGGCGACCGCACGAGCCTGGAGACGCCTATCATAGTGCGCCTGATCCATTCGCGCCTGTTTCAGTGATTTGTAATTGAGGCTTACCATGGCCGCTTCTTTGACCCAGTGTCCCTTAGATTTGATAAACTGGATTGATTCCCTGTAGTTATCGGTGTATCCGTGGGCAATAAATCCATCGCCGATGTCCAGTTGATCCAACGCCTTCTGCATTTTCTGACGATAGATAAGGTACTCCTGATAACTGCCGGTGCCGAATCGATCATTCATTCTGGATCGAAAAACCTTCCTTCTCGGTTTCCTCTGCGCATCATAGAGATTCATGCGTGGTCTGCTATCTGCGTAGAGATCGGGACCCTTTAAATTCATCTGTACACGCAGTTCTTCATAGTATTTGTGCATATTGCCGGCGCGAACGGACCGGGCCACCGGATGGGACCAGTCGATACCTGCAGAATCTCCTCCTTGCTCGATACCTTCTTTCACAGCAGCGAATATTTCCATAATGCTCCAGTCCTGGCCCACTGACTGCCCTTCGCCGCCGGTTTGCATGTCATCCCATTCCTTATCCATTATGGACAGATTCTGCATGTTTTGTTTACTGAGCACATTCATGGAGTCCCCACCATGAGCCCGAATGACAAGGTCTGTAGCCTCAGCAATGGATAGTCCCATTGCCCGGGACAGGTTGTCGATTTCCTGATAGCGCTTCCCCTGGATATCCCTTTCGTTTTGATTAATGCTTTCTGCAGCAGCGATATCGGCAGCAGTACTCAGTTTTCCCTCTCTGGACGTTCGTCCTTTCTGCTTGTTTCGCATCTTCAGGATCTTTTTTATGGCCGATAGCCTGTATCGTTTGTTGAACTGCCTGGCCAGCTTCTTCGCAAGCTTATCGTCATTGAGCACTCCGCGCATTGCATCCAGGGTTGTTTGCTTTCGATTCTCATCCTGGGCTTTTCTTGCTGCATTCCAGGCCTTGCGAATTTGCGCATTTCGTTGAGCGCGCTTCTGTGTTTGATATTCCTGCTTCCATGCACTTTCCAGGGCGCTACCCAGGATCCCGGTTAGTCCAGTGAAGCCCGGCCGAATACTGGCACGGTAACTGTTGGACATTCCCAGGCTTTTTCTTCCCAGCTCCCAGGTTGAATTGCCAACCTCGTCCAGCATTGATCCCATCAGTGAGTTGCGAAATCCTCCGGTCCACCCCTGCTCGGATCTCAATAGTGGATCTCCCTCGGTCAGACCATTTCCTCGAATGGCCACGCTCATACCGTAAGATGAAATACCGGAGGCGAGACCGCGTCCAAGAGCCTGAACACCGTCCTGTTCTCTCTGATACTCCCGATGGGCGGCCCCAAGACCGGTGCCCGCCGCGGACGCTATCTGCGACCAACCTTTTGGAAGAAACGAAGAACCTATTTCTGTAGCGGTGGAAATCGCATCGCCGGTAGTGAAGCGGTATTCAGATCTTCCGGTGCGATGATTGGTCTTCACCCCCGAACTTAGAGCGCCTACGGCAGCGGAAGCGAGTCCCATCCCGCCATTGGCGTCCAGAACCATGGCAAGGGATCTCGCACCGCTGATGCCCAGGGTTAACGCATGGGCCCGGTTCAGTTTTCCACGGTCCAATCCATGCACCCGGGCACCCACTTCAACATCGCTGTAAGCCTGCACCAAACCAAGATTGGCCCTGTTCAACGCCCCACTGACCGGATCGATAGAGGGCCCGCTTACCGAAATGCTTTTTTCTGAACGTCGGGCCACTCTTTCATTCATGAACTTCATCTGTAAATAGAATCCAGGAATGCCCGGTTGACCCGGCCGGCTTTCTCCTCCGAGTTCACCCAGCCCTCCGGCGAAGCCCTGAATCAATGCGGATACCGATGCATGCTGGCCAGCGGCAGCCACTGAACTGACATCCTTTCCGGCCATTGCATTGGCCATGCCCGACACTTTCCCGTCCGGGGCCCGCCCCATCCAGCAACCGAACTCGCCCATCTTTTCGCAGCTCCGAGTATTTCTGCGGTTTACGCGATCCCGGGTGGTGCCAGAAATCTCTTTCATCCACTTCCGGACCCGGAGTTTCTCTACATGCACCATTGCTTCAAATTCTGCAAGCGATGAGGAGTTCATTAGCTTCTGGAATCGATCCCTGGACGCATAGATTTCACTGGTTGATCGAAATTCATTGGCGCGGGATTGAATATCGAAGTTGTTGATTGGATTGATCGCTCCTAGATTCTTTCCGCCGGCTCCTTTTTTTATGAACACAGGGCCCATATCTACATAGCCGGATGCCAGAGCTGCAGACCTGGTATTCTTCTGATAGGCCCCGTTTCGCCTCTCTATAGCGCGAACAAAGGCATCAATCAGGTTGCGATATTCCTGAAGCATTTGAGTCTTCGCCTCTGTTTTCATCTGTCTCTGGTGCCGATCAAGATCCGCCTCAAAATCGCGGAACGCATTGAAGACTTTATCCTGACCAAGCGCCCTGCTATGCATTTCCAGTTCAACGACAGCGTTAAACTGCTCTATTCCATCATTGATGCCGCTCAGAGAATCCCTGTCCGGAGCATTCATTTCCACATTCTTCAAGGCTCGCTGGACGGATGATGAGCTGATGGTAGGAATATTAACGTCCAGGGAATCCATGTCCGCTCTAATCTTATTGTTCAAGTTCTGGATCAAACTGCCCAGGTCCTCCTTGATGGTCTTACGAGCGAGGCGATTACGCATATCCTCTTCCCAGCGCTCTTTCTCACTGAAATGGCTTCGGATACGGCGCTGCCATTCTTGTTTCGCTTCCCGCTCGCGCATGTCGGATTTTTGCTTCGCATTGTTCCATTTATTGAGGAAGGCATTTTCTGCGGCTGCCCATTGCTTCTGGCCCCGACTCTTAATAAGATCCATTCTGGCGGACCATTCCTTCTTTCTACGCTTCAGTTCTGCTTTGCGACGATCCCAGTCCGCCTCCTGTAGCCGGGCCTGTTGCTGGAGCTGCTCTTCTTGAATCCGGGATGCATTCTCCAGGTAATCCAGAAAGACCGTCTCATATCCTCTGTACTCTCGACCACCCCGGTTCTGCTCTATGGTAGATGTGTCAGGATCATCACCGGAAGCCCAATGTACAAGCCCCTGCATCGTGGCAGATCTTTCAGAAAGCGCAAAACCCGATTCTCTGGGTTCTGCCGCGGTGAGATAATCGGATTTCGCCTCATTACGCAGTCCACGGGCATGATTGACCGTGGACTGCAGAACTCGCCCCAGACCATATACTCTCTCAGCTTCTGCATCCGCAGAAACCTCGAACTGATGTATTTCCCTGGATACAAGATCTATCTCTGCTTCCGGATTCATCAAGGTGACTCTTTGGCCGGTTAGATTATCTCGATGCTTTCCTCCTTTCCTGGAATTTTCTGGGTCACAGGAATATCGCCGACCTGATGCGCCAAAACACTTCGCATCCGTGGCCAGCTCCGAAATATTCAGCGCTTCTTCGTTTCGATTTTCGGCAAGGCTCCCCGGGGCCGCATTGGAATCATACAGATAATCCAGCTCGGCTTTCGTGATCTCATAGCCGCGAGCACTGCCCAGTTCCTTCAGTCTTTTCTTGAGCGAATGAAGATCTGGAGCTTTTGTGAGATAACTTAGCCGAGCCTTTTCTCTTTGCAGACGCAATTCCGCACGGCGCACATCTGCCAGATTTCCATTGTCGCCTGCCTGCCCAAGGTTAAAGCTTGCAATAACCGAGTGCCATTGCTTGAGAAGTAATTTCGCCTCCCCTTGCGCCAGCATTTTGGAAGCATGACGATAGGAGGCTACAGCAGGGCTCGCAGTACCCGTATAGGCGCCAGCAAGGGCCTGTCCGGCAGATTTATATAGCACAGGCAGCCAGATAGAACGTAGAATGTGATTCTCCTGGATTGCTTTATCCAGGGCTCCCATGCTCCGCATCCAGTTTTGATGGACAGGAACATACTGACTATAGCCCAGAGCCGATGCCCCTCCCGCTTTGATCCAGGTCTTGATTGCATCCCTCTCTCGGGAACTTTTTGACATCCATTCGCTCATCCCCGCAGCAGCGGCCAGTTGTTGCAGTCGACTCCACTGATACCGAGCATTTCTACCCGAAGCACCCAGAGATTCCCTGGTTGCGCCGGCAGCACCATAAAACCAGGAGGCAAATTCGGCTCCCAGATTGATTACAATCTCGTTGCTTTCATCGGGATCTAGAGCGGGAAGCCGGGAAACCAGTGCCCGGTATACGATTTCTCTGGCCTTAATTCGCTCGGAATCGTCGCCAGGACCTTCCATACTTCCCAGGTTTTCGCGCATCTTTCGCCGGAACTCAATCTCTGCCTTCCTGACTGCTGCTTTTCTTTTTTCAATTTCCGCCTGCACTATCGTCGCCGCCTTCTCCAGGCGGATGGTACGCTGTGTATGAAAGATGTAATCTGCTCTTGCATCTATGAGTTCGCCGTAACGCTCATTTAGATCTCGCAGCGTCAAAAGGTATAATGCCGCTTCTTCGACAATCTGCCATTCAGGAGCCTCATCTTCGGAATCGAACATTCCTGGTTCATATCCATGAATCTCTTCCAGCTCTTCCCGGTACTGCTCCAGTCCGTCCGAAAGCTCCCAGTCATCGGGGTCGGCTCCGAGCTCTGCAATCTCTTGCAGCTGCGCTATGCTCAGTTGTCCAAAGAGCTCTCGAATGGCTTCATAAGGCTGTGCTCCCTCAAAATCGGAATGCTTGGACTCCCGGAGCTCGGCCAGCCTTTCGTAATCCTCTTCTTCCAGCTCTTCGTCCAGAAAATCGTTTCCATCTTTTCGAAGCTGGGCCACCCTTGCGAAGTCATCCAGATCATCCTGCACAAGAACATTAAATCCGGCCTGCTTGAATTGCCTTTCAATGGAATTGTAGGTAGCCAGTGCGCGTTCAAAGGCTTCATCGGCATCTTCAGAATGCAGTTCATAGGTATCTATGGACTCTCCGGAATCATCCCCATCTTCCGAATCTCCGGTAGATTCCCCGGAATCCGCGGAAGCATAGAGATACGGAGTATTTGCATATTCCTGCACCCGGCTTCGGGTATCAAGCTCCTGCTGCGAAGCGTTCACCTTTTCGAACAGCGCAGACATCTGATCCATGGTTTGCGTATAATTGCTCAACGCGTCCTGATAAGTTAGACGCAGTTCATTGGCCTCATCTTCAGCCTGCTCGTAGTCTTCCCGGGCCTCTTCGTAGTCCTGTTCCACAGCCACCATGACGGTGTTCAAGTAATCTCTTACAGCCCGGTTCTGAGATTCCTGTCTTCGTCCTGCCTGCGCGTATTCGCTTTGCGCTTTGCTTCTGGCAGAAAGAGCACTCTGATACACCTGCTCCGCATTCACCCGATCCTGTGTTAAACCGTCGATTTCGCCGGTAAGCGCTGCTTCCTTTGTTTGCAAGGTATCCTTGAGAGTAGCTACGTTTTCTTCATCTTCCAGCAAAGCCTTGAGGTGTTCGTAGTCCAGATCCTCAAAGTTCTCTGAGTTGATGGCCGGAGTGGGATCAGCATCTTCCAGATTCTCCTCGGCTGTAGCAAGAGCGGAAACTATGGCATCGCTCATCTCGGTTTCCAGAAGGGCATCCTGCTGATCCTGAGTAGCCTGAGATTCGCTCAGCACTGTGCGAAGGCCATCGTGTAAGCCAGATACATGATGCAGATAATTGTTTGCCAGGTTCGCGTAATAAACGCGCTTCATGTCCTCCAGACTTTCCACAGCCCGGCCGCTATAAGGCATCACAGCGCGTATGGCTGGAGACCGAACTTCCAGATTTGTGTCCTCGCCGTTCTCCAGTACGCGACTATCGTCTATTACCTCTGGATCCTGTCCCCGGGAAGGCGGATCGCTGGTAAGGATGTCCTCCCAGCCGTCTGAATCGAACAGGTGGTCCATGTTACGGCCTTGAAGATCTACTTCTTCTACTTCAATCCTCGCTGTACCGGTTAGATCTGCGAACTGTTGAAATTCTGTGTTATCCTCCGGTTCTCCAAAAGTAAGCGAAAAATGATCCGGCAGCCCTTCTAAGGCGTCCGAACCCCAGTCAGACTCTGCTCGAACCTCGGCCGGACCCAGTCCATCTTTCGGAATCCAGACAGTTTCGCCCGCAGCCACCTTGGCCATAATGGCATCAAGAATGGGTCGATCGTCGCCCTTGAGATCTACCAACAGACCGGGATTGTATCCTCTGAGATAATCTTTATACGAATTCAGCTGAGACTGACGCTCGGCCCCCACATAGGCTCTGTAGTTCACAAAGCGATTTACCGTCAGGTTCTCTTCGCCGTTGGAATCCGTAAGCGAACCACGTAGATCGGCGAATTCGGCCAGGCGAGTGGCAATCTTAAAATCCCGGTCCGCCTCTCTGGCCAGGCTTTCCAGATCCATACTGCCGCTCTGTAGATAGCCGCCCATCAGTTCCAGAATGAATGCAGAACCTTCTCCGGAATCATCCAGTCGCTCCTGCATCAGATCCACGCCGTCTGCACTTCCGGAGAACAGATCCACTTGCAGACGAGTCTGTAACTCCCGGCTTTCTTCTACAAGCGTCCCCAGTTCGTCGCGCTTCGCATCGCTAATTGCATAATCACCAAGATAGGTTCTCCATAGAGATGCCTGATCCAGTATGCCCGCCTTGAACTGTGGTCCCATCTGCAAGATCAGTTCCTGGATTCCCTCGGTTACGGCTGCGCTAGAAAAAATCGCAGGCAGCGTTCCGGAAAGGGCCGGCTCATCACCGCTTTCAAATATGGCTGAGATCAATGCACGACCCAGAGCCTGACGATTCTCCTTGAGTAGTGCAAAGTCTGCATCGCTCAATCTCTGAGAGAAATATCCCAGAGTCATGGAACTCATGGCCGGGATGGTTCCAGATTGAGCCAGATTCCGCATGACCGAATGATTCAGGGATGTGGCTACCTTATCGCTTCGTAGCTGTAGTTCTTCGGTAAGGAGCTCATCTTCTCCGAGTAAAGACTTCAGTTCCTCAAAATCAGTTTTCTCATCCGCACTGAGGGCGTTGTAGAAATCGCTGTTTGTGCCGGATGCCCGGTCCAGAAGGCTTCGTACAAGATCGCCTCGCTGATTCAGATAATATGTAAACAGGGGACTATCTTTGAAGTCTGGATTGCCTTCCAGAGCCTGAGACACAGCTCCGCTAAGGGCACTCAGATCCGCTCCGTGGTCTTCCAGAAAAGCCTGATGAATCAGAAGATCACCTTCTGTGGGAAAGAAATCCTCTGTAATGGCTGCGGTTTCTGTTTCTACGATGGCTGTCTGTAGATCAGCTCCGCCCACACTCTGATACGCACTATCCTGGTTGATGTAGGAGCGAACGAAACTCAGGGCCGGTTCGCTTAAGTTTTCATAGCCGGTATCGGCCAGAATGCGATCCGCAAGATCCGGGTCATCATAGAGAGTTCCCTGTCCTCCGGTTTCCAGTAAAGCCAGGATCTCTACAAAGTTCTCTTCGCCTCCCGAATCCGCCTGCGAAGAATCTGTAAGGGCCTCAGCCATGGCCAGATAATCCGAATGATTGGCCAGTATGTCTGCGAATTCATCTGGTAGCACATTGTCTTCATCTGGCACAGGTTCGTTTAACTCCCCGTCCAGAAATCTCTGATACAGGGATCCCGGAAGAAGAGAGTTCGCCTCCAGCTCCTGTCTTTGAATCTCAAAACCCAGGTCTTCCAGATAGGCCGTTTCATCTGTAGAGGCGATTCTCTCTCGCAGGCTCTTGCCATTTACGGAATAAGCCGGATCGTCCAGAAACTCCTGGAATAACACTGCAAATGATTGCTTCTGTTCGCCGATGGTAGAGCCGGTAACGGTCTTATCTGCCAGGAAGTCCTTCAGTCGAAGGCCAAAGATGTAGTCCTGAAAATCTGCGCTATATTCGCTTTCGTCTGCCGCCAGTAGATTACCTGGAAAATCCGTGCCGGCCATGGCATCGGCCTCGGCCTTCATATCATTCCACTGGCGAACGGCCAGAATCTCGTTTAGCAAGGCAGTTTGACGGGGCTCCATCTTTCTGGATTCAAAATAGGCACCCAGGATTTCGCTATTCGAGATTCCAGAAAGACTGCTGAAAGCTTCGAAGTCAGTCAGGGCAGAAGCATTATCCAGAAATACATGAAAGTCCCGGGCCAGAATCTGCTTTTGAAAGAATACAGGGATTCCGCTGAGGTTGAGCCCCGGTCGCTCTTCTTCAGAAACGCTACCCGGTAAATCCTGACCATCCAGAAAATCCTGATAGCGCTTTCCAGCCAGCTCACTTCCCCGAATCACCAGCAGATTTACAAACTCTTCCGGATAGCTTTCTGGATTGAAGGTATCTTTGCTGGATTCGGAGTTAAATCTTTGCAGCGCTATAATAAAGGCTTTTTCTTTCTGGGTATCCGTGAGCGAAGCCAGCTCCCCATCCCAGGCACCGTTCTTTCCGTCTTCGCCTTTGAGATACGAAAAGAGCATCTGAGCTGTGAGGGCCGCCTGCATCATTTCATCCAGAGAGGAGGTCAGACTGGACTTCGCATCGTTCAGCTCCTGGATCAAGGCAGCCTTGAGATCACCGCCGGTAAGTTCCGGCTCATTTACCATGATTTCCATGATAATACTTCTGGACAGGGAGCCAGAAGCCAGCTCCGGAAGCTCGGCTGTGAGCAGGCTTCGCAGATGTTCACCGGTATCTTCTTCGGAACTATCTGACTCATCACCTGACTGCCCGGTTTGATCACTGGAATCTTTCGAAGAGCTACTACTAAGACTTTCAATTAATGAAATGGCATCGTCAAAATCCAGAGCCTCAAACGAAGCCAGATAGTGCTCTGGATCTTTCTCGGCTTCAAAGTCACTGTTGGGATTCAATTCCGCCCGAAGCTGTGATTGAAAACTGGACAGTGCAGAAGCCAGCACCTGATCCGTCTTATAATTTCTCAGTAGCTCATGGGCATCTTCGTAAAGAGAAAGCCTCTGCTGAATGGCTTCCGGTACATCGGTGGTCTCATCGCCATCCACATTTCTACGGGCTTCCTCTTCCAGAAGCTCAAAGTTCTCCTGACTGTCCAGAATCGCCAGAATTGCAGAAGGTGAAGCTCCATTCTCCAGAGCCTGCATGAGCTGGTCTTCCAGACCTTTCCAGGCCGGCAGTATTTCTTGTAGATGGGCGGAGTTTTGCTTCATGCGATCCGCACGATCTTTGATCTCTTCCACAGAAGAGTCTCGCATATCTATGATCTCACGAGCCGCAGCCACCTCGATTAAATGGCCCTGAAGCATCATGATGGCCGCCTGCATCTCTTCAGACAGGCGTCCGCTGTTGTCTGGATTCGAAGCATAATCCAGCAGGTTCTCGGATAGAGCTTCTAGAACCGGTCCCGGAAGGCCTTCATTCAATACACTTGCAATATCATCGATGGACTCAACATCGGTGAGTCCCAGTGAAGAAAAGTCATCCGAAATAAGATAGGTATCGCCACTTTTACGAGCATCGCCGCGAATATCCGGAACAAACACTCCCAGAGCCAGTCCCAGGATTTCTATCACAGGCAGGGAATCCTGATTTTCATTTTGATCCTGGTCCAGAATCTGTCTACGCTGCTGATCCTCGCTCAACTCTTTCATCTGCTGTTCGAAAAATCCGCTCACTGCATTCATGAACTGGGAGCTAGCGCCCTTACCCTGCTTCAACTCCTGAAGATAGGCACTGAGCCTGCGAAGCTCAGCCTGACGGGATTCTACATCTGGCTTCGCTGCAGCGATTATATCCTGGAGTTCTTCTATGCGATCTTCCAGAACGGCCATGTCGGAAGCGTACTTCGCTTCCAGGTTTGCTCGCTCTGTGGCATCGGCAGCCCCATCGATTTCTTCCTGCATTTCCAGAAGCTGAGTGCGCAAAAGATTGATTCTGGCCTGAGTTTCCGCGTATTCCGGATGAGCTTCCGCCAGTTCTTTTTGAGCTTTTTGAATCTGCCGGGCCAGGTTTTTGGCTTCTTCTCGTTCGAATATGGTTTCAAAATCCGTGTCCAGTTGATCCAGATCTCTCTGAATCAGATCTCGAATCTGACTCAAATCTCTGCGAAGATATGTTTCATTCGAAGTGCGAATTCCGCTGTAGCCCTGAAGTAACTGGCGCTCCTCCGTAGATAGATTGTAGAATGCATCTCTCAGGGATCCGTCACCGGCATCACCGGCACTCAAAACGGAATCCAGTGTATCACGTAGGTCTTCTCGTTGGCTACGAAACTCGCTTACCCAGGCATCGCCGCTGGATTCTGGCTTACTGTTTTCAAACTCAAGCCAGTAGGTGGAGCTCTCTTCTACACGATCCAGTTGTGCAAGCAGCGCATCCCATCGTTTTTCGGTGGGTGTGGGGTCATCCGAATCCGGCTCTTCGTTGGCCGCATCGATCATATCTCGTCGGTCGATAATCCAGTCTTTGATAATTCGAAGGGAAGCTACCGTTTCATTCTGATCCGGATCCTCACCGTCGGCAGTCGCATCGGCCACGGCTGTGGCAATGTCGCCATCGATAGAGGCAATCATTCCACTATAGGATTCACCGCGATGATTCGTTAGAAACTGCTTTAAATCCCCGGAAACGAGTTCCGCAAATTCCAGCATGTCATCTCGAAGCTCTTCGCTTCTATTTTCTAGTTCATCCTTTGTAGGAACCTCGCTTTCGTCCGGCCCCCGATCCAGCTTCTTGAGCAGCGCCAGCCGAACGGACTCTTCTGTAGATTTTAAAACTTCCTGAAGCCGCGTAATGTCTTTTTCCAGATCGGCCAGAGCTCGCTCCTTCTGATCCTCTGCATGGGCTTTCTCTTCGGCCTCGGCATCTTCGTCGTCGATGGTTTCCTGTAGATATTCCAGAAGATCCAGACGTCCCTGAAGCGAACTCAGTGCACTGGAGACCGTAGGGCTTGCTGCTTTTGCAAAATCATCCTTGATCTCCAGAATGGACTCCGCCCGGGACTGTACATTTTCCGGCGAAGGGGCTTCCTGGGGATAATCCTGGGAGCCTTGCAGAGTTCGCAGGGCCTCTGCGGCCTGCATGGTATTGTTCAAAGCTTCTACCAGTCCCAGAGCCTGTCTAGTTTGCTCTCGATAGTAGGCGCTTTCATTTTTCTCGCGAATGGTATCGAAGTAATCGTCTTTCGCAGACTCTACCTGAGTTTGCAGAGGAATATCTGAGGCATCCTCCACACTTTTCATTTGAGTCATGACAGCACCCAGGGCGCTGGCTGCATTTCGAAGCTCAATCTGAATCAGCTCCTGGGCTTCACCGGAGTTCTGGATCTCCAGATCAATCCTTGCCTGCTTGTAGGCTTCGCGAGATTCATTTAAGCGTTCTTCGGCCAGACGCAGGGTCTCGGTAGTGGATTCCAGATCGTCTTTCAGATCTCCCAGCGCATCGTTTCGTTGTTTTAGATTGGGTTGAGAAAGGGCAGTGCGAATAAGCTCCCGCTCTTCTGAATAGTTAAATTCCCCGGCCAGCTTTTCCATTTCCAGAGACAGGGCCTGTGCCGTTCCATGCAGAGCCTTCCACCGGTTGGCAAGTGTGGATGTACTTGCATTTCCCGAAAGGATTTCATCTCGAAAGGATTGCAGTCGATTGCGAAACGGAATCAATGGATGAGCAGATGCGTCTTCGCCAGTGAACTCGGACAGTAGAGAGCCCAGGTCCGAAAGCATATCATTTACATCATCTGCATCCGGAACCGTTTCCGCATCCAGGCCAGCCACATCGGAGATAAAGTCCGAGCTTGCCTGAAGATTTTCGCCTCTAGCAGCATATAGTTCGAAGTCCGTTTGCTCTTGAATCAGCTGTTCAAATAGCGATTCGTAGGCCGCCGGATCTGCATCCGGATCCATTCCCTGAAGCTGAAGAGCCAGATCCCCGGCTTCTCCAGCGGTTACATCGTAGGCCAGCTGAAGTAGATCGGTCTTCGTCTTACTGGCCTGCACCCTCCCGTCTGTAACCGCAGCCATTTCCAGACCGGCTCCATGCTTTTCTGCGATATCTGCATAATGCTTAACTCTACGAGCTCGCTCCAGTCTCTGAGCCTGCCGATCTCGCTCTCTACGAAGCACTTCCCATTCGTATTCTGCATCGGTCATGAGATACGGATCATTGGCATTTCCGGTAATGTGCTGGCGATACAGTCCATCCTCCAGCTTCCCGAGAACAAGCTCCCGCAGCCGGGAGTCCTCGCTTAAAGAATTGCGGAAGAATTCAGTGGTAATGGTTTCCTTGATAGCGGCCAGGGCTTGCTCACGTAAATCCTTCGCAGCCTGGTCCTGGGCGGATCCTTCTTCTACATCGTTCGGCCAGAGCTCTTCGGCTCCGCCCTTCTGCTTGATAATATCATTGATGATTCTCGAAATCTCAATTCCGTGTTCCAGATACTCCTTGTCCAGACCGGCCACCAGCTCTCGCATCTCTTCGATACTGTCCATGGCCTGGTAATTGAAATCCTGGCTGCTCTGTAATTCCTGAGCTCGCTCTACAAATAGTTCATTGCCGCGAATATCGCGCTCAATATCTCTCACATAGAGAGCATAGTCTGTGCGATTCTCTTCTCTAGAAAGCCAATCACCTATCTCTTCCCGAAAGGCATCTGCCTTCAGGCTCTCCAGGTCGTCCCGAAGCTCATCTGCGAACTGACGGCGATCATTCAACAGTCCGGATGATGGATCTTTCGAATAAAGGGTGCCATCCAGCTCCGACTCTGCGCGAAGCAAGATGGATTCAAATCGAGCAATAGAATCCTTCATCTCCTGCCCTTCCCTGATATAAAAATCCCGGAGCCGATCATTGTTGGTAGGCGAGTCACCCAGAAGGCCCAGAAGCTCCTGATAATATGCATGGGCTTCTTTCGCTTCCAGAAGTGCAGCTCCCCCTCCACGAACCATGCTGGCCAACTGCTCCGAAGAACCATTCCAGCGATCCCGCTCCTGATCTATGTAATCCTGAAGGTCTGCCTCGGCCTGAGCCCGGTTCTCTTCGAACTCATGATACTTCTCTGCATATTTTGCACGACCTTCTTCGATTTTGGTCTGCACGGCCTCAAGCCAGGCATCTCTGGTACTCTTGAGCTTCTGGTGTTCTTCTTTCCAGATTTCTTCGGTCTGCGCGCGAGAGGTTTTCGTTGCTTCCATCCAGACCAGACGATCCTGGAAAAGATCCTCTTCTGCCTCTTCGAAAACCTGAAGCCCCTGACTGATGATTTCCTCAACCTGGCTCTGGTATTCCAGGGGGTCCGGACTGCCTTCTTCCGAATTCAAAGCTTCTTCGCTCTGCTCCAGAAGGGCTACGGTCTGCTCCTCCACCTGGGTTTCTGCGTCCTGAATGGCCTGATCTCCCACCTCTTCGGCGGATCCGGCTTCCGCTTCCGCTTTCGCACTCAAATCGTCCGCTCGTTTTAAAGCAATGTAGCGGTTTTTGGCCTTCAGAAGATAAAAATGCTCTCGCATATCGAATTCATTTCGAATCTCTGCTTCTTTTTTTGCGATCGCCTGATCCAGCGCCTCAATCTGGCTGTCATCCAGAGGTTCAATGTTATCTCGTGCCTTTGCGATGCGCGATTCCAGATCCGTTTCGAAGGCTTGCACCAGACTTTCATTCAAGCCTTCTACCAGATTCTCCCAGCCGTTTAAATCCAGCTGCGGATTGTTTTCGAAAGTGGCTTCTGCTGTGGCGATAATTTCCTGATATTCCTGTTCGGAAATCTCAAGGCCTTCGATTTTCTCCTGCTTTACGCGAAACTCGGCTTCTCGCTCCTGAATCAGCCGCGACGCTTTCGTTTCCCAGTCGCTCAGAGCTGTATCATATTCTGCTTCCAGGGCATCGCGTTTCTCCTGCTCTTGACCTTCATCCAGATCCTGTTCTCGAATGCGATCCTGACGGTACTGTATTTCCTGAACGGCATCATCTTCCCAATCAGCCTTCAGAGACATGAGTCCTGACTGTACATAGCTTCGCCACTGATCCAGGTCCTGCATGTTTGTGGCACGATTCAGGTAGCCTTTCAGGGCCTGTTCATCTTCTTCCCGAAAATCCCTGAAAGGTTCGGCCACCAGGGATGGAGGGAATACAAAAATCGCAAGAAAGTTTAAAATCAGCCAGAGGCTAATGCATTTTCGAGTCCAGGACATAGGACGCTCTCCAATTAGATTTGAAATGTCGAGCGTCGCCGCTGAAGCGATGGTTAAGCCCTGGTGGCAAAAGAGCGCCTGTGTAATTCTTTAGATCTCGATTCAGATGACAGGATCATCGCATCCAGATGAATTGGAATCTCGAAGCGAATAAGAATCATCTGGTTCTGTACGAGAATGAGCCGGACTGACCTTCCCTGGCAACATAGCTCCTGAATAGTTGCTCAGGGTCATGCTTCGAACCTGGCAGATCTCTACTATGCTTCAAGTGTCCTATGTGCTACAGAGTACCCAGCAATTGCGAAATCAATCTGTCCAGACCATCCAGAATCTCTGACCGCGAGACCGAGTCCAGGTCGGTCTTCTGCAGAGAAGCCTGCGCCAGCATTCTTCCTGTGGAAAGATCGATGACCTGAAAAAAGAGGGAAATGGAATAGGTTCGTTGCACAAGGGTGTCTTCGGGCCGAATATCGATTTCGCCGCGAAGCCAGTAGCGACCTGGATAACTTGAATTCAATGCCAGAAGTTCCTTCCCCTTCAAAAAATCATCCGCGTCCGATGAGTTTTCCCTGCATTCCGGGTTTGTGAACGGATAAGCGACCTCCGGAGATTCGATTCCTTTCCGTCGCAGGACAAAGCGAATACTATCTCGTAGAGATGAAGATTCAATGAAACGATGCGTGAGTCCGAAGACCTTGATATAGCCCAGTCCCACCATCTCTATTTCAGGTAGCTCTTTGCGATGCCAGTTTCTGGATTGCCATCCATGGCAACTGGTAAGGATCAGACCGGCCAATATCACGAGGAATATCTTTCTGGATTCTAGTAGCAACATCTCACTCCCAGGCGCTGAGATCTCTTAAAGGGCGATGCAATGCGAAAATCTCGGCAATTTCCGAGGCCAACGATAAGCGGGTTTCCGAAGGGTCCCACAGCCCACTCCTTCGCATTGCTTCTCATGTCTGACGGCAGGCCGTCTTCCGGGGGGCAGTAAATGCCGGTGGGATGAAGATCTTTGCCCGACCCACAGATAGTTGCTTTTCTGGATGAAGAGGACCGGCATGCCCAGGCCCACTCACGATGATTGCATATACGACCATCTGCATCTGCACAGATTCGCGTAGCCTGATCAAAATTCAGCCCGGTTACCGGCATCCGTCCTCGCCTGGATTTTGAATCGCTCAACTGAGAGCCAGAGGTTCTGGATCGTTCGAAACGATCGATACCGTAAGGCTGGCCAAAAAGGCGAAAAAAGCTGATTTCATTTCGGGTAGTAAACTCCAGGGGGGAAAATTGCTCTGCGGCAGATTTATCCCTGGTGTTAGCAGAATCCGACGATACACAGGCCGGGAGCAATACCAGGGCCATCAGTGCCATAACTACCCACGCTTCGTTGGTTGGTTGAACAGAGGTCACGATCGACCTCCCAGCCTTCCTGGTTCAGTGTCCGGAAAGTTGACTTCCTTCAGACGCAGTCCGCTGCCCGATGGACTATCCAGAATTTCACTGTTAATAGGTCGGTAGCTCTGACCGGGGAACCGAATAAAAAGCTCGCTCCACAGATGCGCATCACAGATGCCGGTTACCGTATCGCGCGCATCGCTACTGGCGGAAAGGGACAATTTACATCCCACCGGGTCGTCAAAGTCAGGCATGGATCTGGAATCTGAAAGTTCTTTCGACTCCGGCATCGCTGTGGATTTCTCAATAAAACGAACGGCATCGATTTCGTTGATGCGAATCTTTCGTAGGCCTGAACTAGTGAGAATAGAGATCTTCCTGGCAGGGAGAGCCAGTAGACCTCGGACCTCCCCTTCATCAAATTTCAAGATTGCTTCTCTCTGAAGTATAGTATGCGAAACTGCGGATACTTTTTCCGGGACCTGGCTTCCGAGGGGATCGATCTCCAGTTCCTTTCGCATTTGCTGCATGATTTCTGCAGGACTCTTTTTATCGGTAATGAATGGTTCGGAAGATGATATTCCTGGATAGAGCAAGACGGCCAGAAACAACAAGATCTGACTCGCCTGGAGACAGGGATTTCTTAACAAGAGAAAGATCATTAATCATCGGTGTATTTTTTCAGTTCTGCGTTTCGAATTTTTTATCTGGAAATCCTGGTATGTTTCTTTGCGAATCGATTCTCAATGTCTTGAAGAGATAGGACTACCGGATTATCCTGTCTCCTGAAAGGAAGTAGCGGAATTTGATCCGATCTCAGGAGGAAACATGAAAGAAACACTATTTAGGTATGTCCTGGCAGCCATCGCTCTGGCCTTCACCATTTTCTTCTTTTTCTATGTGCTTCCGCCGGCACTATCGCCTTTCGATCCTGGATCGGCCATTCTGGGAGGCTTTGTAAATCCCTTCGCCGCCGGCTATTCCACCGATGTAATCCTTTGCTGGGCGGTGCTGGCTGTCTGGATCCTGTATGAAAGGGATCGAGTCAAATACGGCTGGATCTGCATTTTACTGGGAGCAGTGCCCGGGGTGGCTGTGGGATTCGCAGTCTATTTACTGATGCGGATGAAGCAGGGCGTGACTTAGGAGGCGGCCCAAAGCTGGCCAAGGTTCGCAATTGCCCGCTCCGCTGCTATAACACGGACCATTGGATGCAATTCAGTTACTTCGCGCCATCCCTGCAGCCACTACTCTACCAAAATCCATTCCCCCACTCGCACAAACCGGTATCTCTCCCCGAATTCCTCGGCAAAAATTCGCACTACATCGTCCGAGCTATCATGGGTTCCCAGAGCTACCAGACCTGGATTCAGCTTTTTCAATTTCTCCAGATCCGCCCGAACACCCGGTTCGCTTAATGGATGCAAAGGTCCTTCGCCAGATGCAAAGATCCTCTGACCGTTGATTCCCAGGGGATTCATTCGTCCATCGGGCACAGGAAGATGCAAATCTCCCACTATGCCATAGATGGGCTGGGAGAATGTCTTTCGCACATGAATTAGAAGCCGCTCCAGGGTTTGATGTCCACAACCTACGATGAGCACAAGCCCTTTGCCCCGAACATTAATCACCAGAGCCTGCTCCTCGATGTAACCAATGAACAGTTGTCTTGGTATTCCACCGGTGGTGGCTATTCCAGGCAAAATCTCCTGCGCCCTGGGTGTTTCCTGTATCATCAGGGACGCTTCGCCTACATCCATGCCTTCCAGATAGTTTCGCAGAGGTTCCAGCTCAAGAGCCTGCGGAGTATAGAGAGGGATGCTCTTCTTCGTAGATTCCAGAAAGCTGTAGAACGGGCTTCCCGGGGTGTCCAGTTCACCTACATGATCAAAATGAGTATGCGAAAGAAAGATGGCATCCAGATCCTCCCATTGAACGCCGGTTTGCTCCATATTGTGAACTAGAGCCGATGGATTCGTTTTCTGCGGATTATGCCCCAGGTCAAATAGGACGGTACCCTGATCTGTGCGAATCAAATAGGAAACTCCTACTTCGGCTCGCAGACCGAGCTTATCATTCAAAGACTCTCGGGATACTTCTTCAGATCCATTGCGGTGCAAATAGCCAGAGCCATCATTAGACGTCTCCTCATCGGAACCATAGGAGACATCCGCGGACGGACTTTCTGGTCTTGCCTGGAAATTCACCAGCGGCAGAATCTCCAGTGTATGTACATCGGCTGTAAATGTTACGGGAGGATGGCCGGGCTTCCATGATTCCCGGACCGAGGATGCGCGAAAATAATGATGAGCCAGGACGCCAGATACCAGAAGCCCGAGGCTAACCAGAGTCAGGCCCATCCATTTTATCAGTTTTCCATTCATCGAATGTTTCGCCATCTTAGTGCAAATACGGCTCCAGATCTTCCGGCACCGGCATGGGGCGCACAGGACTAACATTGGCGCCGCCTGTGTTTCCCAGAGGGACCCAGATTCTAGACACCACCAGTGAAGCTACAATGCGAAAGATCTGTCCAAGCATTTCTTTTACATCGCCGCGGTGGTATCCTACTTTGAACATCCACCAGTGAGACCTGGTATGAGCGATCACATAGGGCTGGCTGAGAATATGAACTCTCTCCAGCCTGTAGAAGGCCCGGTCCCATTCCCTCCTGTTATAGAAGCCCTGCGCCAGTGCCATTTCTTCCTTCAGTTTCTCTGACTGCCTTTTCGGCATTTTCCATGTTGTTAGATTCATGCAGTTATTCTAGTCTGTCCCCTAGCCAAAAACTTGAAGAAACTGGCTATTTGCACACAATCCGGATAGAGCTCCAGGCGGGCACCTCAAACGATTGATATTGACTTGAATGCCGTCAGTTGCGAGAATCTGCCTGCGCCGATGAAAGAGTCCAACGTAAAACATCTACTACTGTTTCCGGATCGTTCACTATTTGTAGGGGCTCTTTCAGACAACGGAATGCATTCGCATCATGCATTACAGATTGTATGCAGTCAGGAGCCGGTTTCCATTCAGACAGAAAAAGGAACGCTGGAATCCTCGCTCACCGTAATTGCTCCCAATGTCAGACATGCGGTTTCCGGGAATCATCCGGCTCAAAGCATCCTTTTGATCGATGGCGAAAGTTCGCTGTGTCAGTCCATTGAGGCCAGCACTCTGGTGAAAAACGATGTGCTTACTCTTGAATATCCTGCCAGTTTTCCATCATTGATTTCACCGGGCTGCCAGTCTTCGCTTGAATGGATGGATGCACTTCTGAGCAAGCTTCCTGGAAATCCCCATACTTCCAGGCCGGTTTCGCTGGATCCTCGCATCGC
This sequence comes from Spirochaetaceae bacterium, assembly GCA_002729885.1. Lineage (GTDB taxonomy): Bacteria > Spirochaetota > Leptospiria > Leptospirales > Leptonemataceae > UBA3465. The sequence goes on from PBUB01000028.1 coordinate 100,541, forward strand.
ATCTGCCTGCGCCTATATTCAGAAAGATCCAGACCTGAAGGCATCCCTTATTGAACTGGCACAGCATACGGGGCTATCCGAAGGACGATTTACCCATCTGTTTAAAGAGCAGATGGGCATTCCTCTGCGAAAATACATTCTATGGTTGCGACTGCGAAAATCTGTGTCTGCTCTGCAGCATGGCATGTCCCTGACCGATGCAGCCCATGAGGCCGGCTTCGCCGATCAGGCCCATATGAGTCGAAGCTTCAAAGAAAGCTTTGGCTCAAGCCCCGCCGATCTTCTAACGGCCCGGGGTAACGTTCGCATAACATTCTGCCAGGATGGGGCCGATTGATCGGGAGGTCAATGGGCTCTGCAACCGGCCGGGTTCGTCTTTGCGCTCTCAGCTGCCATAAGGCGAACCCGTCCCGCAGCGCTGCAACGACCGAGTTCGCATTTGCCCCAACCGCTGCCATAAACCGCACCGCATAGATGCGGTGCTTCGGAGTATATGTGACGCTTATCGCCTGGAACGGGATGTGGTTTTACTGCCATTCAGGTTTTCTCTGGATCTCTGGCCGGACCGTGTTCGAGAATCAATACGCCTCTTCGGCCTGGTTTCCCCCTTTCCATTCGTCGAGCTCCTGGTCTTTATGGCATCGGCAGCTTCGCTTTTCTTTTTCGTACCACCTTCAATGCCTATCGCCATGGCTTTCTCTTGCATGGAATGCACAATTTCCTGGATTCCTTCGCTGCCTTTATGCGGATTGCTTCTGCAATGATTTAGCAAGGCAGATACATCGCCGCGAATCTGCTGAAGTGTCTGGATCTTTTCGTCCAGTTCTTCCAGTTTCATCGCCATTTTCTCTTCCATGACATCCGATGCTTCCTTTCTGGATCTGCCCAGCAACTGAAGGAAGTTCCGAATTTCGAAGAGGCTGAATCCCAGTTTTTTCACACGATCCACAAAGACCAGGGAATACAGCGCATTTTCGCCGTATTCCTTGTAGCTATTTTCCCTTCTTTGTTCTGCCTGGATAAGGCCATACTTTTCATAGTAGCGAATGGTATGTCGACTTATGCCGGTGCGTTTGGATAGTTCCAGAATTAGCATTTCTTGCTCCAGATCCCATGTCTAACGTTCGGTTTACAATCGGTCAGTGATTTTTTCCATCTTTCTCACTTTTTTTCGATTCCAGCCTTGACATTAGAGTTAGCTCTAAGGTGTAGAATGACACATCAATTGCGGAATTCTACGGGCAAGCGGAATCCATTGATTCTGGCACCGGACTTTATTGTTGTTTCGGATTGAATGCCTCCGGCTGTGGGTGACTGGATTCGCGTCGTGGAGCTACGTCTGGAAGTTTTTACTTTCATGGCATTGGCCGCGGGTATCTGAACGCTGGTGGCTTTGAAAAGGCCAGGACCCTGGCTTTCAGGCAATTGATGATGTAATGAGAAGCGATTCTGGAAATCGCGTAATTCAGACGAAGTAATTTGGAGGAGAAAGGAATGATAAAAACTATCAGAAGTCCAGAGGGGACACGGCAAAATAGGACAGTGGAGCCAGAGCAGACAAAGCCAATAAAAAGAAAGTTAAGGACAGTGATTGCTACACGCATCGCATCTGTTGCGCTTTTGGCAACAGCATCTGTATTAATGTCTGCGGCCTGCAGCAAACAGGTTATCGGAGAACCTCCCATTCAGGATAGTCCTGCTAGAGAGGCACTGGGAAATAAGAAGGTACTGATCGTAATATCTGCGTATCCAACATACGGTGAGTTAGATAGGCCCACAGGATACTGGCTTTCTGAAGTAACTCACTTCTATCATGTATTGGCCAGACATGGAATAAAAATGGATATTGCTTCCCCGGGCGGAAAGCCAGGTGTCATGGATCCAGATAGCAATGATATGGATGACTCTCTCAACGCCACCTTCTGGAACAACCCTGAACTCAAATCTCAGCTGGATAAGCCGCTAAATCCCGCAAAACTGAAAGCAGAAGATTACGGAGCGATTTACTTCGCAGGGGGTCATGGCACGATGTGGGACTTTACAGATTCCCCGGAACTGGCCAAACTTACTGCCAGGATTTACGAAAACAATGGCATTGTAAGCGCTGTATGTCATGGACCTGCAGGGCTCATTAACGTTAAGCTCTCGGATGGCAGCTACTTGATCAAAGACCGAAAGGTTACAGGCTTTGCCAACTTCGAAGAGACTCTCGTAGGAAAAACGGATCTGGTGCCCTATCTTCTGGAGGACAAACTGAAAGAACGGGGCGGTGAATATTCCAATGCGTTCCTTCCTTTCACCTCCTATGCTGTTACGGATGGAAGACTGGTGACCGGCCAGAATCCTTTTTCTGCGAAGGAAGTGGCAGAACAGGTCATTGAAGTACTGTCGGGAAAGAATTAGGCGAAAAGGGAAGAGAAAAGGCTCTGAACAAATTCACCACGGGAGCCTCTGGCCCCGTGGGGCTCCGGGCCCTCATGGGCCCGGAGGTCTGTCAGGCTGCTGCGCCGGCTTTTGCCTTCGCCGGTTCTGGCGCAGCATGTCGTATGAGGTAGTCAAATGCACTCAAGGAAGCGGTAGCTCCATGCCCCAGAGCTACAACGATTTGCTTGTAAGGAACGTTGGTAACGTCCCCGCAGGCAAATACTCCCGGCACATTCGTCTGGCATTTTTCATCTACAAGGATTTCGCCCATTCGGTTCATTTCCAGGAATCCTTCTGCGAATCCGCTGTTGGGCAAAAGTCCAATCTGGACAAATACTCCATCTACCTTCAATTCGCGAATATCCCCCGATTCCCGATCGGTGTAACGGAGTCCGGTGACTCCCTGCTCATTGGCCAGAACTTCCGTTGTCATAGCCGACTTGATTACGGAAATGTTCCCTCGGTCGGCCATACGATCCTGAAGTACCTGGTCGGCTTTCAGATCTGGCGCGAATTCGAGGACTGTAACGCTCTTTGTAATACCCGCCAGATCCAGGGCAGCCTCCACTCCAGAGTTCCCACCTCCAATTACGGCCACATCCTTACCTTTAAAGAATGGTCCATCGCAGTGAGGACAGAAAGCCACGCCCCGGCCCACGTTTTCCATTTCGCCCGGAACATTCATTTCTCTCCAGCGAGCGCCGGTGGCCACGATGACAGTTCTGGATCGCACTTCACGACCGGTATTCAAGCGCATGGATTTTACATCTCCCAGATCATCCATGGATTCCACACGAAGATGCTCTCGAACCACAACTCCATGCGCCTTTAGCTGCTCGGCCAGGGTTCCTGAAAGTTTGGGACCTGTAGTACTGGGAATGGCCACCAGATTTTCAATATCCATGGTGTCCTTTACCTGACCTCCCAGGCGATCCGCTATAACTGTTACCTTCAGCCCTTTTCTAGCACTGTATATGGCCGCTGCTACGCCTCCCGGGCCGCCGCCAATGATGGCCACATCAAAGATTTCGGGGGTACTTCCTTTTCCAGATTCCGCCGAGGCCTGCCCCACTGAACCATCGGACTTCGCGCTGGCAGTAGCATCAGCCTTCGCACCGATCAACTTCCCATCCTGTCCCGGCTTTCCGGTTCCGGATACTGCCGTCGGATTCGACTCTCCTGAGGACTGATCCGAGGATGCCTGATTCACTGCTCGTTCCATGAGCCTGGAGATGATTGTAGACGCATCCACCTTGCCGGAGCTGAAAGGTTCGCCGTTTAAAAACACTGCCGGTACTCCCTGCACATTGTATTTCTTCACAACATCGGGATACACCGCACCATCGATCATATCGTGTCGAATAGCAGGACTTACCAGACTGAGAGAGTTGAGAGTTTGTACCACATCCGGACAGTTATGACAATCCAGAGATACTACTGTTTCAAAGTGAAGTACACCGTTCAAACCGGCCATCATATCGATGACATCCTCATCCAGGCGAACAGGCACACCACCGGCCTGAAGAATTGCAAGAATCAATGAATTGAATTCATGCCCACCGGGAATGCCACGAAAGCGAATGCCAGTGGCTTCTCCATCGGAGATCACAGAAAAGGACAGTCCATCCATCTGTGAACTGGATTCAGTTTCGCTTTCGGAACCCGAGATGCCTGTTGTCTCCTCCCTGGCTGAGTGAGCCGCTACTTCAGCAAATGTCACTCGAGGCGATGCAGATGCAATACCTTCCAGCATCCCTTTGAGCTCTTCGCGCTTTTCATGTTCGCCGGGCTCCAGGGCTAGAACTACATCTTTCTGCAGTCTTTCAAAATACTGTTTTAATTGCTCGATGAGCTGATTGTCTAACATTCCTTCCGTCCTCCCTATCGTTTCTGGTTTACAGTCCAATGCGAAATTTCGCAACAGACCATGCTTGATTGGAATAATTGCAGGCCCGGGTTTAAGCCGCCCGGGCAGCGGCGTTGTGTTTCAGATGCTCCCGCATTCTTGCGCACCTTATAGCGCTTAATTGAATACCGGATTTTCCTCAATAGTCTTAGATCTTACCTACCAGATCCAGACCGGGCTTCAGTGTTTCTTTACCTGGCTGCCAGCTTGCCGGACATACTTCGCCATCGTTTGCGGCTACATATTGAGCGGCTTTCACCTTGCGCACCAGCTCATCAGCCGAACGACCGATTCCATCGCTGTGTACTTCATAGGCTCGGATGATTCCTTCCGGATCCACCACGAAGCTACCTCGGAAAGCCAGTCCCACTTCTTCGTCCATTACATCGAATCCGCGAGTGAGCTCTCCCTTGGGATCACCCAGCATGGGGAATTGAATCTTTTTGATGGTATCGGACGCTTCATGCCATGCTTTGTGCACGAAGTGAGTGTCCGTAGATACGGAATAAACTTCCACACCAGAATTCTTGAGGTCCTGATAGTGATCGGCTACATCGCCCAGCTCCGTAGGACATACGAAGGTAAAATCAGCCGGATAGAAAAAGAATACGGCCCATTTACCTTTTACATCTTCCGAAGAGATGGTTTTGAATTCGCCTTCATGAAAGGCTTCCAGTTTAAAATGTGGAATCGCTTGATTGATTTTTGCCATTTGGCTACCTCCTAACTGTTGTCAGTATACACCGGAGGCGGGCATTTACAAAATATATTGTCTCAATAGCATCATAGCTAAAACCTATAGGCTGGATACTCCCGGACTCCCGGGCCACTACGGCCAGCGCCGGATTAGCCGGATTTAGCCAAAGCTAGTGCACCTGGCAAAAGGCAATAATGGGTAGAATCCAGTCATCGCAAAAATTGATTAAACCCAGTTGGATGGCGGATGTGCCCCAGTTCACAAGGCCAATCTGAAGCCCGCCACCGACATTCACCGGAGCAATGTTGACGAAAGACCAGCCCCAGTTAATGATTAACCCGACCTGAAGACCGGAATAGCCGGTCTGATTGGCAAGACCAACGTTTACTGCAGATAGAACAGTCTGATTCGCCAATCCGGCGCTGAGCGCCGAAAAAACAGAACGATTGAATACCCCTACATTGAGGATCGCCCGCTGGCTCTCGTTGTAACCGCCCAGATTCAAGGCGCCAAATTCGTTTTCGCCGGCGATGATGTTTAGCTGGAGAAGACGTTCCTTTTCATCGGGTGATTGCGGCGGAATGGAAAGTTCAGCGCCTGGAAGAATGGATAGTGCCATACATGCTGGCTGCAAGCAGATCAGACAAACAATGGTATTCGCCAGTAAACGACAGTATGTTTTCAAAAGTCGGACGCTTGCTTTAATCATAAGATTCTTGAGTTCCATTCTTGAAGAGGATTCATCCTTATGGTAGATTGAAAGGAATCGACAATGCAGGATCTCAAGGGATCAGTCAAGCACATCCTCGGCCCCAATCAATCGGCGATCCCTTTGTTGATGCAAATCCTCCGGAACATTGGCCAGAATAGTCTCCTGAAGGGCCTTGAGCAAGCGGCTCTTGTAGAATGATTTTCCATGGACCAGTCCTATTTCTCGCACAGGCTCCGGTTCCTGGAATCGCACCACTCGATCGCTCTTTAGATTGGCAGATAGCAAAGGAAGCAATGTAGCGCCCAGTCCCTGGTCCACCATCTTCTTGATTGTATCCAGGCTACCGCATTCAATCTTTCCTGCATTTCCCTGACCGCAGAGCTTCAACGACTGATGGCGAAAGCAGTGCTCTTCGCCCAGGAGTATCATATCGCGTCCTTGCAGTTCATCCAGGGTCATTCGCTTACCAGGAATATCTGCTTCCGGAGGAAAATAAACCACAAAGGGTTCGTAATAAAGAGGCACCTCTTCGATCATTCGTTCATTCAATGGAGTGGCCAGAATTCCAATATCCAGCTCTTCATTTTGAATCTTGTGCAAGATCTGACTGGTGGGTAACTCATGAATAAAGAACTCTGCTTCCGGGTACTTCTGCTTGAGCTTTTTAAATATTCGCGGAAGTAGATACGATGAGACTGTAGGAATAATTCCCAGTCGAATGCGACCGCGAACTTCTCCAGATTCATCCTGAAATTCGTCCAGCAGAGCATCCGCTTCATCCAGGATACGCCTGGCATGGGCCTCTACCTTTTTCCCGGACTCTGTAAGTCTAATAGGGCTTTTCTTTCGATCGAAAAGCTCAATACCCAGTTCCTGTTCCAGTTTCTGTATTTGAATACTTAGAGTGGGCTGTGCCACCAGACATTGTTCGGCTGCTTTTCCAAAGCTGCCCTGTCTGGCAACGGCAAGTACATATCTGAGCTGGGTCAGAGTCATATTTCAGCAATAGTCAAAAACGGCCCGGGAGACCAAGCATTTCTTGATTAATCCACTCCGTTCGATCTCGAATTATATTCATACTTTGGCTGGCAGTCATAGAATACCCGGACAGGAAAAAATAGAGCCACCTTAGGGATTGACAGTGTAATGTTACTTCATGATTTAATGGATTATGGTTCTTACGAGTTTAAGGGCACAGGGAATGGCCATACTGGCTGCATTGTTTCCCATAAGCTTTATTGCTTCAGAGGAGCTTCCGGAACACGTAAGCTATGGATCCCTTTGCTGTTTGATGGAAACCCTGAAATCCGATGGAGTGCCCTTTACCTTTGAATCGGGTCAAATTCAGCAACTGGATGACAACACCATCTCTCGCTGGGAAGGACGCACATTCCTGTACATGCGATCGAACAACCCGAATCGGTTGTTCACCATGAAAATCGAGTCCGCGCGAAAATGGCTAAAGGAAAGAACGAATCAGGATCGCACTATTGTAGAATTTCAGAGATTAACACTGGGAAAAAAATCCTTTCTACTGACCCTGTACAGTACCAGTCCCGTAACTCGCACCACTGCACTCTGGACCGCTGAGGCAGAGTTTCAATTCAGCACTCATGGCGATCTACTGGCGGTGGACCCTCCCGCCTGGAACAGAAAATCCTACAGGCTCTATTTCTGGAATCCCACAGGTTCGGATCTGTCGATCGTGGATTTCAATGCCAGCACCGGAACATTTTCACCTGTGCTGGCTGTATTTGATTCATCCGGTACCTTCAGCGATGGAAGCGGCGATGATCCATTTATTCCTGTAATGAGACAAAGTTTTCAATCCGATGAGCGGATTCGTCTATTTGATCATTTCTCAAAATTCAAAGCCGAAAAGGGGTATCTGAAGCAGGGAAGCGAATACTGGGAACTGGCCAGTCGAGATCAATTCAAGTTAATCGCTTTCAAGCCTTCGAAAGAATACAGCGACGATAGTGAGAGCAGATACCAGCCGGACCATTTCTTCAAGGACTGCCTGTATACAACTGCCTGGATTGAAAGTGAATCAGATTAATCCGTAGAGCTAATCCAGCCATCGGTAACCATGATCCTTCTGAAACTGCCGGTCCACCATCGCCTGGGCCACTTCAATCTGCTGCTCATGTCCGTAGCGATAAGTAGTTAGCTTTCCCCTGAATCGCCCCCCCAGCTCGGATTCTACTATCTTCAAGAATGCCATAACATCGATGAGCTCATGCAATATGAATTCGTAGTTGTGGCCGTGCCAGTCGAAAATCTCCCGTGGATTGCGAAGACCGTTAACATCGGCAAAAAGCACGTTCTCTTCATTTACAGGAAAGGGAAGAGCCCCGGCTCGCGCTCCTTTTATAATTTCATCGGTTTCCTGCACGGACCGGAAGGATGGTGTTCTGGCGCGACCCAGAAAGAAAAAGAACTGAGGATTAATCTCGGTCTGAATCCTCTGCCGCCCCAGAACGCCAGGATAATCAATTTCGTGGTCCATCCAGAGTCGATTTTCATCGGGCTCAATAATGCAGTAGCCGGTTTCAAAGCGAAAGGCCACCGGACGGGCCACGGTAAAGTGGCTGGCCCTGCGACGAGTTTTGCGAACATGATGCACCAGGGCATCCAGAAAGGGTCCATTGCATTCATTGAACGTGGGAAAACTGGAAAGCGTAATTCCTATGTCAATGTCCAGATTTAGAGCATGCATCAATGCGATAGGATGCTCTATGATTTTAATGGGCCCCAGCTGAATGTTGTTTGTCCCATGAATGAGATTTCTGGGTCTTAATGCCCTTCCCCGGCTCTTTCCATCTTCCAGATAAAACATGGGTCGACTGCCCTTCTGTGGATAGAATGTAATCTTAACCGGAGCATTCTCGAAGGTGGCTGTTCCCTCCACAATAAGTGGTTTTCGCACAGTCCAGACATAGCGAGGATCCCAGTCCACAGGCATGGAAAAGTGCTCTGGAACTTCCAGCGGCTCGCTGCGATTGTCCAGGAGATTCTGCCACTGACTTTTTTTGAGAAGTAGTTCCATACAGCGAGGACAATGTACCAGGCTGCCACGTTCTGTCAGTGCTTTTCCAGACATCCAAAAAAGGGGTACAACCTTCCCTGTTTCTGCTTGGCCCGAGGATGGGTCTCAGGATTCTTCGGCCATGAATCGAATTGCAGCATTAGCAACCATTACATTGCTGATTACATTCACTCTGGAATGCACTCCGGAAGAAAAGGCAATCACACTGTACGGTGGAGCTCCTTCAGGATTGATCATCCGGAGCGAACCCAACACTACCGGCGAAAAGCTGGGATTGATCAAACACGGCGATCCAGTGGAAGTACTGGAGCAGAAAGAGCCTTCGCTGACCATTCAGGGAAAGTCCGGTAAATGGACCAGAGTTCGATACGAATCTGTGGAAGGATGGGTTTTTGGAGGATTCCTGCTTGCCAATCCACCTCAGAAAGCAGAGGAAAAAAAAGAATATCCTACCGTAACATCTCTGGATGCAGGCGATTCAGGATGCTATGTAACCCTGGCCTATCCTGGAGGAAAGGTTGAAACCTGGTACGCTTATTTCGACATATGCGATGCGCCCATATTAAACAAGAAAATCACATTCACCCATGAGAAGGGAAACGTTCTGGCGGATTCCTGCCAGGGCGATCCGGAATGTCCGGACACCAAAGAAGTGGAACTGATCAACAAGGTCACGGTAGTCAAATAACAATTGTGCCTGACTCCACGGGCCAGCGTGCTCGTGGAGTTAAATTCCTTCCATCAATGACAGTACAGTACGAAGCACCTTAATTCTGGCAAACCGTTTGTCGTTTGCTTCGATAAGATGCCACGGAGCCCAGGAAGTATCGGTGCGATCCAGCATATCCTGCACGGCCTGCTCATACTCCGGCCATTTTTCTCTGTTTCGCACGTCCTCTTCGGTGAATTTCCATTGTTTTAACGGACTGTTCGCTCTGGCCTCAAATCTTGCAGCCTGCTCTTTTTGATCTATATGTAGCCAGAATTTCGCAATATACGTTCCGGCCCGGTGCAAGCTTAACTCCATGGAATTGATTTCTTCATACGCCCTGGACCATTCCACTGCAGATGCGAATCCTTCTACTCTCTCAACAAGCACCCTTCCGTACCAGCTGCGATCGAATATGGCAAGTCTTCCTGGAGGAGGCATCTGTCTCCAGAACCTCCAGAGATAGTGTCTCTTTTTCTCGAAAGGTTCCGGGGCAGCGATGGGGATTACTCGATACAGCACCGGAGGCATGGGAGAGGTCATCCTTCGAATTGCTCCTCCTTTGCCAGCCGCATCCTTCCCTTCAAATACCAGAACGATGGATGCCTTCTTGCGATACATCTTGAGCGCTGCTTTTATGAGCCCCGATTGAAGCTTCTTCAGTTCTCTTTTGTATCTATCCGGTGTCAGTGTACTGGTTAGATCCAGTTCCCTTAAATCCTGCTTTCTACGTTCGCTGGTTACAATCATTGTCCCATCCCCAACATCCGCCTTTCTAAATAAGGTGGCTGCAAAACAATATGCTACTCTTCAGCCTCATGGAAATTCCCGGTTTGACTTTCCGGTTCTTCGGCCTTTTGGGCTTTTTCGACTTTTCTGGGTCCTTCGGATATTTATGACTCTTCCGATCTTTCGATTTCTTCCTCACTTTCGCCCCTGACGGTGTTTCGCTCCCTGTTCAGCTTTCGCATCAATTTCATGGCCTCATCGTAAGAGGCAACAGCCTGACGAGAATCCACACTCAAGAATTCTTCCATTCGTGCGATGATATAATCCAGCACCAGGCTACGAACCTGCTTGCCCTTTCCTTCCGGAGGAGTGAACCAGGGAGAAAGAGGAGAACCGGTAAGCTGAGTCAATCTGTCCAGCTCCTGAGAATAATCCCTGTATTCCTTGACCAGGTAACGAGCTCTTTTGCGAATCAACGCAGCCCTGCTCTTTAGCTTTTTGTCTGATTTTAGTTCGTCCTCCAGGTCCTTTCCGTGTCGATTCAGACGAACCTTCAAAACGAGGTAATAGTTTGCCTGTAAGCTTTCTTCAAAGCGATTGATGTCATCGATCCATGCCTTTTTTTCATCTCGGGAAAGCTTTCCCTTTAATACCCGACGCACAAACTCATGATAATAGGAACCATCAAAGAGGGCCAGGTCACCGTATCTGGGAAGATGCATCCAGTAGTGATGGAGAAATGGATCCTTTCGCTCCGGAGCTGTTTCGTAGCCCGGAAAATGATGCACCTGGAAATGCCGGGGATCCAGGCAGGAGCTAAGTTCATCCACGGTATGAACCAGCCCGGCCAGGCCCGTGCCTTCAAGAATGAGAATAATCCCCTTCTGTTGCTCCTGGGCCGCGCGAAAAAGTAGCGCCACCCGGTCTGTCTTTTCCAGCTCAGCACTTTTCACAGGCACCTCACTTAGCCTGTGCGCCAAAAGCAGGCAAGCAATAAAGCGATGAAAAATGCTTGTAGATGTAAGCCTCCGCCTGAAGCTTTCCTATCGGAATAATAGGATATAATTATATGAGCACCGCTACAGAGCAAAGAAAATCGGAAAAACAGATCGGGACTCTGGATGGCTCTCCCATAGTGGAGAAGCATTACCGTAGTATCTTAAAAGCCATCTCCTGGCGCGTCACCGGCACCCTGGATACTATGGTCGTTTCCTATATTATCACAGGGAGCTTTGCTATGGCTGCATCCATCGGATTCTTCGAGGTATTCACCAAGATGGCGCTGTATTATCTCCATGAAAGGGTCTGGTCCAGACTGCGAATTGGACTTGTGGTCAAACAACCTCCGGATTACAGCATTTGAGGAGGCGAATGCTCCGGCACCTCCTGTAATGGACCCATCGCTTTTCGAATATTTAATTACGCTATTTCGGGCTATATGGAATTACTGTCTAAGTCCCCTTCTTGCAGAACGCAGGGACTGTAGCTTTGCGTTGACGCCCGATTGTTGAATTCATCCATGAACTCATGAAAAGGAATGATGAATCAGGACCCGGCGCCGCTCTAGTAACGGGCGGAGCCATTCGTCTGGGCAAAGCTCTGGCCACAGGGCTGGCAGGCAAAGGCTACGACATCCTGCTTCATTACAACCGAAGCGAAGGGGAAGCCGAAAAAACAGCCTCTGAGATTCGCGCACTGGGAGTCCAGTGCCATACACTTCAAATGAATCTGGATTCTGATCTGGATAGTGATTCTCTCATAGAGCGGGCACTGGAACGTCAAAGTAACCTGAACGTTCTAGTAAACAGTGCCTCGGTATATGACGGTGGAACCATATCCATGACAACACCCGAGATTTTCGACCGCAACATTCAGGTAAATTTCAAGGCACCTTTCTTCTTATCCCGTTCTTTCCAGGATAGAGTCAAATCTGGCAATATCGTCAATATCCTGGATAATAAGATTTCGTTTAATCAGTATCACTATGCTGCATATCTTCTCTCAAAGAAGATGCTGGCAGAATTCACAACTCTTGCCGCTCTGGAATTTGCTCCTGACATTCGCGTGAACGGCATAGCTCCGGGGGTTATCCTGCCCGCGTCGGTGCGAAGCGAGCAGTACATTTCCTGGAGGTTGGAAGCAATTCCTCTCAAACGCAAGGGAGACACAGATCATATAATAAAAGCATTGCATTATTTGCTGGAGAATGATTTTGTTTCCGGACAAATCCTGATGGTGGACGGAGCCGAAGGGAAGACTTCCATTGGCCGTAATGCAGAATCCTACCAGGGAGATTAGCGAATGATCACAGCCATCGTTGCCGTAGGATCCAACATTGAGCCAGAAGAAAGTGTAGAAAAGACCATCGCACTTCTCAAACGAGATTTTGCATTTGTTTATGCTTCTGATTTTATTCGTACAGAACCGGAAGGCTTTAAGGATCAGCCGGATTTCCTGAACGGAGCCATCTGCATTCGAACAACATTCAACCGCCAGGAACTGGAAAAGTATCTAAAAGAGGCAGAAGTGAAACTGGGTCGAGTGAAGGGCCCCAATAAAGCCGGCCCCAGGGTCATCGATCTGGATCTGGTGATCTGGGACGGAGCAGTAGTGCACGATGACTATTATTCCAAGGATTATACAAGTATACCGGTGAACCAATTACTTCGCGAGCTAAACATGACTGTGTAGAAGCGAAGGCGGCGAATCCTGGTTAAGGAGTATCATTAGATCTCCTGGGAGTTGAAATCCTGGCTCTGGCTCGATCAAACGGAAAAGCCGCCCGATGAATGTTGCAGAGCCAGGCATCCCTTATGCGATATCCATTGCCAGTGCACACTATTTACGCAAACTCTTGAGATAATCGCAGAACTCTCGATCATCAGCATTCTGCGAAAAATGCTCGATCAAGGTTTCCAGGTTTTTCTGCACATAATCCTGCTCTTTTGCGGTCAGGTCTGCGCGATCCAGAAGCTTTATGACTATTTCCTGCCAGCTAATCTCTGCCATCACCATCCTCCCCGGGTAGTATGTACTGAAGTCGTATTCGTGAAAAGAATCTTTTTCATACCTTCCATTGGTCATCGAATCTTCCAGAAAATCAAACTCCTTAAACTGTCTCGCTTGACGACTTTCCGCCTCTATCTTTTGTATAACGTTACTGGAAGTTTTGATGCTGGAAGAATTGCAACAAAGCAAGCTCGTACACGATATGGAGGAGTCCGGGCGAATGGGCGCCTATGAGGTGGACGTACCCAGACGGCGCTGGAAAGCCTCTGCTAGATTTCTGGAGATGTTTCGCCTGCCGGTCAGGGAAGAATTTACCTATGAAGATTTCACTCCTCTAATTCATCCGGCGGACCTGGAGCAGGTTCAGCAACAATTCAGAGAAAGCCTGGAAACCAGCCCCGTTTTTAACAGTAGATACAGATGTATTGTACAGGGACAGGAACGAATAATCGAAACCAGGTCTCGTATTGAACGGGACTCTGAAGGTAATCCATTGCGTGTTCTTGGTTTCTGTCGGGATATCACAGAAGAAAGGCAGCTCCAGGCAGTCTTTGAAGCGGCTCCCAGCGGAATGCTTCTTGTGGATGAGCATAGAAAGATACTTCTCGTAAACCGAGAAATCGAGCGAATCTTCGGATACTCCCGGCAAGAACTTACCGGAGAAAGTATAGAGATATTGCTTCCGGAAAGGTATCGCGCGAATCATCCTTCGCTGGTAGCAAGCTATATGCAGAAACCCACGCAGCGCTCCATGGGCGAAGGCAGGGATCTAAGCGGAAAGCGGAAAGATGGTAGCGAGGTTCCGGTTGAGGTAGGATTACATCCGGTGTATGTCTATGAACGATTCTCTGTGATCTGTTCCATAGTGGATATCTCGGAGCGCAGACGCATTGCAGAAAGAGAGGCCAGACAGAAAAAGGAGCTTAGGGATTTTGCCTATCGAATTGCACACGATATTCGCAATCCTCTGGCGAATCTAAAAAGCCTTCTGGAGCTCAGTTCAGATTCAGCCGCTGCCATTTCAAACGAAGAAGCCAGAAGCATGATGACCAGTATTACTGCAGATCTCATTCAATTTACAGAAGAAATCATTGGTGCTACTCTGGCAGCACCCGGGGAATCCATAATAAAGCCTTTGAGTGTAGATGCTCTCCAGGAACGAATCTCCCAGAGGTTTCAGTATCCTTTACGAGAATCCGGCGGCAGCATCCACTGGACCACAAATCACGATTCCGTACCCAGCACACCCCCTGGAGTTATGGAGGAGGTTATTGGAAACCTGATATCCAACGCATTGCGATACAGCCATCCGGATAGAGAACCGGAGATTCAGGTTCGCACATGGAATGAAAATAGCCGTTTCCATCTTTCAGTGGAGGATAATGGTCCCGGCATTCCGGAAGAAAGCCGGCAACAGGTTTTTTCCATGTTTGGTCGCTTGCAGGACAAACAGGGCACCGGCCTGGGGCTTTATCTGGTGAAGGAAAACTTGAATCGCCTGGGAGGAAGTATTGATTTTTCCAGTTCATCCGCCGGAACCATCTTTCAAATCACACTGCCGCTAAATTGAATACTCGGATCGGTAACAGGGCAGAGCAAAGGCAGATCGAAACAGCTGGACCGCCCTGATTCCTGATTCCGCGAAGTTGCAATCATTGATGAACCCGCGAAAGTAGCCTGCAAACATTGTTCAGGAGACTCAGGCTTACGGGGCAGTCAGTTCTACAATGAAACGCTATCGCGCTCCTCGTCCCTTCTGACTTGCCAGATACACTACTTTCCTGGCTCGCATAACGTCGCCCAGAGGACGATGATCCTCCAGAGCCTGCCAGGGATCGAACACCGCATTTTCTATGGTTTCCTGTAGCGCTTCCAGCTCCCCTGCGTTCTGCGCGGGGATGCTAAGTCGTCCCACCGTTACGTAGGGAGACTGCTTTTCCTTCCAGTCTACAGAGGCATCCTCCACAGGAGTATGCTTTTCATCGGTGAAGAATTGAAGCTGTAGATCCATTTGAAGAGGAGCCATTTTAAGACGACTTTTCATCTCCTCTGCCATATCCGAAGGAGTGCCGGCTCCTTTTTTCAGACGCGGGTCCGGAAGCAGCCTTACCCTGGCCGCATAGGGACCACATGCAATGGGAGCAGCAGAATAGAACTTCTCTGTGGCAAAACCGGTAAACTTTCGATTAACTGCAGCTCCAAGTTTTTTCATTCGCATCAGCCCGCCAAGAAATCCATAGGTCTTGATCATAAAGCGAAATAGAACGGCATTCCCCTGGGCCGCAGCCTGCACCATCTGCACAAATTGCTCGCTTTTGGGCGAAGAAAATGAAGGAAGATTAATTAACAGAAAATCCTGACAGTCTATGTTGCCGCCCAGGGCGCCAGGCCCATCCAGTCCGCGGACTTTGATGGCAAATCCACGAATATCACCTGTCTTATCTGGCTGGATGTTTAAACTACCGTTGGAGAGCCGAATCCATGCTTCATGCTGACCAGGAAAGGCAAACAATCCATGCCTGGCATATTCCGGAATATCGCCCAGTACTTCAAGTTCTGCCTTCAGGCCCAGGATTTGCTTACGATGCAATGCCCGACCAGGACCGAATTCCCGGGATTTTAACTTTTGAAGCAGCCCAAACTGCTTTGCATATTTCTGAAACCTCTCTGCTTCGTCATCGGTAATATTCTCTTTCCAGTCTGTGGATGGTTGTTTCATGCTTTCTTCCAATCGTAAATGGATCTATTGTGGATCTTTATTTCGGGCCGTCGCCGGTTGCTCTCTGCCGGACGCTAATCCTGTTGCAGGGTACTATTTTGTAAAGTTAAAGACTCCGGAATTCTCCAGGAAGTCCGGTTAAGGGAGCGGTCAGCAAATTTTGGCCGGGGATTCGCTTTAATCTTTGACTTTCCTTGCGAACTGGCAGGTTCCTGATTCTTTCCAAAGATTTTTCCATGGATATTCCACCAATGTTTTCCAGGGGATACTCTCCGAATTCCAGGAGGATGGGCAATGTCACAGAAGTCTGGCGCTGGTCGCAATCTACTCTTGCAGGGAGTGCTGTTCGCTCTAGTTTCGTTTCTCAGCTGTTGTTTTACCATTGTTACGGTTTCCGATGAAGTGGAGACCAACAAGATCTACTCAGGAACCCGTGCCAATATAGTGATCATAGGAAGTTCTTACGACCATCCTCATGGCCCTGGACCCATGTTTCGCTACCTGGGAGTGCTGGATTTTCCATTCAGCCTGGTGGCCGATACTGTAATTTTACCCTATACAATTGCCTATACCATTCTGGCGCAGGATTTCACGGATCCAGATTCGGCGGAACCGGACGACGCTGAGTCTTCGCCGTCCTCTGATCCCGACCAGGGCCTGGAATCAGAAGAGATTTCGCACTAAAGCCAATCCAGTCCTGAGTTTCGCTCATGTAAACCTGGTCCAATGGCTCCCACGAAATTTCGGGCCCGGGCCCGCTATCCCGGAATGCCTGGGATAGTGACATGCAGGGCCGGCAACCCTGGATCCAATTCAGCGATGCCCAGGTTCAATGGGTCTCCCTGGCACAAACATTCCAGCGAGGTTATAGATTTCGAGCTGGATCCAGAGGTAAGATAAATCCCGCCCAGAGTGGGTCCCCTGCCAGATTCCCGCCTTCCGGATAGGGATCGTGCACAGGCTCAAATCCATTTTGCGCGGTGCGCGCGAGAATTACATGGCGATAATCGCCTCTGGGGCTTTCGCCTGCTATCAAACAGAGAATCCCACTGGCACAGGGAAAGATCAATCGGCCATCCTTTAGTTCCACTTTGAGAAATGCCCAACCATGCTCTTTGAGAAAATCATTTATGGATTTGAGGTAATCGGCGCTATCAATGAAGTTAGGAACCGAGTCCAGGGCCTGCTCCAGCAAGGATGCAATGCAGGCCTGAAGAGCATTGCCTTTACCCCCATCCCATTTCGTTTGCATTACTGGTTTCATGGTTCCTCCTGCCCCTTCGCGGATTTATGATTTCCATAGAACTTCGCTTCCAATTAATTCGCACCTTTCCCGTGCGAGATGTCCTGCAATCCCCCGGAGCGAGCCTGGGCGGCAAACTCCACGGCCAGATTCACCGATAGCCTCTGCAGGGCAGAGATGAAACAGCACTCTCCTGGGCCCCCACTCAGTAATCTTCGCCCCGGATGTCAACTATCCGAATGCGCGAAAACAATTACTGCCCCGGAACACTGAGGCTCATCGACCTGTGCTTTTGTAGACGTATAGGGCTCACCTCCTACATTCAGACTATGAAGTGGTCCCTCTTTGTTGGCCGGCCTTTTGGCATTCGGGTGTATCTGCACTGGACATTCTTGCTTCTGATTGGCTGGATCATAGTAACCCGTCTGGGCTCAGGAGTCCAGAGCACACTGGAGATTCTGGTATTCATTGTTTTGCTCTTCGGGTCGGTCCTCCTGCATGAACTGGGGCATGCATTGATGGCCCGCAGATTCAAGGTGCGAACCAGAGACATCATCCTTTTGCCCATCGGAGGTATGGCCCGTTTTCGCAAGCTACCGGAAGAGCCGGCTGCGGAGTTTCTAATCGCCCTGGCAGGGCCTGCCATGAATGCGCTGATTTCCATCGCATTGTTTCTGGTGTTGTTGCTCCTGGGCCAGCCCCCTGCCTTCCCGGAAAAGATTACTCTAATCGAAGGAGAGCACTCATTGATCCAGAACCTGTTCTGGGCCAATGCACTTCTGGCAACATTCAATCTGGTGCCTGCTTTTCCCATGGATGGAGGACGTGTGTTGCGAGGACTTCTCGGCTTTCGCATGAGTCATGAGCGAGCTACCACTATAACAGCAGAAATCGGCCAGGCCCTGGGTATTCTTTTTGTAATCCTGGGATTTATGTACAACCTGGGTTTGATTTTCATTGGCATCTTTGTATTTCTGGGGGCTTCGGCAGAATCTTCCTCGGAACAGATACGAAGCTCTTTACGCTCCTATACGGTTTCAAACATCTTGATCAAACATTATACCGCTCTACGTCCGGAGCAAGGTATAATGCAGGCCGTGGAGCAATTGCTTGCTGGCCAGGAAGAAGAGTTTCTTGTAATGGAGAATGAAAAGGTGGCGGGGGTGCTGACGAAAAAAGAAATCTTCAATGGTCTGGCCATGCATGGAAATCAGATTTCAGTGAGAAAGATAATGAAGACCCGGTTTCCTCATCTACGGCTGGAAAGTACTCTTGAGGATGCTTTGCGCCATCTACAGGAAAGCGACTCTCCCATCGCACCGGTCTATAAAGGCAGGAAACTGGTAGGAATCCTGGATCGAGAAAACATTGAGGAATTACTAACTTTAAACAAGGCCATGCAGCAGTATCTAGAATCCCCCTTGCGTGATAGAACTCAATGAGCGTTCCATCCAATAATAAGTCTGTCCCGGAATCGCGATCCAGCTTCTGGATTCTCGGGGCCCTGGCGATCTTTCTGGCCCTGCTCCCATTGGGTGAAGAGCCGCACCTGGTTCAAAAGCTCAAGCTGATGTGGTTTGGCTGGCTACAAACTCCACTGGATTGGTTTGATCTGGCCCTGCATGGAGGGCCGCTCCTGGCTTTCCTTGGATCAGCCATCTACACTGCACTGAAGAGATTCAACGTCTGGTATGGCCATCACAGAAAAAAAGAAACAAGTGGGGACTGACATTATTCACAGGTGCCCTTCTCTGTTCGAATAATCCAGGCAGCGTAATCCAGAACCCGGAATAGCCCGTACATGGGCTCCAATGTGGCCCTTCCGGGAACCCGTTACTGCCGTCCATAGTAGCCAGGTATTACTCCCGGCCTCATTTCCTCTATTGTCTAGCTCAAACTTGTCCAACCTTGAACGTCGGGTACATTTCACTTTTTTGAAATCCATCCGTCATATAGAGCATGAGGGCTCCGAAGATGTGTACATCTCGGGCACTCAAGAGAAAAAGAGACTCATAAGAGCGAGCGATGTGGAACAGGAGGTTCCACGCAGAGGACGAAGATGATTACCAGGGTACGGATACTGATTATTCTGGCATTGAGCCTGGGCATGAGCAACTGTATGGCCTGGCCCGGAAGCATATTTGCTCTGTTTGGAGGCGGCGGAGGAGGATCATCCCTGCTTCTGCTGGGCGGAGAAGCGGAAATGGTAGGCCTGGAAATCAGCCCGGCCAGTTCAACAACACCCAGAGGGGTGAATATTAACTTCAAGGCCACAGCTCTCTACAGTGATGGAAGCACCAGAGATGTAACATCCAGCGCAAACTGGGGCACTGACAACACCACTATCACTATTAACTCAGGAACGGCCAGCACCAGCTCGGCAACTCCCACCGGAGCCCACGGAATTACTGCAGCTGTGGCAGGATTTAACGCAAATGCAACCCTTACAGTAAACAGTGCTCAGCTGGAAAGTCTGGCCGTAACTCCGCCGGCTACCACCATCGCAAATGGATTCAGCCGCCAGTTTCGCGCCACCGGTTTCTATTCGGATGGAACGGCAGTAGATATCACCAGCACCGTGAACTGGAGTAGCAGCAACACAGGTGCCATTACGATTTCATCCAATGGAAGTGCATCCGCCATTTCAGGTACCGGTACTTCTACAATTACTGCAACTCTATCCGGCCAATCCAGTAATGCCACAGCAACAGCCTCATCGGCATCTCTCACTGGATTTTCCATCTCCCCGGCTTCTTCCAGTATCGCAGTTAACACCACCCAGCAATTCGTAGCCACGGCAACGTTCTCAGACAGCACAACCCAGATTCAGACCCTGACTTCCAGCTGGTCTTCCAGCAATACAACCTATGCAACGGTGGACACTTCTACAGATACAGATCCTGGTCTGGCACGGGCCACAGGTAGTCCGGGCACCACGCAAATTCGTGCGAAAATTTCCGGTACATTTGCTTCCTGTGGAGCAGCGGATACTGACTGCGCAACTCTCACGGTACAGAGCTGTAGCCTTACCGGAATAACTGTAACCCCCAACAACCCCATTGCCTTCGGTACCGATCAGCAATTCAAAGCCACCGGAAACTATTCCAATTGTCCGGATCAGGATATTACCAACGATGTGATCTGGACCTCCAGCAATACATCAGTTGCCACTATCTCCAATACTTCTCCCAATAAAGGACTGGCTAACTCTGTTGGATCCGGCACAACTACCATCACAGCCACGAAAGGAGCTGTGACCGGGGATACCAGTCTTGAAGTTCGCATCATTACGCTTACTTCGATTTCCATCTCTCCTTCCAGCGCCACCCTGAAGCCGGGCGATACCCAGTCCTTCTCTGCCAGTGGCACCTATAGCGATGGAACCGTACAGGATCTAACATCTCAGGTTGTATGGAGTTCCTCCGATTCAAGCGTAGCCTGGGTGGATAATTCTCCGGGATATAAGGGCGAAAGCGAAGCACTCACCGCAGGTACTACAACGATTTCGGCCACTCGAGATGGAGTTACAGGAACAGCCACGATTACAGTAAATGCAGATACCACTGCACCCCAACTGAATTCGGTAATCGATTCTGGAACTACCTATGTTACGGTGGAGTTCACAGAGGATGTGAATGTTACTCAGGCAAGCGACCTGAACAACTGGAAGATTGTGGACAGTGTCAGTGGCGCTTGCGGAACAGGAGATAACTTCACCGGTTCTACGCAGACCGGCGATTACAACGTCAGCTCGGTAACTGTCATATCGCCAAGGCGGTACAGGCTGAACTTTGATGCTTCTTCTCAGCAAAAAACCTACTACGTCTTGGCCAACAACAACTCTGCTTCCAGCGGGCGAATCCGGGACCTGGCAGACACACCCAACTATATTGGCTGCCCCAACTCACTGAGCTTCGCAGGACAGGACGGCGTAAAACCGTATCTGCTGAATGTAATCAGCACCACCCCTACAGCTCTGGTGGTTACATTTTCCGAAGCTGTGAAAATGAGCGGAGGCGGAACGGACGATGCCACCGTAGCATCCAACTGGAGCATTGTGGAAGCGCCGGCAGATGGCGGCTGCACAGATCCCACTACAATCAGTAGCATCACAGCTCTGGACACCAAGACAGTGCAAATCAATCTGAACTGGTCTCAGTGTGCCATTCGATACGAGATCACAGCCGCATCCACGCTTGTGGATACGTCTACCAATGCAAACACCATGGGCTCTCCCAGGACTCTGAGCTTCACCGGTAACGAACAGATCAAACTGGTAAGCGCTGTAGCCACTTCGTTGACGACGGTGGAACTAACCTTTTCGAAACCGGTAAAGTCCGATGCAGCCTGTTCCAGCATCAGTGACTGTGCCCAGAGATATAAATTCTCTACCAGTACCCTGGGAAATATTACCCAGGCCATTGTAGGCACAGGCACCGATGCCAATAAGGTTACCCTAACGCATCAGACCGATCAGCAGGGCTTCGCTTACACCGTCATTGTTGCAAATAACCTGGACGGGGATGGTTTCGATAACACATCCAATACATTCAAAGGCGTGCGAAACAGCGATGACACTCAATATGTGCAGGCTGCTCCTAAAGATCGCGCCACCTTCGTAGGCCAGGGAGACCGAATTGATGAGTTCCAGGATGGAGCCTACTATTCAGATCCGTTTCAGGATGGATCGGTATTCTCTTTTGCCTTCAACTATGATGGCAAGGTTTATCTGGGAACCAACGATAAGAACAACGCCGCATTCCGATTTGAGCCCTCTGGCGCAAATTCCACGCTGGTAACGTTCCGATTCACATCGGGAACCTGTAGCCAGTCCATCGGCTTTGGATATGTAGAAGGTGGCTCCTGCGATTCTGCCGGATCCATTGGACCCAACAGCGAATATGGCACCGTGGGATTTAACTCGGTAACATCTACAATCAGCGCCGCGGACTATGAGCTGCTTTACGTAGGGACTCTAAGAAACGGAGTGAATACAATTTACTACTCCCAGTCCAAGGAAACCGAACTCACCTGGAAGCAAGTAGGCTTCTCCGTAACCGGAGGAGGCAACACAAAGAGTATCCAGACCATTGAAGGCCATGGAGATCGAATGTTCTTTGGATTCTCTTCTCCCCATAGCCAGCAGGCCCCGATTATCTCCACTCATTCCATGAGCGAAAGTAGCGGGGATGTTACCCTGGCTTCCGGAACCGATGTAAGTGTGCGTAGTCTGGCCTATCTGGGTAAGCAGGGATCGCCTCAAAACCCATGCAAGGATAACAACTCTTCCTGCGTGGTGGGCATCGACAGTATGCTCAGCATCGATGGAAGCACTCACAGTGCACTGTTTGGTGCCTCCGGAGCCTTCCTCATCGCCAACAACGGCGGTATTGCCTTTGCCACCAGCTTTGCAGGGGGGGCTTCCACAGCTCCCCAGGACGACGATTTCAGTCTGGCATTGAGCTTCCGTCCGGATGAACGCACCAACACCACACTGGCCCTTCCCAATGCACCGGCCGGACTGGGAAAAATTAGTCCGGGCCAGCGTGGAGTTCCCTTCATTGTCATTTACAAAAATACATTGTATGTTGCTAGAAACCTGGCTTCTGCAGATAACTCCGCCGGACAGGTAGTGAATGGAGGAGCGGAGCTCTGGAAATGTTCCAGCAGTTGCGGAACCAGCACAAACTGGAGCAAGGTGTTTTCATCCACTGACTTTGACGCTGACATTACAGCCATCTCCCTGCTACAGGTAAATGGAGACTATCTCTACGTAGGATTCGACAACCCCACCGATGGAATCCAGGTGTATCGCACCAGCGATTCGTCACTAACCGGGAGTGGAAACTTTACCCAGCGACATACCAACGGATTCGGGGATGGACATACGAAGATCTTCTCCAGCACTTCCATCAATGATGGAATCAGCAATTACATCTATGTAGTGGTAGGCACCGGCTCTGCAGCCATCAACGTTTACCGGGAGGTAGACTGATATGCTTCAGAGGTCAGGTATTCCAGGCGAAAGGGATCATCGTAGAGCATTTGCGCATAACGAATTCGCAGAGATAGATGCCGGTGCAGGCCCGGTGCCGGAAGAGAAGGGAATCAGGAGTTACGGCAAACAAGGTGCTTCACATAGCGTAACCGGCGCAGGTGAAGCCCCAATTCGTAAGGCTGGCCTGCCCAGGTTGATCTTCCTCGCGGCCAGCGCTCTTCTTCTTTTTCTTCTTTCTCAGTGTCAGCATGCCCGAATCCGCTTCGATGGATGCAGCGATTGCAAAGGAGCCGAAAACAGCGCCGGTCAGACCTTTCAAACAAAGGTTGTAGAACAGGATGAGGTATTCTGGTTCTGGGGCCTGTCTCCGGACAAAATCGAGTATCAAGCTCAGGATCTGTGCCCGGAAAAAGGAGTCCTGGAAGTATATAATTATAGCAGTCTCATGGATGGAATTCTGGAAAACGTGACTCTGGGAATATTTGCGCCGCGAACCATGCGAATTACCTGCAATAAAGGAGAGCCTGAATCGTGATCGCAAACAGCAATAAAAGAGGCAAGTTATCCAGGTTAACATGGCCAACTGTCTTTCTATCGCTTTTGTTTCTGGTTCAATGCCAGACCAGCGTGGTTAACTTTGGCCAGCCTGGCGTGGGCGATGAACCGACCGCGGCTGTGGATCAGAGATACGGAAGCGTCATCGCTGGCCTGATCCCTGTATCCAGTCCGGCAGAGCATTCCTGTGACCAGAATCCACGAAGGGTGGTAATTACCAGAGACTGGATAGACTTTGCCATTCACTTCTGGGTAGGCGGCATCTATACCACTCGCACAGTGGAACTCTACTGCGCATCGCCTAACTGGCCTACCAATCCCAAAAGAAGTAGCCGTAAGTAAACTTCTTTGCGGCTTTCCACGTTGCGTTTTTTCTCTCGAAACATGTTCGCACCCACAGACCAGCAGGCATACTCCGGGTTCTGAAATGCTGCGGGCTCTGGAATGCTCCGGGTCTGGATTGCTCCGGGCCCAGGGCAGCACAGCGGCCATCAGTGGCTCAGAATAGGCCAATCCTGGGCGGACTCGGGCTCAGTGAAGGATAAAAGTTTAGCTCTGGAGAGGGCCGGGTTTGGATCAAAAAGGGATGGATTCAGATTTCCGGTTAAGCGTTAGACCATAAGATCCAGCAAATCGGAATAGTGCTTTCTACTATTCGCTTCATTCAAAAGCTGAATCTCCTCCTCGGTAAGCGAGGCTCTGGCCCAGCAGTCCAGAGAGATGGTAAAGTAGAAAATATGCATCCAATTCTCCGGGGGGCCCATAGCTACTCAAAGAAAATCCGATTCTGGAGCAGCTTGAGCAGGGTTCTCCCCACTCTGGATTAGACGACGCTAAAGGAAAAAGAGCGCAAAGAAAGTACGGTATTCAGACAAGGGTTTTCGTGGAAAACTGCAGATCCTGGCTGCCAGAGTCCGATAATATCCATCGATAGCCTCCAGCGGCGAACTCAGAATCAGGAATTCTAAATGCATAGAATTGGTATCTCCCTAATAGCCATTTTGCTGCTGGCCTGCCAGCAGAACACCAGCCAGGTAGAGAAGCAAAACCCTGAAGAAGCCCAGTACTCGGAGTGGCATGAACGTGCTCTTTTTCTGGCCGGATTACCCACTTCAGAAGAGTTTCGCAAAAAACCTGAGGTTGCCCGAATTATCCGGCTTCCGCATTACCAGGATCATGTAAGACAGATGAATGCATTCTGGACCACTGTTGATCAAAAGAGAGTGGCTCCCATGACTGCCTGGTGGAGAGCGGAACTTTCGCCTCGCATGGATGGGATCAAAACCGATACCGCACTGTATCCTTTAAGCGGTGGCGATCTATTGAACTTCAAGCTCATCTATCCGGACGCCAAACGATACATCATGATTGCGATGGAGAAACCAGGTCGCATGCCGGCTCCGGATAGCATGACCGATCCGCAGTTACAGGAAGGGCTGTATTCTGTGCGAAAGATGCTGGGTAACATTGCATTGACCGGCTATTTCTTTTCCCGGTGGATGAACTGGTATATGAATCCGGAAAAGTATGGATTCTATGGAACCCTGCCCACTGTGTCTGTCTTTCTGGTTCGCCTGGGTCATCGAATTGAATCCGTGGATCAGACCTGCATCAATGAGCAGGGCAAGCTGGTAACAGAGTCCAATCCCTGCTATTTGCCCGGTTACAGAATTAGCTTCATCGATGGAAACACCGATGAAAAGAAAGAGCTGTTTTATCACTCCACCCGAATCGACAATGATCTGTTTTCGGAGTCCACTGCCAGGGGACGCTATATCCAAAGCCTGGGAAAAGTAGCTGTAATGATGAAGGCTGCTGTCTATCTGTTTCACAGACCGGCTCATCAGGCCGGAGCCCAGTATCTCCTGGAACATTCCGAGGTCATCGTTCAGGACGATTCCGGCATTCCCTATGGCCGCTTCGATCGGGATCGCTGGGATATTACGCTCTATGGCACCTATCGCTATCCTCTACCTGGAATGGGAGTTTATCCGCAGCAGGATTTAATTCGTGCCTACGGCCAGGGTTCCGAGCATCTCCCTTTCGCCTACGGCTATGGACCCAAAACAGCTGCCCGAGCCTCTGGCCTGATGGTCGCCTTTTCCAGAAGATGATTGTACTGGAGCGACAGATCTGTATTCTATTCTAGCGGCTGTCTGGATCTGCGATACGCTGGCGCTCTGTTCTGCCGATTGCCCGTATGGGTCTGCGATAAGCTGGCGCTCTGTAATACCGGCGGCCTCTGATTTCTTCGATAGACTATGCGAATGCCCTGATTAGCGAGCCGTCAGGTCCAGATGAGTCCTGTTTTCTTCCAGGGTTATCAATCTGCGCTCCAGAGTTTCAATACGCTCCTCCAGTTCTTGTATCCGCTTCGCCGCCTTCTCATCTCGTTGCAGATCCTTTATAAATACCTGACCATCGCGCACAATGAGCGCATCTCCTACAGAAAAAGGCCCTTGAATATGAACTGTTCCGTCTGCAGCTACAATCAGGCTTGCACGGGCTCCAATCTGCACATGGCCTTCCGGGGTTACTTCCAGTACCGTTCCGTCGCTCATTGTGGCGTCCGAAAAATCCTGAGTGGCCGGCACATCGTTACAGCGAATCAGCAAAAAAAGAGAGGCAAGAATGGTAATTACAATACGGATTTTCATTGATATTCTCCTGAATTCTGATGGATTGAAATAGAACCAAAGGGAGCGCGAATGCGAAATGGGCGATCGGGTATACGAAGGTTCTGCACCGAATAACTTCCGGGAGCTATGCTCAATTCCCCATCCATCTCTACCTGCTCCACAGCTTTCTTAAAATCACGATAGGGAGCTTCCATTCCACCTGTAGATTCCCCTCTAAGAGGGCCCAGGTGATCCAGAAATACAGTGGGCCTTCCCCAGGCCATGGACAGAGCTTCCAGAAAACCTGGATTCAATACGGAAGTAGCTAGGTTGGGACAGCCACCTCCGCGATGGGTACCGTAAACAAATAGATCACCCTGCCTGTTAACATACAACGGAGATCCGGAACTGCCCATATGGGTGTCTGCGAAATGAATCAAATATCCCGGACTATTGTAAGCTTTCGCCTCACTACTCTGCATGGTTCTGTTTCTGTTTTTGCATCCCTGGAAGGTTCGCAGTTCCACTCCAAAACCTGTGTTTCGAAGATTCCGATTTGAGTCCTTTGAAATGCGCTCATTGCTAATGCGAAAGAACATTCCCTTTCTGAAAGCCTCTGGCATACCGGTTTCATTAGTCTGAATGCGAAAGATAGCCCAGTCCTGAGTAGAGGCCAGATCCACTCGATGTTGAATGGATTCCTGAATTACAGGAAATCGAAAAGCGGCAGGTGGATTTTGAATGTCCCCATCGCAGGTAGAAGCAGGCACCTGAAACTGAACCTCATCAAAACGATAATTACCCGAGGCGCAATGACCGGCTGTTACCATCCAACCATTGGGCGCAATCCATGCTGTGCAGATAGCTTCCTCTCGACCGTTAAAATATACCCTGGCCACAGGATAACCATCATCCGGTTGTCTGTCGTCCACTCCGCAAATCGTACTCATCCGAATTCTGGTTTCTGTTTCCTCTGCCTCAAGCACAACAAATGCAAAAGCCAGAGCCACAATCGTAAACGATGCCCAGAACATGGATTTGCGTAGCATGAATCCGATTTAGTAGATTGCATCCGGGTACTGTCAACTGAAAGCTAAAAGCTCCGTGCATTATGCTCCGGATGAATAAAATCCCTTGACCTGGAAATGGAATCGAGCAGTCTATTGAAGCCTTCTCGGTCTGTCTGCTCATAGTTAGCTGTAAGTATCAACCGGGCATATCGCCCAGAATAGCCCCCCGGGGTTTCCGAAGAAATGGTCCAGAACCATTGCAGACCGAAACAGGCAATAAAAATAGCATTAAGTTGCAGTTCAGGATCTTAGATCCGCATGAAAGCGGGAACCCGGTGTCTGTTCTGACCCGGATTCGCGCTCTTATGAAGAAGAGGAGTATTCATGATTCAGGCAGGCAGTCCCATTCATCGGTTTTATCTATATGTAGTGCATCATCCTCTGGTATCATCCACCCTGGTGTTTTCCGCGCTACTTCTGATTGGACTTCTGCTTCAGAATCTAAGCGATGAATTTCAATGGCCCAGCTACGCTGTGATGTGCCTGTTCTATTCGGCCATGTTCTACGTTGGCTCACGAAGTGGCAAAAAGCGCGAAACACTGTCCGATGAAAAAGAAGTAGAAGAGATGATCCTGGCCGGTCGCTCCCTTCCTCTGGGCCTGGCACTGTTTACCATGACGGCTACCTGGGTAGGTGGCGGCTTCATAAACGGAACCGCAGAGTCAGTGGCTGTTTATGGTCTGGCCTGGGCTCAGGCGCCCTGGGGTTATGCATTGAGTCTAATGTTCGGCGGCATCTTTCTTGCGAAGAAGATGCGATCCTATAATTTTTCAACGTTACTGGATCCAATCTCCGATCGATTCGGAGACAAAATGACGGCCCTTCTCTATATACCTGCACTGCTGGGAGAGGTATTCTGGACAGGAGCTGTACTTACGGCTCTGGGCACCACCTTCGGTAGCATCCTGGGCATCGACTTCAATCTGGCTATTATTCTATCCGCACTGATTGCCATCACCTATACAGCCATTGGAGGCATGCGAGCGGTAGCCAATACCGATGTGCTTCAACTGGGTATCCTGATCGTTGGACTGTGGCTAACCATACCATTTCTCATTCCGGATGGCGCAAGCCTGGGTAGCATCTATGGTGACTACAAAGCTGAAATGGGGCCCATGGCGAATCTATTTCCTCCCCTGGAAGGTTGGAAAGATCCCAACTGGGGCGATTCCTATTTTCTATGGTGGGACTCTGCACTTCTTCTGATATTTGGTGGAATCCCCTGGCATGTCTATTTTCAGCGCGTTCTTTCCAGCCAGAATGGCCAGGTGGCGCGATGGCTGTCTATAGGAGCCGGGGTACTTTGCATTGTGGCTGCCATGCCTGCCATGATCATTGGAATGATTGAAGCTACTACGGACTGGACAGCTCTGGGACTGGAAGGACCGGAAGTATCGGCCGTAGTGCTGCCCTATGTATTGCAGAATCTGGCACCTGCGGTGATTGCCATCATTGGCCTGGGAGCTCTGGCATCCGCTGTAATGAGCAGCGCGGATTCATCTATTTTATCTGCATCTTCGCTGGGTGCCTGGAATGTGTACAGGCCGTTCTTCGCAAAGAAGAATCATTCCGGCATACCAAAGGTAATTAAAAGACTCATCTGGATTGTAGGAATAGCTGCCACTTTGATCGCATTGCAGGTAAAGAGTGTATACGAACTCTGGTTTCTGTGCAGTGACTTCGTATATTGCATCCTCTTTCCGCAGTTGATTCTGGCATTGTTCGACAAGAAGACCAATGCCATTGGAAGCCTGGTAGGATTTCTGGTAGCTCTATTTCTTAGACTGGGTGGCGGTGAAGCGGTGCTGGGTATTCCCACCTTTTTGCCCTACCCCATGATAGGCGAAGATGGAGTGGTAAACTTCCCGTTTCGAACCACAGCCATGCTTTCCAGTATGGTTACTATCATGCTGGTTTCCCGATTGACCCATGTCTGGTCTCCTCCAAGACCGCTGGTAGTGCGAGAAACATCCTCCGAGGATTCATAAATGAAATTTATTACAATCCAGAGCTTTATCAATGGTCAGTATTCGAAGACAGATACCAGCAAGTTTCTGGCCATAGAATATCCGGCCACCAATGAAAAGATTGGTGAAGCAGCCGTTGCCGGAGATGGAGAGCTCAAAGAGGCCATACTGCATGCAAAGACAGCCCAAAAGCACTGGGCCGCATTGCTTCCTGCAGATCGTGCCCGAATACTACACAGGGCATCGGAACTCATTCGCGAAAAGAACGATGAGCTCGCTGCCCTGGAAGTCTGGGACACAGGCAAACCCATCCAGGAAGCTCTATCGGTGGATATTGTATCCGGTGCCGATGCTGTGGAGTATTTCGCACATGCCGCGGCTCTTTTAAAGGGCGATTACTATCCTCTGGGTAAGAACTATGCCTACTCGGTGCCCGAACCTCTGGGCGTGGTAGGAGGCATTGGTGCCTGGAACTATCCATTTCAAATTGCATGCTGGAAATCGGCCCCGGCCCTTGCCGGCGGAAATGCCATGATCTTCAAGCCCAGCGAATTGACGATGATGACTGCTCTCAAACTGGCTGAGATTTACCAGGCTGCCGGATTGCCGGATGGCCTTTTCCAGGTTCTTCTGGGCGATGCAGAACTGGGCAAAGCCATGGTCGCTCATCCGGACATTCATAAAATTTCGCTTACAGGGGAAGTGGGAACGGGCAAAAAGATTATGGCCAGCGCCGCCGCCACGTTAAAGCACGTTACCCTGGAACTGGGCGGCAAATCGCCTCTGGTGATTTTCGATGATGCTGATATTTCCAATGCCGTCCAGGCTGCCATGATGGCCAACTTCTACACCCAGGGTGAAATTTGCTCCAACGGAACAAGAGTATTCGTGCATTCATCTATAGAAAAGGAATTCCTGGAAGAGCTGAAGCGATGCACGGAGAAACTCATTGTAGGCGATCCCATGGATCCTGCAACCCAGATTGGTGCTTTGATCGATAGAAATCATTTCAAGAAGGTGACAGGCTATATTGAGCTGGGCACAAAGGGCGGCGCGAAGAGGTATATAGGATCAGACACTGTGAATCTGAATCCTTCCTCGGTGGCCTCAGAAGACTCCGGTCGCAGCCATGAGGAACTGTCCGCCGGTAACTTTGTATCTCCTACGGTTTTTACAGAATGCAACGATGAAATGCAGATTGTATGCGAAGAGATTTTTGGTCCGGTGATGAGCGTCCTGAATTTTGATAGCGAAGAAGAAGCCATTCGCAGAGCGAATGCTACCCCATTCGGGCTGGCGGCAGGTCTATTTACGAAAGATTTGAATCGTGCTCATAGAGTAAGTGCATCCCTTCAGGCTGGAATAGTATGGATAAATAATTACAACCTTACGCCCATTGAAATTCCATTCGGCGGATACAAACAATCGGGCATAGGCCGCGAAAACTCCATGGAAGCGCTGAGGCACTATACTCAGATTAAAACCGTATTTGTGGAAAACGGGGACGTAGACTCTCCGTATAGACTGGAATAGGCCCATTTTCGGTCAGGGCCAACCAGCGAAAAAATGAAAGGAGAACCAGATGGCAAAGCAGTATGACTACATAATCGTAGGAGGTGGATCCGCAGGTTGCGTGCTTGCGAATCGACTGAGCAAGAATCCAGCGAATCAGGTGCTCATGCTGGAGGCCGGCCGGCCGGATTACATCTGGGATCTTTTTATTCATATGCCAGCTGCCCTTACCATCCCCATTGGAAACAAGCATTACGATTGGATGTATGAGTCCGAACCTGAGCCTTTCATGGATGGTCGTAAAGTATATCATGCGCGAGGTAAAGTTCTGGGAGGATCCAGCAGCATCAACGGTATGATCTTCCAGAGAGGAAATCCCCTGGATTACGAAAAGTGGGCCAAACTTCCGGGGCTAGAAAAGTGGGATTATGCTCATTGCCTGCCCTACTTTAAGAGAATGGAGACCTGCATGGCAGAAAAGCCAGCTCCATCCTCAAAAAACAATGTAGGTGCAAAAAGCCGCAGTCGTCCCTTTCGCGGAATTGAAGGTCCTCTGTGGCTGGAACGGGGCCCTGGCATCAATCCTCTGTTTTCTGCCTTTCTGGAGTCCGCAGAACAGGCCGGGCATCCCCGCACAGACGATGTAAATGGATTCAAACAGGAAGGGTTTGCCCTATTCGATCGGAACGTCAAACAGGGAAGACGATGGAGTGCTGCCAGAGCATACTATCATCCAATAAAGCATCGCAAGAACCTGGAGTTGCGCAGCCGGGTACTTACTTCCAGGATCATCTTTGAAGGTAAGCGAGCTGTAGGCGTAGAATACATCAAGGGAGGAAAGAAGCATCAGGTAAGAGGAACGGAAGTAATTCTGTGCGCCGGTGCATTCAACAGTCCTCAGCTACTGCAGCTCTCTGGCGTAGGAGATCCCGATCATCTAAAAGGTCTGGGTATTGATATGGTCCATGAATTGAAGGGAGTGGGCGAAAATCTAATGGATCATCTGGAAGTGTATGTACAGTACAAATGCTTGAAACCGGTGTCCATGAATCCTGCTTTGAAGCTCTGGAGAAAACCATTCATAGGGCTTCAGTGGCTATTTCGCAAAGGACCTGCTGCTACGAATCACTTTGAAGCCGGCGGATTCATCAAAAGCAATCCATCCGAAGAGTACCCCAATCTTATGTTCCATTTCCTTCCCCTGGCCATACGATACGATGGCTCCTCACCGGAAGGAGGCCACGGTTACCAGGTGCATGTAGGACCCATGTTTTCCGATGCCAGAGGTCATGTTCGCATCAAGTCAAAGGATCCCGCAGAGCACCCGGCCGTGCTATTTAACTATCTGAGCACCGAACAGGACCGGCGAGAATGGGCCGAAGCCATTGAGCGAGCCAGGGATATCCTGAATCAGCCCGCCATGAAGCCCTACAACGGAGGAGAAATCTCCCCTGGCCCGGAAGTAAAAACCCCCGAACAGATCTTGAAATGGGTGGCCGAGGATGCAGAAACTGCTCTACATCCATCCGGAACCTGCAAGATGGGAACGGATTCCATGGCCGTGGTAGATCCAGACACCTTGAAGGTCCATGGAATGGAGGGATTGCGAGTGGTGGACGCCTCCATAATGCCTATCATCACAAACGGAAACATCTATGCACCTGTAGTGATGATGGCTGAAAAAGCCTCCGATGCCATTCTGGGAAACACTCCCCTGGCGCCAGAAAACCTCACTTACTATCGCGGATAAATCTGGCAAAATAAAGTGGCTTGAAAGCATCTTCATTCGGAACGAAGTTGGAGGGACTGCCGTCTAAAGGCTTAGTTTCCAGGAGATGTTCAAATGATCATTAAAAAGCTGTACTTAAGTGCCGGAGCTCTAACTTTATTTCTTTTCGCAACTTCCGTGCAGGCCAGGCCCACCGGCGATCAGATGTCGGAAGCCATCTGCGGTTTCCAGCTACCTCTGGTGCAGTCATACATTGCCCAGGGCTGGGGCATCAACGATCCTCTGAGTTCTGACAGTGGGGCAACAGCCCTTACCCTGGCCTCCTATTGCTATGGCGGTAGCCCTGAAATAGCCGCCTGGCTCATCCAGCGAGGAGCCGATGTAAACAAACATGATCGAGATGATTACTCCAACCTTATGTGGGCGCTTCGCAGCGTAGATGAAGTGGGCGATGCGATGAGCAAGGTTGCCTGGGACATGATACGTAGAGGAGCCAATGTAAACTGGCAGGATCCTACTACCGGACGCACGGCCCTTATGTCTGCTTCCAGTAATGGAGACATTGAAATGGTGAAAGAACTGCTTCGTCGCGGAGCCGACCGCACAAAGAAGACAAAGGGAGACTGGTGCATTTCCGATAACTACGATGTACAGTGCACAGCCGCTGACTATGCCAGGCTGGACGGTCAGGTCGAAATCGCCCTTATGCTGGAAGGAAAAGATCCCTCGTCGTACAAACAGTCACTGCATTATGCAGCCAGGAACGGAGATCTGGCCCGAGTTCAGGCCTTGATTCAGTCCGGTGCAAACGTTAATGAAGCCGAAGAGATGTCAAAACTCACTCCGCTTCACTATGCCGCGCGAAGCAACAACCTGGCCATCGTAAAGGCATTGCTCAAGGCCGGAGCAAAACCTTCGCCTCAGGACTATGTGGGCATCACCCCTTTGCGAGACGCCATTGTGCATTATCGTAAGGAAATGGCCACCGTACTGATTGAGGCAGGCGCTTCCGGAAGCTCGGAGCAGCTACAGGGATGCGGTGGCGGACTTACCGAGTTTGGATGGGCTATGAATTACGGCCAGTTCGACATAGCAAAGATGCTAATCGAAAAGAATGCCATCGACCTCCAGGGTGGATGGGCTGTGTTTCGAGAAATCGACGGAGGAAGTGAGGAGACCCTGGCCATTGCAGAGATGGTGCTTGTTCGAGGAGCCAAGCCTCCGGAGGACTATATCTCAATGCTCCAAAAGTGGCACGATGAATATGATTACGAATTCGCTCCCGGAATAATCGCACTGGTCAAGAAGTATGAGAAGAAGCCCGTAATTCCCATTCCCAGTATTCTGATTCCAAACAGCCCTGAATTCGACAGTAATGTCCCTCCCAGTCCCAGAGCTCTCAAGGAATTGAAGATCCGCACCCGATCCCTCAAGCCGGATCCAGAAATCCAGAAAGCCATCGATAAAGGCCATATGTTCTACGAAAAGGGAGATAAGGTCTCTCCGGACGCCAGACTTCCGGCGCGATAGTCCTGCTGGTTTGCCCTGGACTGTATGCACCGTAAAAGATCCAGCCCTGGTCCTCAGGGCTGGCACTCTTCCAGGGGATCCCTGACGTTTCGCCTTCTCTAATACGAACCACTGATATGATCGAGCCGCCAGCCCGGGAACCTAATCACTCAATCGGTCGCAGAACGGTCGTAGAACCTCAGCACCGATTCGCAGGCGAAGCCGGGATCATTCAAGTAACGGAACTGCCGGATTCGAAGGCTCGCTCAAAGGCATCATAGATAGAATCTGGATCTTCCATTCCTATGGAGATGCGAAACAGGCCCGGGTCCATGTTTAATTCCTTTAGCTGACTCCTGCCTTCAGGGGTCGACACCAGGTCGTAATGAGCCAGATACATATACAGCATCACCAGAGTAAAATCTGTTCCAAAGGAAGGTCCTTTCAATATCTGTAATGCATCATACACACGTTCCATGGATGAGCCAACTTCCATGGTAATCATTCCACCGGGCAGAACTTCGCCATTATGCCTGCGGGCAATCTTTCTGTAATTCTCTGCCCAGGGCCCCTGATCCGCGCGATATAACTTCTTTACCCCGTGATATTCGCTCCAGCGCCGGCCCAGAGCATTCAGATTCTCCCCAATGCGAATCATCCGCTCTCGGTAACCGGGGATCCTGGCGGCCATACGATCGGCATCTGCCTCAAAAGGGGCTTCCAGGAACTCTGGAAGTAGATTCCGTAGCTCAGAACGAAAGCTGGACTGAGGATTTACCATCACCGCTCCCATCATCACATCGCAGGATCCGCTGGCAAATTTTGTCAAACTCTCTACAGCCACATCGCAATATGGTATGGCATCAATACAGACAGAACTACCAACGGAAATGTCGGCCAGAAGAGCGCATCCTTCTTCCTGGCAGAGTTTGTATAGCTCTACCAGGTCGGGAGTCTGCAACAATGGATTGGTGGGAACCTCGGTTATGATGCCTGCGATTCGACCGGAATGTTCCTGGAACACCTTTTGAACCTGGCTTAAATCGTTAAGCTCATAGATCTTTATGGAGTTGCTGGAGAATTTCTCTAGAATAAGAATATTATCTACGTACAACCAGCCCAGCTGAATCCATAGATCGCGACCTCTGGCCCTCTGGATTTCCTGGATTCCACGAAATGCTCCGTAGATTCCATTCATGCCGCTCGCAGACAGAAATACATCTGTTTGGGACAGACCATTCAATCGGCCCATTTCCTTTTGAACCAGAGCCTCACCGGTTCCCGGGGCTACCCTTTCTTCTTTCTGCTCATCCAGCAGGAGCTTACGATCCAATAGAAATCTCTCCGCTCGCCTGGAACTGACGAGACAACCAGTATGCTGAATGTAACTTAAAAGGTGCGAGGCCTGCTTTTCGTCTTCCGGCAAAGGAAAGGCAACGATTCCATCTTCTTCTATGGTCTTTGTCTGGTAGTTCGCCCAGGAAAACAAATCACTGGCAGCACGCCTGGAGGAAACTACAACGCATGGCGTTTCTGCAAAGGAAGGCTGAAAATAGGAGACCAGTTCTGTAACGTAAGGATGGGCCACAAATCGAGGATAACCTGATTTGATTCGACTCATGGTTTCAGATCTTTTTTCTTCGTAGCCAATTACATCCGCTACGTGAGGAAGACTGACCGAGACAGCATGCACCGTATCGCCGGGGATTCGTCCCCCTACTTCCGGTATTGTAGTATTTCCCGAAGTACCAAGCATCAGGGTTTAAGCGTTCGCACTCCAGAGGACTCACCTACGATCACTTCGGACGGCCTGCACTTTGCGAATATTCCATTTTCCACTACGCCGGAAATAGAGTTAAGTTCCTTCTCCATCGCTTCTGGATGAATGGATTCGAATCTTACATCCAGAACGAAGTTTCCATGATCTGTAATCACCGGACCATCCTTTCGCAAGGCCATGCGAAGGCTTACTTCTCTGGCCCCCAGACGATCCAGTTCATGACGTACAACATTGATGGCCTGGGGTAGCACTTCCAGAGGTACCGGAGTTCTCTCTCCAAGTTTGGATACCAGTTTGGATCCATCTACAACGCAGATGAAGGATGAAGACAATGAGTGCACAATCTTTTCCAGGGTATGGGCGGCCCCACCTCCCTTAATCAGGTTCAAGGCAGGATCCACTTCATCAGCTCCGTCGATGGAAATATCTAGAGACTGAAACGTTTCCACCGGGAAAACCTTCAGTCCTGCCTCCAGCGCCAATTGCATGGATTGATAGGACGTTACGCAATAATCGCAATTCAAGGACTCGGTATTTTGCAATCTGCCCAGCTCTTCAATAACCAGTGCAGCCGTGGACCCGGTTCCCAGCCCGACCGCCATCCCGTCTTTTACATGACGCACTGCTTCCAGTGCAGCCAGTCTTTTGGATTCTTTATTGGCGTCCGGTTGTCTCACAATCTACGAGAATTCGTAGTCCAACCTGCGGTCAAACGCTTTCCAGGGTTAATTCATTTCACCGGATTCATTCTGTAGTTTATCCAGCAGTGCCTTTACTCGATCATCCTCTGGCTGCAGGAATGCAGCCTTCTGTAATACTTCGATGGCGGCGAAGCGACGGCCGGCTTCGGCATACACCTGCCCCAGAAGGTAGAGTACGCTGGCTCGCTCCCCTACCAGATTTCTCGCTTCCTGCAGACTTTCCAGGGCTCTGGCCTGGTTGCCGGTTCGCGAGTAACACAGCCCGGAATAGTAATGCTTGAAGAAGTTCTCATCTTCCATTCCTTCCAGAAGAGAAAGCGCTGTTTCGTATTCTGACAGTTCAATCAGTTTTTCAACTTCATCAACCAGGCTTTCGCTTCCTGCGGATGCCCCTGCTGGATGCACTGTTTCCCTGTATGCAATTCGCATTATGGAAATATCATCCGTGGGCTCGCCCAGAGAATATAGAACTTCCCGAATTCCATGTAGCTCGGCTCGCCCCTTTCTCACAACATCGAGAAATTGATCTGGATCCTGGTTGATGATCTTTTCATCGTTTCGCTGTTTTCCCAGTAGAATGGTATCTCGACCATCGGAACCTGCAATAAGAACATCCCCGGTTTCCAGCTGAAACCTTTGCACTTGCAGTTTGAATCCCTCCTGTCCAATACGTTTCGCATATACCTCATTCTCGAGAAAACGAGTCAACCCATTGCTATATAGCACCGACCTGGGATGTCCTGCATTCACATATTGTAGATTTCCGGATCGATCATGAATCAAACCCAGCACACAGCCAACGTGCATTTCTCCCTGGAATTCTTGAAACACTCGATGCAGTTCCTGGAGGGTAGCCACCATCCATCCTGCTGCATCGGTTAATCTATGACCGGTGGCCCGCACAAGAATGGAGTTCACCAGAGCTCCCATGATCAAGGAGCCCCCTGCACCCTGAAGCGCACCTCCGCTGGCATCGCCGTTAAAGAAAAAGGTATGACTCTCTCCGTCGAAATCCAGATTCCCGGTAACGCATAGATCCCCTCCAAGCTCGGCTTCCCATTTCTGATATTTGAACTTCTTCTTGTATTCAATCAGGAAATCGGTATGGACCGTTTCGCTTGTATTTCCATTCTTTAGTAGCGGATTGGCCAGCATTGTGGTCAGGTAATAATCCGAATCCTGCTGATTCTTTAGATCCTTTACTCTACGTAGCGTTGAACGAAGCTCCCCGGTCTTGCGAATTACAATGTCTTCCATGTGAAGTGTATAGCTTTCAATTTCGCCTACCATGGAATTGAATGCCTGGGCCAGCCGTCCAAACTCATCTCCGGATTTCGTCTTTAGCCGAACCTTGAAGTCCCGGTTCTGAACCTTCTCCACGGCATGCGTAAGATCCAGCAGAGGGCGGGACAGAATTCTGGAAATGATCAATCCAAGAAGACCGGCAACAAATACACTGATCAGAATCACAGCTACCAGTATTCTCCTGGTTCGATTCACCAGACTGAACTCGCTCTCTGCAGACAGGTCAATGCCCATCACCGCAAATGTCTGGCCATTAACATCCTTTATGGGAACGTAGGCAGAAAGCCAGACTCCCCATTCATCCCGATAATATTCCGTACTTGCGGTGGCTTCCCCTTCAAAGGCCTTTAGCATCTGTGGTTGAGCAGATACATTATATAGCATGCCAATCTGGGTGGCTTCTTCATCTGCTTCAATAATACCATCCGAATTTGTATCCAGCCTCTGATCGTCTCCATCTACGATAAACTTCAGGATTCTACGATTCGGAGACTCTGGAACTGGAACCAGTATGTAGGCGTAACGCAGTAGAGGAGGATCTCCAGGATCAATCTTCTGTGCGATCTCAGTTCCCGGTTCAGGAATTTGATGCCTGGTAGAATTCTTGATCTGCCTCATCACCTGAACCAGGCGCTGGTATTCTGGCATGGACTCAAGCTTCAGACGATTTGCATCCGAAAGACTCTGCAGATTCTCTCCCGGACGAATGGACTGTAGCAATTCCGGAGGTCTGGCTTCACTGAGCTTCTCCGAAAGGTTGTCCAGATTCTGAATGGATTCTCGATCCTTCACTGTTAGAAGAAACTGTCCAGTTCGGCCAATATCCTTCAGCCTTGCAGCAGTCTGGGTCCAGACATGGTTCTGGATGGTCTGGTAGAAAATATAGGAAGAGGTAGCAGATATTCCAGCGGCTAGCAGACTGATGCTTACAATCATCTTTGTCTGATAGCTGAGCATACCTCTGTAGCGCCCATTCTCAGGTTACGGTCAAGTAATTATAGGGGCCGCTCAATCTGACGAAAGCAATTTAAAGTTGATCTCCTGGAAGCAGCTAATTGAAAGTACTATAATGTCTCGTATATTTCGCAGATGGGTCCTATATCTTTACTCAGGAATTCTGCTCTTACTGATAACATCCGGCTGCAGTCCGCACCAGAATATAGATACTATTCCCCTGGAAAAACTGGAATGGACGCTGGTTCAGGGCTTTGAAACGGACTACCCACAGGGACTTCCCCCGTCAGCCTTGAAGGACTCTCGCAGGATAAACTCCTTTCCAGTCATCCTGAACGAAGTTCTGGAGCTTCCCACCGGGGATTCCCTGATTCACAGCACCATGCAGACCCGCTTTACGCTGAGTAAGGATACCCTGAATCAACCGATGGGAATCCATTTTCCGTGGATCGGAGAGTCATGGACTCTTTATGTAAACGGAAAACTGGTAGAGGATCAAATGATCCTGGATAATGACTCCGAGTTAAAGTACAGAAAAATCTACAGACATCTTACTTTGCCGCTGAACAACGCCACATTGAAACCAGGCGAAAATATCCTGACGATTCACTTTGCTGGCTATCAGCATCCTACCAACCTGGATGCGAATGGAAACCATGGGCTAATCTTTTCTGGAGGCTATGAAATAGCTCCACTGTCCTACCTGGAACAAACCCATACAGATACATTGCGCATTGTACTTAGCACCGTTTATCTCTTTTTTGGCCTGTACCACCTGGTAATCTTTTCGCGAAGAAATCAGGATAAATACAACCTGTTCTTTGGTCTGTTTTGCTTTGCTCTGGCTCTGGATTCAGTCACAGGTACCCTGCAGATTCATCGTGCGATTGCGGAGACTTCCTGGATCAATCGAATCAAATACTTCAGTCAGACAATGGAAATCCCGCTATTCTTCTTTTTTGTTCATACATACTTTTTTGCCGAGCGAAGAAGTCCGGTCATCCTCAGAATCTTTGCTGTAGTATTCTCTGCCATAGCTTTTCTCACGCTGGTGGTTCCCTTTCCCTACACCGAATTGCTTTTGAAAGCATTTCACTATGCTGCCATTCCGGCATTGCTGTACTCTGTTTACTTCATCGGCAAGGTCATCCTTTCCAGGCGACGCGACTCGCTATTGTTTGGTCTCAGTATCTTTATTCTCATTGCCTCCGGTTTCTGGGGAGTTCTGGACAGTGAATTTTTTCATACTGGAATTCACCTCGTGCCCTACGGTTTTCTGGCATGCATCTTGAGCTTGATCTTTATCCTGGCCAATCGATTCCTCACGGTCCACAATGAATCCGAAAGATTGAACATTGAACTTACAGAGCAGAAGAATGCCTTCCACCGATTCGTTCCAACTCAATTCTTGAATCACCTGGGTCGAAATTCAGCGGTGGATGTACGGGTGGGAGATTCCGTACTGCGCGAAATGACCGTCTTATTCTGTGATATTCGCTCCTTTACTACTTTGAGCGAAGGCAGCGGACCCCAGGAGACTTTTTCATTACTGAACGATCATCTACAGCAGATGGAACCATGCATCTACCGGCAGGGAGGTTTCGTTGATAAATATGTAGGTGATGCTATCCTTTCCCTTTTCTCTGATGAAACCAGGAGTGGCTCATCGGAAGGTAGTTCCAGCTCGCGGGATATGAACTCTGCACAGCGTGCCGTTTCTGCAGCCATTGAGATGGCTCGGCTGGCCCGCTCTGCTCAATCTCTGCGCGATACAAATCAAGGATTTCTCCCTGGCTTTGGAATCGGAATCAATTCCGGCGATCTGGTATTGGGTACAGTAGGTAGTCCCAGCCGAATCGATACCACTGTTATTGGCGACACTGTTAACACCTGCTCCAGACTGGAAAGCCTCACCACTCATTACGGATGCCCTATCCTCATTTCCGGCTCTACCATGGAGAAACTGGGACATGGGATTTTCCATTCCAGACAGGTGGATGAAGTATACCTGAGAGGAAAGAAACAGAGTACCAGAATCTATGAAATATTCGATGCAGATCCGCCGGAGCAATTACTCCAGAAAAGCCGCATCATGAATCGCTATAATGAAGCGATGGAGCTGTATCGAAGAGGGGATTTTTCCGGTGCGCTGAAGCTATTTACGGAGCTAGCTCAGAAGGCTCCTGAAGACCAGATCCTGCCGCTCTATATTGAACGAATCAAGGGGTTACAGGAACAGGCCAGCAACATCAAGGATTGGGATGGGACCGTTCCTGTTTTAGGAAGTTAAAGTCTGCGGTCTGCCCGGCTGAAGTTCGCAGCACAACCGGGCTGCTGACTTTCGTTGATTCAAAAAAATCGCAGACCTGATATGAGTGTAACGGTCACGGCATTCCACCAGATCAAAGTCTGGACCAGCCGGGACTCCTCCCCGGCCGGCATTAACTTATCACCAATCAGAGTCCAGGATTACACAGTACCTCAATCACAGGGGATCCGAACTACTGGCGCTGGCCGGTGCCGGTACATTTACAAACACAGAGGAACATTCATACGCCTTCCAGATTCCCTTATCGTTTTTCGCAACAGTAATGGGACGAGGACTGAATCCGTGTACGTTTACAAATACCTTCACCTTACCCGAGGATTCATCGCCGCTGTATTTGTTTCTCGAAGTAATGATTGTGTAGGGAGCAGATACCTTGTAGTTACTCTCCGCTGTAGCTCCTTCTACGTAGGCAAACGGAGTGTACCACCATACATTCTGGCGATTCAGTCGATTTACATGATACATGATGCTGGAAGATGGTGCGTAGCCTTTGTAAGCATTTCCGGACCCAACGTTTCTTTGATCCAGAGCCAGAGTTAGAAATTGCATACCCAGGGATTCACTTTTTGAAAAACCCATGAGAGCCACAATAAGCATGGCAGCACCTCCCTCGGGAGTAGTGGCCAGTCTGTCCCTCATCTGAATAAACTCATCTGCAGAGGCGGGAATGGATGAGATAGTTACTTCTTTCGATTGTGCCTGGATGGAAGTGGCCCCAACCAGAAAAACAGTTAAGGCAAGAGCAATGTACTTTCGCATGATGTTCTCCTTATAGAATCCGGATAATCTGCACACATTACATATGAACTCGGTACTGCACAGAATCACCGGGAATGGTCTGATGCTGCATCTATATGGAAATATTGTCCAGTGATAAATCAGGCCTGGTGGGTGCCGACCCAGCATTCAGGAACGATCTTTCAATGCATGGTCCAGCAGCATGCCCGCCGCTTCGAAGGGAGATAGAGTACCTGCGATTACCCTTTCCTTTAGCTCGGCTCTGTATTCCCTGGATTCGCGATTTTCCAGAATGCGATTTCGAATCAGTTCACCCAGATACTCATTCATCCAGTACACAGCCTGGCCCTTCCTGCGCTTATCGAAGTGACCATTTTCTTTCATGGAATCCAGGAAGTTTTCCAGGAGACTGTACACTTCATCCAGACCCATTCCGGTGACAGCACTGGTCAGTATCACTTCAGCCTTCCATCCATGATCCGCCGGAGGAAATAGTTCCAGAGCCCGTCGATAGTCCGCCGCTGCAATCTTGGCCTTCTTGTCGTTACCGGAGTCGGATTTGGTGATAGCAATGCCATCCGCCATCTCCATAATGCCGCGCTTCATTCCCTGCAGTTCATCCCCTGCACCGGGCAGCATTAACAGTAGAAAGAAATCTACCATGGAATGAACAATGGTCTCGCCCTGACCCACTCCTACAGTTTCTACAAGTATGCGATCGAAGCCCGCCGCTTCGCAAAGGATAATGCTTTCGCGGGTCTTTCTGGCCACACCTCCCGGAGATCCGCCGGATGGGCTGGGGCGAATGTAGGCGTTTTGTTCTCTGGTAAGAGCTTCCATGCGAGTTTTATCACCCAGAATGGAGCCTTTGCTTCGCTCAGAAGACGGATCGATGGCAAGCACAGAAAGCTTATGGCCTCGCTCCAGAAGTAACTTGCCAAAGGATTCAATGAAGGTACTTTTTCCTACCCCTGGAATGCCGGTAATTCCAATGCGAAGGGAGTTTCCTGCATGGGGCAGACAGGCATGCACCACTTCGGATGCCAGCTCCTGATCTTCCGGTCGCGTGCTTTCTGTAAGGGTAATGGCCTGACTGAGCACCACGCGATTACCCGCGCGCACTCCGTCTATATACTCCGCAGCGCTTTTTCGTCTGGGCCCACGATTCAGGCCATCAGAAAGCAGCCGTGGATTGAATGGGGCCATTAACCAGCCTGTGCCTGAGGCTCTTTTCCCAGAAGGATTTCCAGAATGGATGCAGCCGCCTGTGGAATCACCGTGCCCGGTCCAAAGATCGCAGCGGCTCCGGCTTCATAGAGGAAGTCGTAATCCTGCTGTGGAATTACTCCTCCCACTACAACCAGAATGTCGGAGCGATCCAGTTTCTTCAGTTCTTCCACCACCTGGGGAACCAGGGTTTTATGGCCGGCAGCCAGGGAGGAGACCCCCAGGATATGTACATCGTTTTCTACGGCCTGGCGAGCCACCTCTTCCGGGGTTTGAAACAGAGGTCCGATGTCCACATCGAATCCCAGGTCTGCGAAACTGGTGGAGATTACTTTGGCACCGCGGTCATGGCCGTCCTGACCCATCTTGGCCACGAGAATTCGGGGTCTGCGCCCTTCCTTCTCCGCGAATTCGTCTGCCAGGGACGTAGCTCGCTTGAAGTCCTCGTTGTTTTCAATCTCAGAAGAATACACTCCCGATATACTACGAATAACTGCCTTGTATCGTCCAAAAACTTTTTCCATTGCCTCGGAAATCTCGCCCAGGCTGGCACGCTTGCGAGCCGCCTGCACAGCCAGATCCAGCAGGTTGCCTTCTCCGGTTTCTGCACATTTCGTTATCGCTTCCAGAGCCTGGCGGCATTCTTCGGGATTTCGCTCTTTTCGCAGCCTTTCCAGGCGCTCGATCTGAGATTTTCGCACTGCAGTATTGTCAATGTCCAGGATTTCCAGAGGATCCTCAGCATCGCTTCTAAAGCGATTTATACCAACGATAACGTCTCTTCCGGAATCGATTCTGGCCTGCTTTCTGGCAGCAGCTTCTTCGATTCGCATTTTCGGAAGTCCGGTTTCAATGGCTTTGGAAATTCCGCCCAGATCTTCCACTTCCTGAATCAGCTTCCAGGCCCGCCTGGCCAGAAGATTGGTAAGAGCCTCTACGTAATAGCTTCCAGCCCAGGGATCTACAGCTCTGGTAATGTCGCTTTCATCCTGTAAAAAGAGCTGTGTGTTTCGAGCAATTCGTGCAGAAAAATCTGTAGGAAGAGCAATGGCCTCATCCAGAGCATTTGTATGCAGCGATTGGGTATGCCCCAGAGCAGCGGACAGAGCTTCCACGCAAGTTCTGGCTACGTTATTGTATGGATCCTGTTCGGTAAGGCTCCATCCAGAAGTCTGACAGTGAGTTCTGAGAGCCATGGATTTAGGATTCTTGGGATCGAACTGCTTTACAAGTTTAGACCACAGCAAACGTCCCGCTCGCATCTTGGCAATTTCCATAAACTGATTCATGCCAATGGCCCAGAAAAAGGAAATCCTGGGAGCAAATTCATCCACGCTCAGTCCTGCAGCCATGCCCGTGCGAAGATACTCCAGACCATCCGCCAGAGTATAGGCCAATTCCAGATCTGCCGTGGCCCCGGCTTCCTGCATATGATATCCAGAAACGCTGATGGAGTTAAATTTAGGCATCTTCGAAGATGTATATGCGAAGATGTCGGCGATGATCTTCATGGAAGGAGCTGGCGGATAAATATAGGTATTTCGCACCATGAATTCTTTAAGAATATCATTTTGAATGGTACCGGTAAGCTTTTCCGGCG
Source organism: Spirochaetaceae bacterium (assembly GCA_002729885.1). Classification (GTDB taxonomy): domain Bacteria; phylum Spirochaetota; class Leptospiria; order Leptospirales; family Leptonemataceae; genus UBA3465. The sequence continues at coordinate 145,331 of PBUB01000028.1, forward strand.
GAACACCCTGCTCTTCTCCAGCAACAATGAAGAAAGCCAGCACTGGAATAACCGCACCGTTCATGGTCATGGAAACAGAAACGTTTTCCAGAGGAATCTGATTGAACAGAACTTCCATATCCAGGATGGAGTCAATGGCCACACCTGCTTTTCCTACATCGCCCACCACTCGCGGATGATCCGAATCGTAACCTCTATGAGTGGCCAGATCAAATGCAACGCTCAAACCTTTCTGGCCAGCAGCCAGGTTTCGACGATAGAATGCGTTGGATTCTTCGGCTGTAGAAAACCCGGCATACTGGCGAATGGTCCAGGGCCTGGTCACATACATTGTAGAATACGGGCCGCGAAGATAGGGAGCTACACCAGCGCCAAAGTCCAGATGCTCAAGACCTGTTAATGCATCGGCTCCATAGGCGGATTGCACGGGGATGCCTTCCGGAGTATTCATGGCCACGTCATCGGATGGAGGATGGTCTGCATTTCCTCCTGCGGTAATGGGTGAGTAATTCACCTTATTAAAATCAGGCTTCATTTTTCCTTCCTGCAATTCTTTCATTGCTCTCTCTGATGCGAACCAACGCTTGAGCCCAGAATTCGCTTTTGTAGCTCTACCAGTGTTCCAAATACATTGGACTTCAAGTGAATAAATTCAATCACGCCTTTTGACTCCAGCGCGTCCCGATTCTCTGGACTTCCCGCAACAATCACAGGAAGTCCTTTTTCTGAAGCAATAGGGAGCACGGCATCTGCCAGTGCTTCATATTCTTCATCGCTGGAACACAGTGTAAGCGCTACAATGGAGGAATCCTTCGCAATGCGATCCTTCAAAAACTCTGCGGCTGAAGAAACTTCGCCCAGCGAACCCGGATCTTCCACAGCAAATCCTGCGCATCCCAGGAAGTTCTGGGAAAAGGCAGCTCTGGCTCTTTGCATGGCCAGCTTTCCGGCAGGCACCAGCAGAACCTGAGGACGAAAACCCTTGCTGGCTGCTACACTCTGAAAATGAATCCTGAGATCTTCAAATCCAGACGTCGCCCTGCCGAATCGCACAGGAGCAATGGCCTTTCCTTTCGCATCATCGCTTTCCAGCTGAACTCCGTTCACCCAGTGGCCGGTATACGGATCATATCGTTTTTCCTTCACATCCTCTTTCAGGGAAGGATACTGATTCACTCCAACGTAAATGGAGCGTCGGGAAGATACATTTTTGAGAGCATCGGAAAGTTGCTCCGCCAGATTCTTCTGGATGCTTCCGGATTTCAGACCTTCCAGGAATCCACCGGCCTGCTCGAGATTCTGAAAGTCCTGAAAGGCAGCCGATCCCAGTTCATCGGTTAGTTTTTCCAGATAATAAGCACCTCCGCCCGGATCCGCCACCTGTTGTAGGTAGCTTTCATGACGGATTAGATTCTGAATATTACGCGCCATCCTTCTGGAGAAGGCATCCTCTCGATCTGTAATTAGATGAAACGGATGCACTGTATGTCTCTGGGAACCTCCCAGAACTGCGCTGATAGATTGCGTGGTAGAGCGAAGCAGATTGGTATAGGGGTCCAGAGCCGATAGTTCAAAAACAGATGTTTCCGTAGATTGATAAAGTGCTGCGGCCGCTTTCCAATCGCCGGTTTCGCTTCCTGCTTTCGATACTTCGTTGGCATACGCGCTGGCGATCTGCGACCAGAGATATCGCGCTGCTCTTAGCTGAGCTACTTCCGGAAAGAAGCTGGATGAAACGGCGCTTCGAACATGGGTAGCTCTGAGTGCGCTGGCCAGACTCAGCCCGCGATCCAGAAGTGCAGATATATAGAAGCTTCCCAGAGAAAGAGTAAGGCTTAGCTGGGTAATGTTGTTTGCACCGGCATAGCGAAACAGATGGCCACTAACTCCCAGGAAAGGTCGGCTGTCCTTTTCCAGATAGGCTGCAGTTGCATCCAGATCCTCTCGAAGCTCCGTTTCCAGAGTGGATGTTTCAACGGCTCCGGTTCGCAGATACCTGGCCAGAGGATCTACAGAAATCAGGACTTTATTTGCATCCTTGGTAGCAGCCCATTTCAGCAGGGGTTGGGCATCTTTAAGATGCACTTCCAGATCCAGATTTACCGAAACGCGATTTAGATCGATCTTTTCACAAAATTGAGCAGCATGGCCTACATAAGAGGCATCGTTTACAAGAAGTCTGATGCTACCCAGCTCATGTTTGTAGAACTCTTCCAGCAGTGCATCCAGATCCGACTCATTGTGATGCAAAGAAAAGTCGATGGTCTGCTCGGTAAGCCAGACATTTCCCTGAGCACGAATTCCTCTCAGGTAAGGAAACTCGCCGGGAAGATGCTTTTCCAGACCAGCGGGTTTTTCATCCGAAAGGTAGAAAGGACTCAGTATGATTCCGTCTCGCGTTTTCCAGTTCAGCTTCTGAAGCGCTTTCTCCGGGTCCTCCGGATTCTTCAGGTCTTTCAGGATCTTTTCTTCCCAGGATTTTCGATCCAGGGGAGAAAAGTCATCGAATAACTTCAGATTGGGTTCTGGAAACAGTTCCGGGTCCAGCTTTGCGCTCATCACTCCAGATTCCAGAAATAAGCCTCTATGTCAGCAGAAAATCGGCTCCGGTGGTGGCGGCGGGGGCTACATAATGTGGATCAGCAGAAAGGAGCGAGATAATCAGATGGCCGATCAATTGCCCGGCTCAAGCTGCGAATTTATCCGACCCACTCCCTGCGCAAGTTTCACTGCCAGCACCCTACCACCGAGCTTGGACCAATCATCGAGTTTTCAGAAATAGCGTGCCGCTTTCACCGAGAGCCTGACCATATTCCATTTAGGCCGTCACTGCGTAATAAGTCGTACCCACCCGCGCCGCACTGCCTGCCGTGGCCCGGTTTCTACTTAAAATCGTTTTAGCACCATAAGCCGAACCCGGCCAGCTATGTTGGGCGCAGGTTCCACTTAAAATCATCCCGCCACCATAACCCGAACCAGACCCACTCTGTTCGGCGCGAGTTCCACTTAAAATCGCCGCCACACCATAAGCCGAACCAGCCCTGCTCCGCTCGGCGCGAGTTCCACTTAAGATCATCCCACCACCATAAGCCGCCCCCCCCGAGGATCAACCCAGGAAGCGTCCCACATAAAGTCGGTCTAGTGCAATAAACCGAACCCGGCCACTCTCAAAAGAAGAAATCGCGAAGCGATTTCCACAATAACTAGCGGTTTACTCGGGATCCTTTGGTAGTGGGCCAAGGTTACCCTGGGAGCGAGCACAGGACGTGCGAGCAGCGCGCGTCTAGACACGGAAGGATAGCCGCGCGCCGAGGGGTAATCCTGGCCCACGAGCATACTGCGATCCTAAACCGCCTGGCGTTTTAATTCAAACTGTGCGTTAGGAATGAGCCCCTCACCGTCCACGGACAGGTCGGGTTTAATTCCCTGTAAAAAAAACATATCCAGTTTCCCTTTTCCCTTTGCCTGGACTTTCCCCCTTGGTTCCACATCGAACAACTCCTTTACCAGGTCGTAGGTTTCCTGAGAAATATTGACTCGTCCAGGTTCGCCGGAAGACTCCATGCGACTGGCGGTATTCACTGTATCCCCCCAGATATCATAGGCAAACTTATCGGTGCCCAGAACACCGGCGGTCACCGGACCGCTATGGATACCAATTCGGATCTTCCAGATCCTTTCGCCAACAGAAGCTCTCACTTCTTCCACCTGTTTCATAAATTCCCGAAATTCAAGAGCGGCCAGGCAGGCATCGACTGCATGAGTGCGATTCTCAGCCGGCAGGCCGCCGGCGGCCATGTAGGCATCACCAATTGTTTTGAGCTTTTCCAGTCCATTTCGCTTCACAATCTGATCGAACTGGCTGAAACAACTGTCCAGTTGCGAAACCAGCTCTTCCGGTTTCATCGAAGCCGAGGCAGCTGTGAAACCGGCAAAATCTGTAAAGAGTACACTGACAGACTCGTACTGTCTGGGCTGCACCTGACCTTCCCGCTTTAGTTCGTCCGCCACTTCCAGCGGGAGGATGTTTGCCAGCAAACGATCCGACTCGGCCCGGGCCATAGCGGTCTCCTTCAGGAGACTCGATGCTCGGACAGCACCAGCAAGCTGCGCTCCCAGTCTTTCACAAAATGAAATTTCGCCTTGCGATAGTTGCTTTGATTCCGGGCCGGTGATACCCAGAATGCCAATAACCTCCCCTTCCACTATCAGAGGGACATTGATGAACCATTCCATTCCAGCAAATTCGCGGACAGCACGATCCACCGGCATCATGAGCTTGTCAATCCTGGGGTTATTAATATCCGCAAAATGAAAAGCACGCTTCTTTGAATACGTCATGTAAAGATTACCTCCGTCACGATTCAATGGGATCGATCTTAGAGGCTCTGGCAGTTCCCGGGGTTCCCAGGACTGGTTCCGAATGAGCACAGCTTGCGGACTTATTTCTGAGTCCTTTTCATTGATGACCCAGAGCACTGTAGAGTCAGCCCCAAAGTGCTTTCCCGCAACACTATGCAGCGATGAGAGAATTTCCATCATTGTTGTCGCCTGGTTGGCCTCTCGCGCAAGGTCGGCAAGGATTTCTGTTTCTTCTCTGGCCCTTTCCGCTTCCTTACGTGCTATTTCTGCCTGCTCCAGAAGTCGCGTGGAGCGAATTACGCCTGCCACCTGGTTGCAAAATGCCTCCATCTGATGAATCTGGTCCCGGGATAATCCAAGGGGTTGATCGTACTGAGAGGCCAGAAAAACCCCCATTGGCTCATTCTCTACCCACATGGGCACAGCAATTACAGAGCGAGCTTTGCCTTCCATAAGCAGGGCTGCATCCAATCTTCTGCTCGTTCTTGAAATTCGAGGCAAATACAGAGTCCTTTTCCTTAGAATTGCTCTGGCAATAACGCTTTCCTGTTCATCAAATGGTATCCCGGTATCCCTTATGAGTCTTGTGGCCTCCTCCGGCACATTGGCTGCTGCTCGGGACCGATAGTGCACCAGACGCTGACTTTCTTCATCCAGAAGCAGAAAGCCGAAAAATGCCAGGCCAAACTGCTGCTCCGCAAAGTTAAGAACCAGGTCCACCATTTCGGACTGGGAGGTTGTGGCGCTGGCCTGTTCTGCCAGCTGACGCAGAGCATCCGTGGATTCCCTGGAGCGCTCCACTCGTTCCTTTTCCTCCCGTACTTCATCCATCAGCCTGGTGCTATGAATGGCCCCGGCAATCTGGTTACAGAAACGGGATATGGACTCAATTTCATGACTGGATCTCTTTCGCTCCCCCAACGAACACCACAGGATGCCTATGGTTTCCTTTTGCACGACGAGAGGGAATTGCGCCAGAGACTTAAGATCCAGGCGCGTACTGATTTCGCGATCGATGGCAGTTACCATTGCGCCGGATTTCTTTTTTAGATACTCCGGATCCTCTTTTCGAGGTGGTATATAGAATGGTCTTTTTCGCAGGAAAGTTCTGTACAGGGTGCCGCTTTCTTCTCGCAGCGGGATCCGGAGATTGGCTGTAAAGAGCTCCTCCTCACTTCCATGCTCCAAACGGTCGGAAGCGTATTTCATTGTGTATAATTCGTTTTGAGCCTCGTCTACCATTTGAAGTACTAGCGAGTCCACATCGTAAGTACTCTGGATATGATGAAACACTTCGTCCAGGATATCTTCTAGATCCGAAGACTCGTTGATCTTTCGAGTAAAATCCGCCAGATCTCTCGACTCGTTGCTGGCCTGCAGGGCCTTCTGTTTTTCCTGCTCTGCAAGATCCCTGGCCTGAAGAACCTGCTCAAGAAGACTGGACTTCTGTACCGCACCGGCTATCTGACTTGCGAATCTCTCAAGGCGGTCTATTTCCTTTCTGCTTCTTCTGCGACTGTCAAAAGCAATCCAGATTATTCCGATGGTTTCTCCCTGACTGACCAGCGGAATGTGAGCGAAAGCCTGGAGGTTTAATGTCTCTGCAATGTAGCGATCCGTTTCGCTACCAAAGTCCCCGGCAACCCGCGGAATATACAGGGGCCTCTTTTTCAAATATGTGCGATAAAGTGTTCCCGCTTCCTCGGAAAGCGGCGCCGAGAAATCCAGCTTATCTCCCCCTGGAACGCCGGGATCATTGCTGGTAGCTCTTACAGTGAACAGGTTCTTCCTGGATTGATCAACCAGCAGCAATCCTGCTGCCTTTGCCTCAAAAGTTTGTTTTAAATGGGCGAAAATAAAGTCAGTCACATCATCCAGACTGCCAGCTTCGTTCAATCGGCGAGACATCTCAGAGAGTACAGAAATCTCGTGCAATGCATCCTGAGCCCTTTGCTTTTCCTCTGTAAGCTCAGAGATCAGAGTTGCAGAGTACAATGCCCCTGCAATTTGCTGACAGTACCGCTGGATTCGCTCTCTTTGCTCCAGATCCAGTGAGATTTTTCGATCGTAAGTTGAAAGTAGAAGGAGCCCAACGGACTTTCCCTGAGCAATGATTGGCACAGCAAGATACCAGGATAGCTGAAGGTTTTGAATGATATCTGCATCTATTGCAGGAAACGAAGCATTGCTCAGTAGCCTGGGTGCATACAACGGCCGACCGCGCAGAAACACGCGCGCCAGTGCGCTTTCGGAATCCAGCGGCACTTCAATCGATCGGGCAAACTCGGGAACCCTGGGGTCCGCCGAGGCAGGCATTGTAGTATGAACAGAAACCAGGCTTTCCCGGGATCCATTCTCCATCATTAGGATTGCTCCATCTATGTTGAATTCCTCGAACACGAAGCCCACTACCGTCTCCACCAGCTCCTGGTAATCCGACGTTTCCCCGAGTTGTCGTGAGATACCGGCAAGCTTCTCCAGCTCGGAACGAGCCTTTTCAATGTCATTTCTCTGCAGCTCCAGCTGATTCAACAACCTGGAGCTGTGGATGGCGCCTGCAATCTGGCTACAAAATCGAAGCATGGACTCAATATCGCTTTTGCTTCTTCGGGCCATTCCAAAGGAGCACCACAAAACACCAATGGTTCTCCCCTGAATTAATAGTGGGAACTGTGCCAGCGAAACCAGCTCCAGGGTGGATGCGATCTTCTGATCTATCTCGGAAATTTCCAGACTTCCATCCATCCTCCGTGTCTCATACCAGGCAGTCCCTTCCCTGGGTGGGAGATACAGAGGACGTTGCCTGGCACAGGTTCTAAAAAGTGTGCCGCTTTCTGGCTCCAACGGCACCACAAGGTCCCGTATGAAATCCCTTTGAGCTTCCGTATGCTCCCCTCCCAGGAAATCATAGTGCACCGTGTACAACTGATTTTTGGTTTCGTCCACGAGTTGAATAGCGATTCGTGTGGCCCCGTACGCCTCAGCCATGTGGGAAAACACTGTGTCGACTATGGAATCAAGATCTGTGGTTTCGTTGATCCTTCGGGCGATTTCTGCAAGAGCGCGAGCTTCATCGCTGGACTCCAGGGCTAACTGCTTCTCTTTTTCGGCCTCCTGTTTTGCCAATGATAGCGCATTATAGCTTGCATCAAGTCTTCGCGCAATGGTGCGCGTTCCCACAAAAACTCCGCTGTAAGCAGATAGTCCCAGGGGCACTCCAACCACGGCCAGGTGAAGTAGAATCCGGGAAATCTCTGTATTCGGCACAAAAGATATTCCGTGAACAAAAAGTACTGCGAGAATGGCCACCATCGACAACGCCACAAAAACATTACTGACTGTCACGGCCCCGCCCTGAACTCGCAAAGCGCCATGTCCAAGAATGGCATAGCCTATTAAAAGGCCGGGAAGAAACTGAAATGAGCCCAGCGGATACAGGGATATTCCAAGAGTGGCCGGTATATTCGAAAGAGTAAGAAGCCCTCCCAGCGCCAGAGCCAGAAGAACCAGGTTCTCTCTCTTTTCTATGCGCTCCTCTTTTCGCTTCTTCCACCAACCCAAAATTACGAGACCCAGTGCCAGAAATCCATTCAACCCCATTAACTGCAGTCCTGGACCAGCCTCAGCGATAAGACCGAAGGAATGTATCCAGAATCCACCGAAGAAGTATGGAGTGAGGACCAGAATTACAGTCAGGCCGGTCAAAAAATCCACAACGCTGAAGAGCCCGGGCAGCGAACGATTCATGATTCGAAAGGCGAATCGAGCCTGTATGGATGGAATCAATGCGAAAAGCAAATAGAGCAATTGCTCCAATCGCCTGGTAACTATGATGGGCAACCCCAGATCCAGAATCACCAGTATAAGTGAATAGACTCCCATCAATGTAAGGGCCGCGGCACCCAGGATATGCAGAGAGTTCTCCGGATTCGTGCCTCCGATGTAGACGGCCAGGGCCATTACAACGGCCATAGAAATCAATGGAATCAACGTGCCGGCATTGGCCTGACTTTCGAATACAGCCCCTGGTGCCAGAAGAAGGGCGGCCAGGATGGCCAGCACCATGGTTCCGAGAGAAAACGAAAATGCTACGATATAGAAAAGCCCGTTTCGCTGGAATAGTATTTCTCTCAAGTCAAATAACTCATCCCTGGCCGCACCATAGGCCAGCAAGGCCAGCGGAACAAAAAGTAGAATGCCCGGAGGTAAAATCGCCATTCCAGCGAAACTGGGAAGACTACCGATAACCAGCCACATAAGTAGATTGAGCGAAATCAGGAGGAGTGGCAGGGGACGCCCACTGCCTTTGACCCGAATAAACTCTTTGACCGAAAGCGGAAAGCCCACCAGCAGATATGCAAGCCCCCCGGCAGCGCCCCAGATAACAAGAGGCAGGTTTCCTACGGGGTAGGCTCCAAAGCTATACTGATGCCATTGGTTGCTGAAAGCGAATCCCTGAGCCAGAGCCACCTGGGCCCAGAGAGAGATCACCAGAGAGATCAGAGCTGCTACCAGAAGAAGGGGTTTTCGTCCAAGAACAAAATAGAACGCCAGGGAAACGGAGACACCAATGTATAGAACTGGATGATACAACCATTGATGCATTTGACCAAGGAGATTCAGATCGTGAACCACTGCTCTAAGTGCCAGGATTCCGCTCATCCATCCAAAGGTTAAGCTGGTAAGGCCGAGGCTCAAGTAGCGTTGCCAACGATCCCTGCGTGAATATGCAATCAAGATAGATAGAAGAAAGATTCCGATGCCGACCAGCAGGCTGAGGAAGCCCGGGACAGCATAAGGCAGCTGATGCCAGAAGTAGTCCCAGAGGTCCGTACTCACTTCCGGAATGGTTACATGTCGGCCGTTCATTCAGGTAAGTCCCCGGGGATCAATCGGGGCTCAGTTATACAGCAGACCCAGGACAGAGTCCAGCAAAAAAGAGGACGATGCTTCCGGCGGAATTCTAATTTGACATGCTCAAAACTCAACTATCCGAATTCTGGACCATCTAAACTCTGCCGACGGGAGGATGCAGAAGACAACGTTAATCGAACCCACTACGCCCCGGTTGCCCATAAAGGCGTCCCCGCTCAACTCGGGTTCCAGTTAAAGGCAACACGGCGCAATAGGTTCAACCCACCGTCCAATCCGCATCCGACCAGCTATGTTCGACGCGGGTTCCACATAAAATCCCCGACCCACCATTAGTCGACCCCGACCAGCTCCGCTCTGCGTGAGTTCCACTTAAAATCAGCGCACCACCATAAGCCGAACCAGCCCTGCTCCGCTCTGCGCAGGTTCCACTTAAAATCATCCCGCCACACCATAAGCCGAACCAGCCCTGCTCCGCTCGGCGCGAGTTCCACTTAAGATCATCCCACCACCATAAGCCGACCCCCCCGAGGATCAACCCAGGAAGCGTCCCACATAAAGTCGCTCTAGTGCAATAAACCGAACCCTGCCACTCTCAGAAGAAGAAATCGCGAAGCGATTTCCACCGTACCAGCGGTTTACTCGGGATCCTTTGGTAGTGGGCCAGGGTTACCCTGGGAGCGAGCACAGGACGTGCGAGCAGCGCGCGTCTAGACACGGAAGGATAGCCGCGCGCCGAGGGGTAACCCTGGCCCACGAGCATACTGCGATCCTAAACCGCCTGGGCTTTCTCTTTTTTGCGTTCCATGGCAGCCTTCTTGCGGTAATAGGCTACCTGCTTCTCCAGCTCCACCAGATCCTGACAGATTATCTTTCCGCCATCCAGCTTGAGCCATCGGTTCTTGAGCATATCCAGGATGAGATGCTCATCTTTGTTTGGATCATAACCTACCATCTTGAGCAGATCTTTTCCGCCAATGTCGAAGTTATGGTTGGAACGTGGGGCAATCTTGATATGATTCTTCTCCGCCAGCGTTAGCAGAGTATCGTACAATCTGCCCTGGGGTTCGGAGATCATCAGGTTGGCCAGCTGCCGGTAGGCCATCCAGATTCTTTCGGACAATAATGTAATAAGACGAGTAGCAAGCTGAGGCTGAGCCTTTACCATCGCTTCGAAGTTAGCCTTGTTAATCGCAAGCATTGTGGCTTTCTCTGCACAGATCGCAGAAGCACTTCGCGGCTTGTTATCCAGGATGGCCATTTCACCGAAAATATCTCCGGTCTGAAGTACGGCCAGCATCACTTCCTGACCTTCCACCATCTTGGTAATCTTGATTCGGCCGCCCTGAATAATGTATAGCTCGAAACCTGGCTCATTTTCGCAGAAGATCATATCGTCCGGGTTGAAGGTACGATTGATGCTCTTTTCCATGTAGGCAGGTGCCTTCAATGGCTTGTTCATGGACTGGAGCCGCATTTTGGCCTGGCTTACATTCTTGCCTTTAGGATTCCACTGCAGATATCGCTGAAATGCATAGGCAGCGTGATTGAATCGCTCTTCTTTGAAGTAGAATTCTCCCAGGTCAAAAAGATGGGAGGGGTCCTCTTCCAGAGCAGTTCGAAAGGATAGACGGGTAATAGTACTGTCGAAGGCCCGTAGCTTCATGGAAAAAGACCGAATGATCTTCATGGCTACCGGAGCATTTTTCTGAATCAAAAGGCCAAATTGATCGTTATTGACCTGGATGAGAGACACATCGGTCTGAGCCACCACGGTTTCAATGCGACTATGGCCGGACATGGCACTTTCCACTCCGAAGAAGTCTCCGGGGCCCAGCAAAGTAGTGCCCTCTTCACCGGCTACAGGGGTTTCCTTGGAGGTACGGACCTTTCCCTGCCGGACGATGTAGAAGTGTCCTACTTCCCGCTTCCCCTCAATAATGATGTAGGAGCCGGCTCTATAATTTACCATTTGAAAGGCCATAGCTCTCTACACGCTTCCTCGTTCCGGCAAGATCATGGTATACAGAATCAATATCGGAAAGGACAGTAAGATCAACCAGTTTCAGGGAGTTTTTTTTGATTCCCCGTCCAGAGGCTCTGAAGCATCCATAGAGGGTTTCTCTACGCCTTCACCCATCCGATCCAGTGCTGTTTGTCCAGTTGATGGGTTCCCGTCGGCTGTGTCAATTCCAGTGTCATCTGCCGCAGGCTGTTCGCTGGATTCTGTGCCATTCTCGATGGGAAAAAGGGGTTTTCCGGAATCCTGGTTCTGCTCTGAGGTGGATTCCTGGGCGGGGGTTTCGCGAGTTGCAGGTTTTTCAGGTATCTCAATAAATCGATAGGATCTTTCCAGCAATCGGGCTTCTCTGGCCTCCCGGGTGCCTGGATATCTGGTCTGAATGTCCTGAAGGATGGTTCTGGCCTGGCCGTATTGACCCTGTTTGATGTGGATTCTGGCCATTTGCAGCAGCGAATGTGGCTCCGCCTGATCCGGACGCTCCAGAATAGCGGATTGCTGGTATCGATACATGGAATCCCTGTACTGCCCCTGCTTCTCCTGCAGCGCAGCCAGCTCCTGTCTGGCCCGACCGGTCATGGGATGATTGGGATATAGAATCAAGAATTCTTCCAACCTGCGACGGGCGGAATCGTTCTGGCCTTCGGAGATCTGCTCCAGAATGAAACGAAATCTACGATCCGCTTCCTGATTGTACAGAGTTTCAAAGGACTGGTTTCGCTTCTGCCGATTGGTCTGGTAGTTACGAAATTCTGCAGGATTCGAAGGAGTCGTGGCTTCGGGCTGGGATTCAGGTTGCTGGTTTTCAGTTCCCGCTGGATCGTCCAGTGGGTTGGCCGGCTCCTCGGCAAGGAGGGTGGAGGCGATGAGAAGCCAGGCAATTCCGAAGGATATAGTTCTGTTTCTCATCTATGCATTCCCAGAATTTCGGTTACGGTGCCGCCGCAGATTCAGGCTTTCCTGATATTTCAGCAGGCACCACCGGATTTTCAACCTGTGCTCTGCGAAGATTGCTGCAAGAAGCTTTCGAACCAGCGCTGATCGATGTCTGAAATCTCGCATTGAGCCAGCTTCAATTGCTCGAAATACTGAAGCAGGATTCCCATATGGGCCGCCTGTTCCAGTTCGGTGGTCCACTGGCTACGATCGGTTCCGGAAGCGATGATAGCTTCTTCCCTCACCTGTTCGCAAAACTCGGAGGATTTATTTCGAAAGATCATGGTGGAAGACACCAGATCAAAGCGGATGGTATCAACGATCTTGAGAAACTCAGCATCACTAAGATCAAAATGACGGCTGGCAACCTCGGTTTGAAAGTAATCTCCCCAGGTCACTACTTCTGGCTCGGCTCCGTATTTCTCTTTCAGAGCCTGGATTTCATCCTGCTCAACATAGTTGCATTGAGCGAATCTTTCTACTGTTTCTCTCAGTTCAATGAGTGCAGCGATCTTTCGACCGGAAAGCTGGCCCCGCTGGACCATTCCGGATAGTTGGCTGTGCAGTCCGTTGATTTCCATCATACCGATTCCATCGGCAAGGCCCTGATTTTTCCGCAGAACTTTCCGAAAGTCAGATTCGCTGAATTGATTGAGCCAGGTTTGCATAGCTGTAGTTGCTCCTGTAGTCCTGAAAGATCCGAAAATGCCCGGTCTCGAATGAATTGGCTGGAGTCTGACTGGAGTGAGGTGGCGAGGATGAAGGCACTGGAGATCAGGCCTTGCTACTATGGCACAATGGCCTCCATCCTACTATGGCTATTCAGCAGGATCAGAGAGATGATGAGAAGCCAAATTGCACGGAACTTTCATCCACCGGAAGGTATTTGGCCTCGTTGCTATCGTATTCCCAGGTGCGCTGAAACACGCCCTTTACATACAGACCGCCCATAAAGGCAACCCCCACTTCTCCGGCCAGAAGGGAATTATCATCTACTTCAAAGGCGTTACTGAATCCCTCAAAGTTCTTCTTCGAATAATAGCCGTTCAAGAATAGTCCACCTACGATTTCTGGCACATAGAAGCCTACAAAGACTTCTGAGTTGGACGGACCATCATAGTCTTCGTAGTTCATTTCGATGATAAAGAAGCCAGAGAAATCAGCCAGGCCATGAATGAAGAAACCCTTTAACTTTTCCCCGTCGGTAGGAAGTGACTTCAGATAGGCCAGCTTGGTGGTAGTTTGCGTACTGGCATCTCCGGTTTCTGGAATATAGATGGTTCGCTCGATGGCATAATAGGAATCGAAATAGGCCGGAAGATAGTTGGAGGTAACTTCGCGATATTCCGGCTTCAATGTAAGTCGCACAAGACTGAAATTAAGCTGAAACAGAATCCCTGCATGGATACCTTCGCTGTTTTCCAGATCCTTGACTTTGTTTACATCTACATAGGGAGTCAGATCAAACCAGCTGTAAGGACTGAGCTTGAGCTCCGTGTCCATACCAACAATGTAGAGATCTTCTGTTTCCAGAGACCTGGGTCTCAGGGTTTCCGGATCCACCACCAGGTTGTTGGAACCATCATATTCCAGAGTAAGAGGAGCTTCCAGATCCCGGGCCACTGTATAGCCCACAGCCCATCGTCCCCAGAAACCAGCATCCCATTCATCAGAATCACTGCCAGAGGGACTGTCCGATGGATCCTGCAATCCCTGGTCTCCAGGGCCGGCCGGCCCATCTGGCCCGGTGGGCTTTTCTACAGGCCGAACCTTAACTTCATTGGTTACTGGATCCCGGTATTCTTCGAATTCCAGTTCTGTATCTTTCAGATCCTCTTTCAGTCGATTCAATCTGTACTGACGAAGTGCGCCGCCTTTGTCGGGCTCCGGGATGGTTTCGTAATAATAAGAGCTTCGATTTTCGCGTATAGAAAGGGCCACCTCCGTAGGCGAAAATCCACCGCCGCTGTTATGAGCCACAAAGAACCCATTATAGATAGAAGCTACAATTCCGGCCGGTCGAATATAGACGCGGCCCGCTTCCACCTGTTTGCGAAGCACGTTGGACTGGAAATATTCTACCCCTCCCCAGTCATTGTTGATGTCTGCCATGAGCCCGGGACTCTGCACTGTTGGATCGTAAGTAGAAACGTAGCGATCAATAATGGTGCGGTGGCCAATGTAGCCATCGTACATTCTTCCATAGAAAAAGGACCAGTTCCATTCCCCCGGTTCATAGAAACCATGGGTTCCTCTGCGAATGTAGGTGACCAGCTGCGAATAGTCTTCCCAGGAATCGTAGGTGCCTGTGCGAATATCCGGTACCTTCTCGGCTGTCTTGGGTTCTGTATCGTAGACCAGGATTTCCAGAGGAACCTGTAATCCTATCTTGAAATCATAGGGGAGAGGTAGCTCGAACTGCGGAGTAATGGTAATGTAATAATCGTCCTCAATGGTTTTAAAGCCAGTGTTAACTCCAAAACCCATACCTTCCAGGTTCTGGCCAGGACCATATCCTGGAGGTCTCCATTGAGGTTCAGTATCTGCAAAGGCAGGAGTAGTAAACAGGGCCAGCACCAGCAAGCAATATGCTCGAGGAAAAGCCGATGCGCTACGCCAGAGCCCGGCTCCGGTGCTTTGAGGGATAGGATTCGTCACCTTGTAAAACCACGGGATTAGCCTTTGGACTCTTCGGCCGCCTGGATAATCTCCTGTAAGAATAATCGGGCTGAGGCTACCGTATCCTTGAATACGAAAAACTCATCCAGCTTACTCATTTGAAAAAGCTTCTCTACATTTCCCTGCACATTAACAAGAATCAGTAACCCTCCCCGGTTTTTGAGCCAGTTCGAGATCTGGATCATGGTTCCAATGCCCGATGAGTCCACATAACTCAAATCCGTCAGATCAAATATCATAAATCTATAGCCATTTTCCAGGTGCCGGCGGACCATATTTTTCACTTCCGGACATTTGTACAGATCCAGCTGTCCTTCCAGTGAATGTTCCAGTATTCGATTGTGAACCCCGGCCTCGGCTTTATAGACGGATCGAAAAGCCTTATTATCCGATGCACCCGCCATTAATTGCTTTCTTGCAATAATTAGATTATCTTCCAGATTTCGCTCCATATCCGAAAGTCTGCCAATCATTCGATCAATAATGTCTGGATCTACATCCCTGTTATTGCTCAGTCTCTGGATGGCCTGCCGGATTACATCTCTGGCAGCCCCCAGATCTCTTTCTCCGGAGATTCGGGAAGCTTCCATCATTGCTTTACTGGAAGCGGCAAGCAAGCTTTCCAGACGTACATTGTTGTCTCGTTCAGCGGATGGACTGGCGGAAAATGCACCCTTCAAAGTGGCATCATGCTTTTCCATTCTGGAATCTTCCTGCAGGTTGTAGAAAGATAATTCCGCTTCAATGAGAGGTCCCTGGGTTTCGGCTGCCTCTTTTCCATCGATTTCCAGTACCATAACAATGTTTCGCAAATCATCCGAGCGAAGATCCCCGGGCCTCAGTATTAGATCTTTCTTTTCTTGTTGATCGGAACCGGTGGAACCTTCGCCGGTCTGTCTATCGCGATAATCATGGGGAACATCGCTCAGAAATTCTTTGATGCTTACACCGGGAGCCAGTCTCAGACGAATCTCCAGTCCCTGACCAAACAGGGCTGCTATATCGCCAAATTCCCTAAAAAACACTTCATGGGCCTGCTCCGGACCTTCAATGAAATAGAAATTCCCTCCCCCGGCTGTGGCTATGTCCTTAAGCAGAGTCTCAGAGAAGTCTCGTCCAAAGCCGATGGTGGTAGTGGAAATACCGCGATTATAATGATCTCTTGCAATCTTCTTGAGTTCGGTAGGAGAAACTACTCCTGTATTGGCCATTCCATCGGTGAGCAGAATTACTCTCTTATATCCGTTATCCGCCTGGGCCCCTTCTACGGTTCTAAGGGCCTGGAGCCACCCTCCGCTGAGATTCGTAGAGCTTCCTACGCGAATCTGCTCAATTTTTTTGGTAACTGAGTATTTGTCTGTGAGAGGAATCAATGGCTGGACTACTTCAATGTTGGTATCGTAGGCAACGATGGTGAGCTGATCATGTCGGGTAAGCCAGTTTACCAGAGCACTGGCGGATTCAATCACTGACTGCATCTTTTCTCCGTACATGGATTTGGACTTATCCATGGCCAGACCCACAATCAGGGGACGTCGATCCGGAGAGTCTGACACGGGAGGAGTCTCTACCCGGACCAGAAGATGGGTAAGAGATTTTTCCTGATTGGACAGCTCTTGATTCTCAAGATGAAGGCTAAAATTCATTTCTTCGGTCCTGACTCCTATATACGACGAAACCATGGAGCTTTTCATCCACGGTCCGGCCCTGACAGTGCACTATACCATCTAAACAATCCGAGGCAAGGAGATTCCCGGACCGAAATTAGTCACAGAGCGGGAAAATAGAGACTGGAAAATAACCCGTTCAGATCCAGTTTTCCGGACAAATAGGCCCTTACCGCAGGCGCATGGGGAGACTCCAGAAATGCAGGGCTTTTCTGGGCTGCAAAGTGAAGCAAGATATCCCGGGACCTGTCCGGGTTTCTATCCGGCCCTGGTAGATAGTAATGCCTGGCCAGTAGAATAAAAGTATCATCCGCCAGATCAGAGTCCGGGTATCGGTCCAGCAGATCGTAGAACAGGGTAGCGGCCACATAGCTTTGCCGGTGATTCTGGGCGTACCTACCTACCTGGTAGAGAAGCCCCGGTGCAGCCGGATCATCCGGGAATTGATCTGGATAGGCCAGAAGTAGATCCAGAGCATCCTGTGTTGCACCTGCATCCAGCAGGAGAAATCCTGCCCTTCGATAAAGCACAGGCTGGAACTCTGTAGATGCACCTATGAGAAGTTCCCGATAATTCGCCTCCGGCCCCTTCACTTCCATTCTCATTTCCAGCAGAGATAGCCGGGCCATATCCGCTTCCTGGCTGTCCTGGCTCAGAGCCTGATTGAAATATTTCAAAGCCAGCTCTCGATGTCCCATGGATCGGTGTAGCATTCCCTGACGATAGGCAGAGATCTCAGCTTCCTCGGCTCCCACCGAAACCGGCGCCAGAAGATTCATGCTTAACATTGAAAGAGCAACGACAAGAAAGAGCGATGGGGCCATTACCACCGAAGCGTGCCTGTTAAGCTTCACATCCAATTTTATTGCTGGCTCCTGCATAGACTCACGAATGGAATTACCCTATTGTTTTTCCGGTATCAGCTGGAATTCCTGCATATTGTCTTTTCTGTTGCCCGACTCAGTATTGGAACCAGAGCCATCGCCGGCAGGCCGGGAACCGGAATCGTTGCTACTTTCAGGACTCTGGATCCTGTCCCGGCTGGAATCTGGCTCTGAAAGCATGGATGGCCGGGAATCAGAATTGTTGCGCTCCCTGGAATCGTGACTTCCTGGATCCTGACCGTCTCGCCTGGGAAATATGATCTGATCGCTTTCGCCCAGAAAAGGAGGTAACGTTTCTGATGATGGATTGGGATCTCTTTCCTTGAGATCTGCAGATCCGGGCAAGGTACTTACATCTTTTCCGGGTTCAGGAAGAGGCAGGTTATCGATGGCAGAATTTTCCGGCAGGATTTGATCCGGGTCCGGTAGTTGAATTTCCGGAGCATTGTTACGATTTTCATCACGAATGATTTGTTCTTTGATTCTGGACAATTGAAGATCCTGTCCATCCTGAGGCGCTTCGGATTGTCCAACTACACAGGCGCGATAGGAAACTACACCGGCCACCAGAATCCATACCCCTATGAAGCCCAGGCGAATGCTTCGAGCCACTTTATCCGGCATGGAATGAAAAAATTGATCAATCCATTTAAATACAGTCTGCACTAGAATCAGTATCGCACCATTTCTGGAGCATACCGAGAAAAAAATGAGTCTGCTACTTCGGAAGTTCCAGCAGATGGCCGGTAATGGCCGGGTAACAGTCTATAGAGAGATGGCTGGCATCGTAGTAATGCTGGCAGTTACTGGCCTCCGGCCGATTCAGATCCACAGTGGCCAGGCCGTATCGGTCAGCCATACGAGTAACCCGGGTCCAGAGCATGGATATTTTGGGCTCTTTTTCATAAACTTCCCGCAGATAGGGATTCACACGGGGCCAGAACACCACCGCCGGTATGCCCGCCTCCTGGATCAGCTTCATACTACGTTCCAGATAGAACATCTGCTCTTCGGATACGGTAAATGCTTCCAGATACAGTGAAACCATGGTATCCGTCTCTCGCTTCAGATCTTCAGGCTGCATTACTCCATACCAGGCGTACTGGGCCCCTCCCAGCTGATCCAGAACATCGATTTGAGGGGAGGAATGGAAGTTATAGATGGAAAGATTTTCGGAACTGGCTTGCGCCAGAGCATAGTACTTCGCTTTTTCTGCATCGCTCAGGTTCTGGCTGTGCAGAAAGGGCTGAAGTTTTTCCAATCTGTCATTGGAAGATAGACTGCCTCGAATGCGGCGAATGAGAGTACGAATCGAAAACTGCATGCCCACCACTGCGAAGCGACGGCTATTGGCGTACGTGTCCAGATCCCGATCCGGTATCTGTGTATGGTAGGTCTCAATGAACTCGGAATCCACACCGTAGTTCAAAACGGGACTTGCAAAAATTCCTGCATTTCGCCCCAGAGCGTCCGGCGAAAGCCCCAGTATGATTGCATCGGGTTTGCGGTCCGACTGAAGTAATCTTTCCAGTAGGAACAGATGATAGGCAGGCACCGCCTGGGGGCCGGAAAAATTCCAGATTTTGACATCCTTCTTTCCTGCCAGTTCAGCCATGGAAGTGCCGATGCCGAAGCTGCGAGAATCTCCCAGAACTACCACGGTCCTGCGATTCTTTTCATCTTCCTTTCTATCCAGATATTTATCCAGCTGATGAATGCGATGACGGTAATATACCATACCGCCCGGTTGCATGAAGGCATCCCGTACTTCCGGGATCAAAAACACCTTGTCCAGAAGGAACAGAAAAGCCAGAGCTCCAATCAATATATATAAAGGCTTTAAGTTTTTCATAGAGTCCCGTTCCTGCGCTCAGCCTCCAATCAGCACTGAAATCCAATCAGAATTGAAAATAAAAGAAATCCTTACCTGGTCCGGCAAACTGTGTCATCGCAAGAATCAGGGCTATCCCGCCGATGGGTAAAAGCCACCGATCATGCTTTCTTAGCTTAACAAAGAATTCCGGCCATTCATCGATTAAATGGAAGAAAAGTGTGGCCAGTATTCCGTAACCCAGGATACTGAAGTTCTCCGGCACTTCGCCGGCGAACTGAAAGGAAAACATCTGCAGTACTGCATCTCCGCACCAGTCCAGTCCCTTTCCAAAGAAAAATACTGTACTGGGAAGAAATATGATATAGCTAATTACAATTCGAAGAATCCTTCCACCCAGGGCATCCGGCCATTCCTGCCAGCCGCGGCGAAATGCAAAGGACTCGGCCGAAAGAATAACTCCGGTCAGAATGCCCCAGAGCACGAAAGTGTAACTGGCACCATGCCATAGCCCGCCAATGAAAAAGGTAATCGTAAGATTTATATAGTTGCGATACTCCGGAACATGACTACCGCCCAGAGGAATATAGATGTAGTCCCGAATCCAGCGAGAGAAAGTAAGGTGCCATCGTCGCCAGAAATCGGAAACAGAATGCATAAATAGCGGCGCCTTGAAGTTGATGGGTATTTCAAATCCAAGCAGCAGTCCGGTTCCACGAGCCAGATCCGTATAGGCAGAGAAATCCGCGTAAAGCATGGCCAGACAGCCCACCGTATAAACCCAAACCAGATGCGAAGGAAAACTGGTGGGATCGCCATGAAGAAATGGAATTAGCGCTCCGGTGATCTGATCTGCGATGAGCATCTTTTTTACGATGCCTGCAATAATCAACCAGGTGGCTCTTTCCGTTTGCTCTGCTGTGGGACTGGTAAATTCGCTCATCTTCTGAATCTGGGGAAGCAATTCAGAAGAACGCATAATGGGCCCTGCAATTAGCTGAGGAAAAAATGACTTAAAGAGAAGCACTTCTTTAAATGTGTGCTGATTTGTGTACTGCCCTCGATAAATATCAATTCCATAGGACATGATTTGAAAGGTATAGAAGCTAATGGCCAGAGGAAGAAGTATTTCCTGACCCTGCAATCGATCATGCATTCTGAGGCTTTCTTCGCGTAGCCAGTCCTGGCTGAATAGAATTCCAAAAAAGTCCAGAATCAGGTAGTAATATTTAAATACTCCGATATTGGCTAAGTTTCCGATTTGCAGAGCGAAGAAGATCCACTTCTTGCGATGGATCTTGTACAGCTCCATCACAACGTAGTTCATACCAACTACAAATAGCAGATGAAAGGTAAATACGAAGCTCCAGGTGGCGTAGAAAAAGAGCGAAGATAGAATGAGCCAGTACATTCGAAACCGGCCCGGAATGAGCCAGTATACAAGCGCAACCACTATGAAAAAGAGTAAGAATTCCTGGGTAACAAAAAGCATCAGGACTCCTTCCAGGGATTGAAATCGCCCAGCACCGGATCACTTTTCTTCATTCCAAACAATTCTTCTGGTTCGAAAGCAAAGGTCTTTCCTTCTTCCACTGGATGGTTCTCCAGACTCAGAAATCCTACAGAGACTCTGTAAAGATCCAGAACCTCCACTTCCAGAGCAGAAAACATTCGGCGGATCTGTCTTTTTCGCCCTTCAGAAAGCACCACTTCCACGATCTTCTTCTCTCGATCCAGGATGCCCACTCTTACAGCTCGAAGCAATTCACCTTCGTCCACAACACCCTTATAAAAGCTTCCCGTGAGCTCTTCCATTTCAGGTAATTCATCCAGAGTAACCAGGTATCGTTTGGTAACACGCCTGGCCGGATGCATCACTTGATTTAAGAACTCTCCGTCGTTAGAAAGGATCACCAGCCCTCGGGAATCTCGATCCAGCCGCCCCGCATACTTCAGGCCCTGGAAATCCTGGGGCAGTATTTCGTAAATGGATGGATTCCCCGGAAAGCTACGATTGGATACAGCATATCCAGGGGGCTTGTTGAAAGCCTGATAGATATGGCCTTCGGTAAAGCGAACTCTTTTTTCATCCAGGGTAACCAGATCGCCAGGTCCTACTTTCGTATCCAGGGAAACGGTTTTTCCATTCACCTTTACGCGACCGGACGTAATGAAGTCTTCCACCTGACGCCTGGAGCCAAAACCAGCTCTGGCAAGATAGCGATTGATTCGCACAGGCTCTTGAAAGATGGATTCCGGCTTCCATTCGCGAGACTCAGTGCCTGCAGAACTAAATGCGGCCCCCTCCTGCTCCAGATCATTGATTGCCTGATCTGGATCGGGTCGGGACGGAAGCACTACCTTGCGATCATGTTTATGCCTGGTAACCCGTCGTCCGGAAGGCAGCCGGGACGGGGACTTAATGAGCATCTTCTTCTTTGCTTTTTTAGATTCTTCATTCGCGGCCGGATCCGGTCTATACACAGATTCTCGCTTTTCCGAGGAATCTCGGCGAAAGCGGTTTTCTCGAGATGGAAAAGATCTATTGTCTCCCCGTCCTGAGTCTCTTCTTGGAGGCCTGGAGTTGCGCGATCCGGATTGCCAGTCGCGATCGTTCGAGCGACCGCTACGTTCTGGCCTGGAGTTTCTTGAGCCAGATCTAGAATCACGATCCTGGAATGAACGGTTACGATCCTCGCCGGAATTTCTTGAACCAGATCTAGAATCACGATCCCGAAAGGACCGGCTGCGATCCTCGCCGGAATTTCTTGAGCCTCGTTCGAAAGACCGTGCGCCCCGCTGCCCATCGGAGTTCTGTCTGGAGCCTGCGCCCTTGCGACTATTTCCAGATTCAAAAGAGCCGGATCGGGATGGTCCGCGAGATCTTCCTTCGTTTCTGGAGACATCGCGATCGCCCCGGGTATCCTTTCGTCTATCAAATGATCCACTGGAAGAGGGACGACTGGAACCGGAACGACCTGCAGGCCGGGAAGTGCGAGAATCTCGGTTTACGTCGGACCGACCCGAAGATCGCCCACGGGAGGGCGGGCCCTGTCGATCTCTGGAGTTTCGCGTATCCTTTCGCGGATCCCGGCCTTCTCGGCCGCCGGAGCGATTCTGCCCGGAGGATCTGCCGCCGGGTTTACGTCCGGAGCTACCGGAACCGGAGCGCGAGCGGCCACTGTTTCCGTCGGAACTCATTCGGATGACTCTTCTTTTTCTTCTTCAACTTCCAGATACTCCTTTTCCTCGGGAGCAGGACGAAATACATAGCTGAAGTTATCAACGTTGCTAAAAATGCGATATTCAAGCCCTACTTTTCGGACCTCCAGCTCCTGACCCATTCCTGTAGGCGCAGATAGCTTTAGCTTCAGATCATCCGAAATTTCATATTTGCCGGAACTTTCCAGACGGTTCCCATAGCTATAAAAGAAGTAACCGTTCTTGAAGACTATCTTGCGATACCCGGTAGAACCATCGCCTTCGATTTCCCACCAGATCCCGGGAAGTACCTCTTCGATTTCTTTTTTCTTGCCCTGGAAGTTTTGAGCCATTTCCTGCTGGGAAAAGCTAAGCGAAGCACCAAAAATCCATCCTTCGATTCCGCTGTCCTGGCGCACTCGATACCAGAAATCGGACACTCCGTCTATGTTGTCCTGTTTCGCAGTGCGCTCCAGAACCGTGAGCCTTTGCCCGGTAGGAGGAAAATCAACCTCGGAGGCGATTACGATGGGATCCGTTCTTAGAATGGCAGAGTCCCCGGATACATAGGCATATCTGGGGCCGCTACCTGTATCAGCATTTAGATAGACGGTTTTCTTGTCAGCGCAGGCAGTAAGAAAGGAAAAGCAGACAATAAGCACTACGGCCAGAGCCGATCCTGGTTTGAAAGCCAGGCCCCGCCGAACGGTAGTGGAATTCTGAACCAGATTTAGAGCCCGGCCGGCAGCCGGGCCATCTGAATGATTATTTTCTGGGCCGTACCGGGCGACCGTAGGTCCAGACTCGGTTGGGCCCGGTGTCAAACTGGGCATCCGGCGGGAATAGGTTGTTTCTCTCTGCATGTTCAATGGCCTGATCGATGACGGTTCGAACGAGTGTGCTTTCTTCCAGCCGCTGAGCCGCAAAAAGCGGTGATATAGACTCGCCCAGAGCCAGTTCACGCAATGCCTTTGCAGCTTCAAGTCTAACTCGCACATCGTTATCCTTGAGCATGGTCAGGATTTCCTGATAGTATTTCACCCGGGTATGATCATTCAGAAAAATTGAAAATGCAATCCTGGCTCGGACCGCAGGTTCCTTTTCATTCTGAAACCTTCTTTCCAGGGCCTCAAGAGCCGTCAAAGAGCCAATCTTGCCCAGGGCCAGAGCCGCTTCCTGCCGAATGGCCGGATATGGATGCTCCAGGTAGGGAACTATTTTCTCGGCGCTTTCTTTCTGTCGGATTTTGCCAAGAGCGATGAAAATGTGCTGCATTACATTTACATAGTTGTAGCCTTCGATCCGGGCACGGTGGTCCTCCGCGCTCAGATTTACCGCAGGCACCGCCTTGAACTCATCGGCCACGCTCCAGTAAACATCTGGACTGTAGGGAAAAGGAACGTCTTTGCTGGATAGGAATGGACCGGGCTCATCCTGCTGAATCAGAAATTCATGGCTTTCCGGGGATCTCTTCTGTCGCGCTGCTTCCACCGCTTTGCGCTTTTCTTCGATAATGGCATTCACTTTTTCGGCCGCTTCCAGCAGGTACGGAACCGCAGCTTCATGGCCAATCTGACCCAGAGCCCAGGCGATGTGGGATTTCACAATAGGATCATTTGGCGCGGAATTTCGCAGAGCGGGATCCTCCAGGTTTTCCAACAGTTCCCGGCCCAGGGGGCGGACAAACTGAGGTCTGGCAGGGGCGCCCATGTAATAGGTGGCCAGTAGCTTCTGCTCCATGGTGCCAAAATCCAGGTCCTTTAGAGCCTGTTCCGAACGTTTTGCGTAGTAGGCCTTCGCATCGTCTTCAGCTCCAGCCATTAAAGGTCCAGAAGCCACCGCTACGATCAGGCCCAGGGCCATTAGCTTTGCAGATTTCATCATTCCACTCCGTTGCACTGAATCGGACATCCCTGCCCGCCGCCTGCATTATGCAGACACATTTTCTCCCTTTATCCCTCGGTATTAGAGCAGCGGTTCTTAAAGGATGTGGCAACAAAAAAAAGAGAATATCGCTGCTCCGAAAGCACGATGGTTTCGAGGCTCGAAGAGCCGCATCTTCAGGCAACGGGAGCTGAGCTGCAAGGAGGCAGGTCAGCGAGCGTACCTAGAACAGGAGTGGTTCTTTAACGATCTGGCAAGGAAAAAAGCAAGGCCACTCCTGGGCAATCACGAGGATTGCAAGGCTCGAAGAGCCGTATCTTTCGGCGACGGGAGCTGAGCTGCAAGGAGGCAGGTCAGCGAGCGTACCTCGAACAGCAGCGGTTCTTAAAGGATGTGGCAACAAAAAAAAGAGAATATCGCTGCTCCGAGAGCACGATGGTTTCGAGGCTCGAAGAGCCGCATCTTCAGGCAACGGGAGCTGAGCTGCAAGGAGGCAGGTCAGGGAGCGTATCTCCCTATTTCTTCATTTCTCGAATCCAGCGAGCCATCTCATCCAGGCGAGCCGAAAGCTCTTCCATATCCGGGACTTTCTCGGGGCTATCCGGATCCTTATCCCATTCAGATCTCAGGGCTCCCTTTCCTTCCTCGATGGTATCTCGCATCTTTTCTTGCTGACGGGCCATCTGGTCCACCAGGGAGGTAAGATAGTCCTGCTTTTCCGAGAGCTGGAGCTCACCCTTTTCCACCATCATCTGGACGATCTGCTCCAGACGTTCCCGGGTAAGATTGGCAACTCCAATTCCCCCCTGCACAAGGCGAGACAGGAAATCGGTAACATTGGTTGATACTTCGCGGATCAAAGAACTGAGCAGGAAAGTGGCAAATTCCAGGTTCTGCTGTTCGGTGCTGACTTTTAGAAAGGTCTGACCAAGGACCCGGGTGGTTATGTCTTCCCCGGTGATGTTGTCCACCACGCGAACCTCTTCCCCCTCCTGAACGCATTTAGCTACATCTTCCAGGGTAATGGTCTTGCTGGTCTCTGCATCGTAGAGCCGACGATTCGCGTAACGCTTGATCAACCTCATCGCTGTTTTTGCACTGCACAAAGCAGGCCATTTTAAGTCAAGAAGCAATTGAGCTTTGTCGAGAGTTTCATGGCTCCAGATACCGGCCTGTGCATCTCCATGGATGCGGTAAGAATTCGGCCATGTGCGAGCCTGCCGGGCGCCTGAAATGAAACCCGATCCCTGCCCTCGAATGTCGTATGACAAACGTTATCGACCGGTCCGGTGCGGGCCTATCATTTCTAATTTCAGTGGTCAGATTTCCCGGGGGTGATTCTACTGGCGGTAACTATGGAACAACATCTGCAGACCATTCGAAATCAATTTCAAGCAAGTATAAAGAAAATCACCGAGAACCTGGCGCGCCGTGCGGACGATGGAGGAAAGCTTTCCATCTCCAAAATGGACGAGAATCAGCTGGTTCATTACAACCTGGCCTACCATACCGCCGAATTCAATATTGCCGATTATTTCCTGAACTACTCCGATCAGAACGGGGATATGGAAAAGGACATGGCCTCCGCATTCATCGGAGAAGCGTTCAATCGCTTTCGAGGAGAGCTGGCGGGCCGCGCCGAGGAGTACGGCCTGGGCCCGGACGAAATCTCAGGACTGTTTACTCAGGAACTGAACGAAGCTATTCAAAAGTCTGTTGAGAAAAGTAAATACGATCGCATCGCAGAGAACGTCATCGCCGGTCAGTATGGAAACCTGGCCACAGAAGATTACAACGAAGTTCGAGATGTTTACCGCAAGATAGCTGAGCAGACTGTAATGCCTCATGCAGAGCATGTGCATCGTCATGATGATTTTATCCCGGACGATATTCTGAGCGAACTGATTAACAATGGAGCCTTTGGACTTTCCATTCCCGAACAGTACGGCGGACTTCTGGATATGCTCGGAAACGTAGGGATGATGGTCGTAACCGAGGAGCTCTCTCGCGGAGGGCTTTCCATCGCTGGTTCCCTGATTACCCGTCCCGAAATTCTTTCCAAAGCCATTATCAAAGGTGGCACCGAGGAACAAAAGGAGAAGTGGCTGGGAGCACTGGCATCTGGCGAGCGCATGGCCGGTGTTGCAGTAACCGAGCCAAACTTTGGTTCCGATGTTGCAGGCATGAAAGTTACCGCTGACAAAGTTGACGGCGGATGGGTCCTGAACGGCGTAAAGACATGGTGTACGTTCGCTGGCTACGCCGATGTACTTCTGGTTCTGGCTCGCACAGAAAAAGATCCTGCGCTCAAGCATAAAGGACTGTCCATACTACTGGCCGAAAAACCCAGATCCAAAGATCATAAGTTCGAAGTTAAGCAGGACGGCGGCGGATCCATGAGTGGATCGGCTATTGCCACCATCGGCTATCGAGGCATGCACAGTTTCGAAGTGAATTTCGATAACTACTTTGTTCCCGATGAAAACCTCATTGGCGGTGAAGAAGGCAGAGGCAAAGGCTTCTATCTTCAAATGGCCGGTTTCGCCGGTGGCCGTGTTCAGACCGCAGCCCGTGCCAACGGTGTAATGCAGGCTGCCATGGAAGCCGCAGCCCGATACGCGAACGAAAGAAAGGTATTTGGCAAAGAACTAAAAGAGTATCAAATCAATCGCTGGAAACTGGCCAAGATGGCCATGATTGTTCAAGCCTCTCGCCAGTATTCCTATCATGTTGCCGGCCTGATGGATGAGGGAAAAGGCAACATGGAAGCCACTCTGGTTAAATTCTATGCTTCCCGAATCTCTGAATGGGTAACTCGCGAAGCCATGCAAATCCATGGCGGTATGGGCTATGCAGAAGAGTATCCGGTATCTCGCTACTTCGTGGACGCCCGCGTATTCTCCATCTTCGAAGGTGCCGAAGAAGTAATGGCATTGCGAGTGTGCGCTCGAGAATTGCTTCAACAAGTACTGCAGGGGGCACCTGCGTAGAGCCTGGGCTCGCAATGCCCGGACTTTGCCGAAGGCAAAGTCGCGCGATCAGGATGACGCACACGGAGTTGCTAATGTCGGCGGAGACAGGACGTCGAGAGCCGACGAGATCGCAAGGTCCGAAGGACCGCAGATCTTCACGGGAGCGTGGCTGCACTGAGGTAGCCGCGCAAGCGTACCTCTAACAAGCGCAAGGTGCGAAGCACCGCAACCAACTATACGGGAGCGCTCTTGCAGGACGTAAGAGCGCAAGCGTACCTCTAATAAATTGCGAGTTTGTGCCAGGGAACTGCTTCAACAATTACTGCAGGGGGCACTTGCAAAAAGCACTGGGGCCAACTGCAAGGCGGCAGTTCTGTCTCATGGCTTACAACCAGCCCAGGCAGCGTTCATGCGGGCCCACAGAGCCAGTGGTCAATTAATCAGCTAAGCCAGGTCTGCCGGAATTCCGGAAGAATACTCATTGCAGAAAACCTGTCTGATTCCTGGACCAGGCCTGCGAGAAAGCCATGACCTTAATCGAGCTTGCCCGAGGAAATGATTCCAACAGACTTTGCCAGTGGACTTCCCTCCCCTTTCGCTGGTATTTATAGCTGGTATTGGAGCGGCCGTATTCGGTGCAGCGGGGATTCTTGGAATTCCTCGAAAACATGAATCACATTACCTGATGCTTGCTTTGCTGCTTCTTGTAGCCATAGGTATGCTCCCTCCCGCTATCCTATCGGCTACCGAAATGAACCAAATACCAATTTGGATTGCTCCCTTTGTTGCGAGCCAGTGGGCCCTGGGTCCGATCCTTTTTGCTTATTTCAGAAATCTTATCAATAATCAAAATGGCAGCAAAAACCGGGAGACTTCGCTGCAGTCAGTTTTCCCGCATGCACTGCTTCCGGGATGCGCCTTACTCCTTTCCCTTTTCCTGGTGTTCGGTGGCGGCGGCATTCTGCAGACGAACCCCGGGTTCAATCCGGAGGGCGATGCTAAAAGTCTGATACAGTGGCTGGCCACTACTTCTCCAGGCCTTCTGTTGATCTATACCCTGCTTTCCATTCGCCAGGTAATGAATGACTTACCCGGTCGGGCCGGGGCTGTTGGATTGCTGATTCTTCTGGCCATGGATTCGACTTTGATCCTTGTTAGCTCATTTATGGGCTGGGTGGAAGTCTCGCTCGTGGGAAACGCGGTTGCCGTCATTCTGCTGATCTTTTTTGGGTTTCTTCTTCTCAAGCAGCCATTTATTCAGGGTCTTCGCATTGTTGGCCGGAGCAATTCACAATTCAAATTACCGGCCCCTGCCGAACTCAAGGCAATGCAGGAGCATCTCGCTCAATTGCTGGAAAGCGAAAGGATCTTTCTGGATGAGGATCTGGACCAGAGACGATTGGCGGAAATGATGGAAATAAACGAAAAGCAACTGAGGGGTCTTGTTCAACATATCTATGGTGTTGGATTTCTTGACCTCCTGCGGCGATATCGCATCTCCGAGGCAAAAAGGTTGCTTCTGGAGCAACCCGATCGGTCGATTCTCAGCATTACATATGCTTCTGGCTTCAATTCTCGGTCCGTCTTCTACGAAGCATTCCGAAAGGAAACGGGCCAGACCCCGTCTCAATTCAGAAAAAAATCGACAGGCTCTCTGTCCTGATTCCGGCAACCGGACGACAAACGATCTCGCCTGGGCTAGAATTCCAATAAGGAGTAAAGGCAGATGCGATTTCAATTGTTTGAATTTACTGATCTAAACTGGTATCCGGCGTTCTTGAAACAGCCGGTGGTAGAATACCTGGATTTGGCTTCCCGCATGTTTAGAGTCTTTGAGCCTGCCAGAACAATATTGCTTGAAGCACTCCGTTCAAGCGGTGCGAAACAAATAATTGACCTTGGATCAGGCGCCGGTGGCGGCCTTGACGCATTCTGGATAGACGCCAGGATGGAACTAAGGGGCCTTCATGTAATCCGGACAGACCTATTTCCGATCCAGAGTGAGTCCAATCTGGACTTCATTGAAAATTATCCGCATAGTGTAAATGCAACAGCGGTTCCGGATGACCTTAAAGGTTTTCGAACAATGTTTACTCTCGCTCACCACCTTGCCCCGGATAAGCTCAGACAGAGTCTCCAGGATGCTCAGCGAAATAGTGAGGGACTGGCAATATTAGAGCCGGTGTCGCGCGGCCTGCTACCAATACTATCCATGCTTCTCCTGGTGCCCTTCCTCGTTTTCGCGTTAGTGCCATTTATCAAACCGTTGCGGCCATCAACTCTGATATTCACCTATCTGATTCCTGTCATACCATTGACAATCCTCTGGGACGGGATCGTTTCCTCTCTAAGGGCCTATCCCCCCGAGGAATTGCTGAGAATCGCAGAATCTACGGCCGGACCGCTAAAATGGAAAAGCGGAATCGCGAGCCAAAAAGGTCGCACCATTACCTAATTGATTGGAACCAGGGGTGGATGATTAAGGAATGCACGGCAGTCGCACTTCTCGTGCTGCTGGAGCAGGGGATTTGCCCGGCGGAGAAATCTTAAGTCTGAACTTCAAAATGCCGGGCTATCTGCTCTCTGGTTTCTTGATCCGGCAGTTCACCACGTCCGGCATTCATGTTGTCCAGAAGATGATCCGGTTTACCGGTTCCTGGAATAACGCATGTCACGGCGGGATGCGATAAAACAAACTTAAGCATTGCATTGGACCAGCTTAGAATGCCTGCCTTTCGCATCCAGGCTGGCAATTCCTGACCTTTAACTCGAGAGAAGATCTCTCCGCCGCCAAAGGGACGATTGATGAGAACCGCAACCTGCTTTTCCATGCATAGAGGGAGCAGTTCTTTCTCAGCTTCTCTTGCCAGTACATTGTAATTGAACTGTGCGAAATCCACATCGTATTTGCGGATAGCATTCATCAAATCATCGTAGCCACTTTCCGTATAATGAGTAATACCGGTGTAGCGAATTTTTCCGGTGGCCTTCAGCTCCTGGAGATAGGGCCAGTGAACTTCCAGATCCAGGAGGTTATGAACCTGTAGCAGATCGATTTCCTTGAGCAGACTGAAGGAGTTCTGTATTTGCCTTCGCCCGGCTGAATCCCCTCGGGTCCATACCTTGGTGGCGGTAAATAGATCCAGGGCATTGGGGCTCTCTGGATCCAGTCCACCCCGCAACCTTCCAATGACCTCCTCTGCAAGACCATACATAGGACTGCTGTCAATGCCCCTGCCTCCAGCCGCATGAAATAGCTCCAGGACCGTTCGGAGCCTTACCAGGGACTCCGGATCATCGTAATCGAAGGCCTGCCATGTGCCCAGGCCCACCACAGGAATAGTCTCTCCGTATCCAGGAATGGGCCTCTTCCTTAATTCCTGATCAGGTCTGGGTATTCCGAACAATCTGGATAGCTGCATGGGCTGAGTTAAGGTAATTCCGACGGCGCCTCCGAGCAAGAGAAATCGGCGGAGAAATTGGGCACGGCTTATTTCTAAAGACATGGTCGACCTCGCCATCACATTATAGAAGCAATTGTCTACAAGGATTGAGCTATTGCAACGGATTTCAGCTGGCCCGAATTCAGGGCCCCCGCACGCATCGAGTGAAATAGAGAGTGGTTTTTCCGGTTGTGTAATTTGTGGAATCCGATACGTCGATGGCCCAGGCTGCAGCGATGTTTGTAGTATTTGTAGTAGAGGACCAGTAACGATTCACCGCGCTCATGGGAAAGACCATCGGATCAAAGGCAGGACTGGCATAACTGTAATCCTTCACGGTGGCCAGCTCTTTGATACTGGGAAGTCGCCAATCGCTGTAGCCGCCATAGTCCAAATTTTCACAACTCTGCAACGCGGTTTGCCAGTTAATGGCTGTGCCTGTAGACAGGCAGACACCAGGTGAGGCTTCATCCGGAACTCCAGAGCCGTTCAAGGTACACCTGGTGGCCATGAGTACGGATGTAGGATCATAGGCGATGCCGGCGAAGTCTCCGAGAACAGTCCAGCGCGTAGGTTTGTTGGCACCGCTTACACATTGAACGGCGAAAGAA
This sequence comes from Spirochaetaceae bacterium, assembly GCA_002729885.1. Classification (GTDB taxonomy): domain Bacteria; phylum Spirochaetota; class Leptospiria; order Leptospirales; family Leptonemataceae; genus UBA3465. The sequence continues at coordinate 176,693 of PBUB01000028.1, forward strand.
AAACCTACGGGATCCGCCTGGGCATAAGTCGCATTGCTTGTGGTGATAGCCCACTTGTCCGTTCCGTTGAAGTGAAAGGTGGTGGAGCTCCACAGGTCCAGTCCGGTAATTGTTTGTGGGAATATGGCGGTATCGAAGCTTGGTGCTGAGAGTTCATAGTTGGCAATGTAGATTAGCTCCCGGAGGGTCGGCAGCCTCCATTGAAGTCCATCCAGAGTCAACCCGGCACAGTAGGTCTCTTGATTTCCATGTAAGTCCGTAGTGGCCGCGCCACTGCAATCGTTCGCCGCATTTCTGGGGCATCTCTGCCATATCAATCCGGTGGTGCCATCTGAAACGGTAAGTCCGGATGGATTCACGGCCAGAGAAATGGGGGCTGGAGTCGAGAAATAGAAAGCGTCCTGACCGGGAAATGTTACACTGCTGCAGGGAATGGGATTTCCTGAATCATCGGAACAAATCAATTGTCCGGTGTCTGGAACATTGGTTCGGGGCAGGGCCAGAAGCAGGTATCCAAGGAGCTTTCGCGAATTACAGGTAGCATCCGACTCCAGGCAATCTAAAATGGCAATGCGGCAGCCGGAGCCAGCCAGCAGCAGGACTAAGATCAGTACAAAGGCTGACAGGGACTTCAATGTAAAACCTCTAGAGACGCTGATTTCGGCATTTCTGCAGACAAACTTGAGTAGCTCTGCTATTTTTTAGGATTTTTTTCTTGCAGTCCGGATTGCCGCCAGGTTTCCTATAAGCATGGAAGTACGGATGGCCAATGAACTGGGAATGAAAAACGTGAGCTACTATAAGCCGCTGAAGAATTCCGAACCTACCGATAACCCGGCCAATATTCCCGGCGTCCATACGGCGGATCGCCAGCTGGCAGAGCAACGCCGAGCCATGACTGCCCTGAGCCCCAATGCTACCTCAGATCGCTACCAGGTGATAGGCGGCACGATCAATGTAATGGCTTGATTCTTTAAGAAGGCACCGCATTGAAATCGGCCTTTCTCCCGGAAAGGAAGCCCGTCCATCCACATACATGGGCCAGATTTTGGCCGATTCTGAAACAGATTTGCGATAGCCAGAAGGCCATCTGTTGGCCTTCGAGAACCGTCCTTTAGGATTTCCGGGATGCCGGGTTTTTGGCTTTTATGGAAAGTAACGCAACCGGCCTGGTTGCCCTGCCCGGAGAATAAGTACCAACCTGAGATTAGCCGGCCCAGAGTGTCAGATGCTCTGCAGATGCAGCAATGCATCCGCAATTCGCTGTATTATTCTCTATAGAAAAGTTCCAGCAAATGCCCGTCCGGATCTGCCACAAGCAGAGACTCTCCGCCTTCAATGAGTAGCGGGCCCTTGATGATTTTGATATCTCTCTGCTCCAGCTCCTGGATAGCTTCAGTGAAATCGTCCACATCCAGAATAAAAGAAAGGGAAAACTCACCGGGATTTTCGATGGATGAGTTAAAATCTGGAATTAGATTGAATCGGATGGCAACGGGATCCAGCCGTACCAGAGCATGATTCTCGGATTCTTCAAGAAGCTCGAAGTCTAGCACCTCCGTGTAGAACTCCGCAGATCGCTTCAGATCCGATGAGCCAAGAGAGATGTGATGTAGTCCTTCAACGAGTATCATAATTTCCTCTGGAAAAGCCAGAATTCGGTGTCAATGGTCCAGGATCAATGATTTTCCGTAAACCAGCCCTGCTCTTAAGCATTCTAATGGATGACCGAAAATGACATAGGCGCAACCGTAATCATGAAAACCCGAAATGCAATACTTTTATCTCTACTTTTGATTCTTATACATGGAGCCCCCGTTACAGGAAAACCTGTTCCTGTATCCACCGCACCATCATTGACCAATCCTCCCAGAGGCTTGAATGATTCCAGTCCGGAGGCCATTACTTTTCGCTTCTTACTGGAGAAGGGTGACGTTCTGACCGTTGACAAGATTCAAGATATTCTACTGGCCCGAAACGAATCCCGCGGGAGCCGCGAAGAAAGGAATAAGATTGTTCTGAAAGTTACTGAGCAATCCGAATCCGATAACCCGGCCGAAGCCCTGGCAATGCTGGTTGGAGAATTTCATACCTACGCGCGAACTCCTGCAGGTCAGGGGCCCTTCAAAAAGGAAACTACTTACGACAGCCAGTTCACCATATCCGAACTGGGTCAGTACGATGTGCCGGATAAATTTATAATGCCCAACCTGAGAAGTCTACCCAGCTTTCCGGTGGATGCAGTTAAACAGGGTCAAACCTGGAAGGCGCCTGGTATGGAAACCATGGACTTGCAGGGTCAGAAGATCAAGATCCCCATGACGGTTCGTTATCAATACATGGGTGAAGGATGGATCGTAGATCGGGATGGAAAAAAACGAAAAGCTCAAAAGATCCAGTTCGCCTATGAATTTGTGCATCCGGTGAACCGGCCCGGATTTCCACTACGTAGAATTAGCGGATTGTCCAGAGATGAACTATGGTTTGATGCAGAGTCCGGAATGCCCATCTATGACGTTCAATACATCCAGTATCGATTTGAATCCATAGGACAGACTGTGGATGGCACATACAAAATCCACAGCTGGTATGATAAGGCCAGGACCGTTAGCGAAGAAGAAAAAGATCAGATGGCCGAAAGCATTCGAAAAGATCTAAAAGATAACGCAGATGATGTAAATGTTCGAAAGACCGACGAAGGTATTGCCCTGGATTTGAGCGATATTCTATTCGAGTTCGATTCTGCGGATCTAACAGATCGAGCCAGAGCTACAATAGATGGAATAGCAAAAATATTGAAGCGCTATCCAGAACGAGAGATTCGAATCTCCGGGCATACCGATTCCACAGGACCCGATGATTACAATCAGAAACTCTCGGAACAGAGAGCCAGGGCCGTCCTTCAGGAGCTTCAAAGAAATCATTCCTTTGATCCCACGAGAATGTCCTACAAAGGTTACGGAGAGGCAAAACCCATAGCACCTAACAATACTCCGGAGGGCAGAGCGCGAAATCGCCGGGTAGAAATATTGATCGTAACCGAATGATCCTGTGCTGACCATCCGCCTGCATGGCTCATTGTTTTTGATTCACTGGACCGATTCAAGGTTCCGGATTCAGGATTGAGGATGCAGTCTTCAAGCGTCTCCGTCATGCAGGAGAGCGACACATTGTTCGCATCGCAGGTTCGGAAGCACTGCAATCTTGCTTCTTCCGGAAAAGAAGGCAATGTCTTCGATCACCAGGTGCTTGGCCCTGGTGAAATCTTTGAAATCGTGAATGGAGAAATATTGCAGGTTGGGACTTAAATACCAGGGATGAGGCATTCTGGCAGTGACCGGACTTCTTCCCCGGAGTAGAATCTGAAACCTGGCTCTCCAGTAGGCAAAGTTGTTGAATCCTACAATGACCCGCTTACCGACGCGAAACGCTTCCTCCAGCACTTTCCAGGGGTCAATGAGCTCCTGGAAGGTTCCCAGAAGCAATACGTAGTCAAAGCTGTTCTTTCCGTACTGATCCAGTCCATCCAGGATATCACCTTGATGAACTACCAGACCTCGTTCAATGCATCGGGCAGCCAGGGTTCCATCCTTTTCTACACCTTCTGCTTCAACTTTGCGATGCTCTACCAGTCTCTGAAGGAAGGCTCCATCGCCGGTTCCCAGGTCCAGAACCCTGGATCCAGGAGGCACCCATCGGGCTACTGTGTCATACAGCGCCTGAATCATTTGTTGCCAGTGCTCCCTGATCTCTCATATTTCTGTACTCCACATTCAGGAAGTTACCGAGCACGCCAAACAATTCTACATTGTGGATAAGAAAAGAATCATGACCATTGGGTGTTTCCAGATTCAGATAGGTAACGGTGACCCGGGATCGCTTCAATGCACGAACCAGCTCCCGGGACTGGGATGGAGGATAGAGCCAGTCCGATTCAAAACTGACCACCAGGAAGCGGGCTTCCACCGATGAAAAGATCTCTTCCGGATTATTGCCGCCCAGAAGATCAAACATATCCAGAGCTTTGGTAATGTACAGATAGGAATTGGGATCGAATCTTTTTACAAAGCTCTCTCCCTGATAATGTAAATAACTCTCCACGGAGAAGTACATGGGAAATAGATCCTCCCTGGAAGGAGGTCTTTGCTGCCGGCGACCAAACTTGTCCTGCATGGAGAATTCTGACAGATAGGTAACATGGGCCACCATTCGAGCAACAGCCAGGCCATGCTCCGGACGGCTTTCCCGGTTATACTGGCCTTCCTGCCATTTAGGATCGTTCAATATGGCCTGTCTTCCCACCTCGTTAAAGGCAATCTGCATGGCGGAATGGGCCATGCATGTAGCCAGAGGAATGCAGGTTTGCACGCGGCCGGGATAGTGAGTGGCCCAGATCAGGGCCTGCATCCCACCCATGGAGCCACCGATTACGGAGAATAACTTCTGAATACCCAGATGATCGATTAGCTCCACCTGACCGCGAACCATATCCTCGATGGTAATGGGCGGAAACTCCATTCCATAGGCCTTGCCTGTATCTGGATTGATGGAGGTGGGCCCGGTGCTTCCATTGCATCCTCCAATTACATTGGAGCAAATTACAAAGAATTTGTTGGTATCGATGGTTTTTCCCGGACCTACATAGAGATCCCACCAGCCAGGTCGGCCGGTTTCATGATGAGCGCCTGCTACATGTGCATTTCCAGACAGCGCATGACAGATAAGTATGGCATTGTCTTTTTCCGGGCTCAATTTACCCAGGGTAAGGTAGTTGATTTCAATCTCTTTCAGACGATAGCCGGACCTGGTCTGAAAGCCAGACAGGCGGGCGGTTCGGGTATGCACCTCGCCCAGGGGGGATACATACCCATCTGTGTTTCCGTCCTGTAAATCGCCTTCTATAGAATCGTCTCTTTTGTCCATAGATAAGTGAGCACCGACCGGAGCCGGTGCTTCTGTCCATAAAAGCCATTCAGGCTTCCATTGAGAGCGATTTTTTGTCCTCGCCCGGAAAAAGAGCCGGCTCTAGGCCTCCAGAGCCTGCTTCAGATCCGCTTCAATGTCCTCATAGGCCTCGATGCCCACAGAAAGCCTTACAAAATCCGGGCTTACTCCTGTAGACTTTTGCTCTGCCTCTGTGAGCTGAGAGTGAGTGGTTGAGGCCGGATGAATGGCCAGACTCTTGGCATCGCCAATGTTGGCAAGATGGGAAAAAAGCTTCAGATTGTTAATGAATTTTTTACCCGCTTCATGACCGCCTTCAATGCCAAAGCCCAGGATGGCTCCAAATTGACCACGATGCATATACTTCTTTGCATTTCCATGAGCCGGATGATCTTCCAGTCCTGGATAGTTCACCCATTTCACCTTTGGATGTGATTTCAGGAATTTGGCTACCTTCATAGCGTTGTCGCTATGTCTTTCCATGCGCAGATGTAGAGTTTCCAGTCCCTGCAGGAACTGCCAGGCATTGAACGGACTCATAGCCGCTCCGATGTCGCGCAACCATTGAACTCTTGCTTTGAGGATATAAGCAATGTTCACACCGCCAAAAGGCTCAAAATTTCCAAAGGTATCCCAGAAGTTCAGGCCGTGATAGGAAGGATCCGGCTCGGTCATGGTTTTATGACGTCCCTGGTTCCAGGCGAATTTGCCGGAATCTACAATCACGCCACCGATGGAAGTTCCATGACCTCCAATGAACTTGGTGGTGGAGTGGATGATGATATCGGCACCATGATCGAATGGTCGGCAAAGATATGGAGAAGCCGCGGTGTTGTCCACTACCAGAGGCAGCCCTTCTGCATGGGCCACTTTGGAAACTCCTTCGAAGTCCAGAACGTCCAGGGCCGGGTTACCCAGGGTCTCGGCAAAAATCAGCTTGGTCTTATCGTTAATCGCTTTTTTGAAATTCTCTGGATTGGATGCATCCACAAAATGCACCTTGATGCCCAGCTGAGGCAGGGTGTAATGAAACAGGTTGTAAGTTCCACCATACAGACTGGCGCTGGAAATGATTTCATCTCCGCTTCCTGCAATGTTCAATATAGCCAGTGTTTCTGCGGCCTGTCCAGAAGAGGTGGCCAGAGCAGCAACTCCCCCTTCCAGCTGGGCGATGCGCTTTTCCAGCACATCGGTAGTAGGGTTCATGATTCGGGTGTAGATGTTTCCGAATTCCTTCAATCCAAACAAGTTGGCCGCGTGTTCGGTATCATTAAAAACGTAAGACGTGGTCTGGTAGATGGGCACTGCCCGCGAATTCGTAGTGGGATCTGGCTCCTGTCCCCCGTGTAATGCAACTGTATCCTGACTCCAACTCATGCTATGCTCCTTTTATATCCCGGGATGGCTTCCCCCTCCCGGGAGTTCAACTCCGATAAAAATTCCAGGAACGGACCCATACTCTGACCCCGATCCACAGGATATCCTACCAAATTAATATGAATCGACATTCTGAGTATGGCCTTTCAGTGGGTCAATCCTGAATCACAGACTCATTTTGGAGGATGCAGGATTTTTTTAATGGCATCCAGCCACGATTCACCATCTGCAAAACTCAAGTACGCGGGTTTGCCCTCACCATCCTTCTGCTGTATCACCTCGAAGCGCCAGCTGGAAAGACATTGCCTTTCCTGGCCCGAATCCGGGGAAATATGCGATGATCGAGACTCCACTTCTTCCAATGCGGGATTAGTATTGGATGCAAGGTTCTCCGCCGGAGCCCACTCGCCATGCTCCGGTTGCGACTGCGTCAGGCCACGGTTTACTCCATGAGCCAGAGCGTACTGCTCTTCTGCTCGGCCAGTAACAATCCATAGAGGTCCATGGTACAGCGTCATGACGATTTGCGGATACTCCATACCCCTGGCTCTTGAGGAGTTCCTTTCCTGGGAAAGTCGGCGAAGCATCCCTTCGCACACTTCAATCAGATCCGGACCTTTCTGGTCTTCGCAAAATATAGATACTCCATCAGCAGTGGCATTCATCCAGATCGAATCACCACAGAGCGCGTCCGCATGATCCTGCCACTCCATAAGCCGTCTGGAGATAATTTCGGGAATGGCGGCAGGGCTCATTTGCGGACCGGCGAAGGCCCAGGGATTCAGAAACTTGAGTTCCAGTAAATAGCCGGTGAAGCTCCTACTTCCAGGACCATGGTGAGAGAAAATGCCTTCCTCATGGGAGTCTCGAAGATACGCCCAGAGATCACGCGCATGTTCTGGTGCTCGCAACCTGGCACCGGGCGAAGATTCCGGGCGTCCCTGATTCCAGCTCCTTATAAGATGCAATAGCAGATGCGTTAATCGCACAGGCATTACGCTTCGTGCCATTAGCCGGGCTCGCAGGAATAACAGCAGAGGCAGGAGCGACAGTGCAAGAAGGGAAGCCCGCACCAGGGAACGGATGGGATCATTCCCAGCAAAGAAGTCAAATTTTCCGGATAGTAGCAGAAGCGCGGCCACTCCCGAGATATAGAGAAATGTAAGAAGTATGCCTGTATTTCGTCCGTAAGCAAGAAACCAGATCAGTAGCAGCAGGAAGCGAATTTCGCCTCCTGCGTCCACCAGGGTCAAATAGACAGAAAGCGGCAGACTAACCGCGGCTGCGACCCAGAGCGCCAGCCAGTGCATGGTCTGACGATGCAATCGACCCATGCGAAAGAGAGACCATAATAGTACAAAGAGAAACAGTTCCAGTGAAAGACCATAGACCAAGAATTCGAATGGCAATTCTCTGGATCGAATCCATTCGATGATAAGAAATACCGGAGTTACGACAAAAAGTCCCTGCAGAGCGCGAATGCCCAGTTGCAGGTCCACCGCCGGTTTTCCGGCCTTACCTCCGGCTTTCCGGAACCGTTCCCACATACACTGACTCCGCCCCCGAAGACCTTACCTGATCCACAAGTTGCACTACTTTTCCATGAGCCAGCTCGGAATCTGCATTGATCAAAATCCTGGACTGTGCAGGATCTTTCATGCCAGCCAATCTTTCCTTGAATTGTTCCGGAGAGATTCGTTCACCGTTCCAGTAAAGCTGTCCGCCTTTTTCAGCAGCAATCGTAACAGTATAATCTGAACGATTTGTACCGGAACTGGTTCCGGGAAGTTGAATCTTGAATGATGCCTGATACAGCCCTGGCGCAGAAATCATAAAGATAATAAGCAGCACAAGAATCACATCCGTAAAAGGTGTGATGTTGATGGTACTTACCAGGGAATCTTCATTTTTCTTATATCGAACCAAAGTTTACCTCATTATAAATAGGATCAGGCCTTACATAAAGATTTAAATGCAGATTGCTGTGGATTTGCCGCTGAAGTCTGGCGCCTGGGCCTGGCGCCCTGAGCTTTCGCAGCCGCTATGACGAACTATCGTAATAACTCCTTGAGTCTGGAAGCCTGAACCTCCATAGAAAGCACATTGGCCTCGGCCTTCTTCTTTAAAAAGTTGTAAGCGAAAGTTGCCGGAATGGCCACAAGAAGACCCGCCGCTGTAGCTACCAGAGCTTCCGCAATACCGGCATTCAAGCCCGATAGATCCCGACCGCCGCCTCCCAGTTCTACGAATGCGCGAATAATACCAAAGACCGTACCCAGAAGTCCAATAAATGGGCTTACCGAGCCCAGGGTAGCCAGCAGGGTAAAAAACCGCTCCAGCTCCGGAATCTTCTCTGCAATGGCTCTGCTTCGAACCTCTTCAAATCGATCGCTGAAGTTCTCATCCTGAGGCTTTTCGCCGGGGCCAGAAAGACATTCAGCCAGTACATAGGACACAGGAGATCGGGCGGATCGTGCATAGCTAATGGCTTCCGAGGGTTTACCAGCAGATACGAGACGAAGTATTTCTTCGTGCTCCTTTCCTCTGTCCAGGTTTTTGAAATACATCCAGCGTTCGGTGATAGCTACCAGGGCCGCCAGGAGAAAGAAAATTAGAAGGATCAGAACCGGTCCGCCGGCCTGAATCATCATAGACCAGGTAAATTCCATTGTTCCGGGCATTTATGATTTCCGTGGCGCGACTTGCAATCAGCTTTCGGGCTACTTTCTGGAGGAAAAACTCAACCGGATTGCTGCTTTCGCATAGTGAGTTGCTCCAGCTCATCGTTCATGATTTTGCGGACCTTGCTTTCGCAGGTACCACATCCGGTGCAGCATCGTGTCTGCTGCTGAAGCTCGTCAAAGTTGGAAGCCTGTCCGGAGGAAATGGTCTCCCGGATTTTTTTTTCCGAAACTCCACGGCAGATGCAGACATTCCGGGGCCGCATCATTGCATATAGCTGAGCTTCATCCATGCAGGTACAAATTAGGCATCCCTGCCTGGCTTTTCCATCAAAATGCAGTGGACCGGGATTCTTTTCATTTGATGCAAAGCACCGAACAGTCGGCCACATAGAATCTGGCCTTTACTGCGTCGCCGGATTCACCGGTAGCGCTGAAGGATTGCTTGTAGAGTGAACGGGTACAAAAAAAGGGCAGCGCTATGCACTGCCCTTCTTCGTCCTTCAGATCTTGTAGATCTTAGAGGAAGTTTTGAGAAGCAATTTCAGACTTGCTTACTCGGCGAACTCCGTCTGCAGTATGGATCACCAGGATGTTTCCTGTTTGAGCCACAGTTGCTCCGCGGATAACTTCACCGTTTTTCAGCACGATTTTTTCCAGAGCCTGATAGTGCTTACGGATTTCTTCTTCAGATTCCAGTTTTTGGCTTTCAGCCTCTTCTTCGATCTGAGCCAGGATTTGCTCCTGTTGTTTCTTGCGAACTTCTGCAATTTCGTTAGCAGCTTCCTGATTGGAACCAGCTTCCAGCTTCTCCAGCATTTCTGGAGTCGCAGCAGTAAGAGTAGCAGACTCCATTCGGTCCTTTACAGTTACTTCAGCTTCTTCCTTGATCAGAGCCTTGTCTTCGCCGGCTGTATTGGAAAGGTCATCTGCCTGTTCTTCTGCAATCTTCAGCGCTTGCGTTGAGTCGCCGTTTTCAGCTGCAGCGTTGTTCAGCAGTGCTACTTTCTTTTCCAGCTCAGGATCCATGGATCCTCGACTTGCATCATCCAGAACAATTTCTTTGTTCTGCAGTTCAGCCAGTTTCTTCAGCTTGGGGCTCTTTTCGATATCTTCTTGAGATACATTCTCCAGAGCCACAATGCGAGGCTTCATGGCAACTTTACCGTCCAGAACGCGAACGGAAGAGTTAGAAACTCGATTGTCATCGAAACCTTCGAATACCTGAACTTCAAATGTAGTTCCTCGCACACCCGCAATTGCGGTTGGAGTTACAACATTGAACTCTTGATCGGAAGATGCTTTCTTAACATTGGCCAGGATCTGTCCCTGCTTCATTTCGATTCGAGTTTCCCCTTTTGTTCCCATGAGGCTGGAAACAGAAAGAGTAGTCATCTCACGAACTCGCACGGCGCTACCATCTCTGCTTTGCAGATCAATAGTTCCCTGAGTAGTCTTGATAACATCATTTTCTTTGACGACGGTCCCTACTTTCGCAGGAATCGACTCACCATTCCGGACTATACTCGCGTCCCCGGAAGCAAACACAATCACCATAGAGCGAGATGCTTCCTTGTTCGCCTGTTCCTTACAGGATACTGTAATCAGGAACAGGGAGGCAGCGAGCAATCCGGCTGTTTTTAAAATTGCTCCATGCATTTTCATCAGCCTTCTCCTTAACATTTTTTTACCGGTGCCTTTGCATCCGGCCCATTCACCTTTAATAACAAGTGCGCGGGAATTATTTGCATTCTGTCCGCAAAGTTCGTAAAAATCCATCAATTTTCGTACACAATTTCCTGAACATTGGACCTTCGGACCACTACAACACCGGAAGTGGTGTGCAACATTAGACGATCTCCCTCTTGAGCTGCCACAACTCCCTGTAAAATTCGGCCATCTTTCAGGATGATTTTCTCCAGGGATTGGCCGTACATTTTGGATATTTCCTTCTCTTCTCGGACCTGATCCAGGCGTTTCATCTCCGGAATCCATTTACGGGCCAGCTGATCGGTGCTTTCCCGGAGCCCGTCCAGCTCCTGATCGGTTTCTGGCGCTACAGCCGGTGCTTCGATTTCCAGACCGGAATCCTGTGCCTTTCTGGCCATTTTTCCGGGAGGAATGCGGGTTTCTGCCATTGTAAGGCTTCCGCGATCCAGATAGAGTTCCGTTTCCTGATCATTTACGACGACCTGGAATACGGTTCCGGTTACCAGAACATCTGTATGGGGAGTGCTAATTTTAAGTCTGGGAAGGTCGCTTCTAGCTCCTTCCTTTTTGCGCACCTCGGCGAGCAATCGCCCCCTTTCATGACGAAGATGAAGTTGTCCGGCGGATTTTTCGATACTTACAGTGCTTGCAGGATAAATGCGTAAAATGACACCGTTGGAAGCCATTAGATCCAGGGTCTGCTCACCGGTTTCGATGCGGTCACCCGGATTTAACTCTCCAAGGTTCCATCCAGAGTTGGACTCCTTCTTTGTCTCTACAGAAACTCCGGTGCCCGTTGCAGCCCCATAGATTTCCATAGAAGGAATTTCCCCTCCTTTGTAAGGATAGGCGAAATAGACACCCACTGCGATTAGAACGGCGGCAGCAGCGGAGAGAATAGCATTACCGGGAAAACTGAGGATCTTACCAGCCGCAGACGGTTCTTTGAATACATGGACGGGGCTGGCATCCAACCATGCAGCGTCAAAAGCTGGCACTTCCAGACGGGGTGGCTGCTTTAACTGCCGAAGAATCTCTTCAGGCAACTGCTGGTTTGTATTTTCCCGATCTTTTTCCATGAACTTCTGGAAGGCCTTACCTATCTAACAACGGGCCCGCCATTTTTCCCAAATTTTTGTATCTCTGCCTCTGGTATGAGAGCAATACCCCAAACTTTCATCCGATTCACATTCACCATTCACTCCTCAATGTAGCTGATCTTGAATTCCTCTTTTTTACTTAGCTCCGCCAATCTCTTCTGAGCCTTTTGAATGGTTCGGGAAACGGTGGACACAGAAGTCTTCAAAACTTCAGCAATATCTTCAAGGCGCATATCTTCTTGAAATCGCAGCAGTACAGCGGTACGACTGCGTTCATCCAGTTGATCCAGCATCTTCTGAATCAAATCCTCTGCATGCTTTACATCTTCTTTGTGGAAATACTGGGCATCAGGCCGATCGGAAGAAGACGGTTCGGTGGAGTCAGTGTATTCCGCCACCAGGTTCACTCGTTGCTTGTAGCCGCTCTTACCATGGTTGATCATAAGGTTTCGAGCAACTCGAAACAGATACATGCGGCAACCGGTATCATCCGGCAGTGGCTTTTCTTTATAGATGCGAAAAAAGTTAAGGAAAGTATCCTGCAGCAAATCCCTGGCTGTGGCCTCTTCTCTTACAGATCTAAGAAGATATGTCAGAATATCTCTGGCATTCTCTTCATAGATCCTCTCAAACCTTTCTGGAGGATTTACGCTCATGAAACTCTTGGATAAGCCGGTACGATTGAAGTAAACCGGACCCCTGACCTATATGTTGTCGGGGAAGCTGCTCAGGAGTTCAATCATTTTAATTCTCCTGCTTCTTGCCTCCGACACTGTCTGGTCCGTTCCCGGAGCACGAATGTTTGGCACATTCCAGGGTAGCGGACCTGGCGCATCGGCCATTCCGGCTCTGGCATTGTCGGCGGGCTCTCCGTACAATGGAATTATCGGACCAACGGGAACCGCCCAGTCCTCGTTGATCCTGGAAGGTGCTCCCAGACCGGCTTCGGTGCAGTGGAAAATAAGTAGAGTCCAGCTCATGGCCGGTACGCGATTCCGTCCAGGTCCCACCACAGGCTTCTACATTAATCCAGAGGGGCGATCCCACCTGACAGGTCTCCAGGATCGTAGCCGAGTTCATCTGGCTTTCCTGGGATTCGCGCTGCCCGGTAATTCTAGAAGTCACCTGGGTATCGGAGCTATTGAATCTGTATCTGGCCCGGGCCTGCTCTATTATTCCCGGAATGCTTCCCTGTTCTTTCATCCTGGTAGCTCCAGGGGATTTGCCAGCATCCATCGAAGATGGAGTGGTCCAGGCCTCCAGCAGCAACTCTATGGCAATCTGTACAGGGATGATTCTGGCACCGGAGGTTATGGTTCCTACAGACTGGCAGGCAGGGGGACATTTCCCTGGAAAGCCATACTGAAGGTCGGACGATTTCCTTCCAGGGATCTGAATCCGCAGTCCAAAAAGCCCTTTCCGGATCGAAAGGGGCGCTCCGGTTTTGGATTTGTTGAATTCTTTCAAACCTGGATGGAGCTGTCGGCTGCGGGAGAAGATCGAGGTATGAATCAATATCGATTCATCCAGTATAGACTTCTGGGACCGAATCTAAAGGGAATCCGGCCATTAATTCAGGGCGAAACCTTGCGGACCTTTCGCTATAAAAGCGACAGGGCATTCCATTACTATAGAAGCGCTGGAATAGGCATTCGAATCGGCCAGAGACCTCTGGACCTGGAGGAGGATTTCTCACTGGATCCCAGATTCTGGATGCAGATTGTGGCCAGTGCCAGCCAGGAAAGGGCCCGCGCTGAGATAGACTTTTCCTACAAGAAAGGGGACTTCTATTTTCAGGCCGGATACCATATTTCGCAATGGCCTGTATCTGCCAGACATCATGATGCCATTCGAAGACCGGCCGTTCGTTTTCACCGTGGTTTAAAGCAGCAATTCAGATTCGAGATGGGTTCCAGAAATGTCTATGCAAGCTATATCTATTCGGAGCGCCTCTCTCCGGGGGAAGAAACGCTGGATAGCCATTTCCTGAGACTGGAAGCAAGCTGGTGTCTCCAGGAGTGCAGTAGCGCCGGTCCTCAAACCCAGAACGATGCTCTTCCCGAAAGCGATCTAAACCCGGAATTCCTGGATCAAATGCAGAATAAAAGTCACCAGGCCAGATACAATGTAGATTACCATAATGGCAAAAAGTCCGGCCGCAGAGAAATCTCCTCCGTAGCGAACTCCCAGAAAAATCAAAACACCAATCAGAAATAGCGCAACCAGTCCCAGGCGAATGGGCGAGAATCGCTTCACCATGGTTACCTGAACTTTGGAATATTTCAAAGTAGATACCATCAAATAGGCAGAGGCTACGTAGATGCCAATCAGGATGGGCGCCGGTATAAGCAACGTTTCCTGGAATGCAAGAGGCATTAAAGCTATGATTAATCCGGCTACAGGAGAAGGCAAACCTACAAAATGGTCGTCGTCGTGATCTACGTTGAAGCGAGCCAGGCGAAATGCAGCGCAGGCTGGATAAATCGCCGCCAGAATCATTCCTGCAGGCAAAGAAATCCTGTCTGTAAGCGGCATCATCAAATCGTTAAGAGAAAGAGAATACATCAATGCAGCCGGAGCGATGCCAAAGGTTGTAAGATCAGCAAGACTGTCCAACTGGGCGCCTACATCGGATCGAGCGTTCAGCAGTCGAGCCGCAAAGCCATCCAGCCCGTCACAGAGTACAGCCAGTATGATCAGACCACCTGCCACTCGAAGTAGATCCGGATTACCAACGTTCTGAAGAGAAACTATGATGCTAAAAAAACCCAGCCAGAGGTTGCCCAGGGTGAACAGGTTGGGAACCCACCCCAGTCGGTTTGTAAGAAAACCCATAGTGAGGGAGAAATAACCGGATTGTCCTGCGGTAAACCAATTTTTGTAGAGTGGAATGATCCAGGCTATCGTTCCAGAATTCAATCCCGTACAGAAAATCGCAGTGCAATTCAAGTAGGTCCTGGTTTCCTCAACCCGCCTATTGTTTGCGCCTTTTGCAAGGTCCACCGATGCCTTTCAGGCTGAAGTTTCCTGCTCCGGGAACTTCCAGTGGATTACTGACGCCGGCTGGACACCGGAAAATCCAGCTCACTTCGCACTCCAGATTGCCAGAGCCGAAAGCCCAGGGCACCCACCATGGCCGCATTATCGGTGCATAGTTTACGATCCACTGGATAGTATAATTTCAGATCTTGCTCCCGGGCCACTTCATCCAGAACAGTTCGTAGCGAGCCGCTGGCCAGAACTCCACCGGAAGCCACCACCGTATTCAGGCCTGTTATTCTTACAGCGCGAATGAGCATTCGCTTCACCAGTTCAAAAGAAGTGCGTTGAAAATCGAAGCATATGCGACCGAGCTTTTCCTGCGCGGCGGACTGTAACACAGCTGTCTTGATTCCGGAATAGGAAAATGCAATCTTGTTCGAAGGTAGATCCTTGAGCAGCCGGGGAAACATAGATGGATGTTCCATCGCATCTGGATGGGAAGCGGAATATTCCAGGGCTTTTTTCTCTACGTGTGGGCCGCCCGGGTACGGCAATCCCAGCACCGAGGCGGCCTTATCGAACGCCTCGCCCAGGGCATCATCCATGGTTGTGCCCAGCATTTCCATATCCCCCGGTCCATGAATACGAAATATGGCCGAGTTTCCGCCTGATAGCAAAAGTCCCAGGAAAGGATACTCCGGTTTCTTACCCTCCAGAAACACTGCATACATATGGGCTTCTATATGGTCGACTGTAACCAGATCAATGCCATGCACCAGATTCAAACAACGGGCCAGCTGCCCCCCAATCATCAGTGAACCTGTAAGTCCTGGCCTGGAGGTAACGGCACAGTAGTCCAGATCATCCGGGGCAATGTCTGCTGTGGCCAGAGCTTCTTCGTAAACTGGATTGATTTTCAGTAGATGGGATCGACTGGCAATCTCTGGAACCACGCCATGAAAAGGAGCATGCTCCTGGATCTGGGAATAGATTTCATTGGCCAGGATTGTATTGCCGTTTTCGATGATGGCTACCGAAGTTTCATCGCAGGAAGTTTCAATGCCCATCCCGAGAATTCTTTTTTCAGACATCATCTAAGTGTTCCGCTCTGCCATGTCCCTTTGTAGTTACTGATGACTTACGCTGTCCGCGCACACCCCATTCGCAGCAACAACCCAGTCCAACTCAGGGGATCTCTCTTTTCAGGCTCGTGCCATTCGATCCAACTGACGGTATCTCTGTCTTTTCGGTCTCGCGCAAATGCCATTCGACTATCTCGATTCAATCCAGTTCATCGCGCGATCCAGCTGATAGTCCAGATCCCTTTCCGGAAATGGCGATGCTGGATACTGGGACCTTAGCAAAGTCAATGCAGCCTTTTCGCTCAATGGGAAGCCTTTCTTCTTAACCAGTTCCCGAAATCGCTGAACCGCTGCTGCATCAAAGCTACGATTGGCTTTTACGAACTGCTCCAGGGTTCCGCTACTTCGAATCTTGTGTGCATGATAGCGATCCTCCATTGTAGGATCCCAGCTGGCTACTTTGATGTCCGGTGTCAGGCCTACGCCATGGATGGAGCGATTGGCCGGAGTGTAATATTTCTGGGTTGTGATCAGCGCTGCTGTATCTCCGGGAAGTGGGCGAAAAATATTTTGCACAGAGCCTTTACCAAAGCTGGTTTCTCCCAGGAGCACTGCTCGCTTATGATCCTGCAAAGCTCCAGCCAGGATTTCAGAGGCGCTGGCACTTCCTTCGTTGATCAGCACCACCACAGGAATATTCGCCGAAAGCTTCGTGTCCAGATTCCTGGACATGAACACATGATCCTCTTCCTTGTTTCTTCCGGATGCCTTTACTACGATTTGATCCGGAGGCAAAAACAAACTGGCCAGAGTAACAGCCATTTGCAGATGCCCACCGCTATTGTTTCGCAGATCCAGTACAACTCCCTTCACTTTCTTTTCATCGAATGTATCGATCCATTTGCGAAAGGTCTCAACCGTTCCGGTATCTTCTCCAAAGAATTGAGATAATCGAATGTATCCTATGTTCCCTGGAAGGATTTTGCCTCTGCAGTAATCCACTTCTACAATCTGGCGCGTAATGGAAAAGTCCAGAGGCTCCAGCATATCTTCGCGAACTACCTTCAACCTGACGACACTGCCTGTTTCACCGGTCATGATGCGAAGAATCTCTGCAAACTCCTTTTTCTCGGTGCTTACTCCATCGATTTCAATAATGCGATCCCCGGGTTGAATGCCGGCTTTCGCCGCAGGAGAACCGTCGATGGGTGCGATGACACAGGGAACATTCTGACACATGGTTACTTCCACGCCTATCCCTACCAGGGCCCCACCTTCGGATCGCGAAAAATCCGAATTTTCCTCGGGATCCAGGAATCGTGTGTACGGATCTCCGGTGGCCGCAAGCATTCCGCGAATAGCTCCCAGAAGCAGAGTTTCCTCGTCCACTTCCTCTACGAAGTTTTTCTGCACGCTCTGCAGGAGTATCTCCAGAGTCATACGATAACGATCATCCAGACCGGGCTTTTCCGAATAAAGAGGCTGAAACAGATAGCCAGAGAGTAGCAGTAAAACCGCGGCCATCCAGAATCGCCTCTCATGCTTTGAAAAGAGCGAGGAAAGCCTGCCTGAGATCCGAGAAAAAAACTTTTTAAGCATTGATATCTCCATTAATACAACCCCCTGGCTAGTTGCGCTTCAACTCGGGCTCCAGCACCTTGTAAAACTCCGGATCCGATTCTTTCAGCTTTTCAATGACCAGGTCGCACTGTACATTGTTTCGCTTGCATGCCATCTGAAACAGGCGCCCATCCGAAAGTCCCTTTAGTTCGGGCTGTATCTGGGACTGAAACCTCAGATGCAGGAATTCATCTTTAACTCGAGTTACATCGGTAGCATTTGGTTCTGCATTGCAGCCCACCAGCCAGGGTAGCATTGCCAGGGCAACCACCGCCATCCATCGCGCAACGGGCCGGGAGTTTACTTTCATGTAGGATTGCATAGACACAATTTATAGAAGCGCATTCACCTGGCCATCGGTTTCCCGTCCGGATTTGCCGGATGGCCCCAAGCTATTACCTCCGCCAGATTGAGAGGAAGAGCCGTTGCCCCCGAACAGAGCAGCAGGTATTTCAGAAACACTTTTTAGCCTCTTCCAGGCAAGAGCGGGATTGGCCTGCTCGATTTCCTCTGTGGCGGACCCCGAGGAAATCACCAGTTTTTCGAATCCCAGGGATGCCATCTCTTTCAGTCGAATGTTTTCCCGGGAAGCAGGACGCAGTTCTCCGCTCAGACCTACCTCACCCAGCACGCCGGTATGGCTGCTAACTGGCTGCTCGTTGAAAGAGGAAAGTATGGCCACACAGAGGGCCAGATCCAGGCCAGGTTCATCTGCGCGAAATCCGCCTGCGATGTTGGCAAATATGTCGTAGTCAGAAAGCCTGAGTTTGAGATGCTTTTCCAGCACGGCGCTAAGAAGTAATAGCCGGCCGGTATCCAGACCTTCTGCAACACGTCTGGCCGGTCCATAGGAACTGCGAGTCACCAGAGCCTGCACCTCCACAACGATGGGACGACTTCCTTCCAGTATAACAGCATGCACACAGCCTGCGGGAGAATCCTCGCTTCGTGTGCTACTCAATCTTCTGGCAGGGAGCATTCCATCGGTACGCATTTCGAGAATGGCTGCTTCACCTACCGGGCCAAATCGGTTTTTGGTAGATTTCAAAATTCGATAATGATTGTTTCGATCGCTTTCGAAGTAAAGCACCGTATCCATCATATGTTCCAGCAGGCGAGGTCCGCCGATGGACCCTTCTTTTGTAATATGACCGGTAAGAAGCACCGGCACCTTGCTTCCCTTCGCAGCTTCCAGCAGTGCAAAGGCTGCATCTCTAAGTTGACCTGGACTTCCTGGAAGGTTCCCTTCTCTGGAAGAAATGGTCTGTACGGAATCAATAACCAGAAGATCCGGCTTTTCTCTGGCCATGCGATTGCAAATAGCATCCAACTCTATTTCTCGCGAGATCTTGATGCGGCTGCCGTCGATTTTCATACGATCGCTTCGCATGCGAATCTGCCCCGGGCTTTCCTCTCCGGAAAAATAATAGATACGGCCTGTAAATCTACGGGAGATCTCCAGTATTAAAGTAGACTTCCCTACTCCTGGCTCGCCCGCCAGAAGAATAAGCTGGCCAGGAACCAGACCGCCTCCCAGAACCAGATCCAGATCATCCAGCCCGGTAGACTTTCGCGCGGATTCTTCCGGATCAATCTCGGCAAGAAATGGCAATTCATCCATGGGCCCGGATGGTTTGCCTTTTTTTCCGGATACCACAGGCGCAGAATGATCTTCGTCGATGGTGTTCCATTCGTTGCACTGAGTGCACTTACCCTGCCATCGGCTGTAGGTGGCCCCGCAGGAGTTACAGAGGAAGGTCTTTGCCGCTTTTTTCGCCATTCTAGATGTTTCGTCCAAATTCTAACAGTAGCAATCGCAAAGAGTTCTGCACTTCGGTGGGCATGGCCTCTGGGCTGCATGGGCCAACGGGCTGATCGCCAGGTCTGAGAAGTACCATATGATAGTTTCCTTCCTGGAATGCAAGTCTGCATCCGGTCTCCCGACCTGGAGGCAAAGGGATGTCCGGACCTGGCCATCCCTGATAATAGATTCCGAAATTGCCTTCACGTTCCCCGGAGGCATTGGCCACGGGTTCCGGCCCGTTCAGAAATCCATCTCTGGCAAGTGCACGATTGTCGAAGCGAGTTACAATAATCATAAAGATTCCCTCTTTCAAAGATATTACCAGTTCTCCGTGACAGTTGCCCTTACCATGCTTGTTAGCAGACTGAAAACGCAAGGCCAGAGTTCGGTATGGCCCTTCGGATAGAGAACCGAGCAAATCCTGGCATGTTGGAAGAGGCCTGGACACGCTCATACATCCGAGGGGGAATAAGAGAAACAGAAATGTCCATCGATACATTGGGCGGCTCCCGACCTTGGCGCGAAGCTTGTATAGCCCATGGGATCATCGCCCCATGGAGCGCCGCACTATTCTCGTGCTAGGCTTCGGTACTACCGGCATCCAGTAGATTGTCGAATCGAAACAGTTCAGGACGATAGGCCAGATAGAAGCCACCGGTACGACCGGCACGATATTTGGAAATAATAATCTCTGCCTGACCAGCATGCTCCGGCTGTTCTTCTCCTTCTGCAGGAGCATCCCTGTGAATGAACATTACCATGTCTGCATCCTGCTCCAGAGCTCCGGATTCTCGAAGATCCGAAAGCTGCGGGCGAGCCGATTCGCCTCTTCGCTGTTCTACAGAACGGTTCATCTGCGAAAGGGCAAGGATGGGCACATCTTCGGACATGGCCAATTGTTTCAGCGCCCGGGAAATACTGGCCACCTCCATCTGGCGGCCAAACTTACGGTTCTCCGGGTCGCTCATTAGCTGCAGATAATCCACTACCACAAGACCAAGCTTCTGTCCTTTCTGTCTGAGTTCCATTCCCAGCTTTCGCGTACGGCTTATGCAATCCCAGATAGATAGAGCGCCCGTATCATCCATATAAATGGGGCTTTTAAAGATGGCGTCCATGCTGGCCTGAATGGAGGCCTTCTTTCCCTGGGGAATGTGTCCCCGCTTTAAATCCGCATGATTGGTCTGGGAATGGGCGCAGAGAATGCGAAGAAGAACTTCCAGACGGCTCATTTCAAGAGTGAAAAACAGAATGGGAGCTGGCTGTTCGGAGATGGCCAGATTCATGGCGATGTTCATGGCAAAGGTAGACTTACCCATACCAGGCCTGGCAGCCAGAATCAGAAGCTCACCTCCGCGAAGCCCCGAGGTTCGATTATCCAGCTCTTCGTAGCGAGTGGGCAGACCGGACATACCACCCCGGGCCGCAATAAGATGCTCGAAGTAATCAAAAAAGTCAGACTGCATTTCTGCAGCGGATAGAACACCGCGCGAACTGGTCTTGGATGTAATCTTGAGGATGGATTCCTCTACCTGTTTTAAGAAGCTACCTTCGTTTTCCTGCGGCTCCCTGGCATCTACTTCGATCTGATGGGCTGCATTGATCAGATCACGGCGAAGAGCAATGTTACGAATCCTCTCGGCCTGCAGCGGGGCATTGTTGGGAGCCAGTACATCTTCCACCAGCCGCATGATGTATGCATTTCCACCGGCCGGATTCAGATGATTGCGATCCTGGAGATACTGCACCACCGTAATCGGATCGATTTCATTTGTAGAGTCGTTACTTAATGTAAGAATGGCATCGTAGATAAAGCGATGCCCGTCGGAGAAGAAGTCGTTTCGAGTAATGATGGAACTTACCTGGATGGTAAGATCCGGCCTTAAAATAAGAGAGCCGAGCACCTGGCGCTCGGCTTCTATATCGGCAGGGACTTGCCGGGGATCGGCCACAGTGGCCCTCCTCAGTCTTCCTTGCTTTCTTCGGCTTCTTCTGCAGTTTCAGCAGATTCGCCTGATTCAGCTGCCTCGGCAGCCGCTGCTTCCGCAGCTCGCTCGGAAGGAGTTTTGTATTCCTCTTCTTCTTCCACCTCGTTCAGGGCCACAACGTTAACAGTCAGAGGAACGGTGATTCCCTCGGCCAGTTTGATTTTTGCTTTGTAGGTGCCCAGAGCGCGAATGCTATCCGGAAGCTCGATCTTTCTTTTGTCGATGCTATAGCCTTTCTCTTCTAGAGCGCGAGAAACCATAAGGGGAGTTACAGAACCGAAGAGTTTCTTCTTGGCTCCGACCATAACACCCACTTCCACTTCCTGCACCGACTCCATTTTGCCGGCCAGCTCTTGCATGGCTTTTTTGCGGCGTTCCGCTTTAAATGAAAGCAGTCGCTGCTGATGTTGAATGGCACGAGCGCTTCCTGCATGGGCAGGCAGTACCAGTTTTCGAGGAAGCAAGTAGTTTCTGGCATAGCCATCTTTTACTTCTTTCACTTCGCCTGCATCGCCCAGGCCATTGATATCTTTCTGTAGAATTACCTTCATGGTTCTTTCCTTTGCTATTACCTGCTTTGCAATTCCTAAAATGGAATATCGTCGTCTTCGGGCAGAGGGCCCTGGTCCATATAGGGAGGATCCTGATAACCGGAATCGTTTCCCTGGCTTCCAGAATTGTAGCCTCCACCGGAGCCCGAGCTGAATCCGGACCCGGAGCTACCGTAGCCTCCGCCATTGCCACCGCCGCCCTGGGCACTACCCAGTAGCTGCATGTTTTCCACCGTTACTTCTACGATGGATCGCTTTCCTTCCGGGCTATCCCAGCTTCTCTGGGTCAGTCGACCTTCTACGGCGATCTGCTTTCCCTTCTGGCAGTATTGCTGAATAATCTCTGAGAGGCGGCCAAAAGCTACACAGTTAATGAAGCTTGTATCCTCTCTCTTATTTCCATCCACCACATAGGTACGGTTGTTGGCAATACTGAACTTACAGAAGCTCTTGCCATTCTGGGTCTGCTTGATTTCCGGATCCCGCACCAGTCGGCCGATGAGGACCACCCGATTTAAGTCGGATGCCATACTCAGGCCACAGCTTTGATCATAAATTGCAGAAGTCCGCCCTGGATCTTCAGTTCCCGGGACACTTCTTTTACGGACTCAGCAGGCATCTTGCACTGGAACAGATGATAGCTACCAGTGTTGATGTCCTGACGAGCATAGCTCAGGTTCTTGCGTCCCCAGGTTTCCTGATTGGACACCTGCCCGTTGTATCTTTTGATGATTTCTTCAACAGTCTTTACGGTTTCGTCCACCGACTCGGACTCTTTCAGTATTGTAATTAGTTCGTAGTTCTTCATTTTGGCCCTTTTCCGGTAAAGGATACCATACGCAACAAAGCCATTGCAGTGTCAAGTAGAAGGTACGGATCCTGCTCTTCAGGCCAGGATGGAGCAACCACAGGGACTCTCCGGCATGAGGCAGTAGAATGATGTCGGAAATCCGGGAGCGGTAGGCCCACGAGATCGTTCTGCAGTTCGACTAAACAACGAAATCGAACCATAAGCCGAACCCGGACCATTGCACCCGCCGGCAGTTCGAGTAAACAGCGCCACCGCGTCATAAGCCGCACTCGGCTACGAGGAAATCCGGGCAGTTCGACTAAACAACGAAATCGAACCATAAGCCGAACCCGGACCAGCGACCCCTCGCAGGTTCGACTAAACAGCGTCACAGAATCATAATGCGAACTCCACTGCTGGAAATCTCTCAACTACTCGTGGGCGCAATATGGGAATCTCATTGACCTCAGGGAGCCCAATTGGGGGATCTTGGATATGCGCTTTGTGGCCCTTCTATCCTGGATAGTGTTCGGCCTGGCTTTTGTCCTGGCGGCACGATGGCCGGGTCTGGCCCGGATCCTGGGAGGATTGTCCCGTCAGCATCGCATCCATCATATCGTGGGCCTTGCCACTGGCCTTCTCTCGGGCATTCATTTAATCCATCAGATATGGAAAGATCCGGAGGTTGCCTTCTATTTCGAGGACCCTTTCTTGCTACTGGGATGGATTGCCCTGGTTCTGCTACTTATTGGTCTGGCATTGTCTTTCGCAGGTCGATTGCATCATCGCTGGTGGCTCATCCTCCACTGGAGCCTGGCAGCAGCATATGTTGCGGCCCTGGTGCATGGTTGGGGCTTTCTACATTTCGGACGATGGCATCAGGCTTTGTTCTGGGTAGGGCTTGGCCTGGGTGGCCTGGGATTGACTCTGATTTTCCTCTATCGCTGGAGAGGTCAGAGCTGGGTAGTTCAGGAAGTCCGGAACACCGGAAGCGGGCTCTGGGAACTAATACTGAAACCTTCAGATCGGAAGGTAGTAGCTCCACGAGCCGGTTCTTTAATCTACCTTCAATTTGGGTCCGGTTTCTCTGCCGGCTGGCATCCGTTTTCTGTGGCTTCCTGTCGGCTCAGCCCGGAACTACATGTACTGATAAAGAATGCAGGAATGGATACTTCACACCTGAGCGATATGAAGCCAGGTCACATCCTGCGACTTCAGGGACCGTTCACGGAGTTTCAGATATCCGATGAACCCCAGTTATGGGTAGCAGCAGGAGCAGGCCTTGCCCCTTTTC
This sequence comes from Spirochaetaceae bacterium, assembly GCA_002729885.1. Classification (GTDB taxonomy): domain Bacteria; phylum Spirochaetota; class Leptospiria; order Leptospirales; family Leptonemataceae; genus UBA3465. The sequence continues at coordinate 200,616 of PBUB01000028.1, forward strand.
TGGGCATGGCCCGGTGCTTTGACTATGCGAAAGCCGGATCGGTGGAGCTCTGTTTATTTGAAGCTCATCCAGAACCCACAGTGGAAGCGGAACTGGAGCGATTGTCCAACGAGCATCAGGAATTTCGCTGGAAAGCTCATTATGGCCAGGCGGCAGATTTTTCTGTTCTGAGAGAGGCGGCTACCCATCGGCCGAATAGTCGGATTCTGATCTGCGGATCGCCTGCCTTTATGCGAAAAGCAAGAAAGTATTTGCAGTCATCTGGCGTCCAGGATGCTAGAATTCATACAGAGGAATTTGTGCCATGGTAAAGAAGGAACGTAAATTGAAAAGAGAACAGGATACAGCACCGATGTCCCAGGACCCGGCCGAAGCCGAATTTCCGTGGGTTACGTTCGTGCAGGCCCTGGCCTTTGCATCACTTTTCAGCATATCGCTTATTGCATCTGACTCTATTCGCGCCAATTCCCGGTCCATCAGCATCAGCGAACTATCTCAGCATTCCAGCGCAGAAAGCTGCTGGATTGCCATTAGCGGAAGCGTCTACGACATCACTGATTATTTGAATGAGCATGCAACGTTGCACAAATACAGTCTCCTACCGTGGTGCGGAAAGGATGCAACATCCGGCTGGAAGAACAAAGATGATAAAGGCCAACCTCATACGCGCAAAGCCAGTATTCAGCTAAAGCGCTATAAGATCGGTGAGTTGCAGTAGTCCGCATCTCAGGTAAGTTGGGAGCTGTCGTTATGGAGAACCTGGCAGGTCGTTCTGGCTGGCGGTTCGCGTAAACAGCGACGACGCGCCATAAAGCGAACCTAATTTTTGCGAGAGAAAATTTATTGTCAGCCATTCGCGAGTTGCTATTATCTTCCCCCTCCCCCGCTTTTCGCATCGACGGCCCAACGTTCGCCTAAAGAGCAAATTTCGACCATAAGGCAAACCCCCCGCCTTTCAGTTGAGCTGCTACGAAGCAGATGCGGAACTTGTAAGAGCCTCCTCCTACATTCCGCCAGTGGAGAAATCGATCATATTGTTGATCTTCACGTTTCGATCCAGCTCAGCTTCGGCTGCAGCCTGGGCCAGGTGACGATCCACGGCTCGAAGTACTTTCTTGTATGCCTGGATTATGCGAAACTGCTTTTCGTAGGGCATGGGATCCTCCGCCTTGTGGAGCTGGATTTGCTCTTCGGGTTCGACGCCCATATCCGGTAGAGGAATACCATCCCAGCCTACGTAGGTGGGCTTTTGAGAGGTTGGGTAGGAATAATAGGTAACCGTAATTTCGCTATTGTCCAGTAGCTGCACATCGGCGCCTGGAGGTTTATTCATTGCCTGGGCAAGATCGACAGGATTGGGATGTTCGATGCGACGAACCTCTCGTGTATGCCCAATGCCGCTGTAGTTGATGCGATAGAACTGAACGATCATACGATCCAGCCCCTGAGTCAAATCGTCTGGATTTTTGGGATAAAGAAAAACGTGAGCCTCGTACAGATAGATGTTTGGAAAGATATCGGTGCTGAAGCTCAAACCATGACGAAGCCGCATGCGATAAAATCTCTTTCCCTGCTGATCCAGGGCAGAGATGAACTCGGTGCGAGCGGTTTGATCCGTAAGGACCTCGGAGGACTTCGGATACGGCTGGGCCTTTCCCAGGGCCGCTACGGTGGCCAGGTTGCGAGTAATGCGACCGTGCAGATTATCGATTTCAATGTCACCAAAACCGCTGGCGCGATTCTTTTCGCGGATTTCCTTCTCTACCAGGTTCAGCTGATCGGGACCAATGGCATACACAGGACGAACCAGAAGCCAGAGCAGAATCACAGCCTGAATCAAAGCCACAACTACGGCCAGCCCTCTCAATAATCGGGAACCCTGGTCTGAATCAGTTCTTACTCTCATCATTACATCCTCGCATGACCCATGCCTGCACATACTATATCGAACCAAGACCTGGCCAATCTTGATGGCCTCCGTGCTCTATTCTGAGCGCTCTGACCCTCCGCTCGTCAAACCACAGACCGTGAACTTCCGTTAGCCAGAGTAGGAACTGCCCGGCGTCATCGGCAATCCGCAGACAATGAACCTCCGCTGGCCGAAGTAGGAGTTGCGGGCCTCCCATCGTTAATTGCGCACAAGGAGCCTCCGATAGCCAGAGTAAGAGCTGCGGACTTTCTGGACTACCGGGCACTCATCTTTTTAAGAAACAAATTCAGTAGCTGCTTTTCCAGTTTTTCCATATGAACAGCGTCCTCTTCGGAGGTTTCGTGATCATAACCCAATAAATGGTAGAGTCCATGGATTGTAAGGATTCGAAGTTCATGCAGCGGACTGTGCCCCTTTTCTGCAGCCTGCTTTATACATTGCTGTCTTGAAATCACAATGTCTCCCAGAGCCATGGGCCCGGAATCGGGAAAATCCATTCCTTCTACCTGGGAGAAGCTAAGCACATCGGTGGTGCGATCTTTGCCCCGATAATCCCGATTCAACTGCTGCATTTCGCCATCGGTTACCAGGCTAAAGGAGAGAGTTACCGGCCGCTTGATCTTTTGCTTCGTTTTAAAGACCGGAAGTAGTTCTTTCAGTTCAATCAGTAGTTCGTCATTGGAGGGAAATCCTCCCGGAGATTTTCCAGGAAGCCCCTGAAACAGAATCTCATCTCTTAGATCCGAAGTAGCAGATTCGCTCGCATCCACAGACATTAGCTTTTCTTCTGGGTACCGGATTTTCCATTCGCAGTCTTTTTCGCGGTACCCTTTTTCTTTGCGGACTGTCCCCGTTCGGATTCCAGCTTCTGAGTATCCTGAGAGTTAGGATACTTGGGCCGGAAATGATAGGAACTTTGAAGCACTTCTCGGAAGGCCTGCTTTACCACGCTTAAATCGCCAAGAGTCAGGCCGGAATCGTCCAGCTGATTCTCTGCCATCTTGATGTTGATAATCTTCTGGATGAGATTATCCAGCGCCGATTCGCTGTAATCATCCAGACTTCGGCTGGCCGCTTCCAGAGAGTCCGCAATCATTACAATGCCCGTTTCCCGGGACCTGGGCCTGGGGCCCGGATAGCGAAAGTCATCCCGGTTTACCTTTCGCTTCATCTTTTCCAGCGCTTTATGATAGAAGAAGGACATGGTGGATGTGCCATGATGTTCCGGAATAAAAGCGATAACTTCCCGGGGCAATCTCGCCTGGCGAGCCATTTCGATGCCATCCAGCACATGGTCGATGATCACTTTGGCCGCTTTCTGCGGATTGTTCTTATCGATGTTTTCTTCTCTGGGGATTAGATGCTGGTTTTCAACAAAGAATCCAGCACGTTTCATCTTTCCAATATCATGGTAATAGACACCGGTGCGAACCAGCATCGTATTAAGACCCAGCCGTTCGCATGCTTTTTCTGCCAGGGCAGCAACCATCAATGTATGAGTCCAGGTGGATGGAGCCCGGCGAAATAGATCCTGGAGCAATCGATTGGATGAATCCGCAAGCTCAATCAACTTGAACCTTGTGGGAACATTGAACAGTGTTTCAAACAGAGGAAGCACGGCCATGGCCAGAATGGTAGCCAGGCCAGAGGCCATCTGAGTTCGCAGTGCCTTGAGAAAGGCCAGAGAGAAAATGGTCTCCTCTTCGCTGGAAGCCAGGATAGGCTTTTGACTGTAAAGATAGCCGGCCACTACGATGATACTGGCCACAACGGCAATGGTAATCCCGGTGGTAATAAAGTGCAGTCGATGCTTGATGCGGGAGCCCAGGATTCCAGCAAGAAGGGCGCTGGAAAAAACGATGAGTAGAGAATTGCCATCGTAGTTACTGGCGATGAATACCAGAAAGCCCAGATAACAGCCAACAATTAAAGCCAGGATCTCTCCAAAGATCAATGCGATCAGAACCACAAAGAATCCAATGGGAATGAAGCTCCCAAAGAATGAAGATAGCTCCAGCCTGGCCGGATCCTCATGCCAGATGTTCAATATAAAGAAAAGCCAGAGCCCAAAGGACCAGACCACCAGATAGAGCATTAGATTTCCGGACACATCATCCAGCTTATGCCGGGCGAATCGCATGGAGAGATACAATAGCAGTGCTACAAGAAGCACCTGCTGGATAAAGAGTGCTGCTACCCGACCGATGCGATCCCGGTTCATGGCCTGGTTGTAGAATTCAAGGGCCCGGTATTTTTCGCTGGTGATGACATCCCCTTTCTGCACCAGCACCTCCCCTTTCTTGGAGCGATACATGGGAGGCTTCACATCGCTGGCCGCGGCCTTCCGAGCTTCCTCGGTGGCCTCTGGATCGAATCTGGCCGGATCCATATAATAGAGATAATGCACCGTGAGCTGCACCATCGCCTCACGAAAGCTACCGCCAGGGCTCTGCAACTTCCTGGAGGCAATGTCTCGAATCACCTCCAGAACATTGCTGGAAACCAGCAGATTGCGGCGAATCACACGATCGGCAGGCAGAGTGCTTTCGGTGGGGGCGCTTCCGGGTTGAATATCCTGAACCACTACCAGATTGCCTTTAAAATCACCGCTTTCCGGATACTCATGCAGGATGATAAACTCTTGATAGGAAAGGTTGGCCAGCTGCTGTAGCTGCTTTCCAATATAGTCCGACCTATAGGCCAGGATGGTTTCCCATTGTTTCTTATCCAGACCTGCCAGACGCCATATTCGAACATCCCCCCGGACGCAGGCTCTGCGTTCATTAAAGTTCGCATATTCGAAGCGACATCGCTTTACTGCCTGAAGGTCCGATTCCAGGGCTTTCTGGAACTGTCCTTCTGGTCCCAGAATTGAAAGATCTCGAATAAAATGCAGGGGTGCATTCTTACGGGCATCTTCTTTTGCCAGCTTGAATTGCTCTTCCAGAGTGAACTGAATGTCTGTGGTGGCCACCACTGTTTCCGGAGATGGTTTACCGGCCGCAAAGGAGCCATCGGGTCCAAGCCTCAGTTCCTTCTTAATCAGCACCGGATACGAAAGTACAAGAGTTAGAATTATTACAGTAAGAGCCAGCAACGCCAGCTGTAGCTTTCGCACGAACGCAGCCGGACGCGAGGCTGTTAAAAAATCGGATAGCCGAACCAGCCATCCTTGAAAGATGGATCGAATTGAGAACACTCTTAACCCTCGGACTCTTCTTCTTCAAACGCAGCCACAATGCGTTCCACTATAGGATTTCGCACTATGTCTTCTTTTCCAAAACGAACTACCGAAACTCCCGATACTCTTTCCAGGATTCGCACGGCCTTTAATAAACCACTCTTACCTGGATTTAAATCCACCTGGGTTTCATCCCCTCCCAGGCACATAAATGAGTTTCGTCCCAGTCTTGTTAAAAACATTTTAATCTGTGCCAGAGTGCAGTTCTGCGCTTCATCCAGCACCACCATGGCCTGGTTCAAAGTTCTACCTCGCATGTAGGCCAGCGGAGCAATCTCGATCTTTCGAGCTGCAATCATACTATGAACCTTTTCCATACCCAGGCATTCATATAATGCATCGTATACCGGACGAAGATAGGGATCTACTTTTTGATTCAGATCTCCCGGCAGAAATCCCAGGCTTTCTCCGGCTTCCACGGCAGGTCTGGTGAGAATGATGCGATCTACATCTCCGTCCAGTAGCTTTCTACAGGCCATAACGATAGCCAGGAAAGTCTTACCTGTTCCTGCCGGCCCCAGACAAATAGTTACGGGGTTCTTTTGAATCGATTCCAGATAGGCTGCCTGGCGATGAGTTCTGGGATATATGGGCTTGCCGCGAGCAGTAACATAAACCTTCTGCCTGGTGCTATCCAGGGCCTCGGAAGGTTCCATATCATCGTGATCGGTTTGATCCATGGGCCCGGAAGACAGGCCTCTGGAACGCTGGCCCCCATTCTGGTTATGGTATTGCTCTTCCAGGTCAGGGCTCCCTTCTGCGGCCTCATCCGGTAGATAGGTTATGTCCGACCCATCTGCATTCTGTTCTTTCTTCTGTAGCATGGAGTAGATATATTTCAGATCAAATTCTTCGATACGATGTCTGGGTCTATGATCATAATCATGGGAGATCCGTTCAAACAACCTGGTGGCCAGCTCCACAGACTTTTGCTCTTGAGCCTGAATGAGAAATCCATTTCCACGAGGAATGAGTTGAACATCCAGGATTCGTTCCAGAGAGGGTACATTTCCATCGGCAATGCCACAGAGGGATCGAAACAATTCCGGGTTATCGAACTGGAAGCGGACCTCCATAAGGTTCAGCAGACAGCCTTTCTGTTGTAGAAGTGTTGAAACGCAAGCCCCATGCAATTGGGCTCAGTGAAAGGGGCCTTTTGGAAGAAGGCAAGATATTTTCCCGGTATTTCGGGTCGCAATTCTATTACAGAACTCCGGGGTTTTGTAGTCTGGCCGGTTTTTGCACCATCAGGAACCGGAGCCACCGGCCAGAGATCGAAGACGCAGTTCCTGCAATTGCTTGATTTCCACCGTGGATGGGGAATCGCTCATTAAACAGGTTCCTCGCTGAGTTTTGGGAAATGCGATTACATCCCGGATGGATTCCCGATCCATAAAGAGCATCATAACTCTGTCCAGGCCAAAGGCAATACCACCGTGCGGGGGCGCTCCGTAGCGAAGTGCATTGAGAAGAAAACCAAATCTATCCTCTGCATCTTCCTGCGAAATTCCCAGTGCATTGAGTACGGTCATCTGAGCATCGAATCTGTGAATACGGATGGACCCGCCACCTACTTCGCTGCCATTGATTACAAGATCATAGGCACGGCTTCGAATCTTATCCCCCTCTTTCTTGAAACGATCTGGATCTTCCAGTATGGCCATGTCCTCATCTACAGGTGCCGTAAAAGGATGATGTACACTGTAGAGCTCACCGTTTTCATCTCTATCGAATAGAGGAAAGTCTGTAATCCAGGTAACCGCATAGGTATCCTCTGGAATCATGTTCAATTGTTTGGCCAGTCGCAGTCGAAGGGCGCCCAGGGTAGCATGAACGATGTACTCTTTGTCTGCTCCAAAGAGAATCAGATCTCCTTCTTTTGAACCTGTGACCTTTGCCAGTTCTTCCAGTTGATCCGCTTCAAAGAATTTAGAGATAACAGATTTCAAGCCTTCCTTCTCATGCTTGAGCCAGGCAAGTCCACCTGCACGATAATCCGTCTGTACCCAATGGGTTAGATCGTCGATGTCTTTACGCGAAAGCTTGGCGCCTCCCGGGACACAGAGTGCTTTTACTCTGCCGCCGGATTCCAGGGCTTTCTTGAAAACCCCAAAGTTGGATCTCTTCGCAATGTCAGCAACATCTACCAGTTTCATTTCGAAGCGAAGATCCGGACGGTCGGAACCATAGTCTTCCATCGCTTGATGATAGCTCATCCGCGGAAAGGGAGTCTTCAATTTAACGTCGAATACAGATTTTAGAACACTGGTCCACAGACCTTCCAGTTCATCCATTACCATATTTTCGTCTACAAAGCTGAGCTCCATATCCAGCTGGGTGAACTCTGGCTGCCTGTCTGCGCGAAAGTCTTCATCGCGAAAGCATTTTACTATTTGAAAATAGCGTTCCAGGCCTCCTACCATCAGAATCTGTTTGAAGATCTGCGGAGATTGAGGCAATGCATAGAAATTACCCGGTGAAAGCCTGGCAGGTACAAGAAAGTCCCGGGCCCCTTCCGGAGTGGATTTGTTGAGCACCGGGGTTTCCACTTCCAGATACTGACGCTCTTCCAGATAGGCTCGAATGGCCTGGTTAAGGCGAGAGCGCATTACCATGGCATCTCTCAATTCTTCCCTTCGCATATCCAGATAGCGATATTTCAGCCTGGTTTCCTCACCAACGTCTGCATATTCATCCAGAGGGAAAGGAAGAGCCTGGGATTTGCTCAGAATCTCGAAGTCCCGAACCAGAATCTCTACTTCACCGGTATTCAAGGACGGGTTAATGGCCTCTTTAGCGCGAAGTCGAACTTTTCCATGCACGGCCAGCACAAATTCACTGCGGATTGTGGAAGCCAGATCAAACTGGTCTTCAATTTCTGAGCGGTCAAATACCAGCTGAACAATGCCGGACCGGTCCCTCAGATCAATAAAGATCAGTCCTCCCTGATCCCGGTATCGAAATACCCAGCCCAGAACATAGATTTCCGTTCCATCCTGGCCTTTATTCACAGAATCACAATGAATCCGTTCTCTGTAGGCTTTATCCATCCAGCTAGCTGCCATATGGTCTCATTTCTATAGCGGTACGTGCAGGCGAGTAGAAAAATCGTTCACCCGCTGGGGGCCTGTTCTAAACCGGTCTCATGCTGCCAGGACTACTGCCTATTCCGCGCATCGCCCGCCTTGCAATGCCTGTTTTCATCTCCATGCTGCCCATTCTATCGCTGCTGCAATGTACCGAGTCTCCGGAAGAGACCGTTTTGAGGCTGGAGCAGCAGATCCAGGCAGGACGCTTCAAAGAAACCAGCGCTGAAATTGAACAGCTCATTCAGAGCAACAATGAAGAGCATTCTATTACACTGTCTGAGAATCCTGCGGACCGGGTTTTTGCCGTGAGCCTGGATCATACCGCATTTGCCTGGTATGAAAATGGAAAGCTTACCTATCGTAGCCTGGGAATTGTAAAGGAAGTGGGACTTCCACAGAAGCCGGATCAAATCATTCTTTCTTACTCGGGAAAGACGGCTCTTGCAGAGTACAGAAATCGACCGGGCAGCGAAGGAAAATGCAGCTACGATCTAATCCAGATCATGCAGGGCAATGTGCAGCCAGACATCCTGGAGACCGACTGCGAGAATCAACCTGCACTCACAGATACCGGCGATAAGATCTACTTCTCCGACGGTAAGCATCTATATCTGAGAGATATCCTGGAAGCGAAAACAGCCATGGTTGTGCCCCGGGGCGCGTTCAAGGAAAAGTTCAAGAAGGTTCAGAACCGATTCCATCTGGTGAGCCTGCCATCGGGATCCATATGGATATTCTACGGAGAAGCCGGTTATTACAATCTTTACTATTACACGGGCACCGGCCGACCGGATCTGTTCATCGAAGGGGTGGCCAGCCCAAAACTGTTTGGATCTGTTCCAAGGGATTTTTTACAGAATGATGAAAACGAACAACTGCAGGCAGAAAGCCTGTTCTCCGGAGATCCGGCTGTGTTCATGTATACGGGAGCTGCCGGGAATTATAAGCTTCAGATGGTGAACCTTCCCAATCGGAAAGGCCCGGAATACGATGTGGGAATCCGCGATGACCTATTTTATGTCACAGAAAAAGAGGAATTCCTGCTCGTACGAAAGAATTATCTCAGTTTTTTGAATCCATCCAGCAGAAAATACACACAACTTCCTCTTGAAGTAAAAAGAATCTTTGTATATTCAGAGGGTGTGGCCTACGTTGATCCAGAAGGTAAGCTTCTGCTCAGATCCAGAGGCTTTTCAGATTTTGAAAAAAATCTGCACCGACTGAAAGAAGAAGTGGCCTCCGAAAGTCGATAATCGTACCGATTCGGGGAGAATTATGCGAACATTTAAATTACTATCATTTCTGCTTACCGGGCTTTTGATCCTGGGCGGATGCACAAGCGATGACGAAGTGGCCGAAGGGGATCTCATTGGACCTCTGGTAGGCACCGATGGTTACATTACATTTTTTGCGGAGCTGGACAATGACCAGACTCCCTACTGCGGGGACGCAACGGCTGAAGCTTCGGACTCGGATAGTGGCTCCAGTTCCAGCAGTTCCTCCGATTCCGATAGCTTTGATATCGAAAGCTTCTATACGTTTAAGTACGGAGAGCAAATGATTCTCCGCTACACTTACGATCTTTACCGAACCAAATACAGCCTGACACCCATCTCGGCCACCAGTCAGACATGTTCTACCACAGACGGAATTACCTGCGATGGCGTAGGACCACTTACCTGCCAAACGGCGGATGGACTTACCTGCGGGCTTTCCAAGACCTTTATTTTTGTAAGTACCTGGCAGGGAATTTCGTTCACTGCTTCCAGCGGAAGCATAAGCTGGAAGGATGGATTCTCCCTTTCTTCGGACAACAGTACGGTACAATACGCTGACCTGGAAATGAATATGGTAAGCGATTCCGGAACCATTTTCCGTGGAACTGTCAGGTGCCGCAGTGATCTAAACTAAGCCTCTCAATCCATGACTAGAAAACGCCCCACTCTTTCTGTAATTCTACCCACCTACAATGAGTCCACGAATCTACCGATTCTGCTGGGGAAGTTAAGGACTGCACTTTCAGAGGTTTCCCATGAAATCCTGGTAGTTGACGATAACAGCCCGGACCGCACATGGGAAATCGCAGAGGACATAGCAACAAAAGATGATTCCATTCGAGTGATTCGAAGAATTACCGACCGAGGACTTTCCAGTGCCGTAATCACCGGAATGGAAGTGGCGGAAGGAGAAATCTTCGCTGTTATGGATGCTGATTTACAGCACGATGAGGCTCTATTGCCGCGAATGGTTCAAACACTCCAGGGTGGCTTTGACCTGGTGGTGGGCTCCCGAGCAGAGGAAGGCGGAAGTTACGGCCAGTGGTCCAGACGCCGAAGATTTATTAGCTGGGTAGCTACATTCCTGGCGCGACTCTTTCTTCCCCTGGAAATCAAGGATCCCATGAGCGGATTCTTCGCCCTGAAAAGGGATGTATTTGAAAAGTCCGCCAATCGCATCAATCCTCGAGGATTCAAGATCCTGCTGGAGTTCATTGGTCGAACACCCGGTCTCAAAATGAAAGAACTGGGATATCACTTTCGTAACCGACAGCATGGAGAAACCAAGCTAAGCGGATCGGTAGTGCGAAACTATCTTGTTGCTCTTTTTGATCTTAGATTTGGCCATTATTTATCCTCCACTTTTGCAATGTATGTTACCGTAGGGGCCACCGGGATAATTGTAAACTCTGCCGGCTTCTATGTAGGAGAAGCTCTGGACTTCCCCAGGGTAGATACTGGATTACTGGATGCCCTGGGCCCGGTGCATCTTTCCGTTCCCTTTGGCTATCAACTGGCTATTGTCTCCAACTACCTGCTCAATAACTATCTCACCTTCTTTGAAGTAAGACATCGCGGACTGGATATACTCAAAGGACTTATCTATTTTGAATTAATCTCTCTACTGGGACTGTTCGTTCAGATCAGTGTCTTCCAGCTACTTTATACCAACGGTTTTTTGGCCGGCATGGATTCAGAACCCATCAGTAAGTATGGATCCTATGCAGTGGGCCTGGCAGCAGCCACTGTGAGTAATTACTTCCTGAACAAAAACTTTACATGGAAGGACTTTCGACCATGAAACCGACACCGCAAATACTCCGCAGGAATGCAGCGATTCCGACGGGCTTCGGTATGGCCCCTGGGGCCGCCCTGTCTGAGACATTTAGAATCAGCAGCCCCTCCACTGCTCTCATTTGCATTTTGATTCTCCTTGGAGCCCTTACCGCAGGCTGTGGAACAGCAGCCACCATGGCCCCTCCCTCGCGCCCGGAGCCATTGATCAATCTAAAGAAGATAATCCTTGAGCCGATGGTGAAGGCCTCGGATGGCCAGGCAAGAGTGGTTATTCGAAAAACCAGAGAAGGTCAGGACTACATGCTTCTGAACCTTTCCTTTCAGGGAGCCGGGATTCACATTGTAGAGGCCATCAAGCAGGGACGCATTCTGGAACATCGGATTGTTGTGAGAAACTCCAGAGGCGAAATCCTGGGAACCAATCCCATTAACTTTCAGGCAGTGAAGGTAACCAGAACCAGAATCCAGCAGGATGAACAGGAGGTTCTGGTCACAGAGGAGAATACCACCGTTCCTTTTGAAGAAGCAGGCGGCGAAAAGGAAACTGTCAAGAGATCCTATTCCCTGCGCTCATTCGATGAAAACGATCGAATTCCTCAATCCATAATACTCACAAAAGTCCCGACTTCGGGAGAGTATGTAACAGTATATGTGGAATTGACCCTGGTGGATCCGGTGCTTCAGGAACTATGCACGACCCTGGAATCCGGGGCCTGTCCCAGAGCAACCAATACACCTTTTCGCGAAATTCGTCAGGACAACGAAGATACCTTGAGCGAAATTATCCAGCGATATAAGAACTACGAGAAAGGTCCCTTTCGATTTACCCTGAAGAAGACTCCGGATTACTACAGAAAATCCATCCAGGAAGAGATCGATAAGCTAAACGAACGGGATACCCATGATCGCTACACGGAGTTTCAGACCCCTGGAGGAAACCGATTCGAAGGTTATTCCAATGTGGCTCGCACCGGCAGCAAGGTATTCTACCGGGAATGGAGACTCCTGGGAGAGCCTCGCTATTTTCAGGTAGCTCTGGAAAAGGACGTGGTAGAGAGCATCGAAGAAAAGAAGAAGATCGAACAGCTCAAGAAGGAGCAAAACCTGGAAGGCAGAGATAAGATGCTGGAACCAGAGGGCTCCTACGACAAGATCTACAGACCCGAAGGGAGCTACTAAAGCTCCAGAGTCTCTCCCTGACGAGCCAGTAGCAGCTCCAGCTTATCACCGTACTGTTTGTTGTGCTCCAGGGCTTCTTCGAACAGCTTATAGGTTGTAAAATCATCGTGGGCCGGTTCATGGTGCGTTAGCGCCAGCTTCTTCACGCCCCATTCAATGGCGCAGTCCACAGCGATAACCATGGCCGTATGTCCCCAGCCAATCTTCTGGGCGGACTCTCTCAGTGAATACTGCGCATCCATGATTAGCAGATCTGCATCCTTGAAGAATGGCTTTTTCGCCTTGATCAACTCATCCAGATCTTCCCCATAGAATTCCGTATCTGTGGCAAAGATAAACGTTTTATCTTCGGTATCCACTCTGTAGGATGTGCTGCCGCCGGGATGAATCAAGGCCTCCGTAGTAATGTCAAAGGAACCCACCTTGAATTGGTCTCCCTGCTCATAGGTATGGAAGGTTTTTTCTGCAGGCATATCATGAAAGCCCAGAGGAAAGAATTCGAACTGCTGTTGTCTGGTAAAACGATCCTCGCAGTCCGGGATGCAGGAATGAAAATGTACGTGATTTCCCGGAATGAATCCAGGAGCGAAGAAAGGCCATCCCTGCATATGATCCCAGTGAGTATGGGTCATCAAGATGTGCAGGTCACCCTTATGCCCCCGGGCCATCATATCATAACCCAGCCGCCTGGCACCGGTGCCCATATCGAATATTAGCTGCTCATCGCCGCTACGAACCTCGACGCAGGTAGTGTCTCCACCCACAATGCCAGCCAGCGGCGGACTGAGCTTCTCATAGACTTTTTCTACAGACAGAGAAGGCTCATCCTTCCAGATGGATCTGGCTTTTTCCAGAACCTCATGGATTCTGCTTCTGTAATCCCTGGGGTCCAGAGGAGATGGCAATGAGCCCCTAACTCCCCACAATTTTATTTGCACCGATTCATCCTCATAGATCTATGTTTATTCATAAAGGCGTACTTATCTATTTTCGGCCAGTTTAGAGCGGATCATTGGGAAAAAAGCAATCATGACCTCCGTAGCACTACAAAAGAAACTTTTTCACATTGCGTCCAGACCCAGAAAATACTTTGAGCATCCGGCCGTCATCCACTGGAAGGAATTCCGATCGCTGGAGGTGGAGGAGCTGTTCGGCTCTCCGCAGAAGCCCAGGGTTCTGGAGCTGGGTAGTGGATGGGGAGAATTCGCCGGTCAGTGGGCCATGAAGCACAGGGATCAAGAGATGGTGGCCATGGAAATCAAGCCGGACCGAATCTCTGCCACACTAAAGCAAATTGACCGCTGGAAGCTGGAGAACCTGAGGATCCTGCCTGTGAATTTCTCCTGGTTTCTTACGGAGCTGTTTCCCTCTCATACATTTGACACTGTGTTTATTAACTTTCCGGATCCCTGGCCCAAAAAGAGACACTGGAAACACAGATTGATTCAGCCCGATTTTCCCAATACGGTCCATGGACTCATGCGCGGTCGTGGGCTTCTGCATATTGCCACAGATCATGGTCCCTACAGCCGTCGAATCCTGAAGAGATTTCGCAATTATCCCGATCATTGGAGAAGCAACATGCCCGAACCTGGCTACAGTCTGAAAAGACCGGAAGGGATTCCAGAAACCAGGTTTGAACGCATTCAGAGCCGCCTGGGTTATATTCCCAGATTCATGCAATGGGAGCGATTAGATGAGTCTTTCGCAAGATGATGAAAACCAGAATTCCACTGCGAATTCTCCAGCATCGGGATCCGGCGAGCCCGATAAATCTAAAGGTAAGCGAATCAGTCGACAGACCATCGAAACGCTTCTGGAACAGAACCGACGTATGAGGGATCTGCTGGAATCCTGGCCGGCCAGAAAGATCATGATGGGATTTGAAAAGGACTGGAATGAGAAGCGTTTACGCTTTCTGGACAATAACTCGCCGGTTACCCTGGAGTCCGATTCGGAATGATTCCGCTGCTATTTCTGCTCTGTCTGGCAGCTCTATCCCTTACCACCCCTGGAGGCCTGGGGTTTGGCCTCAAGCATTACCATGGCCATGCAGCCCTGATCCTGATGCTTTTGCCTCTGGCTCTTCCTCTGGAGCCCTATTTCAAGAACACTGGCATTGTAAGAAAACTGGAGTCCTGGACTCGCACATCCTATCCTCATAGATTTCCGTTTACTCGACCAACGCTGCGCAGTCTACTATGGACACCGGTTCTGGCTCCCTTCATATTCTATGGATTGTGGGTTATTCGCATGCGTCGATTCCTTCCACCGCCGGAAGGACTGGGCGATAGTCTCCTGCTCCTGGAGCATCTCCCTGCCCATGCCATCCAGCTGGGGTATCTGGGAACATTCGATGAAATCCTGGCTCTGTTCTGGCGATCCAGGATCTATCTCTGGCTGAACAATGACACCGGAATGTCCGCTGCCGATGCCATTGGCCTGGTGAGCTGCATCGCAGGTACTCTGCATGCTCTTACAATCTTTTTGATCACCGATAGACTGAAGCTGATGCGCAGACTGGCTGCTTTTGCTTTGCTATTTTTTGTGCCGGCCATGCAACTCTATGCAGGTTATGTAGAGAATTATAGTTTTGCATCGTTCTTTTTATTTCTAACTGTAGTGGCGGGTATTGTGCAACTTGAGCGATGGAAAGCGCATCGCACTGTGTATCCAGAATTCCCTGCCCTCTTTGCAGCCCTGGGCGCTGCCCATCATATGGTGCTGGTATTTTCGCTGCCAGCTCTGATGCTTCTGGTGCTAATACTTTCCAGCAAATCTCGCCGAATCAATTGGAAGCTCTTCTTTCAATATGCAGGAAGAGCTGTACTTACCGGCCTGGCTGTGCTGGGCATCGTATGGTACTATTTCTTCTTTGTTATTTCCAATCCTATTGAATTGCACAAATCCTTTGCCTTTCAGCCAGCTATATACCCCATCCATCGACTGATTTCACTGCAGCATCTTAAAGAGGGGCTGAACATCCTGATTCTCGTAGCCCCGGCATTGATTGGACTGAGCGGAATCTGGCTGCCTGCACCACGGATCTGGATTCGTTCCACCGCTTCGTTCCTGAGTAGACTGCTTCAACGATGGACAGATCGTCGTAGCCAGGCATCCGGAATTGAACATACATCGGATGAGACCGCGAATGGCAGTCCAGAGCTGGCCCATAATGAGACTGAAGCAGATGCCAGTAAAAATACGAACCGCTGGAAGTCAGCTCTGGATCGTATCAAAGAAAAACTTCTGGGTTACACAGAAAAGCATCCATCCGAAGCCTTCAGTCTGGCCGTATTCCTGTGCTTTCTGGGTCATAGCTTTATCTGGAATCCGGTTATTGGATTTCCAGCGGACTGGGATCTTTTTTCGTTCTACCAGGGGCCGCTTCATGTATTTCTGTATCTGCGAATTTTTGTTCGCGAAGAGCCCTATCTATTTCTCTGGCTACGACGAGCGGTAATGTTTACGGTACTGCCTGCTTTTCTGTGGATTTCCCACAATGCACAGCTAACCCGGGAAAGCCAGTTTCATATATCCCAGGCCAATCGAAATCTGGTTCAGTTTCTGGGATTGGTGCAAACGGAGAGTATCTTCTTTCGCATTCCTACGCTGCAAAGACAGAGAACCTATATTGAAGTTCGAATGTTTATTGTTCGGGCCTGGAATCAAATCCCTTACCTCCGGGTTCCGGAACAGAAGAAGGAAGAACTGAGGCAGAAGCTCATGCAGGGGCTCATGCGCTTTCAGTCCCTGGCATTGCAGAACAAGGAAGTGTATGAGGACCAGCTTCCGGATGTGTACTACTTCCTGGCCGATCTAAACGCAGAAATAAGCGAGCTTCAGAAAGCGAAATAGGTAAAATCCGTGCAATCGGTGAGATCCGTGATATTACAAAGATAGATAAGAATTCCGCCCTCGGGAACTGCGCGTTCAATCAGAAACAGACAGAAAGAGAGTGGATGTGCTGCAGCGGGCATCGCAATCGGCAGTGCAGGTTTCAAAAGCCCGAAAATTGGACCCATCCCCCGGATATCCCGTGGTAGTACTGCAGGTGTCGTAGCAGGAATCAATGCCTGTGGGACACAATACAAGATACTCAATAAGAGCCTCTTGAGTTGCATCCGGATCTTTCTTGCATTGCCCGAAAGAGAGCGCTACAATGCTGATAAGAAGTATGATTGCGATTCGACCCATGTCCCACCAATTCCCGAAATGTCTATGATTGCACAATCCTTATTTTACTGGTTTTCATCCCTTTCGTCGCGCATTTATTCCGGATCCCACTGCCCGCCTCAGGAAAACTACATATACCCGGTATGGGTATATGCTGGCAACCCATTTCCAGGGATGTTTTGCACGAAAGCCGATGCAGCCCACAACCCTATTCCAGCATTCCTGTGCACCCCGGGTATATGCAACTGGCAACCGGGAGGCAGCGACGGACTGAAAAATATGGTGGGCGACCGTCACCAGTAAATACCATGAAATTTCTTCAGCGAATCTATACGTTTATATCACTTTCCCTGGCGGTCTTGATGGTCCACTGCGCTCCCGGAGTGCACGGATTCCAGGTAAAGGATGGGAACTGCGACTGCCATCATAGCTTCTACTTTCTCAGTTCCGGAGATGGCAAATCCGATCCCGATACCAGCGGCGTGGAACTGGCCATGAATGGGAACTATGACCGGGCCAGGGTAGCCTTCTCAAAAGAAAAAAACAACCGCTGCTTCAGTGAGAACAATCTGGGTCTGGTGTTCATGCTGCAGGGACAATCCGATGCTGCTCTCAAGCATTTATGGGAAGCCCATTCTCTCTGTCCTGATAATGAGACCATCGAAGGTAATCTGAAAAACCTGCTTTCCAGAATCCCGGCCTCCTGACTCTTTTCCCTGTGGATTCCGGAGCATTCAGGAAAGCCTGGGAAATCATCAAAGGGTGGCTGGCCGGCATGCTACGCGGAACCATCGGGTTTCTCTGTATTTCACTTACTTCCCATTGCGAGTCCCCGAACCCGGTTTCTGCTGAATACTATCTGTTGTCTCCTTTGCTCATCGCAGGTGTTCAGCGTCCATCCGCACCATCCAATCTAACCGCCGTTTACGATGTACCGTCCGAAAGTATCTATCTGCAATGGCAGGCCTCTGTAGATCCAGATACAGGGATCATCTGGAACGATTACAGAATCTATTTCTTTCTGAGCAGCCCACCGGCCAATATCTATCAGGATCGCTATCGCCTGGCCACCACTTCCAGAACCTATTATTCCATTGCTTCCGATCCATTCAACGGCACCGTATACTTTGCGGTTACAGCCCATGAAAGAGGATCGGAAAGCCTGCCCAGTAATTTCGCGCAGCTAAGTCTATGAAATACCCTGGATATTCAGAAGAAAAGGGGCCTGAGCGAGAGTCCGGCTACTCGGAATTGGCCCGGGAAAAGCCAGCTGCACTCACATCTCTTGAGTCAGCCCCGGAAACCGGGTTATCCGAAATCATTTTGCGAAAACTGCGGGCATTCGTTCTGGTCTCCATCATCCTTTGTCTGGCGAATCCAGAATATCTGGCGGCAGACTCGCCGGATGAATCCAGAGAGGAATATGGCATCTGGCCCGAAATCTTCATTCCCGGATACAATGCATTTCGAAATGAATCCTATATTAGCGGCGGACTGCTTCTTCTCGGTAGGTTGATAACTCTGTATGGCGCCTATCATTATCATAATCGCTATATCAATTATAATAGCGCGGCCAATGCAGCGCGCATCGCTGATCTGTACTATGGACCAGGACTGGAATATGCCGATCCCTACAGCGGAGATTATTTAAGCAGCCAGCAGATGGAGAACCGGGCCGGACGAGCTCAAAACTATTCGCATCTTTCCATTGCCTTACATCTTGGTCTTACAGGCGCCGGTTTGTTTCAAGGATACAGAATACAGGAAGGTATTCGAGAGCATAATCTACAGGAATTAAAAATCAAACAGGTTCGCACGAAAGACCTGCCTGTCACTCTGGGCTACACCTGGAACCTGAATTTTAGCGAATAAGCTCTGCCAGAGGCATGGCCTGCTGGTCCAGCGTACCTGGCAGGTAGCGACGAAGCACTGGCAACAGCACATACACAATAAAAGGCCCGGAAAGACCAAACAGGACTTTATCAAAGAATCGGTACTTCGGCTGATCCCGGATAAACAGCCTCAGAACAGAGCCCAATATAGGTTTTCGAATGATTCCCGGGGAAGTTTCAATCTGCAGTTTCAATTCATATGTTCCCGGATAGTTCATTCTATAGTTCTGAAAATAATCAGCCAGAGCTTTCCCTGATGCATGGTCCGGCGAAATCAGTGCCCGCTGCGATAATTGCATTAGCTCCATGGTGCCTTCATGAAAGTCTATGTCGTAGTCAATGTTCAACTTTCTTGCCAGCTTTCGCATCTCGGGAAGTCCGGCCATGGCAGCATCAGATTTTTTCAGATCCGACGGAACATCCCTGGAATAGACCTGAATCATGAATGCAATCAATGAAGTTACGGTGATTCGATCCCAGAGGATGTGCACCAGAGGAGGAATGCGAGATCGATTTATGAAAAGAGTGCGAGCTGCGAACGAGGGTATATACAGCACCTGCTTGATTAGATCGTCGGATAATTCCAGAAATCGCTTCATCCGAGAAAGATCCTGACCCTTGAATCCGGACTTTTCCAGTGCTCGATCCACATTCCCCTGATTCTTGAAAAGCTCCAGGGTCACTGCTGTGTTCAGTTCGTTGAAATAAGAACGCCTTTTCAAAAAGCTGAAATTTCGAAACCTGGACCAGCCTCCGGTTTGGCACCAGACATGTATTCCTCTTAGCATCCGGTTCTGGCGCAACTGTCTCGCATACGTGGCATAGTCGAATCCTACAAAGCAGGGAAATTCGCCAAAGCCTTCATATTCCCGCCGGGTCTGAAGCTCCAGAATATAGGGAGCGGGACTGTTCAAAGCAAATGGATTCAGTGGCTGATAGCGAGTAAAGTCGG
Source organism: Spirochaetaceae bacterium (assembly GCA_002729885.1). Taxonomy (GTDB): domain Bacteria; phylum Spirochaetota; class Leptospiria; order Leptospirales; family Leptonemataceae; genus UBA3465. Next base: position 220,149 of record PBUB01000028.1, read on the forward strand.
ACTGAGAAAATTTATAGGAAAGCAGAAATGATTCACTTTTAAGGCATTCCTCTGGAAGACTACTATTCAAAGTTGAGCGATTCCAGAGAAGATCTCCAATCTTTCCTGCCCCCAGAGTCCAGGTGCGAAAAATCAGCATTCTGGAATGCCTTTCGAAAACCGGCAAAAGAGCCTGAAGGCATTGTCTCAGATGGGCCGGTCGCTTTAACAGTAGCTGACTGCGAAAGGGACTGATGACATCCACCCCATCGGATTCGCCTATGCGGAGAATAATTCCTCCCAGTTCAGGAAAATCCTCAAGCAATGCATCCATGCTCCGGGCCATATGGTCAAACAATGCTTTTCTACTCATTCCAGCCGGAGTATGAATGGCATACCATACATCCGATGTAAGATACGGAGTCATACCGTGATCCACAGAAATCTCCAGCAATCGTCTGTAATGTTTCCTGTATTTCTTCACCCATTTTTGCACCGGCAATCCCTGGCAGTCGCCGGTGGGCCACAGCAAATAAGCCAATTCATCGATGGAAACAGCATTATACCCCAGCCGGCTCAATCGCTTTACGTACAGTTCAAAGCCTTCCCGAATCTTTTTATGGGTTTTCTTTTTTACCTTTCCGTCCCGGGTCAGTTCATGGGTAGGTGCCTTGGACCAGTTTATGCTATTATGCGAATTCGCATCCTTCCTTCGCTTATGCCGTACGAAAAAAGGGGCGCTGGCATCTACCATATAGATTGGTTCTTTCATTCAGCGGTCCTTTTACTATATCTGTAGGATTCCAGCATGGCCGATCCCAGCACCAGACCACCGCCCAGAAATACGGCAGATGAAGGAATCTCATCAAAGAAGAAATAGGCAGCCACTGCGCTATACAGTGGTTGTACAGAAGCGATTATACCAGTGGTTCGAGCAGACATCTTTACCACGGCACGAGTAAGAAGCGTATGGGCCACAGCAGTAATCAGAAGACCCAGCGTTAGAATTAAGACCAGGTCCGAAGTTTGGGGCCAGTAGCCCCGGTATGGATAATAGAATAGCGCAGGAGAAAGCAGAATACCTGCAGATACGATTTGCCAGAGCATGCTACGGGCTCCCGATACAGCAGACAGCCGACGCCGCACTACCAGATTGCGGGCCGTAATTAATACCGCAGCCATAAGACCCAGAAACAGACCATCGCGCTGCAAAGTGGCCGATCCCATATAGGCGATACCCAGAAATGCCACAAGAGCAAGCAACACATCGGTTCGATACTTGCGAAAGTCCACAGAACCCTCCAGCCAGGGCTCTATGAGTGAAGTCATTAAAGGATAAGTATGCATGGTCACCACTGCCAGAGCGATGCTGGAGATGCGCCCGGCATAAAAGAAGACAATCCAGTGGCCGCCCAGAAGTACTCCGCTCAAAGCAAGGAAGATCATTTCCTTGCTTCCGGTTGCTCTCTTCGACAGGCCTGCCAATGGCAAGCTACCCGGCTGTATACCTTCCAATACTAGCCGTTCCGATTGCATACGTTCCGCTGATGGAAGTTTGGATTGCTTCCCCTCCCAGCCCATGGGGCTCCGGCTGGCGGACAGGCGCAAAAAAATCCACAGAGCGGCCGCGGCCACCACACACCTGGAGGCTATGACGAAGGGAACCGGAGCATCAATCCAGCGACTGAACAACAAGGCGCTACTGAGCAGAACATTGGCCAGATGAAGCTCTAGAAGTGCAATTCTTCCCATTCAGTTGCATCGCGCCAGGGCTGGATGAGAGGAAAAGTAGAAACCGGTGAGTAATGTTACAGATCCATTTTAAGGCCGGCTTCATGGTTAGCAAGTGCACCCAGTGCGAACTTCCATCCGTGATAGTCTCGCGCCCACGGCTGGACGCTTCTTCTCGCTGCTGTCAGAGATTACATTCGAAGCAACCACCTGGAGCTGCTGCTGGAATCCTGTTAACTGAAGCTGAATAATGGTGCCGGACTCGGCTTACCGAGATTATTCCCCTGGATTGCTGATCAAAGAGGGGACTGTGCGAAGAACGATAACTATGTCCAGCAACAGAGACCAGTTTTCAATGTAGTAGATATCTGCCTGCACTCTCTTTTCGATGGAAGTATCTCCTCGGAGTCCCTGGATCTGAGCCCAGCCTGTAATACCAGATTTTACGCTGTGCCTGCGCATATAGTGATCATACTGAGTTTTAAACTGCTCTACGAAGTGTGGCCTTTCCGGGCGCGGACCAACAACAGACATATCTCCCATAAAAACGTTTATGAACTGAGGTAGCTCATCCAGAGATGTTCTACGAAGTAGTCGCCCAATGGCTGTAACCCGCTGATCCTGCTTGCTACCCCAGGTTGTATCGGAGACGCTTTCATCCTGCACAACCATGGTTCTAAACTTATAGCATTTGAAAAGGTTTCGGTCCAGGCCCACTCTTTGCTGTGCAAATAGGATGGGACCGGGTGAACTCAGCTTTACCAGAATGGCCAAAAGTAGCCAGAATGGAAAGGTGAGTAGAATGGCCAGCGCAGAGAATAGCACATCAAAGCTTCGCTTGAGAAAGCGATTATAACCGTTCTTCAGAGGAATGTCCCGTAACGTAAGCACGGGCATTCCATCCATATCTTCGATTCTTGCATGACTGGTGATCAAATCCACCATATCCGGCACTATACGGCAATCAAAGCCCTCGGAATCGCAAAACTCCACTACCTTCTGCAATCGATTGTGATCCTCGGAAAGGGCATATACGATTATGTCTGGATTCAGCTGTTTTGCCAGCTTTTCAAAGTCTTTGATGGGACCCAGCAGATGATTAACCATGGTGGGGTGGGAATCCTTCTTCGTTCCCACCGCTCCCAGGACTCGATAGCCGTAGATCTGGTTTCGCATTACTTTCTCATAGAATCGAAAGGCCAGCCGACCGCTTCCTACAATCAAGATGTTTCGCACAGAAATCCCTTTCTGGCGAAGCCGCATTAGATACAGACGAAACAGGAAGTGACCGGAACCATGAAGCACTACCGAGAGAATCGCAGTATATAGAATTACCAGACGGCTGAGGCTGGCACCCCGGTAAAAGAAGAGAAATGCCAGAACAATTACCAGGTTCAGAAATACTGCACGGCCAATGAGAACAGTTTCCCGGATGGGATGCCTGGAGCGTGCAGGCTGATAGATATCGGTAACGATAAAAACCAGGATCTGCGAAAGACAGAAAAACAAACCGGGAAAGAAATAAGCACTGAGTACCGCATATCCGTCCGGGAAGAGGCCGGCCGGAGCAAACAGGCCCTGGTCATCCGGGCTCACAAATGCTCTCTTCTGAGGATCGATGATGAAGAAATGCAGTATGGTTGCCAGACTGAAGGAAAGGCCGGCCAGAACTACATCCAGACCAATAAGGCCCAGCTTCATGCTTTGGTTTCTTTCTCGAATCATGGTCCTACTGCGGAATAGCCTCCACGGCCAATATCTGATGGTCGGATTCTCTGTCGATTCAGGATAAATCGTGACGGTCTTGAGGATATATTTCCTACATCGAAGCGGAGCAGAGTCAGAGAAAAGAAGACTTTGTTATCATAGAAGTTCACTACTTCAACTGTATTCAAGCCGCCCAGTATGCTTCGCTGCTCCAGACGATACCCCACTCGCATCTCCCAGTCATGAAGATCCATGATAAAGGCAGTCTCAAAAAATCCCACATTGAATACCGCATTCTGGCGCGCTCGCTCCCCGGCCAGACCGGTTCCATTAAATACATCTGTAGAAAAATTCACAGGACGCTCATTCTCTGGAGTGTACAGGCTCTGGTTTGCCAGAGAATATCGCGGATCATGGGCTGCATTGTATCTGGCCGGATCCGTGGCTCTGGACTCCAGTTCCATTTCCCAGTATATGGTACGGGTGAGCTGGATGTCCATCTTCACATTGAAGCGCATATGATCCAGTGAACGGTCATAGTAGATATGGTACCAGTAGAAGCCCATCTCGAAGTATCGCAATCGCTCGAGAATCCAGAGATCGAATCCGCCGGTCTGGAAGTTAACCCCAAAGATATTGGAATGATCCCTTTTATTGATTGGATCATACACATAATCGTTGGTGATGTGAAGATCCATAAAATGGCCTTTACGCCGGCTGAGCAGATTATCCCGATCAAAGCCAAAAGGATCAAAGAAATCGATTAGCACATCCGTGCGGAAAACCGGATAGTACCAACGTTCCTCCGGCTTTATATCGTATTCGTATTCTTTGTGGTCGTAAATACTTGTAACGCTAAAAGAAACATCCTGCAGAGGGTAAGACTCCAGGGATACTTCTGTTTCATTTACCTTCTGATTGTTTGTAAAGCCGGTAAAGTTCAATGTGCCCCGATCTTTGAGCTCCTCTTTGAATGAGTCCTTGCGTCGGTAGATCGCTCGAACAAAAAGAACGTCCGGTCCCAGGGTTACTTCATCTTCAGTGAAATAATACTGATAGCTATCTTTCTGGGCCTGTGCATCCAGGGCTTCGTAAGCTTCACCGGTGGGATTGTTTCCGTATGGCAGAGTCTTTCGCGCACCGTAGCCCACCAGCGGCCGGAAGGTAAAATAGGGATACCAGGATACATAGGTGCGAAATGCAGTTTGATACTCGTTATGGTTGAGGCTCTGATCCACCTCCCCGAAAGAATACTGCTTGGTAAGATCGGAAGAAAGGGCATGATCCCAGTAGAAAGCAAGATCAAACCAGGGATCTCGCCCCAGAAATATGTTCTTTTCCAGTTCTACATCCGGCACCACATCATAGGCTGGATAGTATCTAGAATCCTCGAACTTTACATCCTGAATCCAGATCCTTCTACGAGAGGCCTGCACCCGTATAGACAGGTCATCGCGCTGGTCGCTGTACACCAGATTCCAGTCTGTATCATTTCGAATAAGCCCTCGTCCTGCCTCGGAGTTCTGATATAAAGCGGGGATGGTGCTCACTGGCTGATAGCGGCTTCCAAATTCGTATTCGTAGGTATTGTAGGAATAATCTTCGTAGCGGATGTTCAGGGTCTGTACCGAGTTTTCACGGTAATCTGCATTTCTCCAGTTCACCAGAGCGAAGGCTTTGTACCATTTATGATATTCCTTGCCGTAGGTACCATCGGAATGCTGCACCTGATTTGTGACGGAAATCTGATCCCTTTCCCGGTAATCGGAGATAATTTCGTATCGCTTGAATCGGGCGGCTTCCAGATCCAGATAGTAATTCAAATTTGGACTGAAGCGAAACATCTCCAGGCCAAATACTTCGCCGGTATTTTCATAGTAATCCGCAGTGATGCGATAGCCCATGGGCAGAAAACTGGAGGTTAGAGCTTCCGGAACACTGAACTGATATGTGTTCTGCCAGAAGAATCCCTGCACCTGGCTATGACCGAACTGCGAAATCACTCCTGTGCCCCAGTCCGAAGCATAGAGAAAAGGAAGAGGTAGCAACGGAACGCCGCCTACATAATAAAGTACGCCGGCCGCAGCCAGGGAATCATCTTCGTAAAGCCAGACGCGGCGGGCATAGAAATTATAGTGCGGGGGCTCTGCAGCACATCCAGTAAAATAAACATGACTTACACTGAGTTTACCTTCGCTTAGCTGGCGGACATTTTCGCCAATGAAATGCACCGGATCTTTGAATCCGGAAGCATTGTACATGATACCTGCGCCCAGTCTCTGATCGTAGATAATTCGTTCTGCGCGAATGAGGGTATCTTTGCTCTTGTAGACTACATTTCCCTCTGCATAGACTTCCTTTCTCTTCGAGTCTACGATTACAAGATCTGCCAGGAAGTATCCATCCCCTACCCGGACGCGAATCCGGCCTCGCAATTTCAGGAGACCCCGGGAATCTTCCTCACCACGGATGTATTCACCCTCGGCCGCATTTTCGATCATGATTCGACCGGGCTTTTCTTTCTCTGCAAGATTGGGCGGCTCCTGGAGGCCCATATGAACCTTGAGGCGATCCCTTTTTTGTTCCAGGGTGCCTTCTGTGGAAAGGCCGGCTTTCTCCAGAAGAGCATCCAGGCTTTCCTCGCTCAGATTCTCCAGGCCAGCCTCTAGCAGCGTTTTTTCCAGTTCCGACCTTTCCTTTCGGACATCCTGTCCGTTAATTAGATCCTGAAAGCGCTGTAATCTCTCCGCTTGCTCCTGATCCAGCCCCGGAGGAAGCTCGGAGGAATCAGAATCAGGGGCTGGCTGGGCCGAAAGGGATGCAAATCCCAGAAACAGGCTCAAAAGCAGGGAAATTACCCCGATAAAAATCTGGGGCCCTGAACTATTTCTTTTACTGGGATTCCGGGCTGTCACACCTGTCTCCGAAAGGTCTTGATTTCTCGTGCTGGCCTTTCCGTAAAGTAGAACTGCCTTATGCTTATACTCGATTTCTATGTGGATGAACCGGCCTGCTTCGGTGTTCCCCCGTATCTTTCTCCCTACTGCCGCTATGCAGCCGGAGCCCTGGTGGCAGGAGGAATCCCTCAAGAAAAGATCCAGTATTTGACTGTGGATCAGTGGCGCAACCAGGGAAAAACTCTTTCCGATGACCATGAATTGATCCTTCTGGTGGCCGGCACCACCGTTCCAGGCAAATACCTGGGTGGTAGGATCGGAACGGTGACCGAAGTTCTGGAGTTTATTCGATTTCAAAAGAAACAGGATCCTTCCTGCACCATTCTTCTGGGAGGCCCCATTCGATATGCGGATCGTAACATCCAGGATGAGATAAGGGAGCTGGGTGCCTACTTGATTCGAGGAGATCTGGAAGTTTATGCAGAAAGAATGGCTTCCTATCCAGGATCTATCAAAGAAGCAGCCGAGGCCATTTTTGAAAAATCCAGATATCCGGTTTATTCAGAGAAGCGGAACTATGAGCAGGTAGATAGATACGCTTCCCGCGGAGCATTTCTTACAGAGCTACACCCGAATCGCCCTTATCTAATTCTTGAGCTGGAAACCTACCGCGGATGCACCAGAGATGTCTTTTGCAGTTTCTGCACCGAGGCATTCTATGGAAAACCAGAGTTCCGTTCTCTAGATGGTATCCTGGATGAAGTGCAAGAGTTGTATGGAATGGGCAACCGATACTTTCGTCTGGGAAGACAGGCCGACTTGATGACCTATCTGCCGAACATGAATGATTTTCAGAACTCATTTCCCCGACCCATACCGGACAGCCTGGAGCAGCTCTACGGAGGCATTCGCGCGGCTGCGCCGGATCTAAAACTCCTCCATCTGGATAACATCAATCCTGGATTAATATCTACCTTTCCGGATGAGTCTCGCAAAATCATTGAAATCATCTGCAAATACAATACGGCCGGCGACACAGCAGCCATGGGCATGGAAAGCGCCGATCCCGAAGTCATCAAAAAGAACGATCTTAAAGCCAGCCCGGAAGAAATCAAAAGAGCAATAGAGATTGTAAACGAATTCGGCGCAAAGCGCGACCAGGGGTTGCCACGACTGCTTCCTGGACTCAACCTGCTTCATGGACTGGCAGGGGAGTCCGAAAAGACCTTCGAGTACAATTACAAGTTCTTGAAAGACATCCTTGATTCTGGCTTGCTACTGCGAAGAATCAATATTCGCCAGACCGTCACTTACAGAAATACCAGGCTGGATCGCATGCAGCGCACCGGCGAAAGCAAACGTCCTGGAAAATCCGAGCGCATCCATCAGAGATTCATCTATTATCGGGACAAGATTCGAAAAGAGATCGATCATGCATTTCTGTTAAAGAATTTCCCGGTGGGCACCCTGCTCCATGAAGTGATTCTGGAATCTACCAATGAAGGCTACTATCTGGGCCGGCCACTGGGTTCCTATCCGGTCACAGTAAAGATACCTCTGGATGATCGTCAGGCTGCTCAATACTTTGAAAATAAGACTCCAATGACTTGCTTCGTTACCGGTGCAGAGGAAAGATCCATTCGCGGACTAACGTTTCCTCTGCAAGTGTCCAGAATGGGTTCCATCGCATTTTCGCAAATCCCCGGAATTGGACGCAAAGCCTCGTCCCGCCTTTTCGCAGACCTGGGTCTTAGAAAAGGAAACTCGGAAAGCGAAATCCAGAACTGGCTTACCGAACAGGGAGCCCGGCTGGTGCCGGCGGATTCAGAAAGTCCTGCCACGGCAGTATCTGTCTGAGTTCAATCAATTCAAAGCCATGCACCCTGTCGCATACCAGTTTACCTATGCAGATGGGCACCTACAGAGAGAACCAGTGACATGTAACTCCAGAGTTCTTCCTTGAGTACATTCAGCGTTCCCCCGGTTCGAAACCTGAAGCTAAACCGAAGAAGCCACCAGAGGTCTTTTGATGGCCTATAGCACCTGGCCCCGAAGAGGCTCTGTTTTTTATCCCGTTAGTCCTGTGGAGGTTCCCAGAGTTCCAGGGCATTTCCTTCTGGATCATGGATTCTGGCAAACCTGCCTGCTTCCGAATTCCATTCTGGATCGGTGATAACCTTGATTCCCGCATCCTTTAATTGCTGAATCATGGCGTCCAGATTGGACACGCGAAGGTTTAGCATCCATTGTTTCTCGGCTGCGAAATAGTCAGAGGATTGAGAAAAGGGAGCTATCACGGTGGGACCCGCATCCTGACTCCAGATGGGGAATTGCATTCCCAGGTGAGTTGCATACCACTCTTTAAGCGACTCCGGGTTATCTGATCGGAAGAAAAAGCCTCCGATACCGTTTACTTTTTCCATGGCATCCTCCGGGCCTGCCCTGACATTACATGGATGGCTTGCGCCCCGGGCTGGCTTCCCGTCCGTCCAGTGAAGACACCGCAATTCCGACGATGTCCCCGCCTCCTATATTTCCCGGACCGCGGATTTCGCACTACTGCAAATGTCAGAACCTCAAAAAAAACCTGGCCATGGACTCGGAATTCTTTGTTTAAGTTTCCCGCAACACCTGCTTAATAGCTCCTATCACCTCCAGGAGCCCATCCGGGGCCTCATTGGTTCGTTCCCGAAAATGCTGTTCGGCCTTAAGACAGTCAGAAAGGATTCGCGGAAGTTCAGGACTGAAACGTCCTTCATCCTGATGAAGCCAGTGCAAAATCTCCGGGTAGAGCCCCCTTCGAAGAAGTATGCGAACTGTAAAGAATGGCCCCAGAGCAGAAAAGCTGGCCGCCCAGGAAATACTACCTTCCCGGGGTTCTGTATCTTCGGCAGCGCCCAGTTGATCCTGTTCGAATTTTTTCCAGATAGCGGAATCTTCGGCCCGCCGATCCCGAGGAGGCTCGGGAAAGTCCCTTTCCTTCGCCGGGCTTTGCGAAGCATCCACCGAAACAGTACCCACGTCGGATGACTCAAGCCTCTTGAGTAATCGCCTTTCCAGAACCTCGTGAAACTGGCTGGTTCCAAACATTTCAAATTGATCCATCTTCGCCTGCATCTGGCGAATGGCCAGATAGAACCGAATCAGCTTTCCATCATGGGTTCCTTCCAGGACGGTAACATGGTCCATGAAGTAGTCGCCAAATTGCTCCACGGCCTGATCCAGGCTGGCATTGAGGTTCAGTATTCCATTTACCTGACGGCGGATCCTTTCCTCAAGAATGCCCAGTAACTCTTCCCCGGCCACCAGATATCCTTCGGTTTTCCGTGATATCTCATAGGACACCGACTCCAGGCGGATGCGCATCATGCGAAAGCAATGAACTTCAAAGTTCAGTATCTGCTTCGCGCGATAGGGTGTACATCCAAAGGTGCGAGCAAGTTCGGATTCATCCGGAACCCCCTGAAAAACGGCTTCACCTACGTTTCTGGTGTACTCAAGATTGATGCCGGAGACTTCTCGTACCGGCTTAACGGACTGGCGAAACTCATTGAATTCCGTTGCCGACTGCCCATCAAGCTCCGGTAAGGGAACATCCACCAGACAATTTAAATATTCATCCATAGTACAGGTTGCCCTGGAGACTACTCCGTTCGGTTTTCCGTCTCAAACAATTCGCGAACAATGGCTTCGCCAATAATGGCCAGGGGACTAAAGCAGCCCACTAACGTCGTTTCAGCTCCAATCCCACAGGACAGTGGTCACTTCCCATCACATCCATACGATTGAAAGCATTTTGAACCAGAGGCATGGTTTCTTCGGTAACAAAGAAATAATCGATTCTCCAGCCAACGTTTCGGTCTCGGGCGCGGGTAATCTGGTCCCAGTATGTGTATTGCCCGGCTTCCTGATTGAACTTTCGAAATACATCCACATATCCCATATCAACAAGCCGATCCAGAAATTCCCGCTCCTCTGGCAAGAAGCCAGATGTGGTCTGATTCTCTTTTGGCCGGGCCAGATCGATTTCTTTATGAGCTGTATTGTAATCCCCGCAAATGATGAGAGGTCTTCCCTGCTTTCGAGTTTCTTCCCAGATATTCAGACAATGGTCGTAGAACTCCAGTTTGTATTTCACCCTTTCAGGTCCACGGCCTCCATTGGGAAAATACACATTCCAGAGCACAAATTCATCCAGTTCTGTTATAATTACTCGGCCTTCTTCGTTGAAGTTCCTGGAAGGGTCATCATCAGGAAATCCTGAATAGGATTTTCGCACCGGAAGCGCAGAGAAAGTAGCCACCCCGCTATAGCCCTTCTTCTCAGCGATATGCCAGTGGGATTCATAGGGCTTTAGATCCAGGATGGGCCGGCATTTCTTTTCAGATTCTAGCTGCTCAATGGTGGCTCTGGTTTCCTGCAGACAGAAAATGTCTGGAGCTTCCGCCTTAACCCAGTCAAAGAATCCCTTTTTTATATTCGCCCGAATACCGTTCACGTTCCAGGAATAGATACGAACACTATCCCTTCTGGGTATGTGAATTTCCAGTGAAGTCTCTGCCTGAACCGGAGTTGCCGATTCCTGGGTGGCTTTCTTTGTGGGTTTCGCGGCAGATTTCTTAGAAGGTAACTTTTTAGACGCAGATTTCTTTGCTGGTGACTTTTTGGCCCCGGACTTCTTGGCCGTGGATTGCTTTTCCCGGGATTTTTTTGCTACCGACTTCTTCGAAGAGCCTGTGGACTTTTTTGGGGAGCTTGCCGAATCCTTTTTTGCAGCCTTCTTTTTTGCTGAAGAATTCTTTTTCGCAGGTTTGGACGATTTACTGAGAGCCATGAACGCATTCCGGTACCGGCATCCTGGGAATAAATAAAAAAACCCCGCAATTTCTTGCGGGGTTACGCCATTTATGGCAGTCGATGCTGCTTTTATCGGAGCAGCTGCAGAACGCCCTGAGGTCTCAGGTTGGCCTGAGCCAGCATGGCTGTACCGCTCTGAACCAGGATCTGGTTCTTGGTAAAGTCTACCGACTCTTCTGCCATATCCACATCGCGGATTCGAGACTCGGAAGCCTGAGTATTCTCATAAGCTACCATCAGCCCTTTGGCCGCATGCTCCAGTCTATTGTAGTAGGCACCCATGTCCGCACGCTGTTTGTTGATTCGGTTTAGCGCGTCGTCCAGAACACCAATCGCATCATTCGCGAACTCCGCCGTTGATAGTGTAAGAAGAGTGCCATCGCCCCTTCGCAGATTAAGCGCCTGAGCAGTCATTGTCTGCACGTAGACACGCTCTCTCTGGTGCTGGTTTGGTCCAATGTGAAACCACATAGAGGAAACACGTGAACCGCGTGCGAAATCTCCCTGCAGAAGGTTCATTTTGTTGAACTCTGCCTGAGAAGCAATACGATCCACCTCATCAATCAGCTGAGATACCTCTACCTGAATCATCTGGCGATCCATGCCGGTGTAGATACCGTTAGAAGATTGAATGGCCAGCTGTCGAATTCGCTGAACAATGTCAGCTACTTCAGCCAGGTACCCTTCAGTGGTTTGAATCAGAGACATACCATCTTCGGTGTTACGTTCCGCCTGACGAAGGCCTCGGATCTGAGCTCGCATCTTTTCAGATACTGCCAGGCCTGAAGCATCATCACCGGCGCGGTTAATACGCATACCGGAAGACAGCTTTTCCATGTTGCGATCAACGTCCCAGTGCTGAAATTTCAGCGTCCGGTGCGAGTTGATCGCAGACAGATTGTGGTTAATAATCATAGAAGTTTCCTCCGTGAAAGTTCGAGCTCATGAGGAGGTCATCCTTTCCCTCCCAATACGACGGGCTCAGTTTATGCTTCGTCGAAAAGGACACCGGAAATTAGGTTTCAGAGCAATTTTTTCGACCCGGAATTTCGGATTATGCATCCAGGCGCTTGAACTTTTTTCACCTTACCCATTCATTTTTTCCCCGGGAAATCTAAAGTTATAATCCTTTAGTATTCCGGAGATGCATGAACAACCTGTTGTAATGGGCCGGGTATGAAGAGCGTAGAATCGGGAAGCAACGTTTCGGATCTTTAGGGGAGATAGAAAAAAATGTCCATTGGATGGATGACGGCTCCGCCAGCCCACAGAGTGGCGGAGACATGACTTGCCTAACCTGATCCAGGCCAGGCAGGAATGCGGGCACTAGAGGACCAGAAATAGCCGGGCAGCGAACAATGATATCTGTGCTGAGAGAGCTCTTAGCTCAAGCGGTATCTGCGGATAGGATCCAGGATTTGAGTGATCTGTACGGCGAAGAATTCATCTACAACCACCAGGCGACCACGACCAAATAGTCGATCGTTGACCAGGATATCCACCTCATCGCCCACGTTTTTGTCCAGCTCTACAATGGAACCTTCGCCCAGCATCAGTACATCTTTAATGTACATCTGGGTTCGACCGAGCTCAACGGAGAAACGAAGGTTGACGTCTAGAAGAAGTTCAGCGTTGTCACGGTTTTCTGGAGGAGCAGCAGGGATGGCTGCACTGGCCCCGGAACGATCGGATCCTCCGCCTCCGCCGGGACCTGATCCGCCCACGGCACCGGCTATGGCATTGAGAGATTCTTGGTCCAGACCCATGTCGCCCAGGTCCATTCCAGCATCGTCGCCGCCGCCGGAATCATCACCACCGCCGCCACCTCCGCCGGGATCATCGGTGAGCAGTGAATCCAGATCCAGATCATCTGCAGCTGCATCCTGGTCACCGCCACCGGGGGAATCCCCGCCAAGCAGCTGATCGATCTCTTCTTGAGAAAGCTGACTTTCCTCCGCCATATACTACCTTTATCGGCAATTCTTCCGATAGTGAAAGAAAAGCCCTGAGGTCAGGACATAACATTGTATTTTATTCGCCACATTTTAAGGTTTTTTTCCAGAACCATTCCCGGTCTGTTTCGGGGCAGCCATGAGCTGATTGTGGCTGTAGATCATCCACTGAGTCGCAAGGTGGCTTTGCGGGCTCTTTCTGGCCTCCACCGAGATCTGCGTGGCCGCCCGGTGCTGAAATTGTTGCGCATCCGAAAGAGGCTAAGGTTGCAGCCCCATGGAGTGCGCCTGGAACTGGAAGCTATGCCTCCGCTGCCCCGGATTCTGGGGTTGCCGGGACTGAGCAAGCTGTCCCGGCGACTGGAGGATTACTTCTATTATCTGCAAAGACGATTTAGATTGATGGGACTTTCCCTGGAATCTGGCTCACCATCCCTGGTGGCAGGTAACCAATTTCCGGGCTTTCTGCAAGGAGACTGTCTGTACCTCTCCTATTTGATGGTTCAACCTGCTGGCTGGCATCCAGAAGAAGATTGGAGTACGTCGGATAAGCTCTACAACGGACCCGATTCTGTACCCTTTCATTTGAATCGTGCTTACAGAATCCTGGCTCGCCTTAGGGCCGGCAGGCTCTTGAATCAAACCTGGCAGGAGGCCCTGCTGTTTTCCGGCAACCGACGCTGGGAAGGATATCTAGTTCAGAACAGCCCGGTAAGGCTTATGGATCTAAGTTACGCCGGCCCTTCCTTTCAAGCTAGCTTTCGGGACCCTGACTTTATTTCGGGCAGAATGTTCAGACCGGCTCCAAGCCATTATTCCATGACTCCGGTCTCCTCTACGGAATTTCCGCATCTACCATTTGAACGCAAGTCCGTGAATCTGTTTTTCGTAGATGCCAGTCTTAGAATTCATATCTATCGTTCCACGCTGATGGATCCTGTAAATCACAGGCTGCATCTGAAGGCCAGGAGGCTACCCTATCATGGAACGGGCCTGCAACGAATTCTGGATATCCCGGAAACCAGCCTGGATCTGCCGGAACCGGGTTTGTGGGTTTATGGCAGTTCCGCTGTGCTGGAACTGGAACGGGTGGAAACGGTGGATATTCTGGACTGCGATTATCGAAATTCAGTTCAAATTCGGTTGAAATCAGGCCCGCCTGCCAGGCCCATTGTGTATGGCAGGAATTGAAGATGGCATTGGAGCATTCTTTAAAGGTGCAGTGAGAATCGGTCAAACCGCTCTGGCAATTGGTCAGGGAGGCTGGGACTGGTTAACCGCTGAAAATGCACCTGCGCCCAGGGTGCTGCGACAGACCTTCGAACGGCTTGGTACCACCTACATCAAACTGGGGCAATTCATTGCCAGCGCTCCCTCCGTATTTCCGCCGGAGTATGTTACGGAGTTTCAAAAATGTCTGGATAAAACAGATCCTATTCCTTTCGCACAGATTGAGAAGGTTTTGCGCAAGGAGCTGGGAAAAGATCCTTACGAAGTATTCCACTCCATAAATCCCGAGCCACTGGCCAGTGCCTCCATCGCCCAGGTACATGCTGCAGAACTAAAAGATGGAAGAGATGTAGTCATCAAGGTACAGAAGCCGGGAGTAGATGACATCATTCTCACTGATCTAAACTTTCTGTTTCTCTGGGCCCAGGTGCTGGAATGGCTGGCGCCGGATTTTTCCAGGACTTCCATGAAGCATATCGTGCAGGATATGCAGAAGATCATGATGGAAGAATGCGATTTCATTCACGAATCAAGAAACATTCAGGAGTTTGACAAATTCCTACAGAAGACCGGGAACGATCGAGTGATCGTTCCTAAAGTCCATACAAAGTACACCACGGCAAGAGTACTGACCATGGATCGACTGTACGGTGTGCCTTTAACCGATCTGGACAGCATTCGTAAGTATTCCAGAGATCCAGAAGAAACCCTGATTCTAGCTCTTAATACCTGGTTTATGAGTCTTATGGCCTGCGATTTCTTCCATGCAGATGTTCATGCAGGAAACCTAATGGTTCTGGAAGATGGACGCATCGCCTTTATAGATTTTGGAATTGTTGGCCGAATCTCAAAAAAAACCTGGGGAGGCATTCAGGGTCTGATGGAGTCCATGGAGACCAGAAACTTTGACAACATGGCCTCCTCGCTCATTGACATTGGAGCCACAGACGGTCCTGTAAATCGGAAGAGCTTCGCAGCGGATCTGGAAAAGGTATTCGCAGGAATGGAAAATCTGGAACGTATGGCCCAGACTTCCAGAGAAGTAGATGAACAGGAGATGAACAAGCTGCTCATCGATATTGCCGAGGCAGGGCAGAAAAATGGCATTCGGTTCCCCAGGGAATTTGCATTGTTAATAAAACAGTTTCTCTATTTTGACAGATATATTCGCATACTGGCCCCGGAATTAAGGATGTTTGAAGATCAGAGAATTGTCCGTAGCCAGCAGGATTTGCCGGGATTACCATCCACTCCCAGAAAGAAAAAGAAGAAAAAATAGCTTCATCGGACCTGCTGGAATTCCTGGACTTCGAGAAGAAGAATGAATCGGCACTAGAAGCCTCTGACTCCCGAAATTGAGTTGTGCTGTATTGATCTGGCTTTTCGTAAGCCTGCTCCCATGAAGCCTTATCCAATGAAGCCGTCTCGAATAAAATCTATCTAATGAAGATTTCTCTGTAGATAGGCAGCCAGAGCCTTGAGAGCTTTTCCTCTGTGGCTGAGCGCGGCTTTCCTGTCCGGGCTCATGGTGGCGAAATATTCGCCGGTGGAGTTTTCAATGAATACCGGATCATACCCGAAGCCACCATCCCCGGAGGAAGATAAACCAATATACCCATCCACCCTGCCTTCGAAATACAGTGGAGCCTGACCGGGATAACCCACCAGGCAGAGGACGCAGGCGAAGTGTGCTTTTCTTTGTTCCGGTTCCGGGTAGGGTTCGAGATTCTTTAAAAGAAGTTGGTTTCGCTGTCCATCATCGAGACCCGGTCCGCCATACCTTGCACTGTAAACCCCTGGCTCTCCGTTCAATGCATCCACACATATTCCGGAATCGTCGGAAATACATGGTATTCCGCAGGCTCGAAAAAAACCCATAGCTTTGATCAGAGCATTTTCCGCAAAAGTGGAACCGGTTTCTTCCAGGCTGATTGGCTTATTTTCAGAATCTCTTAAATCATCCGGGTTCAGCTCAAGATCTGCCGGAGAAAGTACCTGCACCGGGAGGCTATAGGCATCGAGAATGGCGCGAAGCTCGCTTAGCTTCTTCGCATTACCGCTGGCCAGTAGTATCTTGATCATTACGAAGTAATCTTACGATCTATTCGATTCAGGCATCCGGAACCAGGCCATCGAAGCTCTTGACCGCGGCAGGTAGATCGTCGTAGAAATGAAATACCCGGTCCAGAAGTGTAATTCTAAACACCCGAAGTACATCTCCTTCCTGGAGCACAATTCGAATGTCTCCTTCCCTGCGCCGGATCTTACGCTTGGAAGCGATCAGCACTCCCAGGGCGCTGGAACAGATGTATCGCAAGGAGGTGAAGTTTAGCACTACGAATCGAGCGCCATCATTGAGCACTCGCTCAATGCCTTCCTCAAAAGCCGGGGTATCTCCGTGCTGAATGCTACCGGAAATCTCCAGGACAAAAACGTTTCCTTCCTGTGTTTTCTTGATTGGGTCCATATCAGTCGGCCATGAAAAGACTAAGAACGAAAACCTTTGCTTCGCACTTTCTCTTCAAGATTCTGGAGGCTTCCAGGGCAGTGGCTCCTGTGGTGAAGACATCCTCCAGTAATACATAGTAGAATGCTGGTCTATACTCCACTGTCAACTGTATCGAGTCTTTCACCTGGAAAAATCTGTCACGCCTTCCGTATCCACTCTGTTTGCGGTTTCCTTTCTTTTCCAGCATGCGTCTGAGTGGAAGATTGGCCGATTGCAGAGCCAGGCCTACATCCTTCACCGGCTGGTAATTTCGAATACTCTCTGCCGAATTTCCGCTGCCGATGTAGATCAAATAACCGGGCTTATGTATTATGTCTTGCTCCATCTGCAATCGATGCAATCGGCTCTGTAGAAATGGTAAAAACCAGAGAAAGGCTCTGCGCTGATTCTCAAATTTCCATTCACCTAAAACCCTTTTGCATTCTGTATTCAGGCCGAAGGTAGATATATGGCGGTCAAAGAGCACATTCCTTTCCTCACAGAAATGGCATCGACCGGCCTGCAACCTTGCCAGACAACGATGGCAGCGCCCCCATGGATCAAGCGGCCGGGGAGCACAGTTCTGACAGAAGCTTCCATCCACGTTCTCCATGCCACAGGCAGGACAGGATAAAGGACTGTAAAGATGCAGAATCATAAGAATCAGGGGTGCAAAGTTGGCATTTCGTTCGCTGATGCTTTTCGAATGCCAGGCAGACGGATCTATCTATCCCGGATTATTGCTGCTATCATGGTCCTGTTTCCGGTGCTGTTGAAGGGGGAACTACCTCAAGTCCCGGATAACTCTCTGCCCGGTTCAACCTGGATTGTTCTGGAGAACTTCAGCAATAGCCCTGGATGGAAACTGAATCGTCCCAAATTCTCGGATCAATCTGGCAACCTGGACTATTCCGGACTAACCGAAGGGCCTTATGCAGGGAGTGGAGACTATTTGAGCCTTCTGTTTCGCGGTAATCGAGCAACACCGGCGATACTGGAGCCTCCGGAGCCCATCCGACTGAGCGGGTACGCTCAGTCCCTGGCTGTTTTTGTTTATGGATGGGATCAGCCGGTTCGAATGACTTTGATTCTACGTGACAGGAACGGAAAACAGGTTCGAAGCGGCACCACCAGTCTTAAATTTCATGGATGGAAACGACTGGAAATTCAGCTGCCTCCCACTGTGAAGCGGCAGCCGGATGGGCCCTTTCAAACCTGGTATATGGAGCTTCTGGGCCTGGAAATACGACCCATCTACAATGATACCATCCCGGTTCGACTTTCCGTGGACGATCTTCTTTTGCTCACCGCCCCGGCTATTCAGCTGCCGGAGCCCATGCAAAAGAAGGAAACTCTTTGAAAGATAATTAAAACGAGTCCAGGATCTCGGCCCGCTTGTCCTTGTATTCCTGTTCCGTAATCAGGCCATCCTTGCGTGCTTTTTCCAGCTGTTTGAGTCGCTCGCTCAGAGTTTGCTCTGACTCTGGCGGACCGCCACCTTTTGGTTCGGATGTATCGGTAAAATAGCTTTCGCTGGCATCGAAGCCTGGTGCTTCCTTTCGATCCAGGAGGCTCTGCCTGGAAGCATCTGCCAGCACAGCCCAGGTGTGATGATCATAATCTCCCACCCTTTTGTATTCAAAGGCATTGCTGCTTACCAGAGATAGATCCGGATAGGCCTTTCGAAAGCTTACTGGCAGCACCTCGGTCCAGGTATCCTCGGTCAGGAAGTCGTCGTATGGGACCGGTTCCTTGATTTCACCGAATACAAGATTCAGGCCGTTGGTATCGTACCACATCACCAGCGAAGTTCTTTCCATTCTGCTGAGCACCGACTCATCAGGATCGAACCTGGAAATGAGCAGGATCCTCTTGTTCTCCTCCACGTTCTTCATGGTACGAGATAGTGCGGTGGCGAATCGCTCCACTTCTGCTGGATAGAATACAGGGCGAACATCTGAGCCCCAGAGACTCTCTTTTCGAAACTTCAGTCCTCCCAGGATCTGAATAAGATCCGAAGGCTTCATGCTGGGGAATTTCTGCTGCTCTCCCATATAGGCCTGCAGCTCTTCATCCGGATAATCCTCGGACTCCAGGGTATAGATTGCAAAATAGTTATCCAGAATCTTATTTTCTCTGGAATAGAAGCCACCCATGCAGCTTTGAAAGGTGAATGTTAATAGCAGGGCCAGGGGCCAGTATGGGCGGAAGGCAGATCTCATTCGTTCGAATACTCCTGGTTCTAACATCGAAGCAGGACTACGGTATCTTGAGGTATCAGGAAAACAAATCCGGGAATCTCTGCCCCATTTCTTCGTCGTCCAGATGAGGTAATACCGGAAGCAAGCCTGCCAGTTTAAAAACCGAAAGCAAGGACTTTCCCAGGCCAAAAACGCTAATGCTGGCCCCCCGGTCTTTCAAATCCTTTTCACACTTTAAAAGGATTCCGATGCCGGAACTATCCACAAAGCGGACCAATCGAAAATCCAGATAGATGTCGGTTACCCCGGGCTCATGTAATGCCAGGAAGTCTTCATAAAACTCCCGTGCATTTTCCATTTTGAGATCCTCGGTAATGCGCACCACAGCTTCCGGGGAGCGCATAAGGAGCAACTCTACCATTATATGAGTTCCTCCGGGCGAATACCTTTAATGTAGTGAGGAAACCCTTCTTTATCTGTGTACTCCACCACTACTTCCTGGCCTCCGTCGGACACCTCTACCACCCTCACCAGAGTTCCCTGGATGACAAATACGCCCTCATGCAAAAAGGTCGGTCGGTCCAGGGTTTTCTCGTCACCGGGTTGCAGTGCCATGGGTCAAGGTTGCTGCAGGGGAAGTTGTCTTGTAAAGCAATTATACTCTTTCCGGTTGCTTTTCCGTGTATAGATCACGTCCCTCGCGCTTCATTATCTTGAAAAGCTGGGTTTGTCGGGGATCCAGTTTGGTCCCGATGTCATAAATAGCATCCTGGAACTGAGCCCCTTCTATTTTGGCACCGGTAAGCTTGGCCCAACGCAGATCGGACTCCCGTAAATCGGCATTCTTGAGGTTGCAGTTATTCAGAAAGGCCCCTCTTAGACGAGCGCCCCGCAGGTTGGCCCCTTCAAAGCTGGCGTTCTGCAGAAAAGCATTTTGAAGATTGGCGCCGGACAGATCTACTCCAGAAAAATCCTCTCCTTCAAGGATGATCTGAGTGAGCTTTTCTCCTCTGAGATGCCCCTGCTCCTTGAGCTTTTCCAGAGCATAGGCTCTGGTAATTCGGTCCTCGGGCTTAACACCTGTTCCGTTGCGATAATCTGCCACAGCCTTTTGCATGGCTTCCACGGCAGAATCCGGATAGTTCTTTCTACGTTCCGGAAATTCAAACAACTCTTCGATGTCGGCGGAGGTAATGGATTCAGCGCGGGCCAGAGGTTTTCCCTTCACCCATTCCGTAGCCATGGCCAGGGCGGCCAGACCAAAACCACAGCCTGTTGTTGTATAGGAGGCATCCAGTATTGTCTGGTCCGGAGATTGCTCATCGATCTTGAGATAGAGACGATATCCGTCTCCGCATCCAACGTTTCGGTAGGAAGATACTACGGTGGCATCCTCCATTTCCCGGTAATTTAATCGCTGGTCGTTGATTTCTTTGTATTTCTCGAAATCCATCATTGGTTCAGGATAATTCTTTTCAGGGTTCCCGACGAGCGCTTCCTATTCCAGGATAGGAAAAACTATAGAGGCCATGAACCGTGCCCTGGGCCTGAGCGCTCAAAGAACGCATTTCGAACCTGGTCTTCCCTGTATGGGATTCCTGATGTAGCTGCTCGATGCTTTTGACTCCCATATCCTGGAAGCTCTGACGCAGCCCTTGTACCAGATAGGGTAGATACTGAAACATAGAGCCTTTATCTACAACTGAACCGGTCACTCCCTGAGCCACTTTAATATCCTGATCCTCGGAGAAGTAACGTTTGGCTCCACCGGCTTCCATGGCTTCCAGAGAAGCCATTCCACGATATCGCTTTAGACGGACTCCATTTTCGTAGTAGTATTCGCCGGGCGCTTCATGGGTGCCTGCAAACATAGAGCCCATCATGGTGGTGGATGCGCCGATGGCCAGCGCAATGGAAATATCACCGATGTTGGAGATACCGCCATCTGCAATCACAGGCACTCCTTCCCGGGCTGCATACCTCGCTGTCTGATAAACAGCAGTGGCCTGAGCACGACCCACTGCCATAGTATCCTGAGTAATGCAAATCGATCCAGGGCCCATTCCCACTCGAAGAGCGTCGGCACCTGCACGGATCAAGTTTTTGCATTGCTCCATGGTTACAACGTTACCGGCTATAACGTCCAATCTCGGGAAATGCTTTTTGATGTACTGGATCAATTCAATCTGATAATGGGAGTTTCCCTGGGCTGAATCGATGATGATTACATCGGCACCAGCGGCTTCCAGGGCTTCCAGTCGGTCGCGGCTCTCCAGCTTCGTAGAGATGGCTGCTCCTACCATCAGACGCTTGGCTGCATCTTTGGAGGCGTCTGGATATTCACGATGCTTTTTGATGTCTGAACGACAGATAAGGGCCACCAGTTGACCTCGATCGTTTACGATAGGAAGCTTTCCCTTTTTGGATTCTTTGAGAACCTGGTTGGCTTCCGCCAGGGAAAATCCGTCCGGAGCGGTAATCAAATCCCGGGTCATAACCTGGGATAGAGGAATGGAGGAATCCTTTTCTAGATCCACATCACGGTTGGTGACAATTCCAACCAGTTTTCCCGTTCTATTTCCATCCTCGGTAATGGGAATTCCGGAAAATCCGTATTTCTCTTTTATCTTGTATAGATCTGCAATTGTGTGCTGAGGACTGAGAACTATGGGGTCGGTGATAAATCCGTTCTTGAACCTCTTAACTTTCTCTACCAGTTCCACCTGACGCTCCACGCTGTTGTTGTAGTGAACAACTCCAATTCCTCCAAGAAGTGCCATGGCGATGGCCATGCGTTCCTCGGTTACGGTGTCCATGGGACTGGACAGCATGGGGCGTTGAATACGAATATTTCTGGTGAGCTGAGTGCTCAGATCCACTTCGCTGGGATGAAAATCAATAAAACCGGGAAGTACGAGAAAGTCTTTGTAAGTCAGACCACCTTCCAGAGCAAACAACTCTGCTGCGGAGAGACCGTCCTGGAAGGTCTCATCTTCCTGCCCTGCAAAGGCTGTGGGGGTAGGTTGAGTTTGCAATCCGTCCATATTACAGAAAGTCCTGGCAAGGGCACAACGGCAAGGCAATTTCAGATGGCACGGCGTTTTCGGAGATCGGAAATGGCCTGCTGGTCGTACCCCAGAGATTCCAGGATGGCCTCTGTGTCCTGCCCGTGGCCCGGGGGTGCCGACCGATAGGAAATGGGACTTTCGGAAAGATGAAATGGACTGCCTGTTACCGGAACCGGACCCAGTTCCGGATCCTCCAGTGCAATGGCTGCCTGCCTGGCCTGAAGCTGCTCACTGTGGAAGGCTTCGTCGGGACTGAGCACCGGGGTCAGACAGCAGTCAGTATGCTGAAATAAAGGCTGTAGGTCCTGGTAGGTTTTACCGGAGAAATAGTCCTGTAGCTCGCCGCGAATTCGATCCCTGTTTTCCATGGAATCTGGGTCTGCCTGCAGTTGCTCCATGAGCTCTTCGCGGCCAATGTTTTTCAGAAAGGTGCGAAAGAAGTTCCCTTCCAGAGCTCCAAGCATCACATAGCGATTTTCCTTTGTGCGATAGACAGAGTAATTCGGCAATCCGCCACTTAGATCCATCTGTCCTCGCTCCGGTAGTTTGCCGGCAGCAGCCAGTTCTCCAGAATGAATGGACAACAGACTGAATGCACCATCCATCATACCGGTATCAACGAACTGGCCCTGTCCCGTTCGCTCCCTGTGAAACAGAGCAGCCAGAATGCCAGAAAGAGCAAGAAGGCTTCCGCCTGCCGTGTCTGCGATTTGAATACCGGGCAATACCGGGGGGCCGTCGGCCTGGCCGGTGATGTAAAGAAGTCCACTTTCGGCAATGTAGTTCCCATCGTGTCCTGCGCGATCTCGCTCAGGACCTGTGGCACCATATCCAGAAATCCCACAATAGATCAATGAAGGAAATTTTTCGCGCAGGCTTTCATAGCCGATGCCCATTTCTTCCAGGGTATTGGGGCGAAACCCTTCCAGCAGGATATCTGCTGTTTCCAGAAGCTTCAGAAGAACTTCCCGGCCTTCCGCTCTCTTGATATTCAATGAAATGCTTTTCTTGTTTCGATTCACCGAGTAAAACAACCCGGTGGGATGCTTGCTTTTGGAATCCGGGTTCAAGCTTTCTCCATCGGGAGCGAGTTTCGCACCCATGAGGCGCGTCATATCCGGCACTCTCGGGTTTTCGATTTTGATAACCTCGGCTCCCATATCCGCCAGATGCATGGAGCACAGAGGTCCCGGAAGAAGCAATGACAGATCCACCACGCGAATACCGGCCAGTGGTCCCCTGTTTGTTTCTCCGTAGGATCTTTTTTGCAGCTTCTTTACATCTATGGGCATCTTCTACTCCTGATTTTGCCTGTGAATTCCCGGAGCAACGAAACCGTTCCAGCCAGCAGACGCGAAGACAGGCTGCCGGAATCCTGTCCATGAGACCATTGCTCCTCCGGTGGATCGTGGCTCCCTGATGGATCCTTGCGCCTAAGTGGATTATTGCGTCTCTAAAAGATCGTGTCTCTCCGGGAATTGGCTGGTTACTGGGCAGCCGTCATCCTGGAAGCCACCAGCCACAGTCCGATGATCATCATCGCAATGCCTGCGTACTGTACCCAGTCCAGATTCTCTTGAAAGAATATTCGGGAAGCTATAAGCACAATGATAAATCCCAGGCTTGTCATTATAGGATAGGCAATACTTAAAGGAACATTCTGCGAAAGCACATGTCGATAGGCGATAAAGGCCAGACCAAAACTGGCCAGCCCCGCAATCAGCCAGGGGTTCAAAAGCAGTTTGATGAAGTCCTCGGCCCCCATTTCACCGGAGCGATAGGCACTGGCCTTGATCAGAATGTTGGCCGAGGCATTCAGGATAATGGCCAGGATAAAAACGATAAGTGTGAGTTGAGTCATATATATCTCCGATCTTTCAAACAGGTATCTGGAAAGTGTTTTCGCGCACTGAGACCAGACCTACGGGCGATGCACTGCTCTCTCTGCGCGAGATTCAGCCTACTCGCCAAATACCAGCTGCCCCAATTCATGGAAATCCATATCCAGACGAACCGGCAGATAATGCAGTCCTCGCAGATGAGGTTTACCGGGGGATTGCACATCCAGGCGGTCCACTGTAGCAATGTGTCTTATACGGACCAGATCTTTCTCGGTAGTGACTACAGGCCAACCCTTTTGCCAGCGAGAAAAGTCCGATTCCCGATAGCTGTAATGGTCCCGATAAGCGAAATGCTCCTGCACATCGTAGCCTGCATCCTTCAGAGTGGCCTCAAAGCCGCCCGGATTGCCAATGCCGCTCACCGCCACCACCGGCCCTGGTTCAAGCAGGGGAGTCACAGGACCGGGAGAATGCACCGATTTCCACACTGGCAGTCCCGGAAACCGCGTTTGAATCACATCCTTCCATTCCCGGGCATTGTCCGGAGCCAGATCTGTGCGGGTCAGTACCACCCCATCCGCCCTTTGCAGAGCTTCCAGAGACTCTCTAAATTTTCCCAGGGGCAAAAGAGAGGCACGATTCAGCGCTACGGTGGAATCAATAAGTACCAGATCTACATCTCTGTACACGGACGGATTCTGAAAGGCATCATCCAGAAGAATGAAGTTCTGGTCCCGGCCAAATCGCTGCAGTGCATCCCAGCGGTTCGCTCCTACAATGACCCGGGCTCCTTCCACATGATAGAGCTGTGCTTCATCTCCGCTGGCAGCGGAATCCATCAAGAACTGACTTCCGTCAAATGCCAGACCTCCAGAGGAGCTCTTCTGGCCTCCGTATCCTCGAAGCAATACGGCAGGTCGCAGCTTTCTGCGAACAGCCTGGTCCAGTATCCACACACCGAGAGGGGTTTTTCCGGTGCCTCCAGCGCTCAGATTTCCCAGAGACACCACTCTGGCAGAACTTCGCATCTGGTTTCGCTTTCGTGCGGAGAATTTTCTATTGTGTAAATGCAGGTATAGCCGCTGCAACCAGTGCGAGGACTTTATGGGATCTTCGTCCGTCATGATACGGTGAATTGCATTTCATAGAGTCGACGATAAATACCGCCTTTTTCCAGCAGGGTTCTGTGATCCCCTGTTTCTACGATGCGTCCCTGATCCATCACAAGAATTCTGTCTGAACGAGTCACTGTAGACAGGCGATGAGCCACAATAAATACCGTGCGACCTTTGAGCAAAGTATTGATCGCTTCCTGCACCATCTTTTCGCTTTCATTGTCCAGGGCGGAAGTGGCCTCATCGAAAATCAGTACCGGAGGATTGTGAAGGATTGCGCGAGCGATGGCAATTCTCTGTCTCTGACCGCCGGAAAGCATTACACCCCGTTCACCTACAAGCGTATCGTAACCATCGTGCAGTGCAGAGATGAATTTATGTGCATGGGCCGCTCTGGCCGCTCGCACTACTTCTTCTTCGGGAATATCCACTCTACCCAGGGTTATATTGTCTCGCAAGGTTGCGTTAAATAGAAACACACTTTGAGTCACGATGCCAATTCGTTCGCGCAAATCGTTTAAACGAAATTCCTTGAGATCCTTACCGTCCACCAGGATTCGCCCACCGGTAGGATCGTAGAATCTGGGAAGAAGATCTATGAACGTGGACTTTCCGGCGCCGGAGGAACCTACAATGGACACCGTTTGCCCCGCCTCAACACTTACATTGACACTTTTTAGAGCATCGTAATCAGATCCAGGATAGCGAAAGCTAACATTGTCGAATTGAATTGTGTCGCGAACGCCGCCGAAACGAATGGGATTCTCGGCCTCCGTAAGACGGGGCTTCTCGTCCAGAATCTCAAAGATTCGCTCAGCAGCCGCAGACGAAGCGCCCAGGAGATTCACCATGATGGAGACCTGCTTCATAGGGCGCATGATAAATATCAATATGAAGAAAAATCCAAAGAACATTCCTCGGCTCAGCTCGCCGTGGGAGATCTCGTATGCTCCCCAGCCCAGGAAAATCACTACAACCAGGGTTGCCACGAATTCGGTAATGGCAGGGCCCACCTGATGATAATAGTGACCCTTGAATGTGTTTCGAAACAACCGATGATTGATGATGTTAAAGCGCATTTGCTCGAATTTTTCCATCGAGAATGCGCGAATGACCCGAATACCGCTGATGATCTCCTGAACGTGGCCTCCCATTTCGGCGAGCCTCTCCTGCTGGCCCATAGCTGCCCGACGAATCTTTAATGCGAATTTGTTCACCGGCGCAATGAGAATGGGTACAACAAGCAGAATGGCCAGTAGCATTTCCCAGCTGATCAAAGCCAGAATAATGAGATGGGTGATAATGTAGAACAGGTTTACCACCGCTTCCTGGAATTCAATGGAAAGCGACCTTCCTACGAGCTGTACGTCGTTTATCACACGACTCATGATTATTCCGGTGCGACCCTGTTCAAAATAATCCAGGCCCATACGGTTTAGCTTGCTGTACAGCTTGTTGCGAATATCGCGAATCGCATAGGTTCCGGCGGTACCGATAAAGTACAGACTCAAACTCAGTCCGATGATTTTCAGAAAGTAGATGGGCAATACCAGAAGACATAGACTGAAAATGGCTTCTCTGGGAGTTTTATCTTCCACCCATTCATTGGAGTAGACCTTGAAGCCAGTCCACCTGGCATTGATGGAGTCGAAGACTGGCAGCTCCTCTCCCTGCTGGTATTTTTCGTATTTATGCAGTTCAGATGCGCCCAGAGGGAATAGCTCTACTTTTTCTGTTTCTCCCAGAGCATTGAAAATTGGGATGAAGATTGTAAGAGAGAATAGATTGGTTATGGAAACCATCAAAGACAGGAAAAGGCCCGCCATGATGCGAAACTTGTATTTCAGGACAAAGCGACTGAGCCTGATTATGGGGGCGGCCCTGAGCGGCGGCTTGGTTCTGGTTTCTTCCATAGGCCTTAAGGTGTTTAGCTTCCGACACTCCCTGAATGCAAGAACAATAGATCCAGCCCGCCGGGTTCATGACCTGCCCGCGGCCGGACTCTCTTCAATAATAAGCGCAATCTAGAAACGGAAATCCCCGATTCCGAACACAAAGTTAAATCGATCGTCCCCTGGAATGGGCTTGAGCTTGCCCCTTTCATAGTACAGTTTTTGCGCCAGAAATAGTCGCAGAGGCAATACCGGAATCTGAATTCGGATCCCGAATCCCCAGCTAAACAGGGTTCTATCCAGAGCCAGGTTGCGCTGGGAGAGTACCGCTCGTCTGGGATCATTCCAGGCAGTCTGAGAGCCATAGAAATAAGGCTGCTGGTTTATAGGGTTGATGTTGTCAGAAATGTATCTGTCAATGGCGTTGGTACCTTCGAACTGGGCCTCCACTTCATTCTCATAGTCATCTACGAAATCTGCATTATCGCCGCTCAGTTCACCCAGATTGATAAACATGGTTCCTGCATCCAGAAAGAAGGTCCACCAGAGGACCGAGGGCTCAATGGGGAATCGCATCTCCAGACCACCAAGAATCATGTGGTTGGCACCGTTTAGCTGCCACCATGGGTCCGGAAACTGGGGATCCTGAGCGTAGTCATATCCGCGAAGGGTTTCATATCCACCGAGATAGAGCTTATCCCCGGGTTCGATGAAGGGGTTAATTTCTTTGTTCTGGTTACCATTGTACGGAGCCGTTTCATGGGTAAACGTTCCGGACAGCCTGGTTTCGATCACCACTCTCCAGCGCTTCAATGCGTTGGAACGGAACAGTCCTCCGAAGGTATAATCGAATGGCCAGAAATAGTGCGCAAATTTCGCAGTGTACTGGTTGTAGTGGTCCTGGCCTCCCAGGATCTGACCCACCGTCTCGATGGAAAGATCCATGCTCAGGCCACTGGTGGTATTATAGATATTATCCCTGGAATCGTATAGTAGACCGTTGGTGAAACTGGATTTAAACTGCCAGCCCAGGTTGGTTCTACGAATTACTTCATTGCTGGCAAGTGCAGAAGGACGTGATGCAATAGACCAGGATGGGGAATAGCGATGGTAGTGGGCCCAGTTAATCCAGAATGTATGCGAAAGCCCGATACCTAGCCCCAGAGAAGTCACTTCATAGGAAGCTGTTTCAAAGAAGTCGTTGGAGTCATCGCTCACTCGAATGGGGACGATTTGCACCGTGCTGGATGCATAGCCGGCATACAGAGACAGTGCCCAGGGCCGAGGAGCGCTTCGATAGCAGTCCTCTTCTTCTTCCAGGAAAGGGCGAACCACATGACGAATCTTTTCTTTGACACGGTCCAGGTTCTCCACCGTTTCCGGAGCATTTCGCGCTTCCTGCACATATGTGCGAATCAGCTTACCTACTTCGCTGTACTGATTCTGATAGGTGTCCGCCAAAAGCTCCAGGGATTCCAGGCTCTCTGCCTCATCGATTCTCTGCTGCTGATTATACCAGTAACGACCGGTGGTGTCCTGACAGGCTTCATATACCCAGGGATCCGTCCAGGAGATACTCACCTGGCGGGTTAGTGGACCATACTGCAATTTGCCCGTAATTCTCTGGCCGGTTCCATTCAGGTTATTTTCACCCACCTCCGTAAAGATGGAAAATCCGGTCTGAGTTCCATAGCCACCACCCATAGTGATGGTACCTGTAGGTTGCTCCGTGACGTCGATGATGAGATTCATTTTCTCATCGTCCGAGCCTGGCCGCATTTCCAGGTTCACTTCTTTAAAATAGCCCAGGTTAAAGATCTTTTCCCGGCTTCTTTCTACCAGAGCGGAGTTAAAGAGCTGACCTTCCTTCACCAGTAGCTCCCGGCGAATCACATGCTCCTGGGTTTTGGTCATCCCTTTGATGATAATGTTTTCAATATAGGCCAGATGATTCTCTCGAACCACAAAGTGCACGTGTCGCAGAGTCTGACCCGCAGCCCGGGGATCATCTTCAAGCTTATCCCGCAGCATTTCAAAATCCAGGCTTTCGCCTATATCCTGGCATCGCCGTTGGTCCTCCGAAGCGGGATTCTCCAGATCACGACAGGCTTCGTATTTTTGCAGATTCTCTTCGGTGAGCTTGAATGTTGTAAAATAGGGCTGAATTTGTGCGAATACATATCCCTGGGAAGAGTAGGCCTGCTGCAGAGTATTTCGATCGCGAAAGAACTTACCCTCGTCGAAGATCTCGCCACTTTCGCCAGGGTTGAATTCCAGAAAGCTCAGTAGCTGCTCTTCGCTAAATACAGGGTTCTGATTCTCTTTGGTCTTTACCTTTCTCTCCGGTGGATTCCGTTCCAGGTTTATGGCCTGGGAATCGTGCTCCAGGGAGTAACCACCGTAGAATCGGATTTCTCCTTCATTGATCTTGTAAGTGATTACAACAACGCGGCCTTCTTCCGGTTTCGACGGATTTCTCCATCGTATTTCGTAACCTGTACCTTCTGGATCGATTTCTGCGTTTACGTATCCATTGGACTTGGCAAATGCCAGAAGCTTGTATTTATCTTCCTCGAATTTGCCTTCGCTGAAGATACCATCTTCAAAGATGCCCTCTTCTTTATGATCCAGAATGGCCAGCATATTCTCTGGATCCAGATTGCGGGTTCCCAGAATATTGATTCTGGAAATCGGGATATTCTCGCCTTCATCAATAATATAGCGCAATTCGATGGTGTTGGTTTCCGGATCCACTTCCCCGGTATCCAGCCATACAGCGGCCATGAAGAAGCCTTCGCTTCTGTATTTATCAACCAGAACAGACACAGCCTCTTGAGCACGCTGCAGCTGATAGACATCGCCTTCCTTGATTGGTAATGCGGTCTTTAGATCGGCTTCGTAGAGCTCTTCCATACCCAGCAATTCTATATCACTGATTCTTGGAAGCTCTACCAGTTCAAAGTTCAGGATAACCTGGCCGCTGGAATTCAATTGGGCTTTCAGTGTTACGTTTTCGAAATATCCGGTGGCATACAGTGCTCGAACCGCAGCATTCAGCCCTTCCAGAGTTACTTCTTCTCCTACAGTAAGCGGAATGGTTTCTCGGAGCTCTCCCGCGTCTACATTCTGCAGCCCATAGAAGTCCACTCCGCCCAAGGGCTTGCCCAGGTATTGATCTCTATCCGAATTTCCGGGAACGATGGCCACGAGCAGGCCTGTAAAGACCGCGATATGGGCCAGGCGAGGAGCGATTTTTTGCAGTATTTCCTTCAGGTTTTGGATCACTGATGCTCCAGAATATTGGTCCGATTTGCCGGGCTACGGCGGAATCTGGACAGAAAAAATGCCTCCATTCAAGAGTCATTCTCATTTTCCCCGGGGGATGCATGTCGGAGTCATGTGTTGGTCCTGCATGCAGGGCACCGGTGATTCGATATGCGACACAAAAAAAAAGGCCAGCCCGATGGCCAGCCTGAGACGAAAAAGTGGTACATTTATGGTGTATGAGCCTGATAAGTTGCCGCTTAATCAGGCACCCGCACGGTTCAGCAGATGTCTTGCATGCTCCAGGGCCATGGAATCTCTTCCACCACCCAGCATGCGGGCCATCTCCTGCATTCTATGATCTCCCTGCAGACGGTCCAGACGACTGAATGTTCGGCCGTCGCGTAGCGCCTTGGAGATTCGGAAATGACGGTCCGCCAGACTGGCAATCTGATGCAGGTGGGTCACGACGAGAACCTGGCTGTGCCGGGCTAACATCTGAAGCCGATCCCCTATGGCACAGGCAACCTCGCCGCCTACACCGGTATCGATCTCATCAAAAATGACCGTGGGCACGGGATTCTGCTCCATAACTGTGGTCTTCAGCGCCAGCATGATTCTGGATAATTCCCCTCCGCTGGCCACCTTGCGGAGCGGCTGTAGCTGTTCTCCGCGATTTGCGCAGAAATATAGTTCTACTCGGTCCAGCCCCTTTTCTGAGATTACATACTTCTCGCTCTGACCTTCAGGAATCACTCGTTTGAGTCCGTCCCGGCCTTGATTCTTTTCTTTTAACTCTCTATTCACCGTTACCTGTATTGTGGCCCCTGGCATTCCCAGCTGCGAGAGTTCTTCTGCGAGCTTCTGCTCCAGGGAGCGAATTACAGAGCGCCGCTTCACAGATAGATCTTCGCTGGTTTCCAGAAGCTCTGCATCCACTACCTTGAGCTCCGAGCGAAGCAACTCGGTCTGCTCTTCGCTCATTTCGATGCTGGAGAGCTCGGCCAGGAAGTCTTCCAGTGAAGAGAGCACCGTCGCTGTGCTGCCTCCGTACTTCTTATGTAGCTTCCGGTATCCGGAAAGTCTTTCTTCTACATCCTCCAGTCGCTCCGGGCTAAACTGCATACGGTCCTTTTCGCTACGTAGAAAATCTGCCACCGCTTCCAGGCTATAAAGTGCGTCTCGCAGGTACTGTACATTCGCTTCGATGTCTGGATGAATGGAAGCATGCCTTTCCAGAATGGACTCCAGCTTCTCTATTCCGTTTAGAACCGATGGATCTTCTTCTTTTAATAGGTTGTAGCCCAGATAGAAATCCTGGTACAGCCGGCCGCTGTTCTGCACCATGGCCTTTTCCTGTTCCAATTGCTCATACTCTTCCTCTCGCGGGCCGAAGGAATCGATCTCATCAATGGCAAAGCGTAGAAAATCCAGACGTTGCTGTTTTTCATGCTCTTCCATTTGTACCGAACGAAGCTTTCTGCGAATTTCCATGGCCCGACCATGCAGGGCCGAGACCCGGGCTGCCTGAACTGCGGTGCCAGCAAACAAATCCAGATAATCCAGATGGGTTTCCGGTTCCAGAAGCTTCTGATGATCATGCTGCCCATGCATTTCTACCAGCAGAGACGTCAGCCTGCGAAGCTCTGCCAGCTTCAGGTTCTGTCCATTGGCCAGAACCCGGCCCCGACCTTCAGGAGAGATCTCCCGACGGATATTCAAATAAGGACCTTCTGCGGGTATGCCCAGTTCCAGCATGGTTTCCGGCATCCCCCTTTCCGCCGTTTGAGATATATCGAATATTCCTTCCAGGATGGCCTTGCTGGCCCCATTTCTTACAAGGCCTCCACCGGCCCGGGCACCAAGAACACAGTCCAGGGCCTGGAGGATGAGGGACTTGCCAGAACCGGTTTCTCCGGTAAGAGCATTAAAGCCTTCTTCCGGTCGAAATCGGACCTCTTCCATAATTCCGAAGTTTTCTACACGAAGCTCGATCAACATGACGCATGTATAGCACTATACAAATCTTACGCAATCATTTTTTGAGCCAATTCCCAAAAAAATAGGATGAGCCGCAGGAATGAATCGACGGCAAAACGGATTGCCCGAGCCTGACGGAAGCATGGAGCGCGCGCAGCGGAACCTTCGCTGGTTTCATCACATATCCCTGGGAGTCTGGATTCTGGCACTGGTTACCATGATCCTGGGTCCCTACGTTCGAGCCGAGAATGCCGGACTTTCCTGTCCGGACTGGCCTCTTTGCTTTGGGCATGTAGTTCCTCCCTACGAATACCGGGTTTATCTAGAGTTTATCCACCGGGTCTTTGCCGGAGTGTTGCTGGGACCCTTGTTTGTTATATGGCTCGTCTTTTCCTGGCTGGACCGTAACCTCCGTAGCCGATTTGGAATCTGGACATTGCTGGCCGCCCTCGTGCTCGGGGTACAGATCTTTCTGGGCCGGCAAACGGTAACCATGCTACTGAATCCATACATCGTAAAATCTCATCTGCTCAATGCACTGGTGCTGCTGGGAATCATGCTTCTGGTGTGGCGACGAGCCCGAGTATGGATGAATACCGGCGCCTTGAACGTTGGAGCAGTGACAGCACCGGTACTTTTGCAGCGGCTGCTTGTAGTGGCTCTGCTGGTGCAGATCTATTTAGGCGGACGGGTTAGCGCCAACGAAGCAGGACTGGCCTGCACTTCCTTTCCGGCCTGCTATACAACGGAAGATGCATCCACCGGACAATCGGATGCAGTGTATTTTCCTCCCATGACCGGCCATACAGAAATGCACATCACTCATCGCCTGGGCGGGTACGCATTGTTTCTATATGTAATTTTCCTGGCGCTGATCGGTCGGGGTAGCTTTCGCTTCCGAAGGAATGCGATTTTCCTGGGATTGCTGACGCTACAGATACTTCTGGGTGCTCTTAACGTTATCTATAGCCTCCCGGTGCCAGTTACTGTGCTGCATTCAGCCATGGCCATGGCGCTTTTTATTCTGGCTGTGATTACTACTATCGATACAAGAACGGGTTATGGAGACTACAGAA
>PBUB01000029.1 GCA_002729885.1 Spirochaetaceae bacterium
ACAGGTATCCGATGCGATGATGTCCTACTGGGCCGGATTTGCGCATCGCGGGGCGCCGGGAAAGGGTCTGGCGGAGAAGCATCCAGAGTGGCAGCCCTATGGTAACAGTGGTAGATTGATGATATTTGATACACAGGCGGATGGGGGCATTCGCATGGTGGATCAGCCACTGGATGCAAAGAAAGTGGTGCAAAACATCGCCAGCGATCCAGTCCTTGTAAAAGCTGATTGGCGTTGTAAAGTGTATCGCTACATGGAAGAGAAAGGTCGATTCGTGACGGGAGAGGATTTAAAGCGCCTGGGTTGTGCGAACTAAGAGAAACAAGTCGTCCTGGTAAGCCCATCAGAACGGCCATTGGTTCCGGGCCGTCCTTGTGCCGGTTCGGGTTAAAGCACCGTGGGGCCGTTATGCGAACCCGGGCTCTGTAGGTCGGGTCGGCCTAAAGGGTGCGAGTTATGGTAATCACGAGAGGATTTCGCGGACCGGAGTTATCTAAAGCGCGGGCAGTGTGATCCAAACCCGGTGGATCAGTAACCGGGAAGCAGGAACAAGAATGAAAATGCTATGGTTCAGCCGTTTTTCTCTTTGGAGTTCAGAGATTCCTGAGGCCGCAATCGGGCGGCTGAAAGACAATATGGGCCCCCGGCATCCGTTTGCACTTATTCCTACAGAGAAACCGCTGGAAGGCACAATTCATGATTTGAACTTCCGGGCCATACGAACCAGACTTCTAAACAACTTCTTGAGACCTCAAATAATTGGCGAGTTGACCCAGGTTGGCTCGCGCACCCGCATCGACGTGCTGATTCGTCTGCCCTGGATATTGCTTCTAATTCAGCTTGCGCTCTTGGCCTGGGGAGTGGTAAGAATCATTACTTCGCTTTTGAAAGGCGGACCGATGGCTTTCACAGAACCATCAACCTATGTGTTTATCTTTCCGGCCGCTGTCTTCTATGCCATGATGTCTTTGTATTTCTGGCCGGATGCATTGGCCACCCGGAAGATTCTGGCTTCACTCCTGGAGATCGAACCCGGGGATACAGAGCTAAAATGAGAAGCTCGGCTCTAGTTAGTGATTGAGCCAGCAGTCCTCTTATGGTATGGTCTGGAGTTTGGCGTTGATTATGTTCGGATTGAGCAGAAGAACGTGTAGATACCTATGACAGAAGAGACGAATAAGAAGCGAAATCCTGGTTGGGTTGTGATAATTCGTATCGTCTGCATCAACCGGATTACTGCACCTTTCCTGTTTCCGTTCTTAATCCTGACTCTTTCAATGCTTCTACTTCGGTGCAATAAGGCCGAACCTATCATCAGGGAATGCGAAGTACCGATGGTTCCGTTTCGGGTAACCGCCACGAACCAGTATGATCCATTCCAGTATTCGCATATAGTTCTATGGTCTGGCTATCCGCTCATTACATCTGTATTTGATACCGATCCTCGGGACGGCGAGGAACTGCCCGACAGCACAATATTACAGGCCGGCGATATCCTGATATCAGTGGACGGCTGCGATGCCAGGGAAGGCCGTTCGTTGGATATGGACAACGGCCGCAAGCAGCAAAAGGTTGCCCTGGTTTTGTGGTCTCCGGCCGATACCCGCAGGAAGGGAATCAAGGAAATCGTAATACAAAGGCAGGGGAAAATGTATTCGCTGACTGGTCCCGCGTTCGATAAGGCGGAACCAATGGATAGAGCGCCTGTGGTGAACTTTCAACCCGCAACGGAGATTCCGGACCTGGCCGGAGCATGGGTTAGCGAACGGCGAGACAATAAGGTGATACTAATCGAGCGCATTTTTGAAATCTATACGATGACTGTCAGGGACATTCCGTTGGGACGGGCTCTCCTTTTTGGCGAAGTGCGGGCGCAGTGCTCGGAAGACGGTTTTTGCCGCATCCGGTTCCATGATGACCAGGACGCCGAATTCAGTTTCCATATTCGCAATAACGAGATGCAGATTATCAGGCCACTGGATTTTGGCGATTGGACCGAGTGGGATGAGCTGAGTCTGCGGCGAGGAGAATTATTCCAATCGCCTGGCGAGTAAACATCGCAATCTGGCCAATGGATTTTCTTCTCATCCCCCGGTAGCCTTACTCCCCGGAAGACCCGGCAGGAGATCCGTTGCGACTGGTCTTGCCGTTCGCGGACAAGGGTTTCGGTAAAGGAGCAGCACTGCTGTTGTCGAAACGGGCTTTCCCTGGATCGAGGCGCTTACTCTTATTTTTCGCCTCGAGCTTAGTTTTCTTTATTGGCTCCCGGTTACTCGCCACTTTTGCTGTCTGGCCCTTTCTTATCGCTTCCTTTCTTATCTGGGCTTTTCTTATCGCTATCCAGGTTCAAGTCCAGGTCAAGATCCATCTTGTCCGAAGCGCTGCCTTCGCCCTGGGGCTTTTTCACCAGGTCGAAGACGCCCCGCGAACCCAGGATCAGTCCTCTTTCCATCAGTCCGGGTCGTGCGCTCTTCAGGACGTTTTCGATCAGCTTTTGAATACCCAGGTCCATGGTAAGGTTGTAGTCGGTCCATTTGATCAAGAAGCCGTAGGGAATACCCTGATCTTCGCCCCCCGTACCGCTGGAGTCCAGAATGCGAAGTCGTCCTTCTACTTCCCGGCTATCTGATCCGCCGCGATGGTAGGCTGTAAGCGAAAATCCGTAACCCATCAGAGGGACTCGTTCAAGGCTGGTGATCTCGCCGTAGGTAATACCGCGAATCTTAATAAATCCTGTTTCTCTGCTCTTACCGGCTTCAATGCTTCCGGAGCCAATTAAAGCCTGGCCTCTTTCCATGCGAAAGAACAGGTCCACCGGCGTTGACAAATCCATGTCTGCGCTTTCCAGGTGAATCTTTGAAATAGTCAGTCTGTATGGGCCGGGCAGGGTTTCGTCGATTACCGTAACGGTGCCGTCCTGGACATCCATATCTTTTAGTTCAAAGCGATGTCGCCGCGGAAGTAATCGATTCTTTTTGTGCGAATCGATTCGATTGATGTACTCGAAGTATGCGGTACCCAGAGAGACCTTGAGGAGCAATATCCGGCCAAAGAGCAAATGCAGAGGGGAAACCGCAAAATGGACCCGGTCGGATTCGAAATAGAAGCGGTCAGTGGAATGGTCCGGCGCGAAAGCCAGTTTCAAGTTTCTGGCCTGAAACCAGAGGCCGAGAATCATCCCGGTGCCTTCATAATCCAGATGGACTTTGAATAGCTTTCGCAGTCCCCAGCGTATGAAGGTCCGGGTGCAGGTTACTTGAATTAGGATGAGCAGTGCAAAGGTTATTATTGAAGCAGTTAGCACAGGCTCATGGTTAATGGTAGCGAAGCAGGGACTCGAACCCCGGACACGTGGATTATGATTCCACTGCTCTAACCACCTGAGCTACTTCGCCACAGGGTCTCCGGCTCCCGAAGGAGCCCCCGACCGATTAGCGCGGACAGGATTTGAACCTGTGACCTTTGGGTTATGAGCCCAACGAGCTACCAACTGCTCTACCGCGCGGTGTTCTCACAACAATTTAGAGGACATGCCTGGCGTCAAGTGAGTTTTTTACTGCCTGTTGGCCCGGAGCCTGGATACCGGGCTTTACCAGCAGGCAAGCGTATTGGATCCGGATGAGGCTTTTTTCCCATTTTGACCAGCTTTCGCATATCATGTCTAAGCATTATGCCCGCATTACTAAGCACGAAAACCGCGAAAACTGACGAATCTGTCAGGTATACCGGGTACCGGCTCATGGAGAAAATGGTTTGAACTTTTCGCTACACGAGGCATCCATTGCCTCTATGTCCATGTCCATCCCTGAGGAAATTCAGCATTACGAAAAGAAGATCTACGATCAAAAGCAATTGATTGAGATTTCTCGTGCTCTGAATTCAACGTTGGATTACAAATATCTTATCAATGCCATTCTTGATATTTGCCTGGCCCAGGTTCAAACCCTGCAGGCCGCGCTTTTTCTGACGCCGGAAATGGACGCTGAAGTCCTGACCATGGTTGAAGGTTACAAGGGTTTTGATTTGAATATGCCGCCGGAGACCTATACCATCTCCGTTGAATCTCCCATCGTTCTGTTCTTTGAAAATCATAACAAATCGTTAACTCTGGAAGAGTTTGAAAAGAATCTTCCGGGGGACAGCACCCTTGTCATGCTTCGCGGGCTGGGGGCTGAATTGATTGTGCCTTTACGAGCCAAGAATCGAGTCATAGGACTTATAGTCCTGGGCGAAAAGGCTGTAGGGGGTGAATACCCGGAATCGGAAAGAAGCTTTCTGGTGGATCTGGCCAGTCTGGGTGGAATCGCAGTAGAGAATGCCAGGCTCTATGAAAGAGCCACAGTGGATCTCATGACTGGCCTGAAAAACCATGCATATTTTCAGAGCCGAATGAAAGAGGAAAGGGATAAAGCGGTAAAAAGAAAAACTCCGCTGGCGTTGCTTCTTACTGATGTAGACAAATTCAAAAATTTCAACGATACCTACGGCCATCAGGCTGGAGATGAAGTTCTCAAAGCCGTGGCCAGAGTGCTTATTGAATCAGCGAGAAATACCGATTTTGCGGCTCGCTACGGAGGCGAGGAATTCTGTCTTGTAATGCCTGGAGCGGATGAGGAAACAGCTGTGGCCAAAGCGGAGGAGATCCGCGAAAAGATCGAAGAGATGGTTGTTCAATCCGATGATGACGAACTGAAAGTGACCATGTCTGTGGGAATATCCTCCTTTGATCCAGAGATCGATATTCGAACCAATAAAGGGCTCATCAATCGGGCCGACAAAGCGCTGTATGCCTGCAAAAGAGCGGGTAGAAATCAAGTCATGCATTACAGTCCGGACATGGGCTGAACCGATACTATTTACAGGCCTTCCGGACTGCATGGCAGTCATACAGATAGCGGAGGGCAGATGCACGGATGGCAATGCTAAGAGGCCACAGGGAGGTGAGCCATGGCTGTTGCCACTTTACTAAAAGAGAAGAAAACCGAAGAAAATCTGCGCAAGGTACTGCTCAGAAATCGCAGAGAATTGCATCCTGTGGATGATAAGACCGGGATTCGATTCGACTGTAACTGCAAGCATGGAAGCTGCGGTGACCCGCGCTGTATTCGAGGCCTTGTTTAGAATTGCTTACCGAAGGTCGGACTTGAACCGACAAGGGATTGCTCCCGGTGGATTTTGAATCCACTGTGTCTACCAATTCCACCACTTCGGCAAGTAGTTCCAAAGCCTCCGCAATGCGCTGGCTGTAAACAAAAAACATGTTTCTGATCTTTCGCACGGACAATACCTGGCCTGACCGGCTTCAGGATTTGTCTGTGGAGCTGGAATCCGGCGAAGTGGCTCATGCAAGGGCCCGTCGCCTGAAAGATGGGGATCCAGTCTCTGTAGGGGATGGAATGGGTCGCAGGTGGATGGGAAGCCTTGGCTGGGATGACCGAAAATCCGCCCGGGTGGTCATTTCCGGTCTCTGCGAAAAATCCCCACAAACTCTGCCTGATTTTACGCTTCTAAGCGCTGTTCCCAAATCCAGTCGTCGGGACTGGCTAATTGAAAAATCCACCGAACTGGGTTTGCGTCGCTTTGTCCCTGCCGAGTTCCATAGATCTGTGCGCGAAAGAATTTCCCCCGATCGTTTTCAGCGACTTAGCCGAGAGGCAGCGGCCCAGAGCGAAAACTGGTATCTACCGGTTCTGGAGGATATTTTGCCCATGGATCGAATTGGGCAATTCCTTCGTTCCGAGCTGGAACGCGGTTGCGAAGTACACATATTGGATTTACCGGAAAACGAAAGCGGCAGAAGAGATTTCGATTCTGCTATGACCGGCACTGCAACCCTCCCGGATTCAGGCACTCACTATGTTTCCCGGGACGAGTATTCGCCTGTAATAATCGTCGTGGGCCCGGAAGGCGGGTTCAGCGAACGCGATCGCAACATTTGGCAGCCACTTCTGGAAAACTATGAAAAGTGCAGGCTTGTGTCTCTGGGAAGATCTGTGCTGCGAATTGAGACTGCGGCTATTGCCTATCTTGGTTTTCTTTCGATTTCCAGGGTTTTGAAGTGAAGTATGTATGTTCCTACCAGAATGCCGGTGAGTGCCATGAGCACATGGGCTACCGGAAACTCCACGAAGAATACATTGCTGCTGACGATGGTCACCGTGAGCAAACCCAGAGCTGAAAACTTGGTTCGCAATGTCAGTGTCCGGTGCTCCACCCATTGACGGATGTAGGGGCCCAGATAGGCATGATTCATTAGCCAGTTGTAGAATCTTTCGGAAGAGCGAGTGTAGAGATAGGCTGTCAGCAGCAGGAATGGAGTGGTAGGGAGGATCGGAAGAAAGATACCCAGGATACCCAGCACCAGCGACAGGCTGCCTGCTACCCAGAACAGGGCCCGGAGCACCGGAGAATTATGCAGCCTCATGCGATGACTGTAATCTATCCATTCTAGTTGGTTTTTCTTCTCCATGTCCTGGTTCCATATCCGCTGGACTTTAGCTTGCTTATAGCTTGTGGTCTTCGCATTCACCGGTCCCTGGCTACCAGGACCACGGCCATTCCCTTTTCTAAAAAATGACCCGGGACCGGAAACCTGCCAATTCTGAGTGGCCTGAATACCAGAAGCTCTGTTTCCGGCGAGGCGAATCCACTCTCCGGCGATTTATACCGCCGGAGACTCTGGATCTAGGAATGAAGGGATCGCTTATCTACGTCCAGGGCTGCCTCTTTCATTACTTCAGAAAGAGTAGGATGGGCATGGAAGGTCCGGGCAATATCTTCCGACGATGCACCAAATTCCATGGCGATTACAGCCTCGGCCAGTAGCTCCGAACCGTTCGGCCCTACGATGGCCACTCCCAGCACTGTGTCCGTTCGCTTATCGGCCAGGATCTTGATCTGACCATCGCCCTGGCCCATGGCTTTGGCCCGGCCGTTGGGACGAAACAGAAACTTACCTGTGCGATATTCAATGCCTTCTTTCTTGAGCTGCTCTTCGCCTTTTCCAACCCATGCGATTTCTGGCCAGGTGTAGACTACCCAGGGAACGGTATCGTAATTTACGTGGCCGCTTTTTCCCGCCAGGTTTTCTGCCACCATCACGCCTTCTTCTTCCGCTTTATGGGCCAGCATGGGGCCTTCAATAACATCGCCAATGGCATAGATGTTGGGAACAGAAGTTTGCAGAGTATGGGGATCTACTTCAACTCGGCCACGATCATTGATCTTTACGCCTACGTTTTCTGCGCCAAGACTATCTGTGAAGGGTTTGCGTCCTACAGAAACCAGCAGGATTTCGGAGTTGATCTTCTTCTCTTCTCCGTTTTTGTCCTGAACCTTGATATCCACACCTTTCTTGCCGGCTTTTGCCTCGGTGACTTTATGTTCGAACAGAAACTCCAGGCCCTGCTTCTGTAGAGTTCTGCGAGCTACGCTTCGCATCTGTCCATCCAGAGTCATAAGAATGTCTGGAAGCATCTCAACGATGGTTACCTTTGTTCCCAGACGGTTCCACACAGAACCCAGCTCCAGGCCAATAACTCCTCCACCAATGATGGTCATGGATTCCGGAACCTTTTCCAGGGCAATGGCTGTATCGGAGGTAATAATCTGCTTTTCGTCAATTTCCATGCCGGGTATGGCGATGGGGGCCGAACCGGTGGCAATGATGCAATATTTCGTCTCGATTGTTTCTTCTTTTTCGCCGCTAACCTTGATTTCCACCTTGTCCTGGCTGGCTTTCTGCATGGTGCCTGTGCCGCGAAAGACGGTAATCTTATTTTTCTTCATCAAGAAATCCAGACCATCGGTGAGCTCTTTCACCACCGAGACCTTTCGTTCCATCATCTTTTTTACATCGATCTTCACAGATCCCACGTTAATGCCGTGGTCTGCGAATTCATGGCTGGCAGCATGGAATTTTTCTGAAGAATCCAGCAGCGCCTTGGATGGAATGCAACCTACATTCACGCAGGTGCCGCCCAGGGTAGGGCGCTTTTCGATCACCGCTACCTTGAATCCCAGTTGTGCCGCTCGGATGGCGCTTACATAGCCCCCTGGACCTCCACCAATTACTGTATAATCAAATTGTTGCATCTTAACTTCCCTGGTCTATATCTCCAGAAGGATTCTTTCCGGATTCTCAATACATTCCTTGATCTTTACAAGAAAGCTCACAGCTTCTTTTCCATCTACAATTCGATG
This sequence comes from Spirochaetaceae bacterium, assembly GCA_002729885.1. Lineage (GTDB taxonomy): Bacteria > Spirochaetota > Leptospiria > Leptospirales > Leptonemataceae > UBA3465. The sequence goes on from PBUB01000029.1 coordinate 8,203, forward strand.
ATCGTAGGATAGGGCCAGATACATCATGGGTCGAATCACAATTTCATCGTCCACTACCATGGCTCTTTTGGTAATGTTGTGCATTCCCAGAATACCGCTCTGTGGTGGATTCAGAATAGGCGTTGAAAGCATGGAGCCATAGATACCACCGTTGGAGATAGTAAAGGTTCCGCCGGTCATTTCATCCAGAGAAATGCTTCCTTCCTGTACTCGTCCGGCCAGACGGGCAATTTCCATTTCTATTTCCGCAAACGTTAGCAGATCTGCATCCCTGACAATGGGAACTACCAGACCTCTTGGGCCGCCCACTGCTACCCCAACATCGTAATAGTTCTTATGCACAATGTCTGTGCCTCGAATCTCTGCGTTGATGGCTGGATAGGCTTTAAGAGCTTCCACTGCAGCCTTAACGAAGAAAGACATGAAACCCAGTTTGATTCCATACTTCTTCGCATATAGATCTTTGTACTGGTTTCGGATGTCCATCACCCGAGTCATATCCACTTCGTTGAACGTGGTTAGAATGGCAGCGGTTTGCTGTGCAGAAACCAGTCGCTCGGCAATCTTCTGACGAAGACGGCTCATGGATTCTACTTTCTCTCGCTCGCCCGTTTTTTGACGGCTGGGTTTGATTGCTTCTGCGCTGGTAGCAGGTTTGGATGGGGCGGATTCGCCTCTGGACGAGGAACCGGAGCCACCTTTTTCCAGATGATTGACCACATCCTCTTTGCGTACCTGGCCGCCTTTGCCGGTGCCCTGGACGCTGGAAGTATCTACTCCTTCCTCTGCAGCCAGACGACGAGCTCCAGGAGGAACCGTGTCGTTTTGCCTTCCAGAGGATTCACTTTGTGAAGAACCACTGGAAGATTGGCCGGACTGAGAGCCTCCGCCGGACTCGGATGATTTCGCTTCTGAACCGGAAGAGTCCGATGATTTCGAATCTGAACCGGAGGAGCCTGCATCTGCGCCAGCACCTTCTTCGATGATGGCCAGAACTTCATCCAGCTGCACCGTTTCGCCGGACTGCTTTTTGATGCTGGTAAGTTTACCCGCCGCAGGGGCTGGAACTTCCATGGTAACTTTGTCCGTTTCCAGTTCTACAAGAATATCGCCACTGTTGAAGCTCTGTCCTTCGGAGAAATGCCAGTCAGCCACCGTAGCTTCGGTGATGGATTCCCCCATGGGTGGTACTTTGATTTCCTGGGACATACTCAGTCTTCCTCCGATTTGATTTGTAGAGCTTCTTCTACAATGCTGGTTTGTTCTTTAACATGCACTTTGAAATATCCGGTAGCCGGGCTGGGTGATGGAGCCCGGCCACAGTAGTTCAGTCTGGCCCGGCATAAATGGCCAAGCAGGTTTTCCATATAGATCCAGGCGCCCTGGTTTCGTGGCTCTTCCTGAACCCAGGTAATGTCCTTCGCTTTCTTGTATTGCTTCAGAATAGTCTGTATCTGTTCATTCGGAAAGGGATATAACTGCTCCACTCGAATGATTGCAATATCTTTGATTTCTTCCTGCTCTCTTTGCTCCAGAAGATCGTAGTAGATCTTACCGCTACAGAACAGCAGCGCCTTAACCTTTTCTTTATCAATGGAAGGATCTGTCTCATCCAGAACTTCCTGGAAGGATTCGTCGGTAAAGTCTGCCATCTGACTTTTGGCTCTTGGATGCCTCAGAAGGGATTTAGGACTCATCACGATTAAAGGCTTGCGATAGTTTCTGTGCATCTGTCTTCGCAGTAGATGGAAATACTGAGCCGGCGTAGTGCAATTCGCTACCTGAATATTGAACTGACTGCAAAGCTGCAGAAAACGCTCAAGCCTGGCGCTGGAGTGTTCCGGTCCCTGACCTTCGTAGCCATGAGGCAGTAGCAGCACAATCCCTGAATAGCGATTCCATTTGGTTTCGCTGCTGGCTATAAACTGGTCAATGACCACCTGGGCTCCGTTTACGAAGTCTCCAAACTGAGCTTCCCATATTACCAGAGACTTGGGATCGGCCAGAGAATAACCGAATTCGAAACCCAGAGCCGCTACTTCCGAAAGCAGGCTGTTTGCGATTTCGAAACGTCCCTGATCTTCTGAAAGATTTTCCAGGGCAGCATATTCCTGATCCGACTCTGAATCGAATACAACAGCATGCCTGTGAGAAAAAGTACCCCGTTTGGTATCCTGACCGGTGATTCGAATAGGGATTCCCTCTTTAAGTAGAGATCCCATGGCCAGGGATTCCGCCATGCCCCAGTCCACTCCTTTGTCTTCAAAGACCATGGAGCGTCTGTCCTGAAAGAGCCTCTGTAGCTTTCTGTTTAGCTGAAAGTCTCCAGGTACAGAGGTGATATGCTCTGTGATCTGTTCCAGGGTTTCCCGGGGTACGCTGGTATCCGGCCGGGAGTAGGGATCCATTTTTAGAAATCCTCTCCAGTTTCCGGTCAATGTCTGAATATAGCTCTGGAGCTCATCGGTATCTACACGCTTGAAGGCATCGTCCAGGGAGTCCTGATATTTCTTTTTGATACCGTCCAGTGTGTCCCTGTTCAGGCCTTCATCGTTCAATTGCTTCTCATATTGCTGAAAGGTAGAAGGATGAGACTTGATCTTTTTATACATTACCGGCTGCGTAAAGGCCGGTTCATCGGTTTCATTGTGTCCCAGTCGACGATAGCAGATCAGATCTATAAAAACGTCGGTCTGATACTTTCTTCGCCACTCCATGGCCAGACGAACAGCGCGAAAGCATGCTTCCGGATCATCGCCATTTACATGAAATATAGGTACATGAAGCATCCGTGCCAGGTCTGTAGCGTACGTTGTGGACCTGGCGTCTTCTGGATTCGTGGTGAAGCCTATCTGGTTGTTACATACAATGTGCAGGGCTCCGCCAACTTTATACGCAGGCAGTGCTGACATATTCAGACATTCGTAGTTGATTCCCTGTCCTGCAAAAGCTGCATCTCCATGGATAATGAGGGGAAGATGGTTTCGTCTCTCTGTATCTCCGGCTTTTTCCTGTCTGGCTCGGATGGAGCCCAGCACCACAGGATTGATCACTTCCAGATGCGATGGGTTGAATGCAAGACTCAAGTGCACCGACTTACCGCTCAGGGTTTCGTAGTCACTGGAATAGCCCAGGTGATACTTCACATCTCCGGAATCAATGTCTTCTGTTATGTTTTCGTTAAACTCTGCGAAAATCAGTGCCGGATCCTTGCCCAGGATGTTGGCCAGAACATTCAGTCGACCTCTATGGGCCATTCCGATTACAATCTGTTCGATTCCATCCTCGCCGGCCATTTCCACCGCCGCAGCCAGAGTAGGAATAAGGCTTTCGCCCCCTTCCAGGGAGAATCGCTTTTTGCCTGGATAATGAGTGGCAATGTATTTCTCGAAGTTCTCTGCGGAATAGAGCTTCTCGTAGATCATCTCTTTGATGGATGTTTCCAGAGGATTCTGAAATCTTTCTGACTCCAGCTTTTCGATGAGCCAGCGACGACGTTCTTCGCTGCGAATGTAGAAATACTCGGATCCAATGCTTCCGCAGTAGATTCTTTCCAGCCTTTCGATGAGGCTGCCCAGGTTGTCGGTTACAGTCTGACCACCGAAAGTTACGGTTACTTCCTTTCCCAGCTCTTCCTGGCTTATGTTATGGTCTTCCAGCTTTAGATGAGCGCGAGTGGTTTCTCTGAGTCCCAGTGGATCTATGTTGGCAGAATAATGTCCATGCCTGCGATACGCCTGCATGAGCAGGAGAGCCTTGAGCTGTGTGTCCGGGATCCGCAGAATATCGGACTTCAGAATTTTGGGAATGGAACTGGCCTCCAGGGGTACTCCATGTCCGTTTCCGTGACCGTTGGAACCATCCTGTTGTTCCATCTGCTGAAAGAAATCTCTCCATTCGGCAGCCACCGAGGAGGGATCGGCCCGGTAACTTTCGTAAAGATCTTCCAGGAAGTATTGATGTTCTGCGTTTAGAATGGATGCAATGGAAGATAATGCCATGCTATGGCTCCTTCAGCCGGGATAGCGTTCCCCTGTATTGAGAAAGATATGGCTACTGGAAGCTCCAGTCAGCCGAAAAATCCGCAGTAATTGAAAAGGCCCTGTTTGAGATTGTAAATCTGTCTTTTTGCTCCGGAGGGCGCTACGAGCCCGGATGGCAGTTGCTGGTGTTCTGGAATCTACCATGGTATCCTTTCGGAAATCCAACAGGGTTGAAGAATAAAAAAGCATCCCACAGGTGGGATGCTTCTTGCAAGGCTTTTCGTAAAATCTGGAAAGCCAGATGGACATTGAAGTTATCGTTTTGAGAAAGGAAGCAGGTTGATCATTCGTGCACGCTTGATTTCTCGAGCAATCTTGCGCTGAACTCGGGCCGTGGCACCGGTCATTCTACGGGGCAGAATCTTGCCTGTTTTGGAAATGAACCTTTCCAGTGTCTCTGGATTCTTGTAATCGATGGTAATATTTCGGGTGTCCAGTACACGCTTGCGGTATCGTCCGCCGCCCTGGCGACCACCTGGGCCGCCGCGTCTTTTGTCATCACCATCAGAGTTGCGGTCTCCGCCCTGATAGTCCCTGTTTTGTCGTTCTTCCATAATTCAGAGTCAATCTTGAAGCATCCTCCCGGGTGTAAAGCAAATTAGAAGGGTTCCTGCAATTCTGGAATGATTTCGAATTCGATGGAAAAATCGCCACAACCAGCAATCCAGCCGGATGCGAAAATGCGAAGTCCCCTGAATAAGGGCCCTGAATTTCAGCATCGGAATCGCTTACTCTGCGAACGAATTGCCCGGGATTTCAGCCCTGCAGGGTCAGGGATTAAGCTGTTCCACCAGGAAATCCAGCGATGTAAGTCTTTCCTTTTTGCCGGTGGGATCCTGCTCTTCGTCAGTGAAAAACTGCATGGCCTTTTCTGTCTGCAGATGGTTGAAGAATCCGAATACAGACATAGGCGGATGAATGGCATCTTCCAGCCCGGCAGAGAACAGAACCGGAACCTGTATGGATGGAGCCCAGTTGATGGGATCCAGCAATTCCAGGCTTTTTTTCCATTTGGCCCGGGAGCCGGATTTCTGGCGCATGAGCTCTCGAATCTGCTCGGCCATGGAGCCCCGGGAATCATCCAGCCATCGGGATATCCAGGCAGGAGAGGGCCTTTCCAGGCTCATTCCCACTACGGAATCCTTTCTCATATGGGCCACGAAGGCGGCCATGGCAGCTCCCAGTCCTCGCCCCAGAAGGCCAATTCGAGCGCTGTCTATGCCTTTCTGTAAACGCAGAAAATCCACCGCTCGAAGTGCATCCAGATAGCAATGTGCCAGGTAGCTCTTTTCCACCGGTTCCAGGCCCATGGCAACCAATGGAGGCAGAGGGGCTTCTACTGTGGCGGTTGACGATCGGGCGGTTCCCACGGCTGCATGGGCCCTGGTTGTGGATGCTCCTCTGGTAGTACTGGTTACGGCCGCAGGTCTCTGTGCTGTGCCTGCTGGCGCCTGTCTTAGATTCACAGAAAGTAGAGCGATGCCTTTTTCTGTGAGGGTTCGACTGTAATCTTTCACGGCCCCCGGAAAAGACGCCCTTTCATCGTAATCTGGAAAATGGATTACCACCGGCGCCTTGCCTCTGCGGCGGGGAAGAAAGAGCTGACCCCGGATTATGGTGGGGCCCAGGCTTTGAAAAGCAATATCACTCAAGCTTTCCTTTCCAAAGGACTTCTTGAGCACCAGTTTCTGCTGAGGTTCTACCGGAAGTCTCTTCAAGGACAGGATGGCATCCTGCCAGAACTTATCCAGGTTTCGAGGAGGCTTTAATTCAGGCAAGGCCTGGTAACAATCGTCAAAAGTAGGCTTGCGGGACGCCATTGCGGAATAAATTATTTTCCACCATGGCAGGTAAAGCAAAGATTTTCAATGATCCGATACTAAGAGTAGCCCGGTAGTTTCTTCGGATTAAGGCACATATTCCTGTTGTCATACCAGCCATCCTTTGCCATAGAAGTATGTGCCCGTAGGACTCAGGTATCACCAGTCCCTGGCTGGAATCCAGGATTTTTACAAAGAGCAGGGCGCGGGAAGGAATAATGGACTTTGATATACTGGCCGAATTAAGCCAGCCGGTGGAATTCCGATCTGGCGACAAGATTTATGAAATGGATTATACCATCGGGGATCCCTGCGCCTATCTAATTCTGGAAGGCGATGTACGGGTAATGCGGAAATACACTCCGCTGAAGATGGAAAACTTCGATCTCACGAAAGGAGATCTATTTGGAATGCTGGAAGTCTACCTGGGAACCGCTCGAATTACCGATGCTGTGGCACGTACCGGGGTGCGGGCTCTGGGCTTCAGCAAAGTTCAATTCGAGCGAGCCATGGTATCGGACATCGCTTTCGCTCTGCAATCCATACGAGTGCTCAGCAAGATGCTCAGGCAGATTAATGGTCACATCAAAGAGCTTCCCTACCAGGGGGCAGGAGCATGAACATCAACAATCATGATTATGATCTAATCAAGCTTGGCTTTGAGGGAGAGCAGGCCATCACGGCCGACCTATTCTTCAAGTATGGCCGCACATTCCAGGCCAGACAGATTATCCTCCGGGAAGGGGATAAAGGAAATGAGGTCTATCTGATTATCGCGGGCAAGGTTGTAGTTACCGAGCGAGTGAATCAGGGAAAATACCGGGTGCTGAATAGCCTGGGTCCTGGAGAGATATTTGGCGAAATGGCGATGCTGGAAAATGCACCCAGGTCAGCTACTCTCATCGCTGCGACTCCTACCAAGTTGCTTTCTCTGACTCAGGAAAACTTTGAGAAGATCTTTCAGAGTCATCCAAGATGGGCCTTCAAGATCCTGGTGGCCCTGGGTCGACGTATTCAAAGCGCGTTTCGCCAGGTAGAAGGGTACTATCGAGGTAGCCAGAATACATGATTCCCGACGGGGCTCATACGTCCACTCTGCAGAGATTTCTGCTCAAGAGTCTTCCTGTAACTCAGATATTGAAGCACTGGGCCGGAGTGCGAAACCTGGAATGGAAAGAGGAGCAATCGTTACCTCCTCGAATTCTCGCCAGGTTGAATGAGCTGGGCTGGCTCAAGAGGGATGGTGGTCTTTTGCTGGGAGACCGTAAACGATGCAGAGCCGGATTGATCTATCGTCATAGAAACGGAAATAGCGTTACCAGTCATGAATACATCCGGGATTTAAAAGAGCATCTGCGAGCCTGCGGCCGAAGGCCCGATGACTTCGCCATCTTTCGTCCAGGGCAACTTAATCTGAGCCACAACGTTGAACCCGGTAGTCAGCCATTGTTCTATTTGTTCTGGGCCCCGGAAAGGCCTCCTCTGGAACGCCTGTTGGGAGGAAAAGAGAAGCTTCCCTTTACACTCCTAGCAGAAGGCGGACCAGATACGGCCGAAGTCCAGCCAAAGAAACCAGCAGAGCCAGCGTCTGCAGCGACTTCGCAGCCATTCTCCGTTTCCGAGGAGCATGCAGTAACGGCAGAGCCCGAGGTACAGGACATTCCCTGGAAGGATCAGGGCTATTGCAGATACGCCTTGCTGGGTTCCACCAGGGGAAATCGCTCCTTCAAATTCTTCATTAAGTATGGCGCTGACCATCTCAGGGTATTTCTGTTTTCCAGCAAGGAGGAGATTTCAGACGACTTTCTGGGGTCCATGTTCGATGCCCTGGGTAACCACGATGATCCAGTGCAGGGATATCTGGAACAGATTCGAGTGGCCGCTCCCAGGGATATCCTTGGATTGAGTCTGAGCCTTTCCGATAGCGGCGGTCTGCAGTTCTGTGGATTTGGACTCTCTCCTATACTCATCCGGTATGGTTCCCGGGCTCGCAAGCTTCCGGATCTAAGGGATTACTATCAGAATTTTTCTGCGGATCGCTGGAGAGTGTCCCGCGGCAGATTGGGGGAAAGGGATCAAATACTGCTATGTCCGGCCAGTATGCTGGAATCAGAGATCCAGGAGCTGTATTCCAGGTTGGAGCAATCCGGACAAAGAGCATCCAGCTGGATGAGGTATCGTGGTCTGGGAAAGGCCCTGCTTCTGGAAGCCCGTCCCTTTCAATCCTGATATTGAATGACATAGAACAGCCTCGGAACAGTCTTGCACCATGCCCGGTGGAAAGACTCTGATCTGGATTCTTATTTTTCTGGCCTCCACCCTTCTGCTGGATCGCTTCGTTTTTGATTATCTTATTTTTCAGCCGGCCAATCACAGTGGCTGGGATTCCTATCGATGGTATAACTTTGAATGGAACTTTCGCTTTGCCGAAAGATCCTTCGCATCTGACCAGAATGAGTCTGCCGCTAATGGTACCAGCAGGGCTGATGCTGAAAATGACCAGAAGCTCTCGCAGCCAGGGAATGATATGCAACAGCAGGATTCGGTCTCTGACTCCGAACCAGGGCCTGAATATGAAGGTAAGCAAGATTCAGAGACGAACCCGAAACCCGCCGGGAATTCCCGGGAAGCTTCGGGAACAGAGCCGAAAAATAAAACTGAGCCCTATCGCATTGTTGTTCTGGGTTCCAGCATAGCCCGCTACTCCGTGCAAACCGAGGTGCTGGAGCAGTTGCTTCGCAATCGATTGAATCATCCGGTGCAGGTGGAGTTGATTTCCCATGCTGCGATGATGCCGGAGGATGCTTTCCACTATACTCCTCGCATCAATGCCATGAAGCCGGATCTGGTGGTGTATCCCATGGCTCTGGTGGATCTGGATCTAGAGCATCTAACGCCGCCTCATATTCCTGGGCCGGCTTTCGACACCGATGCACACTTTGAATTTCTCAAGCGACGAGTTCCGGCCCAGAGATTCTATCCAGCATCTTTCGCATGGGAGCACTTGGATCGGCTATCGCTTACTGAGATTTCTTCTGGATTGATGAGCGGACTGCTGGCCGGCATTCGATTCTCCGGGCAATGGTGGGATGCTCTGGAATTCAATAGAAAGTCCGAATCCGGATCGCCATTGAAGAGCTACATATATTATCAGGGAAAGCCTCTGGCAGGTGGGCTTTATCGCGAAGGGAAGACCTCAGGATGCGTAGCATTTCCGGCCAGCTATGCAGGGGATGAACTCAACTTCGAAATACCGCCGGAACTGTTTACACCTGGATTTAAAATTACCCTGGAATGGTTCTCTGCTGACGTGCAGCTTTCTGGCCTGGACTCGGATATGGCTGCCATGTGGGAGCCTCACTGGGAAAAAGGGTATGAGTATCCGGCCGAACTTCTGCGAAATGAATCCATGCAGCGAAAGCTCTTTTTTGCGGATCCATGTAATATAGATGTTAAGCCTGTTCGTTCTCGGGATTACAGGGCGGATGGCTCCGGATGGAAGAAGATTCCTCTGGCGTCTGAAGAGCGTCAGGGATGGGTTCGATTGAAACTCAGCCATGTCATTGTGGATAATTCTCTTCAGCCAGTAAGCGATGCGAATCGAAGGTACGGCGAAGGTCTTCGAATGCCAGGTCAATTTGGGCTGGAGGAGGCGCCGGTAGATCAGGTGCAGCATCGTCGCTGGTTTCTGGAAGATCAGCGTTTGATGGATCTAACGGATCTGGAATATTTGAAGGATTATATGCAGCGCATCCAGCCGGATAACTGGAAGCATCGTCCTGCATTGATTCCCTACAACAACCTTAGAATCGTAAAGACCTACCTGCCGGTGCAGGACTTTGTTCCAGTGTATCAATTAAAGCGACTGAAAGATGTACGAAACCGGCTGGATTGTCCCATGCTTTTGATTCTAAATCCCGAGAATCCAGTGGAAAGTGCCGTATTCGAAGACAGTCAGTACTTTGCAGATTTTAAGGAGTACCTGCACCGGGAACACGGGGCCGGCTATGTTTCTCTGCATGATGAGCTACCCATGCAATATTTTGCCGATCCTCATCATTTTACCTATTTTGGGATGCTGCGTATGACACCGCGATATGCCGATCTTATTGTAGCAGCCCTGCAGTCCGGGCATTAGATTTTCCGTAGCACCGAAATTCGGTAGCTACTCCAGGAGTTCCTATGTCCGAACAAATCTTGATCCTTGGTTCAGGTAATGCATTCTTTACCGATGGAAGGGCCCACGCCTGCTATATGGCCCAATGGCCGGATCCCTCCAGTAGCGGCACCATTCGAATGCTGGTGGATTATGGGGCCAGTTCCTTGATGCGCATGAATCAGGAAAAGATAGCGCCTTCTACCATCCAGAGTCTGTTTCTAACACACTTTCACGGAGACCACATTGTCGGACTTCCCTTTCTTTTGATTCATTTCAAATACATTGATCGAAGAAAAGAACCCTTCTGGATTCTGGGACCTGCCGGAGTAGAGCAAGCGGTGACAGATCTGCTGGAGCAGATGTATCCAGGAATGGAACTGGATTTTCCTCTGTATTTCAAGGAGCTCAAGGCCAGCGAGTCCACTTCCTTTATGGGAGCCAGTATTGAGCCCAGGCCGGTAACTCACAGACCGGAAAGCGTTGCACTGAGGCTTTCCTTTCCTTCCGGCAAGCTCTTTGCCTTCAGCGGTGATGCTGCCATGGATGATCTGCTGGTTCAAGCCCTGGAAGATTCGGATCTGAGCATTGTGGAACTGAGCATCGAATCCCAGCCAGATCCGGATCATCCTACCGTGGCCCATGTTTCTCTTCAGGAGCTAATGGAGCAAAGAGATCGTATTCGAACCGGGCGACTGGTGGTAAGTCATATCTACAATGACCTGGCAAGTCAGGTCGAAAAAGTCAATTCTGACCGACCGGGCTTTGCAGAGCCCGCTTTTGATGGTTTAGTGCTTTCTCTTTAGAAAACTAGTCCCGCTGTACTGGAAAACTAGTCCGGGGGTACTATTGCAGCTTTCCCGTAGCCAGGTGTATACTATCACTATTATGGAACCGGTACGAAATAAATATACAATGCGAAAAGCGACGGGGAAAGCGGGGATTACACTGATGACACTGTTTTTAATGACAGGTCTGGTAAGCTGTAACTCCTCGGAAGACCCCAATCTAACCTGGCTTCTGGGGCTTGCGGATGGCACATCTCAATCCACCACCGGTCAGGTAAGCTCAACGGAAATACCCTTCAGTTATAATATCGATAACATCCAGCAGGGTACCGGTGATTTTGTCTTTGAGACCAATAAGTCCATTCCCGTGGAAATCCTGGTAGAGGATCCAGATGGCGGCGTCCAGGGGACCCGAGTTCTGATTCGTGATGCGAATGGGGAACGGGTTCTTTTCAGGGCTGTGACGGATGAAGCGGGGAATGCCACCGGAGTGGTTACAGTAAATCAGGATGAACAATCTGCAGTAATTGAAGTGGAATACAACGGACAGACTCTTTACGTCGATCTGGATATTACGGATGTTTTGCAGGCCACCGTTACTGTGCTTGTGAGGGTGCGAGCTGACGTTTCCGAAATAGCGGATGCCGATGGCGACGGTGTACCGGACAATGAAGACGACTATCCTCAGGATCCGGATCGAGCCACTGTTGTTCGCGTTCCCGCAGAAGGATTCTACCGGGTGGCTTATGAAGACCTGTATCCTAAAAGAGGGGATGCGGACTTCAATGACTATGTGGTTCAGGTATATCATGAACAGGATCTAAACGCATCCGGTAAACTGGTGGAGCTAAGATCCTACTATACTCACATTGCAAAAGGGGCCGGCTACGATCATACATTGCATCTGGCTCTTCCATCCGAAGTCTCAGGCGTAGCCACTGTGGTGCGCAAGGATGCCAGCGGCACAGAGCTGGAAAGCCAGCAGCTGAATATCTCATCCGGCAATGCCATCGATATTCTGGGACGAAGCAATCTGACCATCAGCTCTTCCAACACTGCAAAAGATCAGACCTTCGTAATGGGGCATAGCGCCGAGCTGACTTTTCTGCCCGATGCTCCGGTGGCCCTTCAAACCATGGGCAAAGCTCCGTATGATTTATTTATCAAGGTGTTAAACACCGGTCATGAGATTCATTTTGCAGGTCGGTATTTTGCAGAGGATGGATCGGATAAATACATCGATAGTGCAGGATTTCCATGGGCTCTCATGGTGCCGGATTACTGGCAATGGCCATATGAGCGAGCCAACATCCACGATGGCTATCCAGCATTTGATGATTGGTATCTTTCAGCAGGGACAGAATCTAAAAACTGGTATGATTCACCGGTGGCCGAATTTGTGTTCCCGGCGAATTAAACTTCAGAAGAAGCGGGCTGTGCTGGCTCCATTGGAGCCAGCCCTTTTTTCTTTACCAGATGCAGGCAACCAGTAAACATCATCAGGTGGACACAGAGTTTATTTCTCCATCCGACTTGCTGGCATTTATTTCTCCGCTGATTGCACTGGATGAAAGGCAAATCATTCGATACGTAAGCCCAACGTTTCAGAATGAGTTCTCATTAAAGAAAGACATTGCAGTGGGCAAGACTCTGGAAGAGATACTGCCCTGGGAGCCGCAGGCCGTAGCGGCTCTACTTACAGATGTAAGGCGCTTCCAGAGCGTAGGCACTTCCCGTCTGGATAACAGAGAGATTGAAGCAGGGAGCAGGATCTATGGCTATTCATTGTTTGCATTAAAGAATGGCCTGGCATTGATGATCAAAGATATCTCCGAAATCCGCAGGCTGGAAGCCGAGGTGGATCTTTTGCATTCCCGGCTTTTGAGAGTGCAGGAAGAGGAGAGGCAGCGCATTGCAGCGGAACTGCATGATGGAGTGGGACAGACGATTCTGGCAGCCAAGATAAATCTGGTTTCTGCAAAGAAACATCCGGACCGAGGTAGTTTTGATCAAGGTGTGGAACTGATCGACCAGGCAAGTCAGGAGCTCCGAGAAATCTATTCCAATCTGTTTCCCAACTCGCTACGAGAAATCGGACTGCAGGCTGCCATCAATCGGCTTGTTCGCAGCTTTCTGGAGCCGCGAGGATGCGAAGTGCTTCAGTCAGTGGATATTCAAAGAGAAATACCGGATGGTATTTCTGTACCGCTGTTTCGAATGTGTCAGGAGATCTTTACGAATATTGTGCGCCACTCCGGTGCAACGAAAGTTGAGGTACTTCTGGAAGACACCGGCGATGCTCTGGTATTGCAGGTAAAAGATAATGGTAAGGGATTTTCCGTTACCGATTTAAAGAAAAGAAGCCTGGAAAAAGGCGGATTCGGTTTAATGAATCTGAAAAGAAGGGCAGAGGATCTGGATGGTATTTTTGGATTTCTATCAACTCCCGGGGAAGGCACCGAGGTGTCGGTGGTGCTACCCTGGTCAGAAGAGAAATCCATTACAGGAAACGATAAATGAGTGAAACCAAACTGAAAGTATATCTGGCAGACGATCATCGAATTCTACGGGAAGGGCTGAAGCTGATTCTGGCAGAAAGCGATGGATTCTGCGTGGCCGGCGAAGCCGGGGATGGCAGAACAGCCTGGGAAGAGCTGGACCGAGAACCGCCGGATGTGGCTGTTCTGGATATTTCCATTCCAGGACTTTCAGGCATTGAAATCGCACGCAGATTGAAGCGATATCATCCAGGGGTCAAAGTAGTATTCTTGAGTCGCCATGACGATGAAGAATACATCGATCAGATGCTGGACATGGGCGTAGAGGGCTATGTACTCAAAGACGATGCAGGGGAAGACCTGCTCCGTTCTCTGGAAGCAGTGGTAGCCGGGCAGCACTTTCTCAGCCCCAGAATCAACAGTCGACTGATTCATCGAGTGAAGACTCTGGCTGGAGGCGGCAAGGTAGTATCCGAACCTGCCGGCGAGCGAGCCAATTCAGAAAACGATAGCGACAAACATTCTCTATATCAGGTGCTTTCGCCGAGGGAGCGAGAAATTCTCAAGCTGATCGCTGAAGGCACCTCCAGAGATGAAATCGCACAGAAACTGCATATAGCGCCTACCACCGTGAAGGTGCATCGCCAGAATATCATGCGAAAGCTGGAGATGCATTCTGGAACAGAGCTTGTTAAGTTTGCTATCCGCTCCGGGCTTGTAGAGCCCTGAGCGGACTATCTAATTATCTTCTAACGCATAAGAGGGCTTGCGCGGTGCCGCAGCTCGAGTCCTGGGCAAAGGCACCCAGGGCTGCCGTGCCTCTACTTGTCGCATCTCCTCGCATTCCGTTTGAACCGCCCGATGCCCATTCGTTGCATGTCTGGCCCAGAGTGCTGGTAGTCCAGTCGCCGGAATCTTCGAAGCCGGTCCAGTAGAAGCTTACACTGCTTGTAAATACTCGAGCCAAGGGATTTGCGGATAGATTCGAAACTCCGTTGGAATCTGTAGTAAATATTAACTGATCCGAAGTATTGTAATAAGATGTCTGAGGAAACAGCACCCAGTCCAGATGCTCCGAGGTTCCACCGCTGGTGCAGTTGGCCGATGTGCAGGCTCGTCGATGATCGCTTACCAGAAAAGCCTTATACTCGTTGGATGCTCCGGGAAGACCAGGAAAGTTAACCCCTTTTTCCCAGGCACATACGGCATCGGCAGATTCAATGCCGTTTGCGTCGGTTGTGTTCTTGAAAGCACCGGGATAGGTGGCCTGCGAGGCAAAAATGTATTTTTTCAAGGCGCTGGAAAGAAGCACCGCATCCAGCCCATCCATGTCGGGAAATGGATCTGAACAGGATCCCAGAAATACCAGAGGCATCAAAAGTACCAGGGCCACAGATCGAATTCTATTTCGCATCTTCAAAAAGGGCCCGGTGGCGATACCGGTTGGGTTACCGGCTGAACTGGACGTATTGCCGGAGGAACTCTCCAGCATTTCTTCATATTCTATTATTGGTTTCATCAGAAATACGTCCTCCACTGGATTCTGGCCTGCATATCTGTAGCCCGGCCTGGGTCTTCCTTTTGCCACGGAATGTCCGGAGTGGTGGCATCCATGGCCACTCCCCAGGTGGAGCTTCCAGGCCGGGGCCCGGCTGCTTCCTGCACCGGGCTGGAAAAGAAATATAGATCTACAAAGTGGAATAGATATATGAGCCCCACGGAGGCTGCCAGATAGGTTTGATTATTCTGACTGTCTGAGTATTTACTTCTTTCAGCAGACCGGCGAAACCACATCAGACCCAGAAAGGCCCGGTTTCCGTTACTGGTAAGCAGGATGTTCGTAGGATCATTCCAGGGTTCCCGGGAAAGCAGATTGCCCCGCTGACGTTCCACCTGAAAGGCGTAGGCAGTGCCCAGGATCAAGCCGTTGTAAAGATACAGCTTGTATTGCTCACCCCGGTTGTATTGAATCCATCCCGGGATCAATGCCATGGGATAGGTGATCCGTGAATAATCATAGGCCGGTTCCGGACTTTCTTCCGGCTCTTCCTTCTCTCTGGCCGTTTGCTCCCGGGCTTCCTCCATTTGAATGGTTCTTGTTTCATTGGAGCGTTCGATCTGAACCCTGGCTGGATCCGAGAATGGGCCTGGCTTTCCAAACTTGTTCAGTCCGGCGATGCGAATGACATAGGCGCCTGGCTTTAGATCCAGGCGAACGCGATTGGTTCCAATTCTATTTTCGGTAACGGTGCCATCTTCCTGTTGCACTCGAACCAGATATCCCGAGCTTCCTTCCACGGCCTTCCATCGAAGTTCCACAGGCTCTGCCATGAGCGAGGATGTAAAGGCACATATGATCAGGACAAACCAGAAGGCTCGGGCCATTCCGGGGCTTCTAGCTCCGGGGCTCATCGTAAACTTGGATCTGTAACGTCCTTTGTCTGTTTTTTTTTCCGAACGCATATCACTCTTCCAGGGACTGAATACGCATGCGGTCTGTACTATTCCAGTTCAGGCTTTTCCAGTTGTTCGCTCAGGGTTACCTGGAAGCGATGTTGAAATCCAGTTCCGGATTGTCCGTCTCCAAAGATTGGCTCAACAGACCATTCAAACCATGCTGTATCCAGCAATGTTAACTCTCTGAAGTTAAGATAAGGATTGGGGACAAATCTTTCAATGAGAATTGAGTCATCGCGATAAAGTCGGAACAAATATTTATCAACTCCTGGAACGGGAGTCCATCTAAACGGAAGCGAATCTCGTTTGCTCATATCAACAGCCGTTTCTGGAAGAGGAAATACAGGATAAACGTTTGCCCGGGCTACTTCGGAGCGATCTGGAGCGGGACGAGCGTAAACTGGTTGCTTCTTCGCAGTGTCTTGCTTCTCATCTGCCTTGAGGTTTATGGCAACTTCCTGATTCGTTTCTTCGGATGGCTTAATTTCAAACGATAGAACCTTAGAAGTTACATCCTGGGACGTATCCGGTGCGTCCGGCAGTCCTGCCATAGATGTAATTCTCCAGTAATACGTACCTGCGGCTAAGGAAAACACTGCACTCCTTCGACTGGTAACCAGAGAACTACTATTGCTCATATCCGGCTCTCTGGATACATCGATTCGAAACCTTTGCTGAAATCCCGGACCATCCCAGGAGAAAAGAACCAGTCCGGACTCATTGGAAATTGTGATGGTGGAACCTGCAGCAGGTTGCACAGGCTGAAGAGGTTGGCTTTCCAGAAGCCTGAAACTTCTTGTGGCAGATTGCTCAGAGGAGTTTTTTACATACCAGCTATAGATTCCATGGGGCAATTCCATCTGGTATTGATTCTCTGAAATAGCCTCTATAGAGATGGGTGATTGCTGTGCGCTGGAGGATTGCACATGAAGAGAACAGGGGCAGCTTCCCGACCATCGGAAGGTAACCTGGCTCTTTTCGCTTTCCACTACAGTTCGAGTGTCCACAGGAGAGAGGAGTGTTAGATTGCTCTGTAGTTTCTGAATTCCTTCATTGCGAATCCTGCTCCAGGAGGGAAGCTCCTGGCCATCTAAAGTGGCTCCGGAATCTTCCTGCTCAATTTCCAAAGAGTCGTCCGATAGGCTGATTCTGGATCGACCATTCAGCTTTTCGATTTTGCGATCCTTTGCAATCAGATCATAGTCTCCCTTTAGTTCCAGTTCCAGAGAACCCTGCATGAGCTTCAGTTCTTGACGGCCTTCCTCTACGAACAGTACCAGCATTGTTTCCGGGGCCATTTCTACTCTGGAGCCATCTTCCAGCTCCAGCACCGCCTCTGAATAGGAATCGGTGCGAATCCAGTCTTCATTTCTAAGTAGGTCTCCGGGATTGATTCGGTCCCAGAGCACGGAATCACTGAATTTGCGTTCTGCAATGCGGTAACGAAATGTGAGCTCTCCGATGGTTTGTCCGGAGCCCGAGCCGGTGGAACGGTTCTGCTCGTACAGAAACAGTGCAGCAAATAATACAATGGAAAGAATTAGCACAAGTACCGTGATCCATTCTGTGAGTCTCAGACCTTTCACTTTTTCTTCTCTTTATTTACCATCTGATCGCTGGATCTCTGGAGCTCCATTTTCGCCTGCTGTTCATCGAACTGAATTCCAACCATGGTCCTGAGCTCTTCCAGCGAGCGCGGCCGGTCCGGATCGTCTATGAAGCCCAGGATTGCATATACTGTTTCTGGCTGGCTTTTTCCTTTAATTCTTAGCGGCGGCATTTCCACTGCATCGAACTGTCCACGGACTCTTTCCATACTATATGAAGAGATCAGAATATCTGTGCCAAAGAGCTTGTTCAGGTATTCAATCCTGGAGGCCAGATTGACGGTATCTCCAATAACGGTGTATTCCAGTCGTTTTTCTGAGCCAATCTGACCGGCAATGACAGGACCTGTATTGATCCCGCATCCAGAAAGCAAGGCCGGCGAACCTTCGGCTTCCAGCTCTCGGTTTAGCTGAATCAGAGCCTTTCGCATCATTAATGCCGCTCTTACTGCATCGGCTGTATCTGTTTGGGATGGATCCAGTGTTCCCCAGTGAGCCATAATCGCATCGCCAATAAACTTATCCACCATGCCGCCGGTGGCCTGGATACAGTCTACCATGGCGCTAAAGTACCGGTTTAGAAAATCCACCACTTCCTCTGGCTGACTCCTTTCAGAAAGAGCAGTGAAGTTCCTTAGATCGGAAAAGAAAACGGTGCCGCTGCGTTTTTCGCCGCCCAGTTTGATTTCTCCCCGCAGGGCTTTCTCAGCAATGCCAGGGCTTACAAACTTACCAAATGCATCTTTGATATGCTCGCGTTCCTGAAGCCCTCGAGTCATCTGTAAGAAGGAATAAGTTAGCTGTCCAATTTCATCTCTTGTTGTTGGATGGATGCGCACAGCATAATCTCCCCGTCGAACCGCACCCGTCGCCTGAGCCAGGCGAATAATGGGAACGCTAAGAGTTCTGGCAAAAAGAAATACCAGAAGAAATGCTGCAGCCAGCACAGCGCCCATGAGGTAAAGGTTCTGTCTTTCAATTCTACGCACGGCTTCAAAAACGCGACTGGTTTCTGCATGCGAAAGTACCGTAAGTCCGGGGCCCTCCAGTGTTTGAAAGGAGGCCAGGTATTCCTTTCCCTCATTCGTATACTTTCTTGATCCGTTATTTACCGGGCTTTTTACAATCTCCTGGATAATGGAATGTCCCTTTAACTGAGCCGATGAGCCACCTTCCGAGCTAATCAATATGGATCCATCGCTGGAAATCAGATGAATCTCAAATATGCCGGCCTGGCGTGCTTTGCGAAAGGATTGAAAGAAATCATCTGCAGCCATGTACATGAGGATACGACCATTCTTTCCTGGAAAGGAAAGTCCCAGCAAAGGCACATTGCCCAGCTGAAACTTCTGTAGATGCAATGGACCATTCTGCAGGGCGTTTGCTGGCCACTCTTTCAGTAGCTGACGGAATTGCTCGGGTTTCAGGCCGTATTCCAGAAAGAACGGGCCGTTAAAGAATTCTCGATTTATATCAATGCTTCTATCTTTGGCATCAGTAGATTCTGCATCAATGGATGAAAGATATAGATACCGGTCATTCTCCTTGAAAAATTGATCTACGGATGTATAACCGCGATGGCCCGGGCTCAGGGAAATCTCCCCTGCATCTTTTTCTGTCTCTGACTCTTTATCGGCCCTTTCAACATTTGCTTCGTTTTCAGAATTCGAAGTTTGCTCCGTCTTTTCAACAATTGCTTCGCTTTCAGACGTTGTGGTTTGCTCTGTATTTTCAGAAGAATCTGCTTCGGAGGGCTTCCGGGTATCCGATGTATCCTGGTCGCCCGAGGCATCGCGGGGTTTTTCTTCTTCGGAGTCTGGCTTTTGAATTGGATCTGTACTTAATGTTGGCTTTTCGCTGTCCAGACGATCCAGCAAAGCCAGGCTTCTATATTGAATTCCCTGAATATCCTTTTCCAGGGATTCCGCCACCAGGCGCGCCAGAGAGAGGTTATAGCCCTGGATCAGAGTTTCGCTATGATTTCTAAACAGATAGGAAGCCATCCCGATCATGGCAGCCAGAGCCAGAGAAACAATGAGCCCGGTAATGCTCAGTAGCTTCAATCGAATGCTTAGACGAGAAGGCTTGAATTCCTGATTTCCATCGCTGGTGAGCCTCAGCTCTTCCATGAAGCCCTGGATGTCGGTTCTATGCCAGTCTTCAGGGGCCAGGATCAAGACTTCCCTGGATTTCTGGTATTCTTCGCTTTCCTGAATAGCTCTTACCAGGCCGGATGTGGAGGACTGGATGTCGCGCAACCAGATGATTCGAAGACCTCCCCCAGCATTCTGGATTCTGGATTTAAGAGTGTTAAGATAAGGTGGGAAATTACGATCCGGAAGAATTACCAGCGTAAGCAACCTGGACTTTTTCTTTTTAACCTTTTTATAGAGAGAGCTGAGCTCCTTTTCAGGTAGCAGTAGCGGGGACAGAATAGAGATCTGCCGCTTATTTTTTTGTGAGGTTTTCAATGCCTTCCCAGTTTTCCGGAATTCCGTGTTCTTCCAGTCGGTGGATACGATCTAGATAGAACTGTATAACTGGATCATCGGGACATTCGGCCTTTAGTTTTAGAAAGTGTTCTCTAGCTTCTGAAAGAGATGCATCCTGATAGGCCTGCAAAGCCCGGTCATAGAGCTCTCGATTGGCCTCGGAGGCCGGATTGAGCTGCAATTCGTAGATCCAGAGATCTCGGGACTTTCCTTTTACCCGGACTCTGTCCAGGGCTCTAAAATGAAATAGAGAGGAATCCTTCATAAAGGACCGGGTAGCATCGCTGACAATAATGGATGTCCCGTAACCTGGATTCAGACTTTCCAGTCTGCTGGCCGTATTCACGGTATCTCCAATCACGGTGCCTTCGATTCTACCTTCCTCACCAATAATACCCAGTCGCAATACCCCGGTATGCACCCCGATGCCAATACGAACCGGATCATATCCGCTCAACTTGCGGTGATCATTGTAGCTTGCAAGTTCAAGCATCATGGCCCTGGCTGCACGAATAGCTTGATCCGGTTTTTCAAAAAGTGCCATGACGGCATCCCCTATGTATTTATCTATGAAGCCGCCGCTTTCCCGTACCAGAGGGCCAATTCTGGAAAGATAGCTATTGATGAACCGGAAGGTATCCTCCGGAGTCATGGATTCAGAAAGGGATGTGAATGCGCGAATATCGGAGAACAACACTGTCATTTCACGCTCGATGTTTTCTCCCAGTTTGATCTCCGAGAAACTTTCCACTCCCAGTATCTTCAGAAATTCGTCTGGTACAAAACGGCGAATTACAGTATTGATTCTTTCTTCAGATTTCCGGGCCTTCTGTTCCTGTTGCAGCGCTTCCTTTACATCCTCATACAATCTGGCATTCTCCAGAGATGTTGCGATCTGAGCTCCCAGGAGGTTCAACACTCGTACCCTGTGAGGCGAAAAAGCTCCCCTGGTAGTGGAATGTTCCAGATACATAAGCGATGATACTTCGCCTTTCAGAAGGATAGGAATACACAGTGCGGACGAAACGTTTCTTGCCTGAATGTATGGATCCTCTGTAAAAGAGCCTTCCTGGCTGGCATTATCCAGAACGGTGGATTTCAATGTTCTGTCTGTATATCTCAATATAGATTCCGGAATGTCCTGTTGTGGGTCCGCCTTTCGCAGTTCGCCTACCAGGGGTTCCTGGTCTCCATCCTGCATCGCGCGAATCAAATAGTCATCGCTAGATTTTTCCAGAAGCACTACCTTGCGTGCTCCTGCACTTTCTATAAGGCTATGCATTAGCTTTCGTAGCAGCTGATCCAGTTCAATTTCGGAAGAAACAATAGCCGCCGTTCGCATCACAGATTCAAGATCAAGCTCCGATCCGGACTCTCCGCTGGTGACGTCGGATTGAATACTGCGACCGGAGCTGGGATCCAGAAGAGCTACATCCCTGGCTGCGCTCTCTGTGAGTGTATCCAGGGACTCGGCATCGAAACTCATCTCCCGGGCCAGTTCCTCATGCAACAGTCGAATTTCATCCAGCAATCGTTCGGTTTGTTCTATCTGTGCATGGGATTTTAATCTTCTGTAAAAGTCCAGGGCCCTCTTTGCATAGATGGATGCAAATACTGGCTTTCGCAGCTCTAGATAGAAATGGGCGGTGCGTTCCTGCATAAATCCCGCCAGAAGTACCGGTCCTGATTTTCTACTTCTCTGGCAGGCTCGATCAAAGGCAGTCATGGCGTCGGGAATCCTCTGCTCCTGCCATGCAGACTCGGCTTGCAGGTGCGCTCGAAACAAAGCAAAATTGTCTGCGCAGCTTTGCTCCAGATTTTCCATTTTCTCCAGTAATGGTTTTAGTTCCGGAGGCACTCCGGACTTCTTATCCAGGATCATTCTTTGAATAAACGTTAGATAATCCCTGAATAGCGCATCATAGTGGGACAGGGGAGCTTCGCTTCCGGAGATTTTTCCTGGCTCCCTGGATTCCTGAAAAAACAGAGTACTGAGCCATCGACGATACAGTTCAAGATAGAACAGGCTTCTGGATGCCCCGGTATTTTGCCAGCCGGACTGTGCCTTCTTTTCGTCGAAGAAATCTCCTCTTAATCGATCCTTCTGTCTGCTTGCACCTTTCAAGCTGTGTAATGCCTGACGCACAAGCCCAAACAACTCCTGGATGGAAGACTGTCCGGTTCTACCTATGGCCGCATCGTACTTTTCGTACAATCGGTCCAGATCATCCAGACTTTCGTTACAATACAGCAGTCTCTGCGAAAGCATTTCAAATACACATAATGCTGCAAAGGGCAGGTCCCCGGATTCAAGGCATTGATCGTAGGCCCGTTCATAAAGTGGCAGGCGACTCTGGATCGATTCGCTCCAGCTATGGATAGAAGAGAGATAGTAATAGTTTACTCTTCCGCGCAACTCCCTGGCGTTGAATCGTTCCACCAGATCCTGGGCCATACGCCCCATGTTCTGACCCTGTTCATAGTTCCTTAAATGTTCGCAACTGAGTGTTCCCAGAACCACCAGGGCCACAGCCGTTTCTGGAAAGGGTCCTTTCTTTTCGCTCCAATCCAGCAAAGCAAATACCAGGGAAGGTAGTCGATCGGACCGGGTGAGGAAAGCCGGAGTAATGGTCTGAGAAAAGATGCGCGCAATTAATCTGGACTGGGCATCCGGCTCTTTTTTACGCTTCTTGCGCACCAATTCCGGAATCTTTCGAGCATCCTTGATACTGGATTTGATCAGGCTATCCCGTTGTGCATCCTTCAATGGTGAGATGGCATGACCTGCTTTCTTGAGAGCCTGAATACCCAGAGATACCGCTTCCTGCTGATGCCC
Organism: Spirochaetaceae bacterium; assembly: GCA_002729885.1. Classification (GTDB taxonomy): domain Bacteria; phylum Spirochaetota; class Leptospiria; order Leptospirales; family Leptonemataceae; genus UBA3465. The sequence continues at coordinate 30,900 of PBUB01000029.1, forward strand.
ATCGCTGGATAACAGAGCAATCTTGAATTCGTAGACCTTAAGTTTATCCAGCTGGCTTCGGGAGTCCTTGAGAATCTGGTCAAAGAATTCCTGGGCCACTACTTTTCGGCCATTCAGGTATTCGCATTCTCCCAGGTTGCGAAGAATCTCCATGCGAAGATCCGCGGGAATGGCAGCGGAGCGCTGATGTAATGTATCTCTGGCAATTCCAAAATGTATAATTGCTTCGTCGTAGGCGCTGGATTTCCTTTCTCTCCTGCCAGCCTGGACATTCAATCGGGCAATTTGCAGTTTCTCTTCATCGTCCTGAACAAGGTTACGGCCTCGATTGTAATGAGCTACGATGGTGCCGATCTTTTCCTCAATCTGCTGAAAGTCGGATTCTCGAACTATCAGTCTTGCGGTTTGCAGGTTCAGCTCTTCAAATTTTCGAGACGGAATCTGATTGAGTACCGCTTCATGCACCCGGTCGTGGGAAAAACCATAGGCCACTTTCGCAATGCTTTCGCGCGTGCTATCTTCGCTCACATATTTGTAGGATTCATTCAATGGATAGATCAGATCCCGTGCCGAAAGCTCCTGTAATTGCCTTGCTGTATGCAATACATCCTGTTCAAGAATTCCGGAAAGCAAAGTAAGATCGAAGCGACTGCCGAGGCAGGCGGCCGCCTCCAGGGTGGATTTCAATTCATCCAGATCTTCAATTCGAGCAGCCAGAAGTTCTGCAGCGGATGCGGTGAGCCCATCCGTGCGAATTCGTGCCATTTCTATGTGCCACTGGCCGTTGCTGCGGTCCTGGCGAATCCAGCCACGATTGTAAGAAGATTCCAGATACTGGCGGGCAATGAATGGATTCCCTTCGCTTTTTTTATAAAGAGCATCGGCCAGCTGATTGACAGTTTCTGCCATGGAGTCCGCCGGATCCATGCGAAGGGTGTCCATGAGAAGCATGCGTAGATCCCGTGGCCCAAGTGGCTGCAACTGAATTGTTTCAGTAGAGATACCATGCTGACGGTAGCTTTCCATAGCTCTGGTTAGCGGATGGAGGTCATTCACCTCGTTGTCACGGTAGGTGCCCAGTATAGAAAGATTGCTGCCAGAATCCAGAAGTAGATCCTGAATCAAATCCAGGGAAGCAAGGTCGGCCCATTGCAAATCATCCAGTACAAAGACCAGAGGCATCTCATCAAAGGCGGATAGGAATCCCAGAATGGTCAGTCTGAATCGAACCCTTTCTTCCTCCGGTGCCAGCTCCTGCAATTCTGGTTGAGGTCCCAGCAGCTGACTCAAAGCAGGAACCAGTTCTAGCAGAGCCTGCCCGTTGCCTCGCAGCTTTTGAAGCATTGTATTTTTCCAGGTCTGAACGGAAGCGTTATCCAGGGAAAGCAGGCTTTCGGCGATCAAAGACAGACCCTGGGAAATCGCATAATACGGTATGTCTTTTTTATCTGGTTCGAACTTCCCGGGTAGAAAGAATCCGTTTCTTTCCGCCACATTTCTTCGTAATTCTTGAATAAGCGAAGACTTCCCCGAACCGGATGGTCCGGTTACCAGAACCAGGGTAGGACTGTTTTCCAGAGCTGAATGTATTTGCTGCAACTCTCTTTGCCGACCGTAAAGTTTCTGTGGAATGGTTAATCCCCGGGGAAAATCCAGTTGTCCTGTTTCAAAGGGTGGTATTTGATTCTTTCCTTCCAGAAGCTGCAGGCATTTTTTTAGATCCTGCGCAAGTCCCATGGCTGTCTGGTATCGCGCATCCGGATCGCGACTCATTAGCTTTTGTACTATGTCGTTTACGATGGCAGGAACAAAGTTTCCGTTTCGGTCCTTCTGTATGGGAGCAGGTGTACTGGCCAGATGCGCATGTATGAGTTGAAGCGAATCCTTTAGCGGATACGGCGGCTGTCCTGTAATCAGTTCATAGAATGTGGCACCCAGGGAGTAAAGATCGCTTCTGTGATCTACCCTTCGATTGGTGCGGCCGGTCTGCTCCGGGGCCATATAGAGTAGGGTTCCTTCCAGTCTTTCTGCCTGCAGCGCTGCATCATTTCTGGATACCAATCGGGAAGCGATTCCATAATCAATAATGGCCGGATGTAATGTTCGAGGATCCAGAATAATGTTCTGCGGCTTGATATCGCGGTGAACAATCCCCGTTTCGTGGATGATATCCAGTCCCAGCGCAATTCTAAGAGTGCCCTCCAGCAGTTTCTTCAAAGAGTCCGGCAGCCACTGACTCAAGGGAACCCCGCCGGTATCTTTCATCACCAGAGCCGGGCCCTGGGCCGTTTCTACCAGGTCCAGGTATGGCGCAATATCAGAGGGAAGGGAGGATCCGATGGAATACTCCCTGCGTAAACGGGCCCGGAATTCCGGTAATAGATGGCGGGCATTGCCGGTTTTGATAATCACCAGGCACTGGTCTGATGCCCTGCGCGCCCGGTAAATCAGGGAGTCCGCCCCTTCATAGATGGCTTCCTGAAATTCATATCCTGGCAGGCTTCTTGGATCCAGCATTGCAGAAATTGTGTGCTCTCTGCGTGCGCAGTCTATCTAAAAAATGGGCTACCTGGATGACCGGAGTGGGCGGGGCAGGAAGGAATGTTTCATTCATTGGTGGATGTGCGGGTGCCGCGCAGCCGGATCTTTTGGGCTGAGAATTACATGAATCATTATACAGGGTACCGGGGTATTGTATATGACTCTACAAACTGCAGTAAGACGAAGTTAGTGCGGCTGGTTAGTCCTTGCGGAGTAGGTATTTTCTCCTGATCGCGCGAAAGTGCATCGCAATTATTCCACATGGAAAAAAGTTCTATTCTTCTCTGCCCAGGCTTTGCATCTGGGCTTCCAGCTTCAGCGATTCCTTCGGTGAAATTGAAATCTGGCGATCCTCAGAAACGAGATTCCGGTCATTTGATTCGTCCGCAGCACCGGAGGAAGCTGGTCAGAGGTCGAAGCTATGAAAGAGAATCTTCCAATCACCGATTATGAAAACGAAGTTCGTCCCGGGGATGTGCTTATCTCCCGCACGGATTTGAAAGGGCGCATAACATATGCAAGTCCGGACTTTGCTCGTATTTCGGAATTCCAGGTAGATGAAATGGTGGGAAAGGCTCATAACATCATTCGCCATCCAGATGTGCCACCGGCTATTTTTGCCAATCTATGGGAAACCATCAAGCAGGGAAAAACCTGGAACAATATTGTAAAGAATCGGGCAAAGAGCGGAAACTTCTACTGGGTGGATGCCACCGTAAGTCCGGTGTACAGAAAAGGAGAAATGGTAGGCTTTGTTTCCGTGCGAAAGGCAGCAAGCAGTGACCAGAGAGTCAGGGCCAGCAGGTTATATGAAGCCTTCTGGAAAAGCGAGAGGTCTGGAAATAGACTGCTTAAAGGTCCTGCCTCCCTTATGCGAAGGACGATTATACTTTCCGGGATGTTTTTTACCTCCACTGTTCTGGCGGCCATCTCTATGGAATCCAGTATTCGCATTCCAGCGTTGGCACTTTCTGCTATATCCCTGGTGATGGCCATTTTCGCTTTTATCCGGTTCTCTCTTCGGCTCAAGCGGGAGATTCTCGTAAGCACCGATCGTCTGCAAAAGATCCTGAGCGGAGGTCTGTTCAATGCATCTGAGTCCCGTTCCCTTGCTTCCTGCTGCGCGGAAATGCAGCAGGCAACTTTTACAGGGAGAAGCCTGGCAATCAATCAGTGGGGACTGCTCTATCAAATCCAGAAGAATACCGAGACCTGGGAGCAATTATCCAGCGAATTGAATCGCACCGCGGATCTGGTAAGCGAATGGACCACTCAACAGGCTTCTGCCACTGAAGAATCCTCGGCAGCCATTACTCAGCTGGACTCCAGTATGGAAAGAATCTCGGAATTCGCAAGCAGGCAAAGCAAGGATATGGAACAGATAAGCGAAAACCTGAAACTTCTACAGAGTAGTATGGAACAATCCCATGATAGCGTTCAGAGCCTTTCGTCGGAAGCCAGCGAAACACAGCAGGTGGCCTCGGATGGTTCGGCCAGGATGCAGGAAACCACCCGTTCCATGGAAAGCATCGCCAACAGCGCGCGGGAAATACAATCCATTACCCAGATTATTACCGGAATTTCCGAACGAGTAAATCTGCTTTCTCTAAATGCATCCATCGAATCTGCCAGGGCAGGCGAAATGGGCCGGGGTTTTGCTGTGGTGGCCGAGGAGATTTCCAGGCTGGCCGAACAGACTGCGGCTTCTGTAAAGGAGATCTCGGCTCACCTGGAAAGAACTGCGCATCAGATTACTTCGGGTTCGGAGCAGGTCCGAGGGCTGGCCGGGTTGTTCCAGGGCATTCGAGGATCGGTGGAGCGAATGAACTCCATGACTTCGGATGTGCTTAACGAGATGGATCAGGGAACCAGGCAGGTACAGAAAATTGCGGTGTCCGGGGATGAGGTTAGCAGCTTTGCCGGTGAGATTTTTGATGCGGTGAAAGAGCAGCGGACCGGGGCCAGGGAGCTGAGCCATTCCGTTTCCGGGATTGCAGACCGGGAAGAGGAGTTGTCCCGCCAGGCAGAAGCGCTGAAAGAATATGCCAACAGGGCAGCCCGAGGGGCTGGAACGGTGCATAATCTCACCGAATATTTCTCGGTGGATCCGGAATAGGCCGAATCCCGGAAACCCGGGACTACGGCAGGCCAATCTGCGAAAGATCAGCCCTGGCGTATTCATCTCCCGGCTATGAATGGGATGTCCGGAGGGGTAGAAATTGCCTTTTTTGGTCCCGGGCCCTCATGGATATCATTTTCACTGGTCTCCAGAAAATGGAAACTGTCCACGAAAACAGTGTAGATCGGGCTACGAAATGTTTGCGCTATGACGGCCATGGAAGAGAGTCGCCTTATGTCCCCACCCGCTGCCTCCGTAGAAACCGGGCCACTGGTCCAACTTCTGGATGCTACCAGCAGTCCTTTTGATGTTTCCATCGCTTCGGCCAGAACCTGTTACTCCTCTAAAGGTCTGGTATACCCGGACCAGGTATCGTCCAACGAAAAATCCAGAGCATTGCGGGATCGAATCGCCAGCAGTACACTGAAGGCGGGACATCTTACAACCAGGCAGCATCCTCAGTTTATTTTCGCAATAGATCGAATCAGCAGGCAATTGATCTGGAGCTTTTTGCACTCCCATCCCTACTATAATTCAGAACAGGTATCTCAAAGATACGTAGAAGTTAAGCCGGACCAGTTCTACTATCCCGGGTCGTTGCAGGACGGCAGGAGTAAAGCCTACGAAATCTATAATTCCGTGATTCGAAAGTCCTGCGATGCCTATTTCCATCTAATGGATTTACTGGAGGAGCCTGCATCGAACATCTATTTCCAGGTGTTTCGGGCCCGGGCGAACAAGCCAGACAAATGGAAGAATGCCATTCATAAAAAGACCATGGAAGTGGCGCGCTACGTGTTGCCCACGGCAACCTATGCCTATCTATATCACAGTATCAATGGCCTGACTTTGCACCGCTATCGTCGCCTGTGTCAGGCATGCGATGTGCCGGAGGAAGCCAGACTGCTGGTGGAGCGCATGTGGCAGCAGGTGGAGCAGTCGGACCCTCTGTATGCTGCCGAGATGGCCGACCCCATGCCGCTGGAAGAAACCACCGAATACCAGTTCTTCGCATCGTTCTTTCTGGAAAGGGATGAGAAGCAAATAACATCACAATTCCTGCAGGAATATGATGATCGCATGGACGGCAGGTTCTCGCGCCTGGCAGGTTATACTTCCAATGCCTCGGAGGTAATCGGGGATGCTGTGCGAGCTGTGCTGGGCATTCCGTCCTCGGAACTTTCCGATTCAGAAGCGATTGAACTTGTCCTGAGGCCATCTCGTAATCGTCATCTGGGTTCTACTCTCAACGAAAGCACATTGTCCAGGATTACCCGGGCTCTGTTCAACGTATCCTACACCTTTCAAAAGAAGATTTCGCATACAGCCGACTCTCAGGATCAAAGACATAGAATGGTTCCTGGCTCCAGACCCATTCTAATGCGACACTTTACCGGAAAGCCAGACTACATTGTGCCAGAATTGATCCAGAAATCGGATGTGGCCATGGACTATTACAGTCGCATTATGGAAGAGATCTTTTCTGGCATCGAGCAATTCCTGGAAGCAGGGGGCACAGAAGAGGAAGCGTCCTACCTTCTTCCCAATGCATTTCCCATTCGCTTTTACGAATCTGGCGATCTTCTGAATCTGCATCATAAATGGAAGGCCAGAACCTGCTATAACGCTCAGGAAGAGATCTTTCGCGCATCCGTGCAGGAGTTGCAACAGATAAGCGAAGTGCATCCCGATGTGGTGCAATGGATCCTGGCGCCCTGCGCCCTGCGAAAGGATGCGGGTACAACTCCCTATTGCCCGGAGGGCGATCGATTCTGCGGGATTCCAGTCTGGAATCAGGGAATTGAAAAGTACGATCGCGTAATCTAAGCTTCTTATGGAAACCAGCCATCAGCCTGTGATGCTCGCAGAAGTGCTATCCCTGGCCGGGGAAGCATTTCAATTTCAGAAGCAGCAACCGGGCCAGGGAGCATTTCAAATTCTGGATGGGACTCTGGGTGCTGGTGGTCACAGTCTTAGCCTTGCACGTGCCTATCCGGATGCTTGCCTGCTTATGGGGGACCGGGATAGCCGGATGATTGAGCGAGCCAGGCAGAACTTTGAAAAGGCAGGTATGGACCCGGGTCAGGATCGATTCTCCTGGCAACGAAGTAGAGCATCTGAAATTGATGCGAAAGCGCATCGTAGCAAACGTTGCGCTGCTGACTATCAGGGACTGGATTTCGCACTTCTGGATCTGGGAATTTCCATGTTACATTTGAAGGAGTTTCAGGGAGGATTCTCCTATGAGGATGAATCTCTGGACATGAGACTGGATGAAGATCTGGAAACCAGCGCCAGTGATCTCATCAATGAGCTTCCGGAAAAAGAGCTGGCCGATCTAATCTACAAATACGGCGAAGAGAGGGCTTCCAGGAAGATTGCTCATCGAATCGTGCAGTCCCGACCTGTGCAAAGTGCAACCAGATTGGCTGAAATCATTGCCAGAGCTGTACCGGGCCCAAGAAATCGAGCGCATCCTGCGCGAAAGACCTTCCAGGCGTTGCGAATCGCAGTAAACGATGAGTTACAGGAGGCGGAGCTGGCTGCCAGGAATCTTTCTTCTCAACTTAGTCCCGGTGGCATTCTGGCAATCATTACCTTTCATTCCCTGGAAGATCGCATCATCAAGCAATGCTTTGCCGAACTCTGTGGGGCAGAACCTGGAGTGTCTCGTTACGATGCGCCGGTAGCCCCCTTACCCAGGGCCGCTCCTGAATTCGAAAAGGCCATCCGTAAATCCATGGCTCCATCCTCTGAAGAGCTGGAACAAAACCAGGCATCCAGATCGGCCCGGCTAAGGGCTATTCGGCGAATCCATCCGAAAGAGCCGGCCAGCGGGCAGGGAAAGTCCCTGGAAAAGACTGAATCTGAGCAAGGACGCAGTGCATCCGGGGGGGATTATGAAAATTAAGCTTCGCTATCCTGCTCTGGCCCTGGGCATCGTTGCCTTCTTCGGTGGCATATACGCTTACATTTCTATGAATATTGAAGCATCCCTGCTGGAGCGAGAGATTCGTCTGGCCCGTTATGAAAAAAGGGACTGGGAAAGAAAGAATTCGGCTATCCGTGCAGAAGTGGCAAGGTTGGAAGGGGAAGGTTACGAAACCATCTACTGGAAGCTGTATGGAGCACTTCCTTTCTATGAAGACAATACTATCATCTATGTAGACCTGGAATCTCTAAAACCAGGACCCGGATTCTATCGAACAACTGTGGAAGGTCCGGAGGAAGCTACCGATTCCGAGCAAGAGGATGATGAACCGTCACTGGAAAATGAAGGAGGCGAAAATAATCCTGAAGGCGGCAATGGCGAACGCGGCGAAAGGGATAGCGGCAACAGTCGAAACGGAGAGGAGACAGGCGAAAACGGACCTTCCAGGAGAAATACCAGAGAAAGCCATCGTAATGTTGAAGGGTACACGGATGGCAGTCCATCGCAGCAACCGGGGCACTCCTCCTCCCAACAGAACCAGGAGCCCACTACCGCCGATCGTATCAGGGCATGGTTTGAATGAAACTGGACGAGCTGATTCAAAATCTGCAGACGGGTGGAGGCCCGTCCGGTCCGGAATTTGAAATTCTGGGTGATGCTTCCAGCGTGGAGGTGGATCGAATCACCGACGATTCCCGTGAGTTAACATCCAACAGTGTATTTGCCATTACTGCGCTTTCCCGGCAGCATCTTGAATCTGCCCTTTTAAAGAAGCCTGCACTTATCATCGCTCCCCCGGTAATGCGAAACAGCCAGGATTTGAAACTCTTCGCACAAGAAGGTGCGGTGCTTCTGGGAAAGAGACCTGCCAGAAGCAGACCGGAATGGATACTTGCTCGACTGGCCGGTATCTTTTACCAGCATCCGGACCGAAAGATTCAAATTACTGCAGTAACAGGCACAAATGGAAAGACCAGCATCAGTAGAATGCTCTATCATGCCTGGAAGAGTGCAGGGGAAAACTGCGGCGTTATTGGAACCCTGGGGGCCACTTATATTTCCGGTGGAGAGGAAATCCAGATTCATACCGGCTATACCACTCCCAGAAGCTATCAGCTACTGGCATTGTTAAAAGGAATGTCTGATCGAGGAGTCCAAAAAGTGGCTCTGGAGGCCAGTTCCGAAGCGCTGGCCCTGGGTAGATTGGAAACCATCCATCTACATCAGGCGATATTCTGCGGTCTTTCTGTGGATCATCTGGATTATCACAGGACCATGAGCCGATATTTTATGGCGAAGATTCATCTTTTTACTCTTCTTGCGCGAAGTAAGGGAACGGCAATTATTCAGGATCTGTCCGGACAGGAAACCGATCTCCATGCGAAAAAGATTCATAGGTATTTAGAGCGTACGAATACTGAGTATCGCATCATTGATAGCTTTCATGAATTTAAACTAAATGCTCCTGTAGAATTCAATCAGAGAAATGCCAATCTGGCCTGGCAGGCCAGCGGACTTGAATTCAACGAGAATATGTTTGCAAGTATGCCGGATGTACCCGGTAGAATGAACAGGATTGCCGTTCAGAAAAACGTAGATGCCATTATTGACTATGCTCATACTCCGGATGCTCTGCGTAGAATTCTGGAACAACTGAAAGAACAGGGCTATGATCAATTGATCTGTGTATTTGGATGCGGCGGAAACCGGGACTCTTCCAAGAGAGTCCTCATGGGTCGGGCCGCCATGGAGCTGGCTACTGAAGTTATTGTTACCGATGACAACCCCAGAAAAGAAGATCCATCCCGGATTCGAAGCCAGATAATGAAAGCCAGAGAACTACCGGATCTAAAGCCTGCATATCGCAGATTGCTGGAAATCCCGGACAGAAGGGAGGCCATACAGCAAGCTCTGGAAATGGCATCCAGCGAAACGGCCAGTGGCTTGCGCGCATGCGTACTGATTGCAGGCAAAGGTCATGAGGATTATCAGATTTACGGAACAGAAAAGAAGCATTTCTCGGACTATGAAGTGGTGGAAGATTCCATAAAGGAAAAGCAATGATCACCGGGATTCATCTACTGGAAGCCGGAGCTCACCTGTCGCATTTCGCGGGCTACATTCGGCAAACTTACAAGAGTGGCCAGACCAGCAGCCAATTAGAGGAAAGTCGGCCACAGGACCCGAACAGCGAATTCGAAGAAGGCCAGGCTTCGGTCCAGGGCTATGAACGCCAAGAAAGTCGGACACCGGACCTAGGGGACGCATCCAGCGAAAATCCTGGACCCGACCAGAACAACGAATCCATTGAAATCCAGGATCGCAATCAGGACAGGGAGGCTGCTCATACCCGCGATTCCGATCGAAGGAGCGATGCGATCCAGCGGCTGTCTTTCAGTGGAGTCAGTACCGATACTCGCAAAATCGAAGAGGGTCAGCTATTTGTCTGTTTGAAGGGACCGAATTTCGATGCCCATGACTTTGTGGCTTCTGCAGTGGAAATGGGGGCTACCGGTATTCTCATAGAATCCCATCGCGAACAGGAAGTCATTCAAACACTTGCCGGCAGCGCTATTTCAGATGCAAAGGTGAATTTGTTTCTATGCGAAGATCCATTAACCACTTTGCAGAATCTGGCCAGGGTGCATCGGCGTAACCAGCCGTACAAGGTGATCGCTGTTACCGGATCCAACGGAAAGACCTCGGCCAAAGAGATGCTTCTGGGTATGCTTATTCATTTGCTGGGATCGGAATCCGTAGATGCCACAAAGGGAAATCTCAACAATCACATTGGAGTGCCTCTTACTCTTTTGAACCTGAAGCCCGGTATCAGTCATGCAATAATTGAGATGGGGATGAATCATGCAGGCGAAATCGATCTACTCTCTTCGATCGCAGAGCCGGATCATGGTCTGATTACATCTGTGGGCCGGGCCCATATTGAATTTTTCTACAGCAAGCGGGGCATCGCTCGCGCCAAACAGGAGTTGCTTTACCATTGCAAAAGCAGTCTGAGCTATCCCGCTTCTGCCATAGGAAAGTCCCTTCTCTATAGAAGGAATCCTGCCGGCGGATTCAGAGGATCCGGGACCCGGGCGCCGGTGATTGCATTGTTCGGGATGGAGGATGAGCCTGGCTGGCAATCCGTGCCTGATGCCGCGAAAAACTCCAGGTGGAAACGGATACGTGGCCTGAACCTCAGATTTGGCCCAGGCGGCCTGGAATTTAAACTCCGGGAGGATGGATACGAAGGCACGGTTGAGAATCCTCACTATTATTCTCGAGTGCAGGCGGAGAATCTCCTGGGCTGCATCAGCACTTTATTGATGGCTGGATTTTCCACAGAGTCTGTTCGGGAAGCGGCCAGACATGCAGCGCCGGTTTCGGGAGGGAGATTTCACATTCTCAGAAAGGATGATCGAATCCTGGTAGACGATACCTACAATGCCAATCCGGACTCTTTTCTGGCAGCCATTGCATCCTTGAGAAAGATGCTTCCGCATGGCAGGCTGCTTTGCCTTGCGGGTCAGATGGCGGAACTGGGCAGTGCAGGAGAGGCCGGTCATAACGAAGTGGGCCATGCCTTGAAATTGGATGAGTATTCCCTTCAGGTGGTGGGATCGGAAGGGGCGCTCAGCTATCTTCAGGGATACGGCATTCATTACCGGAGTGGCCAAATCCAGAAAACGGATTCAGAAGGTAATGAGCTGAAAGCGGGTAGCTCGCCAGTAGTAGGTGGCGCCAGTCCGATGACCGGTAGCCTGGGCAGAGATTCCGGTGCAGATTTCAGTGCAGACCCGGAGAAAGAAAACGGCCAGGGTAATGTTGACAACCGGGACTCTGATCTCAGGTTTTTCTTTCCGGACAGCGCAGAGCTTGCCGATCATATAGAGAGGCATTCGCAATTTTATCTTTCATTTGATGGAATCCTGGCAAAGGGTTCTAGAAGCGCCCGCATGGAGAAAGCCTGCGAAGCTCTCAAGCGAATCGGTTATGTTTGAATACCTGTACACCAACTATGATATGCCGGGTTTTTTTCGATTATTCGGCTTTGTCAGTTTTAGAGCCCTGCTGGCCGGACTGTTTTCCATGACATTGTCCTTCGTTGTAGGGGACCGAATCATTCGATGGCTTACAGGTTTGAAATTCCGGGAAACCATACGCGATGACGGCCCTTCTTCCCATGCCTCCAAGGCCGGCACGCCTACCATGGGCGGAATTCTTATTCTTCTGAGTCTTACTGTTTCCTGCGTCTTATTTGGAAACTTTTCCAATCTGCACTTCAATCTGATTCTATACTGTACTCTGCTTCTGGGAGCCATTGGCTTCTGGGACGATTATTCCAAAGTTGTACTGAAGAAGAAGGGCGGAATGAGCGCACGTACCAAGATGGCCCTTTCTATTCTCATAGCTGCATTTTTTCTTTTCATGTACATCAACTACACTCCGGCTGAAGTTGCGCGAAAGGATGGCATCAATTATCAGACAGCGGATCTGTTTATTCCCTTTATCAAGGGGCCTGTTTGGACCATGCCTCTCCTTCTGGGGGTAGCGTTCTGGCTCTGCGTTATTCTGGGCACCGTGCATGGAGTGAACCTTACCGATGGACTGGACGGTCTGGCCATTGGAAACGTCTCCATTGTAACTGTAACATTTGGCGTTCTGGCATACATTACAGGATCGCCGCGAATGGCGGACTATCTCAATATACCCACTGTCACCGGTGCGGTGGAGATCAGCGTTTTTCTGGCTGCTCTGGCCGGAGCCGGGATTGGTTTTCTGTGGTTTAATGCAGCCCCGGCAAGGATATTTATGGGAGATACCGGTTCTCTTTCTCTGGGAGGAGCTCTGGGAATGACAGCCATTGTTCTCAAAAAAGAGATCCTTCTTCTTGTGGCCGGGGGAGTCTTCGTGCTGGAAGCACTTTCGGTAATACTCCAGGTAGGAAGCTACAAACTGCGAAAAAAGAGAATCTTCAAAATGGCCCCTCTGCATCATCACTTTGAAGAGCTGGGATGGCCAGAAACAAGAATCGTTGTAAGGTTCTGGCTCATTGGATTGATTCTGAGCCTGGTGTCTTTGTCCACTCTTCGCATCCAATAGATATGTCTTCTTTTCTGGAAAGGAAACGGGTTCTGGTTCTGGGAGCCATGGGCAAATCCGGCCGAAGCTTGCAGGAGTTACTCTACGAGCTTGGATCCATCATTGCAATAACGGATCAAAACCAGGAAGGCAAACCTGCGGTGCCTGTAGAAATGGATCTTCGTCCTGAGCAGGGGCGATCCATTTTAGATCAGTTTCATCCAGATTACGTTGTTACAGCTCCTGGAGTTCCCCTATCGTTGCCTGTCTTTGAAGCTGCGCGAAGCGAAGGCATCCCGGTATACGGAGAACTGGACCTGGCTTTTCATGTTATGGAAGATCAGGGGAAGCATCCCTATGTGTTTGCTGTAACAGGTACCGATGGAAAATCCACCACCGTCAGTATGATCGAGCACATCCTGAAGCAATTACCTTTTGCTCCATCGGTGGTTGCCTGCGGAAACATAGGACTGCCTCTTTCGCAGGTGGTGCTGGACGGAGTTCCTGATATCCTGGTAGTGGAATGTTCCAGTTTTCAACTGGAATCCGTGGAGCATTTTCATCCCAATACTGCATGTATCTTGAATCTTGCGGCCGCACATATGGATCGATATGATTCCATTGATGAGTATGCCCAGGCAAAATCCAACATAGGCCGTAGGCAGGGCACCGAGGATCTGCTTCTAATTGCTGACGAATTTCCATATCTGAGTGAATTTGATCAACTGAATGGTCGGCTGGAAAGGCTGGATGTAGAGAGTTTTGGAAATGGCTATTCACCATTCCTGGATGCTCTTCGCATTCCTGGAAAGCATAATCGCTGGAATCTCTTGTTTGCATTGCGAATGATCCAGGATTATTTCATCAGAAACAGTATCTCCTGGGAGGACAACGCATCCGCTTTAAAAGAAGCCATCGCATCCTTCAGCGGTTTGCCCCATCGCATGGAGGTGGTGGCAGAGAAATCCGGCATTCTATTCATCAATGATAGCAAAGCTACTACCGTTCAGTCGGCGCAAATGGCCATGAATTCCTTCGCCGGCCGGCCTCTGCACATCTTGATGGGCGGGCTGGACAAGAAGGGAGATTTTACCTCTTTTCGAGCCAATGCTTCACAATGGATCTATCCGTTTGGACAGGCTGGACCGGCCATCCAGAAACAGACCCAGGCCACGCATAACTACGGCGATCTTTCCGCGGCTTTTCATGCTGCCTGTAGCGCAGCTTCCAGACAGAGTCCGGCCCTTGCCGCAGACGAAAATGATAAACCTGTAGTTCTACTGAGCCCTGGCTGTCCTTCTCAGGATCAATACCGGAATTATGAAGAACGAGGAAACCATTTTCGCAAGCTGGTGGAGGAATGGAAACCATGAGCGGCACCGGAACAGCAATCCCGGACTCCTCTGTGCGAAAACCGGATCTGTGGATTTTCCTGAATACTTTGATTCTGGGCGGCCTGGGTTTGATGATTCTATTATCTGCATCCGCATTGCAGGCCAATCTAGATCTGGATGATCCTTATTATTATGCCCGTCGTCAGGCAGTATTCTCTATAGCCGGAATCATTGGATTTTTTGTTATCGCACGCTTCTCTCCGAAAATGTTGAAGAAGCTGGCATTGCCCTCCATGCTGGTGGCCCTTGCATTACTGCTTCTGGTATTTGTCCCGGGAGTGGGCCGATCGGTGGCTTCTTCCAGGGATAGTTTCCACAGATGGATTGATCTGGGGTTCTTTTCATTTCAGCCATCCGAGTTTGCCAAGGTAGCTCTTGTACTCTATGTCTCTGCCATGCTTCTGGATCGTAAGGGGCAATTCGAACAATTTTCCCTGAAGGAGCTATTGCGATCCTTGATTCTGGTGGGATCGGTACTGGCTGCCATTCTTCTGGAGCCTCAGTACGGAACCACACTTACGCTCATCGCCGTCATCTCAATACTCATCTACGTGGCTGGATTTCCGGTGCTACGGCTGGTACTGCTGGGATTGTCCCTGCTTCCCATCCTGGCCATGTTGCTTGTGATGTGGGAGTATCGCTTCGAGCGATTCCAGGTCTGGCTCAATCCCTACGAATACAGATACTCAGGCGGGTATCAGTTGGTGACGGCCTTTCGTGCATTCGGCGAAGGGGGCTGGTTTGGAGAGGAACTTGCCTCTGGCTTTGGTCATAGATATCTAACTTTTGGCCATACAGACTTTGTACTGGCATTGTTTTCCGAGGATTTTGGTTTTGCAGGGGTAGTGGTTCTGATCGCTCTCTATCTGTGTTTACTCTGGCGGTCCATTCTACTGCTTCGTAAACAGAAAGATGAATATTTGTTTTTGCTGGGAAGCTCGGCCCTCACCATCCTATTTTTGCAGGTAGTTGTAAATCTAAGCGTGGTAACCGGCCTGATTCCCACTACTGGCATAAGTCTACCTTTTGTAAGTTATGGTGGATCCTCGCTAATTGTTACCTATGCTCTTTGCGGATTGATCTGGCAGGCAACGTCTCTTCCCGAAAGTTCTCTGCCCGCGCGAAAATCGCTGGGCTCCAGATTCTTCAAATCCAGATCCGAACCCGCTGCATCCAGCGCAGGGCCTGCTTCTGCATCTGTGGAAGCTGGCGCCGCTCCAGTGGGTTCGGCCATTGCTGGAACCGGGGCTGGTCCTTCCAGTGCTGACGCCGGGTTTCCCGGAGCTTTTGCCGCCGGTGGGAGCAGGGAAGGAGCCGGGTCTGGACGCAAGACGCGATCTGGATTCCGAGCCTCTTCTGAATCCGGCGGAAGTCCCATCCGTCGACCTCAGATTGGAGGAGAAGAGAAGCCCTTGCCTGCAGGCCGGGCCAAACTTTGATCGATTATGAATCCAGGAATTCTCGTAGTAGCGGGCGGCACCGGAGGGCATCTTTCGCCGGGCACTGCTCTGGCTGACCATCTTCATGAGTCCGGCCTGACAGTTGACTTCTTAAGCCTTAATAAGAATTACACATACCCGGATTTGAAATCCGCCAGCTATCCGGTGCACTTTTACAATGCGCCTTCTTTGAATGCTCGAAGAATAATTGCATTTCCTTTTCAGTTGATTGGCTCTATAGTTCGTGCATTTCCGCTGGTGCGCAGATGCGATGCCATTGTTCTTATGGGCGGCTTTCCCTGTCTTCCTGCAGGCCTGGCCGCGATGCTGCTTCGAAAACCAATTTATCTTTGCGAACAAAATGCAGTAATGGGAAGAGCGAATCGTCTATTTGCTCGATTCGCCCGGAATGTATTTTTAAACATGCCTCTTGTTGGACGAGATCATAGTCCGGACTGGGCTGTGCTGGGCAATCCATTGCGAAAGTCCTTCCTGGAAAAAACGAAACGGAATTCTGGAACTGCGAAAGGAAAGGGCACCGGCAAAGCCGTGACTGGTAAGAAAGGGCGAGGTCCTGCTGGCGATGCTACAAAAGCAATGCCGGATTTTCCTGCAGGGAAGGGCTACCGGATTCTTGTAGCCGGCGGAAGCCAGGGCGCCCGGCAGCTAAATGAAATGATACTGGATCTTGCCAGATCCCATCCAGCACTATTCAAGAAGTATCGCTGGGTGCTGCAGGCAGGCATAAAGAACGAAGAAACGGTTAAAAGGGAATTTCAGAATCTAAAGAACATCCAGGTGATAGGTTTTGATCCAGATATCCATCGCTTCTATCGCCAGGCGGATTTAATGGTCTGTAGAGCAGGGGCGGGCGTTCTTACAGAAGCATTCCTGTTTGGCCTGCCCATGATCCTGGTTCCCTACCCATTTGCTACGGACTCCCATCAAAAGGAAAATGCCATGTATGCGAAACTGGCCGGGGCTGGACTGTTGATTGATACTACTGAATCAGATAGTCAACCACTGGTGGATGCACTGTCCAGCTTGAGTGGCTCGAATATCAAAGCAATGTCTGCATTAAGCCGTTCTCTTGCCAGACCCGCGGCAGCAGAGGATATTAAGAATAAGATTTTGAGTGATTTGCGCCACTCATAAATACAGAAATGGCAGGCCACCCGGGCCTGCCGTTCGTCTTACTGCATTCCAGCAGGTTCTTTTTCGTTTACTTCGTAAACGTCGTAGTCTGATTTACGAAAGCCAGTAACGATGGCATCCGAGATGCCGATGTATACAGACTTTCCTGTTTTCATCACATCATAGATATGCTTTGCCATACCTTCGTTGGTTACGGAATAGGGATGCACTTTACCGGTTTTTTCATCCAGGTAAAGGCCTTCATAGGTTCCGATGAAGGTTCCCTGTTCATCCAGCTGCAGGAACTTCCCTTTGAAGGAGAACTGGCGAGAACCGGTCTGGTCTACTTTTTTCGATGGAGCCGGTTCCGCAGCAGAGGCTGAAGGCTGAATGGCCTTTACTATCTCGAAGTCCGTTTGCAGGCCCAGGTTTTCGATTCTATGAATGCGATACTGGATCAGAAAGCTTCCGTCTTTATTTTGCTGTAGAAAGTTCACCACTTCTTTATTTTCCGGGCGAACACTGAATTTGATGGTACGATCCACGGGAGTGTAGCACTCATAATCTTCGCGAGAGCACTCTTCGTCTTCGTTGTAGCCTGTGACGATCATCTCGCCCTCAAAGGAATCGAACATAATTCCCTGGCTTTCCAGTTTAGTGAGTTTCTTCACTACCATCCATCCTTCAGCATAGGTGCCGATGGCCATGGCTGGTGTGGCGCTTAGCAGCATAAATACAGCCGCCGTAAGTTTCCAGTTTCTCATATTGCGTTGGATTCTGTACCTCGCGGTTTCAGGATCAAGCAATTCCCTGGAAAAAGAGTGGTGTCCTGAAGCCAGACAGCGGACCTATCCGGGTGCAGTCTGCTTCCAGGAAAAACGATATGAGCACAGTATATCTAATCGGCATTGGAGGGTCCGGCATGTTGCCTCTGGCCCGGTTGGCCCTGGCAAGAGGGTACAGCGTCTGGGGATCGGATGCCAAACTGAGTCGAGAGGCTGTGGCGGATCTAAAAAAAGAAGGCATTTATGCAGCAGGTCCTCCCAGCGCCGGTAGAATCGACGAGATGGAAGGAGGACTGGTGGTATACAGTACAGCCATCTCCGAATCTCATCCGGAGCGCATGCGAGCTCATGAGCTCCATTCTCGAGGAAAACTGCGATTACTGCACCGCATGGATTTTCTAAATGAGCTGGTAGCACATGCCCCTCTCAGACTGGGCATGGCCGGTACCCATGGAAAGACTTCCAGCACAGCTCTGGCAGGCTGGATGCTGATGGAGCTGGGAAAGGATCCCTTGATAATTGCCGGAGGTAGGCCTCTGTATCTGGATCGCTCCATTCGTAACGGAGAAAAAGTGGCTGTATTCGAAACCGATGAATCCGATGGAAGCTTTCTTCGCTCCAATGCCACGCACAGATTGATTTTGAATGCAGATGAAGACCATTTAAACTACTACGGAGGATTCGAAAACCTTCAACAGGCCTTCCAGGAGTTTGCTTCCTCCGGAACCGTGATCTATAATACCGGAGATCCAGGTCTGATTCCACTGCGAAATAGTTCCCTTCCTCTGGAAGGATATTGTATCTATCCTTCTCGCGCGGAATGTATGCAAAGCGATGCATTTCTGGCCGGCTATTTTCCTGATCAAGACGATACCCTGGAATTCAGGATTCGCAGGCATCATCTGAAGTCCGCTTCAAATGATTTCGATTCAGCGGTGCCGGATCCTGGAGCACAAAATGGGCCCGCATCCAATGCGATTGCCGAATCCAATCCTGGAATAACCGGACAGCCAACCAGCGAGTTTGAAAAGTCCGAAGAAGAGGTATTCTATCGCTTTCGCCTGGGCGTTCCCGGCAGACATTTCGCATCCAATGCTCTGGGAATTCTGGGACTGGTACTGCTGGCATTCGATGACCTGGATATTCAAAAGTGCATCCAGGCTCTGGAAAGCTTTCCTGGAACGGAGCGAAGACTGGAATGTCTGGGGACGCACAAAGGAATGCCGGTCTACGATGATTATGGCCACCATCCTTCGGAGATCCGGGCTGTGCTGGATGCATTGACCCAGCGATTCCCGGGCCGGGAGATTCGAGTAGTATTTCAGCCACATCGCTATACCAGAACCAGGGAACTGGCATCCTCCTTTGCCGCCAGCCTTGCGCATGCAGGTCGAGTATTTCTATTGCCTCTTTATAGCGCCGGGGAGGAGCCTTTGCTGGGCGTGGACTCAGCCTTGATTGGCAGTTTCATGCCAGCGAATAAACCGGCCCATTTACTGGATGATGATGTTTCGCCGGTCTTTGAATCCCCTAAAGGAAATCCTATCGTATTGTTTCTGGGAGCCGGGGATGTTTCTCAAACAGCTCGCAAGCTGTTTCGCCAGACAGTCTAATCGCATGTTAAGCAAAAAAGTAGCTCCTGCCATGCGAATCATGCATTGCAGTGCTATACATGTGACGGTAGGCTTTTTGACTTTAGTTAAGAAGGAACTCCGGCCTTTTTTTGATTGCTCTTTTTAATGCGACATAATAAAGAAGGCACACAGGCGCGCTGTGAAAATCTTTCCTGAAAATATGGAAAGGAGGGAAAGAGACCTGTATCTGTTTTTCTCCCTGTCCTCGGCTGCATTCTTGATAGCCGGAATTTTGCTATTATTGTATCCGCCGGTGCCAGAAGGAAAGATAGAATCCCTGGAGCTTGAAGGAAATCGCCTGTTTTCGCATGAGGAAGTTCTGGAACTGGCAGAGCTTCGCCTGGGTCAGGATATGGATGGCGATTTGCTGGAGCAGGCTCTAAATCGATTGAAGAGTCATCCATACATTCGTGGCGTGGATGCCAACTTCGACGGTGAAAAGCTTTCCCTGGAACTGGATGAAGCCAGATGTCTGGCTATTCTGGAGACGTCGAAAGGCGTATTTGACATCGGTTCCGGACCTGTTATTCTATCCCGGGAGTTTCCCCGCTGCAGAGGAGTGCCATTGCTTCGCACAGATGTTCCCACTGATTTAAGTCTCAGTCAACCGCGCCTGCGAGGTTTTTTTCAGTTCTGGTCATTTGTAAACGAGCATTATCCTGAGCTTGTAGGTCGCATTTCCGAGGTGCGAGTTACCAGGTCTGGAGGGCTTACTCTCTATTCACGGGAACCCGGTGTGAGGATAGAGCTACCAGAATCACCCGGGCCAGCCGGAGCCACGAGACTTTATGCCACGGTGGGTTTCCTGGAGGATCAAAATATTCGCAGAGGACTCGTAGACTTACGAGGATCCGACGCCCTGGTGTTGCCCGGAAAATGAAAGAATTCTTAAGCGCCATAGATATAGGTTCCAGCCTGACTCGAGTGGTAGTGGGTCGGCTGGCCGATGAAAGCCTGGAAGTGGTGGGCGTGGGAGCGGTGCCTTCCAGAGGCGTTCGCGGCGGTGTAGTTGTTAATATCGAAAACGTAGTCCAGTCCATTGCAGACGCAGCCAGGGAAGCTGAGTTGATGAGTGGAATGATGGTGCAGGATGCCTACGTTAACGTATCCGGCAAGCATCTGCACGGGGAGAACTCTCGCGGCGTGGTTGCTATAACCAACCGTGAACGAGTGGTTACGGAAAACGATGTTTATCGAGTAATTGAAGGTGCTCAGTACGTTCGCATTCCGGCAGACCAGGAAATACTGCATGTTCTTGCCCGAGAGTTCAGTGTAGACGATCAGATCGGAATCAAAGATCCCATCGGCATGACCGGAGTTCGCCTGGAAGGAGAAGTTCACATTGTCATGGCGGCCAAAACGGCTCTGACGAACTTGAACAAAGCCGTTAACGGCGCCGGCATTCGCATGGTGGATGGCATCATGAGTTCTCTGGCCTCCGCTGAATCCAGTCTGTCTTCTGGCGAAAAGGATCTGGGAACGGTAGTAGTGGATATGGGCGGCGGTGTATGCGATATCGCAATCTATCTGGAAGGCGGTCTGTATTTTTCATCGGTGGTGCCATTGGGCGGCATTCATGTAACCCAGGATCTATCCATCGGACTGAAACTGCCCATGGACCAGGCGGAAATCGTCAAGAAAACCATGGGGTGCGCCAGAACCAGTCTTGTAGATCCAACGGACAAGGTAGAGTTGCCTGCAGTTAGTGGGCGTCCTCCGCGATGGGTTCTGGTGAAAGATATAGCGGCCATAATCGAACCCAGGATGACAGAGATATTTGAATTTATAGATGAGCAACTGGTGCGTTCCGGTAAGAAGAATGCGCTGGCCGGTGGCATTGTGCTCACCGGTGGCGCTGCTTTACTGGATGGAACGGTTAGTCTGGCAGAAGAAATTCTGGGACTGAATGCCACCGTTGCTTCTCCTGCTCAGGTAGGAGGATTTTCCGATCGGGTGGACAGTCCGGAGTATGCCACGTCTGTAGGACTGCTTCGCTTTGCCGCTCGCATTGGAGATGAAGGTGGAGCCCAGCAACAAATAGAGAATGAGGGCGGCCTGATTTCCAGATTGAAAAACTGGTTTCAGGAAAACCTTTGAAAGTCCGTCGGGGGCGACGGCAAGCTGGAAAGATCCGGCAGGCCACTGGTCGGGGAGGCCATGGCTGGAAAACAGGGAATGGTGTGGTTGAAACGGCAATTTTGGCCGTGTCGCCTGAAGGGCGTCAACTATAGATAAGGAAGTATGCTATGCTACAACTGGAAGACGAAAAGACCTCACCTACACTGATCAAAGTAGTAGGAGTTGGCGGCGGCGGAATGAATGCCGTGAATCGCATGATCGATGCGAACCTGAAAGGTGTGGAGTTCATCGTAGTGAATACAGATGAACAGGTCATTCGCCTATCGGCCGCAGAAGAGAAGGTTGTAATCGGCCAAAAAACCACTAGAGGTATGGGCGCTGGAGGAGATCCAGAAGTAGGGCTTCGTGCGGCCCAGGAAGACAGGGATCGCCTGGCACAGACTTTGAAGGGCGCCGACATGGTTTTTATTACCGCTGGTATGGGAGGCGGAACCGGAACAGGTGCAGCGCCAATCGTTGCCGAAGTGGCCCGAAGTGTGGGAGCGCTTACAGTAGGCGTCATCACTCTTCCTTTTCAAATGGAAGGGGCCCGAAGAATGAAGCATGCCGTTCGCGGCATGGAGGCCATGAAGGAACATGTAGATACTCTCATTACTATCAAGAATGACCATATCTTCAAGGTAGTGGATCGCACCACTCCGGTGGATGTGGCCTTTCGCATGGTAGATGAGATTCTTCTGGGTGCTGTGCGAGGAATTTCGGATCTAATTAACACTGCAGGTCTGGTAAATGTGGATTTTGCGGATGTGCGAAGCATCATGGCAGAAACCGGAGATGCCATCATGGGGTCCGGCGAAGGCATAGGCGAAAATCGTGTCATGGATGCTGTAAACCTGGCCATCAATAACGCTCTACTGGAAGACATGAATATTGAGGGAGCTACCGGAGTACTCATCAATGTATGTGGTGGCGAAGACCTGAGCATGGCTGAGTGGAAGGATGTTTCCGAACTGGTCACCGCGCATGTAGATCCTCAGGCAAACATCATCATCGGCCTGACCATTGATGAGGGGCTTAGAGATCGAATGAGAGTTACTGTAATTGCCACCGGCTTTGATAAGAGTAATTCTCGCAGAAAACCGGCCGGATGGAAAGGCTACAAAGAAGATGGACGAGTTCGTCCGTATCATCCGGTGCAGGAAGCGGCGGAGCAGGAATTGAAGGGCCGACCGGCAAGATCTGGTGGCATGCGGCCAGCCGAGGCTCAAGCAGAACCGGAGGCTCCTCCAGTAGTAAGCATGCGACAGTTCTATCGTGCGGAAGAAGAGCAGGCCGTGCCCCGGATGCAGGAAATCTATGACGATTTTGATCTGGAAGAGAGCGAACCGGAGCCCAGGCAAACCATGCCTGCTCGCAAGGTTTCCGGTGACGATTTTGGAAACTCCATAGCAACTCCTATGGATGCCGAGGAATACTATCGAACTGCGGGTAGAAACCGGGTTTCTGCCGAGAAAAAAAGAACCATCAGCGAGGATGATCTGGACATTCCTGCCTATTTACGCCGTAAAGGCTAACTATGGGTGGATTCTCCTATCTGGTCTGGCTCAGTCTGGGCGTGGCCTTGATTGTCCTGGAACCTTTTGTTCCAGGACTGGTGGTGATTTTTCTTGGATTCGGAGCATTGCTCACATCGGGCGTTGTGTTTTTCGATCTAATCCCCGGTCTGACCGGCCAGATGTTCTTCTGGCTTATCTCCTCAGGAATTATGATTGGCCTGCTCCGGGAGCAGGTGCGCAAGATCTTTCCTTCCCTGGAAAAGACCGAGGGAAGCGATGAATCCGAATATCTGGACCGGGAAGTGGAAGTAGTGGCCCTGGTGGATGGAAAATCCGATCGAGGCAGAGTCCGATTCATGGGCACCACCTGGAAAGCCAGATGTCAGGAGCCATCCGAGCAGATTCCAGCAGGTAGTTTTGCAAAAATTGCTGGACGAGACAATCTGACCCTTATCGTTTACGGAGCCCCCAAGGAGAACTGAGATGTTATTTTACAGCGCTGTAGCACTGATTGTTTTAATAGTACTGGTAATAAAAACCTTTGTTATTGTACCCCAGCAGCATGCCTATGTGAAAGAAAGACTGGGTAACTTTAATAAGGTTCTGCAACCCGGATTCCATTTTCTGATCCCCATTGTGGATCGAGTAGCCTACAGGCATATCCTGAAAGAGCAAACCATCGATGTACCTCCTCAGGTATGTATTACCAAAGATAATGTACAGGTCGAGGTGGATGGGATTCTGTATCTCAAGGTTCTGGACCCTACCAAAGCGAGTTACGGAATTAGCGATTATCGCTTTGCTTCCATTCAGCTGGCTCAGACCAATATGCGTTCCGAGATAGGTAAAATCGATCTCGACCGCACCTTCATGGAACGGGAGAATATCAACGAAGACATTATTAAAGCCGTGGATATGGCCAGCGACCCCTGGGGCGTGAAGGTGATTCGTTACGAAATCAAAAACATCATGCCTCCTCGTTCGGTGCTGGCCACCATGGAAAAGCAGATGACTGCTGAACGAGACAAGCGAGCGGAGATTTTCCACTCGGAAGGCGAGAGAGCTGCCACCATCAACCGTTCCGAAGGTGACCGTCAGGAAGCTATCAATATGTCGGAAGGGGATAAGCAGCGAAGAATCAATACTGCAGAAGGTAAAGCCAGACAGATTGAACTGATTTCCGAGGCCACGGCCAACTCTATTCAACTGGTGGCTACAGCCATTCAAAAGCCAGGAGGAAACGAAGCAGTCAAACTCAGAATCGCCGAGGAGTTCATCAAGCGATTCGGTCAGGTTGTGGAGAAATCCAGGACCCAGGTGGTGCCTCTGGGACCGGCTACCATTCAGAGTACGTTCGAAGGCCTGAAAGGCCTGATGAGCGGTCTGGAAAGTCCCAAAAATCCAGGAGGAAGACAGGGCTGAGCCTGAGTCTGGAGGAAAATCATGTTAGATACAATTGGCTTAATTTTTTACATCCTCTTTGGAATCTTTGTTCTATATAAGTTTGCCCGGGCCATTCGAATTGTTCCTGCCCAGGATGTTTATATCGTAGAGCGACTGGGTAAGTATCGCAAGAGTCTGTACGCTGGCTTCCATCCCCTGGTACCTTTCTTTGATCAGGTGGCTTACAAGCTCACACTGAAAGAAGAAGCCATTGATGTGCCTTCGCAGCTTTGCATCACAAAGGATAACGTCCTTATTTCTGTGGATGGTGTGGTGTACATGAAGGTTGTGGATCCCTATAAAGCGGCCTACAATGTAACCAACTATCGCTATGCTCTCATCCAGCTGGCTCAAACAACCATGCGTTCCGTATTCGGGCATCTGGATCTGGACAAGACCTTTGAAGAAAGGGAAACCATCAATGCTCAGATCGTAAAAGTGGTGGATGAAGCCGCAGACTTCTGGGGCATCAAGATTCTGCGATACGAAATCCAGAACATCAGTCCTCCAGACTCGGTGATCGATGCCATGGAAAAACAGATGACCGCAGAGCGAGAGAAGCGAGCTGTAATTGCTATTTCTGAAGGCGATATGCGCAGTAAGATCAACCGTTCCGAAGGTCAGATGCAGGAAATGATCAACCGCTCCGAAGGTGAAAAGCAAAAGCTGATCAACGAAGCAGAGGGTAGGGCCCGTGAAATCGAAGCTCTGGCCCAGGCGACAGCAATCGGTATTGAGAAGATCGCCCAGTCCATTACCCAGCCAGGGGGCTCCTCCGCCGTCTATTTAACTCTGGCCGAGGACTACCTTCGCAAACTGGAAGGCATTGCCAGCGAAGGCAATCAGGTAATCCTGCCCATGGATCTTTCCAGAATTGAAGATGTGCTGGATGGTCTCAGTAATTTCGCTCCAGGAAACCCGGGAAAATAGTACCTTCCAGTGGCTGGCTGCGCTGCTCGCTGAATAAATACTCAGTGAGTAGCTCCTACGGGCTGTTCGCCGATTAATTACTCGGTGAGCAGCTCCTACGGGCGGTTTGCCCAATAGCTACAAAGCGGGCGGTCTTCCTTTCTATTTACGGATTACAGACTGCTCCGGTTCTCCGAGCGGGCGATTCCGACTCTTCTCTGGCCGGGAGGCCATGCTATAGGCGGAGGTTTCATAAAATGAATCATATTTGCATGAAGCGTTCATTGCCTGCCACTTTTGCGCTGTGCTTTCTGCTAATCATCGGATGCACATCCGCAGATACCGTGAAGCAGGAGTCCCTGAGCTATATGCAGAATCGTTACGGCCAGACGTTTTTAGTCCAGTCCATCGACATGCAGAGAAATGAAGGTAACTGGGGCACCGCCCGGCTGCAAATGCAGCCGGAGGATCAACCGGAACTGCTTTTTCAGCTCAATTACAATTACTCGAATGATCATGTCATTTTCGAGAACTATCTAATACGTCTCTGGGAGAAGCAGGTGCAGATTCGCATTCATGAGCGATTTTCGCAACTTCGTGACTCCTCGATGCAGCTTAGAATTTCACGACGGAAGTCTCTTTCTGCGAACGGGCTGGAATTGCCGGTGGATCGCAGCCTGCAGGGTATGCGGGCCCTGGGAGAGCCTACCATCGCTATTGAATTGTTAAATCAGGCCGGAACTGCTGCTCCGGATTATTCAGTAATATCACAGCTCTTTCAGTTCCTGCGTTCCATTGGATTTCGTAAGGTCAGTCTGCGCCTGGAATATGGCCAGAAGGGAGCCCGTGGTAAACTTCTGGCACAATGGTACGGATCCCACAATAGCCCCGGAGTGCAGGATCTGAAACCTCTCTTTCGGGGGCCCAATGAGCCATCTCTGTCCAGTATTACCGAAGACGATTTTAAGCAAGCTTCAGAACTTCTGGCCGATGGAAAAAGCCAGAAAGCACTGCCTGTATTCGAGAAGATTGTGCGGACCTATGATTCGCCCTTTCGCTACAATCCGTATGTAGTGGCGCAGTCCGGAAACGTTTATGAATCTGCATATGAGGCGGGTCGAATTCTGATGCAGCAGGGGGAGAAAAATCGGGCCCTTTTTTACTTCAATCTGCTGGAAGATCGTCTTTCCTATGAGGAAGTACCGCTAAAGTATGCCTCCTATCTGAGAGTAATAGAACGGATGCGATAAATCCCTGTGTGATAATATGCATTAGAACGCCGGAAGAAATGGAATCGAAAGCACGGGCGGCCCGGAATAGCACCGATCTGCAGGTGGGAACTGGAGGACAATATTATAGTACAAATCCAGCTTAAAATTAAGCGAAGCGCCACCAGATTCCAGCGCTGCCGCAAACCCGCACCAGATTCCAGCACTAACGCAAACCCTGTACTCGCTATTCAGTCCTGTTCCTCTTTAGCTTCTCCTTCTCCAGCAAGGCCCCTGGTCGCAAACTTGAACAGCTTTTTCAGTTCCACATGATTTCCCCGGCCACTGTATCGCACTTCATCGAACATTTCACTTGTAATGCGAATTCCCCGGCCATGCATTCTCTTTCTTTCCTGATCTGTATGGATATTTCGTTCAAGCATCTGATTTGAATCGAACCCTGCGCCTTCATCGGAAATCCGCACAGATAGATGACTCTGATCAAAATCAAATCCAACCCGTATCTTTTTTCTGCGAATGGATGGATCCTGCAATCGGTGCCTGACCAGATCAAAGTATCGATCTTCTTCCAGCGCCTTGCTCTTCTCTTCAAAGGTAATTCCAAGGTTTCCATGCTCGATGGAGTTCATCAGCACTTCGCGAATTCCCAGGGTCACCCCCATGCGATCTTCTTCATCCAGACATCTGGATGCGGTTTCGGTGATGCTCTTGCTGATAGTATCGATGAGCTGAATATCGTTTCCAATTTCCAGTTCTCTCGAAGCAGATAGCACATACTGGCTGAGGACATCGTGCTGCATGGGAGATGCACGGCCAAATACAATGGGCCAGCCCAGATGAACGTAGTCCAGAACAACGTTTAATTCCATGATGTGTCCACCCCGACTTTGAAAGGGGAGAGTCATTTCAATTCTCCGCTTCGCTTCGGTCATGGACTTCAATCGATCCAGTAGCAGTTCGCCCTCGAAGTTAAATGCGCTGGAATCTTTACCCAGAAAATCCATTAGATTTTTGCCCACTATATCATCCGGCTCATAGCCCAGCAGGGATTTAATTCTATGGTTCATGGACCGAATGGTTCCGTCCAGTTCCATTGAAAAGATCATCTCAGGGGATGCCTCCACCAGATGCCTGTGTCTTACAGAGGCTTCTTCCAGTTCCGCTTCCAGAAGCTTATTCGCTCGCAGGATCTCCTCGGACATCACTTCGCGTTCTTTCTGTAGCTTTCTTGTTTCCGAGATATCTCGTGCAACCCCCAGATAACCCACGATCCGCTCTTCCTGGACGACAGGTGTAATGGACAGCATTACCGGAAATCGGTTACCGTTGCGGTGGATGTAGGTCCATTCTCGCTCATCCGGTTCCATGGTTTCTCTGCATTTGGCCACAAAAGCCTCGAAACCCGGGTTAATCATACGATCCAGTTCTTTGCTGAGTTCGATGGCTCGCTGGACTACTTCATGGGGATCATGAAAGATTCCTGGATCTGTTTTACCTACGATTTCCTCTTCGGAGTAGCCAAGCATGCGAACTGCCCCGGCACTGAATGTATGGATAGTTCCATTGAGATCTGTGGATATAAAACTGAAGTTTGCGCTATCAAAAATGGCTTTTTGCAGACCCAGGGATTGCTTGAGTGCGCTACGAATGGATTTTTCTTCCTTGATCCTTTTTCGCAGCTCCATTTGATTCATGACCTGAGTGGCCAGACGTTTCAGAAGATCCTTTTGCTCTTCGTTCAGGGTTCCGGGCTGCCGGTCTATGACACAGAGTGTACCTATGGCCTGACCATCCGGAGTAAGTAAAGGGGCGCCTGCGTAGAAGCGAATACCAGGATCCTCCTGCACCAGTGGATTGTCCTGGAATCGTTCATCCGCGCTTGCATCTTCGATTTCGAACACACCTCTTTCATGAATTGCATGAGCACAGAAAGACACATCCCGGCTGGTTTCCTGGATATCAATGCCCACCCGGGCCTTGAACCACTGTCTGCCAGAGTCAATTAATGAAACCAGAGATATGGGAACGTTACAGATGTAGGATGCCAGTCGGACCAGATCATCGAATGCCTGCTCCGCATCTGTGTCCAGAATATCGTAGCTGTAAAGAGCGGCCAGTCTTCGGCTTTCCTCGGGTGGTTGAGCAGGAACCTGCATGGGCAAAAATTTATGTACTCTACTCTAAATGGCAATGAAATTAAGTTAAGGAATGTCCTGATAGGATAGCCAGTTCCGTTTGAGTTCCATTTGGACCATACCGATCCATCCAGAAATCCCTCTGTTTAACGAATGACATAGAGACTGGAGCGGAGTGGCAGATCAATCTGGCAGGATTAAGTGTTCAGGATGAATGTTTGTCCAGGTTTCTTTTATCCAGTATTCCTTTCGCAGTAGTTTCAAAGCGTGGAGGAACCAGAAGCTTGATTTCTGAATAGCTACGTCCAGGTTGAGTCAGAATACTTCCCATAAATTCATCTCGAATTTCGGTGGGTATCCCTTCATCGTGCAACGCTTCAGCCCAGATTTGAATCAATGCATAGTTGGGGTTCTGAGCAACTACTACAGGTTCCGGATCGCTTTGAGAGCGTAGAGACTCTGCCGGTCGATCCTCTGTCTTTCTGTACAGGAATACAGCAACCCCGATAAAGGCGATGACGAAGGCCGGCATGCCACGAATCCAGCCCATAAACCATCCGGCAAGAGCCAGTAACACTATCATGGCTCCCAGGCTTCTATTGAATCTGAGCCGTATGAACCGAAAAAAGGCCCTGGCTTTTCGCATAGTCAACATTGAATCTAACTAACGCCGGGCGAGCTCAATCCACAACCACATAACCGCAGATGGCACCGATCATTTTTCCATCCTTGAACACCGGGGCGCCGGAATAGATCCTATCCTCTCTGCCCTGCATGGCTGCCTCGCAGGCCCTCTCGGTCATTTCCTCCGGGTCCAGATTTTCGGTAGGCAGATATTTTTCCTGGGGTCCACGGGGAGTGGCCTGGTAATGACTCTCCAGACAATTCTCTCCCTCTATACAGAACGGTACGGCATCGAAGGTTATTCGATGCTCGCCCATCCTTTCCACAGATGCAAAGGGAGGTAAATAGTAGAGTGCATTTTTACTATAAGATCGGCTGCGAACGTTGTCCATATATTCCAGCAATTGATCCTGGTCCGCTTCCTGGACTAATTCTTGTGCTCGTTGGGATATCATGGATTCTATCCTGTATCTATTCCAGGAGTTCGCCATTAGGAACCCCAGAGGTATAAGCGAGGCCACCAGCAACAGCCCGAGAATCAGCTTAATCGGAATCTCAATCCTTTCAATGTCGCTATCAGGATGCATTCTTTTTGTCCGAATAGTTCTCTACGAAGTGCCGAACGTATCTGGAAATTACAGCAAAGTTCAGTGTAATGCTCAAAGCCACAGAGACAATGAAAAGTGTGAGAACTACCATATGAATGGCATCCACAATGGGGCCATCACTCAGGGATTTTATTTCCAGGGCCTTTGCAATGCCGATGAAGATTTGTTGAATCATCAATGCAAAGCCCAGAATTACTGTGAGCCCTGTAATAGTCCTTTCCACTTTCTTGAGTGTCATAGTTGATCCTGCTATTTTTTTCTGGATTCTGGCAATGGCACAAATTCCGTTTCGCCATCTACAGCGGGGAATTCCTGATTCTGCCATCTTCGTTTTGCATTCTCGATCATTTCCGGGTCCGAATGCACAAAGTTCCAGTATATTTTTCGCTTTTCCATGGGATCTCCGCCCAGAAGCATAAGTATTGAACGTTCCCGGCTACGAATCTCCAGCGAAGCACCATTTTTCAAGATGATCATAGTTCCCTGCGAATAGGTCTGGCCCTCTGCTTCGATGGATCCCATGGCCACATAAACGGCCTGCTCCTTTTCCAGGGAAGGCACAGTCCAGGAAAAATCAGCATCCAGTTTCGTCTCTGCATAAAGCATGCGAGAAAAAGTTACTACAGGGGATTTATGGTTTTGAATCTCTCCTATCAATACTCGAACGGAGGCTCCATGTAAATCCAATTCAGGAAAGCTATCCGCGGGATGATGAAAAAAGGCAGGTTCATTGTCTTCGGCCTTCTGGGGCAGAGCCACCCATATCTGCAGTCCATGTAAGGTCTGGCCCGAGGCGCGAATCTCCGGCCTTACCCTTTCTGAATGAACAATGCCCGAACCGGCCACCATCCAGTTGATGGCTCCGGGTCGAATAAGCTGCTCGGAGCCCACACTGTCTCTATGAAGTATTTCGCCTTCAAATAAATAGGTTACTGTGGCCAGTCCAATGTGTGGATGAGGCAACACATCCATGCCGCTGCCTGGAGCAAATTCCATGGGGCCCATATGGTCGAAGAAGATAAAGGGGCCCACCATCCTTCTGTTTCTGGATGGAAGGGTTCTGCGAACCATGAAACCACCGCCGATATCGCTCGCTCGAGGCTCCAGCACCAGTTCCACAGGTCCTTCCTGTCCATCGTGGCGCTCGGTTCTAGAATCGTTCTCAATCATCTGTTTCTCCAGTGCAGGCTCCAGGGCTCTGCGAATCAGTCAGTGCACTGAAGATAAGTCCGATTCAGCCTCTTAGCGGTATATTTTCCGCTTTCAGGGATTGAATAATTGTATCCAGAATCTTCTGACTGTCTTTGCCAGAAAGAGTTTCGTTATGCCGGGATACACGGACTTTATAGCTCACCGCCATTTCATGAGCTTCCAGAGGAGCTCCCCGATAAATGGTCTTCAGCGAGATATCCTGGATTTCTGGAATCTTCAGATAGCGTACGATATCTACCGGTCTTGCGGTGGAATCCTTCTCGTTCAGAACAACCGTGAATTCAAACAGGGAGTCCGGCTGATTGCCCGGAGGACTGTAGAAGGACTGTCTGCTCTGAAAAGCGGCCCAGGTCTGGAGCAGATCGAAATCCAGATCAAACAGAACTCCAGTCCTTTTTAGTTCAAACCTGGCAGCGTAACCTGGATGTATAATTCCTCCATAACCCAGTAGAGTAGAGGTCATAGACTCGGGCATATTTTTTGAAGGCAGTAGATGTATCTCCAGCTCACAGCCGGGATGTAGATAGAACTGTTTATCCTGGCTATGTCTGATCTCATAATCTATATTAAGACTCTTCAAATAGGCTTCCAGAATGGAGCGCAGTTCCAGAAATTCTTGAAAGGCCGGCGAATCTACGGACATTTTTTCCTCGTCCGGCAATGCGATAAGGGATAGTCGATTTCTTTCCTGCGGCAAATCCTTCTCTGGGGTTCCGGACATCTTCTCCGGTGGCTCAAATATCCTTCCCAGTTCCAGAAGCCGAACAGAATCAAACCTGTTCTGATTCACTGCAGCCTGGCGAAGAAGACCGGGAATCTGCGAGAGTCGCATTCTATCCTGAGAAGTGTTTACCGGATTCAGGATCCTGAGCCCGGGTCCCCCATAGGGCTCGTTGTCTTTCTGTGAACAAAAAGAGTAATTCAGAGTTTCGTAGAAGCCGTGGCTGCGAAACGTGTGTTTGATCTGTTTTTCCAGGTTTCGCTTTTCGTTTAGCGGTACGGATACCAGTTCCGGGGCAGGGCCTTTTTCGGGAATGTTATCATAGCCATAGATTCGACCCAGTTCTTCAATGATGTCTTCCGGAATACTTACATCATACTGCGAGCGAAAGGTGGGCGCCGTAAAAACAAATTCCACCGGCAGGTCATCTGATAAAGTCGACGGTGCCGATTTCTTTTTGGCTGCACTGTTAGCGGTCTTTTTCTTCGCTGACTTTTTCGCATTTTGCGATTTCTTGCTTCCGGTAGCGCTTTTCGTTCCCGAGCTGTTTCTGGATGCAGCTCTGGAACCCGGGTCAACCTGGCCATTGATAGAAACTTCGAAATAGAGTCTTCGCATAGTATCTGCAACTTCATCGGCGGAGATGTCAAATCCCAGCCGAGTTCTGAGAAAGGAAAGGCTGGTCTTAATCTTATTTCTTTTTCCAGTGCTGTCTCCTGCCTTAACCACAGAGCCAAAGGTTGCCTCAGGACATAGTTTAGAAATAACCTGGGCCAGACGCTTCAGGCCCGGCACCATCTTGGCCGGGTCCTGGCCTTTTTCAAATCGTACCGCCGAATCCGTGCGATTGGGTAATCTGGAAAGGGTTCTGCGAATGAGCTCCCGGGGAAACGTTGCGGACTCCAGAAAGATTTCTGTAGTGCCCTGCGAAATGGCCGTTTCCGATCCTCCGATGATTCCTCCCACAGCCACGGGATGAGGCTTTTTCCTGGATCCTCCCTCTGCGAGGATCAGCACTGAATTTTCGGGCACTTCTGTGGATTGCTCATCCAGTGTATCTACAGAGACGCCTTTCTTTGCTTTGTCGATAGCAATGCTGTCGCATCCCAGTTTCTTTCGGTCGAATGCATGGTTGGGTTGAGCCAGTTCCAGCATCACATAGTTGGAGGCATCCACGATATTGCTAATGGATTTCTGGCCCACTGCTGCCAGTCTGGCTCGGAGCCATAGTGGCGATGGTCCTACAGTAATGCCGTCCGCTGAAAGCCCGGCATATCCCAGAGCTGCTTCATTGCGAATTTCAATTTTATAGGAAGGGATTCCCTTCTTTGCTGCCGGGGACTCAGTCTGCAATGGATCGAACTGCAGGCTGCGACGGTATATAGCTGCGATCTCCCTTGCGAAGCCAAAATGACACCAGAGATCGGGTCTGTGAGTGATGGATTTGTTGTCTATATCCAGCACTGTATCCACCACTGGAATGAGAGAGGAGACCGGCTTGCCCAGAAATTTCCCGGGCTGAACCGGTCCATTTTCCAGTATTAACTCTTCATCATCCAGAATCAGGATTCCATCTCGGTCAGGAAACAGTAGTTCTGCACCTATCTCAGATGCAGCACAGATCATACCGCTGGATTCTACTCCGCGAATCTTCCTCTTTTCAATTCTCAAAGGTTGTTGAGGATCTCCAATGCTGGCACCCACCGGAGCAAACAAAACATGGATTCCTGCGCGAACATTGGGAGCCCCGCAAATAACTTGAAGAGTTGTTTTTCCATCATTTACCTGACAGATGTTCAAGCGATCGGCATCTGGATGTTTCTCCAGAGACTCTACCCGGGCCACAATGAGTTTATCCAGATCGCCAAAGGCGGAAATAACCTCTTCTACTTCGCAGGTGGCAAGCGTGAGTTTCTTGACCAGGTCCTGAACAGGGATGTCTGTAACCTTGATGTATTGATTGATCCAGTTTAATGATAACTTCATAATTCTCTTCTATACTTTCGCTCTGCGGTTTGCCTCTGGTCGGAGGTCCATCGCAATTATTGATTCTAAAAACTTCCTGCTAGTATCGTATCTCTTGTTTTTCGAAACCTTCTTTGTATCCTGCCATAGAAGATTCGCATCTATCCCTTCTATTGGGTCCGAGTAAAATTTTCGCCTCACGTTTTTCTGCAACTGTGATCATGTGGATTGCCTGCATGGTTTTCGATCAAAAGGGCCGTCCGATTATCAATGTGCCTGTCCATGAAAGGCTTTGAAGAATCGCATATTTCCAGAAAGCAGATGGCGAATATCTTCGATCTTGTGGCGCATCATTACCAGTCGACTCAATCCCAGGCCAAAGGCGAATCCCTGCCATTTTGATGGGTCAATGCCTCCTGCAGAAAGCACATTGGGATGGACCAGCCCGCAGGGCATGATCTCCACCCAGCCAGAATGTTTGCATACGGAACATCCCTTGCCGTCGCATACCAGACAGCTGAAGTCCAGTTCAAAGCCGGGCTCCACAAATGGGAAATAACCCGGACGCAGCCGAACTTCCACGTCCTTCTCAAAATATCTGCGAAGGAATGTCTTCATTACATAGATCAGGTGAGAGACAGACACCTCTTTATCCACCATCATACCTTCCACTTGATGGAATGTAGTCTCATGGCTGGCATCGGTCTGCTCAAATCTAAATACTCGACCCGGGGCTACGATGCGAAAGGGCGGCTCCAGCATTTTCATGGACCGTACCTGTACGGTGGAAGTATGAGTTCTAAGAAGATTACCGCCTTCTACCCAGATCGTGTCCTGCATATCCCGGGCAGGGTGATCGTCAGAAAAATTCAAAGATCCAAAGTTGCTTTCATCGGTTTCCACTTCGGGACCATCCATTATGCGAAAACCCATGCTGGAAAAGATCTCTTCTACCTGATATTGCACCTCGGAGATGGGATGCAGTCCTCCGGCATGATACGACACGGGCCGCAGCACATCGAAGGATTCTTCTTCCAGGGCCTTCTCCATGGCCCGGGTCTTTAGATCGCTTTGAGCATCCTTGAAACGCTTCTCCAGATCGGATCGTATTTCGTTGGCCCTGGATCCAGCATGCTTTTTCTCCTCCGGGCTCAAATCCTTGATGCCCTTCAGGATTTCTGTAAGCTCACCCTTCTTTCCCAGAATTTCATGGTACAGGGATTCCAGTTCTGCCGGAGCTTCACAGTTCTCAAGTCCGGACACAGCTTTGTCATTTAGCGCCTGCAGGCGATCAAGAAGGGACATTGATAAAACGAGATCCTGAATCTGCCTGTCCGGTCCAGTTTTTTTGGAAAAAGCCTTGTATGGGCACTGAGGTCCGAATTTCTTGGCCTTTCGGGGAGCATATGGCAGTACCTAAGAGAAAAACATCCAAGCAAAAGACACGCTCCAGAAGAGCTCATCACGCAATCGGTAAGCCGAATCTGGCTCCATGCAAGAATTGCGGTTCCTTTATCATGCCGCATCGCGTATGCCCCACCTGTGGCTGGTATAAAGATCGCATCGTACTGGAGCCCCGTACTCCAGTTACCGGCGCTTAATCCGTAGCTTCAAATCCGCTTTATCTGGCAATTTACATCGGGTCCACAATCCGATGCTGGAATTGATGTGCACCAATCCGCCTGTTTCGGCCTCTTCGTGATTACATCCAGGGAGGCCCCTTTCTAGATCTACTAACTTTTCGACAATCCAGGCCCGCTCACCAGATTGTTCAGAATCTAAAGCGATTGACCCCCTGTGTATACATCCGTTCTATACGTACGTGAGCGTTGCTGTGGATACCATGAGCGGAGAGCTGGGCGTTGAGCCGGCAGTAAGCGGTGCTCTGGCAGCCGTCAGAGAATTTGGTGCCCGCGTCATCCTTGTCGGGGATCCCGATAAGATCGAATCCATCCTTGAAAAAAACTCCTACGATCGCGACATGGTGGAGATTGAAGAAGCCAGTGATGTAATTGGTATGAGTGACTCTCCGTCCCAGTCCGTGCGCACCCGCAAGGACTCCTCTGTGGTGGTGGCGGCTCGTCTGGTTCGACAGCAGAAGGCTATAGGATTCTTTTCGCCGGGCAATACCGGTGCAACCATGGCCGCCGCACTTATGGAGATGGGACGAATCCGGGGTGTGAGCCGTCCCTGTATCGCATCTCCCATCCCCCGGGAGGATGGGGGGACCACGATCCTGGTGGACTCCGGCGCGAATGTGGATGTTAAGCCGCAGTGGATGGTACAATTCGCCATCATGGGAGAACTGTATGCCCGGGAAATCCTGGGAGTGGACAGTCCAAAGATCGCACTACTTTCCAACGGCGAAGAAGAGAAGAAAGGAAATGCACTTTCCATATCTGCCTATCAGAGGCTGGCCAAACTACCTTACGATTTTATTGGAAACATTGAAGGACGCGACATCTACGGTGGGACCTCCCGAAAAGCAGATATCGTAGTATGCGATGGATTCATGGGGAACGTTCTTTTGAAAGCCACCGAGGGCCTGGCCGGCTCTATATTTACGATTCTACTGCGAGGCATTGCAGGTTCTTCCCTTGCAAGAACAGGAGCGTACCTGCTCAAACCTGTGCTGGAAGAAATCAAGCGTAGAATGGATTATACGGAATATGGCGGCGCACCACTTCTAGGAGTCAATGGGGCCTGCGTCATTGGTCATGGGAATTCCAATGCCAAAGCCTACAAGAATGCCGTGCGACTGGTGTGGGAATACTCGGAGAAAGAGATGAACCACAAGATCGAGACCTTGATACGCAAGCATGCTTGATGTATCAAGGAAGCGTGTTCCAACCGAATCTGTGCAAACCTCCGGGAATGAACTGTGGTGGTCTTCTGCACCGCATGCTAAAAAATACGTCATGACTTCGAGTAAAACCCTATCCATCATCTGTATTCTAATCGCTGTTTTGGGATGGTCGGTACTGCCGGGTTGTCAGGCCGAGTCAACGGAACCCAGAATCGAAGTTAAGACGGAAAACCTTTACCGAGATAAGAATCAGACCTACACCTATGTTCGAGGGGATCTGGAAGATTGCAGGAATCTAAGCATTCGATACCTGGAAGGTGATATAAAAGGTCATAAGACCTTTGGACTGCAGGTTGAAGTTATGCGAGGAAACATTCTGGATGGCCAGGCCAAAATCAATGTATTGCACGGAGACATTGTAGGAGGGCAGGGAGTTGTGGTAAATGTCCTGATAGGTGAAGACTTCACTGGAAAGGCCAAAGTACTCAAAAGAATTACAGAAGAAGAGGCTGGATTCTAGCACCATTCAGGTTTTTCGGTCTGGATTGCCTCCCTCCCAAAAAAACAGAGCAAATTTCGTTGATCTGATTTTGATCCCTGCATCCTTTCGCTCATGACCGGATCCCTTTTCGATTATTCTGTAGCAGGCTTTGGAGGAATTTTCTGTCTGGTCTGGGCTGCGGGATTGGCCATATCCAGCAAGGGACAGGCCTCTCGCACTGCGGTAGCCTTTGTTTCGATTTCTGGAATTCGACTGACCTGGGAAGCCTACTTTCTGTCCGGTCTTTACATCTCCCATCCCCGGGCCTATTTGATCTGCCTTCCTCTAATGTATTTGATCGGGCCCCTGATCATGGCCTACTACGATAGACTTTCCGGCAGAACCTGGTCGGTTTTTGAGTATCTGCATCTCAGTTTTCCGGTACTGGCAGCTATACCGCTTCTATGGTTGCCGGATGACCAGAGTTTGAAAGAACTGATTTCCCAGATATATGCTGCGGAGCGGACAACGGATGGATGGTTGCTGGTAGGCTGGGTTCTGGGACCCAAGATTCTGATCCTGGCTTATTCCCTGTGGATACCGCTTCGTCGTTCCGCCGAAGGGGCTAGAGCTCTTAACTCCCTTTCATCTGAGCTAAAGCCTTTTGCTCACACTTTGCTGCTCTATGTCTGGCTTATGATTCTGGCTGACATCGCTGGCTATATCTGGTCTATTCCCATTCTGTTTCGCGGTTCCGTGTGGTCCCATTCCCTGGCAGCCATTATGGTATACTGGTTTTCGCGCCATCAGCCATCCGCCATGCTGGAGTTTTCCGAAGCGATACAGAGGGTTCGCTATGCACGCAGCAAGCTTGCCGGTCTTGATGTAGAGCAAATCGTCATTCGTCTGAATGCATTGATGTCTGAAGAATCCTATTATGCAGATGAAGATTTAAGGTTGCCCGGTCTCGCGGAGGCACTGGACATTTCCCCGCATCAGCTATCGGAATTGATGAATTCACATCTGGATATTAGCTTTGCTGAATTTGTAAACCGGCATCGTGTGCAGGCGGCCTGTCAGCTTCTGGAGCAGGAGGCAGACCGAAGTGTCCTGTCCATAGCACTTTCTGTAGGTTTTAACTCCAAGTCATCCTTCAACAGGGCCTTTCGCCAGATTACAGGTCTTACTCCAGGGCAATTTCGCCAAAACAAGCTTTCCGGTTAGATACCAGCAAGATGAAACGTCCGGCATGGGCCCGGAAATCTGGTGCAAATTATAGAATCGGTCGATTTGCCGGTTCAAACGTGGTATAAAGCAGGAAGTTCTAAGGCCGCTGGTATTCGGTAGCGGTCGCTGGTGTTCGGAAGCTGCCACGGCATTCGGAAATCGCCACGGGAACTGGACTAACTGAGGAGAATTAAAATATGAATGCACTGACTATATGCTATCTGGCTGCAGGAGTTTTCTTTCTGGCCGGCCTTCTTTCCGGGATATGGAAGTATTCTGGAATTCTGCGATCGGAAGAGGCTGTGGCCCCGGAATACGTCAACATCCTGCACAGAGCTTCACTTCTTTATTCTTTCGCATCAATCCTGCTGGCGGAGTTTGTGAAGCTCAGTTCTTTGAACGAACCTCTGGAGCTTGTTGCCGTGATCTCTGTTATCGGATTTTTTGCCTTCGCACAGATTACCTATCTAATACATGCATTGTTGGGGGATACCGACAATCAGTTTCGCAAGCCCTATCAGCTGGGCCCGTTTCGCATGCCGGGGATAATCATCCATGGTTCCATGGTGCTTCTGATTCTTGGTGAGGTGGGAGGATTCGCCATTCTGTTCTATGGATATCTTCGCACCGTGATTTAGAGGATTGGAAGGTCTGGATCGTTCATTGCCAATCCAGAGAATAGCATTAATGACAGCAAGAAAGTGAGGTAGGATCGTTCGAAGAATGGTTCGAACGATCCAGCTGCGACTAAGGACGCTTCCTCATAGAGGCGGTAATGCTCTGGTCCGCCGCGATGGATGCAATTCTGAATGCGGGAGAAAGTCAGCCATATCTGAGAGTGCGCAAATGTAATTCATTCATACGGTAGCGCAGGCGCAGCCCGGGTTCTGGAGTTCAGAGCGAGATCGAGATGAGAAAGAACTGGAGCCAGAGTTCTACGATGTTTGCAGGTCTGTGACTTTGGAACTGCAGCTTAGAAGTGTATCTGATAGCCTGCGCCCATGTAGGTTTCTGTAAGCCTTCTTTGCTCCGGGGAAAAAGCGGATACAGAATTCCATTTAAAAGGGGCACCGGATTCGGGTTTCAGCGATCGGGGTTCGGCCACCAGAGCCAGACCATCCGGAGAATCATGGGTAAATACATCCCAGAGGTGGTAGGCATATATTAATCCTGCAATGCCAGCCGCCACATAGCTATTGTTTTTGTAGGTATTGTACTGGCTACTTTTCACATCCGACTGAAAATACTGATCCGCTCTGAGCGCATTAAACTCATTGGTGGATAGGTTGGGCACCACGGCATTATAGAGCAGTGGATTGGACAGAACCTGATACGAGAAGTCGTCGGTAGCGGCGGATGCCAGACCGTTGGCCTCATTGGCATAGTACAGCGAAGCAGCGCCAAAAAATAGAATTCCACCGGAGATCAAATACCCTTTCCAGGTTTCGCCTCGTTCAAACTGGTTGTATCCAGGAATCAGCCAGGTATAGCCTGTGGGCATCTGAAGATCAAAATCAGGAACAATCGAAGGCTGACCTACGGAGGCTTTGTCCCCATCTATGATTAGCGCGGATTCTACTCGATCAGGATCTCTTCCTGGATTCTTTGCTTCAATGTCTACCTCAGCCTGATTTCCCAGAGAACTGGTATCTACATCCAGGGCAACCTTTCCATCCGGCAGCAATTGCTTTCGCCAGATCTTTACCTTCTTTTTGCCGGAGCTGGCTTCGAATTCTGTGAACTCATCCAGGTTTTCTCCGGAAACAATCACTCGAGTGCTCTGTCCCGGCGTATGATCTCCAAGGGTAAGCTCTTGCATTCTGGGATCTTCGGTTTTGACCAGGCGAAAGGTTTCCCAGGGCGACCAGAAGGAAACCTTGCCAAATTTATTTACAATACCGATTCTACGCTGGTACCGACCGGGCTTAAGTTTAACTTCGACGCTGGGCTCCTTCAGTCCTTTGCGATCGATGAGCACTCGCCCCTGTAAATCTGCCACCTGGAAGATATACTCCTGGG
The DNA here is from genome assembly GCA_002729885.1 of Spirochaetaceae bacterium. Lineage (GTDB taxonomy): Bacteria > Spirochaetota > Leptospiria > Leptospirales > Leptonemataceae > UBA3465. The sequence continues at coordinate 70,974 of PBUB01000029.1, forward strand.
CAATCTTAACAGAGGTCCATTCCATCAAAACGGATAGATTGGGGAGATTGGGATTTTCCTGGCGACCCTCGATAATCTTTTCATCGGCCGGGTTTTCCGTTTCTGCTCCCAGGGGAGCGACCAGAGAAAGCAGAGAGATGAGAGATAGAAACAGTGCTGCCCATAGCTTAACCGTTTCTGAGTTTTCGCGGGGGCTATTGGCTCTCGCTTCAGAAAGACTTCTGGGCCCATTTAGAAGCCATTGCCCGGAGACCTTTTCAGGTCCCGAGCCCGATCTGTAGTTCAGGAGATTCATCGCTATTTGAAGATTACCTCTGGTGTAATAAACTCCGGTTTCTTGTCCAGTTGCAGAGAAATTCTAAATGCGGCCTGCCCTGGTTCCCCTTCCAGGCCCGGTGCATTGGCTTCTACTGTGTATCGGAACAGGGCGGTGTCCAGCATGCTCAAATCCTTGAATTCAAAGGCAGTACCTGCTACATTTCTGGTAATTAAAAGTCTCTGCCCGGTGCCGTCCATTATGTAAAGTTTGATTGTGTAGCTTTGTGCACCCTCCACTGGCTTCCAGCGAAAGGTAATCCGGTCCAGATCTGTCATATCCACCGTGGACCCTGGTACAGGGTAAATCAAGTCCGGTTTATCCAGCTTTCGCTCAATCTTGAAATTCAACAGTGCCGATTCTCCCAGAAGGTCTCCATCGGAGCTAAGTCTCTGAACCTTCCAGTAATAGGTGCCCTGTTCCAGACCGTCCAGGAAGGCGGATCGGTCCCCGGTTTCTGTTGTTCGAGCCCCATCCAGATTCGCACTTCTGGAAACCAGCAGTCTGTATTTTCCTGTGCCCCCTTTCCATGCGAATCGAACCTGGACTTCTGAAGCCAGCGAAGTGAGGCTGGCTCCCGGAGCCGGTAAGACGGTTTCCAGCACTTCCTTTTCCGCTACCTGGAACTGGGCTACTCTGGAACTGAATCCGCTGCCGCTTAACTTCCAGTAATAGGTTCCAGGGGCAAGGGGGCCTGTGTATCTGTAGACGTTGCTTCCGGCGGTTGTGGATGTGATTACATTCTGGAAGTTGCTATCCGAAGCTAGCTGAAAGTTAACTGAATCGATTTCAGAATCCTGCTTCCAGCTGAAAGTAAGACCGTTTCGCTCAAGCATGGCCTGCACAAAAGTGGAGTTAACAGGACTCAGTGGAATCGGGGCTGCGATATTCTCCTTTTGCGATACAGAGAAAGACCCAACGCCGCTACTGGATACAGAGCCTTCTGTGGAGCTTACAGGCTGAATTTGCCAGTAATAGGTTCCTGGTCCCAGGTTCTTTGTGATGCTGTTTACTACGAGCTGCTCGCTAATGATTGGATTGGATAAATTCTGATTCTGAGATACTACGATTCGATAGGAAGTAACTCCATCAAGGCGTGACCAGAGAAACTGTACCGGCGGAGGGCTGTCTCGATAGGTAAACTGACTTCCTCCCAGAGGCATTTGCAGCACCGGAGCCTGCTGCTGGTACACCGCAAATCTTCGGACCGGAGAAGCTTTGCCATCTTTTATTACTCTCCAGTAATAGATTCCCGGTCCAATGGCGGCGCTGGCATCTCCTCCGTTACGAGGGGCCTGGGCAACAATACTGGCAAAGCCGCGATCGCTGGCTACTTGAAGAGTAACTGCTCCTTCGGATTGCCACTGAAAGTTTACTGCCTGTCGGCTCTGGTTGGTAAAAAATCGGGACTGATCGGCCGGGGATACCAGGGTTAATGGATTCTTTTCTACTTTTACCTGATTGCCATCCAGGCCGGCGGTTTCGTTTTCGCCTACGGTCTTTTCTTCGTTTCCTCTGGTTAGCTTCGCTTCGCCCTTCTGAACCTGTAGCTCCAGATCGTCTTCTTTTCCGCTAATGCGTGCTTCGGAATCGGAAAGGCTGATGGTGCTGTCGCCGGATTTGATCTCCAGATCGCTGTCGCCGCTAGCTTCTGCCTGCATGGAACCATAGCCAAAGTCAATAGCTGGCTGATCGGAGGTGAAGTTCAACACTATCATTGTATTGTCTTCAAGAGCGATCTTTGTTCCGTCGTTTAACGTGATGGTGGCTTCCGAGTCATTTGCGGTGCGAATGGAGTCCATATTGTACACTGCCACGCTGGCTTCCATTCCCTGCCATAGCGTGGTGCCCGAGTATTTTCGTTCGGCGGTTCTTCGCTTGAACGTAAGGATACCTACCTGCTGTCTGTTCCCTGCATCCAGACCGGTTGTAAAGTCCAGATACAGGATTCCGGAAAGAAGCAGTAATAGGAGTATGGCAATAACGGTGAATGTCCAGTCACCCTTCGAGAATTTCATACTTCTCTTCGCCTTCCGATTCTACAACGTCTCCGGTGGGGCCCTTTCCTTTAACTTCGATGTCTGCCATTTTGCGCACTTCATCCAGAGAGCCGGGACAATTGGGATCATCCTTGCGGCCCAGAACAAAGTAGATAGTCTGAGGTTTCTCTTTTCCTTTAACTTTGATGGCCGGCATTTGCTCTACGTTGAAGATATCCTTTACCTCCTCGTAGCTATCTGTGGATATCAGAATATCTGTTCCAAATGGCTTGTTCAATGCTTCGATTCGGCTGGCCAGGTTTACTGTATCTCCAATAACAGTGAATTCCAGCTTTTGTTCGGATCCAATCTGACCGGAAATTACCGGTCCGGAGTTAATTCCGCATCCAAATCGCGCGATTGGTTTTCCTCTTTCCCGGTTTCTTACATTCAGCTCAATCAATGCGGCGCGCATTCTTAGAGCTCCATTGACTGCATTCTCGGTATCGTTTCCGTGGGAAACTACAGCGCCCCAGGTTGCCATGATGGCATCGCCAATGAATTTATCTACGACACCCCTGGTTTCATCCACGCAGGCTACCATTGCGGAGAAATATTCATTTAGATACTCCACCACCTCTTCCGGCTCCATGGTTTCGGACATGGCGGTAAAGCCTCGCAAATCGGAGAAAAATACAGCGGAGTGTTTCTTTTCCCCACCAAGCTTGATTTCTCCCTTGAGAGCTTTTTCTGCGATTTCCTTGTTTACGAATTTACCGAATGCATCTTTCATTCGCTCCCTTTCCTGAAGTCCGCTGGCCATCTTTAAAAAAGAGGATGTCAGTACTCCGACTTCATCCCTGGTTTTGGGTTTGAGTGCGAATTCATATTGCCCTTCTTCAATTTGCTGCGTGGCTCCTACCAGTTGTCGCAGCGGAATGGAAAGGCTTCTGGCATAGAAATAAACAACAAGCACAGAGAGAATGAGCACAATGCCCATAATGATGAAGTTTCTTCTCTGGGTCTGATAAACCTGGGCCATGGCCACCTGTTCTTTCACTACGGAAATTATGCCCAGGCTGCCCAGGTCCAGCTTCTTGAAGGAGCCCAGGTAGGTTTCTCCATTGTAGTCGTATCTGGAAACCTGGCTGTTTACCTTGCTTTCCAGCATGAACTGTACAATAGGAACATCTCGCATGGATTGAGCAGAAAGTATTAGATCGGTTTCTCCATGAGCGATGATTTTTCCATCGCCATCCACCATGTAGATTTCGGTTTCTTCGCTCTGTGTACCTTCAAAGCTTTCGGTAAATTTTCGCGAGTCAATGAACAGTATGACTGCCTGACCTGGATGCCCTTCCAGGGGAAAGCTAAGAGCCACTACAGGGGTTCTTAAAGCCGGACTGATATTCTTGACCAATGTCGCTCCGGCAGTGGAGGGCAGAAACTCCTCTGCATAAACAGGTAATTGTGATTTGATCTGCTGAGTATCCAGTCCGCGGTTTTGCAGGGCCGCTTCATTGAATATTTCATCTTCGTACTTTAGCGACAGATTGTCCCGGCTCACCACTCCAAGATAGAGCACGGAATCATTGTTCTTTAGAAATACGTTTTTTCGTTCGGCAGGGATGGATCTTATCTGCGTAGGTCGTTCATCCCTGATGCTGGAGACCGGACCCAGTTGCACCGAGTTCTCCGCATCCTCGGCTTCGTCTCCGGTAACCGCAAGCACAGCTCTGTATTTGAAGTTCTCTACTTCTGATAGAATCTTTTGACCGATCACCGATGTAATACTCAGGTTCGTTTCCTGGATCCTTCTTTCTGTATCTGTGCGAAAGAAGTAAGTGGCCAGAAAAATCATGCCTGTAAGCGAGGCGATTAGCAGACCGCTGATAATTCCTATCAATTTAACCCGAATGCTGATTCTGGATTCTTTAACGGCAACAGGGGCTACGGGCGCTCCGGCTCCTCCATCGCTGACCGGTACTGCCTCCAGAGCAGGGGAGGCGGTACTTTTCGAATCAGCGGGAGCTTCCTTTTTTACGGCGGGAGCTTCCCGAATTTCTGGTTGTGCCTGAGTTCTGGTTTCGGCTGTTGCATGCGACTTTGCAGTGCTGTCCACAGCTTCCGCGTCCGGCTCCCCGGATCTGGTCCGGGCTGAATCGGTGATGGATTCAGTGCCCGTTTCCGGGACGTGCTCTGCTGGAGCGGTAGTGGATGAGGCCCGGGCTACATCCTGAGATTGTGGATGTCCGTTCGAGGCGCCCGTAATCGGTGAATCCGAGGTTCCTCTGGATTCCTGGTGGCTTCCCTGTTCGGTCTCTGGATGCATCCATTCCAGAGCCTGGCGCACAGTAATGCCCTGTCTGCGACGGAGAAGTTCTGCCACGGCAGGTTCAATTAATTCTGCCGTTTCAGGATTACAAAGGAAGATGGCGGGCCGATGATCGATAGTATCCAGCACGGATAGATCCATGGTTTCGAATCGTTCGTTATCCGGAATGGTTTTGATGAGAAAGCCTTCTGCCTTCAAAATTGTCTGGATTCTATCTCTGAGCGAAAGAGCTTCTACTTCCGGGATCAAGACAGTCTTGATACCGTTCATTTTCCAGCGGCGCATTTCCTGGAGTAAGGCAAAGTCCGGATCTCGTGCCAGGAATCTAAGGTTGTATTGTATATAGACGGCACCTGCGCTGGTCTCAATGACTTTCATGATTCTACCTTTCGCTTCTTCCCGGTTTACTTCAGGCTGGTTTGCCGGGCCTTCCTTCTTTATGGCCTGAATTTTCTTTTCCGTCTGTATGCATGACCACGTTCACAGCTGCTGGTTTTGCTGCCCAGATTTTTGTCTCTATAGCGACGGATACAGAAGTATCGCGGCCCATATTCACAATTCTATTATCGGACGGTTACGAGCTCAATTCTATGGAAGGAAATTACATTTCTGCGACTGCTAGCTTGCTTGACCCTGGATTCGCTCTGGCAACCCTGACCAATCAAAAAATAGGAGAGAATCATGGTTGATCTGAAAGGAAAAGCCGCCGTAGTAACCGGTTCTGCCCGCGGAATTGGATATGCCATCGCTGATCGCTTGGCCGAACTGGGAGCCGACATAATCATTAACGATATTAACGATGATGCGGCCAAAAAGGCTGCAGAAGAGATTGCATCATCTCGCGGCGTGAAAACCGGACATTTTGCTGGAGATATTTCTCAGCAAGAACCGGCCGAACAACTAATCGAAACCTGTATTTCCACTCTGGGCAAAATCGATATTCTGGTGAACAATGCCGGGATTACAAAGGATACCTTGCTCATGAGAATGAAAAAGGAGCAGTGGGATGCCGTAATCGGTGTAAACCTCACCGGAACCTACCTGTGTACTCAGGCTGCCTTCAAGCAGATGATGAAAGCCCGGTCCGGCAGTATCGTTAACATCAGCTCCATTGCTGGAGAAAACGGAAACCCCGGTCAGGCCAATTACTCGGCTTCTAAAGCAGGAGTAATCGGATTTACCAAGACTGTGGCCCTGGAAGGCTCCTCCCGAGGCATTCGTTGCAACGCAATTGCGCCGGGCTTTGTAAAGACCGATATGACGGATGCCATCCCGGACAAAATTCGTGATGAGATGGTGAAAAAAATTCCTCTCGGTCGCGCTGGAGAACCTCTGGACATTGCAAACGGTGTAGCGTTTCTGTGCTCGGACATGGCATCTTTCATTACGGCTCATGTACTCGACATCAATGGTGGAGGTTTCCGTCCGGAGTAAAAAATTCTACCCGGTCGAAAATTTTTTCATTTTTCCACTTGCGTCGAAGATGGCCTCAATGAAGGTTGCGAGTGCCGATTCGCATAGCGAATCTAAAGAATCTTAAAGAATGGAGCAAAATCATGGCTGATTTGCTGGAAAAAGTAAAAGGTATCATCGTAGAACAGCTCGGAGTAGACGAAAGCGAAGTTACTCCCGAGGCTCACTTCATCGATGACCTGGGTGCTGACTCTCTGGATACTGTAGAGCTGGTAATGGCTCTGGAGGAAGAATTCGGTGTTGAAATCTCTGACGAAGACGCTGAAAAAATCCAGACTGTTGGTGATGTAATCAAATACATCGAAGAGCATCAAAGCTAATCCAGGTTTCCTGGAAAACATTGGAAGGAGGCCGTTTATCCGCCTCAATTCTCGATTCAGCCTTCGGGCCATTGAACAATTGAGAAGATAACCGGCCTTCTTCACTATTTTTTTCGCAGGCCTCTGGCCCTGCATTTCCTGACAAAGTGTTACTGAATCAACTCACCATTCCATTCGGAGCGCGGTAATGAGCCGTTCTGAAGGGCACCTGGAGCCCGCCAGAATTAAAGAGTTAAATGAGTTCTGCGAGCGAAACGGGATCCGATTCAAAGACACCAAACTGCTCAATCAATCCCTGACCCACAGTTCCTTTGCCAAGGAGCCCGGGCGATCCCACAAAGACAATCAGAGACTGGAGTATCTGGGAGACTCTGTACTTGGCTTCATCGTAAACGAATTCCTGTATCGCAAATATCCTGACTATCAAGAAGGAATGCTGGCGCGGATCAAATCTGCCGCAGTGTCTGAAAAAACCCTGTCCGGTGCGGCTCGAGCCATTCGCCTGGGTTCGGTGCTGCGCATGAGCCGCGGCGAGCGCAACAGTGGCGGTTCCCGACGGCCGTCCAACCTGGCCGATGGATTCGAGGCTTTAATCGCAGCGATCTATCTGGACCGGGGGATTTCCACCACTCGAAAGTTCGTTTTAAACCTTCTACAGAAAAAGATCGAATCCCTGAGTAAACCGGGTAAGGCCCTGGATCCTAAATCGGCCCTGCAGGAAATGATCCAGAAAAGAAGTCATACCATTCCTGTTTATGAGCTGGTGAACCAGGGCGGTCCGGATCATAAGCGAGAGTTTACCTGCAGGGTAATGGTGCAGGGACTTGAAATCGCTCGAGGCCAGGGAAGCTCCAGGAAACGAGCCGAGCAACAGGCCGCCCAGCGAGCTCTTGAAAAGCTTCGGGATCCATGACAGGCCACCGGTCAAATAGCTCTTGAAATCGCTGGAAATGGAGGACTGGTGGGGGCCTCAGTAATTCCTGAAAATGCTGGAAAGGCCGGAAACGCGGTGGTACTATCAGCAGCTCTTGAGAACTCTGGAATTACAGTAACTGCGGCGCTTATACACTTCCATTGATATGAAAAATCCCGGCTCAGCAGGCTGCCAGAAATAACTCTCTCATTAGTTTTGGTTGTAGGGTCCGATGGCTGCAAGGACATGGAACCATGGTCATTTCCACCGAGCCTTTTGAATCGGACCGTCTGCATTTAAAACCGGGAAGCGAGGAAACTCAGTCCACAGACTACTCCATAGTTCTGTCCAGGGACTTTGCCAGCCCCCTGAAGGGGGGGGACTCCCTATCGCAGCGTCTCGAATCCTTCCGACCATCCCGAATATTTATTCTTACCGAAAGCAATCTAAAGTCCTATGCCGAGAAACTGGAAGCTTCCCTGGACCTTTCGGTGCCCGTGCAGATCATTTATTTCCAGGGCGGAGAAACTTCCAAACATCTGGATCAACTGGGCCCTGTATTCAATGCAATCATCGAAGGTGGAGTGGATCGAAAGAGTTTGCTAATTGCCCTGGGCGGTGGCGTTGTTGGAGATTTCGCAGGCTTTGTGGCCGCTACCATTCTTCGCGGAATTCCTTTTATTCAGATTCCTACGACACTTCTGGCCATGGTAGATTCTTCGGTGGGCGGCAAGGTGGCTGTCAATACCGGTAGAGGAAAGAACATGGTGGGTGCTTTTTATCATCCTCGTCTGGTATGGTGCAACCTTTCCACTCTGGATACATTGCCGGATGCGGAATGGTCCTGCGGTCTGGCTGAGATGGCCAAACATGCAATGCTGGAAAGCTCCGGAAAACTGCGACAGGCCCTGGTGGATTCAGCAGATTCCATTCGCAGCCCGGAGACTCTGGCCCCCAGGATAATTGAATCCATGGCTGTCAAAGCCTATGTTGTTGCAAGAGATGAAAAAGAAGCCGGACTTCGCGCCTGTCTGAACCTGGGACATACCACCGCCCATGGAATTGAATCGCTTACGGATTATGGTCGTTTCTCCCATGGCCAGGCTGTGAGCCGAGGCCTGGTCACAGCCATGTTGCTTTCCAGGGATCGTGGCTATGCCAGCGAAATCGTCGAGGCAAACCTCAGGATGATGGAGATGCTGAAGCTACCCATGGATACGGCCGGCCTGGAAGCGAAGGATCTATGGAACCATATGAAATATGATAAGAAGAACGTGGATGGGGAGATTCGATTCGTTCTGTTTGGTCGGGATGGGCTGGAGCTTTCTGTGCCGGTGGAATTTGAACAATTTGAGAAAGCATGGAAGGAGCAGAAAGCAAGTAGAGGTTAATAGATTCTCGCTTGATCTTTTGACCTGAAACCGCATCAATGCAGGTATGGAAAAGCTCACTGCAAGAAATTCGGAGGAAGGAAAGAATACTCTTCTGGTGCTTCAAGGACCCAATCTGAATCTTCTGGGTGAGCGCGAAACCGAGATCTATGGCACAGATACTCTGGACTCCCTGCATCTAAAGCTGGAAGAGCATGGACGAAAGCTGGGGGTCCGTCTGGATTATTTTCAGTCAAACCACGAAGGTCGCATTGTCGATCGAATTCAACAGGCTCGCCTGGAGCCGGTGGCTGGAATCATTATCAATGCTGCAGGCTTCACTCATACTTCAGTGGCCATACGGGATGCAATTCTTGGAGTGAATCTTCCGTTTATCGAGGTTCATATTTCCAATGTATATTCCAGGGAGTCCTTTCGCCATCAATCCTATTTAAGCGATATTTCTTCTGGAGTGATTGTGGGTCTGGGAACCGGCGGTTACAGACTGGCTATGGATGCTCTGGTATCTCAGCTCATTCGTGCAGGAGTTCTTTCCGGACAGGACCCTCTGGCCTGATTCAACGTGGAAAGAAAATCTAGAATGGAGTCCTACCGGGAAAGGGTTCGAGATCTGATTCGTGAGTCTGAGTACGGCCAGGCATTTCGAGAGATTCGCAGCGAACTGGAAAGCCAGAAAAGCGAGAGCTCCGTTCCTCAGAAGCGAGCCTGGTCTCTGTACTTTGCATGCATTTCTTTGTTTGGACTGGGACATGTGCAGCAGGCTCGTCGCTACTACCAGGAGCTTCTGGAAGTGGCCGGAGATTCTGTTAGCAGTCGCTACATCCAGGCCTATCTGGAACTACAATCCAGAAAACCGGAAGAAGCTCTGGTAACTCTAACTTCCATTCTGGAACTGGATCCATCCGACACGCGATGTGATGCCTTAATCGAGCAATTAAAAGAGGCACCGGATTCTCTGGCTGAATACAGTCGCAAAAGAGCAGGTATCCTGGATTTCTTTCCTGGCATCGCGCCCGAGCACCGGGCCGGAGGCGAAACCGATCCCCACTTCAGCTCCGGAGTTCAAAGCTCGGGCAAGGCTCGTGATAATGAGTCTTCCAGTGACAGGGGAAAGGGCCGGCTCAATCCTATCGGTCTGAAATCCCGTGATGGTGAGCGAAACGAAGATTACTATGCGAAGCCGGAAAGAAAAGGGATTCCCACCTGGGTTATTGTAGCAATTTCCATCCTGGCTCTGGGGCTGGCAGCTGTCGCTGGCTGGAAGATGATGACATCCAGCGACGATCCTCTGATGGACTCCGATCTGCCCCGACCTCCCGGGCACAGTACCGTATTGCCGGAGGCGGCCGGGGAATTTAGTTACTTCTATGATAGCAAGGATCGAGCCGTGGAGGATTATGAAAAGGCCAGGCTGGCTATTGAAGACGGTCGAGTGAACCAGGCTCGCAAGATGCTGGGCCGGCTGGAGCGATCCAACGTAGACTTTGTATTCAAGGAACGGGCCAAAACATTGAGACAATCCATTCCACTGCCCAGAATGGAGGACTTCACTGATTCTGTGACCATGGGAGAGATTGAAAGCGATCCCTACAGTTACAGGGATGCAGTATTTCTATGGCAGGGAACGGTGGAAACCTCCAGGCTCTCTCCTACCGGGGCGGATCTCAAGATGAGGCTCAAAGAAAGGGATGAATCGGTGCTTCTTCGATATAGCGGCGGAAATTCCGAAATCATGGACGGACTGAAGGAACTGGAGGCCGGGCATGACATCACTGTATTTGGGCGAGTGCTATCCTCGGATGAAGGCAGCAATATGATGTTTCAGCTTCTGGATTTTCGACCGGGCCGTTGAACCGGGGCTTGACAACTCCAGGTTTCCAGTGTTCTATAGTAGAGTGGCATGGAGCCGGGGGAAACGGGCTGCGAGTTGACCTGCGATTGTGGAACAGTCTGGATCGCTGGTTCCAGGAATGGCCTGACTGCCGGATTCAGAAATAGCAGGGTCGCAATGGGGAAGGATCCTTTTTTGGGCCTGGAAGTCAGGTTACTGGCGCAGAGCCAGGGATTCGAGTTCCCTGCAACTGCCTGAAACTCCTTGAAGTGCAAAAATAGTGCAATTCTAGCTGTTATCTGCCATAAAGTTTTTCATCCCATTTCCGAAGGAAGTAAGGGAGGCCTGATATGATTGGCTCAGTAGGAACATCAAATCTATCAGCGTATGTGCCCCGAGAGGGCACTGAGAGGCCCGTTGCATCCAGTCAAAACCAGCCGGATCTAATGCCCATGCGGCGTCCCGGTGAGGAGCTGCACGCTTCCAGAAAAGTCTCCGAGAATCAACCGGAAGAATCCAGGAAAGAAGTGAAGAAGGATCCAGAATTTCTGCTTCACCATACCCGGGCTACTCTGGAAGAGAGAATGAAGCAGGTGCTAAGCGAGCATGACATCAAGATGCTACTCTATATGACTGCACCGCTGCCTCGCACAGCAGATACTATGCCCGAGCCTGGCCAGCTTTTTGACGTAACTGGCTGAGTACTCTGACGCAGCAGATTTCCTGGAATTTGGATGGGTGGCTAGTTGGGTCGTCGAAAGCCCCACCATTGCTCTGCAAATATCAGAGTCTGGTAGCTCTGATGAGATTAAGGGATAAAAGAGTTCCGCCGTTGCGGAAAGGAAAAGAGGTCAGTGCCTGATGGCACCGACCTTATTTAGCTTCAAGTTCAGCTTTTCTGGCATTCAGTGCCTGAGCATACTGGCTGGTATCGCCCTTCATATGCTCCTGAGTCTTCTTGATAGCATCGTTGATTTCTTGTAGAGTCATTCGATTGATTTTCTTGTTCTTCTTTTGCTCTTCCGCTTCCGCCATTGCCGGGCCCTCCAAAAAGGTCAGAGTTTCTACGACGATCAGGAAAACAAGCAGAATCAGCCCGGGATCGGCTCCTTTGCGAGGTTCGGTGAAGAGCCTCGCAAAGGAGATCAGGGAGAGTCTATTGGAAGATGGGGCCTGTAGCACAGGGCCCAGGTCAGACCGTTGCTACAAGGAGCCTGAGTCGGACTCCGCAGAGAGCCCCCTACCGGTTGCGACAAGGAGCCTCGGCCGGACTCCGCAGAGAGCCCGGACTAATGGTCTCCAGGATCAATGGCCTCTGGGATGACAATTTCGGTAGATATCTCTTAGCCGGTTTTTGCTCACCGAGGTATAGATCTGAGTGGTGGACAGACTACTATGACCCAGCATCTCCTGTACAGCCCGGATGTCTGCACCTTCGTTCAGTAGATCCGTGGCAAAGGAATGCCTCAGTTTGTGCGGATGCAATTTGCTCAGTCCCAGCTGACGGGCATACTTTTGCATTCTATCCCTGACTCCGCGATCTGTTAATGGGCCACCTCTGGCGTTGCAGAACAGGGCTCCGTTGGCCGGTCTCAACTGAGGGCGAAGCTTCATATATTTTGAAAGAGCGACCCTGGCTTCCTCGCCAACAAATACGATCCGTTGCTTTCGGCCCTTTCCCGTGATCTTGATTCGGTCTGGCAGGTTTTCAACGTCTTCCAGCTCCAGGGAAAGCAACTCTGAAATTCTCATTCCGGTGGAATAAAGCACTTCGAATATGGCCCGATCCCGAAATTGCACTGCTTCGCCCACATCTTTGCGCAATCTTCGATTGGGTTCTGATGTCTCGGTGGGAGCTTCCAGTACCTCCTCCAGTTCTCCGGGACGCAGAACACCCGGTAATGCTCTGTAGAATCTGGGTGAGGGCAGGTCTCTGGCCGGGTTGGACTGAATCTTTCCCTGTTTCATAAGCTGCCGAAAGAACAGTCGAAGCGTCGACAGTTTGCGGGCCTGGCTGCGCGCAGATAGCTTTCTATGATTGCTCTTACCTGTAACAGCTTCTGGATTGCTCTTCAAAGGATTTCTTGCAAAGTCCACGCCGGTGCGAGCGGTAAAAAAGGATCTCAGGATACGAGCATCGCACTGCTCTGGATGCAGTTGTTCTTTTTGAAGGAATAGAAGGAATTCTTCAAGATCGGCAAGATAGGCCCGTACACTATGGGGGGAAAGATCTCTTTCTACCTCCAGGTTGGTTCTAAAGCTCTGTAGATAGTTCTGGTATTCTTCCGCAACGGCCACGTTTCCATTTTCGGCAGATACAGTGGTACCCTGGAGCCCGTACCCGGCATTTTCCGGGATTCACCGGCGCCAAATAGATGGGACTGCCAGAAAAGAGAGCTCTGCCAGCAAGAATATCTACGAAGATTTCAGAAATGACTTCAGCTTTTCGCGCAGGTTATGCACATCTTCCAGAAATTCCATTCTGGGTTCTTCAGGCGATAGGATCTCGATGGACTCACCAAAGGAGCGGATGACTTCCCGAAACCAGGCTCTGTCTCGAATGGAACACCGGGCTTTTTTCCAGCCCTTGCGATCCGGATAATCCTCCACTGAAGTGAGACTGACGATTCTTTCCAGGTTCTTTTGAACGGAACCCCGAAATACTACCGTGGCCTCTTCCGAGCTCTCCAGAGGATTCTTGATGTAGGAATTCCTTATCATGGATGCCAGATCGGAAGGAGGTTCCTTGCTTCGGGTTTGATCCAGTATCTTGATTTCACCGGCTCGATCCAGGCGAAAATACCTGGGGGCTTCTCTGGTTTGATCCCAGCCTACCAGATACATAAGTCCAACATGAGTTACCACGGCCCAGGGATCCACGAAGCGAGTTTCCATGGACTGCTGATTTCGATCAGGATAGAGAAATTCAACAGTCTTCTTTTGACTCAGTGCTTCCTCGATGGATCGTCGGCTTTCATCGGCAGTGGGTGGTTTCTCAAAGATTACCTGAGTTTTTCCCAGGCTTTCCAGAACACCGCTTAACTCCTCCTGGTTCAGTCCCTGATCGGTGCGAAAGGACAGGTCCTTTTGAATTGCATCCATCAAATCCGACCATTCTGCGGCCGAAAGAGCCAGTGGACGTTCCATGCCCTGCGGAAATTCCAGAGTTACCTCATCGCCTTCAATTGCGATATCAACGTAATCCCCCGGAGAAAAGGGAGGAACTCCCAGCATGATCAGGTTATCCAGATCCTCGGTGAATTTCTTTCGATCTCTGTATCCGCTGAGGGACATGAGCTTTTCAATTTTGATTCCCGGATTCGCATGGATTACAGGAATTAAAGAAATCAGCCGTTTGAGTTTATCGGGAGTGGGCATACTAACTGTACAGCTCCTGGATTTCCTGAAGGAAATCGTTCATACGCGAAGCAGACTGGGAATCCATGCGAATCAGTGCCTCCGGTCTCTGTAGAATCCATCGAAAAAGTGCTCGCTCATTGGTTGTCTGGATTCGGTAGGTTTCGCCTTCCTTGCTTACTTTGTCCTCGGGCATTCCGGAAAGAAAGTTGGAAAACATGGGAGCAAAGTCCTGAGAGATCTCCAACTCTATGGAATGACCTTCGTGAATCTGAATCCCCAGAGGATGCAGCGACATGGATTTAAGGTCGAAGTTCCTGTCTGGCTTGAAGGTAGCCTCGCTCATTTCCAGGGTATGGAATCTTTCCAGATAATAAAAACGCACCTCGCCGCTTTCCCTGGATCGAGCCACCAGGCACCATCGGCCACGGTAATAGATTAATCCGCGACTTTCCAGGGTTCTTTTCTCTCTGCCTCCGGACGCTGGCTCATATTGACCCAGCAGGACCCTGGATTTCATCAAGGCTTCCTGGACGGTATTTAGATGCGAAGATATTTGTGGATCACCCTGGTTTTCCAGAACGGGGCTCTGGCCAGGTAAGTCTCCCGGCAAATTGTTGTAGAACAGTTTGATGTAGATGGATGTCAGGTTCTCTCTGCGATCGCCGTCCGATTCAGACTCAAGAGCACGCAGAAGGAGGGAAGCCAGGGATTCTCGCTGCCGTGGGCTAAGTGTAATTCGATCCAGATGTTCCGGGGCATCCTCCGGAATGTAGATATGGCTGTCTGCCATGCCCACTCGATCGGGCATCGCTTCACCGGGAGAGTAATGCTTCAGTTTCAGTCCCAGCTTCTTTAGATCTTCTTTATCCCTTTCGAACTTTCTACGGGCGGACTCCGGTCCTCCAGTATAGGCCAGAGGCATAAGAGTTCGAATCTCTTCAAAGCTCAGTCCACCTGGCCTTTGCAGAAACGTGAGGTACAGACATCCCAGACGTTCTGACTTGGGCATTCGATCTGTTTCCTGCATATCCATAATCTAAATCGGTATTGATTCCTGAGTTTGATATGTGCTCATGGGGCCATGGGTTTCTACGGCCGTGGCCTCAGCATTGTTATCCGCATGTTCAGAGGCCTCCGCTCCTATGGCAAGCATTCCCGAATAATGCTGAATGGTCGTGAGGCTCTGAGGGTGCTTCCTGAATCTGGCTCAATACGGGGAACTTTGCTGGCAGTCCATGGAATGACCGCAAAAGGAAATGAGGATTCCAGGATTCATGTTCTGGCAAGCGCCTTTGCTGCCAACGGGTACGAAGTCATTTTACCAGACTACAAAGAAATTAGAAGCCTTACTATAGATCCCAGAAGCATTGAGTTTATGGAAGATGATTTGATGTCTCTGGCCGAGCTGGACGATCGAGGACCGGTGGGAGTTTTCTCTGCATCATTTTCCGGTTCCCTGGCCATGGTGGCGGCTTCCGGGAAGGCTGCCAGCTCAGTGAAATCCATGTTACTGGTGGGCCCCTTTGGCCATGTGATGTCTGTTGTGGAGCATCTGTTTGATGCTGAAGATCGGGATCCCTATGGATTCTTTGTGGTACTCAAGAATTTCCTTCCCGGCAGTAGCAAGAAGACCATAGCATTGAGGCATTGTTTCGAACAGGCTGCTCTGGACAACGGGCTGCAGCGAAATCCACGGCAATTGCCAGGGGCGCTGGCGGAAGTCAGTCCTGCCATTCGTAAAGAGTTCTATCGAATCCTGCATGACGGAGCCTACAGACGAGAAACGAAAGACCGGATCTTGAATGATCCCCGTTGCAAGCGAATCGCTCAAAGAATTGATGTTATTCAGCATTGTCCCGATATTAAGGCCGCCATTACATTGATCCATGGAGACAGAGATAATGTAATTCCTCCGGGAGAATCCAGGTTACTATTCGACCATCTACGAGACCATGTTCCGGCCCGGGTTTGTTTTACTCCATTGATCTCCCATGGAACGGTGCAGTTTGGCCTGGATCTGCCGCTTAGAGTGCACCAGGTGGTATCTACTATGTCTTCCTTTCTGCAGGAACTGGAAGCACCAATCAAATAAGCTGCAATAAGCCGCGGTTGCCAGCTCATTAAAGCGGGTGCGATTCAAAGGCCAGTTAGTCTAGATGCGTCCTGATGGGATGCCGAATTGGCCACATTGTTGGGTTCCAATGGATTCTGAGGGCCCTGGCAGTGTGCACGATCTGAAAGCGCTTTAAACAGTCAGTGGAGATTAACTGCGCAGCTATTCCGGACTATGCAGAGGGCGGATGCCTGTTTTCCGGAATTCCAGATATTCCTGAATGATTCGGCTATGATCGAAAGCCAGCTCATAGGATTGCAGTTCAGCCTCGGCCACAACTACTACAGCTGCGGCATCATCGCCGGCCACCGGTCTCTGGTCTGCATGGGCCAGAAACACCACCGACATGGTATGCCGCCTGGGATCTCGTGCTGGATCGGAATAAACGTAGAAAAGTTCATCCAGAGTGATATGCAGTCCCGTTTCTTCCCGGGCTTCTCGAATGGCTGCTTTTTCTACTGGCTCCCATTCATCTACAAAACCTCCGGGCAGGGCATAGCCATGCGGAGGATTCTTTCTTTCGATGAGTACAATTCCGTCGGAAAGTCGGATGATCAGGTCTACAGTGGGTACCGGGTTCCGGTATTCCATGTTATTTCTTTTCTGGATCGGTGACTTTGAGCTTCACTTTGGTTTTCCAGGGACGGTACGGGGCCAGGGCCTCCATCCGTTTCTCTGGAACATAGAAGATTCGCTCGCCGTATTTTACGATGATGCCTTTGTAATGGGCAAAACGGGTCTGGTGGTCAATCAGTCCTACTTCCTCAACAGCATTCCAGTTTTCGCAGGTTTTCAGTACCGGGATATGCCTTAGATGTAGCTCACGTACAGTACCGTTCTTTACAGAGTCACGTAGAACCTTTTCCCATTCCATACCGGATTACACTGGTCCTCGTGCTGCTATTTTGTAAAGTAATTTAGAACCGGGTTCCTTGCTGCCGTAGCCTCATCAATCCGCGTAACAAACGCTCGGTGAGGGGCCGCAGACAGATCCGAATCACCTGCCTGCATTCTAGCTGCAATGTCCTTCATCACTTCAGAGAAATGATCCAGGGTTTCCGGACTTTCGGATTCTGTGGGCTCGATCATGATGGCCCCATGCACGCTGAGCGGAAAGTACACAGTTGGCGGATGGTAACCGTAGTCGATAAGGGCTTTGGCCAGATCCATGGTGGAAAACCCGGTCTTCTTTTGTTTCGAATCGCTGAATACCACCTCATGCATGGAGTCATTGTCCGATGCCAGTTGAAATTGCTCTTCCAGGTTTTTACGTACAATGTTGGCATTCAATACTGCATGCTCTGCGATGGCTCCCATCTGATTTCCATGACTGCGAATAAATATGCAGGCTCTTAGTAGCACACCAAAATGTCCCAGTCCGGATTTCATTCTGCCAATGCTAAATTCTGCGGACTCAAGAGCATAGCTTTCATCTTTCGCGCGTGTTACCTGAGGGCCAGGCAGAAAATCTTTCAGTCGATCGGATACAACTACCGCTGCACCACCGGGACCACCGCCACCATGGGGAGTGGAGAAGGTTTTATGCAGATTCAAATGACTCACATCTACACCCATCTTGCCCAGGGATGCCTGGCCAATAATTGCATTGTAATTGGCCCCATCCATGTAGAGCAACGAATCGTTTGCGTGCAACAGGTCTGCAATGGCACGAATGTTGGTTTCGAATACTCCTACAGTGTTTGGGTTGGTTATCATAAGACCGGCCACATCCGGTGTGAGATTCTGCTTTAGATCATCCAGGTCCAGAAGTCCCTGCCTGGTAGATTTCAGTTCTTTTACATCGTAGCCGGCCAGGGTACAGCTCGCAGGATTCGTTCCATGGGCGCTGTCCGGTACAAGGATTACTTTTCTTTCCTGGCCTTTTTTACGATGATAGGCTTGCATCAAGAATAGACCGGTCAGCTCTCCATGGGCACCGGCCGCAGGCTGCAGGGTTACTGCTGGCATGTCCGTAAGCTGGCAGATCATGTCCTGAAGTTCGTAAACTACTTTGAGCACGTCCTGGCTATAGGCCACCGGTAAGGAGGGATGCGCATCCCTGAAATGAGGGAGACCTGCAATCTCTTCATTGATTCTGGGATTGTACTTCATACTACAGGAACCCAGCGGATAAAGGTTTAGATCGATTCCGTAATTCCAGGTGGATAGACGAGTGAAATGGCGAACCACTTCCGGCTCGCTAACTTCCGGCAAATGAAGGCTATCCTCTTCACGAAGAAAGTCTCCCAGTTCATGTTCCAGGCCCTGGTCATCTTCTGGAAAACTGAATCCAACACGACCTGGATGAGACCGTTCGAAAATCAGTGGCTCTTCATAGATCTGACCGTTTCTGGTAACCGATAGCCTGGTCTGGTCATTTCCATTGGAATTTGCATTAACGGAGGTGGCTCTTTCTTCTGTTAGCATTCTAAAATCTCTCTAATTCAGTCGTTTTCAGTCTGTTTCGCTTATTTGGAGGCTGCCTTCACAGATAGCACCCATTGCTTCACGGCTTCCGGACTCATGGTTTCATTGAAGGAAACCAGAAGTTGATTCGGTCCCGCCACTGTGCCGCAGGCTACACGAGACGCTTTCATACAGCGATCGAATACAGTTTCTGCAGCAACCGGCGTTTCGATCATAAATTCATTGAAGATCGGTGAATCCGGGTATTTCAGTTTGAGGTCTGTTTGTTCGCGGAGCAGCTGCCGGCCCAGAGCCGCGAATCGGGCACTTCGTTCTGCCGCTCTGCGAAGCCCCTTTTTGCCCATCAGTTCCAGGTAGATAGTGCATCGAAGGGCCATCAATCCCTGGTTTGTGCAGATGTTGGATGTTGCCTTCTGTCTGCGGATGTGCTGCTCTCTGGCCGCCAGTGTAACAACGAAAGCTCTTCTGCCATCCATGTCTTTTGCCTCTCCAATGAGTCGACCGGGAAGGCTTCGCATATGCTTCTGAGAAGTTCCAATGAATCCCAGCCAGGGGCCGCCATAGGAAAGTGGAACGCCAAATGATTGAGCTTCGCCGCAAACAATATCTGCTCCCTGGCCGCCGGGGGATTTCACCAGAGCCATGGACATGGCTTCGGTCACCGTAACTATGAGCATTATGTTGTGCTCTTCCAGCTCCTTCTTTATAGAGGCGATATCTTCGATAATACCGTAATAGTTCGGAGATTGCACAACCAGAGCGGCCGTATCTGCATTCAATGTTTCCTTTAGAGTGGCGATGTCCAGCCTGCCGCTGGCATCGGTAGGAACCATAGCCGTTTCGAATACACCGCTGTTGGCATAGGTTTGCATTGTTTCCAGGTATTCCGGATGAATGGAATCTGCGAAAACCACACGATCCTTTCTGCGCACTCGAACAGCCATCATGGCTGCTTCAATCATAGCTGTAGATCCATCGTAAAGGGAGGCATTGGACACTTCGACACCCATCAAATCCGCCATCATGGATTGAAACTCAAACATGGCCTGCAGGCTTCCCTGGCTCACTTCTGGCTGATAGGGTGTATAGGCCGTCAGAAACTCCCCGCGGGAAATCAATGGATCGATTACAGACGGTATATAATGGAAATGGCCGTTTCCACCCATGAAATTGTGCTCGATGGGAGCAGCCTCGCTGGGCTGATATTCACGACGGATTTCGATCTCTGAAGCCGGGGCCGGTAACCTGGCATCGGTGCGTACCCGAAGGGACTCTGGAATGGACCGAAAAAGATCCGCTGCACTGGAATAGCCCAGAGATTGGAGTCGATTCTCCATTTGCTCCGGGGAAATGGGAAAATATTTCACTTTTGCTCTCCTGAAAAGGGGCTGTCATATCAACATATCAAAAAGTCTCGATATGAAAAGCATTTTTGCAGAGCAGGGTACCAAGGCAACAAATTTTAAGTCTCATGTGCCGTGCCTGGACCTTCTTCAGATTTTGGTCCCGTTTGCCGGCTCCCCGGGCCTTTCGGGGATGGGCCCCTCCAAGGGCAAGTTCGGTGAATGGGCTCCGAGGCCGGCCGCAGAGTCGACGATGAGATCTGGTCCGGCAAAGCAGTTCCCCACAATGAGACATAATCCGCGCCGTTGGGACAGGCGTAATGAGACATAATCCGCGCCGTTGGGACAGGCGTAATGAGACATAATCCGGCCGGCTGCGCAGACGACGATGTGATATAATACAGCCCTCCGGGACAGGCGCAATGTGACATAATCCGGCCGGCTGCACGGATCGCGATGTGAAATAATCCGACGATCCCGAGCTGGAACGCATCCATAATGGCATTGATGCTTCGGATATCGGAATAGTGATCCCGAAGAGGGCACTCCAAAGAGGACTATTGAATATCAGAGAGACTGAAAGGGGGGTAGGATGCTAGCCGCTCGGAGGCGGGCCCAGTTCGCACCATTGGAGGAACATATGCTTTCTGGCACCTGAGCCGCGAGAGGACTTCTAACGCTCCCCGGAGGCCCGAATAACCTGAATCAGAAATATTCTTCGGGTGCCGGGGGCCGGTAAGGCTTAATCTTCCAGGGAAGCTACGAATTCTTTGTAGGCAGCTGGATCCATCAGTGCATCCAGTTCTGCTTGATCAACGCCGGTCATTTTTATGAGCCAGGAGCCGTAAGGGTCGGAGTTCACCTTTTCAGGGCTGCCCAGAACGTCTTCGTTTACTTCAGCAACCGTACCCTTGATGGGGGCATAGAGATCCTCGGCAGCCTTCACAGACTCAATTGTGCCAAAACTATCTCCCTGGCCTACTGCATTTCCCTGTTCGCGAACCTCAACGTAAACGATATCTCCCAGAGAATTCTGGGCAAAATCAGTAACTCCTACTTTGACCGAGTCTCCTTCTTGCAAGGCCCATTCATGGTCTTTGGTGTACTTGAGGTTATCAGGAATATTGGACATAAAACGCTCCGATTCTTGCTTTTGATCCAGATTAAGAGGAAGGCCTCTATTGTAAATACAGTTAGCGGTCCTTTCTCTTTTTGCCGGCAGTGCCCTGCACGAATGGGCCTTCTACTATTTCTATGGGAATCTGCTTCTGGCGAATTTCCACTGAAAGCTCCCGTCCGGGTTTACCTTCGATGAGGGCCGTTCCAATACCTTCTTTGCGAATGGGAGAGTGAGTTCCACTTACTACCTTTCCAATAGCTTTCCCATCGGAATAAACGTTATACTCTTCACGTGGAATGCCGGGGCCCTTCAAGACGAACCCAATGATAGAACGATCCGTTCCTTTCGCTTTCTGCTCAAGAAGTTTGTCCATGGAGAAACAGGGGATCTCTTTCTCTTTGACAATCCATCCAATGCCGCTTTCAACCGGTGTAAGCTCTTCGGAGAGCTCATGGCCATATAGAGGATATCGTGCTTCCAGTCGAAGACTGTCCCGAGCCCCCAGGCCGATAGGAAGTGGCTTGCGACCATCTATATCGCGCCCCAGAAGAGATTCCCATAACTTAACTCCCTGCGAGGAATTACTCAATATTTCAAACCCATCTTCGCCTGTGTATCCAGTGCGGCTAACGCAAATGGGTTGATTATCATAGCTGGCTTCCTGAAAGGAAAAGTAACCGATGTCTGTAAGGTCTCGATCTAGTTCGGCAGCCAGAATTGACTCGGCTTCCGGCCCCTGGATTGCGATTAGATGCCAGTCATCGCTTTCGTTCTTCACTTCTACGTTGAATGACTGGCTTTTCGCATAGCCGCTCATGGCTTCGAATACCTTATCCGCATTCGAAGCGTTGACGATAATGAAGTATTCTTCCTCGTCTATGCGAAAGATGGTTACATCATCGCGAAGACCACCCTGTTCGTTTAATACCGCATTGTATCGTATTTTCCCTTTTTTCAGGGTCTGGACATGATTGCAGCACATGGTTTCCAGTAATCGACCTGCATCGGCGCCCTTGACTCGAATTTCCCCCATATGCGAAACGTCAAATAGACCGCAGAACTCCCTGACAGTCTTATGTTCCTCAATAATCGAAGAGTATTGAACGGGCATCTCCCAGCCTGCAAAGGGAACCATTCTGCCATTATGTTCCCTGTGCCAGGAATGAAGCGGGGTCTGTTTTAAGGGCATATTGCAGGGTTTTTGTTCCTCTTACAGATGCAATAAAAAAAGCCTGAGGGGGAAAATGCGAATGTATATGCAAATATAATAAAAATATTTCGGGCTGAGGGCGGGTTTCGCTTTTTTGCTTTGACTGCGAAAGCCGGACGGGATATTTAGCCTGCTCCGGAAGGTGCCGCCACAGCGAAGCGGCAGTCCCGGTTGAAACTGTGTGGGAATTTATCCACGGCCGTGGATAAACCCGGAACAGTCGGCGCCTCCGAGGCGGCCGTGCGAACAATGGAAATTATATATGTCAGTAGTTGAAATTAAAGAAAAATTAGCGAACGACAGGGCTTTCCGGGAAAATTCCGAAACTGTGATGCGGGTTGAGACAGGCGCAACAGGGCGACCTGAGATTTTTGTGTATTCCAGCCTGCAAAGCCGGGAGCATTCGTTCGACCATGAGACCTGTCTTCTGGAGCCGACAGAAGGAAACGGCCGGCAGTCCGATACTGCCACAGGAAAACAAAAAAAAGGAACACAGGGAACGGTGGAACAAATTACTATGCATCAGAAAGGGAATCGAATGGTGGTGGCTATGGATGAACAGGAGGAGCCCGAAGGGTGCGCGAGCTGTGGTCAAAAGGGAGTAAAGACATTTCAGTATCAGATGTGTCGTTCCTGCCTGGCAAAAAAGCTGCGCGGCATTCAGGATTTTATAGATGAGCAAAGAAAGGAGATCTTCGGGGATCGCTAAAAAGTATTTATTTCTTATTCCGGTCCTCCTTGTTACGCTGGGCCGGTGCGAAGCTCTGGATGATGCTCGGCCCAGAACCATGTTTGGCGAGGGAGTTGAAGAGAGCGAAAAGGGCCGTCCTGTTATATACTTAAATGTAGGAATACTCACCGGAAAATCCGAAAAGCTCTATCCTCGGGATACAGTGGAGGCATGGCTAAATGAAGCGGGTGTTACTCTGGAGACAGTATATCCGGAGTTGCAGTTTCGATTTCTAGTGGACCAGCCCCAGGATACCGAATTCATAACGGCTCCAGCAGTCCGTAGGAACCGCTTGCCACTTCTGAGTCCCTATCCTTTGCGGCAGTCCAGAGAGGCGAAAGCCGGTTACCTGAAGCAGCTGGCCCTGGAACCCGGCTTGCGCCTTATATCAGGTTTTGCCCTGGCGCAGGCAACTGCCATGCCTTTCCTGCCGGAAGAAGACCCCGGGGAATGGAAGACTCCGGATCCCCGGAAACTCACCCGCGAATGGAAGCTCAATTCGGGAATTGATGAGTCCGACCCTGAGATTGATTCATTCCATTTTCTGACTTTCTGGCAATCCTACTCATATTCGCAGATCCACTACGATGTCATTCTCACGGATGCCGTTGTGCTACCCGATGATTCCTTTCATCTGAAAACCGCGCCCTATGCGGTGTCCAATTCCTACCTGATTCCGGCTCCCGGCCGACCGGCTCTGGATCGGGCTGCTGTGCTGATTTCCATTATCCCGCCGGGGTATGGAGAAAAGGATGTGTCCTCAAAAAACGTGAGTCGCATTAGCGGTGGGTTGAAAAAGCTGCTATTTCCGGGGAAAACTGGCAATAATGGTGCCTCTATTCGCAGGCGAATCCAGGTCCTTCAGGCACTGCACGAATTTCATCAAAAAGGTAAGAAAGTCGGATGCGAAAGCTGGAATGAGTCGTCTCATTATTATAGAGATGCATTCGATACGGATCCTCTCATCGCAGAGTTGCTCAAAGAAAATCTGCGCAATATGAATCGATTGTGTGCAATCGAATAATCAGGAGTTATATCATGAATCGACTGGGCCTGCTGCCAGTTTCGATATTCTTTTTCTGTCTGAGCCTGCCCCATTGCGGTACTGTCCTTCCCGGAGGCAGCGGCTGCGACGCTGACGGAAAAGAGTATGTAAGTAAAGATCCGCAAAAATGCGAGATGATGAAGTTTAAGTGCGATTCATCGTCCCGCCCTTTCTTTGATAGTTGTGGCTGCGGCTGCGAGCGAATCGGAGATCGACCATTAAACGGCTATATGACATGTGATGCGAGACAGAAGGGTGCAGATCAATGCATCCAGATCTATCAACCGGTATGTGGCTGGAAGGCCAATCCGTCGCGATGTTTCAGTCCTGGCTGTAAGCAGTCTTATGCCAATAAATGCTTCGCCTGCGTCGATTCGCGAGTGGTGGGATATACAGAAGGTGCATGCCCCAACTAGGGCCTGCAGCTGGAATAAAGAAATCCAGAGCCCACTCGTGGCCATAGCTCAGAGCAAGTTCTTTCTTTCGAATCTGTGATTATGCACTGATATCAATTGATCCATCTGTTCTTCTGTGGAAAGAGATGCCGGCCTATCCGATGTTAGGCACATAAAAAAAAGCCCGGATGGCCGGGCTTTTTTTGCGTCCTGTTGGGCGCGAAGGTTGAGCGAATGCTCGGAAAGCAGGGCTTACATCATGCCCATGCCTCCCATTCCACCCATACCTCCCATTCCGCCCATTCCACCCATACCTCCCATTCCGCCCATGCCACCCATATCGGGCATTCCGGCAGGTTCGTCTTCCGGGAGATCGGTGATGCTGACTTCAGTGGTCAGTAGCATTCCGCCAATAGAAGCTGCATGTTGCAGGGAGCTTCGAACAACCTTGGCTGGATCCAGAACACCTGCTTTAATCAGGTCTTCCCATTCCAGTGTGGCTGCGTTGAAACCAATGTCATCTTTTTCAGCCAGAGCTTTCTGAACGATGACACTTCCTTCCAGGCCTGCATTGCCTGCGATTCTTCGCAGAGGCTCTTCCAGAGCACGAAACACGATCTGTGCTCCGGTGGCTTCATCGCCTTCCAGTTTCAGGCCTTCGATGGCTTTTCTGCTTCGCAGCAAAGTCATTCCACCGCCCATAACGATTCCCTCGTCTACAGCGGATCTGGTTGCAGAAAGTGCATCCTCTACGCGAGCTTTTCGCTCTTTCATTTCTGTTTCTGTAGCGGCACCTACATAGATCACAGCAACTCCACCGGCCAGTCGAGCCAGTCTTTCCTGAAGCTTTTCGCGATCGTAGTCGGACGTAGTATCTTCAATTTGCTTTTTAAGCTGACCAATTCGTCCCTGAAGCTCTTCGGTCTTTCCAGCGCCTTCAATAATGGTGGTATTTTCTTTATCCACGCTTACCTTGTCCGCTTCGCCCAGGTGGCTGATGTCGGCATTTTCCAGCTTCATTCCCAGGTCTTCTGAGATTACCTGTCCGCCGGTGAGGATGGCAATGTCTTCAAGCATCGCTTTTCTGCGATCGCCAAAGCCTGGAGCTTTTACCGCGCATACCTTGATGGTCTTGCGCATGTTGTTTACAACCAGGGTTGCCAGAGCTTCGCCTTCTACTTCCTCTGAAATGATCATCAACGGACGATTGGCCTGAGCTACCTTTTCCAGCACCGGTAGAAGCTCTCGCATGTTGGAGATCTTCTTTTCGTTGATCAGGATATAGGGCTTTTCGAACGTGCAGGTCATGTTCTCTGCATCCGTTACAAAGTAGGGGGACTGATAACCTCGGTCGAATTGCATCCCTTCTACGACGTCCATGTAGGTATCGATTCCTTTGGCTTCTTCAACAGTGATTACGCCATCGTTTCCGACTTTAGACATCGCATCTGCAATCAAATCGCCGATGGTACGGTCATTGTTGGCCGAAATGCTGGCAACGGCCGCCGTTTCGCCCTTATCGGAGCCAATCTTCTTGGCCCGACCTTTGATTTCTGCAACCACAGCTTCTACAGCCTTATCGATGCCCTTTTTCAGAGACATCGGGTTGGCACCAGCTGTTACATTTTTCATGCCTTCGTTTACGATGGCCTGGGCCAGAACCGTGGCTGTGGTGGTTCCGTCGCCAGCCACATCGTTGGTTTTGGTGGCCACTTCGCGAGCCATTTGAGCTCCCATGTTTTCGAACGGATCTTCCAGTTCGATTTCGCGAGCTACAGATACACCATCTTTGGTTACTGTAGGGGCTCCGAATTTCTTATCCAGTACTACGTTTCGTCCACGAGGTCCCAGCGTTGCGCGAACCGCATCCGCCAGTTTATTTACTCCTCTCTGGAGCTTCTGTCTTGCATCTTCTTGAAAATTGAGTTGTTTTGCCATGATTCCCTCCTATTTAGATTGCTCAGTCAAGGATGGCCAGAATGTCCGCTTCTCGAACAATCAGCATCTCTTTGCCATCGGCCTTGATTTCCGTGCCTGCGTATTTTCCATAGAGTACTCGATCTCCTTTCTTTACAGAGGGAGATACTCTTGCTCCGTTCTCTACCCGACCCGGGCCTACGGCTTCTACTGTGCCCTCCAGGGGCTTTTCCTGAGCAGAATCGGGGATGTAGATGGATCCCACTTTTTCTTCTGCTTCTTCTCTTGGAACGATTACGATTCGGTCGCTCAAAGGCTGCACTGCCATTCCTTCCTCCTGGTTTGAACTGTTCTGTTACAGTTCTGCGGTCTGAATTATTGCCCGAAGGGCCTCTTCTCAGAAATGAGAAGGTATCGGGATTAGCAATCAATGCTCCCGTTTGCTAATGCAGGCTTGTGAATGAGGGATGTGCGGTCAACCGAATAAAAAAAGGACCCGGGGGAGACGAATCTCCCCCGGATTGAGGCAGCGCGATTATTGTATGAGACTTGCAGGGCTCAGAGCGCTTTTGTCTGCAACGATGCGCACTTCTACCCTTCGGTTGGCGCGGTTAGCACCGGGAGTTGGGGTTCCGCCGCTCACCGGACGGTCCCAGGCAAAGCCACGGACCTCCGCAATGCGAGAGGATGGCATTCCCAGATCGGACTCTACACTTTGTGCTCTCAGGAGACTCAGTCGATCGTTGGTAGCACGAGATCCTGTGTAGTCGGTATGGCCCCAGATCTTGATTTGAGTCTCTGGATAGGCTTCCAGAGCTTCAGAGAGCTTATCTACGTTCTCTTTGGCTACACCTTTGAGGCCTGCACTACCGGTATCAAAGCTGATGTCGCCGTCCATTTTCACCAGAAGTTCATCGGTTTCTCCATCGGGACCTTTTACGGATTCCAGAGAGATACCTTTATCTCCCATGGTATCTTCCATGTCTTCTTTCATGATGTCCAGATAGGCACCGATTCCCAGACCAGCCAGACAGCCGGTGGCCAGGCCGATGATCTTACCCTGGTTGTGCTTTTTGCGCTCTTTGAAGATTCCGTAGACTGCATTTTCCAGCTTTTTGCGGTCTTTGTTTTCTTTCTTGCGCTGAACTTCATCGTAGATGGCACCCAGAGCCAGACCGGCACCACAGCCGATCCCGGTTCCGATGATGGTGTTCCATCCCAATTTGTCCAGGGTAGCGCATCGGGCGGCAAAGGTTCCGCTCAAAGCTACCAGGGTGATTATAGCAACAGTTCGTTTCATTTTTTCTCCTTTCTCGACAACCGAGACTGGATGGCTTTTTCGGCCAACCAGATATTGGGGGCAGAGAAAGAATCGAGGTTTACATTTTTTACAGAATACCCTCGGGGCCAGGATTCGGGCCTACACATTTTTTTGAAGAAAGTGGGGATAACTCTCCACAGCTTGGGTCGCGTGTACAATGAGGGTCTGCGGGAGGTTTCTTCGATCCTTTCCGCCCGGGGGCCAGCCTACCGGTCAAAGCAGCCCTCCTTGGCTGATTTGACCGATGCTCGTCCGTCCTGGACTCGCAAATCGGCCGGCCTCCAGGCGGCCGAATGATACCTAAGGGGCCAGGCCCCATGGCGGGTTCGGGTTTGCGCGGCTCGGCGGTCTCAGATCGAACTTGCAGTGCGTATTTGCCCGCTGCCAGGGTTTAAGCCGAACAATGGGGGCGTGGTGCTCGGTCTCGGTGGCCTGATGCTAAACAAGCGCTGTTGAAGTTAGAGAGATTGCACTGGTTCTTAAATCATCGAATCCTGAGAATAAACCGGATGGGCCATATCCGGTCTCAATTGTAGAATAATAAAATTTTTGCGAAATGTCTGAAATTACTTCATAGCTGAGCTCTGATCGCCTCAGGGAAGGAGCCTGTATGTAAATCTGAGGTCTTGATGTAGCCGCATTCTGAGAGCCGGCCCATTTTCTTAAGTCTCTTCTATGGTATGGTGTTTAGTTGCTAATGGTATTTATGTGTACATAAGCGAGATAAAGTGAAAAATGAAGCATAATATATCAAAAGTTAGATACAATTAGATGTAATAAAATTATAAATAATACTTGTATTCTGGAGCACACTCCAAGAATTCTGGCCGGATTCGTGGAGTGAGGTATATATTATGAAAAGAATACTGATTACTAGTATCCTTGCCCTATTCGCGGTCACCTGTATGGGATCCGAGGATAGTGGATTGGATTCGGAGACTCTGGCTGCGCTAGGACTTTCGGGTGGCCCCAGAGATGTTTCTGCAGGGGTACAGCCCACAGGAGGTACTTCGACGCCAACGGTACCGGCATCATCCAGTACATTCATTCGTGCTGAGGATGGAGGCACGGTGTCTTTAGGAAATGAAGTGGTGCTCACAATTCCTCCGGGTTCCATGGACCAGGATCGCACTATTACTATCGAGCGTCTGGACACTCTCCCCAGCGGATACGCGGACGAATACCAGAGCTACGGTCAGGCCTACAAATTCAGCCCCAGTGGAACTCAGTTCGATCCGGGCAATCCAGCCACGGTAAAGATCATCTACAACGCCCAGCAGATAACCACCCAGGGGCTGGATCCAGATTCCTTGAACCTGTTCTATTTTGATCCGGATATTGATCGATATATAGCTTCTCATTCCCGAGTTACCAACGGTGAGCTTGTCGCCACTGTAGAGCATTTCACCGATTATATGCCTGGTGCATTGCCCTCGCTACCTGGAAACGTTCCTCCTGCCACCCCCGGATTGGCCGCATTGCCTTCCGGACAACTTCGGGCAGGAGCTCCCATTATGCTACGCACTCGCGCAACGGATGTGAATGGGGTAGCCGGAGTTCAGGTTTTTTATCGAACCTATAACGGTGCTCCTCCTGCCACTCCATTTGGAAGTTCTAATCCAAACAGTGCCTGGATGAAACGACAACCGGCAGTGGCCAACAACCTCAACGACCCGGATGCCTGGTACTTTGTAGTACCAGCCAGCGCCACCACGCCCACTCCGGGATGGACAATCGAATATTGTTTTATCGCATATGATAATCAAGGCACTCCGAGTGCTCCGGGCGGTGTTCCGCAGGGATGCGTACCGGTGACTCGGTCTATTAATCGTTTTCTTGATACTACTCAAGCCATCACTGTAAATGGCGGAACCTTTGCGGCCGGCGGGAAGTATCACATTTCCGCTCGCGCCCGGGACAATACCAATAATCTTTTTCCAATCTATCCGGATGGCACGGACTTTCAGTATTCATGGGATAGTTCCTTTTCCATGGGGACTCTTTCCTTCGGATCTCCGGGAAACCAATGGAGCGTAATGTACGAGGCTGTGGAGCAGCTGAATCCATCCAATCCGGATGTCCCGGTAAACTCTGTGGGTGCCAACCTTACGGTCAGTCTGGCCCCTTATCCATCCATGCCAGTGGCTCCTGCCACATTCAACGTAACACCTGGTTCCATCGTAGATCTGGATATCCTGGATCCGTCCGATGTGGTGGTGAATACCGGGGTTCATACGGCAAGGGAAGGCAATACCTATCAGTTTGATGTTCGCGGTGAAGATAGTTCCGGGAACAAGATCGCCATCGTACCGCAGCAGTACGCCTCCGGTGGCGGATGGTCCGTTCTATCTGACTCTTCTGCTGGTCCCGCTGCTCCACATCCAGGCTCCATTACGAACATTACAGGCTGCCCACCCACCCCATGTCCGCCACTTTCGCCGTCCAGCTCGGGCCTATGGGACACTCTCGATGTTGTAGGACACGTGGCAATAGCCGTAAATTTCGTGGGGCACTCTGCTTTTGCAGTTTACAACGTTCTACCTCGGATCTTTTCCAATGCGGCGGGAAGCTATTATATCTCCTCTTCGCCTTACCATACGGCCAATGAATCAGGTCAGCCCTCTATGGTGCTGGTTGGGCCCACTCTGTATCTTACCTATAATCACCAGAATCACTGGGATTCACCGTACACAGGCACAGGGGTTGGGTACGGTTACGAGATGCGAGATTATCGCATAGATGCTGCCGTTGGTGGACCACTTCCGGATGCAGGATCTTCGGACGGGGTGGCGAGTCACTTAAACTATGCTGCCTGGCCGCAAAGTTCGTATATGGCTACCGATGGTACCAAGCCGTATATCATTTTCTCAGACCGGAATTCCAGTGCTGTGAACGGTGGAGCAAACCAGATTCGGATCAAGGGACTCACGCATCCCGGAGGTCAATGGTTGAACGTACCCACTTCAATGCCTGGTACACCGTCTCTGAACCTGAATAGCAGCTACGATGCACAAAATCCTTCCATGGCCTTCGTGGGGTCGGACCTGTGGGCAGCCTGGAGTGAAAAGAATGCCGCCGGGCGATGGCAGATAGTTGTAAAATGCTACTGCAGCGGAACCTGGCAGCTGATGGCCACATCGCTTAATGTAAGTTCAGGCCGGGATGCAGATGCGCCCATGGTCGCAGATGCAGGCGGAGTGCCCATGGTGCTGTGGGTTGAAGACAACGGTGCTGGAAATCGCCAGCTCTATTCCAGGGTCTATAACGGTTCCTGGGGCACTACTCAAAATCTGAGCATCAACAGTACCGGAACTATGAACGCGAGTCCGATGAGCGTGGCAGGTAGCGGCAATCGACTGACTATTGCATGGAGAGAGAACAACGCCAATAATCAATATATCTACGTGCGGCGGTATTCAGGAGGGACATCCGGTACCTGGAGTTCTTTTGAATCGCCAGCCGCGCCTTTGAACTCGGATTTCGGTTTCACCTCCACGTCCTACAAAGCACCACCGATTGTTGCCCTGGACGGAGCCGGCCGACCATATGTGCTGATTACAGAGGGATACAGTGCCGGGCCATTTAACACCAACACCAGGCTCATGCACTTTAACCCGCTTCTTGGAAACTGGGTAGACGATGGACAGATTAACACTTCCGGAAAAACCGTAGAGGGCGCTTCTATGGCCATCTACGGTTCAAAAGTGTATATCTTACACAACGAGGATAATCCGTCCGGTACACAGAACGGAAATCCTGGAACGAACAACGCCATGTCCTTCAAGGTTTACAAGTAACCTGACGGTAATGGAACGAATTATCGAGTGGGGACCCATGATCCAGGGCCCCACTGTTTTTCTGGCACTGACCCGGCTTCAGTAGAGGATCGCCTCAAAATTCAGTGCCCCTTGATCCGCGTTTAACCGCGGATATTCTAAACATTCAGTTCCCTCTGACCAGGGGATCGCCCCGGCCACGATTATTCCTCTTTAAGCTTTGTATTAGCCTGTTTCAATCGCTTGAGGATGTTTCGATAGACGTTATATCGTCCCACCAGGAATCGCAGTACCCATCGGTCGATGAGTTTGATGATGGGCAGACCAAACAGACTGATAAATACAGTGGAGATCAGAAGGCCGATGACCAGATAGGTTCCCTGAGGATCGTCTGCAAAGAATAGTCCCGGGGTGTTCATTCCAAAGAAGCCTACAATCAGATTGAGTGGTAAAAAGATTCCGGAGATGAGAGTCAGTGTAAATATGGTACGGTTCAAACGCTCGCTCTTAATTGAATCATGATAATGATGCAGGCTGTCCAACTTAGATTTCAGGTTCGTCAGGCTACCTTGCTGAAAGATGATGTCTTCTTCCAGGTCTTTGAACCAATCTGCGAACTCACCAAATCGTGAGCGATGCCTCCTTGCGAATTCTTTGAATACCAGTGAATTTCGGTAATAGTAATTCTCGATTCGCGCCACGTCCTTTTTTATATCAAACCAGAGATCCATGAAGTATGCTGGAATCCTTCGATTGAACAGGGATTCTTCCAGTCGTTCGATCTCGGCGGAGTAGGCGGTCAGGATACGTTGATTTTGAGAATGGTAGGCCTCGATGGAATCACCCAGGGCTTCGTAGGACCCGGGAAGCTGTCTAAACAAGCCAGAGTTTCTGTCATAGCCGCAGACTTCTCCTTCCCGTAGAAGAAACACCTGGCAGGTGGTGCCCAGCGCTTCGTCCTCCATTTTGAGTCGACGAAACACGAACAGCTGGAATTCTCCGTAGTCTTCGTAGGTTGTAGGCTGGTCCTCGGGGCTGACGAGGGATTGTAGCTCGTCACGATATCTATGACTGACTTCATCGATGGAATACGTGGCCAATTCGGAATCCATGGGACAATTGGATGCTGCCTTTGTCGTAAAGCAAGTACATCCCCGACTACTCTTGAGTAATGCCTAGTAAACATCAAACTTCTTGCGGCCGAACGATTTTCCATTGATTTGAATTTCCAGGCCATGTTCCCCTCGATACATCTTACGAGTTGTGAGCTTTTCCTGTAGTTTATGGCTCTTCTTCATTAGAATCGTTTCTCCATTCTTAATCGATAGAGCCTTCAATTTGAAGACTTTCCCACGATTCAGCTTCCCGGCTTTGTTGCGAAAATAAATCAAATAATCTACGATCAGTTTGCAAGATTTTTTCGCTTCAATTTGAAATTGAAATTCCAGGCTGGTCCCCATCCTCACTTTTTCAGGCATCTTAAGAGCTCGGATCGCTACGGGTGGTTCTGGCGAATATCCCAGCGCTTTCATCGCACCGGGATGACCATCCTTGATTAATCCTCGCAGGCTGTGTCGGACAATAAATTGGATCTCTTTTTCATTTTGCTTCCCCGTTGCCTTCCAACGACGCAGAGTTTCCAGTACCAATGAAGGATTCTCTTTTGAAATATCGTTTAGATGATTGGCTACCGATCGGGTGACGAAGCGCGTGGAATCGGCAAACAGTTCATCCAGTACAGGGATAGCTAAAGCCGATGGGAGTTTTATTTTCTTTGCCCAGGGAAGTCTGGGTCTCAGTCCTTCGCTGCATAATCTTCGGACATGGTAATGGGAGTCATATTTCCACTCATGGATCTTTTCCATAGTTTCTTCCGGAAAGGCGTTAAGGAAATATCGAATCGCATCCTCCGCCGAAAAGCGCATAGTCAAAGCATGCAATGCCTTCAGGGAAATAGTAAGGTTACTTGCATGGCAGCCGTTTTGAGCTACAAACTCGTTATAAGGCGCATAAATAAAATCACCAAAATCATCGTCCGCCAGAGAGGGATCCATAGGAGGAGGCAGCGCCCTCAGGATAATTCTCAGGGCCCTGCGATAATCGTCTGGAAGGTGTTTCTTCAAGGTCTCGGCCATCCAGCTAATGCGAGCCTTTAGTTCTCGATCCTTGAAGCCTGTAACGGTGTCCTTTATGAATTGGTCACGGGCAAATTCTGGATATACAGGAAGAATCTCATCGGCTAGAGACTCGACTTTCTTCTTATTAAAGAGATGATCTTTCAGAAGGAATTTATCTTCGCCTGTCGACATTACCATCTCTCCCCGGCCTTATCAAATACCATCTGGCTGAATTCATGAGGCAATTCATTAACCGGCGTCAGCTCTAGCTCTTGCTTGAGTCGCAACCGGGTTGGAATGCAGGAATCCAGTTGATAGGCAGGCAAGGAGCGCACCGGGTCAATCAATTACTCCACAGGTTCGAAAACCTGTTTAAGGAAATCTGTTCCAGAATGCCAATTGGAAAGCGCGTTGAGAGGCAAAGTCGGGCTGTGATTGAGTCCCGATGCGAAAGCCAGTTCAGATTCCTGTTGAAAGAGTTCACGTCATTCTGTGGGGAGGCAGGTGGTGCTGAGTCTAATTTCTGAGTCTATCGGGCAGCTTAATTTTTTGGCAAATGGGCCCCTTCCGGCAGAAACTAGAAAACCGGAAAAAAGGCCTATTTGGTTGTGCAGGATGCTCCCCGGGTAAGAGTCGCTCCTATGGATGTTAGCCAGACATTAGAGAATAGGCCGAGTTACGGGGATGCCTCCGGTAAATTCAGTTTATGGCGGGTAGTTTCTGCTTCCTCGGCGGGAACTCTGATTGAATGGTACGATTTTTACATTTTTGGCAGTCTGGCTACGATCATATCCAGGCATTTCTTCCCGGCCGGCCATGATATGGCGGCTCTGCTATCTACGCTGGCCATTTTTGCCACGGGGTTTATCGTCCGTCCATTCGGTGCGCTGGTATTCGGACGAATAGGAGATCTGGTGGGACGCAAGTATACTTTCTTGCTGACCCTGGCCATTATGGGCGGGGCCACCTTCTTTATAGGACTGCTGCCGTCCTACGAAACCATCGGCATTTTCGCTCCCATTCTACTTGTGGCATTGAGATTGCTACAGGGACTTGCACTGGGCGGAGAGTACGGAGGAGCAGCAACCTATATCGCGGAGCATTGCCCGGATGGAAAACGAGGATTCTATACCAGCTTTATTCAAACCACGGCAACGCTGGGCCTATTCGTATCCCTTGGAGTGATTCTAGCTGTGCGATTTGGATTGGGTGAGGAGTCCTTCAGCCAATGGGGTTGGCGAATTCCCTTTCTGCTGTCTCTGGTTCTATTCCTTGTCTCATATTATATTCGAATTCGGATGAATGAGTCTCCGCTCTTCGCGAAGGCAAAATCTGAAGGAAAGACATCAGTAAATCCGATTCGCGAAAGCTTTGGAAACCCTGCCAATCTGAAACTTGTGCTTCTGGCTCTGTTTGGTGCAACGGCCGGGCAGGGGGTGGTCTGGTATACAGGTCAATTCTATGCGCTGTATTTCCTGCAGACACAGCTTGGTGTTAGCCTGGTGGATTCCAATATTATCATTGCTATCGCACTGATTCTGGGAACTCCATTCTTTATCTTTTTTGGAAAGCTGTCCGACCGGATTGGCCGAAAGCCCATTATTCTCACCGGATGTCTTCTTGGAGCTCTCACATACTTTCCACTGTACATGGCCATGTATCAAGTGAAGAATCCTGCCATGGGCGCCGAGGTCTCTCTCGTGCAAGGGGCACTGCTCGTGGGCATAGTTCTGATTCAAGTGCTGTATGTAACGATGGTCTATGGCCCCATCGCCGCATTTCTGGTGGAACTGTTTCCCACCAGGATTCGCTATACGTCTATGTCTCTACCCTATCATATAGGTAACGGAGTCTTTGGTGGCCTGGTACCTTTTACCGCAACAGCCCTGGTGGCGGCCACGGGTAACATCTATGCCGGTCTGGTGTATCCAGTTGCGATCGCTTCTATTTGTTTTGTTGTGGGCCTGCTTTTTCTTCCCCAGACACACCATCATCGTTTCTGGGACAATTAGCGGCGAATGACCGAGCATGATTTCTAGAATTATTTGCCTGGTTTCAGTCTTTTCGCACACCCGGAAATGCAGGGGCTCCCGCATCCAGTACTGGAATACCCATCTGTCTTCCGAGATACGTGCTGTTCGCCATAATGGCCAGGCCTACGCCGCGATTCGGGTACAGTCGCATCATACAAACGAAGGCCGCTCCTGCTCCACCATGGGCCAGTTGAAGCTCCTGGCCTTCGCCCTTGATGAACCAGCCAAGGCCCATGCCATAACCTTCAAATTGTCCATCCTGGAAAGTCGCTCTGGTCTGCATCATTTCCTGTACACTTTCGCCGGAAAGAATGCGAACTCCATCGTAACTTCCGCTTCCAAGCAATGCTTTCATGAATCGACTCAGGTCCTCCGGTGAGCCGATTAATCCAGTGGAACCCTTCTGGTCAGAATACAGACGATTGAACCAGTATCGATCATCCTTCTTCCTGATGGCTCTATCCATATCAATATAGATAGGTACCAGATAACTCATGAAGTCGATGGGATGGGAGCCCACGGATTCATTATCCTTCATTTCCTCTGAGTATACAAAATCGGTTCGCTCCATGTTAAGGGGATACAATATATTCTTTCGAATGAAGTTTTCGTAGGACAGTCCGCTTCGCTCTTCAATTAAAGCAGCCAGCGCCATGTATCCAATATTTGAATACTGAGCTTTGCTCCCTGGCA
This sequence comes from Spirochaetaceae bacterium, assembly GCA_002729885.1. Classification (GTDB taxonomy): domain Bacteria; phylum Spirochaetota; class Leptospiria; order Leptospirales; family Leptonemataceae; genus UBA3465. The sequence goes on from PBUB01000029.1 coordinate 107,132, forward strand.
TGGAGTCCAGCTGAGTGTAGTCTTTCAATTTGGTGCGAAATAAGTCCGTCTGATTCGGATGAGGATCGCCTTCATAATGAATCCATCCAATGATCTCCGGACCGGCATCCGAAAGTCCGGAGGTATGAGAGAGGAGTTGCTCAATCGTAATGGAATCTGAAATATCCTCTCCATCCCACTCAGCTCGAAAAAAGGGTATGTATTTCGTAATAGGGTCCTTTATTGAAAGTAGGCCCTGTTCCTGCAATTGCATCACTGCCACTGCAGTAAAGATCTTGGTAATGGACCACCACTGGTAGACGTCCCCGGCCGTAGCCTTGCGATTGGTCTCTGGATCTGCCAGTCCAAAGCCGCGAGAAAAGACAGTCCGATCACCCTGAATGGCTATAAAAGATAAGCCCGGAGGGTCTCCAGCATCCGTAATGTTATTCAAGTAGCTCGCAAGTTCCTCCTTGGTATTCAAGGGACCGGTTTCAGGCAGGGTGGGAGGAAGGATGGCGCAGCCAGAGAAAATGAAACTGAATAACAATGGCGTTACGAAAGACATGGATGAGTTCCAGTTCCGATGTTGCCTGATTGTCATAATTTGAATACCCGTTTCCGTTCAAGATAAGAATCCTTAGAGGTTCATATGACCCAGAAGGTTCACTGACTTCTATTAGAATCCCATAGCCCCAGGCCAATGGACCGTAAGCACCTTCAGGGTTACTTGTGAGCGTCTATTGGAGAGCGTAGTTGCGTAGACCATGGAAAGCTATGGGAAAATGACTATCCGACTGGGATTGGTCTGGAGATAGTGTAGGCCGGTCTATTCTGAGCGTTTCACCGGGTTCTAAGCAGTCAATTCTCCAGAGGTCAGTGCCTTAGTCTAGAGTCCATTGGAGCAAAGAAGGAGAAGCAGCATTGAAGATAATCTGTATTGGTCGAAATTACCGGGATCATGCTGCGGAGCTAAAGAATGCAATTCCGGAGGAGCCTGTAATCTTTATGAAACCGGAATCGGCCATCCTCCCTCCCGGTATCGCTTTTCGCCTACCTCAGTTCAGCAAGGAGATACACCATGAAATTGAGGTTGTACTTCGTCTGGGAAACCCTGTCTCCGGTCCAGGTAATTCTGGCATCCAACAGAAGTTACCAGCCGCTGACCTGAATACAAATCCCAATCGGAAGCGTGCGCTGGACTGCATCGAGTCTGTTACGGTGGGGCTGGATTTCACAGCGCGAGACCTGCAAAACAAGCTGAAGGCTAATGGGCTGCCATGGGAAAAAGCGAAAGCATTCGATGGATCTGCAGTTCTTGGAACATGGATGCCAGCAGCGGATCTGGATCTCAATGATCTGAGTATTTCATTGAGAATAAATGATGAAGAGCGCCAGTCTGGACATTGCAGAGATCTACTTTTTGACTTTGCTTATTTGATCTCCTACATTTCGCAATTTTTCACACTGCAGCCTGGCGATTTGATATTTACCGGTACTCCTGCCGGCGTTGGCCCGGTGAAGGCTGGAGATGTGCTGATTGGGATGCTCAATGGAAAAGGGCTTTTCTCGTTGAACATAACAGATGACATTGCTTCTTGATCGCCTTCAAGATTGCATTTTCCCGGATGCCTGAATTCAAAGCTCCTGGGCAAGGGCGACGATCAGTCCTTCCGGACCCCGTATATAGCAAAGTTTATAGCTACTTTCGTATTTCACAATTTCGCCCATCAATCGGGCTCCCTGTTTCTGGAGTGTGCTAACGGTGGCCTCAATATCGTGGACGGCAAACATGATCCTTCGGAGTCCACAGGCATTGGGCGGTGCTTCGTCATTCGAAGACTCTAAGGTCGGATGCAAAAATTGCATCAATTCGATGCGGCACTGAGAATCGGGGGTGCGGAGCATGGCTACGTTTACTCTGGCATCTTCAAGTCCAATTGTAAGATCTACCCATTCACCGTGGACCATGGTCTGGCCTTCTAGCTCAAGACCCAGCGCTTCAAAGAATGAAACGGCTCCCGACAAATCCTGTACTACCACTCCTACGTTATCCAATCGCTTAACATGCATGGTACATCATCCTGCTCTTGGCCCCGAGAATCCAAGAGCTTTTTATATGGGTCGTAGCAGAACTAGGCAAATCGACATGCCTGGAAAAAAACTGCGATAGTGATAAATCTGCATAAGTCCGGTATTTTCGGTACTCGGTGATGATGTAACGTTAGAGAATTGGATTCAGACTGAAATTCGAGAATTTTCCTTGCGTTGAAAAACGGATCGATTTCTTCTTTTGGAAGGTCCGGAGAAAGGAGGTAGGAAGTATGTACAAACTTATTGGTCTAGTCTTCTGTATTTTCATGGGCATTACTGCTATATCGCTGGGCGTTGGCGCTGCCTACCCACCAATCAACAATGTTGCCCAACCGGTTGTCTGCTCCGGCGGACAATTGTCCGCCCAGCAAAGTATTACGACGCCGCTACCGGATCGGACCTACATTCAGGCTGAATATGTTTGTGTGGATCCCACTGGAACCATAGAACCGCTAAACAAGTTCTGGATTGCTCTGGTGTCCGGGACTTTTTACGGGATTATTCTGTTCGGAGTCTTCTGGGGCATCATAGCAATCAAGAAGGGCAAGAGTTGATGCATTCATGGCATGCCAGAACCGGGATGATGCGTCCGACGCAGATTACTTGATAGCCGATTCTATGGCCGCGACCATTTGCTGTGCCTGCTCCACTAATTCTGGTTTAAATGGAATCCGCTGCGAAAGATTCACATCGGAGTATTTAATCTCCATATAGCTTTTCTTCTCGTTTAGTTCAATGCTCTTGATAAGATGCAAATGATATCTCCTGGATTCTCCGTTGCTTGCAAAGATTTCCAGGACGTTATTGTCGTATACTACGAGGCCATATCTCGGATCCGGTATTGCTATCATAGGGGCTTTAGACTACGAATCGAGGGAAAATCCAGTGCTTTTTTAGGTTTTTCTGACAGAATACAGAACGTTACATTCGCGCGCCGAAAGAAATACAGGATCTGCCGCGCATAGAGCAGGTCCGATTATTGGTCTTGATGATTGGACCATAGGAATCCCATAATCGGTTCCTGTTTATTCTGAAATCAATCCCGCATTGAGACGAAAAGTAATTTCAGAATCAGAAAGATGATGGTAATCTGCCGGCATTACCCGGTTTCATTGTGAGCAAGGCCCCTGCATGAAACAGTTTTTTACAATGCTGCGTTTGATGACTGGCCTCACAGCTGGTGGACTGACCTCTGTTCTCGTTCTCAGTACCTCACTGGGTTTGGGTCTGGCTCTGCTGATCTTTGTCCAGATGAATCCTCTCTGGGCTCTGCTCGTAGTGCCCCTGGTCATCTCAGGGCCATTGTTCTTTTTATGGGCATTAATGGAATTTCTGCGATTTCGCCGATGGCAAGAAAGACTGCCGTTCTCCCTGGAAGGTGATCTTTTCGTAATTCAGCAGATGAATTCTGAACTCTGGCATTCGGCCAGCATCGAGATTCAGTGTCCGGGCTCGAATAAAGAACAGATAAGAATGATCCACGACGCGCTTACAAGGTTTTGTGCCCGCGCGAATGGAGCTATCTACGAATCAATGTGGGGCAGAATAATTAATTGGCAACTTGACTCACCTATGTCCGCCGCAGGCGATGCGAATTCTCAAGTCGCCTGGAGGTTGTACCGATTTCTTTCCGGGCCATTGACAGGTCTCGTCAACAAAGGTGTTCCGGTGCAGAGAGTGCTTTTTTCGATTTCCCCTTACGGTCGTCATGTAATGCCTGAATCAGAGACGATGAGTCAGTAAATGATAAAATGATCTCCGTTGGGAAGCCGGGCTTTCTGCTGCTTCCAGATGAAACGTTATATCGGGCACTGACCTCGGAAAATAAAGTCTTGCGCTTGCCGCTTCTCGCGGAGACCATTTTCGGAGCTATGGTCAGAGCCAGCTTTCAGCCCCTGTGTGATCCTGGTTCGGAGGGCAGTCAGCATTCGCCGGGGAAATCCGTAGTTGTGAGGACTTCCCTGGCAGGCAAGAGTAGCTCTCGCGGGCAATCTCATTGGAAGAGCCTACCCAGCATCCTTTATTAAATGTAATGATGTTGCAGAGGGCAGGCTGGATTCCGGACAGGCAAAATCGCGAAGCTTACGGATGCTGGCAGCGCGTTTTGCCTCCTTCTCATTGAGTCCTGCGTGCCCGTAGTGGTGCATCCCCCGTGTCCACAATCGAATTCGAAGCGCTCTAATTGGATTGACGCTGGCCTCATCCTGAGCCCATCTGATAGTAGCCATGAAGCATATTGTAATTCTATGTTTTTTAGTAACCGGTGTCGTTCTATCTAGTGTCCATTGTGCAACCAGTTATGCAAGTATCTACAGCGACCGACCGATCGGGCCAGATGTTGAAGACATACAACCTCTTGAGATTCAATTTTCAAGAGTCCCGGGAGAGGAAGAAGGTACCGGGGGGATGGCCGAGGCGAATATTAACAACTCTGATTATGATCTGTACATGCGGGTAAATTCGAATTTCAGGATTACGGAATCTGCTGATGTCAGAATAGTATATGCAACTAAAACCGTGCATTATCAGGGAGCGGGCGCTTTTCCTACCTGCCTAAGCGCGGCTACTCTTTTCGTATATCCGGTCCAGACGGATAGTATTACCGAGGCCGAATTCAGGGTCTTCAAGAGTGGTGTTCTGGTAGAGACCTATCGCTACAGGATCAATCAGACCTCTATCTGGGGATGGCTATCAATTCCAATCAACACCGTTGTGTTGCCTCTGGCCAATACCGTGACAGAAGTTGCCACCTCCGATAGCCTTGATTTGCATAAACGACTGATTAACCGATTCACTAGAGATTTTTATCATTCATCGGTCCTGGTAAATAAGGGCAAAGTGAGCACACCGGGTGAAAAGGAGACTGTATTTCTTGTTCTCGAAGGTCAGAATACGGCGTCCAGGTACAAAGAGCAGAATACCATGGCCAGTAATCTGCTGGGACTGGCGCTGGTGAACGGAGGTTATACCATTCGCGACAACGAGGATTTAAAGCCAATTCTTAAGGAGTTGAATTTTTCCCAGAGTGGATTAACCAGACAGAGTGCCATCCGAATTGGCGAGATCACCGGCGCTACCAAGATCATCACAAGCAACATTCTGTATTACAATTACAGTGAAGCAGATGATGATTATAAGATTACGATTGTGGCCCACATTACGGACATCAATTCCGGCGAAGTAGAATGGAAGAATCTGTACACTCTTGAAGGTGTAGATATCGAATCCATGCTGGCTGAAGGGTCTGCGAAGTTACTTTCGGATCTTCGAAATGCAGGATATCGCTGAATTCACCGGGCTACAGGCCCTGGAATTGTCTCCTGGCGGCTTAGAGCCGGCGAAGAAATCGACTTGAAGCGTGGAAACAGCATCCGTAGAAATCGGCGAAACCTTTAGCTCAGCGCTGCATTGACCTGAGAAACGAATTCTTCAACCAGACCTCGTTTGGATGGATCGATATCCGTCAGATTGCTGATCCGGTTCTTCGCTTTGACCTTGATCCACATTTCTCCTTTCTTGTTTTCCTCAACTTCCACCTCATTTACCTGATTGATGTGAAATCGGTCGCTACCCCCGTTGTGGAAATTTTCAATAATTCGACCATCAAAGGATAGAATGAAACCCACCGAATTTGTTACTTCAACCATACATATCTCCTGCGCTACCCGGGATTCGGCAATCGTTCGTCGAAGAGTGGGCCATGAAATGATCGAATCAAGTAGATTAATTCGAAAAATGAAAGGCGAGGAATGAGCCTGGGACGATTCCCGGAAAGGAGCAGACCAGATCTGCCCTATAATCAGCAACAAATGTATTGTCGCCATTGCCCCGGCTCGAAGCCGACCGTTAAACAACGTACACCTGGATCGACTCAGGGAGGGGAGGATTGCCTCTCCAGGTTCTTCCGTAGCCTGGAAGGCGCTGACATTAAATGAGCGTCCACCAGTAGTTTGTCCAATTCTTTCCAGTGAGTCTTCGCATTGAGCTTCACGCCTACCCATCCCTCTGGGCCCATATAGGTTGAAACAAAAAAAGCGTTCCGGATCCCTTTCCACTAGCTCCGGTTGGATCAGAGGTGCCGCTTTGACTCAGACTGAGATATGGCCGCTGCCATGATGGTGGCCCGTCCCTGAATCTACCTGGTTGCGCTTTTTTAGTCGACCGGAAAAGCCTGAAAAAGGACTGGATTGTTATGCCACAGTACAGATCCAAAACCTCCACATCCGGTCGCAATATGGCCGGCGCCCGGGCTCTCTGGAGAGCCACGGGAATGACCGATGCGGATTTCGATAAGCCCATCATCGCGATTGCAAACTCCTTCACTCAATTCGTGCCCGGGCATGTACATCTAAAGGACCTGGGACAGATGGTGGCGCGGCAAATCGAATCTGCTGGAGGTGTGGCCAAAGAGTTCAATACCATCGCGGTGGATGATGGAATTGCAATGGGACATTCCGGCATGTTATATTCTTTACCCAGTCGAGATCTCATTGCGGACTCTGTTGAATACATGGTTAACGCTCACACGGCGGATGCTTTGATCTGCATATCGAACTGCGATAAGATCACTCCAGGTATGCTCATGGCAGCCATGCGATTGAATATTCCTACGGTGTTCGTATCCGGTGGTCCCATGGAAGCCGGTAAGGTTCAATGGGAAGGTCAGGAGCGAAAACTTGATTTAATCGATGCCATGGTGGAAGCTGGTAATCCGGCGGTGTCAGATGAGCAGGTAGCAACATTGGAACGATCTGCCTGTCCTACCTGCGGTTCTTGCTCGGGGATGTTTACTGCGAACTCAATGAATTGTCTTACAGAGGCCCTGGGGCTTTCGCTACCCGGAAATGGATCTCTACTGGCCACCCATGCAGCGCGAAAGGATCTTTTCCTCAAGGCCGGGGAAATCGTTGTAGAACTTGCGAAGCGATATTACGAACAGGATGATATTTCTGTGCTACCCAGAAACATCGCAACCTTTGAAGCCTTTCAAAATGCCATGAGCCTGGATGTAGCTATGGGAGGTTCCACCAATACAGTTCTGCATATTCTTGCTGCGGCCCGAGAAGCGGGCGTGAACTTCACCATGGCAGACATTGATGCTATATCCCGTAGAGTACCGTGTCTGTGCAAGGTGGCTCCTTCAACTCAGAAATATCATATGGAAGATGTTCACCGAGCCGGTGGTGTTATGGGAATCCTGGGGGAACTGGACCGGGCAGGATTAATTCAGCGCGAAGTCCCCACGGTGCATAGCCCATCCATGGGTCAGGCACTGGAAAGCTGGGATATTGTGCGTCAAAGCGATGAATCTGAAGCGCGAAAGATGTTCAAGGCTGCTCCCGGGGGAGTTCCTACCACTGAAGCCTTTTCGCAGAACAAACAATGGCCGGATCTGGATCTGGATCGCAAAGAAGGATGTATTCGCAATATTGATAACGCCTACTCGAAAGATGGAGGTCTGGCTGTACTATATGGCAACATCGCACCAGAAGGATGCATTGTTAAGACGGCCGGAGTTGATGAATCCATCCTCAAGTTTACCGGAAAGGCCCGGGTGATGGAAAGCCAGGAAGAGGCTGTATATAAAATCCTGAACAATCATATTGTGGCCGGCGATGTAGTGGTGATTCGCTATGAAGGTCCCAAAGGCGGGCCCGGTATGCAAGAGATGCTATATCCTACTTCTTATTTGAAGTCCAAGGGACTGGGTAAGGATTGTGCTTTAATTACCGATGGCCGTTTCTCTGGAGGAACTTCAGGATTATCCATCGGTCATGTTTCTCCTGAAGCTGCGGCCGGCGGTGCCATCGGTCTCGTGGAAGAGGGCGATACCATCGAAATCGATATTCCCAATCGAAGCATTCAGCTTGCTGTGAGTGACGATGAGCTGACGAAACGTAGAGTAGCCATGGATGCAAAAGGGAAAGCTGCCTGGAAGCCTGTGGATCGAGATCGTCAAGTGTCCGCCGCCTTGCGAGCTTACGCGGCCTTGACTACGTCGGCGCATACCGGTGCTGTGCGAGACATTGGCCAGGTGGAGTAGGGGCAGCAGAACTGAGTCCGGGTAATCAGGAACCTGAGGTGGACGATTGGGATGGACCATTACCGGTGACTTGGCTGATGCGAAAGGTTATTGCTTGCGAACTGGAATGAAGCCTTCTATACGTATTTGATTGGGGTGCCAGATTATAGTTTGGGATTGCCGGATCAGGCCCTGGAGATCCCATTCCCTTGACAGCTACAGGGTATTTCTATCGCATGAGGCATGCTCCAGGAAGGACTCCAGATAAACGGACCGGCATCACAATGAAAGCCACATGCTATCTAATAATTCCTTTATTCGCTGCAATCTTGCCTGCTTGCATCGACTCAGCTGATGCGGAGAATGGGTTCAGGCCGTGGACGAGACCAGAAAAGCTGGATGATCCTCAGGTTCTGAAAAGGGCTAGAATGCATTTCCCTGAATTAACCTGGAAGCTGGATGAGAACAGGTTAAAGGTTTCACTGAACCAAACAGATTTCACAGATCTGGATCTGGACTACGTCAGGAAAGGCTGTGCTTATTCGGCTTATTGTAAATCTGTTCTGGAATCCGAGCTTTATTATGCGAATCTGGGACTTACCTTTCCTGTGGAGACGGTAAAGGTAAGAACAACAGAGGATTTTTTACAGGAAATCAGGCCCAATCGTACGATCATCCTTGATGTAGATCGACTTGATCTTGTAGAGAACTTTCGTCGGGGGGCTGAGCAGCAATTCCTTACATCTCCCGAGGACACTCCATTCTTCTACATTGAACCGCATCATGGATCGCTGATTCTCTTCAATGTCCCGAATCTTAAAATTGAAGGTCGAGAAGGCAATACCGAAATTGTGCATCATGTAGGTGATTCCGAGGTGTTATACTTTACGCGGGCCGACAATTTAACGTTGAAAAATGTGACTCTCTATCATAGTCAGCCCTATCCATGCCGGGGTGGAGTCTTGAATGTCGTTGCATCAAAGAATGTGACTATTATCGATTCGGAATTCAGAGGCTCAGGAGTCACCGGGATTCACCTGGAAAAAGTAGATGGAGCTCTTATTGAGGGGGTCAGAATCACTGATAACAATCTATCTGCATTGATCTTTGAAGAATCAACAAGAGTCTTAATTCGAAACTCGATCGTTGAAAAGAACACCACGGTGATGAGTCTGATGTGGTCCCATGACTCAAACATTGTAATGGAAAATGTCATAATACGAGACAACAGCGGTGTTGATACCTGGCCTCCGTATCCGGTGGATCCGGAAAAAGCAATAATGGGTTGGCACAATAGCAAGGTAACTATTCGGAATTCTCGCATCGAAAACAATAAGTATCATCGACTATTCAATGATGGGAGTGCACAGCTGATCAATACTGTAGTTCGAAAGAATGCGCTTCCAGATTCCGCCCGGGAAGAATTGCTAAAACAGGAGCGAGAGAGCAAGCAAGCAGAAAAGCAATAGTCCGAATTCTCAGAACCCACAGAAAGCGAAACAGGACCCGTAGCCCGGGAGCCAGGGATGCAAATCTCTCTGGTCCCGGGGAACTCATTGAAAAATCTGCCCCAGGAAGTTCGTATTTGCGCGCCCCGGCGGTGATTATGCGACCCCGGCCGTTGTGGTGCCCCAGGAAGTTCGTATTTGCGCGCCCCGGCGGTGTTTATGCGACCCCGGCCGTGGCTGCCCCAGGAAGTTCGTATTTGCGCGCTCGGG
>PBUB01000030.1 GCA_002729885.1 Spirochaetaceae bacterium
GATTGACTGGGTTGACGGCTTTTCAACTTTGTCATCGGGCGGATAGATGGGGAAGCTTTCCATAAGCTTCGCAATCCTCACATTAATACTCTGTGCATTTCTGGGCTCGGTGGCCGGGTCTTTGCTGCACAGGGTTTTCGGGCTGGGCTTTCTGGATATCAGCCTGACCGGTGAACCGCTCACTGTAGCAAAGGATTTCTATATTATAAAGATCCTGGAAGTTACGGTTACTCCCGGAGCTGTGATTGGACTCCTGGTGGGTGGCTGGCTTCTATATAAGAAAGGAAAGAATTAATGTCGACCATCTCAATGAAAACCCTGCTGGAAGCTGGAGTTCACTTCGGGCATCAGACTCGCAAGTGGGATCCTCGCATGGCCCCCTATATATTCACTGCAAGAAATGGAATTCATATCATTGATCTGCAAAAGACCGTGCAAATGGCCAAGGTGGCCTACGAAGCACTGCGGGAAGCTACTCACCGCGGAAAGAAGGTACTTTTCGTAGGAACCAAGAAGCAGGCAAGGGGCGCTGTAGAGCGTGAAGCCAAGCGCTGTAAAATGTTCTATGTAAATACTCGCTGGCCCGGTGGACTGCTCACCAACTGGAATACTGTAAAGAAATCCATCGCCCGTCTCAAAAGACTGGAAGCCATGGAAGAAAGCGGAACTTTCGAGCAAGAAGCCAGAACCAAGAAAGAAGTTCTGATGCTACAGCGAGAGCTGGATAACCTGCGAAAGAACCTTTCCGGAATCAAGGATATGGCAACGCCTCCGGATATCATGTTCGTAATCGATCCCAGCAAAGAAGCCATTGCCATCCGCGAAGCGAAGAATCTGGGCATTCAGATCTATGCAGTAGTGGATTCCAACTGTAATCCTGAACTCATTGACTATCCAATTCCTGGCAATGACGATGCCATTCGCGCCATTTCCCTGTTTCTCCAGACCATGGCCGATGCCATCATCGAAGGAACCGAAGGAATCGTAGGAACATCCGAGTTTACCGATGACGATGAGCAATTCGATCCAGATTCCATCCCTGTGGATTCCATCCGCTACAAAGGGGAATACGACGAATCTGGCGAGTTTATCGAGGATGCACCTATTGCGCCAGGTTCAGCCGAGCCTGTAGATGAAGAGGCCAAAGCCTACATCAAAGGCGATGGAGAGGAAGAAACGGAAAAGGAAACGGAAGGGGAAGCATAATGGCCGCCGTAAGCACTGATCAAATTAAAGAACTGCGTGAGATGACCGGCGCTGGCATGATGGATTGCAAGCGCACCCTGGAAGAAACTGGCGGGGATATCAAAAAAGCTGCCGATGCGCTACGTTCCAAAGGTCTGGCCAAAGCTGCCAAAAGAATGGATCGCACTACCGGTGTTGGTCGCATCTTTTCCTACATTCATGGAGAAGGAAACATCGGAGTTCTGCTTCAACTGAACTGTGAAACCGACTTTGTTGCTAGAAATGAAGATTTTGGACAGCTGGGTAAGGATATCTGCATGCAGATTGCTGCTCAGGCTCCTCTGGCGGTAACGGCCGAAGAAATTCCAGAAGAAGAAGTGGAGCGTGAGAAGCAGGTAGTTGAAGCTCAGCTCAAAGAAGAAGGCAAAAAGCCAGAGCAGATCGAAAAGATCGTTCCCGGAAAAATGAAGAAATTCTATTCCGAAGTGGCTCTGCTGGAACAGCCCTATATCAAGGATCCCAAAACTACCATTCAGGATCTGGTTAAAGAATCCATTTCCAAATTCGGTGAGAATATCACCGTTGGAAGGTTCACCCGCTATCAGGTAGGTTGATTCCATGTCCGGTTTTCCCTATCGAAGAATCCTCCTGAAGCTTTCCGGAGAATCCTTCACTGTAAGGGGAAGCAACGGACTGGAGGTTGATCTGGTTCGTAAAGTGGCGGAGCAAATCAAGCTCTGCCACAAAGCCGGAGTGGCTGTCTCTGTAGTGATTGGAGGCGGAAACATCCTCCGGGGGTCCCAGTTCGCAGAAGCCGGCATGGACCGCGCCACTGCCGACTACATGGGCATGATAGGCACAGTCATCAATGCCCTTGCTCTTCAGGATGCCTGCGAAGGTATCGGGCTCATTACCAGAGTTCAATCCGCCATTGAAATGAAGTCCATCTGCGAATCCTATATTCGCAGAAAGGCCATGCGCCACCTGGAAAAGAATCGAATTGTAATCTTTGCAGGCGGTACTGGAAATCCCTATTTTACAACAGATACTACAGCGGCTCTGAGAGCTGTAGAAGTGGGAAGCCAGGTAATTCTGAAGGCCACCAAAGTGGATGGCGTCTATGATTCGGACCCGATGAAGAATCAGGATGCGAAGCGGTTCAAACATATTTCCTACATGGAATCCATTCAACGAAGACTGAAAGTCATGGATACCACAGCACTGACTCTGTGCATGGAAAACAATCTGCCCATCATTGTATTTGATATTTTCAAAGAGGGAAACCTTGAGAAATTGATTGCCGGGGATGATATCGGTACTCTTATCTCGTCAAAGGAAGGACTGGAATATGCCTGAAGAAAGTGGCGTTGAAGAGATTCTGCTGGAAGCAGAAGAAAAGATGCAAAAGAGCATCGAGGCCTACAAACGAGATCTGGCCACCATTCGCGCAGCAAGGGCCACGCCCAATATGCTGGATGGAATTCAGGTGGAATACTACGGTACCCTTACGCCACTCAATCAGCTGGCCTCCCTGAGTATTCCAGAAGCTCGAATGATGCTTCTTTCTCCCTACGACAAGAGCGCTCTGGGCGATATCGAAAAAGCCATCCAGAAAAGTGATCTGGGGCTTACTCCCCAGAACGATGGTACCATGATTCGACTGGTGCTGCCAGAGCTTTCCATGGAACGCCGACAGGAACTGGTAAAGCAGGTAAAAGGTCGTCTGGAAGAAACCCGGGTGGCCATACGAAACGTTCGCAGGGATGCAAATGACCATGTTAAAAAGCTCAGCGGACTGCCCGAGGATGATGTAAAATCTACTCAGGATGAGATCCAGAAGCTCACAGATCAGTCCATCGCAGAAGCAGAGAAGCTGGCAGAACAGAAAGAAGAAAGCATTCTCACCGTCTGAGGTAATCCCCTGGGCCAGTCCCAAACCAATCCAAATCACATAGCCATCATCCTGGACGGGAACGGTCGCTGGGCTAAGTCCAGAGGCCTGTCCAGGCAGGAAGGTCATCGGGCCGGCGGCGAAGCTTTGCGGCGACTGCTGGATGATGTAATCGAGCAGGGCATTCCAGTGCTTTCCATGTATGCCTTTTCCACCGAAAACTGGAAGCGTCCGGACACTGAAGTCACAGCTCTCTGGGGATTGATGGAGGAGTTCTTTGGTAAGTATCTGGATGTTTGTCTGGAGAAGGGAGTGCGCATTCAGTGTAGTGGTGCCGTCAATCGTATTCCTCCTGGACCGTCTGGGGTTCTGAAAAGAGCCATGGAAGCCACTCGGAATCTAAAAACGCTTACGGCCAATTTCTGTATTAACTACGGCTCCCGAGCGGAAATCGTCCGTGCCTGCAATCATATCATCAAAAAGCGATCCGGGGGATGGTTTAGACGTTTGAAAGGAGCCATTCAGCCTGTCACAGAGGCAGAGCTGGAATCAGAGCTTTACACAGCCGGACTGGGGGATGTGGATTTACTGGTGCGTCCGGGAGGCGAATACAGGATTTCCAATTTTCTACTGTGGCAGTGTGCCTATGCGGAACTCTACTTTACAGAGGTGTACTGGCCGGATTTTGATAGCACAGAACTGAACCGGGCTCTGGAATGGTTCCGAAGTCGTCAGCGTCGATTCGGAGGCATTCAGGAGGAGTCCTGAATGGAGAATTACTCTGGCAGGCCGGCGTTCCAGGATCCTCCGGGATTCAATAGCGCTTCGCCTGAGTTGGCTCAGACGGGGCTTCGATACACAGATTCAAGCAGAGTTGCAAGACAGAAAGGAGAAAGCCTGCCATGGGCGAAACAACGAAACGAATCATTTCCGGACTAACCATCGGCGCGGTGGTAATTGTTGCACTGTATTATAATACAGCGTTCTATTCCGCGGGTGTGGTCATTCTGGTAGGACTGGTATCCTTTCTGGGAGTGGAGGAATTCTATCGCTTGAGCGATCGTGGGCTGGAGGGAAAACCTCTCCGACTGCCGGGCTTCCTGATGATGGTTCTGATTCTGGTGAACTTCTATTTGATGTATGCGGCCCGAAAGCATCCGGAACTGGCTCTGGCCAGCGGACTGCCTGCTCAGTGGTTCACACCCTGGACAGGTACATTTCCGATGATTCTAATCATCTCGGTCATTTTTACGGCCAGTCTTCAGCTGGTATTTCGACCCATAGATGGGGCCATTTTTTCGGCATCTACCACTATCTTTGCTCCGTTGTATGTGGCTCTACCGCTGGCTATGATCTTCCCTCTCTTTCAGCTAAAGATGGGAGTCTTTTACTTTGTATTCATTGCTCTGGCCACCATCATGACGGATGCAGGGGCCTATTTTGCCGGAAAATGGTTCGGAAAGCATAATGCAGGCCTGAAGGTAAGTCCCCGTAAAACCTACGAAGGCTATATTGGCGGGGTAGTGTTTGCGGTTGCTTTCAATCAGGGATTTCTCTACTCATGGCAGCATTTTACAGGCCATGGTGGCCACGAGATGTTAGGTTATGTTGAGGCAGGAGTACTGACTGCGGTACTCTCTGTGGTATCGGTTTTTGGAGATCTGGTGGAAAGCCAGCTCAAGCGGGATGCCAAAATCAAGGATTCGGCATCTATGATTCCAGGGCATGGTGGCATACTTGATTTGATCGACGCTCTGCTCTTTACCATACCACTGGGCACCGTATACTTTCTCTATCGGTAGAATGGATTTTTCATTAATCAGACGCGACCAGGCTCAGCCCACGCAATCGTTGTGTCTGCTAGGCGCTTCCGGATCTGTTGGAGGCACCACAATTCGTTACCTAAAAAGGGTTCCGGGGATTCGCCTGGAATCTGTTAGCGTACATTCCTCTCTGGAAAAGCTGCAGCAGCTGCTACAGGAGTTTAGGCCTGAGCTTGCCTGCATCAGCCATGAGGATGCGTTTGACTACGGAATCGATGATCTAAAATCTCAGTTTCCTGCTGTGAGATTCTTTCGCGGGGCCGATGGCCTGGTAGAGATGGTGCAGGAAAGTAGAGCAGATACAGTGCTTACCGCTGTAGTGGGCGCCTGCGGCATTCGAGCCACTGTGGCTGGCATCGAGTCCGGAAAAAAGATCGCTCTTGCAAACAAAGAAACCCTGGTAACAGCAGGCCCTGCCATTCAGGCTCATCAAGCTTTCGCAAAGAACTCCAGCAGCACGGCCTGCATAGTACCGGTGGATTCCGAGCATAACTCTCTATTTCAGCTTCTGGAAGGTCAGAACCTGGATCATGTGCATCGAATTGTACTAACTGCATCCGGCGGCCCGTTTAGAGACTGGACGGCCGAACAAATTCAGAAGGCTCGTCGCGAAGAGGTTTTGAATCATCCCACGTGGACCATGGGACCCAAGATTACCGTGGATTCTGCTGGAATGATCAACAAGGGCCTGGAGCTAATCGAAGCCAGGTTTCTGTTTTCCTGCGAACCGGAACAGCTGGATGTTCGAATTCACCGAAATTCCATCGTTCATTCCATGATTCAACTCAAGGACGGAAGCTTTCATCTGTCCTGTAGCCAGCCAGATATGATCTTTCCTGTGGCTCATACGCTGCACTATCCGGAAAGTGTGCCCCGGGCCCACCCGGAAATGTCCTTTCCGGAAGCCTGGCCTGCATTATCTTTTGAAATGGTGGATGAGCGTTTCCCTGGATTCATGCTCTGTAGAAAAGCCATGGCAGCCGGCGGTACAGCGCCAGCGATTCTAAATGCTGCCAATGAAGTGGCCGTGGATGCTTTTTTGAAGGATCGTATTTCTTTCAGTCAGATTCCGGAAACCATAGATCGGGCTTTGCAGTCCATGCCCATTCAGCAAACCACCGAACTGGAAGAGCTTATCGCCGCGGATGAAAAAACAAGAAGCGATCTATTGCAAAAGCTGGGAGCCCTCAGTGCGAAGAAATAGCAGTGGAGACCTTAAAGAAATCATATCTACCCGGAGCACCGAGCTCCAACGATTGAGGAAGCAATAAATGGTAATTACAATACTGGCCGGCATCTTCATGCTAGGAGTCTGCATCATCATCCACGAACTGGGCCATCTGCTCATGGGCAAGGCTGTAGGAGTAAAAGCGGAGATCTTTTCTGTTGGTTATGGTCGCGGAATCTGGAAAAAGAAGATTGGCGATACTACCTGGCAGATCACGGCCATTCCTCTGGGCGGCTATGTAAAATTCTACGGAGATGATTACGAAGAAGGCCGGGACGTTCCAGGCGGATTCTTTTCGGTGCCTCCGCTCAAGCGAATTGTACCCGTACTGGGAGGCCCATTGTTTAATCTGATCCTGGGTGCTATTATCTTTCTGGGTCTGGGTATGTTTACGGCCCCTCCTTCCAACGAGGTGACCATTCTCGAGGAACTGGGTGTGGATTCGCCGGCGCATCAGGGAGGTCTTCGCACTGGCGACAGAGTCGTGGCCATTGCCGGCGAACCTGTGGAAAATTTCTACGATATCCAGAATAAGGTCATACTATCGGGCGGAAAGCCTCTGCCGTTTCAGGTAATGCGAGATGGCCAGTCAGTGGATCTGACCATTACTCCGGCTGTGGATGCTGCCGGTAGAGCTTCCATTGGAATTCGAGTACCCGGAGATCGATTGCTTCGAGTGGATTATCCGTTCGGGGCTGTTATGAGCTATCGATTCAACGAAATATTCGGAAAGACGCAGCCGCCGGATCATCTGCGCGCCTTGCCCTATCTTCATGAAGGAGATGTAATCCTTTCGGTCGAAGGAACAACACCAACATCGGTGCTGGATCTACAGAGGCTTCTGGGACAGCATAGCGATGGCACTGTGGCGGTGCGAGTGAAAAGGGAAACGGCCTCCTGGCTGGCCCCCTGGTTTACAGAAGAAGTTACAGTCCAGGTACCGGTGGAAGGCGAGTACCGAGTCTGGCTACGAAACATCAAAGATGAAAAATACAATGCCCTGGTTCCGGATCAGCAGCTTGTATCCCATGCTCCGGCTCATCAGAGATTGCTGGGGGATCTAAAATTTGCCGATGGACCATCTCTATCTTATAGAAGCCTGGCAGAAAGGTACGCTCAAAAGCGCCGAACCGAGCTGCGGTTAAATGACCATGAGTACGAAGCAGATGTACTCGGGGAAAAGATTGGCCTTATGGGCTTTCGTCCGGCCCAGGTAATTGATCCCCATACCGGGGAATTGCCCTCTGCCGGAGAAGGATTCAAGCGAGGCCTGGAAAGAACTTATCAGGCCGTGATGCTGTATCCTGAATTCTTTGGTCAGATCTTTGCCGGCAGGGTATCATTTATCGATAATGCGGCCGGACCCGTGCGAATGTTTGCCTATGCCGGTGCCATCGCCCGTTCCAGTCTGACCGAGTATTTCCATTTAATGGCAGCCATTTCCATCGCCCTGATGGTGATCAACCTTCTTCCCTTTCCTGTTGTGGATGGAGGACACATTGTGTTTTTCCTGATGGAGGCCATAGCCGGTCGTCCCCTTTCTCGTAACGTGATGGAAGGTCTGTACCGATTCGGATTTATTGTTCTGGTAAGTCTGGGTCTCTGGATCATGTACAAAGACGTGGTGGATGTACTTACATTCTGATTGTCCTCACAGAGACCGGGCTAATTCTCGTTCCAGATGAAAGCTTCGCGTTTCCTGATCCCCACTCTTAGAGAAGATCCCCAGGATGCCCAGGTAGCATCCCACCGACTGATGCTTCGAGCCGGCCTTGTTCGCAAGGTCGGGGCCGGTCTGTACCATCTACTTCCAGCTGGCCTTCGAGTTATCCGAAAGATCGAAAACATAGTCCGGGAAGAAATGAACCGAAGCGGAGCCATGGAGTTTCAGCTTCCTGTGCTTATCCCTTCCGAACTCTGGGAAAAGTCCGGTCGATGGAATACCATGGGCAAGGAGATGTTCCGTGTCCAGGACAGGCATGAAGTGTGGAACGTGCTGGGGCCCACTCATGAGGAGTCATTCACAGATCTAATGCAGCAGGTACTCCGATCCTACCGCGATCTACCTGTGAACGTCTATCAGATTCATACTAAATTCAGAGATGAGATTCGCCCCAGATTTGGAGTGATTCGTTCCAGGGAATTTATCATGAAAGATGCCTATTCCTTTCATGCAGATGAAGCCAGTCTGGATGATACCTACCAGGAGATGCGAAGGACCTATCGCCGAATCTTTCAAAGAGCAGGTCTGGAAACGGTCCCGGTAGAGGCAGATTCAGGCGCCATGGGCGGAAGCGGATCCGAGGAGTTTATGGTGCCTTCGGAAATCGGAGAGGAGATTCTGCTACTTTCCGAGAAGTACCGAAGTAACCAGGAAAAGACCCCTGTGATCTACAATGAATCCCTGGAAGCAGGTGCGGAAACGAAGCGACCGAAGCCACCTGCGATTGAAGATATGGAATCTATCGATACTCCTAAAATCAAGACCATTGAAGAACTGGCAAAATTTCTGAAGGTCGATTCGGCGGAGTTGCTCAAGAGTGTATTGTATCGCACCGAGCATGGTCTGGTCTTCATTGGCATTCGCGGGGACCGGGACATCAACGAAGTGAAGCTGAAGAACCATTTGAAATGCAGCGAACTGGAACCGGCAGCCGATGAAGACTTCAAGAAGATTGGAAGCGTTACCGGAAGCGCCGGCCCCTTTGGCCTGAAAAACACTGACAATCTACAGATACTATTTGATCTTTCCGCGCTTACGCGCCCCCACTGGATTACGGGAGGAAATGCCCGGGATCTTCATGTGAAGGGCTTCTGGCTTACCGATGAGCAGCGAAAAACCGCTGTGGATCTTGCACTGGCAGTGGACGGAGATCCGTCGCCGGCAGGGGATGGCCCTCTCAAAGCCATGCGAGGCATCGAAGTAGGGCATATTTTCAAGCTGGGTAAGAAATACACGGAAGCCTTCAAAATGACGGTTCTGGATCCGGATCAAAAGCCCATCACTCCGATAATGGGTTGCTATGGCGTGGGTATCAATCGCACCATGGCCACAGTAATCGAACAGAGCCACGATGAAAAAGGAATTGTATGGCCCATTTCTGTAGCTCCTTTTGAGGTCTGTCTGGTAAGCATTACCAAAACCGATGAAGAAAAACAGGCGGCTCAGGACGTATACGATGCCTTTCTGAAAGAAGGAATCGATGTTCTGTGGGATGATCGGGATCTTAGACCTGGAGTTCGCTTCAATGATGCAGAGCTTCTGGGATATCCGATTCGAGTGACCCTGGGTAAATTCTTCTTTCAAGAGGGCCAGGCGGAATTGCAGATTCGCAAATCAGGCGAAAGCAGCAAGATAGAGGCGGGCAAAGGTTATTCGGGCTTAATTCAGGAGATTCAGAGAATTCGAAAGGAATTGTTCGAAGAGCTCAAGGCGGATGATTCCTGACATCGGATGACTTAAATCTCAAGATGAAATCGTAATCCGAACGAATCGATACCCGGGAGATCGGAGCAGAACTATGTTGAAATCAAAATCTAAGGATCGCAATGCAGCCCGGCAGAAATCAAAGGGCAAAAGCAAATCGGTGGAAATCAAGAGAGAAGGCTACTTTGGCCCCTACGGCGGCCGCTACAGCCCGGAAGTACTGATTCCGGCCATCGAAGAACTGGAAAAGGCCTACAGGAAATACAAGAAAGATCCGGGCTTTTTAAAGGAGTTCAAATCCTACCAGAAGGAATACATCGGTCGCCCTTCTTTATTAACCTATGCACCCAATCTGAGCAATAAATGGGGAGCGGATATTTACCTCAAACGAGAGGATCTGAATCATACTGGAGCTCATAAGATTAACAATGCCATCGGTCAGGCGCTGCTGGCCCGAAGGATGGGTAAGAAGCGACTGATAGCAGAAACCGGGGCCGGTCAGCATGGCGTGGCCACAGCAACCGCAGCCGCCCGACTGGGTTTCGAATGTGTTGTTTATATGGGCGCCGAAGATGTGCGTCGGCAAAAGTTAAACTGCTATAGAATGGAATTACTGGGTGCGAAAGTAGTGCCTGTAACCAGCGGAAATGCAACCTTGAAGGATGCCACCAATGAGGCTATGCGAGACTGGTCCAGGAATGCTCTGGATACGCATTATATTATTGGCTCCGCTATTGGTCCCCATCCGTTTCCTACAATTGTGCGCGATTTTCAATCCATGATTGGGTTTGAGGCCAGGAAGCAATTCAAAAAGGCCACAGGCGGGCTTCCCGATGCCGTGCTTGCATGCGTGGGCGGAGGGTCCAACGCAATAGGTATTTTCTACGGTTTTATCAAGGACAAGAAGGTTCGCCTCATAGGTACAGAAGCCGGAGGTCGTGGGCTGGCCCCTGGAGAGAACTCCGCCAGCATTACCTTTGGTCGCCCCGGATATTTTCATGGAACGCGATCGCTCTATATTCAAAACAACGATGGTCAGATCGAAAACGTTCACAGCGTAAGTGCAGGCCTGGATTATCCGGGTGTAGGACCGGAGCATGCCTGGCTGGCTGTAAGTGGTCGGGCCGAATATCGCATGGTAAACGACGAATCTGCAGTGGATGCTTTCAAGGAAGTGTCTCGGCTGGAGGGCATTTTGCCAGCTCTGGAAACATCGCATACATTTGCCATGGCCCGGGAGCTGGCCCTGGAAGCCTCAGAAGCCAACTCTGGAAAAACTCTGGACTCTCAAAATGCGGGCGGACAGTCAAAGGGCGCAGATTCGCACAGCAAGAAGGCCAAACGGGGAAAGAAGAATAAGCGAATGAAGCTATTGATCTGTCTTTCTGGTCGGGGCGATAAGGATGTGGCCGAGGTGGCACGGCTATCTGGAATCGAGCTGTGAAATTAAAGGTGTTTTCCTTCAGGTCTGCAGTCGGACCGGGCGGGCAGGGGCCGAAAGCTCTTCTGCAGGGTCTGAAAGCTCATGAGTCTTTTCCAGAGGTCGGCTTTCCAGCGCAGCGGACAGGAAAGGTTGGCGCAGTGGCGCTTCGAGCGCTTTTACTGCTCAGCCTGCTCACGTCGGGACTGTACTGTTCCTCCGTAGATGCATTCTGGTATGCCAGTCCGGATTTCTATTTTCGCGGACAGCAGGACGATCATGTGGCGGCAAAGTTGAATGCCCATGGAATCAATCATATACTCTGGGCCTATTCTGGAACCTACACCGTTATGCGAGGGCCCTGTCTAATTCCCATGTGGGATGCCGAGCCACCCATACTGAATCAGCAATATCTTATCTTGAACTGGCGCATAGAGGCATCCCCGGAATATTTTCCCCTGGAGATTCATAGAAACGATCTACAGCTAATGACTGCCGATGGGAATTTCGCAGGAAAATACGTTTATGCCTGTGATGTTTCGGATGATTCCGTGCAGGGAAAAGATGATTACAACGATGGGGATACAAATACGATTACGGTCACCGGGCCAACGTGTCTGAGTGTTAGATACTACGATCTGTACTTTGGCGCAGTGGATGAGTTCTATATCACGCCCCGGGTCTCCAGGGATGGAAAGCCGGTAGATACTCCTACGGTGCGATTTCAGTTTAAAAGAGATTATGGCTATGATCCGTATGAATTCCCTTTTATGTTTATGCCCGTGCGCTGATTCCGGAAGATCATCACCAGGACTTAGTTTTTTTCGCCCCAGCTATCTTCGATTTCGGCGCCTGGATACATTAGCTTCTGCATGTCTTTAAGTATAAGCAGATTGTCTACCATGATGGAAACCGGGCCCTGCTCCTCGTGAGGATGGCTTCGAATTAGAAATCCGCGAAATTTCCCTCCGGAGCGAACTCTATTGTCCTTACCGCGGCGAAACTGAGATGCAGGCATATTCACCGTAATTCGCTTCCACCCTTTCCAGGTGAGGGCTCCCAGAGGTACCTCAACTTTCCGGCCATGTGGATCCAGAAACAGAGCTGAAAGAGAATGTTTTTGATCCTGCGCATGAACCCACAGAGATAATCGGAAAAGTTCCCCATCTAAATCCACGGGATGACGAAGCAAGACCTGATAGACCTGTTTTCCGGGAACATCAAAGGACGTGTGAATCATCAAGCAGCGATGGTAGGAGCTTTCCGGATCCACCCATCGATTCAGGATATCCATTTCTTCCAGAAATTCAGGGCCTTCCGGAGATCGATACGCATAGTCGATAATGCTGAGATCCGTGGAGGGCGCTCGTGTATAGTAATCCCTTTTGGATTCAAAAAGATCAATGGCCTGGAGTTTCATTCTCCGGGGCATTTCCTGAAGTAAGCCGGATAGCACTCGAATTTGATCCAGAGCTTCCTGCTTGCTCTCAGGCGAGATGGCCTGCAGATTCCTGGCTGGAGTTACAGAAGCGAACAGTAGAAGAAGGATGCTTGCCAGGGGAGGGACGATTGCCCGATGGCCAATGCTCATCAGCGGCCGAGCTCGGCAGGCTGAAATAGTGGGAAAACGGAACCTCACATCTATACTAACGGCCTATTCTCTAATTTCCTGAATGCCTGTGACCCGGTGGATTCCCTTTCCTTTTTTTGGGCCCTCGGCGCTTTTTCACAGCACTTCCCCGGGGCTGCCTTTCGGATGGATTTGCTTTCTTCGCAGTTCGGCCTTTTCCGGCGGGGCCTGCTGATTCGGACTTTTTCGCACCCTGACCTTTTTCGCCGGGGCCGGTTGATTCGACCTTTTTTGCAGCTCTCCCTTTTCCAGCAGATCCAGATGACGGGGACTTTTTCGCCGGTTTTGCCTTCCCGGCAGGATTCGAGGAATCACCGCTTTTACTGGACTCCCACTGTTCCAGCTTTTTTCGCCAGGCATTCATTCCTGGATAATCCAGCCCGAATGGATCCGTTTCCTTGATGGTTTCCAGGCAAAGAGGATTCAGGAATTCCTCTCCTTCCCTGGGCAGATCTCTAAACTGGAATTGCTTGCCCTGTAGCTGAAATCTCAGTGCCAGAGCATGCAGATAGGTACGGTCCTCCTGGCGGGCCTCGCTAAAGGCATTGTAGAGAGGATCTCCCAGGATGGAAAAACCCACGCTTTTCAGCGCTACTCGAATCTGATGGGTCTTACCTGTAATGGGACGGACCCAGAGAAGCCTCAAGCCAGTTCGTTGCTCCTGCAAGGGTTCCGAAACAAAGGATGTACGGGCCGGATTTTCGCGGGTTCGCAGCAGTTTATAGGACCCCCGGCGGCTTTTCTCCATATCGCCAATAATCAAGCCTGCTTTTTTGAATCCGGGCCTGGCCGAAAGGGCAACATAGATCTTTTCTGCACGATGAAAGCGAAATTCATTCCCCAGTAGATTGGCAT
Organism: Spirochaetaceae bacterium; assembly: GCA_002729885.1. Lineage (GTDB taxonomy): Bacteria > Spirochaetota > Leptospiria > Leptospirales > Leptonemataceae > UBA3465. The sequence goes on from PBUB01000030.1 coordinate 13,460, forward strand.
TCTTGCGACCTTTTGCACAAAGCAGGATTCCCGAGGTCACCTTATCCAGGCGATGCACAGGAAAAAGACGATTCGCCTGGTCCGAGCATAAAGCTCTCATTTCGTCCAGAAAGTCGGTTTTCTGCGAATCTTCAAAAAAGACCAGACCGGCCGGTTTGTAGAACAGGGCAAAATCTTCTGTTTCCTGGATCAATATTACAGGATGTTTTGTGGCGCTCATACGAAAAGTCTCATAAGAAAATGGTTTGTAGACCAGGGCAACGATGAGAAATCAGAAACATGTGCGATACGTTTGTGGTCAGTTCCCCAGGTTCTGGCCCGGTGATTTTTGGAAAGAATTCAGATCGTGAACCAAACGAGGCACAGGCCATAGAGAGAGTGCCTGCCCGAGATTACGATCTTAAAAACAATCCTCGATTAAAAACCACCTACATTGAGATCCCCCAGGTCGAACACACCAATGAGATTCTGATCTCCCGTCCTTTCCATATGTGGGGCGCTGAGATGGGTGTCAACGAGCATGGGTTGACGATTGGAAACGAGGCTGTTTTTACAAAGATTCCCATTCAAAAGAAGAATGATGGTTTGACCGGCATGGATTTACTGCGTCTGGCTCTGGAGCGCACCAACAGCGCCGAATCCGCCCTGGAGCTCATTACAACACTTCTGGAGAAGCACGGTCAGGATGCCTGTGGAGGTTACCAGGATCGAAAGTTTTATTATCATAACAGCTTCATAATTGCGGACCGTGAGAAAGCCTATGTACTGGAAACCGCCGATCGATTCTGGGTGGCAAGAGAAGTGGAGGGGCATGCTTCGATTTCCAATGGACTGACCATCGGAGAGGATTTTCACCTAAGCTCCTCGAATCTGGCGGATCAGGCGCGAAAGGCTGGCTATCTGAAGCCGGGAAAAGCCATGAACTTCGCAAAGGTGTTTTCTGACGGATTCTACACCAGGATGTCTGGCTGTGGCTATCGCCAGAAGAGCTCCTACACTCAGGCCGGTGCAAAAGCAGACAGTATGACTGCCAGAGAAGCGATGCGAATCCTTCGCAGCCATGGTCAGTACGATGGAAAAAAAGGCTTTCATCCTTCAAAACCAGGAATGAAGAGTCTCTGTTTACATGCATCCGGTATCACTGCTCCTTCGCAGACCACCGGCTCCATGGTGGTACAGATTGAGGAGAGACCTGTAGTGTGGCTCACCGGAACTGCGGCTCCCTGCCTATCTATTTTCAAACCTTTCTTCTTTGGACACAGTAATCTTCAATCACCGGACTGGATCATACCAGGTGCGACGCCGGATGATAGTCTCTGGTGGAAGCATGAAAGAATGCATCGTGCAGTGCTTTCGAATTTTATGAAGCATGCTCCAGACATTCAGGCTCGCAGAGATGCCCTGGAGTATGAGTTTATTTCGCGTCTTCCCGATAAGGATCAGCCCGTCGATGCAGTGGAACAGTATTCCAATCGCTGCCTGAATCGTGGTCGAGATATGCTTATGCAACAACTGGAACGATTGAAAGTGGATCCAGTTTCCAGAAGAAAGCTATTCTCCGGCAGCCTGGGCCATCCGCTGTATACAATGTTCTGGAAAGGCTTCGATCGAAAGATTCCTCATTAGGAATTTTTCCCGAAAAGGCTTACGTTGAGTTCCATGGTCCCAGTTTAATCATCGAGCATGGTTCCGAGATTACCTGTGAAGAGCGGTTTCCGTCCGGGCTTGCCCCGATGCCGCTGATAGTCTTCTGGCTCCCGGAACCCATAGAGCCCAGGCCCTGATAAAAAAGCCAGCCCGGCAGTCCCTGAACCGCAGAACTGGCTCTGGTGAAATGGAAAGCAACGCACCGGAAGTGCATCGCTTTCTGTAGATCTGGAATCAGTAGCTGACTTTAGAGTTCGTCCGCTTTCAATTTCTCTCTTTCAATTTTGAAATTGTACTTTTTGAATAGCTCATCCTGGATGGCCTGTACGGCGGTCTGGCTTTGAGCCTGTTGTAGCTGCTGGCGAATGGTTTCTTTAACCGCGGCCAGTGGCTTTCCGTTGAACTGATTGTGCTTTCTCAGGTCATAGTACTCTTGAATCTGTTCATCGGTGACCTGCATCTTCTCAATGCTTTTCTGGATATAGCGGCCTGCCAGTGCTTCATTCTTGTAGAAGGACTGAAGAAAATCATAGAGTTCGGTTTCCATTACTTCTTCATAGTCAGGCGAAAGCTTGAGAATCTCGGTGGGAATATAGATGTTTTGAAGGATCTGGACCATGGTCGAATCGTTCAGATCGGTAGTATCTACGATCTTCTTAAAATCTGCCACGGTTCGCTTCTTTCCATCCAGTTCAATGATCCAGGTTTCTCCGGTGGCCTCGGAAAAGGATTCAGGCTTGAGATCCTCTCGATTGAGTTTGAATTCATGCTTCTTTTCCAGCTCTTCAATGTGTGACCAGAGTTTATCATTTTTCTGGCTCTGAGACCGCACCAGGCGATCCGCGTACTGCTGGGCCTGGGATTCGATCATGGCAGGGCTGATCTCCTTTTGAAGTCCTGCATCTTTTGCCCGCTGGGCCAGCTCATTAAAGTATTCCTGGTAGAATCCGCTGAGCTCATCGGCTTCCAGCTCATCGGTGGATATTCTTCGGGCCACATAGAAGGCATTCTCCGCATCGATTACAATGAATTGGCCTTCTTCGGCCTTCTTTAGGGGAGTGGTAATAAATTCCAGTAGGTCCGGCTGACAGGAGATGCAATGAGGCACAATCTTTCCTGCATTCATTTTGGTTTCCTGACTTTCGCTGGCTTCAATCACAAGTTTTCCGATTTCCTCTTCGGAGCTCATGTCGTTGAGCTTCTTGGCCAGGGCCTCAGCTTCTGGCTTCCGATCCCGCTGAGGGTCTTTGCGCAGGATGGCTATCTGGATACTGATCAATTCAAAGGGGTCATCGCTGCGAAGGAAGCCCTGAAAGGAGCGCAGTAAAGCCTTGCGTTCAAACAAACTACCGTTCCGTTCCAGCCACTTCTGGGCTTCCTGATCATCCTCTAGCTCGTTGGCGGCCAGGCGATAGGTGGCGATCATTTTCAAGATTTCATTCTGCTGAGCTGTGGTAATTTTATCGGATGGCTGTCCGCTGGCTTCTACCAGTCGGCGCATATCTCCGCGTGTAATTTCGCCACCATCGTAGGTGGCCAGCACCTCTCCGTTTCCTCCACAGGAGATCAGGGAAAAGGACAGAAAGAAAACCAGGGTCAATAGTAGACCTTTTCTTCCTGCTTGATATAAGGATACATTCATAGGCCCAGGATCGGCGAAACGAATTCTGAGTCAAAGACTAAAGAAGTCGCTCAAGAAGGGTAAAGCAGCCCGGCCACCGGAGGAACATCGTTGCATAGAAGTGCTGGAGGTCGGGGCCAAAACACCAGGAGGAGCTTAGACCTTATTCGAGCATATCAAATTGTTTTCAGAATGAAATTCAGAGCAGGGCCCGCTGCCGGACAGTCGACTGGCCCAATGAGTACGAGAGTGGCGGGACAATTGAACCAATTCATTCGAAGCGAAATTCGAATGCAGGTTTCTCTTCCTTTTGCTCTTTCTTTTCTGTTCTAACCGCAGTCGGTTGAGATTTGCGTTGTGATTTAGGTTTTGAACGACCGTTACTGTTGGAGCCTTTTTCCGGAAGCTGGATGCTTACTTCGGCATTCCCAGAAGCCTCATCAGTGTCCGCTGTTTCTATAGCCGACGGATTGTCAGATATTACCCTCTGAGTCAGTATTTTCTGTTTAAAGTCTTTTAATCTGGAAGACTCCTCAATCAACGAATCACGTAGCCGAATGGAATACTCTCGGTCCATAGGAAGACCGGACAGCATACCATCCAGTTCCTCCAGATCTCGTTCGATCCGTTCCAGTCTCCTGAGTAGATGAATAACTTTTAACTTCAAGGGTCCCTTCTTACTGATGCATTCGTTTTCTGCTGTCAAGTCCCAAATAATCCGGTAAATGGTGGAAAAATGAGCAAGGCCATGAACCATTGCCTCGTTTATGGGCCAGTCCGGCAGTTCCTTTAATTTTTATCGGAAAGCGTGGCACCTACTTGGACTCATTGTGCCTCTTTTTGTTTATGTGGATCCCATTCACATGATCTGGCCGGAGTTCAAGCATGGTTCCCGCTGGGTCGGCATAGGTCTGCTCGGATTCGGTACGGTCTTTCTGATCATTGTCGATAGCATAAGGCTGCACAACCCCTCCTTTAATCGATTCTTCATAAACCTGGTGGGCCCTTTAATGAAGGAAGAGGAAAGGGATCGATACAATGGTACAGTTCCCTACATGTTTGCCAATCTGCTGCTATATCTGTTTTTCTCCAATGAGATCGTGGTACTGTCCTGCCTTTTCTTGATGATCGGTGATCCGGCCGCTGCTTACTTTGGGATGCGCTTTGGTAAGACCAGGTTCTTTAACGGAAAATCTGTAGAAGGAGCCCTGGGCTTCATATTTGCCGGTTTTCTGGCCTGCGCGGGTTTTCTGGCATTGCATACATATCTGGAAGCCGATTCCAGTGTCTTCTGGCTTTATGGCTCCCAGGTGGGACCTGGCTACTGGTGGCTGGCTATTCTGCTCTTGAGCTCTGCTGGCGCAGGCATCGCCGAGTTCTTCTCTGTCACTGGCTTTCGCGGACTGATAGACGATAACCTGATTGTCCCTCTGGCAGGTTGCCTCAGTCTGGCATTGCTGGGTCATGCGGCCGGGCTGCCCTGGTCGGATGTATTGTTTGATCCAGGCCGCCTGGGCAACTTCTAGTCGCGCGAGCTGATTTAACGGGAAGCCCGGAATCTGATGAAAATCCTGGATCGCTACATTGGCTTTGAATTTCTCAAAGCATTTGCCCTGGCTCTTCTGGGCTTAACCATTGTATTTCTGGCTCTGCAGGTGCTGGATACTCAAAAGATCGATAGCACAGAGCCCAAGGAGCTACTGCGCTGGCACTACCTGTACAGCCTGCCTCAGATCGCAGTTTTTGTTACTCCTGCGGCCATGATGTTTTCGGTCTGCTTTGTAGTAGCTCAATTCGCCATGGCCCGGGAGCTTGTGGCCATTTATTCAGCGGGCACATCCTTCTACAGAGCTATCGTTTCTATCTACGTTGTAGCTGCAGTTGTTAGTGTGGGTACCATCATTTTTCAGGATCAGGTAGTTACTCCGTCCAATCGTAGCGCCCAGGAGTACCTGGCCAAGTACAAGAAGAATACGCGGCAGGCGAGAGATGTAGTCTGGCAGCGAAATCTTCGAGGAAAAGAAGGATACTATTTCATCTATTTCTTTGACCGGGAGCGAAATCGCATTATAGGCGGATTCCACTACATGAAAGTGAATGAGCAGGATCGTCCGCTCCGGATGGTTCAGGCTCTTTCGGCCCAGTACAATCAGGATGGGTCCTGGACACTGAATGTGGTCAAGGATGTGCACCTGGACGGCAAGCTTAACGTTACGAAAACAGACTTCAAGGAAAGTATGGTGATGCGCTTTCCGGAGGAGCTGGAGTTCTTTTCCAATCCCAAGGTGAATCCGGCGGAGCTAAGTCTGAGCGAACTTCAGGATGAAATCCAGTTCCGAGAGCAGTACGGATTTTCCACGGTGCAGTACAGGGTACATTTTCATCGCTCCCTTTCTTTTCCTTTTATGGTTCTAATCGTTGCGGTGGTAGGATCCGTGGCGGGCAGCATGGGCTCTCTTCGTTCCGGAGGACCGCTGATTCGAAGCCTCTTACTTTCTACCGCAACAATCTTCTTTTATCAGCTAACGTTCGAGATAGGGGAAAATCTGGGAATGGCCGGGGTAGTGCCACCGGTGGTGGCTGGATGGGGACCCACCGCGATATTCGCCATGATTGGCTTCTGGCTGATCTGGAAGCGCGGACGCTGAGCACGGTATAGACCTGGCATAGACTTCTGTAAAGATGTACAGTATTATCGGGATTGGCAGAATGCCTGGCTTGCACAGGGCTATATCGGTCCCTATACAGGTCGATTTCGTTCCAGGAGTCTGCTTTCAATGCGACGGAACACTTCCAGAGGTGTGATCCAGTTCATGCAGGCCAGATCTCTGCGATAACATTTCTTATTTCCAAAGATGGAGCAGGGCCGACAGGGCAGCTTTTCTACAGGAACTTCCATGATGGCCTTTTCATCCTGGCCGTAGGGACCAAAACCTGAGAAATGGTGCGTGGCTCCCCAGATCGAAAGCACTTTAGTTCCCAGAAGCGCTGCTATGTGCATGTTAAAGGAGTCCATGGCCACCATCAAATCCATTCGCATGATGAGAGCCATTTCTCCTTCGATGTTGAGATTCCCGGCCACCATTGTGGTCACATTGGGAAAGCTTTCTTCCAGTATCTTCAGTTGCTCGATTTCTTGTTTTCCGCCACCAAACAGGAAGATTCTGCACTTCATGTTTCGGTTTAGCAGGCTAACCAGTTCATGAACATGCACAAAAGGCCAGGTCTTGGGTCGATGCCCCGCGAACGGGGCGATGCCAATCCAGTAGCCTTCTTTTCTACCAATATCGTTCTTTTTGAGAAAATCCGTGGCCAGGGCTCTGCTGCGAGTATCAGGACTGATCCAGGGACCCTTATCGGGCTTCGCATGAAATCCCGCCCTTTCAAATACATGCATGTAACGCTCTACTACATGGGGAAGCGGATATAGTTTTTTCCTTTTTCGTCTGGTCTGTTTGAGCTTTTCTCTGCGTCCCTTTACGATGCTGGAAAACTTGAGCCCCTGGAACTTGAATAGAAACTTCAGGATGCGCGATCGAGTAGAGCCATGAACATCGATGCCAAAGTCGTAAGGACCCAGAACTCGGAGCTCCCGGAATAGTCGGTAGATTCCTTTGAGGCCGCGATACTGCGGCTGTTTGAGATCAACACCGATAACCTCAACTCCTGGAATGTTAAAGAAGAATGGTTCGAAAGCCCTTCTGGTAACCAGAGTCATCCGAATGTTGCTGTATTTTCCTGCCAGTGCGCTGAGCACGGGTACCAGCAGGGCTACATCGCCCATGGCGGAGAATCTGAGGATCAGAAGATGCATTCTCAGTTCTTGGACTTGGCGTAAAGCACCGGATTCAATGACTCATCATTGTACATTTTCATCTGCCGGTAAACCTTGGCAAATCGCTTTCCGGCGCGAATGTCTTCGATGAGTTCGTTGAATGCCCGAATAAGATCGGACTTCTGTTCCATCAAGACATCCAGCTTTGTCTGGCACTTCTGAATGTGCTCTGCAGAAGCATCGGTGCGTTCTACTTGCTCTTTCATATGGTAAATCTTTAGAGCAAGAATACTGAGTCTGTCCATGGCCCATCCAGGGCTCTCCGTATTCAGTCTGGCATCTGATGCAGGTTTTGCATCTTTCAGCATTTCGATGTACATATCATCTACCAGTTCCACCACGTTTGTGCGGTCCTGATTGGAACTGTCAATCCTTCGTTTTAGAGCCAGGCCTTCATTGGGATCAATGGTAGGTTCCCGAACTATATCTTCCAGATGCCATTGAACTGTATCGATCCAGTTCTTTCTGTAGAGCAATGCCTCCAGGGAACCATCCGGATGCGGATTGTTCATGGGTGCATCCACATCGTCGGTCTTGTGGTAATCCAGGATGGTCTGTTCGAAGATTTTGAAGGCGGCTTCAGCGTTCATCTGGAGCAGCATCGACAGCCTGCATGGCGGCTCAAGGAAAAAACCCTGTTCATTAGCTCTCTTTTCGACCCAGTTCCCGGCTACGATCTGCAGCCGCCTCCACTGCTCGAATCACTGCGCCCCGAACTCCGTGATCCTCCAGTGCAGCCAGGCCTTCAATGGTAGTCCCGGCCGGGGAACTCACCCGGGTAATCCACTGAGCTGGATGCTCCCCTGATTCGAGATACAGATCCATGGCCGCCCGGATGGTGCGGGCTGCCATTTCAAAGGATTGCCCGGCCGGAAGACCCTGCTTGATGCCAGCTTCGCCCATACTCTGAAGAAACAGGAATGCATAGGCAGGTCCGGAACCGGATAGTGCAGTCACTCCGTGCAGCAGATCTTCCTTCTGCACCGCAAAAGCCATTCCGATGCTGGAAAACAAATCCAGGGTCGTTGCCTGGAGATCTTCCACGGGACAGTAAACACCACTGACGCTCTGATTTATTGTGGCCCCCAGGTTGGGCATGACCCGGGCTACCCGGGCCCGGGCATTGGGAAGATAGGATATGATTTCTGAAACAGATACGCCTGCTGCGATGGAGATGTAATCCTTGTTGCCTTCTAGAGGACTGAGGGCACTGCTCAGATCCTGAGGCTTCACACAGATTAGTAGTATGTCGGACGATGTTTCCAGCTCACGGGCTGTGGGGCTGCGGTCCACTTTCCATTCTGTCGCGCGAGAATGTAGCTCCGCAGTTCCGGGAGCAGCATCGAAATAGTGCATCCGAAATCCCTTATCGGAAATCCCGGCTGCAATGGATTGAGCCATTTTACCGAATCCCAGAAAACCAATATCTTTGCCGCTCATAGTCCGGATCCTGGAATGAATGCGCACAGCGTAAATACTTTTATGACCGCATGGAACTGACTCTGGCTCAATGCATCCGCCGAAGAACAGACCAGGCTGCGAAGAGTGTGGCAAATTCCACTTGATCCATAAAGCACTGAATTATTATACTTGTTACAGAGACGTGGGTTTGAGCGAACCACTCTCAGGGGGATATCATGACTACTCAAACGGCTACTGTGGAAAAAGCGGTCCCGGAACAATCCTGGGCAACCTATAAGGAATTCTGGCATTTCTATCTGGGCGAACATGCAGATCCCATGAATCGGGCCATACACTTTGCCGGCACAGCCGGTGTATTTATTATTCTGGGCCTTGCCATAGCGCTGCAAAACTGGTGGCTACTTCTGGCCATGCCAGTGTGCGGTTATGGATTTGCCTGGTTCGGTCATTTCTTTATAGAGAAAAACCGTCCGGCCACATTCAAGGCACCATTTCGTTCTCTGTTCTCAGATTTCAGAATGTTTTTTTGCATTCTGACGTTTCGCATTGGAAAGCATCTCAAGGAAGCGGGAGTTAAGTAGAACGGCAAGTAGTGGCCGTCCAGGATTAAGCCGGACGGCCGCATCTTCAGAATCTATCAATGTCTGGTTTCCAGGGCATCCTGGCGTTTCTTTCGTTGCAATGCTAGATCCAGCAGCGCCTTTAGAAGGTCCGGTCGACTCAAACCGGTCTTCTCCCACAGCGTAGGATACATACTAATATTTGTGAACCCGGGCAGAGTATTGATTTCGTTAATATAGATTTCGCCTTTATCCGTTAGAAAGCAATCCACCCTTGCCAGGCCTTCGCAGTACAGCGTGCGAAATGTTTGCAGAGCCAGCTTTTGAACCGCAGAGGACTCTGCTTCTGTAATGTCCGCGGGAATCAGAAGTTTGGCTCCATCTGCATCGATGTACTTGGATTCGTAGGAATAAAATCCATCCTTTGGCAGAATCTGTCCTATGATACTGGCTCGCGGGCTTTCATTGCCCAGTACCGCGCATTCTATTTCCTTTCCCAGGATCTGTTCCTCAATCAGAATGCAATTGTCGAACCGAAAAGCCATCTCGCAGGCCTTCTTAAAACTCTCCTCATCTGTGGCTCGGCTCACTCCTACCGAAGATCCCTGACGAGCTGGCTTCACAAAAAGAGGTAAGCCCAGCTCCTGCTGAATTTCGCTAAATCGAATGGAATCCTTTTCATGAACAAAGAAAGTACGATGTCTCGCAGAGGGGATGCCTGCTTCTTTCAGATGGACCTTCATGGCAGATTTATCCATCCCCAGTGACGATGCGAATACATCGCATCCTACAAATGGACGATCCAGGGTATGAAACAGTCCCTGTAGAATTCCGTCTTCTCCTCCGGTTCCGTGAACAATGGGTAGAAAGATATCGATGTCAATGGTCTCGCCGTTTTCAGTCTTGCGTACCGGATTAAAGGTTCCCGGATGGAGACTCAATGGATGACCTTTCAGTGCTCCTGCTTTGATTGCTGCCGTGGCATCCGAACTTTCGCTCAGTTCATTTAGCTTTTCCAGATCATCCGCTTCCGGAAAGTCCCGGCTTTCGATTAGAAAAAAGGCTCCCCGGCGATTCATATAGATTCGCACTACCTTCATGGGGATTTGACTTAAAATATGATTGATGTTTTTTGCAGAAATAACAGAGATTTCATGCTCCGCTGATTTTCCGCCAAATACCAGGCCCACACTTTGCATAATTACCTACTTTTTGCGTTATAACGTTTGATTGCTACGGAGAACTTCTGGAACTCTACACTTTGTTTACAATGGGATGCCTCAAACCTCGCCCGGAACAGACCGCTTAGAGATTCCAGCATTGACGACGCACCTACAATCCTTCCTCAAGTTTTTGGAGACAATGAGTCCGTCACTTCCGATTCCAGTTTTTCCAGAGATTGTTGCACAGCCTCCAGGATGGCCTTTTGAGCCCCGTCAAATCCGCCGGCCCGGTCCATCAGTTCTCGGGCACCGCCCAGATCACCCAGCATTCTCAATCCCTGTCGACCCAGTTCATCCTTTACCCATTTTTCGAAATAGTAAACCTCTCGTCTGTAAAGCGATGCATCCAGGGTCACAGGGTCCTTTCGGGAATCCAGGAGCTTCTGAAAATAGGCCAGTAGCTCGGAAAGCCCCATTCCTGTAATTGCGCTGGTGCGAAAGATAGGTACCTTTGCCTCTCCCGGGCGAATCAACTGAAGGCTTGCACGCAGGGCATGAAATGTTCTTTCGGCTGCTTCTTTTTCATCGGACTTATTAATAATGAAGCAATCCGGTATTTCCATGATCCCGGCTTTCATGAACTGAATCTGATCGCCGGCCATGGGCTGAAGCAATAGAAACACTCGATCTGCGGTCTGCTGAATCTCAATTTCGCTTTGACCAATTCCTACAGTCTCTACCACCACTACATCAAACAGATGGTACAGTAGACGAAGCACAGAAAATGTAGTTCGACTGATTCCGCCCAGTTCCTGGTCCGAAGCCTGGCTACGAAAATAAAGCCGATTGTCTCCATGACTGAATCGAACCCTGGTTCGATCGCCGAGTATGGATCCACCGGATACATGGCTGGATGGATCTACGGCAAGTACCGCCAGGCATTTCTCCGGATTCTCTGAGATAAATCGATTGGCCAGCTCTCCGACCAGGGTGGATTTACCGGCTCCCGGAGTGCCGGTAAATCCCAGAAACAGTCCTCTTCTGGACTGCCCGGAGGATTGCATGGTTTCCAGCACCTGCTTTCTCTGCAGGGCGGCTTCCGGTCGCGGATCTTCGAAAAGGGAAATCAATCGTGCAATGGCAAATTTCTGTCTTTCGAAGGCGGATGGAATGAGTGAACTATAATCTGGCATTCGATGAGATCTCTCAGGGGGCTGCCCGGATAATCTTCTGCGATAGGGCCTGGAGTCAAAAAGATTAACTGCACCGTGGTCCAGCCCGGGCCGCATTAGCTGAGCTGGATTGAGACTAGAAACACTGGTGGGCTCAAGTGCATTCCCATCCCTGGGCTATAAATATGGCGGCCGCTAAATGTCAGGCGGTATGCAGCAGGCTGCCTGTAGGAGCCATTGCGCGCCTTGCCCTGAAGGCGAATGCGCTGTGAAAAGATAAGCCCCGTCCGGAGACGAGGCTTTACGAATTATACCAGAGCGCTTTGATTCTGCTCTACGATATCAAAAATCTTTTCCATGATATCGATGAGCTCAAAGTCCGATGGAGTAAAGATTTTCTTGATTCCTTTGGCCGTCAGACTTTCAAAATCTGCCTTTGGAATAATGCCACCGAATACCACTGGAATATGTTCGTAGGCGCCTGCTTTCTTGAGCTCTTCTACGATTTGATCGGCCAGTTCCATATGCGAACCGGACAGCACAGAAACTCCAATGATATCTGCATTCTCTTCCACGGCGCTTTGAACGATTTCTTCCGGGGTCAGTCGAATTCCAGAATAGATTACATCAAAGCCTGTATGGCGAGCTGATACTGCAATCATCTCGGCCCCATTGCTGTGACCGTCAAGACCTGGTTTGCCGACTACTATGCGTGGTCTGTGACCTGCTCGCGACGTAAAATCTTCCACACGCTTTCGAAGAGCATTTACCCGGTCATTTTCCAGAGAGAGCTTCTGTCCTTCGATTCCTGTTGGAGGTCGGTATTCGCCGAACACCTGGCGCAATGCATCCGCCCATTCACCGGTGGTAACTCGAGCAAGCGCACATTCCACCGAGGGCTCCATAAGATTGCTTCCATCGTTGGCGGCTTTCTTCAGCGCTTCCAGAGCTTTCTTAACTCTTTCTGGATCGCGCTTGCTGCGTGTTTCTTCCATGGACTGGACTGTGCGAGCAGCGCTTTCAGCATCTACCTTGAATACACCGCCATCTTCGCCACCGAGAAGCGGACTATCTATACCGTCTGTCCACTTGTTCACGCCTACGACAATCTGTTCGCCGGTGTTGATGCGGCTCATTCGTTCGGACATGGATTTTACCAGAGCAGACTTCATGTATCCGGACTCTACGGCAGAGCGAATACCGCCCATTTTCAGGATCCGGTCGATTTCGCTGCGGGCTTCATCCTTGAGCTCGGCCACCTTGGATTCTACAACTTTGCTGCCGTCAAATAGATCGGGATATTCCAGAAGATCGGTTTCGTAAGCCAGGATTTGCTGAAGTCTCAAAGACCATTGCTGATCCCAGGGGCGGGGCAGGGAAAGAGCTTCGTTCCAGGCCGGAAGCTGAAGAGCGCGGCACCTTGCATTCTTGCTCATGGTTACGCCCAGGGTTTCCATAAGGATTCTCCAGGCATTGTTTTCTGGCTGATTCTCGGTGAGTCCCAGGGAATTCACCTGCACCCCATAGCGAAACCTACGGAACTTGGGATTTTCAACGCCGTATCGTTCGCGGGTAATCTCTTCCCAGAGTTCCGTAAAAGCGCGCATCTTGCACATCTCTTCTACGAACCGAATTCCAGCGTTAACGAAGAAGCTAATACGACCTACAACCTGCTCGAACTGATCTTTTTCCAGGTTGCCTCTTTCTTTAATAATATCCAGCAGGCCGATGGCGTTGGCCAGAGCAAAGGCCAGTTCCTGGGCCGGCGTGGCGCCTGCTTCTTGAAGGTGATAGGAACAAATGTTAGAAGGATTCCATTTGGGGATTTCTTTGATGCAATATTCATACATCTCGGAGATCAGGCGAAAGCTGGCATCTGGAGGAAAGATATAAGTTCCCCGGGCCAGATATTCCTTTACCAGATCGTTTTGTGTGGTTCCCTGAAGTTTGTCCAGTTCCACTCCTTTTTCCCGGGCCAGGGCAACGTACAGAGCAAGTAACCACATGGCGGTGCCATTGATGGTCATGGATGTGTTCATTTCTTCGATGGGGATTTGATCGAATAAGACGTGAAAGTCGTCCAGGGAGTTGATGGGCACTCCCACTTTGCCCACTTCTGGCTTGGCCAGGCTATGGCTGGAACTGTAACCACACTGAGTGGGTAGATCAAATGCTATGGAAAGTCCGGTCTGGCCGCGGCTGAGTCCTTCGCGATACAGCTTATTGGTTTCCCAGACGTTTGTATGACCGCCATAGGTTCGAAAGATCCACGGCCGATCCCTGTTTGGATTGCCTTCTTTATCATAAATCACATGGTCTTTCCTGGACATACAAACCTCCGGCCAGTGCCTTTTGCAGAGTAACTACTTGATGGCTCCAATCTTCTGAACAGGGCCCGGATGAAAATGGTTTTTTCCTGTTGTGGATGCCAATTTTTTCTTCCATCACTTGGCATCCGGGCATCCGGATCATTTATTGAACCAGCTGAATTTGCTCAGCGCTTCCGCAACTAAAGTAAATACAAAGACTGGACGGAAACCAGACAAATGAATCAAAATTCAAAGCATGCGCCAACAAACAACCGCGGCAGGATTATCCTCACTCTTTTCCTGATTTCTACGGCCTGGATTGTGACCGGCTGCAAGGATTCTGCTACAGAAATGGCCGCCAGCTACGGAGCCCAGAGAACCGATGCCGAATTGGATGAAGTGCTGCTACAGGCATGTATGCAGTCCAATCGAACGGACAAACCTATCCTGCTTCAGTTCGGCGCAGACTGGTGCAGTGATTGTAGAAGAGTAGAGGCCCTGAAGCAGGACTCTGCGCTAAAGGAGGAATTGCAGAACTGGGTGGATATCAAAGTGAATGTGGGTCAATATGATCGGCACAAAGATCTAATCCAGGGCTTTTCGGTGACTTCCATATCGCGGTGGATTGCACTGCGGCCCAATCCCGAGACCAGAGAGAACGGATGCAATAGCAATCCAGGACGATGGATCGTGCTACAGGATACGGTGCTGGAACCGGTGAGCGATGCAAAGTCTCTCAAAACCAGTTCGGAAATCGTGGCCTGGCTTCGGCAGGCCGGGGAAAAGAACCAGGGGCCTGGCGACTTTCATTGATTGCCACGGAGCAGGACAGGCGGATGACCAGACCATAGCAGGCCCGCCGCGGCTCGATTTGCTTTGGCGAGCGGGAAAGCAGGGGCGTCAGGAATCAATCATTTCGCAATCGAAGCTATCTTTGTTTTTTTCCAGTTTGCAGAGCTCCCGGTGTTTTTCGCAATAAGGCTCTGCTTCCGGATGGGCCCCACTCAAGTTCTGTGTTTGGCAAACCAGATTGCAGGCGGCCGGGTCTCCATTTTCAAAGCATTGGGATTGACCCAGTTCTGCCTCTTCAAGACAGGCCTCTTCATTTCCCTTTTCGCACAGATATTTGCATGAACCAATTCTATCCTGCTGAAAGCAAGAGTCCGATTCCTCGCTTCCGCAATTGGCTAGCAGTATAGTCGAAAACAAAATGGCGCTCAGAACGCCCATGGTCTTTGTTGTGAACTTCATTCTTGACCTCCTGAACCTGTTGCCGATCTTATTAAAAACCAACAGATTCAAGAAATCTAAGAGTAAAAAAAAGTATGTAAAGGAAATTCTTCCAGGCGGATCGGAAAAAGCTAACCCGGAAAACCGCTGAGAAATTGAATGATCCGGGTTTCAAGCCCAAACGCCTTTGAATTGCTTTTCAGGGCTCGCGATACAGCTGACATTCTTCATGGTCGCTGTACTGGCCGCTACGACACAGCGATTCAATTTTCTGGCAAAAAGGATCTGAAGGAGGATGGCTTCCTTCCAGCTCGGAGGTATAGCAGACCTGCGTGCAGGCATCGATATTTCCCTGTTCCAGGCATTGCTGTTGTCCCAGGGGCATTTCCAGGGCACAGGCCCTGTTGTTTCCCTGGTGACATAGATACACACAGTCGCCCAGATTTTTATCTTCGAAGCAGGATTTTTCGGCTTCGCTCTGGCAGGCTGTGAACATTAGAAAGAGAATGGGGGCAACAAGTAGATAGATGAGTTTTTTCAATTTTCCTTCCGATTTTTTTCTCGTAAGCCTGGATTGCGAATCCAGGCTGTAAAGAAAAAACCGGGTCAGACCGTTTCAGGAAAGACATTATCCGTTACTGCACCGAACTCAGCAGAGCCTACCAGACTTGCATACTTGGCGATCACTCCTCTGCGATAGCGAGGTGGCTTCTCTTTCCATTCCTTTCGTCGCACTTCCAATTCTGCTTCTGTGATATGAATCTGCAACAGATTGTCCTCTGCATCGATAGTAATGATTTCGCCTTCGCGAACAAGTGCGATGGGACCACCAAGAGCCGCTTCCGGAGCGACGTGACCCACAACCATTCCGTATGTGCCGCCAGAGAATCTTCCGTCTGTAATCAATCCTACGCTATCCCCCAGGCCTTTTCCTATGAGCGCTGAAGTGGGAGAAAGCATTTCTCGCATACCTGGACCGCCCCTGGGACCTTCGTATCGGATTACGATAATATCTCCTGGTGCGATCTGATCGGACAGGATTGCATCCATGCATTGCTCTTCGGAATCAAAGATTCGCGCAGGACCGCTAATGGCAGGCTTCGCAACTCCGGAGATCTTGGCCACCGCTCCACCCGGAGCCAGATTGCCTCTAAGGATGACCAGGTGCCCTCGTTTGTACATGGGCTTGTCCAGCGGATAAATCAGATCCTGGTTTTCGGGAACTCCGGAGGGAATATCTGCCAGGTTTTCTGCGACGGTTTTTCCGGTGCAGGTCAAACAATCGCCATGGATAAGGCCCGCATCCAGAAGCATTTTCATACCCCGGGGAACGCCTCCCAGCCGATGCAGATCCACGGCCAGGTATTTTCCCGAAGGTTTCATATCCAGGATATGGGGGACCTTCTTTGCAATCCTTTCAAAATCATCGATGGAGAGCTCCACATTCATGTCATGAGCGATAGCCAGTAGATGAAGCACTGCATTGGTAGAACCTCCCATGGCCATCACAACTGTGATGGCATTCTCGAAGGCCTTTCTGGTCATAATGTCCGATGGACGAATATTCTGTTTTAGCAGTTCGTATACTGCTTTGCCGCTTTCGCCGGCGGAATCTGCCTTTTCTTTATCCGGGCTACCCATGGTGGAGAAACCAGGAAGACTCATTCCCAGGGCTTCGACGGCACTGGACATGGTATTGGCCGTATACATCCCGCCGCAGCTCCCGGTTCCAGGGCATGCATGCTTTTCAATCTGTTCAAATTCATCCTGATCGATTCGGCCGGCCTGGTATTGACCTACGGATTCAAAAACGGAAACTATGTTAAGATCCCGATCCCTGTAATGTCCTGGATAGATGGTGCCGCCGTATACGAAAATAGATGGGATGTTCAGGCGTGCGATGGCCATCATGGCACCCGGCATGTTCTTGTCGCATCCGCCAATGGCTACCAGTGCATCCATATGCTGACCGCGACATACCGTTTCTATAGAGTCTGCAATCACTTCCCGGCTTACCAGAGAAAACTTCATTCCTTCGGAACCCATGGAAATTCCGTCAGAAATGGTGATGGTGCCAAATATCTGTGCCATGCCGCCGGCAGCGAAGATTCCTTTTTCTGCTGCCTGCTCCAGGGGTCGAATGCCAGCGTTGCAGGGAGTAATGGTGGAATGACCGCTGGCTACGGCAATTACCGGTTTGCGAAAATCATCATCGCTAAACCCTACCGCTCGCAGCATGGCACGGTTGGGTGCACGGCGATCTCCATCCGTTATGTTTTTAGAATTCCAGTTTAGCTGATCTTGCCGGGTTTGCATGGCCCGAGCTTGCCTGGCGGGCCTGCAAGGTCAATGCATTCCTCGAATGCCCCCGTTCAATCATTGTTGCTCTTGCTATCCCGGTTTATCGATTCTGGTGAAATGGAACTTGCGTGCCGTTTTCCTCCAAACATGGATGCGGTGATCTCGCTTAGTTGTTGTTGCAGAGTCTTACTGCCTTCTGCCAGGAGTTCGCGGTTCACAAACTGACCTTTTAGTTCTTCCAGACTATTGTAAGTGAGCTTTTGAATAAGCCCGGCCGTTTTTTCTCCGTCGGTGCCTCGCAACGAATCCAGCATCTGATCCACGATCCCTCCAATGGCTTCCTTTCCTTCCTGGCTTTCCACTGTGGCGGCGATGGTTTCAAATAGAGAATCCACAACGTCATTTCCTGCCCTCTGCAATACAGGTCTCAGGATTGCATTGGGCACAAAGCGAAAAGCACTGGAATCCAGAGATTTTTCCAGACTTACCTGAACCAGTGCTGCTACCCGCGGGCGAAACGGAAGAATGCGTTCCCTGGTAAGTTTTTCCGTTTGTTCTAAAACCACATCTTTGATCTCATCCCGGTGCGGCTCCAGGGAATCTGCCAGGAACTGTCCTTCCCGGTCCTTTTGCACCTCTGTCTGTAGCTGGGAAATAATCTGGATGGCCACCATGCCGGAGATTTCTCTGGAAAGCAAATCCGTGTAGCTCTTGATGGTACGCAGCACCAGCCCATCGCCGGAGGCCAAAAGTTCGCTCTGCTGGAGACGGGCCCAGATGGCCATAACGCGAAACAGGCGTAAGAGACGCAGCCAGCTGGAAGGAAATAGACTTAGAAAATCGTACCAGTTATAGACTAAAAATAGAAACCATCTAGCAGGAACCTTGCGAAAGAAGAGCAGGAATCGTACCAGGAAATCTGATGCAAAGAAAATCAAGAAAGGTAAATCTATTGTGCTCCAGAACAGATTTACGAAATCCCCATCAATATCCCGGTGACGAAAATAGTTTATTTCCATCAAAGGTGCAATTTCCTGATCGAAGTAATCCAGCCTTGCACGATAGTTCTGCGAATCCAGCTTCCAGAAATACTGAAATGCTTCTCGATAGGATTCAATTTCCTGACTGGTTTCGTTCGTTACAAACTGCCGAATGCGCCCCTTGATCTTTTCCAGATTCTTGCTCAAGCCTGCGGTCTGGAAGGGGTTGTCTCTCAACATTTGAGAAGAAAGGCGGGCCAGTTCATCGGATTGTTGTAGCGTTTCTTCGCTCAATGCATTGCGATTCTCCAGGTCGGAAAAAATCGAAGCTTCCAGTTCATTTACCCGGTGGAGGTAGTCGGTTGTAAATGGGTTCTCCTCTATGCCTTTGAGCTGATCGTAGTTCTGCACCAATTCCGGAGCGTAGTAATACAGGTAGGGCCGTAATCTTAGATACATCAAGTCAAAGGAAATCAAAGTCAGGTTGCTTACAGCGATGAGTATCATCACTACATCCCAGATTATGCTTCCCAGTTGACCTTCTTCACGAATCTTTTTCCATCTTTGCATAGAGCATCCCAAGTTTGGCTTATGGGCGCTGGCATTGAAATCAAAAAATATGTATCCTGCTCTTGCGAAGAAATCTTCTGGGAACCGGCCATCCCGGTCTATTTCCGGCTGTTATGGGGACTTACAGGTATCTCAGGATGCGATGCCGTTTATTGAAAATGAGGCTTTGGCTCAAGATATCTGGGTGCCGAATCTATGGCTTTGTTTCTATGGCTTTGCGTGGTGGCTTTTACCCTAAATTCCGGGATTTCCTGTCCAGAGCTGATTCCAGATTCGGATAGAGAAACTGGAATCCATCATTCATCAACCTGCCAGGAATCACATAGCGACCGTACAGCGCCAGGTCTGGATCGGTTCGCATGAGTAAAGGAGCGCCCAGGCGTACCATCCATCCGGCTGCCGGCAGGCCGATGGGCATGCGCATGGACTTCCGCAGTGCTCTCATGAATTCTTTCTGGCTTCTGGGTTCTGGTGCGCTGGCAATGTAGGGTCCTTTCATTTTCCTGTCTTCTATTGCCATTTGAAAAAGCCGATTCATATCCTCTTCATGGATCCAGCTCATACCCTGTTTTCCATGACCTACCGTGCCTCCCAGTCCCAGGCGAACCAGCAAAGCCAGTCTTTGCAGTGCGCCACCCGATGGTCCGATGACAAAGCTTGTTCTGAGAATGACCCCCCGCATGCCACGAGGCAAGGCCCGGTTAAAAGTTTCCTCCCAGGCCCGGCCAACATCCGGCGCCAGACCGTAGCCAAATGCGGAGCGTTCATCGCATAGCTCCAGCGAGTCTCCGTAGATATGGGCTGTGGACATCTGTACCCAGACGGAAGGCTTCTTTCTTACAGTTTTCAGGGCTTCACCCAGAATTGCGGTGGATTCTACCCTGGAGCGCAGTATTTGATCCATGGTTTCTGGAGTCTTGATGCAATCTACCGTTCGTCCTGTCAGATTAACCAGTGCGTGGCACCCCTCCAGGTTCGCTGCCCAGTCACCGAGCGTGCGACCATCCCAGTTGATATGTTTCGCCCCGGTCGGGATATCCTTCGGAACCTTTCGCGAAAGAATCGAGACTGAATAACCTGAATGCAATAGATACCTGGCCAGATTTAATCCCAGGTATCCACTTCCACCGGCGATGATTACTGTTCGATTGCTTGGGGCCATTATGGATTGTAATGCAATGATGTGCGGGTGTCTCTAACTTTCTGAAAACCGAGCATAGGATAAACAGATTCAATGATTGGCCATTAGCCACGAGACAGTGTCAGCCAATGCAGAGAATATTAGCCAAGGGAATCCAGCTCTTCCTGAAATCCGGAAGATAGAATGGGAAATCGAAAGTAGGTTCTTGGATCTATGTTTTCATCATCCAGATGAAAGGACACTGCAATGCGCTCTCGTTTCCATTGATTGCGAGACCATAGCTGGAAGTACTTTCGAATGGACTGTATCAACTCTGTGCGACTGTAATCGTTTTGAAATGGTCGATAGTTCGTTGTGCCCGGGAACTGCGGGTCTGAGCCAGATACGGGCGATGCAGGTATTTCGTTTTCTGCATTGGATGGATTCGATGTGCCGGATTTGCTTCTTACCGGAAGTTTTAGATCGCCCATGAGCCGTTCCAGGATCTCGGCCGGTCCCATGCGATCTCGCACAGCCAGTTTCTGGATTCGGTTTAATAGGTCATAGGCCATGAGATCGGATTCATCGGTTTGATGCTGATCTTCCGGTCGCAGCTCTGCTGTAGGTTGTTGTTCGTTGATGGCTTTCAGGGAGGGAATGGAACCGAACCAGGGATCCCCCTGTTTTTCCATAAAGATCAACCAGGCACGAATGAAGTTTTTGTCTATACCTGCAATGGGGGCAATTCCTCCGGAAGTGTCACCATCCATGGTGCAATACCCTACAGCCCCTTCGCTGCGATTACCGGTGGCGATGAGCAAACTTCCTGTGGCGTTTGCCAGCATCCATACGAAAGGACTTCTGGCTCTGGCCTGAATATTTTGAAGCACCAGATCATCGCTATTCCAGTCCAGTTTGCGATCATAGGCCTGCTCGTAGGCCCCGATGTAATCCGCTACAATGTTCTGGATCTGCACATCCTGATGATGGCTACCCAGAGAGTCTGCAATCACATTTGCAGCATCCCTGGTGGTATCGGAGCTTTGATCGGTGCCCTGGTATACGGTGAACAGGAGATGTTTCACCAGGGCTTCAGGCCCGGCTGCTTCATCGGCGCTCTGCGCATCTGAACTCTGCAATTCGCCGCGAATCCGTTCATCCTCAAGCAAGTCTTCTCTGTGAATGGCTTCCAGGAACCCTTTGAGGCCCAGTTCAGCAATGCCAAAGCGAACCATTCTTTCTACCAGAACGGCGCAGGCTCCGCTATCGGCCCCGCCTGAAAGCGAAAGCGCGTAGCCCCTGGATCGGCTTTTTCTCAAATAATCGAAAAGAGCCAGGGTAGTTGCATAGGTAAATTCCAGATAGGCATCGCCATGGCGTTTGACGATTCTTTCGTCGGCTCCCGGGCCGGCAGTTACTTCGGTGCGATTCTGCGCTGTTCTGTCGATATTGCTCTCTGCGCTGGATGAGCCCTGCGATGCTCCGGACCCCGAGCTTTCTGAGCTGGATGAACCGGTATTGACGCTGCTGGATTTCTGGAATCCAGGGGAAGACCGGGAGTCTGAAAACCCAATGGAGCGTTCTTTGCTTCTAGATCGTGAACTGCTGGAATGGTTTGAATCAGCTGTTTCTTCTCCAGGCAGACGAAATCCGAATTCCTTCTTGAAATGGGTTTCCAATCTTACAGTGGCGGACTCCAGAACGCTCCCAGGAGGAATGCTGATGGACTCTCTAAAGCTGTGGGTCTGAACTCTTCTCGATCGATTGGGATCTGGATCGAATTCAATGGTATGGACTGTATAGGGCTGAAAGGAAAAAGCGGGGCTTTCCAGAAGCAATTGACCTGTCTGGCAGGCCAGGGTCTGTCCATCGTAGATGGCTCTCCCGGCCTCGTTTCCTAAAAGATTAACAGATACGTAGGTGCAATGAAACGCTCTGGATGATTCCAGGGCAATCTGTCTGCGAATCCTTTGCTTGCCAATAGCGAAGTGCGAAGCCGTAGGGCTCAAGATAACATCAAAAGAAGAACCGGCATGCTGACTGGCAGGCCGATTGTCCACCCAGGAGTCCTCGCATATCTCTACCAGGAAGCGAAACCGGCCGGTATCAAAAATACAGGGGCCGAAGGGCAGACCCTCGGAGCCGGTTTGATCCGGGCCGGACTTGTGAGGATGAAACCACCTGGGCTCATAGTGAATTCCATCCCCTGCCAGATGCTGCTTGGGCACCACCGCCGCTATTGAGCCTGCATGAACGATGGCGGACACATTATATAATAGTCCCTGATGCATCCAGGGAAGGCCCACAATTACAGGAACCGTTCCAGCAATTCCATTGAGCTTTTCGCACAGAATATCCAGACTTTCCCGGCTACGAGTCCAGACCTCCGGCATATGAAATGCATCTTCGCATCCATAACCGGAAATACATAGTTCAGGAAAAAGGATGGCCTCCGGTCCTGATTCCATGGCCTTCTCGGCCGCATCCTGGATTCGTCTGCGATTGCCTGCCCAGTCCATGGGGATCTGGTTTACAGAAGCTGTGGACAGGCGGATGAGCATCTAGGCTGCCTGCATAGAATTTAGAATGGCTTCCATGATCGGTTTTCCCTGGGTTTTGCCATTCACCGGATCGGTGGCTCGCTCCGGATGAGGCATCATGCCCATCACACGGCCATCTTTACTGGTAATACCTGCAATGTTCTCTATCGAACCATTGGGGTTATCCTGGTAGCGAAAGGCAATCTGGCTGTTATCCTGAAGAGACTTCAGAGTATCTTCATCGGCGCGATAGTTTCCTTCGCCGTGAGAAACAGGAATGGAAAGCGGCCCCTGCAATTTGCCAAATACTTTGTTGCTGGATTCCGGCAGCAGGGAAACATCCTTGCAGATGTGCTTCAAGTTCTGATTTCGAATGAGAGCTCCAGGCAGAAGATGCGATTCGCAAAGTATCTGAAAGCCGTTGCAAATCCCCAGGACATAGCCACCTTTCTGTGAATGCTTCAAAAGATCCTGCATGGCCGGAGCAAAACGAGCAATGGCACCGGCGCGAAGATAGTCTCCGTAAGAGAATCCGCCTGGCACTACCAGCAGATCGTAGGAGCCCTGAATCGAATCTGCATGCCAGAGCATATCTGTAGGAACCTTGAAAAAATTCTCTAGAATGGTTTGTATATCGCGGTCGCAGTTGGAACCGGGAAATGTAATTACGCCTGCTTTCATGGACGGTGGACTCTCCCGTTAGCCTGCCAGCACTTTGCCGTCTGAATCAATAAGATCAAAGCGAAAGGACTCGATCACTGGATTGGAGAGCAGCTTTTTGCTCATTTCATCCACCTGATTTCTGGCCTGATCCGCAGAAGATGCATCCAGCTTTAGTTCAATGTACTTTCCTATGCGCACATCCTGCACCGATTCGTAGCCCATGTGATGGAGTGCTGTGTTTACTGCCTGGCCCTGGGGATCCAGTACCGACTCTTTTAGCGTAACGTATACCCTTGCATTGATCACAGGGACGGTGTACATTCCGGCGGCTCAGGAGAAACTCTTTTTTAATTCCCAGGGATGGACCGTACCACTATGCTGGAGGTATGTCTTTGTCTCCGAAACTGCCAGACTGGATGGAGGAGGTTGGCCCTGACCTTTACTGCATCGATTGCGATTACGTTCAGCCCAGACTGGCCTGCGTCTATTTGATGATAAACGATGCTGGCCGTGCCGCTTTTCTGGAAACCAATACATCCCGAGCGGTGTCTCGCTTTCTGGAAGCTCTGAAGGTGCTGGGATACAGCACGGACGATGTGGACTGGATCATACCCACACATGTTCATCTGGATCATGCCGGAGGGGCCGGGGCCCTTTTGCGCGAATGCTCGCGGGCAACGGTGCTTGCTCATCCACGGGCGGCGAAGCATTTGATCAACCCGGACCGATTGATTCAGAGTTCCATCCAGGTCTATGGCCAGGAAACCTTCGAGAAGCTTTATGGAGAAATTGTGCCATGCCCTGAATCCAGGGTGCGAATCATGGCGGATGGCGAATCGCTACACTGGGGAAACCGGACTCTGGAGTTTCTCTACACACGAGGACATGCCAATCATCACTTTTGCATTTATGAAAAGACCAGCGGAGTGTTCACCGGAGACAGCTTTGGAATCGCCTATCCGGATCTCCAATCAGGAGGCCCCTTTCTTTTTGCCTCCAGCACTCCTACGGACTTTGATCCACCGGCGGCCCATGAAAGTCTGGACCGAATTCGCAATACGGGAACGGGCTCAGTGTTCTTGACTCACTTTGGCCGGCTGGATTCGCTGGAAGAGGCCGGCCGTCAATTGCACGAAAGCCTGCAATTCCTGACCGGGCTTTATGACGATGCCAGGGCCAGATTCAAATCGGCTGAGGATAAGGCGGCTCCGGAGTTGAAGCAATCTCTGGAAGAAGAAGTGCGGACTCGAATTCTGGATTCCTGGGTTGATCAGCTGCTCAGTCGAGGTTTCCCGGATGCTTCGGCCATTCAGGAGCGCCTGGGTATGGATGCGGCTCTGAATGCAGGTGGCATTGTTTTTGCTGCTCAGAGATCTCTAAAGAAGGGATAAGTAGGCCTCCGGAAAAATGCCCCTGGAAGATTTCTGAAAATCCAGGCGGACAAATGGTCATCCCTGTCGTCTAAGGCCACATGCGCTTTTCAAGAGATTCGGACATTGCCAGTCATCCATCGGCCCGGTCAGACAATCGGGATTGTCAGGAAATGAAGGCCTCCTCCCATTCTGGCCTCTTTAAATTCGTCATTCTCCTTGGTCTGATTCTACTTAGCACGACGGCCATCTGGGCCTGGCCTTCCAAACTTCTGTATGAGGTACGATTCGATGAGGCGCAGGTGGTCACTCTGGCTTTTGCCGATGAAGGGGATCAGCTGATAACCGGCCATGCGGATGGGAAAGTGGCCGTGCGAGATGCAGACGATGGTGATGTACTGCGCAGTTTTCAGGCTCATAAAGGACGTGTCTATCAGCTGGCTGCACAATTGAACGGAGATCTAATTGCCACCGGAACCCTGGGAAAAGACAATGTCAAGGTCTGGGATGCAGCCAGCGGTGACCTGGAGTTTTCGTTAACTCAGTACGATGAAACCTTTGGACTGGCTTTTTCGCCGGACAACAAATACCTGGTTATCTCCGGATCTTCGTCCGGCCGCACTTCGGTGGAGCTCTGGAATCTGGAAAGCAAGAAAAAGGTAGCTACCCTGGGTTCCTTTCCTGTTGGTCAGTTTGTCCCTGGAAGGATTCTATTTTCCGCAGACTCAAAGAAGATCTTTGTTTCTGCACAGAATCAATTGCATGGAATCCATATCTGGGCTGTATCGGGACAAAAGTTGAAGTCCATCCCATTCAGCGATGACATCATTTCCATGAGCCTCCATAAAAATGAGTCCATTGCAGTGTGCGCTACTTTCAAAAGCCAGGTTGCGGTCATTGATTTAAATTCCGGCCGGGTGCTTCGTACCATGTCCGGCCATAAAGGCCATGTTACTTCAGTTGATCGAGTGGATGAAAACCATGCTGTGAGCGTAAGCTACAGACGAGACGATACAGGGCCATTCATTATCTGGGATATTCGCACCGGTGCGAAAGTAGGAACCGTCAACGACAAGATCTCATCGGTAAATCAGGTGGCCGTGAACCCCAAAACAGGAGCCATCGCAATGGCCTTGAATACGTTTGGAAATCTGGGAAATCCATCTACCCTGGTGGTGTACGGACGTTGAACAATTGTCCGGGTAAAAGATCTCAGTGCCGAATAATGGATTAGATATTGCCCGGTGGTCTTAAAAACCATCCTCGATTCAATCCTCCATCAATCGGAAGAACGGTTCCATTTATAAAAGCGGCCTCTTCGGAGGCCAGAAAGCAAACGGCCGCTGCCACCTCTTGTGGTACACCCGCACGTCCAGGAAGATTCATAGCGGAAAGTCTTTCGATTGCCTCTTCGCTGTAGTTGCTGCGCACCCCTGGTGTATCGATGAAACCCGGTCGAATGATATTGGCGGTAATTCCATTATGCCCCTGTTCCACCGCAATGGTGCGGATCAATGCCTCCTGCGAAGCCTTAACTGCAGTATAAATTCCCTGACCGGGTCCACCCAGCTCGGCTACTGCGGAGCTAATCAGGATCCATCTGCCATAGTTTCGCTTCTTTTGTTCCGCTAGAAATTCGCTGTAGAGCTTTAATGGGAGGGCACAGTTTTGCTCGATAGCACCGCTCAAATTCTGACCATTGAGAGCATCCAGGCGTTGCAATGGGCTTCGCACATAAAAGTTCCAGATAACAATATCCGGGCAGCTCTCCGCATTACAGAAATGCAATATTTTGGTTGCGCTTTCTGGGGCGGACAGATCGGCACTCAGCATTTCATGGCCCTTACCATCCAGCTGTGCATGTATCGATTCCAGATCCTGCAGGTTCCGGGCCACCAAAAGGACTCGGGCACCACTCCTGGCCAGGTGCAGGGCGGATGCGGCTCCAATGCCCCGGCTGGCTCCCAGGACAAGGGCTGTCTTTCCATCTAGCAATAAGGGCTTTTGTTCCAACATATTTCTCCCGGGTTAACTTAGTCTGCTTTAGCGCTTCAGGCCGGGGCCCTACCAGAGATTAGACACTGATTAATAAGCTGCCCCAGGCAAGGCCACCACCCACAGCATTCAGGAAAATACGCATTCCCGGTGAGAAACCATTTTCCAGGGCCTCGGACAGAGCAATAGGGATTGTTGCCGAACCGCAGTTGCCAAATCGTTCCAGACAGCGATAAAGCTTTCCTGAATGAGAGCCCATGGAGTCGGATAGCATATCCAGAATGGAGGAACTGGTCTGATGAGGGATATAGAGATCAATGTCATCCATGGTTCGCTCTTTTCCATCTATTATGGCCTCCTGAGATTCCAACCATCGCGGCCTTACATCCGATGCTAAATTGGCGGATTGCCCCATAAAGTACAATCCTTGATCCAGTGCTTCACGGATAGGCGGTAGAATTCCCGGTACTCCCATGGCATCTGCATAGCTTCCATCTGAATCCAGAAAACCAGCCAATAGCCCTCTTTGCGGATCTTTACCTTTCTGCAGTATAAGTGCTCCGGCTCCGTCCCCCGCAGCATATATGAAGGGACCATTCCTGGAAATTACTCGGCTCAAAGTTTCTGCAGAGGCAATGAGTACGCTTCTGGCCGGTCCTGCCAGAAACTGATAGGCAATGCTTATGGCATAGATGGTACTGGAACAGCCGGATTTCATTTCAAAGGTGGCGCCCCTGTATCCCAGCATTCCTGCCACCAGAGTTCCCAGGGAAGAGGTATACCTGGGCGATGTTGTGGAAACAGCGATAAATAGATCTATTTCGCTTATATTTACACCGGTTTGCAGCAGGACCTCCTGGGCCGCTCGGTGCATCAAATCCGCGGAGTTTTCTTCATCTCCGGTCCTGGGGGATTCTGGCGGAAGGGTCCAGTGTCTCCGGGAAAAGCCTTTCCTCCGCGGATGTTCTGGATCCAGTCCCTGCTCAATCATGTTAGATTTCCAGTGGTCTCCATAAAGCAGAGCATGAATATCATCGTTACTTACCCAGCTACCTGAAGCTGCGAAGGCTCTGGTTGCGCCCAGAAGTGCGACTCCAGGCACCGGTGTAAGTTTCAATCCAGCCATTTTTCTTTTTTGGGATTCAGCACTTTACATTGATAGAAATTTTTTGAGCTTTCACCGTTTTTGAAGCTGAAGGGTAGGCAAAGCAAGCCCGGTGAAAACTACAATATGCTAATATTGAATTATGATTGATATACTTTGCATTCCCGGGCATAACAGCAATCAGGAGCACTGCTACCTGGTATGAATTCACTGGCCAAACCTCCCGCTCTAGGCGTGCTCCCTGCACCCGGCCCCGTGCCGGAGAGGATGCACGCTCAGGTTATTCGTCGGGAAAGATATGGAGATCCGGCGGCCGCTTTTCAAATGGAAGAGGTACCGGTTCCGCTACCGGGACCGGATGAGGTGCTGGTGGCCGTAAAAAGAGCGGGGCTGAATTATAACAATGTATGGGCTGCCCTGGGTCATCCTGTGGACGTTATCTCCATGCGTATGAAGCAAGGGGCCAGCGAAGATTTTCATATTGGCGGATCCGATGCAGCAGGAATCGTTTATGCCACCGGTGACCGGGTAAAGGACTTCCATCCCGGAGATGAAGTGGTGGTATCGCCTGCCCGCTGGGATGCGGAGGATCCATACATTCAGGCCGGTGGGGATCCATCCATGGCGCCCAGCCTGCGTGCCTGGGGTTACGAAACGAACTGGGGATCATTCGCGCAGTTCTGTCTTGTAAAATCCTGGCAGCTGTATCCCCGGCTTCAATCATTGAACTGGGATCAGAGTGCGGTATATCTATTGTGCGGGGCCACCGCTGTGCGAATGCTTCTTCACTGGTCTCCCAATACAGTGGAATCCGGCATGCCTGTGCTGATCTGGGGCGGAGCCGGCGGGGTAGGGTCCATGGCCGTGCAGATCGTGCGAAGCGTTGGAGGGCTTCCCGTTGCAGTGGTAAACTCGCAAGAAAAGCGCACTCTGGTTGAATCCCTGGGTGCAAAAGTTATCAACCGTTCTGAGTTTCCGGTACCTGGATTGCGGGAGGTGGCGGAGGAAAGAGGGTGGACGGTGAAAGCCGAAGCATTTCGAGAAGAATTGCTTCGATTAACAGGAGGCATATTACCTGAAATCGTTGTAGAACATCCCGGGCAGAATACCATTCCCTTATCTCAATTCTGTTGCGCCCCAGGAGGAATGATCGTTATTTGCGCGGGCACTACAGGCTATATGGCTCAGTTAAACGGATATTCTTTTGGCTCTGGAAGCCAGCGTCTCCAGGGCTCCCATTTCGCCAGCCGGGAAGAAATTGAGACTCTACATCAAATGATTGAAGAAGGCAGGGTGGCTCCTCATCTGGGAGCTGTACATTCCTTTGAAGAAATCGGTGCCGTCCATGGAAAGATGCGAAGAAATGAACATCCTCCGGGAAATACAGCTTTTATTATCGCGGATTGATCCATGCAGGGAAATCTCACCACTCAACATATCTTCCGGGAGACATCCTTGAATTTCTATTTAGTTCGTGGAATTGCCTGGATGGGCAGAGCAAATCTGACCGGAGCGAAGGTATCTCCATGAGTCAACGTTACACCAGGAGAAGGCCCGGTTATCCGTCCGGCATTGTAATTTCGGGTTCCGGAGGCTTCCTACCGTCAGATCCAGTGGATAATGACACTCTGATCCAAATGCATTCCCTGGACACTACAGCGGAATGGATTGAAAGTCATATTGGAGTGCGCCAACGCCATTTTGCAGCGGCGGATCTGGCCACCAGCGATCTGGGAGCCAGCGCTGCAAGGAGAGCCCTGGATGATGCGGGCCTGGATGCCAGAGATCTGGACCATATTCTGCTCTGTACCACCACGGGAGACTGGACATCGCCTGCTGCTGCCAATCGAATTCAGAATTTGATCGGTGCAGATTGTCCGGCGGAGGATAAACAATCCGCCTGCGCAAGCTTTCTTTTTGGTCTGGATCATGGTGCCCGTCTCATCGCCACCGGTTTAAAGCATGTAATGGTTATTGGAGCAGACATCAAATCCAGGTTTGTAAACCCCGGTGATCGACGTCTGGGGCCCATCTTCGCAGACGGTGGGGGTGCCATTGTGCTTTCCCGAGGCCAGGGCCCGGCCGGGTTGATGGGCTGCGAACTCTGGTCCGATGGCTCTCGAGCATTGAATCTGTACACTCCGGCCGGAGGAAGTGCTATGCCCGCTTCTGCAGAAACCGTGGCGAAGGGTTTGCATTCGGTTCAAATGACTGTGGATGGACATCAGATTTTTTCCGACGCTGTGGAGGCCATGACCGAGCTTTGCCGACTTGTATGCGAAGAAGCCAGACTGCCCCTGGATGAGGTGGATTGCTTCATTCCACACCAGGCAAATCTAAAGATTATGAAGACCGTAGGTCAAAGATTGGGAATAGCCGAAAGTAAAACCGTGGTTACTATTGATTATACAGGCAATACCACATCGGGTACCCTTCCTTATGCCCTTGATGTGGCTCGCAGAACAGGAATGGTTTTTCCGGGAGCAAGGGTGCTTCTCACAGCCGCGGGAGCAGGATATTCCGGCGGGGCCGCCCTGTATCAGGAGAGTACATAATGGACTCTCAGAAACCGTGGACGGTCCTTCAAAATCAGGCACCGGAGGAAATATGTATCATTCTCTAATCGAGGTTCTGGAATATCGTGCTCGGTTTAGTCCGGACCGGATGGCGCTTCAAGGTGGGGCAGAAGCCACCTACGGGGAACTAAAGGCACTGTCCGTTCGCATGGCCGGCCAGCTTAGAAGCATGGGGTTCGAGCCGGGAGATCGGGTGGGACTTCTGGCATTCAACGATGCAGCTGCCATTCAACTACTGCTGGGCAGTGCCTACGCAGGCGTCATCCCGGTAATACTGAACTGGAGGTTATCCAGGGAAGAAACGGATTTCATCCTGGAGGATGCGAATTGCAATACTGTCTTCGTTGGAAAAGACTTCCTTCCCCTGGTAGCAGATTCCGGCCGCCGGGTAGAGGAAATGCCAGTTGGTTTCTGGTCCTCTGAATCAACGGAAAGCTCGATTCAGGATGCCTGGGAATTGCCCGGGAGGGATCAGACATTTCTACAGCTCTACACTTCCGGAACTACCAGTCGGCCCAAAGGGGTGCCCATGAGCCATGCCAATGTTATGGCTTTGCTGGAGCAATTACGTCTGGAGGTGCCTTCCTTTGGATTCGGGTCGGTTAACCTGGTCTGTGCACCGTTCTTTCATATTGCCGGTATTGGTATACTATCTCTGGGCATTCTGGGTGGCGCCACAAATGTCATTGTTCCCCGCTTTGAGCCCGGAGCTGTGATTGATGCAATTCAGACCCATCGTATAAGCCATGGACTGATGGTGCCTGCCATGCAGCAGGCTGTCATCAACCATCCAGATGCAGAAAAAGCCGATTTCTCATCATTGAAGCATCTAGTGTACGGAGCATCGCCCATCTCTCGACCATTGCTGGAAGCGGCCCATGCACGCTTCCAATGCGATTATACCCAGGCTTACGGTCTGACCGAAACCACCGGCGTTGCAACGATTCTATCCGTCCAGGATCATCTGGATATTCTGGGAAAGGAATCTGCCTCCACAATTGCACAGGGAAAGAGTCCGAAATCGGATAAAAGTTCCTCTGCCGGAAAGGCTGCTGCAGGAATCGAAATACAGATTCGCAGCGAAGGCAAAATCTGCGAGGCCGGGCAAACCGGTGAGGTCTTTATTCGAGGAGCAACGGTGGTCGACTCATACTGGAACCGTCCGGATGAAAACCGAGAGAGCTTTGATAATGGTTGGTTTGCTTCCGGGGACATTGGATACCTGGACGATGAGGGATATCTATTTCTAATGGATCGAAAGAATGATCTCATCATTTCCAAGGGAGAAAAAATCTATCCAATCGAGGTAGAACGATTCCTGGCAGAGCATCCAGATATCAACGACGTATCGGTGGTTGGAATTCCGGATGATGAATATGGAGAAGCGGTGTGCGCATTTATTGTCGCGAATCGAAAATTCGATGTCCAGGAACTACGCGTGTGGCAACCGGATGGGCTGGCTCAGTACAAGCGGCCCAGAAGACTGGAGCATATTGATGTCCTCCCCAGAAATCCGTCCGGCAAGGTTCTTCGCAGGCAGTTAAGGGAACCTTTCTGGGCCGGCGAAGGCCGCTCGATTCACTAGGCTCTTCCATTCACGGAAAGGCCAATATTAGAAGGAGGCATTAATTCTCTTCCAGAAGGCGCACTACCTCTCTGGCTACATCCGGAAAGCACATACTTTTCAGATGGTAGGAATCAATTAAATCCAGACAGGGAAATCCCTGAATCTGCATGGGATCCAGAATATGAAAGCTTGCGCCTGGATGTTCTCTTTCCAGAGAACCGGTAAACTCAATGAGATTTGCTCTATGGCGGTCAAATAGATCTGCATCCTTCATCGCCTGGCGCAGTCCAGGAGTGGAAGGTGGCCAGTAGAGGATGACTTTCTTTTGATTTCTGGCCAGCATTCGAAGCGTTCTCTTAAAAAAAATCATCTGGGATCTGGCCAGGCTTAAATACTGAATGTGCATTCGGCTGGTGATTCTTTCGTGGGAGGCCAGATCCTCGGGATCAGGGTCTGGCTGAAAATATGTTGGTCGACCTCCGCGATATTCTTTAAGGGTTTCCCTGGATTCCTGTATCAGTTGCTGCTTGATTTCCCATTGATGGAGGGCCTTCATTTCGCCGGAACCGGTGGGCACCAGGGCTACCTTGCGATTCTCAATAATGTTTCCCGGGTTGAGCGGATACTTGCTCAGCGAGATGTACTGTTTTACGAAGAATGTTTCTGCCTCATCCACACTGAATCCGCTTCCTTCAGCATCCCAGATATCTACAGGTCGGGAATCGTCCAGATCCAGGTTTTCCAGGATGAATTGAGCATCATAGGAATAGGCGAGGGAAACCTTTGTATTGGTTTTGTTTAGAATTGTGGGATCGAACTCCAGGAAAACAAAATCTACACGGTCCAGCAGTCCTGCTTCCTGAATTCTTTTCAGCCAGTAGAAATAGTAGGATGGAGTAGCCGCCGGTGCGGCGAAATTGTAGGTGTAATGTTTGCCTGTTAATCGATCGATTTCCGTATTGTTAAACTCCATGATTCGCGAGGTTCCGAACAGAAGCCCTGGCTTCAGGCCCTCCGCTTCCCGATCCGCAGCCTCAGCCAGAAATTGGCGAAAAAGCATTTCTTTGAACTGGTAATTTTCGCGTTCGAAGTTGGTCCATCGAACTGTATACTTTACAATTTCTGGATTCTTGAGAAAACGATCGGCTGTAAAGAGACCCATGATCATCAATAGTGGAATAAACAGTATTCTATAGCGTATGAAGTCCATTATCTCACCTTTGTATGTGGCTGGCCCTGATCGGCGTTTACCCTCACCTTTCTAAACCACCGGTCCTTTCCTGAATCTACCAGTACCCTATTTAAAACTTAAAGTAGAAAAAATCCTCTGAACCCGGCGCGAAAGAGCCCAGCAGGGCAGCCACGATGAAGCCCAGAACGAATAAGGCCGGATAATAGATCCAGATTCTTTGCTCCTTGATCCTGTAAGGGCGGAACTGAAAAAGATTGAAAACCATGGCAGCCAGAAATGCACTGAAGAACCATCCCGTGTACACGGATCGTTCTCCCCGGGCTCCAGAAAACATTCGTTCATACATGGTACCGGCTGTTTCCATATCCGGCGTAATAAACATGACGAAGCCGGCTCCCAGTATCAACAATGTGTAGATCGGACCTGTAATAGCCTGGAGACTGCGAAGCCAGGGCCATTTCTCGGACAGAACCGGAACAAGGCCCTGTTTTTGGAATCTTCGATACTGAATTTCCAGGGCAATGAAGCAGCCATGATACACCCCCAGAAGCAGATAGTTATAGGAGGCCCCATGCCAGAGACCTACCATGGCCCAGGTCAGAATTACATTGAACTGAGTGCGAAGGAAAGACACCGATTGTCCACCCATGGCAATGTAAACATAGTCGCGAAGCCAGGAAGTAAGTGTACGGTGCCAGTTGTTCCAGAGAGCGCGAACGGAACGGCTGAAATAGGGAGCAAAGAAGTTTTCAGGAAGTTCAATGCCCAGTAGCTTTCCCTGTCCCCGGGCCAGGTCCGTATAGCCAGAGAAATCGCAATACAACTGGGCTCCAAAGGCAAAACAGCCGGCCACCAGTGTGAACCAGTCAAAGCGTTCCGGCTGACCGAAAATAAGAGCTGTATGAGGTACCAGGTTGTCGGCAATCAGGATCTTTTTAACTACTCCCTGAATTATTAGATAGATTCCAGAAATTAGTTTTTGATGGTCCGGCTTGATGGAGTAAGGATCCTCAATCTGGTGAAAAAACTCGCTGTGTCGCACGATGGGGCCGGCTACCAGCTGAGGAAAGAACGTAATGAATGTCAGATATTGCAGAAGACTGTGTCGACCGGAGATTTCGCCCCGGTAGGTGTCCACTGCGTAAGCGATTAACTGAAAGGTATAGAAGCTAATC
This sequence comes from Spirochaetaceae bacterium, assembly GCA_002729885.1. GTDB lineage: Bacteria > Spirochaetota > Leptospiria > Leptospirales > Leptonemataceae > UBA3465. The sequence goes on from PBUB01000030.1 coordinate 47,573, forward strand.
GCCAGCGGTAGTATGATTCCCTTGACCGAGAATTCGGAGATCAGCAATTCGTTGAAAGCTTCCCTTTGAAACAGAGCAATACCGGTGATGTCCTGCAGTATTTGAAGGAAGAAGTAAAAATACTTGAAGAAGAACAGATTGCCCGCATCCAGAGTTACGAGAGCGATAAGCCAGCCCTTTTTCGCCGGTGATTTCCGAATCTGAACAACAAGAAAGTAGTTTAGAAGTACAATGGAAAGAAAGTGCACGGCGAAGGGTGGAGACCAGAAGCCGTAGAAAAATATGGAAGAGAGGACGACGAGATAGAGTTTAGCGGATCCGCGGACACTCCAGTATATTACATAGATAAATACAAAGAAAATTAGAAATATTGCTGTGTTGAATAGCATGCGGCAATCCAGACCTACACAGAATCCAGAGCCGCATCAATCCTTTTTTTAATCTCTTCGTATAGGCTAACCGTGTTCAGAATCACAGGCTTCGGGAGCTTCGGGGCCGGAGGAGTCTTATCCCATCCCAGTTCTTCAACGTAATCTCGAATGTATTGCTTATCAAATCCGGCCTGGTTTTTTCCTGGCTCATATTTGGAGGCATCCCAGTATCTACTGGAATCCGGAGTCAGCATTTCGTCTATCAGATAGATTTCATCGTTAAGCAGTCCAAACTCGAACTTTGTATCGCATAGAAGAATATCTCGGGTAGCCATTAACTCCGATGCCGCTTTGAAAATCGAGATGGATATCTCCTTGAGTCGATGAGCCAGTTCTCCCAGTTTCTTTTCCATTACCTCGAATCCAACGTTTTCATCGTGATCGCCTACTTCGGCTTTTGTGGCAGGAGTGAAGATTGGCTCCGGTAATCGATCCCCAAGTCTGAGTCCAGCAGGCAGTTCGATGCCACAAATCGCTCCGTTTTTTTGATAATCCTTCCATCCGGAGCCGGCAATGTATCCCCGCACCACGCATTCAAAGTCGATTCGCTGTGTCTTTTTGACCAGGGAGCTGCGGCCTTCAAGGTCAGGCATTGTATTGAAAGGGGATGGAAAATCACTCCTTGAGGCGCTGATCCAGTGATCTTTGAATCCCAGCTCTTCCTGTAGTCCGGACTTTCGCAGCCATTGAAACCATTTGCTGGATACCTGATTCAGAATAATGCCTTTTCCGGGAATGGTGTCCGGAAACACCACATCGAATGCGGATAATCGGTCCGTAGAAACCAGAAGAATATTCTGCCCCAGGTCATATAGATCTCGTACTTTTCCTCGGTAGCTCGGTTCCTGCGATTCCATGGGACATTCCGGACAGGCTCCGGTTCCGATCAATTCTTTTGGAGCATCAATATCGAATGAAAGGGAGCTGATTCAAGGCTCTAACTGCTCTTCAGATCTCCCGGAAAGATCAAAGCATTATGGGGCGATCTGTGTTCTGTTGAGGTTCCAGGAATTGCTTTTCGGTCTTTCTTACCTTTCGAGTCACGGTTTCCGGGCTGATGGGCCTGCCCTTACCGGACATGGTCCCCGGGCATTCCTTCTTTAGCTGACGAAAGTTGGCTTTGCTTTGAAAGTTAGATGGCCAGAATGGATAGGTACTACACTGCATGGGCCGTACCGGATAAACCGAACATTTATTATCTTCGAGAAGAATACAGGCATCCCCGGATCTGTGAACATAGTAACCGGGAATCTTTTCCTGGATGAGCTTTCGCTTTAACCTTGAGAACGCAAATGCGCTTAATTGGAGATAATCCTTGATGGCCTGGAGATCCTCTTCTGTGAAATACACATCTCCCGGGCCCTTGCAACAGTGGCCACAGGCCGTACATTTAAAATCAAAGCTCCCATATTCCAGGGTTTGCTCTACTCGCTCCTGGCTGGTTTTGGGCTCATGCATGATGTCAGTGGTAAAGCGGAGCTATCAGTGTCAAGTTCTGAGAGTTCTCAGACGCCTCTTCGCAAAGCGGCAGATGCACCGGTCATAACCAGAGGGGCGGCTCCCGTTTTGGGGATGCAGAGCCGAGCGGCGGCGCCCGTTATCGGTTTGCAGGCCCGAGCTGGATTTTCGTTCCAGCTATTGAGATAAGTAATGTGACCCGATTGGGACCCGGCAAGAATCCTGGATGCAGTTCTCCGAATCCGCTCCAATGAAGCCGGGCCACAAAGCTCCATGGAATTAGCTGCCAGCTTGAAAGCTTTATGTCACCTCCGAAAAGACGCTTATGTCGCCTTAAGCACCAGTTTTAAAAAAAATCCCGTTTAGCCGTTCGGTGCCTCCTGGATCCATCAAATTCACTTATGGAAGAGGGCAAAATTTACGAATCAAAGAACGATGCAAAGTGCAATGCTTCCATTAATCACCGGTCAGAAAAGTCCGGAAGGAACCACCACTTCCAGGGGAAATCCAGAAGCCCCGCAGGGCCTGAGCTTTGTCAGTCTACTGGGTGCTTCCGATCCTGAAGGCAGAGGTATCTCCGGGGCCAGGAGTTTTCCCGGTGAGTTCAATCCTGCCAGAGACTCGTTTAATCCGGTGGCTCTTGCTCCGGTGACTCCCACCGAGGCAGATCCGGCTAATCAGCCTGCAAGCCAGTTTCAGTTCAGCATTCCTCCGCAGACGGAGAAGGTCCGAGATTCCCAGAGCTACTTTTATGCCGCAAACATGGACGGAGCCGACGGATCCCAGCGGGAATCCAGCGACATCAGAAATAATAACGATACAGAAAGCTACGTTTCCGAGCAGCGAAACCACCTGGAAGAAAGCCAGAACCGTGCTCAGGAGCTAAGAGATAGCGACGCCAGGCAACAGAAGAAAGAGGCCGCCCGAGATCGAGAAGCTGCAGCCAGGGAAAAGGAAGAGAAAAGCCGGGCCCTGGATGAGCGTGCTCGGGATCAGGAAAAGCGAACCGAAGAAAAACAGGCCTCAGACAAAGAGAAGGCTCAGGAAAAGGCTGAAAAGCTACAGAGCGCCCGGGACAGCCGTCAGGAAAAAAGCAAGACCACTGAAGAATCAAAGTCAGACGATAAGTCAAAAGAAGCCGGCACCATCGCAGGAATTAGCGGTAACTTCAACCAGCAGACTCGTAAGTCAGCGGATGTGCAGGAGTCTGCACTGGTAGATGCCATCATGAAGAAGGCCCTGAAGGATTCCCAGGGAAGTGAGAAAGCTCAGGAGTCTGGATCAGATAAATCCGGCAGCGGGCTGTGGGATAAACTTAGCTCACTGGATCGACCGGAAATTAAAGATCTAAGAGAGAAGATCCAGGCGCATCCAGAATTCGAAAAAGCCATGAAGGCCCTGAAGGATGGAAAGGATCTGGAAAGTGTTGTCCAGCGAATCGCCGATGAGCTGGACAGTAAAGATATCAAGAATCTTAAAGAACTGGTTCAGGCCAGCAATCGCCCCGGGGCCGATGTAAATGTGGCCGGAAATACCCTGGGCGGACGTCAGGTGCCTGACAATAAATGGACCGTAGAAGGTCCCACGCTTTCTTCCGAGATGCGAGTTCGCACAGATGAAAAGGCTTCTACCAGCGGTAAAGGCGGAGATCAGCAGAATCAGCAGCAATCTCGATCCGACGGACAGAGCTTGAATTTTAGAATGGATTCTGTGGCTGCAGCCAATGCGAAAGCCAGTGCATCCACCGATGCGAAAGAGCAATTGCCTTTCGATCGCAAGCAATTCCAGCAAATGGTTGAGCAGGCCCGGGTTCGCATGGGTTCCGATGGTAGATCCACAGCACAGATCCGCATGAATCCAGAGCATCTGGGTCGTATGCATCTGGATCTGGTAATGAAGGACAATGTGATTACCGGAAAGCTCCTGGTGGAAAACCAGCAGGCTTTCAAAATGATCAAGGAAGACATTGAGAACCTGCGCCAGGAACTGGCCCGACATGGCATTCAGCTGGATAATCTAAGCATCAAGACAAGAGAATCCCTGCAAAGCCAGATGCAGCAGGACAATCGGCAATCTATGAACTTCCAGGGACAGAATCTGGAAAACGGAAATAGTCAGCAACGAGAAGGAAACTCACCTTCAGAAAAAATGGAAAATACCGAGAAGTACGATAATGACGGACCTTCCTGGGAAGAACGCTCCATCTCCGATGTAAGCGAAAGTCTTCTGATGGCAGGTGGAGCCGGCAGAATCGATCTGAGTGTGTGACAGTGAATTTGAAGCACCGTCAGTGTTTTATAAGCGAGACTGCGGCCTTAGAACGAATGGCAAACATAGAGAGATAGATTCGAGTTAGCGAAAGAATTGAAATATAAACGATATGGAACCAGTAGATCTAAAAGCGAAAGACCAGTACCTCCAGCAGGACAGATCCGTAAGCATCAAAAATGAGCTGGAGAAGCAGCAAAAGCTCAAAGACAGCGGACTGAATGGCGTCGAAGTACGTCAAACAGTGAAGTCTCTGGGAAAGGAGGACTTTCTCAAGTTACTGGTAACTCAATTAACTCATCAAGATCCAACCAAACCTCAGACGGACCAGGAGTTCATCGCCCAGATGGCTCAGTTCTCATCTCTGGAGCAGATGCAGAATGTGTCCAAGAATCTAAGCAAACTCAGCGAAAGACAATCGGCGAACCTGGTGGGAAAATTCATTGTAGGTAAAGACTTCGTTACCGGCCAGGAAGTGACCGGTGTTGCTGCAGCTATTTTCTATGATGGATCTGGCGAAGGATTCGTTAAGGTCCGTGGCCGCACCATCAATCTAAATGACATCTCCTTGATTGGAGATCCGCATCAATTCAAGAAAGAATACGGTGGCTATGGTCCCGACGGAGGACCGGCCAGCCAGAGAACTCCTACGCAGCCCGGAAATCAGGCAAACTATGAGTCCGATCCTTCAGCCATTAATCCACCGGCCAATCCGGCGCGAAATCCTGCAAGCGGACAACCCGGGGGGCCGGTTCAGCCCGGAAATAATAATCCTGCCAATCCTGGCATCCCTGATAGCGGCGAAACCACAGCTCCTGGCACCCGGGGGCCTGAGACCAGAATACCGGAAGGTCAGCCTGGAGCCAAAGAGCTGAATCAAACCACTGAAGAACTATTGAAGCATATTCCAGAGATTCAAGCGAACCCTGAGTCAACCAGGCAGCCTTCGGCGGAGAATCGGCCAGCGGCAGAAAATCGCCCGGGCCCTGTGAATGGCAGTTCTGATCCTGCAACGATCCATCAAGATGTCCCCGTTGAAAAATCTGCTCCGGTGGAGCAACCGGTGAATCCGGCGGCGGTTCCCCAGCAGAATTCAACGCCACAAACTTCTGAGCCGGCGAAGGAAAATCCGTCCAGTCAGTCTTATTACAATCATCTGTATCAAACAAATAAAGAGGGGTCCAGAGCCATGTCTCTGGCAGTATAAGGAGCAAAGAAGCTTATGATGCGTTCACTTTATTCAGGCGTTTCGGGCTTAAAGAACCACCAGGTTCGGATGGATGTCATTGGTCATAACGTGGCCAACGTGAACACTCATGGATACAAATCCGAAAGAGTGAATTTCATGGATATGATCAGCCAGGAACTGAGCGGTGCCTCGGAGCCGAAAGAGAACATTGGCGGTATTAACCCAATGCAGGTTGGTCTGGGTTCTATGATTTCTTCAATAGATAAGATCATGACTCAGGGATCTCTGCAAACAACGGGCAAGAACACCGACGTTGCCATCTCCGGCGAAGGCTTCTTTGTGATTCGCGACGGCGATAAGCAATTCTATACCAGAGCTGGATTCTTTAACATCGATAAAGATGGTAACTACGTGCATCCGGGCACCGGTCTGCATGTGCAGGGCTGGAATGCTCGTATGGATGAAAACGAGAATGCCTATGTAAACACCTCTGCATCCATCGAAGATATCAAAATTCCTCTTTATTCCAAGAAGCCGGCCAAGGCTACTCAGGAAGTGGTATTTCAGTCCAACCTGAACCAGGCAGTGGATATTGTTCCTGCGGATGCTACTGAAGAGCAGATCAATCAATGGATCAGTGGACCTCCGGATCAGCGTCGTGGACATGCAACCACTATCAACGTTTATGATCCGGAAGGAAATAAGCGAGAACTTCGTCTGGAAATGTGGAAGACCGATGAGAACCGCTGGACCGGTCGAGTGAACCTGGATGGCGCAGAGAATGTATCTGTGAATGTAGTAGGACCGGCAGGACAGGACACCGCGGTTCCAGGAAATAATAACTTCGAACTGGGATTTTCCAGCGATGGTCGCTTGATGAATGTAAGCGATGGAGTGGACAGCCTGAACGATGGAAAACTCGAAATCCAGGTATCCTTTCGCATTCCAGGAAACCCTGAAACCCAGACCTTTACCATGGATATGGGAGAGGCCGGCCAGGTAAAAGGTGTAACCCAGTATGCATCCGATTTCACAACAAAAGCAGTGGAGCAGGATGGATATCCCATGGGCTATCTGGAAGCTTTCTCCATCGATAATACTGGAACCATTACAGGAACCTATTCCAATGGCGTGAAAGAGCCTCTGGCAAAGATTGCTCTGGCAACCTTTACCAATCCGGCGGGTCTGGATAAAGCGGGAGAAACCAAATTCGCTTATTCCATGAACTCGGGAGAGGCAAACATCGGCGAAGCTGGTCTTGCTGGAAAAGGTAAGATCAATGCAGGTCTACTGGAGATGTCCAACGTGGATCTGGCAGATCAGTTTACAGACATGATCGTAACGCAGAGAGGCTTTCAGGCCAACTCCAGAACCATCACTACCACGGATCAAATGATCCAGGAAGTGCTGGGTCTAAAACGATAATCGATAGTAAAGCGAAGCCTGCCTGATGAGTATTCCTAGGGCGGGTTTTTCGCAATTCGATTCAAGCAGAACTCCGTGACCAGGAAGCAATCGGTCCCCCGGAATCTGAAAGAAGTCTGGTTGGGACCTGGAGAACCGCTGAATTGAGAGCCAGCGCAATTGTAGATCAGACCGCTAGCGGCATCTTTTTTCGCTCAAAACAGTCGACCACAGAGTCGCAGAAATGACCAAAAAAGGCTTTCGGACACGAAAGCCTTTCTTTTTTATCGAAGTATGAGAGCACCGGCAGCAAGGCGTCGGAGGCCCTTTTCTAGAAGGGGACGGCGAGGGGCCATTGTGATTTTCCTTTGCATGGTTATGGGTGTAACGGCCCTGCAGTTTATTGCGGTGCCGTTTCAGGAGAAAAGCCTCGGTCAATTCAAGGCCGCTCAGGTGCTTTCGGAAGGCTTCAAGGCCAGGCTCCTGGCTCATGCAGGCTTTCAGGCGGGACTGGCCGCCATCCGCAATGTTCCGGAAGAATATCTCTACAGTAGCGGTCTGGTCCTGAATCCACCCAACATCTCCATTAGCGAAAAATGCAAAGGATGCTTTATTAGCTACCGCATCCAACCAGAGGATGGAAAGATCAATATCAATAACCTGGTGCTCACATTCGAGGACCGGCCCAACGAAACCTATCGCGCTATGCTCAGGCGATTGTTTCAACCTCTGGCCCTGGATATTCCCGTTGAAAATGTAGATACCCTCATCGACTGGATCGATGAAAACGATACAGTGGAAGGCCGGGGCGCCGAGCGATCCTACTATGACTCATTGCAGCCTCCCAGAAAGATCAAGAACTTCAGGCTGTTCAGCCTTTCGGAACTCACTATGGTGAAGGGATTTAGCCAGGAGATGATCTACGAGTCCAGAGCTCCTGAAGGCTGGGCCGAGGAGCAGGAAGAACTGGCCTTTCAGACCATCGATGAGAAGAATCTAAAAACCCTGGAAGACTATGTTCTGGCCAACAACATCACCGCCTATCTGCCGCCTCCAGGAGACAATGGAAGAATTAATATTAACGCAGCCAGATACCATACAATACTGGCTCTCAGTAATGCCATGAGTCAGAAAGCGGTGCTGGAATTGTTCAAACTCCGGCGGCAGAACAATGGCTACATCGATGACATTGCCAAGCTTCGAGAATTGCCTTCCTTTCAGGTCCAGACAGAGCTGGGAATCACTCTGTACGAAGAAATTACCGGCGGAGGAGGGGAAAACACCTCATTAATTAAGACAGAAGGAGACATTTACCGCATTGTAGGAATCGGGACGGTGGACCTGGGTTCCGATAAAGGAAAAGAGGAACTGGTGGTACGCCGAGTGGTGGGCCTGTACGACAGAAAAAACGCACGGCTGCTGTATTATAGAGAGGACTGAGCCTGGAGTATTGAGCTACTGGGCCGGGGAACGGATAGATCGGACAGATTGAACGATGGCATTATTTCAGAACAGATACTTGATCATAGATTGTGGAAATCGATACATTAAAGGACTTCTGGTTCAGGAAGGACTGGGCGCGCGAACCATTTTGCGGGCCGAGATGCTTCCTGCAGTGACCCGGGCGGATCGAAATCCAGATGCAGAAAACGAAGAAGAAGCGGCAAGGGACGATTACGAATACAACCTGGTGCGTTTCATTCAGTCCTTCTTTCCCGAAGAAGCCAGTTATGTGCTGGCATTACCCTTGAGCGAAGCCTATGTGCGCGATATTGAGATTCCCGTGGTGCATCCGGTGCAGGCCCTGGAGATTCTTCCAAACGAAGTAGAAAACAAGGTTCCCATTTCTCTGGAGGATGCCGAGGTCATCGGCGAATACTGGAAGTCCGACGAAGAGAACAGTCATTTTATCTCCTACACAGCTCCACTGAATGCCATCCAGGATGCTGTGGATCCCTTGATTCGTAGCGGCGGAAACGTCCGCATGCTGACTGTGCCAACGGCTGCCCTGGCCAGTGCAATTCAGATGCTTCCAGAGCATCTGTATCTGGGAAAGATCCTGGGCCAGGCCGAAATTGGCTACCAGGACACCCTGATTAACATTCTGGATTCCGGTGCGGTATGCTTCACTCGAAGCATTCCCTTTGGCCTGCATGCGCTGCTGGAGGAGATTCAAGAAGTCACCGGATTTGAACTGGAAAAGACCGAATCACTTCTGAAAGACCTGGAACTGGATGTAAGCGAAAGCAAATCCGGCGGATACAATGAAGCCGTGCTGGCCATGTATCGACTGAACAAGGAAGATGCAAAAAAGATCATCCGCAAAACCAAGGACTTCTATAGAGAGATTGGATCGGAAATCGAAAGAACTCTGATTTCTGCTCCCGTCCCTTCACCGGATTCCATCTATATATCTGGCGGCGGAGCTACACTTCCTGGCTGCGATGATTTTCTGGAAACCAATCTGGGCATTCCTGTAAACCTATACCCTCTGCAGTTAGAAACGGATAACATCGCACCCTGGGTCATGTCTCTGGGCATGATGGAGCATTTTGCGCGCAAGCAAAAGGAACGCATCGATTTTCTTTCTACTCCGTTTGGTATGACCCTGCGAAGGGGAGAAATCAGACTGACGGCTTTCTCAACACCTCTTTACATCGCATCTGCCGGACTGGTGGTTCTATTAATCGGATTCATATTTGGCATTGTGTCGGATAGACAGCGGTTGCAGGATTTTCGGGCTCAGGCTCAGCAGGAAGCGCAGCGAATTGTGCCCGGATATAAGCCAGGTCCCATGAGTGCCGTGCAGGCGGTTCAGAAAGTCTGCCAGGAGCGATTGGCCATGGCCCAGACTCGCTATGGAGGCTTTCGCAGTCTGGACATACTCAAGGAGATCTCAGATAAAACCCCCGGACGGGGTGAACTCGGTAATCTAAAGGTAAAGGTGCTGCACTATAGAGAGGATCAGGTGGATCTTGGTCTGGAACTGGAAAAATCCACTCAAATCGCCCAGGTGCAGCAGGCTCTACGAGAGAGTAAGATGTTTTCCGCTGTGACCGAGAGTCGGTCCGATGAACTACCAGGGCAAAAAGTACGAGTGCGATTCACCATCAACCTGGCCAACGACAGCGCCACATCTGGAGTAAACTGTAACTGATGCTGGATAAATTAAACGATAGAGAAAGGATGTTTGTGGTCGTTGGCGGCTTTGTGGCTGCTCTTGCCATCTTGATCATGGGCGTGGTCACAATTCTAAGGCACAGGGCCACTCTGCGCGAAGAGGTGCAGACCGCCCGGCAAGATCTACAGAAGATTCGGGAAATGGGACAGCTTATTCAGAGATTGCCTTCCGGGCAGCAGGCGCCTACAGAGGAGCAGCTGAAAAACACTCTGCGACAGATGATTGAAAGCCAGGGACTGCAGAGATCCAGCATGAACTCCAATGTAACCCAGGTCAGCAAAGGCCAGGAAAAGGTTCAGGTAGATATCAGTTTTAATTCGGAGAAGCTTGTAGATATTTTTCAATTTCTCTACCAGGTAGAGGTTACCGGCGCTGTGTCAGCCCGGGTTGAGGATTTACAGATAACCAGGCCCTACGCAGAAAAGGAAGTCTATGATGTGCGCATGAAGATCACGGTGCAAAGACCATCCCAGGGCGGAGGAGACCGGTAGTGGCTGACGAAGAGCTGTTAGAAGAACAGGAAGAGATTTCTGCTCAGACGGTGGAGCCAGATCCTGCGCTACTGGATGAGCCGGGTCTGGAGCTGGATGACGATTTTGAAGAAACGGAACTTACGGGCCGGCAGAAGATCTGGATCGGGGTTTCGGTTATTTCCTCCTTTGTACTCTTTTTCATTTTACTTTTTCCCCTGGACATTGTAATTCGCAAATTGCTGCAGAACCCGGAAATCGGAATGCAGGCTGATTTCACATCTTTGAATCTAAATGCATTTGGTTCCGATGACATACAGGGCTTTCAGTTCCGGGCCGGCAACTTCGCCATTTCCAGTCCACAGGTAGAATCCACGGTATCCTGGACCGGATTGCTCCGGGACGATCTCACAGGAATTGTCACTTTAAATGGTCCTTTTGATTTGCAGGCCGGTGATGTGGCTGTGCAGGGTAAGAAGGCCCTATTAAAGCTCAATCTGCCGGATTCCATGGCTCAGCCAGCTTCCACCTGGGTGGGTGACATCGAACTGGAACTGCAGGGTGTAAATTTTACAGCTCTACCATCCGGCATTCCGCTGCCTCTGTCTCCTTCTGATCTAAAAGTAAGTCAGGGCCGCATTCGGATGGGCTTCGATGGCGGAGGAGTGAATTTTGAGGGTAGTTCTCTACAGACCAATCTGTTCAATATCCGACTCACGGGCCGGGGCACCATTCGGGGACCTCTGGCCACCATGCAGCTCAATGGACGAATCTGTTTGAGGCCGGTATCAGATTTACAGCAGGAGAACCCTGCCATTTATGACTTCTACACAGCCTTTGGTGGCGCCGGCGGCGGCGAACTGTGCTTTAAACTGGAGGGGAATCTTTCCAGTCCCAGGTTCTTGCCCGAATCCAATCCGTTGCAAAACAATGGGAATCCGGATTCCGAAGAAAAGCCAGGCCCAACAGACCAGCCAGAGAGCGCTGACAGTAGCGATGAAGAAGCCAACCCCGACACTGGAGAACAAGAGGGCCCGTAGAAACTACGAAGTGCTGGAAACCCTGGAAGCAGGCATTGCCCTTCAGGGAACGGAAGTAAAAAGCCTTCGCGAAGGGGGAGGGGATCTGCTGGATTCCTATGCCACCATTCAGGGCGATGAATTGTTTTTGCTGAATCTAAGGATTCAGCCCTATCGTAACGCCACACATTTTAATCATGAAGAAACCAGGACCCGAAAGCTTCTGGTTCATCGCAAGGAAATCGATAAGCTAACAAGCAAGATTCGAGAAAAGAAGCTAACGGCTGTTCCTTTGAAGCTCTATTTCAATGATCGGGGAAAGGTGAAGATTCTTCTGGGCATTTGCCGCGGTAAGCAGAAGGCCGATAAGCGTCAGGACGAGAAAAAGAAAGAAGCGGACCGGGAAATGGCACGGGCACTCCGGGATGCCAATCGCTAGACCGGATACTCAAGCATGGCAAAGCATATTCCAGTAATTGGTCTGGCCGGACGCAGAAATGCAGGCAAATCCTCTCTGTTCAACGCACTTCTGGGCAAGAACCGGGCCCTCACCCATGAAACTCCTGGCCTTACCCGGGATGTGCTTCGTGGCGAAATGAATCGCTACGGGATGCGCTTTCAGGTTCTGGATCTTCCTGGACTGGACCTGGAACCGGAGCATGGGCTTGATGATGCAATCCTTGCAAGAGCCCGGGAGAATCTTAACTCTGTAGATCTTGTGGTTTATCTGATGGAGCCTCCGGCGGCTGCTCCCTTTGATCTGGATTTCATTCAATGGCTTAGAAAAGAAAACCGGCCTCTCATTCTTGCAGTTAACAAAATTGACGCTCCTGAAAAGGAATCCGATATCTACGGTTTCTACGAAGATGGTCTGGATCCTTTGCCCGTCTCGGCAGCCAGTAAATATCATCTAAAAGACTTGTGCGAAGCCATTAAGGCCAGTCTGGAAGAAAGAGACATTCGCGTACCTCCTGCTATTCTTCGCGATCCTGATCTCGTGAATCGTCTACCACCCTGGAAGAGGAAAAAAGCAAGCAAAGACCAAATGGATGATGGTCGAATTGAAAGCGAGCAAAGCGATCCGGACCAGGGCCTTTCCGGCAGCGAAGGTGCAGCCCATGAGGATGAGGAGCCGGAATTTCTCGAAATAGAGATAGGCGATGAGGCAGAAGGAGACGATGCACGCGATGCGCACGACCTGGAAACGGAAGCTTCCAGCGATTCACCGGCCACCGGTTTACAGTCTATTTTAACTGAAGAAGAGATAGAAGACCTGTGGAAGAATCGTCAGCGAAATAAGGAGATTCGTTCCACAACAATTAGCGACGACAGGCTCAGCGATCTCAGAATCAGCCTGGTTGGTAAGCAGAACGCTGGCAAATCGTCTCTTTTTAATCGCCTGGTGGATGAAGAGATGTCACTGGTTTCGGACATCGCCGGTACTACCCGGGATACCCTGGATACTGTGTTTAAATATCATGGAAAGTCCATTCGAATCATAGACACCGCCGGGCTGAAGAAGCGGGGCGCTGTCAAGAATGCCACGGATTTCTATTCCATGCGAAGAAGCCTGCGCGCCATGCAGGATAGCGAAATTGTGATTCATTTGATCGACGGATTGAAAGGAATCAGCGATTACGATAAGAAGATTCAGGCCATGATAGCTCGGTTTGCTCGTCCCTGTATCCTGGTGATCAACAAATGGGATGCTGTGCCAGATAAGGACCATAAGACTCAGAAGAACTTCCTTCTGGATTTGAAGGCCGCCTTTCGTTTCCTGGAAAACGTGCCGGTATTATTCGTTTCAGCACTTACAGGCAAGAATACTCTGAACATTCTTAAAGAAGCATTCGCATTAAAAGAGAAATCCGCATTTCGTGTAAGTACTTCGCAATTGAACAACAGGATCAAAGTCTGGTTCAGGGATTGGCCGGGAAAAAATGCAGGTTTTAGAATTCTTTATGCGACTCAACCAGATGCCAATCCGCCTGTTTTTCTTTTCTTTATAAATGACAAAGAAAAGATGCAAAAGGGATTTCCTCGCTTCATAGAGAACAAGATTCGCCAGGATTTTAGTTTGCAGGGAATTCCCATACGGGTATTCTTTCGTCAGCGGAGCGGCTGATGGATTCCTATTATGATTTAGTCGAACAGACAGATGACGTTACTCCGGAATATAAGACCGAAACCGGAGAATGGTTTCTGGATATGTATCCGGCTCAGAAGGCGGTTGATCTGTATCACTGGCTGTATCTGGGCGAATTTGGCTATGGCGGTGAGGCCCCTCCCAGTGCTCTGGATCAGCTTACCGAGGATATCCGCATAGCACGTTTCAATCCGCCGAAGTATTCCGGTGTCTGGGAACCTCTGGGTCTGGCAGGCCGTCTGCTAAAAATCAACCTGGTGGCCTATTCGGATGCTGGCTGCCCGCTGCCTCGATTGATTCAGCTTTCGGAACGGGTGAAGGAACTGCGACCCAACAGTTTGCGATTTAAGGGTGACTGGAACTTTATGAAAACCATCGTGGTTCCGGGTATGGAATTGACCCTGGATCAAATTCATCAGTTTGAGAATCAAATCCCTCTTCATATGACTCCATATATGGGATTCACCGAGGAGTTCGAGAGGGTGTATGGCCAGGCATTTCGCATAGTCCCGAGAAAGTCATTCTTTCAGTATTTTCCGGAGTTTCAAGATGACTCATTTAGCCGCCACTGAGATCCCCCGTGCATTCCTCTGGAAAGGGGATCATCTGGCCCTGCTGGATCAGACCAGGCTTCCTACAGAGCAACACTGGCTAATGCTCAGAAATCTGGAAGAGGTAGCTGAGGCAATCAAGATGCTGCGCGTTCGTGGTGCGCCAGCCATTGGAGTGGCCGGAGCCTACGGTGCAGTACTTGCCATTCGAAACGCATGGAAAGATCAATCCGCGGAAGCCTCGGACTGGCTGAATGGGTTTCTGGAAATTACAGAGGCATTGCGACAAACCAGACCCACCGCTGTGAATCTGTTTCATTGCATGGATCGCATGGATCGAGTGGCAAGGGTATTTGTTGAAGATGCCAGGGGAACCGAATCCGGAATGAAAAGATTTGATCCCGCGGCAGCTGCAGAGCGCCTGGAGTCTGAAGCAGTGGCCATCCATAGAGAAGATGAGGAGCTATGCAGTCGTATGGGTTCCCATGGCGCCGAGTTGATTCCGGATGGGGCCCGAATTCTAACGCATTGTAATACCGGTGCGGTAGCCACAGGTGGTCTGGGAACGGCCCTGGGTGCCATCTATACCGCTCATCTCTCCGGTAAGAAAATTCAAGTCTATGCCGATGAAACCCGGCCCTTGCTTCAGGGTGGACGTATTACTGCCTGGGAACTCTTTGAAGCCGGCATTCCTGTGAAACTCATTACTGATAGTATGGCTGCTTCTGTAATGGCGGATGGAAAGGTGGATCTGATCATGGTGGGTGCCGATCGCATTGCGGCCAATGGTGATACAGCCAACAAGATCGGTACCCTGGGTCTGGGAGTTCTTGCGAAACACTTTGGAATCCCCATGTATGTTGTGGCCCCTACAACTACCCTGGATCCGGCTCTGGCCTCCGGACAGGAGATTGTAATTGAAGAGCGAAAGGCCGATGAGGTTCGTCAGTTTCAGGGACAGTACAGCGCGCCCCCGGAAGTGGATGTCTTTAATCCTGCTTTCGATGTTACTCCGGGGGAGTTTATCAGTGGAATCGTCACTGAGCTTGGAGTGCATCGGCCACCCTATGATTTTCGCACATTAATGGCCGGTAAAGGGTAACCTGTTTCTTGCGTCTCAGGCCGGGAAATACGTCAGTCCATCGGTAGAGCTTCCTGAGGCAAACCTGGTCTGTTGTCCTTAACTTGGTTGACTCATCACCCGCCCAGAACGTGGCCATAACGCGCCTGTGTGACATTATTCCGGGCGGCCGACAATCTCCAGCAACCTATCCCGGGAATTCAGCGTCGGATCCTCCCATACTTTCTCCAGGCATCTCTGCAGCACATTTCCAATCTCTTTGCCCTGAAAGCCCAGTTCCATTAGATCCTTGCCATTCACATTGAGGTCCTTGATTCTAAATGGGTCTCGGTAGCCAGCCTGTAGTTCCTGGAGGCATTCGCGCTTACTCGTAGCTTCAGCTGCAAAGGAGTCCAGATAGGCAATCCAGGAAAATAGAAAGTCCTCCAGGCGATGGTCCAGGATTCGAAAAAGCTGAAATAGAGTCTGTCGGATGAGGGCGCGGTAGCTGAGCCATTCCCGGGACGGTTCAGTTGATGAGTCTGCCAGGGTCGCCCGCTCCTTTGACGGCGAATTGCCCTGCGAATCTGCGAATGCTGTCTTCGGGGGAACTGGGAGAGTCATGAGAAGGGCACTGGCCTCCATACAGAGCATAGTATGGTTGGGAAATTTCCATCTCCTTAATAAGCCGATGAGTTCCTGGTAAGGCAGTCCGGGAAATATCGCGCGAAGCCAGCAAAAAATGCGAATATCAATCAGCCAGTCCGAAGAGTCTGAAATGGATTGCGTCTGCTTTTCATAATGCGCCAGCATGTTCTCCCTGGCCAGAATCGGTTGTTCTGGCATCTCGGGATGTTTGGTAAGTATCGCCTGAATACAGAGTTCAGTCCGGGAGAGCTCTACAGGCGGAGTCTGTAGATTGGCTCGATTCAAGAAGATCTGTAGTAAGCCGGTGCTTTGTATCGTGGAAAGCATGGGTAATGGATTTGCGCTCTTTAAGCCTTTACGAAGCTCCTCGGTAAACCGTTCTATAGCCACCAGGGCGGTTCTATTGTGGATTTCGGTGTTTGAAAGGGCCTTCTCTGTGTCTTTTTCCAGGCGAAAGTCCAGAGTGGAGAGGAATCGGCAGGCCCGGATGGGTCGCAGTCCATCCTCAAAGAATCGGTCCTCTGGCTTTCCGATAGTGCGAATCAAACGCTGTTGCAGATCGGCCAATCCACCGTGTTCGTCTATGAGCATCGAGGAAACGGGATCATAGGCCAGGGCATTTACCGTGAAATCTCGCCGGCAGAGATCCTCGCTCAGGGACTGTCCGAACTTTACTTCATCCGGACGTCGACCATCCGAGTAAGTTCCTTCGGTTCGATAGGTGGTGAGCTCCAGGGAATGCCCCTGTAGCCGGACGGTGATGGTTCCATGTTCGATGCCTGTTGGGATGGTCTTTTTGAACAACTTCCTGGATTCCTGCGGAAGGGCATTGGTGGTCAGATCTAAATCTCGTGTGGATTGGCCCCGAATCAAGTCTCGAACGCATCCACCTACCAGGAAGCATTCAAAGCCGGCTTCTTGAAGGGTTCGGGCGGCCTGAACCACAGCCTTTCTTTGCGATGGTTCCAGGGGTTGCAGTAGATCGGGGCGCAGCATGGTCTAAAAACGGTTTTCAAGGACCCCCTTGAGGGAAATCCTGTCCAGAAATTCTTATTATCCAGGAGAAGCGTGGATGAAGCTTCATGAGTATCAAGCCAA
>PBUB01000031.1 GCA_002729885.1 Spirochaetaceae bacterium
GCAGGATTCATGGAAACATAGATGAAGGATCGAAGGATCTTATTGTTTCCCGTGCTGGTCTTTTTGGCCGCATTTTTGCTGGATAAGCTCTTTTTCCTGGGGGATCTGGAGCACTACTTTCTCACTACCGCTTCATTCAAGAATTACGAGCATAAGGTGGAGATGGTGGATGAGCTGGATGCCTATCTGAAAAAGGAAGATCGCAAGAAAGTCCTGGTGATTTTTGGGAACTCTCGCACAATGCCCTTTTCCAATGAATACATCGCCAGCGCCTATCCAGGCTGGGTCCTGTTTAATTTTTCGGTGCCCGGAGGCACATCCGATTACTATCTCTTTATTCTGGAAAAATTTCGAGAAAGAAACATTCGCCCGGATCATGCAATTCTTGCAGTGACACCTCAGGGGATGAACGAAACAGCCCTGGTGTCTCTGGATGAAGTGATGATTACAGGTCTGCCGGCCGGATTCGTTAGCAGGCATGCTTCGCATTATGCCCTGGATGATCTCAGCAATTACATAGCGAAAAAGTCATTTCTGGTGTATCAATATCGACCCAAGCTTTGGGTGATTCAGGATCGCCTGGAAGAAGGGCATGTAGAACAGTTTCGTAATTTTCTGGGATTGCTGGAAGATGCATTGCGAAAGGAAAGGGGCAGTGTGCCCGTAAAGGCAGAGGAAGGAGTAGTGGATTCAGAGGAAAGGATGGAAGCCTATGCCCGCTCCATCTGGAAGGATTTCTTTGTTCCATTTACTCTATCTTCGGATCAGCTCTATTTTACCCGTCAATGCCTGGAGATACTGAATGGTCTGGATGTTCCCTCGGATATGGTCTGGGTGCGTGTAAGCCAGAATCTCAGGACCAGGATCGACCAGGAGCCTGCGGAGACAGATGTGCTGAAGCCCCGAACGGTGCGAGAGATCTGGGAACCAGAAATGCGAAAACTGGCCCAATCTGAGAATGCAGGATTTCTGGATATGAACTTCGCTACGGATTTTCCATGTGATCAATTCACCGATGCCAGTCATCTTTCTGCGGCCTGTTTCGATGAATTTACGGACTATTTGATGAACCGAGTCCAGGCAGTTCAGCAGACTGCCAATCCACAGAATTGATCCGATTGAATGAGCCCTCGGATAGGAGTAAGATATGCGAAAGAGTTTAATGTTTATTGCGCTGTGTTTGATCCTGGTCTTTTCTCTGGCTGGATGTAAGACTGCCAGGGATCCCCAGGGGCTTCCGGATGAAAGGGATGCCTGTGGTGAATGTCTGGATATGCCCACAGGAGAAGTTTGCACCGAGCAGGGAGAGACACTGCGAAATAGCTGCCTGGCCATATGCAGGGGTTACAAGATAAAATGCTTCCAGGGCTGTCCCTGTCCTAAAGAGGAGGAAAAAGGTGCAAAGAATAACTAGACTGTAATTAGCTACCCGCTGGCAGTTTTTATCGCCGGGGTTTCGCAAACTTCGCTACTCTGAAAACCGGAACCCATCAAGAAACAGATTTTGAATTAGGAGGACTAAAGTGGCAACAATGGAAAAGGGTAAGTTATCGGTACATACTGAAAACATCCTTCCTGTAATCAAGAAATGGCTCTATTCTGAGAAAGAGATCTTCATTCGAGAGCTTGTATCCAATGCTCATGATGCCATCGAGAAAGTCAAAAAGGTGGCTCTTACAGAAGATATCTATCAAAGTGATGACGATCAGTACTGCATCGACCTGAAGCTTGATAGAGAAAATGGAATTCTAATAATCGAAGACAATGGCATTGGCATGACAGCCGATGAAGTGCGGGAATACATCGCCAGTATTGCTTTTTCCGGTGCGGAGAAATTCGCAGAGAAGTATTTAAAAGAAGGAGATTCCGGAATCATAGGTCACTTTGGCCTGGGTTTTTATAGCTGCTTCATGGTCAGCAAGCAGGTAGAGATTGAATCCAGAAGCTGTCAGCTGGAAGCCGAACCGGTGCGATGGGTCTCGGATGGTGGCGAAGAATACGAAATCGGTGTTGGCTCCCGCCAGAAAAGAGGAACGGAGATACGCCTTCATCTAAATGAAGAGGATGCATCCGAGTTTACGGACCTGGCTCGTGTCTCGGAGCTTGTGCGAAGGTACCTGGATTTTCTTTCTGTGCCCATTCGAATCGATGGAGCCCAGGTTAATCGGCAAAAGCCTCTTTGGACCCAGCAACCGGCGGCACTGAAGAAAGAGGATTACGACGAATTCTATAAATACATGTTCCCTCATCAGGGAGAGCCGCTATTTCATATCCATCTGAATGTAGATCATCCATTTCGCCTGCAGGGAATTCTGTATTTCCCGCGCCTGGCACATGAAATGGACCTCAACAAGAGCAATGTAAAGATCTATTGTCAGCAGGTTTTTGTAACCGATCAGGCACAGGAATTGATCCCTCAGTTCCTCACGGTACTTCAGGGAGTCATCGATCTGCCGGAATTGCCTTTAAACGTCAGCCGATCCTATATCCAGAATGAGCCGGTTGTGCGAAAGATTGCATCGCATATCATCAAAAAGGTGGCGGATCGCCTGGCGCATGAATGCAAGAACAATCGCCAGGAGTATGAGAAAATCTGGAATGAAATAGCTCCGTTTGTGAAGTATGGAATGCTCAGCGATGAGAGATTCTATGACCAGGCCAAGGATGCATTGCTTCTGGAAATCCTGGGTTCTGATTCCAATCGTCTGGTTACCATCGATGAATATCTTGCCGAGAGCAAAGAAAAGGATGCACAGAAGATCTACTATGCTTCTGATCTTCAGACCCAGGGTCAGGCCTTGCGCATGCTGCAGAAACAGGGCATCCAGGTAGTTCATCTTGGCACCATGATCGACAGTCATTTTACAGGCCTTCTGGAAGTTAAGAGGGGCGACGTTAAGTTTGTCCGGGTGGATGCTGAGCTCCATGAGCATGCCCTGGATAAAGAATCGGACAGTTCCATCGTAGATGAGCAGAACAGGGATTTGAAGTCCAGGCTTCAGGATCTGTTCAAACAGGCTGTATCCAACGACAAAGTTACCATTCGTCCAGAAGCGCTCAAATCCGAAGAGATTCCGGCCATGATTCTATTGCCAGAACATCAGCGTAGAATGGCAGAAATGTCTGCGATGTGGGGCGAAAAGGAGAATCCGTTTTCTTCAGAGCATACCCTTCTGGTAAATACCCGAAATCCGTTGATCCAGAAACTGGGCAGTCCAGGGATTCTGGGGGCGGGTGGTGCTGCCGACAGCAAAAAGGAGCGGGTGGCCAGGCAGGTCTATCATCTGGCCAGGCTGGCCCAGGGTGCGGCCAGTCCGGCAGATATGGAAAAGTATGCCCAGGAGATTTTTTCTCTCTTGCAGGAAATGGTGTAGTCTGGTCTAATACAGAAAACCTGGGGCATCCGTTGTTCGAAAGTACATGCTGGATGCTTCAGTGCGCCGGCCCGGCGAAAGGGTAACCAGATTTCAGGAGTTAAGAATGAATCCAGTGAAACGCGCCATTGCCAGCGTCTTTGGCGTTTTATTGATCTTTTCCTGCGCATCGCTTCCTCTGGTGGACGATGCTCAGATGAATAAAATGGGCACGGAAGCCTTTGAAGATATCAAGAGCAAGGAGCAGATCGAAACATCTGCATATCTGAACAAATACGTAAAGTGTGTCGCAAACAGCATTCTTCAGGTTACTCAGGACAATACCGGAGTTGAACAGTGGGAGATTGTTGTTTTTAGAAACAACGCGGTGAACGCTTTCGCATTACCGGGCGGAAAGATTGGAGTTTACACCGGCCTGCTGCAGGTGGCCAAGAATCAGCACCAGCTGGCTGCTGTAATAGGCCATGAGGTGGGCCATGTGATCAAGCAACATGGTAAAGCCAGGGTTCAGACTGCAATGGTTACCGAGGGTCTCCTGTCAGTTGTGCAGGGTGCATCGGAAAACCCTATGGTGGCTCAGGCTCTGGGTCTGGGAGCTCAGTATGGCGTAATGCTTCCCTTTTCCAGATCGCATGAAACCGAGGCAGACGAAGTGGGCCTGAAGCTTATGTCCATGGCTGGCTTTGACCCTCAGGAATCGGTAAAGCTATGGCAGAATATGGCGGCCGCCGGTGGAAACAAGCCTCCAGAATTGATCTCCACCCACCCATCCGATACGACTCGTATCAAGGACTTACAATCCAATATGGCGGATGCTCTGGCTCTACGTCAGGCAGCTCAAAGCCAGGGAAAAAGTCCCAGCTGTCAGTGATCTAAAACGAAAGACAGATTCCTGAGTCCAGGAATCTGCGTGCGAATTGAAAAAGCGGAGTGCAGGCTGGCTCCGCTTTTTCTGATTCTGGACTGAACTATGTTTACTTACATTGCCCTGGCCATTCCCGCTCTAATACTCATCTATCTGGTAGTGGTTGTCTTCTTTCCTGGATTCGAATTTTCAGAAGAGGAAATGTCGCTGCAGGGAAGAGGGAAGCCCCCGGCTCAGAATCTGGATTTTCGCGAAGATGTGCAGTATCAGGTAGAGGGAGAAACGGTTCGTGGCTGGTTCTACCGGTCATCAAACGAAACCGCACCATGCGTTATCATGGCCACCGGTCTGGGAGGTACTCGCAGAATGGGCCTGGAAGGAATGGCTCTGGAATATCGCAGGCAAGGATTCCATTGCCTTACAATTGACTTTCGTAATCTGGGTCAGAGCGATGGCAGGCCCAGAAATCTAGTGAGTCCTTTGCGTCAACTGGCTGATCTCAGAGGGGCCCTTCGCTGGGCCAATGACCGCCCGGAGGTTTCTTCCATATTTATCTGGGGAGCATCGGCCGCCGGATCTTATGGCCTGATTCTTGCTGCGGAGCAGGGTGCCCGGAAGGAAGCCTCAGAGAAATTTCTGAAACCCCGCGTAAATAGAGAGCAGGTTGCCAGCGAATCGGCTGAAGCATTAGCCTGGCCTCAGATCCATGGAGTGATCTGTCAGGTGCCATCCCTGGATACGGTGGCCGAGTTTCGCGCTATGGTTCATCGTATTGGATTTTTCCGGTTTCTGCGGCTTTTTATGCATGCCCAGAGGGATCGCGCCCGTGGACGTCTGGGGCTTTCGCCTCATTACATTCCCATGGTAGCCCCTGGAAAGGATTTTGCATTCCTGCAGGGTCCTTCCGCGAACGAAGGGTACACTTCCCTGGCTTCCGGGGATTTCGAGAATCGAATTTGCGCTCGTTCTTTGATTATGCCTCCGGCCCCTTCCGCCATGCGGGCAGCGACGGATGTAAAATGCCCGGTGCTTATCCAGCTGGCGAGCAGGGATGCCCTGATTTCCTCTGATGGACATCTGGCTGTGGTGCGGGCTCTGGACGATTTGTGCGAAGTGAAATCCTACGACGGAGGGCACTTTGATCTGTATTTACCTCCCCTGGTGCAGAAGGTGCAGGCCGACCAGGGGGAATTTATGCGAAAGTGTCTGGCATCAGAACCAAACTAATTCGCAGCCAGGTGTCCCGGGATCATTCCTGGACTAACTGATGCGAAAGTATCATGGCTAGTAGATCTTTGGTTCCGGCTCCATCTGCTTCAAGAACAATGTCTGCAGCTTGCTCATACCAGGGCAAACGACGATTCAATAGTTCTTCGTATGGCTCACCACCCAGATTGGGCCTTGAGGCGGATTCCTGAACCTTCCCCAGAAGCCAGGACATGGGCCTTTTGATGTACACTACAATGCAGTACTCTTTTAATATTTCAGCTTTTCGCCCGGAAAAAGACTCTGTTGCCCCCGGGGATTCCGGAGCTTCCACCAGGATGCCTCCTCCGCAATCGATTATGGCTGGCTGCATGCCCGCTACCTTCTGCAATATTTCGAATTCCCGGTTACGAAATCCTTTCCATCCTTCTTCGCTTACTATTTGCTGAATGGTTTTTCCCCCGGCTTCGAAGCTGATCTGAGTATCTGTGGAAAATACAGCTCGATCCAGTTTCTTTCCGAGCTTGCGGGACAATCTGGATTTGCCGGCTCCCCGGGCTCCGATTAATGCGATGGACCTCTGTGAATTGGACGGTTCTTTGATCTGCGACATGAAATAGATTACTCTATGCGGCAAACTCTCGTAGCACCCGAAGCGGCCTACAGGAATTTACATTTCTCGAAAGGCTTTCAGATCTTCCAGCAGTTCTGGCAAATTCTCATAGAGCTTCTGTAAATCCTGTTCGGTGAGCTTTAGCTTTTCCAGGGCTGACTTGCTCAAAGGTTCGGCCATGCCTCCTGCATCCACGCCAACTCCTGCAGATAGTGCGATCATGTTGGCAACATGCACAATGGCGGTGAGCTCCGGATTAATTTTTGCTTTATCTGGCTCATAGTTATACAGTGCCGCTTCGATAAGCTCTTTTGGAAAATGCCAGATCTTTAATAGATGGGCGCCTACTTCGCCATGTGTGTAGCCCATGTATTTCTTTTCCAGCTCCGTGAAGCGAAGCTCTGGATTGGCCTGCATTTCCATGTCTATCTTGCGATAGATCTTGCGAAAGAAGCTGGCCAGAACTACTTTACCCACATCGTGCATCAGGCCGGCAGTAAAGGCTACATCCGGTCCTACAGACTTTGTTTTTTCTGCAACACGTGCCGAGATGCCGGCAACCAGCAGGGAATGATCCCAGAGGTCGGCGGCATTTAATTTATAGCCTTCTATATTCTGTTTGAGGATACCTCTGGATGTAGTTACCAGCACGATGTCTTTTACCGTGCGAAGACCCAGCGTGACAATGGCTTCCTGCACCGAGCGGATCTCCCGTGAAGGAGAGTAATAAGCGGAGTTGGATAGCCGAATAATGGCCGCTGTAAGCCCGGGATCCCTGGAGATCTCCTGCGCCAGTTCCTGGAAATTCGCATCCGGATTGGAAACCATGGAGAGTACTTTCTGCACAATCGAAGGAAAGGATGGCAGACCTTCGATGTTTTGCAGCATCGCATCTATCTGAGTTTTTATTTCTTCTGCCTGTGCCATATCTAAGTCTTGTAGAGGTATCGCTCCTGCCCGTTGGCTCGAAGCAAGACTCGGCCATCATCCAGATACAGGGTGATGGTTCGGCCGAGGTTGCCACCTACATCCTCCTCTACAATGGGAATCTTTCTGGCTTCCAGTGTCTCTCTGGTAGCGGTCACATTGCTCTGACCGATATTATTAAAGAATGCAGAGTTCATGGCGTCGAACATGGATGCGCCGCCGAATATGCGAGCCGATAGTTCTGACGCTTCGATGCCCAGCTTCTGAAGATCGGCCAGAAGCATATCGATTGCTGTACGAGCATACTTCCCTCTCTGGACGATTCGTCCGGCAGGTGGATCCGCCAGAAGTACATGGGATACGCCGCCAATCTTCTTCTTCGCGGAATATAGCACAATGCCCACGCAGGAACCGAGAGTGGTGCGAATAGCATCCGGGCTTTTGGCGGCTTTCCATTCAGCCACTCCCAGATGAATCATTTTTCCTTTGAAGTCTTCCAGGAACCTTCTCCAAAAATTCAGTAGCTAATCAGGGTGAACTTCGGAAAGTGTTCCAGCAAGCCGATTCAATATCAAGTCTTTCTAACTCTATGGCACAAAAAACCGGATCTTTTAAAAACACAGAAGCAAACAGCAAGATCGAAGGACCCCTTTTTCGGATCAAAACCGATGATGCTGATATCCTGGTGCTGGGCACAGCCCACGTTTCCAGAAGATCGGTGGAGGATGTGCAGCATGCATTCCGGGAGTTCAAGCCGGACAGTGTTTGTGTGGAATTGTGCCGGCCCCGCCACGAAGCCATTAGCGATCCCGAGCGGTGGAAGAAGCTGGATCTGGCAAAGGTAATTCGTCAGAAGAAGCTGGCATTGCTGGTGGCGAATCTAATGCTCAGTGCCTTTCAAAAGAAGATCGGCGAAAAGTCTGGAGTTGAGCCTGGTGCTGAAATGAAAGAGGCTCTGGCTCTTGCAGAAAAGAATGGATCCAGAGTGGTTCTGGCGGATCGAGAAATTCGCGCCACCCTTTCCAGAGCCTGGAGCAAAGTAGGCTTCTTTCGCCGAATGTGGCTGGGCAGCTATCTTTTTTCTTCACTGCTTGTTCGCGAGGAAGTAGATCCGGATGAAGTGGAGAAGCTTAAAGAAGAAGATGCCTTTGCAGATCTGTTCAAGAGTTTGCCGTCGCGATACAACAGCATTAAAGAAGTAATCATAGATGAGCGGGATCATTATCTGGCGGAAAGCATTCGCCGCACGGCCACGGACCATCCAGAACTGGAAACCGTAGGTTCTTCCGCCGGGGATTCTCCTGGAAGTGAACCGGATGCGCACAAGAGGGCTACCAAGAAGGCCACAAAGAAGTCAGCTACTGCAAGGAGCCGTAAGCGAAAAAGAATTCTCGCGGTGGTTGGTGCCGGGCACCTTCCTGGAATACTTAGAGCCCTGGAGGAGAAAAAGGAAGTTTCCCTGAAGGAGCTTTCGCATGTTCCAAAGGGAAAACCAATACGAAGCATTATTGCCTGGGTGGTTTTTTCCGTGATATTGATTTTGCTCGGCACCACTTTCGCCACCGGCGGAGGCGAAAAGGCTGTGAAGGAAGCGTTGTTTGCCTGGGTTTTTTCCAGAAGCTTTTTTGCAGGCCTGGGGGCCATTCTGGCTTTTGCCCATCCAGTGTCCATTCTGGTTACCATTGTAATGGCTCCCATCGTTATCCTGTTTCCCTGGTTCAGGCTATGGATGTTTCCTGCCCTTACAGAAAACTGGCTACGAAAGCCTCGAGTAGAGGACTTTGAGCGAATAGCCGAAGATACAGAAACCGTCGGTGGACTGTTCAAGAGCCTCTATACGAACCGAGTGCTCCATCTTTTCTGGGTAGTGATGCTGGTTTCGCTGGGGCTCACCGTGGGTAATGTGGAATTCCTGAGAGCTCTGTTTGCCATTCTATTAAAGCAATGGGGTATTGATCTGCCCACGCTCCCATTTATGGACTGGTTCCAGTAAATACCCACAGTTGATTCGGTGGTGCCGCGAAAAACAGAGGAAATATGCACTCATGAGTGCAGGTCGGCCCGGGACTTTGACCAGGCTGGACTCTGAGGATGAGTATAACCGCGCCCCAGCGAGTTTCGATGGGGATCGTCCGGGAAAACAAAAATCCTTGATCCCGGACGCAAATCCGTCTAACTAAAAGGGTGAAACCTGGCAGAAAAGCAATGGCTGTCCTTCTGGTCGGCCTCTTACTTCCAGGCATTACTCATTGCCAGGCGAAATCGGAACCACAAACTCCGCTGGCAAATCCTGACGTATGGACTATGGGCGCGGTATTATATCTGGCCAGTCAGCCCGGGCCGGTGCAATACCTGGCTTCGGATTGCACACAATGGAGTGAGCCTCTTAACCCTGCCTACGAAAAGGATTCGAACTGGGGCAGCTTTTCCACAGACCATAAACAGTACACAACCATTATAATCGGAGACTCCACCATGGATTACTCCGATAACTATTCAGGCTTTCTTACCCCCGGTGTTCAAAGTGTGGCTATTGGAGGAAATACGCTCTGCGACATGCTTACTCAGATTCCTGCTATTAATACGCAGTCTCCTCAGCATGTAGTAGTGTCCAGCGCCGGGGGAAACGATATACTGCGAGGTATATCCAGAACCAATATGTATAGTTCTGCTTCCCTGCTCATGGATGCCCTGCGAAATCGCTTCCCGAATGCTCAAATAACGGTAGTGGATGTGCATCCAACCCTGTTAAGCAGCCTAAATTCAGAAAAGGAAGTGACCAATCCTGACATCAAAAGCGATGTGCTGGGTCGCTCCAATACATGCTGGATTGAAACAGCACCCATATTCGGGGTTACTGGCTCGGATCCGGCGCCTGCGAATTTGATGCTGGATAATATCCATTATAACAGCACCGTTAGTTTTCAGATAAAGGATGCGCTGATTAACGATTGTGGAGTGGCCTTCCCCTGAAGCAAAGCACCCATCCCACTATAGGTTTCCGCGGCTGGCCGCTTCTTGCACTTCCTGGTCCTGGGAGTATTCCTGTAGCTGATTGGCCATCTTGCGAATTCTGCCCAGACTGTCCGAAATTTCTGTGGCCTGGCGAACAAGGCCGGATACTCCGGACTCCATCTCTGCGATGGTTTTAGTCACTCCTTCGGTGCCTGTGCTCTGTTCTCGTGCCAGCTGTTCGATTTCCTTTGATAGATCCGTCAGATGCTTCAGAGCTTCCACAAGCTTTCGATTGATGGATTGCTGGGATTCGATTCTGGTAGAAAGACTGGAGAAGAATTCATCCACTCGCTCCATACTCTTTTCCTGTTCGCCTACTCGTGCCTCCGCTTCATCGGCAATTCGGCCACCTTCCTGGATGAGTCGAGAGCTTTCTCCAATAATGTCCGCGATGCTTTTTGCATTCGTAGCGTTGTTTTCTGCAAGTTTGCCCACTTCCTGGGCCACAATAGCAAATCCTCGTCCATGTTCTCCCGCTCTGGCTGCTTCAATGGCTGCATTCAATGCCAGAAGATTGGTTCGATCCGCGATCTCTGCCATAATTTGATTCACCTCGGAAACCCGGGTAAAGGAGCTTTCGATTCCATCCAGGGTGCTGCCCAGTTCTCGCACGGCTCCAGAGACTTTCTTGCCGGACTCCCGGGCAGTGCCCACTTCTTTGGCCAGGCTGGCAGCAGATTGATTCACCTCGCCCAGCAATCGTTCCAGGGTGCTGTTATCCTGGGACATGTTATCGATTCGTTTATACTGATTGCTAACCAGCTCCGCTGATTTCTCTGACGTAGAGCTCAGCTCTTCCATGGTAGCTGAGATTTCCTCAAAGGCAGAGGCCTGACTTTGCATCTCATCGTTGAATGTATCCACAAAAGAGCCCATGCCTCCTACAGCGCCGCGAATGGCGCTGGCAGTGGCATCCATCCTTTCTCTTGCGTCTTCCAGTTCATCTTTTCTGCGGTGGGCTCTATCCTTTTCTGCATCGCTTTCTTTGAGCAGGTTCTGGAAGACCCCGGTCATTCTGTGCATGACTATTGTAAATGTGATGAAATAAAGAGGCAGTGAAATGGCCATGTTCCTGGAATAATAGCCTGCTGTGAACATCACCTCCGGGTCGCTGGATATCTTGATTCCATTGAGCATCGCCAGAAAAGGTGTTGCAATAACCATCAAAGTGGATAGTATCCCGATTCGAATTACATGGTATCTTTTTTCGAGATTCAATGCTGCAGCAGCGGTGAATATCATATAGATTAAATAGAAGGGCGCCTGGGGCAGAACCCTGGATACCACTTCCGGCTCATCCAGAATAGCGCCTGAGTGGGCCAGTCCCACTGTGAAGATATCCAGATAGCTCAAGAATCGACTGAGCCGGTAGGAGTTGGGTCTTTTACGGCTCCAGATCTCAAAAAAGAATGTGTATGTTCCAAATATGGAAACCGCAGTGATATTTAACAGATTCTGGAGTGGGGTCAGTGCACTGTAGGAAAGGGCCACAGCAAGAATAAGAAAAATGAGAATAATGAACCTTGTAATCTGTATTCCGCGAGCTGCATATTGACTGATATTTATTTCTTTCATGATGGATGGCCGGAATTCCCGGAAAGCTTCCCTGTAACTATAATTACGGACGAAGCATTCATCAATCTGAAATCCCGGTGTGCAGGTATTTACGGATGCCGGGAAATAATTTCTGGATTCCAGGTCTATTGCCTCACCAATTATCTTTTCCTGACATTTCAGTGGACATTTCTTCGGTGCACAGTATACATCGCATTCTCAGCGCAAGATGAAAAGAGATTCGAATATTCCATCCGGTGATCTTCAGGGGCACTTATTTGTGTTTCCGGGCCGAATACTTTTCCTGGGTTATGGTCTGCACACCGATTTCCATTCTCATCATGCATCGTCTCTTCTATTGTCTTTGGAGGAAGACCAGAACTTTGGCTTAATACTTCGGGAGGATGGGGCAGCGCAACGCCATTCCGGAGTAATTCTGGGGCCGGGGTTAAGACATCGTCTGCTGGGGGGAACAACAAGCATGCTGGTGCTGCAGGTGGTTCCGGAGATGTATCGTTTTCCTATTGCAGATCTGCATGTAATGGAAACCGATCAGATACTGGGTCTTCGAGCTCTGGCTACTGGCCTGGCAGATGAAGATTGCGAAGGTGCTTCCCATAGATTCTTTCAGATGGTGCAGATCTTCGAAGCTAACTCCAATTCAAATCCGGAAGCAGAACTGGACCCCAGGATTGTTACCGGGCTGGAGCAGATTCACAGCTCTTTGCCTGAGATACTTTCTGTAACGGAGCTGGCCATAACGGCGGGTCTTTCCGAGCATCGCTTTATGCATCTATTCAAAAAGCAGGTAGGAATCCCGGTGCGACGCTACGCGCTATGGGCCAGGATGCAGAAAGCTGCTTTCCTGTTGAAGGATGGGCGAACTCTTACCGAAGCCGCTCATGAGGCGGGGTTTTCGGACTCGGCTCATATGAGCCGGAGCTTCAAGGAATTGTTTGGCATATCGCCTTCGGCTGTTTTTGGCGATCGGGCCTCGGTGGCCGCTCACTTCTGCAATCAAGTATGGAATCAGGAAAAGCGCAGCTGAACCGGTGGGTCCAGCTGCGAAGTAGAGGGAGTGTTAAGGTATATTTCAGATTAGTGGGCTACTGCCTCAAAGGTTTTCAGTTTTCCCTGCTCGGACAGGATCTGTTTCACTTCGTTTTCCAGATCTTTTCTGAATCCCAGTTCGAAAAATACATCCGCTACCACAAATAGAGGCGCGCTGATCAAAGCCTGAAACAGGTTGTCGAACAAGGCCGGACGATCTTTTTCAAAGACGAAGTGTCCGTAGAATTGAGTTCCCCAGCCCAGAATCTGCGCAGTGGCGAAAATAATCCAGCCGGTGGTGGTATCCACATGCAGCGATAAATAATGTGCGGCGCCCAGAAGACCTCCGAACAGTAAAGTCGCTGTAAAGGCGAATATAAAATCCAGCGTGAAATAATAGAGCAGCACCGCTGCAGTAAATACCATGGCCACAGTAACCGGAAATCCTTCTAGTACAGGGATTTTGATCCAGCTAAGAACCAGTAGCACAGAAAAGGTAATGGTAGGCACTCCTACTACATGAATCAGAATATTTCGTTTTTCCTGATGGTAGGCAGAGTAGAACGCCATCTGTTTTGCAAATCGCATGATATCCTCCCGGAGCTTTCGCTCGTTCTATCATTATACTACCATGGGCGGGTCGGTCTGTCTTGAATAAATGTGCTATTCAGACGCAAAATCATTTAGGTCTGTCAGTACCGCATTTGTCCCGCATTTGTGACTTTCGTTCAAAAATTCCTGGCGAGAGTCGTATCGATCGTTACAATCGGCGCGCGATTTCTGTGAATCGGTATGATTTCGCATAGGCATTTGATACGCTGCATCAACATTTGATACGTTGCATCATCATTTCATACAGCCGTTTGGCCACTGTGGGAATTCCAGCCTGGCTGGTGGCGATCAAGGCTTTACAGATTCATCTTTGAAATTACTTCTTTTGAGAGCGGAGATCTTCTTTTGAGCGCCGGTGCGATTCATGAGCCGAACATCGCCCTGAATCTTTACCGGAGCATCGAAAAGCCAGGGGCCTTCCACTGTAAGCGAATGAGCAGACAGTAGAGAAGGCATTTCCGGGAAATAGGCTTCGAAATCCTGCACTTTCTTGTAATTATCATCCAGCTGAATTACTGGTTCGACTCTGGACCGAAGGACCAGGGCCTGATTTTCATCCAGTTCGCAGGCATCGCTTCTTCGAACCAGAAGATCCGCACAGCTTTTCACCGGTGCGAATCGTTTTCTGGGCACCCGAATCATTCGGGTGCGATCGAATTGACCTACGGCAGCGCCCATGGCGGATTCCAGCTGAAGAACGGGCTGATCTTCAAATGATTTCTGATTCACGATAAGAGAAAGGGACAGAGGGCCCTTCTGTAGACGATCTCTGAGCGATTCCAGACTCACCCATAGATTGTTGATGGAAAAATCCTGGAATCGACTGATGTCTTCAAAATCGTTCTTGTGATCCGGTGGAACCTGGGCCGTTTCCAGAAGTTCAATTCTTTTCTGGCCTGTAAGGCTGCGATACAAAACACCGCCTTTGATGTCTGCTCTGGTCTTGGCGGTCACTTCCATGGCAAAGTCCAGGCCTTCCTGGATCATATGATGGGCAATGCCGGAATGCATTACAGCTCCCAGGTTATCTCCGTTGGAGATAAATGCGTGGCTGAAGCCCTTCTGCAGCAGGGTATCCAGAATGCCGGATATCCATAGAGAATTATAGATATCTCCATGACCCGGTGGGCACCAGTGGGCCCCATCGTTTCCATCGCCTACAGGGAGCAGGGTGTCTGCATTCAGACGAGGCACCTGATTTTGAATGAAGTCTGCAGAAAGCTCCAGAGACTGGTTGATGTCTGCGATTCCGGGATAATTCAAGGTGTCATCGCGGGTATTGAAAGAATTCATAAAGAGAAGTGGAATCTGCAAACCGGTTTTCTCGCGCAGATGTCTGACCTGCTTCAGAATGATGTCGAAAAAGGTCGCATCCCTGCGAATTCGAATCAAAGACTTTGCCTGGCTCAATCCCATGGATGTCCCCAGCCCGCCATTTAACTTAATGATTGCAAACTTTGATATAGCGCCGGTGTCTTCGGGTACCGGAAGCTCATCCATTTCCACCACATCTTCCGGGTTGAGATCTCCAATGGTATTCCAGTCTACCAGACCGGTAGCACCCTCATAAACCTTCTTTGTTTTATCCAGGAAATCCTGTATGCAGATATCATGAACGGAGGCAGATCGCATTCTCTGCTCTATACTGGATTGGATTTCTTCCCAGGACGGTCTAGTCATATGGATTCGCTATGAACACAGAGCTCTCAGTTGTCCATGCCTTTTTTCCAATTCAATGGAATTGCGGCTGGATTCACATCTTTTCGAGAACTTGCATTTAATTCAGATGCGAATCCAGACTCCTCCCCCTGGCAGAAGATCCCTGCGTACAAAAGCAAGATCGTAGCTTCCGGAGGATGGTCTGAATCGCATCCATAGTTCTATTTCTCGCACACCGGCTTCATTTAACTCCAGTTCTTCGCCGCGAACCAGTCTGGGAACAGATACTCTAAAATGATAGTAATAGGTAAGACCTGCTTTCTCCCTGGTGCGATAAACACCTTTGCCTTCAGGATTGGCCTTGACGGACTTCAATTCGGCCGGGTAGCGCTTCTTCCATTCCTGCTTGAGAATCTCGGTGGCTTCCGGGTAGGCCGGGGCAGCCAGCAGGGACCCGGGGAGGAGAATCATAAGGAAAGTCAGTGCTATAGCGAATTTCATGGCTTGTTAGTTAGACTCTCCATGGATCCAGAGGTTCGATCTGGCATCAGTAAAGCGAACCTCATAAAGAATTAGAAACAGATCGCTGATGACTGACGCCTGGTGCCAGATTCCAGAGCGAGTCCAGCTCAGGAATCTCAGTCACCTTCAAATTCGCAGATGGCGAATACCGGTGTTCCTGCATTTCTCAGCTTCGCCGATCCGCCCAGATCCGGCAGATCCACAATACAGGCTGCTTCCACTACTTCAGCGCCCAGGCCGTCCAGTAGTTTCATACCAGCTTCCATGGTGCCTCCGGTGGCAATCAGATCATCCATCAGAATGACTCGATCTCCTTTCTGGCATGCATCTTTATGCACTTCGATTTCTGCTTCTCCGTATTCCAGGGTGTACTTCTGAGAAATGGTTTCCCAGGGTAGTTTTCCCTTCTTTCGCACGGGAACAAAAGAGATGTTCAAAGCATAGGCAACAGTAACTCCCAGAAGAAAGCCCCGGGCATCGATTCCTGCAATTACGTCTATGTTCTTATCAATGTAGCGCTGAATAAAAGAATCCATGATTCCGCGCAATGCTTTGGAGTCCTGGAAAATAGTGGTGATATCGCGAAACATGACCCCTTTTTCCGGCCAGTCCGGAATGGTACGAATCACATCTCGAATATACTTTTCATCTATTGCATGCATTGGTTGCCCCTTAATCAAATCAGTAGGTTGGGCCAGTTAAACTCAGACCCAGACCTGTACTTCCGGGGTAATCAGAGTGCCCACGCCATGATCTGTAAAGACCTCCAGAAGTAAAGCATGGGGTACCCGACCATCAATGATATGGGCCCTTCGCACACCGGCCTGCAGGGCATCGGTGCAGCAACGGGTCTTGGGTAGCATCCCTCCGGAGATTACCTTTTTCTGAATCAGTTCATCTACATCCCTGGGGGTCAGGCCGGTAAGGGTTTTATCACCGTCCAGGATTCCCCGGGTGTCGGTGAGCAGGATCAGCTTTTCGGCTCGCAGAGCGGATGCAATGGCACCTGCCATGGTATCTGCGTTAACATTCATGCTTTCGCCGTTTTCATCGGCTGCAATGGGTGCGATGACAGGTATATATTCGCTGTCGATCAAATCTCGAATGATCTGGGGTTCTACGGAGCGAGCATTTACGGTACCCACTCGGCCCAGACTTACTCTTTCTGTGGAGCCATCGTCCAGAGATTTTTCAATGGAGTGTTCTGTGGCGGTGGCCAGATGCCCATCGCGGCCAGAAATTCCTACGGCCCGACCGCCTTCTCGATTAATCAAAGATACAATTTCCTTGTTGATATTACCGGAAAGCACCATTTCCGCTACTTCCATGGCTGCATGGTCCGTAACTCGATGACCGTCCACAAACTGGCTGGCAATACCCAGGCGATCCAGCAGTCGGTTAATGCGAGGGCCTCCGCCATGCACGATGACAGGTCGCATGCCAACATATCGAAGGAGTACTACATCCCGGGCAAATTTGTCCTGAAGAGCAGCCTGCTCCATGGCAGCGCCACCGTACTTGATTACGATGGTCTTTCCATGGAATTTCTGAATGTAGGGAAGGGCCTCTAGAAGTACTTCAGCGCGGCCCGAATCAGGATTCTCCACCACTTTCCTTCTCCAGCACCTCAATAAAGTTTAGAATGGATTTCTTATCCTTTTCCAGCTGCTTGGCGTACACATCGGCAATGGCGCCTTCTACGAGTCCGCTTACCAGAAAGGCTTTGCTGGTCACCTTGATGTCGTAATCTCTCGCTGCACGATTTCCGTCCAGTTCGTAGTACTTGCTTTCGCCTTCAATTACGAATAGATGATCCAGGTCTCCGCCGGGCACCACGCGAAATGTATGCACATGCGTGGTTTCCAGGAAAGTGGAGGTCTCCACCAGGGTATCGGCACCGCTGGGAAGTAGCGTGGCCACAACCTGGGGCAGGGATTCTGATATGGCAATATGCCTTACCTGTTTGAGTGTATCTCCGTCCCGGGTTTCTTCTTCGATATGGACATTCTTTAGCTCCGGGAACTTATCCAGGTGCTTATACCGCTCCTGCCGGGCATCCAGCAGCTTCTGAAGGGGTACATCGAATTCCTGTTTTACCTGAATCTTTTTCATCTGGACCAATGGCGTATTGCGGAGGCCCTGAAAAGTCCAGTAAAAAAGGGGATTCTCAGAAAGGGCCTACGGGTGTAGCCGGGACGTATCCTGATTTGGAAGGAAATTCCGGAAATGCATGTCTGCCGATTGGTCGCAGAGAAATAACAACCTGCAGATTGGCTTCACTGTTCTATTGCCAGGGCAGATCCCTGAGATGTTTGCTACACCGTCAGCATGCGTCGTTCGGGATGCCCTAGAACTGAAAATAGAGGAAATTTGGAGTTTCAGCCGGGGTCATGGCAATAATCATATAGATCATCGCAATTAGAATGCCAATGAGCTTCTTTCGGTTTTCCGGCTTCCAGAAATATTCCAGCTGATACCTGTTAAAGAAGATCTCATAAAACCAGAGAAGGCCCAGAAGCACTATGTATTCACCCAGGTCCTTCAGTTGATTATGAGAGAACAATGCACTATTGAAAACCAGAGATTCATTCAGGTTCTCAAAGCCGAACTGACGACCATGCATCAGATTGGCTGTGATCATATCCGGAGCTCTAAACCAGATGAATCCAAAGCTAAGACAGAAAAACAGAAACACTCTGGATGCAATGTTGTAGATCAGACTTCCGGACTGTTTTAGCCTCTGTCCCAGAGCGGTGGTCCCATATACCCTGTGGGCTGCAATCATTACAAACTGCCACACACCCCAGGCGACAAAATGGTAGGCCGCTCCATGCCAGATCCCGGTTGCCAGCCAGACGATGGCAATATTAACATAGACTCGCACAGGCCCAACGCGAGAGCCGCCCAGGGGAATAAAGACATAGTCACGAATCCAGGTAGTAAGGGAAATATGCCATCTGCTCCAGTGATCTGTGATGCTGGAGGCCGCCATGGGATATAGAAAATTGATTTCAAACTCGTAGCCAAACAATCGAGCTACTCCGCGAGCGATATCGGTATAACCAGCGAAGTCCAGATATATCTGCCATCCAAAGGCAAAGGAGGCCACCCAGATATCTACGGTGCCGTAGGCCCCTGGATTGGAAAACACCTGGTTTACCACAGGAGCCAGGTTGTCCGAAAGCACGAGCTTGCGAAAGAAGCCGACAATGATCCGGGTAACTCCTACGATAATATCGTTCTTTCTAATATTATAACCTTCATCCAGCTGCTGTAGAAAGGTGGTGGCCCTGACAATGGGGCCCGCTACCAGCTGAGGAAAGAAAGTAACGTACAGTGCGAAATCGATGGGATCCTTTCTAGCTTCCAGTACCCCGCGATACACGTCGATTGTATAGCTCATGGACTGAAACGTATAAAAGGAAATACCCACCGGCAGAAGGATGATCTCTGCCGGAAACGCAAACATGGTACTACCCAGCGGATGTACATCGTTCAGAATGGTGATGCCAAAGTTCGTGTATTTGAAGTATCCCAGCAATGCCAGATTGATCAGAACCGAGGCAACTAGATAGGTTTTGGCCGGTAATCGAGCTAGAAAGCCCTGAGCTCCGCCCCTGTTTTCCCAGTCCCTCCTGGCTGTAATAGCCATTCCGGCCAGATAGTCCCAGGCAGTGGAGAAAAGGATTAGAACCAGATAATAAGGCTCAAATACTCCGTAGAAATAGTAGGAGGCGGCTAATAGAAAGGCTCTCTGCGGGCGTCCTTTCAGAACGTGACCCAGAATTAGCGTGGTAAAAAAGAAGAAAACAAAATGAAAGGACGTGAAATTCATCCGCAAGAAGCAGAGACCCCGAGAGGGCCAAACCGGTCAAACAAAACCTTTCCTGGCGCTGAGCGGATTGTTTTCGGGTAATAACGGGGCATCCCTGTGCTCTGTTCGGGCTTGACGAATCATGGGATATGGTCAGGGTGAGCCCATGAACACATCGAGAATACTACTCAGCCTCGCCATTGTAGCCGGAATGGCTGCCACTCAGTGCGGAGGCGATAAGCCAGATCTGTCTCAGTACGATGCTGCTTGCCAGAAAGTTCTGAAATGCGACAAAAGCATGCAGGAAATCCAGAATAATCCGGCTCTGCCTGCCAATGCAAATGTAGGCGAACAATGCAAGAAATCTCTGGTTGAAATCGAAAAGAAAGCACCCAATAGCATTCAGGGCGTTAAGGACTGTATCAACAATACTCCTTGCGAGGAACTGAAATTCGCTGCATGTCTGGCTCCCGCTCAAGCTGAGCTAATGAAAAACATTCCTGGAGCCCAGGGAGTAGAATAATCTTTCAGTGGTCGGGCCCGCTCCGGGCTCGGCTCACCCTATTTTGACTGCCTTCAGGAGCTTGCGGACTTGAAGATTTCTTTGAACTCTTTAACCAGCTCATCACTTCGTTTATCCCACTGCCATTTCTTGCTTTGAAAGGTTGCCTGTTTGGGAAGTTCCTTCCCGTGCATTTGCAGAAGGTAGGATTTCCAGGCTTCCACATCTGTAGGAGAAGCGAATCGGCCATGAGGATGGATTTCGCGCATGATGGGGATATCCGAAAGCACGGCCGGCTTTCCATGCATCAAAGATTCCAGCACTCGCAGAGGAAAGCTTTCATGTAGAGAAGGAAAGAAGGCCACCCGGCAGCTTTCGTATAGCCAGGTCAACTGCCCGTCCGTAGGCGCTTCAATGTAGTAGATTCCATCCGGTCTGTACGCCCCTTCGATCAGATCTGCCAGTTCTTCTTTGATCTCCTTTCCTTTCTTACCTGCGATGAGCAGCGGGTATAGATATGGATTTTCTCTTCGCGCTCTGCGATAGGCTTCCATCAGTACTTTATAGTTCTTTCGTTTCTCGATGGTGCCCACGCTCAAATAGAAATGCTCGGAGAAGAAGGGAAGGTCGAGAGGATGACTGACTTTCCTGGCAGGCGGATTCAGGCCGGGATAGATTACCTTTATTTTATCTTCAGGAATGGAAGGGTAGAGCCCTTTTAGTTCATCGCGAAAACTCTGAGACTGGCACAGTACTCGGTCTGCGCTCTGAAGGCTTTCCTCCAGAAAATATTTCTGCTCCATCCTGGGAATCAATGTGAGCTCTTCTGGCGCAGTGCGAAAACTAACATCGTTCACATTGAGAATGGTTTTGATTCCTGGAAGCTTCTTCTTGATGTTGCGTGGCAGAAGTCCGGTGGTGCCCCAGAATACCTGGGCCTCTGCTTTCTCTACCATCTTTGGCAATGCCCTTTGCATCCATACTGCAGGCAGCTGAGGTAAAAAAGAAGATTCAATTCTGATTTCTACTCTGCCGGAAGTTAGCAAACTTGCGAAGTCTGGAGATATGGCTTTGTTAGAAAGTAGAACCCATTCTGCATCCGGTAAGCTGGACACCAGATTTCCAAACATTCCCGCCACATAGCGGGCGTCGCGACTTCCAGGATTGGATAATGGCCGGGCATCAACTGCGATCCGCATATAGACCAGTTGCTCAGTCCGGATGCACCTGTCACGCTAAAACAAATTAGATTATGCTCTGATAACGGCGCAGGCGCGCTGCAGTATTTGATTTTCCCTGTCAGGACCTCTGCATGCAGGTCGGGGACCTGGAATAAATATTGTCTTTCTCGTCCAATGCAACTGTGCTTAAACTGAGTACCGGATTGGAATCCATGCAGGCTCTGGCCGATCATATGATACAGAGCACCATCAGGAGAAACATGAAACCACCTCGCGCCTATGAAAACCCGGACTTCCTTTACTCGGAGCATGCACGTTCTCTGCGAATCCTTTCTGAATATCATTATCCGTTGCACCGATTCGAGGAGCTGGGTGTAACGGACACGGTTGTATTCTTTGGTTCTGCACGAATCCCTTCGCCGGAAAAAAGGCAGGATGCTCCCAGGCCTGCATCCAGATTGAATGAGCTGGATTCATTTTACGATGCCGCCCGGGAGGTGAGCAGGGAATTAACTCGCTGGTCCATTACCCATGCCAAACCAAAAGGGAGAAGCTTTCTGGTTTGTACCGGCGGAGGGCCGGGAATCATGGAAGCGTCCAATCGGGGGGCCTACGATGCTGGCGGACCCAGCATCGGGCTGAATATCGAATTGCCCAGAGAGCAGCATCCCAATCCATTTATTACCGATGAACTGAACTTTGACTTTCATTATTTCTTTACTCGTAAATTCTGGTTCCTGTATTTTGCCCGGGCTCTTATCGCCTTTCCAGGTGGATTCGGAACCCTGGATGAGCTGTTTGAAACCCTCACCCTTCAGCAAACCATGAATATTCGAAATCAAATACCTGTGTTCCTTTATGGAAAAAGATTCTGGGAGAGATTGATAGATTTCGATTTCCTTGTAGAATACGGGTTGATATCGCCCGGGGACAGAAAACTATTTCAAATAGTGGACTCTGTGCCCGAAGCCATGGAAGCGATGATACCGGTACTGGAAAGCCAGATACAATGAGCGCTGCAGGTCAGAAAAAGGAATTTCTTCATATACTGAAGGAATCGGAGGCCATTGCCCATGGTGCGAACCTGTCAGAAAAGGCCCATCATGCGCTGTACAAGGCCATAAAGTCTGTTTCTGCCCTGGATCAAATCAAGAACGGAGTTATCTTTCATGCCGGGATCAAGATTCCGGAACTGGAAAATCTGGACTATGGTCGCAAGGAGGCTCTGGAAACTCTACAGCGACTGATGTCCGATCGTCTTATCGCTCAGGTATTTTTGATCGAGTTTGAACCCGGTGCCGCGAAATTGACGGTCACTCCCTGCTACATCGCCAACTGGGGCGATGAAAGGGTGGGTCCTGAGCAGCTTTTCCAGGAGCTACTGATGCAATCGGTGGCCAGCATCGAGCAATTCCTGAAAAGCAGACCTGTATACAATCGCGAACAGATCTGGAAGGATCTGGAAAAGGACATCAACTCACCTTCGGTGCCGGATCTATCACAGTTACCTACGGCCGCGGTGGATCCTCTGGCGGTGTTACAGCCCTCTGCATTTGACTTTGTGCCTCCGGCGGAAATGCTGCGAATGGCCAGGGATGAAATTCGCGAAGAGCTGATTCGCAGAGGCGATGTAGTCTATCTTCTGGAATACGGATTGTTGCCAGTCAGAGAAGAGGAACTGGTAATTCGGTTCGAAGCCTGTCTGGCATTTATGCAGTCCCGAATTATTCCCGAGCACCGTGGCAATGCAGCCCTGAAGTCCGAACTACATTCTATCTCTACCCAGGAAGAGGCCTACCATCTAGAAGGCTTTGTGCGAAAGACGGCAGATTTCTCACAGAAGAAAGCTGCCGCGGTGAAGAAACATCTGCTTTCCTCCCCTGGCCGCACATCCAGATTTCCGGGATCTCTGGCAGTGGAGCAGGTGCTGCAACTTCATCCCCAGGTTGAAAAGAAGTACCGGGAAAACTGGGAAAAGGAGATGGATCATCAGCATAAAGAGATTCGAGATAGCATTCTGGGTCTGGGTGTGGATGTGGCCGATCAGATTCGATTCTTTTCCGAAGATGATCGTCAGTCCATCCCTCCGGAGATCTGGCGAAGGCTTATTAGCGATAATGGCTTTTTCCATTCTACCTGGGAGAAATCAGACGGCACCTATCATGTGCTCTGTAAAAAGAATCCAGGCATTTTCCCGGAACTGGTAGACATCATGCTGCGAATGGGTCCGGAGGATCACTGGAAGATCCTGGCCTTTCGCTTCCTGATAGAAAAGTACGAATCCACCTTTCCCGAACTATTCCATGATAGTGACTTTGTGGATGCCTACGGTCAGCTCTTGAGAAGAGCCTATATGAGTCTCATCCCGTGGTACTATCGACTGCTTATGTTCATTGGTCTGCGAAGCGTTGTAGATGCTGCGTTTCAGAACGCCAAAAAGAAAATCCAGGAAGATCAGGAAAGGCTGGCTCTTAAAAATCAGGAGAAGCGAGACAACCAGGAAAAGCAGCGCATTGTGGAGCGAAAGGAAAGGGCAGGCCAGGCGGAGACCCTGGAGTTCAAGCGAAGGATAGTCGAGACCCTGGAAAGGTTCTACTTTGAACTGGGAAAACCGCCCCTCATAAAGGAAGTGGCATCGGAGTTTCCGGATCATAAAGAAGATGAGTTTCGCGAATTCGTCAAGAAACAGGGTTTCAAGCAACTGGACTTTGAAAACGATAAGATCCTGCTTTATCCTGTAGATCATCAATGGAGAGCTCGGGCGGTGAAGTTGCGCAAGCATCTAGAGGAGCTCAACCAGGACCCTGGTCTGGAAAGCTCCCTTCGTTCCCGGATGAGCGCAGTGCTGAAGATGCTTCAGCGAAGCATCAAGCAGGCAGCCTCCGGCGTGGGAGGGTCAACCCAATCCGGAAACCTGGATCCGGATGCGGCCTTTGAACGCTTTGAAACGGAACTGGAAAAGCATGAAAAGGTGGCGGCCAGCTCCTCTGAAGAAGAACCCTACTGACGTACTACCTCTGGCATAATTCACGGTCTGCGGTTTCCCGACTTATGTCTGCATCCAGTGCAAAATCCAGTAGTTCTGGATTCTGATTTTTTCTTTGCCGGCAAGAGCCCTCAGGGAAGTGTAACTTATCCACGGTTCCGGCAGTATCTTTCTGTCGGCGGCAGTGGCCAGAAGGGGGAAGAAGTGACCGTAACGCTGGAAGAGCTACAAAACAGACTGGAAGAACTGGAGCAACAAAACAAAAGGCTTCAAGATGAACTGAATTACGTAAAGGAATCTCCTTTCCTGCAATCATCCATCAAACGCCTGGTGTACGAAGCACTCATCGACCGTGAGGAAGTGCTCACCCGGGAGCTGGGCAAGCGTATCAATGAGCGCCACGGCACCATGTATGAGATCAAAACCCAGGCCAAAAGGCTTTCCGAACTTCTAGGAATGGATGCAGATTCCGTTCGCATCATGGTAACAGAAGCGGTGCAAAACATCCTGGAGCATGGCTCCGGTAAATACGTAACCGTTCGTCTGGAAATAAAAAATGACAGTGTGAATCCCTGCCTGGTAAGTTCATTCAAACATGAGTTGCCCAGCGGTCAGGTCTATACAATGAGCGACATCAACAAGAATGCCATGAAAGGGGATGTTACCTCCGAGCATTTTGATTTTGAGTCCAGTCGCGGCCGGGGTGAGTATATTATGAAAGAACTCACCGATGAAAGAAGAATCATTAACGGAATCGAAGTTAATCCGGATGGAAAGAAAGTTCGCTACTTCAAGCGGATCCTGATAAATTACGCAAAAGCAGAAGGTCCTCGCGCCAGAGTTACCTTTGAAGAGCTAAAACGAGAAATCGACCGACTGGATTATGAAGATGTGATCTGCTGCTTTCATGTCCATCATATTGGTGGACTGCCGGATTCAGTTACCATCGCCACTACAAAGGCGTACTCTCAGAGAGTGGCCGATATCATGAAGAATAATGGTTTTCGCCTTCAGGAAGAGGAGAACTATTATCGCACATCCTTTGCCACGTATGTGCCTCAGGAGCAAATGGATAAAGAGCAGCTACTGAGCCTGTTTGCCAGAGTGCGTAGCATCGTGGATGAAGAGATTGATTCTACAAAGTAAGGATTGTAGTCTACTGCTACCGGAATCCGGGCATCCAGCGATACCAGCTTCCGGTACATCCGTGCAAGCCACTTCCATTCGCAATGCCCATGTCCGGACCTGACATTCCCATTTCTCCGGCTGACCTGGGCTTTTTGCCGCCGGTTTTGCGCGGCGCTATCAAAACCCTGGCTTCTGATTTCCATGTTACGGAAATCCCTGCCTATGAAGCCTCTGGTAACGGTCAGTACCTGTATTTCAAGATTCGCAGATCCAATCTAAACACAAAGGAAGTGCTGCAAATTCTAGCACGTCTGTTTTCTCTTCCAGAAGGGGAAGTGGGCTATGCAGGCCTGAAAGACAGGAATGCAGTATGCACTCAGTTATTTTCCGTTCCAATTTTCCGCATTCCAGGTATTTCTCCTGATTCCAGTTCCGCCGCTGTTATAGAAAAGGAGATTCACAACCAGTGGAAGAATCTGGACGGAGAACTGGAACTACTGGAAATACTCAGACATGAAAATTCGCTGCGAAGAGGACACCTGGCCGGAAATAGATTTTCCATATTAGTTCGCGATCTTGGTCCGGCTGCTGATTCAGCCGGCAATCTGGATTCAAAAGCCGGCTCTATACAGGAACTGCTTCAGTCCGCAGCTTCGCACTGGATGGAAAAGGGCATGATCAATCTCTATGGCCCCCAGCGATTCGGAAAAGAAGGAAGCACCTTGCAGCAGGGACTGTCTTTTATGGATGGAAAGAAGGCCAGGAAGTGGCTTCTGGATCTGGGCGTAT
The DNA here is from genome assembly GCA_002729885.1 of Spirochaetaceae bacterium. GTDB lineage: Bacteria > Spirochaetota > Leptospiria > Leptospirales > Leptonemataceae > UBA3465. The sequence continues at coordinate 25,798 of PBUB01000031.1, forward strand.
CGGCCGTTCAAAGTTATGCTTTCAATTATTATCTTCGTCTTCGCAATGAGCAGGGTAAGCTATTCGACTTGCTGGATGGTGATCTGGCGGTGAAATCGGAGTCCGGAGGTATATTCAAAGTGCCGGTGGCGGACCAGGAATCCTCCAGGATGTCAAGTGGAGAGATTAGCTACACAGGGCCTATGTTCGGAAAGAAGATGCGAAGCCCGGAAGGGCCATCCCTGCAGCTGGAGATGGATACACTTTCGTATCTTGGTAAAACGGAAGAAGACTTCAAAAAGATGAAAGTTCCCGGGGCCAGAAGAGCTGGAATTATTCCCTTGCATGATCTGGAGCTGGAATGGGAAACCGATGAGTCCGTTTGGATGAAATTCAGCTTGCCGGCTGGATCCTATGCTACTGTAGCCATAAGTCATCTAATTCAACTGGAGGAAAACTCTGAGCGAAGTCTATAGACATTTTTCGCGGCTGGATGAGTGGAAGGAATATCGCTTCGGTTTCTCTGGAACCGGAGTGCACGGTCTTCCCTGGTACTCCGGACGTTCGGTGCAAATCCTGGGGCTACCTGAATCCGAAGGTATTCGCTTTCGACTGACTTTTTCCGGTCGTTCGGATCATAGCCCGGAATCATCCGGAAGCTGGGAGCGAAAGCCCGGAGCTGCTCTTTGGCTCAGTTGCGATGACCGCCAGGCCACCTTTGAGCCAGATTTCTTGAGTGTTCAGGGATCTGTGTCCATGCGTATTCAGGCTCTGGGTGAAAAAACCATCTATCTTGATTTACACCAGGAAGGTGCATTGCTTTTTTCGGGCAAGGCGCATCGTAGCTTCTGGGCTCTGCGAATGAAATTTATGCCTCGCTCTTTGAGCGGTAAGTAGCGTCGAATTAGATTAACCCGGAAAGGAATAGAATCATGTCAGAAAAGACATCCAGAAACGGCATTGGAACCCTGCTGGGCCTGGTGGCTTCTGCAGCCGGCTTCGGTCTGGCTGCCAGCGCCGGTCTGGCCGCCTGGACCGTTCACAGCATTCATCAACGAAAAAAGAAGGACCTTCTGGATGATTACTTCATCACTCCTTTTGAGCTGGATGTTCCCCATGAGGATGTAAGATTCGTAACTGCAGATCATGTAGTTCTGAAGGGCTGGTGGTTTCCGGTGGACGGCAGTGATCGCACGGTGGTGGCTATGACCGGTCGTCATGGAAGAAAGGATGATTTGATCGGAATCGGTACAGGCCTCTGGAAAAGAGGCTACAATGTTTTAATTTTCGATTATCGTGCCCGCGGAGAAAGCGAAGATTCTGCTGCTTCTATTGGCTATTTTGAGTACGCGGATGCGGAAGCAGCCCTGGACTATGCGATGAAACGTGTGGTGGACCGGGAAAGTACCTGCCGACCGGCTTTGCTGGGCTATTCTATGGGAGGCGCCATCGCTCTTCAACTGGCTGCGCTTCGACCGGAAGTGGAAACAGTGGTGGCGGATTGTCCTTTTGCCAATCTTAAAGATCTGGTATCGGTTCGTTTACAGGAGCGCCTGGTTCCTGCTCGTTATCTGATGCCGGCCATCGACTTTTTGAATCGGGCCATCTATAACTACAGTCTGGACGATGTTAGTCCTCTTCGTTTCATCGGTCGTATTGCCCCCAGGCCTTTGCTTCTTATCCATGCCGAAAAGGACCGAATCATACCTGTAGAAGATAGTCTCAAATTGTATGAAGCTGCATCCGAGCCCAAAGAGCTATGGATTGAACAGGACGCAGACCATTGCGGTGCCTACTTCAAGGATCGAGAGATTTATATCAAACGGGTGTCCGATTATATGGACAATGTATTTGCCGGGAAGTATTTCCATTGAGCCGTCCTCGCACTCACTGGGTTTTTCTTAGAGGCCTGGGGCGTCAGAGCGGGCACTGGCATCGCTTTCGTCATCTCCTGGAAAAGGATGCTCGCTATCCCTTCAACGGTTCATTGCATTTTCCGGATCTGGCCGGCACCGGCATGCGAAACCAGGAAAAAAGTCCTGCCACCATACCTGAAATCACAGAGGACCTTAGATCCAGAACAGTGGTTTCGCTCCCTCAGAATGAAGTCCGATGTCTATTTGCCATTTCCCTGGGCGGTATGGTTGCTCTGGACTGGCTGCATCGCCATCCGGGTGACTTTGATTATGCATTTATTGTAAACTCCAGCGCGAAAGGATTGAGCCCCTGGTATCATAGAATGCAGCCGGCTGCTGCCCTGGATCTACTACGTGCCATCGGCAGTGGCCTCATTCAGAAAAACACAGATCGCATGGAAAGTCGGGTATTCTCGAGAAGTTGCAACTTCGAGAATAAAGAGGCTGTGGCCCACTGGATCCGATTGCAGAAGCAGTATCCTGTGCGAATCTCCAACTTTGGCCGGCAGCTTTTTGCGGCCATGCGATTTAGTCCGCCGGACGCAGATTTTGAAGCTCCCATATTCCTTGTTTCCAGAAATGATCGCCTGGTAGATCCGCGGTGTAGCGATACACTTTTTGAGAAATATGGTCGGGCCGGGCGCTACTTTGTCCATCCAGGGGCCGGTCATGATCTGACCACCGATGATCCGGAAGGGACCCTGGATTTCCTCAGACGCTATTTAACCGCTCCCCGGTAATCCGAAACGGGTATATAACAGGTCCTGGTCCTGGGTCCGTTAGAAGCGTATTGGGATATTCTACACCGTTTTTCTGAAATCAATTCTGGAATGGATGCAGTGTGCGGCCGGGGTTCTGTTGCCGGAGCTCCTTTCGGCAAAGGGTACCGTCTATGATAATGATCTCGATGACATCGGCTATTTTTTAGAAGCCTGGGCCAGAGGGGCCAGGGCCCAGTCCTTTTCTTTTGTAAGCGCCGTGCGAAATAGATCTCGCAGAAACTTACGATATCGTTCGATGGTTTCCTTTTTTCTGGGACTGTCTGGATTGAAAATGCTCTTTCTGTTAAAGATCCGGCCTGGCTTCTCTTTTAGATCGCTCCAGGTACCTACTTCCAGGGTCAATGGCAGGAATCGGGATTTCCATTTCTTTTCTTTCTCATGGAGCTTCCAGTAATGATCGTAGAATAGATCCCAGAGATCTCCATGGGTGGTATAGGATTCGCTCTGCGGTCCAAAGTTAAGCTGGCTGTGCCCGGCCTGTATTTTGAAGAATCGGCCCATGGCCTGAAACAGAGCATCGTCGCGGCAGGGTTTCTTTGTGCCCGCGTAGGGCCACCAAACATGATCCACAGAACCAAAGCCGGAATGAACATCGATCACAGGAATGAGACGGTCCTTTACCTGAAAAAAAGAATCGTAAACGAATCTATACAGTGTTCGGGATTCGGGTTCCAGGGACTTGCCGCGAAAGTAAGGAAGCCGGTTGCTTAGCGTCTGCCCTCCAAAGAAAGGCATGGATTTCTCGGCTTCGATTCCGGAGTTTCGCATAAGATCCACACCTGCAGGATTGGATCTACGCCGTAGCGCTACGCCCCCTGGATTTACCATGGGCAAAGCCTGAATTCCGATCTTGCCTTTTTGAAGTTCTGGAAAGAATTCTGAATTGCTTAAACAGTGATACAGGAAGTCCAGAAGTATGCGAACGCCAATAGTTTCCAGGCCATGCACACCGGCCACAATACCTACAGGATTCTTTTTTAGAGCAGCCGGAGTGCCGATGCTCAAACCATAAATGGGGAAGCGAAATCCGTTTTCGGTCTTTCGGGAGAACCCGTACTGATGGATGGACACCAGCTTCTCATCCATCCGGGCAATTTCCAGGATTCTTTTTTCGAATCTATGTAAACGGCGTAAGCCTCGAAGCATTCTGAGTGAAGAAACTCAAAATGCTCTCTGGTGTCAGTCCTTTTCCTGAATCATGGCCTTTAGATAGGGCAATGCACGTTGCAGCATATAGTCCGGGCGAACTGCATCGTTTTCATGCTCTTTCAGGTATTTCTCTGCCTGCTTTGGATTTACTTTCTTCTTTAGAGATTCTACCCACTTTTCTCTTTGAGGATTGGGATCTTTCTGAGCCAGCTCCGGCAGATGATGCCACATATCCTCTTCGCGGAATCGAAGCGGGAATTCTCCATCTTTTTGATCGGAGATGCGAATGTCCGGTTGAACTCCATGAACCTGTACGGTGTAGCCGTTAGGAGCGTAGTATCGTGCAATGGTTAACTTCACCAGGTAGCGGCTACTGTTGGTTTCCAGCGGCTGAATCTGTTGTACCGTGGCTTTTCCGAAGGTGCGATCCCCTACAATCAGTGCTCTTTGATAATCCTGGAGAGCAGAAGCCATAATCTCGCTGGCGCTGGCAGAACCTGCATCCACCAGAACCATAATGGGAAGTTTGTCGGGCACAATGGGGTAACCATCGCTTTCCAGTTCCCTGCTGTTACGGTTAGATTTCAAAGAGGTTACAATTCGCTCTTCTTCCATAAAGAGACCGGTGACTCGCACAGCTTCGCCCAGATCTCCTCCCGGATTGTTTCTCAGATCGATGATCAGACCTGCAGGATCACCACCCGCTGCCTTCTTGATATCCTCGTAGGCCTCTCGCACCATCTCTGTGATGGGCGTTTCATGAAACAAAAAGGAGCGAATATGGATGATTCCAATATTGTGATCTTTCAAATAGGTGGAATCTACTGCCTTTCGCTCAATTACATCTCTTTCGATCTTGATTTCTCTGGTGGTAAGATCCGTGGGTCGATCCACTTCCAGAGAAACTACAGTACCCCTGGGTCCTCTGATGCGTTTTACCACTTCTCGGAGGGAAAGATTGGAAATGCTTTTTCCATCTACTTTACGAATGATATCTCCTGCTTTCAGGCCCGAGCGAAGCGCCGGAGACCCGGGAAAGGGAGTTTCCACGATAACATCCTCTTCATCGCCGCCTCTTAGAATAGCGCCAATTCCTTCGAAGGTGGCATCCTCGGATTCTTTGCGAATCTTTTCCCAGACCTTGCTATCCAGGAGATCTGCATGAGGATCAAAGCTTTTCAGAAAGCCCCGGGCTGCCTGAAAATAGTAGTAGTTCATGGTGGGAGGACCGGAAGGCTTTTCTTCTTCTGAATCCTCGTCCTCTGTATTGCTGGCTGTAGGAGAGGTTCCGAACCGCAGTCGGTTATCCTGAATCCAGCTCATGACCTTTGTGAAATCCTGGCCATCGAAGCCGGTGGCATCCCACATCTCATCCAGAACCTTGCGCTGAAGCTGTTGCTTTTCCTTTAGCTGACGGGCTTCTTTCTGCCTTTGATCCTCGCTCAGGCCTTCCCATTTCTTTTTCTGGATGGCATCTCTCTTATTTTTTACCTCTTCCAGCTTTGAGGCATCAATTTGAAATAGAACGTATTTATCTGTCCAGGGCAGTTTCAGTACCTGGCCTGGCATTACGATTCCAAACGGTGAGAATTCCTTTCTGCGGTCCAGGTAGGAAGCGGGCAGAAGCTCCAGAGGAGCGGGCATGGAACCGATGGCCGTGCGGGCCGCATCCACATAACCTCGTTCCTGATCTATGGAACGCCGATCCAGGTAATTCAGCTGTGCGTAGGTAAGTACACGACTGAAATCCGCAGGACCAAAATCCCCGGGAACGGCCTGAAGGTTGCCCGGAAGGACAAATGTCAGAGTGAGTAATAGAAGAACTGTTTTACAGAATTTTGCCATCATGGTCAGGCTCCAATGTACAGACGTGGCCGGTAGGCTGTCAGTTGTATTTTTCCCGGCGGCGGTGCTACTGCATTGGACTGTAAAAAAGCAGATCCGGTTCCAGGATTTCGCCCGGAGCCGGGTTCTTTCGCAGAATCCATAGAAATGCGCTGGCCTGGCCCGGATTTTAAAAAAGGGTCGACGGAGGGAGGCCCGGCCCTGGTCTTTCCGTAATGATTCGATCGACCAAAAATGTACTTATTCTTGCCACAATTCTGTCTCTTCTGTCCTGCCAGGGCGGAGAAAAGCAGACTCTTTCCCCGGAAAAACAGAAGGAACTCTTCAATCAGACCAATCAGGAAGATCTGAAGCCCACCATCTGGGATACCGGAGACACCACCATAACCAATGAAGATAGACTGGATCTATTTGAACCTCATGTCAGGGATCGAGGTGGTGCCTATGTTGGAGTCGGTTCCACGCAGAATTTCACTCTGGCTGCCTGGGCCAAATCTGAATGGATCTGGCTCATGGACTTCACCCGCGTTGTGGTGGCTACCAACAAGATTCATATTGCTTTTCTTCAGGAATGTCCTACCCCGGAAGAATTTCGCAAGCTCTGGGAACCAGGTTCAAAAGCCAGAGCTCTGGAAGTGATCAAGAAACATTACGAAGGCCAGCCGGATTATGATCTGATTCGCAAAGCATGGAGCATTTCCGGTCCGTTCCAGCGAAAGAGGTTTCGCTACGACGATGTAATCCATAAGAAATTCAATTTCCATGGATGGCTGAACAGCAAAGAAACCTACGATCATATTCGCGGCCTGGCTTTGAAAGGTCGTATCCAGGCCGTGCGCGGAGATCTAAAAGGACCCATCACTGTTAAGTCCATTGCGGAGCAGGCCAAAAAGATGGGCATCGTATTTCGCATGGTTTATTACTCCAACGCCGAAGAATATTTCCCTCTGGGCGATGATTTTCGCAGCAACTGGACATCCATTCCCGTAGATGACAAATCTTTGATTGTACGCACAATCTCTGTGTATCGTGGAGAATTGCCCTGGGCCCCGGGTTCAGAGCTATCCACCGATCGTGGATTCCATTATGTTCTACAGAGCGCTCCTCATTTCCAGAAATGGCTGAACGTAGGCAAAGAAGGCCTGAGAATCGAAGATATTGTTCGCACCGGAAATACTGATAAAGAAAAGGGAATTACGCTTATTGAGGCGGGAACGCCTATCCCGGAAAAGTTCAAAGCGGCCCCGGCGCCAGAAAAAGCTGAATCGGCGGAGCCTGCAGAGAATTAATACATGGCTTTTTCAGCACATATGCGAAATGTAGCAGCTCTGATTCTTGTGGCGCTCATGGCGGCTTGCACCGGAGCCTCCACAAAGGAAGATAGCCGGCAGAAGGCCGATGAGATTCCTGCAAACTACACAGTTCAGCTGAAATTTATCAAGCGAATCAAAACCGATGCACAGCCCAAGCAGGTATGCCTGCATCCAGATAGAAATGAATTCTATGTTGTGAATCTGAACAATGGAGGAGGGGCTCTGACGAAGAAGCTGGGCCCTGGCACCCTGCAGATCTTTTCTCTGGACACGTTTGAGCTGCTACATGAGGAACCGGCTCGCACCGCTGTAGAATGCTTTATCGTAGGTAAGGACCGACTCCTCTATTCCGATATGTTTCGCGATGAAGTGGTATATTTTGATCTGTCCACTCGAAAGGTTCTGGCTCGAAGTCCCATAAAACCGGATTCTATCCGCAACTTTGCAGGCACTGAATATCGCTTCATGCCCAAAATCATCGAGCCTGTGTCCGATTCTGAAGCCCTGGTAACACTGTGGCTGGGCGGCATGGCTCGCATCGATTTCAAGCAGGGCAAGCTTATCAAACATTTTGAGAAATTTTGTGCTCTTCCTCGAGGTATTCTCCCTGTGCCTGGTAGCACGGATGTTTATATCATGTGCTACGGAGTCCCTCATGGACCGGGGGAAATAGTTCGCTTCGATGTGCAGAAAGGAGAGGTAACCTCCAGGATTCGCACCGGAGGATCTCCCAGGCATGTGGTACCCCTGAAAGATGGTACTGCATTAATAAGCAATTTGAACTCTGGAGAGATCTATCATTTTGATCCTTCCACGGCGCAATTCATTCATAAGATGTTTCTGGGTGGGGGGATCAATACCATCGACATCGATCCTTCCGGTCGATTCCTGTTTATTTCTCAGAGAGAACTGGATCTGGTTTCGGTAATCGACATCAAAACCTGGAAGGTGGTGCTCAAGCAAAAGGTAGGGGACTATCCCACCGGCCTGGATGTTTCCTATGATGGGCGCTATATGGCTGTGACCAACTTTCATGAATCCAGCCTGGATCTGTTCGAAATCCAGTACGTTCCGGCTTCAGACGAACCCCGATAGAAGGCAGACTCCAGTCCTTCCTGTTGAATATTTTGAGCTTTTCAGAAAATACTGATCTACTCTTTTGATTCCGGCACAAATCCGATTCACTTACACTTAGCATACCCTACTTCTCATACTCTATAGAAAAAAAGGGCAACCGAATCCTGGAATCGTTAGTCTATTAGACCGCCCGGGGCAGATCCAGGGGGGGCTATTGCATCATGAAACACAGGGGAAATTTGATTTTCGCAGTTCTGGTCGCTTTGATAGGTTTTCCTGCCTGCGTTCAGTTCCAGGCCACCGAGCCAAGACCACTGCTTCCAGGATCGGAAGTACAGGGATGCGAATTACCTGCCATGGAGCCCGAATTCGTAAATTTCCACATGGCGGACTGGCCAGATGCACGTGCCACCATCCTGGAGGAGTTAGAATCCAGACCCGCCTTGCTGCCCATTGCAGATGGGAACATGCGGCTTAGAATCGTCATTCAGGGATTCCCCACAGGAAAGCACCATGCAGACTTTATGGAAGGGGATCCATTTGCTTTTACCTGGAGAAGGCTGAGTCAGCTTGCCTTTCGCTGGAGCTTTGGGATCATTCCTATCTATGAGCCCAGAGAGAGGATTATCAGTTTTGAAGTGTGGGATGGTCAACGGAAGCTCAGGCAGTATACCTACGTGAATCGATATCATGTCCTGGTAGGCCTTCCGGCTATCCTGGCAGCTCCTTTTGTGGATTCTCGAAGCATTGAAGAAGAAGCGAAAGCTGCCACAGCCTACTTCCTGGAGGATGCATGTTTGCATCCAGTTTATGCCCTGGGAACCGATGGCGAGGATCTCCAATAAGGATTGGCTTTGATTCGCAATAGAGCCCAGAGAATACAACTGCATGTCGCGTTCCATGCCGCCGGATCTACCTGCCTGTTTATCCTTTTTACATTGAGCTCCCTGAGCTGTATTGGATTTGCCTATCAGGAACCCAGAACCGCAGGCATTTCGCCTCCTCCGATTTCGTCCGACCCATCCAGGTTATCCGATCCAGCAAGCAGCGATAGATCAGCGAATGGGTCCCGTCCTTTAGATCCCGCGGATGGGCAGATGCACAACTCGGCCTCGGACAGGGACGGGGCAAACACGTCAAGAGACCGATGCACTGTGCATCTGGATTTTGTGGGATGGAACTACTTTCCCGAAGATGAAAAGCAGGTACTGCTGGCTCTGCAGGAAAATGGGATTCGCTCGAATCCGGAGTCTTCCTTTGTGCTGGAAATTACCCTGGAACAGACCGACATCACTCCTCTCTGGCGACGACTTCCCAATGTAATTATCACGGTTCTAACCAGCAGTCTGTTTCCGCTGGTTGAGTACTTTGAGTATCATGTTACGTTTCGCCTGCGAAGCGATGCAAGGACCGAGATTTTCACCCGATACAGGGTCATGAGTCATACCATTCTCAGCGGCCTGGTGACTCCTTTAACGCCGTTCTATTATCCGCCCACCGCCAGACAGGATGCCCTGGCCGAGGCAGCCCGGGACTTTGCTCACAGATGCCGTTCTTTTTCGGATTGAGCTGTCCGGCGGATTCTTCATAAGAGACCATGCATTTATCTCTGGTTCGACGAACCCTGCTTCTGGTTCTTTTCGTAGGTCTTACTTCCTGCTCCGGACGAAAGGATACTCCTGCTCCCGTAGCCTTCGAAGAGGTGCGCAACAATCTGTTTTTGCGTGGGAACCTGACAGAATTCTATGAGAAGCTGGAGGATCTGGAAAAGCAGGGCTATGCTTACGGAGAGGGAGAAGACAGGCGAGCCCTTCGTGTGGTTTTCTTCGGGGATTCTGTAATCTGGGGGGATTGTCTTACCGTACGGCTCAAGCGAAGGTTCCATGAGCGATTCGGCGATGGCGGCCGCGGACTTCTTAGATTCGTGGACTGGGCGCCCACACGTTTGATGGATCATCAGAATCTAACCAGAGGAGGCTTCGAGAAGCATAAGATCCCGTTTGAATCCTTTGATGTTCCACCATTTCCGGATCTGGGCTTTACCGGGTTTTCGCATCGGCCCTCCGGGCCATCGGCCACAGCCATACATGAGCCTGCCCCCAGAACGCCCATGTCCGATGTTACCAGGTATCGTAACTATCAGAAGGGAAAGCCAGAGTTGCCGGCCATCCCGGAAACGCAGTCCCCCAGGAATGCACGGTTTGGCACCGAAGGAGAATCCTGGAAGAGAGTAAGGCTGATTCTGCGAGCCGGCGATGTACATGAAGCCAGGGCCAATCTAAGTTACAGAACCGAGGAAGGGCAGTTAGAGACCCTTTCGCAGCAAGTAGAGTTCCAGAATTCCTGTCGATCTGTGGAATTCAGGATACCGGCCTCCAGACGAATTGAGATGAGTTTCCAGGGGCGACCCTATATTGATGCCATGGCAGTGGAAACAGATCAGGGGGTTTCCTTCAGTGCCGTGGTGATGCGAGGTCTCCATCAGGCCTGGCTTCTGGGAGTACCGGAAGAGCAGTTTGCCTGCGGGTACAGGGAATTTGCTCCGGACCTGGTTATCTTTCAATTTGGCATCAATGAATCTCAGACTTTACACTATTCTGTCCAGGGATTCTCTGCAGAGTTGTACGAACGACAGCTAAGAACCCTGTATGCAAGAATCCAGGCCGCTCTGCCTCATACGTCCATCCTGATTCTGGGGCCCTGGGATAGATTTCTCAAGCAGAATGGATATTTCCAGCCCTATGAAGCTCATTCCAGAGTGCGCGAGATACAGAAACGAGTAGCGTTTGAGATGGGATTGGCCTATTTCGATGGCTATCAACTGCTGGGAGGCCCGGAGGGGCTTCGAAAGGCTGTAAGCCGGGGGCTGATTCAGGCGGACTATACCCACGTAACCTATCCAGGGGGACATTATATGGCCGACGCACTTTTTCAGCAGTTGATTGACGACTATACCGAGTGGAGGAATTATTAGGGGCTGCGGCTCTTTTCATGTTCAAGTTAGAAGGAAAGTTACGGCATCGAAACTGGAGCGAATCCGCTCTGGCCCCACTGGCAGCATTTACGCTGCCTCTAATTCTCACTCTTTCCATGCTGGTTCTTGTAGTAGATTTCGAGAATCGTAGATATCGGCAGGAACTACGAGCAAGAATGACCGATCAGCTCAGCGAGCTTCGTGGTCGCATGGAGTCCGAAATAAATAAAACCATGTTTTTGACCCGGGGGCTTACTGCCTTTGTGGCTGTAAATCCTGCCATCAGCGAAGCTGATTTTAGGGCCATTGCCGAGGAGATGGTCAGCAGCAAAGCCCATATTCGAAACATGGGTCTGGCGCCAGATAATATTGTTCGCTACGTTTATCCCGTGGAAGGTAATGAAGCGGCTATTGGCCTGGACTATAGAACCAACAAGCAGCAATGGCCGGCGGTGGAGCGGATGATGCGAAATGAAACCACCACTGTGGCCGGACCGGTGGATCTGGTACAGGGTGGCCGCGCCTTTATTGCAAGGACCCCGGTCTACATTGGAAAAGGAAAACTTAGAAGATACTGGGGCCTGGTAAGCGTAGTAATCGATACTCAATCCCTGCTTTCTGCAGCCGGCCTGGGAGAAGAGCAGAGGGAGTATCTGGCCATTCGAGGCACAGATGGCCAGGGCTCTCGCGGCGAAGTATTCTGGGGCGAACCCGAGGTATTTGATTCCAATCCGGTGCTATTAAATGTGCGATTACCGGAAGGTACCTGGCAGATTGGTAGTATTCCGCGGGAAGGCTGGCAGCAGCAATCCCCGGGACTGTGGTTTATATGGACCGTGGGCAGTGTCATCTGTCTTTTAATTTCCACCATGCTCTATCTCTGGGTTTTTCGTCAGCGGAGTCGATACATTGAGCTCAGACGAGTGACTGCGGCCGCCGAAGCTGCGAACAAGGCAAAGTCTGAATTTCTGGCAAATATGAGCCATGAGATTCGAACCCCTCTGAATGCAACCCTGGGATTCGCTGATCTGCTATACGACGAAATCAGCGATGAACAGCATTTGCAGTATCTGACCTCCATTCGAAAGAACGGTCGATCTCTGTTAAATCTTCTAAACGATATACTGGATCTTTCCCGTATCGAGGCTGGCAAATTGCAGATCCATCCAGGTAGTTGCGACTGGAGAGAGCTATGCGATGAAATTCGCGACGTTTTCAACTATGTAGTTCAACAAAAAGGCCTGACCTGGAAATCTGATTTTCAGCGCGATCTGCCTCGCTGGATTCTTACAGATGAACACAGGCTTCGCCAGATCCTTTTGAACCTGGCAGGCAATGCTGTAAAATTTACAGATTCCGGATCAGTGACTTTGCAGGTAAGAGGATACCGCGATAACGATGATTACTACAATTTCGAATTTCAGGTAATCGATACAGGACCTGGAATCGTTCCTGGCCAGAAGGCCCGAATCTTTGAAGCCTTTGTTCAGGACAAAGCTGTGCGAAGGGAAAGACAGGATGGCTCTGGCCTGGGTCTTACCATTTCCAGTCGGCTGGCTCATTTGCTGGGTGGCCGCATAGAGCTGGAAAGTCAGCCCGGTCATGGAAGTTCCTTTTCCCTGGTAATGGAGCGAGTCATATCCGCATCGGATCTGAAGAAGCCTGCAGAAAGCCATCAGGCAGGAAATCCGTATTTCAATGGTCAGTCCGTTTTGCTGGTAGATGACAACGAAGACAACCGTGTACTGATTCAGCACTATCTCAAAGGAGAGCGATTGAAACTCTTGCAGGCCGCCAATGGTGCAGAAGGACTGGAAATGATTCGCTCAAATCCTCCGGATCTGATCCTTCTTGATCTGCATATGCCTGTAATGGATGGCTTTGAGATGCTTACGCGTCTGCGAAAAGATACAACTCTGGATTCCATACCTGTAGTGATCTTTACCGCGGATGCTATGGAAGATAGTATTAACCGTATGAAAGCCTTTCGCACCGCCGAAATTCTTACCAAGCCACTTACCAGAAAAAAGCTGCTTTCCAGCCTGCACAGACATCTGGATCCACCTGTATAGCCGTCGTTCTGTAGAGAAGGCGGATCAGGCAGATCTGCTACGAAGCCAGAAGTTCACCGCCTGGGGAAGCAGTAGTACAGAAACCTCCATCACCAGTTCCGGTTCCATCCAGTGGAACTGACGGTTGGCCAGATAGATGCCGCCCTGGATCAAAAGAATGAAAGCGATGGCCGGGTAGGGCAGATGTCGCATTCGTACCTTGCTTTGCATCAATGCCAGAGCCAGTGCTCGGCCGCGACTGCGAATACAGGTAATCAGGATCATAATAAATTTGGCTGCAAACCAGAGATGGAAGCCCAGGTAAATGGCAAGCATGCTTCCTGCCAGTAGCTCAAAGAAGGCCGGCTGTCGGTTGGCCGGCATGGCCATGGTCACATAGATTCTCTGGAACTGAAGCAATGCAACGGCAATTAACAGAAATAGAAACAGGCCATAGCTCAATAGCGGTGACACCAGACCATCGGGATTTTGCCTGCGAAGAATTAATGATAGAGGAGGTAGAAGCAAAATCAGAAACCAGGCAGGATGCCAGAGGTTTAGAGAAAGCAAATAGATTACGGCCAGGGATAGAAAGAGGAGCGTTTCTTCGTTGATAGACTGAAGAAGGCGTGCATTTAGAAATCCGTAAAAGGGAACTACAAACAGAAAGGAGAGCAGCGCGAAACCGGAGATGTCCCCCGGAGTCTGGCGATCCACGAAGACCATCAGCACAATATCGATGGCTACAGGGATCAGACACCATATTGCTGCCAGTAAAGTTAGTTTTAACCAGTGATCCTTGCGTAACGTCGCTGCAGAGAGTAGCCAGGTTTGAACTGCAAAGCCAATTCCTATGGCCAGGATTATGCTCACTCTGAATCACCCGCAACGATCTCCGCACCATTTTGCGGACTTGCCGTGGTCCCCGCGTATAGCATTTCAGGCCCAAAGATCAAACAGATGGCTCCCAGGATCCAGAAGATGGCAGGCCCCAGAAATGCGAATGCATCCCTGGGGGCATGTGGCATCGCATCTCGTAGTATGATGTAATCCGGATTGTCGGAAAGCACATAACCGAATACGCTGGATCCTTTCCGAATAGAGTCCATTCGGGCTCCGTATACAGGTCTGGAGATGGCAGTGTGACTCTTTCCATCGAGAAGGTACTCGATGAAGAAAGTGGCACTTAGCTGCGGCTCCCAGGCCAGGGGATCCGCATTCTGATTCAGTCTGACATCTACCACCGTGCCCTCCACGGGTAATCCATGATCCAGGTGATATCGCGCTTCCGGATCATATTCCAGGACAATAACCAGGGTCACAAGACCGCCAATAAAGGCCAGTAGCAGTCCCATAAGCCCTGAAATGGCAGCAGGGCCGGACGGACTGACATTCGAATCCATCCGGAGATCGTCTACTTGCTGCATCATATTGCAAGCATTAAACGTGTCTTAAATAAATTCCTTAGCATTCGGTACAAATAGTTAGAAGCGAAAACCTGTTCGGGATCCGGCCGGGCCTCATTGCACCGAGGTACCGGATTCGCCCCGGTTAAGGAATATCCGTTTGGTACAGAGTGTTTCGCAAGATCGAAATAAATAAGCCGAAAAATCCGGCTCCGGCTTGACTTTAATCTGTGTTCTGCAGCCTTCTGTTCTCTTCTCGGCGAAAGCCGTATCAATTTCCTGGAGGAATCCATGTCAGATTCTCAACAGAGTCTTCTGTCTCGTATAAAGCAAAACCTGGAATTAGTAGCTACCGTGCTACTGGGTCTGGGCACTATTCTGGCAGCTTTCGCTGCCTATCAATCCGCTCTCTGGGGTGGAAACTGTCTTACCGCGTATAACCAGGCTGTAATCAAGTTTGGAGATGCGAACAGGGAGTATTTGAACGGAGCTCTGGCTACCAGCTTCGATACAATGGTGTACCTTGAATACCTCCGGGAAGATCCCAGAACAGCCGCTGACGTGGATAAGATGATATCCAAGGACATGGTTCGCGCCATCTCCTGGGCAGACAATTCCTACGATAAGAAGCTTGGCGCTCTGGAGTACGGCGAAGAAGCAAAAATCGAATCCGAACTGGAAGCAAAATGGGAGGAATTCGACGAGCTGGACGAGAACTCCGAGGATAGAGAAAAGGTGCTGGCCAGCATCTATGAACTGGAATCCAAAATCGCCTATCTTCCCTTTCTGGAAAGTCCTCGCTACAAAGTGGCCAGACGATCTCCGGGGGATGCGCTTGCAAAAGAAGCTCAGGCTAAAATGGAAGAAGGAATCAAAGCAAATCAGATTGGCGATGCTTTCACATTGATTACAGTCTATTTCACCATCGCCCTGTTCTTTGCCGGTCTTGCTGCCGTGCTACGCGAAGACAGAACCAGACTGATGTTGCTCGGTCTGTCCGGCCTGGTATTTCTCTTTTCTCTGCTGCGAATGGTGCTTTTGCCTTTCGCTTAGAAATTCGCATTCCGCTGAATCCATGCTGAATGGCCTTTCCCGGTCCGGATCTATTTCTCCGGCCGGGAAGGTACAGACCGTTTTCGCAGTCCACCCGGGAAATAGAGTAGAAAGAGAACCCCGAGCAATACGCAACCCAGTCCAATGATGGGAACATGAATAAACTCCATCCGATCAGCAGGCTCCACCGTCAAAAACCACACTGTGCTTCCAAAGAGGCCCACTGCAAAAAAGAACAGTGCAAAATATAGATATGCTCTTTTCGAAACCAGCATCTGTACCGCCAGTCGCGTGCCCAGCACCAGACCCAGAATAACCAGGAGAAAGGATAGAGTTTGAAATGCAGCCACCAGAAAGGGACGTGTGCCGGAGTCAAAGCACCATTGATCGCTAACACAGAATGGATAGCTGGCCGTTGCCAGGTTCATAATGGAGCAAACACAGAATATGCCCACAATAAACAGCGCGGCCCAGAGTAGCCGTTTTCGGTTCTTTTCAGTAGCTTGTGAGTCGTCAGGTTCCGTCATAGGCGCACTGTGATTGAAAGAATTCTCCTGACAAGAGGATGATTTCGGTAACCGAATGATCCTTTCCGGCGAAAGCTTCTTAGCCGGTTTCTTTATATGCAAAGCAGTAAACGATTTTCCACCTCATCCCTGTTATTCTCCCTATCAACGGTGACGCTGTTGTTTCTCCTGGGCGGCTTCTACGCCGGTTGCGCCAGTTTTGGCGCTACGCCGGAGGGGGCACGACTGGAAAGGATCCAGAAATCCGAGCAATACGGCGAGGACGGATTTGTAAATGTCCATCCTGCTCCAGAGAGCCCTGCATTCCTGGCGGTGGCCTGGGAGTTTCTCACCAACGATGAGCCCATCGAACCGGAAAAGGAGCTTTCCATTCAGAAAAGGAGTGTCAGCGAATTCACGGAACCTCCGGCCGATGGCCTGCGGATTACCTGGTTTGGCCATTCTTCCATCCTGGTAGAGATCGATGGCTCTATGATTCTTATTGACCCGGTGTGGGGAGATCGAGTCTCTCCTGTTTCCTTCATGGGTCCGCAGCGCTTTCATGAGAATCCATTGTCCCTGGAAGAGCTGGCTCAATTGCCCATCGATGCGGTGGTGATTTCTCACGATCACTATGATCATCTGGATTATCCCACAATCCTGGCTTTGAAAGAAACCAACACCAGGTTTCTCGTGCCCCTGGGCGTGGGAGCTCATCTGGAGCGATGGGGCATTGAACCTTCACGCATTGAAGAATTGGACTGGTGGGATGAGACCCGCGTGGGTAGCATTCGCCTGGTGGCAACCCCAGCTCAGCATTTCTCCGGTCGAACACTCGGGGACCGAGATAAGACTTTGTGGAGCAGCTGGGCCATTCTGGGACCGAAGCATCGAGTTTTCTATAGCGGTGATACCGGGTATTTTGAAGCATTCAAGGAGATCGGTGAAAGGCTGGGGCCATTCGATGTATCATTAATGGCCATAGGAGCCTACGATGATCGCTGGGCTTTTGTGCACTTTACTCCGGAAGAGGCTCTGCAGGCTCATAAGGATGTGCGAGCGAAGAAGTTTGTTCCTGTTCACTGGGGAACCTTTAATCTGGCCTTTCATGGATGGACGGAGCCGGCGGAGCGGACCCTGGAGACAGCACGAAAGGATTCCATTGAAGTGTGGACTCCCAGGCCAGGACAGAGTGTCTCGCCGCCCATGGATATTGCCACCAGTCGCTGGTGGGAAACCCTGGGAAAGCTTGCAGAAAATTCAGAACCCTGATGGATCTGGCGGGTATACTCCGTCAGGAAAGTGATGCATTAATCACAGTGGGTCAGGTAGCGCCCCGGTGGCCTATGGCCTGGAGCCGACTGAACCTGGATTTCTATCAGTGGCATCTCTATTCCTGGATGGAAGAGAAAGAAATCTATCGCAGCCAGGCCCCTTACCGAAAGCAATGTGCCCCGGTGGTTCTTGGTGAAATCCCCATGGGACCTCTCATGGAAAGCTCGGAGGGAGGTGCTTCCGGTTCCCTGTCGGAAGCATTCTCAAAAATGATTCAGGAAATGCAGGCCAATGGCTGGGCCGGTGCCTGGGTCTGGTCCTATCAGGGCCGGGTTCCTCGGGGCGCATCTCTGGATATTCTGGTGCCGGCATTCCGCTCCGTTGCCTCCGCAAAAAAATGAGTACTGTTTCTCCTTGACCGGCTTCTGTAGCGTGGTACATCCCGGTCTGTTCCATGCGATACACCACAGCAACCATCATTGAAGCTCCAATAAAATCCGTGGCTCCCTATGTGGCGGATCCCGAGCATTTCCCGCAATGGATGGAAGGACTTCAGTCCTATGAACAGATCTCAGGGCGTCCCGGTCAGATCGGCAGCAAGGCCAGGTTAACATTCAAGATGGGAAACCGAACTATTGTAATGACAGAAACTGTAGAGCTGAATACTTTACCCGATGAATACCGGGTGCTGTATGAGGCTGATGGGGTCTGGAATCGAGTTCGAAACCTGTTTGTGGGCCTGCCTGATGGACGAACCAGATACGAAAATGACAGTGAATTTCGCTTCAAAGGGCTCATGGCTATTCTGTCTATTTTCATGAAGGGAAGCTTCAAGAAACAGACCTTGAAATACCAGGCCGCGTTCAAGGCCTTCGTTGAGAAAAAGGCGGCCGGCTGATGGTGCTTTTCAGAGCATTTTCAGGAGCCTATGGTGCGTAAGCACTGAGCCCGGATTGATGCGAAAACCACCAGCCCGTTTATTCTTTACATCCGCTCCAGAATGAGACATAAGATAGATTATCGGAAGTAGTATCGGAATCGGAAGTGGTATCCGAGCAGCAAATCAATGAGAGGTTGCTTTTGAGCGGTGTTCCCCGCACCGAGTTCTCCGCTCAGTTCTTTTAGCCAATTATTCTCCCGAGGTGGCCGGTGGCTCCTGCATCTCCAGGTGAAGGAACGATGAAATCCGCTCCTTGTTGATTGGTTGGACCGTTCAGCGGGATGTAGCCAGGTCGGCGCCTTGCACAACCTGGCCTCTGGGTTCTCGACCTATAAATATGCCTATAAAAGCCATAAACCATAGAGTTTGTTATATGAAGGTTTTCCGGCCAGCTTGTCTTCGTCTTCTTCCAGCGGGCACATGCCGGGGTCGATAATAGATACCGGAGTATCTCATTCCTTGTTTGAAGATGACTGCCTCAGCGTTGAAAGATTCGTCTTATGGAAAATCTGGTGGACTATCCGGCAGGAAATCTTTGCACGCTTGTCCCATTATCATACAATGAGCGAGCGAGAGAATTGATTCATGACTAATACACAGAGAACAGCTCAGGACATTATGGCCAGGGGCTACAGAACGGTGAATTACATCCGCCTGGGATTGGCCTTTCTCTTCGCAGGCGCGGTATCTGCGAGCTGGGCCGGCGATTCCACAGGGATTATGATCCGCGCTGAAGCAGCTGGCACCCTGGTGTATTTTCTGGTGGGAGTAATTGCATTGGTTTTAATGCGAGGAGGACGAATCCCCCGAAGATTCTCCCGCCTGGCCGTTTTTATCGACATGGCTGTGCTCGGCTTGATCATCATAGTTGGATGCTCCGATTCCAGGCCGGCCGCCTTCGATGTAATCAAAGACTCCACGGTCTATGCAGTTTTCTATATTATCCTGGGCTATTCGGCTCTTCTTGGATCTGCAATCATTACTTTCGGTCTTTCTCTGTGGGCCGCAGCTCTATTTACAGTTGCTCTGTTTGTGGCTGCAGGATCCGGAGTTCAGTTCGGGGACACAGAAATCTATAGCGAGTATACCGTAGGTCTCGTGGATCTGGCAGTGATGGTAGTGTATTTGCCGGTTGTGGGGGGAATCATATCCGGGATTCTTCGTATGCAAAAAGAGCTTTCAGCGATTTCGGATGGTCATGCGAAATCCAATGCAGAGCTGGTATCTTCGCTCACGGATCAAAAGCATGTTCTGGCCATGCATGCAAAGGATCTGGATCGAGCCACCGAGCAATTCAAGGGTTTTATTGAAGATACCACCAGACGAATCGAAAGCCAGGCCGCCGCATTGCAGCAGGCAAATGCGGTGACCGAACAGCTCACAGCCAGTGCATCGCAGACATCCAGCATAGTAGAGAATCAGAGCAAGGGCATTGAGAGTATGGCCGAAGGAAGCACCGAGCTGAATGCCCTTGTCAATGAAATCGGCGCCTCCAATCAGCAGCTCACCGAGAGCGCATCCGATGCCGTCCGATCCATGGCCAGTGTACTGGCGTCGGTACAGGGCACGAATGCTATTCTGGGTCGGCTGGAGGAAGCTTTCACAAACGTAAGTCAGATTACAGAAGTGATGACCGAGATTGCAGATAAAACCAACCTTCTGTCTTTAAATGCATCTATCGAAGCGGCCCGGGCGGGTGATGCAGGTAGGGGATTTGCAGTGGTAGCCAACGAAGTAAGCAAACTGGCAGACTTTACTGGCCAGAATGTGCGACAGATTGCACAGATTGTGAGCGATTCCATGAGCACCATCGATGAAGCCAGGAAACAGGCCGACGAAGCGTCACGACAGGCAAGCCATCAAAAGGAACAGACCAATCGAACCAATGAGCAGGCCGAAAAGACTTCCAGCCTGTTGCAAAAGCAGGCCAGTATTCTGGAAGGATTAATACGGGAGCTAACTGTACAGCGAAATCGTGCAAGTGATGTCATGAATAGTTCAAGAGAACAGATTGATGGACAGAAGGAACTGGCACGAACCATGGAAAGTCTGGACAAGGAGATATCGCAGATCAATGAAACGGCGCGAAATTTATCAGATGGAATCACCAGAATTTCTTCCCAGGCAGCTGAGCTGGCTCGCCTCAGTGAAACTACCTACTCCGAATAACATAGAGAATGCCTCTATAATGATTGGTTAGGAAGATGAAAAAGATCTGCTTCTGGCCGGTGCCCGAGGTTTACTACTTGCATCCAGCGGTGTTTACGGATCTTGCTGAACTTTTCGTCCAAGGAAGAGTAGACTGACTTTCAGGAAGCCCCATGCCCATAATTGATGTTATTCCAGGTGTAAAGATTTATAAATGCGAGCAGTTCTCTGTTCTTTTTGGCTGCCCTCCGGAAATCATCAAGCATCTGATGATTCAGAAGATCCCCTTCCCTGATTTGATTATTATCCCGGATACCCTGCACCGGAACGGTACGCTACAAAACAGCACAGAATTCCCGCTCTATAATTTTCTTTTTCTAATGGGTAATTTCCAGAAGGGAGTGAAGCTAAATATTGGCGGAAATAAAAAGCAGGTAAAGAATAACCGGCAGTTACTGCAACTTTCGCTTCTGGGACCCAGCGTTAAAGAATACAATGCCATTGGTGCCAGTAAATACTATCAGAGACTGTATAAGGAATCCCGGTATCTGGCCATCAAGGACCCCCAGGGGAAAGAGATCTCTATCGATGGTTTTGTTAACTTTTCTTTCTTCAAGCAGGAGGTACTGGATGTAGAACTGAATGGTGCTCATTGCCAGGTCCTGCACAAAGGCAAGAATGTATATGAAGTTGGCGGCGAGACAATCGACATCAATTTCACCGAGAGGCAACCCCTGGCGTATGATTTAAAACCCAGCTATACGCCCAGGACTCCTTTCCGCTTTGGCATCGATGTACTGGGTGGCGGATCTGGATTCACTCCTTCGAAGCCCTGCTCGGCCCTTCTGCTAAACTATAATTCCAATTACATGCTTATCGATTGCCCTCCTTATCTGGAGGATACCCTGAATGCACGAGGCATTTCCTGTCAGCAAATCAATGCAATCTATATGTCGCACATCCACGATGATCACTGCAACATGTTCCCTCTTCTACAATTCAACAATAAGATACAGTTTCTTGGAACCCGGGAGATCTACTGGATGTCTTTACAGAAGCTTTCGCTTCAAACAGAACTCAATATTGACGATCTTTACAGCTTCTTTGAGTTCTTTGAGCTGGAGCCCTACCAGGAGAATGACTTCTACGGAATGCAGGTAATTCCACACTATACAGTCCATTCTATCCCCACGGCCGGCGCTACATTCGTGATGAAATCAGATGGGCGCAAGCATAGCATTGTATTTGTGGGAGACAACAAGTCCCTGGATGATATCAAGCAGATGCGAGATGAAGGTGTGGTCTCACCGGAAAAGTACGATCACATCCTGTCTCTGTACCATCAGCCATACGATCTAATATTTCCGGATGGAGGTAAAGGAATTCTGCATGGAGATCCCAAGGATTCCATCGCATCCAGTTCCGAGAAAATCGTCTTCATGCATCTGGAGAATCTGCCCACTGAGTTCGATGCTACATTTTCCATGGCCAGGGCGGGAAAGCGATATCCTGTCATCGACGATCAGTATCATTCCAGTCAGGCTCTTCTGGTCAAGGCCATGCTGGTGCTTCAGAACCATTTTTCTGGCATCTCCAATGAATGGTCCACTGCCATCATGAATGAAATCCGCATCCAGCAGTACAACTCCGGCGATGTGATAATGAAGCAAGGAGAAGAGAACAAGGGTTTGATCTTCATTATCCTTACCGGGAAGTGCAGCGTCATGTTTCACGATGGTAATTCTCTGGAAGAGGTGGCCATCAAGGAAGCGGGAGATATCATCGGGGAGATGGCTGCCGTAAATCAGCAGTCCGAAAGAAGTGCATCCATTGTTGCCAGGACCCCGGTAACTCTTTGCGCCATCAATGAACGTACCTGGTATTCCTTTCTGGTAGCAGAAAATCGAATTGGTGAAATGCAGAGACTGTGGCAGAATCGTTCAGACCTGGAGAAAAGCTTCCCTTTCAGGGATTTTTCCGATTATGTGAACGATAAGCTGGGTCGCGTGGGTCGTCGCAGAGAGGTCAAAGAAGGAGAAACGGTAATTCGCCAGGGTAGCCAGGACAATCAATTCTATATTATTCTGCAGGGCTCATTTCAGGTTGAGCATGGTTCTATTAAAGTGAAAGAGCTGGTGCCCGGAGATCTCTTTGGAGAGCATGCAAGCCTGGCTCATCGCATACGAAACTCCACCATACGAGCAACCACTGAGTCGGTAATTCTGGAAGTGCAGAGAAGCGATATTGAAGCGATTGTTTCCAGAACTCCGGTGCTTAATTTCCATATACTGGAACTTATGCGCGAAAGGGATATGGAACTGGCCCGCCTAGCTTGAATAATCCGTATCGCCCTCCCCCGGTTCTTCCAGAGCCATGGGCTCCAGCCGATACGCTATTTCTACGCATGTTCCTCGATCCGGGCGCCTGGACATGGTGATGCTGGCTTGCTGAAAGTTGTCCTGCAGCCGTTTTTCCACCCCACCCACGCTGGATACATGCACACTATTCTGGTCAATTCCACGCCCATTATCCAGAACCTGGATGCGAACTTCATCATCCTTTACGTGGGCCAGCACCTGGATTACTCCGTTGCTGGTATAATCTCTCAGTCCATGCCTGTATGCATTTTCAATAATGGGCTGGATGGTGAGCGGAGGGATGAACACTCCGCTGAAATCCCCCTGCCTTTCCATTTCGATTCGCAGATGATCTTCAAAACGGAACTGAACCAGCTGGCAATACCTTCTGGAAAATTCCCACTCCTGGTCAAAAAGCACCAACCGTCGTTCCATATCATTGATCAAGTAGCGATAATGCGAGGCAAGCATCATTATCGCATCACCGGCCCGGGGGTTGCCTCGTTCGATATAAGAATGGATCAGGTTCAGAGAATTGAATAGAAAATGAGGTGCCATTCTTTCCTGAAGAGTGCGATACCGATTTTCTGCAACACTTCGACCACTTTCGTATTTCTGTTCCTGACTTTTTTCCATCGCCACTCGCGACTGATTCGCCTGATTCATTACGACCATCGCCAGACCAACCTGAAAAATTAGAAAGGTCCAGCGACCGGAGAAAGCATTATCGCCCCACAGGCTGAAAACCACTCCCAGGTATTCAAACAGGGCGGACAGAAAGAATGGCAGCAGAGAAAACAGTAGAATCCAGCCCTTGCGCACACCCTGGAAGGCCCAGTGGATGGCAGCTACCATGACGCCCACAGTAAGGATTGGCGCCAGGGTTCCGGAAAAAAGGGCCGGCCAACCGGCTATGTGTAATCCACCTATCGTAAACGAATGCAATTGCGTGATTACAGCGGCTGCGAACAGTAAGATAGAAAACCATCGAACCCAGCGGGACTGGAAGATCTCGGAAATTAGAAGTGCGAAAGATGGCGGAAAAAGCGAGCTACCGATGGCGAACAATACAAGTCTCATCCAGGGATAGGAAACAATCAGCTGCGATATGGACGAAGTGCTGAATTGATACAGCGACATGACAAATAGAAAAAAGGCCAGATAGAGCATCCCGGGGTGGCGCATGGGGGCCAGAAAGAAAAATACACCCAGCCCGGAGAAAGCCAGTGCCAGGCTGATGGACATGATTCCCAGGTCGTCCACTTCCTGACGAAAAATATGCTCCAGTAGCTCCGGTGCAGAGCCAACCAGCATGGGATCGATGGGCCCCGGACTGGCAAACGATGGTAATGCACCCTCTTCAAAACAGACCGTTACCTCCACCCCATTATCTGGAATGGGAAGCAATTGCCATTCAATACCACGAAAGCGACCGGCTTCATTCGGAGTGCTCCAAACCTGCTCTCCATCCAGATACACTGTGGCCAGATCATAGTAGCGGCCGAGCCATATAGAAGAATTTCGTCGGCGGGTTTCGGGAACGTACCATTGAAATAGCACAGCCCTGGCGTTATGGGGTATATCCTGGATGCTGCGGTAGGGAAGGAATCTACTTTCGATGGTTTCCGGGGGCACTACCTTGAGAGATGAAGGGCAATCGGACATCTCTCGAAAAAAAAGTGAATGGTCCGTGGCCTTGCGAACCGTGGGTCTACCATCTCTTTCGCCGCATGCAACCGTAAGCGATAGGACAATTAAACTTGCCATGAGAGCTGATCTGGTTATGCTGCTCTTCATATTCAAGAGGGAAGGCAAAAGGCGAAGCGAGTGCCTGACACAGTTAAAAATATGCGATGTCGATTTCTATCATTATTTATCTTTATCTGCCTTTTAATGCCCATTCCGCTATTGGCAGAAGCAATCTACCTGAAGAATGGGCAGGTCCTCTATGGTCGCATTGTAAATCAAAATCGCAGTGAAGTTCGCATTCTTACCGAATCGGGAATGCGCTTAGTTCCCAAAGCGACCATCGGTCGGATCGATTATGGGGCCACGAAACCCGAGCCCAAGCCGGAACCAAAGCCAGAACCGAAACCCGAACCCAGGCCGGAGCCCAAACCCGAACCCAAACCGGAGCCAAAACCAGAACCGAAACCCGAGCCAAAGCCAGAGCCAGAGCCCAGGCCGGAGCCAGAGTCCCGACCTACCCTTACCGGTGCCCTGTGGAGAAGCGCTATTCTTCCCGGCTGGGGGCAGTACTACCAGGGTCGAGAAACCGCTGCCTATATCTATGGAGGGAGCTTTCTTGCCATGGCGGCTACCACAGGTGTGCTTTACCGGGAGTTCGAAGTGCAGAAAACCCAATACAACGATGCGGCTGCTGACTTTCTAAATTTCTCTCCCCTGGTAGTGAATTACGACTCAGCTTCCGCCCTGGGACTTGTCACCATAGTAAGTCTGAACAAACTGGAATCCACGCGCACCAGTGCGGATTCCATGGCTACATATGCCAATCTCGGGGCCACCCTTACCCTTGCACTGTATGCCTGGAACCTGACGGATTTATGGCTATATGAACCGGGCAAGGGTATGCTGACCACACTGGGACCCACTCCTTCTGCGGACGGTCTCCAACTGGGTTTCCATTTCCGGTTCTGATATAGTTATCTGCGAAGTGGAAAACGAATGATGCCGATTCGCTGGAAGAACTAAAGGGATCCGGTACTCATACGCGATAGATGCCGGACAGGCTGAGAAACTGAAAGAAAGAGAAAATTTCATCCTGTTCCACTTCTGGCTGATTCTGCGAAATCCAGTACATACAATTCTCCAGTGAATGTTTTCTCAGAAGCCGTGTCAGAATGCCGGCCTCCGCAGGTTTTAACTCTCTGATCCGGCTGCTTTTATCCATATCCCTGAAGAACAATAGATGAACTCTGGCCGCCGTCGCCTGCCCTTCCGGTGCTGGATGCTGTGGGGATTTCTTCCATCGCATCCAGATTTTCAGCGCTTCCCTGCTAACCGTTAAGAGAGCAATATCAGTGGATATCGATTTGCTTTCTGGCGCTGCATCGGTGGCTTCAGGAATCCATGCACCACCAGGTCTCTGCCCGTGAAAGTAGCGAACATTCAAAAAGCACAGGCGAGCCAGATCTCTGGCCACAGGATTTTCTTTTCCGATGCTACCTGCCAGAGCATGCCCGAAGTCCGACAGATTGTAATGCCGAGGTCGCGAGGATTCGATGTAATCCTTGAACCATTCAAACCATTGCGACTCCAGGGCTTTCAATGGAGCAAACGTTTCTTCCAGAGAGTCCATGAGTCGGCTCAATACCGATTCTCGATACACATTCAAACTTTGCAAAGGGTTCATCAACGGCACACCTGTGCCGCGAAGCTGCGCTGCTGTGGATCGGGAAAGCTTCCCGGAGAAGATGGCATCCAGGAATTGGCTTTGCATATGGGACGGTGTGAGACCTTCCGCGTTACCGGCTTTCGTTTCGCCAGCTTTTTCCCCGCTTTCAATTACTGTTGAAGAGGCTTTCGCTTGGCCAGGTTTATACGCGCTCTCAATTGCCACTGAATAACCTGTCGCATCTTGCGCATCGGCCGAATCTCGGGCTTCGTTCCCAGCTGTGGATTGTCCAGTCCGGGGACCGGAGTTTTCGGTCAAGTCGCGGTAGAAGCCATTGTGAACCCTGGATTTTTCTATGGGCTCCTCATTGGCCCTCTTTTCCGAAATCTGCATCAGTTCTCGTTCCAGTTCAGGAAGAGCAGGAATATCCTGGTCCCTTTCCAGAAGTATCGGACGAGGGCCGATGCATTCCAGCGCCCGGTCATACAGAATTTGTACTTCGGGTGATACGGATTGGCCATGAGTGTCGAAGCGAATGCTGTTCTGGATTTCATGACCGGCTATATGATACTGCATTACAGTAGACGGTCGAATCTCGCGAATAAAGCTTTCAGCATCCAGGCCATGGTTATGGGCATTCACGGAAATGTTGTTGATGTCCAGCAGGATGCCGCATCCGGTGCGATAGCTCACTTCATTCAAGAACTCCCATTCCTTCATATCAGAGGTCTGCCATCCAATGTAAGAGGATACATTTTCCAGAGCAATCCTGCGATTTAGAAAGCTCTGAATACGATCCACGTTTTCGCAGATTAGATCCAGCCAGCTTTTACTGAAGGCGACCGGTAGTAAATCATGGCTTTGAATATTTCCATTTCTGGTCCAGCAAAGGTGATCGCTTACGATAAATGGCTGAATTTCTTCAATCAGTTCCTTTTGTCGCTTCAGATAGAGCTGCGTGAGCTCAGGACCTGGCATACCGGCATGGCCGGTCCCGGGGTCGGAAAACAGGTCAGCAGAAGCAACGGACAAACTTACTCCATGCAATGCCAGTGGGAAATCCTCTCGCACCTTTCGCAGAATCCTCCGCGGCCTACCCCGACTATCCATGTAGTTTTCAGTTATGGCCTCAAACCACTCTGCCTGAATCATTCCCCCGGAAAGTATATGTTCATAATGTTCTCTTCGCAATCCCAACCCGGGGGCGTTTGCTTCAGGGGTGTCATTGGCCCGGAATCCCGGCTCTTTCCTGTCAATGCTGGATGGGTTGTCTGAATTCATTGAAAATTGCCGCCGATGCTTTTCCCGGTAATAGTGTGTAGGCCGCCGCCTGAAAATATGAAGCTATGGTTCCGAGTGTCCCCTTTGCATCCAGAATGATCAAGGGCCTGTTTTTGACAACGAATCCGACACCATGCAGAGACATAATTCCTTTGACATTGGATAGGCCAGGGGTACCCTGACCTCCCCTGGATACCGTGGCAGAAAATCCATCTCCGCGATTTATCGATCTATTCGCGGGTATTGGTGGCTTCCGATTAGCTCTGGAAGCGGCAGGGGCAAGCTGCGTCTTTTCTTCCGAGATAGATGCATTCAGTCGCAAGACATACTCTGCGAATTTTCATGATGAGCCGGCAGGCGATATAAAGCAAGTCCCGGTGCATGAAATCCCGGATCACGATATCCTGGTCGGAGGCTTTCCCTGCCAGCCATTCTCCATCGCAGGCGTATCCAAAAAGGGATCTCTGGGACGGGAACATGGATTCAAGGATCTTACTCAGGGCACCCTCTTTTTTGATATCGCAAGAATCCTGGCAGAAAAGGAACCTTCGGCCATCCTTCTGGAAAACGTTAAGAATCTAAAGTCCCACGATCAGGGTCGTACTTTTGCCATTATTCTCAGCACATTGCAGGAACTGGGCTACACGGTATTTCATGCTGTGCTGGATGGTAAGTACTATGTTCCCCAGCATCGCGAAAGAATCTATATCGTGGGTTTCCACAAAAAGGCCTTTGACAGGATTCCTTTTTTTCGCTTCCCGCAGCCATCGGCTGAGCCTCCAAAACTGGGTTCCATTCTGGAGCCCGATTCTGCGGTGGCCCAGCGATACACCATCTCGGACAAGCTCTGGCAGTGGCATCAGAACTATGCCCTGAAGCACCGAGCCCAGGGTAATGGATTTGGCTTTGGACTGGTAGGCCCGGAGGACACAACTCGCACCCTCAGTGCTCGCTACTACAAGGATGGTGCGGAAATCCTGGTGCAACAGCCTGGAAAAAATCCGCGAAAGCTCACTCCCAGAGAATGCGCCAGACTGATGGGTTATCCCGACGATTTTAAGATTCCTGTATCCGATACCCAGGCCTATAAACAGTTCGGCAATTCTGTGATTGTTCCTCTGGTTTCGGATATCGCATCTGAATTAATGAGTTACATGCACCATGCTACTTCCGTTTCAGAACCTGCCCGGGCGATTTGAAGGCAGGGCACCGGCCAGTGCCTGCCTGGAAAGCACCGGATTCTTTTTCAAGTTTCTGTCTGCGAATGAAACAGGAGCTACGGGATCGCATCAGGCCGGTTTTTATATCCATCGGGAGGCCTACTGGCTGTTCATGCCCGCTCCTGGAAAGAAAGGGGAAAATGACTATAGAGATGTAGAGATCCACTGGCCGGATGGCATGGTTACGGAAAGCAAGTTCCGCTGGTACGGCAAGGGCACGCGAAGCGAATATCGACTAACCCAGGGCTTTCATTTCCTTAATGAAGATAATACAGGGGATCTGCTCATCCTGGTAAGACTTGAAGCAGGAATCTTTCGAGGATTCCTGCTTTCCTCGGAAGATAACATTGAATCGTTTCTCCAGGAACTGAGTTTGAACCCATCGGACTCCGGTGTTGCCTATGCAGTTCAAAACGGAGAAATTCAGCTACCCGGTCTGCAGACGGATTCGGACTTCGAACGCAGCCTTCTGGAGGCCCTGGGGCAACATCTGGCCGCCGGAGCTCCTTTTCCCACTGCAGATCGCCTGGCCAATCTTGCCAGAGAGCAATGCGAATTATACTTTCGCACAGATAGTCTTAGCCTGGATGAAAAATTGCTGCGCTGGATCGATATGGAATACCGTATCTTTCGCTGGCTGGAAGTGCGAAAATACCAGGAGCATCTGCACCGTGGTTTTTCCACCCTGGAAGATATGATTCAGCTCTCCCTTACGATTCTCAATAGAAGGAAATCCAGAGCCGGGTACGGCCTGGAACTGCATCTGGCGGCGCTCTTTCAGTCCGCCGGGCTGGCTTTCGCATCTCAGGCCAAAACCGAAGGAAATAAGAAACCTGATTTTATTTTTCCTTCAGCGGATGATTATGCGAATCCGAACTTTCCGGCTTCCCGGCTAACGTTTCTGGGAGTCAAAACTACATGCAAGGATCGCTGGAGACAGATCCTGAGCGAAGCGGATCGCATTTCTTCCAAGCATTTATTCACTCTGCAACAGGGAATCAGTCGTTCGCAGCTTGCAGAAATGAGAGAAGCCGGAGTTCAACTAGTGATTCCCCGGCCCTATCATCGCCTATTTCCCGAGCAGGAGAGAAAACATCTGCTGGGACTGGAAGCCTTTGTTCAGTTAGTTCAGAGCAAGGATTCCCAGGAAATGCCGTTTCGCTGAACTACATATTCCATGCGAGGACCCATGGACTCCCCTGGTAGTTTCACTTCTTCCGGGCGCTTCCAGGGTTTGAAAATCAATATCAATGCAATGCAGATTGCAGGCAGAATCATTTTTGCCGATCGCCAGGCCAGTACCGCAAATACAACGATGTAGTACAGAATCTTTACCAGGAAGAATTCGAAGAATTCATCGAAAATCCAGGTCGGGATAACAAACAGAAATCCAACCAGAAGCAGCATCAAAAACTCTTTGATCAGAACCACTACATTCAGTAAAAAAGAAATTACCAGGCAGGCAATTCCGCCGTAGGTAAGCCATCCATCCATGTTATCCGGAGGGCTGCCGTAGTTTCTATACAGTAATGCTCCAAAACCAATGACCAGAAATACGATGGCGGTTATGGTAAGCCCACCCCAGAAGCTGATATCCTCATCTTCTTCTTCCGTTTGAGGCTTTGGTTCCTTGCCAGTGTACTGGCGTAGTTTCTTTTTTACTTCTTCGAGCTGACCCATGGATGCAGTGGACAGGCCACCATTTCAGTGTCATCTCTAATTCCAGCACCCGGCCCGGCAGCTTTGCCTGTTCGAAATTGGGCATTTAGGTCGAAAAATCTGGGGCCCCGGCTCTTGAATTTTTTTCTCTTTTGCATCCGGTACGGTGTTGACATGAGACTGAGTCTCATTTCTCCTAGGCATGTGTTTGTTTGCATCTGTAAAGCTGTGAATGACAAATCCATTCGTCGTGCTGTAGATCAAGGGGCCCGGTCCGTTGAGGACCTGGAGCAGGATCTAGGTGTGGGGTCCAGCTGTGGGCGCTGCCGGGTCCATGCGGAGGCTGTAATCCGCGATCAGCTGAATGATGGAGATCCGGTTCAGAGTCCTGTTCCATTCTCCAGTAGCAGCATGCTGGCCTGAATCGCCGGTGGGGCCTGTTGCTCACTGTACCGGGATATTGAGACTCACTGTCATCTAACCAGCCCTCTGGCTCGCCTTTTCCTGTCGTCTCTGGATTGCTCGAGTACTATCTTAGCGAAGACGGGACCAGATAAACCATTGCCAAAGCCCATCTTTCTGGATGTGGTATCCGGCACCGATTTCAAAATAGAAAAGGATAATCGATGAAAGGTGATCAAAAGGTAATCGAATATTTAAATCGAGCCATCAAAAACGAGCTTACTGCCATCAATCAGTACTTCCTGCATTCAAAAATGTTCAAGGACTGGGGTCTGGGCAAGCTGGCTCAGTACGAATATAAAGAGTCCATCGATGAGATGAAGCATGCCGATCAGCTTATTGAACGGGTGCTCTTTCTGGAAGGACTTCCCAATCTTCAGGACTTGAATAAGCTTCGTATTGGAGAGGATGTAGCAGAATGCCTTCGGGGAGATTTGGCTCTGGAAATGGATGCTCTGCCGGATCTAAGAGAGGCCATTGAATACTGTGAATCCATAAAGGACTATGTTAGCCGGGAACTGTTCAGTGGCATCCTGGAATCCGAAGAGGAGCATGTAGATTTCCTGGAAACACAGCTCTCTCTAATTGAAAAGATCGGAACTCAAAACTACCTACAATCCCAGATGGACTCGGCAGAAGACTGAGTCCGGGAAAACAGTCCGAGCGCAAAAAGGGCGGGTCCACCTGCCCTTTTTGCTATTTGCCCTGCCTCAGGTATTACTCTCAGCGATTACTGTTCGATTCAGCGAGCTTCCTGTTGATTACCGGAGAACACCAGGGTCTTGCTCAACAGAAAGTTTAATATCGTGCCTGCGCCAATGCCGGCTAGCTGCGCAAGAATTACAGGCCAGTTCAATCCTTCCTTGAGCGTCATAAGCACTACCAGATTGGCGCCCAGGCCCAGCAGATTCACAATCAGATAAAGGATCCATCCCTTTATAGAATCTGCGCTACTGGAAAAAGTCCAGCGGCGATTGAGCATATAGTTGCTGGTGGCTGCTGCCAGAAAAGAGAGAGAAGCGGCGGGTAAATAATGCAATCCCAGTCTGCGAATGGATTCAAACAGCACCAGATTTACCACAGTTCCCAGCGCCCCTACAAGACCAAATCGAATGAACTGACTTATTGTTTTTTGAAATGAGCCTTTAACGAGCATTGCATAATCTCCTCGCATGTGGTTGCTCCTCGATCCAGACAGTCCTTCACGGTGATCGCATGTTTCATGCAGCCGGAATAACAACCGGATCGAAAGGTAGCGGCCGGCATTTCCGGAGGAAGCTGCGAAGCGGCGCAGGATACAAATCGATCGCAGGTTTCCGAGCAAACTGTGGAAGCCTGATCCCGGGGTAGCGTCTGGCCACGCCTGTTTTGCCAGTTGCCAGCGGCCAGACTGACGCAGATAAATGCGAATATCAAAAGAGGAAGGTACTTAATGAGCTTTTTCATAGATCACTCGCTTTCTTTGCATTTCCTGTGGCCTGGAAAGGTTCTCCAGGTAGTCCTGAAAGCTTGCATCCTTCCAGACTGGATAGCTTTCCAGAGCTCGATACCCGGAGCCTACCCGGGCCGTATCGTGTTCAATGATGTATGAGGCCCGCTGACATTCGGAGGCTAAGTCTGGATGTCTTTGAGACATGTCGCTATGGCCGAGCACCGCGCGATACGAAAGTGCGCTCCAGGGATTCTCGGTTATGACGCAAACATCCTTACCCTTTAGCTCCTGAATGGCCCGCTGGGAAAGCACCGGGGGAAACAATGCAGGAAAAGCAAGTACGGGAAGCATAGCCGAGAAAGTTAACCCGGGGATGAGCATTTTCCAATGATGCCCGGTAATGCGTCCTGAAACTCCTTCAAGGCGAAGTGCGTAGATGGCCAGGGCGCCAGGAAGAAGAAAGAAGAGTCCTTCCAGGTGATCCAGATAGGTCAAGGCCCCGGCCGAGACCAGAGATAGCACAAGAACCAGCCACTGAGTAGAACGTGTTCTTTGCTCGGGGGCCAGACCCGCTGCCACAAACAACAGCCCAAATAGAGGCAGCATATAGTAATCGGCCTTTCTATGCGGAATAAAATGAAATAGAAGTACAACAGAGAAGGCCAGAACCAGAAGCAGTGCAAATTGCCTGGACGGAGTGTTCAGTCCTGCCGGTGAGCGAAACAGACTGCGAAGCGACCCTCCCAGTAAAAAAGTCCAGGGAAGGGTATACAGTATAATTCCCTGGAATAGAATCCATTCTCCCTGGTTCGCATCCACAAATTTCGCCGCGTTTTCGAATACCAGGAAATAGTTGATGAGTTCCAGGCCCTTTGGATGACCCAGAAGATAGGCTGCGTATCCCACCAGAGGCAACAAGGCTCCGGCTATGACCCACAATCCCGTGCGAGCTACCGGCCAGATGGCATTCAAATTCAGATTGTTCTTAAAGCGACCGGATGTTCTGTACCATTGCATAATGGCCCAGACGGAAAGCCCCAGCACCAGATAGATGGGCACCAGAGCCCCTTTATAGAGATAGCTACTGCCAACCAGGAATCCTAGAAAAAGCAGTTTGATGCGACCTCCGTGAGCCAGCCACAGCGCGAATACATAAAGAGTACCCAGAATGTGCGCAGCCATAATCTGCTCAAACATCAATAGTCGGGCAAACTTCAGTACCCCCAGGGTAGACAGGTATAGCAGAGCCCACATAAAAGCCTGGTAGCGATGTGTACGAAACAGAAGTAGCAGCTCGAAAATCAAAATTGCAGAAACAGCGCTGAAGGCCAGAGAGATGAAGCGTTCGCCCAGCAGAGAGTCCCCCAGACCCAGAAGCTCTGAGCCGCGCTCAGAGGCCATAGATAGCCAGAAAAGAAGCGGAGGCTTATAGTAGTTCACAAATCCATTCAGTTCAGGATAGAGATAAGAGCCTGATGCCAGGGAATCCTGCACTGTGGCGATGTGCATCACCTCATCCCCCTGACCGGGATTGGATGTATTTTCCAGGTTGGGCAGCAAAAAGAGAAAAGAAAACAATAGAAGAGCCCATCTCAGACTTGACCTGGAGACCGACGGTTCCCTTTCTTTAATGGTGTACGGGGGTGCAGGCTGAAATCGAAAGGATTCTACCTGCTGAATGGTGGTAGGAGTCCCGGGCTCCGACTGAACGCTCATTACAAGCATTCTACTTACTCAGGCAAGTAGCGGCAAGCGGTAATTTCGGGAAATCTCTAAAATCCAGTGGCCGGAATTTTGGAAAACTACTGGTCAGTATCTGGTTTGGATGTTCCACTGAGATATGCACTTCTGGCCGCAGAATTTCGATGAGCTAAGTAGCGAGGAGAAATTGCTCTTTGGTGCCTATCGCAGCCTTCTGGAACGGGGCTATCAGGGAACCACCTCTCGCAGTATTGCAGAGGCTGCTGGAGTGAATCAGGGATTGATCCATCATTACTATGGTAGCCAGGAGAATCTGTTCGCTCGCATGATCTATCGCCTGCATACCGAGGCCCATCGCATAGTGGCAGAAGCCCATACCAGAAGGGACGTTCTGGAATTTTTCTGTCAGGCCGGTGCTTCTTCAGGAACCATGGAATCGGACATTTGTTCGCTGGGAAGAGAGATGCCCAGTGTTCGAACAGCCATGACAGAGATTATGGCCTGCAAACAACGGGATATATCAGAAGTCTTTGGATTCCAGCGTCCGGAAGATGTTACCATTTTCCTGGGGGCCTTGAGAGGTATTCAGATTGAACTGGCTATAAACCCGGACCTGGATCAGAAAGCCTGTCTGGATAGGCTGGCAGATCTACTTCTGGGAGGAGCCCATGTGCTGGATGAGCCGCTGGACTGGGACCCTTCTGAACGACTGAAGGCTGTGCCGCTATCCCCGGCGAATGCACATTGACCTGGTGCTCCTGCTCCCACAATGACAATCAACCAGGGATCCCCATGGTATTAGCTTATCTTTTATTCGAATAAGCAGTATCAGGCTTGCGCCAGCATACATTTTCTCATGAGAGACATCAGAATAATCCGGATAATTCCGGACTGCCGAGAGGAATTGTTTAGCTCTTCAAGAATTCCTGGATAGCCTCTGCAATGGTGCGATAGGTTTCCTCGAACTTCTGATCATCTTTTTCCAGTAGAGTACAGCGAAAGCCACGTAGATCGGTTACAAAGCTGGATAGAGGTACAACACAGATATTGCGCGAACCCAGGAGATGATACACGAACTTTCGATCTGGCTCCACTCCTGGAGGACAGAGTTTATCGATGTAGCTTTTGATATCGGCACCGGGCATTTTTAGATGCATGTTTTCGCCCAGAGGAGCATCAAAAACCACACTGACATAGAATGCACCGTCTGGAGGATTTACAATCACTCCTGGACAATCTGAAAAGATCTTCCCGATCATCTGGCTTCTTTTTTCAAAGAAGCTGTTTCTTTCTTTTTGCCAGTTTATGTATTCTGGATTGCTCATTACCTCGGGTATTACTGCCTGGGGCAACGTGGTGGAGGACACTTCCAGCATCTTCGCATTTAGAATGCTCTGTATATAAAGCTCGAACATGGGATCTTTGTGATGGTTATAGACTTCCATCCATCCGCATCGGCCGCCAGGCCAGGGAAACTCCTTGGAAATACCTTTCAATGCGATAGCCGGAACCTCTTCTACTACTTCGCTAATGGGAGTACATTCCTTGCCATTGTACACCATGTTGATATAGATTTCGTCCGCTACCAGAAATAGCTTATACTCCCGGGCGATTTGCACCATTTCCTCGATGATTTCTCGAGGGAATACAGCGCCGGTGGGATTGTCCGGGTTGATAATCATGATCCCGGCAATGCTTTCGTTGTATTTTACTTTATTGCGGAGCTCTTCCAGATCCGGCATCCATCCTCTGGCAGGATCCAGACGATAGGTTATGGGCGGATACCCTGAATGGGCCGCTTCTGCCGAGGAATGGGTGGGATAGGCCGGCGAAGGTCCAATTACCCGGGCTTCCCTTCGCAGGAATCCATATACCTTGCTGACTGCATCACCGAGTCCGTTAAAAAACAGAATATCGTTTGCATCGATCTTTACATTGCCCTGGGAGTTTCTTCTTTTAGCCAGGAATTCACGGGTTTCCAGCAGGCCTTTGGTGGGACTATAGCCATAGGTCTCATCCTTCATGGCATGACTGGCAACAATCTCTTTCATCCACAGAGGTAGAGATTCCCCTTTCTGGATGGGATCGCCGATATTTTCCCATTGAATGGGCTGTCCGCTCATCCGGGCGATTTCATGGGCCACATCTACAATCTTTCGAATCTCGTAGTTTAGCTCGGTAGCACCGATGTGGACAATGTTGGTTCTCATCTTAGTTCAAGCGAAATCCGGCTCCAAAGTAAAGGCGGGCCAGATACAGACTCCCCTTTTCTGGATTTACAAGCACCTCTGTGAAGTCAATCGGGTTCTTGCGGGGTTCGGTCACCGCCCAGTGGCCCACCACGTAAGCCTCGGTGTAGAGGAAATAGGAATCGCTTAGATTGAAGCGAAGCCCGCCGGAAATCGCAGCATGATATTCCATCAGCCAGGCATGGGTTTCTACTTCTCCGAGAAAGCCCCGGCCAACACCTGCTGAAATCTGAAGATACGGGTCTACACTGCTTCCGGGACTGAAATGATACGAAAGGGTGGCATCCAGGGCATAACTGGTGGCCAGAAGAAACCAGCTTCGTGTACCTTCGGTGGTCTGATAGAATCCGTTCAGGGGAGTATAGCGATCCAGCTGTACAAACGTTTGAGGCACATCCGCCCTTCCCCAAACATTCAAATAGCGAAAGGAAATCCCCCAGCTCCAGCCACTCAGTTCGCTGGACTGATAGTTAATAGCTACATTGTCCGATCGAAGCTCAAACTCCGGAGCCTGATATATTGGGCCGAATTGCTGCACAAGCGGAGTATAGGTAGGCTCATACAGAACACCGGTATTAACAAAACCGGCCAGTAATTCCAGATCATTGCCTGCTCCGTCCAGAATACTACCGGAACCCCAGAGAGCGGGACCATACGCAAAGGACAGGGAGCTCGATGAAGCAGGATTATTCTGTGTAGATCCGCTTTCTGCAGCCAATGGGCTGAGGAAAAAAGCGATGAGAAGGGTCGGAAGAAATCCGAAAAAACGGAGAACTTGCGAAAGGGAATGGATTGGAGAAAATAGCAGGGGGGACAAACGCCCCCCTGTTTGTCTTTCAGGATAGGATATTCTCCTCCCGTGCCGATTGAAATCAGCTGAAATTCCGCCTTCAGGCAAAGGAGAGATACCCGTTTGCGCCTGGCGGATCTTCTGGGAGGATCTATCTCTGGAGACTATCAATCACAATTCCTTTATCGACTTTCCGAATCCGGACTTAATAGTCCCTGGAAAAACATTTATGATTTGGGCACGGAATTCCTGGCCCATAAAAGCGATCAGTCAGATTCATTTTGCACCGCTGACCTGTAATCCGAAAATCCCTCTGTGCCGATTATCTTTATCTGGCCAGGCCGCAGTCGGTTTTTGTATTCCATGGCTGATATGCCATGGATCAGAAACCCGGGATAATAATAATCATAACCCATCTCTAAAGCCAGATGAATTTCCAGAAGCATGGAGTAATGCCCCGGCGAAAAGTTGCTGTAATCCGGATCAAAGAAGAAATACACCGAGCTCCAGACATCCATCACAAGATCACAGATACCCAGGCCAATCATTCGATCTCCATCCCAGAGTTGCAGCTCCCTGGTGCGGTCTCCCAGGAAACTTCGGACAAAAAATTCCATGTAGGAAAATTCATCCAGCATCAATGCCTGCTCCGGATCGCCATGCTGTGCTGCCAGATACTTTCGATATAGATCCATCTTCTCTTCGCTGATTTCCGGTCGTACCAGACGATACTGAAACCTCTGCTGACCTGCCTTGAAGATTCTTCGCTGGCTTTTTCGCATCTGGAATTGCTCTATATCCACGCGATAGATCTGGCATTCCCGGCAACCCGGACAATCCGGCCTGTAAAGATGCTCTCCGCTGCGACGATAGCCCTCATCCAGCAAAGAACGATAGAGCTGCCCTACATTGTCTCCTCGAAGGAAAAGCAACGATGCCGGTCGATCCTTGAAGTAAGGACACAGTGGCTCATGTCTGGCCAGGTAGAATTGTCTTTCCAGTTGCGGTAAGTTCATTTTTTATAGGTACGCTCGCCAGACTACCTCCTGTAGTCAGGCTCCCGTGATTTTGTGCGCGGCTACGCCGCTGGTGATCCTCGTGATCACGAAGCTCCTTCGGAGCTTAGGGTACGCTCGCCAGACTACCTCCTGTAGTCGGGCTCCCGTGAAATTCTTGCGCGGCTACGCCGCTAGTAAATCAGTTCGGCTTCCACAGGAAGCCCCGGATCTTACTGCCGCCTTTCAGTTGGCCTTCCTGATCACGAAAGAGTCTTCGACTCTTTCCGGTACGCTCGGCGCCTAACCAGTAGGGCTTCTAAAGAAGCCCTGGATTTTTCTGCCGCCTTCCAGTTGGCCCTGTAGTCGGGCTCCCGTGATTCCTTTGCGGTCCTTCGGACCTGGTGGTGTCCCCCAGATATAGAGCCTCCGCGAGCCAAACCACAGGAGGTGGTTCGTAGCGCAATCGATGCATGGAGGCGTCGCTTGCGCTACCGAGCGGGGGCTCTATATCCTACGCTCGCCAGACTACCAGTAGGGCTTCTTTAAGAAGCCCTGGATTTTTCTGCCGCCTTCCAGTTTTCGCAAATCGGTAGGCTTCCACTGGAAGCCCCGGATCGTACTGCCGCCTTTCAGTTGGCCCCCGTGAGCCAGACCACAGGAGGTGGTTCGTGGCGCAATCGATGTGCGGACGGGGCGCCTGGGCTACTCAGCGGGGGCTCTATATCCGACAAACTGTCAGATCTTTTATGTTGACAGTTTTGTAACGAAAGGTACAGAATCGTCCACTTCCATGGATTCCGCAACGCTCAAAGATTCCAGTGCCAGACTTACGGCTGATTCCATATTAGCACGAAGTTATCGATTCTCCAACTACGTTCGACTGGGTCTGGGACTGGTATTTGCCGGCGCTGTGCTGGCTACCGGGATGGGGCGATTTCACCTTATCCTGATTCAATCTGAGGCGGCCGGAACCCTGGTCTATCTATTTCTGGGTATTCTGGGACTCTATTTGATGCGAGGAGGACGAATCCCGCGAAAGTTTGCGCGGCTGGCAATCTTTCTGGATATGAGCACCCTGGGGGCTATTTTTGGCGTGGTGTGCTCCAGCAGCGCAGACGATGCCTACCAGATGCTGGGAAACATGCCGGTTTTTGCAATATTCTTTATAAGCATCGGATATTCTGCATTACTGGGCTCCCCCCGATATACATTCTCCATTACTCTATATGCAGGTCTGCTTTATGCCATGGGTCTCTTTCTGGCAGCTCATAGCGGAGTTGTCTTTGCAGGAAAGCCAGATCCCTTGAACAATATCCTCAGCCTGCCCAACAGCATTCTACAGTCTTTATTCATCATTCTTGCCGGAAGCATTGTCGCAGGGGTTCTTCAGATGCATAGAGGGCTTTCCAGAATCGCAGAGGATCATGCTTCGGAAAAAGTAGCTCTCATCGATTCGCTAAAAGAGAGAAGAAAGAAGCTGGCAAACCATGCACTGGAGCTGGAGAAAACCACCGCTGATTTCAAGCAGTTCGTGGACGATACCACAGGACGCATTGAGGCGCAGGCCGCCGCCCTGGAACAGGCCAACGCCGTTTCCGAGGAATTGACTGCCAGCGCTACCAGCACCTCGGAGACCGTTCAATCCCAGAGCGAAGGAATTGAACGAATGGCCACTGAAAGCCAGGAATTGCGCCGAATTATTGAAAGAGTGGCTGGCTCCAATGATTCCTTGAATCGCTCGGCGCGCGAAAGCATGGAAAGTATGCAAAGTACCGGCCGTGCCATCGAGGAAACCATGGGAAGCCTGGTGGATCTGGAGCAGGCCTTTGCCAGCGTCAGGCAGATTACGACGATCATGACTGAGATTGCAGATAAAACCAATTTGCTTTCTCTCAATGCATCCATTGAAGCCGCCAGAGCCGGCGATGCAGGTCGAGGATTTGCTGTAGTAGCCACAGAGGTCAGCAAGCTGGCCGACTACACGGCAGAAAATGTGCGAAAGATTGGCGAAATCGTAGAGCAATCGCTGCATACGATTTCCAGCGCCCGTTCCCATGCAGATAATGCAGTAAGTCAGGCTGGCAATCAAAGAGCCAGAACAAAGGAAACGGAGGAGCAGGTCCGGGCCACATCCGATCTGCTCAGGAGTCAGAATGAAATCCTGGAAAATCTGATAGCGGAACTGGAAACCCAGCGGGATCGAGCGGGCAGTGTTATTAATACTGCTCGAGAGCAGATTGAAGGTCAGAAAGAATTATCCAGAACCATGGCCAGCCTGGACACAGAAGTCAGCCGAATCAACGATGCCTCCACTCGACTCAAACAGGGCATTGAAAGTATTGCCCGACAGAGCCACGAACTGCGGGAGCTGAGTCAGGGCTAACTTCCATGGGCATCCATCGCCAGTCCGAATCCCCAAACTGCGATTGTGCCGATTGATTTACCGAAAATCCCTGCTCTGACCGTCCCGTCACAATCATTCAATAGAAAGCGACTCCGGCCGCCCGTGCTACTCCCTAAATCTCACTTTACGTAGCGCAGGCCCGCAGGTTTTACGTAAAGTATGGGTAGAATCTATAATTTTTCCGCCGGACCGGCCACTCTGCCGGTTGAAGTTCTGGAAAAGGCCAGAGATGAATTTCTGGATTTTCAGGGCAGCGGCATGTCCATTATTGAGATGTCTCATCGCGGCAAGATCTTTGATGCCGTACATGAAAAATCATTCGAATTAATGCGAAAGATCGCAAATATTCCGGACCGTTTTGACATCAACTATATGGGAGGCGGCGCATCCACTCAGTTCGCGCTCATCCCCATGAATCTGTCCGGAAAAGGACGCAAGGCAGGCTATATCAACACCGGTAGCTGGTCCAAAAAAGCAATTGAGCAGGCGAAAATCCAGGGCATTGATTTGCAGGAAATTGCCAGTTCAAAAGATTCGAACTTCAATCATATTCCGGATCCTATCAACGTTCCATCCGGTCTGGACTATGTACATGCAACGTCGAACAATACCATATTCGGCACTCAGTTTAAGAGCTTCCCGAAACCGGCTGATAGTGTGCTGACCATCGATATGAGCTCTGACTTCCTGAGCAAGCCTATTGACTGGGACAGCGTTGGCATTGCCTATGCAGGCCTGCAAAAGAATGCAGGACCATCCGGCATGGCTGTGGCCATCGTAGATCGCGAGCTGTACAAGCGCGAAAAAGAGGATACTCCTACGATGTTTCGTTACAGTACGTACGGAGAAAACAAAAGCCTGTACAACACACCGCCAACGTTTCAGATCTACATGCTTGGACTGATTCTGGAATGGATCGATAGCAAAGGCGGACTTCAGGGCATTGCAAAGCACAATGAAAGCAAAGCAGCCCTGATCTACGATGTAATCGATGCCAATCCGGAGTTTTACATTGGCCATTCGCAGAAAGATAGCCGTTCACTGATGAACATTACTTTTAACTGCAAATCCGATGAACTGAATGCAAAATTCCTGGAAGAGTCCAAAAAGCAGGGTATGGATGGACTGAAAGGCCACCGCTCTGTTGGAGGACTTCGCGCATCCATCTACAATGCAATGAGTCAGGAAGGATGCAAAGCCCTGGCTGATTTTATGAAGGATTTTCTGCAGAGGAACGGATAATGTGGCTTCGCCTGGGCGATGGAGAGTTAATCAATCTGGCATTTGCCAGAACCATTCGCAAAGGCGATGAAGCTACGATTATTATTGAGATGAGTGGGGATGATGGCCGCAAAGTGCTGCCCTTCCCCACCGAACCTCATCGAGATCAAACCTTCGAAAAGCTGGTAGAGAACCTCTCCAGACTGAGGCTGGCTTTGAAGTAGCGGTCAACTTCCGGCCTACTTCGATGGAGCTTTTCCTGCGATCACTCCCGTGGTCTTGATCCGTAAGGATCTTCCTGATTGCTGGACGGGAATCTGCTTTCAAAATCTCGCCCATCGGTGGATGGGAATCTGGATTCCTGCGCGGGCACACCATTGCCGGAGTCGGATTGTGCCCCGTTACCATCTGAGTTCGCATGCGAAGAAAAGGACTCCTCCCCTTCACGTTCTACCACCGTTGCACTTGCGGCTTCCTGGTTATTGGTAATACCGCGGATAATCTTCAAATATAGCACAGCTGCAAATGCTTCCAGAGGAAGCACCACCAGATCCAGATACCCCACCATCAAATAATCTTCCAGGGTTTCTGCGCGCATACCCAGACGATACGAAATGGATCCTCCGATGTTTGCGATCACCCACAGGGCCCACCAACCGCTCATAAAACCCGGCACCAGAGCGGATTTCCAGGAAGATCCAGGGGAACTCTTTGTGGCAGTTTCGCTGGCCTGATTTAATTGAAATATCTCTGGATGACAGAATACACATCGGTGAGCCGGGAAGGAAGCTTTCCGCGATGATGACTGGCACCAATGATCATCGGCCCTTTGTATAGTTCATTCAATCGCCCATGACTTCCCTTCACAAGCTCCGGTCTGAGTGGAATAACATCCATCAGCATGCGAAAACCCAGCTTCTTCTTCATGACCTTCCAGGCCACTCGAACAGGGAGGAATCGAAGAGCAGGATCCGTAAACAACTCTACAGGATCGTAGCCAGGTTTGCGATGGATGTCCACGGTGCGGGCAAAATCGGGAGCCTTTTGTTCATCCAGCCAGTAATAGTAGTTAAACCACATGCCCGGCCGGGCCACTGCCACCAGGTCCCCGGCTCTGTCAGAAGCAATGGAAGACCTTTTTGAGTCCAGGGCCCGGGAAGATGACTGTCCACCGGTAAGACCTTTCGCTTTCATTCCGCGGCTGTCCAGCACCGAATCTACACCTTCCATGCGCTGTAATAATCCCTGCACTTCTTTGATTCTGGATCGATTACGAACATATACATGAGCTACCTGGTGATCGGCAACAGCGAACGCTTCGCTGGTTCCAGTATCCAGAATCTCCGTTTTTAATGACTCCCTGACAGAAAGAAGGCCGGCCTTTCGCAACTCCTGGTTGATGGATATGCTTCCATATACAGGACTGATTCCGTATTCAGACACAAGCATGCTGTCGCAACCCTGCTGCGATAGACGATGCACCAGTTCGCCCACTACAGCGTCGATTTGCCTTAAATCATTTCGGATCGCTGGATGGGCCGGCCCCAGTTTCTGCAGATTGTAGTCCAGATGCGGAAGATAGACCAGCTGAAGATTCGGCCGATGCATGCGAAATTCTTCTACAGCGCAATTTGCAATCCATTGACTGGCCTCAATACCTGACCGGGGTCCCCAGAAAGTAAAAAAGGGGAATTTTCCGATCTTTTTCTCCAGATCCTTATGGAATGCCGGATGCGAAAATACATCGAACTCCTTTCGTCCATCGGCGCCGTAATGGGGCTTGGGAGTAATAGAATAATCAACGGTGGTATTCATATTGTACCACCAGAAAAGATTCGAAGTGCGAAATCCTGGATACTTTCGCGAAAGACTCTGCCAGATTTTTTCTCCTCTTACAAGTTCATTGGATTGCTTCCAGAATGCGATTTCATCCAGATCACGAAAGTACCAGCCATTGCCCACAATGCCATGCTCGTCTGGTTCTGTGCCGGTCAGCATGGAACTCTGGGACGTAGTAGTCACCGATGGGAAAACCCCCTGAACAGGCTGAAGAAAGCGGGCCTTACACAGTTCCTGAATGGCTGGCGTATCTTCTCCAATTAGCTCAGGGGTAAGCCCAACTACATTGATTACTGCCAGGTGTCGCTGTAGCGGATCCAGGCGAGAGGGAGTCCTCGAATTACTGATCTTTTTCATTTTGTGTTACCGCAGTCCGGTGTTCCTTGAATCCAACTGTTCTACGGATCGGCTGTCGCCTATTTCTCAAGCGCTGCCTCTATTCTAACCCTGTCCTTCTTCCAGAGTTAAACCTTCAGAAGCTTGCGATCCATCAAAGCTTTCTCCAGATAGTCCAGTTCCATCTGAATGGACTGGACTACATTGGAATATCTCTGTCGCACGGATTCAGGTAGCACTGTCCAGGTATATGTTTCTACTTCCAGAACGGGACGATGATCTTCAGAAGGTGGAATACTGGCCAGAAAATCAAGTGCTTCTTCGATCTGAGCTGCTGTCGTATAAAGCCCTGCCCCTGGCTGCCTGCCATCCTCCAGACTTTCTAGATGGATGGGCACATGATAATGAATTCTCCAGATTTCCGGATTCTCCCCGGGAGTCTGACCAGGATTGACTTCC
This sequence comes from Spirochaetaceae bacterium, assembly GCA_002729885.1. Classification (GTDB taxonomy): domain Bacteria; phylum Spirochaetota; class Leptospiria; order Leptospirales; family Leptonemataceae; genus UBA3465. The sequence continues at coordinate 69,975 of PBUB01000031.1, forward strand.
CACTCTCCCGGTTTCGCTTCATTGGCCGGGCGGAATTCGGCATTCTGCCTTTCTAATTTTTCCGGACCGGTTGCTTCTGGATTTAGAGAATTGGAAGGCTCCATGTCCTTTCGCATAGACTCCAGAGCCCTGTCCAGATCCAGGTAATAAGTCAAATCGACCTTTGAAATCGTGGTCTGATGTAGATATCGCTTATCGCAGAAAGGCTCCAGACGTCTGATGATGTCCGATTTCTTGCTTTCCCGGATACCGTCGTCAGTGAGCCATCGCACCTCAATCGCACTGGAAATTTGAAATTTGAATATGGGTATGCCTGCCCGAAAAAGCATCCCCAGGGATTCCTGGATATTTTCAAACATAACCGCCTGATGGCAGATATCGTAACAGAGCCCCAGATGCGAAACATGGCCCTGGACTTGAGATGCTTTCGCATCCTGGCCACTGGAAGTCCCAATCTTCGAATCCGGTCCATTCAGTTTCGGAGGATAGAGCCTGTCCCAGAAATACAGAACTTCCGATGTGGATTCCAGAACACAACCAGGCTCCATTTCCAGACATAGCGAAATATGTATTCCAGACTCTCTGGAAAGTGTCTTGAAATGCGCCTCTGCCGCGAGAAGATTCTCAATGGCGGCACCATCCTTTCCTGGATTCCATAGAGATTTAAAGCCAAGAGGCACCGTGGAGATGGCACATCTGCGAAAATGCGATGGCGCTTCGCGCAAAAGATCTACAGCCAGATCTCCCAGCTGCCTGGTATAATCCAGGCGACGGATGTCTGACCAATCAGGAGAATATACCTTCTCTTTTACGTTTTCTTCGTGAAAGCCACCGAAAGGAAATCCGTTTATACTGGTGGGCCAGAGATTTTCCTTTTTCAGGAGATCCTTGAATTCGCTGCGTAGATCTGCATTGGCCAGTTCCCTGGCTGCCTGATTGCTAATCCAGATGCCGGTGGCCATGTTGCTTAGCTCGCGATTCCGGCGCAGCACGGCAACATAGTGGCAAAGATTATTCATGATGTCCCGGGCACTTTCGCCGGGATGCACATTGCTGCAGTAGGTTAGTTCCTCTTTTCGAAAGCTGGAAGCCAATTATTCTACCGTTGGTTCCTGGCCGCGCAGAGCCGAATTGTCCATCCACAATCTGGTTTGATCCACCCTGGGACGTCGAACCTCTTCTATTGAAATGCGACCACTCAGAGCATAGAAGTTAATGGGATTTTCGAAAAGCACCTTGCGAATATCATCTTCGCTAAAGCCAGAATCCTTCATCGCCTGACCTGTTTTGGGCACCTTTAATGGATCACTCACGCCCCAGTCTGCTGCACTGTTAACCACCATCTTTTCTGTGCCATACTGCTTTAGCAGTGAGACCATACGCTCCTCGCTCATCTTGGTTTTTGGATAGATGGAATGGCCTCTCCAGCAATCCGTTTCCAGAACCAGAGGAAGGGTCTGCTCGTTTAAATGATCGATGAGCACCATATTTTCGTCGATGCCCACTTCCTTTACAATTTCAAGAATTCTACGTGTGCCATTCAATTTATCTCTATGTGGAGTATGAATGAGGGCAGGTAGCTCCAGGTCCATGGCCAGCTCCAGTTGCTTCCTGAGATAGAACTCCTCTGTTTCTGTGCCATCATCCAGGCCAATTTCGCCTACAGCAACCACGCCATCCTTTTCGCAGTAGCGAGGGAGCAAATCCATTACTGCAGCAGCTACTTCGGAATTATTGGCCTCCTTGGGATTTAAAGCCATGGTGCAATAATGCAGGATTCCAAACTGGCTTGCCCTGAACCGTTCCCATCCCACCAGGGCATCGAAATAATCGATGAATGTACCTACATGGGTCCTGGGCTGTCCCTGCCAGAACGCAGGTTCCACAACTCCTATGACACCGGCCCGAGCCATCGCCTCATAGTCGTCCGTGGTTCGACTGATCATATGGATATGTGGATCGAAGTATTCCATTCTGGGCAGAATTTATGAGCCCCTGGGAAAACTCAAGAAAGGATCGCTTCAATACTTTCCGGTACCGATCGTCCGGCGGCCATCCTTTCCTGGCGAAAGTCCTGACACATCTGAATCAGCGTCGGACCGATGCGAAAATTCAATCCGAGGATGTGCCGTACATCCAGTTCCATAAAAAGAGCCTTCAAGACCAGCTGATTGAACTGTCCTTCGCTGTAGAAGAGGGCCGGATAGGGATTGCCCATCGAAATCGAAGAGAAAACATCCAGACTATTGGTTCGACCCGCATCCACGAATAGATCGCCCAGCTCCCCGCCAGGATCCAGAAGAAAGGCCCCCTTTAGAATTGCACAACGCTCCCGCTCATCCCCCTGGCGGTAGACCTCCTTGATGAGATCGCGACCCGGTTTCGAAGACTGCACAATGCATTTCAATAGAAGCAGGATTCGCACGGCATCGGACACATCCCATCCATTTGTGCTCCAGCCATCGGCACCGAACAGATTGCAGACTTCACCTCTTGAGAGGCTGTTTCTGGTAGCACCTGATTCCAGACTGGGATCTACCCGTTCCCTGTCAGGAGATTCAATGGTAGGCGGACTGCCGGAGGGCATCGGTGTCGGGACAATTCCAGAAGTCCATTCTGGCCAGGGAAAATCCATCTGGAAAGGGTGCTGCCCAACCTTTCTTTTTGCAGCAGCCATTCGTCTGCCAATGGTTTCAGTTAACTTTTCTTCCAGACAGCTACTTAGCCACTGCTCACCGGGTTCATCGAGCACAGAAGATAGCGCTTCATATAGCTGTTTGAATATTTGTTTCTGATAATCCGACATTCAATTCTGGCTTACTTTGTGGATAGGAATCCAGGATCCTGGTGACTGTTTCACCCTTTCGCCCGATTGAGCTATGTAACTGCGAACCGTCCAGAAAGTATTCTGGCCGGCCAGAGCAGAATCAGCACTGCGAAAAATCCTGCAAGACTGAGCCAGCTCTGGCTGGCCGAAAGTACCAGCATGGCATCCAGCGGGATGATTCCAAGTACCATCAGCTTGATCATGGACTGCACCGAAGCCGGTCGAAAGTCATGGCTCAGTTTCCAGAGCCGATAGATCAAGTATGCAAGACCCGGAAGCATCACAGCCAGTCCCCACCATCCGCTAAAGATTCCTTCGCCAAAGAGAATTAACACAGATGTTGCACCGAGAAGAAGTCCTGTTATGGTGATATAGATTGGCCATTTCCTTTCGGCCCTGGATTCTTCCTTGCTCAAGATCGTAAGCGAAAATACGTAAAAAAGTACAGGCACAGGTATTAGAAGAATCCATTTCAGCAGTTCAGGTAGATAACCGAGTTTGAGTCCCAGGAGAATCCCGGACGAAGCAGGTTCGGAAGCGAAAATGAAGCTGAGGCCCAGAAGCCAGTTCAGATATCTACATAGTCCCATCATTATGGATCCAGCAATGCCAGACTTAATGACAGTGTCATAGAGAAGTATTGCACCACAGAGAAGTATCCCCACGAAAAAGGAAGGGGCTCCCTGATAGGCGGCAAATATCAGACCGCAGATTAGCAGATAGAATCCCATGGCTCCGGCCGCGAAAGGATGAATCAGCCCACGAGGAATGACTCTTTCCGGTCGTTCCAGAGCATCCTGATTTCGATCATAAAAATCGTTCAGGATCATTCCTGCGAAATAGAAACAGAGGGTTGCACCAATCAGATACACTGGAAAGTCCATCCAGGTTTTCCATAATCCAATTATCAAATAGGCTGCCAGGATATTGGATATGGCTGTAAAGCCGTTGGCCAATCGCATGAGGCCGGCCCAGTATTTCAGTGAGCGAATCAAGTAACATTCTCCGCTGTAGTCTGCTGCCTGGATTCGCTTCGAGGCGGAGCATGGGAGCTACTCGGAGTATGCTCCACGTCATCAAATCCGGAGAATCGTTTTTCCAGCCAGGCCATGGATTCCCTCATCAAATCAGCATCAATCCTGTTTACTTCCACTCCAACTCCGCAATCCTCCAGAAGCGTTATGCAAAGTTCGCCTCCCAGATGCTCCCGAAACTCTTCCAGCGACTGATCCACATCCACAGACCATGGAACATGCAGCGAAAACCCCAGGTTTTCCAGCAACGATAGTACCCTGAGTAACTGCTTTTCGTTCAGAAGTCCTGCTTGATGGGAATAGACGCTATCCAGAGCCATCCCCAGGGCCACTGCTTCTCCATGTCTCAGTTCATGGTTGGAGAGCTCTTCCAGTTTATGAGCCGACCAGTGACCAAAGTCCAGTGGACGAGCAGACCCTGATTCAAATGGATCTCCTCCCTGGCTTATCTGATGCAGATGTAACTCTGCGCATCGAACTATCAGATGCTCAAGAGCCCAGGTTTCAAAACGGGCCAGCTGTCCTGCATGGGCCTCCATCCATTGGAAGAATCCTGGATCTCGAATCAAAGCTACCTTGATGGCTTCGGCCATGCCGGCCCTTTTATCCCTCTGCGAAAGAGTGCGAAGAATCTCAAAATCATTGATGACTGCAAAAGGAGAAGCGAAACTGCCAATGAAATTCTTACGACCGGCAAAGTTCATTCCGTTCTTCACTCCGATGGATGCATCGTTTTGAGCAAGTACGGTTGTTGGTATCCGAATCAGTCGAATGCCTCTGTGTGCTGTGGCTGCGGCAAATCCAGCTACGTCAATGAGCGCTCCACCGCCTACAGCCAGGATGCAGGAGTGCCGGTCAATACCATACCTGGCTACAGCTTCGTATATTTTCGTAAGATTGGAAAGATCGTTCTTGCAGGCCTCACCGCCGGCAAGAATCTCCATACCGCTGAATTGAACATACGGACGAAATGAATCCAGGTAATTTGAGATTCGCCCATCTACTCCAGGATTCGCATCCAGCAATCCTTGATCCAGAATGACCAGTACGCGAGAGGGCTGAAACTCCAGGTCTGCTTCCGATTCAACCCTGGACAATTCAGAAGGATATTGCTCATCGGCAGGTAATCCCAGACAGCCGGCCAGAATCAGATTCTCCGGATCAAATACATTTCGAGTAAATAGTACCGGATAGCTGTAATGAATCTGAAAATCTGGCTTCAGGGATTCCAGAGGCAGGCTTTCGCCGGACGAAAATTCAGGCATCGGTATCAAGTATTCAACTCCGGGGATTCGAGCAAAGTAAAAAGCCGCAATGCTTCGCTTCTGGATGCAAAATGTAACAAATTCATGACTGTTTTCACGTCCCATGCTTCATGGGAAAGCTGCAAGGAAAGCCCGGAAAAGGGAAATTACAGAACTCGGCCGGTGGCCTTTTTCAAAGGTTCAGCATCACTACCCGTTTGCTGATGGTCGTGGGCCTGCTCTGTCTGGCATATCCATTCATCGTATTTCTGCTAATACTTGAGCAAAACCGGGCCATGGATTTCGCCAGGAAAGAAATCCTGGGTTCCCATTACCTGGCCCGGAGCACTCCCTTTCTTCTGGAATTGGCACGGGCCGATATTGGCCTTACCGGAAAGCCAGTTCTATCCGAATCCCTGAAGGACATCCACGGACGCCATGGCGCCACTCTGGATGTTCAAAAGCAATTCCAGGAACTTGCCAGACTTGATGGAAATGCCTTTAAAAATGCTCTATCTCTTAACAAAAGGGTTGGCGACCAGTCCAACTTGATTCTGGATCCGGATCTGGACTCCTACTATTTGATGGATGTGATACTCCTTCGAATCCCGGAGCTAACCGAGATAACCAGAAATCTGGAACTGGCCAGAAAAGCTGACTATGAATACGAAATTCGTACACAGCAAACTCTGTTCGATGCAAATCTGCAGAGTATTCAGGACTCCATGGACACAGCTTTTGAAGAAAACTCCCGGACCAGGGAGCTGCTATCAAGTAGCTACCAGACCTTTCGCAAAGCAGCAGTCGATTACAGACGAAGCGACAGAGTAAATGCCAGCCTGGCCTGGTTTGAAGCAATCAATAGATTCTTTGAGCCCACAAATGCAGAGCTAAATAGACTTCTTGAAGTAAGAATCGATGGATTTCGTCAGGAGCAATTTCTAAAACTGGGGGCCATCGCACTGGCTCTACTTGTGGCTTTTGTTGTCCTCTGGAGAGTCGTCCATTCCATCGTTGCTCCGGTGCGAGCGATGGAGTCCAGAATGTATGATCTTAGCCAGGGCGAAGGAGACCTGACCTTTCGGCTGGAATCCAGCAGCACAAATGAAATTGGTCGATCGGCGGGATATTTCAATCATTTCGCAGACAAGCTGGGAAATACAATCAAGGGCATTGGCAATGCTGCAATATCTCTGGAGGAGAATGGAAACACATCCATGGGCACCGTTGCCATGATTAGCGGAGGCCTTCAGGACCAGGCTGCTTCGCTGGAAGAGATTTCGGCAGCCATGGAACAGGTTAGCGCTTCCGCAGACCGAGTGAACTCCTCCATGGATGAAGAGAAGCAGCGCCTGGTGGAATTACAGAAGTCCATGACTCACCTGCGCAGTTTATCCGATACCATGGAAGAGCAAATTCGTGAAGGTAGTGGGCAGGCTCAGCATCTTGCCATGGAAGCGCAGGCAGGAACTCAAGAGATGAAGAATGCAAGCTCAGAGATGGAGGCCATTGTAAAAAATACCAGCGAGATGTCTGGCATCGGTGCAGAAATCCAGGAGATCGCAGAGCGAATTAATCTTCTTGCATTGAATGCATCCATCGAGGCTGCAAGAGCCGGAGAATATGGTCGCGGATTTGCGGTGGTGGCAACCGAGGTTTCGCGGCTGGCAGATCGAACCAATGAAAGTATTGCCCGTATTTCATCCATGATGGATGAGAACGGTCTTCGCGTACGCGCCAGCACAGTGGTGATCGAAAATGCAGTGCAAAGAGCTCTGAGGCTTAGTCAGGGAGTGATGGATTTAAAGGCATCCCTGGTAAAGATCGCAGAAGAGTTGCCGGAGCAAGAAACCATTCAAATGGAAACAAAAGCCAACCTGGATATGCTAGAAGATCAAACGGAACTAATCTACTCCATTGTTAAAGAGCAAAAGCAGGCCATTCAGGAGGCCAGCAACACAATCGGTCAGATCAATAACGCTGCGCAAAGCCATGCTGAGGCGTCCAGGCACTTATCGGAGCTGTCGTCTCAGAATGTGGAACTTGCCACTCAATTGAAGGAACAGACCACCTGGTTCAAGACAGGTTAATGGCCTATGCCCGATTCAGATCTTCAACGAATCTTCAATGAATCTGCAGTGGCAATTCTGTGATCTCTCTATTTCTGGATTTCCGATCCCGTTCAAGAAACCCAGGAATCTAGCGAACTATGCTTCCATCCGATTCCACCAGGAAATGAAAGGAATCTGTAGCAGTGGGCAGAATAACTCCGGTAATTATCTGGCCTTCGCGCACTTGTGCATAGATTTCTTCGCTTACAAGGATTTCTGTGCCTGCCGATTGATTCGATTGCACTTCCTCTTTCCGCAGTAATCCCGTATCGTCAAACCGACCTATGGCCTGGGGCTGCAGATCGATCCAGTAGGTGATTTCCGGTTCCATCACTCCTGTGGTTTTTCGCACCACCTGCTTCTTCTCGTATTTCCTTAGAATAAGACCGGTGCGAAAAACAGCGGGCTCTCCCTGTTTTATGCGTGAGCTACGAAACATCATGAATCCGATAAAACCACAAAAGAAAAGTAGCACGGCTCCGGCCAGTTTTACCTTTATTGGAGCCCAGATAAGAAGAGCAATACCAGTGACGGCCAGAATTCCTACAATTGCATATACCCAGATCGGCGGTCCGGCCGAAAAGTTCTCCAGAACAGGTGCCACCTCCCCCTGATAGATTTCGCTCCAGTTCATGGTAAGACGGTATCAGCGCGGAATCAGACCGCAAGCGAAAAACCCCCATAACCTGGCTGCCACAGACTCTAAAGACCAATTCCAGCTCCGGATCAGCAAATCTTAAGAGGCATAATAATGCCCTGGAAAAGTGCAATTATTGCGAAATGATCCGGCACCGGCTCCGTTTTCAATTGCAGAGTTTCGATAATAAGTCAAAGTTAGCTGCGCCATGAGTACACCAAAGGACAGGGAAAGAGTTCTTTCGCAGATCATTCTCTGCGGCCTGCTCTTTTTGATTGTAACGTGCTCTCCAAATGCAAATACAGAGAAAGCTCGGAGCGGAGCCATTCGCATCCAGAACAAGGATCTATTATCCGACTCTGCCGTTCCCCTGGACGGAAGATGGGGCTTTAAATACCAGGAGTTTCTGGATCCTGCCAAATGGAAGGATAGAATTAACCAGGACCAGGGAATACCAGGCTCCGATTCTACTGTGGAGGCAGAACGGGAGTCCAATTTTCGCACAGTTCCTGGCGCCTGGATTCGCAGTAACGATGTAGACCCGGCCCTTCCGGCGGATGGAATCGCATCCTACACTTTGCAGATTCAAATTGAGGACTACTCGAATACCGAGGACCTATCCATCCGATTGCCCACCATAGGCACTTCGTATCGCTTCTATTTTAACGGTAAGCTACTGGCCAAACTGGGAGATCCGGAATCGCAGGATCTAACCATGACCGATGCACTGCGGCCCCGAGTTGTAAGGATCCCCGTAGGACTTCTTACAGAAGAAAACGAGATTCTGGTACATGTGGGCAATCGAGGCCATCGAGAGGCAGGTCTATGGCGCACTCCTGAAATAGGCCGGACGGAAATCATAGAAAAGCAGGATAATCGCTCCGTTGCTCTTGCTCTTTTTCTAACCGGCGGTTTGATTCTTATCGGAATCTATCATTTAGGACTGTACATTGCACGAAGGAAAGAAAGTGCCCCTTTATTCTTCGCTCTTTTTTGCATTAACATCGCCATCTGGTCCGCGCAGAGTGGCCAGAAGCTATTTTCCCGATTGATTGATAATCTTTCCGGCCATGCAGGCATCCTCCTGGAGTATGTTGCCCTGTATGTCTCGGTGGGTTCCTTTCTACAATTCGCTTCGCGTATCTATCCAGATGATATGCCGGTCTGGCCACGCCGCACTCTGGCTGGTCTGGCTATCCTGTTCGCCCTGTCCAGCCTGGTCCTTCCACTGGATCTATTCGTGCACACTCTTCGCCCCATGCAGATCATTATGCTTGCTGCGGTAGCCCTGTGCGTCTACTGGACATTTCAGATTGTGAGAAACAAACGTCTGGGATCGACCAGCATGGGCCTTTCGCTTGTGATACTCACTCTTACGGTCACAAACGATGTTCTGGTGGCCATGTCATTGATTCCGGGAATCTATCTGGCGCCCTACGGTCTTATGGCCTTTATTATTGGCCAATCTTTCGCATTGTCCATGCGACTATCCAATGCATTCAACGAGCTGGAAGACCTTTCCAGAACTCTGGAAAGCCGAGTGCAGAAACGCACCGACGAACTGGATTCCCTTAATGAGCTTACTCGCACAGTAAACGAAAGTCAGGACCTGGATTACATCGTAGGCACCACTTCGCGCTATATGATAGAGCAGATGGGAATGCGAAGGATGTTTCTTTTCCTGGTAGACCCGATTACAAACGAAATACATGGAAACGGTGGGCAAATAGAAGACCTGTCCGATGAGGACCGCAAGTTTTTCCAGGATCTACGAGCGCCCATCGAACCCGACCTGGGAACAATCTATCGCACCATCAAAAAGAAGAAATCCGTTTATCTGGATTTTCGAAAGACCGGGAACCCCACGGCCCCTATCGACCGGATGGTAGTCGAGCAATTGAAAATGAAAGGAGTGGTGGAAATTCCAGCCATTGTTGGGGAGGAAGTTCTGGGTGTGGCCACCATCGATCCAGGGGATCGACGCCTCAAGAGAGAAGAAATCCTCCGGCTGGAAGCAGTGGTGGCCCAGATTTCCGGTGCCGTTCAAAAGCAGCTACTGCTACAAAAGATTGAAGCGGAAAAGCAGGAAGCTCAGGAATTGAAAGTTCTGGCTGAGCGCGAAAAAGAAGAAAGCGAGCTTCTGGCAGAACTGGCGCGGGAAACGAATCGCGGAGCAACCATTGAGGAACTTCTGGAACCTGTGGCCCGGGTTTCTCACGAAAGACTGGGCACAAGTAGTCTGGCCCTTTATTTAGAAGACGATAGCCGCCACCTGGTTCTTCGCGCGGGGTTCTTCCGGGATAAAGTAGATGATCCCACCAGCTATCCTGAGCTGGTTCAAAGAATTCCTCTGGATGCAAAGGGCAGCTCCTTACCCAGGGTACATCTACGAAAGCGATCCAGCTTTGTGCCTCGAGTAAGCCAGAACCTCCTTCGTAACTTTGACATCGATTATGCTCTTTATGAATTCTGGCACTACGAATGGGTGGCGCTACTGCCTCTCGTTTTGAAAGACCAGTCGATTGGCTTAATTGCCTGGTCCGGCCCGGCTTCGGATCGAATTTCCAGAAAAGATCTCCCACTTCTAGAAAGAGTGGCAGATACCATTACCGGCGCCATAGAAAACTTGAACCTGCTCGAAAGGATTCGTGAAGAGCAGCTGGCCGCAGAAAAGGAGCGTCGTAACAGCCAGACTCTTGCAGCACTTTCCAAAAGAGCCATAGAAGGCGAAGACCTGAATGCCATTGTGACCGCGATGCATGAACCCTTATCTGAGATGGTGGGGCGCCTGGGCATTGCAGTATACTTACCGGATGCAAAACGCCAGAATCTTGAGGCTCGGTGTATCCTGGGAATGAATGGGATCGTCCCTCCTCAAAGCCTGCCCGAACTCATCCAGAAGATTCCATTAAAGAAAGAAAGCGGATCCATGTACCTGAGTTTTAGGAGGACCAGAAGCTGGTACATGCCCGAGATTGTGCGGGCCACTGTGGAAAGATCGGAAATAGACCGGACCATCCACGATTACTTCGGTTTCTGCTGGTGCTATCACATCCCATTGCTTGTAAACGATGAGGTCATAGGGATTGTTTCTCTGGCCGGCCTTGAACCCATCTCACTGAACGCAGAAGACCGAGCGCTGCTCGAGCGAATTGTTGCCCAGGCAGCTGGTGCGATTCGCATGCAGCAGTTGCTGCAAAGCATTGAAGAGGAAAGAAACGTCGCCGGCCAGCTGCAGCGAGAATCCCGCGCATTGTCAGATTTCACCCGACTGTTGAATCAAAGAGCCGACCTTAAATCCATAGTGCAGGAGGTCTGCCGGTTTGCAGTGGAATCTCTGAATCTTCGCGGCTCTTATATCATGATTGTAAATGAATCCGATCATGAGTTCCAGAGCATTGGTGGCTACGGAAAGGATTACGGAGATCCGCAGGCTCTTTTTGTGCAGGGCTCTCGCATGGCAATCAATCCCGATGCAGGAGTTCATTACGGCACCTACAAGCGCAAGAAGACCACCTATCTACCTCGCATTCCTGCCCAGGCAGGACAGACCAATGGATTTCTGGCGGAGCTGTTTAATCTGAAGAGTTTCGCACTGGTGCCACTTCTGCTGGATGACCGTGTAATTGGAATCATGGGGGTGGATCCCGGGGAGCAGAAGCTAGGCAAAAAGGATCTTCGCAAACTGGAAAGCTATGCGGACCAGGTGGCCGGGGCCATTAACAACGGTAATCTACTCAAGCAGGTAGAAGAGCAAAGAAGCAGTATTGAAGGCCTGGCAGAAATCACTCGCATGGCCACCACGACAGATAACCTGGATGAAATCCTGGATCAAATATTTGGATATGTTTACAGGCGGTTTGGAATCGCTTCAGGGGTGGTACTTCTGCCGGATTCCGAAGTTAACAATTTGATATGCTACAAGGCCTTTTCGCTGGAAGACATGGACAAATTGGATCTCTGGGACTCATTCGAGTATGCGAAAGGGATGCGTCTTGAGATTGGCGATGCCGGGGGTACTCTGGCACGCACTTTCCTGCGAGGAAAGCCATTCTACGTAGCCAATGCCGCTCGCCTTTCCGGAACCAGCCAGGACTATCCAGGGGCAGAGAAAGATCGAGAAATCCTGAGTAACCTGAAGTATCGCGGGTACTTCGCCCTACCCATGCATGCCAACGGGGAGCCGGTGGCGCTCCTGGTTTTCACGGCCTATACCGAAGCATTCAAACTGACACCCAGAGACCGGGAGGAGCTAAAGACTCTGGCGGATCAACTGGCCGGGATCATTCGTTCTCGCCAGCTGGCCAGTAGCCTTGCCCAGCAAACAGAACAGGTTCAGCGCGAAAAGGCCGACAGCCAGGTGCTGGCCAACCTATCCAGGCAGGCAAACGAAGGTTCCGACATCACCAGCATTCTAAAAGAAATGGCCGCCTACGCCGATTCTGAATGCGGTGTAAAGCGCCTGGGACTGTGGCTTCTTGATCAAGAAACAGGCCATGTAAGACTTCATTCGGTGCTGCATTCTGGAGAGATTGTGGATCTAAACGATGCTCCAGAAGAAATTCGCGCATTACCGGCCGGCAAAAAAGGAGGCAGTGTCGTTTCCGTTGTAGAAAGAAATCGCAAGATGTTTCTACCCTACATTAAAGATTCATTCCTCAATGAATCGCCCATCGACAAGAAAATTCATCAGTATTTCGAATTCGATTGGTTACTGCACCTACCTCTGAATATGGAGGGATCTGTCCTTGGTGTTATAAATTTCGTAGGTCAGACGGGCCACCGTCCCGGAGTAAGGGATAGACTTCTTCTGGAAAGAATGACCGCACAGGTTGCCGGAGCTATCCAGAGCAAACAGTTACTCGCCGAGGTTCGAGACGAAAGGGCCGATAGCGAAGCTCTGGCCGAAGTCGCCAGACGTGCGAACGAAGAACCCAGTATTTCCGAGATCATCGAGGTGGCCGTCAAATACTCTAGCGAAAAGTGCGGCGCAGATACTCTGGGCCTGGTCATGCTCAAACCGGACAGGAAGTCCCTATCTCTGGAAGCGGTGGTTCGCAGTGGCAGAAGAGATGACCCGAAGAATTTACCCGAAATCCTCCATAATCCTCCTCTGAAGCCCGAAACAGGCAGCCTGTACCATGCATTCACTCATGGAAAATCCATCTACTTTCCGCGGATATCCCCGAGCATGCAACGCAGGTTGTCTGACATAGATCGGGCCATTCATGAGTATCTGGGATTTGATTGGTGCATGGATGTGCCGGTGGTAGTGCACGGCCAGGTGCTGGGTGTACTGGCTTTCGCCGGACCGGAAAGGGATAAACTTACAGCCAGACAGAAGAGCTTCCTGGAACGACTGACAGCGCAGGTTGCAGGCGCCATTCACGGGAAGCGCCTGCTGGATCAGGTAGAAGAGGAAAAGAACACCGCGCGCAGACTACAGAAAGAAACCGAAGGTCTGAATCTACTGTTAAAACGCATTGCACCCATCGAGGATCTGGACGAGATCATGGATCATGTTCTGGAATACCTGAGCGAAACCTATAATATATCGCTGTATTCGCTGTACTCCGTGGATCACGAAGCGCAGGTAATGCACCCTCTGTCCGTTCGCTTCCCCGAAGGCTTCTCGGAGGAAGATCGTCGATATATTGAAGAAAATCCAGTACCCTTTGGTGAAGGGGCCAATGGAGCTTTCGCTTTTGCCTATCATCGCAGCCCCAAATATACATATTTCAAGAATTCTCGTCTGAAAGCCAGGGGCATCCCGGAAATTGAGAGATTCGTAATAGAAAAATACGATCTGGATGAGATGCTCATGTTTCCCCTGATGGATGGGGATACAATGGCAGCGCTTCTGAATTTAACCACGAGAGAAAGGGTAACCTTCAGCAAGGAACAACTAAGCCAGCTTTCCATTCTAAGCGAGAGTCTTTCCGGAATCATCCGTATGAACGGATTGATTCGGGATGTAAAAGAGCAAAGCAAACGAGCCGAAGAAGCGAGAAAAGAAACCGATATCCTGGCAAACCTGGCCAGAACCGCCAATGAAAGCGAAGACCTCAAGGATGTAAGTCAGACCCTCTTTGATCATCTGAGACTTTCTATGGGACTTGATCATTTCTGTCTCTTTGTTGTGGATCAAGATTCATCCGAAGTCTATAGCGCTGCCTGGGAGACGCAGTACCAACTGGGGGAAGCGGAAGACTGGCTTAAAACAGTGCGACTCAAGCTGGAACCAGAACTGGGTACTCTGTACCGAACCTATCAAAAAAAGAAAACCACCTATATTCCGCGATTTGTAGAGGGCTTTTCTTCCCCGGGCGATGTATTGATTGTTGAGAAGCTGAAACTCACATCTGTGTTACAGGTACCTTTAATCATTAACGACGAAGTCATCGGTTTCTTTGTATGCGGTCCTAGAAGAACCCTGAGGCTTTCCAGAGAGGAAATCCGAACCGTAGAGAGATATTGCAACCAGGTAGCTGGTGCCGTGCAAGCCACAGCACTCCTCGACACATCCAGAAGAGCACAGCAGCAGGCAGAAGCGGCCAGAGAAGAAACGGAAGCCCTGGCCCGACTTTCCAGGCAGGCCAATGAAACCACTGATCTCACCACGTTGAGCCAGGGAGTATTCGATGTGCTGCGCGATAGCCTGGGATTGGATAATCAGGGCCTATTCCTGGTGGATGACACAGAAAGCCAGCTGATACCAGTTCATCTGGACAAAAACACCGGCAAGGAGTGGGACCAGAGCTTTCGCGTTCCCCTTGAACCGGAAGGCGGCACACTATTCAAGACCTGGCAAAGAAGAAAGACTACTTACCTGCCGCGCTTACCGCTGCAAGGAGCCTCCGAGTCAGATCTTTACATAGTAAGAGAACTGGGAATCAATGCAGTTCTGCAAATTCCACTCATAGTCACGGATCGAGTTGTAGCCATTTTCGCCTGCGGTCCTACCCGTCCACTTTCCCGGGAAGAGATCAAATCGGCGGAACGATACTGCCAGCAAATCGCGGGGGCCGTGCGAGTCATGGCCCTGTTGCAGGCCACCCAGGAAGCCAGAGAGGAAGCAGACCTGGCCAGACTCCAGGCGGAAGCAGCCAGCGAAGAAACCGAAACACTATCTGCACTTGCGAAACAGGCCAACGAAACTTCGAATCTACAAAGTCTATGCGCCAGACTGTTCGATCATCTGGAAAAGCAGTTTGGAATCCAGAAACAGGCTCTGTTCGTCGTAGACAATGACAGCCATGAGCTGGCTCCGGTTGCTGCCAGAGGATATCTTACCACAGAGCAAAGGCAACAGTGGCTGGATCAATTTCGCATCAATTTAAAGAAAGATCCAGGAACTATGTCTTCTACCTATAAAAGGCAGAAGTCTTTCTACATCAAACAGATTCCCAGAACCCTGGCTGGAAAGGACCTGGAGATCGTAAAGACGTTGAATCCAGGATCCATACTGCAGGTTCCGCTGGTGGTGCAGGAACAAACCGTGGCCATTATGGTGGCAGATCCGACCCGAATACTGACACCGGCAGACATTACCTCCATCGAGCGGTTGTGCGATCAAATCGCAGGCGCCGTGCGAACCACGGCACTGCTCCAGGCTACCCAGGAGGCTCGCGAAGAAGCGGTGGCCTCCAAAGAAGAAGCAGAAGTGGCCCGAGCAGAATCCGATGCTCTTCTAGAAAACGTGCTTCCTACTCGTGTTGCCCGGGAACTCAAGGAATCCGGCCGAGTTGAGCCGGTATATTACGATTCGGTTTCCGTGCTCTTTACAGACTTCGTAGGATTTACCACCGCGGCTTCGAAGATGTCTCCGGCCGAGCTTATCCAGGAACTGGACGGCTGCTTTTCGCAATTCGATGAGGTTTCCCGCAGAAATAACATGGAGAAACTTAAGACCATCGGCGATGCCTACATGTGCGCTGGAGGGCTTCCGGTGCCGGATGATGGACATGCCATCGATGCCTGTCTTACCGCCCTCGAGTTTCGCAGGTTCATGGTGCAGATGGCCGAAGTAAAAGGCCAGCTGGGTTTTGATTTCTGGCAGATTCGCATTGGCATACATTCAGGACCGGTGACAGCCGGCGTCATTGGCCAGAATAAGTTCGCCTACGATATCTGGGGAGATACCGTAAATGTGGCCAGTCGGATGGAATCATCCGGCGCTCCAGGAATGGTTAATATTTCCGGAGCCACCTATGATCTGGTAGAGGATCTATTCGAATGCGAGTATCGCGGAAAAGTTCAGGCAAAAGGCAAAGGCGAGCTGGATATGTACTTTGTTCATCGTATCAAGCCAGAACTATCTGCCGACGAAGAGGGATTGCTTCCCAATGCCATGTTTGAGATGGCACGAACCAACCTGGACATGGAAGAAATCAATGCCTTGAAAGAGGAGATGAGCGGCAGTCTGAGCTCGGGATCCCCCACCGGAAACGGGAAAGCTACCCTTACGGCCAATGATACCGGCAAGCAATCAGACAACAATGAGGCCGACCAGCGATCTGAAAATGAAAGAAGACAATCCGACCGCCGCACTGGCTCGGAACGCAGAAAACATGCCGGAGCCCGGCCGCTTTCGGAAATCGACATGGAACGGGAAGGCTGGTAGCTCTACTCGCTCCCCCGGGTAACCGGGCTTAAAGACGCCTGGTCCAATAGCCCTATTTGAGAAAATCACGGCAAAAAACAGTTACAGCCTCTTCTCCATAAAATCCACTTTGCGAAAAGTCCAGCCTACCATGAGTCCCCAGGGGTAGGTGTTGTAGGTCTTAATAGTGCAAAAGCCTAGCTTTTCGTATAGTTTCTTTGCACGTGGATTGGTATCCACCACTTGCAGGGTCACTCTTTTCTTTTTTAGACTCCTGGCCCTCTTTTCTATCTCCGCGATTAGAGTCCGCCCTACTCCTTTTCCTCGGGCGTTCGGACTAACTGCCAGCATATCGATGTAATATTCATCTGTCGCGGTGGGATGCTCCATGGAGGCCAGGATGGGTAGAGTCCATACACTACGAAAGAATCCTGCAAACCTGATAAAGTCGCTCAGTCCTGCTTCTACGAAACTGGTCTCCTTGCTATTTAACCCGGCCATACCCAGCAGATTCTTTCCGTCCACAGCCAGGATGCATCCTTCGCTCTTCATGCATTTATCCAGCAAGCCTTCCGCTCTGGAGCGTTTGCCCATGGCCGGAACGATCTTCTCTCCCAGGGCATCCAGAAATAGCCCTATAGCCGGTTTACGAAATTGATGCGGAATGCCATGAATGATTTCCATTGAATGCCTGAATATAAGCCGAGCCCTGCTGAAGCTTACATCTGCCCGACGCAGCAGAGGGCCCGAGCATCGGGTAGTGCAATAAGCTATAGGCACTACATCCCGGACCAGAGAGTCGGCATCCAGCTTATTTGCATGGATGGCCGCTAGATTTTCTGTTAAAAACTCAAAATTGGTTGCACAAGTAGCCCATCACCATAAGGTCCATGGCGGTCCCGGTTTAATAAAAAAATCCAATTTCAGGACCGGAGATAGTTCATGCCTGCAATAAGCGGAGAGATGGTGCAGCTATTCCATGGCCCAGTAATGGTCGCCATCTGCACCGTTAATTCTCAAAAAGAACCCTTTTTTACCAGGGGATGGGGCACCCGTGCAAAGACCGGAGAAAGTACGCTGGAATGCTTTATTCCAGAAACCCTGGCAGGCAAACCATTGAGTGATCTCCAGGAGAATCCGCTTCTGGCCGTGAACTCGGTGGATGCAACTAACTTTCAGGGCTTTCAATTCAAAGGCAGATTTCTAAGAAGCGAAAAGGCCACCCCGGAAGAGGAAGAATGGCTCAAGAAGCAACGGGCCAATGCATCCCAGGTCATCGCTCAATTCTTTGGCCCATCGGCCGGGGAAGGCTGGGCGCGCTATATCATCACTCCCTCCATCAAGTTAACCATGGAAGTGGATGAAATATTCAACCAGGCGCCAGGCGCCATGACTGCAGAAGAGAGGAAAGTGCTATGAAACTTCCCCAGGAAGTAATACCTGCCCTGCAGGGGATCATTCCATCAACCATCGCCACATGCGACAGCAATGGAAAACCCAACGTCACTATCCTTTCTCAGGTATTTCAGGTGGATGAAGAACATGTGGCACTTTCGCATCAGTTCTTTACAAAGACCTATACAAACATCATAAACCACAGAAATGTTCATATCCAGATTGTGGATCCGAATGATCTGGCCCCGTGGTTGGTGAGGGCTCAATTTGAACGAGAAGAAACCGAAGGACCTATTTTCGATCAGATGGATATGCAATTGGAAGCCATCGCCTCTATGTCCGGTATGCAGGACATTTTCAAACTGCAATCGGCTCTGATTTGCAAGGTAATGCATATCGAGAAGCTGGAAGCCGCTCAAAGCCCGGCCTGAAGCACCTACTACAACCACGGTCACGAATATGACGCCGGAAAACGAAGACCAAATCTGCGTCGATCAGTTGCAAAAACAACTGGCGCGCATGGAAAGCGAAGTTTCGGTCATCCATTCACTTTCCGGCGAAATTAATACCACCCTGGATCCAGATCGAATATTTCAGGTCTCCATGGAAAGTCTGGACAAAGCTTTTGAGTTTCGCCATTCGTTGATTCTGCTGGCCGATGCGAAAGGCCAGAACCTGGAAGTAGTGGCCAGCCACGGATACCCGGAGTCCGGGATAGGAGCCCAGATCCCGGTGGGTCTGGGGGTCATCGGTGTTGCCGCAAAACGAAAGAAACTTCTGAGATCCGTAGCCATACAGTATCATTCGTTGTATGCTCGTATGGCTGCTACTGGAGCGCAGGCGCAGATCCGCCATGAATTGATGCGAATGCCGGGCCTGAAAAATGCGGCCAGTCAGATGGCCATTCCATTGCTGGTTAAGGAGGAATTAATTGGAATCTACGCGGTGGAAAGCCCGGAAACCGGTGCATTCGATGCTCTGGATGAGCAGCTTCTTTCTGTAATTGGAAGCATGGTGGGCTCCGCCATCGCCAATGCCAGAGCCTATCAGGAGATTGAAGATCTTAGCAAAAATCTGGAAGCAAAGGTTGAGCTTCGCACCACTGAATTGAATTCCCTGAATACGCTGGCTCGGAAGGCCAATGAAGCCGGAAATCTTTCTACCCTGGCACATACTCTGTTCAATACCCTGCGAAGCTCCCTGGGCCTTGAGAACTTTGCTCTCTTTTTGATTGATGACAGAGATTCGCAGCTTGTGCTGGTAAGCCGGGATACGGTGAACCCGGTCCAGCACTGGACCACCGGCGAGCCTGTTGCCATCGAAAAAACTGGCTTTGTTCATAAAACCTGGAAGCGAAAGCGGACTCTGTATCTACCCAGGCTTCCGGATCGATTCCAGGACCCGGATGAGAAAGCAATGGTGGAGGCCATGGGTGTTCAGTCCATGCTCTTGATCCCTCTTATTGTCTCTGGCCGCGTGGTAGCATTATTGATTTGCGGCCCGTCCCATCGCCTGAACAGAGAACAGATTCAATCAGCGGAGCGCTACTGCTATCAAATCGCAGGAGCTGTAAGGGTTTTTGCATTATTGCAGACAACCCAGGAAGCCAGGGAAGAAGCAGTAGCGGCCAAGGAAGAGGCCGAACAGGCCAGAAGCGAATCCGATGCATTACTTGAGAATGTTTTGCCTTCAGAAGCCGCCCGAGAGCTCAAAGAAACCGGCCGAGTGGAACCGGTATATTATGATTCCGTATCTGTGCTGTTTACCGATTTTGTGGGATTCACCCGGGCCGCCGCCTCGCTTCGACCATCGGAATTGATCCAGGAGCTGGATGGTTGCTTTTCCCAGTTCGATGAAGTGGCCCGCCGAAACAGGATGGAAAAGTTAAAAACCATCGGCGATGCATATATGTGCGCCGGCGGTCTTCCTCGTCCCAGCGACAGCCATGCGGTGGATGCATGCCTTACGGCTCTGGAGTTTCGCAGCTTTATGAAGCAGATGGCCGAGGTAAAACAACAATTGGGGTTTGAATTCTGGCAAATTCGCATAGGGATACATTCCGGGCCTGTAACCGCGGGAGTCATTGGACAGAATAAATTCGCCTACGATATCTGGGGAGATACGGTTAATGTAGCCAGCCGCATGGAATCCTCCGGGGAACCGGGCATGGTTAATATCTCTGGAGCGACCTACGAACAGGTGAAAGATCTATTCGAATGCGAATACCGGGGCAAAGTGCAGGCCAAGGGAAAAGGTGAAATGGATATGTATTTTCTACATAGAATTCGCGGCGAATTTTCCGCAGACCAGGAAGGACTGATTCCCAATGACAACTTTAACCGGGCCTGCATTCAAAGCTCCACCGGAGGCGCCACCAGGCTTTCCGAAATAGACACACAGCGACAGGGCTGGTAGGACCCGGGAATCGGATCATCCCGGACCTGGAACCTCCCCCGGGATTGCGCAAGTGGACGGGCCAGGCAAAGGATCCGGGGCTGGTACTGACTGAGCCGGGTTCAGAAAAACGAAGGTATAACTTAATAGATTAACGGAGAGTATATCAGGAGCCCGAGCATGAAAGAGTATCATTTTGTTACGATCTGGAGAACGAAAGCACCGCTTTCAGACGTCTACCGCGAAATCCATGCCAGCGACTCCTGGCCGGAATGGTGGCCGGCTGTTAAAAAGGTCGAAACTCTCAGCAAGGGCGACGACCAGGACCTGGGCACTGTTCGAAGAATGACCTGGAAGGGGGCTTTACCCTACTCGCTAGCGTTCGATATGCGATCCACGATCGTAGAACCAGAAAAGGTGCTGGCTGGAGATGCCTTCGGCGAACTGGAAGGCCATGGCCGCTGGGAATTCAGTCGCGAAAATGACGATACGATTGTTCGTTACGATTGGCGGGTTTACACCACCAAAGCCTGGATGAATCTATTTGCTCCTGTCGCAAAACCAATGTTTCAGTGGAACCATGACCATGTTATGAAGGGCGGCGCTCAGGGGCTGAGCAAGCGATTAGGTACAGCGGTAACTGATGAATCACCATGAGTGCGGCCCAGGACAGGAATCTGGAGAGCGATCCGGCTTTTGAAGCCCTGGATGGGCGACTCTTCTGTGATCGACTGTGTTTCGCGCGGATCGTATTTAGCTAAAGAAGTTGCAATTCCTGGACTCTGCGAACAAGCTCCGCCCTGTTATGAACTTCTAATTTTTTATAGATTCGCTTTACGTAGTCATGCACCGTATGGGGGCTTAACATCAGAAAATCGGCCACCGCCTTTATCGTTTTTCCCCTCACCATCAGTTCAAGGATCTGGCGTTCCCGATCAGTCAATTCAGGTCCCGCCGCTGGAATTTTCTGAAACGAATTCATGACTCGCAGGGCGATTGTAGGTGTAATCATGGCACCACCCTCCATGACCACACGAATGGCATTTTCGAGATTCGGGAGATCGGATTTCAGAAGATAGCCCTTCACCCCATTCTTTATCGCTTCAAAAACCGCCTCATCGGAAGTAAGGTTGCTGAGTATTAGAATGGGCAGGTCTGGTTGCTTCAGAGCTAGAATACCGCTAAGTTGAACTCCACTGATTCCGGACAGATCAATATCCAGGATCAAGAGATCCAGGTCATGCCTGGCTTCATCTCGCAGGCATTGCTCGGCGGAAGACCAATATGGGGTGCTCCGGGTCATACCCGTGGACTGTAGCTCAGAGATCAAGAAGCTGCGATATTCTTCATCGTTCTCCACAATCCCGATGGTCCAGGGGCTCCCTGTCACTGAATCTTTCTGTTCTACTGCTTTGTCCATATCGCTTTCTGTATACAAAGTCACATCTACCAGCGAATGACGGACCAGCTCATTCGTCACCTGGAGGAGCCTTTCCAGGCCCCCCTGTTCAGGGGATTTTGATCATGACCCTGAGGAATTCGGATCAGGGCTGTGAAGCATTTTCCCCTGATGGCAATCGAAATGGATCCCTTCATACTCTGTACCCTTTTGCGTGCATGCAGGGCTACGCGCTCAACGTCGGAAGAACTCTCCTCTTCCCGAAAAATCGAACTGGAGCCTATTCGATTCATCTGGCGCAGAATCAGCGAAGCTTCTGAATCGACAGAAACCCTCCAGATCGATTCGCCCCGGCCGTACTTTAAATCATTTGTGCAGAGCTCTCGACATAGCTGCAGGAAATCCATTCGAAAGGCATCATCCAGAAGGAGGATGCGAATATTCTCACTGTGCTCCGGAGATAGTCGAAATCGCAGTTCTCTGCCCACACCTGAATACCGGCGCAGCAATGAGAGTTGCAGGCCGGCGACGGGATCCGCTGCTGCATACTCCAGATCCTCCATAAAGAGGAGCTGTCCCCGAAACATAGAGTAGATGTCATCTACACGATTCTGAATCTTATGCGGCTCCAGTCTTCCCGATCCAAGCTGAAGCTTTAGATCCACTAACTTGCTACCCAGGCTATCATGTAGATCATTCTCCAGGCTCTGTCTTTGATGCGATAGCGCTTCTCTGCTCCTTCGCAGACTTGTAGAAAGAGCTTTTTCCATATCCACACTTTCTTTAAATCTCTGAGCTACTCCAATAGATTGAAAAAAACCAAACGAAATAAAGGCCAGCATGGCCAGCTGACCGGCATAATCCCGAGTATACCAGTTTTGATAGATGGCCATCACTCCCAGAATGGATACCACCCCCATCCCGAAGGCCATGGTGCGACCACTTCCCTTTTGCCGAATGCCGTATACGAGAGCCATGTAGAATCCCATTAAGAGCGCAGGCCCCGCCGCCACGAGATAGTAGGCGAACATGGTGCGACCCAGATTCACTGTATCAAGAAAGATACTGAGCGAGAAAAGTCCGCATATGCCTAGAAACGCATACAGTAGCTTACGATTCAGAGCTGCCGGAAAAAGCAAATGGAAAAAGAGTATTAGAAGCGGAGGTGTAACAATGTTCAGCCCCATGTTAAACCTGTACTGGATTTCCCAGGCCAGGTCCGGCCAGAGAAGATCTACGGTCTTTTCACCCAGAAGAGGTATTCGTAGCGCAAAACTGAGACACGTTAATCCGAATACGAGAAAGACCCATTGTCTTCTTTGCATCGCGAAAAGGATTAGATGATAAAGACCTATAGAAAGAAGAAAACCTGAAGCCAGTAACTCCAGAGCCTCCTGCAAAGACCGGGCATCCCTCACCGATTCCACAGGCCCCACTTCTATGTGACCTCTGGCACCTCCGCGAAAGGAGTGGAAGTTGGCTATCTGCATTACGATTTCAACTGTACCGGTCTTCGAGGTATGCTCTGCAATTAGATTGCTCCTTCCTGGAATCGTTTCCTCCGCGTTGCTGCCGGGATTTCCGTCCCTGGCAGCAAGCCTTCCGTCCAGAAACAGGTTCACCGAAGTAAGCTGTTGCGAAATCTTAAAGGCAATGGGAGTATTCCTGGGCACCTCAAGTGTGGTTCGATAAGTTGCAAAGCCCTGGCTTTCGTATCCGAGTTTCTTCCAGATTTTCATACCCGCGGTTCGAACATCCGGCGAAGTATTCTCGAGCTCATCCGGGTTCAGGAGCCTTTTCCAGTAGAAATCCCACACCGGGATTATCTGGACTATCTCGCCTCTTTCCAGGGCGGCAAAGTTCACTATGGAAACCGCAGGGTCCGTAAATTCTGTGTTATCCGCATAAAGATTCACATCTCTATTTCCGGAATCCGGCTGGCCGGGCACCGAATTCGCTGAGCAGGAAAACAGAAGCGTACCCAACAACAGGGAACCGAATACATTTCCCGACCTCCTCAGTGGAACTGGAAACCGCATGGCCCATTCCAGAATCTGAATAGCAGGGGGCCTGATCTTGCTGATTACTTGAAAGTCCATGGAATTCCACAGATGGAGTGCGACGCCCCCTGAACAGGGGGTTTAGGACAAGTAGTAGCCTGATTCGATTGTCAGTCCATCGAAAATGTAGAATTGCTGTCCGGGCCTGGCATGAGAACCTTATCTAACGCAATTCTATGCATCCTTGTAACGTTAACCATAACGTTGCCGGAAGCGCCAATTCAGGCAAAACCTGTAGAGGAACCTGTCCGTCAGGGGGTCCTGGATCTGACGTCAAAAAATCCGGCTCTACAGAATACCATATCACAAGACGCAATGAGCTTGAATGGACGATGGCTCTTTTACCAGGGAAAGTACCTCGCTCCCCAGGATTGGAAAGACCGCTTGAGCAATTCGACAGGTGACCGGGAAGCTGCCTTCATTTCCGTTCCGGATTCCTGGACCAATCGGGCCGACAATCCATTGCCTGCAAAGGGTCGCGCCACATATCGCATGATTCTAGAGCTTCCGGAAAAGGCAAAGCCTGGGACCATGGCACTGGCTTTACCTACCATCGGGTCCGCGTACAGATTGTATGTGAATGGCGAGCTACTCTACACTTTAGGAAACGTAGACTCCGAGAAGGAATCCATGACTCAGGCACTTCAGCCGGCCCTGGTCTCCCTTCCCGGCCTGGAAAAGCGAAATGAGATTCTCTTTCATGTTTCCAATGTGGAGCATCGCCATGCAGGCCTGTGGCTACCCATCCAATTCGGGAAAGCCAGGCAGCTGATGGAGGACCAGCAAAGAAGTTATACCCTTAGCGTCTTTCTGGCTGGCGGACTTGTATTGATCGGAATTTACCACCTGGGGCTGTTCCTGGCTCGCAGGAAGGATCTCACTCCTCTCTATTTTGGTGTTTTCTGTATATCCATCGCCTTCTGGTCCGCTCAGAGATCGGAAAAGCTATTTGCTCAATTGATCCCCGGACTTCCAGGGCATCTGGGGCTTCGCATTGAGTACCTGGGTTTTTATTTGGCGGTCTTTTCATTCCTGCAATTCGCCAAATATATGTATCCGAAGGAAATGCATAGATGGCCTCTGAGGATCATCAACTCGGTGGCGGGCATCGCTGCGATCTCAGGACTGGTTCTGCCCGTAGAGATATTTGTTCATACCCTGCCTGTAATGCAGATCGATGCGCTGGCAGCAGTCCTGGTTTGCTCTATATGGGCCATTCTGGCCGTAGCAAGAAAGCGATTGGGAGCCAAACTGGTGGGGCTCTCCTTTCTACTTTTAGGAGCCACCGTAGTAAATGACATTATGGTGGCAGCCCTGTCCACTCATAACATTTACATTGCTCCTTTTGGCCTGATGTTTTTCATAATAGGTCAGGCATTTGCGCTTTCCATGCATCTATCCAGGGCGTTCAATAAACTGGAAGATCTTTCGCAAAACCTGGAGCAGAAAGTTGAGCAGCGCACCGCCGAACTGGATACGCTAAACGAACTAACGCGAAGAGTAAATGAAAGTAGAGATCTACAATACATCGTCGAGCAGACTTCCACGTATATGGTTCGCCAGCTGGGCATGCGCCGCATGTTTCTGCTTTTGATAGATGAGCCGGCGAATGAAATCCAGGGATACGGCGGCCAGGTGCACGATGCATCCGATAAAGGGCGTCAATTCTACCAGAGTCTAAGGGCCAAAATCGAACCCGAGCTGGGAACACTTTACAGGACCATAAAGAAGAAAAAGACACTTCACCTGGATCTGCAAAAGATCGGCACACCTGTGGCGGCTATAGATCGTCGAGTGGTGGAGCAGTTTCAAATGAAGTCCATCCTCGAGATTCCAGCACTGGTGGGGGATCGAGTGCTTGGCGTGGCTATTATTGATCCGGGGGATCGCCGATTGAACCGAGAAGAGATATCGCGGCTGGAAGCTGTGGTGTCGCAGATCGCGGGCGCAGCAAGCAATGCTCAACTCATTCAACAGATTAATGTACAACGATGGATAGCTCAACAGGAAGCCCAGGCCACAGAGATGCTGGCGGATCTATCCCGTAAGGCGCTGGAGGGCGGCAAGCTGGAAGAGGTAGTGCGATCCCTGTCCGATTTTCTGAAGCCGATGCTGGGCTACCACGGTGTAACAATCTACCTTCCACATGATTCAGAAGAGTCACTTGTTCAGCGGACCGTCCTGGAGGATGGCAGGACTCTGGACATCGGATCACTCCCGGACCCTGTTCGCGTCATTCCGCTGGTATCGGAAAGCGGCAGTCTCTACAGAATATTCCGAAGGGGAAAGCCTATGTACTTTCCCGAGATAACGGATGAACTGCAGGCCAATTCGCCGGTAGATAAAGCCATACGGCAGTACTTTGGCTTCCGCTGGTGCTACCATCTGCCCATGACCGTATCGGAGAAAGTGATTGGAATTGCCACCATTGCTGGCCACTCCCAGAAACAACTGTCCCCCAAGGAGCGCGTAATTATCCAGCGAATGATTGCCCAGGTAGCCGGCGCCGTTCAACAGCAGAGTCTGCTACAGACCATTGAACAGGAAAAGGACACAGCCCATAAACTGGAGCAGGAGACCCGGGCTCTCGCAGACTTTACGCGACGGTTGAATGAAAGGCAGGAATTGGGTTCCATTGTCCACGAGGTATGTCGTTTTGCAGTGGAATCCCTGGATCTCCGCGGCGCATTTATTACTGCGGTGAACGAGAAGGAAAAGGAATTCCAGAACATTGGTGGCTTTGGCAAAGATTACAATGGTCAGCAGGTCCTGTTCACCGACAATGCGACAGCACCACTGAACCAGGAAGCGGGGATTGCTTATCGCACCTACAAGCGAAGAAAGAGGCTCTATCTTCGCCAGTTGCCTGAGCTGGAGAATGCAACAGACCGATATGTAACGGAATTACTGGGGCTGAGAAGCTATCTACAGGTGCCCCTCATTCTTCAGGGCGATGTAATCGGTATTATGGGCATTGATCCGGGGCAACGTCAGCTCAGCCGGGAGGATCTGGATCGACTCCAGCGATACGCTGATCAGGTCACAGGTGCCATCAACAATGCAGCTCTATTGAAAGAGGTGCAGGCGCAACGAATGAGCATTGAAGGCCTGGCCAGGATCACAGAAACCGCAGCTTCCACCGATAACCTGGACGAAATATTGAATCAAATCTTTCAATATGTCCGCGACCGATACGGCATTCTGTCCGGGATCATAATGGTTCCCAACGAAGACCGCACGGAGCTTCAAAGCATCAAAGTACATACATTTGAGGATAAGGACAAACTTCAGCTGCATGAGGCCGGCGAATACGGGGAGAATCTTTCGGTAGGTATTGACACGGAGGGAGGAACACTTGCTCGCACCTTTTTGCGTGGCCGACCTTTCTATGTTCCAGACGTAGAACGCCTGATGGGTAGAGAGCGGAATTATCCGGGAGCCGAGATAGACCGGGACATTTTCCACAACCTTCGCTACCGGGGTTATCTGGCCCTTCCCATGCAAGTAAACAAAGAGCCGGTGGCTTTGCTGAATTTCACTTCCTACGGACACGAACTGAAGCTCAATAAAACCGATCGAGAAGAATTATTCACCCTGGCCAGCCAGCTCGCAGGCATTATTCGCTCCCGACAACTGGCGGAAAACCTGGAAAGAGAAAAGGTCATCGCAGAGCGAGAAAAATCCGAAAATGCCAGCCTTGCCGCCCTGGCCCGACATGCGAACGAAGGAACTGGTATTCAGGACATTCTGATCCAGACTTCACAGTTCACAGAATCAGAATGTGGAGTAAGTCGCCTGGGGCTCTATCTTGTAGACAACGAACGAAACACTCTGGAATTACATTCGGTTCTGCAGTCCGGAATCGTACAGGACCTGGCAGATGCACCGGAAAGCATTCGGTCCATCCCCATAACCTTCGAAAACGGCAGTCTGCCCACAGTGATTCGTCGTAAGCGAAAGATGTTTTTGCCGCACATCAAGCAGGCTTTCCTGGACGCTTCTCCAGTAGATGCAGATCAGGTGGCCTTTCATAAGTTTGAATGGCTTCTCCATGCGCCAATGAGCATTGAAGGCTCGATTGTAGGTATAATGGTATTTGTGGGCCCTCACCAACGTCGTCCGGGGCTTCCGGAACGACAGTTGATGGAGCGTATTGTAGACCAGATATCCGGCGCGGTTCAAAGTAAACGTCTTCTTGCTCAGGTCGAGGAAGCCCGCATCGATAGTGAAGCTTTAGCCGAGCTGGCCCGGCGAGCAGACGAAGGGGCAGATCTCACGGAGATTGGCGAACTGGTATTGCAGTATGCCAATGATAAATGCGGCGTAGATACACTGGCCCTCTATACCCTGAATGAAGAAAAGAATCGCCTGGAAGCCAGGGCCATGGCCCGCAAAGGGCAGATACAGTCCGGCGATACCATTCCGGAGGAAGTTCGGTTCCCCTCCATGGGAGAAGACACCGGTACACTTCGTCGAGTAGTTTCTACTGGAAAGCCCATGTACATGGGACGAATACCAGATCGAATGATGAAGAAAATGAGCGACCACGACCGGAGGCTCATGGAATATCTCGGATTCGACTGGTTTCTGGATATACCCATGGTAGCGGAAGGCAGGGTCATTGGTGTCATCGCATTCGCCGGGCCCTCCAGACAGAAGCTCTCAAAAAGTGAAAGGGACTTTCTGGAACGCATCACCCGGCAGGTTTCTGGATCTGTCCAGAACCGTCAGCTACTGAAAGAAGTAGAGTCAGAACGCAACATTGCCCACACTCTGCAAAGGGAAACGGAAGGCCTGAACCAGCTATTGAAGCGTATCGCGCCGATGGAAGACCTGGACGAGATAATGAAGGAGGTAATCGGATTCTCCGAGGAAGCGTACGGAATCGGAGTGTATTCGCTCTATTCTGTAGACAACGAAGCCAGGCAGATGCATGCGCTTTCCATGAACTTCCCGGATCACATCGCTTCCGAAGACAGAGAGCATATAATGGCCACCCCCATTCCGCTGGATTATCGGGGAGGTGCCTTTACCATGGCCTACCGTCGCAGCCCTCGGTATAGCTACTACCGCACAGTAAATCCGGAACCATTGCCCGCCATAGAACAGTTTGTCACAGAGAAGTATGGCATAACCAACATGGTGGTGTATCCGCTTATGGAAGGCAGCCAGGTTATGGCCTTCCTGAATTTCTTAACCTATAATCCAGAAGGCCTGAAAAGGGATCAGCTGAGTCAGCTTTCCATACTGAGCGACCAGATTTCAGGGATCATCCGAATGAATGGCCTGATTCGAGAAGTAAAAGAGCAAAGCACTCGTACGGAGGCGGCGCGAAAAGAAACGGAAGTACTGGCCGATCTTTCTCGTAAGGCCAACGAGGCCACAGACCTGGAATCCGTAAGTCACACTCTGTTTGACCATTTGCGAGAGTCCCTGGATCTGGATGACTTCTGTCTTTTTGTTCTGGAACCAGAGACCATGCTCTTCCATGCGGCAGCCTGGGATACCAGGGCCGCGGACAACCCGAAAACCCGGAAATGGCTGGAAACAACACAATATAAAATGGAACCGGAAATAGGCAGCCTGTATCGCACCTATTCCAGAAGGAAAACTACCTATCTGCCCTCCTTCCCGGATGAATTTACTGCTACCGGAGATCGGGCTATTGTAGAAAAACTAAATCTGAAATCCGCGCTGCAGGTACCACTGTTGATTCAGGACGAAGTGATTGGTTTTTTTACCTGCGGTCCCAGGCGAAGACTCTGGAAAGCAGAAATCCATTCCATTGAGCGCTTTTGCAACCAGGTAGCAGGTGCAATTCGCGCAACGGCACTATTGAAGAGCACTGCTCTGGAAAAGGAACGCGCGGAATCAGCCAGGCAAGAAACGGAAGTTCTGGCCGAACTTTCCAAACAGGCGAACGAGACTTCCAATCTACAGAACCTCTGCGAGACCCTCTTCGACCATCTGGAAGGGCAATACGGGATAGAAAACCAGGCTTTGTTCGTTGTCGATAACGACACCTTTGAGCTCACACCTGCTGCTGCCAGAGGAGGTGTGGGCCCGGAAGAAAGGCAACGATGGTTAAACACATTTCGTATCAATCTGAAAAATGATCCGGGGACCATGTCCTCCACCTATATAAGACAGAAAACTTTCTATATCAGGCAGATCCCAAAAAAGCTGGCAGGCAAAGACCTGGAGATCGTCAGAACACTGAATCCGCGATCGATTCTTCAAGTACCGCTGGTGTTGCAGGGAAACACTGTTGCTATTATGGTGGCGGATCCTGCCGTTGCTTTGACGCAAGAGGATATCAAGTCCATCGAGCGAATGTGTGATCAAATCGCCGGAGCAGTACGTACTACTGCACTGCTCCAGGCCACGCAGGTAGCCCGAGAAGAAGCCGTCGCTTCAAAAGAGGAAGCCGAAGTAGCCCGGGCTGAATCCGACGCACTCCTGGAAAACGTACTGCCCAGCATCACCGCGAAGGAGCTAAAAGAGTCCGGACGGGTAGAGCCCGTGTACTTTGACAATGTCTCTGTGCTTTTTACAGACTTTGTAGGATTCACCAAAGCCGCAGCCAGGCTCAGTCCCGCGGAGCTAATCCAGGAACTGGACGGCTGTTTCTCCCAATTCGATGAAGTTTCGCGTCGCAACAACATGGAAAAGCTAAAAACCATCGGCGATGCCTACATGTGTGCCGGTGGATTGCCTGTTCCGAATGAAGGGCATGCCATTGATGCCTGCCTTACAGCCCTGGAATTTAGAAGCTTCATGAATCAAATGGCAGAAGTGAAGGACCAGCTGGGATTTGAATTCTGGCAGATTCGCATTGGTATACACAGCGGTCCCGTTACAGCAGGTGTCATCGGCAAAAACAAATTCTCCTATGATATCTGGGGAGACACCGTGAACGTAGCGAGCCGGATGGAATCTTCCGGTAGTCCAGGAATGGTCAATGTTTCCGGTTCCACCTATGAACTGGTAAAGGACCTATTCGAATGCGAATATCGCGGCAAAGTGCAGGCAAAAGGTAAAGGGGAACTGGACATGTACTTTGTTCATAGAATCAAGCCCGAGCTTTCTGCGGACGAAGAAGGACTGCTACCCAATGCTATGTTCGAGATGGCCCGAACGAACCTGGATATGGATGAGGTGGAGGCGCTGAAAGCGGAAGCTCATAACGCCAGGTATGGAAATGCAGAAGGATTCGCCAGTGGAAGTCGAGAAAGCCAGGATGTGCAAAACGGCGCAGCCGGGGGAGACAGAATAGAGTCCAATGGAAGGTCCGGCGGCGAACGAAGGAAACCTGCAGGAGCCAGGCCGCTGTCCGAGATTGACTACGACAGGCAGGGCTGGTAGCTACTAAACTTGCTCATCCAGAGGCCTCCAGCGTCCTCCGGCAAATAGGTCCAGTCCTACTTTGTGCGGTAGGCCCACACCCCATCCCAGTCATCCGGCGGTGGATTGCCTTGCAGGTGTTTGATTCGAGCCGAATATACCTTCGAAGGGCCATCGCTTCCGAGTTCAGAAAAAGCCTCCAGGGCCTGGTCCCAGTTTCTCTGCCGATAGAACTCCAGGCCTTTCTGAAAGATATTTCCGGGATCGAACGATAGCTCATCGTCGGGACCTCCCAGAAGCTCGAAGATAGCTACCGGCTGCTGCTTGCCCTTAACGCGAATAATATCCAGCTCCCTTAATTTGAAGCTATCGGAAAGCATCTGTGCTGTTCCTTCTGAAACAATAATATGAGTTCCATACTGCTTATTAATGGCTTCGAGCCTGGAAGCCAGGTTTACCACATCGCCCATTACCGTGTAGTTCTTCGCATTTTCGGAGCCCATTTCGCCCACAACAAGTTCGCCGCTGGCCAGGCCTATGCGAATATGGAATCCACTGAAATCTTCGTTCAGACCCAGCACTTCAGGAAGACGGGCACGAAAACTATCCAGGGAATTGATCTGCTGGAGTGCAGTACGCGCCGCAAGATCAGCATGATTGGAGATCCCGGAGAAAGGAGGCCCCCAGTAGGCCATAATTGCATCGCCGATGAATTTATCGATCACTCCCCGATTCGCCCGTATGGGTTCTGCCATTTGAGTGAGATAGGCGTTAATCATGCGCACAAGACCATTGGGGCTCAGCTTCTCTCCCATTTCGGTGAAACCTGCAATATCCGAGAAAAATACCGTCATGATCCTCTTCTGACCATCCCCGGCACCTTCCTCCTGGTTTTCGATGAGCTCCGCTACAATGCGCGGGTCTACGAATCGACCGAAAGTATCTCGAATCCTTTCCTTTAACTTCAGCTCCCCTGTCATATGATTGAATGCTGCAGTAAGCTGACCTACTTCATCCGCGGTAGACACAGGGAGATTCACATCCAGGTCCCCTTCTTCGATTTTCTGCGTCCCGGTTAATAGATCATGAATTGGCCGAACCAGTCCGCGAGTAATATAGCCGGCCACTACCAGAGCCAGTGCAAGTGCAAGGACTGTGAGTCCGATGGATGATATCATCACCTTTCGCTCATCATCCCGGGCTCTCTGAACCGATTCGTCCACCTCTGAACCCACTTCCTCTCTGAGACGATCCAGAGCCAGGTTAAAGATGTCCTCCTCTTCCTCCAGGCGATCCTCCATCCAGACGGTCTGGTCGGTATAACCCTTCTTCGATTCCTCCACAAAGCTGCCTGCATGTTTGCGATATCGAGCGAAAGAGTCCTCTATGGTCTGGAATCGCACAGCCAGGGATGCCTGCAAATCGGGACGGATCACCTGCTTTTCTTTTCCGGCTTCCAGCAATTTGCGCGCTTCATGAATCTCCTTCGCAAGAGTAGCGGCTCGTTCATCCATCATGCTGCTTTCTTTCAGGGCCACTTCCGAGTTCCCTCTTTTTTCGCGATTCAACGTTGCCAGACGCTCAATGTGCAGTTCATACTCAATGGCATGAGCTTCAATGGCCGCAGCAGATTTCTCCAGGGCCAGATGATACCGGGCCACTGCATCGAGCTCACCGGCCACATTGGAAACCAGGACAATGGAAAGAATGGAACCTACGGACATCAGAAAGACCCCTAACAGAGCCAGCAAAAAGATCTTCCAGGAAATACGTAGCTTCATTAATCCGAGGCTAATTTCTTTTAGAGAACCGTCCAGCTTTTTGGTCGCAGCTTCTACTGGAGCATTAAATCATTTTCCTCTGCTGTGGTTTATCGAACCCTGGCAGAATGTCATCCTTCCGAGCCAGCTGCCTGGCTCTCATTTCTGTAACTTTACTCTCCGGCTGCATCTGGATACCGGCCAGGGATCCGGATACCAATCGCGGGTTGTTCTGGTGCCCTCCTCTTCCGAACTGCGCATCTACGGAATCCTGGATTCCTTATTTGCACGGAACAGATCCTTTCATCCTGAAAATGCCTCTGGAAGAGGCCTGGCCCATCATTCTGGAAACCGTCCAGGAGATGGAACGGACCGAGGTTACCACGGAATGGGAAGGATACATCTACGCGAAAGCCTACAGCCGAGTCTTTCATTTCCTGGATTTTCTGGAAATTCTGGCCATACCCGAAGAAGGCAGATTGTCCGTGCGATCCTCATCCATGCTTGGGATCACAGATTTCTGGGTAAATTACCGACGGGTAGAACGGCTGCGAAAGGCCCTGGCTGAAAAAGGCGTTATCGAATCTTCGCAATCAGATTAAACTCCGGATTCAGAAACTAAGAGCTCTCTGCTCTCTGCTCTCTGCTCTCTGCTCTCTGCTCTCTGCTCTCTGCTCTCTGCTACAGAAATCAGCTCAAGGCTGGTTGCGCAGCCTTTCCTTTTCCAGTTCCAGCCTCAACTCCTGTAGAACCTCCCGGCAGGTCTGGATCTTTCTCTGTCCCACCCAGGGAATTCGATCTTTGAAAAACTGCTTTTCCTGACGGACCAGTGTTTTTGCCTTTCGGCGCCCGGTCCGGGTAAGAGCCATCAGACTGGAAGTTTTGTGTCGCGGATTCGCCTGACGTTCTAGAAAGCCTTCTTCCATGAGGAGATCCACTACCTGCTGCATTCGCTGCCGACTGAGCGCCCGCCTGTAGGCCAGGTCCGGAACAGACATGGATCCTGCCGAATATATGGTAAGCATTACAAATCGGCCGGTGCGGCCTCCACAGAATGATTGCCTGGATTCGATGTCCTGGAGTGCAAAATAGGCACGATAAATTTCATCCGCCACTTCGAGCAGGGTTGATTCTCGTCCAGAATGCGACATTCCTCTTTGTCTATCTATTTGCTATTTTGACAAGTAGATTGTCGAAGCATGGGAAAATTCTGGTGGCGATTTAGCGTAGTCATTATCTCGGAATTGACTGAAACCCGGAGGAGTATTCCATAAGCCCATGATTAATGTAGTGTTATGGATTTTACTGGTAGTGTTCTATCTGGCCGTATCCTTTGTTCCGGGCCTCGCTCCCGGCGCAGAAGCTCAAAATAACGGCGTCTTAATGGGACAAATCATTCTGGGAGTCATCTGGGTGGGCTTTCTTGGCTATTCGTTATATTGCTCTTATAGAGAAAGCCTGGTAAAGACTGTTCGAAGGATGTTTGCCTGGCACTGGGGACGTCAGATCGGTCTGGATCTATATCTGGGCCTGCTCATGTTTTGCGGAATGATCTTTCTTGTAGAAGGAAGCCTCTGGATTGCTTTGATATGGCTGGTCCCCACGCTTATCTACGGAAACCTTGTACCGCTCTTCTATGCAGCCACCCGACTACCCATGATTGTTTCCGGTTTCGCCTTCGCAGGCTGAACTTCCGGGCGAAACGGAGCACCAGAGTACAGGCTATTTCCCGGACAGGGGCGAGAGCTCGCCCCTTTTTGTAAAAAATAGTAGAATGCCTGGGAGGCCAGCTATAATGGGCAGGGTTATCTGAACTCTGGACAGGACTCTTGAATCGCTGGCATTTAATCACGATCCCAATGCTACTCTTCGCTATCAATTG
Organism: Spirochaetaceae bacterium; assembly: GCA_002729885.1. Classification (GTDB taxonomy): domain Bacteria; phylum Spirochaetota; class Leptospiria; order Leptospirales; family Leptonemataceae; genus UBA3465. The sequence goes on from PBUB01000031.1 coordinate 104,664, forward strand.
CTGGCTACATCCGGTTTATCAGCAGGAGGATACGAATTCGTCCGGCGAAGAGCAAGGCTTACTGGCACTTATAGCGGGAAGCAACTCCAATAGTTCAACAAATAGAGGCTTCAAATATATCTTCGTCACCGCGGCCACTCCCACCGGAGGAGGCGTAAATGGATTATCCGGTGCCGATTCCCTTTGCCAGACCGATAGTCGAAATCCCGGTACCGGAACATTCAAGGCTTTGCTGGGGATTTTTAACCTCAGGCACTGGTGCCGCTCCGATATGGGTAGCTGCCCGGGCGGAAGCTCCCTGAACTGGGTAATCAGTCCATCTACCGAGTACCGTCGACTGGATGGAATCACAACAGTGGCCACTTCCACTCCTGATTCGCATTTCAGCTTCCCGTTGGACAATACTTATTCTACCGATACAGACGATGCCTGGACCGGACTTGCAAACGATATGACCTCCAATGCCGGAAGCTCCGAGTGCGGGAACTGGGTAAGCACCGGATGTTGCGGGAATCATATAACTCTGACGAATACTAGCGGGATCAATGAAGGTAACCTGAATTGCAGCTTACCCGCTCGCCTGATCTGCGTTGAGCAATGAATGCAGCAATTGAACTCAGGCCCTGTGTAAACCAAAGTACTCGGCCAATTGATTTCGGGCATCCGAGTACCCGGCCTGGATTAATTGATCTGCCTGCCTGGCCGTGAAATTCAAAATGGACTGAAAACCCAGCATGCGATGAGGAGCTACGGTGGCGATGCGAGTGTCCCCCAGAGTTAGAGTCCTTCGCACCAGACTCTGGAACATCCCCTGCTGCTCTCTGAGCTTGTATTCCCAGGAAAGATGAGCCATAAACGATTCGTAGGATCCGATGAGCGACTGCTCGAAGACGCGCTCCGCAGCCTGTCTACGACTGTTGGGCAACGGCATTCGCGATCCACCTACCGGACTCAATAGAACTACAATCACTTCTCTTGCGCCCCGCTCCAGAGCAGGAAGAATGGGTGTGTTGGCCATGACGCCTCCATCCCAGTAGGGCTCACCGTCGATGTATTGCCAGGGGAAAAGGATGGGTATGGCACTGGAGGCCATAACATGTTCAATGTCTATAACCTGATTATTGAAGAATTTCAGACGGGATTTGATAATGTTAACGGCTGTAATGATTATCTCTCGATCGCTCTTTCGCAGCGTTCGCAGATCCATTCGATCCAGAATTAGATTCTTAAGAGGCTCTGTATCCATCAGCGGACTGAATCCGCGGCGGGTAAAGAAATGTACAATTTGCTTCCAGAGGGAAATCCTGTAGATGCGGCCTCTTTCAATGGTCTTCCAGAGATGTACCAATTCCTGAAGATTCAGACCGCAGCCAATGGCACTGGCATTCACCGCTCCCACGGATGTACCGCAGATTAGATCTGGATTCCAACCTATCTCCTGGAGAAACTTCCAGACTCCTACCTGATAGGCGCCCCGGGCTCCACCTCCGGAAAGGATCAATGCTCTATGTCTCTTTTTCTGTTGAAGCGGCGCTACTGCCATGGAATAAGAAATTCAGGACGGGCCCTGCAGAGAAAGGAGAAAAACAAAGGCGGATTGCCGAAATTCCATCATTCCTGGGTATCCGGATGCTCCTCACCGTTGGCTCCTTTTTTCACTACCCGGGTTCTCTGGACGTCCAGCAGGAATCGCTCCGGATCGCCTTCATAGATGGCCAGTACCAGATAGGGACCGGTTTTTACTATATACATGTAATCTGAAGGAACCATGTATCCCAGCTCATGAAAAATGCCCCGGGTGTACATGGAATCCCGGCTGATTTTTTCATACTCGAAATCTCCGGATTTGAGTTTCTTTGCATAATCAGCCCCTTCAAAAGTATCCTCCCGCGGAAGGACACTTTTTAACATACGCAGGAGATTATTCTCCAGACGGCCTTTTCGGCCTGCTTCCGGATCCTTCTTGCCATCCAGGTAGGAGTTGTAGTAGTCCTGGTCCAGATTCTTTCCAGGTTGCTCCATCTTCTGATGGTGGCCACTGATTTGAGGGTCCACAATGGCCGTAAATATATAGAGGAGTACGAGCATACCCCGGAAATAACCCGGGTACTCGGCAAATCCAGTAGAATTTGGGGGCGGATTGGAAACATCAGAAGAAAAAGGGCCTCACCGTCAGGTGCACTTTGAACTGAATGTTCAAAACGATATGATTGCCACGCTTCGTCTGCGCGGCCATCCGGATCCCTCTTTTACTCCCACCGGGATCTATCAGGCCTTAAACGAACACAATATCAAATATGGAGTGGATCAGCAGGCCATTGAGAAAGCTGTCCATACAGTCAGAAATAGCATCGAGCCAGTTCACCTGGAAACTATTGTTGCAAGAGGCCAGGAACCTTTTGCCGGAGTAGATGGTACCTATCATCGTCTGGTAAGAGAAACCAACAAAGTGAACATCCGCGAAGACGGAAAGGCTGACTTTCGCAATATTGAAAAGTTTGTTACCGTGGACAAAGGTCAGCCCGTGGTTGAGATCATTCCGGCCACCCCTGGCCGACCGGGCTACAATCTCTACGGAGATGAGATTCAGCCAGAGCCTCCTAAGCCGGCTCCCCGAAAACCAGGAAAGAACATCAGCCAGGTACCTGGATCCAATCAGTACATCGCTCGCATCCATGGCATCTACGTGGATGATGGTGAGTCCATAGATATAAGCCCGGAGCTACTGGTGGAAGGGAATGCTGGTCTGGAATCCGGAAACATCGAATACGACGGAAACGTTCGCATTCTGGGCAACATTGAACGAGGTACCCAGGTTCGCGTGGGCGGTAATCTATTCGTGGGAGGAACCATCGAATCCGGTCATTTGAAAGTTGCAGGAGACATCGAGGTAAAACAGGGAATTAATACCGCCCGGCAGGGCACCATGCAATGTAGCGGAAGCATTCATTCTACTTACATAGAGAACTCTGTTGTCATTTGCGATGGAAGCCTCTATATTCAGAAATCCATTCTTTCCAGCTATGTAATTTCTCATGAAAACGTGGAACTGGAAACCGGTGGCTCTGTTGTGGCCGGAAGCGAAGTAGTGTGCTTTGGAAATCTGTCTGTGGATCACCTGGGAAGTAAAGCAGGTAGCGTCACTCGTCTCTTTATGGGGACGCATTACAAAAATACCCGACAATGGGAACATTCAAAAAAGGAACTGGAAGGTCTGGATCAGAGTCTGGAATCGCTGACGCACAAATTAAAGCAATATAGAGACAAAGTGCAGAGATATCGCGGCAATCCTCCGGTTGCGCTTCAGGCTGAGATTCGTCAGTCATTCAGAGAATACAAAGAAGAGCTGGCCAAACAGAAGAGAGCTACTGGCATATATAATTATCTTTCCAAACATAGAAGCAATCCCGATCTACTGCAGGTTACTGTGCGAAACCTGGTACATCCTGGGGCAGAGATTCGTTATCACGGACATACCGAGAAATTCACAGTGGAGTCCTCGGCCACGGTCCTGGAATTCTTTCCGGGAGAACAGAAGCCCACGATTAAGGCCTATAAACCAAATTAGGCCATTACACATTTGGTGCGCCCTTCTGTAGATTTCAGTTTGCCGGCCCCCATCTGTAGATTTCAGTTTTCCAGCCCTGCGAAACCTTTGCCTTTGCTGGATGTCGAGGCTTCGGACCGCATAAAAAATGATGGACTGATTTCTGGATAGTTCAGAATCTCCGATCATCGGTGTTGCCAACGAAAGACGGCAATCAGACCAATGGTAATCTAACACTCCAACAAGCTTTCGCTGAATCTATAAAAAGGGCCTTCCAGGCCATTCCTTTTGCGACTTCGTCGCAATCCATACCTTTAATTTGAGACTCCGTTTTGATCGGAGCAGCACAGGAGTGTACTGTGAAAGAGATTGTTTATCATGTTGCCACATCGCTGGATGGGTTTATCGCGCATTCAGATGGTTCTATAGATGGATTTGCCATGGATGGACCGCATCTGCCTGACTATCTGAATGCATTGAAAAATTACGCAGTAGCAATCATGGGACGAAAGACCTATGAATTTGGCTATAGCTATGGCCTTCAGCCTGGTCAGAATCCCTATCCAAATATGGAGACTTATGTATTCTCCAGTAGTCTGCAAATGCCAGAGGATGGCCTGGATGGGCCCCCGGAGATTCATACCGTTCGCGAGGATTTTATTCCCCGGATACTGGAACTCAAAAAATCGGCAAAAGGCCCCATCTATCTGTGCGGTGGAGGGCAGTTTGCCGGTCTGCTGATGCAGGAAGCTCTTGTGGATCGGCTTATCCTCAAGCTAAATCCGGTAACGTTTGGAAGCGGTCTGCCTCTGTGGGGAACGGAGTCCGGAACCATAAATCACTGGAAAGTCATGCACCAGAAGGTCTATGAGAATGGAGTGATGCTTCTGGAGTACAGTCGACTTTGAGTAACCTGGCCAGTCTCCGGACGGTTTTTCCTCCGGAGGCTGGCGAGAATCCAGGCAAAAACAAAAACCAGGGCAACGGAAATCGCGGATCCCAGAATATGCAGGCCTCGGGAATGGAAAGCCAGTGAAAGCAGTGCTACAGCAAAAGACAGAATCGTTCCTATAGCAAAGATCTCCAGGGAATGCTGCCCCACCCTTGCAATTGCAGTGGCGGGTCCTCCCCTGAGCCAGGCTGAGTCCACTAAAACATATCTTTGCCAGAGGATCATCAAAGCGAAAAAATGTAAGAGCAACACTGGCTCCAGAAAGCGCTTGTTAATTCCAATATAGTCCAGGATGTGAAGATCTCTGGTCCACCAGAGAGACAATCGCAGGGCTGTAGCAAGTGCGAAAACTATCCAGGAGAGCGCAACGGAGACCTCACCGGGACGCCAGCGAAGCCCCTTCCTCCAACCCAGACCGCGCCATAGCCCTATGACATACAAAAACTGCCAGCTTCCAGGGAAGAAAGACCATCGCACAGAGGAAGAGACATGGCCTGGTCCCTCCAGATAGTGTAGCAAAAGCGAAATCAGATAGATAGCTCCACTCCCGACCAGCGAAGCCCGCGGCCATCTGGACAGCAATACCAGCATGGCCGGTGTACAGAGAAGCAAAACCAGATAAAGAGGCAGAATATTGATGTAGCTGGGCTGCAAGCGAAGTAGCAGCACATCCAGGATGGTGGCCATCGGATCATCGGAAAGATGCATGAGATCCGCTTTCGCGGCCGCCGGGCCATCCACAGGTATTAAAACGTAAAGAAGAAAGACAGCCAGAACAATCAGGATCTGAAGCAGGTAGATTTTGCCCACTCTCCTGGCCACTGCCAATACCACCGCAATCCTTTCCCCGCTCAGGATTCGCGGGCTAAAAACAATAGCCATGCTAATTCCAGAAAGAAATACAAACAGTTCTGCCGAGTCCGAAAGCCCGGGATGCAGATACCGAATTGTTGGGATTGGATAATAGATGGATGCTATTTGCTGGGCATGGTTCAGCAATATGGATAGCAATGCGAATCCCCGCAAAAAGTCGATGCGAGGGTCCCTCTCTGTAGCGCCGGACTGTGCTGTCTTCCCAGCAGCAGAGCCGGCGAAAGCAAGGACTGAGCCAGAATCAACGGTCACAGCACCTGATTAGTGCAATACCTCTGGCCATCAAGCATTTGAACCTTTAATATCGCTGAACTATCGCTTCATCCCCAGCTGATATTCTACGGTTTGCATGCGTCCGTTTTCCATCTCGCGCCAGGTACCGTGCTTCTTGTTCTGAACGAAATTTCCTTCGCCCACAACCTGCCCTCCCGGACCGTATAGCTTCCAGGGGCCATTCTTAAAAATGGCCGAAGTATGGATTCGGTCCTCCTTCTGGTCATATTTCACCAGGCCCATGGACAGAGGGCCTTCCGCAGATTTTCGTCCGTTTTCGTATAGAACTGCATACTTGGGCGAGAAATCATTTCCTTCGAAGCGAAATTGAAAAACGATATTTCCGGATTTATCCCAGAAGGTCCACATACCCTGCCTTGTATGGTTTCTGGGACCCATGGCCATTTTATCGCCGGTTTCATAATACTCCGTCCAGGTGCCGTTTCGCTTACCTGTGGCTGGATTGTAGGAACCTTCCGTAAAAAGTTTGCCGTTTTCATGGTAGATCTTCCAGGTTCCAATGCGCTTTTCGCACTTCGTTTTATCCCCGTCCGGAGGATTCTGCAGACATGCCAGGTCAGCCCGATAGTCCCCTTTTGCCATGGGCTCACCGTTGGGATGATAAAATGCGGCCGGGCCATCTTTCAGACCCTTTCTATATTCACCTTCGAAGCCTTTATAGATATCGCCATCCTGAGACTTCATGCATTCTGTCCATTGTCCCTGTTTATCATCCTCTACATAACGTCCGGTGGATATGCAATCGCTGTCTGCAGCCAGTCGTTCTTCCCATGTTCCGGTTTTCTTACCGTTACTGTTTTGACCCCTGGCTCTCCAGTCCTTTGTACCTGGAAAATACAGGGTATCCTGACCGTTCTGCAATCCATTCTGATACATTACTTCCCGAATCATCTGGCCTTCCTGACTGTAGAAAGTCCACATTCCTTCCCGCTTACCGGCTTTATACTCCCCTTCTCCAAGCTTTCCACCCGCCGAGTAGAACTGGACCCAGTGGCCTTCTTCCGCCAGTTGAAGCATTCGCTTTTCATCAAAGCCTTCTGCATCGGAACAGCTGACTCCCGAAGGAAGAGACACCGGCCCTTTTTGAACAATATCACCAGTATCTTTCTTGTAATGTACACGTATTGCCTGAGATCCTTCACAGAAGATATCTGCGATCTTTCCCGGCTGCTTTTCATCCACGGATGCAGTCTTGCAATAGACCAATCCGGCCAGGGCAAGCATTGAAAGGAACGTAGCAGTCTTTCTGAGAAATTGCATAGGGAAAGAGGAGCAGACGGTGCAGAGAATGGCAAGACATTTCGCGATAGTGGCATACCTTACTACAGCAATAGGATTTGTGGCATGCTCGGCGCCGGGCCCGGTACTACCGGAAGTGTCCGGTGAACCTGCCAGCCCTGTGGCCTACGAAATGGAAGTAATTTCTCATCGATTCAAGCACAATATCGCTGCTTTCCTCAACATTCAGGACGGCGGCCGCACGGAACTCTGGCAGCTTTCTATGAGCGATGAAGGGAAGATCCATATGTTTCAATACATCGGCCGTAGCTTCGGCTCTGCGAATCCGGTGTTTCGAGCCGAGAAATGCTTCCTATATGCCAAAGACATGCCGGATTCGGATCTGGTGCCCCTGGAAGTGTTTACCTGCGATCATCTGGCGATCCAGCTCCAGCCGGGAAATTGCCAGGATTGCAAGGTTACGGCTCTGCCATCTTATTCCGAGGATGTCACTGAAGCGTCCACTTTCCTTACCGGGAAACACCTGAATTCGATTCCTGCAGGCCGGTACATTGGCAAAAAAATGGATGCATTTAGCGACCATACTCAGGTATGGTACTGGGGCTTGCAGCGAGATACCATGCCTGCTGCAGGAACCGTAACGTCTGGCGGCAAAGTCAGGACAGTCCTGGACGGTTTTGTCCAGGTTGAGCCAGGCGATGGGTCGGAGCGAATCAGCATTCCACTCCCGGAACCGGATAACAGCCTCTTCTAGGGAAATTGGGAGTTGTCGGGAATTATCTGATCGAAAGGCCAGGAGTCTGGCCCCGACTCGTTTTCAGATTCGGAACAAAATTCGAACAGGGGAACTCTTTTACTTCCCTGAAATTTTAGTTTTATTATACTCGGGAAAACAACTATGCCAACAGTAGACGAATACATCGAGCAAATTCGAGATCTTGCCATTATCCCTCCGGTACTGGTATCTGTTCTGAGCCTTCCGGACGATACAGATCTATCCTTCGGGAAACTGGAAAACATGGTGCAGTCAGACCAGGTGCTGGTGGCTCGAATGCTGAAGCTGGCCAACTCGCCCTTCTACAGTCGCGGAAACCGGGTCACCGGGATTCGACAGGTCATTACTCGACTGGGATTTCGCACAGTGCGCTCCATGGTGGCCATTGCCCTGGCTGATTCCATTTTCATGCACGGGAATTATCGCAAATTCAAAGATGAAGTATGGACCCATTCCATAGCTACCGGTGTTCTGGCTCACTACCTGGCCCATGAATACAAAATGAAGGAATATGAAGACTTCGCACTGGTAGCCGGGTTGCTTCTGGACCTGGGGAAAGTGGTATTGAACTCCCTGGACAGAAAAAAATACATTGAAGTGCTGACTGAATTCCTGGATGAAGGACAGACGAAGCCTATCGAGGAAATCGAAGAGAAGCATTTTGGCGTTCGCTCAGAAATTATCGCAGTGGAGGCGGCAAGACTCTGGCAGCTGCCACCTTCGGTGATCGAAATCCTGGAAGAAAGGCCTCAAAAAATAGAAGAACAAAAGGATTTGTCTAAATTATTGAACCTGGCCGATCTACTGGTTCGTAAACTGGGCTTTGGCAAATGTCAGTCCCACCATGAGAGCGAACTGGAACAGTACGCCGAGTTTTACGGCATTACTCTGAGCGAAGAGTATCTGGAGACCAAGAAGAAACAGATTGAAGGCGATGGACTGTATCAATTCTGTCTGAGCCTGTAGAATTCTCTCCCCTGCCGATTTTCGACCAATCCGAAAAATAACGGAGTTCACTCCGCAAGCAGGGAAGAGATATGCAAGAGCTGGATGCGATTCAGTTAAATTTCAGTAAAGATAGCCTTTTTCTACTCAACGTAATCCTGGGCCTGGTCATGTTTGGCGTGGCCCTGGATCTCACGGTTCACGACTTTCGCAGACTATTGCGGGCCCCACTGGCTCCGGTCATTGGATTGATCAGTCAATTCGTGATTCTCCCTGCACTTTCTTTTGGTCTTACTCAGGTTCTGGATCTTCGTCCATCCCTCGCACTGGGTGTCATTCTGGTGGCAGCCTGTCCGGGTGGAAACATATCCAACTTTATCGCGCATCTGGCCAAGGGATCCACTGCTCTTTCGGTGAGCATGACGGCCCTTTCTACAGCCATCGCCATTTTCATGACTCCGCTCAATATTTCCTTCTGGGCCAGTCTGGACCCTGGCACCAGCAAGCTACTTACAGAATTGAGCGTGGATCCCCTGGAACTTTTTGGCACAGTGGTTATGCTTCTCGGTATCCCGCTGATACTGGGTATGTGGATTCATCATAAATATCCAGCAGCGGCACATAAGCTTCGAAAGCCCTTTCGCATTTTTTCGCTGATCTTCTTTGGAGGATTTGTCCTGGCAGCCCTGGGAGCAAACTGGGATCATTTCATGAAGTACATCGGCGCTGTTTTTGGCCTGGTGCTAGTTCACAATGCCCTGGCGATTTCCATGGGCTATACGGCCAGCTTTCTTGCCCGACTGGAAGAACAGGATCGAAGAGCTGTAAGTATCGAAGTGGGAATCCAGAACTCCGGACTGGGGCTGACTCTAATCTTTACGTTCTTTAACGGAAATGGTGGCATGGCCCTTGTGGCTGCCTGGTGGGGCATCTGGCATATTGTTGCCGGTATGAGTCTGGCTCTATTCTGGTCCAGGTTTCCTCCCAAAGGCCAGAGCGTAAATTGATGACTCAGGAGCAGATAGTTACAGCCCTGATTATCGTGGCTCTAATTGGGCCCGGCATTACCATCGCAGGAATTACGGGCTTTGGCGGTATGGTCATCACCCTGGCCGCCGGAAGCCTGCTATTTACTCTGGATCAAATCTCTGCTGCAGCCCTGCTTGCGAATTTGATTGTTAGCGCCTACGTTCTGGGCAGCGATTTGCATCATGTGAATCGCCCGGTACTCTTTCGACTGATTGTTCCCTTTATGGTGCCCGGTGTGCTTGCAGGAATCTTTCTTCGAGAGATGCTCATTCCACTGCCTGCCATGCTGGGGGTCTTTCTATTGTTGATTGTGCCCTATCGATTCTATCGCGAGCGAAGGGATCTTTCTTCTGGAGCGGAAAAGGAACCGGACAACCGCAGCATGCATGAACGAGGACATCATGCTGCTCGAAGCCTGGCAGGTAGGCTTTGGACTGCCTCGGCCGGATTTGTACAGGGATGGATGAATACCGGCGGTCCGCTGCTGGTGTATGGTCTGGCAAGAGCCGGACTTTCACCCAGATCCTTTCGCGCTACTTTGATGGCCATCTGGACTGTAATCAATACAGGGGTCATGATCAGTCATGTGATATCCGGAGAATTCGGGAAGGAGCAGTTGTACCAGACAGCCTTTGTGATCCCCACCCTGCCAATATTCTACGGGATCGGGAACTATCTACATCATCGCATTCCCACGAAACAGTTCAATTCAGTAATCTACGGATTGCTTACGCTGATGGGGCTTTTTCTGGTGATTCGCTCTGTGACTTGAAAGTCTTAACTAAATTGCACAGACCAGACCTTGTGCAATCCATGCTTTCCTTTGAGCTGTACCGGTTCTAGCTCCTTGAAGTCAAACTTGCCGCGCACCTCATCGGAAAGCCCTTCTACAAGATCGGTATTTACAAGAACCTGACCCGGCTTTGCAATACTTTCCAGCCTGGAGGCTACGTTCACGGTATCACCAATAGCCGTATAGGATAGCTTTTGAAAGGATCCAATGTTTCCCAGGGTTACCTTGCCCGAGGCGACGCCCACTCCCATTCGCGGGGAGATCCCATAGGATTGCTGCCAGTTCTGACTCCACAGATCAAATATGCTCTGCATTTCCACCGCGGCCTGAACTGCGTTGTCCCTGTGCTCATGAGAAAACACCGGAGCTCCAAAAAGACACATAATGGCATCTCCGATGTACTTATCGATGAGCCCTTCATAGCCCAGAAGCACTTCGGTCATGGAAGTAAAGTATTCATTCAGAAAGCTAATAACCTTTTCCGGATCCAGCTCTTCGGCCATGGTGGTGTAGCCCCGAATGTCGGCAAACAGCACCGATACTTCCTGCTCTGTACCTTTTTGCTCCAGGGCAATGTCGCCCTGCATAATACCCTGCACGATGGCCGGATCCACATACATACCGAATACGGACTGTATCTTTTTTTTCTCTTCTTCCAGCTTGTTTCGCGATTCGTATTCTTTTTCCAGCTCCCGGCGCATTTCAGAAACCAGATCATTTAGATCTTTGATCTCGGATTGGGAAGTTCCGTGAGCTGACTGGAATCTATGAAGTGCATCGTCAATCTGACGATATAGAAGCTTTGTGCGAAATTGCATTCGAAATAGATTTCGCAGCCTGTACTGAAGCAAATAGGCATTGGTCTTTTTCTTGGGGAAGAACTCTGCGACGCCGGCCCGAAAAGCATATACCCCGAACATATCTTCCTGGAGGTCTGAATACACCACTATGGGACTATCTGCAGCACCGGGCTCATCCATCAGTCGGTCTATAAATACAGTGGGATCCCCCTGTCCCGGTAACACAACCTCGGTAAAAAGCACGTCAATACGATCGGAATTCAATTCATCGATAGCCTCTTCCACGCTGTCCGTCCAACGTACCGTTACATAATCACCAAACCAGTAGGTAAGAAACCCGGACAGGGTTTCATAGGCTTTTCGATCCGGGTCCAGATGCAAAACCCGGACGCCTTCTTCGATGGAGGAATCTATGGAAGACACAGTGCAATCCGCATGCAAAACCGGCGGCATTCAACTCCTTTTTTCACTTGCCTGGAGGCTTGAATAACACTTCCTGCGGTATGATTCAAAATTTCGACCAGGTGCTGGACAAGATCAATGATTACCCGGTGCAGCGTATTGCTGTGGCCAACGGGGTGGACCCGGCTACACTGCAGGCTGTATGCGAAGCCAGGGATAAGTCTATTGCTGAAGCTGCACTTTTCGGGGATGAGGCCCTGATCAAAGAGAATGCAGAGAAGCAGGGCCTGGATTTGAAAGGTATCGATATTATCGATCATAAAGAACCCATCCATGCTGCTAACGCTGCGGTTAAATCGGTAAGCGAAGGAAAATGCAGCATCTACATGAAAGGCTACATCCACAGCGATGACTTTCTAAGAACGGTAATCTCCAGGGATGCAGGGCTCAGAACAGAGAATATCCTGAACCATGTATTTATCCTGGAGGCCAAACATCTGGGCCGGCTTCTGTTCATTACAGATGGAGCCATGAACATTAAACCGGACCTTGAAGAGAAAGCCAGGATCATCGCAAATACCGTGGCTCTGGCTCAGACCTTTGACATTGCCAAACCGAAGGTAGCTGTGCTGAGCGCAGTGGAAGTAATCGCCCCCAAGATTGAATCTACCCTGGAAGCTGCAGCGCTTGCCAAAATGGGGGATCGTAACCAGTTCCATGGCGGCCTGGTGGATGGACCTTTTGCCCTGGACAATGCTATCAGCGAAGAGGCTGCAGCCTATAAAAAGATCGGCGGCGAAGTAGCGGGAAAAGCTGACATACTTCTGGTTCCGGATATTGTTACCGGGAATGCACTGGCCAAGAGCTTCGCACATATCACAGGCGGAACATCTGCAGGTTTGATTTACGGAGCCTCCGCTCCGGTGGTACTTCCCAGTCGCTCCGATCCGGAACGCTGCAAGTTAATGGGTATTGCTTGTGCCGTCTATGTGGCCGGAGCCCAGGCGCAAAAGCGGGTAAAAATCGGGAAGGTCCATTTCTAGGCCAACGGAAGGAAGCGGACATCCGACCTCGGTTTTCGGTCCTGGCGACCGTGGGACTACGAACTGGCATCAGCGCCGGAAGGACCCGGGGCGATCTCAGATTCTGGCCCTGCAGCAAGCTGACTGGAAGTTCGGGCCTCCCGGGGCCCCTTGCTCCGAAAAGCAGACCAGCATTCCGAGACATGCCTGACCCTGGCGCAAAACTTTGAGAGTATAATATGAAAAATGAAATCCTGGTCTGCAATTCTGGTTCATCTTCTCTGAAGCTGGATGTATTTCGCTCCGGTGAGGCACTGAATTATCTGGCCTCGGCCTCTGTAGATCGCATTGGACAGAGCGATGGACCGAAAAGCGAACTGAAGATAGAAATTGAGAACGGACAGACGCATAAAGAAGAAGGCGTTTTCGAAGACCATCGCAGCGCTCTGTTACGCATCTCCGAGATTCTGGAAAAAGAGAATGTATTTCTAAATGATCATCGCATGGCAGTGGGTCATCGAGTGGTGCATGGAGGGCCCACTATCACTCGACCTGTGCTTATAGATCATGAAATTGAAAAAACCATCGATGAATGCAGTATCTATGCACCTCTTCACAATCCTGCAAACCTGAACGGAATCAAAGTGGCCCGAGAGCTATTTGACTGCCCCCAGGTGGCAGTATTCGACACCGCCTTTCATGCACAGATGCCTGCACCGGCCCGTACCTATGCCATACCTCGTGAGCTGGCTCGAAAGCACGGAATACAGCGATACGGATTTCATGGAACCTCCCATGGTTACGTGGCCGAAATCGCAGCCCGAAATCTAAATCGCGCTCTGCAGGATCTGAACTTAATCACCCTTCATCTGGGCAACGGGGCCAGCGCCTGCGCCATCCATAAGGGGATCAGCATCGATACCAGCATGGGCTTTACTCCGCTGGAAGGCCTGGTTATGGGCACTCGCTCCGGAGATCTGGATCCGGCCATTGTCGCCTATCTACAGGAAAAAGAGAAACTAATCTTTCAGGAAGTGGATACATTGCTTAATCGACAGTCCGGCCTTCTGGGATTGGGCGGGGCTTCCGATATGCGAGATCTACTGGAGAAGGAAAAACAGGGAGACCAGGATGCAGCCCTGGCCATCGATGCATTCTGCTATAGAATTCGAAAGTACATTGGAGCCTATTTCGCAGCCATTGGAGATCCGGTGGATGCCATTATATTCACGGCAGGCATTGGCGAGAATTCGCCAGCCATAAGACAGAGAGTAATGGATAATCTATTCGCAGACAGAATCTATTTTGACTCGGCAGCGAATGAAAAGCGCATCGAAAATCGAGAAGGAAACCTGCTAACAAGAGAACACAGCCCGGTAGCTGTGTATGCAATCCCCACAGACGAAGAGTGGATGATTGCCAGACTTACCAGGGATCTGCTGGTCTAGATCGCCAACCTGGAATCGAACCCGGGCCCCCTTTAGAAATGGACAATTTCATTCTAGCTTCCGCATCCCCCAGACGCAAACAGCTATTAGAAGGCCTTGATCTGCAATTCCTGGTCCGGCCGATAGATGCAGACGAAAGCCTGGATCAAGGACAGCAGGAGCATCCGGCTGCATATATCGCCAGGCGAAAGGCCAAAATAGCCCATATGCTCTACCCGGACAGCTGGATTCTGGCATGCGATACAGTTGTAGAAATCCCTGAAACAGAACCGGTGTACCTGGGCAAAGCCAGTAGCCGAGATGAGGCCCGTTCCATGCTGCTTTCACTTTCTGACAGGGAACATGTTGTTCGTACAGGACATTCCCTGGTTTCGCCCGGGGGAGACATCTACGAAATGATGCCCACCACTCGGGTAAGATTTCGCAATCTGAATCCGAGACTGCTGGAATGGTATCTGGACACCAATGAATGGACGGACAAAGCAGGCTCCTACGGAATCCAGGAAAAAGGAGCGCTACTTATTGAATCTCTAAGCGGAGACTATTTCAATGTTGTGGGCCTATCGATTCTGGCGGTGGATGGACTATTCCAAAAGGCAGGCCTGCAACTGCTGGATTTCTCAAAGCAAGATAGACCTTAGATGGACCTTAGAGCAGAGTCTTTAGAAGGCCTGTGCAGACATAGAGCGGCCGAGCTCAATCAGACGAACTTTCACATCCAGTTCTATCCAGTTCTATCGGAGAGGCCCTAATTCCCGTTACTTCGAATTAAATCGAAGAATTCCTGACGAGTTCTGGGGTCTTCGCGAAACGAGCCCAGTAGAGTGGAGCTGGTCATTATAGAATGCTGCTTTTCCACACCACGACAGGTCATGCACATATGCCTGGCCTCAATAACCACACCGACGCCGGCAGGCTTCAATTCAGTATCTATAGCTGTGGCGATTTGATGACATAGCTCTTCCTGGATTTGTAACCTGCGAGCAAACACCTCCATGACTCGGGCAAGCTTACTAATGCCCAGGACCTTCCCTTTGGGAATGTAGCCGATATGACATTTACCGGTAAATGGTAGCATATGGTGTTCGCACATGGAATAGAGCTCAATATTGGAAAGCACCACCATCTCTTCTGTGCTGGAAGTGAAGGTCTTTCCCAGGATCTCTTTATGATCCTTTTGATAGCCACTGTAGATATGCTCATAGGAACGAACCACTCGGTCCGGAGTATCCTGCAGACCTTCTCGATCCGGGTCATCCCCTATGTAGCGTAGCAATGTACGCACAGCATCCAGTGCCTGCTCTCGGCTTACTTCTTTGTTCAAATGAGTGCTCCTGAAAGTGAATAGAACAAGACACAAGAACAATAGATCCGGACACGTGGGCCAGAGTTTTTTTCTAGATCAGAATGACTGGCCCTGGAAGTCCGCTATCAAATGCTGACTCAATGAATGAAATCCGAGATGTAATTATTGAAAACTTTGATACTGGAGCGGCAGGCTCCATCCTCATATCAGCGGGGAAAACTCGTGTTCTTTGCACCGCTTCCCTGTCTACGGATCTACCTGGCTGGCTGGCCTCCAAAGAGCCTCCATCCGGCTGGATCAGCTCTGAGTACAATATGCTTCCCGGCTCCACATCTCCGCGAAAAAGAAGAGGCACCGATGGCCGTAGCACAGAAATCCAGAGACTGATTGGACGCTCTCTCAGGGCGATGGTAGAACTAACGTCCATACCCGGGCTGAGTATTATTTGCGACTGTGAGGTGCTTCAAGCTGACGGAGGCACCCGAACAGCTTCCATAACTGGTGCTTCCGTAAGTCTGATGATTGCTCTGGGAGCGGCCCTGGACGATGGCCGATTGGCTGCACCGCCCACAGACCGGTTGCCGGTGGAACTGGTAACAGCTATCAGTGCCGGTGTTGTGGATGGAAAATGCGTTGTGGATCTGGACTATGAAAAAGATAGCCGGGCAGATGTAGATTTGAACGCGGTTCAGAATCAGAAGAAAGAGTGGATCGAACTTCAGGGCACCGGCGAAAGGGCAGGCTTCAGCAAGGCCCAGCTGGATGAGATCCTGGATCTCTGCGACGCAGCCATCGATAAAATACGAAATCGACAACTGGAATTTTTGAAGAAGAATCTATCGGCGAATGCCACCCGGATCCTTTTAGGAGCCTGAAGATTCGAATATTTTGCTTTTCTATGTGCTCCAGTTCTGATATACAAGCGGGAAACCGCCTTCCCGGGCTGGAGCACTTAATGAGATTTCGCCATCGCATCACACCGATTCTTGCAATCATCGCATTACTCTTTCCTTACAGTTATGTGTCAGCAGAGGACTGGGAATCTACCAGCTGGCTGGATGGACTTACAATGTTTGGAATGGTACGCCTGCGCCCGGAGTTCAGGGCCAACGGAGATTTCAATCGAAAGACCGACGATACCGATGAATTCGTGGCAAGCAAGATCCAGTTCGGCATGCAGAAGAAATTTACCGAAGATACTTCCATTGTGATTCGCCTGCAGGATTCCCGTCTCTGGGGAGGTAGCCCTGGATCCGATACAGGATTTTCCACAGCCAACGATACGACTCAGGAATCCCTGGATTTAAGAGAAGGATACATCCGCTCCGACAACCTCCTAGGCCCTCTAGGCATTACAGCAGGACGCCAGATCCTGGATTATGGCGGGGGCCGGCAGATCGGTCGCACGGACTGGAACAATGTAGGCCGCAGCTTTGATGCCCTGGAGTTTCACTGGGATCTGGGGCTATGGCATGCATCCCTGGCAGGTGCAGTACTTGCCGAAGAAGATAATAATGGCGGCGGTAATAATACCGGCGTTGGCAGATCCAATGCCTCCGAGATTACATTCAATTGCGATCCTGCCACCGGCCTCTGCACGGTGCAGTCCAGCACCCCTCGTGAGCTGGATGATGCCTATATGGGCGTTTTCTATAATGAACTGAAATTCCATCCGCAGTTCCAGGTGGAACCTTACTACATTGGAATTTACAAAAAGTGGATTCCCGCCACAACCTCCCCCTTTCCGGGCTTGCCTGTGCCTCCAAAAGAGCGAAGCCGGCAGAGAGACAATCTACATACATTCGGAATCCGATTCACCAATAAGACTGTGAACGGAAAGAGTGCATCGGAACTCATTGATTATTCCCTGGAATTTGCGTATCAGACCGGCTTCAACGGACAGAGAGTGCAGTCCGACTGGGACATACTGAACCAGACAGATCCCAATGGTAATCCCATCTACACAGACAGGCAATATTACGATGCGTATGCCGCCTACGGAGAAATCGGTATTCGTCCAATGGATTTCATGCGAGTTGCTGTAGCCATGGATGTAGCGTCCGGAGATCCAGATCGAAGCGATGCGGCTGTGGCCACCTATCAGCAACTGTTTCCTACCAACCACGGAGCCATGGGCGACATGGATCTTGTGGGCTCCCGGAACCTGGTGGGCCGAGCGCTGAAGCTGGCCTTTGCCATGGGCAAATTCGGTAATCTTCAACTGGCCTACTGGCATTTTCAGAAGCATAAAGCTCAGGATAGCCTTTACGGGAATGGAGGCGAAGTCTTGAGAGATCTGGATGGAGATTTGCTCAGCACCGAAACCCGAACCAATGCTCGTTACTCCCCGGTGCTGGATTCCACAGGAAAGATTACCGAGCATCCGGTGGCCGAACTGGGCACTCAGCTATTCCATGAATACAATCTGATCTATTCATTCAAAGCCAACGGACTGAAGTTCAATATGGGGTATGGCCAGGCCCACGCTCTGGATGCCGTTCGCCATGCTGTGGACGAAACCTATATGAAACCGGATCTACGAGAACCCGCCTTCGATCCCAGAAGTCAATGGGCCTATTTCATGCTCACCGCAGAGTTCTAGTTGCGTAAATGGAACGTCTGTCCGCGGCCCCGGAGCCCGATTCAACCCAGGCTTTCGCTTAACTTCCGTAGCTGATCGGCCACTGCCGGATCGTTTGAAATGGGCAGAGGATTCTTTCGTTTAGTTCCGTGAAAGTAAGTGCCGGATGGGCCTGGATCTGGCAGGCTGGCCAGCTGAACCAGAGGCTTCGCTGCTTTCTTCGGAGATTTGCTGATCAGCCCCCAGATTGCATGTACAATTCCAGGATAATCGCGGATCAATCCTGTATTTACCACTCCTGGATGGAAGGCGTATACAGAAACATTTTTGCTCTGCAGCTTGCGAAACAGATCCATGGTATAGATTACATTACAAAGTTTGCTATCATTGTAGGCCTGCAGGCCGCTGTAGTTTTCCTTTCTGGCAAGTGCATCCCCACCGGCCAGAAAATCGATCTTGCCCCGGTAATGAAGGGCCGAGGCAACATTAATGATTCGGGAAGGGGCATTGTTTTGCAGAGTGTCCAGAAGAGCCTCTGTTAGCCAGAATGGCCCCAGATGATTTACCGCAAACGTAGCTTCAATTCCTTCCGCGCTTTCTTTGCGCTGCGGATGACTTACCCCTGCATTGTTAATTAGCAGATCCAGTCCTTTGTGTCTTTTTTTGAAGTTCTTCACAAATTCCTGGATGGATTTTTTAGAGGACAGATCCAGCTCGTACAGCTCTACCCGGCTTCGACCGGACTTCATCTGAATTTCGCGCTGCACCGCCTGGCCTCGTGCAATATCTCTGGCAGTGATTACGACCTGGGCGCCCAGTTCCAGAAGCCCTATGGCGGCCTCTTTACCTATGCCGGATGTTGCTCCGGTAATCAGGCAGAGCTTACCGCCGATGTGTTCTTTTTGAAGATTATTGAGTAAGGAATCGTCCTTGCGAGCCATAAGCAAATGCGGTGTATGCCATTGCTGCTGTCAAGCCTGGTGCAGAGTTCCGAATACTTCCCTGGAACGTCTCTATAATGGTGAAAAAGAGGAGCGGACCGAATCGAACGGGCATCCGCCTGTGGTGAGAAACTCATACGGGCTTCCGGATGGTAAGCCCGTATGAAATCCAGGACGAAAGATCAATAACTGGTAGGGTCTGGACTGTTATCGGTGGCCAGATCGGTCATCTTATGGCACATGGTGCAGTCCTGCATTTTGGGATCCTTATCGATTACGGACTGGAACTTATTGTCTACTTTCAGTCCACGGAAAAGCTTGGTGAAATCGTTGGTCTGAACCTTTCCCTCTTCGTCGAAATCGTTGCTGTATCCTTTACTTACATCTTCGAAATCATCTTCATCCACATGTCTGGTGGCAACAGTACCTTCACAAACACAGGTTGCACTTCCATGCTCATCATGACTTACTGAGAATTTGGTCCCTCGCACAGAGGCCACTGCAGTAGGGCTTACTACTTCTACGCCTTGATTGTTTAGTTTCTTCACATCGATCCAGGTAAATCCTTTCTTGAGCTTTACCTGAAGGGGCTCTTTCTTGCTATTCAGGTTTTCCAGAGTTACTTCCGTTTTTGGTCCAAGGCGAATTTCCTTTCCCTGATAGATGATTACCAGGTTACTCTGAGGACCGGTCTGAATTTTATCTTTGCTCTGGATAATCTGGCGAAGCTTCAAGTTTTGAAACTCACCCTGGCCACCTTTCTGAACCCTGGCAACGCCTACCAGGCGGGTAACCAGAGCGCGGTCTTCTGCGCGAAGGCCATCAAAAGCCCCCAGGGCCAGGACCATCGCAAGGGCCAACAGAGCCGGTTTCATTTTAGGCGATTGAATATTCATAAATACTCCTTCCTGCGAAATGCAGTTGTACTATACGTTACATACGGGGAAACAATGACAAGCCCCAATTTTGCAGGATTTCTAAAATAATCTGATTTGTTACAAGATAAATTTTCCCTGTAACAACATGCAACGTCCGAACCGTGATTGGCTGAAATTAGGGCGTTTTGCCTTCTATTCTTCCATAAAGCGCGCATGAAATCGAAACTGCATCCTCGCACCAATGGCCCCTGCCAGAAGAAGATACCGACTATCCAGCTCGAAATAGGCATCTGACTCATCCCCGGCATCCATCACGCAGGAAACCAGCACCTCATGCTCTCTTGCCAGCTGCCTCAGACTTCTGCGTACCGGGGCCAGTCTTCTTAGCAGATCCTTAACATGTTCTTCGATGGGCTCATTTCCCGCAGGACGACTATTGATCTGCCAGATTCCCTTGCCCCAGGCATCCCTGGGTATGATTCGGTCAGGCTCCACTCCCAGGATTCGAGTAACATCCTCCGGATGTAACTCCTGGCCAGATACAGTAAGAATTGCCCAGCCTGTTGTTACTCTATTTGACATCTTTTCCTTTTCCTGTAACCGTGGGATGGACTTCTCGAATCCACACTGCTCATGAAAGAACCTGTACTGGTAATTATCGGCAATGGCATCACCGGAATCACGGTGGCCCGAACCGTTCGAAAGCAATTCAAAGATGTTCGTATTCGTATTGTATCCGATGAAGCGGACTATTTCTTTTCCCGTCCGGCATTGATGTACATTTACATGGGCCATATGGAAGCAAAACAGACCGAGCCGTACGAAAGACGCTTCTATGATGAAAATCGCCTGGAACTGGTCCGCGGCACTGTAGACAGCATTAATCCCGATTCCGGCAATCTAACTCTCAAGGGTGGGCAGCAGGTACCCTTCGATTATCTGGTTCTGGCCACGGGCTCGGTGCCCAATCGATTCGGATGGCCAGGCCAGGATCTGGATGGTGTCCAGGGGCTCTACTCCATGCAGGACCTACAAAACCTGGAACACTGGTCCCAGAAGGGAATCAAGAAAGCTGTCATTGTGGGCGGCGGATTGATTGGAATTGAACTGGCAGAGATGCTACATACCAGAAACATTCCTGCTACGTTTCTAGTAAGGGAAGACCATTACTGGGGCAATATCCTGCCGCCGGAAGAATCAGAACTGGTAAGAAAGGAAATCGATGCACATCACATTGGACTGAAGCTTAAAACCGAACTTAAATCTATTGAGTCCGATGAAAACGGAAGAGCCCGGGCCGTGCATACATCGGACGGAGAACGCATCGAAGCCGACTTCGTAGGACTGACGGCCGGTGTTCGGCCCAATCTTTCTGTAAGCCATGACTCTGTGGAAACCCAGAGAGGATACCTGGTCGATTACTACTTTCAGACCTCGCATCGGAAGATCTTTGCTGCCGGGGATTGCGCTCAGTTTCGCGCCAGCGAAGGACCGGGTCCTGTAGAGCAACTCTGGTATACAGGCCGGATGCAGGGAGAGGCCCTGGGTATTAACCTGGGGCACCGACTCAAGGAAGAACATGGACTGAAGCTCAGAGATGACATTCCTGTGCGAGAACAGGTGCTACCGGAGCATCGCGCCTATGACCGGGGAATCTGGTTTAATTCCGCCAAGTTCTTCAATCTGGAGTATCAGACCTATGGTTTTGTTCCCGCACGGCTGGATACTGCGCAAACATTCTACTGGCAGCATCCGGACAAAAGCATCTGCTTTCGCATGGTCTGGGATGGCAATCTGGAAGACGGCAAGGTATCCGGGTTTAACGTATTCGGAGTGAGATACAGACAGGAAGTATGCGAAAAGTGGATCGCTGATGGCCGCAGCCCCAGGTATGTAATCGATCATCTCAAGGAAGCGAATTTTGATCCAGAATTCTTTGAACGACCGGAAAAGAAGATTCGCAAAGCTTTCAAAGAGTTCGCCAGAGGTGCAGGCGCCATTGCCTAGGCCCGAAGGGCCGCATAGATTTTTCGCCGGAGGCGCGATTCGGTAATATCGCGACGAGCACTACAGGAGAGTCAAAGACTCTCCGCGATCAGGATGATCGCAAGGCCCGAAGGGCCGCATAGATTTTTTTGCGGGAGCAATGCTACAGGAAGGTCAACTGAAAGGCGACAGTTGAGCCCGGAGTTTCCGGAGGAAACTTACTGTTACTATTGCGAGCGTACCTATATGACAACAAATTCAGTTCCATTTAAACTATTTCAACCCTATAACCTGATGGCCAGTCTGCTAATCTCCATTAGCCTGGCGGTGCCTGTGCTGGGCCTGGCCGGAATTTCAGTGGCGGATGGAGGTCTGTACCTGGTGCTGTTTCCAGGATTGCTCTGCATTGGATTCTTTATGATGGCCGCCCAGCGAGCACTGAGCAAGCCAGCAGGCATAGACAACCAGGGAGTTTTCCAGAGCAGCGTTACCGGCCGAGGCATGGCCGGCATTCTACTGGGTGTAGTAATCACAGGACTTTACGTTGTTATTTATTTTGGCGATCGCATCTCTCTGGGAGACGGAACCCTTCATTTGTTCTTTCAGCAAAGACTGTACAGCTACTTTGATCCAATAAGCCAGTGGCTGCGAAACAGCCCGGCCGATAACTGGTTCTTCTACAGCTTCATGTACACCCTGGCAGTGTTTGTGTTCGGTGTGCGAATGATTCTAAAGCATCGTCACTCCCCCTATCAAATTATACGCACCCTTTCGGTGGTGGTTGTACAAACGGGATTCGGTTTTTTCATTCCGTACCTTCTGGTGGCCTTTCAAAAGCCCGAGTTCTACTTTAGCTATTTCTGGCCTCTGAAACCGGAATATCTTTACCCCGCCAAATGGCCGGATCTGGCGTCCGGCGCATTTTCAACTTTTTTTTCCGGCGAAGCGGAACTGTTTACCTACTTTCTGGTATTTGGCGCTTTTATGACGTTCGTGGCCACGCCTGTGCTTACCTATTTTTTTGGAAAGCGATGGTACTGCTCCTGGGTTTGCGGATGCGGAGGCCTTGCCAATACGGCCGGGGATCCCTTTCGGCAGCTCAGCGATAAGTCATTGAAAGCCTGGAAAATCGAACGATGGACCATTCATTCGATTCTGGTGGTTATTGTAATCATAACCGGAATCCTGTGGATGAACTCCATCACAGAAGGCAAGTTTTTACCCCAGTGGGGAGCTTCGCTGCAGACAGCCTATACATTCTACATCGGACTGATCTTCAGCGGTGTTGTGGGTGTTGGATTCTATCCGCTTCTGGGCACTCGCGTATGGTGTCGATTCGGATGCCCGATGGCAGCCATTCTGGGCATTATTCAAAAATTCTTTTCAAGGTTTCGCATCACCACAAATGGCGGTCAGTGCATCTCCTGCGGAAACTGCTCTACATACTGCGAAATGGGCATCGATGTGCGATGGTATGCACAGAGAGGCCAGAACATTGTGCGCGCTTCCTGTGTGGGCTGTGGAATGTGCTCCGCGGTGTGCCCCAGAGGGGTGCTGAATCTGGAAAACGGAATCGTAACGGCCAGGGTTCCCTCCTGAGCCAAGCGATCCAGCCATTCGCATGAAGTCAGCCGGGGTGTACCGGTCTGTTTCTATGCCAATATCGCCGGACACACAATTATAACATGGAGCGGCATCATCCGATGCATAGATAATCCTGGTCCGGGAAAAAGCCCTTTTCGCCCAGGGCAGATTCTATAATTGGCCTGGCACCTCTTGCATTCACATACACCAGAACAAAAGGCTTTCGATGATCCTTAAACAGATACTCAGGGCCAAAGATACCAGGCCTGCGGCGGGAGTCTTCTGGTGCGGAGTTCAACGGCCCCGAATCGCTTTCGGGCAGGCGAGATTCAGCAGCAGGATCTCTGCCCTGCAAACCTGTGTCCCTGTCAATGAGCGAAGGCTTGATATCCACGAAATAGTCCGGCACAAGCCCGGGGAAATGATCTTCAAATCTTCGCCTGCTGGTGCGGCTGGCTCCCCATACAACCAGGGGCCTCGCCTTCCAGCGCTCAGGAAGACTGGCATCACTGCGAATCCAGGAACGTCTTAGATTGTGGAATGCCTTCTTGCTATAGCGCTCATCCGTATGGGAGAGCTGATTTTCGCTGCATCTGTAATGCAACAGGGTATCAGAAAGCTTTTCTATAGTGAGGCCATTTTCCAGGATTCTCAGAAACAGATCGTAGTCTTCCGGAAAATCTCCGTGTCTGTAGCCTTCCACCTTTCGCAGCGATCTCACAGACAGAGCCAGGGTTGGATGCTGAAAAGGGCATTCCACATAGCGATTTGACCTTAACTGATCTTGCGAAAGAATACCATTCTGCCAGTTAAAATACTCACGACGCCCCTCTCCCACATGACCAAAGGGATGCACTCTACAACAGGACACATCTACATCCTTTAGATGTTCCATTTGCCGGCCCACCCGCAAAGGATCCATGACGTCATCTGCATCCATGCGAAGGAAGATATCTCCCTGGCATTCCGCAAGCCCCTGATTCAGGGCATCCACCAGGCCAGATCCACGGTTGGCCAGAATGCGAAACTGACTTTCTCGACCCGCTTCTATGACCATATCCTGGATGAGGGCCGATCCGCGGTCACTGGAGCCATCATCAATACAGATAACTTCGATTTCAGAATAGTCCTGCTCCAGGATGGAGCGAATACAGGGCTCAAGAGTGGATTCTGCATCTCTAAAGGGAATTACTATGCTAACGGAAGGGTTCAGAACTGAGCAAAGTGAAGCGGATTACTCAAATGGCGAGAACTTTATGCCGTAGGCGATATAGTTGCTTCCGCAGGTTCTGGGGCAAAATGTTCCGTAAATGCCGCTACGATGATGCAAACGTATGAATGCTCGAGGCTCATATGCATCCAGGGGAAGACCGAACTCCACTTCGAATACAAGATAGTTCAGCAGATTCTGAGAGTATTCGGACTCCCCGTCAATACCATAGAAGCTTCTGGGATTTTCCAGGTCTGGATTCCGGGTAGCAAAGGACAGCCCCTCTCCTATGGCAAAGCTCACGGGAATACCGGAGAAATCCAGACTATCCCCCAGGCGAGCCATCAAAACAGCGTTGAATTCTAGATGCTTCTGGGCTCCGGAATGCTTCACCACCTGGCCTTCCCATTCTGTGGGTAAACCGAAGAAGTCCACGGAAGCTGGCGTGGACAAAGCGCCTGTAAAGATATAGCTGGGTTTGTAATCCGTGTCTCCCTGAAGCATGATATTGCCCAGGGTAGTTCTGGTGAATTGGCCGCGGTACAGAGTGATGTTAAGATTGCTCGGCTCTTCCACTGCGCCCAGAGAAGCAGAGGAAATGAGAGCCAGGATCAGCGCCACCACTCGTACCATACGAGTTGGACGGAAGCCCTGAGTGTCCGGTTTACGAGAATCGCACTTTTTTTCGACCCGGGAACTGCAGGATTGGCCGTTTTCAATCCACGAGAATTCGAGGAATTTGAGGCTCAATACGAGTCACGATTTCATAGTTGATGGTGCCTGCCAGATCCGCCAGCTCATCGGCCGTTACAGCTTCGGCCCCATCCACTCCAATGAGTGTAGCCACATCCCCTACTTCGCAGTCCCGAATGGAAGTAACATCCACCATGATCATGTTCATGCAGACCCGACCCAGCACCGGTGCCCTTCGGCCGCGAATCAACACATGGGATCGATTGGAAAGGCTGCGATCATAGCCTTCATAGTAGCCCACCGGGATAACCGCTATGCTGGTAGGCGCCGTTGTTCGATGTGTGCATCCGTAACCTACATCCACCCCTTCCCCAACATGGTTCAAATGAGCAATCCGCGCCTTCCAGGATAAAGCCGGTCGAAACTCCGGCATCGGAGAAATAACAGTCCGGGCACTGAGCCTTGTGGAGCTGGATGGCCAGAATCCATAGAGCGAAATTCCCACGCGAATCCAGTCCTGTCTGGATTCGGGCAATAGCATGGCCGGAGCACTGGCAGCACTATGGCAGATCAATGAGCCGGAAAAGCCCGATGCAAAGATAGCGCGGGCCCGTTCCATGGCTGCTGCGAAACGGGAGTATTGCAATCGACCATAGCCCTGATCCATCACATCTTCTACGTTGGCGAAATGCGTCATCAGGCCTTTCCAGGGAAGATGCGGATTCTGCGAAAGGAATTCGAAGACCTGATCCAGATAGGCATCATGAACTCCCAGCCGACTCATGCCGGTGTCCACTTTTAGATGAAAAGGCAGTCCTGGCCGTTCCGATTGCAGGGATTGAATGTCTTCCACGGTGGAAAGCACCATATGAAAATCCCGCTCGGACTCAGGGATATCCCTGTAATCCCGATCATCGTTGCGTCCCATCACCAGGACGATTCCATTGTATCCCAGCTTGCGGAGTTCCAGGGCCTCAAAGATAGCGTTTACTGCCAGACCCCCCACTTCACCGGACTGATGCAGAGGCTTGAGTATCTCAAGCATGGTGGACAATCCATGACCGTAAGCGTTGGACTTCACCACTGCAAAGAACTGGCTATCCGGCGCCATAGCATTGAAGTTCCGTACAGATTGCTCCACTGCACTTCTGCTGATCTCCAGCCAGGTGTTCATAGGGCCACCGAAAAAAACCGACTTGCCCTGTATACCGGTTTGCCAATTATGGAAGATTCCTGCGGTATTCATGCCATTTTTGCCACATTTAGTGCAGTGGTACCAGGAATCGCAGAAAGCTCGGCAATTATCGCGGCGAGCAATACTTGAGAGTCGAAGACTCTCTGCGATCAGGATGATCGCAAGGCCCGAAGGGCCGCACAGATTTTTACGGGAGCAATGCTACAGGACGTAGCTTTGCGAGCGTACCTCTAAGGAGCTGAAACAGTGAAGAAGCTGAAGACCAGACTGTCCGTTCGAAAGCGACTGCAAAAGAAGCGTGAAGCCAGAGCTCTACGCACCAAGGCCAAACAGGCTCACCGTCGAGGAACTGGATTCAAAGACCTGGAAGATGCTGAGTGATGAAGCCTATTGCAGGCCTTCCGCTACGCAATCATTTCATTCCCGCAGACAGAAAAGACTCCGCATTGCTCATCATCATGCATGGTCTGGGCGATCGCATGGAGTCTTTTTTTGATTTCCCGTCTTTGCTACTGGGAAGTCGACTATCCTATCTATTTCTAAACGCTCCTGATTCCTACGTAGTGGGCTGGAAATGGTATGATCTGGACGGCCAGCAAGAGATTGGCCTGAAGAAATCCAGAGAGCTTCTCGAAGAAACCATTCACCATCTACACCGCAAAGAAGGCATTGCTCCGGATCAAATCGTAATGTCCGGCTTCAGCCAGGGAGCTGTGGTCAGCCTGTACACGGGCATTCGCAGAGATATTCCCCTGGCAGGCATTGGCGCACTTTCGGGTTATCTCTATGGCGGAGTAGAAGAATGCACCGAAGCCAGTAAAGATACTCCCATCTTTATGACCCACGGACTGTACGACGATGTATTGCCCTATCAGCGATCCGAAGAGCATGGACAGATGCTTTCCGAAGCTGGCTACAAGCTGGACTGGAGGGATTATCCCATGGGCCATCAAATCTGTCAGGAAGAGATGCAGGATTTCAGCCAGTGGTTAAATGCCATCGTAAGCTGAATCCATTTGCCGCAAGAATTCTTACCTCTGTAACCGAAGAGAGCTTCCTCTCATGACCGTTTCTAAAGCGATTTCAACAAGCCATTAAAATCGTTGAGCCATAAAAGAAAGGTCAAAGACAACATCCAGCCTGCGCTGATCCGAAAGGACCAACCCGAGCGACAAAACGCCAGTAAGATCATAGCCGGCGCAAAGAGCCTGGAGATGTTTGCGAAATTCAACCAGTATTCCTCTGCACTGGCCATAGAAATAAGTCCCAGGTTAAGAAGCAACCCTGCCAGAATGAATCGATCCATCCAGCCATTTTGCTTTCGCGCTGCTTCCAGAAGCCTGTAAGCACAAAAGACAATCATCCACATTAGCCCAATCAGTAACAGACCTCGGCCGCTGATCAACCGGGGCCGACTCTGGATAAACTCAATCACTCCTGCAAAGGGAATCTGAATCTTTCCCGCTGCTCCCTGGCCTCCAAAGAAATCAGCATACCAGTACCAGCTGAACGCCAAAACTCCTGCCAGTAGAAGTGCAACCGAAACATTCCAGCGAAAGAAGACCAACTGCCGCAAGGTTGCATTCGAATTGCCGGACCGTTGCCGGCGAATAAGACTTATAGAAGATAATACGAAAGCCAGGCCCATAGACAGGCCAATGAGAAACATGGTTTCCTTGCTTAGAAGCGAAAGCAACATTAGCACTGCACCCACCGGTAAGCGAAAGCGTCTGCACAACCCGGGAAACCGGCCCCTTGATTCTGCCGGGGCAAGACCGGATGGCAAGAAAAGAAGTATGCAGATGACGGCCAGCGAAAGAGCCAGAGGTTCTGCGAGATTGAGCCCAAAGGAAAGCAAGCTTATTGGATTCAGCCCAAAGAGCCATCCTGCCTCTGTTCGCGCAGCGAAAAGAACCCATGATACCAGAAGATGCGAAACAAGTAGAAGGATGGGCATCCCGTAGGACAGAGCTTTCGCACCGAATAAATACAACCATCCTGTCAGTAGCGGAAAGCCAATGCGAGGAAGCCTGAATCCCAGACTGTCCACCACCATCACTCGCGAGGAATGATGCGCCTGGATGCCATCCAGAGAGACCAGCTCAAAATCCCCATAGAGCCATGCAGCCATATAATAGTAGAACTGACCGTCGTATCCTCCTGTAGGAAATACAGATGCATTTTCTGGAATTGCAGCCGCATTAAGGCCGGCGAAGCAAACATTATCCGGAATACAGCCAAAGCCGATCAAGGCTTCCGCGCCGCCGAATCGAGCAGATCTTAAAGCTGCATAGGAAAGAAAGACAGAAGCTACTGTTAATAGAAAGAGATACTTATTTCGCAAGACCCAGAGATTCATAGGGAGTGGTTCGCCCGTGCTGATCTACACGAAAATGGGTGCCGCAGGCAGGACAACCATAAAGCCCGGTTCCCTGGATTTGAAGCTTTCTGGCGCAACTGGGGCAATGAGCCGCCGGACCCACTTCTGCATCTCTATCATCCGGCTGAGCATCGGATGAGCAAAGGGCCACTCCATCATGCACACTCCAGCCGCAGTATTGAAGAGCCACCCTGCAATCTGCATTTAGATCCAGGATTGCCAGCTGACTACCTGCTTTTTCCACACGATCCTTTAACAGACAGGCCGAGGCAAAATCCACGGAAAAAAGAGCCGATCCGTCCGCTCGATACCTTATGTGCGGTCTGCCGGAGATTTCATCCATCACAGACTCAACCATGGGTCGATCCAGAGTGCCCTTCAGGATAAAATGTACGGTCTGATTCATAACTTGTTTGCTATCTGCGAGTCAAAATGGTTTTGAGTCCTACATGGAGCCTGTATCTCGCCTGAGATTATTTCTGGGCTGGAGTCTGGAAGTATTGCTGCTACTTTTGCAGCTAATTTTCGTTTTCCTGCCCATCCCACTACCCTCTTACAGAAGAGGCAGACGCGGTACTGTAATCATCGTCACAGATATACTTACATCACCACTGTTTTATTTTCTCCTGGCCAGAAGACTTAAAAAAAATGGCTACAGTGTATTTGTTCACTCCTGTTACAATCCGTTGAAAGGCTTTCGCGTGCATGCAAGAACCCTTTCGGCCAACCTGGAGAAATGGAATGTACGCCACGCTACTTTGCTCTGTCATGGAGCCGGCGGTCTGGCATCCCTGGGACTTCCGGATCCTGGACGTCAGAGGATTCAATATCTTGTAACCCTGGGGGCCCCCTTTCATGGAACCACTCTTCTCAACTGGCTTCCCTTTGTTCCAGCATTCCATGACCTTACCCCGGGTAGCGAATATCTTCTCATCAATCGCATGAATGCGCTTCTGTTTCCATCATTCTCTCCGTTCGTTCCCTGGAGAGATGAATGGATTGTTCCTTCTGGCCTGGCCCGTTTTGGCCAGGGGCGAGATCTGATCCTGGATTGGCCTGGACGATTGAATCTACTGTTCAGCGAAGATGTGGGAGATACGGTAATCGAACATTTAAATAGAGAGCATCCCTATCCGGTTACAGCCACCCATATGGCCCAGGAAAGCCCGCAGCCAGAAGGTGCGGTACCACGCTCGGCTCCCGTTCGTCCTGCAGCGGTACCGGCTGCAGGTGCCGTGGCGAAGAAGAAGGCACCGGGCTCAAAAAAGCCCGCCAAAAAATCCAAAAAGAAAACCAGCAAGAAGCGCGGCCGATAGTTTCCAGCTGGATTCTGTCGAAACGCTTCCAGCGAAACGAACATAGTTCTATGTGATCGTCGGTGGCCCCAGAGAAAAGCTTGTCCAGTCCAGCGTTACCAGGCTCAGCGATGTAGAGCTCTGGATGCTGGTTCTTGGACGAGGAAGCAGAAGCCATAGCCTGGAAAAATTGGCCCGGTCTATAATGGAGACCCTGGATTCAAATCCGAACCCCGATCTAAAACAATTAACAGCCCTGCAGGGCATCCATACCGTGCGAGCCGGCATGATTCAGGCCATCCTGGAAATTGGAAAAAGAAGATTCTCCTGCAAAGGGTCTGCCATTGGAGGTCCGGAGGATGCATTTCAGATGATTCGAAATCTGGGTGATCGAAAGCAGGAACATTTTCTCTGTATGACAATTAATGGAGCCGGCGAGCTCATTCAGGTTCATACAGTAACCATCGGGCTTGTAAACAGAACATTGATTCATCCCCGGGAGGTATTTGCCCCGGCCCTGAAAGACCGGGCCGCCTCCATCATTGTAGCACATAACCATCCTTCCCGAAACCTGGAGCCCAGTCAGGAGGACCGCGAAATCACCAGGCGCCTGCAGGATGCCGGGGATTTACTGGGAATACCCCTGCTGGACCATATTGTATTTCATTTCTCAGACTATAGAAGTATTATGTGACTCTTACATTCTGCTTTCTTCCATTATTCATTCGAATCCCTGGGTTTGCCTGGATATCTTGCAATCCGTTGCCTGTGGTTCAAATGACATTATAGCAGCGCCTGGAGGTTTCTGCGAACATCGAATTTCTTATGTTGTAACAGAAGGTTTGCACTCCAGTACCGGAGGGAAAAAACTGGTCATTCAGTATGCGAAACTTCATCTTCCCGATCATCCTGGGGATGGCTTTGCTCATTTCTAGCAGTTGTGCCTCCTCCAGTGCAGGTATCACTACTTCCAATATTCCATTGAGCGGAAAAAACTATCGAGTAGTGGGAAATGGCCAGACTCAGGTGGACTGGTGGAGCCTGGACCTGGGCCTGGTGGGGCTGCCTTTAGAGGAGCCTCCCATTGACCGCGCCGTGCAGGAGCTCATCGATCAGCATAACGGGGATGCTCTTATCAATCTAAGGTATAGCACCGACCGATTCATTTTCCTGTTTATGACCCGGCACCGATTTACCCTGAAGGCGGATGTAGTTAAAGTACAGAATTGATGTTTGCTTCGTTTCAAAGCAGAATGCTTTTTCCCATCGCTCTGGGCCTGGCTGCGCTTTCTGCCAGTTGCTTTCCCGGCGGAATTGCCGTTGAAGGTGGCTTCGTGGATCATGCAGGCTGGGTGCCAGAGGCAACCCTTACCAACAACGCTCCCTATCAAATTGTCTGTCCGGATCCTGATGAAGTTCAGCGGAGACAGAAGCTAAAAGAAGAAGGATTGCCCATACCCGGTGAACCACCGGTGCGATATGTATCTCCGAGCCAGTACGACGGAGGATGCGAACAAACGGCCAGCAGTTCCGTCTATTATCTGTTTCATCTATTTCCAGCCACACCACCAATGGATGCGCATTATGCTCTGGGCCTCGCAGTTCAAAAGCTGGAAGGGGATACCATGATAAACATCAAGACCTGGCATGAAACGCATTATTATTCCATACTCGGCCATGTTCGGGTATTCAAGGTAAAGGGAAACGTAATTCGATTTCAGAAAGGAAAGAAAAATGAGAAATAGGCTCGGAGTTCTAATCGCTCTGTCCTGTCTTCTTTTGACTGGCTGCCCGGAGAATACCACCGTTCCCGACGATGAAGCCTGGAGCCAGATCTATGCTGCCATCGATTACAAAGCCCGGGAATGCGGCAATCAACCCAACTATATTTTGATAGTACCCAGGGAGCCTTCTCAGTATGGAGTGGAACTCTGCGCACTGTCAATTCTCAGACAGGAGTGTCCATTTAACGATTATCCTCTGTTCTGTGCCGAGATGTATGATATTGATCTGCCAGGGATAGGGCCGTGATATGAATATGGCCAGGGCAAAAAGAGACATTCTCCAGCGACTAAAAGCGCCATCGCCGTCCTTTAACGGCGAACTTCCGGGTCCTCGCCGCACCGGGCCCGCGAAAAGAATAATTCGCCTGAATGCTACCCGAGCCCTGTTCAGCGCTCTACTATTTTTTGCACCCTCATTGCTTCTGGCCTTCGAAGTCCAGGTTCGAGTGTATGATCCGGTAAGTAGAAAACCGGTGCCCGATGCCAGAGTCATCGTCAAGGAAACCGGACAACAGACCTATACTGACGGTCAGGGCCTGGCCACCCTGGAAGTCCCGGAGCCAGGCTTCTATACGGTGCGAGCCATCCTGCCAGATGGAAATCTTGTGCAACCCAGACTGCAGGTCCAGGGAGCAGGACAGACTCTAACAATCTTTACATCGGAACCAGAAGAGCAACCTCAGCCCACCGGACCGGAAACCCAGGTGGTGGAAGATGAGGGAATCATAGTTCGTGGCCGACGCGATAAGCAGAACCTTTCCAGATACAATGTGAGACTGGATGAAGTGCGAAGACTACCGGGGCAGTTCGGTGAAGCATTGCGAGGCATCGAATCCCTTCCCGGTGTAAATGCTCCTCCTTTTGGAAATGGAGATATTGTACTTCGGGGAGCCAATGAGAATGCCAACACCTATCTGATCGATGAACTTCCGCTGGGTTATCCGTTCCATCTCCTGGGGCTGAATTCAGTGGTGCAGAATAATATCATCAACAGCATCGATGTTTATTCTGGCTCCTATCCCGTTAAATACGGCGATGCCACCGGCGGTGTAATTTCCATCGATACAATCGATGAAGTAGAAAAGTTCGGCGGACATACAACATTCTCGCTATGGTCCGCCAGCGTTCTACTCAAGGCGCCCATTGGCGAAAAAGGCAAGGATGGATACTGGGTGGCAGGCGTCCGAGGCTCCTATCTGGATAAGACCCTGGGAAACCTGGTGCCATCCGGCTACACTCTTATTCCTCGCTACCAGGATGCTCAGTTCAAGTTGAGATACAACCTCACAGAACGCCAGAGCCTATATTTCTATGTGCTGGGTGCCAAAGACACATTGATTGCTGCGGTGGATAACCGACCAACCTGGGATCCCACCACTGAAATCAGCCCCACTCTTTTTGGAGCCAGTATTGCTCTGGATCGAGTCTTTCATACAGAAGCCATTCGTCATATCTGGCAACCAAACTCTGTATTTCAGCTCAAAACTACGCTATTCAATCATAACAATATCGCCTATACAGACGGCACACTGGGCATCATCGATGCGAAGCAAAACCTGGAAGATGGATACGCTGCACTTCGCACAGAAGCCTTTCTGGAGCTCTGGAAGGATCATGCACTTCTGGATGTAGGCCTGGAAGCCAGACGATTCCGCTACGTGTTTGAAGGCACTACCGTACAGCAGGTGGATCCTCTGGATCAGAGTCCGGACTTATTCGATACCACGAATCCTGATTTCACGGTTGTGCCGGTGGATGACCGTAACTTTGCCAGCTTCAACAGCGGTTATGCCATGCTCACCCTGCGCGGCTGGTGGCTGGAGTTCAAGCCCGGTGTTCGAGTAGACTACTTTGGACCCACAAAGCAGCGGGTCACCGATCCCAGAGGCACCCTTTCTCTGAAGCTGCCTACAGATACAACCTTCACAGCCGGCGGCGGAATCTATCACAGGGTACCGGACCCTGAGCAATACAGCCCTACGTCCGGAAACCCCAGACTCAAGCTGGAACAGGCAGACCATGCAGCGCTGGGCGTAGAACAGGTGCTGGGGAACTGGATTATCAAGGTAGAGGGCTTTCGACAGGTGTATCGCGACATAGTGATTTCAGATCCCTATGCAAGACTGGCCTTTCGCGAAAATCCCGATCCCTACACCAGATACGAAACCCCGGTTCTAACCAACACTCCGGCCTACTATTCGAACAATGGTTACGGATACTCAGAAGGGCTGGAATTCTACATTAAGCGAAGCAAGCCGCCCAACGAATCCGGCTGGTATGGATGGATTTCTTATACCTATTCTAGAAGTTTTCGCGATGACAATCTGTTTCGTCCCAATCCATTTGCACCGGCCACCCAGTACAGTGCCGATGAGCTTCGTTTACTTCAGCAATACGATAACACAGAAGCCATCTACGCAGATTTTGACAGAACTCATATCATAAACGTAATTCTGGGATATAAAATCAATCCTGAATGGCAGGTAGGTATCAAATGGAGATATGCCACATCCAGGCCGTTCACTGAAATCATCGGAGATGATGGAGCCCAGCAAAGTAACAACGGTCGCCCGATCTTTGATCCGGTGTACTCTCCCAATAGAAATACTCTGCGACTCAAGCCTTACCATCGCCTGGACATTCGTATAGACCGATTCTTTAACTATGAATGGGGCTTTGGAAACGTCTTTATAGAAGCATTGAATCTCTATCTCAGAGATAACCCGGGGAGCTACTCATTCGATGACAGCCAGCCATTTTCAAAGGCCAATCCATCGGTAACCCCTGAGTTCGGAAACCTGGTAGTACCTACATCCGATGGCACAGGACTGCGAATCCCACTGATTAACTTCGGAGTGGAGGTGCAATTCTAATGATCCGACTGCATCACTTTTCGCTGCAGAAGCTTTTTCGAAGAAACAATCGTTCGAAGCTTCTGTCGCCGCTTTCAACTACAACTCTCATGGCGGTCTTTTTCTCTATCGCATTGCAGTTCGGTTGCGCATCCGATTCCTTCGACGATGTGCCCGACACTGAAGAAACCGCCTCCTATTATCTGCTTCTTATTGCTCCCACGCGAGAATCGGCCCTGGCAAAATGCATCGAGGCAGAAACCGTAGCTCTTTCCTGTACAAACGATGCCGGCCGCCAGACTCAGTACCTGAGCGCTGTTAGCAGCCATTACAGACCTGCCAGCACTTCCACGGTTGCAACAACGCTCTGCAACTCTGAGATCGATGCAGGGGTGTTCAATTCTCCCACAATCTATACCTACGCTGCCCGGCAGTGTCATTTTGAATGCAATCGTCAGTTCTGGCAGAGCCAGAGGGATAGCTCGCTGTGCACGTCCAGCGGCGCTTCTACGGCCATTATTCATCATGGTGAATGCTCTCCAACAAACTGGAGAAATATCTGCCAGAACAATACGTTTAAATCCTGCCTCATTGATTGCTTCGTAAACGGAACCGACACATATTTCCTGCCCCAGGGATACTAGGGGCAGGTTTCCGGGCCTGCCCGTTCCAGCGCGAACAGGTCTCCCTCTGGACACCGGCTAAAAAAACTCTTCCCGATTCCAGGAAAGTTCCCAATCCTGGACCCATGAAGCGCATTAATGTATTTCTACTGAGCTCCCTTCTGCTTGCCGCCTTTTCCATGGCCTGCACAGAAACCGAACGTTCCGGAAACGATGGCATCCCGGAAGCCAGTATTCGAGCTACGGCCCTGGAGAATCGAGTAACTGTTTCCATTAGCATCCCGGCGGATCATCATGCCTATCTGAACCGAGGACCTCAGGACAATCTCATTCCTGTAGAATTCGACTGGAAGCCTGCTATGGAAGCCGGCAAGATCCAGCAGGAACCTGCTCTGGAATCCTCTCCAGAAGGAAAAACCGAGGAAGCCACCGGCGCCCTGGTTCTCAGAGGAACCGGCGAATTTGTCTTTAGTACTGCCGGAGCTCCCCATGGCGCAGACCTTCGGGTGCGAACTCAGATCTGCAATGAGATATCGGGCATGTGCTTTCGCCCCTCCTGGCAGACGGTGACGATTCAGTGAGCCTGTGCCAGCGCCTTTCGCCGGTCTGCCTTTAAGATTCAATCTTTCTCAACGCCATGGAACGATTTAGAACCATACTTCTGGCCGCTATCATAGCCAGTGTTACTGTGGGAGCTGCCGGGAGCTTTCTATTCTTCTATCTTCAGCAGGGGCTGGACGCCAACGCAGAACCGGTTACAGATCGCAGCCCTCCAGAAGATTCCATAGAACCCGTACAGCATGGAAACCTCACAGTGTACAGAAATCCGGCCGGAGCTTTTGAGCTGGCTCGAAAGCAGGGCCAACCCGTATTTCTGGATTTTTACGCTGACTGGTGCGGCAACTGCGTAAAGTTTCAAAAACGCATGCTGGAAGACAAAGCATTGAATCAGGCCCTGCAACAGGCCGTCGTGCTCCAGGTGATAGATACAGACCCTGCTTTTGAGCATTACTCCAGGGAAGGACGATTTCCCGAACTAAACGAAGCCCTGCCGCTTTTTGCAGTGCTGAATGCAAAGAATGAACTCATCTGGAAAGGGCAGAACTACCTGGATTCAGATTCCATGATCCAGGCAATGAAAGAAGCAACAGCCACCCCAAAGTAGGGTAACACCAGAAATTAACACCACCTGCCCACAAATGCAGGCTCCGTGGATGATGGGCGCTTGCGATTAAAGGGAAAACTCCGGGCCAGAAACGGGAGCTCTCGGTGAGGACTAACGCAACCGACAACAACAAAAGCACTCAAGCAGGCCATCGTTACCGGCTGCAACAAAAGCGACCGGGCAAGATAACGCTCCCGACTATAACAGGAGCTACCGGGCAAGGCAACGCTTCGGGCGATCCGAGAATCCAGCTCATGCCTATTCTGCGGACGAATAGCCTTTTTTGATCAGCGGGTAAGCATCCATGGCCACAGAGAGTACAGGGTTATAGCACTGCATGGACATATGGCTTCCATCGGCGAAGGTATTGCAATGGAAGGGATCTCCATCCGTTAGATCGATAAGCATTTCTGCTTCCAATCGCTCATCCATTCGCTTACTCCAGATCTCAGTATTTTCCTGGATCAGTTTATCCTTATCGAGGATGGACTGCATGGGGCGCGATACCGGCGGGCGAAGGAAGATCAATGGCGTTTTTGACTGGCGAGCCCGGTCGATGAGCTGATCAAAGAAGCTCCACTGCCTTTCGGACAATTCATAGTTGCCGTAGATCCATCGCACAGTCATGGCCGATGTTGCAGCCAGACTGGCATAATCCCTCTCATAGTAATCCGGACGAGGGATCAACGACATACCCCCTCCTCGATTGGCTCTCTGAAAAGCATCCATATTTTGAATGGCGATGAGGAACTTGTTTTGAGGATCGGAAAGGCGCTCGAATGCTTTATCCAGATGAGGACGATATCTATAACCAGCGAATAGATTTTTGGCCAGAAACTGACTTACCTCATCGGCCGTAAAGCCACGATCATTGTGCAACAGTGAGAAATTGTTCAGCACATAGGAGAAATCAAAACTATAGGCCAGATTGGATTTAATAAAACCAGGAGAGTTCTCATTGAACTGAAAAGGATCCGACTCTACGATTACATAGTCTGGCTTTACACCGGTGGCCAGCACTTCCTGAAGCATATAATCGAAGTATGCCGGAGAACTTACCGGTGCCGAAAAGTTAAACATCTCCCAGTTGGGATAGGCATGCCGGAAATTCTCATAGTTAAAATACAGCAACCTGGAACTACCCAGCACTACAAGAATTCGCTTGCCCGAATGAATGGAACATTCCTGCACATCCGGCTGGAGACAATTTCCTTCGCTGTCTGCAGGAGGAAGTTTGCGAAGACGGTCAAAATCCTTCATCTCCTCCAGTAGCTCTGGTTTGTAGTCATAGTAGACATAGGTAGCATCGTCCTGGGTATAACGCTTCACTGAATCCAGACACATTACTTTGTCCAGAGCGAAGAAAGATCCAAACAGGATTACAGGAAATAGCAGGAATCGACGGGATCCGTCAGACATATTCGGTCTCCTGACGCATGGTGCGCAATGTAAATACGATACTCCAGATGCAGAGAATAAACATCAGCCAGTTATGAACACTGTACATAGCCAGCAGATCTCGCACTGTACCGGAAAAAATAAAATTACCAAGACCAGAAAAGGCGATGAGCCCTATCATCCATTTTTCCTCAACGGTTACTGGCTCCGAGCCAGCCAGGCGAAAGGCCAGAGGGATAAGCAATAGACTGTAGGCATGAAACCAGCTTACTCCAGAGATCAACAGGCTTACCAGGATCAATGCCTGGATGAAGTAAACCCTGGCCAGGCGTTTGTCGGGCCTCAGAAACTTTCGCCTGAAGGAAAATATAAAGGCAAGCACAGTAACCGTGCCCACCAGGGAGTAGACGATGGATTTAATGACCGTGCGAAGCCAGAATGCGCCGCCGGAACCCAGATCTTCCAGGCTATGAAACAAAATGGGCAGCCCCGCTGCCGCCTGCTTCTCTGGATCGGAACCGGCCACAAATAGCTTGGAAAAGGCCGCAGAAATGGTCTGGTTGTTCGCGTATGGACGAACCACTCCATACTGGCTGTAGGTATTGATCATTAGATCATACCAGTCCAGATGCCATTGTAAATTCAATGACCAGCCTGCGTAGAGTACAGGCACAATGAGACACAGTAGTCCCGTTGCGATAGCCGCTCCAATGGCGCGAAAATTCCTGCGACCCAGCAAAAACAGCCCCAGTATTGCAGGCATGATCTTGATCACGGCAGCAATTCCCAGAAGCGCCCCACCCAGATAGGACCATCTGGACCGGGCGGTGGATTCCACTTCGCCTCCGGCAAGATCCGGAGAAGCCAAAAGAAGCCCGGCACCTGCCAGAAAGATGAGCAGAAATCCAACGTTCGCATTCGCGGAGTTTTCAGACAGAAATGAGGCCACCGGAAGCATGGAAAGAAAGGCAATATACCAGAAGCGCTGCCGATCCATGGATTCGTGGTGCTTTCGAATCAGAACAAAGAAATACCATAAAAGAAAGATGCTGGATAGCTGAAACACCATCACCGCCACTTCGTAGCCAATCAAACTCAGAGGCAGAAGCAGGAATGCAAAGAACGGTAAATACAGATAGGAGCCGGCTCCCTTCAACGATTGCAGATAGGCCTGGCCTTCCGGTGTCATGGAGAACTGAAGCAGCTCCATGGGGTTGTTAACATCAATTCCTGGATCCTTCGTGTTTTCCATACTCCGGATCGCTTCCATGTTGTATAGATCGCCATGTTCAGACATTCGAACCGAAGCGCTGTAATAATCCTCGAAATCACTTCTGGAGCTTCGTAGCTGAAGCAATCCGCCATCGGCTTCATCCAGAACCCGCAGTCCGGCAACAAACAGAGCAACAAAGGCCAGAAGCGCCAGATAAACCCCGTAGCGTTCGCAAAACCTCCGCACCTTTTCCAACACTTCCTTCACCGGACCTCCGCAAATCACTTTCGTGGACAGGGCTCTCAGGAAAATTGAACCCGCCGACGGTACAATGCCTGAGATTGTCCGCTATTGGCAAAACCAATTTGACCCATTTCATGAAGCAACTATCGGAAATACAGCAGGAATACGGCTTTGAGCTACCGGATGAGCTCATTGCCAGATATCCGGCCCAGTTCCGGGATCAGTCCAGATTGATGCTACTGCCGGCTGGCTCCAGGCCAGGGGAAGCTGAGCATCGAAGCTTTTATGAACTGGATCAGCTTCTAGAACCAGAGGACATCCTGGTATGGAACGATACCCTGGTAGAACCAAGACGGCTTATCCTTCGCCGACAATCCGGTGCCCGGGTAGAGGCCCTGTTTCTGGAGCCCGCCCCGGAAATAGAAGCGGCATCGGCACAGCCAGAAGCGCCTCTGAACCACGAAAGCGAATCCATTTACTGGAGCTGCCTTATACGAAATGCATCCAGAATCAAGCAGGATGAGATCCTGATTGAACCACAGAGCGGCCAGGGATTTCGCTTTCTGCGCATGCCAGGTAACGGTAGCGAATCTTCGCCCGGAGATGCATTTTTCCTCTGCCCGGAACCAGCCTTAGATATACATGCATTTTTCCAGGCTTATGGTCAGATGCCCATACCTCCGTATCTGGGCCGAACAGAAGATGATTCGGATCGTAATCGATACCAGACTGTGTTTGCCGGTAGCCAGGAACTTAGCAGCGCCGCAGCCCCCACGGCAGGACTGCATTTCACCGCGGATTTGATCCAGAGATTAAAGGAACGCAGGATTCGAATCGCCAGCGTTCGTCTGGCCGTGGGCCTCGGGACCTTTGCCCCTCTTTCTGAAGAAAACTGGAAGCGAAAGCAGTTGCACCGGGAACGATTTTCCATGCCATCCGCCACCGCCTCGCTTTTAAATAATCCGCAGGGACGAATCATTGCAGTAGGCACCACTACTCTTCGCGCACTGGAAAGCAACCTGCGAGAACATGGCCGGTTTCAGCCCGGGGAGTTTGAGACCAGTGCCTTTTTCCATCCCCCGGATACCATATCATCGATCCAGGGCTTGATTACAAACTTTCATTTACCGGGCTCCAGCCTTCTAATGCTGGTAGCCGCCTTTTCAGGCACGGACCGTATTTTGCCGGCCTATAAAAAAGCTATTGCAGAGAGATACCGGTTCTACAGCTACGGCGACGCGATGCTGGTATTTGCTTGACCGTGGGCTGCATCCAATCTAAGACTCAGGAACCTATGCAGACCTTGGAAGATATTACCAGAGTAGAAATGATACGGGTCCCTCATTTTGAGCTGGACTCCTTCCAGAAAAATATCCTGGATAATCTTTATCTGGAATTCTTCCTGGAACAGTGCCGGGTACTTGTAACACCTGACCTGAGCTACATGACTACGGGTCCAGCCTCTACCGAAGAACTGGAAAGGCTGGAAGAGCTACTGGCCTCGGAAAATGAAACCCTGGATAAATTGAAGTGGTATCTTCTGTATGACCTGAGTCTTTACTCTGCGCTACTGGAAACCAATTCCTACTACATAACTTCCAACGGCCATGTCTTGATTTCTCGATTTGTGCCTGTGGAGGGTGAAGACCAGAGATTCGAAGTCAAGCTCTATACTATCGCAGCATCGGATCTCCCCGAGCATTATAAAGATAAGATTTACCTGGGAAGAGATTTCTTTTCCCTCAAGACCTTGCGAAGAGAGCACTTTGGCTTAAAGCTCATTCGCGGCTCCATCATCGGGCAGTTCTATAAAATGAGAGAGCGTGTAAATCAGTACACCCTTCAAGAGTATCACAGCGAACTGGACACCGAATATATGAAAGAAATCGAAGAGATTTCCGGAGAGTTTGCTGAGTCCAGCGAAGGTATCCTATCCTCATTTCCGGTAGATATATCCACCGACAGTCTGGAAAAGCCTGCTTTGATTGAGGCCAATCAGAAGTTTCGCGACCTGAAGCACATTCTCATCGAAATGGAAGAATCTCTTAGAGAGATGGAATCTCGATTGTTCGAACTGGACCAGACCAGAGCCGTGCGCTACGTTACCAAGTTTCGCAAAGACATAGCCAATTACACCAACTACTTCATAATTAAGGTAAATGGACGCATCTCCGATGCGGTGAACGGGATTCACATATAGGTACGCTCGCTGAGGCACCTCCTGTAGTACCTCAGCTCCCGTTTAAAGCCTGCGCGGCTGCGCCGCTGAACGAAAGGCCACGTTCGATCCGAGAAGTTAGGTGGAAAACCTTCGGTTGTCTCTTTTTTGAGTAGCCGCAGAGATGCAGCGTTCGGCCAGAGCTGACTTTCCGTTACAAATAAATCTTTCATAATTTAAACTTGATCTAATAACTACGTAGCATGATATAGACTTCCGGCTCCACGGATGCCACAATCATGGGCTCGTATTTCTACATATCCGTGCATAATGGAAGCACGGACGTTGTAACCAATTCAGTGGGCCCGCCGCTCCTGGACTTCCGTGTCCCCGCGGCACTTCCAGCCTCCTGCTGGTCGAGTTTAGCCCGTTATGCCTATGAACCCTTTGGGAGAGTAGTCAAAGAACTGTCCGATATGGATGCAGACGGTGATGGAATAGCGTATGCAGGAACGTTTCAGTTTACGGGCCAGGAATACGAAGAGGAGACCGGACTTTATAACTACAAAGCCAGGCTCTATGATCCAGACACTGGCCGTTTCCTGCAGCCAGATCCTGTACATACAGCACAACCAGGGCAGGATAACTGGGACAGGTATGCCTATGTATGGAATAACCCGGTGAATTTTACGGATCCGACCGGTATGACGCCGGACTTTGGAAGTCTCTCAGCCCGGGATGC
The DNA here is from genome assembly GCA_002729885.1 of Spirochaetaceae bacterium. Classification (GTDB taxonomy): domain Bacteria; phylum Spirochaetota; class Leptospiria; order Leptospirales; family Leptonemataceae; genus UBA3465. The sequence goes on from PBUB01000031.1 coordinate 147,010, forward strand.
TAACATAATAGGAATCTTTAGTATCCTTAATCAGGCCGGTGTAGGGACAGAAGCTCTCCTGTGGGGTATCTTGTGGGCGAGCGTTCTTTCGAGTTCGAACCCGAGCCTGCTGGCTCCGGGACATGAGTACTCAGGGAGTGGGAATACCGACCCCTTTTCTGGCTTTAACCAATTGCGGAAGGGGCCAAAGTTGATTGGATTGCTTGGGCTCATGCTGGCGACTGCAAACCAAGGAAAATTCTCCTCAGAGGAAGCGCATATGGCCGCGTTCGCCATGCTGATATTACTGCCAGCGTTGAGTCCTGAGCCACGTAGCGCATTCGACGAAGCGGCACTAACTCATGACCGTCTGGTCCCTGGGTCCCAGACCGATTTTAGCAGAGATGACCTGCCGTATGGTGGTTATGGTCAATTGGACCGGGAGCATTGCCGAGGAGATGAAGCGTGGCTGAAAAAAACTTGGGGTGATTTCTTTAGCGGTAACGGAATAAAGAAGAACTGGAATTATTCCTACAGGGAGTCCGAATGGGCGGAGCGTCGCTGGGGACGGACCGCAAGAGGCTTTGTTGCCTTCGGGAAATTCATGTGGAAACAATTCGTGGATCTCTTCATCGTCCTTCCGGCTGGCACAATAATGTTCGGATTCGACTGGGCATTTCGCGGTATGCGCGAATGGGGCCGGCACGGTCGCGGAAAAAATCTCTGGAAGCCCGATGATTGGAGGATCTAGGCAATGAGTAAGATTCGGATTGTAATCCTATTTCTTCTCACTCTGATGAATTGTTTAGGCTCTTGTTACCGCGAAGTTCGCACAAGATCGGAGTGTGAAGGTCTTCTGTTTACCGTTCTTGTGTTCAAGGAATCCGGGGCTCAGGCAATCGCACAAAACCCCTCTTTCGATGCGGATGAGAAACAACGCAGATTGGAGGCGAATGAGTTTCTGGGCCCCCTGGCTCTGGGACTGTATTCCGATTGTATCAGCAAGGTACCTGAAAATCCCGAGAATCCTTTGGAGTTCCTATGAAACTCAGATCGAGGAATTGCCAAGCATCGACGTTTGCATACGGATCGCTCCATGCCTGCATATTCAACTTTCTGCTGGTTGCGCTCGGGATAATTATATTTACTGATTGCAGGGCCCTCGGCACAAGCGAACAGGCAGCCGCCGAAGCTGAAGCCAACCAATTCATGGCTTTGCTGCAAGTGGTGGGTCCATTGAGTCGGACCAATTCATATACCAATGTAATTCCCCCGCAATACACAGATATGGAAGACGGAACCATCAAGCGAGAGCACTTCCTGGAGACCTGTGATCGAAGTGGTAACTGTACTTATTCTAATGCGTATCCTGTTATCTACATCAAGAAATGTTTATACGGGCAGGTCTACAGACCCGCAGAGAATGACTGTAAAGGCACGGGAAACTCCGGCAATTTCTATGGCGCTCTAAAAGTGCAGTTCTGTGCCACAGATGATACATCCTGCGAAGATGCAAAGGGCTACGCCACATCAGCCAGTCCGGCCTACCAGGTATGCGATGCATACACCACGGCCGGGCGTGAATGGACATTGCCGATCATATCTGCAGAGTATCATCCGGACCGAAACTCCGAACCAAATCTGCTGAACTCCTACCCGGATGCCGTTTTTGATGAAGACTTTCTTCAGCTGACGGATGATATGCCACAGAGTTCGAGTAATTCCATCTGGCACAGAGTTCAACTAAACGGGAACGGGACAAAAATGTATGTGTACGAAGTGGGTAATAATACGACCAGGGCTGATGTTCAGAGTCGCCAAAGAACTTTTTACTCCTTCGTATTGTGCACCAGTGTGGAGGAATCTCTTTGAAGCAAATTTCATTTTTCCTCGGAGCTCTCGCTTTTGTGACCTCGGTATCGTGCTCGAAAGGGTACACAAAAGACGACTGCAACGCTATGGCAGAGGAGCAGATTCCTCTCTATGCGGCCTTTGGGAGCCGCATTGGACAGCTGAGAATCGATAATGGCATTCAACCCGCCTACACCGTTGAGGAAGTCCAAGCCGGATTCGCCACTCTCGCAATTCTGAATTGGTATATATGTGTAGAGAGCGCCGAAACAGATCATGTAAATACATGTATTCCATTGGCTCCCATCTGGGAGCGCCTGGAGTTTAAACTATGAAGTTCCACACCTTCCGGATGAGATTCCTTTGGTGTTGCATTATCATCGCTCTGCTACTCGGATTCGGTTTCGCGTGTGATTCGCCTAGGAATGTCTGCCATACCCGTCTTAAATATAATGAAGCGGACGCATGCAATAGAGCATTGTTTGGTCATATACTGCAAGTTCAACGAGGGATCGACAATCCGGGCTTTGCAGAAACGACTCTATATCTATGTTTTCTGGCGGAGGAGAGGCGGAAAAAATGCGATGAGAGATCCAACATTCCGTGGATTGGAATATGATAAAACCAGAAACGAACACCAATGGTAGAGTAAATCCGTTGGTTTCTGCGATGTCAATAAGTATCCTGGGTGCTGTCTTTCTTGGCCAGTGCGAACACATCAGCTCCCGGACACAGCCAGAAGCAGATATGTGCAGATCCACATCCCGGACAAGGTAGACACTATGAACATATTAAGGAATGAATGGAAAGGATGGTATACCAAGATTGCAATTGTATTATTGATAGCAGGGAGTATCCCGCCGCTATGCTCTTGTATAATTGGGTCGGAGCAATCTGTGTGCGAAGAGGAGCTGTTTAGGCTCGGGTACGGATGTGAATTGTTTGTGCTAACTTCGGCAACGCTGCCCGATAGTAAGGGACAATTGTCTCCGAATGAGCAACCATTCTATGATATTTCTCTGACCATGTGCCTCTCATACCTTGCTGAGAAAGAGAAATGCAACGGAAAATCTACTACCAAACCGGACATTCTGTTCTAGGTCACCAAGGCCTCGATCATGATGTTGATCCTGATTAAACCCTATCGGCGATTACGCTCTTGCTTATCATTGTGCTACCTGCAGCATCCAGCTGCGAAATCATGAGTTCGCGGGAACAGGCTGAGGCAGAAGCTGAAGCCAACGAGTTCATGGCTTTGCTGCAAGTGCTTGGTCGTCTGTTTGGCAACCGCTCGCCTCTGCCGTTCGGAACTTCCGACCTGTAACTCTAACACAGCTACGCCGCTGGCAGACGTCATGTCTGCGAAGTCTACATTTGTTCTTGCCCCGGATTTCATAAGGTTAATTATCAGGACATGAAGTTTGCCCCCGCCCTATGCGCTCTATGGATTCTCACAGCACCAGGTTGTGTCACAGGAGAAAATCCAGCGCAATCAGGCCCTGCAAATCGATTGCTGGTGCGCACAGTTGCCAGCAGCGAAGATGCTTTCGCATTTTGCGGCAATGGCCAGGTGCGCGTGGAATACAGAATCTCGGAGCTGAGACCTCATGTACGGTTTGGGACCTGGTCAATGCAGGATGGCCAGATACAGATCCGATGGCTGAAAGAAAAAGGCGGCGAGCCCGTGGGATCGCCGGTATTCTGCGGCTCTGTCTGCGAGCATAACGAGTACAGACCATTCGAAAGAATCATCGATCAATCGGAACAGCTATCCTGGAAAGAAATCCGCCAGGACACAGACAGCTTCTGGACAATGGAGCCGCTTCAGGGCACATGCGACGAAATGCCCTGAAGCCGCAATTCGAAAGAGCGCAGGTCGTCAGGCGCTTTTCAGGAGTCCTTCCCTGCGAAGCAACGCATCCGGATCTGGATCCCTTCCGCGAAATCCTCGATAGAGTTCGGCCGGATCCTCTGTATTTCCCTTTTCCAGGATAAATCCTCTGAAACGATCCGCACTTTCTCGATCAAAGAGCCCTTTCTCTTCGAACAATTCGAAAGCATCCGCTTCCAGGATTTCTGCCCATTTGTAGGAATAGTAACCGGCCGAGTATCCCCCGGCGAAGATATGCCCAAAGCCTGTAGCAAAACATGTATGAGGGGCATCGTCCACCAGGCTGGTTTTCTCTGTGGCTTTTCGCTCGAACTGCTCCACATCCTGGATCTGATCTGCAGGCGTAGTATGGAAAGCCATGTCCAGAGTAGCATAATTCAATTGAGTCATAAAGCCCCAGCCAGCGCGAAAGGTCTCCGAAGCCTGCATCTTTTCGATTAAGTCTGCGGGAATCTTTTCACCGGTCTGGTAGTGAGCCGCGAACAAATCCAGGCCTTCTTTTTTGCGTACCCAGTTTTCCATGAACTGGCTGGGAAGCTCCACAAAGTCCCAGTAAACATTTGTGCCGGCCAGACTGCTGTAGGTACAACGAGAGAGCAATCCATGCAATGCATGGCCAAACTCATGGAAGAGTGTGCGAACCTCATCATAGGAAAGCAACGATGGCCTGTCTTTTCCAGGCTTTGTGAAGTTACATACGATCCCAATATGGGGCCTGCGAACCTTGCCGCGAAACAGACCCTGCTCCTGAAAGGAAGTCATCCAGGCGCCGCTCTTTTTGGTTTCTCGAGGAAACAGGTCCACATAGAATAGGCCCACATCCTGGCCGGCCGCATCGCTTACCTGATACACCTGCACTTCCGGATGATAGACTTCAATTCCCTGCTTTAACTCAAACTTCAGTCCGTAGAGCTTTTCGGCGGTACCGAACAGGCCATCCATAACGCGGTTTAGCGGGAAATACGGCCTTAGCTGTTCTGAATCGAATTGATGCACCTTTTGCTTGAGCTTCTCGGATAGAAAGCGAATATCGTGGGGCTCCACAGAATCATAACCCACCTCGGAGGCAAAGTCCGCCAGTTCCTGCTGTTCTTTTCTGGCTGCCGGCAAACTTGCATCCACCAGGCGATCCAGAAATGACTGAACATTTTCCGGGCTCCGGGCCATTCTCTTTTCCAGAATGTACTCTGCATGATTTCGGTAGCCCAGTAGCTTCGCACGCTTCTCCCGGAGCCTGAGAATGTCCAGAACCACCGGTCGATTATCTGTGTCTTCTGGCTGACCGTATTCAACGGCGGCCGGCCCCATGCCACGGCTGCGAAACGCAAGATACATCTGCTTTCTTAGCTCTCGATTCTCGGCATAGGTCATAAAGGGCATAAAGTCGGGAAACTGGAGTGTAAAGATCCATCCTTCCTTGCCCTCTTCGCTGGCAGTGGAGGCCGCCTGTTCGACGGCCATTTCCGGAATCCCGGCCAGATCATCCTTATTCGTAATATGCAGTTTAAAGTGATTCGTGGCTTTGAGCAAATGCTCGGAGAAGCGAGGCGATAAGCCGGCCAGTTCCTGATCAATTCCGCGCAACTCTTCGCGCTCTGCTTCCGGTAGAGAGGCTCCATTGCGAACGAAGTCCTGATAGGTTTCTTCCAGTAGCCGGACCTGCTCTGGATTCCCTACGCCTTTTCTGGATTCGTGTACCGCTTTGATTCTGGCAAAAAGAGCCTGATTCAAAGTTACATCGCTGGAAAACCCGGCCAGGAATGTAGATACCTCTCCGGCAATCTTCTGGATTCCTTCCGTAGCATGGGCACTGAATAGAACATAATAGATGGAGGCTACGTGACTCAGTTCCTCGGACGCCGTTTCCAGAGCAAGGATTGTGTTTTCAAAATCTGGCTCCTGGCTGGAACCGGTAATGGCATCAACGTTGGCCCTGGCCTGCTCTTTAAAATACTCCAGGGCTGGCAGAAAGAACTCTGGCTGGATCTGTTCGAAGGGTATGGTCTCCTCTGGACCTGTTTTTTTCTGAATTAATGGATTGGTTTGCGACATTGGCTTCAATAAAGCCCTTCAGGCCTTACACGGGCAACTATTTCCTTTTAAGGCAGATTCGCTTGAGCCTGGCTGAACTGCCTAATTTAAAGGCGTTATGCCCGATTTCCGGCATGGACCTGCGGGGAAGCAAACCCCTGGAGCTAAGCCGATCCTCGGAAAAAGAAGCCCGGCCGCCAGGCAATACTGGCAAAGTCCGCGATCGTGGCCAGCCTCCAGAAAAATGCAAACGTGGGAGGCGATTATGGCCTGTAATTCTGCCTGGATTCGCCCCCCGAGAACGCTCGGTGTCGGCCAGGCGGCTCTGTTCTGGATACGTACCCAGGGCCAGGATCGTTCAACCGGGGCCGTGGCACGTTTATTCGTCGCAGCCCTTTCGGGTACGATTTTTGCAAAATAAAGGACTATAGAAAGAAACACTTCCGGAGCTTTGAAAAGTGGCCCTGCCACCGCCGCACGGCCGATGGCAGTAAGACAAACTTCTCTTGAACTCGGAAGCAAGACGTTGTATAAAAGGATCGGAAACTAAAATGTTACAGAATTACGCAACAGGAGCATTCTTCGACGAGATGTTCGCTGCCGATGGGCAGCCAAGACCGGGTTATTTCCCCCTTCGCGACCAGATCGATTCCATGACGGAATCTGAACTACAGCACCGAAAGGATGAAGCCGAGCAGGCATTGATTTCTCTGGGAATTACCTTTCGCGTGTACGGCGATGCAAGAGCCGAGGAACGCATTATCCCATTTGATATTATCCCGCGAATCATAACTCCTCCGGACTGGAAGCACCTGGAAAAGGGGCTGAAGCAGCGAGCCACAGCCCTGAATGAATTTCTCAAGGATATTTACGGCCCAAAACGCATCCTGGACGACAGGGTGGTGGATCCAGAGTACGTCTATTCCAGCACAAGTTATTTGAAGCAACTGGAAGGATTTCGCCCTCCTCGAGACATCTGGATCCATGTCAGTGGAACAGACCTGGTAAGAGATGCAGAAGGCACTTTTCGCGTACTGGAAGACAACGTCCGATGCCCTTCCGGGGTGTCCTATGTTCTGGAAAACCGTGAGGTAATGAAGCGCACATTTCCGGATCTGTTTCGCAGCCATCAGATTCGAACCATCTACGACTATCCGATCCGACTGCGCGGCACCATGGAGTATCTGAGCGATGCGGCAGCCCCTTCCTGCGTGGTACTTACCCCTGGAATCTATAACTCCGCCTACTACGAACATTCCTTTCTTGCACAGAAGATGGGAATCCCTCTGGTAAGCGGCACAGATCTCATTGTTCGAGACCATCGGGTGTACATGCGCACCACCCAGGGCCAGAAACCGGTGGATGTAATCTATAGAAGAATTGACGATGCATTTCTGGATCCAGAGGCCTTTCGACCGGACTCCCTTCTGGGAGTGCCGGGCCTTTTCGAGGCATACAGAAAAGGAAATGTTGCACTGCTCAACGCACCTGGAACCGGCGTGGCCGATGACAAAGTCATATATGCGTTCGTTCCAGAGATGATTCGCTACTATCTGGACGAAGATCCCATCATCCCCAACGTTGATACCTATCTATGCAGCAGACCGGATGACCTGAAATTCGTTCTGGAAAACATGGAAGAACTGGTCGTCAAAGAAGCCAACGGCGCAGGAGGCTACGGAATGCTCATTGGCCCCAAAGCAACTTCGGAAGAGGTACAGGAGTTTCGCAAGAAAGTTCAGTCCTCACCCCGAAGCTTCATCGCACAGCCGGTGCTGGGGCTTTCCCGGGTTCCTACGATGGTAGAAGAAGGCATTGAAGGTCGCCATGTGGATCTAAGGCCTTTTATCCTGTATGAAGAAGATATCTATGTGATGCCGGGAGGACTCACACGAGTGGCCCTTCCCCGAGACTCCCTGGTGGTAAACTCTTCGCAGGGAGGCGGTACAAAAGATACCTGGGTAATGGGGTCCTGATATGCTGAGTCGCGTAGCTGACTCCGTTTACTGGATGAATCGCTATATCGAGCGAGCGGAAAACTATTGCCGTTTCATGGATGTGAACTTCCAGCTTTCCCTGGATTCTCCGGAAAGTGCGAACCAATGGGGTCCGATGGTAACCACTACAGGAGATAACACACTTTTCGAGGAACGATACGGCGAATACTCCAAAGAAACGGTAATCGAATTTATGACCTTCGATGGAGAAAACCCCAGCTCCATCCTTTCCTGCATTCGTCGAGCAAGAGAGAATGCAAGAACCATTCGAGAAAACATAAGCACTGAACTCTGGCAGATCCTGAACGAACTCTACCTGGAAATCAAAAATCAGAGCCATACATCAGACATGGAGCGTCTGGAGCGATTCTACACTCGAGTCAGAAGAACCTGCCTGCTATTCTATGGCACCATGGATGCCACACTTTCCCATGATGAAGTCCATAGATTCGCATTGACCGGGCGGTATCTGGAAAGGGCAGATAAGACAACACGAATCCTGGACATGAAGTATTTTATACTGCTTCCCAGCATTCAGGATGTGGGCACCACCCTGGATTTGATTCAGTGGCTTTCTCTTCTTAAGTCTGCCAGTGCTCATGAGATGTTTAACCGCATTTATCAAAAAGTGACGCCCAAAAACATCGCAGAATTTCTGATCCTAAACCGGGATTTCCCCAGGGCACTCATCTATTGCCTGGCAGAACTGGACCGCAATCTGAGATCCATTTCCGGCAACACCGGCCGCTCCTACTCCAACGAAGCGGAGCGAACCACAGGGATGCTTCTTTCGGACTTGAATTTTACAGACATTGAGGAAATTCTACAGAAAGGCATGCATGAGTACCTGGACTCCGTGCAAACCAGGCTCAATGACATCGGTGGCCAGATTGTGGATCGCTATTTCTCGGTATAGATATGACCCGTGTTTCGCTGTATCATTTAACATCCTATCGATTCGATCGACCAGTTCAAATCCATCCCCATTCCATTCGTCTCAGGCCGGCGCCCCATACCAGGGCGCATGTTCACTCCTATTCGCTAAAAGTGAACCCGGAGCATTTCCTGAACTGGCAGCAGGATCCGGCCGGCAACTTTCTGGCCAGGATGGTTTTCCCGGAAAAATCCTGGGAACTTCGCATCCAGGTAGATATGGTGGTGGAGCTTCGAACTGTAAATCCATTCGATTTCTTTCTGGAGCCAGAAGCCAATCGATTTCCTTTCGCCTATCCGGAAGAGCTACTGGACGACCTGGCCATCTACCGAGCAGCGAATGTGCAGGAACCGGAACTGGATCAATGGGTAGAACAGATTCGCAAAGAAGTAATTAAGCCGGATATCTCTACAGTAGACATACTGGTGGAAATCAACCAGTTTGTGGCCAATCGCGTAGGCTATGTAATTCGCATGGAGCCGGGCATCCAGAGTTGTCAGACCACCATTCAAAGCGGCAAGGGTTCCTGCCGGGATTCTTCTTTTCTGTTAATGCATTTATTGCGAAAGCTGGGCCTGGCCAGTCGCTTCTGCTCTGGTTATCTAATTCAGCTAAAGGCAGATGAACTTCCCAGAAAAGGACCAGCCGGACCGGACCAGGACTTCACTGACCTGCACGCCTGGGCCGAAGTCTATCTACCAGGCGCGGGCTGGATCGGGCTGGATCCCACATCCGGTCTGCTCACCGGCGAGGGGCATATCCCGCTTTTTTCCGCCGCCGAACCTTCCAGGGCGGCCCCGGTAAGCGGCGCCACAGACCCCTGCCAGTCCACATTGCACTTCGAAATGAAAGTGGAGCGTCTGCAGGAAGCTCCCAGAACCACGAAGCCCTACCGGGATGGCCTGTTCGAGGGTTTTCGCAAGATTGTACCTGTCATCGACCGCAAGCTAAATCAGCTGGATATGCGACTGACCATGGGAGGGGAACCCACCTTTGTCTCGGACGATGATTTTGATGGCCCGGAATGGAACTTCCAGGCCATGGCGCCGGATGGGGACAAAAAGAAACGGGATTATGCCGAACGTCTGCGAAGCAGGCTTGTTCACAATCTGGCACTTCCCTCGCCTCTGTTCATCGCAGGCCAGGGCAAGTGGTACCCGGGGGAACCACTGCCAAGATGGGCCTATTTCGCACACTGGAGGCTGGATGGGCAACCCATGAGTCTGTTGTATGCGGACAGCCTTGAGCGCTCCCGGGCCACAGGCCAGGATGCCAGGGACCTACTGGAGAAACTCTGTCAGCGTCTTAAACTGGACCCGGCCTTTTTACAACCTCTGCATGAGGATCCCCTGGAACTACTTCGCAGCGAAGCAGCCCTTCCAGAAAACGCAAAAAAACTCAAGGATCTGGATAGCTTTCATGGCCTGGAAAGGAATCGAGTGCTGCAACTACTGGAGGAGGATTTGTCCTCGCCCCGGGCCTATGTACTTCCCCTGGCCTACGAGCCGGAAAGTCAGAGATGGTCTTCCTCTGTATGGAAAACCCGACGAAGCCAGCTTTTCCTTCATCCCGGGGATTCGCCCGCCGGCCTGAGGTTACCTCTGGGATCCCTGGGAGACGGATTTCGCAGCGTATATCTGGAAGATCCTACAGAATTGACTGCGCATCTGCCAGATCCAGAACATCTGCTGAAAGTCCATAAGGGCTATAGCCTCAAAGATGACCGAAAGCGGGATCCACTTCGCGTTGCTCTTGTGGTAGAGGAACGAAACGAAAAGCTCCATATTTTCCTTCCCCCGCCCTCATCTGTATTTTCCCATCTTTCTCTAATTGCGCATCTGGAAAGCTGTCTCAAGGACATGGCTGTAGAATATGTCTGGGAAGGCCATCCACCTCCCATGCATCCGGGATTGAGCCATCTATCCATTACACCGGACCCTGGAGTTCTGGAGGTCAATCTTCAGCCATCGGAGACACTGGAAGAGTCGGCCCGGATTACACAGGTGCTGTATCGCTCTGCGAAAGAAGAAGGCCTCACTACGCAAAAATTCATGATAGATGGAAGGCCAGCCGCCACCGGAGGAGGAAATCACATTACCCTGGGAGCCAGAAGCACTCTGGAAAGTCCCTTCCTTCGCTTTCCTTCCCTGCTACCTTCGCTTATAGTTTACTGGCAAAAGCATCCTGCATTGAGCTATCTTTTCTCCGGCCTATTTATTGGCCCCACCAGCCAGGCGCCCAGAATCGACGAAGCAAGGATCGATACTCTTTATGATCTAGAACTGGCACTCAAGAAGCTGTACAGCTATGAGGGGGATTGCCCTCCTTACATGATCGATCGGCTCCTGAGGCACCATCTTACAGATCTAACGGGAAATACACACCGGGCAGAATTCTGCATCGATAAACTGTATGATCCAGGTTCTCTGGGAGGTCGCCGGGGCCTGCTGGAAATGAGGGCTTTCGAAATGCCCCCGCACTGGAAGATGAGCGCTGTGCAGCAGGCTCTCATAGGCGCCATTCTATGTCTTATGCGAAAGCATCCACCGGAGCCAAAGCTTGTGCGATGGGGCCTGGATCTTCGTGACCGATTTATGATTCCTCATTACATTCAGCAGGATTTACAGGAAGTTCTGGATGATCTTAAAAGCATCGATCTGGATTTTTCCATGGAGCTTTTTGAGCCTTTCTTTGAGTTTCGCTTTCCTGTTTATGGAGAAGTCCATTATCCAGGGATTCGCATCGAACTGCGTATGGGGCTGGAACCCTGGAATGTACTGGGTGAGGAAGCTCACACTGGAGGCACATCCAGGGCCGTGGATTCAGCCACAGAACGGATGCAAATCTCTGTAGAAGGAGATCCTGCAGAGCGCTATGAACTGGCCTGTAATGGGCAGAGAGTTCCACTGAAAAAGGTAAGCCCGGACAAACGAGTGGCCGGAGTCCGTTACAAGGCCTGGAATCCAGCATCCACAATGCATCCGCATATTAAACCACATAACCCGCTGGTGTTTTCTCTCTTTGACACCTACAATGAACGATACGTAACCGGATGCACATATCATGTGGCCCATCCAGGCGGCAGAAGCTACGATACCCTGCCCGTAAATGCCCTGGAAGCAGAAAGCCGGCGCATCAATCGTTTCCAGGCCGGGGACTTTGGCTCCTCATCGGCGCCTGCGCCGGCAGGAATTTCAAACCCGGAGTTCCCATGCACTCTGGATTTAAGGCTGGCCGCAGAACTGCCGGAGCAGTTGTCTGACTCCTAGATGGAAACACTGCAAAAGCAGCTTTTGTCCGGTTATCAGCCAATTCCGGGCATCCATGATGAGTTTTTGCAGAACGGCCAGATTCGCTCCCATTATGATTTCCTGATATCCAGCCTGGATAGTCTGGGCACAGACCGACTGCAGCAAAGAAGGAATGAAGCCCACCGGTTACTGAAAGAAAATGGAGTAACCTACAGCATCTATGGAAGCCCGTCCGGAGAGAACCGAATCTGGCCTCTGGATTTGATACCGGTGATCATTCCCAGCGATGAATGGTCGCCTCTGGAACGAGGGCTCATCCAGCGAGCGGAACTTCTGGACCTGGTGCTTACAGATCTTTATAACCAGCGAACCGCCATCCATGAAAAGCTAATCCCGGCAGATCTATTATTTCGCTCCCGGGCCTTTTTACGGCCCTGTCATGATCTCTTTCCTCCCAGAACCAGTGCTCTGTCCTACTTTGCCACCGACGTAAGTCGAAACGCCGATGGAAGCTTTGTAGCCCTGGGGGATCGCATCCAGGCTCCGTCCGGATCCGGTTACAGTCTGGAGAACCGAATCGTACTTTCCAGGGTTCTTCCCAGCATCTATCGAGACAGCCAGGTGCATAGACTGGCCACCTACTTTCGCACTCTTCGAAGAAATATGATTCGAAGAGCTCAGATTCGTAAAAAAGATCCTCTCACTATTTTACTTACGCCAGGACCTGCCAACGAAACCTATTTCGAACATGCATACCTGGCCTCCTATCTGGGATTCACCCTGGCTCAGGCCGATGACCTCACGGTTCGCGAGCAAAGGCTATATCTGAAGACCGTTGAAGGATTTCAACAGGTGGATATAGTCTTTCGAAGAATCGATGATGCATTCCTGGATTCCCTGGAATTAAGAGGAGATTCTCTTCTCGGTATTCCCGGTCTTTTGCAGTGTATTCGCGCAGGTACCGTTACCGTCTTAAATCCACCAGGATGCGGAATCCTGGAGGATCGATCCCTGCTGGCCTATTTGCCGGAGCTTTCCAGGCATTTCCTGGGTGAGGACTTAATTCTACCCAATGCACGCACCTACTGGCTGGGCGATGAGAATCACCTAAACCAGGTGCGTCATAGAACGGATATTGCGATCAAACCCGCCATACGTCGTCGTGGAGAAGAAGGCTATTTCCTTGAGTACATGAGCGATTCGGACCGGGAGTATCTGTGGTCTCGCATACTGGAAAGGCCCTATGATTTCATCGCACAGGAAGTGCTTTCCGGATGTAGCTGCCCGGTGTTTCAAAACGGACAGTTTACTCCTGCCCGGGGCATCTATCGCACATTTATCGCAGCTGCAGATTCAGGCTATGTAGTTCTGCCAGGTGGCCTGGCCCGATTTTCTGTTACCCCGGACAATTTCATCATTACCAACCAGGCAGGCGCCCTGAGCAAGGATATCTGGATTCTGGCCAGCGAACCTCAGAAACAGGAAACTCTGCTTTCTGTTCCAGCAGATGCCACAGAGATCTTTCGCAAGGGCATCGGCCTGCCCGGCCGCGTCGCAGACAATCTATTCTGGCTTGCAAGATACGCAGAACGGGCAGAGAATCAATGCCGCTTCCTGAGGATGATTGTAGAGAGTTCCGACGATGGAAACAGCGTAACGGCTCTTCAAGGCACCCTTTCAGGCATACTTACCGGTCTGGCCGGAAGCTCCGGGCCACAATACTCGGAGGATCTGGTATCCTTCATGCTGGTGCGAACCGGGGATGAAGGCTCCATGGCCCACGATCTCCAGGCTCTGGTTCAATCCGGTCGCCGAATCCGGGACCGACTTTCCGAAGATACCAGACGAGTTATTTCCGGACTGGAAAGCACTCTAAACTCGCTCCAGGAAGATGACATCGTTGAGGCCTCCGAAGCCCTGTTTCAGATCATTTTACTTCTAACTTCACTTACAGGCCATCTTTCAGAAAACATGAGCCGTGAAGCGTCCTATTTCTTTCCAGGATTTGGGAAGCGACTGGAACGCTCCCTCTTTCTACTACGCCTGATCTATTCGCTGTCCAGAACCGCTTCTCTGGAATGGTGGGATCTACTGGATGCAATTCTACGAATCAACGACATCAGTATTACCTATCGAAGAAGATACAGAAACCGAATGGATGTAAGGAGTGTTCTGGACATTCTTTTATTCGACCGCACCAATCCTCGCTCCCTGATCTTTCAGGTGGATGAAATGTATTCTATGAGCGCGACTCTTCCTGGCGTGGAAAATCCAGATAAAAGCCGGGAAAGGAAGCTGGCGCTGGAGCTTTATACCAGGGTTCATCTAACAGAAATCGAATCCTTGATTGGTTCCGATGGGGCGCTTCTAATTGATAAGCTTCAGGACTTCTCTCTTGAGTGCCAGAGACTCACCCATGATCTTTCCGATGCTGTAAGCGATCGGTACTTCCAGTACAGAGAGCAGAGCCAGCAAATGGAGGATCTGGGTGCCTGAATATATCGTAACTCATATTTCCCGCTACGATTACGAGGAAACCGTATCTCTGTGCCAGAACCTGGCATTGATGGAGCCCCAGGATAGTTCCATGCAAACGGTGCGAAGCTTTCAACTGCAATGCGATCCCCTGCCGGCGATTCGAGACCGGAGAAAGGATTACTTTGGCAATGCAGTGCATTATTTCTCCGTAGAGCAGCCGCATTCGCATATTGAGTTTGTCAGCACTACGGATCTTTTTACGGAAGATGCAAAACCCCTGGATCTGTCCGCCACACCTCCTCATGAGCAGGTCCGAGATCAAATTCGCCGGGCTTTACATCCAGAAGAACTGGAGATCGTACAGTTTACCCTGCCCTCTCGGTTCGTACCCACCGGACCAGACTATGCAGCACTGGCCAGCCTTGACTTTACTCCTGGAAGGCCATTCGCAGAAGCCGCCCTGGCGTTCACAACTCGCATCTACCAGGAATTCACCTACGATTCAGAAGCCACCACCATCCTGACTCCTCTGGAAGATGTTTTGAAGATTAAAGCCGGAGTATGTCAGGATTTTAGCCATGTCTTTCTGGCAGCGCTCAGAAGCCTGGGACTGCCCTGTAGATACGTAAGCGGCTACATCGAAACCTATCCGCCTCCCGGGCAGCCCCGACTCCAGGGCGCCGATGCCAGCCATGCATGGGTCTCGATTTACATTCCAGGGCACGGCTGGCTGGATCTGGATCCTACCAACGGAAAGCTACGCACCCATGAATATATCCAGGCCGCCGTGGGCCGGGATTATCAAGATGTCAGCCCTTTAAGAGGAGTTCTCTTTGGAGGCGGAAAACATAAGGTAACTGTTTCGGTGGATGTTAAAAGGAAAGACGAGCCGGATCGAAGCTGATCAACCCATGTCCATGAAGGCGTAGCTGGAGAAGAACCCGCAACCCACCTTCGAATTTTTCGATTTTCGATTTTCGATTTTTGAATATCGCAGTTCGCGAGAAAATTAAAGGTCCGACCCGGGCCGGGCTGTTCCCGCATCGGATTGCCCAATCACCGTGGCTCGGATACCATAAAGGTTACCGGCCCATCGTTTACCAGGCCAACCTTCATATCTGCACCGAATTCTCCGGTTTGTACCGGCACCCCGGCATCCGAAAGCGACTGACAGAATTCATTGTAGAGTCGCTTCGCCTTTTCCGGCTCCGCTGCCGGCCCAAAGGAAGGCCGATTCCCGCGGGATAGATCGGCACATAGAGTGAACTGAGAAACCACCAGGGCCTGGCCTCCGGAATCCAGAATCGATAGATTCATTTTGCCATTTTCATCTTCGAAGATTCTGATTTTGCTGAGCCTGACTGCAAGATTCCGGGCCACCGACTCATCGTCTTCATGCAATGCGCCCAGAAAGACAAGCATTCCTCGCTGTATCTCAGATACCGTTTGCCCGTTTACTATAACAGATGCCTCGATTACTCTTTGAACCAATGCCAGCATGCAAGTTTATCTGGGACTCTGCGACAATGATCGCTTGCCCGTTAGAGAAATGAGCGGTCCTGGAACCGCTAAATCAGGATCGAACAGACTGCAAGAAGCGATCCGCCTCTGGATCTTCCACGCCCAGTTCTCGAGCCGCTCGTAGCTCCTGGAAAGCTGCTTCCTTCTTACCCATTCGCAAATAAAGCATACCCATGTCAAACAGGGCTCGACCCAGATAGATCCTGGCTCGCTGAAGCTGCTCTACTTCACTTCCAATTCGAGATAGAAGGATTTCCTCTTTAAGCACACCGGAACGAATAATGCTGTTCACTCGATCCCGGATGTTGTCCAGAACCTGTTCCAGGCGCACAGCCTGATCTACTCGGTTCAATCGATTCGCAAGATCGATGTTTTTGCTTACCAGAGCATCGTACTTCTGCGAAAGCAGATTGTACTCCTGCTTCAGACTTTCCATTTCCGAGGCATCCCCCCGGGTGACGATGGTAGTGGGAGACGAAATAATCTGCTCTGCCAGCCGCTGCACTTCTTCTTCCAGGAGATCTGCGCGAGTGGTTTCTCGTTTTAGCTGTGCCCGCAGATCATCGCTTTCTTCCAGCACTTCTTCCAGGCGCTTCTTTAGATCGTTGTCCGATGTTTTTACATCCCGAACTCGCTCGGCCGGCACCTCGTGGGCTCCTTCCAGAAGCTCCCCTCGGTCTCGCACCAGGTCTCTGAGAGCCAGAAAGATAGCCCATTGAATCTCAGAAGACTCGGCCTTCTTGAATGTCTTATCTACAGGCAGCTTGTTCTTCAAGGTCTGAAGCTTTTTGTAATGCTTCTCCTTCTCTTTTTCCTTTTCGCGACGCTTCAGTTCCGCGGCAGATACATTCTTGCCTTTCTTTTCGTTCAGAACTGTGCGAGTGGCACGCTGCAATGCACTGCCCTTCTTTTTCTGCCGGGGTCTGAACTGCTTTTGATATTCATTTAGATAGTAGCACAGCACCAGGGGATGCTCCGGGCTATCGGCATCGGCTCCGGCCCAGTGATGGAACAGTCCCTGAAGCACTTTGATTCGGTCCTCAGTCTCAAGCAAAGGATACGGAAACTCCTTCTTGCCTCTTTTGATCATGTAGTCCGCCGGAAAGTGGCTGGAATACTTCTCGGGCCATAGAACGGCCTCTACAGGAACGGTCCTGCACTGCTGCAGGAAATCCTGCTGCAGGGAACGGTCTTTACGGTAGTCTTCAATTTTTTTCTGGACCCGGGCTGACATAGAATTGCTCCGTTATAAGATCGGAACGGCGGCCAATTTGCCGCAGAAAAAACACCTGTATGCTAACTCTGTTTCTAATCGTAATCAACGTAATTGTCACCCTAATTTACATGCAAAAGGAGGAACCCCGGGACTTTCTTTTCTTTCCCTACCTGGTGGCCAAAGGCCAGGGAATTCGGGGCCTGATCTACTCCCAGTTCTCTCATATGGGCTGGGGGCATCTGTTCTTTAACATGATCACCCTGTATTTCTTTGGAAGCAGCCTGGAAAAGGTGGCCCCCGGTGTAATGTTACTGACTTATCTTCTGGCCGCTGTGGGAGCTGATCTGGCTACGTTTCTGTTGCACCACAAAGACCCGAACTATGCCAGTCTGGGGGCCAGCGGATCCGTGGCCGGAGTGCTATTTGCTTCCATAGTGTTTTTCCCGGACAACAGCATAATAATTTTTCCGCTGCCGATTCCCATCCCGGCACCGATTTTCGCCATCATATACATTGCGGGAAGCATCTATATGGCTCGCTCTGAGCACAGATCGGTGAACCATGAGGCCCATATTGGAGGCGCCATTGTAGGCTTTATCATAGGTGCGCTCACTGCTCCCGGAGGCCTGGGCGGGATCATCGACTACTTTAGAAGCCTTTTTTCCTGAGGACGGTCTGGAGAAGAGGACTGGGCGGCATCATTCAATATTTTGCAGATCTTTTCTAGCCAGGGCAGCCTTCTCCCTGGACAGGGCAAATCGCTGCAAATCCCTTCATCGCCGGACTTGCATAAAAAAAGCCGGCTCTCCATTCAGAGAAGCCGGCAGTTTGTTTCAGAGCCCGAACCGCATGGGCGGGCCGAGCACTTTACTTCGCAGAGAATCGTTATCGATCGTAGGCCAGGTTTGGTCCCAGCCACTTTTCCATTTCATCCAATGGCATATCTTTTCGTTTAGCGTAGTCTTCCACCTGATCTTTATTCAATTTACCCAGGTTGAAATACTCTGCATCCGGATGCGAGAAGTACAGACCGCTTACGCTGGCTGCAGGCATCATGGCCAGGCTTTCCGTAAGCTGAATACTGGCATCCTCGGTAGCATTCAATAGCTTGAACAGAGTAATCTTTTCTGTATGGTCCGGCTGCGCAGGATACCCGGGAGCCGGACGAATTCCCTGGTATTTCTCTTTAACCAGTTCTTCGTTGGACAGAGTCTCCCCGGAACCAAAGCCCCATACCTCTTTACGAACCTTTTCGTGCAGATACTCTGCGAATGCCTCTGCCAGTCGGTCCGCCACAGCTTTCGCCAGGATGGAGTTATAGTCATCATGCTTGTCATCGAACTCTTTTACCAGAGCGTTCAGTCCTATACCGGAAGTAACTGCAAAAGCACCCAGCCAGTCTTTGACTCCAGAGTCCTCCGGTGCCACGTAATCGGCCAGGGACCGATTCGGCTGCCCTGAGCGCTTTTTGGCCTGCTGCCTCAGACAATGAAATACTGCCAGCTCATCCTTTCGGTTGTCGTCTTTAAAGAGCTTGATGTCTTCTCCGGTAGAATTGGCGGGGAAGATTCCGTAAACGCCGCGGGGTCGGAGAAGATTCTCTTTCACAATGCGATCCAGCAATTCCTTCGCATCGTTATGAAGCTTGGTAGCCTCCTCGCCCAGTCTGGGATCTTTCAGGATGTCCGGATACTTTCCGCGCATCTCCCAGGTAAGGAAGAAAGGAGTCCAGTCGATGTAGGGAATCAAGTCCTCAACTTTCGGCTCAATCTGAAATACCCCGGTTTTCTTGGGCTCAAAGGTATTTCCGTCGAACTTCACCTTATGCCTGTTGGCTGCCGCTTTGTCGAATGTCAGGATCTCTTTTTCATCCTGGCGATTCTTATGCTGCTCTCGCATGTTTTCGTATTTCTCACGAATTTCACTGGTAGTCTTATCCCGATGTGTATCGGAAGACAGATTGGATACCATGGGCACACTCAATGAGGCATCCAGCACATGGACTGTAGCACCTGAATAGTTGGGCTCAATCTTTACTGCGGTATGCACTTCGCTGGTGGTGGCCCCACCAATAAGCAGTGGAAGCTTCATCTTGCGCTTTTCCATTTCCCGGGCCACTTCCACCATCTCATCCAGAGAGGGAGTAATGAGCCCGGACAGACCGATTACGTCAGCCTTCTGCTTCACGGCTTCATCCAGGATCTTATCTCGGGGCACCATTACGCCCAGATCAATTACCTCGTAGCCATTGCAGGCCAATACCACACCAACGATATTCTTACCGATGTCGTGCACATCACCCTTAACAGTGGCCAGAAGCACCTTGATGGCTTCCTTTTTGGAGCCAGGATTCTTTCTCTGCTCCTCTTCCATGTAAGGAATGAGATAGGCCACCGCCTTCTTCATTACGCGGGCACTTTTTACTACCTGGGGCAGAAACATCTGACCGGATCCAAAGAGCTCGCCCACATGGTTCATACCATCCATGAGCGGACCTTCGATTACATCCAGAGGCTGGTCGAACTTCTGGCGGGCTTCTTCTGTATCGTCTTCGATAAATTCAACAATACCCTTAACCAGTGCATGACGGATCCGCTCACCCACATCGGCTTCGCGCCAGGCGTTCTTCTTACCTTCGTCCTGGGCGCCCTCATCTTTGTAGCTTTCAGCAAAATCCACAAGCTTTTCGCCTGCTTCCGGGTCCTTATTCAAGACCACATCCTCAACCAGATCCCGAAGATCCCGGGGAATCTCATCGTAAACATCCAGCTGGCCCGGGTTTACAATACCCATATCCATTCCGGCTCGAATAGCATGATACAGAAATACCGAGTGCATGGCTCGACGCACAGGCTCATTTCCTCGAAAGGAAAAGCTCATATTGGAAACACCGCCGCTTACTCGAGCATGAGGTAGATTCTCTTTGATCCACTTTGTGGCATTGATGAAATCCACAGAGTAGTTATTATGCTCTTCAATCCCTGTAGCGATCGGAAAGATGTTTGGATCAAAAATGATGTCCTGAGCAGGAAAACCCACTTCTTCAGTGAGAATCTTGTAGGCTCGACCGCATATTTCGATCATTCTTTCGTAGCTGTCCGCCTGGCCCTTGTCGTCAAAAGCCATAACGATGACGCTGGCGCCATAGCGCATGATCTTGCGGGCCTGCTCTTTGAATACATCCTCCCCTTCCTTCATGGAAATGGAGTTTACAATAGCTTTGCCCTGAACACAGCGAAGACCGGCTTCAATTACGCTGAATTTTGAAGAGTCAATCATGATGGGAACCCGGGAGATATCCGGTTCAGCTCCGATCAAATTCAGAAACTTCACCATGGCTGCTTCGGAATCCAGCATCCCTTCATCCATGTTAACATCGATGACCTGGGCGCCATTTTCCACCTGGTCCTGGGCCACTGCCACGGCTTCTTCGTAATTCTCTTCTCGAATCAAACGAGCAAATTTCTTGGAACCGGTTACATTGGTTCGTTCCCCTACGTTCAGGAAGTTCGCCTCCGGGCGCACTACCAGGGGCTCCAGGCCGGACAGCCTCAGATAGGGCTCCTGTTTCGCTGGTTGCCGGGGCTTGATACCCTCGATGGATTTTGCCATGGCCCGGATATGATCCGGCGTGGTTCCACAACAGCCACCGATAATGTTCACCCAGCCTTCGCTGGCGTAGTTATGAATCTGCTCTCCCATGTATTCCGGGGTCTCATCATAACCGCCAAATTCGTTGGGAAGACCTGCATTGGGATAAAGGCTTACGCGACAGCCGGCCACCCGGGAAAGCTCCTGAATAAAGGGCTTCATTTGAGCAGAACCCAGAGCGCAGTTCAATCCCACGCTGAGCAGATGGGGCATGTGAGAGATGGAAATCCAGAATGCTTCCGTTGTCTGACCGGACAGGGTTCTACCACTCTGATCCACAATGGTTCCAGAAACCATTGTAGGCACCGTGTACCCAATTCGATCAAAAACGTTTTCGATAGCAAAAAGGGCTGCTTTGGCATTCAATGTGTCAAAAACAGTCTCCACAAGGAGAATATCCACTCCTCCTTTGATGAGACCTTCCACCTGCTGCTCGTAGGCAAGCACCACTTCCTGATAGGTTACTGCCCGGTAACCCGGATCATTCACATCCGGCGAAAGCGAAAGGGTCTTGTTCGTAGGCCCAATGGCCCCGGCCACAAAGCGAGGCTTTTCCGGTGTTTTTTCTGTATACTTGTCCGCCGCTTTGCGAGCCAGTCTGGCTCCTTCGATATTCAACTCATCCACCAGCTCCTGCAAATCATAGTCTGCCTGAGAAATGGTTGTGCAACTGAAGGTATTGGTTTCAATGATGTCGGATCCGGCTTCCAGAAATTCCTCGTGGATTTCCTGGATCAATTCCGGCCTGGTTAGTGTAAGCAGGTCGTTGTTGCCCTTCAGCTCGCCCTTGTAATCCTTGAAACGCTCTCCCCGGAAGTCTTCCTCTTCCAGTTTGTGCTTCTGGATCATGGTTCCCATGGCCCCATCCAGCACCAGGATGCGCTTCTCAAGCTGCTCGTAGAGTAACTTAGTTCTATCCTGTGTCTCTGTCTGGCTCATAATATCTCCTTCTCTATCTTTCATGCCGTTGCCGGCTCCGCCCTTCAGGCTCTGGCACTCTGACCGGCCCGTGAGCTCTCTGCCCCGATTTCCACCTCGCAACGCGAAAAGAAATGGGTCTCTTGTATAATGTATAATTGCAAAAGGTCGCCCCGGCCAGGCCGGGGCGAATAGTTTTTAGTATCTGTAGTTTTCCGGCTTGAAAGGACCTTCTACCGGCACTCCCAGATATTCGGATTGCTCCGGAGTCAGTTTGGTCAGTGTTGCACCAATCTTCTCCAGATGCAGTCGTGCTACTTTTTCGTCGAGGTGTTTCGGAAGCACGTATACTCCGAGCTCATATTTGTTATTATACAGCTCAATCTGAGCCACTACCTGGTTCGTAAAGGAACTGGACATTACAAATGAGGGGTGGCCTGTAGCGCATCCCAGGTTCACCAGTCGACCTTCGGCCAGCAGGATGATGCTGTTTCCGTTGTCGAAAGTGTACTTGTCCACCTGAGGTTTGATCTCAGTTTTCTTTGCTCCAGAGTTATTCAGAGCCGCAACCTGGATCTCAGTATCGAAGTGGCCAATGTTACATACAATGGAACCATCCTTCATTTTCTTCATGTGATCCAGGGTAATGATATCTTTGTTACCGGTAGTGGTTACGAAAATATCTGCCTGATCAGCCCATGCATCCATGGTATCTACTTGATATCCTTCCATGGCAGCCTGCAGAGCACAGATGGGGTCAATTTCAGAAATAATTACCCGACATCCATATGCGCGAAGACTTTGAGCGGAACCTTTACCTACGTCGCCATAACCGGCCACAACAGCTACCTTACCGGCCAGCATTACATCAGTGGCTCGTTTGATTCCGTCTGCCAGAGATTCGCGGCAACCATAGAGGTTGTCGAATTTGCTCTTGGTTACAGAGTCATTAACGTTGATGGCCGGCATTTTCAGCTCGCCTTTCTTCAGCATTTTGTAAAGAGCATGTACACCCGTGGTGGTCTCTTCAGATACGCCTCGAATTTCTCCCAGAAGTTCGGACTTCTCTTTGTGTACATAAGCAGTCAGGTCTCCACCATCATCCAGCAGCATGTTAGGTCCTTTACCGCCTTCAAAAGTCAGAGTCTGATCAATACACCACCAGTACTCTTCTTCAGTCATACCTTTCCAGGCAAAGACTGCCACGCCGGTTTCTGCAATGGCTGCAGCGGCATGATCCTGAGTAGAGAAGATGTTGCAGCTTGACCAGCGCACTTCCGCACCCAGTTCAATCAGTGTTTCAATCAGAACAGCTGTTTGAATTGTCATATGGAGGCATCCAGCAATTCGAGCTCCTTTCAGAGGCTTGTCTTTGCCGTATTCCTCACGCAGAGCCATCAGGCCCGGCATTTCTTTTTCAGCGAGAATGATCTCTTCGCGGCCCCATTTGGCCTGGGAGATATCCTTCACTTTGTAGTCAGTTTTTTGTTCAGTAATCATTCGATTCTCCTGCACGTTGTATTTTGCTATTACATTAACTGTAAAACTGCATTATCCGGGCATTGCCCCGGTAGCCGTAACTTCGGCTTCTGCCCGATCGGGCTTTTCGTCCATGGACTGCCGAACGGCTCGATAAAATAGACAGGCAAGGCTACCATCGCCTTTGCCAGAATGAGTGTCTTCTACCTGGAAGCCGGCATCTGCCAGATCCTGCTCCAGGGTATCTGTTTCGAACCCCAGCCAGAAATCCGCGAAGCTACTTCGCATCACTTCTTCATTATGGTGATCCAGATCCGCCAGCACCAGAAGGCCACCTGGCTTGAGCACCCGGGCCGCTTCCTTCAGCGCGCCAATGGGTTCCGGCACATGATGTAGCACCATAGACAGCACAGCCACATCCGCCTCTTCGTTTGCCAGAGGGAGGTGCTCCATGGATCCAAGACGAAAATCCAGGTTACTATCCTTTACCTCGCCCAGGGACTTACGGGCCTCATCCAGCATGGCCTGGCTTTGATCTACTAAAATGATATCTCTTCCCGGGGCAGCCATGGCTACGGATAGCTCGCCGGTACCACATCCAAGATCTACGATGGTAACCGGCCCATCCGGCAACATGGAAACCACTTCACTTCTATAGAAGGAAGCATCCACGTAATCCCTCTGCATTTCATCTTGCAGAGCGCCGTAGCGAAAGAAGTGATCCAGAGTCTGACTCTTGCGAGCATCCAGCACATTGGCCAATCTATCAAAATCCCGAAGGGATTCCTCGGGTAACCACATACCCGGGCGCGAGGACGATTCTTCCCTGGATTCGAAGTAGCCCAGCATCATTTCTAAAGAAGAAAGTAAAGCGGATTGGCGGATTTCCGGGCTAATTCCATAATATATTCTGGATCCTTCGCGTCTGCCGGCAAGGAGCCCTGCATCCGCCAGGATCTTTAGATGGCGCGATACCCTGCTCTGCCCCATTTGCAGCACTTCCAGGATTTCATTTACATGAAGAGGCCCCTTCAGAAGCAGCCGAACAATTCGCAGCCTGGACTCATCGGCCAGAGCTTTCAGGATTTGGACGCCCTCGGACATTACATGACCATTATATCAAGATATCTTGATATGTCAACAAAAAAGAATGCCCGAGGCACTTCTGGTAAATTAAGATCTTAAACGAAAATGGCAAGCCTGGATGAGTGCGACTGATACCCCGCGGCCGGAAAATGAGTCCGGGGCTGGCCGGAATGTGACCCGCTCTTTCATCCCTGAATTGAACTCAGGGCCAGGCCTCCGATTGACCCGGAAAACGAGAGGCGGCGTTCAGCAGGTCGCCATGGGCAGTATTACTCCGGCTTGATTCTAAGAATGTAGTTCACGCAACGAAGCGCCTGGGTAAGACTCTCTTCTTCCCGACCTCTATCTCTCACTGAAAGTTCAATCAGATAGGCCGTTAAGGTATGATTGATGCAGATCTTGAGCTCTTCCTGCAGATTATCCGGATCCCACTTCTTGAACATTCTTTCAATGGATCCGGTCATTTCCGGGCCATATAGCTCGGCATATTCATCTCTGAGGTTATCTGGTGCTGAATAAATCAAATTACCCAGCAAATGGAGGGCTCCTCTTCGCTCCTTGTGGAAGTTCATGAAAGCATGAAACACCTGAACTACATCTTCCGCCAGATCCTTTCCGTTACCCGTGCGAGAATTAATAAAATCCATCATCTCCTGATGAGATGAGATCAGAGCATTGCGAAACAGATTTTCCTTGCTGTCGAAATGGTGATAGATACTGGGCTGCTTTAAACCGCATAGATTGCTGATTTGCCGAATTGATGTACCGAAGTACCCATTCTGCGAAAAGGCCTTTCGCGCAGCATCCAGGATTCTGTCCCTTGCTGACCGGTCCTCGGTTTCTACAGATGCATCATCCGAAGCGGTATCTATTTCTGTTTCAACTTCTGTTTTCATATTACTCTCTGCCTGAATTGTATTATATGAAATAAGGGTGGCAACCATTTTCGTAAAAAACGGCCGATTCTACCGAGGATAATTACAGCCCTGAGATCTGATCGCAAAATGAGACGTTAAGAAGCGAATAACGGCAATGGTCAAATGCCAGGTAGAACCTTTCTAAACTCAGACCTGGACCAGAGAGAACACAAAGCGGCCAGCAGGCCAATTGAACTTCGTTAGATTGGGAGCAATGATAGCAAGCCACTACAAAAGTGGCCAGACTAGAGACGCACGGCCATCAAAGTTGTATCATCAGAAGGCTCTACACCATCTCGAAAAGTTGCCACTTCTTCGATAATTCGCCTGGCCACATCCTGGGGCTCCTGCTCTCCAATATCCGGAACCAGCGAAAATAGACGCTCTTCGCCGTAGAGTTCAAATTCCTTATTGTGCGCTTCGGTAATCCCGTCGGTATAAAGAATCAAAAGATCCCCCGGCTCATAATGAACAATGGTTTCTTTATAATTCGCATTGGGAAATGCGCCCAGAGGCGGCCCACCGGCCGAAAGACTTTCTATGTTTCCGCTGGATTTTCGATATAGAATTTGATGGTTATGACCGGCAGATGCAATGCGAAATCTAGAAAGATCCCTTTCTACCTGGATCAGCATGGCTGTAACAAAAAGCCCCATTCTGGATCCCCGAAAGATCTCTTCGTTTACCTTTTCCAGGGTACGCACTGGATGAAGAAAAATTGGGATGTTTGAAGCAAGCAATGTCTTGGAGTATTCCATAAACAGAGCTGCAGGCACTCCCTTCCCGGAAACATCAGCCATTACCAGAGACAGAATGCTATCTGAATGATAATGGAAGTCGTAGAAATCTCCTCCCACATCGCGACAGGCTTCGTATCTGGCAGCCATCCGAATTCCAGCAATCTCTCCAGGAATCTCTGGCAATGAGTTCATCTGGATCTGTGCTGCAGTCTCCAGGTCTTTTCTGTACTGCCGAATCTCTGACTCTCTGCGACGGGCAATGATTCGCAAATAGGCGCTGGCCAGCTGGGACCCTACAGTAGAGAGAACTTTCAGTTCGAACTGATCAAAAGGCATCCCGTTCTTTTTATCTGCCGCATTGAGCAGGCCAATCACTCGATCGTCCTGCATGATGGGCACCGAGATAAAAGACCCGGTTTTGCATCTGGTTGCGTTTTCCGGAGTGAAACCCAGATCCTTCTGCACATCCCGCACAAGAAGAGGCTTTCCGGATCGAAGAACGATTCCAGCCACTCCCTGATCCGGACCAATGCGAATGTCCCCGTCCTGAACATCGAAGCCACGGGTACGGGTAATTCGATACCCTCCTTCTTCGCTCTGGTCTTCCATGATCAGAGACAGTCTTTCCAGTTCCAGAACTCGCTCAATGGCACCCAGAATGGAATTCAAAAGCTCATCGATGGTATCATGCTGCTGAATGGTGCGAGAGATCTCGTAGATGCAGTTCAGCTCTTCTACCCTGCCCTGAAGATCCTGGTAAAGCTTCCTATTATGAATAGCAATACCAGCCATTCCAGAAAGAAAGGTAAGCAGTCGCACATCCTTGCTATCGAAGTCTCGACCATCCAGGGTGTTTACGCTTTCCAGCACCCCGATCAATCGGTCCCGTGCAAGCATGGGCACAGCAATCAAATTCCGGGTTACAAACCCGGTGGCCTGATCCACGGACTTTAGAACCCGGGGATCGTTCTGAGCGTCAGCAACGATAATAGCTTTTCGGTTTTCGGCGCACTGGCCGGCAATGCCCTGGCCTTTGGGGATACGGCGGGCAGCCAGCAACTGACTGCGGTCGCCCCGGGCGATATCGAAAATCAAATCCCCGGAATCCTCATCATAGAGGAGCAGGGAAGCACCCTCTGTATGGAGCAACTCTCGAGCAGAATCCATAATCACAGTTAGCAAACTGTGTAGATCCTGTTCAGAATTGATCCTGGTTGTAATATCGCTGATTTTCGCCAGCGTTAGCACATTGTCCCTGCTCATATCCCCCGCTTGGCCAGGCTAGTTAATGGCCTTCAAAATCGTGGAAGTTGCCTGACTCTGATTCAATGTATAGAAGTGAATCCCGGGCGCTCCGCCTTTCAGCAGATCTCTACACTGCCGAATAGAGTATCCCAGACTTACTTCCAGAAGCCTGCCCCGATCTTCTCCACACGCTTTAATATCTTCAGTTAGCTCATTCGGTATTTCGCATCCCGCCATTTCCGTAAACTTCTGGATCTGGCCAAATGAGGTAATGGGCATAATGCCGGGAATAATGGGAACCGTAATCCCTACCTCCCGGCACTGTTTCACATACCTGAAATAGTGATCATTCCTGAAGAAAAGCTGTGTCACTATAAATTCGGCACCGGCATCCACTTTCTTCTTTAGATTTTGCAAATCTTGTTCAGGAGATGCCGCTTCCTGATGGGTTTCCGGATAACCTCCTCCGCCCAGACTGAAGTCCATACCTGTGGATTTAATATATTCGATGAGCTCGCTGCCATAGGCGAACCCGTCCTCTGGCGGTGTGAAGTTTTTCTCTCCTTTTGGAGGATCCCCACGAAGGGCCATAATGTTTCGGATACCGTCCGAATACAGATCCTTCAGATTGGACAGAATCTCATCTTTGCCATGTCCGACGCAGGTATAGTGCGCCATCGCCGTAATATCATGTTTATCCTGGATATCCCTTACCCATTGCCGGGTCTTCTCCCGGGTGGAGCCACCTGCTCCATAGGTAACGGAAACAAAATCCGGATCAAGAGACTTCAGTCGCTGGATTGTATTCATCAGCGTCTGCTCTCCCTCAGGTTTTTTAGGAGGGAAGAATTCAAATGAGAAAACAGGTCTCTTTCCGGCTTCTTCTTTGAGA
>PBUB01000032.1 GCA_002729885.1 Spirochaetaceae bacterium
ATACCTTCCAGCAATGAGCCAATGCGGGATCCGGGACCGAAGTTGGACAGGCGCGAAGCTCTGGAGATCAGGTAGTTGACGAGTGCCTGGCGGTACTCTACGTCCGCACGCGGGATATATCTGCTCAGCGCCATTGCGCCCGATAATAATACGCTATATTTTCATCGGGCAAACGGCTCGCTGCGTGGACCGATGGAGCCTGCAACTATAGACTCAATCCGTGGCCGAGAATCTGTTCTCATTCGAACTCAGATCCCGAAAGGACAACGGACAGCCTTCCAGCGAAACCCTGGGAGAATATTTCCTGTTGAACGGGCCAGTCCGCTACTCCGAGCAATACAAATTTCGGGTCCGCACAATGCCCACCTTCGGTCATCGCGGGTCCTCCACGGTGGATTACGGCCCGGACAATAACATACTTTCCCTGGAAGGCGAGTTTCACATTCACTTTCTGGCTCGACCGCCCCAGGGCTCCGAAGGTGGATCCTTCCTGGATCGTTTCGATGATGGAGAGGAAGGCCTGGGATTCGGCGATGTTACTGAAGGTGCCAAGTCAATCTATGACGATGCAAAGGGGCTCGTAACAGATTACTCGGGAACCGCCAAGAGACTATATGATCGCTCCGTGGGATACATGGAAAGGGTCATTCCGGTACCGGGGATGGGGGGTCTCCGGTCCGGGGAGATGGAGTTCTTTGATTTCCTGGCAATCATGTCCGGGGTATGGGATGAGAAGATTCTCTATGAACCGGAGGATAAGCAGGCAGCCGCAATTCTCACAAAATTCAAGGAGAAGAAAGATCCGTTCAGCTATTCCAACTTTGCTTTAATGTTCCACGATTACGCAAGGCGGCGCCATGTGGAAGTGGTAGTGCAGCCCGATGGTTTCAAGATTTCTCGAAGCACTCAGGATACGAACACTTACAAGTGGGAAATCGGATTGGTCGTCATACAGGACGAAAAGGACACTGCTTTCGAGCTGCCCAACAAGCTCGAAAGGTACTTCAATGCAAATTTTGAAGCTGGAATCGGCGGGGTCATGCAGGACTTGAAGGACATCGTCAACTTCCCGACAGAGCTATCAGGCCGGTTCCTCCGAATGTCGGGTGCCTTCAAGAACCTTTCCCGGATCGGAACCGAGCTTCAGAATTCGTGGGATACGATGCGGGGAGTCTTTTCAAGCGATGGCCGACTGGCATCAAACAACTTCACCGAAGCGTTTGCCAACGTAGGGCGGAGCTTTCGGGAAGAGCCAGAGGAGCAAAATGCAATTCAGCAGGCCAATTCTGCGAGAGCCGAGTTCCAGCGCCGTCTCCGGGAAATGGCCCAGGAAATTCAGGCTGCCATGGATGAGCTCGGACTGATTACCGTTTCTCCCAACCAACCACTGGAATCCTATGCGGCAACCCCGGAATCAAACTTTGAATCGTTGATAGAAATACCGTACTATGAGCAACTGCTGGAGGCGAAATCAGCGGTGATTGATCTGGAGGCCTATATAAAGAAGGCCGCGACAGACAATCAGTACATCATCCACAAAGCCATAGGTGGAGACACCTGGGAATCGCTCGCAGAGAAGTACATGCAGGATCCTGATCTGGGTTCCGCACTGGCTGCTTATAATCGGAAGAGAAGGGGGCAGGGCATCGTAAGCGAATCGATTAAGATTCCCTACGGGCATAACCTCCAGGTGTGGGCCTCCCAACCGGCCAGTCCGACGAATGCCGATATTGAACGGGGAGTCCTGGGGGAAGACCTGGCGCTGACGGACCAGAGGGACTTCGCCGTTGCTGCAAACGGAGATCTGGATGTGGTCGAGGGTGAGCCCGCGTTGATGAACAATGTGATCGACCAGATCGATACGCCGGAGGGTGGGCTTCCCATGTATCCTGATTTTGGCAACCCCGCAAAGATAGGGGAAGTCCAGGAGAATTTCTTCAAAGACCGTTACATAGACCGGCTCCTGGCAAAGATAGAGGCAGACCCCCGGATTCGGTCTACGCGAATAACCGGGATCCGCCAGGATGGGAACTCTCTCGTCTATCTTGTCGGGGTGACCTCCATAAACGGCAATCGAACTTTCTTCCTGGAGGTCTTCTGATGGGTATGATCGACGAGCGTCCCATTGGAATAGGCCTCAAGGCGCTGGCCGCTCCACTGACCCGTCGGGGCGCACCGGCGCTCTGGGGATACATCGATGAAGTGAAGAGTCGCTTCCGCTGCAATGTTCAGACCCTTTCGGGAGATTATCTGGAAAACGTATTGCTCCCGGGTGGCTCGGTTATTGATGCGCAAGCCAAAGGCCGACTGGCCGAGTTCCGGAAGGGCCAGAGAGTCCTCATCGATTTCGTCGGGGGTTCCCCTGAAAACCCGGTGGTCGTGAACTGGTATCCTACACCTGGGCAGGAGAAGCATTCTAAGGATCTGGAGCAATTCGAGAAATCGCCGGACTCTGGAACCTTTGCCGGACCCGGGGACAGCGAAGACTTCAGTGACTTTCATCCTTCTGGATGGAGTGTCCGTTACCAGGATGAAGAGTATATAATCAAAAAGGGAACTGAGACAGTCTTTAAGATCGATTTCTCCAACGATGAAATTACAATCAAGACGGATAATGTGCGCATAGAGGGTGACCTGGATGTGACCGGCGAGGTCACCTGGAAGAAAGGCACTCCGGAAGAAATGCCTGCATCCAAACACGGGCACCTCAAAGCATCGTTCCCTGGCCCAGCTTCGAAGCCTATGCAGGTAGGACCGTAGCAAAAGGAGGATCCAATGGCAGACAAGGCGACCTTTGAATCTGAACTGAATGCCCTAATGAAGAGGGATGATATCGAGACCGTAGAACAATTCAACGCCGAATATGCAGCCATTGTAGAGCGGTTCATCAAGTCCGGGACGGTTACTGTCACGGTGAATGGCCAGACTGATGCGCATGCTGCTGGAGCTCCGGCAACAATTACAGATCAGCCGGGGGAGGGGAGCTGGAGCTAACAAACAGAGTCATCGGTTCCGCTTCTTAGTGGTTTTCTTTTTGGTCGCTTCCTTAGGACGTTGCGTAGAATCCGTGAACGGCATTCTCTTCCAGAGTCGCGCTGCTATGCCGAGGACAGTCCGATACAAATCTCTCCCCTTCATCTTCACTCGTTCTTGGATAGCCTGAAGCCACAGGCGGAATTTTCCAAGCGGCAATTGAAAACCAGTGGCCTCTGCAGCCTGCTCTAAGGTGACAGCTTTGGCTTCAAACAAGCGAAGTATCACAGCGGCGTTGGAAAAATCTGGGATTCGACTATAACCTGAGGAGATGCTTTGCAGAAAACTGCGGAGCTCAAACTGCGTGATAGTAGAAATCTTTTCGACTGGTATAATGGTAGTGTTTGGCCCAGAAGGCCGTGGACTATGGAAGTACTGGACCCCCGCACCTTTGCCAGACTGCCTTCTCCCACTAAATATGACTTGAATGGCGATACTCGGACTGGGTTCGTCTGGATCGTCACCACCCGTAATAAATGTCCCAATGTAGACCTGGTTGTTTTCCGTTGTAACAATATAGGCTGCGTTCGGCTCAAGCAACTGCAACGGATCCCGATCCCCGGGCAAATGTTTGATACGAAAAAAGAAACGAATCAGGTCGGCGACGTGGCGTTGCTGCGAAAGAACAATACTGATCTGAATGCAATAAGCAAGGCCAATGGCGACGAAGAATGAGCCTATATAGGAAGGGAGGTATGGTCGAGCACCAAATAATTCAGCTACGGTGTCCTGTGCAATAGAAACCAACTCCGGATATCGACTCTTAAGAACTGTGTATATAAGCCATCGCGAAATTGCGAAAGAAAGAGCTCCTAGCAGTCCGGCAAGGAGCAAATAGTCCCACCCCGTCTTGGTTCGGTCTCTACGAATGAATCGAAGGACCAAGAGGCATGTCACACCAGGAAGCCCGAGGGCGATTATTTCGTTCATCCACTTTTCATTTCAGCCGCGACTTTCTTCCTGGCCTTAGAAGTCGTTGTATCGGAATGGTGCTGAGCTTTTTCGAAAGAATTCGCCATGAGTTCTGCAAGAGCTTCAGTATCCTTGATTTGGTGTTCGTCCAGATACCGTTGAATGTCCTTTTCAATTTCGGACGCACGGGATTTCGCAATAGCTTCCCTCATAGAATTAAATGCTAGGTGCTGGGACTCTTGGACGGAATGCGCCAAGCCCCGGACAGCTCGTATTATTTCTTTTAGCTCAATCATCGTACCCTCCGTTTTCCACCACCTTACCAAGGTAGCCTACAACTGAGACATTCCGCAAGGACAAAAGCTCTAATGGCCGAAAAGGTGCCGACGGGCCTTTCCGCAAGAAGCCCACAGGCACCCCTGCTACTGAAGCATTGACTCCCGATAATGCTAATTATGTCTCATTTCTATTGATACGGAGCGTACATCCACCAGAAATCAAAGGGTTTGGCCTGAATCTCCCAGAAAAAGACCTCACAGTTGGCAAATTCGGAAATTTTCCCGAATTTTTTAATTGCAATTCTCGGAAGAAATCCTCCGGTTGAATTCATGCAGACCGCTCTTACGCTCAACGAAGCCATGAAGATTATCAAGGAGGATGTCAGCCCAACGCTTTGTCGAGAGCTTTCGACGCGCTTGAGCCAAATCTACCTTGATCGGCAACAGGCTGCCCACGAGCGGAGAGAGGCTAATCTACCGTACAACGCAATATGGCTGGAACATCATGACCGGGCACAGAGAGCCTTCCAAATTGCCCTCAAAGCGGGCGGCTACAAAACCGAGCACTCATCAAATGGTAACTTATGGAACTACGTCTATGGAAAGGGATCGGAAACTAGAATTATGCTGCATTTCTCTTCTCGCCGAAATCAGACTCTACGGTTTTTCGGCGTCCACCGAGCGGAACCCTTATTCAGCCCCGATGACATCTATTTTGAAGGCCTACTGCCTGTAGTTCTGAATGCTGTTCCCCAGAAAAGCGGATATTTGCGCGTCGAACCGTCCCTTTATGACCTGGAATCTGGACAGTTTTTAGGCATCCACACCAAATCTGTGGAGTCCCTCCGGCCTCGTTACTTGGAAGCAACATCGAGTACCCTCACACCTGCACCCAAACTGAAGTCCCGTGAAGCAGAGGAGGATGTTAGTGCGACCTGAGTTTTCTCGGGAAAGACTGACTGCAATTCGAGAAGCCAGGGGGTTAACAATGGCCGAAATTGGACGGCGCCTCGGCGTCTCCCCTACGGCTGTACAGTCATGGGAAACTGGAAAGGCCGCGCCTACTGTATTGAACGTCAACGAACTCGGCCAAATCCTGGGCGTCTCCAGTCGTTACTTTTTTCAAAATGATTCTCCCCGAGGCCCTGTCCCCGGCAAAGACCTGATCTTTTTCAGAAGTCTGGCAGATCTACCCGCCAAACTGAAAAAGCAAGCAACGAGGCGGGTGCAGTGGCTCCAGCAAATCTTTAGCCTAATAGAGGAGCATGTAGACTTTCCTGACCACAAGGCCTGGGAAGAGTTCGATGGAACCCGGATAGACTATTCCAAAAGGGAGATTGAAGTAAT
Organism: Spirochaetaceae bacterium; assembly: GCA_002729885.1. Lineage (GTDB taxonomy): Bacteria > Spirochaetota > Leptospiria > Leptospirales > Leptonemataceae > UBA3465. The sequence goes on from PBUB01000032.1 coordinate 5,571, forward strand.
GGCCGCACAGGCGCGGCGCATTCTCGGTCTCAACAATGAAAGCCCGATTCTGAACCTTGTCGACTCGATTGAGAAATCAGGGATCGTCGTTGCCCAGATGGCAATCGCCAACACAGTCGATGCCTTCTCTTACTGGCCGAAGGAAGGTCGTCCATACATTCTCCTCGACTCCATCAAAGACTCTCCAGGCAGACTCCGTTTCAATGCTGCCCACGAACTCGGTCATATGGTCCTGCATCGGCAAGTTCGCGAAAAAGACCTAAATAGGAAACTTTTTCGTGAAATCGAACGCCAGGCGGATATGTTTGCAGCCTCACTGCTGATGCCATCAGAAACTTTCGCGGAACGGGTTCAGTATTTCGGGACCCGATTGGAAGACCTCATGGACCTTAAACGAGAATGGCGGGTGTCAATGATGGCCGTGGTCCACCGGATGAAGGACCTGGAACTGATCGGTTCTCTGGAAGCCCAGGGATTGTACAAGAAGATGTCCAGAATGGGTTTCCGTCGATCAGAGCCCGGGGACGAGTATGTCCCGTATGAAGAGCCCTCATTCCTTCCTCAAGCCTTTGATCTTCTGGAGAGCAGCAACAAAGCTTTCAAGGAATTCATTCGCATAAAAATGGGCCTCCCCGATTCGGATTTGGACTCACTCATTGGTGCCAAGGTATTCCAAAAAACGGAGAGGATTACTCAAAACCGCGGGCCAAACGTGGTAGACCTCTTCTAATGAGAGAAGAGGTCTACCACAATCCCAGCAGGCTCCGGGCGAATTCGAGCACCCCTTTGCTTTTCTCCGCTTCCCGTCCGTTTTCCGATTCCCTGGCGGTTTCCTCCTCCAATTCTTCCAGTAATGCAATAAGTTGGTCCATTTTCCCTGCGTAGTGGTCTAAGTCCATGGAGCGCCCTCTCTTTATCTGATCGGCACATCGTAGGATCCGAGAGAGACACTACACAAACGTTTACACACGTTTTCCACAACTTTTCGAAGACTTTGACCGATTGCCTTACGCTGTGAAAGGTAAAGAATGCAAGCTCTCGTCTCAGAGCTTCGAGGGAAAGGGGTAAAAGGATGGAGTCCAAGGACTTTACTGTCATAAAAATAGATTCCGGGAATGTTCAAACAAAATATAGAATCAAAACTGTACTGCGAGATGCGTCGGTTTTTTTACATTTTTCCCATGATATAGATACTCCCGACTGGCATACGGATCATTCTGAAATCATAGAGAGCATCCATTCGCTGGCCAGATTGCTACTGGCTAACAGTGATACCTGCCCTTTATGTGGTCATGATAGTAACCGCCCTTCGAGACGGCATCACGAAGACCATGGTATATAGCCGGTGGCACATTGCAGAAAGTGAATGTCTTTCCCTCCTTAAAGGTTATTTTCATGATTCTGGTGGCTTCATCATATCCGGCAGCCTTTATGGCCTTTGAGTCAAACGATATCATTTCCATACCATGATTATCGGCCGGGATGGCCTAATCTATCCGTCCTCGCTCACCCCTCTCCCAGATTGAACAAGTCCCGGGCCATATTGAGCCATCGCTCCTGTTTTTCCGGAGGCAGCCGCGCCACACGCTTAAGAGCCTCCATGAAATCAGGCTTCATCTGGGCAAGAACCTGGAATTCCGGATCGAATTGGTTCAGCCAGTAGTCCTCCGGCACCCAGAACGGGTGCTTCTCAGGATCCTCAAACCAGAAAATATTGAACCGGTATCCTGGTCGGCGGAGTCGCTCTACGCAGCGCATCTTGTATTCGGCCAGAATCGCCTTTTTCCCAGACTTCACATGAGATATATGCGCTCGATTGAAACTCAGTGCATCAGCCAGCTCGGCGTATTTCATCCCTGTTTCTGTCAAAATCCGTTCTTGTAACTCAGAATCTGTCAAAAAGTTGTCCTCCGACAATTTTTAGCTTGAAATTGTGCCCCCTGGCACTATCTGTTGTCTACAGACAACATCGACCGAATCAGGGCAATACCATGAGCAAAAATAAAACACAAGCAGAAATCATTTCGGGAAATGAAGTCAAGGCCCGAATAATCCGGGAACATGGGACCATACGGCCATGGTGCCGCAAGCACAACCTGCGCAATCCAATCCTGACGAGGCTCTTCTATCGGCGGCCAAAATACGCATTCAAAGGTACCGAAACCTACCGCGCGATCCGAGCCCTCGAAGCTGACTTCGGCATCACTCCGTCCGACCTCGGAATCCAGGTTCTGGAGGTGGAGCGGTGAGCGAGTCGCGCAAGAGAATCGAGGAGTTCGCTCAGATCTATGGACTGAGCCTGGAGCAGGCCGAAAAGCTCATTTTCTGCGGCCAGGTAATTCGAGAAGGCTTCCCCTCTAATCTTCGGGGATCCGGGGATCAAAAATCGCATTCTCAAGAAGGCGAATGTGATAATCCATCAGGTCCATATAATCCTGAGGGGAATCCTGACACAGATCCGACAGACGGTGGTTCAGAATCGTGATGAACTTCCAGAACTTTTCCTGCACCTCGCCTGGATTTGGCGGCCCGTCCTCTTTCTTCGGCAAGTCTCCGATCCATTCGTTCCGTAGTTTTTCAACTTCGGCAGCTATCCTTTCATTCATGCAGCCAATATCGGAGCACAACACAATGGAATTCAAGGAGGTAGAGCGGTGAAACTGGCCGAAGAGTTCTACCTGGCCAACGCGGTCCTGAGCCGGGATCCAGAAGCGATTCGGGATCACATCGAGCATCACTACCCGACCCGGTCATGGATTGAATACATTCCAGAGAAGCCGAGCACCCCTATCGTCGGCATAGATTCACCTTCAGTCTGGGAAGATGAGCAATTCCAGGAGCTTGTAGACTGCGTTCAGGGCCATGCCCGGGCTAACGGAGTCGATATCGCAGTCTGCCTTATTCAACCACAGGAGGTAGCGCGATGAGCAGTCAGAGAACCCTGACTCTGGTGCAGCCAGAGCAGAAACCGCATGTTTTCGATTTCGGAGGCCATTCTGTCCGGTTGGTAATCCGGGATGGTGAGCCCTGGTGGGTTGCGGCTGATGTCTGTAAAGCACTCGGCCTGTCCCAGGTTAGCAGGGCAATGGACCGTCTCGATGCGGATGAAAGGGGGTTATTAAAAGTAACCCACCCCCAAAATGCCAGTCTGACGATTCAGGTGAACTGCATAAATGAGCCGGGACTCTACCAGTTAATCATATCTTCCAACAAATCGCAGGCGCGCGCTTTCAAGCGCTGGGTGACCCACGAAGTTCTCCCTCAGATCCGCAAGACAGGCGGGTATCAGGTTCCTCAATCGTTCGCCGATGCCCTGCAGCTCGCAGCGGATTTCCAGCGTAAGATCGAGCAACAGCAACCGAAGGTTGAGTTTTACGATGCCATCATAGATTCCATAGACACCCTTCTCATCGGCGACGTGGCCAAAAACCTTCAGGTGCCGGGCCTGGGGCCAAACAAGCTCTTCCAGTTCCTGCGGGAACAAAAAGTCCTGAAGTCCGACAACCTCCCCTACCAGCAGTATATCGAACTCGGATGGTTCCGAGTCGTGGAGCAGCAATACCCGAAGAAGGACGGTGAAACCGGAGTCACCTATCGAACCAGAGTCTACCAGCGAGGCGTCGACGGAATACGAAAACTCCTAAAACGGGAGGGCCTACTATGAGTGCCCGGACCCTGCTTGGACTTGAAGGAAACCTGGAAGCCGAAGAAGAGAACATGGCTTCGTCGCCACTCTATCTGGAATATCAGGAAGGTCTGCAGCTATCCCCTGCTCTTGCAGAACGCATGCGCCCGGAAATCAAGCGATATGGCCAGATCGTAAGGCCGGAGCACACCACACTCTGGCTGGAATACCTGGCCATGATCGGAATTTTCGCACCGGACTACATCCTGCAGGTTCTGGATAACAGCAGGGAACGGCTGGAATCCAAGCACCCGGGCCTATTCTACATCGTGACCGCATCACTGGTTTCGATCCACCACCGTCGTTACGGCGACGATGAACCGGAGGCCTGCAATGCATAAAGCACTGGCCACCCAGCACGATCGGGCACATGAGAAGGCCCTTGGTGCCCTGGACAAATGGACTCGCGCCTATCTTGCCCGAGAGGACTGCAGCCATTGCTACCACTGCCCGCATGTCCGGCTGGAGCATCACATCCACGATGCCTATATCTCGATCCAGTGTCACCCCCCAACGGTCCTCGCACAGGTCCGATTCGGAGTGATCGATTCGGTGCTGGAGCATGACCCGGCAAGCGAATGCCCTATTCTACCGCTACAAGATCAGGAGAGCTACAGAAGCAAAACGCTCAATGCCATCGAGTCAAAGGAGGGAAACCATGATCGTAACGAGCACTGAAAGAATGACCGCACCACCTGCAATCGCACCGGCCCCTTCGGCGGGCGGAGGAACGGGCTTCCAGGATATGCTGGAGTCCGCCATTGCAGAACCGCATTGCGCCGGGTGCGGGGCGAAGGGAGTAAAGCTCTACCAGTACGACAAGTGCCGGAAGTGCCTGGAGCCGGATCTTCGAGAATCACAGCAGTTGATCGATACATACAGACCGTAGCGTTTCCGCTGCGTGACTTTAGAATTTGGAGGGAGTGTATGTCCGAGAAAGACATAGCAATGCGACAGGACCAGTCGCCCGAGCTTCCGGCGCAGTATTCGCTGCCGGAGCTCGAAAAGATGGCCCACACAATAGTGAAATCCGGCCTGTTTGGGATGAAAGACCAGTCTCAGGCCATGGCGTTGATGCTTCTTTGCCAGGCATCGGGCATGCACCCGATGAAGGCAGTGCAGCGTTATGACATCATCCAGGGGCGACCGGCATTAAAGAGCCAGACAATGCTGGCAGACTTCAAGAAGGCCGGAAACCAGGTGCGATGGATCCGGAGAGACGATCGCGTATGCGAGGCCGAGTTCGCAGACCGCCAGGGGAATGTCATCACAATCAAATGGACGATGGAGATGGCACAAAAGGCGGGTCTTACGGACAAGCAGAACTGGAAGATGTATCCGAGGCAAATGCTTTCCGCCCGGGTAATTTCCGAAGGTGTAAAGGCACTCGCACCGGAGGTCGCCGAAGGCCTCTATGTTCCCGAAGAAGTAATGGATTTCGGCGAAGGATTTGGCTCTGGCCGTACGGAAAAGACCATTAATGAGGCGCCGGAAGCACCTCAATCCGAGCCTTCCGAAACGTTCATCAGGGCAAACAATGGTATCGAAGAGGCCATGGGCGAACTTGATCTGGAACGCCTACAACGAATCCGAAGCTACATCGAGCAGAAACTGGAAGGCATCGTTACGGAAAACGAAAAGGAGAGCCTGCTAAATGCCGCAGACTCGGCCATCCAACAGGTGACCCAGGCCCTGGAGAACGTGCAACGCCCGGGTGACTCCGAGGAACAGGAAGAGCAGTCCCATGCAGTAGAACCCTCTGAAGAACCTGGTCTGGGGCTATTCGCGCCTGCTGGAGGTGCCAAATGAGTCTGATCCAGAGGAAAAGCGATGCCCACTGGTATACGCGGGACGGCGAGCCGATGCATACCGTTCCCTATGCCGACAAAAAGCGGAAGGACCGAAAGCCAACCACTTTGGCTGACGCTCGAAAACTTGGCCTTCTGCCATCGGTTACCACGGTACTGAAGGTTGTGGCCAAGCCGGGGCTGGAGTCCTGGAAGCTGGAGCAGGCTATCATGGCTTCCCTTACCCTCCCCCGTAAGAAGGATGAACCGACGGAAGACTTCGCAAAGCGAGTGGTTGAGGATATGGAATCCGAGGCCAGCAGCGCAGCGGACACCGGAAAGCAGATTCATGCGGCCATTGAACACTTCGCAAAAACCGGAGAGCTCTCACCGGAATTCCGAACCGTGGCTCGCCACGTAGTCGCTTTCAGGCGATGGCTCCGGGAGACGGACGCCCGGATACTGGCATCTGAAAAGGTCGTGGTCGCCGAAGGATACGCGGGCACTGCGGACCTTCTTCTTGAGATTCCGGGCATAGGAACCGTCCTGGCAGATATAAAGAGCCAGTATGTGAAAGACGACAAGAAAGGCCAGCCCAAGCCCAACTTCTACGAAGAATGGTGCTATCAGATGTCTGCATACGCAGAGGCCATGGAGCATCAGGAAATGATGACCATTGACGCCGTCGCCAGCCTGGTCATGGACAAGAACCAACCTGGACGCTACTTCAGCAAGATCTGGTCCGACCAGGATCGCTCCAGGGCTCTGGCCGCATTCTCCTCTGCCTTCCGAATCTGGACAATCCAGAAGAATTACGACCCCAGCGATTCCGCCGACGCGGCCGCATAGGCCGCTTTCGGCAATCATCCGTTTGGAGGGAGAACGCAGCAATGGAGTCATTGAATATCAATCGAACAGACAATGGGCCCTCTGTAGCACCAAAGCCGCCCGATTATGGTCGAAAGGTCTTCGAAGGACGGATCCAGTACGCGGACTTCCAGCTACTTCTGGACGGTCATCCAATCGAGGACAGAGAAACGGCCCTTCAGCTACAGAAAGACCTGGCCTTTGCCATAACGCGCCTGCAGCGCTATTCGGGGAAGGTCATAGAGATTCCGGACTATACAATCCGGATAGAAAACAGAGAGCGGCCTTCAGGTCGCCGCCACGATTACACGGGAGACTAAAATGGAAGCAACGATAAGATCCAGCTTCTTCGCATCGGATATGCGGTATCTCAGCAGAAGGCGGAGAGCGGACCGACACCGAAACCGTCGGTTCCTGGTCATATCCTATGGAATCAGCATCTTGCTGATCTTCTCCGTTTATTACGCAATACATCTCTGGTGAGGTAATGATGAGTCACAATCCAAACATTAGCATAATATGGGCAAAGGTTCCTCTTGCTGCGATTGCCCAAATGACCCGGCAGGAACTGCAGGTATATGCGGCATTGGCCTCTTTTCAGGGAAAAGACAAAGTCTGCTTCCCTGCTCTGGAGGCGATAGCCGAACGAATTGAAGATCATGGTCAGTCGCAAATCAAAACCCGCAGAATAAGCCAGGTGATCCAGCAGCTCAAGCAAGCTGGTTGGATTACAGTACAGAGACGCGGATATGGGAGGAGCAACTTGTACCAAGTTCACACTGATTCGCAGAGAAGTGAGAATCTCACCGCCCGTGAGAATCCAGAATCGCGGCTCAGAGCAGCGAGACATGATTCGCGGTCCAGAGGTGCGGAACATAAAAGATCAC
>PBUB01000033.1 GCA_002729885.1 Spirochaetaceae bacterium
GGGGGGGGGGGGGGAAGAATTGCGCCTCTGGGCCATCTGGCAATGAAATTTTGCTCGCAGGGTAGCGTTCGCCTTATGGACGAATTCAAGCGATTATGCGAACCCGTTGGCCCGGTCAAAGTAGCCGGGCCGGCCCATATCACACAAGGAAGGTTCGTCAATCGAATTCCCTTCGCCCCCCTATTCGCCTTATGATCTATATCTGGCCAAAGGCGAACCCATTCTGGAAATCGGGCGCCTGTTCCACGAAATGAGGTCAGGGGAGCGTCCCAGCACTGCCCTGGACTATTTGAGCCGATTCAGGACGTCCTGATCATACTTCTCAAACACAGCCTTCAATAGGCTGAGGACTTCATCGGCCGTACCATCCATCTCCCGACGAAACCAGAATGTGGCAGCGTGTCCTGGAGCAAAGTTGTACCCGTACTGGTCCGTGACCTCTGCACTGTATTCATCCTGGAGAGGTGAATCACGCAGGATCTCGTATTTCATATCCACGCGACCCTGACCATCCAGCTGGCGGTAGCTTTCGTAGCTCTTCTGGAAGTCTCCGGATTTCTGCAACTCAATTAGAGTAAAAGCTAGAATCCGCGCATTTCGCCGAGCAACAATGTCATAGAGCTTCTGAAAGGTTGTATCCAGAGTGAAGTTATCCACGGGGTCCGGTATCATGTTTAGTTCAATCCATCGGATTAACTCTGGATTGTAATAGTTAATCTCATTCGAATAGGTTTGCCCGCCCTGCCGGTCCTGGAATAGAGGCAGACCTGAAATCATACTCAATCCATCAAAGTAATCCTTTTCCTCTTCGGCATAGTTCAGGCGGGCATATTCAGTAATGCAGGTGGGCAGGGCACTGTAGCGAATATGTTGAGCTCCTCCCAGAAGCAGGCCAAACTCAGATTCCCCCACACGAATTGTATCCCCGTCGTTGCTCCACATCCAGGATGGGTCCTCTTTTTGCAGCGCGCACCGGAGAAAGAATGATAACTCACGATGATTCAAGCTAACCTTATCCGCAGATGCAGGGCTGGCCATTAGCGATACAGCAGTTGCCAGAATTAGAATTAGAGCAGTTCCACTCGTAAGAGCGATTTTTCGATTCATGATGATGAGACCGATGTTAACCATGCAGGGTTCAAGCGAATTCGTAGTGAACAACAAAAATTAATGAAAGGAGGATGAGTTGCGATCCGGATACTATTGGCCGGGTACTGCCAGGCATTTGGGAATCATTGGCTCGGTTATCTCTTTTTGACGCCTTTCCTATTTGCGCTGCCAGATCTTGATTGCTTCTTTGTCTGTCGGCCGGGGCTTGAGTTGGATTTTTTGGTGGTCTTTGAGGTCTTTAAATTCATGGCACTGCCCGTGTTTTTTCTACTTTTCTTTGCGCCCTTTGCTCCCGGGGATGGATTCCTGGATCTAATCTTCTTTTCCTGTTCCTCTATGAAATCGACCAGGATACGATTGATCTGTGCTGGCTCTGTGCGATGGATCCAGTGTGGCCCTTTCACCGGAACTTCCCTGTAATTGTTTCCTGCCAGAAGTCGAGCCTGACCATGATAGAGTTCTGTAGATACGAATAGATCGCCGGAAGGAATGATCTGCTGTGTGGGTATAGTAGGCGCGGCGGGCTTTCCGGGTCTCCTGCGAAGCAATTGCCTGTAAAGATTGACGGCTCCGGTGGTAATGGCAGCAAACTGCTCCCTGGACTTTAAAACCAGCGGATCATCGGATGTCATGCCGCCCTTTTGCAGTAGCCTGCCTCTCCATTCTGGAGAGAGCTTGCGTATAGAATACTCCGGCAGCCAGGGTATTTGAAAAAACCACACATACCAGGATTTTATGAGCTGCCTGCCCAGGGGGCCCAGTTTGAAGGCTTTGAGCTTATCGCCCATGTAGGTCAGTATTGTGCCTGGATGAGGCGCAGACATTCCCTGGTAGCTGATTAGATTCTGACTATAGATTGGATCGGTGGCATAGCACCATCCAATCATACTTCCCCAATCATGACCTACCAGGTGAACCTTTTCGCCTCCCAGGGATTCAATTGCTCTACTGATGTCTGGAAGTATGTTTCGCACAGCGTACTGGCTGCCTTTCTTCGGTCGCTGACTTCGATTGACTCCCCTCAATTCCAGCGCAGCGACGCGATACTTCCTACCCAGCGCTTCCAGCTGATTGCTCCAGGTTTCATGATCGTCCGGGAAGCCGTGCAAAAAAAGAACGGTGGTTCTGGCTCCTGCAGGGTTTGCCCATTTCATATATAACTTGAGTCCGGCAGAAACGACATACTCTTCATGAAACTTCATACACCCAGGAAGAGCTTAAAAGGTTTTGCAGTCAGCCCAATTTCTGCAATCTGTGGATGTGATCGTTACGGAACAGCCAAACTGGATTGTCCGGTGTAGCGAGAGAACGGTCGCTGTGAGGCTCAATTCGCGGTGAGCGCTGGTCTCAGCCCTTAAACAGATAGTCCGGATGTCCGTCGGAACGGACATCCGATTCAGAATTCAACTGACGGACTTCGCTTCTCCGGCATATGGCAGCTTCTGGGCTGCATAGCCAGTGGTTCCTCCGTAAATTAGATGTAATACCAGAGTTGCCACAGCGATGGCCGGAGTATGGTTGAGACCGAAGAATCCCCAGCCAATAAGCGGTAGCACTACGACCTGCATAATGATCCAGAGAAACACTCCCAGTAAAAGACCTCGAGCGAAATTGAATCCAGAAACCAGCTGATCGGCCAGGGCAGCCCAGACCGAGCCGTAGGCAAAGTGTGCAATCATGGCGATGATCATCAATGCAGCGCCAGTTACCGGTAGAATATGACCTACGATCGCTCTGGGGATTGGTTCAGGCATGGGCGCTGCACCGGATTTCATTCCAATGAGCATCAGTATTGTCATGGCCAGGGTTCCCAGAGCTCCTGCAGCTGCCGAATAGAGTGCGGGTTTCAACTTCATAGATTCCTCCTTGCTTGAATCGATTAACGTTAGTTACTTCAATGTAAAGCCTGGAGTCGAATCCAGGGTCAATAGGGGAGTGGAAAAAAATGCAGATCGGAGAACTTGGTCGTCAGAGTGGGCTTTCCAGGGATACCCTGCGATTCTACGAAAAAGAAGGGCTGCTCGGAAAGGTGCCCCGGCTGGAGAACGGATATCGAGATTATCCTCCAGAACTAAAATTAAGGTTAACCTGGATTTCTGAACTCAAAGCGTTGGGATTGAGCATCTCCGATATTAAAGCCCTCACCAGCCAGCAAGATAAATCATCTGGAACTCATTGTGATTCACTGCGTGAACCACTGAAAAATCGACTTAAACGTTTAAATGAGGCTATTGAAGAGCTGGAGACCATGCGAAGCAAGGTTCGTATTCAACTAAATGAGTGCGAAGAGGACGGATCAGAAATGCATTGTTCCGGCTTGAAATTTTGCAGAGATTCATAGCTCTGAACTTGATCCGTGAAGGGTTTGCCCGCCAGATTGATAGGTATTATCGGAGTAGTTGCCAGTCCGATGAAAAGTCCAGTGGGGGCTCAAGCACCAGCGGGGGCCAATATAAGGATAATTGTTTCTGGCACCGAGGATTACGATGTTTCTCCGACCGACGCCGCACTCGGAATAATAGAAAAGCGAAATCGCAATACTGGAAGTTGAAAGACGGGAAAGCAGTAAGCCAGAGCCGTTCCGATTTTCGGCCGTTAGCTTTCCTTAAGCAATTCCAGGAAACCACGGGCATAGTTGTAGGCATCCCCGGGCCATCTTGCTGTGATCAGATTCCTATCCCGAACTATGAAGCCACGACTCAGTTTGTCCGGCGAATCTCGTAGCACAGGCTTTGGTCCGGACTGGAAATCATCCGGACTTTGCAGAGCAGCCGTAACCTCCTGCTGGCAGGTGGTTCCCGGATAGGTGCGATAATAATTCTTTAGCCAGGCTCTGGTCATATTGTGGGCAGCCAGTTCCTGGGATTTCAACAGAGTAGTGCACCGATATCCGTATAGAACGGATTGACCATCGCTTCTGGTTGCACGGGCCATGAGCACCACTCCATGGCAAATGGCGCCTACCGGCTTCTGGTTATTCATAAAGTTACGGATGGTTTGCATCAGTTCCGAGGATTCCAGATAAGGCCTCATTCCCGGAGCATGTCCACCGTGCAAAGCAAGGGCTGCGTAATCCTCCGACTGGATATCGTTCCATTTTACAGGAGCTTGAAATGCAGGATCCTTCATCATCATTTCGCATGCTTCTACAGCATCCATTCGCGCCTTTAAGACGCCTTTCCAAATTCCGAGGCCTCGCCCCGTCATCATTCGATCATCTGGCCGCGCCGGATGTCCATCCACTGTCGCAAATATGACTTTGTGGCCCGCTTCATGAAGATGTTTGTACAGAATAGATGCCTCGGTGGGATCAAAATCCTGGCTGGCCATGGGCATTAGAATCATGGGATAGTTTGGACGATGGATTAATCTCTGTCTTGCAGAAAATGAAGTATCTCAATGAAGTATCTCGTTGTTTCTAAAATCCAGTCAAATCAAGGTACAGAAGGAGAAATGAATGCGCATCTCTTTGGTGCGGTCTTGATGGATCTGGAAAAAAGCAATCTGTTGCGATGAGCAGGAAAAGTATCCAGGGATGCTATGGAGTGAATTTCTCCCATGAATCTACGGGATATTTTGGGTGGAATCCCGATAGAACTTAAGCCCTCTCTGGAAGCCAACTATGTCAAAAGTTACCTCCATCTCTTCGTAAGAAATTTTCTCAAAAAACTCTGGATGGCTGGTTCGGTCATTCGCAGGAAGGGGCATGGCGAAAAATTCCAGGCAGATGAATGGAAAGAGCAACCTGGGACTGATCGTAGGATTTGTTCTTCTATGGAATTCCGGGTTTATAGGCGCTGAATACGGTCTACCTTACACCGGACCATTCACCCTTTTGTTCTATCGATACATCGCTCTAGCGTCCCTTCTTTGCATCTATTTGCTTCTTGCGAAGCAACTGCAATGGACCGGATGGAAAAATGTCTGGCCGCAACTGCTTAACGGCGCCCTGGCTCATGGAGTCTGGCTTGGCTGTGTTCTAATCGCCATCGATTATGGAGTGCCGGCTGGCATCGTTGCTCTCGTGGTGGCCCTCCAGCCCCTGGCAACGGGAGCGCTTTCTGGTCTGGTAACCGGGGAATCCACTCCCTGGAATCGGTGGCTGGGATTGTTCATCGGGTTTGCAGGAGTGGCTATACCTGTACTATTTCGCGTTGACTTCGATAATGCCGAAGAGGTCTTCGCCTGGCTAATACCTCTTGGCTCTGTAGTTGCCATTACCATCGCCACCCTGTTCCAGCGCAGACTCAACCTGGAGAAAGACTACGAACCCATGCACGGTGGACTATCGCTCTTCTATCAGAGCATTGCTACAGTTTTTGCGGTTGCTCTCCCTGCCATTTTTCTGGAAAGACTGGAAGTTCAATGGAACCTGGCGTTCATCCTTTCTATGTCATGGCTGATTATGGCTGTGTCTCTTGGAGCCTATTCATTGATGTGGGTTTTGATTCATCGCATCGACGCAACAAGAGTGGCTGCGCTCTTTTATCTGGGTCCACCGGTAACCATGGTCATGGCCTGGATAGCTTTTGGTGATGAAGTGGAAGCTGTGGATCTAATAGGTTTGAGTCTGGTAATGCTGGGAGTAATCCTTACCTATATGAAATACCCATTTCGCCGCCGGCAGACTACGGATTGAAATTGGACACAGTCTATTGAGGTCCGAATCTCAATGGATACAGAAAACGATGCCGGAAGCGAATACAGATATCCCGGAAGGGCCTCAGGCCGGCAGGGGCTGTTTTCCCAGGTCCCGCAGATGTCTCCAGTGAGCCATAAATGCGGCCCTGACCGTTGGAAAGGAATGATACGATAAAGAAAACTCTTCGCAGGTTTGTTTTACAATCTTGCTGAGAGCAGGGTAGTGTACATGGCAGACCCGACTGAACAAATGATGTTCTACTTGAAAGTTAAGTCCGCCCAGATACCAGCTGACTACAGGATTGTTGGGTGCGAAATCGGCAGTAGTGTTTACCTGGTGGCTGGCCCAGTCTTCCGGCAGTTTGCCGGATTCTGCGTCCGCAGTCGGGAATTCAGTAGCGGGTGTGGTATGGGCAAGTTGAAACACCACAGCCAGCGTAATTCCCGTAACAATATGGATCGCAAGAAAACCCAGAAGAACATGCAGAACCGGGTGAAAGAATAGAGGAATGGCAATGGTATAGGTGAAATAGAATACCTTGGTAAGAAAAAAGAACAGTTTATCCCGCAGCAGAGTCTGTGGTAGCTTGTGGTTTCCAATTCTTCCGGTAATTAGCTTCTGGAAATCGTAAAATGTAAGCCAGGAAATAGTAAGGAGACTGTAAAGAGGAAATGCATACCATTGCTGGTATCTGTGCCAGGGTTTCCATTGCTGCTCTGGACTGAGTCTTAGCAGCCCGCCTGTATCCAGGTCATCGTCCAGATCGGCCACATTCGTGTAAGTGTGGTGCAAAACATTATGTTTGTGTTTCCATAGATGGCTACTCCCTCCGATTAGATCCAGGGTCCAGCCCATCAGCCGATTAACTATTTTTCGTTCACTGTAGCTTCCGTGGTTGGCATCGTGCATGATGTTAAATCCAACCAGCACGAAACCCTGAGCCACAAAAAAAGCTGTGATAAGCGCCATGATGAAAGAGGCAGAAAAGAACACCAGAAGCACATAGGAAGCGGCCAACCACAGAAGAACAATTCCAGTCTTTACATACATGGAGGCATTGCCAGTCTTCTGCTTTCGACTGTTTTGAAAATAATCATCCACCCTTCGCTTCAATGTCTGGTAGAAGGCGTTTCCGACAGGAAATGTAATTCGGTTCATTGTTCCTCTTCAGTCTCAGTATCCAGGCGTATTCGCAGCCACTTCGCCCGATCAAAAATCTGGCTCCATAGCGGCCCGCAGAAATCGCGAAAGGGCTATTACAGGAATTTCCCATTTTCGCCTGTTCGATTCCTGTAAATCTCCGGTCAATAAAAGAGGCACAGCTCTGGAAACAAGTAATTTGAAGCAATTTCTTTAAACTTATTTGGAGCTACGGAATTGAATTCCGATTACCTTGATCGGCAGGCTTATTGAGCGGGATCGGCCAGGTCCAGCTTTTCGATTTCAACTCTATTAGAAATCGGATACACTGGAGGGCCAAACTGATTGTATATGGCAACATCGGCCGCATCTCTACCATAGCCTGTGGCCACGTAACCTCCCCGCAATGAAGTTTGTGTGGGATCAAACTTGTACCATCGGCCGCCTACGAACGCTTCGAACCAGGCATGCAGATCCATGGGCTTGAGGTCATAGAGATAGCCCACCACCATTCTGGCTGGTAGAGTTAAAGCGCGGCAAAGCGCGATTCCCAGATGAGACAGGTCCCGGCAAACGCCGACCTGTCTTTGATTAACTTCTACGGCCGATACAGGAATATCGCTACTTCCTGGTTCAAATCGAATGGATGATTTTAACCATCGATTGATGGCTGCCACCTGATCGTATCCAGGTTTCTGCCCTGCGGTAATCTCTGTAGCCATAAGATTGAATCGGTCCGATTCGCAGAATCGACTGGGCAATAAATAAGGAAGCACCGATTCAGGTAAATGTTGCACCAGAATCATTGGCTCGCCAAAGCCCTGGTCGATTTGATCTGGAGTGTGAACATCGGAGCTGGTGTTTAATTCGAATCGTCCCGGAGGTGCAACGAGCCTCTGGCACAGATTACCAAACGGATCCGTGAACTCGAATACCGGAACCTGTGGTTTTACCCGAAATTCCTCCCGGGCCACCCATTGCAGTGGACCACTGCGCGGCCGAAGCATCCAGATAAAGGGAGTGGGAAACTGAATATCAAATGTGAAGTTACAACTGGTTCTCAACCACATGGCATCCCTCTGTGCATCGTAGCGTCCTGGCTGAGCCGGCCGAATTACAGGCTAATTGGTCACAGATGAAAGAATGGGTACTGCTGAATAGAATAAAGAAGTTCGCCAGTATGGAATGGCGAGTTCGGTCTCAAGGACTGCTACCAGGCGGCGCAGAGCAAATATAGAAATTCATTGCAGCCTGGAGGATCTGTATGTGAAATCCACAGGTCGTTCACTTCATCGCCTATTCCTACCGTTGCATCAAAGGCCTGTCCATCGGAACTCATCCAATCGTTGCAGGTATAGCCAGGTTCTACAAGCCCATCCACGTTGCTTCCGGAATAGAATTCATTGGAGGGAAAGGGAAGAACTCCAGCATCGCCCAGGGGATTCAAGATGGTCTCTCCTGATCCAAACAGGTCAGGCCAGTTATTTGCAATGGGCAGTCCGTTTGGACCCTGGATAGGCAGCGTTACGGGTACCCCGGACCGAAATAACAGACTTTGATCGGAAGTAGAAAGGAATGCAATCCCGGTAGTTCCCGAGGGCTTATTGGAGGAAGCGTTGCAGGTAGCGTTGGCGCCGGCGATGCCACCCATATTTCCATTGGTAATGCCGGCATTGTATAGCGTTATATGAGTGGAGGAGTTGAAATTCATCAGACCTGCCAGGAGAGCGGCAGTAATCTCTGAATCCATATCCGAATCCGACAAACCGAAAAGCTCTTGCGATGGTTCTGTGCCGCTGGCTGGATGAAGGAAGCAGCCAGATAGAGCTGCAGCCAGTAGCAACATGCCAGTGATCCGGATAGTTTTTCGAATGTAAAAGGACGAAAACTGCCAGATTCCAGCTGATTTTTCCACCGGTCCCTCCATATTGCAGGTAGTTCAGTGGATGCAACGTCGGCAATCATAAAATGCATTTAGAATAGGGATTTAAGGGTGATTTTTTTGCGGGTATACTATCTCATTCTCCACCGCATCGAAACCTTCTGCCTGGATTCGCATTTGATCGCCTACTTCCAGGAATCGCGTATCTCTTCGAAGCACAGCCCGGAGTTTACCGAAGCGATCCATACTAACCAGCGATGCCATTCGAGCCAGCCAGCGAGGAGTTTGAAACGCCACCCCTCCAGGAGTGCCCATAAGAACGATATCTCCCTTTTTCAGTTTGCGGTCTGGATATTTCTTGTGAATGTATCGAATTAGTTCTGCTGGAGTGTAGATCATATCGCTGGTAGAACTACTCTGACGTTGCTCATCGTTTACATGACTTTCGATGGTTATGCAGGGCAGGGTTCTGGGCCCGGACTCATTCGGAATCCAGATACGATCGGAGACGGGCAGAAAACCCGGAAAGCTCTTGGAAAGTCCCCAGTAATCGTAGCGATTCGGCTGACCTTCTCCCAGAACGGCAATGATGCGCGAAGAAACGTCGTTTGCCAGGAAAAAGCCAAGGTCCGGAGCAAAGTCTTCATTTGCGAAGTCTGAATCCTGGATATCCTCAAGAAGCACAAATGCAAGCTCCACTTCGTAATCCAGCAGCACCGGCAGCTCTTCGAAGTTTTCATCTACCCGCTGGCCCAGCCCGGGTTCCATACCCTCCAGGGCCTGGATCAAATCCTTTCGGGACGGCATGGCAATCTTCTGTCCATGGCCACTTAGAGAGATGCGGCTTTTTTCAAATATCGGGGGCGATTCATTCGGGTCAAAGCTGGAGGCAGTCTCATCAATATGCTGACTGTAGGACAATCCGATGCCATATATGTATCCAGCTTTGGGCTCCAGTGCTTCAAAACGACCATCGGCCAGGCTTACGCATTCGAAATTGGCTGGATGAGGTGTATAACTGAGGGGCCGGAAGAGATAAATAGCTAGCAGTATAAATGGAATTGAGCTTCCTATGAGAAGTCCAATTACGATGCGTTTGAGCATGGAGCGACTTTGCCCGGTCTGTCAGTCATGTCCAATACTACTGATACCATTCCTTTAATAAATTTTGAAAACACTTGATACTCATGCAAAATCGCCTATCCTGGCTTCCCATGTCTGCAAAGGAAGTGCAACCCATGGATAGAGAGTCAGGCGCGAAGATTGTCTACTTAAATCGATCTGGATTGAATCGGATCGCGCATTTGATGAAGTGGCTTTTGATAATACTGGCTATGGCCATGCTGATTGTGCTTGCTCCATTCCTGTTTTCTTATCTTAAGAAAATGGGAATGGGAGTGGTTGGGCCCACCGTGTTTTCTGTGCTGCTGGGGTTCTTTTACTATGGCATTGTCTACAAAGGACGTCAGTTCTTCTGGATAGCGAATCGTGTGGAACTCCAGGGAAGGGAGCTGAGAATGATAAGCTTCTTTGGCCGCACCCTTATTCAGGGAAAAATGGAAGACATCTTCGGAATTGATGTGGATGAGCACGAAGGCAATGCGATTCGAATTTCTATGAAAAACGGAAGCAGCGCTCTGGTGGATGGAAACCTTGAGCAAATGGGCCAGTTACTGGAAACCCTGCTGGCCGAAAGCCCACATCTCGGTTCTATAATGGAAGAGCCTGAAGACAGCGCACTGTGGTCCGTGGCATGGCAAAAGGAGCCCGATGCCGCATTGATCGGCAATGCTCGGCGTAGAGTTCGAGAAAACGTGGGTAAGCGAATTCAGATACCCGGTCCAGGTCTACTCGCCACCATCATAGGCGCTTCAATTGTTATAGGAATTGTTTCCGGACTGATGTACGGCGCATCCGCTTTTCTTGGAGACATTTCCAGAGATCTCCCCATAATGATGCCAGACCAGGCTATCCGGTTGATTGGAATCGTAATCATTGGAAGCGCCATTCGTAGCGTGTACGGGGTGGCTACGACTCCAGAAATGATTTTTGTGGATGATCGCGGGGTCACTTTTCGAAACCGTATGGGCCAGCCCAGATACTATATGTATTCAGAGATCAAAGGGATCTACAATCAGGGAGCAGCCGTCCGACTGGAATTCTTCGAGGGAGAGCAGAAGATAGATCCAGGTATACGAAAACTGGGTTGGCTCCTGGAGCGAATTATCGAGAAGGCGCAAAATCTGGAGAAACTGGAGCTGGGATATCTCACGAACAGTCGAAAACGCTGGGGCAAGCGGATCAATTATGAATTGATCAATGCGGCCGAAGAAAGGGTGCAATCTTCGCATCGAAGTGGCCCCGGAGGAATTGGCCCAAAAATACATTGACATTGACTCTGGAGTCAATATTCAATAAAGAAAACATAGGATAATGAGTGTAGGGTCTTTGCCCTATTCGAATGCGAATTTCGCGGCGATCCGAGAAGCTAGAAACGAGTCTCCTCCAGCTTTCGACCGTTGCAAGGTAGCACCGGTTTCAGATCGGGCCAGCGAATCTTAAAAAGAGCATCAAAGAGTAATCAGAATTGCGCAGGGGGAACAATGAGCGCCAATCACAATGTGGACGAAAGTCAGCAAACGCTAATCATAAACAACGGGCTTTTATTTGATGGAACTCAGGCAAAAGCCAGAATTCGTCATCTCTTGATCGAGGGAGGCAAGATTACTCGAATCTCGAAGGAGCCGATCCAGGCAATGCAAGGAGCACGAATGGTGGATGCTTCCGGGAAATGGATTACTCCTGGTTTTATAGATATACATACCCATTACGATGCCGAGGTAGAGGTGATGCCTGAGCTGCCCGAATCCCTCAGGCATGGGGTCACTACGATTTTCATGGGGAGTTGTTCCCTTTCTGCTGCCCTGGGGAGTGCAGAGGATGTGACCGATATGTTCACTCGCGTCGAAGCGATCCCGTATGATTCTCTTCTGCCGTTGATGAAGGAAAAGAAAACATGGCAAACCCTGGAGGAGTATCGGGATCATTTCGAAAATCTTCCGCTGGGCGTCAATGTTGCATCCTACGTAGGTTACTCTGCGGTTCGAAGCCATGTAATGGGATTTGAGCGATCCTTAACGAAGCAGAAACCCACCGCTGATGAAATGAAACAGATTCTGGGTTTAATCGAAGAGGGAATTGATCTGGGTTATCTGGGACTTTCCATCAATACAAATTTCTGGGACAAAGTGGGCGGGAACCGGTTTCGTAGCCAATTATTGCCCTCCAGCTATGCAAGCTGGTCCGAGTTATTTAAATGCATTCGCCTGGTGGCTCGCAAGGATTCATCGCTACAATGTATACCAAATATCTCCACAAAATACGAGGTATTCGTCTATCTGGCCCTGTCCATGTTTCGCAGGCTCAGAGTATCCCTTGTATCTCTAATGGACATTCGCTCGAATCGGTCGATTTATCGGGTGCTTCCCCTGTTTTCCAGGATAGCCAATCTTGTCCGTGGCAAATTTCGCTATCAGGCTCTTCCGGAGCTGTTTGATGTGTGGTCCGATGGGATTGACCTGGTGGTGTTCGAAGAGTTTGGCGCTGGTTCTCGCGCTCTGGACTATGAAGACCAGGTGGAGGAGCGCCGCAAGTTAATAGAAAGCAAGGAATATCGCAGATGGTTTAAGCGACAATGGCGAAACCCCTTCTCGCCCAGGGTTTTTCACCGAAACTTTGGCCTGGCTAGAATCGTAGATTGTCCCGATGAAAGTCTGGTTGGAAAAACTTTCTCTGAAATTGCAAAAGAGAGAAAGCAAAGTACCGAGGATACCTTTCTGGACCTGGTTTATCAGTATGATAAGGCCATTCGATGGCATACGAAAGTGGGAAACGATCGCCTAAAACCTCTTCAAAAAATCGTTTCCTCCAATCAGGTATTGATCGGTTTTTCAGATGCCGGTGCCCATCTACGGAACATGGCGCACTATAACTTTCCTCTTCGTATGCTAAAGCTGGTGCAGGACTCGCATAAGGCCGGTAAGCCGCTAATGTCTATGGAAAAAGCTGTGTGGCGAGTGAGCAAAGAACTGGCTGACTGGCATGGAATTGCGGCCGGACATATTTATGAAGGCGCTCGTGCGGATCTCGTGATTATTGATCCGAAGCACCTGGATGCTTCTCTGGAGCAGATTCATGAGGAGCCCATGGAACGCTTTAAAGGTCATGAAAGGCTTGTGCGAAGAAACGATTCTACGGTGCCCTATGTAATCGTGGGCGGTACCATTGCATTCGAAGCAGGTAAATTTACCCCGGTGGTGGGCAAAAAACGTCTGGGTGAGTTCCTGAAAGCCCGCACCTCTTCTGAAGCAGGGACTCGCAGATTTGAGCGAAAGGAAGCTCGGATGGGCCGAAAGGATGCTCTAGAGCGAAAAGAGGATGCCGCAGCAGCGTGAGTCGATGCTGCGAAAGTTTTCTTTGAAGTGAAGTTCTGGCTCGGAGCCATCAGCCTGCTAGCCTGCGCTGGCTCCGGTTAACTCTTTTTGCTTCGCTTTACCGGCCATGCTGGTGAGGATCTCTGTATTATCCTGGACGATCTGGGCCACGGAACGCATCATATAGAAAGCGAATTCCGGGGTCTGATAGTATAGCTGCAAAACCTTTTCTCGCGAAATCTGATACACAGTGCATGCTTCGTCGCAGATCACTGTCCCGGCTCGAACATTGTCCGGCGAAAAAATACCTACTTCTCCAAAAACCGCTCCGGCTTCCATGGTTTTACCGAACTCCGGTAATTTCACAGTGCCCTTCTGAATAAAGAAAATGCCATCCGCCGGGTCTCCCTGACGAAACAGCACGTGTCCCTCTGGATATTCGCGTCTGGTCATATGCGGAATCAGATAGTCCACACCGGAATCATGGTTGGAGGCCTGATGAACTTTGTTAATAAGTGAGGTCATTTGGTACAATCTGGTGATGTTAAGGGGTAACAGCACAACGTGCAGAACGAATATGGCCGCTACTTTGTCGAAGACACCTTCCTGAATTCCCAGCAAAGCATAGGCAATAAAGGTCAGGTTGCTCACAATGGCCATGATTCTCAATGGCACCATTGTCTTCATGAAGAATGACAGAAATACGAAGAGAGATGCCGTCCAGGCAACAACTTGCATCAGCATAGGGCTATTCGAAGATTGCGCTTGATAAGGTCAATGAAACCCCGGTGCTGAATTCCGGTCAGAATCCGGCCCCTGGACCGATGAATTCCCGGGCTTTCTCTACGGATGCCACCGTTTCAGGATTGCCCTATTATTGCCTCCCGTCCATTTTTTGCTCTTGATTCGAAGATCTGGCCGACTCTATTAGAACCTGCTTTATGAATCCTCTATTTCAGGAAGAATGGCCGCTTGGCCGGGGGCTTGTTCGAATTATAGTTTTATCTCCCTCCGAGTTTCTGGAAGGCACGGCCAGGATTTCGCATTTCATTGAGAATCCTGTTTTCCAGGGAGAGCAGTGCACCTTACAGGAGATACAGGATTACTGGTCCGAGCAGAGAGGTCTCCTTTACGAATCTTTATTCTTTGGCAGTAATTTCAGTGCGGCCGATGTGCAACGGTTTTCAGCCACCTTTCCAGAGGGCATCAGGAATCCCTGCGAATCCTGGTTTGTTCGTCAATGCAACGCATCCAGGGATCTGTACTTTTCTATTCTGAGATTTCCGGATTCCGGTGATGCCAGTTCTATTTTTCAATGTGAGGTAACACTGAAGCATGAGCTGTCTCACGCTCTCTACTACCTGGAGCCGGAGTATCGAAAGCTAATTCATGATATGTGGAATTTACTCCCGGGTTATCGCCGGGAGGAGATTTATGATCGCTACTCGCATTTCTATGCATCGCATCGAGTGATAGATGAATGGGCCGCCCATATCCTGGCTTCCTTTGAATGGGAGCAGCTAAACGATTTAAGTGGAGAGTCCTTTTTAGAACTAAAGAAAAGGTTCTGGGATTCTGTAGATCGGGAGCGTTACCTCGAAACGATTTCTTTCTTGAATCGATCCATCCTGGTGCATTACCCGATTTCTGCCCCGGAACCACCGGAAGCTTCCGACGTATCTTCCGAGGCTTCATGAATTCCGCATTCGTAAAGCCCGGGATGGCATAGCCGGAAAAAGAGAATTGGCCGCAGCGTTCACAGTATGCACAAGACAACCTTGCGAAAGCATTTAAGATTTCTGGCTGCTGAGGATCCAGATGTGGCCAGTGCCCTTCAACTGGTGGGCTTTCCCGAGCCGCGTCCCGTGCGAGACGAATTCGAAACCCTGGTTCGAATAGTGATTGGCCAGCAAATCAGCAAGGAGGCAGCGGCCTCCATCTTTCTGAGGTTTCAATCATTGGTGAAATACATCAGTCCGGAGATTGTTTCCAGATTCAGCATAGACGAATTGAGTTCGGCTGGTCTTTCTGCGCGAAAAGCCGATTATATTCGATCTCTGGCACAGAATGCAGAAGCCGGAACGATCGATTTTCCTGGAATGCGAAGGCTGGCCGATCATCAAGTCATTTCGATGATCGAGTCCCAGTATGGTTTTGGTCGATGGTCTGCTGAGATATTTCTTATGTTTGCTCTGAATCGAAAGGATGTCTTTGCCGCTGATGATCTGGCACTTCGACAATCACTATCCCGATTAAAGAAACGCAGGCAGCCTTTCACCGCATCCCAGGCGCGAAAGGCTGTGGAACACTGGTCTCCTTATAGGACTGCGGGCAGTATTCTTCTCTGGCACTATTATCGCGGCGCGCCACAATAGTGGTCCTGATTTTGCACTCGAGGTATGGTTCGGGTTATCACCTGGCCGGTCTGCGAGGAACCGTGCGGGGACTCGGAATCCAGTGGCTGAGCCCGGGGCTGCAATCACTTCAGGCCGTTCTGTCAATCGAATCTTACTTTTCGGGCGAGTTCGCATTTGCCCCAAATGGCGTCCTAAGTCGAACGGGCGGGAATGGATTGACTGGCGTTCGGGAGATGAAAGCGAACCGTGCTTTCAATCCGATTTGTGCAGATCATCTGCTAGAGATTCGTCAATCGAATCCCATTTGCCGAGCGAGTTCGCATTTGCCCGAAATGGCGTTTTAAGTCGAACGGGTGGGTTCTGATTGACTGGCGTTCGGGAGATGCCCGGGGCCGCCGCCCTCTGAACAGACCAGCGTTTGACCTGGCAAGGCCCGGCTCTGGCAAAAATGGCTGGATTCAAACCAGGGATGAACAATTCTATTGATATGAACTTTATTGAGATACTGGAAACCTATTTCCGTGGTGAGAAGCTGGAAGCCGCTTTCTTTATTGCTCCGGTGGGTCTGCTACTCATCGGATTGGGTATTGTTGCCCTGAAGGCAGAGAAAGGTGGTTTTGCCTGGGGCATTGCCATTCCATGCTTCATCTTTGGTCTCATTCTACTGGTTACAGGGGCAACGGTTGCCTTCCGCACAAAGGCGCAGGTGGCGGCACTCAAGCAAAAATTTAGTCAGGACGTTGCGGCAATGGTCCAGAATGAGCTTCCTCGAATGGAGGCCGTAAACAGGAACTTTCGTATGACCTTTTATGCTTTTGGAGCCATTGCAGCGCTGGGACTGATTGTTCATTATCTGCCCTGGGAATGGACCAGGGCCGCAGGGGCCATACTCATCCTCGCTGCCGGCATTGGACTATTAATTGACGGATTTGCAGAGAGAAGAGCCGAGCCATATACAAGAGCCCTGGAATCATTGAAAGATCCGCGCTAGAGGATCAGTGAAGGTCTTATTTCCCTTTGTAGACAGCTTTTCGCTTTTCTAGAAACGATTGCACACCTTCCGCAGCGTCTTCGGTTTGCATCAGTCTCAACGTTTCAGGGAGAAGTGATTCCTTGCATGCGGGGATCCCCTCGATTTGGGCCTTTCTGGCCGAGGCGATGGTAGCCTGAACCGCCAGAGGGGCCTGATCTGCAATGCGATTTGCGATTTCCTGGGCTCTTTCTAGAAGCCGATCCTTCTCAACGATTTCCTGAATGAGCCCCATGCGAAGGGCTTCCTCCGCACCAAAGTCATCCCCGGTGAGCATGTATTTCATTGCATGACCCCAACCTGCGGACTGAACGAAGCGAAAAGTGGCGCCTCCAAACGGCATAATGCCTCGCTGCACTTCTACCTGAGCAAAGCGAGAAGAGGGAGCCGCGAGCCTAACATCGGAGGCCAGCAGTAGCTCTATGCCCAGTGTGAGGCAGAATCCGTGTACAGCAACCACTACAGGCTTCGTTCGCACGCGATTGGAACCGTTACCAGCTTCCCATGGATCCAGGGCTCCTTCGGGGAGCATTGCATTTCCATTTCTCATTGTGGACGCAACGTCATCCAATTCAAGACCCAGGGTGAAGGCCTTTCCATGAGCAAAGATTATCGCGCAGCGTGCATCTGTATCATCCTCGAATGCTGTAAGAGCCAGGGCGAATTCCTGAAGCATCTTGGTGTTCATCGCATTTCGCGATTTTGGACGATTCAATCCAATCAAGCAAATAGAGTCTTTTCTTTCGTAGGTGATAAATTCGAATTCAGTGGACATGCCGGAATTTCCTTACCCCCGGCGTTGCCGTAAAGTGTAAAATCAGAAATTCCTCTGTATAGCCGTGGCGCGGATTTATTCAGAAATTTCTCTTTCCGCTTGATTCGCTGGACTGACGGGTTCGCCTTCTATCGGGTACCTTGAGCCAATCGGGAAATTCGCTGTGCGATGAGCTCGGAATTGTCTTCCTGCAGGAAGTGCTTTCCATTAACCCGAGTAGCCTCGCTTATTCCCGCAACTTCCAGTATCCTTTTTCCCTGCTTTTCGAAACTAAGGGCCCTGTCCTTTATTCCCCAGATCAATTGGCGAGGGTAATTCGGATTCTGAACCGCTGCATGGCATAGATCTCGAACGCCCGGGGTCAATTCAAAGCCTCTCATGATTTTGAGAAATGCCTTGCCGCTATCCTTTCGCTTGAGCAGGTCCACATAGGCATAGATTTCCTGTCTGGGTAGATTCGAGAAATCAGCTGCTCCGGTGTAGCGAAACAGCATGTAAAGTAGCCATCGATTCATGGAAGCCAGCCAGATACGATCGATGATGGGCCAGGCAAACGGTGCCATCATCCAGGGGCGATGAAATGTGTCAGCATCGATCAAAGTGTTTAGAATGGTCAGGGATTTGATCCTTTCCGGGTTGCGCGCGGCCAGCATCAGGCCTACGGGGCCGCCGATATCATGCACCACCAGATGAAATCGACCCAGTCCCAGAGAATTGGCGGCTTCTTCGCAAAATCGACTCAGTCCGGACCAGGTATAATCAAAGTCTTCAGGTCGATCGGCCAGTCCCAGTCCGGGCATATCAAAAGCCACTCCTCGCAGATTATGACGGGCCAGGGCCGGCACCACCTTGCGATAGAGATAGGCTGATGCAGGAACTCCATGGATACAGAGTACTGGATCTCCTTTTCCCTGATCCAGTACAAAGCTCTGCACTCCATTCACGTTGAAAAATCGGCCGCCTGCCTCATACTTCGCAAGTATTTCCTCGACCTTCATTCGAATCTCCTTCCAGATGTGATCAGTATTTTCCAGGATCGTCCTGTATTGTCGCTGGTCATCTATCGGTAGTTTCGAGATGGAATGGAGGATGGCTACAAAACCCCTCCATTTTTCGCAACATCCGGAAGCCGCGCCAGGCTGAGAGCTCTGGCCAATCTTTCAATACCAGTTTCAATCGCATCTCTATCTACAGCCGTATAGTTCAGACGAAAGAATCTCTTTCCATCTGCCGGATGCGAAAAGAAGGCGCTTCCCGGAACAAGTGCCACCCCCTGGCTCATAGCCCTTCGGGCAAGTTCATCGGAATCCATCTCTGTTTCGATCCACAGAAACATTCCCCCGGCCGGTGGATTCGGCAGATCCTGTATGATTCCATACCGTAGCAACGCACCTATTGCTTTTGTTTGCCGGTTGCGATAGATATCTCGAATACGCTCCAGATGGGAGTCCAGGTTCGTATCTTGAAGAAAGCGATGCAGTACCATCTGCGAAAATAGATTGGTGTGAAGATCCATAGACTGCTTAATGGGCACCAGAGAATCTATCGCTTTGCTGGGGCCTCGAATCCAGCCAATACGCAGGGACGGAGACACTATCTTTGAGAAACTTCCCAGAAGAAGGCTGCGATCTGGCTGCAGGCTTGAGATATAACTTTCTGAGTGACCATCGAACAACAGTTCTCCATAGGGATCCTCTTCAAGCATCCAGCCTCTAAAGTGACCCAGTGCTCGAGCTATTCTCATTCGTCGGCTGGTGGAAATGACTCCACCTGTGGGATTATCCAGAGTAGGCTGTAAATAGAGGAGACCCGGACCTTTGCCTACGGAGAATCGTGAGCTTCTGGAAAGTGACAGGAAGCCACCTGGAGCATGAGTCTTCCCTGCCGAAAAAGCCTGGATGAGGGGATGCACAATCGGTCCTTCCCGGTCTGTAGCCAGCGGAACAATACAGGCGCCGTGGGACTCAAAATTCTGTAGCGCTCCGTTATACATTGGCTCTACGGCATATACAGGGTCCCCTGGTTTTAGCAACCATCGCGAAATCAGATCCATACCTTGCTGGGATCCGCTGGTAATAATTATTTCATCGGGAACTGTGGCAAAGCCGCGCTTGCAAAGATATTCAGCTACGAATTCGCGTAAGGGGCGGTATCCTTCTGTTGTGCCATACTGGAGAGCCACGGCACCCTGGCGCGAAAGCACATACTGAGCGGCTCGTGCGATTTCAGCTACGGGCAACGTATCCGGATCCGGTAAACCGCCGGCGAATGGAATCATATCCGGGCGGTTGTGAAATGCCAGGATATCTCTTACTACTGATCGTCTGACTGCAGGAGCAGGATAGATTGTATGGTTCATGAGGAAAGTATACCTGTGAAGGGAAAAAAATAACAGTTGCAGATTCAGCAAAAAACACTATAACAGTTGAATGCCCCCCGGAACCGAAAAATCAGAAGCAGACAGTCGTCCCATGCAGCTTGTAAGGAGTATGATCCGGTCCCTGGAGAATGGAGAGATACAGCCCGGAAGCAAACTTCCTTCCATACGACAATCCATTCGGCTTTCCGGTTTCAGCCAGGGCACCGTAGTAGAAGCCTATCGCATCCTACTGGATATGGGTCGTATTCAATCCGTACCCGGAGGCGGTTACTATGCCACAGGACAGTCGACGGATGAAAGTCCCAGGCCGGAACAGATTCGCCTTCTCCAGCGTCTATCCCTGGACCCCGCGCTGGATCGGACTCTCAGTCTGGGTAACAAAACCATGGTTGCTTCTTTTGGACTGGCTGTTCCATCCGAGGATATGCTGCCAGTAAGTGCCTTGAAGCGATGTTTGATGGAAGCGTATCGTTTAGAAAACGTCCATACCTATAGTTTTCCTCCGGGACTTGAGGAGTTGCGAAAACAGATTTCTCTTAGATATAGACAGGCAGGTGTTGATATAAGCTGGCAGGAACTGATATTAACCGGAAGCGCCACCGAAGCGGCCTATCTGGTGCTCCGCGAAATGCTACGGGAAGGCGATCTGGTAGCCCTGGAGTCCCCCTGTTATAGCGGATTTCTTCATCAAGTTAAGAAGTTCAAACTCAAGCTACTGGAGGTACCGGTAGATCCCGGGCTGGGTCTCGATATTGATGCCCTGGAGTCCAGACTCCGAAAGGGGGCTCGGCCGCGGCTTCTGATTACAGTTCCTAATTTTCATAATCCGACCGGCGCCCTGATGGATAATGAAAGACGCATCCGGCTTCTTGATCTTGCCATGCGATATGATTTTTACATTCTGGAAGACGATGTTTATGGTGGTATTCATCATGGAGTTAGAAGATGTCCACCTCTTATCTCCCTTGGCAGGGAACGGATTTTTCTGGTATCGTCGTTTGCCAAAAGTATCGTTCCTTCCATGCGCCTGGGCTGGCTCATCGGCCCTTCTGACTTTCACAATTCCATGCTGGAGCGCTTCCGTACCCTGAGCCTGGGAAATTCAAGGTTAACCGAACAAGCCCTGGCTCTCTTTCTTTCAAAGAGGCAATTTGATAGGCATCTTCGCAGGCTTCGCAAAGAGTCCCGAATTCGCATGGCAGAATTTAGAAAACGAATATTGCAATGGCCACTGGATCTCCGGGTTTCCAGTCCGGAAGGCGGATTCTGGCTCTGGCTTGAGCTACCGGCTAAGATAGACACATTGAAGCTTCAAAAGCGGGCCCTGGAAAAAGGAATTACCGTATCTCCGGGCCCCATCTTTTCTCCTTCCGGAGGCTACCGAAATTACCTCCGCATAAACTGCGCATTGCCCCCCACCGAATCGATGCTGAAGCATCTGGATGTGCTCGGCAAAATAGCCTCTGACATGGCGTGACTCAATTCCAGTACCGGCATTTTGTCCGGGACTCATTTCGTGCTCGGTCCCTGACGTCACCCGGACGTCAGGCCCTGAATCTAAAAGGGATAGGGCAGGTAGCCCTGTGCGATGAAGAACTGAGCTGCCAGATAGGTCAGCATGATAATCGCCTGGTCGAACTTAAAGGGCTTAATGAAGAGCTGATTCGCCAGTAGAAAATCGGAAACAATGAAGCAGAGTGAACCAATAAAGGGCAATGCAACAAAAAATACCCCGGATCCAGAACCATTGAGCCAGATGGCCAGAGAGGTGTAGCTCATGGCCACAATGATGGAGGCATACAGAGCCACAGGTACCTTCTTATCTGCATTTTCGCCCGTCAAATGAGGTTTGAAATATGTAAAGAAAGCAGCTGCCGCGAATGCGAATATAGCGGCCAGGCCCATAAACCACATTGGCATTCCCTGGAGGTAGGAGCTGGACTGCAGAAATGCATAGATAAAAAGAGCATGTCCTACCAGAAAAGAGGCAAGCCCGATCAAAAACATAATGGCGATTTTGGGAAACATCAGAACTACATCGCCTATCCATCCCAGAAACAGCCCGCCAACAATCCACCAATTCGGATCATCGGTATGCAAGAGATTGTATGCAATCAATGCTGGCATCAATAATGGCTTGGTACTCATTCGTATTTTTTTGCGAATGGGATCCTGCAGAAATTCTCCCAGGACATGAACGGAACTCAGAACCAGAAATGCATAAAGAAAAAACTGCGATGACATGGTGTCAGCTTTACCCTGGCTTTTCTGAAAGGCAACCAATGTTCTGGATCATCGCGCAAATTATTGCCAGGGCATGATTCATGCGGCCCTGCATGAAAGAGAACAGGACCAGGGAAAAGGAGCGCAATCTAGCAGGTTGCCGGCGCGAGAGTACCCGGCACGAATGTAGCAAGAATTGACTACGGGATAAGATAGGGAATGGAGCGGGGCTGTTAAGGAGATGCAGGAATGGTGAGTATGATATCTCCCTTCCTCGGTTTGAATGCCGAGAAAGGGAGCGCACGAATTTAACCGAAAGGGTATGGCAGGTAAGACTGAGCGATGAGATACTGACCCGCGAGATAGGCTGTCATATTCATTGCCTTATCGAACTTGAATGGCTTAACAAAGAGTAGCTGGGCCAGCAGTACATCGGAAACAATAAAGAACAGAGATCCAATAAAAGGCAGCGCTACATAGAATATTCCGGAGCCGGCCCCGTTAAGCCAGATGGCCAGAGAGGCATAACTCATTGCCAGGATGATGGCACAATACAGAGCTACCGGCACCTTCTTGTTCGCATTGTCGCCGACGAGATGGGGCTTGAAGTATAGAAAGACTCCTGCGGCTGCGAAAGCAAATACAGCAGAAAGAGCTATGAACCACAGGGGCATGCCATCCAGAAAGCCGGTGGATTCCAGAAAGGCATAGATGTAAAGTCCATGACCCAGAAGAAACGATGCCAGGCCTATCATAAACAACAGTACTACCTTTGGAAACATCAGAACTACATCGCCAATCCATCCCAGAAAAAGTCCGCCAACGATCCACCAGTTGGGATCATCCGTATGCAGTAAACTATAAGCGATCAGAGCAGGCATCAGTAGCGGCTTACTACCCATGCGAATTCGCTGGCGAATCGGATCCTGCATCAGCTCACCCATCACATGAATGGCGCTGAGAGCGAAGAATGCATAGAGAAATAGTTGCGATGACATGGTGTCAGCTTTCCTCGGGTCATGATCCAATACAACCACAGTTCATGGAGCGCCGGATAATATTTGCAATGGAATTTATTAGAATGGAAGTAGATCTCGCATTGGAATGGTAGCATTTGGCAGCCAGAGTAGCACTCCCACAGAAAATGCGATAAGCAGAACTGACTTTTTCTTTCTCGATACAGGCATGCCGGCCCTGGATTCGGACCTGAAATAGTATACCAGGCAGGCCATGGAAAAGAGCCATTCAATGATCACCGCCAGATGTGGGAATCGGGCGTAGGAGTTCAGGCCAATGCTCATGCTTTCCGGGCCAAGCACCTGATGCTCAAAGCCCACAATGAAATCCAGCCATACGTGGGATACAGTTAGAAAAGCGCACCAGAGCGCTAACTTCTGAGAACGAAATCTTAACAGAACCAGTCCGTAGACAAGAAGCCCCAGATTCAGATTCGGAATAAGATTGTGACTGTAGGTCATATGAACCTGCAGATTTTGAAAAGTAGCATCGAAAAGGGAGGAGGGCTCAGGAGATTCAATACCAAGCAGAGCAAGCCCGAGCCAGAGAAACTCGGCCAGATTCGAACAGATTAGGAGAAGCCAGAATGGAGCGGATCTGGCATGAGGTCTGGCTACGTAGGCGGCTGCATAATGACCCAGAATCATAGTCGTTTCTCCACCCACTGAAGTAGAAGGAAAAAGCCCGCGTACACGGCAATAAGCGTCCAGATAAGGGATGATGTCATCGCGTCCTATTTGGGGAAGGAATGGAAACTTTAGCAATCATTTTCCAGTCTCGAATCAGGCGGCCGGATGTTGCAGTACGGATGCCAGTTGCTGCGCCGAAGCATTGTCTGGTTCTTTTGCCAGAGCCTCGTCAAGGAGACTTCGGGCCCTGAATCGATTTCCCAGCAATCTATGGATATCTCCCAGATTCACCAGATTTTTAACCATTTCCGGGTCCCGGATTCGGCATCGCTCCCCGAAATCGCATGCCAGTTCGTAGCTCCGGCCCAGTTTGTAGCAATAGGATGCATGAAACAAAACATCCACCCGGGACGGATCCTCCGCTGCATATTCGGAGTATAATCGTGCGGCCTGCAAATAGTCCCGAATCTTGTAGGCAGAGGCTGCCTTTTGAAGAAGCTCTCCCGGTGGCTTCCCTTCGCCTGGACTTTCCTGTTCTCTAAAGGAGATTCTCAGCAAACTCAAATCGTCCGCCAGCTCTCCGAAATCTTCAATACTCCTTACCAGGCCTTCGAGATCGGCACCGGTCTTTTCAACATGAGTGAGGATGGCGTTTTCGTCATCGTTGAATTGACGCACTCCATCGCTTCCGGTTCCAATTACCAGGTCATCTCTTCCATCAGAACCTGCGATGATAACATCTCCGGGCTTGAGCTGGAAAGTATTTAAATGAAAGTCGTTTCCCAGACCTTCGATGCCAAATCGCATGGTACTCTGCTCATCGGGCAGAAAGCTGGCTTTTCCGTCGCGATACAGGACCAGGTTCGGATGATCGGCATTGAAGTAATACAGAAATCCGTTCACTTCATCGAGAACGCCCACCGTGGCCGAAGCCTGCATGAAACCGTCGAAGGCTGCAAACACAGTCTGGAGCTCGGTAAATGCATCCCTCAACCATTGCTCCGGAAACCTGGATCTCTGGGAGGCAACCATATCCGTTCTAGCGACGATGGACTTGAATACTGTTCCCATGACGATGGCACCGCCGGCGCCCTGAATGGACTTGCCCATGGCATCGCCGTTTAAAAAAACCACGTAGTATCGATCTCGAAGGCTCAATTCATGGGCGGTACATAGATCTCCGCCAATTTCTCCATATTGATCTCGGAACTGAAATTGTTTCTTCTGTTTTACGTATTGCTGAATTTGAATCGTTTCGCTTTTGATTTCCTGGGAGGAAAGAGGGCGAAGTAGATGTGAAGTTAAATAGTAGTCTCCGTCCTGTTGAGTCTTCAGTGCACGAACATCCTGAAGAGTATTTTCCAGCTGGAGCGTTCTTTCTCTGACCTGCTTTTCCAGGTTTTGATTCATATCCTCGATTTTTTCATACATCGAGTGTAGACGGTCGATGACATTGTTTAAATGGATGGCCTGTTCGCCGAATTCATCTGCCGTCCGTGCAGCAGCAGAAACATCAAAGTGTCCTTCTCCCAGCCTGGACAGTACATCTCTTGTGTCTCCCAATCCAGCCCGCACGGCTCGAGCCACAGCAAAGGCAGCGATAACGGTAGGAATAAGAAACAGGATCAGTACAATGCCAATATGAAATAGAGGATTGGAGATTTGAAGCTTCCCGTAGATGAACTGGTAGATCAAATACGTCTGCATGGTAAGCGGCATCAGCATCAGGGCTACAACTGTGAAAAGCAGCCGGGGGAAGTATCCCAGACGAAACAGGCCGGGCACAGCCATGCTTCTAAACTCAGGTTCGCTGAGAGGCTTTCTGATGACACTCTCTGAAATATAGAAATAGGCGGCCATGGAAACAGGCGTGATCATTAATAAGAGGAAGGGGCTGGATGCATGCACGGCCCAGTCAAATCGTTCATGGTATAGAACATACATCACATGAGCCATGGGCACACCCACCAGCCATCGTGCTGCAATAACCAGGGCTTCCTGGAGCGGATGATTCAATAAGCCCTTTTTGAACTTTAGATGATCACCCTGCTTGAGGGCGGCATATACATTGCGAAGTCGAAAGTAACGCCAGACCATTCCCAGAATGAGCATCAAGGTGCCGCTGATAGTCCCGGCTATAAAGGCAGTCATGCTTTGCTCCTCTGTCATGGGTACCAGAGTAGCAGAGAAATAGATGGAAATAGGAACCGGAACGATATGTGTGAATAGCTCCAGCCTCCAGCTTAGAGCCAGAAACACGTTGCGGGTGCCCGGTGTAGAATTCATGCAGAATTAAAAGGCATCCCGGATTTTTGTAGGTCAAGCGGAATAGTTTAGTCCAGGGTACACTATCCTTTGCCGGCTGCGGAGATCAGAGCATTCCACACAGGAGCAAAGGGAGGAGCATAGGCGAAGTCCATCCAGGCCACTTCATCTGCCCGGGCTCCCATATTCACCAGTGCCGAGGCCGCATCTATAAGACCGTAAGAGTCCAGAGGACCGAACATGGCTGCGCCCAGAATTGTGCCATCTTTCCTGTCCAGAAGAAGGGTCATCTTAACTTTGTCGGAGCCCGGATAGTAGCCAGCCCGGCTGGGTCTCATGGCGCTGGCTTCCTCAAAATCGTAGCCTGCCTCCTTAGCTTCTTTCTGCGAAAGGCCGGTTAATGCATAGGCACGGTCAAAGAATTTGAATACCTGGGTACCTACGATGCCGGGAAAAGCGATGCGATCTCCGCTCATATTCATACCTGCGATTCGCCCCTGCTTGTTGGCTGTATGTCCCAGAGGATAGTAAACTGCCTTCTTTAAAATCTTGTGATATACCAGAGCGCAATCTCCCCCGGCATAGACGTCTGCTACATTGGTAGCACCATATTGATCCACCACAATTGCTCCTTTCTGCATTTCGATACCGGAGCCTTCGAGGAATCCGGTGGCTGGTTTGACGCCCACAGCCACCAGTAGTAGATCAAAAGTGGCATTACCCGCTTCTGTTCCTATCTCAATTCCCTTTCCTGTGTCCTTTACAGATTTGACAGCGGTATTCGAAAGAAATTCAATCTGATGTTGCTGCATCTGCGAGACAATGGACTTCGACAGGCTTTCCGGCAACCTGGGCACCGGACGATCCAGAGCTTCATAAATGGTGACTTCCAGGCCCATTTCGCGAAAGCTTTCCGCAGCTTCCAGGCCTATGTAACCTGCACCAATTATGGCTGCCCTGCGAGGCTTTTCTCTTTTAATAAATTCATGTATGGCTCGACCATCCGGCACCGTTTTTAGTTCGAAGATTCGGGAGGAGCTGTAATCGATGAAAGGAAGCCTTATCGCAGGGGCTCCGGTGCCTAACATCAGTTTTTCATATCCAATCTCCTTCTCACCGTTGGGTGTGCGAACCAGGACCACCTTCTTTTCTGTATTTACCGAGATCGCTTCATGATTCAGGAGCACATCGGACTTTGTTTTCTGGCCAAAGGTTGGACCATCGAAATGTATCAAATCATCAAAGGACTTCACATTTTCGCTGATCGCATAGGGAAGACCACAGGCACCGTAGGAAATAATTTCAGTTTTCTCCAGGATTCCTATTGTGCCATCCTTGTCGTTTCTTCGAATCTGACCTACTGCGGAATTCCCCGCAGCATCCGCTCCAATAATGAGATATTTATAACTGTCATTCATATCATAGGATTCGGGAGTAGGGTATAGAAGTCACGATTTTTTGTGAACATTTTTCAAAATCCTGCGGGAAGTCGGACCTGCGGGAAGTCGGACCTGCGTGGATGTAGGAGGAATTGAAGATTACTTAAGTCTCAAAGTGTGAACTGAGATCTCAGAATCGGAAAATCTAAAAGTGTGGACAGGCTTCAGTGATGGAACCTCGCTGCTCAACGGTGGTAGCTTTGGAAAATGCTGGTAGATCCTGGGTTTCAGATGTTGAAGTCTGGAATGCGAAAGCAGATGCTGGAAAGCGTCATCGGTGGAGCGTATTATGGAAGGTCTATCGGATCTGGAGCTAGTAGAGCGTCCTGGTTTTTCTCTGGTGTATATTGAAGCTCGGGGACCATTTGAAACCGAATGTCCTCGCGCATGGAAGGAGTTCTGGGAATCCGCTGGATCTCTGGATCGCAGCCATATCCAGGCTGTGCTGGCTCTTTCGCGAATGGATGAATCACGGGATGGGGACGATCGATTCCACTATCAAGCCGGGGTTCAAATGCAAAGCTTCCCTGATCCGCTGCCAGAACCCTTAAAGCAGCGACAGGCGGCCGGAGGAAGGTTTGCTCGCTTTGTGCTTCAGGGGCCCTACGAAAATCTGGCAGGCGCCTACCCCAGGGCTTTTCAGCTGGTTGCTGAAAGAGGGCTTGAAATCCGCGATGAATTTTGCCTGGAGATCTATTTGAATGACCCCACCGAGACTCCCGTCTCGGATTTGCTTACGGAGATTCTAATTCCGGTCAATTAGAGTTTCCTACGCTCAGTTTTTTAAATCGTGGCGGGCAAAGCCCATCCAGCTCCGGCAAAATACGAATGCGGCGACTCCCGGAATTGCGGAGATATCTGAATATTTCGCGAGCCATAAGAACCTGGCGAGCCTGATGCCTTTAGCGGACCATAAGAAGCTAGCGAGCCTGTTGCATTCAGCGAACCCTGGAACGCTAGCCGGCCCGGCGGATTCATTTGAAAGCCAGGCCCATTTTGTCGAACTCGGATAGGGTTGATAATTTGTGCAATGGCTTCCGGTTTGACATCTTCGCGGTAGATAATATAAGTCGCCTGTGAGATTCTTTTCATCCATTCCCGGTCTACATTTCCCTGATCTTTCTTCTCTTACTAAGGGGGCCTCGCGCTCCCCCGTTTCTATCGCTCTCCTGTGTCTGCTTACGGCCGCCTGCAGTTCCCTTCGCTCGCATTATTCTATGGTTCCTGTGCAGGAAACAGGCTGGCAGATTATCAGTGATAGAGCAGTATTTCGAGATGGCGCCGATGAAATTCAGGTTTACGTTCCTCTTTCCGGTAGCTGGCAGCACAGTATGGGGCCCTGTCTGTTGCCGGTCCTTCCGGTGACACGGGATTTTCCCCGTCCCCTGGAAGTCTGGGTTGATATCAAATCCAGCAATGCAGAAAGAATCGAACTCGAAGGAAGTGATTGGCTGGCTACTCTTCGCGCCCAGGAGTTTGGAGAAACCTTTCCGGATGACTATGAGATCAAGTCCCGGGTGGCTTCCCTGACCCGGGAGAAGCTGTCAGAGGATGAGTCACGATACCGACTTACATTTAGCCAATTCGATAATGAGTTCGAGGATTTCTCCGTACAGGGCGCTCTGAAAGTAAACGGAAAGAAGTTTGCTGTGCCATCCATTCAATTCGAGCGAGAGTCCGACCTGGATTACACTCCTTTCACCACTAAAATTCTGGATCTGATTTAGGGAGTAGCCCTTCAAGATCAAACCTGACTGAAGCGCAAAGCACTTCTGTCAGGTTATTCTACCGTTCAATCTTCGGAGGTATACTCTGGAAAATCAGAATAGATAGCGTGATCAGGCGGCCAGACCGGGATTTTCGCAGCAATCCGTACGGCGAAACGGATACAATAGCTGCTCTTTTAACGATTCCAGTGGAAAATCTGTTTCATCACTGAGGCCTACTTCGCTGCTTTCCTGTCTTCGCCGGGGTAATCGATAGGATCCCAGGACCAAATCCCAGAATATTAAGAGTCCACTTGAGAAATTATGGTTTGCGAAATCTAGATTTCTATTGTGGTGCCAGCGATGGAGCTGCCCCGAGTTA
The DNA here is from genome assembly GCA_002729885.1 of Spirochaetaceae bacterium. Lineage (GTDB taxonomy): Bacteria > Spirochaetota > Leptospiria > Leptospirales > Leptonemataceae > UBA3465. Next base: position 29,411 of record PBUB01000033.1, read on the forward strand.
AAGATTAGATTAAATGGTCCCAGTCTTAGATCGGCGTTCAAATGATTTACTATGGACATGAAGTTGTTGAGCACTCCTGTCATAAAAACGACTTCAGGGTCAAAGCCCAGAATCAGCAGGGGAACCAGTCCAGAAGCAGTGTTCCAGGCAGTGTTTACTGGATGCAGTCGCAGAGCATTGAACCAGTAAACGCTTCGCGGAGCATGATGAATACTATGAGCTCTCCACAGAAAACCATCCTGCTCATGGGAAAGCCTGTGCAAAACATAGGGCAAAAACCCTGAAGCGATCAAAGCCAGAGGTAACTGCAATGCAAAGCTCCAGGAGGATATGTTCATACCTGGTATCTCGATTTTAGAAATAGTCCAGGATATAAGAACGCCCAGGGCCGGCCCTACCAGCAGAGTTGCAAGATTAAACGCTGTATTTAGCTTAAACGCTCCGGGCTCTATCCAACGATCTATTTCATAGGGAATGATTCTTTCTAGAAACCATCCTGTCATCACTACTGCAAGTAGTCCCGGATACGCTAACAGTGCTGAGTCATAGCCAAGGGCTATTCCCATGATTCCCAGTAATACAGGAAATCCTATGTACCTCAGAACTTTCTTCTGCAGCGATTCAACCGGCCTGCTTTCGCAGGCGTTTCTCTTTATCTTTTGATTTTCCATTGTCTTGGATCCTCCTGATCATCCAATCTGTAATCCTGGCTTCAGGCAGCTGACCATTCCTGGAATCTGTGGTTTCCCCTGGCTGCACCTTCAAGCCTTCGCATTTACTCGGGCCAAAAGATGGCCTTTCATCGCTCTGTTCCATCGTTATATCGGAAAATAACGATGTATTGACCAGCCCACTGAAGCCTGCAAATCGCTACTCTAATTCAAGGACAACAGTTCTCCAGGTAACTGGAAAGCCGTCTTAATGCGCCTTGAATGGATTGCCGGTCCGGGAGATAATATACTTCCTTTCCTCTTTTTTCTCTATTCAGTAGCCCGCCCCGATAGAGCGCCGTAAGATGGGCTGAAACAGTGGATTGTCCCAATCCGGAATAGCTCACCAGCTCGTTGACGGTCCTTTCTCTGCCATCCAGAAAAGCCAGAAGAAGCTTCTGTCTGGTGCGGCTTGCTATGGCCTCAAGAAAGTCCTGAAGTTGCTGATCGGGCAGGGCCGGCTTTTTCGGTAACCGAGTCATATTGTTATATCGCAAAATAACGATATAATGGAGGGCAGGGCAAGTCATTTTTCCCGGTCCCGTTGTGGGTTGGAGCGGGAAAACTCCTTGCTCATCCTCAGAACCGGGTTATTGTTCGAATATGCGATTTCGAAGTGTCACAGTCCTTTCCGTGTTATTCTCCCTGTTGATGTTAAGTGTTACCTGCGGTACTGAATCTGGCCAACAAAGTTCCGACGATAGCCTCCCGGAGCCGTGGAAATCGTTAAATCTGGACATCGATGGAGCCGAGGTGGTTCGTGCCAGTTCCGGGGAGCTTCAACTGGTCTTTCCATTTATAAAACCGGAACAAATGAACCTTCCCTATGCCATGATTCTGGATGGGATGAAGAAATCCGGCTGGGAAGTGATCGAGCAGGATTACGGAAAATCGGGAAAGGTTCAGGCCCCCGGCGGTAAAAAATACGGAATGGAAGTGTTCGCACAGGACCGCCGTGTAGTGGCCACAATCTGGGCACTATAAGGAAACCCATGGGTTTTCGCTGGCTTCGCTTCTTTCGCAGAGGGCATACGGCTCTCTGTCTTAACTCCTCCTACTTCGGATTCTATGCCCATGCGGGTTTTCTCCAGGGACTGAAGGAGCTGCAGTTGCATCCGGAGCATGTTTCCGGCGCTTCTGCCGGTGCTATCGTGGCCGGTCTCTATGCTGCCGGAATGCAGCCAGAAGAAATTGCAAAGGAGTTTCTCAATCCCAGGTTATCCCGGGTTTTTATGGAATGGCAGGCTTCCTACCGTATGCCCGCTCTGATGTTAAACAGAAAGGGTGTAACCGGGGCCTTCGATGGACGTAAGGTTCAGGCCCTGCTGAAAGAATTCATTGGTGATCGCAGGATTGAGGACTGTGAGCATCCTACCCTGGCGCTGTCAGTAGCCAATCTGACCGCAGGTCGTACGGAGACTGCGCGAAATGGTCTAATCCGAGAATACATTATGGCAAGCTGCGCCATGCCAGGACTGTTCCAGGCGCAGAAGATAAACGGTGATCTTTACTGGGATGGAGGCATTGCCGATCCTATTCCATTTGAGCACTGGCTGGAGAACGATAGAATTCGCAGGATCATTGTGCATCAGGTAATTCCCATTGCGACGGGGCGAAAGAAATATAGAAAGGACGAATATCTTCGTGGGCGAAGCGACAGCGCTCCGCGACAGGTACCGGATAACCAGCTCGTGTATCGAAGCGGAAGTGATGAGTCACCGGAAAAGTTTAGCTTTCTCAGCGCTCTGGAAAGATCCCATGAAATCATTTCGGATGAATTGATTCGGCTTCGATTAGAAATGGCACGATCCAGAGGAGTGAAAGTCCTCTGGTTTCGCACGGAAACACCCAGGCTTGGTCCACATAAGATGCACCGGGGGGGCATTAACTTTGAACTGGGTCGTAAGGTTGCACTGGACAACGCGTCCGTTATCAAGCCGTAAGACTGCAGATGGGTCCCCGAAGCTCTAAAGAGGGATCACAGGTGTATTCTGTCAGAGTTACCTCATCGGTGGATAGTAGGTGCCCTTTTCATTACAGCTCCGTTGTTCTTTATGGTCTGGCGGGGCACCGTAGTAGATGTCCATCTGGACCAGAGTTCCATCCGGAGCGCCGCCCGGTTGCACCGGATCCAGGAGGCATCGTCCATATCGCGGGCGGTCCTGACAGTGAGATTCTCCCTGGTCTATCTGGACTAGCCGGCAGGAACCTCTCCTTACCATCAAAACAAGCATGGTAGCTGCATCCACTACATCAGGACTATAGAGCTGTGCGCAAAACCCTTCAGGAAATTCGCAGCTGCCGGCAAACTTATAGCTTTTCGATATTCCTTTCTGGAGCTCAATGGGGATTCCAGGAACGTCTTTGTCTGCCGACGTCTGTGCCTGGTTGCCAGGGGTTGTCGGACTTGCACATTGCAGAAGAATTGGGAATAATAAAGTAAGGTAGTGAAGCCGCATCAGGCCAGCTTATCGTTCCCCGCTGATCTGACCAGTATACTTTTTATCTGTTGTTCTCGATGAACTGTAATTTCGGAGGGTGACTTTAAAATTTATCGTTCTTATTCTAATTGCATGAAGGTTAAGTTGATCGAATCTGAACTGGCTCGCCTGGGAAAGGTACCCAGGCTTAATCTGGTAAACTCACTTTCTGGTTATAAAAGCGCCAATCTGATTGCCACAGCCAACTCAAAGGGACAGACGAACCTCGCTATATTCAGCTCCGTAATTCACCTCGGAAGCGATCCGGCACTGCTGGGCTTCATACTCAGGCCCACCACCGTTTCGCGACATACCTACGATAACATTCGAGATACCAGCGATTATACAATAAACCATATTCATGAAGATATGATAGAATCCGCACATCAGACATCCGGTAAGTATCCGGCTGGCCATTCTGAGTTTGAAGCAACAGGACTTACTCCAGAGCCCTGGCAAGATCATCGTGCACCTTTTGTTGCAGAAAGTAAAATTCAGATCGGCTTGCGATTCGAAGAAGAACACCTGTTAGAGGCCAATCGCACTCGTTTGATTGTAGGACGAATCCTGGAGATACGGTTTCCTTCCGAGATTCAGGATCCTGATGGCACTCTTGACCTTTCCAGGGCAAAAGTAGTTACAATTAGCGGAGCAGACACTTACAGTCTACCGGCTACAATTCGTCGGATGCCCTATGTTCGTTTGTAAGACTATTTCCATTCTCCATCCATGATCTTTCGATTGCCTCGGGGCTCCGCAGACGTTTTCTTGAGATAGAGCATCCTTATTTCGCCCGGTGGTATTTGCGCCAGTGGATGCGCGAAAAGCCCTGGAAGTGCATTGAACCATAGAGGCTTCGGTAAAAGATTCAAAAGAGTATTCAGTAGACCACAATTATGAAAATTAGTATAGCAGATCAAACAATGATACGGACCGGCGGATCGGCGAAACAGGCGCTGGAGGAGACTGTGAAGCTGGCCCGATTTGCAGATGAAAGAGGCTTCGAAAGATTCTGGTTAACGGAACATCATAACATGCCTTTTATCGGAAGCTCCACACCGGAAATACTCATTGGCAAGGTAGCAGAACAGACAGAAAGAATTCGCGTGGGTGCTGGAGGAATTATGCTGCCCAATCACTCGGCATTGAAAGTGGCCGAGTGCTTTCGACTCCTGGAAGCCCTGTATCCGGGCCGCATTGATCTGGGACTGGGTCGGGCTGCCGGTACCGATCCCTATACTGCGAGAATCCTGAATCCATCCAACGATTTTAAAGAAGAGAACTTTCCTGCAAAGGTAGAAGAGCTTCAGGCATTTTTCGCAGATGCAGCCATGTCTCAGCGAGGCCCGGTTATGGCCTGTCCCAGCATCGATACATTGCCGCAGCAATGGATCCTTACGGGAGGCGCCAATGCTTCTGTGGCAGCGCGGTGGGGGCTTGGCCTTTCGCTTCCTCATTTTATACAGGAAGTGCGAAGTACAGAAGGTGTGGAACTTTATCGCAGGGAGTTTTCGCCTTCCGGAACATTTCCTGAGTCCAGGGTTTCCATGGGGCTGTTTGTTATTTGCGCGGAAACCGAAGAAAAGTCGGAGCTACTGAAGAAATGTATTCAAATTGTTTTTGTCGGTATGGCGCTCTATGGCCGATTCCAACCCATGCCTTCGGTCTCCGAGGCAAAGAGCCATGAATTCAATCAGCAGGAGATGGCCTTCCTGGAAATGCAGAAAAGCAAGTATGTATCTGGAACACCGGACCGGATCCGGGAGCAACTGAATACCTATGCAGACAAATTTGATCTGGACGAAGTAATTGCGATGATGATGGCCTACGACTTTGAGGACCGAATGCAATCCTACGATCTACTGGCCCACGCCTATGACCTGGAGAATCGCACTGTGCAAAAGGTCTGATGCAGATTCACTGGACCTCCAGGAGCTTCAAGAATAAGATTTCAATTCGATCTAGATAGGCGGAGCTACCGGATATCCGCCACATGGCCAGTCCGCCTTGATATACCACAAGGAATTCCCAGGCCAGGGTCTTGATTTCTCCACTGTAGGGCAGGGAACCCTCCTTTCTGAATCTTTCAAATTCTGTACAAAGGAAATCGATCCAGCGTTTTTCAATGGCCCGGGCCGTCTTTTGAATGCCTGAATCTTCAATTCGGCCCATTTCCATCATAATGGAAGCTACCGGACAGCCATTGTAGCCCTCTTCCTTTCGCAGCGATTCCTTTTCTATCTTAATCCAGCGTCGAACAAGTTGCTCGGGGGATTCGCTCCGACGCAGCTTTCGCTCCCAGAGAGCCCCCAGCTTTCGACCCCATTGTTCAAGCGCACTTTGAATCAATTCTCCTTTGGACGGAAACTGACGGTATAAAGTATCCTTTGCTACATCCGCCTCCCTTATGATCTGATTGATTCCTGTGGAAGTGACACCCTGGGAATAGAATAGCTCCACAGCCCGATCAAGAATTCGCGATCGTACATTTCGATCTTCTAATGAGGCTGTGTTTTTCTTCTTGCTTCTGGTCATGGGTCCTCAAAGCTGCTATTTATAAGATAGAAAAAACAGACAAGTCTGTCCGGGTCAAGGATTTATTCTACGAATGATCTCATTCAGGTGACGTAGAGATCTTTCGGCCCGGGATTGACCGGGCTGTTTCCGGGTATAATCCAAACAGACAAGTCTGTTGGATAAGCATTGAAGCTGCAACCCGGACGAGAAAAGAGCAAAGGAGAATGAAATGGCAGTATTAAAGAATAATCCGAATCGAGAACTACCCGAAGGAATCGAAAAAACCGAAATGGCCGGAGTCTTTCAATGTCGCCTTCCCGTGCTCTGGTCCGATCTGGATGCCAACGGGCATCTGAATAACGGTCGCTACCAGAGTTATCTCGATGAAGCCAGAATGCAGGCTTTCGACAGTGCAGGCATGGGAGTGGCCGTAATGCGGGCGAAAAGCCAGGGGCCGGTTATATACGAGGCAAACCTTAGATATCGCTGTCCGGTGGAACATCCGGAAAGTCTGACTATTCTGACCTGGCTGGAGTCCACCAATCGCTCAAGGGGACTGATAAGACAGGAAATCTACAGGGTTTCGGATCAGCGACTGGCCTGCGAAGCCAGCTTTCAGGGTATATTTATGGACTTCCAGCGCGGCAGGCCCATTAATTTTCCGGAGAGCTTTCTGGATGCCTTTGGGCTCGCCTGAACTGGGGAGAGAATGGCGGCCGCTTATTTGGGAAGCGTCCTCTTTGAAGATTCTTTCCCGCTAAATGCGGAACTGTGCTCTGCCTTTTATGTGGCAGCAATTCTTCTTCTTGCCCGGACATGGGCCGCCCATTTTCTTGCAGTATGCGCAGTCCGGACGACGTCCGCCACGTCTACATCGATAAGTCCCTGAATGATGGGCTTCTGGCCAACAGTATCCGGCAGCGTCTGGCCGGTGGAGACGTTACCATCGAAGTTGTAGATAACTATCGAGAGGTGCTGGATCATTATCAAAAGCAGGGCCAGCTTCTGGAAAAGGATTCATTGCTGATTTATCCATTTCCCGGTCGATTTGTATCATCCTGTCCTGGTTCCGATGGCATGGTATGCTGTCAGTATTTCGTCATCAACTTTGGAGTGGGCTGTCTTTATGACTGCCACTATTGCTATCTGCAGAATTTCATGAATCATCCCTTGATGACCCTCTTTGGAAATCTCGAGGATATGTTTGCAGAAGTAGATCGAAAAATCAAAGGTAAGAAATTTCACTTTCGCATTGGCACCGGAGAATACACGGATTCTCTGGCTCTGGAGCCCATCACCGGCTTATCCAGAATCCTTGTAGAACATTTCGCAGATATTGATAACGCTACCCTTGAATTGAAGACCAAGTCCTGTAATGTGGACAGTCTCCTGGATGCTCGCCATAACGGACATACAGTGATGGCCTGGTCGGTGAATCCTCCATCGGTAATCGATGAAGTAGAAGATGACACGGCCAGCCTGGATGAGCGCCTGGAAGCGGCAGTGAAGGTTCAGAAAGCAGGCTACAAGCTGGCCTTTCACCTGGATCCTCTTATCTACTACGATAACTGGGAATCCGAATACCATGAACTGATTGATCGAATCTGTGACACCGTAGATACCAATCGGATTGCCTGGATTTCCATTGGAAGTTTTCGCTATTCTCCCGGACAAAAAGAGGTGATGCAATCCAGGTTTGCCGAAGATAATCTTACTAAAGAAGAAATGATTCAAGGACCGGACGGGAAGTACCGTTACTTTAAGACGATAAGGCAGAAAATGTATGGGTCCGTCCGGGAAAAAATCATGTCGCGAGATCCGCGGCTATTCCACTATCTTTGCATGGAAACCAGGTCCTCCTGGCAAAATGTTTACGGCTTTGTGCCGGATTCGGCCCGCAATCTGGATGCTCTCTTTGATGAGCGTCGTCATTTCGTCGACTCCGCTCTGGCCGGAGATCCCGCTCAGTAATACCAGCCAACCGGTCAGTGAAGTTAAACCTACAGAGTCCAGTCCATCGGGACTGAACGCTGTAGACTCTTTGAAAGACTCGCGAACCAATCGCCGGTCCATGGAATCCAGGGACCGAGCGGATCAGGAACTTCCGCCTGACGATGAACCTGAGAATCTTAATACCTTGAATGCTCCCGGGGCCGATTACGCTCCCTTCATCGTAGAGGATGGAAAATACATCATTTTTCAGTCCGAAAGACCCGGAACGCTGGAAGGGCACAATCTATGGTACAGTTTTAATCGAAACTTTCCGGATCGAGCCGGACCGGTGGAGTATTCTGTTCCTCTGGAATTGCGATTTCCCTATCAGGATCGGGATCCCAATGATACCATGCGAATTCTATTCTCGGAAACAAGCGGGTTTTTCACTCCAGGAAGCGACGGTTTCGATGGTCATCCCTGCATCCTCTACCGAAACGGGCAGCCAGTAGAAATCTATTTAACTTCTACCAGGCAACTGGATGGCAACGGAAAACTGGCGCGTGATGGCTTCGCTGGCACCAACATCTATTATGCCAGGTTTCGTAACAATCGATGGTCGGAAGTTCGCCATCTAAATGAAATCAATAGCGATTATAACGATAGAATGGCCTACGTCACTCAGGATGGAAGCAGAATGTACTTTGTTTCTGACCGACCCGGCGGTTACGGCGGAAATGATCTGTATTATTCGCAAAGGGATCTGAAAACCGGCCTCTGGTCGGATCCCATCAATCTGGGACCGGACATAAATTCCAGATACGATGAGATTACTCCGCATGTAAGTTACGGAGGCTCTCGTCTTATTTTTGCTTCCAATCGTCCAGGTGGAATTGGCCACTTTGATCTATACTACAGCCGATTCAGTGGTTATGACTGGGAAAAGCCCGAGAATCTGGGGCGACCTATCAATAGCGAAAGAGACGATGAAGCCATGAGTTTAACCAGGGATGGTCTCTGGTTGTACTTTGCCAGCGATCGAAAACATCCTATGGCCATGGGTGGATTCGACCTTTACAGGTTCGCAACCCCGGATATCCTTCTGGATTCTGTGAAGATCCTGCTTACCGGGAAGATTATGGACGCTTCCAGTAAGCTTCCCCTGGGACTGGATGCTACAATCAAGATTATATTCGAAGAGCAAACCATCGTTTTGAGTTCCAGAAAGACGGTGAAAACCGATGGAATAACAGTCAGCAATCAGTTTGAAGTGGAGCTTTACTCGGGTAGAGTTTACCGGGCAGAAATCAGTGCTCCTGGATATGAACCTGCAGAGATTCAGCTGGACTACCGCGGTTCCATACCATCCGGCCGCACCGACGAGCGTATCGTTTTTCTGGAGCCTATTCGACCTGACACTACCAACCCCGATGAAAAGGGCCGCATAGTTCCCGGCATCGTTGTAGATGCAGATACTGGACTGGCATTGCCAGCATCCACCATTCGAAAGTTCTCGGGCAATGATGTTGTTCAGGTTCCGGATGTAGATGAAAAAGGGGAGTTCGCAGTTACCGTTAAACCCGGAGAAAGCTTTGAACTCGAGGCACGTTCACCGGGGTACACCATGAAGCGGCTTCGTTTCGAGGAAAATGGTCTGGAAAGAATTCGGATTGAACTCAAGTCGGACGGAACGGACCCCTGTGAAAGTTATCAGCCTGCATGTGTAGACAATGTTCGAATTCTATTTGCATTGAATGAATCCAGCATACGTCCATCTGAATTGAGGAAAATTCGTAACATTGCAGAGGTAATGAAACGAAATCCAGACATGCGGATTGAAGTGCAGGGACACACGGATAGAACCTATAGAGGGCCAGAAGACCGTGCATACGAGTACAACCTTATGCTATCTAAAGAAAGGGCCCGCGCAGTGCAGAAAGCGCTAACGGATATGGGAATTGCAGCTGACCGATTGTTTATTAAAGGTTACAGTTATTTACGTCCTATAGTACCGACGCAGGATGCTGTGACAGGAGCTGTAAATCGAAGGGTTGAGTTCCGAAGATTAAGGCAGTGACATCCGGGAGTGTTTATGAGCTCAGAAGAGAATGCCTCCCCGGAAGATATTAGTTTAGTACCGGGTGCAGGAGCCATGAAAGTAATTGTTAATGGAAAGCGGGACTGGGAAGTTCTACGAGATCCGCAAAAGCTTACTTACCTGATTGATAACAAGCTGGAAGGAAGAGCCCTGTTTTTGAAACATTCCGTTCCTCCGGCCGAGTTCTCCAGGGAGCCTTCCGAAGATGGTGTAGTTACTTTTTACTACGCGCCCAACATCCCTATTGAGGGAAACTTCACTCTCTTTCTTACCTTGAACAGGCAGATTGAGCTGGACTTTCAAGTGGAGGAGATACTGGAGCCAGGTCATCTGAAAGCCAGACCAGTGGAGGTTCGTATTGGAAAAGCCATGCGAGCGTTTCCCAGAATCTCTGTAGGCGAGGACCTGGTTCATGTTACCAATTTTAGAGTCAGCAAAAATGAAATCGCCCCGAACAATACAAAAATGCAGATTACCAATCAGGTCATCTTTAATGAGTTCGAAAAGCGTCTGGGGGCTCGATTCAGCGGTCTCAAGGTCCATGCTCCCTACGATCCCAAATTTCCGGACTATCTAAAATCCTTCGAAGGGCATGAAGGTAAAGCTGTAACCACCCAGATGGGTCCAGCATTTGCGGAGCCTGTGGTTTACGAATCCGAGGCCGGCGGAAAAGCCAATCTAGCCTATATGGTGGTGCCCGGCGAGATGGACCCGGTAGGTCAGCAGGATCTTGCCACGGCTGCCGATGAGATGGTGAAGCGAATCATCGATGCAAATACCTTCCTGATCAAGGACAAGCAGAAGGTTGTGAACATATCCGAAGGCGGCATCGCCATCATGCTCACAAATGAGGACTTGAAAAAATACGCACCCCTGAGGAAATGGATCACGTTTGATCTGATTTTCAAGATGCAGGCTCCCCTCCGTCTACATGGTGCCATTCGACATATGGAAGAACTTCCGGTGGCCACCGGTGATGACGGAGAGAAGGTGCTGGCTGGTCTGGATTTCCAGGGTCTGGGGCATACGGATTTTCGCAAAGGCAGCAAGGATCGACTGAAATCGCTGCTGCAGATGCTTGCCGGCTAGAATGCCGGGGCATTGATAAATTTGCAATTTCTGCTACCTGATCCGAAACACCGGATGCAAAATCCAGCCCTGTCTTGAATCTCATTTATATTAATAGAGGGATCCATGGCAAATCAAGGGCTCAAGCCCTATCCAGGTACGCGAGATTTCTATCCAGACGAGATGGATTTTCGCGGATGGATGGCAGATAAACAGAGACTGGTATGTGAAAGGTACGGGTATCGGCAATACGGTGCGCCGGTGCTGGAATACCTGGATCTCTATCTTCGCAAATCCTCCGAAGAAATTGTAAGCGAACAGCTCTATATTTTTACAGACCGCGGTGAAAGAAAGGTTGCGATTCGGCCAGAAATGACACCTACCCTGGCTCGAATGGTGAGCTCCCGACCGCAGCATTATCTGCTGCCATTGAGGTGGTATTCCATAGCCAATTTCATGCGATATGAACGGCCAGGCCGTGGAAGACTCCGGGAATTCTATCAGCTGAATGTGGATTTGCTGGGCTCCGAAAGTATTTCTGCAGATGTTGAAGTACTGGCCCTGGCCTGTGATGTGATGAAAGAATATGGAGCGGCCCCATCGGACTATGTGCTTCGCTTTAGCGATCGAAGATTGCTGGATCACAGCTTCCCTGAGCTAAACGGTGATCAACTGCGAGCCCTGGGGCGACTCCTGGACAAGAAGGATAAGTTAAACCCAGAGGACTTTCGCAAATCTGTGTCCGATCTCGGTGGGCAGTGGCAGAAAAAGGATCTGGTAGCTAGAGTGGAGGAGTTTTACGAGCTTTCGCTGGATTCCGCAAATGAGAATCCCATCCTTCAGCATCTAAAAGAGATTCGAGACCGTCTGTCCGATCATGTCTCCCAGGAGTCATTCAAATTTGACCCTGGTATTGTGCGAGGCTTTGACTATTACACTGGCCTTGTATTTGAAATGAATGACACTCATCCGGATAATGCCCGGGCTCTGTTCGGCGGCGGTCGCTACGATAAGTTGTTATCTCAATTCGGAAAGGAAAGCATACCGGCTGTTGGCTTTGGGATGGGCGACGTTACCCTGCAGGATTTTCTGGAGGTGCATAACTTGCGACCAGATCTGAATCAGAAGAGTTCTCTTTTCCTTACAATGTTTTCCGATGACCTGGCAGCAGATACAGAGAAGGTAGCTTCCAGCTTGCGGGCTGCTGGATTACAGGTGGAGCTGGCACTGGATGGAGGCCGAAAGCTGGGTAAACAGTTTGATCTGGCTGAAAAAAAAGGTCACAGTCATGCAGGAGTCATGGGACCGGAAGAGCTGGAAAAAGGAATGATTCGCATAAAGAATCTGAAGACCGGGGCACAGGCAGATATGCCGGTGGCAGACCTGAATCCTGAAAAGCTGAGTACGCTTTAATTGATCCATTAGCAGTCAGCGCGAAAACAGTACTGCAGTGCGGCATTCGCCTTTCAATGCAATCGTTTGATAGCTGGAAGCTTTCGTCAGAGATCCAGATCGAAAAACCAGTACAATTGGCCTGGATTTGCCCTCCAGTGGAAAGCTTTGCTCTTTTCGAATGGTCTATTCGAATCGAACGATCTAAAAGGAAAGCGTAATTTGAAACAGGCATTGATAAGCCTCAGGCACAGAATGGGCGGCTAAAACAGGAGCGGTGACCAGTTCCAATTCCAGGGGGACATCTGGCCCTGAATCTTCTTGGTCCCAGGGGAGTGATCTTCGAACGCTTTCAGAGCCCTGGAACCAATCCAGCGGATCGGCCAGTGCAAGGCCATAGATTATTAGCGTTATTCCGATCCATGCAGCGCTTTCTTCTCTGGACGCCTCAAATCGGTCTCTGGAGCGAATGGAAAGTGGATCCAGTATATCAAATTCGCTTACCTTGTTTCCCAGCTGCTCTGTCCGACTGATAGAATAGGCCGTAAAGCTCAGGCTGGTTAAGAATAATCCTCCATAAATGTAGGAGCGGTTTTTCTGCCCGCTGGAATAATGACCCCAGCCCGGGAGGATCAGGTTTTTCTGATAGCTGGAAAGCGTTGTTTCGGCCTTGATCCGTGCCTGTTCCTCCCGGTACAGATTTCTCTTATGTATTCTGGAAAGCTCATTTTCCAGATCTGCCTGGGTAATGCTGGCTTCCTGTTCCAGTTCCAGAATGTCTTTTCGCATTTCAAGAACCTTGTTTTCCATCTCCAGCCGCGATAGCTCAAGTCTGAGATTCTGCAACTGATCCAGTGAATCTTCCTTTTTCTCTTCCTTCTCCTTCTCATTCTCCTCGGAGAGACCAGGCGTCAGGAAGCAAAGCGATAGAGCTCCAGCTAACATCCAGCGAAAGAGTTTGGATCTACTGATTAACATGCTTTACAGTCTTTACCAGCTGTCGCTCCAGGGTAATGACTCCGTTCTCCGTTCGAATGGTATAAGGCATTCCTCGTAATCTAGGAGCCAGTAATCCGCGGAGAATCTGTCCGTCGGATAGAGTGATGATGACCGGAGAGCCTGAGAAATCCCGACTTTCTGTGACAGAAGCTCCGGGTACCGGCGCATCCTTTTTCTGGATTTCCATTCTATCCTGGCGATGCTCCAGAGCTTCTCGGGCCTCCGGACTAATTTGTTGGGTAATCGTCTTTCCTTGATCCAGTTTCAGCGACGTTTCCGCATTCACCGGCACAACTGTAGTAGAGTCGCCATCGTTCACTGTAGCAAGCACCTGGCCTTCCAGAACATCCACGCGGTCTGCCTGGCCTCGACTCTGAACTCGGGCCACGGTTCCTACTATGCGATAAACTCCGTTGGGCGTTCGCACAGTCACATTCTTGGACTCATCGGAGGAGGAGATGGTCAGGGATCCATCGCGAAGATAGATCTCCATGCGCAGGGTATTCTTATCAATTTCGTGAAAATCCATCCTGGATGCCTCAAAGGTTAATCTGGTTTGATCCGAAAGCGAAAGGTCAAGGTAGCCATCTTCTTTCAGCAATGCGCTGTCCCCGGTGCGAATTTCCCCCGGATTCGATACAAGTTCGCCGGAGCGCTGGATTGTCAATCCCCTGGACGAATCGATCGCCAGAGTGGGCGACGAGCCCGGACGCATCCAGAACCAGCCTGCGGCAAGAGCTAATAGAATGCTTGCGGCGGCAAGATAAGGTCGGTTCCTTCGCGCCCATGAAATTGGCGTTGGTTGCCTGTGGTTCTGGACGTCTTGGTGAGAAGTGTTCTGGTCCTGTTTTGCGATATGGTGCGATGGTTGTTTGCTGGCATTATTCTCGGGACCAGCTTGCAGACTCTCTTTCTTCTCACCAGGTGAGTCATGGGATGATTCACCTGACTTCTTAGAAAGTGCCTCAGGCAATGATTCGCCTGACTTGTCCGCAGTTCCGGCCGCGATTTCCTCTTCAATGCGGCTCCATAGTTTATTCAATCGTTCTTCGGAAGGGGAGGGTTGCCCTTTCGCCAGCCTGGAAAATGGTTCAGGCCATTGGCTGCTGTCATCATGTAGAAAGGAGAGATCTTTTTTCATGTCCATCCCTCCGTATCCAGTCCTGCAGCTTCCATTTCCCTGGCTACAACCTGCCTGGCTTTTTCCAGGTGGCGGTTCACCTGCCGAATCGATAGATCCACCGCTGCAGCAATGGTTTCAGCATTCAGTTGTTCGTAAATGCGCATCTCCAGGATTGCGTCGGCCGGAGGCTTCAGGCTTTCCAGGGCACGCTGGATTGCTGCATGCAACTCTTCCAGAGAGTCCCCATCGGATGCCTCCGTGTGCGAAGCTGCGGAATAGAGCTGATCTGACTGTGCACTCTGCACCGGTAGCTTTTTCTTTTTTCTGTGATCCCGGCTCTTTCCCAGAACAAACTTCCAGGCAAGACCTCCGTGCACAGCCTCCAGTTTCTTCGATTGAATGTAGGCATGGAGAGCCACAAACCCTTCTTGAACCAGATCTTCCGCTTCTTCCATGCTATGACCTCGGCGGAATTGCAAGAATCGAATCATACCAGCCGCTTCCCGCTGAAAGATCTCCTGGAGCATATTCCGCCCTTCCATTGTTTACATGGCCGGCGGAGGGTTTTCGGACTCTTTTTTTTCTGGAAACAGATCCATAGAGTCCATGGCTTCGTACCGGATTTCCAGCGTCTTGCCCTCAATAGGCTCCTTTTCCAGAGCCTCGAACAAGGATTCCCGGGCTTTCTTCTCTTCGGGCAGTTCGATTCTAGGACCATCGCTGACGATTTCCAGGACTCGAACCACGATTGTTCTACCTGAGGTCAGAATGATCGTGCATTTGCGTGGAAAAGCCTGGTTTTCCACGGATTGCACCCTTCTGGATTCGATTCGGGACAGATGACCGGAAGGACTACGCACTAGATAATACTGCCCGGTCCAGGCCTCAACAAGACCAATGAGTCGACTACCATCCTTCAGATGCAGGATGGACTGAGAATCGGCCAGTGCCGGTAAGCTGAATAGAATCAGACCTACCGCCAGAAAAATACGCAGCATCCCACCAGGTTTCCGCAAAATACCGAATTAGAAAACTCAATTTTCTCTATTGAATATGTCTCTGGCATGTTCAGACGATGTTCGATTCCTGGCCTGTTTCCGGGGGTAACGTAACGTCTCCGGCAGAACGGGTTGTTCCGGCCTCCCTGCGGCGATTTACCCGGACCGGGGTCCCTACGGCAGTGGGATTAAAAAAATTGTCCCCGAAAAAAAAAGTACGTCCCGGGGTTTAATCCTGCCCATGTAGAGTTCAAAAAGCGGATTATCCGTAATTACAGGTTTTTTTATGAATTCCATCGGCGCTAAAATCGCAAAGCTGACTATTCTGCTGGTCTCCACTCTGACATTCAGCCAGTGCTCCTTGATCTTCGGGGAACCGGATGAAACCCTGCTGGAGCTCCTGGCTCTAGCAGGCGGAGGCAACGGAGTCCTGGTGGCCGGACAGTCCGTGGATCTGGATGGAAACGGCACCACCGACGGCACAGTGCTGGATCGAGACGGCAATGGAGAGCCGGATTCCCTGGATCTGGACGGAGATGGAGAGCCGGATGTCTGGCTCATCGACCTGGACGGCGACGGGATTGCCGATGCCATTGATATGAATGGGGACGGGAATCCGGATTACTATATTTGTCTGATTGGTGGTATAAGCGTCACTACTGCGGCGGGCTGCTCTGGCAATGAAGTAGACTTTCTGGATGGTGACTCAGACGGCACTGTAGATGGAATCGATACAGACGGAGATGGAACCAGCAACGACTCTATTCTCGCCGACATTCAAGCCGACGCGGTGCTCCCTACCATGGGAATCAGTCCGTCCGGAGGCACCTATGGAACCTCTCAGTCGGTGACGGCCACATGCTCTGATAACGTTGCCCCAGGGATGATCATTTATACCACCGATGGAAGTACTCCTTCCAGCTCCAACGGTACGGTTCATTCTCCTTCCAGTGTTAACCTCACCATGGGAAGCTCTGGAAACGGAACGTATACCTTAAAAGCGATGTGTCGCGATGCAGCCGGAAACAATTCCACTGTCTCTACGGAAGTCTATGTAATCGACGATAATGTTCCTGCGATTACAGCGAACCTGGGCAGCAATTACGTGAGTACCGGAGCCGGAGCGATCAATTCCACAACGTTGAGCTGGCAGTCCGATCGAAACGGATCCTACTCGGTGAGAATCAACTCTACAAGTTGCAGCGATGGAAGTACCATTGCTACAGGAACGGCCACAGCTTCAGTTAATGTGAATACAACTGTGAATGCCAGCGCCCTTTCCGGCGAAGGCAGTCATATTCTCCGGATCTGCGTTGTGGACTCGGGCAATGGACTCACTGGTTTTCAAACTATCAGTGTCGTTCGAGACGATACCGCTCCATCGGTAAACGCTACTCCTGGTAGCGGATCTTACGGAAGTATTCCTTCTATCACTCTGTCCTGTTCTGATTCCGGTGCCTCCGGCTGCGATCGAATCGCCTATACTTCCGGAGAAGGAAGTGCTCCGTCGAATCCCACCATTACAGGGACAAATGGCACCATTACCAATGGCAATCTGTATTCTACAGCTCTTTCGCCTTCGGACAATGCCGTGACCTATATTAAAGCTAGAGCCAGAGATCAGGCCGGCAACGTAGGCACGGTTATATCAGAGACGTATACTGTGGATACGGCGGTAGCTACTATCACTGTGAATAGCTATGATAGTCAGATCGCAGGCTCGAGCAATTCCCAGATCTCCTGGCAAAGCAGTCGCGCTGGAACTTACCAGGTCCGCATCGGCGGCAGCGACTGTAGTTCCGGCTCTGCACTGAGCAATGGAAGCGGCAATAGTAATGTTACTGGCTCTATCAATGCAGGCGGACCCGATACTGTTACTACCATTTCATCTACGCATTTGAGCGAAGGCACGAATACTGTGCGAATCTGTGTTAGCAATTTGCTGGGCAACTATGGATCATCCACCAGAACCATAGGAAAGGATGCAACGAATCCTTCGGTATCGCTTACTTCGCCGGCCAGTGCAGGTCCGTTTCCGAATGGAGTGAATCTTACGGTAAACTGTTCTGATTCAGGGACGGGCGCTACGGGCTGCAGCAAGGTTGCCTACACAGTAAATGGGACGGATCCCACCTTCTCGGGGACCAGTATCACGAACGGCTCCGAATATACAGGATCTGTAGCATTGCCAGATGGTAGCTATACAGTGAAGGTTCGTGCTGTGGATGGCGTGGGCAACATATCAAGCATTGTTTCCCAGGCGGTGGTTGTTGGAAAACCGGATGCTCCTGCATCCATTGAAGTCACCGTCAATAATGGCCAGGCAACACTGGATTGGCCGGATGTAAGCGGGGCCACCAACTACTATGTCTATTACACCACCACTTCCGGTCAGACTTCCAGTGGAACAAAAGTGTCGGTAGGCTCGGCTACCAGCATCTATACAGTTACTGGACTAACCAATGGCACTACCTACTACTTCGCGGTGTCCACGGTTGAAGGAAGCGTGGAAGGGGATCTTTCCAGCGAAGTAAGCGCTGAGGTTCTGGATGCTCTGACTCCTTCTGAAGATGGGCTCTGGTGTATTCTGCAGTATCCTACCACTCATAATGGGGCCTTGCCTGTGAATGTTTACGGCCAGTTCTATATTCAGAACTACACAGATCTGAGCTCTGGAAATGATACCATGCCTTCGCATTTTAAGTTCCAGGTGGGCTATGGAGCGGCCGGATCCGATCCCAGAAACACTACCTGGACCTGGGCGGATGGAGCACCCAACCCTTCCTACTCGGGAGGCGGCAACAACGACGAATGGTTCTACGCACTGGATGGTTTGCCCTCAGGAAGCTATTCTGTGCTGGTCCGTGTTTCCGGGGATGGAGGGCAGACCTGGCTCTACTGCGATAGCGATGGAACAGGTGGAGTCACAGACGCTCCGTTCAATCCTGCCAACGCCGGGTCATTTACGATCCCCTAGGAACCTGTGAGTGCGGGGATCGAGCCAGGGCTTTGCGGGCTCCGGGCTGTTTATAAGATCCAGCATCCAGAGCCCGGGATCCGGCGGGAGTCAATTCCATGGATTCAGGGGAAGTCTCCGATTATGGACAGGCTTCTGCCCCGGAGCAATGAAATCAGGATCTGTAGATACAGATTGTAAACGCGCTTATTTTCAGGAATTAGAATCGAAGCACTCCTCGGGCAGGATGGAAACATCCTGCCTTTCTTTTTTGCCCTTAGATCAGTAGTCTTCCAGGATTCCGTCTATTTCATCGATGATCTGATATCGCATTTCCCGGAAAGGTTCCAGCTTCTTTTCTCTAAAAACTGACATCAACATATCGCCAAACCATCGCAGTCCTGTGCGAAACCGGCGACCCCTGCGAACGGAAAATCCCCACAGCCAGATCAGAAAAAAGAAAGTAATTCCAGAAATGATTCCAGCAACCAGCGAAGCATGCTGACTCAAAAGATAGCTGATGGTCCCTGCAGGAAAAGTCTGCTCGGGCCACTGAGAAGCCCAGTCTGCCAGAGGAGGCCAGGCGAAACGGGTGAGTGCCCAGTAGGTCAGACCGGCCAGAACAGGGTAGTTTATGAGCGATGTGAAGAATGCTCCAAGCACAGCCTTTTCATCGCCATCTACTCGTGGCATCTTCTTGATGTCGATTATGTACTTGCGAGCCAGGCCGGCCACCCGTCGGGGCAGGAAGCTGGTAATATATCCCGGGATAATCAATGGTAGTAGAAGGATGCCCTGAATCATGCTGAGTAGCCCGAAGCCCAGAGCTGACTTGGATTTTTCTCGGCGCACCACCGCGTCCCGCAAACCCGATGCCTGAAGCTTCTTTCTGTATGCGCGAATGGTATCTTTTAACGTTTCCAGCCGGCTGCGACCTTCGTCTGATTTGGCTGCCCGTTGAAATCCATCGGAAAGGTTCTTGCTGAGTCTGTATTTCTCTTTGATATTTCCAAAGGAGTTCATGTACTTTACGGGTGTAAGAATTAGAAGAGCGGTAGCTTCATCGATGATGTCAATCAGGCTCAGGTCATTGATAGAGATAATCAAATCATTGATTTCTGCTTCCAGGCGTCGCTTGCCTTCCACCATGATTCGCTTTTCCAGATCATTTCGCCTGGATTCGCTCTGGGACATGTAATCCGCTGGCAGCTCTACCAGGTCGCGAATACGAAAAGGCTTTCCGAAGATGAGGCAGACCGAGCTCTGAAATTTGTTGATTCGATCGTAGTAATAGCCGTAGGGGACGATCTTTAGATTCAGCCGAAAATTGAACTGTTTTTCCGCCTGGATGACAGCGAACATGAATCCCAGTTTGATTTTGTTGAGTTTGCGAGAATCCGTAGAGCGACCCTCAGCATAGATATTGAACAGTCGACCGTCTACCAGATGATCCACCAGAAGCTGAATGGATTGATCGTTGGCCTGCTTTCGCTCTTCTTCAGAGACTTTAGTCAATGCTTGATCCTGTTTACGTGCAATGGGAATAAAAAGAGCATGATCCCGCATCAAAGGGCCTACCACAGGAACATTGGTAAGGGTATCCTTGGCAGCTGTGGCGATGGGATGCCGCACAACCGTTAGCAGATTGAAGTAATCCAGAAAAGAGTTGGGATGATTTCCCACCAGTAGCACAGAACCATCCGGAGGAATGTTTTCCAGGCCAATTACATCAATCTCGGAGTGCTGAATGCTGGCTGCCGTTCGAAACAGCCAGCGAAAGGGAAAATAGAAGATACCGGCTTTTCTTCGCTGGGAATGAATACTTCTGTAGACTCGATAGGAATAGCCTTCCTTCTTTTTTCCAAACAATTTGCCCAGCACCGGAATTCTCAAAGCTTTCTCCTTGTTGCCTGTTTGAGCAGATCCTCCGGTGTCGTATCAAATTCCGCAAGTAGAATCCGCAGGTATTCTCGGTCTCGGAGGCCAGGATGGGGAATGGTGAGACGGTCCGAATCCAGCCGTAGATCCCCATAAGTAAGGATATCCAGGTCAATTTCTCGGGGACCAAAGCGAATTCGCTTGATTCTGCCTATCTGGCTTTCATATTGTTTCAGAGTATCCAGTAATTCGTAGGGGCCAAGCTCGGTTTCTGTTTGAATAATTTGATTCAGGAAAGGGGGTTGCTCCTCTACCAGCAGAGGAGGGTTGTCCAGGATTTTTCCCTTTTTGATTATATGAATCTTCGGGTTTCGATCAATCAGATAGTAAGCATGGGCCATATGGGCCTCTCGATTGCCCATGTTGCTGCCCAGAGACAGAAAGCAGGGAACTCGCTGCCGTGCTTCGTTCATGAAATGGAGCGACTCTCCCGCAGGCGATAATCCTCTCCGTCCAGATGGATTTCAATACATACCTGCTTCAATCGAGAATAGACGCGGCCACCGAAGAGCTCCTTCCAGGAATCCATGGGCTCGTTGGATGTTAGAATAGTGAGAAGATTCTTTTCGTAGCGGCTATCGATGAGATCGTACAGAGTTGAGTTCACCCAGGGGCTTTCTCGATGCACTCCAAAGTCGTCTATGACCAGCGCTTCATAGGAAGCCAGTTCCTTCTCTATTCGCCCCCCCATGCCATAGGAATCGCTGGAAGTGTTAAAGGACTCCCGGATCTTATTCAGGATGTCTCGGCTGATTTTAGCATAGTGCGCTTCCACCTGATAGAGCCTTATGAGCTCATTTACAATCGTACAGGCAATGTGGGTCTTGCCAGTACCGGTGGAGCCGTAAAGATACAGGCCCTGGATATCCGGAGCATCTGGATCTTTTCTACGGCCATACTGATAGATGATTTCTACAGCATGGTCCATGGCAATGAGCAGGCTGATCCCTGGATCCTTTGTATCCAGGGTATCCAGAAACCGGTTCTGGAAACGGGAAGGGACCCCGGATCTTCGATTTAAGCGAATAATGCGTTCCAGGGCCAGATAGGCCTCCCGGGCCGGGCACGGCACCATGGCATTCTGGCCTTCATCAAAATACATGAACGGGGCCTGCCCACCGCATCTGCATCTCTGCCGATTGCAGTTGCAGATCTCATAGGCCCCCATCCGTCCGGCCCGGGGATCAAATAGTATTCCCAGGCCCTGGCATTCAGGGCATCCTTCTACGCCATAACGGGGTGCATTGGCCTGCAGTCTGGCCCGCAGGCTGGCCGCACCATTTTCTTGCTTTCTTTTGGGATCAGGGCTCGTCATATCCGACATAAAGGGGAATTTCACAGCCTTCTATGTGCAAAAGAAAAAAATGAATTCCCCTGAAATATTTATCTGCCACCGTTGATTTGGACCCAAAATATCCCGATAGAATACCGTGAACGGAGGAAAATCCGGCCGTACACCGTTTTTCGGAAAGGAAAAGGGTCTACTGGCAGGAGAGAATCCAAAAACAATGACAGGTAAGGTGCGAGATATGAAGAAAGCAGCATTGCTTTTATCCCTGGTATTTGTAGTAAGTGCTCTGTATAGCGAGGAGCCCACAAATCCGGCCAACCCCACTCCGCTGGAGCCCACTCCAGGCGAGCTGGTATCCGAGGAAGTTGATGAGACTCAGCTAACCGATGAGCAGAAAGCCATCCGAGATCGAAACCTGAGAGCCGAAGAACTCTGGAAAAATGCGGACTACCGCGACTATGATCCTGCGTTCTCCGAACTGCATCAGCTTTCTAAAGCATTTGCAAACAATAAATACAGACTGGCGCTGTCCATGTATCAGTCCGGTGTAAACACCATCATCAAGATGCGTGATGAAGTAGAGCTTTTCCGCAAGCAGCAGGAAGAAGCCAAACACCTGAACGAAAAATGGTACTGGCAGGTAATTGACCGCAAGGCGCAAGAAGAGCGCAAAATCAACCGCATGAAGCGTAAGGCCAAACTGGAAGCGGTTACTTATTTCACGCGAGCCATCAACCATATGGATGAGATTCGCAACCCCAACCTGCGTGAGCAGCAAGCATTCAAGCGATTGATTTCAGCTGTATATCGTAACTGGGTAATGTATCAATATGACCTGGGCAATCTGCCGCAGTCGATCCCAATTCTTGAGCTCTATCTCGAGATTGATGAGAACGAAAAGGAATACCCTGCGCATAAGTATCTTTCACAGTGCTATGCATTTCAGGAAAACATGATCAAGAAGTATGGAATGGGTACAGAAGATCAGATGTTTAGATTCCGTTACAAAAAGAATGTGCACCTGCTGCGTGCAGCTGAATTGAAGTATGGTAAGACCAGTGCGGAATACAAGCATGTTGTAAACCTTGTAAACCGTGATGAGATTATCTCTGTAATGCCTTGATTCAGCGGTATCGCACCTGACTGCACAAGAAGGTAGAAGTCGGTCATGGCCTCCGGCTTCTGCCCTGTCAAAAGCGACTGCGAAAGGCCTTACAGCAGAAGGCAGACCGGAAATGGTCTGCCTTTTTCTTTTTAGAAGCCCATGAAATCGAACCCTGGAAAAAAGGATCTGCAGAAGAGGAATCCGCCCAGGACTGGCGGGAAGATTCCTGTAAAGAAAACAACGGCACTGAGGCTGAAAGCTACCACTCTTCGAGGTCTCGAAGATGTCTTGCTCCAGGAATTGACGGATCTGGGTGCCCGAGACCTGGACAGACAGCACGGAGCGGTGCTCTTTTCCGGGGACTATGATTTGCTCTATCGCTGCTGCCTTTGCCTGCGAAGTGCGGTTCGAGTGCTTATGATTCTATCTTCTTCCAGGATTGGAGATCAAAAGGATCTCTATGATCTGGGTCGATCCATTCCCTGGAATCAATGGTTCTCTGTTTCAAATAGTATTGCTGTGGATGCGGCCGTACATTCGCGCATTTTCTCAAACAGTCACTATGCAGCCCTCAAACTAAAGGACGCTGTTTGCGATGAATTTCGCTCTCGCACCGGTAAACGACCGGATGTATCCGTAAAAGAGGCTGATATTCGCATTCATCTGCATCTGCATGAGCAGGATTGCACCATTTCTCTGGATGCCGGAGGTGGTTCTCTTCATCGCAGAGGGTATCGTGCTCAGTCCGATCTGGCTCCTCTGTCTGAAGTTCTGGCTGCGGGAATGGTTCTTCTGGCCCGGCCAGACTGGCAGAAGCCTTTCCTGGATTTTATGTGCGGTTCGGGCACTATACCCATGGAAGCCTATATGATTCGAAACGGTCTGGCTCCTGGTATCTTTCGCAAAACCATGTCCTTTCAAAACTGGAAGACCTACTTTGAGAAATCCCATCGCACCTCCCTGGCCGAAGAAAAAGGAAAATGGACGGAGCTGGAAAAGCGAAAGGAAGGGCAGGGGATGGCAGAAGATGGAAAACCCTGGATTCGAGGAAGCGATCAATCCGCAAAGGCAATAGAGATTGCCAAATCCAATAGAAAGATCCTGGGTCTTTCCGCCGACGATATTCTCTTTGAAACAACGGATGCAGCGAGCATCCGTGAGTTGCCAGAAAGTGGCCTGGCCATCATTAATCCTCCGTATGGAGAACGCCTGAGCCTGGAGGATGCCAGTGCATTCTACAAGCAACTGGGAGATACAATGAAGGCGTCGTTCAAAGGCTGGACTGTCTGGGTGCTTAGCGCGAATCTGGAAGCCTTTAAGAGAATTGGACTGAAGCCTTCGGCGAAGATTAATCTGTACAATGGTCCTCTGGAATGTAGCTATCGTCGCTTCGATATGTATTGAGCACCACGTCGAATTGATAAACAGGAATCTTTACGGGCAGGCAGGGCACTGGGCCGGACACTGAATCAGGACGGCCTCTACTAATGCGGTATCATTGCATCCAATTACGATCCAGCGAAATTCAAATCGCCGGACCGCATTGAGAGCTCAGGACCGCGCCAATCCGAGGGTAGTATCTCTTTACAGCTCGGCTCGATCTCAGCGAATCAAAGCCATAGAAAAGATACAGTACAGGTCTCTTGCGATTTGATCCAGGGCCCGGTCATAGGCCTCAGCGCTTACATCGGTTCCGTCGAATTTCCCTGGATCCTCAAAAGGCAGTGAGATGCGCACGTCCGCTCCTTTTACTACAGGGCAGGCCTCATCGGCATGGGAACATACCATGATCGCTGCAAAGTTTGAACTCGGATTCTCTATATCATCAATTAGCTTGGAAAAGAGGGAAAGGGAATTATCCAGGGGATCCAGAAGTTCATAAACTGGATTCTTCGCCAAACCGGCGGCCCCTTTTTCGGACCCATCCTGGTCTTTTCGCTTTCCTTTATCGAAAGTAAAGCCTGCGCGAAGGAGTGCCTGGATGGTATTGGGATGAACCGAAGTGACTTCGCTTCCACCGCTAAAAGCATGGATACTGGAGAGTGCGTCGGCTTCACCAGCCCTGACGGAAAGTCCTGACTCCCTGTTTGAAAGAGTCTGCCAGATGAACGGCGCCAGAGCCCTGGCAATCTGGCTTCTTCTGGAATTATGGGTGCACACGAAAATCAGTTGTACCGGCTTCTTCGATCGGGCCTGCCCGGCAACGTAGCTTGCCAGAGTTGCAATTTCAGAGTATCGATGGTTCAGTTGATCCCAGTTCATCCCTGGCCTCCGTTTTTGAATTCGCGGCCAGCTTCTGGATACCACCTTTTGCGAAGCCACAGAGAAGCCTGCACAAGAAGTATAAGAGCCGGAACTTCAATCAAGGGTCCCAGCACTGCGGTAAAAGCCTGGCCGGAGTTCAGTCCGAATACAGAGATGGCAACAGCGATGGCCAATTCAAAGTTGTTTCCTGCTGCCGTAAAAGAAACGGCTGCATTCGCTGGATACTCCGCTCGCAGAAGCCTGCCCGCAATAAATGCAATCAAAAACATGATCAGAAAGTATAGAAGCATGGGCACCGAAACTCGCGCTACATCCACCGGCAGTTTGAGTATCTGATCGCCTTTAAGCGAAAACATTAGAATAATCGTAAACAGAAGTGCAATCAGAGTTACGGGAGAGATTGCCGGTATGAATTTCTTTTCGTACCATTGTTGGCCCATCAACTTAACCAGGAGAACTCTGCTCAGAAATCCGGCCAGAAAGGGAATCCCCAGATAAATTCCAACGCTGATAGCTACATCGTAAGTTGAGATCTCGATCTGGTATGAGGTAAATCCCAGAAACCCCGGAAGTACACTCAAGAAAAGAAAGGCCAGCGGGGCATAGGCGAATACCTGAAACAGGCTATTAAGCGCTACCAGACTGGCTCCGTATTCTGGACTTCCATCAGCCAGTTGATTCCATACCAGAACCATGGCAATGCACCGTGCAAGACCGATGAGTACCAGCCCGGACATTAACTCCGGTCTATCCGAAAGAAAAATGGCAGCAAGAGTAAACATCAGAGCCGGGCCAACAACCCAGTTCAGGATGATGGACAGCGAGAGGACCTTTGTATTTGAAAAGACCTGATGTAACTTTGAATAATCTACCCTGGCCAGAGGGGGATACATCATCAGAATTAAACCTATAGCCAGAGGAATGTTTGTTTCCCCGATGGACAGGCGATGAATGGAGTCTGAAACCAATGGAAAGGCAGCCCCCAGGCCTATGCCCAGGGCCATTGCCAGAAAGATCCATAGAGTCAAAAACCGATCAATAAAGCTCAGTTTCTTCATGTTTAGATCTACTTACCGCAACATCCAGGTTCGCAACAGGCGCCTGCGGCTACAGGCTCATTGTCTTCTGCTTCGCCTGGCAGACCATCGCTTTGCGATCCACCTGACTGCGAAGACACATCATTCGATGGCAGCGTCTCAATGCTGGCTGCTTCTGGTAGATCTTCCAGAGAGAAGGCTGTGCTGCAGCAGGCATCCTTTTCCCCGGCATCCCGGGAGAATGCAGGATCATTGAAATCCACATCTTCATGGAAGTAGTACACTTCCCATTGTATGCCATCCGGATCTACCGCCCAGAATTTATCCTGCTTCGCATAGCAACAGGCTACATCCTTTTCTTCGTAACTCAATACATTGGAAGCCAGGGCCTGTTCCTTCATCCCCTCCAGCAGTTCGGGGCTCTCTACCTGAATTCCCAGATGTCCAAAATTGCCGGCCACTCGCTCGGGATATTCTACAAGAGAGAACACAAGATCCGGGGTGCTCAAATGATACTTGGCATAACCGGCCTTTTTCTTTTCCGGCGGTGTATGAAAGAAGCGGTTGTAGAACTCCACAGAGCGCTCCAGATTCGAAACATAAATAGATGCATGCATTCTTGGAAACATGATCTTCTCCTTAACAGCAGTTTTCCTGTATGGGGCGATCCAGAAAGGCAATCAACGAATCCCGGACCCTGTTATAGACTTCTGCATTTATGCAGTAGCACACTCGATTTCCATCGATGGAGCCCTGGATTAGTCCTACCTCTTTCAGTCTCTTCAGGTGCTGATGCACCGTAGGCTGAGATAGCCCCAGTTCTTCCACCAGCATATGACCGATGCATTCCCTCCGTTTGATGAGAATATCAATAATGCGTAGGCGGGCTGGATGGCCCAGGGCCTGCACGGCCATGCCCAGCTCATTGAATTTCTCCGGATGAAGATCTGTTCTGGTTGCTCCCATATCAATGGTAATATTGCAATATTACAATAAAGCGCCCACCAAAAATCGCCCGGGCCAGAAAAAAGAAAACTTCATTAAAATGAAGGTCCGATTATTTACCAGACTCTTGCATCAGAAGCCGAAGAGCTTCATCGGACTGGTTGATGGATTCCATCCTCAGATACTGCGGACCAAAGAAGTCCATCAGCGCCTGAAACAGTCGGTTACTTTTTACAAAGAATTCGATATTTCCATCGCTCAGGCGAATATAGAGCACGTGAAAATCCCCGACAAAGGTAGGCACCATCCGGACATAGTAGGCCGGGCGAAAATAGATATATCTTCCGTGGTGTTCGAAAGCAGGTGGCATCCTCTTTGTGAATCGATTCATGGCAATTCGCTGCGCGAAAGGAAAGGGGCTCAGAAATCGATACAGATCAAAGGTTTTGAATGGATAGGTGCGGAACTTGAAACGATGGCACTTGAAGTAAATGCCATGGTGCTCCACCCGTCCGGGTCGAAAGGTGACCTGGAAGGATGCCCCTCGAAGATGTCCGGTCCGGGTGGTCTTGCCCATTACCCGGATTTCTTTTTCGGTGGCCTGCAATGAGAATTCCAGCAATGACGGATTGCGCATCCTGGCCTGGATCTGAAGAACCGGGTTCAGTGTTTCCAGCCTGAGCTGGATTCTATAGACTTTCTCCTCCAGGGGATTCTCGATTTCCATCAGCAAAAACCTTTACAAAAGAAAATCCCCGGCTCCATGTCTACATTTAAAGCTTATGAAAGTATCAGTGCTCGGTAGTGGATCCTTTGGAACAGCCCTGGCCTCCGTGCTGGCGGACAAGGGAGAGGATGTCCTTCTATGGGCCAGAAACCCGGAGATTGTTGAGTCCGTCAATCAGGCTCATGAGAATATCCGGTATCTGCCCGGAATGAAATTGCCAGAAAAGCTCAAAGCTACTTCCGATATTCAGGAGTCCTTGAGCGGATCCGAGCTAATAGTGGTGGCCATACCCTCCCAGGCTCTGGGTGGCGTTTTGAGGGAGATTGCTTCCGATCTTCCTGCTGGAGTGCCTCTGGTAAGTGCTGCCAAAGGTATTGAGAAAGGAACCCTGCGCCTGGTCTCTGAGATCTTTGAAGAAGAGTTACCGGGAAAATTTCATAAACAGCTCACATATCTTTCCGGCCCCAGCTTTGCCAAAGAGATCGTTCGAAAGATTCCTACGGTTGTGAGTATTGCAGCCAAGGACGATGAAGTAGGACACCATGTGCAGCATTGCTTCTTCCATAAATACTTTAGAACCTATCGCACTCAGGATGTGATTGGTGTAGAGGTAGGCGGAGCTCTAAAAAATGTAATCGCAATTGCAGCCGGGGTTTCCGATGGACTGGAGCTGGGTCACAATACTCGTGCAGCCATCATCACTCGCGGGCTTGCCGAAATCAGCCGTCTGGGAGTTGCCAAAGGTGCAGATCCCATGACTTTTCTGGGACTGGCTGGAATGGGGGATCTGGTGCTTACCTGTACCGGCGATCTAAGTCGAAATCGTACAGTGGGTATGAAGCTCGGCCAGGGAATGAAGTTGTCTGACATTATCGCAGAGATGAACCAGGTGGCCGAGGGAGTGGATACCACAGCTTCTGCTCATGATCTTGCCAAGAAGCTGGGCCTGGAGCTTGCGATTACAGATGCAGTGTTTGCGATGCTCTATAAGGATATGGAACCTGCTGGAGTGGCCCGGGAGCTCATGAGTCGTGGATTGAAAAAGGAAATGCCGGATGAAAACCGCGGCCGTAGAAAGTCGGACCGCAAGTAGAAATCTCTTCGGCTCCACCTGACCACTTATCCATTGAATTGTTCTCACCGGAGACCGCATCACCCCAATTTCGCATTATGGCTGAGACTGGCTGAGAATTGCGGAGTATGGCTGAGATGGGCTGAGTATCGCTGCATGAATTGGGGTGCTGCCCGCGGTACACTTGAATCAGATCTTCAGATAGATTCCCGATCTATTTCTGATGTGTACTTCGATGCTCTCTTAGTGCTGCATGTAGCTTGCTCTTTTGCTGCTCTGAAACATGGCAGGCAGAAATGATTTCATCGATTCTCTGCGCATCCAGGATCTTTTCTTTCAGGATCTTGCCTTCCAGGGAATGCAGGAATCTCACAGCTTCTTCTGTGTTTAAGAACTGGGTTTCCAGGGCATGCATGGTAAATCCCGCTGCCCCTTCACAGGCCACAGGGAACTTGATCGTAGAGAAATCTGGCTTTTGATCCCATTCAGATGGAAAGCTTTCTTCGATTTCTTTACGCATTGTATCAGTATCGTTGGAGGCGGCTCGGTTGATCCATACGGCACTTACAGGATTTATGGCCCCATGTTCCTGAAGATTTCGCTCGGCCAGAGCAACAATGGTTCGTGCTGCATCCCTGGTCAATGCCTCTCGATCCTTAAACTGCAATCTGTAAAGAAACTGCTGCAATCTCTCCCCATGAATCCAGCCGGATAAGATGCATTGATAGAACGTAAAGATGAAGTAGTCGCTTTCTGTATCGTCGCCCAGAAGAACCTCTTTTGCATTCGTAGGGCGATAAACTCTCATGCGAAGCAGGGTCTCTAGCTTGTAGCCAACCTGATCGAACAGACTCTGCAGACTGGAACCCATGTACTTCATGGACCGATCCAGAGCTTCGGTAAAGCCTTTGGACAGATAGTCATCCATGTTCAGGACTGTCTGGACGGACTTTCGCACCATTTGATTTAAGGTGCCCATCAAATATTTCAAATGCAGCGAATCCACCGGAATGTCATGTCTTGAAAAAACCGACATCAATGTTCTGCGAAAGAAATGAGGAGAAGCAGATATAAAACTCAATGAGTAGCCATGGCCCGCCAGCACCCGGTAAAGCTCTTCCATCCCGGCAAGAGGCTTTTTCATATCCGGAAGCTCCATCAGAGTGTCCAGCAGCCCCTGTCTGGATTCAATCTTTGTATCCAGAAAAGTTTGATCGATGTCCGAAGTAATCAACGTTCCATCGAAGTCTTCAGCAAGGATTGTAGCCCGACCAAAGCCAATGGCTGAGTCGGTTTGATTCATTTGCTGAATACCGGCTCCAATTCTGGCAATATCAGTGAAGCTCTGCCTGATGGAATCGCTTCCCCGAAGTATGATTCGAATGATATATTTGCCGGGAGGAAGATCGCCTTTCAACTCAACAGCGAAAAATCCATCGTCTTCTCCGTGGAATTCATCGCTTTCCAGTACCGCTTCCGGTTCTGCCAGGGTCTCCAGTTTATCTGGCGGATGGGCATCCCACTCCGCTGGCCAGGGCACCATCTGAACAGAGATTCTGGGCTTTCTGACAGCGCTCATCCCCATATCCTGCACCGGACGAATGCGCCGAAGCTGCGACAGAGGTAGACCTATAAAGGGATCCCAGGCCTCATCGTTATGATCGCTGAGTATGGACACATCTACTACCTGGCCTTCGGCCCGAATGCGCTTCCCCGAGCCAATAAATCCATTTACCAGAGCGATTCTCTTCCTATCTATACCGGGAACTGTGGGTTGTTTGTATTGTTCTGCCATCGTGAAATACTTGAACTATTCAGCGGTGAATCCTTAATGCTTCCGACAGCCTGTACTCTGTCATTCAAAAAAGTAAGAATCATGTCTACATTGCCCATCTTCATCTATTCAGACAATTATAACATGGACCTGGGGGAACATGTTTTTCCCTCGGTGAAATATCGTTACATTCGGGAGGCTCTCCGTAAGGATGAACGATTCCAGGAGCATAAATTCCTGGAGCCTATCATGCTCAGCTACGAAGAAGCTGGCACGGTGCACAAAAACGCCTATCTGGAGGATCTAAAGCAGCTCAATTTCTCCAAGCGGGTATACCGCAGTGAACTTCCTTTGAATCGAATGATAGTGGATGCATTCTTTCTTGGTTCCGGTGGCACCCTTCTGGCAGCCGAAATGGCGCTGCAACACCGGCTGGGGATGAATCTGGCTGGCGGTTTTCATCATGCTTTTGCGGATCATGCAGAAGGCTTTTGCTATCTAAACGATGTAGCCATTGCTATTCGAGTTTTGCAGAAACAGAAAAGGATTCGTAAAGCTCTGGTCGTAGACCTGGATGTTCATCAGGGCAATGGTACAGCTCGAATATTCAGGAGCTCTCGCTCTGTGTTTACCTTTTCCATCCACGAAGAAAAAAACTATCCACCCAAGGAAAAAGGCTCCTTGAACATAGGTCTGGAAAGCGGAACCAGCGATGAGAAGTATCTGCAGACACTTGCCGATAGCCTGAAGCAGATAAAGTCCCGCTTCAAACCAGATCTTGTAGCCTATGTGGCAGGGGTGGATCCCTACGAAAATGATCGACTGGGAGGATTGTCTGTCAGTAAAGAGGGCCTGGCCACCAGAGATAAAATGGTGCGGGATGCGTTTTCCGATATTCCCATGTTTGCCGTTCTGGCCGGAGGTTATGCCATCAATACCCAGGATACAATTGATCTGCACGTTCAAACCTGTGAGGTTCTGGCAGGACTTCGCTAATGGGATTGTTTGGTGATTCAGATAAGGCCAGCCGAAGGGAGGGCGGTTCGGATAAAGAAATCGAACTGCCCAATCTGGAGCCACTGGATATTGAAGAGGATCTGCATGGCGGACCCTTGATCAAGAATCCAGATGGTGAGGTTCGCATCTTTGGTAAGTTTTCGGAGATCGAGATCCGGGAGCTAATGGAATGGTCCGGCATCTTCGCTGAGCTGAAAGAGAAAGGCTATTCCGATCCTCTTCTGGAACTTCATTATCTTTCCGATCTGGATCAAAGAATTTTCGTAAAAGATCCTGAATCCGATATGGTGCTCATCCATATTCGCCTGAAGGTTTCCTACTTTCGATTCAGGCTGCATCCTGGAGCTCCTCAAAAGAAGCTACTTTACATCGACTGGCTCTTGACCCAGCACCCAAGAAGTAAAAACATTCGCCCGGATCGATTGTTCCCAGGACAGAACGCTCCGGGACTGGGAATATTTTCGCAGATCAGCGACTTCATTACGAACCTGGCCCTGGGAGTGGGGGCCAGGGGAGCCTTTAATATTCCGGAGTACTTTCATGATGCACTTTTGTTTCACCGTGAATTTCGCTTCTATGACCCAGCCACCGAAGCTTTCTTTCGCGGTTTGATTCGCGACCTTCGCAGGCACGGTGCCCGGGAAATCTCCAGAGCACTTTCCGAAGGTAGAGTGAGAGATGGGAATGCAGAGCCTGTGCGCTGGGTTCCAGGGGAAATGATATCTATTCTAGATCCAGAACTGGAAGAGATCATCTGGTCCAAGGATTATTTTACTCGTGTGGTTCGCCAGTTGAAGAGAATTGAATTTATGATTATTCCTCAAGAGCAGATGCCTTCGGAAGAAAAAAGTCCGGGCGCAGAATAGATTAAGCTGAGTCGG
Source organism: Spirochaetaceae bacterium (assembly GCA_002729885.1). Taxonomy (GTDB): domain Bacteria; phylum Spirochaetota; class Leptospiria; order Leptospirales; family Leptonemataceae; genus UBA3465. Next base: position 61,736 of record PBUB01000033.1, read on the forward strand.
ATCAGAAAATCTCGGTCAAGATTCTAATTTGCCTGGAACTCTGTTGGAGCTCTATTTCGTGCGGATGGCGCCCGGCACTCCAGGTTAGCGTCCGGGAATGGAAACGGATTCAAAGCAGCTCTGATTTCTTCCGCTTTCCTTTGCCTGATACAGTAATTTGTCCGCCCGGGCATAAAAATCAGCCAGCTTTTCTCCCGGGATGTAGCGAGTAGCACCAATCGAAAGTGTGAACTGAATCGGTTCCGGATCCCATTCAATCTCCAGTTGTTCCACAGATTTGCGCAGTTCTTCTGAAATTTCGCGATACCGGGAAGCGAATTCGTTTCGCATCAGTATCATGAATTCTTCGCCTCCGGTTCTTGCTGCGGTTACTCCATCGGTTTCCATACTCTTTAATTCTGCGGCCAGGACTTCCAGAACCCGGTCGCCGGCCTGGTGTCCCAGAGAATCATTGATCTGTTTGAATAGATCCAGATCCATCTGTAAAATGGCAGGGGGAGTCTTGTCCCGGACGGCACTTTCCAGAACAGCGAAGAATCTCCTTCGATTGAATAGCCCGGTAAGAGGATCTGTGGTGGCCATAAGATTCAATCGGGCTTCATACCGGAACTTGAATATCGCAGCAGACAGGGCGGGCACCAGCAGTTGCAATATCCTGCGTTCTCTGGATTTGAATCGACTGGCCTTTCTGAGTATTAGCACCAGTCCTCGCCGATTTTTTTCATAGAGTACCGAAGCGGCCAGGCATCCTCTGTATTCTCCGGGCTTGATTCCGGGCACAAGCTGAGGTAATGCATCCATATTACGAATCAGAAGTGCTCCTTCTTTTCGCAGGGCTGGATCAAATTCCCAGGGATCCACAGAATTTACCTGACCCACCAGGTCCTTCAATGTCCCTTCTACAAAGGCAATCCGCGATCCAGAGTCCTCCTCTGTAATCATCAAGCAATCGTCTGCTTCTATCAGTTCCAGGGCCCCTCTCAGTGCACGATGGATGGTTTCTTCCGGGCCCGGAACTCGTAGCAGATCCATAAGCAGTGAGTTGATGCTTCGGTTGATTTCCAGGGCATTTCGCAGTCGATTCTGATTCCTGTGCTCCCGGTGCATATCCTGGAGCACTACCAGTACCTGACCGGATTCGCTTTGAATGGGAATGCAATGAATATCCAGAACGGACTGGGCCAGGCTTACAGGCCCCACATGAATGCTCTTGCCCTGTTCCAGAGCCCGGCTCCAGGGAGCGTGCTCCTGAGGCCTTCGCCGATTCGCACGGTCTCTGGACTGAGACCATACCCTGTTCAGATTCGTAAACCCGGAAGATGACAGATCCAGCAGCTTTCGTCCTGCCGGATTGCATTTTAGAATATTGCCATTTGTGTCCAGAAGCAGAATTCCAAACGGAATGAGGTTCTGAAGTTGAACCATGGAAGGAAGCTCCTCTTCCTTCTTCCAGATCATAAGTATGCGGTACTGATCCCCGGGAAGAACGCTGGCCAGTAAAGAGCAACCTACCACCGGGGAGTGAAATACAAATGCAGATACTTCGTCTGATTCCAGAGAAGTGTGTAACCATTGCTCGGGAATGGCTGGCAGCAATTCCTTCAATGACCTGGACTCCGGCTTCTGGTTCCCGATCAGGCTACGAAACATGGAATTGCTATGATACACAATTCCATCCCGGTCCAGGAGAACAGCTGCCTCTTCCAGGGAGTTTAGCAACTGGCGGTGATTTTCGGCCCGATCAGCCATGCAACAGTAGATTGGCTCCCAGGGATTAGGTAAAGAAAAATAAATGACACAGTCCACTCCGCCCGTCCTCTGGAACATCATGGCAGAAGAAGTTAAGCTGGCAGTGATCGGTGGGTCCGGTCTCTATGAAATGGAAGATATGAAGGTGGAGCGGGAGGTGCAACCGGATACTCCCTGGGGCAAACCATCGGATAGCATTATTGTGGGAAACCTTGATGGAATCCTGGTAGCTTTTCTTGCTCGCCATGGAAAGGGACACTTTCTCAATCCATCGGAAATACCGGTAAGGGCCAATATTGCAGCCCTGAAATCCATGGGAGTTGAGCATATTCTTAGCTTCTCGGCAGTGGGATCATTGCGCGAAGAGATTGCACCGGAGCACTTTGTCCTTCCCTCGCAGATTATCGATCGAACAAAGGGTATAAGACCATCCACTTTTTTCGAAGAAGGCGCCGTGGCCCATGCCATGTTTGGCGATCCTTTCAGCGAAAGCATCGCAAAGATCGTTGAGAAGCATGCACCCGCTGCTCTGGATGTACCTTTGCATAAACATAAGACCCTGGTTTGCATGGAAGGTCCTGCCTTTTCTACCCGTGCAGAGTCCGTAATGTACAGAAGCTGGGGTGCAGATATCATCAACATGAGCGTTCTTCCCGAAGCGAAGCTGGCCCGGGAAGCAGAGATCAACTACCAGATGGTATGTATGTCAACAGACTACGATTCCTGGCGCGAAGAAGAGGATAGTGTAACTGTAGAGGAAATCCTGGGCTATTTGAAATCCAATGCGAATCGCGCGAAAAAGCTGGCCCGAGCCTGCATCCCGGATCTGGCAAAGCTGGAAAATCCTACCAAAGGCACAATGCAGCATGGCATCATCACAGCTCCCGATAAGAGAGGAGCCCAGGCCATGAAAAAACTAAAATTTCTGTTCCCTGGATTGAGCTAAATGAAGGCGGGCCGAACCCTGGCCGCACTGATGCTGCCGGCCTGTTTGCTTTCCACTCCTTTGCTGGCGCAAACGGTGGGTAGCCCGTCGTCTCTTGAAGAAAAAAAGCCTACGCCCAGGGATCCCCGCTATACAGCTCCTCTGGTGCCTCCCTACTTGCGTGATCTGGAAACCGATGATGCTACTCAGTTGCTTCTCGATCCGGAATCGGTGCAGGAGCAAAGCGAAAGCTACACAGATGTAGAAGAAAGGGGAAGAGAAGAGATTCGCACCATGAATCGCCTGGAAATGGAAGGGGATCGTAAGTATCTGGAGGATCGCTATCTTCAGCAATACGGAATGGATTCCTACGACTATCGCTATACCTACTCGGAAACATATAAAGAGGATGGCTGGCGGCGGGTGCAGATTACATTTTTTCTATCCCTGCCTATCACAGCCGGATTCAGCTATGGAGCCATGAGTCTGGCCAAGCAGTCCTCCGGGGAATCCAACAAATTCACAGGGCCTCAGACAGCTGCTCTGGCCGGTCTTTCCATTCTTTTTTCTGGACTCATCTCCTGGTATGACTATGAGAACTGGACGGACTGGAAAAAAGAAAATGAGCTGAGTTATCTTATTCCACGTCGCACAGCAAACGATGGCCATACCTCATCCCCGGGATCCGGCCACTCATCGGGTCACAATGGACAGTTTCATCCAATGTGGATCGCTCCTGCATATTCCGGTAATGCAACTGCCGGTCCAGGATTTGGCGAATCCAGAGATTATGGTAGCGCCGGTCTGGGCTATAGCTGGAGGTTTTGATGTCTGAGACGTCTGAATTGATTACAAGGACTCATGATGTAGAAGGCGGGCATGGAAAGATCTTCGAGATCATGATGAATCGTCCGGAGCTTCACAATGCGGTAAACGGAGCCATGTCGCATCTGTTTCTGGAAGCCTGGAAACGATTCCGAGATGATGATTCCCTGGGGGTCTGTATTCTACATGGTGCAGGTAACAAATCATTCTGCGCTGGAGCTGACCTTACGGCTCTGGAAACCCTGGTGGATGTAAATGCCAGTCCCGATCAAAAAGCGAACTATCCGAAAACGGATCCAGGTCCTCTGGGTGGCTCGCGAATCGTTCAAAAGAAGCCTGTCATTACAATGAGTCAGGGCTATACCTATGCCGGCGGACTGGAGCTCTTCTGCCACGGCCATATTCGCATCGCAGAGAAGCAGGCACTATTCTCGGTGGCCTGTCGTCGGTGGGGGGTACCTTTGATCGATGGAGGAAGTGTTTATCTTCCCAGGTTGCTGGGCACTGGAAATGCACTGCCATTAATCATTACCGGGCAGCGAATTAGAGCCCAGAGAGCCCGGGAGATTGGTCTGGTCTGGGAAGTGACCGAAAAAGGCAGGGGACTGAAGAGAGCCTTTCGCATGGCTGAACAGATATTGCAGCAGCCGGTGGATGCATTGCGAGCGGATCTTGCATCTGCTATTGAAGGATTGAATCTTACCCTGGAAGAAGCCCTGCAACGGGAAGCAGCCAATACCTATCCGGTGATCGAAAGCGAAAGCATGAAACGTGGTGTGGAAGATTTTCAGGCAGGCAAGCGCTTCTGGTTTCTATGATGCAGTCTGGCCTTTCGTCTGGCTTTTTCTCCCGGTCACCGAACCCATCAAAACTGTTCCATCGCGCAGCTGGTCCACTGGGAGCCTAGCTTTTACAGTAAATTTGGTCCGGCTTTTTCCTCTGTATCTATTATCCACGACCCGATCTATCACTCTGAAGCCTCTTCAAAGTGCTTAAAAAGAAATTCATTCAATGCCTGGACGGATGTGGCCGTGGTAATATGGCCTGTATCCCAGACTTCTACAACTGTGCCTTTGTAGGCCGGACCCTGAACTTGAATTCGGGTAATCCGGTCGTATCTTGCAAGTAGGGGTATCACATTCGCAGGCTCATCGTTCCATCTGGCAGAGAAATCAAGAGTCCTTTTTAAGGTCTCTGCTTTTTCAAGTGCAGCAGGATGGGCTGGCGATCCGTGCAGGAATGCATCTGCGAATTTTGTTCCTGCTACCACAGGAAGATAAAGATCTGCGGTATTGAAATGCATGCGATGCAGGTTGGTGGTGTAACCGCCCATGCTGAGTCCCGCCACGACAATGAAGGGACTTCCGGATTTTCGCATGGCCTGGACCAGAGATTCATCCACCCTGCATACGGTGGCCAGAACGGCCAGAAAGCGAGACACAGTGCTGGATCCTTCTGCCAGCTCTCCGCGACTTGTAGTGTGGAACGGTGCTTTTACCACCAGGATGTTTGCCTGCGGATCGTACGGACCCGATTGAACGATTCCGCGAATTAAAGCATCGAATGGAATCTGAGATGCTCCATGATTATAGATAAATGTAGGCGAATCCGGGCCTATCCATTTGAGTGCCAGAACCCCTGTTTGCATGGGACCATCCAGAGTGTTGACAGTGAATTCCTGTAACCCTGGCTCATCGATCTCTGGTAGATAGAATTGAATGTTTCGCAGATGCTCTTCTATCGATGCACTTTCTACGCCATCTCTAAAGAATCGTTGCGCCTGCGAAGAGGCCAGGCCAAACACAAGATCGTCGATTCCTGCATGCATATTCCAGGACATTTCCACTTGCGAAAGGTCCTTTCCTGGCACTCTTTCCTTCTTTACGTTTCTGTACTCCGGGTTCTGGACTGCGAAGACCAGAAGTGCAAAGGCAATTACCAGAATTGCCAGAAAAGCAGCTGATGCGATAAGCAGTGTTTTCTTTAACTTACTCATACGGGCCTTAAGTGGTTTTCGCGTATACCATCGGTTTGGCCTTTAGCTGCAGGTTTCAGCTTCAGGCCAGCGCTTTGCACAAATATCACCGTCCAGGGTCCCGCCCATGCACTGGCCACACCGGGCCGCCCAGGTCGGAAGGGAAGGCCAACCGTACCCGGCTGAAACCAGGTCCGGACCATCCTCCATGATGCCAGTGGATGGTCCGCAAACTACGAAACTGTCTGGGACCGCTCAGTCGTAGGCTCTGGTCAAAACCCAGACGCTTATTGCAATTTGTATCTGGGCCAGCAATTGAAGAAGCCATATCCAGAAGGCACCGCTGGCCAGAGCCAGGGTTGGAGCGCTGAATATGAAGTTCGCAAGCACTATTCGAATAACCCAGAATACAAATACTACCATGGCCGCCCGGTACAGGGTCTTTCGACTGGCATGGGTGAAAAGAGCTGCAAGAAGGATTACTCCGCAGATGATCTCTATTACTCCAAACAATTGTTCCAGAAGGATGTTGTTGTTATTCAGGCTGAAGATTCCTTCTTCAATGGAAGGCAGGACTCCCAGGATACCCAGGACCAGAAAGAAAAGACCTGTGATAATTCGAAGAGCTTTGATGGGCATAATTCACTCCATGGAGAGCTTCCAGGGGAAAGCTCCGTAATGATGCATTGAGTTGCCCGGCAGGGGCCAATCCGGCAATGAAAAAAGGATTGCCAGGCTGAATTTAGCTCTCATGTTTCGAAATAATGCGACATAATATCACATTGCGGGGCTTACCGGTCCGGGTACGGGCAGTCCTCGGGTTATTGTTTCTTTTTGCTTTCGTTTCGGTGCATGCAGAAGGAGAGAAGAAGTCTCCGGATGGCTCCCAGGCCAAAAAGGAGCAGTCATCATCCGAGAATCAGCAAAACAAGAAGAGCGGTAAGGAATCCGAATCGGGCAATCCGGCAGGCATGGATGATATCGATCGGGCCTGGATGGAAAGTATTCGTGGAGAGGAGAGTCCAGAAGGTCGCAGTTTCTCCAATCCAGGTACAGAGTCCGTCGAGAAAGGAGATTCCAGCCCGGAATCCAGCCAGAATGAGTCGGAGTCCGGAAATAGCCCCACGGCATCCAGGATGTTTGCCCAGGAGGAAGGACCGTCCTTCTTTTCACTGTTTATTCGATTTGTACTTTTTATGGGTCTGATGGCCGGCGGTTTCTATGGACTTGTGCGGTTCATGAAAAAGAAATCAGGCATTGTTTCCAGTAGCTCCGGCGGTCCTCTTCGAGTAGTGGCTTCTATTAGCCTTATGCCCGGTAAGTACATGCAGGTCGTAGATATGGCCGGTCAGCTAATGGTGCTGGGAGTAAGCGACCATGGCGTGCGGTTGATTCAAACAGTAGAAGATGCCACAGTGGCCGATCGCATTCGTCTCTGGGAAGAGAACAAGCCCGAGCCTGCGGACAATTTCCTGAACGGGCTTCAGGGACTACTCAAGAGTACGGATTTCAGGCTCTGGAAGCCCCGAAACGAAGGCCGAAGCAACCGATCTGATTTCCAGGCTATCCTGAAAGGTCGAGCTCCGGATGACGATGTGCCCATGGAAGACCTGGAAGACCTGCTGAAGCAGCAGAATCGTCGACTGAGAGCTGTGAGCAAACCTCGTCCCGCGGAAGACTCTCCCTGAGAAGTGGTCCTCCGGAATGTAGCCGGCTTTTATGCCGGGCAGCTATTCTTTGAATCGGTTGCCTGGCCGCCCTGAGTATCGGCCAATCAGAAATATGCGACATAATTTTTTTTGCTTGTACGTGGGATGCCCTGTGCTACACACCTGCCACAGGGGTGATGTATGCGGCGCCGCAGTTATAAATATCTAGTTCTTGCAGTCTTTTTGCTTCTTCCGGGCTCTCTCTTTGCCCAGGCCATTCCGGACATTTCACTTCCTGTCATCGACGGAATTCGATCAGCCCGGAACGGAGAAGAAGCTTCCACATCCCTGATGCTCATCATGCTGGTGACCTTTCTGAGTCTGGCACCAGCCATCATCATGATGATGACCAGCTTTACGAAGGTAGTCATCGTATTCGATTTCGTGCGAAGAGCTCTTTCGCTTCAGAACATGCCTCCCAACCAGGTGCTCTTTGGCCTGGCGATATTCCTGACTATCTTCATCATGGCCCCTACCATTCAGGAGTTCAACAAGGTAGCCCTGAATCCGTATTTGAACGGCGACGGAATGACTACTACGGAATTTGTCCAGGAAGGAGTTAAACCCTTTCGCAGCTTTATGATTCGTCAGATCGGCAAGGATGGGGCCAGCGAAATCGCTCTGTTCGTGGAAATGTCCGGAAAGGATCGAAATGCCATCAAAAGCGTGGATGATATAGATACCTACATCCTGATTCCGGCCTTCATGCTTTCAGAGATCAAAAAGGCCTTCATCATTGGCATTGTCATATTTGTACCATTCATAGTCATCGATCTCGTGGTAGCCTCCACTCTAATGTCTATGGGGATGATCATGTTGCCGCCGGCCATGATCTCTCTACCGTTTAAGATCATTCTCTTTATCCTGGTGGATGGCTGGCATCTGATTACCTATAACCTGGTGCTCTCATATTCTGCCTGAGGCGAAAGCGAAAAGGAGTAAATCATGCTCGAAACAGATGCAATTAAACTAATACACGACGCTCTGATTGTAGTGATGAAGGCTGCCGGGCCTATGCTCATATTGAGTATGATTACCGGTCTGGTGATCTCCATTCTTCAGACTACAACATCCATTCAAGAGCAAACCCTGACGTTTGTTCCCAAGCTCATCGCAGTCTTTCTGGCTATAATGGTTTTTTCTGCCTATATAATCCATACTACCGTGGATTACACTGTAGGAGTATTTGAGCTGATTCGTCGTTTTTAAAATGGAAGCACTGTCCACAGGACTACTATATTACGTTCTAATCCTGGCAAGGGTAGCGGGGTTGATCTTTACAACCCCTATCTTTAATTCCCAGGCTGTGGGTTATCGTGCGCAGATGGTACTTGCGCTTATGCTTTCCTTTGTCCTTTATCCCATTGTAGCCAATCATTTGAACGCACCTCCCAATACAATGGGCCCATTCATACTGGAAATCCTGTCCCAGGTATTTATGGGAACGATCATGGGATTTATGATTCAGCTATTGTTTGCAGCCTTTCAGCTGGCGGGGGAGTTCTTCTCTCTGCAAATGGGTATTTCGTTTTCTGAAGTGCTGGATCCTCAGGCCCAGGTTTCCATCCCGGTGATGGGCACTCTGAAAAACCTGATAGGTACATTGCTTTTTCTGGCCGTTCCTTTCGAAATCGACGGAGTCTACGCCCCGGCTTATTTGCATCTGGTTCGTGCGGTGGCTTATTCCTTCGTGGCCGTTCCTACCATCATTATCGATGGTCAGACCAGTGGAGGACTTCTCAATTACATGGATGAATCCTTCGGGGTCATGTTTCTTACCGCTCTTCGCATTGGAATTCCCATGATGGGCATATTATTTATCAGTTCTGTAATGCTGGGCATTATGGGTCGTGCTGCGCCTCAGTTGAACCTGATGAACATGGGTATCCAGATCAATATCATGGTAGGCCTGCTTGTGATGATCACAGTCCTTCCGGTAATCATTCCCCTTATGCGAGATTCCTTCGCATCCATGTACGATGTAATCGGAGAGATGTTCGATACATGGCCCAAAGCCCGACCTGGAGCTGTAAATGCTGGCTAGATGGCTCCAGATATTTCGTAAGAGCGCAGTCCTGGATACTGAGCATCAGTGGAAGGAAGATCTTTCGCACCGGCCGAAGGGGGACTCCTATCTCCTGTGCCATTCATCCGTTGCGGTTGAAGCGATATCGGTTCTGACTTCCAGTATTCGGCCCTGCTTTTCTTCGGAAAAGCTGGATGCAAATATTGTGTCCTCCTCTATTTACAATTGGACTAATCAATCTTCTTACATTCAGTTTCACGGCTCTGCACTGGATTTTCTGACCGGGCCTCATACTGAAGAAGGCTGGCTGGATCTACAGCTATTTGCTGCCGAGGACGAAGGCCGTACCGAAGAGCCCAGTGAACGCAGAAAACGCGAAGAGCGTGAAAAAGGAAACGTTCCCAAAAGCCAGGATATGGCGGGCTCGGCCATCCTCATAGGTGGCGTATTGATGCTCTTTCTCTTTGGAACCTACATGGTACAGAGAATCGGTGAGATGTTCAGCCGTTACTTTGGTCTCATTGCGACGCAGCAGGGAGTGTTTGGAATTGAAGAGCTTCAAGTCTTGATGAAGGATCTGTTCTATCAGACGGGTATGATCTTGCTACCCATTCTAGTAGTGACCATTGTCATGGGCATCATAGGAAATGTAGTCCAGGTAGGACTGATGTTTTCATTACAGACCCTGCAATTTCGCTTCGAAAGAATGAAGCCAGATTTCAAGAGAGTGCTTCCTGTAAGGCGAAATCTATTCAATCTACTTAAAGTGATCATGCAGATGCTCATTATTGCCGGCGCTGCCTATCTGGTGATCGTAGATGACTTTATTCCCATGCTCAAAGCGTCGGGGATGGGACTTACTCAGGCCGTGACGATATTTGCAACCGTGGCGCTGAAATTGCTGTTGCTTTGCGGTGTCCTTCTATTGATCATCAGCATTCCGGATTTCTTTTATCAACGCTTTGAATACATCGAGAACCTAAAAGTTACAACAGCAGAAGCGAAGCGGGAACGAAAGGATGAAGAAGGAGATCCTTTGCTCAAGCAGAGGCAGCGAGAGCGAGCCTATGAAATGAGGCGTCAGAAGAACATGCTGGGTGAAGTGCCGCAGGCAGATGTGGTAATTACAAACCCAACCCACTATGCTGTTGCCTTGAAATATGATCAGCTGGAATCCACGGCACCCATGGTCATTGCCAAGGGGACCGATCAACTCGCATTCAGCATTCGCAAGGTGGCCCAGGAGCACAGTATTCCCGTGGAGGAAAATCCGCTGCTGGCGCGCACATTGTACAGAGACGTGGAGATAGGACAGGAGATACCGGAAAGCCTGTATCGAGCCGTGAGTGTAATCTTCTCCAGACTTACTAAATTCAGACAGAGGGCAGGCGCATGAAAGAGCTTCTGGAGCAAATTACGAAGCACTTCAAGAGTACGGAGACTGTGCTCGGTCTGGGCGTAGTATTCATTCTTGTTTTGATCATTGTACCTCTTCCCGGGGTACTTCTGGATGTGCTCATCGCAGTGAGTTTGCTATCTGCAATCTTGATCTTGATGACATCTCTGGGCACAAATAGCCCTGCAGAGTTTACTGCCTTTCCTACGCTGCTTTTGATTACTACGATTTACAGACTGGCTGTAAACATTTCCACCACCAGGATGATTCTTACTGAAGGGGATCAAGCGGACAGTGCTCTGGTAAGTGCATTCGGCTCATTTGTAGTGGGCGGTGGAAATTCCATGGGCTCCTACGTTGTAGGTATCATCATCTTTCTGATCTTAACGTTGGTGCAGATCATTGTAATTACAAAAGGTGCTACCCGGGTTTCCGAAGTAGCGGCCCGATTCGCATTGGATTCATTGCCTGGTAAGCAGCTTGCTATTGATTCGGATCAACAGGCAGGCTACATCGATGAACGAGAAGCAAGACGACGTAGAAATCTTCTACAGACTGAAATGAACTTCTACGGAGCCATGGATGGTGCCTCCAAGTTTGTGCAGGGAGATGTTCGGCTGGGCCTGGTGATTACGGCCATTAACATCATAGGCGGATTGATCCTGGGAGTTACCATTCAGGGAGAATCCTTTACCAATGCCCTGGAAATCTATACCAGATTTACCATCGGTGATGGTCTGGTATCGCAGATCCCGGCTCTTTTGATATCTGCTGCTACAGGTATTATCGTTTCCAGAAGTACATCCGAGGACTCGCTACCGCATGACCTGAAGACCCAGCTACTTTCCAATACAGGCATTCTCTACGTTACCGGCGGTTTTCTGATTCTTGCTGGCTTTCTGCCTGGATTTCCTCTGATCGCCATGGCTTCTCTGGGTGGCGGACTTATCTATCTGGGGTATCAGATGGACAAGAGCAAACAGAAGAAGGTAGAAGAAGAGGCCAGACAGGAACAGGAGAAATCCGACGAACGAAAACCGGAATCCTATCTGGAGCATCTTCGCACAGAACCTCTGGAAGTAGAGATTGGATACAGTCTGATTCCTCTGGTGGATCCCAAGCAGGGAGGCACCTTGCTGGATCAGATTTCCAGGCTTAGAAGAAGGTTTGCCATGGAAAGCGGCTTGATCGTGCCTCCTGTGCGAATTCGAGATAATATGAACCTGGAAGCAGGGGAATACAACATAAAACTTCAGGGTAGTTCCATTGCGGGCTCCACCCTGGAATCCGAAAAGCTCATGGCCATCGACACCGGTCGCACCACCGGAACTCTTGAGGGACTGGCTTCCTTTCAGGAGCCTACCTATGGACTGAAAGCCTACTGGATTGATCCCACTCAAAAATCAGAAGCGGAAGGTATGGGATTCGATGTCGTGGATCCATCCACCGTGATTGCAACGCATCTATCCAGCGTGATTCAGCAAAACAGCCAGGAGATCATGGGTCGCCAGGAAATCAAAAGCATCATCGACAGTGTGCGGGAAGACAATCCTGTGGTGGTGGATGAGCTCATGGGCAAGGATGGCATGACCCTGGGCCAGGTTCAGACTGTGCTCAAGAACTTGCTCAAAGAGGGAGTGAGCATCCGCAATATGACCAAAATCCTGGAAACTGTGTCCGACCATCTGGACAGAGGTCAGCCCCGGGATCCGTATCTAATTACAGAGTCGGTGCGGCAGGCCCTGAAACGTCAGGTTGTGGGGGATCTCATCGGCGGCGAAAAGAAGCTAAGAGTAATCACCCTGGATCCTGGACTGGATCGAAGGCTGCGTGAAGGTATCCATCGGGATCCGGAACTGGGCTTTGTGATGTCTCTAAAACCGGATGTGCAGGTAGCCCTCAGAGATGCCCTGGAAGAAGAGGTGAAAAAGTCTCAGGATGCCGGCCGAAATGCTGTATTTCTCACCAGTTCGGCTGTGCGAGCCGGAATATTTTATATACTTGAACGCCTGTTTCCCATCAGAAACTTCGCAGTACTGGCTCATGAAGAAATCCCCTCCGATATTGATGTGGAAGCGGTGAGCCAGCTAAGTCTGCGCAGCCGGGCGGAAGAGGAAATGGCCGGCGCTCAGGCATGATTCCTTGCTGATTGCTAATATCTGACGTCCTGGTCAGCGGCACCCTGCTTTCGTCGTTCCTTTATCAGGGAATTTCGATGGAGCTGCCGGGAACGGGCAGGGATGGATTGCAGTTGGACCCGGAGCCTCGGAGATTGATCTAGATGAATCGTTTTGTTAAGTTTCTGGTATTACTGGCCATTCTGATGGTGGCTTTCTTTATCTTTCAATGGATTCGCGGTTTCTTTGCTGATGATGTGGCCGCCCGTTTCGCAGATGAAGAGCCATTTTCCATTCGCTTTTCCGTACAAACCGAAGAAGATGCCAAATTACTGAGCATTTCCCGACTCATGCTGTATCCAGCAGAGAAGAAAGCTGTATTCTATTTTTTGAACACGGCCAGCCACTTTCCTGACGAAGAGGATAACATTGCCAACCTTTCCGCTTTTTCGGCGGATCGATTTCGTCAGTGGGTGGGTAGCGGGGCCGATTACAATCTGTACTTCACAGAAAAGAATATGGGCCGCTTTATCGACTTTCTGGGGGGCATGCAAATTTTTCTGCCTCAGCCGGTGGTGATCAAGGATTCCAGGTATCAATACCCACATGGCATTCAGTTTCTTTCCGGACAACAGGCTATGGAGTTTTCCCATGGAGCCATTCCTCTGGAAAGAGGCTCAGATCATCTTGCTCAGCTGGATCGACTGTTCCGCACAGAAAGTGTGATCCTTAACCTGTTATGGCAGCTTCCCGCCAGGCAGGAATTCCTGGAATCCGACGGAGTGATTCCTTTTCTTTACGGTCTTGCCGATACCGATCTTACCACTGAAGAGTTTGGTTCTCTGTTGCTCTATTTCGCTTCCGAGGAAGACCTGGATGTATTTGTCCTGGAAACTCCTCTGCAATTCGAGGAAGATCCCAAAAATCCCTACGAGAAACGACTGGCTGTAAACGAAGAGCGATGCGAAGAGCATTACAATAAGTTTTTACAGGAAATGCGTACTGGAGCCCTGGATACCGCCTCCTTTCCCATGGATGTACAGAATGGCACCGAGCGCGGTGGCCTGGCCGGACGAGTGAAGCAATTTCTGCACGGAAGCGGTACCGAAGTGCTGTATGCAGATAACTATGAGCGCAAGCCTTTGCCAGAGAGTGTGGTTCTGGAACGCTCCGGAAGCTTTTCGGTGGCCCGGCGAATCGCCTACAAGACCGGGCGAAGTCGAGACAGGGTATTTTTCCTTCGTCAGCCGCTGGATATTAGCGGCACCTTCATTCTGGGAGAGGACTTCCAGATCAAGGACCTAAAGTACTGATTGATGCCACAGGCCCGGTGCGGGAAATGGCAACTGAATGTCTGAAGCGAAGAAACAGAAGGCAGCTGCCGCATCCAGAGAAGTATCTGGCGTGGATCCAGAGGCCTATGAGCTGGCCATGGAAGTGGTGGATATCCTGGAAGAGAAATCTGCCGGTGGAATTCTTGCCATCAATCTGGAAAAGGTGAATCCCTATTTCTGTCTCTTTGTAATCGCCAGTGCTAACTCCAGCGTGCAGTTAAAGACCCTGGCCCGGGAGATTCAAAAACGTCTGGGGCACAGGCTTGTGGCCAGGGGACTTAAGGCAGATGACATTGAATCTGGCTGGGTGATTCAAGATTTTGGAGATGTCATCCTGCATCTTTTTATGCCCGACCAGCGCTCATTCTACAATCTGGAAAGACTCTGGGGAGATGCACCGGTGGTGTATCGTTCGCAGGATCTGCAAAAAGACTCCCTTTAGACTCCGTTTTGGGCCGTAAATTACCGTCTCGGTCTTTTAATCATTCCGTATTTGATAATTCGGAGGATGTCAATCCATGGTCCGAGCGGGCTTCGGCAGTAGTGTTTTCAACCCGGGCCAGCGCTTCAGGAGCACTGCCTGAGGAGCATCCTGTTTTTGATTCAAGAATCCGATTCTGGATTCTGGTTGGCCTCTTCCTCTGGGCCGGCTTCTGATTTGAAGCGAATACTGGAAAAGAACAGTGCAAGTCCCAGAGTGAATACCCCTACAATCAGCAGTCCAGCCACCGGGCTTTGAGACAAGGTAGAGGGAAAGGTAAAGAGCGAAGTGGCAATCCAGATGCCAGAAATACGAACAATCAGGTGGGCCATTCGGGAATGCTTGCTTCGGTTAAAATAGGCCCAGATCAGCGAAACACCAGGTACCAGTAGATAGATCATGGTAAGCCAGCCGTACGGAGATTGTTCCGGTCTGGCCAGCCATCCCAGAAAGTTCAGAATACCCAGAAGCGAAAAGATTACTCCTGCAGTAATCGTGGTTCGAAAGAGCGATTTTAGCGCTCTGTTCTGGATTGTGGAATCGGTTTCTATATATTCCATATGCTAGCTCCCCGGGCCATGCAAGATGTGGGAGGGATTATGGCCGTGCCGGATCCCACTCCAGTTTATGCATTCTCTTCATGGTTGCACTCACAACCTGAAATGAAAGTAGAAGGCCCATGACCGCATAAAGCGCAATGGCTCCTGGATCGGTCCAGCCCAGATCATGACGAAAATGGAACTTCAGAAGATTATACAGAGCCAGTGCAGTGAAGATTACTACGAAGGATCCGTGTTCTTTGTTGATCAGTCGCTTCCAGGTAAAGGTCATTCCCTCGGTGGATTGGGACCAGTCCTTGAGATTGCCCAGCATAAGACGGTTCACTTCTTTTTCGTATTTATCGTACTCGGCGCCAAACTTCCCTCGCAGAAACTTTTCTTCTGCGAAAATGATGCAGTAATAAAGAAAGTACACCAGAGGTAGAACAGCGATCCAGTACCAGAACTGATTTACAGAGACCAGGGCGCCGGTGGCAATAAGCAGATTTCCCAGATACAGTGGATTGCGACTGTGCGCAAACATTCCTCTGCGAACCAGGGTTTCTGCGTAGATCTTCTTGTTCAATCCGCCTCGTTTGATGTAGGCCCATCCAATAGTAATTCCTCGCACGATCTGGCCTGCGATGACGATTAACAGACCTATCACGGAGACAATGATTTCCTGGCTCAGCGAGATTTTCCATTGCTGCAGTGCAGGGATGGGAGGCAGATCCTGGCCGGGATAGGCCACCAGAACCAGAGCTGCGATGAGGATAAGAGTTAGAACGGTATCTCTCCATTTGAAAAAGAAATTACCGATGGATACCATAAATGCTTTCATTGAGTTGTCCTGTTTCCGCCCACAGGCGGCCGTTGGGTATCTATTTGATGGCTACAAAGCCTTCGAAGCAGATATACTTCATTATGACCATCATATCTTTAAAGCCTGCCCGGGCCAGCATATCCATGTTGCCCTGAGTTGAGAAAGGCTCCAGCACTCCTTTCAGGCTTTTGGATTTACCAATAATCTCCTCTGGATTGAAGCCTCTCTCCAGTTTGAAATCGTTGTACAGGCCGGTAAGAATATCCTGAAATCTGGCATCCGGCCCTCTGGTTTTTTCAAACATCAACAGGGCTCCGCCCCAGTTCATGGATTCATAAATACGATTGAAGATTTCCTGACGATGAGCGGGACGTACAAACTGCATTGTATAATACGATATCACCAGATCGCAGCTTTCCATTTCCAGATCCATGAGCTCCTGGCACTGCATCTCAATCCTGGGCTCATCTGCCGTTCTCTGGCGCGCTTCCTGTACCATGGCTTCTTCTCGGTCGATGCCAATGAGCCTGAGGTTTGTTTTTCCTTTATGGCGCTCGGCCAGCTTGGAAAGCAGGCTACCTGTACTGGCGCCCAGATCGTAAACTACCGAGCCATCTGCCAGAAAATAGTCTGAAACAGCAGTAATTAGATTATGCCCTTCCTGATAGAGTGGCACCGAGCGTCCTACGTGGGAATCGAAGGTACGGGGAACATCGCCACCGAATGTCCAGGATGCATCGGTGCTGCGAATGTTATCGCCCACATTAAAGTCCATACTTACCGGGATGGCGGACTAGCAATGTCGGTCAATTGAGAAAAATCAAAAGGCTGGCCCACATAATTGGACTCAAAAGGATGGTCTCAGTAGCTTTACATTGGTAGTTTTCCGGGAGGCTGCCCATCTGCGAAAGCATGGGCCGACGGAGGTTCCGTACTGAATCCCCTGGAAAAGTTATTTAGTTAAGGATCATAAATGGACCTGAAGAAGATAGAAACCCAGATTCAAGAAGCGCTGGGAAAGATTGAACACCCCGCTTATAAAATGTCACTGGCAGAGATTGGCATGCTGGATACGGTAACAGAAGAGGATGATGCCATTCGTCTGAATCTTAAGTCCCCGGATCCAGATAGAAAGACCCAGATTGCCCTGGAAGCCCAGATTCGAGGCTTTTTGACCAAGCTCGAAATCCCAAAAAAGGTAAAGATCCGCTTCACAGTCGATGAGACCCTGAAGCCCGAAGAAATCGGAAACCGAATTCGCGGAGTGAAGAACATCATCGCCATCGGTTCCGGAAAAGGTGGAGTAGGGAAATCCACGGTCAGCGCAAACCTGGCCGCAGCCATGGCCAAAAAGGGCCTGAAAGTAGGTCTTCTGGATGCAGATATCTACGGGCCATCCATTGGCAAATTGTTTGGCCTGTCCGGAAAGCAGCCTCTTTTCGGCGATGGAAAGCGCAAGGTAGAGCCTCCTCAGGCCCATGGAGTGAAGGTAATCTCATTTTCATTTCTGCTTAATCCGGACCAGGCAGTGATCTGGCGAGGTCCCATGCTGGGAAAAGCTGTAGAGCAGTTCCTGTATGAAATCATCTGGGGGGAGCTGGACTATCTGCTGATTGATCTGCCTCCAGGAACCGGCGATGTGCAGCTATCTCTTGCGCAGCTGGTGGACCTGGATGGCGCCATCATCGTTACTACGCCTCAGAATGTAGCTATTCAGGATGCTACAAGAGCTGTGGCCATGTTTCAGGAAGTGAAGATTCCGATTCTGGGAATCATCGAAAACATGAGCGAATTCGTCTGTCCTCATTGCGGCAAATCCAGTCACATATTCTCCAAAAATGGAGGGCCTGCCTTTGCCGCGAAGTACAAAGTGCCTTTCCTGGGAGATCTTCCGCTGATGACCGAAATCATGGAATCCGGCGAGGATGGAACTCCTTACTCCATCCTGGAAGAAAGTCCGGTGCAAAAGAGCTATTTCGAGATTATTGAACGGATTGGCACCGAAGTCGAACGGTATCGCTAGACCTGAACCGGTCCGTCGGTAACGCTAGACCGGAGCCGGTCCGCCGGTATTGTCAGACACGAATCGTTCCGCAAGGAACTATTCGATAGTTTGAACCCAGGGGATGCCCGTTAGTGCCGATGTCAGGCTGACGGGCTCTTTCTGGTTTTTGGGAGCCGGGCATGAAAGATTGGTCTGAATTCGAGAAGCATCAACGCAAAAGATTTCCCGAGTTTGGAAAGGCTGTGTTTGAGATCCATGTCCCGGGCAAAGACACCACTATTCTGACGGCCGATGGGCTGATTTCCGGACCTCTTCCAGAAAACGATTGGATAATAATTACTGCCTACAACCCCGGTCATCGCCGACCCGCAAAAGAAGAAAATGAGCTTTCGAACCAGAGAATGCTTCAAACCCTGCAGCAAGCGGGATTGAGCTGCTATCCTGCACTGGGAAGAAATGAAGATAGTTCCCACCAGGAGCCTTCCTTTGCGGTGGCTCTGGAAACCGGTCCTCTAAAATATCAATTGGCCTTTGTGAGTAGCGTGGCTGGTGCAGCCGGACAGGCTGCCGTGTTCTACTGGGACTGCAATGCCCGAAAGGGAAGGACCGTGTGGTTGGCTCCTTCCGAAGAGGTCTAAACCTCTAAAACGAAAAAGGGGCCGCTCATGCGACCCCTGTGTAGCGGATGCTCCGCAGGAATCGGGATTAATTATCCCAGGAATGAATCAGCAATGCGATCTGCAATGCTCTGAGCCACTTCATCGGTGATTTCGTTGTAATCACCGCGGGCCAGTTTTTCCCGAATTTCGTCCAGTCTCTGGCTTCGAGAGGTTTCCTCTGTATGAGCCAGCTTTTGGATTCTCGCTACACTGGCAGCGCGAGACGCTTCCTCGGAGATGGTTACTTTATCTCCGGACTTGGCCGGAGCCTCGTTGCGAACCTGAGGTTCCGATTTCTTTGGACCGTAGCCCGGGCCAACGCCGCCAATTTTATCAACTACCATTCCAGTTACCTCTGGGAATTATATCGGCCCATAAATGGATTTTCTAAACGATTTTTCTTTTTCCTGAGCCTTTTTTCCAGCATACACCGCCGGTTTTTTACGTCAAACACTGGTTTTTTTCCCAATTTTCCCATTTTCGGCTCTGATTATGTCCATTCCAGCCGTACAGGGTGCCAGACAGCAAAACCAGCACGGAC
>PBUB01000034.1 GCA_002729885.1 Spirochaetaceae bacterium
GTGATTGTTCCGTCAAGGGACTCGGCCTGAAAGATGTCGGCCAGCGTGCCCAGTTTCTTATGCTTTGAGCTCACTTAGAAGTTCCTCCAGGAAGTCCGAGTAATCTTTGGCCTGCTTGGATTCCGGAGCATAGTCGAATATGCTCTTTCTTGCCAGATGGCTTTCTCCAATGGCAACCCCTGCACTGATGTTAGATTCAAAGACATGAAAGAACTGAGAGACCACGGGAAGAATGGTTTTCGTGAGTACGGTCTTCGCCTTGATCTGCGTCACCACGGCGCCCGCCACTTGAAGCTCCGGGTTGATTCGCCGCTTGATGCTGTTGATGGTAGTCTGTAGCCCGGTCATCCCGTCGATGGAGAACTTTTCCGCCTGGGCGGGCACCACAACATGTGTGGCCGCCACCAGTGCATTGATGGTGAAAATAGAAAGACTGGGTGGGCAGTCAATGATGATGAAATCGTAATCTCCTACCGACTGCAGGGCATCCCTGAGGATGTACGGCGCATCGACGTTCTGGCCCATGGATTCCACTTCGGCCAGTGTGATCTTGGATGGCGCCAGCCATAGGTTGGGTTCTCCCGTTTGAATCACAGCGTCTTTCATGGGGCGGCCCTGGCTGAAAACGTTGTAGAGGGTGACTTCCAGGGTATCGGGATTCGCAAAAAGTCCGGTGGTATTGGCCTGCGGATCCATATCTACCAGCAGCGTTTTCTTGTTTTTCTTGGCCAGGCCAAAGGCAAGATTGATGGCCGTCGTGGTTTTTCCTTCTCCGC
This sequence comes from Spirochaetaceae bacterium, assembly GCA_002729885.1. Classification (GTDB taxonomy): domain Bacteria; phylum Spirochaetota; class Leptospiria; order Leptospirales; family Leptonemataceae; genus UBA3465. The sequence goes on from PBUB01000034.1 coordinate 777, forward strand.
CTTTCTGGTTGGTGATGGCTATGATTCTGGTTTTCACGGTTAATGCGACATAATAATAAGGAAGGATATTTTCAAGAAAGTTTTACCCTGGTTGTAAAAAAACGCTCCTGGTGTCGGACGTCCGACAGATTCGCCCACTGGAACATGCTGGTATCTGTCGAGCGTTGGTCCTCTCTTTTTTTGCGGGGCCTTCCGGGTTTCCGGATTTTTGCTTTTTGGTTTTCTCCTGGCTCCGCGGCTCTTTGGCCTGCCTTGCTCTTTGTCGGACGTCCGACATTCGGGTAGGTGTCAGGAATCACTTATTTTTCTCAGGCGTCGGGAGCCCCGGGGTCTGGGCTCGGCCAGGTTCAGTGCGGCCCTCTTCTTCATTGATTCTGTGGGGCTGTCGGATGTCCGACACTGTTTGCCTGCTGCCGTTGAATTCTGCAATTCCCTTCGTCGATACTAAAGGGGTATGGCTGTGCATGATGTGCTCAAACGGCTTTCGGCGGGTCTGTTTCGCTCTGGCTTTCTGGCGTCTCTGGGGGATGATTTCCGGTTCGTGCTATTTGCGCGTCGCTCCGGGGTGTTTGCTCCTGTCCTGGGCCTGTCTGGGGCGGAGGCCGGAAAGAGGTACGGCTTTCTGCAGGCGAACCCCTCTGTCTGGTCCGAGGCCAGGGAAAATGGCTATCAGATGCTCTCCGGATCGGATGTGGGCCTGGCTGACCGGGATCTATTCGTGGGGGTCCAGGGCGGATCCGGTGTGGATTATCTGATGGTTGTGGACGGGCCTCGGGGCGAGCTGCCTTCTTCTGAATTTTTGCAGCTCCTATTTCTGGCAGAGCTGGGGCTCCAGGAGGGAGACTCCGGTGGAGCGGATTTGCCAGTCTGGCTTGAGGACTCCCTGGCTTATCTGATGCGTGCCCCATCTCCCGTTCTGGTGCTTTCGGAACCCGGGTCCGGAACAGACCTGCTCGTTCAGGCTTTGCTGGAGGCCAGGTTTGGCCTGGACGATTCGGTGGTGTTTCATCCCGGAAGGCTTTCGGAAGAGGTGCAGCTCCGGGAGTTCTTTGGAGACCAGGCCAGTGCCAGGCTGGGCGAGGCCTCGGTGGTGCCGGTGATGGAGCGAGGGGCCAGGGCTATTGTGGTGGATGAAGTCTCGGATCTCTCTCAGTCCATGCAGCTACGAATCCTGGCTTTGCTTACGGATCCGGAAGATAAGCTGTTCTGGGTTTTTACAAGTTCCAGGGACCTGGGAGCCATGGCTGAGGCCGGCCGATTTCAGCCGGCCTTGCTGCGACAGCTGCGCAAGGGGGAGCTATTGCTTTCTCCTGTGCGCAACCAGCGGGATAGGATTCCGGAAGAGGTGGAAAGATTGCTGCGACTTTTTCGTAGACAATTTGGAAGAAATATCGCAGTCACCGGCGAGGCCCTGGAAGCTCTGCGCGGCTACGATTGGCCCGGCAACTGGCAGGAACTTCGGGACACTCTAAAATCTGCATTTCTTCTCTGTCCCGGTTCGGAGCTGCGCCGGGTAGATCTGCAATTCGGGAACTGGAATCAGGGCGAGGCGGATGATCTTAATCTGCGGCATCGTACGGCGGAGCTCGAAAAATCTCTATTGCTGCAGGCCTATGCTCTGCATGGTGGGAATCAGGTCCAGATGGCCAGGGCTCTGGGGATATCCCGGGGTTCCCTGCAATATAGAATGAACAAGCTGGGCCTGGGTGGAAGAGAAGAGTGACTGAGCATAAAGAACTGGTAACCCCGGCCGGGTTTTCGATTCGGATTCTTGGAGATCGCGGGGTATGCAATGTTTCCCGGGACGGTCGCCTGGAATTTCCCCAGGGGGGATCCGGTTCCTCGGATCAGCAGGTCCCCGGAATAATCTTCATCGGAAAATCGTTCGAGCCGGTGCTGGAGTCCAATGAATACCTCCTGGTGCCCAATCGATCCAGGAGGCTGGTGATTCCCTACCGCCTGGGAGAAAGCCGGGGCCGTCACATCCTGCTTCCGTGTGGATCGGCCAGCGATCAGTACCCGGTAATGGTGGCCTATTTCCCTTCGTCTCGCCAGTTACTGGATGCTGGTGCGAGCTATCGCGGCGCTCCCTGGAGATATGTTGTTCTGGAACCTCATGTTGCGCGAATCGATCTAATGAGTCTAAAGGTTCATCGTCCCGAATTGAAGACATTTCTTCTGAAAGAGGAGGGGGAGGGCGCTCCTTCTGCTGCAGCCGCAGAGGAGAAAGTTCGCGCCACGGATATCGTAAACCAGGGCGGAGGAAGTGAACATGCTTCCAACCCAGTTTTCCAGGCGAGGCTTCATCTGCGAAACCTGGCCCTGGACCGCATGGTGGATTTACCGGTACGCTTTCATCTGAAAGCCGAGGAAGTTGACTTTATTCGCACGTTTCTGGGAATCATGATTCAAAATGAACGCGAAAACCAGGAGCTGGAGCAGGTAAAGGACGAACTGAAGAGGCTGGATGGCTTCTACGGACTACTTTCAGTGGCTCTGCAGGATCCGGATGAGTTTGATCGAGCCCTGGAGCAGGGGCTGGACTCCGTGCTTGCCAATGAGCTTCTGCCCGTAGTGCGCAATATGCGATCGATGAGCCAGGACCGGGAGCAGCAAATCCGTTTCTGGGAATGGGAGTACCGGCTGAATGAGCTGGCCGGCGGTGAGAAATCGGAGAAAAATCCGCCAAAATAAAGCAAAAAATTGATTGCTAAACCGGCGGAATGACCATGGAATAAGCATAAGATGTTCTGGGCGACTGTCATTTTGTCAGCTGGCGCGCTTTCCGGTCCCATGGCCGGACAGACAGCCGATCTGCGCCCGGAACTTCCGCCAGAATCTACCTCCACTGCAGCACTGATGGAACGGGCAGGGGAGGCGGCTCAGGGTCGACAGCAAGCCATGGCCCTCGAAGTATCCCGAAAATCGAAAAATCCAGCCGGACTACGTATTGCAGATGGTAGCCGGGAATCGGATTTCTTTAGCGCAGCTACTCAACCAGAAGAGGTCCTGGGTGTATCGATGGAGCCCCGTTTCGGGGCCGAAGTGCCTTTCTCCGATCTGTCGGGTTTCGCACCCGCCCCTGAAAACGGATTCCCAATGGCCACCGATCCACCCTCTTTACCCGTGGCTGAACGATATAGTCTCACTGCACCTTCTTCTTCCGTTACAATTTTGGAGCCGGGTCTGCCTCTGGAATGGCCCGTATCCGGGACAAAATCCCGGTCAAAGTGGGGGGCTCTCAATAGAAACACGGTTGCCCGGCTACCCTGGCCTGGAACTCTGGCCTTTAAACCCCAGATAGAGAGGCTTTGCCGTTATGTCGAGGAGCAATCCCGGCGTGGCCCGACTGCTGTCGGCCATGAAAAAACTCACCCGAGAAGTGAACGATCAGGAGATCTGCCGTCGGCTGGAGATTCTGATCAATTCAGAAAAAGAGGATCTTCCCCCTTCCTCAGTAAAGAGCTTGCTGGAGGATCCAGCAGACTTCGATCCGTCAGCGGTTTCGGAGCCCTATACTCAGTACGTGAAGCACTATCTGTATATGGTGAAGCGAGAAGATCGGACAAGAGAGAAGCAGCGCCAGGAAACAGAAAGCCGCAAGCAAGAAAAGTCAGTAAAGAAAGCTTCGAAGAAGAGTGGGGGAGCCACGGCCAAAAAGAAAGGCTCTTCTTCAAAAAAGAAAACGGCAGCCAAAAAGAAATCAGCCTCCAGCTGAGCCCTGCGGCACTGGAGCACGGGCCGGGCGACTCTGCAAAAATGGGCATTATTGCTTCTGCGTAAGACGTCTGGCCACCTGGCCACCTGGCCTCCTGCTTGAAAACTATCCCGCTGGACCACTAAAACCTATTGCAGATCCAATCGTTCACGGCTTCGAACGTGCCTGTCAGTCCTGGCCTTTCGCGGAAGGGAATTGAGGTGACAGCCAGCTCGTTTCACGCCGTGACCGGTAACCATCGACGGGTACTGCCATTCCAGGCTTGCTGGAGCGCGGTGCGAATCTATAGGTAAGGCAACGGAACTGGTAGCAGATTGACCCCGGAGCCTCCTCGTATAGAGCCTCAGTCCGGTAACAAATTAAGCAGCGTGGCGAACCGCATAAGGACGGTCCAGAAGATATGGCCTGCATACCGGGCCTGAGCCTGGAGCACAATGATGAAGAATCACCACTCTGCCTGGTTCCAGGCAATTTAGTGCTCTCGGCCTAAACCCAGGCAGTTCTCCTTCCCATGCTTATTCCTGAATACAAGTCATGAAACACCTCAATTCCAGGTGTAGCCCCTGCGGCCATTCTGGCTTCACCCTGATCGCCTGAATCCAGTCGCAACTGTTCCCTTCGCTTATAGTGTATACAGCCAATGGATACCTAATGCAAGAGATGCGCCCCGTCGCTGTGCCGATCCAGAGCCAGAGCAACCGGCCCATATTTCGTCCCGTCCACAGCTCGTGCGTTCCTTTGCTGACGCATCGATGCTGCGAGGGTGCCAAATTCCCAGGGCTGACAGGGCAGATCCAGCCACAGCGAGTCTAGCTCTAATTCCGATCCGAGCCTGAATAGGCGTAAACTGGGACGCTCAGCCGACTCCTCAGGTTGACTATTTGCAATACTCGGCTCTTCTTCTGCTCAATCTGTCAAACCCTATGGTTGACCTTGCCGGGCGTAGGACCCGAGGAGGGTCGTTCGCATCTCATTCACTGCCCTCCGGGCTCCACACTTAGCCCAGTCCGGCCTTAAATCTAGAAAGGCAAATCTACAAAACTGCCCAATCTCTGGCATGTCCTCGCGATTCACTGCCCAAAATCCGTCATTTATCATAATCAAGAAGATATTCGAACACTTATCCCAGGGAGCCAAAAAAGGGAACACTTCCAGGTCTGCCTACCCGTTGACCACCAATTAGACCTCTAGACGGTCAATAGCTGGCGGATCTGGCTCCTCAGGGTAAGTGCTTATTTCTTCTTCATCCAGAACTGCTCCCAGCTCGGCACCTGGGCGCTCGGAAAAGTGTCACTGGCATCCAAGAAGACCAGCCACGGTATGGGCTATGCTGTCCGGAACGTGACAAATCCAGAGCCGTAACCGTTCCCGTTTGGTCGTTTATAGCTCTGTTCTGTCTTATTAGGTCCAAAAGAGGCCTATAAGTGTTCCGAATGTGTCAGTTTGCCGCCTGAAAGCTAATGGAGGAGGCATTTTGCAGAAGGAAAGGGGGCCGATGCGCCTGGCCTGGGCGGTTCGTGAGCCACGGGGAGTGAGGTGATCTGCCACATAAGGGAGGAGAGGCCAGGAGAGCAGAATTACAGAGGAGGGACCGGGCATTAATGTGACAGGATGGCATGTGCATGTCGGACAAGGTGTGCCTGACAGAATGAGTGCCCGTCTCGGTGGGTTTTGGGCGGTCCCGACGCGGAGGCCGAGTCCTAATTGTGGCTTCTGGGGATGCTCAGGAGGTTCAATCTGCGGAGGCCGAATCGGGGGAGGCTGCGGTTGGCAGGTGATGGCTGCCTTAAAGATGTTGGCTTGGCGCAAGGTGATGAAAAATAGGCATAAAAGTTTCTAGCCCGGGATGGACGGTGGTGAGGATCGGCGTAGTGCTAGAATCGATTGCCGGTCGGTATGATAGCGGAAAGCGGAACGGAATGGGCGGTGTGGTGGTCGAGGAACTGTGGGCAATAAAATGGGGGAAAATAAGCAGTATGGCAGCAACTTGAGCGGGGTGAGAGCCGGCTCTCTGGCGGTGTGTGGATGAGGGGTAGCCGTCTGAGGCCACCTGGGGAAGAAAAAATGAGAAATAATGGGCAGTAATGGCCGAAGAGGGAGGACTCCTCTGTGCCCTGGCCAGGAGGGAGCTTTGCTTTGGTAGAGATAGGAGATGATCCCTTGGTCGCCGGGGAATGGGAATGCCGAAGAATAGGCAGTATGTCTGTTGCTGAGGTTGGTTTTGGGTTCTGTAGTCACAGGATCTTTCTCGGTGCGCGGGAGCGGGGATGCTACTTGATTCTCCGTTGCAGGGATGCTTGCCCAGGTTGGGTCGGAAAAACCGGTGGAGGATTGAGGAAGGGCTTATTTGGCTTGTGAGTGCATTGTAGTTTGTTGAACTGGGTCCATGGCAGAGTCCATACGGGTTAAGGTGAAATGTCATGCCTGTGGGAATGAAATTCGAGGTACGGCCAAATACGGTTCCGGGCATTATGTTCCGGAGGGTGTTCCGTTTGAATTCATCGCCACGGGGAAAATCGAGTCCGATAAGGGCCGGCGGGTGAAGGGGGAAGTGGTCTGCATTTGTCCGAGTTGCACCGTTAAGAATAAGTTTCAGATTTAGCAGGCCTGTATCTTCTGCAGTTCGATTTCGGTTGCCGTCATGCAGCGCTGCTCATTCTTTGAAGCAATATGGGCAAGCAAATCACCGATTTTCCGGTCTCTACCAGGCGCCACAGTGCGGCTCACGTGCTGGCGCAGGCAATCATGGAGAAGTTCCCGGGAGCCAGTCTGGCCATCGGGCCGGATACCGAGCATGGATTCTTCTACGATGTGCTCACAGACCCTCCAGTGCAGCAGGAGGATCTGAAGGACCTGGAAAAGAGGATGAAGAAGATCGCCAAGCAGGGGCAGGTCTTCGAGCGCTACCATCTGCCAATAGATGAAGGTATTGCCTACCTGAAGCAAAATCAGCAGCAATTTAAAGTAGAAATGGCGCAGGCTCTGAAGGCCGGGGGAGAGCAAGAGCTATCCTTTTATAAAAATGTGCTGAAAAATGGGCAAGCTGAATTCATAGATATGTGCAACGGGCCGCACGTGGAAAAGACATCGGAACTGGGTGCTTTTAAGCTGGTTTCTGTGAGCGGGGCTTACTGGAAAGGGGATGCCTCTGGTCCACAGCTGCAGCGTGTCAGCGGGCTGCTCTTTAAAACGGATGAGGAGCTCAAGCAGTACGAGTGGATGATGGAGGAAGCCCGAAAACGGGATCATCGGAAACTGGGCCAGGAGCTGGAATTATTCACCACCAGTGAGAAAATAGGGCCTGGATTGATTTTGTGGCTGCCCAGGGGGAATGTGATTAAAGATCAGCTAGAGGAGTGGGCAAAAATAACCGAACGCAAAGAAGGTTATTCTAGAGTTACCACACCCGTAATAACCAAAGAGGAGCTGTTCTATACCTCGGAGCACCTTCCACATTACAGTGATCATATGTTTCCTCCCATGGAGATGGACAATACTCGGTACTACATCAAGCCCATGAATTGCCCTTTCCACCATACAATCTTCAATGATCGGCCCAGAAGCTATCGAGAGCTTCCGCTGAAGCTTACCGAATACGGGGTATGTCACCGCTATGAGGACTCAGGATCCCTGTTTGGCACCATGCGGGTTCGGGCGATGTGGATGAACGATGCCCACATCTACTGTGCTGAAGATCAGGCAGTTGAAGAGTTTAAGAAAGTGATTAAACTTCACGAGTATTACTACAAGATTCTGGGCATAAAAGAGTATCACATGGTGCTTTCTCTCCGTAACCCCGAAAATGACAAATACCACGGGGATGAGGCCATGTGGAAGAAAGCTGAGGCTCTGACCCGCCAGGCAATGGAGGAATCCGGAGTGGACTTCGTAGTTGAAGAGGATGGAGCGGCGTTCTATGGCCCAAAAATGGACTTTCAGATAAAGTCTTCCATCGGCCGAGAGTTTACGGCCAGTACCTGTCAGCTGGATTTGTTCATGCCGGAAAAATTCGATCTGAATTACGTGGCAGCGGACGGAACCTATAAGAGGCCGGTTTGCATCCATCGCAGTCCTCTGGGAACCCATGAGCGCTTCATTGGATTCCTTATCGAGCACTTTGCCGGCGCTTTTCCGCTGTGGATGGCTCCGGAGCAAATCCGAATTCTTCCTGTGAGCGATGGCTTTCTGGAATACGGAAAGCAGCTGGAGTCGTTTTTCAAAGAGCAGGATATTCGGGTCACACTGGATATCGGGGAGAGCCTGGGTAAGAGGATTCGAAACGCTGAGAAGATGAAGATTCCTTACATGCTTGTGGTGGGAGAAAAGGAGCAGAGCTCCGGCATGATCAATGCCCGAAACTACTTCACCGGCGAGCAGAAGGAATACGATCAGCAGGGGTTTTTGGCCATGCTCCAGGAAGAAATATCCCAGAAGCGGATCCAGGAGCGCTCCGAGAAAAAGAATGCCTGATGCCTGTTAGCCATTGCGGTAAGGCGGATGCCCACATACTTTCTTCTATAATAATAAGCCTCAAATGCCTCCCCGGGAAAGAAAGCCCGGGGACGGCTGTATTACCGTTTCCGTCTTTTTGAGACTGCGTCGCAGTTTTGTTCGGAAGGGTCCACATCGGACAAATTTTGATGGAAAGCACAGCCCTCTTAGATTAGTTCTAAATCCAGAATGATTCAATCCAGCGGGATGTCCATATCCCGCCTTCAGGATGATAGGAGATTGATATGGCAGAACTAAAGGGAAGCAAAACCCATCAGAATTTGAAAGATGCCTTCGCCGGTGAGTCTATGGCTAACCGACGCTATCTGTTTTTCGCAAAGCAGGCAGATGTAGAAGGCTTTCCTGACATTGCTGGACTTTTCCGCGACACTGCGGAAGGGGAAACCGGACATGCTCACGGTCACCTGGAATATATGAAAAAGATCGGTGACCCTGCCACAGATCTTCCCATCGGCGATACCGAAGCCAACCTGAAAGCAGCTGTTGCTGGCGAAACCCACGAATACACAGATATGTATCCTGGAATGGCCAAAACTGCTCGCGACGAAGGTTTCGATGAAATCGCTGATTGGTTCGAAACTCTGGCCAAAGCTGAGAAATCTCATGCTGGTCGATTTGAGCAAGGACTGAAATCCATCAGCTAATTTTGGTAGGGCCGGCCTGCGGGCCGGCTCGCCTGTTTTTCAGGCCGGCCCAATCTTTGTAATTTTCGGTGGGAGAGAACCAGTGATACAACAAACAGATACTAGCAATGCCATCTACGATCCCATGGATGTAAAATACTGGGACCCTCAGTCTTTGCAGGCTGAATTAGAACGCTCTTTTGATATTTGTAATGGCTGCCGGATGTGCTTCAAGTATTGTCCGAGCTTTCCTACTCTTTTTAGCATCCTGGACGGATATGCCGATGGTGATGTAAAGCAGATCAAGGACAAGGACCAAAACCAGGTAATCGATGAATGTTACCACTGCAAGATTTGCTATGTTGCCTGTCCTTACACCGATAAAGATGACCATGCCTTTAATTTGAATTATCCAGCTCTAATGCAGAGAGCAGTAATTGTGCGTGCCAAAAAGCAGGGTGTGCCCATGCGCAGGAAGATGCTGCAGAATGCAGATCTTCTTGGAAAGGTAAATACCGGGCTAATTTCCCGACTGGCCAACAGGGCACTGGCCAGCAACTTCCACAGGGCTATTGCGCAGACCATTGTGGGAATCCATAAAGAGAAGAAGCTTCCGGAATTCCACAGGACCAGCTTCCATCGCTGGTTCCATCTTCGAAAAAAGAAAATGGAGAAGGAAGGTAGATCCCTGGAAGTGGATCCTGCAAACAAGGTAGTGCTCTTTTCAACCTGCTTTGTGAATTATAACAATCCCCAGGTGGGCAAGGATGCAGTGGAAGTGCTGGAGCGCCATAAATGCGAAATCCAGTGCCCATCCCAGAATTGCTGCGGAATGCCTGGCCTGGAAAGCGGGGATCTGAAATGGGTACGCAAGAAGATGCGAGCCAACCTGAAATCTCTGCATCCCTATGCAGAGAAGGGATACCGAATCCTGGCCATCAACCCCACCTGCTCATTAACTCTCAAAGAGGAATATGTAAACTTCCTGGAAGGCGAAGAACGGGAGAAGGCCAAACTGATATCGAAGCAAACCCGGGATCTACATGAGTTCCTGTTCGAACTAAAACAGGAAGATAAATTCGATCGGAACTTCAAGAGCTCTCCGGAGTCGGTGGCCTATCATGTGCCCTGCCATTTGAGAGCACAGCATATTGGCTATAGAAGTCGCGATTTGATGAAACTGATTCCCGAAAACAAGATAGGCCTGGTTTCGGAATGCTGCAGTCATGATGGTACCTGGGCCATGCGTAAGGAATACTTTGAGCTGAGTATGAAGCAGGGCAAAAAGGCTTTTGATGAGCTCAAGGAAAAGGAGGCCAACGTAGTAACTACGGACTGTCCTCTGGCTGCCATCCAACTGGAGCAGGGAATGGAATTAAATGAGCGTCCTCTGCATCCAGTGCAGATTCTGAATCGTGCGTATAAGAGTCCCCAGGAAGGGGGCTTTGCCACGGCTGTGCCAGAAAAATCCGAAGATTGAAAGTAGTTATCGTAGCATACAGGAGGAAACCATGACCAAGATTCAACCATCCGATATTATGCCCCTGGACCAATACGACAGGGTCCGAGACGAATACAGACAGAGAATATTCGAAATCAAGAAGGCCCGACGCATTGGTGTTGGGGAGTATCTTACCTTTCTATTCGAAAATGCAGATACCATGAAGTATCAGATCCAGGAAATGGCCAGGGTAGAGCAGCTCAAGGATGAGACTGCTGTGAAGCATGAGATTGAAACCTACAACGAACTGGTTCCGGATCCAAATGAGATTACCGCCAGTTTACTTATAGAGATTAACGATCCAGCAGCCCGAGCTTTCAAGCTACGAGAGCTGGTGGGATTGCAGGATTCTGTAAGCATGCTTGTGGATAAGGATTATCAGATCCAGGCGGAGTTCGATGACAGACAGATTACCGATGGAAAGATTTCTTCGGTACATTATCTGCGCTTCCCGCTGGGAGAGAAGGCTGCGGATGCATTCCTGGCTACCTCCGATGTAGAATTACTGATTACGCATCCGGCCTGCAGCTATCGACAGCCATTGAGCCAGGAACAGCTGGAAGCGATGAAAGAGGATCTTAAAGCCAGTAGAGTCTGATAGCCAGGGAGTGCGGTTTTCGTTGGACTCCGGATGGCCCCTGGCCATTATCCGTCCGATGTCCGATCCCTGCTTCTACTCCAGATACCGGTCGATGGCACAAATGTCTGGGCCGGTTAGCTCTGTTCTCAAGCTGCAATATAGAAAAGAAACATCGGATTCCGCTTCTTCGGGATCTTCATCTTTTCTTTTTCGCGGTGTTTCGAATTCACTATTTGCTCTTTTGTTGCTTTGCTCTTTATCCTGGGCATCCCTATCCCTGGAGGCAGAGACCACTTCCTCGGCCGAGAATGAGGATTTCTCTCGCATTTCCGAATCCGTGGTGCAGATCAATGTGGAGTCGGTGGCCTTTTCCTATACGGATCCATGGCAATCACCCCGGTTGCAGGGCAGTGGCGGCACGGGCTTTATTATAGAAGGAAATCGAATCATGACCAATGCCCATGTTGTGAGCGGGGCAGTACAGATTCGAATCAAACGACCTTCCCAGAAAAAGGATTATCCGGCCAGGGTATCCTTCATTGCTCACGATTGTGACCTTGCAATTCTTACAGTTAATGATCCCGAATTCTTCAAGGGTGCTACGCCGCTTCAGATCGGGGATCAGCCTTCATTGAATACACCGGTAACCGTTCTTGGATTTCCCATCGGCGGGAACCGGCTTTCCATTACTCGCGGAGTGGTTTCGCGTATTGACATGGATGTATACAGCCATAGCGGAGTGGATGCGCATAGAATCATTCAGGTGGATGCAGCGATTAACCCTGGTAACTCGGGAGGACCTGCCATTCAGAATGGAAAGGTTATTGGTGTGGCCTTCCAGGCCATTACAGCCGGCGAAAACCTGGGGTATCTGATACCTCCTGTGGTGCTGCAACGATTCCTCAAAGATATTGAGGATGGTAGCTACGAAGGATACGTGGAGTTCGGAGTCCTGGACAATCCCATGCAGAATCCAGCTCAGATCCAGGCTCTGGAGGTTTCCGGTCGTCCATCGCCTTATTTCGGTGTGCAGGTTTATCGAATTATCCCTGGTTCCACTGCGGCTTACGGTTTGAAGCCGGGGGATGTTCTGGTTTCCATCAACGGTCATAGAATCACCGGAGAGGGGGACGTTGAAATTGAAGGAACGTTGTATCCCTACCTGGAACTGGTGGATCATGTATTCGAAGGAGATGCAATAGAAATCGAATATATCCGGGATGGCAAGAAGGGCAAGGTGTCCCTGAAATCCAGGCGGAGCGATGTGCTGACTTTTAAAAGAAGAAAGTACGGCAACCCGCCAGAATACTTCCTTTTGCATGGGTATCTTTTTCAGCCATTGAATGCCAATCTAATGGATGCCATGGACAGACAGTGGGCTTCCGAAGGCAGGATTCAAATTCTTTATCGCTATCATTATCATCTATTTCACGGGCTCTATAAAGAAGGGGGCGTGGATGTAGTACTCACTCGCAGGCTGGCTCATCCAGTAAATGCTTACGGAGATAGATATCTGAACCAGATTGTTGAGTCTGTGAACGGGACGAAGGTATTGAATTTCTCGCACTTTGCCAGGCTGGTGCAACAGCAACGCAAAAAGGGAGATGTGGTGATTCGATTCCAGGATTCCGAGGTGCCGCTGGTTCTGGATTCGCAGCAACTCCAGGGTGGTGCCGACCAGGACATTGCCAACCGCTATGGCATTCAAAAGCTGTTTCACACAGATGGAGATACCGGGCAATGAAACGAAATAGAACTCTGGCTTTAATTTCCATACCATCTTTTCTGCTGGTAGCGGCGCTGGTCCTGCCCGGCCTGCTTCGACCGTTAATGGCCGATGGGCAGGGCCTATCATCTTCTGTTTCCGGATGGGCATTTACTCAGGAAAGGATTCATCAGGGGCTGGTGCGGTTGCGAATCAGCACCGTGCATTATAATCCTGCCCGTCCCTGGGCAAGAGAGGTGGGCACCAGTTTCGATATTACAGGTATTGTGCGACCGGGGAATCGAGTTATGGTTTCTGCCGGGCCAGTGCGCGATGCGGCCAACATCGAAGTTACTCGTCATGGATCCTATAAGAAATACCAGGCAGAGGTGCTCCTGGCGGATTCGGAAGCCAACCTGGCCATGCTAAGGCTGGACCCTGAATTCTTTGAAGGCATGCAGCCCATTCCTTTTTCTGCGGATCCGCTTCCCGGCCAGACCTACAGGGCTGCCCGAATCGATAGCAGTTTCAGCATTGAAAGTACAGATGTAACGGTTTCTGAGTTGCTTCCAGTGGCGGACTACGGATTCACGCGTCTGCCTGTGGCTATCTTTCGCTCCGCACCCAGGTTCGAGGCTGGCGGTCTGATTCTGGATGGAGAAGGAATTACCGGGATGATTGGCTTTGTGGACGGACAGGATCAGGCAGAGGCTGTTTTTGCTTCTCGTCTTCGGCAGTTCGAGCAGATGGTGGATGCCGTGCAGGACAGGCCAGCGGAGAGCCGAAAGGAAGGTTATACTGGATTTCCGGTGCAGGGATTCTTCTATTCTCCTCTGGAAGATCCATCGCTGAGAAAGCATTATGGTCTGGAAAACTCCCAGGATGGCATATTGATTACTACAGTTCTGGATGGTTGTTCCGTTACGGACCATCTGCAGCCGGGGGATGTCCTGACCCGACTGGACGGATACTCTGTGAATCCGGCAGGCGATTACCAGGATCCCAGACTGGGCTGGCAACCTGTGGATTTGCTTTTTGTTCGTAATGTAGATGGTAGCCTGCGCAAGGTGGGCCAGTCGCTGGAAATGGAAATTGTCCGAAAGGGCGAAACCAGAAAGCTCAAGATTCAGCTAAAGTCCTACAGCGGGGGCGCAGAGCGGATCCCCTGGGCCGAGCCGGGTCCACCTCCGTATCTGGTGCATGAAGGCTTTGTTTTTGTGGAACTCAGTGTTCCTTTTCTCAAGGAGCGGTTTGGGGCTGAGTGGCAGAACCGTGCCCTGGCTCTGGCTGCTGTGTATGATGCCGGGAAATACTACAAGCCCGGGGAGAAGAAGGATCGTGTTCTAGTACTCTCCGATGTGCTTCCTGCGGATTCCACGAGAGGGTTTGAAAGACTTTCCGGTGAGCAGCTAGTGCGAATTAACGGAAAAGAAGCCCATTCCTTGAATCAGCTGTCCCAGGCCCTGGAGGGAAAGCCTGGTTCCATCGCCGTTCTAGAATTCAAGTCCGGACGGAAGCTCTATGTCCCTACCGGAAGTGGCAATGCCGCACTGAGGCAGGAATACGGAATCGAAAACAAATCCAGGCTAAGAAAGTAGAGGAAGGCCCATCATTCGATGAAGTATTTCATCCCGAATCGGGCTTTCAGATCGTTCTCCACCGGTGCTGTACTGGACTGATCTGGTCGCAGATCATAGGTATGCATGGGCACTTCCAGGGTCGCTTCCAGAATCATAGAGTTCGTAGAGAACTGAATGCCTGGAGTGAAAAACAGGGTACCGTACTGGGCCCCTACGATTTGATTATCCCGGAAGGGATCGGTGATTTTGTGTCTGGATTGAAGGCCCAGCAGAACCGAAACCGGTGATCTGGAACTGAGACCATAGCCCAGGGAAAAACCTGCAGACACTCGTTGATCCGGATCCTCATTATTCAACGCTAAGTCCTCTTCATGGCCCAGATCGAATAGAAAGCTGAATCTACTGCTTCGGAACTGAACCATCAGATCCAGCTCCCTGGCCCGTGCGTTGGGGGCATAGGCCCTTCTGGGATCCAGGAGGGTAAGCTCCAGGGCCGCACGGTGGTACAGTCTCTTTTCTCTGAATTGAAGAGCAAAACCCTCTTTGTCGTTGAAGGAAAGATAACGATTGCTGTTGCGATAGATGGGGTTCTGGACCGGTTTTACATGGGAAAGCTTTAGATTGGCCTCTGGGCTGCTCTGGAATCTGTATTCCATGAGATCGGCCTCCAGAGGCAGAACCAGAGGAACGTTGCTGATTCCCGGAGGCAGGCGAAACAGAGGACCCATGGCCGGTCCGTTGACCGTGGTCTGAAATCGATCCATGGGGGCGGCCCATGCAGTGGCCGATGCCAGCACCAGAAGGGCGGAGAGCCAGAAATATTTCGAGCAGGGTCGCACGGTACTACATAAACGGGGAGATCCACTGCTTTTTCCAGCCTATTTTCAGGAATGAAACCACTAAATCGGTTTTGTGGAGTGCCCTTTTTGACGGTGATTACTGAATCTCTTCATTATTCTATGTGCTTTTCATTGAATCCGTTCGCTGGAAATTTTGAGTACGGATCTAAATTCTACTGGAATCTGGAAACCGGATGGCACCAATGGCGGCCAGAATGATCCCGGAAGCAATTCAGCCCTATTTACCCTATATTCTATTTCTGCCTGGCTTTTATCTGCTGATCAAAGGTGCAGACTGGCTGGTGGAAGGTGCCAGCTCCATTGCGCGCAGAATGCATGTATCGGATCTAATCATCGGTCTGACCATTGTATCCTTTGGAACATCCATGCCTGAATTGGCGGTAAACATTATCGCAAGCTTTCAGGGTAGCGCCGATCTGGCTGTTTCCAATGTCGTAGGAAGTAATATCGCAAACATCCTGTTGATTCTTGGTATTACGGCTCTGGTTCGTCCGTTGACGGTGCAATCCAGTACGGTATGGAAGGAGATTCCGTTTAGCTTTCTTGCCGTTATCGTTCTGTTTGTAGTGGCCAATGACCGCATCCTGGACGGCTCCGAACAAAACATCCTCAGCCGTAGCGATGGATTAACCATCATTCTGTTCTTTGCCATTTTCATGTACTATGTAGCGAATCTGGCACTCAAAGGTCAGGCCGATGCCCTTCTTGAAGATCTTCCGGAAGAAACCATGGGAGTGGGGAAGGCCATTCTGTTTACCGTTCTTGGCATGATTGCTCTGCCTCTGGGTGGAGACTGGATTGTGGATGGCGCCATCACCATGGCCAGAGGGATGGACATCGGTGAAGATATCATCGGATTGTCCATTGTTGCGGTAGGAACCAGCCTTCCAGAACTGGCGGCCTCCGTGGTAGCTGCGCGAAAAGGTAACTCGGACATCGCAGTGGGTAATGCTGTGGGCTCCAACATCTTCAATATCTTCTGGGTACTGGGTCTGAGCATGAGCATTCGTCCCATTCCGTTCTCCAGGGCTGCGAATCTGGATCTGTTTATGGTAATTGTAGCCAGTCTACTGCTGTTCCTGTTTATCTTTGTGGGCAAGCGACATACCCTGGAAAGAAGTCAGGGCCTGGTATTTCTCTTTTTCTATGTGGGATACCTGGTGTTTCGCGGATTTACAGGCTAGCTTTCCGGACGTCGAACAATTCGGTTAGAAGTTAATCCGGCAGTGCCCAGACGTTGTGCCAGGCCTTGAGCCGATCTACAGTGCGCCGGCCTGCCTGGCCCGGCGTTCCAGTTCTTCCATGGCCTGCAGTCCTTCGGCCCCCATATCCAGGGAGTAGTCATTTACGTAGAGTGCGATGTGGTCCCGGATGGCCTGTTCATCCATGGCCTGGGCATGGCATCGAATGTACTCGGTGGACTCCAGAGGTCTTTCATTGGCATGTTCCAGGCTCTTTCGAATGATCTGCGTAATCTCTTCCTTCCTATTTAAATGATCGTTTCTGATGGCGATTAGCCCCAGAGGAATGGGAGATCCTGTGCTCTGTTCCCACCACTCTCCCAGATCCTGGACCAGCGATGTCTGAAATGAAGGATAGGTAAATCGCTCTTCGTGGATGATAACTCCTGCTTCATACTGTCCATCCTGTAGAGCGGGCAGGATTCGATCATATCTGAGAAACTGAAGCGGAATGGAATATCCTTTTGCATCCAGATACATTCGCAACATCAACGAGGCTGTAGTTTCCATTCCAGGAATCAAAATAGGCTGTTGTTGGGCGGCCATATCCTGAAGCAATTCTTCCGGGGATCTGGAGGAGGCTCCGGTGGCCTGCGAGCTTACCAGGAGAGGTCCGCAGCCGCGACCCAGAGCGCCTCCTGCCTCCAGCATTGTGTATTTATCTTTTAACTTCAAGTAGGCGTAGCAGGACATCTTGCTGAGCTCATACTTCCCGGCCCGGGCCTGCTCATTTAACTCCTGGATATCCAGATACACCGGTTCAAAGGAAGGTCCTTCCGGATTGTGAATCATCCAGTGGAAGATATAGGTATCGTTGGGGCAGGGAGAGATGGCCAGTTTCATGATTTTCCAGGGAAGAATCCAATGAGTACCAGCAAAACACCAAAGGAAGCAATGCCGGCGGAAAGCAAAAACAGTAAATGCCCGGGTTTCTCTAGAGGGTTCCCTTTGATTCTTGTATGGGGAGTGCCCCTGGAATCCACAAATAGCAGTGCTTCCAGGTTCTCTCCGTCTTTATGCAGATAATACAGATCTACGGAAACCTCTTCGGTTACTGTATAGTTTCTTCCATTATAAAGGTAACTATAGGTGTAGAAATAGGACACCTCCGGTCGGGGAGGAAAGGAAAAGCCTGAGTCCGGAACCAGAGACTTATGTTTTCTCTGAAGCCGGTTCAGATACACAAATGTGGTATGGCCCTGATTTTGGATCTTCTTCTGTAGTTCCATCTCCATGGATTGTTGCCAGTGGAAGATAAAGGCCAGGCTGCCGAAGACCAGGGTCCACAGAATGCCGGCGATTCGAAATGGGGCGCGAGAGGGGCTCATGCTCCCTGTGCAGGGCCGGACTTCAAAGCCTTGATGTCAAACTCGGCGCTTTCACGGGCCAGAAAGATTCTGGGGCTGGAATGCTGAAGCGCCATCCGGTGCTCGATGGCATTCTTGAAATTCTCAAATATCTTCTCATCGCTATAGGCCGGTTCATGGTGCGTGAGTACCAGATTCTTAACTTTCCAGTGCACTGCGCAGTTCACGGCCATGGTATAACTGGTATGGCCCCAGTCGAATTTGGAAAAGGATTCATCCAGGGTGTACTGTGCATCCATCACCAGAAGCTCGGCCTGATCGAAAAATGCAGCATCATCCGGCCGACTCATCAAATCCTCGCCGGTGAATTCTGCATCGGTGGCGAAGATAAATGTTCCCGCCTCGGATTTAAATCGATAGGCCTGACTACCCCCTGGATGCTTCAGCGGATGGCTGTCCAGCTGCAGGCCACCATCCAGATGGATGCTTTCTCCCTGCTTGAGTTGATGGAAGAATTTGGTGGAAGCAGAATTATGAAAAGGCATGGGGAAGAATCGATCGGTGGTCTGATAGGCCATTCGATCTTCCAGATCCGGCAGCGGAGAATATAGATGCAGTTCATTGCCCGGGATATAGATAGGTTTAAAAAAAGGAAGCCCCTGGATATGATCCCAGTGTGTATGCGTGAAGAAAATGTGGATTTTGCCCTGTCCTTTTCCCCAGGGCCCGGCCATCAGCTCGTCGCCCAGCGGTCGGAGCCCGGTGCCTGCATCCAGTATGTATACATCCCCATCATCTGAATCCACGCGAACGCAGGTAGTATCTCCTCCTACAACATGGGACAGATGTCCTGGAAGATGATCCAGGAATGAGGCTATTTGCTCTTCGCTTTTCAGGCCGGATGCGATGGAGCGTTTGAGGATTTCCTCAAGTTTCACTCTATACTCGGCATTCCGTAAAGGCGCCGGCAACGATCCTCTTACTCCATACAGTTTTACTTTCATCTAATTGGCCTTTGGACCCGGCTACCGGTGGAGTCCGGAATGTCTTTGTAGACAGGGCGCACAGGAAAGCAGCCCATTTTTGGTTTTTTGCCGCGGCCAGGGGAGTCTCAATACGACGCACCTTTCGGGATGAGAGGATTTGAACCTCCGACCCCCTCGTCCCGAACGAGGTGCGCTACCCCTGCGCTACATCCCGATA
>PBUB01000035.1 GCA_002729885.1 Spirochaetaceae bacterium
GCCGGCTTAAGCTGCTATATCAGCTATTCAAGCCTGGACTTGCCTTTTCTATCGTTGTTACGGTAGTGCCGGCATTGCTTCTGGAGGACCGAATCCCTTCTCTGGAGTTGATATTCTATACTCTCCTGGGCACCGGACTTTCGGCCATGGCATCCTTTGCCTACAATCAGCTTCTGGAACAGCATACGGATGCGAAAATGAAGCGCACTGCCCGCCGTGTACTTCCTTCCGGAAAGCTGGACCCTATTCTGGTCCATGTCATCGGCTCCAGCCTTCTGGGGGCTGGAATTCTGATTCTATACATCAAGTCCGGATGGTTGGCCGCAGCTCTGGCTCTGTTTTCCTTTTTATTCTACGTCTTCATCTATACACTTCTTCTGAAGCCCCATACAGAGCACTCTACCGTGCTCGGTGGAATCTGCGGAGCCATCGGTCCACTCATCGGCGAAGCTGCCCTTCGAGGAACAATAACAATAGAAGGAATTCTGCTATTCTTGCTGGTATTTCTCTGGCAACCCCCCCATTTCTGGGCTCTATCGATATTCAGACTGGAAGACTATCGTTCAGCCGGATTCCCACTGCTTCCCGTAAAGCAGGGTATCCCTGTAACCGTGCAGCAGATGATCTTCTATCAGGCTTTGCTGGTAATTGCCATGATTCTGGTCTGGTTTCCAGCGGACATTGGATCCTATTTCTACCTGGTCCTGTCTGTGCCTTTCGGACTCTATATTCTATATAAAATGGTGCTGCTTCGCAAGGAACCGTCCCCGGTGGCCGCCCGTTCCATATTTTTCCTCACAATCTTTCACAATATTCTGTGGCATGGCTCTCTCACCGCAGAATTACTTTTGCGTCACTGGTAATCCATGATTCCCATGGCCTGTGGCTGCCTCAAAATACATTCAGTATCTCATCGCTGGTCTGGGCCTGGCCGGATTTTTGACTCTGCATTACCTGGCCCCGGAAACCGGAGGCGATGGGGCTGCGGCCTACTACACCCTGGGATTTATTTGCCTCCTGGCCTCTTTGTGGATTTCTGAAATCATTCCACTGGGCGCCGCCAGTTTACTTCCTCTGGTTTACTTTCCTCTGGCCGGCATTCTGGATGCAAAAGAGCTGGGGGAGTCCTACTTTAACTCCACAATTTTCCTTTTCCTTGGAGGCTTCCTTCTGGCCGCTTCCATGGAAAAATGGAACCTGCATAAGCGCATCGCACTGTGGATACTGGCCATAACCGGTAAACAGATAGTCGCCGGCTTTATGATCGCCAGCGCCTTCTTGTCCATGTGGATTTCCAACACCGCAACAGCCATGATGATGCTACCCATTGCCAGCGCTGTTCTCACCCGACTGTCCGGCCCTGGCTGGAATCGACCTGTATATCTGGGAGTGGCCTACGGCTGCTCCATTGGCGGCATCGCCACTCTCATTGGAACCCCTCCGAATCTGGCTTTCAGCCGAATCTACAACCAGAGCTTTGGCAGCGAAGGATTTCCTAACTTTGCAGAATGGATCCTTATGGCTCTTCCGCTTGCAATAGTGCTGCTATTTGTGACCTATCTTGTGCTGGACAAATTACTTTATCAAGCAGGACGCGAAGGAAGCCTTGGCCGGGCTCACTGGAAGGCTCAACTGGTAGGTCTGGGGAGTCCTACAAAAGAAGAAAAGCTGGCAGGAGCAATATTTGCGCTTACGGCACTGCTGTGGGTATTTCGCAGTCCTCTGGAACTGGAAGTATTTCGCATCCCTGGCTGGATCGAGCTTCTGGACGGTCTTCCGGGACAGAAGAAGTTAAACGATGGCGTGGTAGCCCTGATTATGGCCCTGCTCTGCTTCGCCATTCCTGCACCATCCAACAAAGGAAAGCGATTGCTGGAAGCCACGGACCTGGATCGCGTTCCCTGGTCCATTCTACTTCTTTTTGGAGCAGGATTTGCACTTGCATCCGCCTTTGAAAGTAGCGGACTTTCGCATATGGCCGGACTCTTTCTTCAGTCCATTCGACCAGAGAGCGTATTTCTCATGATTCTGCTCATCAATTTTTCCATGAATATGATGACCGAATTCACATCCAACACTGCCACGGCTCAGATAATACTTCCCGTAATGGCCGCTCTTTCAAAGGAATCCGGACTGCCCGCATTTGGCCTTATGGCCGGAGTTACGTTTTCGGTTAGCATGGCCTTTATGATGCCGGTGGCCACGCCTCCCAATGCGATTGTATTTGGAAGCGGTAAATTGAGAATCATTGATATGGTTCGCACTGGACTGATTCTGAATCCAATTACGGCGCTGATCGTTTCGATCTATTGCTACTTTAGGTTTTTTTAATGCATTTGCAGACGGCGAAAGGTATCAGGTCATGGGTACCCCGCCCGTACAATTACAGCGCGCACATTTCCGGAAAATCGATGACCAATCATCTGCTCTGATATACTATTCAAGCAGATGATCGAGTAGCGAAAGAAGTGAGCACTTGCGAAGCAAATTGAAATTCGTTCGGGGGCTCCAATTCATTCAAATGCGTTGAATAGTATTGGCAGTCAGCATTATAAGGCCGCTATATGAAGAAGATTCTTGCTATCTCGGGTAGCACTCGAAAAACATCTACGAACCACAGGATCCTGGATTATTTGAAGACTGCAGTCTCAGAAAAAGATGGATTTAGCATAGAAATCTATCCTGGTGTAGATACGTTGCCTCACTTCAATGAAGACCTGGATAAAGACCCTCCTGCATCCGTGATAGAATTTCGTAATGCCCTTTCCGGGTGCGATGGCGTAATTCTTTGCTCTCCGGAATACGTATTCAGTCTTCCGGGAAGCTTCAAGAATGCCCTGGACTGGCTGGTGTCCACAACGGTACTTTTTCAAAAACCTCTGGCTATGATTGTTGCTGCTGCCAGCGGAGAGGAGGCCTTTCGTTCTCTGCGCAAAATTTCCGAAACCCTGGGTGCCAGCATTCAGGACGAATCTACTCTTCTTGTCCAGGGTGCCCGGGGCAAAATAGAAAGCGACGGAGAACCGAAGCCGGAGCTGAGCTCTGAACTGGACAGACTAATTGATTCATTTATGATGCAGATTTTCAACGCCAGCTAGAATGCTTCTGCCAGCCTTTCTTTTCTTGACCCATTTCTATTCCGGATTCGCGACGGGATCGGGGCTGGCTCTATTCCAATGAATATGCTTTGATTCCAATATCTGATCTGCAGAAAGAATACAGGCTGGCTTATATGCCGTTTGTTTCGTAGCGGAGCATTCGCACGTTGGAAATCACTCCATCCGTAAATGGTCCGGCGCCAATCAGATTTCCATGCCCCTGATAGGGACCTATGTTTGGCGTAAATATGCAGGTTTCATTGGATTCGCACAGGCCATTTTCATTTCCAATCCCATCGTTGATCCTCTCGTAGGCTCTGCGAAGAAAGGTAGTGCTACAGAGACCAGTAGACCAGGCTCCTCCGCTGGCTGTGCAGCTGGCACTATTAAAATACCCCGGATTGGAGCATACCTGGTCCTGCCAGACGGCACCAGGAATGGCTTCGCAGTTCACCTGGGTAGTTTCATTCCAGAGATGATAGAAGACATCGTTGCCGGAAGGCATGGACCATCGACTGCGAAGAACGGTATCTGTGGTTCTCAAACGAAAGTCCCAGATTCTACAGGGCGCCGCAGTACAGGGCCCAATATTGGTAACAGCCGCCACATCCCCGTTATCGCGACCCACAATACGCAGCCAGTGATCGAAATGAATACGATCGGCAGGCAATGCAGTAATAGTGCCGCTTGTATCCGATGGATTGGATGTGTCGTCGGTACTGATCCGTTCTACGAAGCTACTGAGAGCATTCTGGCCCGGAATATGAATGAAATCCGAAGCCAGGTCCAGATTGCATCCAGTAAGAATTCCACTTCCGGCTACTCCTTCACAATTGTTTGCATTTGCTCCTGTAATCAGCTCTCCTGTAATATAACTATCGCTGGAAACAGGATCCGGATTGGCAAAACCAAAACCCAGGCCACTGGGATGATGGAGAAGCGCTACGTCAGAAACCTGGTTTCTATGCGATGGCCCGGAGTTTCCACCGCCCGTGGTGCTCAACGTAAGACCGCTTCGCAGATGGTTGATGGAATACAGGTTCGATACCAGGTTATGGAGAGGACTACCAAATCCGATTACAAACCCTGCATAGGTTCCATTGGACCACAGTGCACCTCCGTTCAGTGCAACATTACCATCGCTATCCCAGTAAATCACGGAAACACTGGCATTGGCCATTATCAAGTAATTGAGCAGAACGTTGTTGTTACATTGAGCACTGGCAGCATCGCCAAAATAGAATCCGTAGTTGGGCCCCACAACGTTGATCCGATAAAAAGTATTATATCGATTTCCATTTCCGTTTTCTATACCGCGAAGAATGCTCTCTCCGCTAACTGTAATATGCGAAAGTAGATTATTGGAGCTTCCACCGTTCAGAACGATGGCATTGGACAGTCCACCGCCGCTTTGCTGGATTCGAACATTCCTGAGCACACTGAAGTATACGTTGTTGTACTGTATCCCTGCGTCGTCGGCCAGATCAAAATCCCCTTCTACCCAGAGGAAATATTGTGCGAGACCTCTCACCAGTTGCTCACCGGGGGCAGCGCTTCCGCTCAAGTTGACCCCGGGCCTACCTACGAAGGCAATCCTGTCCGCATTGAGGTCAAAGGCCCCGGCCGGATTGGCAGTAAAAATATAAACGGTACCGGCAGCTGCAAGCGTACCGGCAGCAGGATTGGCCACAATTGGATTATTCCACCAGGTACTGGCATTGGTGGTTGTGCTCTTTCCATTGTCGGTGAACGTTACAGTAACCTGGATTGGCCTGAAACTCAATGTAGTCCAGTCAATGAGATGAGATAGATGCTTTCCATCGCGCAGGCCTCCGGTAATCATCCTCACAGTGCCCGAGCTTACATCGCAGGTCCAGACAAATGCATCCAGGCTGTCCACGGCCTGGATGTTGGTACAGTTGCTACGGTTTTTGACCTCTACAAAGCGTTTTTCGCCACCATGGATGCACTTCCTGTAGCTGCCCATTTCCGTGCCGGCACAGGCAGTATCACTTGCGTTGAAGAAATTGGTTCCATCCGCCAGAACATAATCATTCCAGTTATTGCCACTTAATGGATACAGGGCCTGCACCGATCCCAGTTCTGGAGGAGAGCCATTTCCAAAGATTGCGGCCAGAACACCAGGATCCTCGGGATATTCGCGCACACAACCCAGGAATAAGCCGCCGGCCAACATCAAGGAAAACAGCAGAGAAGAGCAGGAGCCTCCCCATGGACGCCTTTTTGAGGGTTTGCGCACTCCTCCCATAATTATACAACAGTATATGGGTCCGGAATTGCAACTGCATTCTATTCATCTGTGAAGAGGATACAGAGCGGTGCTATGTAGCCGAAAATTCCAGAACTCTTAGTATCGCACTACAGGCTTTTCATTCACGATAAAGGCTCGAGATGACCGATTCTGCGGTAACCAGAGGTCCATTCCCTTTAAGGCAACGAACCGCCGCAAAGCGCCATTGACCTGCCTGGCAGGAAACGTCCGCTATGATTCCAGCAATCGCTAACGTAGTGCCAGGGTATCCTGTTCACCGGTTACCCTGCGGATAGGCAATATAGATATTCTGGTAGGGCAAAAAATCATCCACCTGAACATCAAAGCCTGCTTGCTTCAGTTCATCGGTAACCTGTTTCTCTGAAAGTTTAATATGGGTCGGTGGTCCTACAGGCATGTCTCCCTGTTTGAAATCAATGATCACCAGAACTCCGCCATCTTTCAATCCCTGGCGAGCGGAACGAAAATAGCTCACCCTTTCATCGATATGATGATAAACATTCACGGAGAATATAGCATCCACCTCGCCGGAGCTCAGGCCAATGTTGTCTGGCTCCACCTTTCTGGTTTCCACCGGGCCTCCCTTGCGAAAAGAAGGATGGTTCTGGATGTAATCCAGGAACCTGCTATCAACATCCAGTGCGATTACCTGAGCACCACGGTCCGCCATGCGAAAGCTGAAGTATCCGGTGCCAGCTCCTAGATCTGCCACTTTCAAACCCTTCCAGCCCTGTGCAAACCTGGGCGCCCGGGCCGAATGCTTCCTGAAGGCAAGGTCCAGACGATCCATCACCTGCCGCGGCTTTTGATATTCATTCCTTTCTTCGCTTTCAAACCTGGCAACCAGATCATCAAAGCTGGTCTTATGCATATGCTCCTGGGCTGCATCATGCCCGGCTTTTTCGCAAAAGGGCAACAGACCACAGAGCGCTGCAACGATTCCAGATAAAATTCGCTTCATACATCAATAGTAATGATACCAGGTCTGGAAGCCATCAAAATGCTCCTGGATTATGGCTGGCCGCAGAAAACCCGGCCGCCCCGTGAAAGATCTGGATTCCTTCAGTAACATCAGCGCAATCAATCCACCGCCCAAACCATTCCACCGCAAAAAGGTGGGATTAGACCTGGCACCTACAGCAGAGAAGAAAAATCGCACTTTTCAATGGGCAAAGGCTTCTATTATCTGCTGGAATTCCCCATAACTTCTATCATGTAGTGGGATGCCGGCCGTCTCCCGGATGATCAAAACAATTCAATTCATAGGTGTGCAGATAGCACTGCTGGCACTGTTGGGTCCGGCCAATCTGCTGGCGGAGGATGATCTGGTAATCATCGAGATCCTGGGCGGCGTAGGAACAGGAAGCGGCCCGGCTGTAGATAGAATAGAGTCCACAGATCATACCTACTTCCTGCTGGAGGACTATTTAAATACCTCCGACGAAGAGATTCGCAAGATCCAACTCTTTCAGAATTTGCGTGGATTTGATCCGGAGATTAAGACATCTTCGCAGAGATTCAGCTTTATGGTGCAGGGAAGCCCGTTTTTTGAGATGGGCACCTCTCTGCAAATGTCCAATTTCAAAGCAACGAACCTCTACCCAAGATATCTCAAGCCACTGTTTCCGTCCCCTATACCGTTTTATTCGCCATCCTGGAATGAAGGTCCCTTTCGCCAGCTAGCCAGAACAGATTACAACTCGGCTCTATACCTTTACAACCTGCGTCAGGAGGAATATCTGGAGCCTTCATTCTTTCTTTCTCTTGATCTCAGGGTGGTGCTTCCTCTGGGCCCTGCGGCAATCTATCTTACTGGTTCCCTTCCCCTGGGCGAAAATTCCGGTAACGGCCGGTCCGCCTTCGCCCTGGGCTTTCGAATGCGTGTTTTGCCCGGCCTTGCCCTGTATGCAGAAGGCCATCGTAGCTACTCCAGCGTAGTGTGGGCCGATCAATATGGCCGGAACTTTACAGATATAGCCTACGATACCGGAGTTCGTTTTGGTATCGGCATCGGCGGAGCCAATTAGAGTTTCCGGGAATTCAGGTCTCACGGTTCCGCCATTACTACCCGCCATATTTGCCAAAGTGTTTATTCCTTAATCGCCGGCCGCCCGTTTCGCCAGACCTGTGCCTTCCGGAATCGAATCGCCCGGTGCCTTTCACCTTTAAATCGCTGTCCACCTCCTTCTAACTCCAATCGCTGGGTCCATGCATACTTGCTTTTTATCTCTCCCGGTCCCCGGGGCTCAAGGTCACCGGGACCAGGGGACTCATTGTTCCGTGTACTCCGGGTTGGAAAAACGCTGATTGGATAGTGCTGCGACAAAGTTGATTGATCAGTCAGTCAAAAATTTAATGACAGATCCGGCATTCCTGCTGAAATCCGGGAATGGCCCGGAGAAATAGCAATCCACATTATTCCATTACTACAGAACTGGCTGGTTCTCGTGACTCCTACACTCCTCAGGTTCGTCTGGATGAAGTTCGCAAGGGATCCCTGAAGCTCAGAGAAAAGCTTCTATCTATGGACCAGGTGGTATTCTACAAGACCTGCGATCTGATTCGCGCTCCGTATCCAACTCGATATGGCCTTCTGAATGCTTATTCCATGCCCACCCCGTTTATGCATATATTGAACCGATTGTTCATCGTTCAGTACAGGGCTGCATCCGGCATTCGCACATTACTGTTCTCTCCTTCAGACATCTACGGCAACAGACTCACTCCCTTCTTTCATCGACTGGGAAAATCCTTTGGGCCCTTCGAAGAGATTGGAGCCAGATTCATGGCCCCGGTCATCGGCACGGTGGAGCAATGGCTGGAAAGCACAGGGATTTCACCGGAGCAGGTAGACTACATCTCCTATGACCATCTGCATACCCAGGACTTGAAGAAATGGCTGGGGAATGCCTCCGAACCAGGATTCTTTCCCAATGCGAAGCTTCTGGTCACCCGTCAGGAATGGGAATCTGCGAAAGCATTGCTGCCTCCCCAGGCAGACTGGTACTGTCCCGGCGGACTGGACGGAGTCCCGGAAAATCGAGTCATTTTCTTTGAAGATGATATTATCCTGGGCGAAGGTGTGGCACTGGTTCGCACACCGGGACATACAGAAGGAAACCATTCGCTGGTGGCGCATACCCCTGAAGGATTGATGGTATCCTCGGAAAATGGAGTAAGTGCCGATAGCTATAGTCCGCTTCATTCTCGCATTCCCGGAGTAAGATCGTATGCGAAAAAAACGGGAATGGAAGTGATTCTAAATGGAAACACCCTGGAAGGTGGCCTGGATCAATACATTTCCATGGTGCAGGAAAAGACCATCGCAGGTCCCTCCAGTAGAAATCCAGATTACTTCAATGTAGTACCTTCCTCGGAACTTACCTCTTACTGGGCTTTTCCCTTTATCAAACCAACGTTTTCTTTTGGTCCCCTTGAGTTTGGAACACCGGTTACGCCAGCACAGCAGCTTTCGCCTCAGTCCAGAAGATCCTACAGAAACAACCTAGGTCAGACCAGCAAGAAGGGCAGAACAAGAAATCCAGGTGCTGCCAGAGGAGCGAAGAAGGGGAAATGAAAAGCCTTTCAATCTTTATGACCGGCGCCGCCGGCGGAGTAGGAAGAGTCCTGGCGGCGGATCTTCTGGAAGCAGGCCACAGGCTGATGGTTACGGACCGAGATCTAAAGCTATTGAAGTCCTATTACTCGGAGGCTGCGGAGCGATTTGGCTCCAATCTTTCGCTTCAAAGACTGGATATTACTTCTTACAGTAGCTGGAAAAAATCCCTGGAAGGATTCGCAAAGAAACAGGGAGGGCTGGATGTTTTATTGAACATCGCAGGATATCTTCAGCCGGGTTATAGCTATAATGTGGATGATTCGCAAATCGATCGACACCTGGATGTAAATGCCAGAGGTACTATCTACGGCATCTCTGTGGCTTCAGGCCTGATGAAGGAACAGAGGAGAGGTCACATCGTAAGCATCGCTTCTCTTGCAGGGGTAGCTCCCATTCCAGGAATTTCGCTCTATTCCGCATCCAAGTTTGCAGTCAGAGGATACAGTCTGGCTGTGGCCCAGGAGATGGCTCCTCATGGAGTTCAGGTAACTGTACTTTGTCCAGATGCGATTCGCACTCCAATGCTGGATTTACAGAAGGATTACGAAGAAGCGGCACTAACATTCAGCGGATCTCGCTTCCTGAGTGCCCGGGACGTGAGCCATGCCCTTCAGAAGATTATCATAAAAGGTCAGGCGGGTAAAGCGCCGGCAGAGCAGACGCTTCCTTCCGGTCGCGGATTTCTCGCAAAAATAGCCAGCTTTGCCCCTTCCATTAACATGAAGCTGGCCGGCATGCTCAGAAAAAAAGGCATCAAAAAACAGAGCAGCTATAAGGTTGAACCGGAATAAACGGAAGCGCTCAGCCAATCGATCTGTATTCAGTGTAGGTTCCGTGGCAAATATCTGGCTTCTCGGAGCGCCATCAATTTCGCTATATATAGAACTTCAATCGCTTCCAGATTATTTGCGGATCCTGCACCGGATGCGAAGCTCGAATCACCTCAGTATTTCTGCGATACTCCATACAGGCAGAACAATGAATGGTTTGAATCTCCTGAATCTCCTTGAAGTACGGTTCCAGTTCCCTAGCATCGAAGCCTACGAATAGAAAAAATTCTGCATCGCCGCTTTCGCTTTCAGGAAGTCCCCATAGATAAAAGTTGTTATGGCCGGATCCCACCGCAGGCAGATTGTTGCGTCTGCTATGAAACTCCAGAGCGCCGGCCAGCCCATAGTTTCTGGCAACAATCACTGTATGTTTTCTTTCGCTTTGTGGCAATGCATTATAGATCTCCATCACCGATTGCTGCAACTCCTGCCAACCGAACATTCCTGCGAAGTGCTGTGGCATTGTTCCGCGATTATGCTTTTCCATCTTTGGGGGCTGAAGACCCAGAAATGCTTCATACTTGATATAGTTTTCTGCAGTTAGAAGAGGCATACTTAGCGGTGCAAGAAGCATCCCCGATAGAAATACTGCTGCGAAAAAGAAAGGCCCAGTTATGGAGCTACGAAGTATCCCTCGTCTGATCCCCTGAGAGATTGCTATGGCTCCTGCTGGCAGAAGGATCAAAACCAGAGGAGCGATGTAATAGCTCTTTCCTTTCCCTGTCATGACGATTGCCATCGCCGTGAGCACCACCGGTCCCAGAGGTTGCCACAGGTTTCGCTTCTCTGTTATAGATTGAAAAAAGAACAAAGATGCAAAACCGGCCAGCCAGAGCGGAAACAGGATTGGATTCCATTCCAGGATAAGGCCTGTTAGAAATGCTACCGGCTCAAAGAAATTCTTGTGGAGCGATGCATTTTCCATGAATTCCAGAGAGGGCCATCCCTGACTTACCTGCCAGTACACATAGGGTAAGAATAGAACAAGAGAAAGAAGGCCAGAAACGTAGGGGCCCGCTCTTTTAAGCAATGTGCGATGTCTCGAAATGACCAATCCAGCAAAGAAACCGGCGCCCAGCATCAATATACTGTATTTGTTCAGCAATCCGAGACCCATAACCAGTCCCAGAAGAGCCCAGTTCTTCAATTCAGGTTTTTCCAGGCAAACCAGGAAAAGGTAAATCGATGCCCCCCATAGAACCAGATCCAGAGAGTTCATGGAGTAGAATTTGGTCAGACCCAGAATCACCGGACACAGGGCCACAGATAGCATGGAAAGCAAAATGGAACCGGTACGCCCCCCCAGCCGATGCGCGATCATTCCTGCCAGCACAATGGATAATTCAGCTGCCAGGAACGGAATTATGCGAATGGACAGCAAGGACTCTCCAAACAGCTCCACCTGCATGCGAAGTAACCAGATAGAGAGGGGAGGATGATCAACGTAGCCCAGAGCCGGATGATAGGCACAGGAAAGATAATAGTATTCATCCAGGAAGTATCCGTAATCATTATAGGAAAAGCAAAACAGGACCAGGCGCATTAACAGAAGCGCACTTCCGCCCAGAATTAGATTTCGATTCATGGAAGCATTCTAGTCTATCCCCGGACAGAATTCCTTCTGATGCTGAAAAATGCCTGATGGAATCTAAAAAAATCTGATGGATTTCGAAATCCATCAGATGCCCCTGTGCCGGTTGCGAAACGCGGTGGGTGTTTCTCCCGTAATCTTTCGAAATGCGACATTGAAAGGTGCCAGGGATTGATAACCCAGATCAAAGGCAATAGTCAGGATGGTTTGATCTGCCTGGGCCGGATCTATCAATATCTCTCTTGCATCCTGAATTCGGTGAGCATTAAGGAATTGATTAAAATTCGGATAGCCCAGTTCGCCGTTGATCAGTCTTCTCAGTCGGTATTCCTGACATTTTAGATGGGCCGCCAGCTGCCCGATGGTAAGGCCCTCTGTATGATGAATCTTCTCGCTCTGAATGGATTGCTCAAGAGAGGCCAGCAATGTGCTGGCGCTGTAGCGGGAAGTAGGTACCTCTCGAAGGGTTCTGGGGCTGGAAACAGAAAACACATCTCTGGGGACCAGAAGCCAGAGCATCAATCCCAGGGTAGTGGCAAGGATCAGTGCGACCTTGATTAGCTCCAGGTATTCTGGCACCTCCAGGCCAGCGAAATAGATCTCTGCCAGGGCAATAGCCAGAGCAAATACACCAATAAAAGAGAGAATCCAGATTCGTAGCCTGTATCTCCAGGGAATTAAATCCGAGGAGCGCCCCCGCAGTATTCCATAGAAAGCAGCGAGAACAAAAAGAGACAGAAAGGACTGAGGCATGGTGGCAAGCAATGGCTTCCACACAGGCATCCATTCGATTAACCAGGGCTTAAAAAAATTAAGCAACCATCCGGCCAGGGCAGATGCGAAAAGCAGTAGCAATAGTACCCGGGATGGGCGAAAACCATCGTCAAAAACAGATCTACTCAAAAGATAAAAGGCAGGCATGGGAAGCAATGCAAGAATATGGATGAAGGGAAACAGACCGGCCGGCCAGTCCAGAATTCCGCCGGCCAGAAGATGCCCCATTACTGTAAGTCCAAAGAATGCAAGGGCCCTGGAGACTGGACGACCATGAAAGAATAACACAGCGCATAGCCCCAGTAGCTGAGCCACGCTCATCCAGGTCAGTATTTCCAGCGCCTTCATGGGATAGAGTATGCTCTGGCAGTACTGCGGGTATAGTAATAATCCAATAAGCCACCAACCCTGATAAGTTCAGGGCAGCTTGTTTTCCGGAATCCATTTACCATCGTATCAAATCTCTGACTTACTTTTTTTACTTCACTGTTCGGCAACAGAATGAACAATGAGATAGGAAGATTCATGCAGCATGAGAAAAATAAAAATAAGCCTGCTTCTGGCAACAATGACAGTTTCATCCCTGAGTGCGGAGACCGTTTATCTCGACGGTGAGTGGTTTATACGAAACGGCTTTGAGCCGGAATTTGCAGCAACTGCGAATGCACCGGAGAAGCTGGGCCCTGAAGGAAAACCCATCC
This sequence comes from Spirochaetaceae bacterium, assembly GCA_002729885.1. Classification (GTDB taxonomy): domain Bacteria; phylum Spirochaetota; class Leptospiria; order Leptospirales; family Leptonemataceae; genus UBA3465. Next base: position 12,907 of record PBUB01000035.1, read on the forward strand.
CATATTACTTTACGGAGTCTCCAGAAAGACCTATCCAGGCTGTATGGAGACGGACCGAGTATCCTGTGGATTTTGGTTCGCTGAATAATTCTGGAAGGCAGGGATGGGTTACTCTGCGATACTCCGTACCGGTTGATCGCATCTTCTCGGATTCAGATGGGGAGGTCACAGCCCATGAAGCGGGATATAGAAACCTGGCTCTATTCTCAGGAATGATTTCGGACGTTTCTCGCTTTTATGTAAACGGGCATTTGATTGGAGGCCTGGGCCGCACCGATCCGTACGTAAGCGGATCCTATCTGCATTTTCTGGAAAGTTTTCCAGAGTCCATGCTGGAAGGGGAAGACACACTGTACCTTACTGTTGCTCTGTACAGACACAATGATTTCAAACTCTATATGTCCGACAGCCGAATGCAGATTGGTCCGGCGAATCAGGTGCTGGGTTACTACTACGCAGAGGAGATAATCGGATTTGCACTATTGAGCATCTACGGGGCGGTGGGATTGTATCATCTGCTTCTTTATTCTCGCAGGCGAATGGAGTTGCATAATCTTTACTTTGGACTTTTTTGCCTGGGCGTTACGATGTACTGGTTCTTTCGCACAGGAACCAGAGACCTGCTATTTGGAAGCCATATTCTACTTCGCACTACAGTAGAATACAGCCTGCTCTTTACCCTGGGCCCATTGCTCATACTTTTTCTTTCTCAATTCTTCTATCGCAGGCACAGCAAGATTGGTCTGGGATACGCTGCTTTCTGTGGCCTGTTAATTCTGGGCACCGTATTCAGCCCGTATCATATTAAGGCCAATCTACTAACTCTCTGGCAGCTCAGTGCACTTCCCTTCCTGGTATACTTTGTATTCTACATCGCAAGAGAGGTATTCAGAAAGAATGTGGATGCCTACTGGCTTCTGGCGGGTTTCATCTTTCTCTGTTCGGCCGCCACCCATGATATTCTGGCAGCCCGGGGCATTGTAAATACACCTCATATGGGAAGGTATGCCTTCGTAATATTCATCCTGGGGATTGCAGGTGTTCTGGCCAATCGATTTGTAAGGGTTCACAATCAGGTAGAGGAGCTGAATCAGAATCTGGAAAAAAAGGTAGAAAAACGCACGGAAGAGCTGCAAAAATCGCTACAGGAAATTCAGACTCTGAAGGTTCAACAGGACGGGGACTACTATCTGACTTCTCTACTGATCAAACCCCTGGGCGGAAACTTCGTAGAAAGCAAGCAGGTGGATATAGATATCCTTGTTCGTCAAAAGAAGCAATTTCATTTTCGCAGATGGGAAGCAGAGATCGGCGGGGATATTATAGCATCCCACTGCATTGAACTCCAGGGAAAAAGATATGCCGCTTTTGTAAATGGAGATGCCATGGGAAAATCTATCCAGGGTGCAGGCGGCGCACTTGTTCTGGGTGTGGTATTCAAAGCCATTATCTCGAGAACCCAGCAATCCGCTGAAATGCAGAGAATGAGTCCGGAGAAGTGGCTCCGAATCTGCTTCGAGGAATTGCAGAATGTTTTTGTTTCCTTCGATGGAACCATGATGATTTCTGCGGTACTGGGGCTGGTGGACGAATCCACCGGTCTTCTGTATTTCATCAATGCAGAGCACCCCTGGACTGTACTCTATCGCAACGAAAAAGCCTCCTTTCTGGAAGACGGCCTTCAGCTGAGAAAAATTGGAATCGATGCCCTGGCCGGCGGACTGGAGGTGCAGCTATTTTCCATGCAGCAAGATGATATAATCTTTATTGGTTCTGATGGCCGCGACGATATTCAACTGGGCATCGATGAGGCCGGCTACCGAATCATTAACGAAGATGAAAGTCAGTTTCTTCGCCGGGTGGAGGAAGGCAGAGGCCAGCTGGATCTAATCGAGGAGAAAATCCTGGCCACCGGAAAGCTCACGGATGACTTTACTTTGATTCGCATCGCCTATAGAGAAGATGCTCCTCTGGAAGAAGATCCGGATCCGGGGCTCATCAACAGCTGGACCGCTCTCAAACAGACGCTTTCCGAAACAGCCAGCCAGGACAGTATTCGCGAACTGGCGCAATTGCTAAGCCACATTTCCGGACTGAGACCATTTGCCAGTCAGAAAGATGTGCTTCGAGAAATGGGGCAGTTCGCCAGCCGATGGAAGGATCATACCCTGGCAGCCAGAGTCTATGAACAGCTGCTGGATAGATTTCCCGAGGATACAGATAGCCTGTTTCGCTTGTCCTATCAGCTTAAACTGGCTGGCGAATTCCGCAGAGCAGCGGATGTGGGCGAGCAGGTTCGACTGCGAAACAGGGGCCACATCAAGAATCTGGTGAACCTGTCTGACTGCCACAGACTGGCATCAAATCCGGACCGGGCCATCAAGATACTGAAAGAAGTGCTGGCCATTGAGCCGGAAAACGAAAATGCCAGATTGCTTCAGGAGAAGCTTGGACTGGAAGTTACTGCAGGCTGAATCATTGGCAGGTCTCCGGCCGCGCGAAACAATGCGGCTTATTCCGGGAAGGCAGCCAGATTAGTTCTAATCTGCGAAACCTCGCTCTGCAAGTTACAGGAGTCAGGTAATCCAGAGTTAGAGTTTCCAGAGTTTGCAATTCCGTAGTTTTAAATTTCGGACCTGGTTCAGTGCAGAGCCAGGAAGATCCTCAATTCGAATGAGCCTGCCTGATCTGCAGCTCAGTTCATAACCTCGGATATCAAAGTATCATCGTATTTGGATCCTTTATACACAGACAATATCTCGATAGCGATAAAGCCTCCCCTGGTTTCCGAGACTTTATGTGCCGGTAATTGAATGGTTTGCCAGGCATTTCTGTCCTGCAGTTTGAATTCTTTTTGGGTCAGCACCTTCCAGTCACTGTAGAGAAGACCCATCTGGGTTGCATCGCTTCTGGACGGACTGATGGCATAGACCCTAATCCTTTCAGGTCGATTGTTCGCTTGAAAGAGTGCATCGCTTAGAGCAAAACCGGGACGAATCTTGATTGGCTTTGCAGAATCCTCCAGCTTTACAATCAGCACTTCCCCGATTCCTGGACCTTTTACACCTTCAGCCCAGGCGGTTTCCTGGTTCTTATCGAAAGCGCGAAAGGCAGCAAACATGCAGGTCCAGTCATGGATGTCCATGTCGCCATCCAGCTCTACATCGTAATCCGGCATCCGGGCCGGTGGCTTTCCTTCCGCTTTCAGAAAGGAAGTGGACCAATTCTGTGCATCCCCGGTAATTCCCAGGTGCAATGTCATACCGGATCGCTGGCCATCCTTGAGAAGTGCTCGGATTTCGGAATTTCCCTCCTGGCAGGCACTACCTTCATAGGCCTGGGCCGAGGCCGCAACGGGACTGAATAAAATTGTAAGAAGCAAGGTCTGGCTAAAGCGATTCTTAAAGAATATAGCGGCCAAACTAGTAATGCCAGACAATCCTGCAGGAAAATAGATTTCCTGGACAATCCTGATCCGGCTCCAGACGAAACCGCGCGGACGCCTGGCCGAAGTATTTCTGTCGGTGACTGAATGTGCTGTAATGAAAGGGCCAATCATACCAGGATAGACGAGTTCCCGGGCATCCGGTGCAATCATTTTTCATTGAGTTTGCAGAGCCGATTTGCCTGATGAACCGGTGAAAAGTGCACTGGACTGGACCTACTGTAAATATGCCAATCGAAGCCCTTTCTTCCCCGAAGGCTGGGGCGATCCGGAACTGCTACGGTATCTACTCAAACGGGATGTTTCAGTTACAAAAGGACGAAAAGTGAAGCCCATACGTGTGCAGCAGGGCCCGGCCCGCAAGATTCCCTATGGAAAGCTTTCTGAAGGATCTTTTGAGAGTCCCTACGAATTTCGCTGGAAACGGAAAGAGAATCTTCCGGATTTCGCAAAGCAGGCCCGGTTCCTGCTACTGGAACCGGAGCAGGAAACCAGATCGCTGGTTATCCATTTTGCAGCCACCGGCGATGAAGGTTACAGTCGACGGAAGCGAATCGCAGCGCCTCTGCTCAAAGAAGGCATGGCGCAACTCATACTGGAAAACCCTTATTACGGTAGTAGAAGAAATCCGGAGCAAAAAAAAGCTGTTCTACCAACGGTTTTGAGTCTGATGCGAATGTCCAGAGCCGCCCAGGATGAAGGCATCGCTCTGGCCCGCTATTTTCGCAAGCAGGGCTACGATAAAATCATGATGACCGGTATTAGCATGGGAGGCTACGTTGCTGCCGCTGCAGGAAGAGAGATTAACTTTCCCGTAAAGATTTGCTGCCTGGTTCCTTCGCACAGCGCTGCCCCCGTGTATACGGAAGGCGCTCTCAGGGGTGCCTGCGATTGGCCCACTCTGTATCGAACCAATCCACTCAAGGATGAACATCCTCTACTGGTGATGCGAAGACTGTTTACGATTTCGGACATGCACCGACATGCCCCCAGGAGGAAACGGTTTGATGCCAGCGTAATTGGTGGTCGTCGTGATGCCTACATCCCTGAATACTCAGTGGAAATTGTCCATGATGCCCTGCCCGGATCCAGTCTAGAATGGATTCGCACCGGACATGTTGGGGCCTTTCTGTTAGGCACAGGTCTTTACAGACGCAGGATAAAAGAGTTAATGGAGCGCTAAAACCTGAATTTCAAACTCAGGGCAATGCGATGCGTTCGATCTGATTTCTATCCAGAGTCATGCGCTTGGTTTCCCTCTCGGCTTCCTCGGAAGAAATGCCGAACTGAACCTGTGCTATATCTGCTTTGGAAATGGTTTTTGTGGGCGATCCACCTTCAGGTTTCTTCAGGCGAATTGTCATGCTGGTTCGATTCTGATCCACAACCCGGCCATCCAGAACCTCTCCATTCTTGAGCCGAACTCGATCCACAGTGGTGGATGCCTCTTCGCCGTCCGCGCCGGAAGCAGACTCGGGCTGAACCTCCACTTCGATCTCAAAGGCATCCTCGCGGATTTCCACAAGACGGCCTTGATGGGAAGCTCCATCCTTCATTATGAAGATTGGCTGCAATTTGTTGGGCCTTGATGTGCCCTGATCCTTCAGATGCTGAGCAATGGTATCGTCCAGTTGCTTCTGAATCTGCTCCGGAGTGCGAATTACAACTTCCTGGTCGCATTCCTGGAGTAGAACCGTATGTCTGGTAACGGTTGTAAAGAATCCCAGAGCTCCGTTGACCACCCAGTCCAGCCACTGGTCTTCCATGGTGTAATTATAGGTGCGGCTGGCCTGAAACTGGTAGCCGCTAAAATCAGCATCCCACAGTCGGTACATATCCCAAACCGCCTGCCATTGACCGTCCTCGGCCACAACCTTGCAACTGGCGCTCTCCGAGCCAATGGCCACAGGAGCCTGGGCTCGATGGATGATAGATCGAGATGTGCAACTGGATGCCAGAAAAAGGATTACAGCACTTAAGACCGGGACCAGATTTTTAAAAGATGACCGATTCATGGGAATTTTCCTGGGCAATACTTGCATGTGTGATCGCAGTGCGAATTAGAAAAGAATGGAGTGATCGTTCTAAAACCAGGAATATAGTCAAGTAAATGCTTGCATGAGCGGATTATCGGGGTCCGGCTCTTCCAGCTCATAATCCAGAGTGCCGCGATACTCAACTCCCTGCATCCCGTATCCAAATCGAACAGGAAGAAGATACAGCCCGCTACGGGCCGCTTTTCGCAGGGATTCTGCAAATACTGCATCGATTTCAGCTGCTGGACGAAATCGTTTTCCTTCTGGCCTGGAAAGCGCAAAGATCACACCACAGGCAAATCCCTGCTTTGCAAGCTTACCCAGACTCTGAAGGTGTTTTGCTCCCCTCTCAGATACCGCATCCGGAAATTGAATCCAATCTCCTTCCAGCTGAGTGACATTCTTTACTTCCAGAAGCCAGCCCTGCCAGTATAGATCCGGTCGAAAATCCAGATCCTTTAGACCAGGCTCAGAAATGGACCCATCCATGGACTTTTTCAGTCGATTTAGAGCGGAATTACCGAGCAATGAAGCGGCATCCTTTTTTCCCGTAGCATTGGCAGAATCCAGTCCAATGGCCCCCTTACGCAACGCCGCCATCACTATTCCGTTGGTACGCATAGTATTTACACCGATCCAGCCGCGGCCAGAGTGTAGCAATTCCAGAGTGGCGGGTAGTTTGGCCCCTGTTTTCTTGATCTGTTCAGCGGATTTCCAGGAGATCACGGCTCGGGCCCCTTCCTTCAGGCAGCTTTTCATGGAGCCGGTATTGGGATTATGGACGGTGACACTGTCCCCGTTTTGCCGCTTTACATCCACCAGGAAGCGTTTGTAGCGCCGCAGGAAGGTCACTTCCTCCAGCGCCTGGCCGGGCACCAATTCTTTCAAAATTTTCATTCGCAGTCCAGAAAGGCCAAAAAATCGTGGCCATAGATGAAGGGGAGACGTTTTCCTCTCCATAAGGAAAAATGATTCCCATCATTCCGATCAAGATAGCAGGAACCCGATCTGCGGTTCCCCATCTTTCGTGAATCAGGAAAGAATCGTCTAAAAAAACCAGAAACAGTCAGATCGAAGGAAGTCCCATGTCCACCCTACAGTCGGAAACTAAAACCAGTCGTGTTACTACAGCCATTGTTCGATTTGCCGGAGATTCCGGCGACGGAATGCAGCTGGCCGGCATGCAATTTACCAAGGCTACCGGTATTGCCGGAAATGACCTTATGACCTTCCCGGATTTTCCGGCGGAGATTCGTGCTCCACAGGGCACTATTCCCGGAGTGTCCGGATTTCAGATTCACTTTGGAAGCGACCATGTTCATACACCGGGCGACCGAGTGGATGTGCTGGTGGCTATGAATCCGGCAGCGCTCAAAGCGAATCTCAAGGATCTGCGTCATGGAGGAACGTTAATTGTAAATACCAACGCTTTCGATGAGCGATCCCTGGCCAAAGTTCAATATGAGAGCAATCCCCTGGAGGATGCTCAGTTGAAAAGCGATTACAATGTAGTGGAAGCGCCCATCAGCGATCTGAACAAGACGGCGCTGGAAGACTTGAAGCTAACAGCCAAAGAGGTGGATCGATCCAAGAACTTCTTTGCACTGGGAATTACCTTCTGGCTCTTTCAAAGGGATATGCAGCCCACCATGGACTGGATTGCAGGCAAGTTTCGCAACCATCCCAAGATCAAAGAGGCAAATGAACGAGTACTGAAAGCTGGCTACAACTTTGCAGAAACCTGCGAACTGTTTCATAATCGATACGAAATTACCAGAGCTGAGTTCGAGCCTGGAATGTACAGAAACATTACCGGAAATACAGCCATGGCTGTGGGCCTGGCAGCCGCCGCCCATCTTTCTGAACTCCCCATGCTCTATGCTGGATATCCCATTACTCCAGCATCCGACATTTTGCACGAGCTTTCCAGATATAAGAACTATGGCGTAAAGACCTTTCAGGCAGAGGATGAAATCGCAGCTGTTTGTGCTGCTATTGGCGCTTCCTACGGCGGAACCATTGGAGTAACGGCCTCCTCCGGTCCTGGTATCGCACTGAAGTCGGAGGCTATCAACCTGGCTGTAATGACGGAGCTGCCCCTGGTGATTATCGATGTGCAGCGAGCCGGTCCATCCACAGGTATGCCCACGAAAACCGAACAGGCAGATCTACTCCAGGTAATGTATGGTAGAAATGGAGAAAGTCCCGTAGCTATTCTGGCTCCTTCCAGACCATCCGATTGTTTTGATGTCGCAATAGAAGCAGTTCGCCTGGCGCTGCTCTATATGACTCCAGTGTTTATTCTCAGCGATGGGTATCTCGCCAATGGATCGGAACCCTGGAAACTTCCGCATGTTGATGATTTACCTACCATCAAGAAGCACTTTGTGCCGGAGAATGCAGATCCGGCTACATTCCATGCCTACGATAGAGATCCAGAAACACTGTCCCGTTACTGGCCCATTCCCGGCCGACCAGGTTTCGAACACCGGATTGGAGGAATCGAAAAGGATTCCATTACCGGTAACATCAGCTACGATCCCGATAACCACCATCGCATGGTGGAAATTCGTCATAAAAGAATCCAGGGAATCGCACAGAGCATTCCAGACCAGGAAGTGTATGGCGATGAATCCGGCGATGTGTTGATGCTGGGCTGGGGCTCTACATTTGGCTCCATTCGCACTGCTGTAGAGCATATGCGCGACAAAGGTTACTCGGTATCGCATGCACATCTGCGATATGTTAATCCAGTTCCCAAAAATCTGGAATCCATTTTACGAAAATTCAAGAAAGTCATCATGCCGGAGATCAACACCGGACAGCTGGCCATGATTCTACGTTCGAAATTCTTGCTGGATATAGAGCCATTTAGTAAGGTAAGAGGAAGGCCCATTAGCGTAGCTGACCTAGAAGACAAAATAGAAAGCACCATTCAGGAGCTGAGCCAAGGAGAGGCATCGTGAGTAATCCCACAACATTAACAAAGAAAGATTTTGCATCCGATCAGGAAGTACGCTGGTGCCCGGGTTGCGGTGACTACGCCATCCTTTCTGCCATTCAGAAAACTATGCCCGAGCTGGGCCTTCCAAAGGAAGACATTGTTTTCATTTCTGGAATCGGCTGCTCCTCTCGCTTTCCCTACTACATGAATACCTACGGTTTTCATACCATTCATGGGCGAGCCCCTGCCATTGCCAGTGGTCTCAAACTTATGCGGCCAGAACTCAGCGTCTGGATGATTACTGGAGATGGAGACGCACTTTCCATTGGAGGAAACCATCTAATCCACATTCTGCGTCGTAACCTGGACATTAACATTCTACTGTTCAATAACCAGATCTATGGTCTGACCAAGGGGCAGTATTCCCCGACCAGCAAAGAAGGAACCGTGGCCAAATCCACCCCGGAAGGTTCTCTGGATCATCCCTTTTCGGCCCTTTCACTGGCCATCGGCGCGGGGGCCACATTTGCGGCCAGAGTTCATGACAAAGACATGAAGATGATGACCGATGTCTTCAAGGCCGCCTATGAGCATAAGGGAACTTCCTTTATCGAAATCTATCAAAACTGTGTAATCTTCAACGATGGTGTTTTCGATGAATCCGTGTCCAAGGATACCCGGGACGAACATACCATCTACCTTCAGGACAAACAGCCCATGCTTTTCGGCAAAGAGCAGGACAAGGGTCTGCTACTGGAAGGTTACCAGGCAAGAGTGGTGCCTTCCGAAGATGCCACGGACGCGGTTACCATTCACGATTCCAGCCGGGAAGATCCTTCTTTCGCATTCGCTCTGGCTCAGCTGGATCGACCGCACTTCCCGGTTCCCATGGGGATCCTCAGACAGGTGGAAAGACCTGTGTATGAAGAGCTGGTTCAACACCAGGTTGATTCCGTGGTACAGAAAAAAGGCAAGGGCGACCTGGAAGCTCTAATTCACTCCGGCGATACCTGGGTGATCAAAAACTAACCTTAGTGCCTTCTCGGGGGTCCCCTGCGGCCCCCTTTTCGTAATTTTTTTTAGCAAGAAGGCTCCTATTCAGATTTTTTACTATGCAAGCAAAAGTTGCTTGCTTACTTGCACTGAAATTCGCGCATGCGAAACTCCATTTGGAGGGAGGTGAAATGGAAGATCCGCTCGGTGAACACTACATCATTGAACTGTACGAGTGCAGTCACGAAGTACTGGATAACCTCGAACAGGTTCAAACAACCCTGCTGGATGCAGCAGATATTTCGGGAGCCACGATCATAGATCAGAGGTTCCACAAGTTCAGTCCACAGGGAGTATCAGGAGTGGTGGTTATCGCCGAATCCCACCTGAGCATCCACACCTGGCCAGAGCTCGGTTATGCCGCTCTGGATCTATTTACTTGCAGCAAGGATATGGACATCCAGAAGGCTCTGGATCTGCTGAAGCAGGTCTTCAAGCCCGGAGACATGGTCGTTGAATACATTCAACGAGGTCTCATGGATCCTACCTACCGCAAGAATCAAAGACTTCACCAGTACAGACAGGCCCATCTTGCGGCCGGTCGACAGTAAGGAGGACAGGCATGCTTGTAGCTACTAAACGAATACAATCCCATCTGTCCGATGCAGCAGAAATGCGGCAATCGCCGGTTTCTGGAAGTGGTGTGTTTGCTACCCGGAACATCAAAAAGGATGAACTGGTAGCGTTGTGGGGTGGTACCATTTACCGTGAGGATCAACTGGAATCACTTCCTTCCGAGCTTCGTCATTATCTACTTCAGGTGGACGAATCGCTCTACATCGGCCCGGCAGACCTGGAAAACGTCGATGATTCAGAATACTTCAACCATTCCTGCGAACCCAATCTGGGATTCAAAGGTCAGGTAGCCCTGGTTGCAATGCGAGACATTGAAGCAGGGGAAGAGCTGACGTTCGATTATGCCATGGCCGAAACCTACGATCAGGAATTCTACTGCGGATGCGGCTCAAGCCTTTGCCGTGGTAATATTCGAGGATCGGATCCATATCTGCCTCAGTTGCAGAAGCGATACCAGGGATATTTCAGCTCCTGGCTGGAAAAGAAACTGGATGTAAAGCCCGAGGACCTGGCCGGTAGCCTTCAATTCGAAGAAACCGGAGCCTGGGGCCTGGTTACAGCCCTGGATCTGCATGATTGCGATGGGGATGTAATTCGCAGCCGCGAAAAGATCTACGAATTTACTGTAGAGCTTTGCGAGCGAATCAAGGTTAAGCGATTTGGTGAGCCTACCATCGTTCATTTCGGCGAAGATGAACGAGTGGCCGGCTATTCCCTGGTTCAGCTAATTGAGACTTCACTGGTAAGCGGTCACTTTGCAAATGCAACCAACCGCGTTTACCTGGATGTTTTTAGCTGCGCCTGGTACAATCCCACAGAGATCGTTAAGTTTGCAGCGGACTTCTTTGGAGCCCGGGACTATAACGTAAACATCTATCTGCGGCACTAAAAGCTGCAGAAGGGCTGCGGCCCGAACAATGAAAAGGCCCTTCGGGGCCTTTTTTTTATGTTCCTGGATGGGTCGATCCTCTTGCTCTTGCTCTGCCCACAGACGACAGTATTCGCCTCCCGAGCATTCCAGGTGGCTATTTACGAATATAGGCACTTTCAATGGCCCGGTCTGCCATTGGATGACCAAAAAGGAACCCCTGACCTTCATGACATCCGGACTCAAGCAAATGAACCCTTTGAGGCTCGGTTTCCACACCCTCTGCAATCACGGTAAAGCCCAGGGTCTCCCCCAGTGCGATAATGGCTCTGGAGATAGCAACAAGACTGCTGTCATCAGGCAGTCCGTTTATAAAAGAACGATCAATCTTTAGTCGATCTACGGGCAAATCTCTTAGATAGCTCAGGGATGAGTAACCAACTCCAAAATCGTCAATGGCGATGCGAACGCCTTGCTCCCGTAGCAAATGAAGCTGTTCCAGAATAGCATTGTCCAGACCGATCAATGAGTTTTCGGTGATTTCTATTTCCAGCCTGGATGGAGGCAGGCCGGTGCGAGAAAGAATATTTAGAACACGGGATGAGAAATCACCGTTCTGGATTTGCACAGGCGAAACGTTTACTGCAATACAATTGATGTCCAGGCCCATGGAGATCCAGGACCGCGTCTGTCTGCAGGCCTCTTCCATCACCCATTCACCCAGTGGAATAATTAGTCCCAGTTGCTCTGCCACGGGAATAAATTCGTCTGGATTAATTAAGCCGTCCGGCCCCTGCCAGCGAATCAATGCCTCCAGGCCGGTAAGCTTTCCATCGCTTAGATTGATCTGAGGTTGATAATGCAGCAAAAACTCCCCGGCATCCAGGCCTCGGCGGATTTCGCTTCCCAGTCGAATTCTCTTTAGCGCTTCATCCGTAAGATCCTGGCTAAAGAAACGATAACGAACGCCTTCTTTCTTGGCACGGTACATGGCCGTGTCTGCCTGCTGAATGAGTTCCTCTACCGTATTTGCATGCTCCGGATACAGGCTCATTCCCAGACTGGCCGAAATCGCAATCTTGCGATCTCCCAGGGTAAAGGCTTCCTCTAGACACTGAACCAGATCGTCCGCCACCAGAGCCACCTCACCGGCGGACTGTGGACCGGGCACAAGAACCAGGAATTCATCGCCCCCGAATCGGGCCAATGTCTGATCCGTGCGAATCGCTTCGCTGAGTCTGGCTCCCACATCCCGGAGCAGGCGATCCCCGATGGGGTGTCCCAGACTGTCGTTAACGTCCTTGAAGTTATTCAGATCCAGAAAAATGATGCCCACCTTGTCCCCGGATCGATCTGCCAGAGTCATTGCCTGGCCCAGGCGCTCTTCGAAGAGTAATCGATTGGCCAGGCCGGTGAGAGGATCTGAATGGGCCATTCTTTCCAGCTTATGCTGATAATCCTTGATACTGGAAATGTCTGAAAATATAGCCAGGTATTGAACCACTACACCAGCGTTGTTTCGCACTTCAGTAATGGTAGAAAGCTCCGGAAATACTGTACCATCCTTTCTTCGATTCCAGATCTCTCCGCTCCAGAACCCCTGGCTCTTTAGCGTGGACCACATGGCTTCATAGAAGGCAGAACTGTGAAAGCCACTGGCCAGAAGCCTGGGATTTCGCCCCAGTACCTCTTCTTCGCTGTATCCTGTAATCCTTGTGAATGCCTTGTTCACCGCAGTAATCCGAACATCGGAGTCGGTAATTAATATTCCCTCCTGCGTATGCTCGAACACAGCTGCTGCCTGGCGAAGTTCACTTTCCTGCTTCTTTCGCTGGGAAATATCTTCTACAATTCCGTCAAAAACTATAGTTCCATCTTCTCTGGCTCTGGTAGTGGCCGTGATGGAAACCCAGATAGGACGACCTTTCAGAGTCTTCAACTTCAACTCCGCTCGATCTACTTCCCCTTCTGCAAGCAGCCTTTCCGAGAAACGTCGTCTTTCCTCCGGATCATCATATAGCTCGGAAGCCTTGCGAAACAGAAAATCATCCAGGGAGTCCGCTTCAAAGATTGCGGCCATGGCCGGATTCGCATTGAGAAACCGACCGTCAATACCAGGTTCGTTGCGATACACTCCCACTGGAAGAGCTTCAAAAAGCTCCTTGAACTCCTCCAGATTCTTATGTAACAATTGAGGCTCGGTATAATCGTGAATAATGGAATGCAGATAGCGCTTTCCCAGAATTTCTACCGGCCCCGAGTACACCTTTACAAATTTAATTTCTCCGCTGGAAATGCGATGCTTGAATTCAAAATACCTGCGCTGTTCAGAATGGGCCCGATCCATTTCCCGCTGCACTTCCAGGGCAGGAAGCTGATTGATAGACTGGATCTCCATGGAGCGAAGCACTTCCAGCGAATAGCCGTAGAACTCCAGTGCTGCAGGATTCGCATCCACAATTCTGCCTGTTTCCGGTTCGATAAGCAATTTGGGCGCAGAGTTCCTGGTAAACATCTCCGCATAGATGGAAACCAGCCCATCGGGCACGCCCGGTGCTCTCAAAAATTCAGGTAATTGTTCCGGTTCCATTTCAAATTGGTGCGCGAATCCCAGGTATCCTCACAGGTTAATTTTTAAGTTTTGGATCATCGAATACAGGGCAGTGACTGTCATTGCATCAATTGCCGAATAGATGTCCAGAGGATCTGTCCTTGAGCTCCAGCACTATCTGATCACGTAGTTGAATCCCATTCTCAATAATCGGCTCGGCATAATGATTGGTAAAATAGTCGGAAACGATGGATTTCATGCGAAATCCCAGTTTCTGATAAAGCGAAAGGGCCGCAAAGGATGTGCTGCCTGTTCGCACTCTGATCGGCCCTTTTTCCAGTTCCAGCATCCGCTGAAGAAGTCTAGAGCCAATACCGCTCCGGCGAAACGCGGGCGCCACAGAGAGATTGTATGTCTCCAATCCATCAAAGTCGCTGGCCGGGCCATAGGCACAGATCCCGGTCAGAGCGCCATTGCGAACATCGCACAGGGCCTGGCAAAGCTGCATGTACTTATACACGGCTTCCGGTCGTGGATCAGCCCCCAGCAACAGATCCAGATAGGGAGATTTTAGAACATCCTTACCGGCAAACAAGTCCATCCCTGGCAACGCTTACACTCGGCCCAGGGAGCGAAACAGTTCCTCAAGCTTCGCCTCATCCTTTCGACCGGGTATGCCGGTTTCCAGGCCTGAGCCAATATCCAGCCCCGCAGCACTGGTTCTTTCCAGCTTTTCTCTGGCGTTTTGAGGATTGATGCCGCCGGCCAGTAAATAGGGCAGAGTAACGTTTTGAATCCATTCCTCTTCTATTACCCGCCCTGTGCCGCCCAGAGCGTTGGGCATCTTACGATCCAGAAGGTATAGCTTTGCATGTCCCAGGTTCAGCAGATCCTGGTCGCTCACCGCAGAATCCACGCGCAATACAGGCCAGATGGGAATCTTAAGACCCATCTGTCGCAGGATAGAACCGATGCATTCTACATCCAGAGCAGTGCCAATCAGCTGAATCGCATCCACAGGATTCTCGGGTGCTGTGAGATTTTTCATCTGGCGAAGCAGCCGAATTATTTCATCCAGACCTGTTCCGCCCATCACCGCCACATGCTGAATGGATGGATGCGCTCCACGAATGGCCCGGATCAGCCCCATGGCCTGATCCGGAGAGATTCTACGGGGACTGGATGGTACGAATATCCATCCCATGTAGTCCGGCTCAAACGAGGCTACCAGGTGAGCATCCATAGCATACCGATTCCCGCAGACCTTCACCAGCGCCATTCCCAACCGTGGGCGGATTCCGAGAACTGCAAAGCACTTTCCTTCTTGCAATTGTATCGCCAGAAAAAATCCTGCAGCTATGTACCCCGGAGGCGAGGAAGAAAATATAGACGCTCTGGAAGATGAGATTCTGGAAAAGATGGAATGGCTGAGCGCCCCTTCCAGGACCCATCTGGCAGAAAGCCAGATCCTGCGCGCCGGTCCATTTCGCCGGTCTCCCATCTGGATCCATTCGCCGGTTCGAACCCAGGACCCGGGGATCTATCTATTTCGACCGGCAGGCCTGTGCAATTATCTAACCGTTCGCAGACTGGTGCCCGAATTTCAGCTAAAGACTATCTGGCTGCTCCCTGAATTTGTAGGTGGTGCAGGACACAGCCTTACGCACCTCTGGATTCCAGAGCGGCATATGCTGGTATTCTACCTCTGCCCTCTCAGGATCTATGGCTCTAGCACTCCAGACCAGGACCTGGAAAAACCGGCGGGCAGTTATTCGGCAGGAAACATACCCATGCAACGCCTGGAAACCCTTCGAAGCGGTCAGGTTCCGGCAGGAAGAATGAAGCAACCAAGGCCACTTCTGGATTCAGTGATGTCCAGCATTGCAGAGAAGCCAGGAGTGGAACATGGTCTGGGCAAGTTCCTTATTCCAGACTCTGCACTAACCACACGAGAACTGGCGGACATGGAGCGGGTAAGCGATAGCTGGAAGAAGGCTCTGATCGAACGAAGGAATCGGTATTGATGCAGACAAAGAGCTCCCATACTTACATTAATGGAAAAATCGAAGCCCAGGTCTTTGGCATGGATGCGTTGCGACACCTGGAACACCAGTTTCCCTCCGGCACACCTGAAGACTCAGAGCACAGAAATCTGAGACCGGATGCCAGCGGCCATGGGATACAGGATGCAGCCCTGGCACGAAAACAAATCGAACGAGAATTCCTTTCTGGTGCCCTGGATTTGCCGCCAGAGCGAATCTTCTTTCTCAAGCAAATTCATGGACCGGATGTAATTCGAATTACCGAACATGATTTTATTAAGGCCAATCTTCCCATCGCAGTAGCGGACGGAATGATAACACAGGAACCTGACGTAGCCCTGGTAATTCGCACAGCAGATTGTCTTCCTCTGTTTTTCCATTCAGGTACAGATGCCCCTGCGACCATGGCAGGCGTAATCCATTGCGGTTGGCGAGGCCTGGCCAGAGGGATCATTCCCCGGGCTCTGGATCTAATCACTTTTCTTGTAGAGCAAATGAAAAGAGAGAAGAAAGAAGTGGATCCAAATGTTACCGTTTTTCCGGGCCCCTATATTTGCCCTTCTACATACGAAGTAGGTCATGAAGTGGCGGCACAATTTCCCATCATCGAAGAGAAGCGCTCGGCCCGAGGTCGACCGCTTCTGGATCTATATAAGAACGCTGCCCTTCAGCTGGAAAAGGCCGCTCCCTCTTCTAAAGCAACGTTTCATTTAGAAGACCCGCTTCAAGCTCAAGATGAAAGCCGCTTTAGATACTTCTATTCCCATCGCAGAGGCGATCGCTCCAGGAATCTAAATGTAATTCGGATCAGGGGGGCTGGATGAGCTTCACTACCGAGGAAATGAGAAACCTTCGAAAGTTCAAGAAAGGTATTCTGGATGTCCTATTTATCCATTGCGAGACATTCTATATTCATTGCATGCCCCATGAACAGCTTGTCCTGGGAAAGCGGGGATTACTCAAGAAAGAGCAAACCGAGGGTCTGATTCTGGTCTTTGGTCCCTATAGCACCCGAAAATTGACCTGGGATGACGATTCCCTGGAATGCGAAATGCAATTTTCTCGCTGGGAGTATGTGCGTATTCCATTCGATTGCATTGTTCGAATGTTCGATAAATCGGGCCAGGTGATCATGCAATGGGCCATGCCCGAGATAGAAGAAGTCACTGGCCCTGAACTAAAATTACATGTGACTGACTCCGATTCCGACGAAAGCGATTCAGAACCTGCAGCAGATGCAGAAACAGAGGAGCAGCAGGACGCCAGTCCCGACCAATCATCCGGCAAGCCTGCAGGAAAAAGTGCAGCGCGTAGAGCTACCAAGAAATCATCGAAAAAGAGCAGAAAAAGCGCCGATGACAATGTCATCGAAGTAGACTTCACTCGAAAGAAGAAACCCTGATCATATAACAACCTGCGCTTTCTGCACATTTGCACACCGGACCAGCGTTGCTAGAAGGCTACCGGAACGCTTCGCCCTGTTCAAAGCAGCGGATCAAGCTATAGTGCCAGGACACATTCGTTTCGTCGAAGGGGACAGGCATTGTAGAACAGGAATGCCGGAGGTTCAGAAACTACCAAACAGCGATTTCCATGCTGTCTCGATAGAAGGAGATCTCATCAGGGATGTGCCTATTAGAAATGCATCTGCATATTCGCTCATCATTTCCAGGGTTTCTGCCTTCTCGATTCCAGATTCTGCAATCAGGACTGAATCTGGATTTCTCTTTCTCAATTCAGGAGCAAGTCTTCTGGAAAGCGAAAGATCCATTTCCAGGGTATCCAGATCTCGGTGATTGATCCCGATGATCCTGGCGCCACAGTCGCAGGCCCGGATCATTTCTGACTCGGAATGGACTTCTACCAGAGGTTCCATCTGCATGCTGCGAGCGTAATCCAGAAGTTCAGTCAGTGTTGCATCGTCCAGAAGGCGCACGATCAGAAGAACTGAGTCTGCGCCGGCGGCCCGGGCCTGCTGGATCTGTAGACGATGGATCAAGAAATCCTTTCGTAGAACAGGTATTCCCGCGGACCTTGCGATCTTTAGATGATCCAGATGCCCCTGAAAAAATTCCTCATCGGTGAGTACAGAGATACAGCTTGCTCCCAGGCTGGCATATGTTTCTGCAATTGAGGCTGGATCATAGTCAGGGCGAATCAGTCCCATAGACGGACTGGCTTTCTTGCTCTCTGAGATTATGGCCCGCTGAAGGGGAAGATAGGTCCCTGGATTGCCGGGATTTCGGAGTCGACCCCCAGGATTTTTTAATGCTTGAAGGAAATCTCTGGGCTGGCCCGCGTCTTCGGAAGACGGAAATCCGGATTTTTCCAGATTTTCGATTTCTTTTCTCTTTCTGGCAACAATTCGATCCAGTAAAGAGGAACCTCGGGAGGTCATATCAGGCTTTCAGGGCTTCTTCTTCGGACTCGTAGATGTCGAAAAGGCTGGTGAGCTCGATTACATCAAAGATGCGTTTTACGGAAGGACGGATATTCGTCAGCTTCAGACTGCCATCTCGTGCATTGAGCTTTCGAAGTGTAGCGATGCAGGCCCGAAAACCGGAGGAGCTCATGTACTCCACCTTATCCATATTCAGGATGATATGCTTCTGGTTCTCCTGGTCGATGAGACGGCTCAGTTCTTCTTCCACCTCATTGGCCACCGATACATCCAGTCTGCCTTCAAGGTATACTATTAGCTTATCTTCTACCTGTTTGGTCTGGAGCAAAACGCACCCCCTGCTTCTCTAACAATCTGGTCCCATCGGGCCCGGTGTCAATGAAATCTATGTGCTGAGCCAAATTTTACTGACAGCCTGGAAGGCGCGAGCATTTCTACGGCATGGCCAAACGTCCTACCCTCCTAGTTGTCGATGCCCATGCCATGGCCTACAGGGCCTATTTTGCACTCCAGAATCAGAATCTGACCAATGCATCGGGCCAGGTTGTCACCGCAATATTTGGATTCTTTCGAATGTTCTTCAAAGTACTCCGCGACCTGCAGCCAGAAATGACAGCCATTACCTGGGATGCCTCGGGAGGATCCTTTCGCAACAAGATGTACGATCAGTACAAGGCCCACCGAAAGCCCATGCCGGACGACCTTCGTTATCAGATCGATGAAATCAAGGAAATCCTGGATAAGTCAGGTTTTCAGAACCTTCTGGTGCAGAACTTTGAAGCCGACGACCTGATGGGCAGCCTGGCAGCACGCTACGGAAAGGTTCAGAATGTAGTTTTGCTAACTGGAGATAAAGATTGTTACCAGCTGCTGAACAAGAACGTACGAATGCTGCGCGGATCCAAAGGAGTCACTGAATTCGTTGAAATCAATCCGGACTGGGTAAAAGAAGAGCTGGGCGTTACTGTCAAACAGATACCGGATTATATGGCTCTCATTGGAGATAGCTCGGATAACATTCCAGGAGCAAAGGGCATCGGTCCTAAATCTGCAGAAAAGCTGATTCAGGATTATGGAAGCATCGAAAACATTTATAAGAAGATTGATGAGATCAAACCGGATGGAGTCAAAAAGAAGCTTCAGGATTCCCGAGAGGATGTCATTCTATCAAAAGAATTGGCCACGATAAAACTGGATGTAACTGAAATCGAAAAACTCAAGGACGATTCCATCTCCACTCCGAATTATCTAAGCGACGAAGTGCTCAAGCTCTTTCTGAGTGAAGGTTATAATGCGATTTACAAGGACTTACAGAGGGATCGCGCTGCATCCGGTGCAGAGGCAGCTTCCCAAAAATCCGGCAAAGGCGGTAAGAGCAGTAAAAGCGATTCAGCCGGTGGTTCAGGCGGCGGTGCCACAGGACGCAAATATTCGTTAATAAATACAGAGCCCGATCTCAAGAAGCTGGCTACAAAGCTTAAAAAGGCCAAACTTCTGGCAGTGGATACGGAAACCACCAGCCTTTCTCCCATGTTTGCCTCCTTAGTGGGAATATCCGTTTGCGCGAAGAAAGATGAAGCCTATTACATTGCCATCAAAGCCGGCGATGATCTGTTTTCAGCCGAGGGAGGACAGGCCCTGGATCTGGAATCTGCCAGACCTCATTTAAAGGAATTCCTGGAGAACCCTTCCTGCAAATACATTGGGCAGAACATCAAATATGACTTCCTGATCCTGAGACGACATGGTATCCAGCTGCCGGAAATCTATTTTGATACCATGATTGCATCCTATCTTTCCAATCCCAATGTTCGAAGGCACAATCTGGACGACCTGGCCTTTGATCATCTGGGCATTGAAACCATAAAGTATGAGGAGATTGCAGGCAGCGGGAAAAAGCAGGTAACCCTGGACCAGGTGAACCCAGAAAGAATCCGTGACTATGCATGCGAAGATGCCGATGTTACCTTTCAGCTGTATCAGATTCTGGAAAAGGAGCTCAAGAAAACAGCGCTTAAGAAGGTCCATGACAACATAGAATGTAAATTGATCCCGGTGCTGGCCCGTATGGAAGAAGCCGGGGTGGCCATCGATGAAAAGTATTTTTCCAAACTCAGCGGCGAATACAGCAAGAAACTGGAGAACTTTGAAAAGAGCATCTTTAAAGAGGCCGGATACGAATTCAACATCAACTCCACAAAGGAGCTTCAGTCCCTTCTCTTCGAAAAACTGAATCTTCCCCGGGGAAAGAAAACCAAAACCGGCTACAGTACCGACCAGTCCGTTCTGGAGGAGTTAAGGGGGATGCATCCTATAATCGATTCTCTGCTGGAGCATCGAAAGTATTCCAAATTAAAATCCACATACGTAGATACCCTGCCCCGGCTGATTCATCCGGAAACCGGACGCATCCATACCAGTTTTCAGCAAACTATCGCAGCCACCGGACGACTTTCCAGTACGGATCCAAATCTACAGAACATTCCCATACGGGAGGAAACCGGTCGCGCTATTCGCAAGGGCTTTATTCCTGCTAAAGGTAATATTCTACTGGCACTGGATTATTCCCAGATTGAGCTTCGCATACTTGCTCACTATGCGAAAGATGAGGCCCTTCTGGATGCTTTTAAGAACGATAAGGATATCCATGCCATGACCGCCGCTTCCCTGTTTGGATTGAAGCAGGAAGATGTGAATCCAGACCAGAGATCCCAGGCCAAGACTGTAAACTTTTCCATTGTCTATGGAGTAACAGATTACGGACTGAGCCGCAATCTTGGCATTGGGCGCAAGGAAGCCCAGGAATTGATCGATCTGTTCTTTGAAACCTATCCCGGGGTTCGTAGATACATGGACGATACCATTGCATTCGCAGAAAAGCATGGCTATGTAGAGACTCTGTCCGGTCGTCGCAGACAGATTCCGGAAATCAATGCATCCAACCGGTTTCGCAAAGAGGGCGCTCGTCGCACCGCCATCAATACCCCGATTCAGGGAACCTCGGCTGACATCATCAAAATGGCCATGATCTCCCTACAGGAAAAGCTGGATAAAAAGAAATATAAGTCTCAGATGATTCTTCAGGTTCACGATGAGCTGCTATTTGACACAGTACCGGAAGAAAAAGCAGATCTAATCCAGCTGGCTCGCAGCGAGATGGAATCTGCCATTAAGCTGGATGTTCCTTTACGAGTGGATGTAGGCGAAGGAAAGAACTGGGACGAGGCTCATTAGCCGGATCGTTTTCACCAGGCAGCGCCACCGAATGCAAGTTGGCCTGGGACGCTATCTCCGCATATCCGGCCTTGCACGCGCTATACCATATCCGGCTAGCGAAGCAGTATATCGCCTGCATCATAGAGCTGGCTGGCATTTGGGTTGAGCTGAAATGTCTGAGCTGAACCGGTGTTGGAGTTAATTGTAGAGGAAGGTCCGGTGTAGTAGCCAGGAGAAAAGCTGGCAGGATTCTGAAAGCAATCGATATGAGTATCGATTCGACCATCGTACTGAGGATCGATAGGTTCCACTGAGATTCTGTACTGATCCGTTACATTGGGAAGGCCGGCCATATAGAAGCTTCCATCGCCATTAAGTCCGGTAAAGGTAGATACAAATCGCTTTCCAGGACCATCGGAGGCACCATCGGTATCCGAATCCTGAACAATGACCAGCGCTGCAATGGCAGGATCACCGTTGGCCTGTAATACTCGACCTTTTACTGTAGGCCAGACATTGGCCACCGAAGGACTCACCGCAGATAGCTGGGGCCGCGCCTGGAAATTACATGGATTGGAGGCGTAAACCACCAGAAATGCTGTGAGGAGCGAATCGTCCTTTTGCTCCTGACAGCTTGCGATAAAGGGCATAGTTGCAATGAGCACAGGTAGTAGCCATGATGAAACCATGCGATGTAGAAAAGCCGAGGCCAGGTGAGCCGGAGATTTCGGCAGAGAATTCTCGAAAGGAGATCGTCCAGCCAGTATTGTGCTTTTTTCCCTCATATGACTATTGCCCATACACTGTAATCAGCCCTGCTTTTTCATCGTCCGTCAATGTCTTTGTGACGGATGGCGGATTTGGAGCGAATGGATGCATTACCGGAACAAAATCCGAAGTAGAAGCCTGAACGCCAGTGGACTGAATATTGTCGCCGGCAATCGAATGGGCAAATCCCAGCACGTGACCCAGTTCATGCAGCAGTGTGTATCTGTAATATTGCTGTTTTTGCGTACTTCCAAGAGAGTCCAGAAGATGTCCGTTTAGAATCATGATTCCTGAACAGATCTCGTTGGGCCTGGACGAATCGATGGCCAGAGGTACACCAATGCCCAGCACATTGTCTGGATCTACACCCAGGTTTCGCAGTACTGCGCCGTCCGCATCGTATACTACCCGGATCAAGCCCGGCGTTGGATTCTGCAGATAGGCATTCACCGAATTTACATTCATGGCAAAATAGGTAATATTGGCGCCGTTGGTGGTAATGTCGGTCATGATGTTGACGTTGGATCCGCTATCCTGATTCCACTCATCGTGTACGGACTTTACCAGATTGCCGTATACAATGTTTCCGTTGGAGGGATCATCGGTGTCGTAAGTTACGGTAATAGGACGACTGCTGGAATTGCATCCTGAACCAAAGACCCATTGCTGTCTCAATCCATTCTGTGCGATAAAGAAAAACCAGGCTCTTGCGGATGCAGGATTGAATAGAGCGAACAGAGAAGTCAGAAACAGGAGCGTCGCTCCCGTAACGCCCATCCAGACCGAGCCGCGAAAAAGTGCCGGGCCGGAAATTACAGAAGCGCAATACTTGAAGAAGCCAGGAACCCTGGAGGCGAACTGGCTTAAAGTCTTCGAATTTTGCCCACTCGCACCGGAGCCCGGTATCTCTGACCCTTTTCGCATCTCTGGAACCTCTGGCATCTCAACGTTCTCGCCGGTATTTTCCTTTCGCCAAATCATACTAGCGATTACCTTTAACCAGACTTCTAAACTGATCCAGGGAAAGTCTCTTTCCCTCGTAGGATTTTCCGAACCCAGTTACGGGCCTTGCCAGCCAGTAGTCCCCGCTGGCATCCTCGAGAAGCTCAATCTTTCCCCAGTGCAAAGACTTTAGCGGGTAGAAACCTTCATTGGTTCTGGGCCCCAGAAAAACTACCCAGCGGCTACCGGGTCCTTCCAGGATGGGAGAAGGCTGGAATACCCTGGACGCAGAAAATATGCGAATATCGATTACTCCCGGAAGATTACCTTTCCATTCTTCCAGAACAGAAACCCTGTACTGAACCAGGTTCTTCCCACCAGGAGCGGAAACCACGTTTTCTACCTCTACTACTGCGATATAGGGAGTACTCTTTACATAGTCCCGGGTGGTGCGAGGAAACTCGATGGCAGATGCCGGGGTCCAGACCAGAAGTAATGCCACAATAAGAAACAAGTTAGATCTAAGCATACAGATATCTAATTTAGACAACACAGCCCGGGTGCAGGTTTGCAGGAATTGCGCTTGACCCACACCATGAAAGCACGCTTTTTCAAGGTCTCAGGGAGAGGTGTCATTGGCCACAAAAAAAGGTACCGGCAAATCCGTTCCAGACCCGGCAGAGTCCGAAAAGCGCGATCTGGCTCAAGAGCTTGAACGTGCAGGAGGGCGCTTGCACAGTCTGTTCGTGCAGCTGCCCCATAAACTGGGAGTTAGCAGATCGGATGCCCTGCTCATGCACTCTCAGATTGATGACGGAGCAAGAGTCAAGTCCCTGCCTTACTGGATGTTCGTAATCTCCTCCTGTGGTATTGCCACCCTGGGATTGATTATTAACAGTCCGGCCGTCATCATCGGAGCCATGCTGGTTTCGCCTCTCATGGCACCCATCATTGGACTGGGTATGAGTGTAGCCATTAGCGATGTTTATCTTGGGCTAAAATCCGGACTGAATATTGTGCTATCCAGTGTGGTAGCAGTACTGACTGCCGCAGCTATTACTTATATTGTACCAATCAACGAATTAACTCCGGAGATACTTTCGCGCACCAGCCCCACATTCCTGGACCTCTTTATTGCTCTGTTCTGCGGTCTGGTTGCAGCTCTTAGCTCGGTTCGAAGCGATGGCGAAGCCATCATGAGCTCTGTTGCACCCGGCGCCGCAATCGGAGTAGCATTGATGCCACCTATTTGTGTGGTGGGCTACGGTCTGGGCACAGGATTTACTTCCAGCATAATGTGGGGAGCGTTTCTACTTTTTGTAACGAACCTCTCCGCGATAATCATGGTATCCTCTGTTTTTTACTATTTCGTATACGAAGGTTACAACATTCAAAAGCTGATCAGACTACTCACCGGGCGAAGGGAAAAGTCCGAGCCTCTGTTTAGACTTCTGGGCCGTCAGGAGTGGTGGATTCGACTGAATGAATCCATCGGCTCCGGCAAAAGATTCCTGTTTCCTGTTATTCTGCTGGCCTTGATTAGCTATCCCCTGATTAGCTCTCTGGCTTATCTAAAAGAAAAGATCGATATTCAAAACTATGTATCCCAGGAACTGAACGGGGTGCAGGGCATGAGCCTAATACGCGGCACCGACGGTCTGGTATTTGATCGAGACGATGTAAAAGGAACAATTGTCTATTCCTCTGCTGAATTGCCCGGTGCCGATTTCCAGGATCGTCTGAACCAGGATATTGAATCGAAATTCCCGGAGTATCGCGCAAGCATTACTCTTGTTCGCATCGCCAGAGAGTCAGATCTTTCTAATCTTCGAAAGACTCAAGAACTGAGCCTGGAAACATCCCCGGAGACATTTCATGATGCGATTCGCAATCGGCATGCAACAGAGCTTGTGGAGAGAGCCCAATCCCTGCTGAACGCAAGATTTCCGGACAGCGCCGGTATTATTCTGGAGACCCGACTTATTTACAGTACCGATGGAATGGACCGGGTTCTTGTGGATTTCGCAGGAGACCCCATGCCCCGGGAAACATTGAAGATCCTGGAAGAGACTCTCACCAGAGCCCTGCAGGCTCTAAAAGGCGATCTTCGCTCCGTGGAATTGAATCGAGCCGCCAGCGTGCGCGAAACGTTTCTCTGCGATACCCGGGCTCGCAGAGAAATCTGGCAAAAGCAATGGAGTAGCGATTTACAGAGACTTCGAAGTAACCCCTATTTAAAACTCCAGATTTCGCATTCTGGTGCCACCGAGCTACTGGGACCATCCAGAGATCTTTCAGAGTCCATTGCCAGCCGAATCACAATCGAAGAAGTAAACGGACGGGACTGTAGAATTGAACGGGCTTACTCTCGATAGATTTCCCATTGTCAATTCGACAGATTTAGCATGGTAGGTTCTATAGATTATGCATCGTCCGTTTCATAGATTTCGCATGCACCCATGACGACTACCGCTAACTACTCACTTTTCCTCCAGTAGACTGAGGATGTTTCGGAGAAAAGGGTTAAATGCCCGGGCCATCCTAGATTTCCTTTCTTTCCTTCGTATTTACAAACAGTACGTCCCCCACTTCATCATAACCGCTAAAAACCTCGGCGCTGCGCTTATGCTTTAATATCTCTTCTCGCAGGCCAACAATGACAAGATCTGCATCTGCAGAGTTGCTGTTGATGAGACTTCGAATAGAATGCTCCGGATCGTGCTGAATGATCTGTACGTGGTTTGCTGATATAGGGAGACGACCCATTTCAATGAGAGATTGTAGCTTTCGATTTTCGGCTTCAAGCTTATCGTGCGAAGCCACATCGAAGATCTTCATAAAGCCGCCGTCCCATTGTGGATGTCCCAGTAATATATAGGCAATCAGAACCATCAGGTTTCCGTTTTCGTAGTCGTTTTCCGTAATCCACACATGTATTTCATGCTTGTAGCCGAATCTACGGGGGGAAGAGCCAAGAATCATCAAATCAAAATCCTTGGCTTTGATCAACGGAACATTATCAATGATATCTTCCAGTTCATCTGGATGTTCCCGATTATACTCGAACAGAATCATATTGTTCTCCCGACCTGAAACCCCGGGTAATTGTAGTGCCTGGGCAATGGCAGTGGTATAGGACGGACTGACCATTGTAGAGAAGAACACATTGCTGCTGGAAATGTCTGCCAGGTGAACCAGACGGCGAAGAGCTTCATCGGCCAGTTCCCCGGTGCTTCTGGACAGATAGCCCTTGATGTAATGAATGTATGTCCCGAAGCCGTACTTATGCGATATCCATCTCAAGATTTCGATGGCATCATAACGCTCAAAGGATCTTTCCGAAAGACAGATAATAAATGGCCTCCAGTGCTTATCTGCCCTGGCCTCCGATTTCTGAAGAACTATCTGTAGCTGTCTGGCCAATTGAAACATGGCGCCTTGAAATATGGCAGCCAGACCGGTCTGCCCAGGGTTGGATCGGGCAATTCCAAGATAGAGCACCGTCATCAGTAGAGCGGCCAGAGCCGCAAACAGGGCGCTGATCTGAAACATCATTATAAAACACATGGCCGCACCCGTAAGAGAAATCCACCAGCGGCTTCGAAAAGAAGGCCTGTAGGCAGGATCTGCGGCAAAGTGCTCCAGAAAAGAGATCAGGCAGAGTGAACCATATGTAATAAGGAAGAACATGGTAATGATCTGAGCTACGATATCTACATCACCAATCAGGACAAAAATCAGTGCGATGGCCAGGGTCACCATCAATGCATTCACAGGTTCATGAGTTCTTCTATTGATAAAGGCCAGCCTCCGGTTAAGTGCATCCCCGACCAGGATCCTATCCTTTGCCAGTGCCTGCAGCGTGCGCGGAGCAACCATAATGGAACCCAGGGCGCTACTTATTGTGGCGCAGGCCAGGCCGATGGGAATGATAGGCCCCCAGGCCGAAATCTTGCTCATAACCAGTTGATCGCTGGCCAGGTCTTCCAGGCTTGCGCTGGATGCCAGTTTATACAACACAACCATATAAATAATCATTCCGATTATGGTCGCAGTCAGAGTTCCCACAGGAATGGACCGTTTGGGATTTTTCAAATCACCGGAAAGACCTACCCCCGCTGTCATACCCGTTAATGCCGGAAAGACAATGGCGAACACCTTGAAGAAAGGATCACTGTTCGTCACTTTCTCCTGGAAAGGTATAGCAACCGGAGCATTTTCCGGATTTCCGGCGAAGAAAAACACCAGGGAAACGAAAAGAATGAATACAATCACATAGAGCAATGCCGCGCCCGTGCCAGCACCGCGAAGGTAAAGAGTAAGAAAGAGAATCAGTAGAGCCGGCACGCTAACGAAACGTCCATCAGGTATCAGTACGCCTGTGGTGGAATACAGCCAATCGAACAGCGGCTGAAAGGATTGAGCAAAAGCGATTAGATAGAAGGCCACACTTATGGACTGGGATAGATAAAGTGCGATTCCAATGGATGCTCCTATATGCAGACCAAACGAACGACTGATGATATAGTACTCACCGCCCCCTTCCACTCTCTGGTTTGTGGCGATTTCGGAGACAGCCATGGCTGTGGGAATCGTAATGCAATGCCCTATCAGGATGATCGCCCAGGCTCCGTACAGTCCGGCATGGGCCACGGAGTACCCAAAACGCAGGAACATGATAGCTCCCAGAATCGTAGAGATCGCCGTAAAGAATACAGGAGCCGTTCCCAAAATGCCTTTTGCAGAGCCGGGCTGATTACTGACCATTAGTTGAGTTTAGCGAAGCACACCGGCAGGCAAGCCCTAATTGGATCTGGTTTTTGTCTTCACTGCGAGTGGATCCCCTGAACAAATAAAATAGCTTTCGGTTTCCGTGATTTCCTAAATTCGCGATTTCACGGACAAATCATTACTGATAGAGGCCCAAGGTTCCATCAGTTCGAAGAGGGCTGTGATCTGAAAGTAAGTGATACAGCGGATGCAGATCTTCTAACTTCTAACTTCTAACTTCTAACTTCTAACTCCTAACTCCTAAATCCTAACTCCTAAATCCTAAATCCTAAATCCTAAATCCTAAATCCTAAATCCTAAATCCTAAATCCTAAATCCTAAATCCTAAATCCTAACGCCATAGCCGCATCCTGACGAAACAGTGGATTCCATTCACCAGTCAGAGCTGGCACCACCTCCTCCAGAATCGCCACCGCCACCGGAATCAGAAGAGCTGGAAGTATCAATGGAACTGGAGTCATAGCTTGATCCTGAATCATGACTGGATGAGGAGTAGGAAGAATCCGAACTGACGCTGCCTGCATAGGAAGCTTCGAAACCCGGACTTCTTTGATCAAAACTGCTGGAATTATTTCTGGAGGAATAACCTGTTCCAGTGGGTTGCCGTTGACTTGCCCCTCTTCCACTCACCGAAGCGGCAGGGTCGCTACCTCTGGACAATCGGGTTGCCATGGTTGCCAGCAAAAATAGTCCACTGGCACCCAGTAACAAAAGGCAGATTACTACATACAACGTTTTCCAGAATAGAGGAACTTCCCATCCCATCAGCATTACAGGAAAGGATGGCATCCAGAAAGCGATGGCCAGTCCAAGAAGCCATTTTCCCGCCAGGCGGTCTTCCAGTTCAGAAGACAGTAAGCCCGTTAGTATTCCGGGAAGGTTCAGAAGCCCTAGAACCAGCCAGAGTAGAATCGAAGACCAGTCCGGGTTCGATTCAGTTTTGCTGACTGAGGGAAGCTCTTCTCCCTTGATAGCAGTAATCATGCTATCAACGCCCGCTTCAATTCCTTCGCCGTATTTTTCCTGTCTGAACAGTGGGGCCACAGTATCTGCGAGAATTTGCTTTGCCATGGCATCCGAGATAGCCCCTTCCAGACCATAACCGGTGTGTATTCTCATTTTCCGATCGTCCTTCACGATTATGAAAAGCACACCGTCATCTATGCCCGGGCGTCCTGGACGCCAGGCCTCGAAGAATCGCTGGCCAAATTCTTCGATAGCTTCCCCGTGCAAACTTTTTAGAGTAACCACAAAGATCTGTGATCCTTTTTCTGCGCGAAGAGCCTGGAGCTTATCCTGGATACGGGCTCTTTCTTGGGAATCCAGCATGAATGCGGAATCGGTGATGGCACCCTCAAATTTCGGCAACGGGGTAGCGTCTACAGGGACCGACCAGGTCAAACCGGAGATTAAGAGGCCAAGAGCCAGGAGCTGTTTCACTTTCATACTCGGAACTCGCCAGCAAAAACCCTCAACTCATTTTCCGAAAATTCGCTCTTCCAGATTTTCAGGGGAAACCCTTTTACAGATTGGATGAAATAGCTGATTCCAGACCCAGGCGTCGCCGGCACGAGATCCATAGTCCTTTCGATGCAATGCAATGAAAAGATCCATGGCCCGGGTCAACGCAACATAGGCAATGCGCACTTCCTCGTCCCGAGCTTCAGGATCTGCTGCACCACTCCATCCACCGAGCACATCCAGAATTACCAGCTGAAATTCCAGGCCCTTTGAGCGATGGATAGTAAGGCAGTTTTCGTCGTTTGCCCCGGCTTCCAGCCAGATACTCTTGCGATAATTGCTACGGCAGAGTATGGTCCAGGAAAGTCTACACTGCTGCATCATTTGAAGGAATCTCTGTTCATTGCCGCCCTCCGTGGTTACAGAAAGAACCGACTCGCCACTGGCAGAACGATGTGGATGAACCTTTTTTCTGATCTGGCCACCACTGGCACGAATCAGTCGATTTCCAGCTTTCACTATGCCAGGAACGCTTCTGAAATTAATGGAAAGAAAGTGCTTTTGAGTTCCTGGAAAATGTTTCTTGAAGTCCAGGAAAGGTCTAATGTTGGCACCACGAAAGGAGTATATTCCCTGCCAGTCATCCCCCACTACCACCAGGTTCCTGGATTGCATTAACTTCAAAAACTCCAGCTGAAAATCATCTGTGTCCTGAAATTCGTCGACAATAATAGTTGCGAAGCTGCCCGGTATTGGGTGGGCCCAGGATGCATCGTCGGCACTTCGCAGGCCTCGAAGCATTATTCGGATTAGATCGCTGTATTCCAGTAATCCATGGCGGTTTTTATACTGTTCCCAGTATCTAAATATCCTGAATGCAGCGTTGGGAAACTCCCCTCTGAATCGATTGGGATGCGCAAGGAGCAGTGAGTACGGAATACCACCAATCTCCAGTCGATGTCTGTAAAAAAGTGGCCTTAAAATGTTTAGCTTTTCCTCGTCTTCCACCACACGCAGTCTCTGTCCTTCCGGATGGTACCTGCGAATCATCTGATAACAGAAACCATGAAACGTATGCACTTCGGCCAGATCACTTTTCTTGAGACACAAACGATCCAGCATTTCCTGACATGCTTTTCTACTGAACGTAAGTAAAAGAAGAGTTCTGGAATGGCCTTGATCTACTTTCGGTATCACGTTACCCGGTGCAGTTGGTCCCGGTGCTGGATCTTGAACCGATGGGCCGTCTTTCCGAATGGATTGTGGCCCTTCAACCCTGCCCGATGCGCACCACAATTCTTTGTTCCTGGGACTGCGTTCTGTCTGCACATCGCAGTATTGCGCTTCCAGAAGTAACCGGCGGGCCAGTTCAATAACCGTTCGTGTCTTTCCGCTGCCTGCAGCTGCAATGATTTGCCTGATATTCGCTCTCGACTCAATAACTTCCCTTTGCTCCTTCGAAAGGCCTGAAACGGGATCGGGCCCATGACTCTGGATTTCTGTGCCGGAACCTTTTTCTTGTGAACCCGGATTGGGTGGCGAATCCGAGCGTATATTCCGGCTCACTGACTTCATACAGGTAAAGGTGGAAGGAAGCTTTTACGTTTCGGAAAAAAAGTAAACGATTCGCTCGCCTATCACAGCAGGCAATAGAGGGGCACCATTGCCCCGGGAGGAAACATGAATAATCTATCACTGGTAATTCTGGACGGCAACCTGGTTCAGGATCCTGAACTAAAGGAACTGAGCAATGATCGCAAGGTAGTAAACTTTACGGTAGCAGCGAACCATGGGTTTCGCTCAAAAGAGGACAATTCAAAAGAGTTCGTGAGCTATTTCAATATAGAAGCCTGGGACCGCCAGGCAGATGCCATTGCCCAGTACCTCAAGAAAGGTTCCAGAGTCACAGTTGAAGGCAATCTGCGACAGGATCGCTGGAAGGATGATGAAGGTTTTAGCAGAAACAAGATCAAGATTGTGGCCCGAAACGTAAGATTTGACTGGGTCCAGAAAAAGGAAGCCAGCAATCGCGCCGCCTGATAGCCTCCGGGAAAACAGAGGTAAGATTTCCATCGGCAGAATAGCTGCCGATGGAATTTTCTATACGCTTTGTAATCTAAAGCCACCTGTCTTCAGTGGCCGGCATTCAGCCGAAAGTCTTCAGCCGAAGATCTTTAATTTTCAGTTTTCCAGACCTGTAATCGAACATTCCAGTCTTCTCTGGGAATTTCAAGATATCGGTCCAGAAGATCCACGATCGACAGTCCTCCAGACTCTGGAAGGGTCAGCAGAAAACTCAGGGAATTTGCATCCCTTTGCAATTCCTCCAGGCTGGTGCGAAGATTCTTTTCATGCAATCGCATGGCTGATTTGTGCCGGGGCAGGTTCCGGACCCTTTTGCGCTTTCTATCTTT
Organism: Spirochaetaceae bacterium; assembly: GCA_002729885.1. Classification (GTDB taxonomy): domain Bacteria; phylum Spirochaetota; class Leptospiria; order Leptospirales; family Leptonemataceae; genus UBA3465. Next base: position 44,415 of record PBUB01000035.1, read on the forward strand.
CTTTTCAAACTGGATAGATTCAGGAGGATTCTTGAGCATCTCTTCGAATCGATCAGCATCCTCCGAGTGAAAGAACTTCAAAGTATAGCTTTGCTTTTCCTTCCTTTCCTTCTCTCGGTTCTCGGAAAAGTTCAGGGACTTGAGCTCCAGACCTTCGGGAAGTTGTTCGGAAATCTTTGCGAACCATTCATCGGGATTCACCGGCGAATACACAGAGACATCCGCCACTTCCCTCTCACTATGCATATAGATAGGCAATGAATCCCCAAAGTGAAACTTCTCATGTTTATTGTAGCCGCGGGTAAACGTCATAGGAATGCCAGCCCTTCTAAGCGCTTTGCGAAGTGCATCCATCGTATCTAAATGGCTAATATACACGAAGTTTCCGGTCTTGGAAAAACCAATCTTCAGAAAACCAGCTCGGCTCTGCTTCTCGGCCGGGATGCCTACAGGCTTCAATAGCTCTGGAGGAAAGTCAGATTCCTTGAGCGCCTGCTTATGTGGAGGGTTCATGTTCTCTTCATTAATGGATTCGAACTTCTCAAAGTCTTTAATCAAGCGATCTCTGGGAAAGCCCTCCACGATTTCCTCGAATGGCATGGGAGTTCCACCGGGCTTCTGTCCCATCCAGAGCTGCTGTATTGAATCCGGAACCTCGGCCATTACAGGCTCCCAGACATCCTGGCGAAATCCATCGTCCCAGGAATCGAAACTGGCCCCGGCGTGGAAAGCCTTCTCTAGATAATAGGATACCCGATGATCTGACCGGCTGAGCAGCCCTTCCACCCAGCTCATCCAGGGAGTGGGATGTCGCACGTGAACTCGATTCGTGGTCAGACCGGCTTTGATCTTTTCAATACTTTCGTCGAAAAATTCAGGGCCCTTCTGCTCCTCCCACTGAAAGGTAGTGAACGGTTTGGGTACAAAAAGAGATACCGTAACATTCACTTTCTTTCTGGGACCACATTCTTTAGCAAGCTCACCCAGCGCATTCAATGACTTGATCAAATCATCCACTTCTCGACCGTCCCGGTCCGGCAGGCCCAGCATGAAATATACCTTTACCAGGTCCCAGCCCCGACTGTAGATTTCGCGGATCAAATAATGCAAATTATCTTCCGAAGACTTCTTGCGAATACGCTCTCGCATTAATTCGGAGCCTGCTTCCAGAGCAAAGGTGACATTGGATTTTCGAATTCCAGAAGTCATCTCCAGAACGGGAATAGTCTTTACCTGAACGCGCAGACTTGGCAGAGATAACGACACACCTTCGGGACCATACGCCTGGGCCATCTCCACTACAAGTTCCTCCAGCCAGGGATAATCCGCAATGGAAAGGCTGTGCAATGTGATGGTATCGTTTCCAGATCTCTTGAGCAAATCGCCTGCGATTCGAACCAGGTTACTCACTTCTGCGTTTCGCACCGGTCTTTTCCAGAATCCAGCATGGCAAAAGCGGCATCCCTGACCGCAGCCACGGTTCACTTCTACCACCACCCTGTCCTGGGTAATGGCGATACTGGGAACGATTACGTTTTCCAGGGCGGCAAACTCTTTTGCACGATAGGTCCGTTTCGCTTCCATGGGGCCGTAATAATGTGCTTCGCCATTTTCATGAACGGTGGCTCGGTAATGATCCGGTCGAATGAGCCCTTCCACTGATTGCAGTTCCTGGAGTATGGCTTTTCGGCTGAGCCCCTGCTCCTTGCCCCGGGAAACAATATCCATGATTTCCATGATGGCATCTTCACCATCTCCCATGAAGATGCCGTCCAGAAAATCGAACAGGGGAAGAGGATTGGATACAGCGGTCCCCCCGGTAATGATAATTGGATCAGCACCGGTTCGATCCTTGCGCCTTAAAGGTATGCCTGCCAGATCCAGCGCATAAAGAAGGTTTGTATAATGCAGTTCATGAGCCGTATTAAAAGCCCATACATCGAAGGAACGAACTTCCAGCGGCCGATCCAGACTATAGAGAGGAATGCCCTCATCTTTCATCAGCCCACGAAAGTCCGGCCAGGGCAGGAAGGTTCGATCTGCATATAGATCGTCCTTTCGCTGAACACAGTCATACAGGATCTTCAATCCTTCGTTCGACATTCCCAGCTCATAGGTATCCGGATAGGAAAATACGATCCTGCCTCGGGCCGATTCAGGATCCTTATGGGGAACTCCAAACTCTCCGCCGGTATAACGTCCAGGCTTCTCTACTTTTTGTAGCAGAGGAAGAATTCTCTGACGATCTATGAAGGATGGCGGAGTACCAAACGGAACGTCTCCGTCATATTCCCCGGAGAAATCCAGCTCTTCGACTACAGGTGAGGTAGTATACTGCGCAGGACTCGCTACTGGAGCCGATTCGACTCCTGCATCCGGGTTTTGTTGCTGCAAGGACTGCCTTTCTTCCGTGGCAGGGGATTGATTTGGTGACATGATTGCTCCCGAAAAAGCCTGTTAGAGGTGAAGCGGGCCTTTTTCTGATTAGGCCCTTGCAGGCATAATATTCAATTGAAGGCGTATGTCCAGTGAAAGCAGGGCCCATTCCAGCGGTAGATCGAGCCGATCCTGCAAATTGCCGGGACTACGGAGTGGCTTGCTGATAGATTGGACGCTGCGGACTGATTTCCAGGTGCCCTGAGATTCAGAGAAATGCGTCAAGGCTTGATGGAAGGTCGGGGGCCCGGGCTGGATCTTACAGCATCCTGACAATAGCGTCCGAAAAGAGACATCCCGGTTCGCCAGAATCCAGGACCTGGCTTATCCCTTCAGCACTTCAGGTTTTTTCCAGGGCTTTGATTACACGCTCGGCCAGAACATCGCGCTTTACGGGCCTGGTAATAAAGTCCAGGGCTCCCATTGCCAGCACTGTCTTGATCAAAGGGGCACTGTTTTCCACCGAAACGAAAATCACTTTGATTTCCGGGGCCAGCTTCTTTAACTCATGGAAGGCAGCATAGCCATCCACCACAGGCATGATGATATCCATAATGACAACATCAGCGCTTTTAGGATTGTTTCGGACCCAGTCCAGAAGCTCCTTTCCATTCCTGCATACTTGAAGAACCTTGAACTTTCTGGATTCCAGGATCTGTCGGAACTCCAGAGCCTCGAAATTCTTATCATCGCATATCAGGATTCGGGGATTCATTAAGGTTTCTTTCCGGGCTATGCAGTGTACTACAGAAAGCCGATGATGGCATCTGTCATTTCCTGAGTGTCCACCACCTTTTCTCCAGGACCAGCCAGATCTCCGGTACGGGCTCCGGATTCTATGGCCTTTCTAACGGCTGCATCAATGCGGTCCGCCACATCGGTTTCGTTAAAAGAATAGCGAAGTAGCAAAGATGCAGATAGAATCTGGGCTATGGGATTGGCGATTCCCTTGCCTGCAATATCCGGTGCAGTACCACCGCTGGGCTCATACAGGCCAAAGCCCGGTTCGGTAGAAAGAGATGCAGAAGCCAGCATTCCCAGACTGCCTCCAAGCACGGAGGCCTCATCGCTTAAAATATCGCCAAACATATTTCCGCACAACAATACATCAAAGCTGGCAGGTCTCAGGATAAGCTGCATGGCTCCGTTATCAACATACATATGATCCAGTTGAACTTTACGGTCCAGGTCTTTGTTGTAGTTCTCCGCAAACTCGGTCACCACTTCTCGCCAAAGAACCATGCTGCTCAATACATTCGCTTTATCTATGCTTGTGACGCGGCCTTTTCGCTGAGCTGCGGAATCAAAGGCTACTTTTGCTATTCGCTCAATTTCATAGCGATGGTAGACCATGGTATCGAAGGCCTTTTCTTCATCGCCTGTCCCCTCTCGTCCTTTGGGCTGACCAAAATAGACATCGCCGGTAAGCTCCCTTACAATCAGCATGTCCACTCCATCGCCAATACGCTCTTCCTTGAGAGGCGAAGAGGCACTGAGTTCGGGAAACAGTCGCACGGGACGCAGATTGGCAAAAAGAGAAAAATGTTTTCTCAGTGGTAGAAGTGCTCCGCGCTCGGGTTGACGTTCTGGTGGAAGGTTTTCCCATTTAGGTCCTCCCACGGAGCCAAACAGAATGGCATCGGATTGCTCGCAGAGTTTCAGGGTTTCGTCTGGTAGAGGCGAACCAGTAAGATCGATAGCAGCGCCGCCGACAGGAGCCTCGGAGAGTGAATAGTTGGACCACTGATCTCCCAGCGCCTTTTCCAGCACCTGAATGGCGGAGTTCATAACCTCCGGACCAATACCATCTCCGGGAAGAACAGCAATCTTACGAGCCATGCCGCAATAAATTGGCAGGCTGCATTAGTGTCAAGGTTGACTTGGCGAAGAAAGAGCTATCGGTGATATTCGAGATAGGCTTTCAGTGGTCCCAGGAAGTACTCGCCCCAGCCTTCACGATGCGCCTCTCGAACCTTCCGGCCCGGAAGTCCTGAATGGGATAGAATAACCTCGGTGCCTCGATCCACTTCTCGAAAGGTCCAGGTAACCATGGAATCCTTCCAGTCTGGATCCCACCAGGCTTCTCTAAGGGTGTACATCATCCGCACCGGTGGCTGGATCTCGCAGATCATTCCGGACATTTCTCCATCCCAGAAGAAAAACTTACCACCGGGACGTGCCTGGAATCGGGAAGGACCGGCGCCCCATTCATCGATAATTCGAGCGGTGGTCATGGCATCAAATACCTCTCGGATAGGGGCCCGAATCACTTCGATCTCATAAATCTCTGCTTTTACTTCTTCTTTTGTGCGATCCAGTAATGCCATTATTCTATCCCCTCTTCCGTACCTTCGGAAGACCGGCTCATTTCACTTAGCTTTTTTTGGTCTCAGAAGGCTGCAGAGAACCGGCACAACTACCGAATGACAAAGGCTGGAACTTCCAGGGCGCGCAGCTCCGGTAAGGTAGCTGTGTACCCCAATAGAGGGATCCCAAACCGGACATCAGGAGCCGGTAAGGTATCGATACTCCTTTTCAGCGAATCGATCTGTCATACCGGAAATGTAGTCTGCAATCACACGTTCCAGCCCCACCGCATTTATCCGTTCCTGCACATGGGAGGGCATCAAATCCGGTCGGTCCATATAGGTCTTGAATAGATGCTCTATCATCCTTTCCCCGCGAAAGGACATTCGCTTCACAGAAGGATCCATATACAGTCTGGCCTTCAAAAAGGCATGCATGGATTGTAGACGACTGCGCAGGGCTGCACTGTTTCCAATGGGAAGATCCGCCGGCTGAATAGACAGGACATCCTCCAGGGATGCGAAATCTGACTGTTGCAATGCTTGATGCGAGTTGATAATTAGATCGTTCAGACATTCATTCAACAACGATCGCACTACAGTACGAATCTGAAGAGGAAGTCTAGAACTCCTGAAGTCTTCGCCCAGGGTTTTCTGGCATTGTTCGTGCGCTCCGATCCAGAATTCTTCTCCCGATAATTCTTCCATGGTCAGATAGCCGCTGTCCAGTCCATCCTCCAGATCATGATGCAGATAAGCAATGCGATCGCATAAATCCACCAGGCGAGCTTCCAGAGAAACCCCGGTCCGAATATCTCGAATGGACTCCAGATGCCCATCGCAGCTATAGATCCGACCATGCTTCATCATTCCGGCCAGGGTAATTCTGGTCAGATTCAAGCCCGGCCAGGAAGGATACCTGGATTCCAGAGCGCTTACAATGCGAAGGCTCTGACAATTGTGTTCGAATCCACCATGTCCCTGCATCAGTCTATGAAGTGCATCCTGGCCGGCATGGCCGAAAGGTGTATGGCCCAGATCGTGTGCCAGAGAAAGAGTCTCTGCATAGTCCGCATTGAGAGATAGCGAACGCGCTACGGATCGAGAGATCTGTGCTACCTCCAGACTGTGGGTAAGCCTGGTCCTGTAATTATCCCCCTCTGAGTTTACAAATACCTGAGTCTTGTAGCCCAGACGTCGAAATGCCTTGGAATGGAGCACCCGATCTCGATCTCTCTGCAAGGCTGTACGAAAAGGATGCTCATCTTCCTCGTATAATCGTCCTGCATGCTCACCATGGCGGACAGCATATACCGCCAGGTTGGCATCTTCCATGTGTTCAAGATTTTCCAGGGTTTCCATGATTCGCTCTCGTGTATTGTAGCATTATGACAGACAGCTGCGACATCTTTTTTTGCTTCCCTTCCTGCCTCCGATTGGGATCTATCCAATATGCTATCTGCTAAAGGACTCCGCGCTCTGGTCGCATCTTCTATAGGTCTCTTCTTTCTAATGCATTGTGCTTCGAATTGTGCATCCAGCTCTCGTCCTGGTTACACCGAACCAGACGATGTTTCCGGTGCCGTAAGCTACTATGATAGCATTCCTCAACAATGCAATGAGGTTCGCGGACTAAAGCAAAAAGTAGTGAAGGCAGGTGATTCCGAACAGGAGTTAATCGATCATTACGGGATTACTTTTCTGGTTCGATTTCAGGACAAAGAAAGCCCTGCTCTGTATGGAACCCTCTATTATCAGAATCCCAGAAAGAATCTATATTGCATGGCTCTTACAGATGGTCGATTTGCAAGTTTCAGCGACAGTCAAATCGATGCAAACCGCAGAAACTTCATTCAGGAAGTATGTCATCCGCTAAAGAAGTGCGAACGAATTAAGATCGATTGATGCCTCGTAGGTGAGGCATCGTAGATGCGAGGCCGCAGCCTTAAGATACTTCTGATAGATCAGGAGAAGATTTTCTTAGAGTAGTGAGGATGTTCCTGAAATAACGAGGTGTCCTCGGAAGGAAGAGGATGTCCGATGTACCCGGAGTGATGATCTTTCCGTTTCTTGATGAGTAGTTCGCCTGAGGAATATCCAGTCAGTCTTTCAATGACTGGAATCAATAGCCTTCTTTAGCCATTCGATCCTTTTCTTTCTGAAAAAGCGTCCAGACATAGCGTTTATCGTCCATCCAACCCGGTTCTGCCGAACGCATGGCTCGATCGAAGTAGCTGTGTGCCTGATCCATATCGCCGCTATACCAGTAATAGGCGCCCAGATTCCATAGAGCTGAAGTGGAAGTCCCGCCAGATTCATCCAGGGCTCTTTCCCATTGCCTGGCCGCCATATCGAAGTTCCCTTCCTCCGCCCATTTGATTCCTTCTTCCAGGAATGCCTGAACTCGAGAAGGATCCCCTCCCCGAAGTCCATCGGTATCATCGGAAAGAGGAATATAGAATGTCACTACTTCAGGGGAAAGATTTCGCGCAATCTCGGTTCCCACCATTTGCATTGCTTCATCAAAAGCCTTCAGTTGCGACGGACACTGTGTATTACCTACGTCGTTTTCCAGCCGATGAGGCTTGGTGTTGGAAAAGCTTATGGAACGACCGGTTTCTACATTTACCAGTGTGGCCTCAACAAATACAGTTAGATAGGTAACACCGGTGGGTTTCTTGTACTGAGCATCACCGCTGCTCTGCCCTTTGGATGCAGCCGCCATGGCGAGCTGCAATGCTGCAGTAGAAAGATCTGTCACTTCTTCGATCTTGCATTCAACGCGAGGAAGAGCGGTCATTCGAACAAATAGAATACTCTCTACAGCCAGTTCGCGACCTATCTGAAGCTGGTTTCGGGTCATGCCACTCTGCGCATGGGCCAGTTCCTGATACCTTCTGTCCCGACTATCCAGATCTACGATTGAATAGAAGCCACGTCCCTGCATGGCACTCTGGACGGAACCGCGAATGGTATCCTGCCATTCCGTGGCAAGACCCAGTCGATTTAGATTTGTGCTGTATCCCGCAGGAAGCTCCCGGGCCACCACAGCCAGCTTCCGTTTCCCATCCAGAACCCTTTGCAGTTGCTGGCCCTGATTGCCGGCAGGATACTGGGGAAATTTTACCGGAATACCGGAAGCACAGCTCCCCATATATACAAGGAGAGGTAAGCTAATTATGCGGGCCCAATTGGAGTTCATCAGTTACGACTTTTAGACGAAGCTTCCCTGTTTTGGTTTACTTGAAAGAAAATTTCAAGCTATTTTGTGTTCCGATTCTATTTCCCGGAAGTCCATGATTGGCTTGCTGAAAAATGCCATGGGGTAGTATTCCAGCTTTCCGGACAGAACCGTGGTCTTGGGTACCAGGTAGTCGATGCCCATGCGGCCCAGAAAACATCTTGTGAGTGGCTTGGCCAGAGGGACATCAAACCCTGTACTTGCTACAACCACCATGCCTCTATATCCTTCTTTATAAAGACGTTTGAGCATGGTAAGCCCGGCCATCTGAGTTTCCATTGTGATGTCGGTGACAATTACCTGATAATGCTCCAGGCCCTTTTCCTTCACCGCGCTATAGCCGCCGGCTCCGTCTACAGCCCGATCTATCGTGTAGCCGAGATTCTTATAATACTCATCCAGTATTCTTGCATACTTGTCATTATCATCAACGATCAATAAGTGCTTCATGGATTTCCTTTTCTTATGGATTTGCGCCAGCATTGCTGGAGCGTACGGCACTTTGCCGCCATCTTAGTCCTTTTCGCTTTCCTGCTCGGGAGATTCCTCGGCGGGCTGAGTGGCCTCGCGACTGATTTGCTGAAGCCTGGCATACAGCCCGGATCGATTCATGAGATCTTTATGTGTTCCGGCATCTTCAATCTTGCCATTGGACACGACCACAATGATATCTGCCTTTTCTATGGTAGAAAGTCGGTGGGCAATCACAAAAGTAGTACGATTCTTGAAAAGACGCTCCAGAGCTTCCTGAACCAGACGCTCGCTCTCGGTGTCCAGGGCCGAGGTAGCCTCGTCCAGAATCATGATTTCTGGATCATGTAATAGCGCCCGGGCAATGGAGATTCGCTGGCGCTGGCCACCGGAAAGGGTCACCCCTCTTTCGCCTACCATTGTATCGTATCCTTCCGGTAAATCGCTTATGAAATCATGAGCATAGGCCAGTCTTGCAGCCTTTTCCACTTCGTTGGGATCATGCTCGGGACTGCCATAGGCAATATTCTCTCGAATGCTGCCGTGGAACAGGAATGTATCCTGCTGAACGATGCCTATGTGACTGCGATACTCTACCAGTGAGAAATTGCGAATATCCACGCCATCCACGGTGATTCGCCCTTGATCCGGATCAAAGAACCGGGCCAGCAAATCCATGAGGGTAGACTTGCCGCCTCCACTTTCGCCCACCAATGCTACCGTGCTACCGGCAGGAACATCCAGGTTGATGCCCTTGATTACCTGAGCTTCCGATTCCGGATAGGTAAACTGTACATCTTCGAATTTGATAGAACGGGAAATCTCGGGCACAGGCTGGGGACTGGGAGGATCGGTAATGTCCGGTCGTCGATCAGCTATAGAAAAGATTCTCTCCGCCGCGGCGGATGCCTGGGACACCTTCCCGATCATGGAAGAAAGCTGAATAATGGGCCGGATGATAAACATTAGAGCCATCAGGAATGTAATAAACTCGCCGATGGTAAAATTTGTTCCATCCAGATACGCGGCGCCCAGAGCGATGATGGCCAGGGTCATAAGAGCAGAGCTCAGCTCTACCAGGTTTGGACCCATTTTCAAATAGAACTGTTCTTTAAAGCTTCTCCAGCTCAATCGCTGATTTACTCGCTCGAATCGCTCTGCCTGTTGATCCTCCATGACAAACGATCGAATCACTCGCACTCCCTGGATGTCTTCCTGCAAACTTGCATTCAGATCTGCCAGAAGCTCCTGGCTTTTTCGCGTGGATCGGGAAATCTTTTTTGTAAACAGGGCTACGGGCGCCAGAATTAATGGAAGAGTAACGGCAGATACTATCAGTAGCTCAAGATTCAGGTAAGCCAGCAAGAAGAGGTGAGTAATCAAATAGAAGAAGTTTGTAATGGAATCCCTCATATTGGAGGAAATCACGGCAGCTACAATCTCAACATCGTTGATCAATCGGCTCATCAGGAGTCCGGTTTTCTCCCGATAGAAATATGTGAGTGGTAAATTCTGAGCGGCCCCGTAAAGATCGGATCGCAAGTCCCTCACCGCTTTGTATCCGGTCCTGGCAATAAGCTGAACCGAAATCAAATGAAATACAAGCTTCAAGAAATAGAGCGGGAATACCACCATCAAAGCGGTATAGATGACTTTTAGAGGATCAAAGGCCGCTTCGTTAATCTTTAATTTCCAGCGAACCATGGTCCGCAGATTCAACTGCTGAGCTCTATTCAGACCGTATTCTTTTTCGTATCTGGTATAATGCAAGAGACGCTCGGCCAGGTCCTTTCGGATCTTTTCTGGAGCGTCTGGCGCCACGGGCAAGGTTCCTTCCCCGGTAAGCAAGCGTGCTTTTTCCGGAGCTTCGATGTAGTGAATGGCGCTGTACTGTACAGCTTTGTTTAGAAGCTTTCGCTCGCTCTCTGAGAATTGAATAACAAAAGGCTCGCCGCCCCCTTTATCTCCCAGGGCATCAAACAGCGGATAGAATGTAGTAAGACTTACGCCATTAAGAATGGCCACAAAGAACGACACCAGCACCCCCATCAGGAAGGGGGTGCGGTAATGAAATGAGTACCCGAGTAGACGGAGAAAGTGCCGCACAGGCGATCACTTCGCTCCCAGTCCTTCTTTCTCGGCTCCCACCAAAATGGACATATTTCCAGCCGGATGCTTGTTATCTTTCATCAGCTGATGACAGGCACCGGTTTCTTCGAATTTATAGACTTTCGATAGCACCGGATCAACTTTCTTCGCAATTACAAGATCATTCAGACCTTTCGCATTGTCGTCGTTGGCGAAATGAGAACCCTGCAGTCGCTTCTGTCTCATCCATAGATAACGGAGATCCACTGTAGCATTGAATCCGGTGGTACCGGCACAGATGACAATCATTCCTCCGGTATCGCATACAAATGCAGACGTAGGGATTGTACTTTCGCCGGGATGTTCGAAGACGATTCCTGGATTTTTCTTTCCGGTAATTTCCCAGATGGCTTTACCGAATTCTCGAGCTTTCTTGGTCCATTCCACAAAGTGCTTGGGATCGTTGATTTCGGATGTAAGAGCTCCCCAGTGATCGAAGTTCTTTCTATTGATTACTCCGTCTGCACCCAGCTTTTTGCAGAAATCAAATTTATCTTCGCTGCTCACAACAGCCACAGCGATGCCGCCTGCAGCCTTTACGATCTGAATGGCCATAGCGCCAAGACCGCCGGACCCTCCCCAGATAAGCACCGGCATTCCAGGCTTTACAGTGTTGGGTTCCCAGTGATGCAGCATTCTGTACGCAGTAGCGCCCACCAGCATGTATGCGGCCGCCTCTTCCCAGTTCAGATGAGGAGGCTTGGGCAGACATTGATGGTCCTGCACTTTGGCGAACTGAGCGAATGAGCCCCAGTTGGATTCATAACCCCAGATGATTTCAGAGGGGGCAAACATTGGATCCCCACCCGCTACGATGTAAGGATCATCGTGGTCCCACATTCCGCAATGAACCACTACTTCATCGCCAATTTTTACATTCTTTACTTCGGACCCTACAGCATACACGATTCCGGAAGCGTCGGATCCACCGATGTGGAAATCCTCCTGCTCCCCTTTTTTCTGGCGCGCAGCTATCACGTTGACAGGATAACCAAGGGCGGCCCAGACATTGTTGTAGTTCACTCCGGCGGCCATTACTGCCACCAGGACTTCTCGAGGGCCAACCTCCGGCACAGGGATCTGCTCAACCTGGAAGGCATCCTTGGGATCTCCGAACCGTTCCGGACGGATCAGTTGAGCATGCATTTTTTCGGGAACTACTCCAACCGGAGGGAGTGTTCCAACGGGGACAATTTCAGGGCGATCTGACATGGCGGACACAATCGAGAAACCTGTTAATATTTCCAGTCAAATTCTCCTTTTCATCCATGCCTGTTCGTCGAATATTGGGAGAGGGAGATCACTGTGAGCAAGTTCGAACTTTTCGACTTCACCCCTGAAATCGTAGAATCCTTTCGTGAAAACCACGAGATACCTGTGCACTTTTACAATAAGGACGGTCAGGTCCTTATTCATAAAAAGGAAAATGCATCTGAGGCAGAGATCGATCGATTGCTCCGCTTCATCAAACAGGGGATTTACTACGACATCGAGGATTCGGAGAAACTGGGCCTCCAGGAGAAGGGACGAGATATTCCGGAAGGTCTTACCGACACAAAACTCATTTCGGAAAACATCACCACCGAGCTCAACGACGGTGCGAAGGAATTATTCAGCAGTTTAAAACGAACATCCATTACATCTGTCCAGGCTCGCAAGACTTCGGAGCGATTGGCCAGTGCCTTTGATGCCTTTGAATCCCAGTCCGATATGAGCGTGGGCCTGGTGAATATTCTGGACTTGATGCAGGGCCGGGATAACACCCACGAAGTGGAATTGGCTGTAAAGAGAACTGTAGTGGCCATGGCCATGAAGACCAGGGGAGCGGCTGCCATTGGTGCCAGGGACCGAGCACGTCTGGAAGAAGCGGCCAATGTGACCATGATGTCTGCATTGCTTTGCGATATTGGCTATAGTCGCATGACCATGCCAGATGGGGATGGTCTTTCTGAGCAGCAAATGAATTATATTCGCAATCATCCAATAATGAGTTATCTGATGATTGCCCATGAACGGTCCATTGATCCCCGGGTTAAGCGAAATGTACTTTCGCACCATAGACCCATGAAATCCGGTACTCCCGGAAATAACTACCCATCCATCAAGAGCATTACTACCAGACTCACCGCGCTCAGAGAAAAGTACAGTCAGGACCCGGCCAGAAAGCATATTGCAGAAGACATCGATATGCAACTGAAACTGCTGATGCGAGATATTCCCTACGATGAGGATGCGGCTATTCTGGCCGTGGCTTCCGAGTTCGCCTCCCTGACTTCCAATGTTCCATGGCGCAAGGCATATAACGCTCGTCGCGCCGTGCAGATGCTTGTTAACAATTCCTATTTCACGTATCCGGATCGAATTGTACGAGAGTTTCTGGACTATGTTAGCATCAGTCTTTGCAACAATGAAAAGATCCTCAAGGAAGGAGATTTTATTATTGTGGCCGCACGTTCCGGTAGCGGTAAGACTTTTTTCGAAGTAGGACAGATTACCAATGCCACCCGCTTTCAGAGCAAACCGGGTATGGACCGCTTTGCCACAATATTCCCTGAAATTGGAAAAAATCCAAAGTTTCAGTTTCTAAAGTTTCCTCTGGATAAGCTTAAAGCAGATCCAAGAAAGGCACACTATGAGCTCAGTAAGGATGATAGTCGGCACATAGTCTATGCGGTGGATCCAACCTACGATCCAGATCTGTATGAGGCGCTATTCAAATTAACCAGAACCTCCTCTGCCGCGGCAGGCCATGCGGAAGCTGGTCAACCAGCTACTTGATGATAACCGGAGTGGCATCCAGCAGGATGCATCCGGACGCCGTTACTTTCGCCAGAGGAAGGTCCGATTTCGCACCATTCATTTTGAACCAGCGGAACTACTGGAAGGTGGCTGGCTGGAATTTGATAGAGACATTGTAAGCCCCTACCAGCAAAGCCGCGATCCGTCTCCAGCCAGCGTAAAGCAGTTCGCACAACTGAGTTCAGAAAGATTCCTGCATTTTTACTACAGAGTTTTTGATGTGGCTGTGGCCCGGGCCCTGGCTACCCTGGACACAAATCTGTTTCGCCTGCCTTTTGTGGTTCCTTCCATTTTTCTTGATCTGGGCATACCGAATGAGCCCACAAACGGTTCTGTTCCTCCTCTATTGCATGAGCGCATTCGAGACCAGTATCTGAAGTCCAGAAAAGCAAGTAGCATCACGGAAACCGAATACCGGTCCGGTACCGGCTCTTATGAAGAACCGCAAGCCCCCTCTGCGAGAAACCACGGCCAGTCTGAAATTGAAAACCGCGATGGCATGCCAGATCCATCCGGTAAACCCGGTATATATTTTCTTTCGGACTATCTGGAAGGGCTCACCGATGATGCCATTGCACTCTTGAAGCCCTATGGCGAGCTCTGGGAACTGGAGGATCAATTGCAGGAGATTCACAGTAAGAGTAAAACCATGCGAAAGGACTTTGAATTACTCTTACTCGGGTCCGGACCCGAGCAGTCAGCAATCGCTCTGCAGGACTCCCTGTTTAACGACCTGGACAGACATGGTTTGCAAAGCATCTTGCAGGCCACAGCCAGCCCGGATCTGAGAGCCAGCATTCGCTCTTTTCTGGGTCAAAAGGACCGCTCTTCCTTTCTACACCTGGTAAGACACGCAAAAGAAATCTCTAGCTTTCTGAATGAAGAAACCCTGGCGGCTGCGGGACTGTATCTACTTCCGGAAAAGCTGGAGCTCAGGATTCGAAGCGCTCTGCTTCAGGAAACACGCTTGCATGCCAGAATCATGCGATACATATTTCTGAAGTACCGGGCCGTTCCTGCAGGAAGAACCACGGACCTCAGGCTTCTACATGAGCAAAGAAATCGGGCCTTTCAGGAAGCATTGAAGCTTCTGGAGTCCGTAGTTCGCCTCAATCCAGACATTCGTGCATGGCAGACTCGCATTGAGAAACATGCATCTATTCGAAAGCAGATTCGCCAAATATACGAAGACTATTTGAATGGGGCCACCATCGGTGCTCCTTCACGAAATATGGAAAACAGCGAAATAGGTGACCGGGAGGCCCGAGAAGCAAGTCTATCAAATACTGTGACATCGGACTCAAATGGTCCTGTGGAACCGAAAACAGAAAATCCTGTTACGCAGGATTCACAAAGCAATATTTCAGGGAATGCAGGTGCCAGCCTCCAGGGGATACTTAAGAAAGCGGAAGAGCATTATGGTAAGGCAGTAGAGTGGCCGGCCCACATCCCCTATGGAAATCCATTCGCTCGCCGCGAAGTACTTTTACATGTAAAAGAACAATTGCTGGATCGACTGCGACCTGTGCGAAGCACAACCACAGGATATTCGCTCATACCCGGAAGTCGCCATGGTATTCTTCCTTTGAATCCGGTAATGAAACTATGGAAAGATAAACCCGGATTTGAGGCCAATCTTCCAGAAATTGCCAGCCTTGAAATCAACACTCCGCCAACCGTAGAATGCCTGCTACAACTGGCCGCCCTGGTGGACACCGAGCTATATCAGCGTGAGCTAAGACTGGGCCGGATCCTGAGTGAAAAACTGGGCACAAGAAATCTCAAGAATCTCAAGATATTTCTAATGCCCGGTTCCTGCGGCGCTGCCCGGGAAATCGAACGTCCGGATTTTCCGGAGTTTCGCAATTCAGTAATAGGGGAAAGCAGAAAGCCAGAAGAACTGGGGGTGAGCAACGAACCCTCAATTCTAACTGGTGGCTGGTATAAAAAAAGAAACCATGCACTGTATTATCCCATCGGTGGCGATAATGGGCAGCTACTGCGAAGTATCTATCTGGCGCTCAGGTTGCCTGGACCGGCAGCATTCTTCTTTGCCCTGGGTCAATTTGTACATGACTGCCTTCCAGATAATCTAATCTATTACGCGGGCTCCGAGATACCTTTTCGCCAGGTGACAGAGGATTACTACCGGCAGGAAGACAAAGTTCGTAAGAATCGCGGTGAAAAAACAGGCCGGCGAAAAGTAGACAATAGTAGGGCCGCTGTCCGGTTTATGTTCGCCGTTTCCTATTCCAGAGCCCTCATGGAAGCTCTTACTGCCAGCTCACAGAGCAATTTTCGGCATCCGCCCACAGAAAAATGGATGAGTCGGTATCTCAACCTACCTGTGCTATCTGTAAGCGACCGAAGCAGATTCAAGGAGTTGAGAAGCAGAGCTCGATCTTTAATCGAATCATGGAAATAGCCCCCATGGGGCAATGCCACAGGCTGATTCGCTGATTCGCTGATTTAGCCCCGGCTCAACCAGAAGCTCTCTTTCTCCAGCTCCTCCCGAAAATCTGGATGGGCAATCGATATTAACAACTGGGAACGCTCTCTTACATTCTTTCCGAACAGATTCACCACTCCATACTCGGTAGCCACATAATGAACATCACCACGGCTGGTAACAACGCCGGCACCAGGGGCCAGCACCGGACAAATCCGGGAGACCTTTCCTCCCTTTGCTGTGCTCGGAAGCGCGATGATGGGCTTACCGCCTGGACATCTAGATGCTCCACGGATAAAATCTACCTGCCCACCAATTCCGCTGAAGATGTTATGGCCCATAGAATCGCTGTTTACCTGACCTGTGAGATCAATGGAAATGGCAGAGTTGATGGCCACCATATTGTGATTCTGAGCGATGACAAACGGATCATTAACATAGTGACTGGGTCTGAATTCGAAGATCGGGTTATTATCGATTGCATCGTAGAGATCTCGACTGCCCATGGCAAAGCTGGTCATGATCTTACCGCGGTGCAGGCCTTTTTTCTGGTTATTCAGAACTCCCGCCGAAAGAAGCGGCAGAATCCCATCGCTGAACATCTCCGTATGAATTCCCAGGTCTTTGTGATTGCGTAGCTGATTCAGCACTGCATTGGGAATTCCACCAATGCCCAGTTGCAGAGTAGCGCCATCGTCAATTAATTCAGCAATATTCTTCCCGATTCGCTCCTCTACGTCAGACGCTTCTTTAAGAGGAAGCTCAAACAGCTCTTCCTCCTGCTCCACAAAGTAGTCTACCTCCGTTACATGAATAAAACAATCTCCCAGAGCTCGTGGCATTCTGGGATTCACCTGGGCAATGACCAGCTCAGCTGCTTCTGCACAGGGCTTGGTAATGCTACATTCTACGCCATAGCTCATATAGCCAAACTGATCCGGTGGAGATACATGGATCATAGCAACGTGGATAGGCCAGTTCCCGCCGCGCACCAGCTTTGCGATTTCGCTGAGAAAAATAGGGATATAATCGGATTTTCCTTCGTTCACTGCATCACGAATTGCGGGACCCAGAAACCAGGCATTATCGCGCACACCTTCGAAGCTCTTGAATGGATCTTCTCCAAAAGTGAGTAGATGATTCAGCTCTACCTCTTTCAGTTCTCCGGCTCGATCCGCAAGTGCAGCGATCAAAGCCCGGGGCATGGAAGCATTACCCGAAATAAAGACTTTCTGACCGTTCTTGATGTGGGTCACTGCCTGGGCGGGTGACAGTTTTCGCGAATCGTAGTGGGGTTTCCATTCCATGACATGACCTCAGCATTGGGAGGCCAGCCGTCTATTAGAAATTGGAAACCCTGGCAGGTCGGTACCGAAGAGCAGTGCCCTAGAATTCAGGGGCGGCAGGCGTTGACTCTTCCAGAATCTTGAACTCTGTGCGTCTGTTTTTCTGATCGTACGGGTCACCTTTTTTGGCAACCACAGGATTGCTGAAGCCAGCTCCTTCCACTTCAAGACGCATTGCATCGATTCCGTGATACACGAGGTAATTCTTAACACTCATCGCTCTGCGAAAACTCAACTTTTCATTATACTCTTTTGAGCCATGTAGATCTGTATGACCAATGATTTTGAGCCTGGTCTGTGGATTCTTTTTCAAGTAATCAAGAAGGCTTTCCAGATAGAATTCGGATTCGTCTCTGAGCACAGCCGAGTTGGCATCAAACTGTATATCGCTAACTTCAAATGAGCCCCCCTTTCGTATCCTTTCCAGGTATATTATTCGCTTTCCCGTAAAGACAGCCCGGTAATCAATGATTCGGTGATATGTAGAATAGCCGGGAATAGAAATAGTCACTTCCAGTCCCTCGCTATCAAAGGCAGGCAGGCGAAGCTCACCGGCTCCGTTACTACTGGTGCGAGTGGGATCCGGGCGAGGTTTGTTTTCGTCCCTGTAATAAGGTTGCATTTTTACCGGAACCGAGAGTGGACGACCGGTATCTTTATCCATCACCACAAGACTTTCCCGGTCCGGTCTGAAGCGATTTAACCCGTCGCTTTCAGCGCCTTCAAAGGCAAGTTCCAGCCCACGATCAATTCTGTCTCTGTATCCATCTGGAGTTTCACGCTCGAACGCTCCATCCATTCTGGAATCATAGTTCTGTAGAAGACCCTCCAGGTCCTCCTCCCGGCCAGAATTGGCCGTTGGATCGCTGTAGGATTCAGGCTCCCCTTCGCGAATACTGGAAGTGGGTTCTCTGGCGGCCGGTTCGCTACCTTCGTCAGTTCGAACTGCAAACTGAGGCTGATCCAGGTTAATCCCGGTATCAGTGGAATAAAGATCATAATGTCCTTTGCCGCCGGAGCGATCAGAAGCGAAGTAGAATGTTCCATCGTGAATACTGAGATGCATTTCGTTCTCGGTGGAGCTCAGTTCAGGAATCAATACCGGGTCCGACCATCCACTTTCGCTTCTGGAAGTACGATAAAAGTCCCATCCGCCAATGCCACCGGGACGTCTGGAAGAGAAGACATAGCTATTGTCCTTCAGTGGCATCAGGGCAGCTTCCTGGTGTCCGGAGTTGATAGGCGATGGTAGAGGCTCCGGCTCTGAGAAACCGCTACCGTTCCACTTTGCAACCATGATCTTTGAGCCGGTAATATCGCCAAATTCCCAGGTAGTATAATAGATTTCGCGAGAATCCGGACTCAGTGCCGGGGCCCGTTCATGGTCCGAAGTCTGGAAGTTACCGGGAATCCTTCTTGGCTCCGAGAATCGACCACTTTCATCGGCCCTGGCCCAGTACAGATCGTAGGAAACTCGCACCCTTCCCTGGAGGTCGGCAGGCATCTCCAGGCTACCATCACGATCAGATGCGAAAAGTACTACTTTACCGTCTTCGCTCCAGAAAGGAGTTTCATCATTATAAGGAGAATTCAGTTCTCGGACATTTCGAACCAGAGTCCACTGCCCTTCTTTCTTCTCTGCAAGGTAAATATCCTGATACTGACCATTGCTGGTATTGAATAGCATTCGCTGCCCGTCCGGCGATAGGGTAGGAGCGAAATCCGCAGCCCCGGTATTTAACCCGGAAAGTGGCTCAATCTCCACCGGCTGATCGGGCTGCTGCACCCCCTGTCCATGGGCGAATGCAGGCAGAAGGAGGCTGCCCACCAGAAGCAGAAGCATTAGCAGGACACCCGCTTTCCTCATGGATTTGATCAGGGTACCGGAACCGTTCATAATATTGCTATCGGCACCTGAAGAAAAAGGTTCACGGCGAGCCCGGTTTTTGATCCAAAAAAGATCATTCAAGGGACCTCTAACGGACATCCACCGGATTATGTCGCATTCCGACAGATGCAGCCCGCGAATGGCTGTGGTGCAGATTTGCCGGTTCCCTCGGGCAAAGGCGAACCGATCAGATCCGCTCCGGTGCAGATTTGCGCGCCCCCCCGGGCAATGGCGAACCGATCAGATCCGCTCCGGTACAGATTTGCTCGCACCCCCGGGCAAAGGCGAACCGGCGGGGCCCGTGGGGCCCGTGGCTTTTCTGATTTTCAGTCGGCCGGGGCCTGGCTTTCTTGGCCCGGGGATGCACTGCATCGTCGCGCGGCCCGCAAGGGAGTGAGGAAAGTCCGGACACCGCAGGGCAGAAGACCGGGTAATTCCCGGGAGCCGGGTTGGAGACGATCCGGCTACGGAAAGTGCCACAGAAAAGATACCGCCTGGTTTGCCAGGTAAGGGTGAAATGGTGAGGTAAGAGCTCACCGCGCCAATTGCAAGATTGGCGGCAGGGTAAACCCTCTTCGGTGCAATCTCAAGTAAGCAGCCATCAAGGTTGGCCCGACCACGGCTGTGGGTGGAGAGCAAAGAACTTCGAAGCGATTCGAAGGCAAGATAAATGACGATGCTCGACAGAATCCGGCTTACAGGTGCATCCCCACCTGCAATTCATATAATAGACTGCAATGAAGCCGCGCCTGCACCAGGCCCGGCTTTCCTATCGTCGGATGTTTTACGCACCGGCAGATGCTTCGGCAGGCTTCATGCGAAAGCTCTCAGTGGTCCAGAAAGCCAGAAGAAAGATTGAAACCAGTATGGCCACCAGCAGATACTCCGCCGGTCGCCAGCCGCTTTCTCCGCTATGCATTAGTCCCATAATGGTGGCCACGATGACACCACCGGCATTACCTGCCAGCATCAATGCTCCTGCAGCGCCTCCGGCACGCTCGGCCCCGGCCAGCTCTTCGGACATGGCCAACAAAAGTGCATAACCGGGTAAGAAGAAAAAGCCCAGTAGTCCGCCGCTCCAGTATAGCACCGTGAGATTTGAGCTCAAAAATAGTGGAAAAGTTAGAATCAAACCTGTGATTCCGCAAAGAATCAGTACTGGCTTTCGCTTCTCCAGGCGATCCGAAATGGCAGGCAGGATCAGCGATCCGACGATTCCGCCAAGAATCATGACTCCTCCAATGATTCCTGCATCCAGAGCTTCTACTCCGTTTTCAGATAATAAAGCCTCAAACCAGGTGGTCAGACCGTTAAAGTAGCCCAGTGCCAGAAATGCGATGATGATGACAAGAAGCAGAGCCGGTTGTCGCAGAATCTGCATCATTTCGCTAAATGCAGTATAGGTCTGCACTTCCTGACGACTCTGGATGCCTTCTGGATTTTCCTTTGCCAGCAGAATGAATAGGATGGAAATAAAGCCGGTAATCCCTGCAAAAATAATCATGGTTATCTGCAATCCGTAAGCTTCATTCAAGGCAGGAGTGACTGCCATGCCCACGGCCATGCCGGCAAACATTCCAGCAGTACCCAGCCCGGTAGCCAGCGCTCGTTGATGTTCTTCGAACCAGTCTGCTGCGACCTTGGTTATTCCGTTGAGAATAAATGGCTGAGCTATGGCTACAAGAACCTGACCTACAAGAAGAGCCCAGAAGCTTCCTGTGTAGATTCGAACGATGGTTCCCAGAGTCATGATGATGGCGCCCAGAGACAGCGTCAGGCGATAGCCTCGACGATCCACCATGGCTCCGGAAGGCATGGCCAGAAATACATACAGCAGCGGAAAACACAACGTGAGCGATGTTGCCAGCATCTCACTTATATTATAGGTTTTCTGGATTTCGCCCAACAATGGAACAAAATTCAACCAGAGAAGCTGGTTGATGCCGGCCAGAAGCATAAAGCAGGCCAGAACCACCCAGCGATATGGATTAGAATAAACACCTTCCTTCATCTATTTCTCCTTTTTCCAGTTGAGCGAATCTTTACCGAACGATTCTTCGTTCAGTATGCCGTAAATCCCCCCGGCACTTCTCCGCGAGCGTAACTCTCTGCCGACCTTTTCTGGTCTTTTAGCATTCGACTGTTGGCAATAATTCTAACATAGAATGGAATCTTCCGAATTTTTTGACCTGTAAGATAGGCGTACAGATAGGCTCGAGCACACTTCTCCAGCAATTCGGAGTTGAATACCAGTTTTTCGGGAGTAACACCGCATACAAGGACTGAATCCGAAAGTAACACTACATTGGAGCCGCTGGACAATTCTTTGAATAGCTCTCGCGGATTCTTCTCATGCAGTTCGTCGGAAAAGTGTTTAATGGACTTTCCCAGCTGTCGGGCCTGTTCGTCGAAGACGGCAGGCATGGGCCCAGGAATCTGTCCCAGAGACATTCCCCACTTCGGACAGCCAGTCATGATCGCTCCGACATCGCCCCGGGTTTCGTATATTTTTGCATGAAGATCATAGAGATCTTTATCCGGGGCAGAGCTACGATCCATGGCTTCGTAATCCCGGGATCTCTTTCCTGTCATGGCAGATGAAGTATCCAGGAACAGAAAGTCGTTTCCTCCAGGAATTCGAATGCTCACTGTACCATGGGCATCCCCAAAGGCGCCCTTTCCGTCCAGGCGACGAACAATCTCCTTCAACGGAGACACATTAGCCATGCCTTTCCCTTTCGCAAATGCGGTATCCCCGGAGCTTTTCTTTTCCGGGATCCCGCCTTTTCGTCTCTTCGAAATACTCTTCGTTTTCGCCTGTGCCATTTCCGTGGTCTCCCGTTTTCCAGTGTCCATCCTAAACCATCTTCAGGACTGTTTCGAATCGATTCAATGCCTCATCGACTACGTTATCCGTGTCTGCCATGCTGGTATAGATGCGACTGCCGGCCAGAGTGACGATTCCGTTTGCCATAAAGGCAGCTCCCATCTCTTCCATCATATGCTTACGCTGTTTTACTTCTTTCAGCACTTTGATTGGATTTCGCATGCTCATCAAAAGAACTGCCGAAGTCTGCAGGTGTACAATGGATCCCTGATTGTAGACCACGTAGGGCAAATCCAGTCTATCCACAATTTCGCGCAATCCAGCGCTTAATCGGTCACCGGCTCGTCCCGCTTTGACAGCAGCGTTTTGCTTCTCCATTTCTTTGATGGAAAAAAACCCCGCTGCACAGGACAGCGGGTTAGCCGAAAGAGTGCCACCTACAAAGGCTCGCTTACCCATGGCGCTAATGCCGCCGGCCAGAAGCATCATCACTTCCTTTCTGCCTCCAACACCACCGGCCATGGGATAACCGCCTGTTAAACATTTTCCGAAGACAGTGAGATCTGGCTGGACGTTGAAATAACCCTGTGCGCCCCCCAGTCCCACTCTGAATCCGGTCACTACTTCATCGAATATCAATAGAGCTCCAAACTCATCACAGAGTTTTCTCAGCTCTCTATTATAGCTTTCATACACAGGGCGAGTACCACTTTCCGGCCCCAGGGGTTCTGTGATTACAGCGGCCGTTCCTCCGCGAAGATGGTTGAGCATCATTTTTCGCCTCAGAGCTCCAATATCATTGGGAAAGCATTCCTGAGTGCCGGCAGTGGCCCCTCGGGGAATCCCGGCCGCTTCTCTGCGACCTGTTCCGGGAATTCGCATCCCGTAAACCATGGAATCGCTCCAGCCATGGTAGCCACCACCAATCTTGATTACCTTTCGCTTACCTGTATAGGCCCTGGCCAATCTTATAGCCGCCATTACTCCTTCTGTACCGGAACCAAGCATGCGAAACATCTCAATACCGGGCATATGACGGTTTATTTCCTGGGCCAGTTTATATTCGTATTCATGGAGCAGCCCGGTTACAGGTCCACAATCCTGAATCAAATCGATGACTTTCTTTTGAACCGGACCGTAGTTGGAGCCAAGCAGCGTGGGTCCGCCAGCCTGTAGAAAATCAATATATTGATTGCCGTCTACATCTCGCAGATAGGCTCCTTTCGCTCTATCCATTGCCAGAGGAAAAGGATAATTGAAGGCAAGATTGTGCTGAACTCCCCCGGGGATATACTTCTGGGCTTCATCAGAAATCGCTCTGGATTTCTTGCATTTTGTATCGAAGTAGTTGAGTACTTCGTCCATCTTATCTCTTCGAATGGGCCGGGGCGGTTCCTTTAAGAGGGCCTTCAACCGATCATAGATTTCGTCTGTATTATGCCATGAGGAGATAGCATATTGTTGCGAATCCCTGGACCTGCCAGCGCCGTTTACCTTCTTTCCATTTTTTCTGATAGTTTTGCGTTCAATGCTTGTTGTGCTCATTTAATTCTCCCGATTTTTATGTATTAAATATCATTTCGCCGAGGTATTTCAGGTGTGCAGGTCTCCCGGGGTAGTTGAAGCTTTATCAGCTTCAGACGAATCATACATCTGGTGTTCCGCTGATCTGTAAATTTCCCTGCGATCTGTCTTTCATCTCTTCGTTTCCCGCTCCTATTGCGACCACTGTAGCAGCCCTTCATGAAGGGTATTATCCATTCGATAACCTTCCCTAGATTTGCTGATACTCCGCAAGGCTGGCCAGAGCCTGATCAACAGTGGCCACGGGCCGGGAGCCCCGATTGGAAGTGATCGCTTCCGCGATATAGCGAGCTGCAGCCTTTTCGATCAGGCGAACATTTCGAATGGCCTGATCCATACTCCTGGCCCCACAAATAATTCCATGGTTTCGCAGCAGGTATCCGTTCAAATGCGGACTTAGCTTTTTCTTGAGTGCATTTACCAGCATTCCAGTTCCCGAGGGGCCATAGCCTACCACCGGAACCTTTTCTCCCAGTTCCCTTTGCTCTTCGCCGGAGAGCATGGGAATATTTCGATTTAACAGAGCCATAGCGCTGGCCACCGGTTGATGAGTATGCACGCTGGCCTTGATCTCCGGCCTCTTTCTAAAGAAAAGAGCATGCAGTCCGCTTTCTACGCTGGGACTTCGATCCCCTTCCAGTACTTCCAGGGAATGGATATCCATAATACAGATATCATCCGGCTTCATGGAAAAATAGTCTGCTGCAGAAGGAGTGACCGCCATGCGATCCGCTACGCGAATAGCAAGATTTCCACCGATTCCGGCCAGATACCCCATCCCGGAAAGCACGTGGCAGGCTTCCACTACCTCTTTTTTCATTTCATAGTTGGACATCGTTCTATCTCCTGGTTTGCCTTTAGTGGACCGGGAATGCGAAGCCGAGTTCGCAATCTGAGCATCATTGGAAGTATCATTTAGACTCTTCCTGCCGGTTCCAATTTCTGTATAATGGCGCTAGTTTTTTGTGTAATTGCAGAAAGCGATGATAGGATTCGTTCATAACTGCTTTGTGCTCGGGTATTGGTTCGTATACTTTCTGGATGCGAATCCTTTCAGATACATCCGAATAATTCATATAGCCCAGACCAACCGCTGCAATCCACACGGCTCCCCGGACATTGGTTTCCATCGGCCCTTCCGGTTGATGCACCTGGATCCCCAGGGTATCTGCGAATATCTGACACCAGATGTCCGACACAGCGCCGCCGCCTACCATGGTGATGGATTCCAGGGTATGGCCCAGGAACTTCTGCACTGGTGGCACCATCCACCTGGTGTTGAGTGCCACTCCTTCCAGAAATGCGCGAATGATATCTTCTCTACTGTGCTCCAGGGAAAGGTTGATCAATCCTGCACGCAGGGATCGGTCCTCTACCGGGCATCGCTCGCCGTAGAGCCAGGGCATGTACATCAATCCCCTGCTACCGGCCGGAGTTCTGGCTGCGATGACATCCAGGATCTTATATACATCCGGTGCATGGGCTTCCCTCAATAGTTCATCTTCATGGTAAAGCACCCGTTCTTTGAGAAAGGTCAGATTGCCTCCAGCGGTGGTCTGCATGGCCGTCATTAGATACTTTCCAGGTATCGCACATGGTACCGATGCGATACTGGAAATGACATCGGTCTTCTTTCTGGCCATGTGAGCTGCAATCCAGGAGGATGTTCCAATATAGAAGTGGGCTTCTCCATCTCGCACAGCTCCTGAGCCAATGGCAGCAGCACTGTTATCGATGGCCCCTGCAACCACCAGAGTGCTGGTAGAAAGCCCCATTGCTTCGGCCACCTCGGGAAGTACCGGGCCCAGTGTTTCTGTGCAGGGGACCACCTCTGGAAATTTGTTTGAATCAATGCCGGATGACTTCAGCAGGCCTTTATTATAATGAATATTTGCGCTGTCTCTATTGTCTGTTACCCAGGAAGTGAGTATGGAATCGTAAGTAGCTACGAATCGACCGGTTAATCGAAGATTTAAATAATCCAGGACGTTCAGGAACTTATGCGTCCGGTCATATACTTCCGGATACTCATCGCGAATGAAGAGCATATGCGCGAAAGGGTCCTTGCCGGATAGAGCCGGTGCCCCCCCGGTAAGACGTATCCAGTTCCAGAGTTTAATTGGACCATACCCTGCGACACGGATGGGGCCTCCTGCTGCACGGTTTACGTGGCCGGCTCCTCGCATGTCCATCCACAGAATCGCATTCATCAAGGGGGTTCCGCTGGCATCCACCGGAACCGTTCCTTCCCCCTGGGTAGAGCAACAGATGGCTTTGATTTGCGCCGGAGATATCTGGCTTTTTGCAATTGCTTCTTTAGAAGTGCTTATCAGGGCATTCCACCAGTCATGGGGATCCTGCTCGGCGCCGTGCCCGGCCCTCAGATGTAGGGCCACTTCCTTGAAGGACCAGGAATGCACCCGGCCATCCAGAGAACACACCGCTGTCTTGCAGCCTGATGTTCCCAGATCCACAGCCAGTATCATGGTATTTTCTGTGCCAGAGGCCATAACTACTCCGGAAATACTAGGTCGGGCCCTTTTAGTCAACAATTGTTCATTAATGATTCAGAAAAATCGACATTTTTCACTTTCTAGCTCACTGTATGTGACATAATCCAGTGATTTAAAGCTGACTGAGACGTTTTGCCGGACGGGCGTCGAGTTTTTAATCGATTTTTGTTGACAGATTCTTCAGGAGAGATTGTATCCCGGTATGGATTCCAGACTGAATGACGCTTCCCTTGCTCCGGAGCTGGGCCCCCGGAAGTTCAAGTTTACCAGTCGCCAGGGCCGAGACCGCCGGGCTCGCCTTCTGGGCGCCGCCAGAGAG
This sequence comes from Spirochaetaceae bacterium, assembly GCA_002729885.1. Classification (GTDB taxonomy): domain Bacteria; phylum Spirochaetota; class Leptospiria; order Leptospirales; family Leptonemataceae; genus UBA3465. Next base: position 70,742 of record PBUB01000035.1, read on the forward strand.
TTGCTGCGCGAGAATTCACCAGAAAGCATTAGCTTTGCCGATGTCTGCCAGAAGGCGGATATTCCCAGACCTTCGGCCTATCATTTCTTCCCCAATATTCAGGCAATCTTTCATGGCCTTCGCCTATTGCATGCAGAAACCCTGGTGGAGCAGGCATTGAAGTTACAGAACCAGGAATTCAGCAGCTGGAGAAATTATCTGGATGCACTGGTAGATACAGCACTTCAGGTCACTCTATCCGATGAAGCCTACCCTGCGCTGATTTACGGCTACGGTCTGGACTTCGTAGAAACCAGAGAAATCGGTCGAGACCTGGATAGTCGATTGGCAGGCCTGGCCCTGCAGGGAATGAAACAGAAATTCACATTACCAGACCTGGCAAACCTACAAGAAATCTTTGGCATAGCCCTGGCCATTATCGATTCCATTTTCAGACAAAGCTTTCGCCGCCTTGGGCAGATATCACCGGACATGGTCCAGGAAGCGAAGCGAGCCGCCACAGCCTATATCAAATTATATATTCCGGAATTTACACCACCCAGGGGTAAGACCAAAGAGGATGCATAGATTTCTATTTCCGGGATGCAAGATCCGCCATTCAGAAACCGGCTCGTTTCAATGCGTCCAGGACATTTCACAAACAAAGTTACAATTAGATAATTATGAATAGATAGATCCAATCCAACAGATCGGAAGAGTGACCGCACGAGCGGAAAATATATAGACAACGTGCGAAAGAGTGAGATCAACTTTGGGGGGATAAGAATGAAACGATTCTTACCAGGAATGGTGCTTGCAGCCATTCCGCTACTAGCAGTATGCAAGAACAACAATGACTCCAGTATATTTCCGGTGACGGGATCGGAGGTATCCACGATAGAGTCTGCCCTTGGATTGCAGCAGCTTTCCATGGACAGCAACACCTATAACGTTGGGGCATCAAAAGTGGACATTACCGGTCCTTTTGCCCAGGAAAGCACCGGCTACAATAGCCCGGGGGAAACCATGGATGGCCTGGCCATGCGACTCTATAGCAGAACCTTTGTTATCGAGCAGCCCGGCGGAAAAGTCATCGCCATCGCTACAGCAGACCAGCTACATCTGTATCAAAGTATAAAACTGGGTGTAATCAAGAAACTGGCGCTGGACGGATACGGTCATATCTTTGATGAAAAGAATGTGATGGTATCGGCCACCCACACACATGCGGCTACTTCCAATCATAGCTGGTACACTCTGTTCAATCTGTTTAACGGGGTAACTGGCTTCGATGAATTGCATTACCATGTAGTTGTTAACGGTATTGCGCAATCCATTGAAGAAGCCTATGACAATCGACAGGCAGCGGTTATCAAGTTCGCCAGAGGCCCGGTAGAAAACGGTGGATTCAATCGCTCCACCATCGCCTACCAGACCAATCCGGACGCCGAAGATTTCGAGGAAAACATCGACGAGAACATGACTCTACTTCGTTTCGATTCTATAGATGGTCAGCCCATCGGAGCCATCAACTGGTACGGAGTGCATGGAACCTCTCTTGGAATCAACAACAGCAGAATCCACGGAAATAACAAAGGATGGGCTGCCTATGAAATGGAAAAGCAAATGGGAGCTAACTTCGTTGCTGCTTTCGCACAGAGCACTGTAGGAGATGTAAGCCCCAACGAACCGGACCCATCAGACATTACTCTGGCATTTCTTCGACCGTCGGACCTGGACCCAACCCTGGATACTCTGGACAACCCGGTCATCCATGGTCAGAAACAACTGAACAAAGCTCTGGAACTGTATGCCAGTGCCCAGGAGATGGAAGTGAATGTAGATTACAGGCATAGCTATGTAAACTTCAACAATGTGCCTGTTTCTACCAACTACATTGGTAGCCATCGAATGGATTATGATACAGAAGTGGATCTGAATCAAGCATCCACCTGCGTGGCTACTGTGGGCGCAGCATTCCTGGCGGGAGATGAGGAAGGAGCCCCGGTGGACTTCGCAGAAGAAGGGGAAATTCGAAACAGCTACACTTTTGAGAATGGTCAATGGGTGCGAAACGAATACAACCTGACCAATCTGGATGGAGTGGCTCAGATTCTGGGAGTTTTCTGGCCTCTTGCTTCACAGGTACTTCAGACTACGAAGTACGATGCCTGCGCCAAAGAGAAGCTTGCTTTGCTCCCTGTTGGCGAAGTGGATGATTTCTGGTTTCCCAATCCCGAAGTTCCCTTTATTCCTGTTAATGTTCCCATTCAGAGCTTTCGCATTGGAGATCTGGTCATCGCAGGTTCTTCTTTCGAGATTACCACAATGGCAGGTCGGCGGGCCGAATCCGTCCTACTGGATACACTGGGCCCGGCCGGGGTGAATCATATAGTCATTGGATCCATGGTGAATTCGTATACGAATTACCTGGCCACCCGAGAAGAATATGCAGCCCAGCATTATGAAGGCTCCTTTACGGTATTCGGGCCTTTCTCTGCCGCGGCTTTTCGCCAGGAGATGGATCGCCTGGCCCGGGATATGGTGAACAATCAACCCAGTGATCCGGGCCCTGTTCCTCCTGACCTGGCCAGCCAGCAGCTCATCGAAACCTGGATCTCAGCCAACGGAGTTGTAAACGATGGTGGCGATTTTGGAAAGGCACTCACCTCTCCTGCATCGACCTACAATGCGAATCGGGATTCGGTGACTGTAGTATTTCAGGCAGCTCATCCAAGAACTGCGCTGATCAAAAAGCTGGATGGCACACTGTCCAGTTATTACGATCCATCCAGCTATCGGATGATCGAAATTCAGCGAAGAGTCAATGGAAACTGGCAAACCGTAGCCACGGAAGATGATCCTTACACCAGTATTCAATGGGTTCGCACGGGCGGAGACTTGAGCGCCACCTCGGAGCTAACGGTTCTATGGAAGATTCGCAACCAGCCTTCGGGAACCTATCGTATTCGCTATCGGGGACTGGCGAAACGCTGGTATTTCTTCTGGACCTCCTATCAGAAGTTCACCGGCACAACGTCCAGCTTTCAGTTGCAATAAGCCAACCTAAATCTTTTGACCCGGCCCTGTGGGCCGAACACTCCTCGGGCCTGCGATCTTCGCAGGCCCTTCTTTTTCCAGAATCTCAACGGCTCGTCAGCCTTGAAGCAGGTCCCGACAGTGAACTTTCAGATTAGTCCGGAAGCAAAATTTAGATCGAATTGAATGGCTGAGCGCAGTCTGGAATTGACATAATCCGCAATTGAGCTATCCTGACCTCCAGGCTCTCAGGGCCTTTTACTGCGAATAAAAAGCAAGAGCGCAGGATCATTCGGCAGATAAATTATGCATCGGGGCAACACAGGCAGCCAGCTTTCGGATTTGGACCACTGCAGCACTCATGAGGCAACCACGTGCCCACGCTGCCATAAGAGCTTTGCATGCAAGCCGGCCAGCATAAGCGCATGCTGGTGTATTCATGAAAAAGTATCTGCGGATGTTCTAAGAAAACTTCAAGGCCAGTATGAAAGCTGTTTATGCAGGAGCTGTCTGTTAGAGTTGGCCAAAACAGTATAGATGGCACAGCCCTGCTCTGAATCCCGGGATCCATAGATTCGACGGCTTACGAAGTACACCAGCCGTTCCAGTGTCCCTTCCATGAGAGGCCGGGATCCGGGATTAGAGTTTATTGCTGATGGCTTCCAGTGTACTGTTGGCGCTGTAAAAGGAATCCAGACGCTTACGAATGGAACTCTCGAGTACACCCGCATCATCCTGCCATCGCTCCAGATTGTGCAAAAGATAGCTTAAAACAGCAGGCAAGGATTCGTTTTCTGGCTCAACTCCATGCTCGGATAGAATTCTTGTGAGGCTTGCATCCTTTCGGTTATCATAGAAGGACAGAGCAGCTCCACGAATCAGGGACTGGAACTCCCTGGATTCTATAAGAAATTCAGGCCAATCAGCCAGGCATTCTGCAGCCGCCGCATATTCTTCCTGGGAGACCAGTTCCAGCATGCTACCCAGTTCTCTACCGGCCCAGTCCTGATAGATCTGGTAGGCCGTTTCGGTGAACTCTTCGCCTTCGAAAGCGGTGTAGAGCATCTTTTCCGTATGATGCATGGTCGAGTCTATGTTCTTACGAATGAACTCTTTGATGGGTTTTTCGAAGTTTCCCTCCAGACCTTCCATAGCGCGACCCAGAAGAGCCTGGCCGGCGCGCATAATATTTCCGGCCAGGGGTATATCCTTACCAATGCCTCCTTCCGCAAGAAATCCTTTGATTCCGTTATAGAGTACATCTGAAAGAAACTGCGCGAAGAATGGATTGTACACAGCTGTGCGAATCAACTCTTTTCGAAGATTCTCCAGCTTGAGCGAAGCCTGGATAAGCTGTTTGGCACGCTCTCCGGATATCATTCGGTCCAGGCTGAATTTAAATACCTCCGGTTTCTGTTCCAGAATTTCAACAAATAACCTTTTGCGAACCATCTGAGAGCCCGCACTACGAAGGCCCAGTCGAACCAGCATCCAGTTCAATTCCTGGAATTGCTCAGCAGACATCGCCTGTCCCAGACTGAAGTCAGAGTTACTTTTAAGAGTGGCCATCAAATCGGCCTCTATCTGATCCCTTCGCCCCACGGATCGATATTCTTCCAGCTCATGCTGAATCTGAAGTTCCTTCAGCTCTATTAGAATGTCTTCGGCCTTGCTCATTTACTTCCTTCCAGCAGCTGACCTGTCACTTCAATCAGCTTGTCGATTCCCTGTTCAATAGTATCCAGATCCTGAGAAAAACTCAGTCGGATGCAGCGATCCCGATGATCGAAATCATCTTTTAGCCCGGGAAAATAATACTTGCCAGGAACTACGATAACACCGGCTTCCTTGAGTTTCTGATATAGGATGGATGTGGAGATGTCGGCATCGAACCACAGCCAGAGAAAGAACGCTCCTCCGGATTCATGGATTCGCAGTCCCATCCTGCCCAGGCCGGCCTTTAGTTTTTCTACTGCCAGATCTCTGGCTCTGCGATAATGGGGCTGAAGCACCTTCCTGCATTGGTTCAGGAGGGAACCGTTTTCTATGCTTCTTCGCACAAGTGCCGGTCCCATACCACCACAGCTAAGATTAAAAATGGAGTTCAATTTTTCAATTCTGGAAACAATGTCCGGTGGAGCCACCACGATACCTGTGCGAAGGCCGGGCAGTCCCAGTTTGGAAAGACTGAGAATTACAATGCAACCGTCCCTGTAGAATGGAGTACTGTTATCGAATACAATACCTGGAAAAGGAAGTCCATACGCTGCATCTATGATTAAGGGGACATCCTTCTGAGAGCAGAGGCTATAAAGCTGCTCCAATTCCTGGTCGGATACATTATTTCCCGTAGGATTACAGGGCCTTGAAATGCAGACCGCACCTGTTGTCTCATCGATTTGCAATCGCTGAAAATCAATTTCATAGCGAAAGCTATAATCATCCAGGAGAGTAACTCTGGGCAGAAATGACTTTAGAGTCCCAGCCTGAATCCCCACGTCTTCATAGCCAATGTATTCCGGGCTCATGGGAAATACAATATTTGCGGTGCTTCCATCCTCTCTTCTTCCGCCCAGCAAGTTCATAAGCAAAAAGAATGCATTCTGACTTCCCTGGGTGAGTGCAATGTTTTCCGGACCCACATCCCAGCCACAGTCCTGCTCCAGGAGTCTGGCAATTGCCTTTCGGAAGGGAACATTGCCTCCTGGATGATCGTAAACGCCCAGGGCTCTTTCAAAGCGGTCGGAGTCTGACATTAGATGATCCATTTCGCCTCGAAAGAATTCTTCCATTTCCGGCAGGCGCCCTGGATTGCCGCCACCCAGCATCAGCATCTTTCTGGGACCGCTCAGGGCAAGGTCCAGATCTACCATCAGCTCCTGGATGCCGGAAGAAGCATCATAGCGGCGATAGAATTCCGTCCTTGCAACCATGGACTTAGATTCAATGGGAGGCAGCTGATGCAAAGTGTTTTCCCTTTTTAACTGGATGTACAGGGCGCGGTTACGCTATTTGCAAATATGGATCGCAGGGAATCCATTCAGCAAAAGGTGGGCCGCGCGCCCCAGGATCCGGGATGCTATCTGTGGAAGGATTCTGCAGGTGAGATCCTCTATGTGGGAAAAGCGGACCGTCTCCGTACACGGCTCAGGAACTATCTGAACCCGGAGACGGTAAAAACAGCCATGCTGATGCAGCGTGTTTCTGATCTGGAATGGATTACCACAGAAACCTCCGCCGAGGCTCTTATTCTGGAAGACACCCTGGTCAAGAAGCATAAGCCCAGGTTCAACGTTCGACTAAAAGACGATAAAAGATTCCCCTACCTCTGCGTTTCCACATCGGAACCGTTTCCAAGAATCTATCTTACACGATCTGTGCGAAAGGATGGGAACAGATACTTTGGTCCTTATACTGACGTCAGGGCCGCAAGGCATATTCTGGACTTAATCCATAAAACGTTCCCCATACGCAAAGTACGGCAGAAATTACCTCTGAGCAAGCCGCGACGCCCCTGTATGAATTTCCACATTAATCGATGTCTGGCTCCCTGTCAGGGCAATGTGGCGGAAGAAGAGTATAAAAAGATCGTAGACGAACTGATTCTATTTCTGGAAGGAAAGCATGAACTTCTGGAAGAACTGGTTAAGAAGAGAATGGACCAGTTTAGCCAGTCCATGCAATTCGAACGTGCTGCGATCTACCGTGATATTCTTGGTTCCCTGCGAAGGTTTCAGGAACGCCAGACTGTTTCCAGACCTGGCGCCGGCGATGAAGATGTAATCGCAGTGGCCAGAGATGACTCCTACGGTCAGGCGGTGGTATTTGAATACAGACAGGGAAATCTCACCGGTCGTAAAGCCTTTCCATTAACGGGACTGGAAGCAGCGGATGAATCAGATTTGCTGCAGTCTTTCATTCGAGAATACTATCTTTCCAATCAATCCATACCGCCTCGTATTCTAATGTCTCACTCCATGGATCCTGCAGAGAGATCCATTCTGGAGGAGTATCTGGGTCGGACCAGTGAACGCAAGGTACGCCTCAGACATCCTCAAAGAGGCCCCTCTGTTACAGTGCTGGAAATGGCACGAAAAAATGCAGAATTGCTGCTTAAAGAACAGGTAATCAAAGTTAAGAGCAAGGACCGACGAAGTGGACTGGAAGAAATCCGCGAATTCCTGGGACTTCCATCAGTTCCAGAATTCATAGAATGTTACGATATTTCGCATTTCCAGGGCAGACAGACTGTAGCGGCAGGCGTTCAGTTCGAAAATGGACAGCCCAGAAAGGCTGGCTATCGCAGATATATAATTCGTTCGGTACCGGGCATAGATGACCCGGCCTCCATGAGAGAGGTAATCGCTCGCAGGATACAGCGACTCATCAATGAAGATTCCAGAATGCCGGATCTGATTGTAATCGATGGAGGAAGCACCCAGTTGCAGGCTGCCTGTGAAGCCGCTGCATCTCTGGGACGAGATGATCTGCCCATGATTGGCCTGGCCAAGAAAAGAGAAGAGATCTATCTGCCTGGACGCCCTGTACCTCTGAGCTTCGATAAGAATTCTGCAGGAATGCGAATTCTTAGACATTTACGGGATGAGGCCCACCGTTTCGGAATTTCTCATCAGCGAATTCGAAGCAACAAAGCCCAATTGAAAATTCTGGAAACCTCCATTCCAGACATTGGAAAAAACCGCATTCGAGCCATGTTGAAGCATTTTGATGACAGGAAGATTGCCGAGGCCAGCATTGAAGAATTAATGGAAGTGCCGGGTATTGGCGAAAAACTGGCCAAAAAGATCCATGGAGCTCTGAATCGACAGGAGAGCGAAACTCAGTCCGAATCGTATTCCGGGGCAGCCACCATTAGCCAGGAACTCTAATTTCAACTTCAGATACCATGGTATGATAGTTAGACTTCCGGGTCAATTGCTCCGATAGGTAAAAAGTTTTTAGCTCCGGGTAAAAGAACATCTCGAGAAGGGTCAGGAGACATCCGGCCTGAGTCCTTTTCCACTGCTTTGAGGTTTTTATGACAGATAAACAGGCTCGCGAAGAACTTGAAGGATTCCATATCGTTACCCGCCACCTGGTAATGGAAAAAGATCTGAACTACCATGGAAATCTATACGGTGGCACCATGCTTGCCTGGCTGGATGAATCGTCAGCACTCTACGTTATGGAAAGCATCGGCTATACCAACTTTGTAACTGCAGGAATGGAGAATGTGCGATTCAAGTCTCCGGCCAGAAGTGGAGAAGCAGTAGTATTCTATTGCAGAACGGCAGACATAGGCCGCAGTTCCATCACGGTGCAGACCAGGGCCTTTGTGCACGATCCGCTCAGCGATCGTAAAGATGAAATCATAAATTGCTCCATCACCTTTGTTTGCCTGAAGGATGGAAAGCCCTTCGCTTACTTTGAAAGCGACGACTACAAGAGTCGAAGAAGCCGGGCACCACTCTAGCAAAGCCCATTGCATTTGGGGATATCGATTCATTCCGGTGCATCCGCTCCGGTTTCGCCAGAATCAGGACCAGAATCCCCACCAGGTTGTAGCCGCAGTCTGGCAAATATGCAACTCGCCGTCGCCGCTCGAAATGCCGGGACGGAAATTGAGACAGGAATCCAAGGGGCTGGAAAACAGGAAATGCTGGATCTGGCGAAAATCTGTTTAGACGGATGCGGTATTGATGTTAAGACAGGGGGATCCGGATCCAGATTTCAGGGCATGGTGAAATCCATGGGCTGTTCTCCGCGATCCAGAAGTTGAGTGGGCGCAAGAAGCTTCTCCAGATAAAGGCTGCTTCCTTCAAAGAGCTGACCATCCCGGGTGCGAAACAGGTATGTATCGTAGCTCTTTTTGCCCAGAACATCCAGAGTTACCGTTTCCGGGTTGCCGATGGAAGTCCGATACACCAGAGAAAGCTCCATGGCCTGCTTTCCGTCCAATCTGGGTGGGATCTCATCCAGAAACTCGTTAGCGCGAATTTCCAGCAAATCATCCAGTAGAAGATTCATTTCGGTGGAAAGGACAGATCCAACCTCGGGCTCAAGCATTTTCCAGTCACCACCAGCACGAGCAAGCTCTACGTTTCGAAGGCCAGCCAGGGCGGGGTTCTTGAATCTCACATCGAGTCTGGTTATGGAATTTCGACTGGAAATGGGCAGGATCTGACGGTTTCGAAAATAAGCAGCATTCCCTGCTCCCAGGTCGCGACGCAGGTTCTCCTGAACCAGATACACAGAGTCGTCCACAAGCACGTAGGATTCATTTCCGCGAATACTGGAACGACCTATGACGAAATCCCTTCGATTTCCATTGTCCAGAATTACACTTAGCTTCAACCCGCGGTCCAGGTCGAAGTCTTTTCTATGCTCGGAACTGTTATCCAGCTCATAGTAAAGTCTGCTCTTCTTTAGAGAGAACAGTAACCTTGAAATACGCTGTGCATCGGCCAGGGATTTGTTATCCGGTTCGGATGACGAAGTAGCCTCCTGATCCGAACGGACTGTGGGTTTCAGAATCCATTGGAATCCCTGTACCGCATTCAGTAACTTTCGTTCTTCAGATGGCTCCACTCCTTCCAGTGCATCCTGGTCTGACTCCACAGCAACAGCACCGCCTCGCTGAATGCTGAATCCAGAATTTTCGGGATTCGATAGGTCCACAACCTGGATTAGATCGATCCTGGCTGGTTCCACATCCAGAAAAGAATCTGCATCCAGATAGGATGTGCGAATCCATCCAAATGGATCAAAAATGAAAAATACGATAAGTGCCAGAATTATATTCAATCCCAGAAGCGAAAGGCCCGGGTTTTTACGGATGCGAATAATGCTACTACTCAGACGGTCCAGGAGGCTTGATTTTCGGACCTTCCCGGCATTGTCGGTATGGTTCGTCGGTATATCAGTCATCGAAACCTCTTTTCTGATTCCTTCGATTGAGGCGAATCAATCCATAGATACCCAGAATAAGTGGAATCAGAAGTGTATGAAACCATTGAAATACTACCTGAAACCCTTTTTCCGAAGGAATCAAATAACTGAACCAGGTAGGAGGGCCCTCTATGTAATCCACTCCTCGAGTGCGAAGTCGTGCAGCTACAAGATCGCTGTCTCCCTGCAAAGACTCCAGAAGCGAACTCAAGAATGCCATGTTGACCTGAAATATTCGAGCATTGGACTCGTTGGTAAGAAATACGTCGGATACCATGTATGCAGTGGGAATTATCAGCAGTGTGGATTCGGTTCCATCCGCCTGAACCTTGAGTCTCTGTTCTTCAAGCATTTCAGAAAACCTTCGCGCCTGAACTGCGGAAAGATCGCCGCTGGATTCTCTGGCCAGCTCCTGCACCTCATCATCGCTGAATGAACTGAAAAAGCTTCCTGTAGCCCTGGCCATCATGGGACGAGGGGATGCGATATATTGATCGTCGGTGGACCTTCCAATGTCCTGCATGTTTCTTAGATCCAGGGAATGGCTTTCTGCCACAATGGCCTGATCGCTGCTTTGAAGTAGAGTAGTATACTCTACCTGGGGCTGGCGGTTGGGCTGCAGCTCCAGGGATCCGGTCCAGGGCAAAATAATTTGCACCGCGTTTCGAGTAAGATCATCTTCTTCGTTCAAGTTTCCTGATTGATGGGAATACACCGCCCAGGCGGGATTTCTGTATTCCACCATGTATTCGCCCTGAATATCCATTTCCGGGGCAGCCAGTACAGGTTCGAAGAGTATTTCGCTTCGCAGTTTGATTCCGTATTTCTCCAGCCAGGAGTTGGTATTCTGTAGATTCTCGGAAATACGGGCCATTCCTGCGCGATTGCCCATGCCCATTTGAGCCATGGGGCCTCCGCTCTGAAGGGAGAATTCAAAAGGAGAGGCCATAAAGATCAGGTTTCCGCCGCGAAGCAGGAATTGATCCAGAAAGAATTGATCCATCCGCGATAGAGTGGGCAATCCAACGATTATAAGTGTTTCTACATCTTCAGGAATCGGTTCTCCGGCTACAACATCCATCCAGGGACCCATGTCGTTTTCCGATAGCATGCGAAACCAGTAGATGTTATCCTTTCCGTACTCTTCCAGGCTTCTGGGTCTGTAGGTCTGGGCTGTTCCACGGGCATTGAAGTATCCAATTCCACTGGGTCCGGGCTCTTCGGTGAGATCCTTCAGTCTTCGCAGAAATGCATATTCAAAGTTATCGATCAGGGCTCCACCCTGAGCCAGCTCCAGCAATGCAGACTTTTCCCCTGCCTGAAAGTAGATGCCAAAATATCCCTGACGCACACTGGTTTCTTCCATTGTGGACTGGCCCACAGGCTGACCTGTGATTCCTCGGGAAGTGGCCCGATCTTTCAACTCCTCTGTGCTGGGATCATAGATCTGTATTTCCAGTCTGGACCCGCCCACTCGATCCATCTGCTGCAATTGTGCGATAATCGGATCCAGAATTGCCTGGATTTCTCCAGGGACATCTCTGCTGATGTAGGCCTCCACAATAACGTTCTGCTTTAATTCAGAAAACACCTGGTGCGAGCTTTCGCTCAAGGAATTCACCTGATCCCGGGTAAGATCCCAGCGTAGATAGAGCTGCGAAGCCACCAGATTGATCAGGACAAAAGCCAGGATAGCGTTGATGCCAATAAAGCGAACATCATGGTTCCAGCTCGTTAGCCAGGTCTGAATGGTTCTCCAGAAAGCCTTCATGTGCGACTCCTGAGAACCTGGACGTTGGCGGCCAGCATTAGGATTGTAAAGGAAAGGAAATATACCGTGTCTCCCAGATCGATCACTCCCCGGGCAAAGCTATTTAGATGAGCGCTGAGGGTAAAAAAGGAAACTACGTTGGCCAGAACCGGCGAAAGATGTCTGGAAACCACATAGAAATTCGCAAGATAGATTAACAGACTGATGAAGAAAATCAGAATGAATGCTACAATTTGCTCTCTGGTAAAGGCACTAATAAGCATGCCCAGAGCTACGTACGCGCCGGCCATGAGAATAGAACCGAAGTACAATGCCACGGTGCTGCCCCAGTCCAGATGTCCAATCCACCAGATTCCCAGAGTGAGCGGAAGGGATGCCAGCACAAGGCCGGTTACAAAAGTCCAGGCGGCCAGGAATTTTCCCATCACTATAGATTCCGTGCGAATGGGTAATGTGGATAGCAACTCAATGGTACCTGTTTTGTATTCTTCTGCCCAGATACGCATGCTGACCGCTGGCACCATCAAAATAAATGTCAGTGGCAACAGATCCATATAGGAGCGAACGCTGGCCACTTTCGCTTCCCAGAAGGCGGGAATATGAAAAAAGCCAGTAAAGAAAAACAGGAAGTTGAAGAATAATGCAGTTACCGCAAATACATATCCAATGGGTGTATTGAAATAGTTCTGAATCTCTCGCAGGTAGATATTTCTCATCTCTTATGCGTTAACTCCTGAAAGATCTCCTGAAGACTGCGCCGGCCGGGAAAATATGAGCGCACTGTGTATCCTTTTTCCAGAAGCACCGGGAGCAGACGTTCCGGGCTATCGGAGAATTGAAGCTCCACCGGATGAAATCCATCTGCATCCGCCTCCGCAAGGCGGTCCTGCGAAGAAAGCTCAGTAAGCTCGGAGGTATCGGTAATTTCTTCCGGGGAATCGGAATCACTCTGGTCTCTGGTTCGGGCCCCGGACTGCTGCGAAAACATTACTGACTGGATGCCCCGAATAGCAGATAGCTCGCTGTGCATGGACTGAATGGAAGTCTGGTCCTTTTTTAGAACTACCTGAATGGATTCGCTGCGCTTTAATTCATGGGTGGGCTGATCCGCCACTACTTCGCCTCCATGAATAATGATAACTCGTTCGCAAATATCTTCCACTTCCTGGAGTATATGTGTCGAAAGCAGCACCGTTCGCTCACTTGCAAGCTTGCGAATTAGACTACGAATATGTTCGATCTGATTGGGATCCAGGCCACCGGTGGGTTCATCCAGGATAATAACCGACGGATCATGAATCAGTGCACCGGCCAGTCCCACTCTCTGTCGAAATCCCCGAGAAAGCAGGCCGATAGGAGTATAGAAATGAGATGCAAGCTCCAGTTCCTGGATCATTCGTCTGCCGGCAGCCTGCAGGGCCTCTCCTTCCATGCCCCGGCAACGGCCCATAAATTCCAGGTATTCCGAAACCAGCATCTCAGGATACAGAGGATTGTTTTCTGGTAAATAACCCACCCGGGTCTTAATTCGTTGCCTATCCTCTTCTGAATGGGCTTGAATTCCGGCCACGGTTATGCTGCCTTCATCTGGCTTGATGTAACCGGCCAGCATACGCATTGTGGTGGTCTTGCCTGCCCCGTTGGGCCCCAGCAAACCCACTACTCCGCGGCCTGGCTGAATTTCGAAGGAAACATTCCGCACTGCAACAAAGCTTCCAAAGGAACGCTTTAGACCGGATACCTGAATCATCTGAGTAGCACATTCGAAAGCCGGTTGCGAATTTCAATCAAAAATGGAGGGATTACTTGACCGACAGACAAATCCATAGAATAGTCCGTTCTCATGGAACCGGTTACAAATCGCAACCCGCTGGAACGTCTGGAAGCCCCTCCCATGCTCTACAAACCTTCATCGCCGGTAGAAGTTACGGTGATTGAAAATAGCAGATTAACTCCAGAAGACTATTCTGAAGAGATTCGTCATATTGTCCTGGATCTTAAAGGCACAGACTATCGTTTCCTGGAAGGTCAGTCCATGGGTGTGATAGCACCGGGAGAGGATGACCGGGGCAAACCCAACCGAGTGAGACTGTATTCGATTGCCAGCCCTGCCATGGGTGAGCCAGAAAACCCGTCTCATGTAGCGCTATGCGTAAAGCGAGTGGTCTTCGAAGAAGGGGAAGAAACCTTTTACGGGGTTTGCTCGAACTACTTGTGTGACGTTAAGCCCGGAGATAAAGTTAAGATTTCCGGCCCCAACGGAAAGCGATTTGTGATGCCCCGTGATCCAGATGTAGATCTACTGCTTTTCGCAGCAGGTACCGGCATTGCCCCTTTCCGGGGATTCTTTATGCGACTGGCGGGATTACCTCCGGAAGAGCGCTCGAATATCGTGCTGTACTACGGAAGTCGCCGAACAGAGGATCATGTATATTACAATGATATAAATAATGACCTGGGAAACCTGGTTAACTCAAAGAATCTGATTCATTCAGCTCTGTCCAGGCAGGACCCGAACAAGAAGATGCATGTTCAGGATCGCTTTCGCCTGGAATCAGGACCCGTTGAGGAGGCCCTTAAACGCGGCAACTTCTTGATCTACATCTGCGGAATCAAGGGCATGGAAAAGGGAATAGAAGATGTATTTCGCGATATTGTGGGACCGGATAGCTGGAATCAAACCAAGCAGGAATGGAAAGAGAAAACCATCTGGAATCAAGAGGTGTACTGAAAACATCGGAGGACTCTTTCAGAAAATTCTAAACTCACCGCTTCGCATATCCCGGTATTTGTGGCATGTGCGGTCTACGATTGCTCCTGTTTCAGTCTGTCTGCTAACCTATCTAATTTCAGGATGCGTTGATTTTCAAAGAAGCCCGGAGCAAATCAGCTCAGTCCTGGAAAACCGAACCATCCGAAAAGCCAGAGTCTCCTTTCGAGGCTATACAATGGAAGCTCGGGCCGTGGGCCCATCGGATGCCCCTCCCGTACTTTTCATTCATGGGTCCCCGGGAAGCTGGGATAACTATCTGGATGTTATACCAAACTTACCGGATTTGCAGCTAATCTTCTTTGACCGACCTGGATTTGGAGGCAGCCAACCTCTGGAATCCCTTCCAAATCTCAAGCAGCAGGCGAACGCCGCCAGTCAGGTATTGCTGCACTTTTCCAGGGAGCCTGCCATTGTTGTAGGTCACTCTTACGGGGGCCCCATCGCGCTGGAGATGGCACTTCAGTCAAGAACCCAGGTTCGAGCCCTGGTACTTCTGGGAGCCAGCGTAGATCCAGAACTGGAAGAGCTTCGCTGGTATAATTACCTTACATCTGCCCTGGAGTTCATGATACCTGGCGCTCTGGTTCGATCCAACGATGAGATGATTACGGTAAAACAGCAGCTGGAGATCCAGAAACGTGAGATCCTGAATCCAGGTTCGGAGCCGTTGCCTCCAATCTATGTAATGCATGGAACCGAAGATGGACTGGTTCCGGTGGAAAACGTAAACTACATATATGAGTATCCAGGGGCCCATTCGAATCTACTCTGTATCCATGTATTACAGGATCAGAATCATTTTATTCCCTGGAATCAACCTGTGATGCTGGCCCGGATGATTCAGGCCGCAGTAAAAGGCGAATGCTCTGTTTCTATGGACTATTCGCATGCAACTGAATGATGCAAATGCTGCATCGCTGCCGGTGTCTACTCACTGTTCGTCTCTATAAGGGCTGAGCCCGGGAGGCGGTTGATGCACCTTCTTATGATTTAAAAGATCTGTGAGATCATGACGAAATCCATACTGACTCTGCAGGCGAATGGCTCGCTGTAGCAGCTCTTGCTTTCCGGGCTCCTTTCCATCAAAGGCAATGACAATTCTGCTGGAATTGGAATGGCTGTAATAGGTATGAGTATGTTCAAATACGCGGCGCAAGGTCACGATGCTTCGATCGTGGACCTCATCGTCATAGATGTTCAGAAATAGTACGCCCCCTGGTCGCAGGATGGACTTTACCTCTTTATAGAACTCCAGAGTAATCAGATGCTCTGGAATATAGCCTCCGCCGTAGGCATCTCCCATAACCAGATCGTATTTATGCTTCGTTTGCTGCACAAATCTGCGAGCGTCGTCTACGTGAATGTCGTAGTTCACGCCCGGATCTGTTCTAAAGTAGCGGACCGCCATGGCCGCCACTCCTCCATCGATTTCCACTCCATCTATATACATATCCGGCATATAGCGATGAAAATAGTTGCTCACCGCACCGCCACCCAGACCCAGAAGTAAAAATCGCTTATGCTCTTTTGCATAAAGCAAAGCTGCAGGAGCAAGTTCGCCATAGGCCAGAACCAATCGATCCGGCTGCGATAGATCGATTTCAGTTTCTTTATAGAGCGAACCGCCGCGCTTGAAATACAGTACCAGATTGCTCCCTTCTTTTCGCACGACCACGTGGCTGAAGCTGGAACGAAAATCTTCGATATCTCCCTGGGGCAGAGCCTTTAATTGCTCCAGACTCAGCGGCTGGATTTCATTTGGATTTCGTTCTTCCCAGGGCGATGCCTGCAGCAGGCCTGCCGCGATAAGGAGAATCGCAAGTAGAATCGGGATTCCTTTTTTCCTGAAAATGTATTTCTTTGCATTTAGTAGATTCATACTCTGTGCCGCAGTCTGGATTTTCAACTGAAGGGGAAATCTCTATACTCTATTAATATATGGAGAGATCTATCGCAGTGCCCACTATTCTGGAGTTACAATTCATCTCTATGGCCCGGATTCCTGCACTGTTCTATTCGAGTCTTTGAGATGATTCAGAGGCTGTCTGTATTTACGGATTTGCCCTGGATCAACATGGCTTAGTTCTTACCTGCGCTCTGTCTATACATGTTTTCAATCTCATGCCCGTATTTTTCGCTTACAATATTCCGTCGCACTTTAAGGGTTTGCGTTAGCTCTTCGCCGGCTTTGAATGGTTCCGGAAGAAGATAAAAGGCGCCGATTCGCTCAAAGCTCTTGAAACCTGTTTCCGATCCTACACGACTTCGAATCTCTTTTCTATAGAGTTTCACTATATCTTCGTTCAGATTATAGTAGGCTGGATCAATGGCTCCCTGAAGATTCATTTCTTTGAGCCGGGCTTCCAGAACGTTATGATCCGGAACAATCAATGCTCCCAGAAATTTCTTGTCCTGACCAACCACCATTACCTGGTGAATCAATGGACTCTGACTGAGTGCGAATTCCAGAGGCTCCGGTTCAATGTTTTCTCCACCCAGAAGAACGATAGTATCTTTGGCCCGACCCGCGAATTTCAGAAGTCCTTCCCTGGTCCAGACCAGAAGATCCCCGGAATCCAGCCATCCATCCTTCAAGGTAGCCCTGGTCTTTTCTTCGTCTTTATAGTAGCCCTGCATAATATGGGGCCCTTTATGATGACACACACCTTTGATCCCCGGCTTTCGAATTTCATTTCCATGACTGTCCAGTAGCTTGACCTGAATTCCGGCCACCGGTTTTCCTACGGTTCCAATCACGAAGTTTTTTCCCAGTCGAGCCACAGACACAGCAGATGTTTCGGTCATACCGTAGACTTCAAATATAGGGATTCCAATGGCTGCAAATAGGCGATCTATGTGCTCTGGTAAAGCTCCTGCTCCAGAAACAGCGTAGCGAATCTCTCCGCCCAGCACTCCTTTGATTTTCTTAAATACCAACCTGGATAGAAGAAAAAGAGGCCATAGCAGTAGCACAATTACGAGGGAAACCAACCGCTCCAGAAGCACCAGTATTCCAGGCACTGGCTTTACATGATAGGTCTTACCTCTCATTCGGTCCCAGTGAAATCTAAAGCTCAGAGCCACTTTGCGAAAGAAAAAGAAGATTTTCTGTCGCGCAGCGGGAGCCTGACGAACCGTTTCCAGTATCTTGTTGTACATCGCCTCCCAGACCCTGGGCACAGAGAAAAGCACCGTAGGCTTAACTTCCTGTAAATCCCTGGAGAGACTGGCGATGGAAGTGAACGCAATACTGGATCCGCAGTGAAACAATACGGTTTCCCACATTCTTTCTCCTATGTGCCAGGGCGGCAGAAATCCCAGAGAGCGATCGCTACTGGTATAGGGGGTTCCCTGCTCTTTAAGAATATGTAATATGGTTCGAGCCTCCCAGGCCAGGTTGGAATGAGTGAGCATCACACCTTTGGGAGTACCGGTGGTTCCAGAAGTATAAATGATGGTAGCCAGATCCTGAGGCACTACGGCGGCTCCTTCCTTATCCACGGCCCCGGGATTGCCCTCCAGAAATTCGCGTCCCATTTGTTTCAGCTCTTCCAGTGAGAGAGCGGCCACCTCCGCCGGGATATCCAGTCCCGTTTCATTTTCGAAGAAGAAAATATACTTCAATCCAGCCAGTTCGCTCAAAGTGCTTTTTAACTTATCATATGCTGCACGATTTTGCAGAAACACCGCTCTCGCTTCCGAATGCCCGAGAATGTATTTCAGATCATCCGAAGTAGCATCCGTTCCCCGGGGTACGTCCACCATGCCCACAGAGTTTAGCGCTCCGCAAATGCGTAACCATTGCGGGCCCACATCGGCGATAAGGGCCACTCGATCTCCTTTGCTAAGTTTCAGGGATAACAGACCACCGGCGATGGCGGTAAGATCTTCGTAAAATGCGTGATAGGTGGTACTCTGCAGTTCTCCGCTATCGTCACGGAATCGCTGGCAAACAAGATCTGTATGCCGGCCGGAGGATTCCCGGAAAATATGATACATGGTTGCATCGGGACTCAACGGATTGAACTTCATGACCTGAGCATGGCCAGGCCGGCCAGCAGAGCAAGGCATTTCCCGACGGGGATGTCAGAGATGGAACGGACATTGATTAGAAGGATGTCCGGCGCCGGAAGGAAGACTACAAGGATCGATAGTCTTTACCAATACTGTTCATGCTTCGCCATTTTTTATTCCGCCCGATGGGTGGCTTCGTCCAGACTGGAAGCAAGCAGAAATCCCAGAATCAAAAGCACCGCGAATACCAGTAGCAGCCACTGAAATCCGCTCTGTCCAAGAAATGCGAAACCGGCTGCAGCCGCGGTAAAGAAACCCATAAATGTATTGGCCACCGAAATGTACGTAGAGCGATCCTCTTTCGGAGCATAATCTACCAGGTAAGTTTTTCGCGCCAGCCGAGCCCCGCTGTATACAATGGAATGAACAAACACCAATCCCAGACAGGCATACGATAACCAGCGATCCTCCAGCCAGAGCGGAAGGATCAATGCGGCTACAGCTATGAATACTCCCAGAAGGCAGCTGATCTGTAGCAATTTCCTGGAGGAGTGATCCGCCTGTCTTCCCCAGAACGGACTACTAATCATCTCCGCCAGTCCTCCCACAAGAATCAACGAGCCCAGCATCCCCACCGAATCGTCCTGACGACCCATAAGCGAAATATAGGGAAGCATAAGCGGAACAAGAAATAGAAGTGCACGCACCAGAAGAAACTTGAGGAAGTTACGGTCTCCCCTCAGGATTCCTATTCCTGCCTTTGCCTCCTTCCAGGGATTTCTACCTCCGCCTGTTGCACCGACGAACTCTACAATTCGTGAAAAGATCAGCGCCGCCATCCACCATAAAGCAGTCGCGACATAGAACAACATCGCATAGATCCATACATCATCCGTTCCGCGTACAAAGTACAAAAGGCCCAGACCTGCCGGCACAGAAAGAAGTGCGCCGAAAAGAGCCCTATAGGATAGCATTGTTCCACGCTGGCCAGAAGGAATGGTTTTGGCGGTTACATCTTTATAGGCCAGGGAAGCAACTCCGCTGGCAATAGCGAAGAGCAAAAAGAGAAAAAAGAGTACCGGAACAGTAATCGTATGGTTTCCGCTCTGTATAGCGAGCCCCGAAAAAAGAAGGCATAATCCTTGAATAATTGCCGAAAGAACCCAGACCCACTTTCGCACGTTTAACGTTCGAATCCTGGCAGAAACGAATAGTTGCGGCAAAAGGGAACCCGCATCCCGGGCCGGAACCAGAAGTCCAATCCAGATTCCAGAAGCACCCAGAGCGGAAAAAATCCACGGAAGCGTAATCCCGGGATGAATAATTCGTTCTGCAAGCCTGGTTAGAGTTCCATTAATTATGTTTTTGAAGAAGTTACCCGGGCTTTCCTGGCATGCTTCTTCGGGAATGCTGTCGCATGAACGTAGCTCTTCATCGGTGAGAAATGAATGAACTCGATCCACTGTAGAAGACACAGGTCGATTTCATTTTCGGTGCCTTACCTATCAACCGGCTTTCGTCCCCTGGGCGCTTCGTCCCACGGGCACTCAGGGGCTTCAGGTGCTTCAGGCAAAGTCCAGATCCGGCTGGACCGACAGAGTGGTAGCCAGAAGGACATCGCTGAGTATGCGGGGCACTTCAAATTCTACAGACACAGTGTAAAAGAACTGATCTCGGAGCTGCAGACCTTCTTTTCGCACTATCCTGCCTTTGAATTCGAGCTCGGTTCCGTATCTGGAATCCACGCTGCCTCGAACGCTACGGCTTGTGTCCAATTGCAAATACTCCTTACTATCCATCGCAAACAGAGCTCCTGTCTCACTCAGTGAAAGCAGATAGGCCCTGAAAAACTTTCCGCGATGATAGATGCGGACTCGAAAATGAAAAAATGCCATTGGTTCTGCGTACATGCAGATACATTCAGTATTACCTGTTACCCCACCGTTACAGCTTCTCTACGATCCAGTTTTTTCCCCGGACGGTGCAGCCCTTTCCTCCATAACAGCATCCGTAATGGCTCTGTAATACTTACCCTTGCCCAGTTGCTCTATGGAGAGGGGGCTGAGTATCTTCCAGTTTGGATACTGATCCACCGTTCCAGGCATATTGGGCTGATGCAAATCCCCGGTAAGATCATTCATAGAAACCAGAACCAATCGAGAAGAACTACGGGCCAACGCACGATGAATGGCCACAGAAAGAGTCACAAGCTCCGAATCCGATGGCATTTCCTCATTGCCTTCGGCGAAATCTGCGGCATGCGCTGCCAGAGAGCTTAGCTTTTCTGCGGTAGCTGGCTCCACAACCTTCTGATCCAGTAGATATCTCAGGATATGGTTTCGGTCGTTTTTCCTTTCCTCCAGGGCCGCCGCAGCATCTTCTTCCTGGCGAAATCTCTTGCATTTCTTTCGGTCCAGAATATCCACACCCAGCCAGTATCCATTCCAGGTGGGAAGATCATGCGTATTTAGCGTAGCTACGGACAGATTGGGATAACCTTCCGTTTCGCACAGAGAGCCATCGGCGTTTCTTTCGAAGAATAGAACTTTCCAGGAAAGCATATGTCTCTTTCGCAGTATGTCTTCAATTTCATCGGGAACCGTTCCCAGGTCTTCACCGATGACAGTGCATCGGTGAAGATGACTTTCCAGACATAGAAGTGCCGTTAACTCGCGATAGGGATAATAGACATAGGTGCCTGCATCCGGATGGACCCAGAAAAGTCGAAACAACCACATTACATGATCCAGACGAAGATATCCATCTTCAATCATGTTGGCTCGCAGTAGATCCCTGAATGGACGAAATGCCTTCTTTTTCAGTGCCAGAGGATTCCAGACTCCAATACCCCAGTCCTGACCGGTAGGAGCAAAGAAATCCGGCGGAGCCCCTGCTCTGGCTTTCTTCGCATAAAGGTCTGGATTGGTTCTGTGATCCGCTCCATCCATGGCAACTCCCACAGCTACGTCGGTGTACAGTCGCAGTCCCTTTTCCGAAAGCTTCGCACAGACAGAATCGAACTGATCCCTGGCGGCCCAGAATAGATATTCGTAGAATCCCAGCCTGCCTGCGTATTTCTGACGAATCTCGTTGTCTGTCTTTCCTGCTTTCCAGGCCTTTTCTTCTTCGGAGCCAGACACATCGATCTCCTGCAGCAGTTCGAACATGGCATGCTCATGCAGCTCCGGGTTCTTCCTTAGATACGATTGCATTCGGTCCTTTCTTGAATGCACCTCTGGATCACCGGAGGTCTGAAATGCATGATAGGCCTTTTCCAGAAGCTCCAGTTTGATCTTCATGGATCGAGGATAATCAATGCGATAATTATCCGGTAGAAAGGCAGCTTCCCCTAGAAGTTTATCTCCATCCGGCACGGACCTCCATTCGGGAAGCAAAGCCGGACCAATGTAGAATGGATGAATCTCCTTGCGAGTAGACGGGTAATAGGGACTTCTCAGTTCAGGATGATTCAAAAACAGTGCATGCAACGGCGAAAGCCCCAGCACCCGATATCCGTCCTCCGCCAGCTGACCTCCCAGCTCCAGAAGATCATGAAAGTCCCCGGCCCCCACACTACGGGAAGAATGGATGGAATAAAGCTGCAGAGTTACTCCGGTATCGCGCAAACCATCATCATACACCTGGCCCAGAATGGGATCTCCGTTGGAGGCAACCGCTGGCATTTGACTTTCGCTTCCATCCTGGGCAGATACAAAACAGCGATCCGGACTTATGACCAGAAGACCACGATCTGCTGCAATGCCATCCTTTAGCAGTTCCAGGATATAGTATCCCGGTTTTAGATCTCCTGGCAAAGGAACATGGTAGGCAAAGTACCGAATGTCATCCAGAACTGTGGAACCCTGCTTCCATCGTACTTCCAGAGGTAAATGTCTAAAGCTCTCTCCGCTTTCGTACATTATGGTCAGCGCATGACCATCTCTCTCTTCTTCCGGCAGGCGAACCTGGACGTAGCCTTCTTCCGTATCCAGCTCGCTTTCGAAGCATACGATACAGGAATCCAGAGCGTCGTTCCAGTTCTGCCGCCTTAAATCCAGGCGTACCTCGTCTGGCTTAAATCCATCCGGAACCTGCGGCAGTAGTTCACGAATAATTTTCTCCAGTCTCAGACCTTCCAGATTATGGGTCTTGCCGGTTAAGTCCGTAAAATTTCTCAAGATGCCGATTTCGTCGGCAAGTCTCTGAAGCTCTGGCTCCCTGGATTGACGATCCAGTTCTCTATCCAACCAGCCCTCCTCCGCTTCAAAGATGCATACTCCTTCGGCTCCCAGAGTAAACCAGGCACCGGGAGGTAGTTCGCGGTGCTCAATTCGTGAGTCTCCGTTATCGGAGTAGCTGCCTTCGGAACAAAGAACACAACGCCAGATTGCTTGAAACACAGTGGGAATTCGAAAACGAATGGCAGACTTCTCCGGATTAAAGCAGATCAAAAGGCTCCGGCCTTCCATGATGCGCTTTAGATCTGCTCTCCTTCCAAATTCAGACGGCAACACAACAGAGAATGCAGTTCCTCTTTCATGCCATTGCCTTTCGTCCAGCTCATCGCCTGTGGGCGCCAGCCAGTAAACATCTTTGATTTCCGATCCACCGGGATCATATCCAAACAGAAAATTCCTTCTGCGAAGCACCTCATTTCTCTTGCGAATCTCGAGCAGGCTCCGAGTCCAATCCAGGAGTTCAGATGCCTCTTCGCTGATTTTCCAGTCTGTATAGCTAATGGAATTATCCTGGCAGTATGCGTTGTTATTTCCTCTCTGGGTCCGTCCGCGCTCATCGCCGGCCAGGAGCATGGGCACTCCCTGGGAGGTAAGCAGAGTTGCCAGGAATGCCTTTTTCATTCGCATCCGACGGGCCTGGATTAGCGGATCGTCCGTTTCCCCTTCCGCACCATGATTGTTGCTCAAATTATCATCATGCCCGTCTTTATTGTCCCATAGATTGCTTTCGTTATGTTTCTCTCCGTAGGTTACCAGATCATGCAACGTAAACCCATCGTGTGCTGTAATGTAGTTGATACTGGCTGAAGTTTTGCGACCGGCGGATGCATATAGATCAGATGAACCGGCGAAACGTGTAACCATGGTAGCAACCCGTGCCTGCCCCAGGTTCCAGTATCTTCGTATCTGATCGCGATACTGACCATTCCACTCCGCCCATTGACCTGGGAAATTGCCGACCTGGTATCCCCCTTCACCCAGATCCCAGGGTTCTGCGATCAGCTTCACCCTGGAAAGTACCGGATCCTGACTGATAATATCAAAGAACGATGCCAGGCGATCCACTTCGAAAAGTTCCCTGGCCAGTGCACTGGCCAGATCAAAGCGAAATCCATCTACGTGCATTTCGGTGACCCAGTATCTAAGGGAATCCATAATCAATTGAAGCACTCTGGGATTGTTCATGTTCAGGGTGTTTCCACATCCTGTGAAGTCCTGGAATAGATGAGGGGCTTCTGGCTGAAGACGATAGTAGGCCTGATTGTCGATACCGCGAAAGCTAAGAGTCGGACCTGTATGATCCGTTTCCGATGTGTGATTATAAACTACATCCAGGATGACTTCCAGCCCGGCCTGATGCAGAGTGCGAACCATGGTTTTGAATTCGTAGATGGCATCGGTTTCCCGCCGGCCTACAGTGTAGCGACTACAGGGTGCGAAATAGGCCAGGGTATTGTAGCCCCAGTAATTAGTAAGACTTTTCTGGACCAGAGCATGCTCGGAGATGCTGTGATGCACAGGTAGCAACTCCACCGCTGTAACTCCCAGGGACTTAAGATAGTCCACCACCGGTTCGCTACAGAACCCCAGGTAGGTACCTCTAAGATCCTGAGGCACCTCCGGATGCCGCATGGTAAATCCTTTAACATGAGCCTCGTAAATTACGGTATCTTCCCAGGAAATCCTGGGAGGTCGGTCATCTCCCCAGGTAAAGGCTGTGTCCACTACAGCGCCCAGCGCCACATAGGGCGCTGAATCCGTATAGTCCGGAGTTTCCAGATTATCGGGAAATTTCCATCCGTAAAGTGAGGGATGCCAGGTCAGGTCTCGGCCAATGGCCCTGGCATAGGGATCCAGCAGAACCTTGGCAGGATTGAAGCGATGTCCCTCATGAGGAGCGTACGGGCCATTTACCCGGTACCCGTATAGCTGCCCAGGGCGGATGCCGGATACATAGCAGTGCCAGACGTAATCTGTGCGCTCATGCATGGGAATGCAGTAGGCTTCTGACGTATCCGATGCATGCTCAAACAGACACAGTGTAATACTTCTGGCATTCTCAGAGTACAGGGCGAAGTTAACCCCGGCCCCATCCCAGGTCGCACCCAGAGGATAGGACTTACCAGGTAATACTTTCATTTATATATTCCTCTCCCGGGACGCTAAACTTTTCCTGCAGATTTATCAATTCCGCTGGAAAACCATAATTCATTTGACAAAATGATTATGCAAGCGTGACTCAGGTTACTCGTGAATCCTGTTTCGCATATCAAAAAAAAGCGTATTCGATGAAGCCTTTGAAGATACTTATGATAGGATGGGAATACCCGCCGGCCATCACCGGAGGGCTGGGCATGGCCTGTCGAGGGCTGGCGCGCGAAGTTGCGGCCAGAGGCCATACTGTGTATTTCGTTCTTCCCAGGGTTTACGGCAATGAACCCAGGGATCCTGGAGTCCATCTCATTGGTCTTAATACAAAAGAACTGCCCATTTCCGATGCAGAGCTCCAGGAAATGTTGTTCAGTTTTGCTGAAAGACATGGAGACGAGATTCGAAAAATGCTGCCTTTTGGCGCATACGATAGCCCGACGCTCACAGCAGACGAAATCTCCCAGAATCTGGATCTAATTCGCAAGCAGTTATCTCGTCAGATTCAGGCTAACGAAGCAGCCGCAGAACGATTGCTGAGCGGTGGTTATGGCTCGGACCTGGTTCATCAGATCCATCTATATGCAGATTTCTGTTCCTTGCTGGGAAAGAGACTGAAAGTCGATCTCATTCATGGTCATGACTGGATGACTTTTCCCGCTTCGCTGGGAGCGATGGTCCAATCCGGAAAGCCCCTGGTGGCTCACGTGCATGCTACGGAATTCGATCGTAGCGGCATTCATGGAAATCGCTACGTTGAAGATATGGAAAGACATCCCTTCCATCGAGCCAGTGCCGTGGTTACGGTAAGCAACTATACTCGCAATATTATCATTAATCGCTACGGCATCGCGCCGGAAAAGGTCTTCGCAGTCCATAATGCAGTCGAGGTTGAAGAACAGGTAGCCCCTGCTTCCCGTCCATTCGAAGATAGAATGGTTACTTTCCTGGGGCGGATTACATTTCAAAAAGGCCCGGATTATTTCGTTCGTGCCGCCAGAAAGGTAATCGATCAGAACCGAAATGTTCGCTTTGTTATGGTAGGGACCGGGGATATGTATCCTCGCATGATCGAACTGGCTGCAGACCTGGGAATTGGAAAATACTTCCATTATACCGGTTTCCTGAACCGAGAGCAGATCAAGAAGATCTACGGGATGAGCGATCTATATGTAATTCCGTCCGTGTCCGAACCATTTGGACTTACGGCTCTGGAGGCCATGTCCCAGGGGGTTCCGGTAATTGTATCCAGGCAATCGGGAGTGAGCGAAGTAATTGAAAATGCAATTAAACTGGACTTCTGGGACGTAGATGCCATCGCAAAAGCCATTCTGGATGTCATTGGAAACGATGAACTGCATACTCAACTAAAATCCGGAGGTCTGGAGGAGGTACGGCGGATTTCCTGGGCCAATAGCGCAGAAAGACTGGAAGAGGTTTACCGGGGAGTACTGGCATGATTTCCATCTGCTTTTATTTTGAAGTGCATCAGCCCTATCGGTTGCGCAAATACGGATTCTTTGATCTGGGCAACTCAAACTATTTCGACGATGAGGCCAATGCCAGAATCGCTGAAAAAGTAGCCAACAAGTGCTATCGCCCCACCACATCGTTACTTTACGAACTGGTTAAAAGACACGGAGATGAGTTTAGATTTACCTTTTCCGTGACCGGGACCGCCATCGAGCAATTCAAACGGTGGACACCAGATGTGATGGATCTGTTTCGCGCCCTTGCGGAAACCGGCCGCGTAGAATTTCTGGCAGAAACCTACTATCACAGCCTGGCAAGCCTATTTAGCGAAAGCGAATTCAGACAGCAGGTCCGAATGCATTCGGATTTAATGTACAATGAATTCGGAGTTCGACCTACATCGTTCAGAAATACCGAGCTAATCTACAACAACCATATTGCCTACCTGGCAGAAGACATGGGTTTTACGGCCATCCTCTGCGAAGGGGCGGAAAGATTGCTGGGATGGAGAAGCCCGAACTATCTGTATCGCCCCAGGTACAGTCCGCGCATCAAGGCCTTCCTGAAAAACTATCGTCTTAGCGATGACATCGCATTTCGATTCTCGGATCGAGGCTGGCTGGAATTTCCGCTAACTACAGAAAAATTTGCAAGCTGGCTTCACAACGTTGCCGGAAACGGCAATGTAGTAAATCTGTTCATGGACTATGAAACCTTTGGAGAGCACCAATGGGAAGACACTGGAATTTTTAAATTCCTGGATGCACTGCCCAACGCACTTCTCAGACATAGGGACTTTAGATTTTCTACGGTAACCGAAGCAGCCCGCCAGCGGGAACCGGTGGGAGAAATCGATACCGACCAGGCTGTTTCCTGGGCGGATATGGAAAGGGACCTTTCTGCCTGGCTGGGAAATAGCATGCAGAGAGAAGCAGCCGCCTCCATCTACGAACTGGAAAAGGATGTAAAGGACATCAATGATCCGGTCATGCTCGATGACTGGCGCAAGCTTCAGACATCCGACCACTTTTACTACATGAGTACCAAGTTCTGGAATGATGGCGATGTGCATAAGTATTTCAGTCCATATGGAACTCCCCATGAAGCCTACGTGTATTTCATGAACGTGCTTCAGGATCTGCGCAATAGAATCAAGCAACGAAAGAAATCCGAGGCTCATGCCCAGAAGAGATAATAGAACTCCCAGATTCCCTCTGCTGCTTTCTATAATCCTGGGTGTGCTGATCCTGGGCATTAAGTTCCTGGCGTATTACCTGACTGGATCCATGGCCTTGAAGTCCGATGCTCTCGAGGGCATTGTCAATGTTCTGGCTGCCGCGTTTGCTTTTGGTTCGGTGCTCTATGCAGAAAAGCCAGCGGATGAGGACCATCCCTACGGACATGGTAAGATTGAACTGTTTTCGGCAGCTTTTGAAGGAGGGCTCATTCTTCTTGCTGCTGTGCTTATCGCGTACGAATCCATTGAAACATTGATACGTGGCACCGAGCTCCAATCTCTGGGACTGGGCCTGGTATTGAATTTCGCAGCAGGAGCAGCCAACGGATTGCTGGGATTCTATCTGATGCGTAGCGGTCGCAAGCATCGCTCCCGCTCCATCGAGGCAGATGGCAAGCATCTAATGAGCGACTTTGTTACGACCCTGGGCGTTATGGCAGGCCTGGCTGTGGTTTATGTTACCGGGCTGTCGTGGCTGGATCCGGCCATTGCATTGCTATTCTCCTCCTGGCTATTTTATACAGGAGCAGGGCTAATAAAGGAGTCTGTAGGTGGCTTGATGGACAACGAAGATCCGGAGCTTCTGGAAAAGCTGGTAGGTGCCATGAATCAGCACCGGGTACCGGAAATCATTTCTGTCCATGAAATGCGCACTTTGCGAAGCGGGAAATACAGCCACATCGATCTACATGCAGCGGTGCCGGAACACTACACAATCAAGAAGATCCATGAAGTTGTGGAACTATTCGAAAAGCAGGTGCTGGCGGTCACCGGAATAAACGGCGAATTTCATACCCATATAGATCCATGCAGCAAGCATTATTGCAAACAGTGCTCCGTGGCCAACTGCAGCATTCGCGCACATCCGTTCGAGCAGTCTCTGGAGTTCAGCATCGATTCGGTAACCGCACCCGGACCGGACAGAGAGCACTCTACCGAAGGCTACGGAATCGAGCATCAGTAATCGGAACGGTTCCCGGGCGAAATCTGGCATGGATGGGCCCAGAATAATGAACCAGCGTTTCGCTTCAGTCGGACCCGGACAGGATGCATTCGCAGGTGTTTTGACACCACTCATTAAGCGAAATTCTGGCATAGATTTCCGGCAGGCTGCCTATCTGGCACACAAAGTGCAGTTATCATAGATTAATTCCGGTTTTTTTCCAGAGCATGCCCGAACACCAGGCATTTAGCCATATTCGCATGCGATTTCTGGAGGATCCGGGCAGCCCTGGAGGCCTCTATGAATCCTGCATCATCTTCGTCTCTGGATTCCCTGCTTGTATTGATCTCCGCCGCTCTGGTTCTGTTTATGCAGGCTGGCTTTCTCTGCCTGGAGTCCGGTCTAACGCGAAATAAGAACTCTATTAATGTAGCCATCAAAAACATCACAGACTTTGGCCTGGCCACAATGACTTTCTGGCTTCTGGGATTTGGCTTTATGTTTGGCCCCACGCTTATGGGCTTTCTTGGCACTGGATTGTTCGCGCCGGAATTCCTGGAGGATACCGATGGTGCCAGCCCCGGATTTTTCGTCTTTCAACTGGCATTCTGCGGAACTGCGGCCACCATCGTTTCCGGTGCCGTAGCCGAGCGATTAAAGTTTCAAGGATATCTGATCATTACCGCTCTGGTATCTCTTATCATTTATCCAGTTTTAGGTCACTGGGCCTGGCATGGGCTTTTCGCCGCCAATTCCAGGGGATGGCTGGAATCTCTGGGCTTTGTAGATTTTGCAGGGTCCACTGTTGTTCACAGCGTTGGAGGCTCCGTAGCCCTTGCAGCTCTGCTGGTGATTGGTCCCCGGGCCGGACGGTTCATAAATGGCCAGGTGCAACAGATCAATCCCGGTAATCTTCCCATGGCCATGTTGGGTGGGATCATACTATGGTTCGGCTGGATTGGATTCAACGGCGGTAGCTCCATGGCAATGAACGCTTCGGTGGCACCCATAATAATGAAAACTCTACTGGCAGCAGGAGCAGGACTTATTGTTTCTCTGGCCGTGGGCTGGATTTTTCATCGCTACCCGGAAGCCACGGCCCCACTGAATGGTTCCCTGGCAGGACTGGTTTCCATAACGGCCGGCTGCCATGCAGTGACTGCTGGCGAAGCAGTGTTGATTGGAGGCATAGGAGGCGCTCTGGTTCGGCCAGCTGAGTTGCTTCTGGAAAAGCTGGAAATCGATGATGCTGTAGGGGCCATACCTGTACATCTTGTCGCTGGAATCTGGGGAACCGTGGCTGTGGCCCTGTTTGGGGATTCCAGTATTCTTGGCACCGGGTTGGCCTTTAGCGAACAACTCCTGGTTCAGCTTCTTGGTATCATTTGCATTGGTGGCAGCGCCTTTCTAATTACGTATCTACTACTGTGGACATTGAATCGAATCTTTCCATTGCGTGTTAGCGTGGAGGAAGAAAGGGAAGGTCTAAATATTTCTGAACACAAAGCCAGAACAGATCTAATCGATCTATTTCTTGTCATGGACCATCAGAAGAAGACTGGCGATTTGAGTTTCGATGTTCCGGTAGAACCTTTTACCGAAGTTGGACAAATCGCAGAACGATACAACGAAGTACTCGGCCGAGTGCGAGCCATAATGCAGGAGAACGATGAGACTCGCAGATCAGTGGAGGAAGCGTTCGAACAGATTGCTCTGGAGCAGAATCGGGCAGAGAAACTACTGCTGAATATTCTACCCGAGCCGGTGGCCCGGGAATTGAAGTCCCAGAAGAAGGTTATTGCACAGAGCGCCCGTGAAGTAACCATACTCTTCGCAGACATCGTAGGTTTTACCAGTCTTGCAGAATCCAGAAAGCCGCATCAGATCATTGAAATACTGAATCGGGTTTTTTCTGTCTTCGATCGCCTCACCGATACCTATCGCCTGGAAAAGATCAAGACCATTGGTGACGCCTATATGGTAGTGGGCGGCCTTCCCAGCTTCATGCAGGAACATGCCAGCGCGGTGGCCCGCTTCTCTCTGGATATAATGAAAGAAGCAGGGAAATTTAGATTCAAAGATGGAAGCAAACTGGATCTTCGCATAGGCATCCATACCGGGCCGGTAGTGGCCGGCGTCATCGGTGAAAAGAAATTTATCTACGATGTATGGGGCGATTCAGTAAATGTGGCCAGCCGCCTGGAGTCCCATAGCCTGCCCGGTCGCATCCATATCTCGGAGCAGACAGCAGAGCTTCTTAAAGATGACTTTGTGTTGGAGCAAAGGGGGACGGTAGAGCTCAAGGGCAAAGGAAATGTGTTTACCTATTTTCTTCAGGGAGCAAACCCTGCCTGATTGTTGCCCAGAGCGAACCATTACCTGTATTGCCTGTTTGCCACTGCGCGAAAATTGCCGGGACAGACTCCTGATCTCCGGGCCGATCCTGGCCGGCTCGGCGATGTTATTTCACCAACGATTCTTCAGGGATCCAGATGCTGGTGTACGGCATCCAGAATTGCATCAGGGCTGATGCCCGATGGAAGGGTAGCCACCAGCCTGTTTTCGCGATCAATAAAATAGAAAAATAAGGAATGATTCACACCGTACTGTCCCATGGAAGGATTTCCTGTGGCCGGAGCTTTTTCGTACCTGGCTCCCAGATCCGTAGCAAGGATCTCAATCTCCTCTCTGGCACCACTCAAAGCAGCCAGTCTTAAAGGAGCGAACTGCTTTTCATATCGTCCCAGTTGCTCGGGACTGTCCCTTTCCGGATCCACGCTAATGAAAATGGTCTGCACCGATTTCTGTAATTCCGGTTCCTTTCGCATAGCTCGACTTAGATTGGACAATGCCATGGGACACATATCCGGGCAGTGGCTGTAACCCAAATATAGAATTCTTGGCTGCCCGTGATACGAAGACATGGGCACATCTCTGCCTTTGCTATCTTGCAATGTAACCTGGTTCAGACTCTGCAGCTTTCTGGAGGGTCGTTCCAGACTCTGCTCTCCCCGGGCCAGCCAGGATCTGGTGATAAAGAAACCGGCCAGTCCAAAGAATATAACCAGGGCAACAGTAAGAAGGTTCTTTCGATTAATAAAAGACATAAAGCACTCCCGAGGAATCTACTGCGATCGCAGATTCAGACAGCTACAATCCAGCCCATGGCTCCTCTTGCAGCCATATAGGATTGATGAGGATGAAACATATAGCGCCCCTTTCTGGGGAAACGCATCTCGAGTACTGCCCTCTCCGTTTGCCCCAGAGTTACAATGTCGGTATGAGTATCCGGTGTAAGACCGGTACCGGTGCGATAAACATCGAAAGTCTGAGCATGCAAATGGAAACTGGCAATTGGATCGTATTCCACCATATTTACTACATACAGTCGAACCAGCTCGCCCACTCGCACCTTGATGGGATACCGGCTGTAGTAGCCGGCTATTCCGTTCCAGCAGAACAGATCGTTTCGTCCGCTATTGTTTAAATCATAACCATTCAGTATTAGAACTACTTCGCGAGCCGGTGGACGTCCCTGAATCGGATCCACGATCAAAGCGCCCAGGAGACCACGGGCAATATGCACGTCAATGGGAGCTGTATGACAATGATAGGGATGCACGCCTGCAGGACCCGCCTGAATAATGTACTCTGTGGACTTACCGGCGGGAATGGGCTCCCATCCATCAAAATTCACATCATGGGTACCGTGAAAGTGCAATGAATGAGGCTCGGAAGTTAGATTGCGAAAGTTAATCTTAAGGGTTTCCCCTTCCGTGGCCCTGATCACAGGGCCGGGCACTGTGCCATTGAAAGTCCAGGCATTAAAGATTGTTCCATGGGCGATGTTCAATGTGCGTTCCACCGTATCTACGGTGAACTCTCGCATCTTTCCAGGAACCTGGACTGGAGGGATGAGCCCGCTTTCCCTGGTGGACAGAGCCGTATAGACCGGCTTTTCCCGGTTAGTCAGTGCCGTTTTGGTAATATCTGGGGCGCCTTCTTTTCTGCGAAGAAGCGTGCTGGCATTTCCTCCCACGGCCTTTCGCTCGAAGGCCGCCAGATACTCAGCACCCAGAGCTGCCGGTGGATGAACCATGCTGCCATAGGAATTGCCAATGATATCCACTCCATCCCCGGGAGTGGGCTGTGCCGGGCCAAAACTGGATTGATATGTGGGCTGAAAGGAACTACCGGGTTGCGCCGATGCAGGACTGGATTGGCCGGGCAAACAGTTGTTGCTAGCCTCCTGTGAGCCATAACCGGTAGTGAAACTTCGGCCTCCCCCTTTGAGCAGGCCTACCAGCCCACCACCGGTCACCGCACCCGCGCCACCGATTCCCAGCCATCTTAAGAAATCCTTACGTTTCAAGTTCCCAGAACAGAGGATATCAGAAGTAGGACTACAAGCAGAACTGTTCCTCCAATAACCAGATAGTTTCTCACCCAGGCAGGGAGCTGACTCTTCCCTATCAAATGATAGGCGCCGGCCCCTACCAGGGGCAGAGCAACGATGGCTCCCACCCAGATAGCTCCAGTTTTTCCTTCCACATCCTGTCTGCGAGCCAGGTCATACAGCGCCAGAGGAGCCCAGACCGCCAGTAGAATGAACGGCACGTAGTACCCGTAGAAGTTTAATAGTAGCTGGATAAATCCAGGATTATCGAATGCCTTTTCCATATTTCCCCCGATCAAAAATTCTAGTTCATGTTCGAAGCCACCAGGACTTACCTGTTTTCGCTTCCGTTTTGCGAGTCCGAAGCCCGGGCCCTTCTTTCGCTAATGCATTTCCTCTAGCTGGCCCGAGCATACATCTTCTATGACTCTTATCAGTAGCATATATCACATTGCAGGGCTCAGAAAATCAGAGCCACTGCAACCAGAACCACCAGCAGGAATACTCCTCCTCCTGAAATGAGCATGGACTTGCGAAGCCATCCTGGAAGCGTACTACCACCTTTCAGATGGTAGGCCAGTGATCCCAGAAATGGCACCAGAATAATACCTGCAGTCCAACCCAGGTTGTTTTCCTTTTTCTGATGCATATCCAGAAAAGCCATAAAGGTCCAGCTGGCATACACTACGAAAGGCAACAGATAGGCGAAGATGTGATAGACTATAGCCAGAAATCCTCCGGGCACCACGGTTTGAACAGATCCTACATAGGACGGCCCGCCTTTTGCTTCAGCCAGATACTTCTGCGCATCTGGATGGAAAGCTGCCTTTTCGATTAGATAGCTATGATCTTCAAAGGGAGTAAGAGCAGGCTTGATACTGGCTTTCATGTCTTCCGGCATTTCTGGCTGTGCTTCCGGAATGGGCTGGGTCTTATAATCCCCGGACTTGAAGTTACCCATCTTCGCATCCATCATCATCGCCATGGCACCCATCATCATGGACATATCGCCACCCATCATGTAACGAATTGGTGAGTCGCATCCAGAAAAGTGCTCCAGGCCAAATGGGATAGTAGTGCTGTAAGAGTTTCCGGAAAAGCAGTTACCCATACTAATGGGACCAGATAGTGAAATATCCGTGCGACCTGAGCCTGCAATGTAGTTATCTTTCACCACTGTGCCATGACTGAGCCAGAAGTTCTCCTGCAGATTGGGCAGCATTACAATGCCATTGTTGGGATGATTGATGATAATATTTTTTTCGATGTGATTTCTCAACCCACCGGCCACAAGAATACCGTTTCCAAAAGAAGGCCAGGTGAGAGCCACAAATGGCGCTTCAATGTTATTGTTATTCAGAACAATGTTTCCCCAGATCGTAGCTTCTCTCTGCGGAGGAAGTAGCTCACTGTCCAGTGTGTTTGGAGCAAGACCTACGATGTTATTCTTCCAGATGGAATTGATTAGATACAGTTCTCCGCCAGCATTTGTGCCGCTGTAGCCCAGGGCGCTGTATTCGGCCACGATATCATGGATTATGGCTTTGCAGGGATAGCATTGCCCAATGTAGAAAGATGAATCCGGACTACCGGAGGCATAGGAATGCTTGATAACTCCGTCCTGGGAGTCAAATGCATAGATTCCATAGTCACCATTGTTATAGGCTGTGAGGTGGGAGCCGCGATAGCCTTTTACGCTGGTCCAGAAGAATCCATTGAGTACCGCATTTCGCGCCGTCATGTTCTCAATGGCAACACCATCAGCTCCCACAACGGTAACAGCATTACCTCTTACATGTTCACCGTCCACGATCACTTTGTTTCTATCTTCGCCGCGAATAATCAGCGATGGAGTGGTAATTACTACTTCTTCCTTATAGACACCGGGCGCGATGAGTACCATATCCCCTGGATCGGCGGCATCCACCGCTGTTTGAATAGTGGGATAGTCAGATGGCACCCTGCGAGTAACACCGGTCCATTCAGATACAGGTTCTGCTTTCTTCGCCG
This sequence comes from Spirochaetaceae bacterium, assembly GCA_002729885.1. Classification (GTDB taxonomy): domain Bacteria; phylum Spirochaetota; class Leptospiria; order Leptospirales; family Leptonemataceae; genus UBA3465. Next base: position 105,711 of record PBUB01000035.1, read on the forward strand.
TCTGAGGATTGTATTCTACATTGCCTACGACGATGGTGCCTACCATGCCCACTCTCTGATCCGGAGTAGCATGAAAGGTACAATAATAGGGAAAGACCCCTTCTTCTGGATAGGTAACGCTGGCTTTGTCGCCACCCATCATATTCAGGCTTCCAAAGTCATTCTCTGTGCTCCAGGCATCGTCCACGGCAACAGCGTTATGCGGATTTCTACCAATGTTCTTAAATACGATGGTTCCTCCTTTGTGAATTCGCTGCAGCGGCGGCGAAAAGGAGTTATCGATCATATCTACATGGACATAGCCAAGGTTGGAGCTATCGCCGCAGAGCGCAGCCAGAGATCCAATCAGCAATGCACCTGCGGACAGTCCCAGCCAGCGAAGTAATCCTCTGGAGCTATCCGTCCTGGTCTTTTCATTTGATAAGATTGCATTTTCTTTTTTATTTCGCATAACACTGGTTACAGATCTTGGGGTGGATTCAAATTCCATCAACCAAAAATGGAAGGTAGAATAAAAAACATTCAAAAAAACCTTCTAACTCTTACAGAGAGATACACTGTGTGGTGATCATTAGCAGAGCCCTGACTCTACTTTCCAGTTCAGAAGGAGGCAATCGTTCGGCTCGCACATCCGGGAGAACGTAGCCCAGGGACTGAAGACCTCGCTCCAGAAGAAAGATGTCCAGCAATTCCTGCACCTGATGCCTTTCTGAAGGAAGCAAATCCCAGGAACTGGTTCTGGCCATATGCTCTAGATACCCCGCCAGAAACATGGTTGCGGTGGCATTATACCAGATGGTCACCCATCTTCTGGCCTGGCTTTCCGCAAGCCCTGGAAAATTTCTTCCATAGACTATGTGCATGGCCTCCTTCGCAAATGACCAGGACATCCCGGCCACATCCCGCAAAGGACTACCTTTGATTCGTCTCTCAGAAAAACTGCGATGCACCGAGCCCTCATAATCCAGCACCACAAAGCCCTTTCCAGTATAAAGAATCTGTCCCAGATGCAGATCCCCGTGAAGCCTGATGCGACCGGAGGCCAGGTTGCGATCCTTTACATTTTGAAACAGCCGATCCATGGGTTTCTGATACTCCATCAGTGCTCCAATTAGGCTGATGGTGGTGGAATCCAGCTCCGGCATGGCCTTTCGCAGCTCGGATATACTGTAATCCAGGGTGTTTCGCAGGCCCTGATACAATGCACGACGATAGTGGGATGTAAAAGGCTCTACGGAAAAATCATTGTTCTGCCCTTCCGGGTCCACCGTTCTAAGCCTTGCATGTAGCTCGGCCACGGTTTCACCCATTTCCTGAGCAGAGACCAGGAAGTTACCGGTGGACTCCTGAATAACTTCAGGCATTTCCGATCTCTCACCGCGGGTCCAGTCATCTGCATCGACGTAGGGATGGCTGTAGCTCAAAGCAGGAACAATGCGAAGAAAGCTTTCCAGATTGTCTCTGGTAAACATCAGAGCGGTGCCCTGATTGGGTACATATTCCCAGAAACTTCCGGCACTCATCTGTTTGCCATTATGATCGTAGGTCAGTGAGCCATAGGCTGTGGGAATGCCTCCCTTTTGCTGTCCGGAAAGAGCCCGACCGGTTTCCAGTTCCGGGTGCACTCCTTCTTCCATTCTGCGATACAGCTTGAATACTACCTGGTCGGCGAAATTGAAGACTATGTTATTGTATTTGCTGCTAAATGGAATGGGAGCCATAGAAAGATCCGTATCTTTTAAAGCGGATTTCAGATCTTTTCCCAGTTCCGGTATGATGCGAGTTCCATCCGAACGAATCTGCTTGTTTCGCAGGGCTGCTTCTAGCAATCTCTGCGCGGGTTCCCATCTTCCCAGACATTCCCGCAGCAGAAATCGTCGTCTATCGCCATCCTCAACCGTAAGCCGAGCCACAATGGGCACCCTCTCTGCGATGTCCTCCAGGGTAAGTCCGTACCAGAGTTCTTCCGGTTGGTCCTCCTGCTCAAGCTGAAAACAGGTCTGATAGAATTCCTGCTCACCCGAACTGAAGATCACTTCAATAATTGCAAGGCCCATTTCGTCGTTCCAGGGATGCACCGAATGAATGATCTCTGCTGATTTAATATTCCTTGTGCGATGAGGAAACCAGTCCTGCTGCCTTAGAAAGTCAGGCAGTATTGGAGAGAGAAGATCTCTGGCTTTCGAGTCCAGCAGCGAGGCCAGCGATGGCAGATTATTCAATTTGATTTCCGGGACTTCATCGGGACCGCGATAATGCTGAGTTTCATTTTCCAGGGAGAACCAGTAGAAGGAAAAAGGAGCGAAAGAGAAGAAATAAGGAGCCTGGGTCACTCTGGGAAAAGTATGTCTGGAGAATATCTCCACAGGAATTTTTCCTGCATGTTCGCTCAAATCCAGAGTCGCGTACTGCACCTGTGCGGATAGATTCGCCAGCACCAGTATTGTCTGATCATGCAACTCACGCACAAAGACCAGAATCTTACGATTTTCGCATCGCACAAACTCCAGCGTGCCCCGGCTGAATGCGGGAATCTGTTTTCGCAGGGAAATGATTCTTTTCATCCACCATAGAAGGGAGTTGGGACTGTTCTGCTGGGATTCCACATTCAGGGATTCATAGTGATAATCTGGATCGATATTTACTGGAAGAAATAATCTCTGCGGATTGGTTCCGGAAAAACCGGCATTTCTGTCCGGGCTCCATTGCATGGGAGTTCTTACGCTGTCCCTGTCGCCCAGAAAGATATTGTCTCCCATACCAATCTCATCGCCGTAGTAGATTACCGGAGTTCCAGGCATGGAAAACAGAAGTGCATGCATCAATTCGATTTTACGGCGATCGTTTTCCAGGAGCGGCGCCAGACGTCTGCGAATCCCCAGATTGATTCGGCTTCGCGGATCTCTGGCATACATGCGCACCATATAATCCCGTTCTTCGTCGGTAACCATTTCAAGAGTCAATTCATCATGGTTTCGCAGAAATACAGCCCACTGGCAACCTTCCGGAAGCTCCGGAGTCTGTTCTACAATATCTATGATGGGAAAGCTATCCTCCATACGAACGGACATAAACATTCGCGGCATAAGAGGAAAATGGAAGGCCATGTTACATTCATCGCCCTCTCCAAAGAAAGTAACACTGTCCTCCGGCCACTGGTTGGCTTCGGCCAGAAGCATTCTGCCGCGATACTTCCCATCCACATGAGCTCTGAGCTTCTTTAGAAAGGCATGTGTTTCTGGTAAATTTTCGCAGGGAGTTCCTTCCCGTTCATAGAGATAGGGAATGGCATCCAGCCGCATTCCATCTACTCCCAGATCCAGCCAGAAATCCAGAACATCGAATACTTCCTGCTGAACCCTGGGGTTGTCAAAATTTAGATCCGGTTGATGCGAATAGAATCTATGCCAGTAGTACTGACCTGCCAGTTCATCCCAGGTCCAGTTGGAGCTTTCGAAATCCTGAAAGATAATGCGAACATCCCTGTATTTATCAGGACTGTCGCTCCAGACATAGTAATCCCGGTCAGGATGTCCGGCCGGTGCCCTGCGAGCCCTCTGAAACCAGGGGTGTTGATCCGAGGTATGATTGATAACCAGCTCGGTAATAACGCGCATGCCCATTTCATGAGCCATGGCCAGGAACTCTTTGAAATCCTTTAGATTTCCGTAGATGGGATTAACGCTTTTGTAATCGGCTATGTCGTAGCCGTCATCTCGAAGAGGCGATGGATAAAACGGTAGAAGCCACAATGCCGTGACTCCCAGATCCTTCAGATACTCCAGCCGGCTCATCAATCCGGCGAAATCCCCTATGCCATCGCCGTTCGCATCGCAAAAAGAACGAACATGCAGTTCGTAGATTATGGCATCCATGTACCACAGGTCGGAGTTATCCAGAAGATTCAGCCCGCCCTTCCTGCGGGGGTTTCTGGATGATGTATTCCAATCTAATTCTACAGGCACCCTGGGTTCCTTTTTCCGCCGAAATGAATCGGGACAAATCTAGAGGAAATGCAGGCAGAGCCCGCTACCCTACAAGCATTGCCAGCCATGGTATGGTCAAGAGAATTCGAGGATTTGTGTTGACTGCCACGGGAATTGGGCGGAGCTGAAGCTATGCTGCAGCGTCAATCCCTGGTTTCCAGCGTGAAACTAAAAGAACTCCTGGGCCTGGAACAAAAGCTGGATCCAGAGTCCCTGAAGCGACATTTTGCCCACCACCTGGAATACACGGTGGGTAAGTACAAAGAGAACACCCATGGCATCGACATTTACCAGGCGCTGGCCTATACCATTCGAGACAGTCTGATTGATCGATATAACGAAACCCAGGAACAGCTACAGAAGCGAAAGAGCCGCAGGGTGTATTATCTGTCCATGGAGTTTCTTCTGGGAAGGCTGCTTCGCAACAATCTAATCAACCTGGAAGCTCTGGATTACGCACGTGCTCTACTGAAAGAAATTGGAGTGGACCTGGAAGAAATCGAAGAATGCGAAATCGATGCGGGCCTGGGAAACGGTGGCCTGGGTCGCCTGGCCGCCTGTTTTATGGAAAGTGCCTCCACCATGGATCTACCCTGCCAGGGGGCCGGTCTTTATTACAACTACGGAATCTTCAACCAGAGGATCGAACACGGCCATCAGCGAGAGCTTCCGGATGATTGGCTCAAGGAAGGTAATCCCTGGACTATCGAGCGTCTGGAGCGAACCTACGCGGTACATTTCTACGGACGCACCGAAAGCTATAGAAAAGAAGATCGTCATCTGGTTCGCTGGATGCCCGGCGAAACGGTGCTGGCCACGGGAAACGATATCCTGATGCCAGGATACAAGACCCATACCGTGAACCCATTAAGGCTCTGGAAAGCTCGGGCAAACAATGAGTTCGACTTTACTTACTTCAATCACGGGGACTATGTACGCGCGGTAGAAGATAAGATCCATTCCGAAAACATCACTCATGTTCTGTATCCAAATGAAAACAATCTGCAGGGAAAGGAGCTACGACTGAAGCAGGAGTACTTCCTGGTAAGTGCAACAATCCAGGATGCCATGAGTGATTTCTTTGACATCGCAGAAGGCATTGAGCAACTCCCGGAGAAAGTCTTCTTTCAGCTAAACGACACTCATCCCGCGGTGGGCATCGCCGAGCTAATGCGAATCCTGATGGATGGCTATGAGCTGGAATTCGAACGAGCCTGGGAACTGGCTTCCCGCTGTTTTGGTTACACCAATCATACTGTCATGCCCGAGGCTCTGGAGAAATGGGACCTGGAGCTTTTTGGTCGAATGCTACCCAGACATCTGGAAATCATTTACTTGATCAATCATCAGTTTATGGAATGGGCCCGGGCCCAGGGGATTCCCGATGATCAGCTTTCGGAGCTTTCTATAATAGATGAAAGACATCCGCGAAAAGTGCGGATGGCCAACCTGGCGATTGTAGGATCTGTGGCTGTGAATGGGGTGGCGGCCATTCATTCGGAAATCATCAAAACCGATGTGTTTCCTTCCTTTGTGCAAGTCTACCCGGAGAGGTTCCAGAACAAAACCAATGGCATAACCTTCCGTAGATGGCTTATTGGTTCCAACCCTGAACTCAGCGGACTGATAACAACCAGACTGGGACAATCCTGGAAGCAGGACCTGGGACAGCTTTCGCAACTTTCAAACCTGGCGGAAGACTCGGAATTTCAGGAAGCATTTTACAAAGTCAAACTTCAAAACAAGGTAAAGCTGTCTGAAATCATTCGCCATGAATGCGGCGTTGAAGTAGATCCGGAGAGTATTTTTGATTCTCAAATCAAACGAATTCATGAATATAAAAGACAGCTGCTCAACGTCCTGCGAATTATCGCAGACTATCAGAGCCTTAAAGACAATCCATCTATGGATTATTTTCCCAGAACATTTATTTTTGGAGGAAAGGCTGCCCCGGGATACCACCGGGCCAAGCTAATCGTCCGATTGATTCATGCGGTGGGAGAAAAGATAAATGCAGATGCGGATATCAAAGGGCGTATCAAGGTTGCCTTTCTTCCCAATTACAGGGTGAGTCTGGCAGAGCGAATCTTTCCAGCCACAGATCTTTCCGAGCAGATTTCCACCGCCGGTACCGAGGCATCTGGAACCGGAAACATGAAGTTCATGCTGAACGGTGCACTAACAGTAGGTACCCTGGACGGGGCCAACATTGAGATCAAAGAAGAAGTAGGTGATGAAAACATCTACATCTTTGGGCGAACTGTAGAAGAAATCAACAACCTTCGCTCCCATGGCTATGATCCGGTTCATATCTATCAGACCGATCCTCAGTTAAATCGGGTGCTGGAGTCCATTCATCGAAATGAATTCGCTCCAGGGGAGCCAGGGATCTTTCAGGAACTGTTTCATACACTAACCTATGGCGGTGATTATTATTTTCTACTCGAAGATTTTCGCTCCTACCTGGATGTTCAGAAACATATCGAAGAAGAATATAAGAATCAATTCGTGTGGCGAAAAAAGGCCATACTGAATACAGCCAGAAGTGCCTTCTTTTCATCTGACCGAACCATTGATCAGTATGCAAAAGAGATCTGGAACCTGGAAAAGCTGAAACAGTATGTATAGAAAGAGGCATCTATTGGAGGCCTTAGCTGAGACTGCAAAGTAGGCTTCCATACAGACTGCAATGCCCAATAAAAGACCGTTGCATTTGAAATGTGCAACGGGAATCTAGCCCATGGCCGATCGTAGCAATCGAATAGGCGTGGACCTGGGTGGCACCAAAACCGAGGTAGTGCTACTGGATGAAGCGAATCGCACACTTCTGCGAAGTCGAAAGCCTACCCCTGCAGACCAGGGATACGAAGCCATACTGGATGTAGTGGTGAGCCTTGTGGAAGAAGCGAAGGCCTCATCAACACAGCAAGCAACCGTAGGTATTGGAATTCCCGGAATCATAGATTCAGAAACCAACCTGGTATTGAATGCCAACACAACCATTATGATCGGTCATCCGCTCCAGAGCGATCTGGAGCAGAGATTGAATCAGCCGGTGCGAATCGAAAACGATGCAAACTGCTTTGCCCTGGCAGAAGCCACCATGGGTGCAGGCCAGGGTTACGGCACCGTGTTTGGAGTCATTATGGGCACCGGATGTGGCGGAGGGATAGTAATCCAGGACCAGCTACATTCTGGAAGACATGGTATTGCCGGCGAATGGGGCCACGTAAGCATCGATCCTGATGGGCCGCAATGCTGGTGCGGAAACCCCGGATGCGTCGAGACCTTGATCTCTGGCGGTGGCCTGCAAAAGCGATATCTGTCCGAATTCCAGGAGTCAAAGACGGTTCCTGAAATTGTAGAGGCCGCGCGAAATGGCCAGTCTAGAGAGAAGCAGTTCTTCGAACGATTTCTAGAGGATTATGGACGTGCTCTGGGCGGTCTGATTTCCATTCTGGATCCGGATGCGGTCATACTGGGCGGAGGCCTGTCGAATCTGGACGAACTATACACCCTGGGCAGAGATAGGGTTTTACAGTATACTTTTCATAAAAGGGCTACCACTCCGATTTTGAAAAACAAGCTTGGAGATTCGGCCGGAGTTTTCGGTGCTGCGAATCTCTGGAATGATTAAAGATAGTTGCCCGCGGTAGAAACACTATGGATACGATCGCACTCCTGAAAGGTCATCCAGAACTTGTCCAGGAAGAATCGCTGGAGCTTAAAGAGACTCACATTTCCAGGGTTCTGGTAGGAAAGCAAAGGGTATTCAAGTTCAAGAAGGCTGTTCGCCTTGACTTCATTGATCAATCAGATCTGTCCTCCAGGATTCGCCTCTGTCTCAGGGAATACTCGCTCAATGCTCGCCTCTCTCCGGAAGTATACCTGGACGTAATTCTATTCTTTGAAAGTCAGGAAAGTTTCAGAGAGAAGCCCGCCCATTCCAGACACTCAAATAGTGCGAATAACCATCCCGGAGGCGAAGAGGCCCCCCATGCATTCGATGAATCTACTCCAGAGTCGCAGGATTCAGACCCGGGTCGGCAGGAATCCGAACGCAAAGAGATTTCACGATTACAGAGCATATCCTGGAACAGTATCTGTCCGAATCCAGACTTGCGATTGAATCATGATTCTCGGGATGAAGCGGCGGAAAGCTCAATTGAAATCAAAGATGGACTCCTGGTGACTTCTGATAAGGACTTACAGGTCCATGTAGAAGAGGCTCTGAATGAATGTAAGAAGCGCTTTGGTCCGCCTCTGGATGTATGCGTTGTAATGCAGCATCTGCCGGATGCGGATCGCCTGGAGGAAAGGCTGGACTCCTTGAATACAGCGGATATGCGAAACCTAGCATCCAGACTGGCCTATTTTCATCGATCCCTGCCCTTTCAGCCACCATCCGGCGGTTTTGCTGAGAGGTTAAACAATGTACTCAAGACTCTGTCCAACCTGCAACAGGTGCCTTTCGCAACAGAGCTTCGAGAACTGATTCGTAAAAACAGGCCCTCTCTGAAAAAGAGAAATCACAGAGAAGTAGACGGCCATGGTGATCTTCGACCGGACCATATCTATTTACGGGAAGAAGCCGTATCAATTATAGATTGTGTTGAGTTCAGTCCCGAAATCCGTCAGGTGGATCCATTTGAAGATTTGGCCTTTACTACTATGGGGCTCCGTCTGGAAGGCCAGGAATCTCTGGCCCGTAACCTGGCTCTGGAGTATCTACATCTTTATCCGGATGTGGCCGGTTATTTGCTTCTGGATCTCTATGAGATATACCGAGCCTGCGTTCGACTGATGGTGGATTCTCTTCAACTCAGCAATCTGGACTCCGGTTCCTCAGATTACTCTGCGAGAAAGGAAAGATTGGAGCGACGATCCCGGCAGTACATGAATCTCGTCCAGGATTTAATGAAAGGCAAAAAGACGAGCTTTGGTTCGACAGGGCCGTGGCCGGAGCCTTTGATTATTGTTCTAATGGGCTTACCGGCCACAGGTAAATCGCTTATTGCGAGACTACTGCGCGAAGATGGTATACCTGTGCTTTCCAGCGACATCATAAGAAAGCGGCGTCAATCAGATCTGGAAAAGCGAAAACCTTCGGCCTTTGGCGAGGGAATCTACAGCGCGCACAAGAAAAGAAGGAACTATCAGCATCTTCTGGCTCTGGGCCAGAAGCTAATGCGGGCAGAATCCAGGATCTCTCTGGATGCCAGTTTTTCCAGAAAAGAGTATCGAAATCTGTTACTGGAACATTGTCAGAAAACTGGCTTCGCGGGCTCTATATTGTTTCTGGAAACTCAATGTAGCGAAGATGTGATTCGAAGAAGGCTTAATCGCAGAAAGGAAAAAGGGGGCACTTCAGATCTTACAGAATTTTCTACCTGGAAAGAAATCGAAAAACGATTCGAAAAGCTGGATTTAAACCACGGAAACAATACGAGAAAGGCCGGACAGAGTTCAGAAAGTCAGATGCAGGACTACAGCTTTCGCTGCTTCCATGCCGTTCTGGACACATCAGGCGAAAAAAGGGAGGGCTCCGTGCTCCCGGAAGTACGCGCTCTCTTGCCCGATCTATTCGTCCGAGACGACCAGTAGATGTTTCCTTTAACCTCCTTCAACTTACCAGGGCTTTCTCCAACTTTCCCCTCTGCCGCGCATGGGCGGTCGAAGGCCTAGAAATAGCGGATCGATGGCTGGAAACCAGGAATGGAAACTATTTTACCGGAGTTGACCGGAGGAAGCGAAAGTCAAATTCAATGACAGGGCCGGATACCGACCCTGCCTTAGAAATTATCAGGGCATTTGCTTGCGAGCTTCCGGAATAAACTTTCGCAGATTCTCGATACGAGTACCGTGAGAGGGATGGGTTGATGCAAATTCAGGCTGACTTCCACCGCCCTGCTCTGCCATTCGCTGCCAGAAAGCCACCGATGCTTCCGGATCGTACCCGGCTCGAGCCATATAGAGCAAACCAATCCTGTCTGCTTCGGTTTCATGGTCACGACTGAAAGGCAGAAGCACTCCGTATTGAGCCCCTGCACCCAGAAGACCCAGTACCTTTTCGCGAGCCTGTGGATCCATCTCAGCCATGGAAGCGTTGGCACCCTGCATTACCGTATTATAAATGTCATTGCTGAAGAGTCTCTGAGCCCCATGTCGCATGGTCGCATGAGCCATTTCATGACCTATAACGGTGGCCAGACCATCTTCATTCTGGGCTACCGGAAGGATTCCAGTAAATACTACGATCTTCCCGCCGGGAAGGCAGAACGCATTAACCTGATCATTTCGAACAACGTTGACTTCCCACTCGAAATCATCGCCTCCATCGCCGGTAGTCGGAATGAGTCTTTGCACCACTCGACGAACCATGTCCACTTCCGGACCACTGGTAATGACATCGCTTTCTGACAGAACCTGCCGATAGCTCTGCATACCCAGAGCTTCTTCCTGGTCTTCGGACAACCCAATCTTAACTTCCTCTCCGGTTTCTGGATTCGTCCACGTATCTGCGGAAAAATATTTAAAGGCGGCCAGCCCCAGAAATAGCAACAGAGGAAGTATTGCGAACTTCTTCTTTCCTTTCATTGTAGATCCTCCCTGAAATGCTGCACCGGGGAACAGTCTACCGGTATCAGATACAGTGGGCGTAATTTGAAAAAGAGTTGCATTTCAGGCAAGCGATTATAGGAACCTGCATGGTTCAAATATCGAGGAAAATCAGCGAATCCAGTCTGTTTCAAAATTTCATTACCGCAGTTATCCTGTTAACTGCGGTGCTGGTGGGCATAGAAACCTACCCTTCCATGATTCAGAAGTATGGCCCCATTCTTCATGCAATGGACAAAATCATCCTGGCCATCTTTGTTCTGGAAATAGTAATCAAACTTATTGCGCGCTTTCCCAGACCTCAGCTATTCTTTACTGACTCCTGGAACATCTTTGACTTCGCCATTGTTGCTGCAGCCTTCCTGCCCATTCATGCAGAATATGTTACGGTGCTACGATTGCTGCGATTGCTGCGAGTTCTGCGACTGGTAAGAGCACTGCCTCAGTTAAGGATCCTGGTAACAGCGCTTCTGAAGAGTATTCCTTCCATGTTCTATGTCGGAATCTTTCTGTTTCTACTTTTCTATATCTACGCTGTGGCCGCGGTATTTCTGTTCTCCGCGAATGATCCAATACATTTTCGCGACCTGCCTCAGGCATTGATTTCTCTGTTTCGTGCTGTTACCCTGGAGGACTGGACTGACTTGATGTACATTCAAACCTACGGATGCGATGGTTACGGCTACGATGGCAAGGAAGCCATGTGCACGGCGCCCCAGGCATTTCCTGTGCTCAGTCCGCTATTCTTCATCAGTTTTGTAATGATGGGTACCATGATTGTATTGAACCTTTTCATCGGTGTTATCATGAATGGTATGGATGAAGCCAAAGAAGAGATGGAAGCAGAAGGCATTGCCAGCGACGATACACCTACACCTCAGGATGAATGGAAGAAGCTGGAAAAAGAAATGAAGGACCTGGAACACCGCATTGGTTCCATTCGCAAAGCCATGGCCATCCAGAATGCCAGAGAGGAACAGGAACGACTGCTCAAGCGAAGCAATTCCTGATTTCGGGCCCATCCCTTTCTCGAACGTACAATAAAAAAGCCGGCTCCTATGGGCCGGCTTTTTACGTCAGATAGAAGCAGTGCGATCTCTATAGAGAGTCCATACCACTCACTGCTCTGTATCTTTCTCTAAACTACTCTTCGACTATCAAGCTCGCTCGATCATCAGCGCTCCGGCAATACCGCCGTGCGCACAGGCAGTGCAGAGTACTCGATTTACAGAGTCATCGTTTTTCATGTCCATCACTGCATTTGCAATGAGGCGAATACCGGTGGCTCCAAAAGGATGCCCGATAGCGATGGAACCGCCGTATCGGTTTATTTTCTTTTCATCGAATTTCTTTTCCCAGTCATAACCGGTTCGATTCTTGATTTCTTCCAGAGCTCCAACCGCTGTTGCGGAAAAAGCTTCATGGATCTCTACGATGTCGATGTCGTCCATTTTCAGGCCCATTTCATCGATCAAAGCCAGAGATGCTTCTGCCTGTCCCAGTCCCATTACGTTGGGATGAACGCCGCGCATATTCCAGCCGGTCAGATACGCTGCTACTTCGAGGCCCAGTTCTTTCGCTTTCTCTTCAGTTGTAAGGATAACGCCTGCGGCTCCATCGGATCGAGGGGATGCATTGAAAATAGTTACTGTAGGACCAATCGAGTTCTTGAGATCACCTTTGTATTTCTCTTTGAACTGGTCGAACTTCATTCCCGGGTTGTCGAACAGCAACATGGCTCGTTCCATACGAGTGGGATTCTCTACCAGACCTTTTCGCAGCATTACTGCTTCGTCCACTTTTAGAGGCTCTCCTTCCTCGTCGTTTACCGCGATGATGTAAGGTTCATACATTCCAGCTTCAGCTGCTTCCAGGGATCTTTTGAAGCTTTCATAGGCTACTTTATCCTGAGTTTCTCTCTTCAGGCTGTAGTTCTGAGCAACAATCTCTGCAGTTACCTGCATTCCGTAGGAAGTTTCTCCATCCCCCAGTCCATCTTCCAGGGTATCGCGAATCTCTACGCCTTCTGGTAGATCATCCGGAAGAGCTTTCTTCAGTTTATCTACTGTACCGGTTTTCTTGTGCAGTCGAGCATTTCGCACGACAAATGGCATGGAAGTCTGTGACTCTTCACCCAGTGCCAGAAATACCTCTCCTTCACCCAGGAGGATTCTTCGTCCGGCTTCTGCCACAGCTTCCATAGCGGAAACACAGTTCTGATTCACAGTAATGGCAGGAATTTCGTCGCGAAGCTCCAGTAGATTGGAGATTACTCGTGCCGAGTTGGGAGCAAACGGGAAGCCCTCTCCCACAACTACGCCATCGATCTTATTCTTATCGATGCCGCTCTTTTCCAGGATGTCCTTTGCCACGATCTGGCCCAGATGATGGGCAGAAAAACGGCCCAGGGCTTTTCCGATTTGTGCAAAAGGAGTCCTTCTAGGATAACAAATTGCAAGACGCTGGTTCAATTTCATAGTGATAAGACAGAAATCGCAGTCCGCATCGCGGGTCAATGAAATCTGTCACAAATCAGCCGTTGTATTATCTAGCAGGCGCATCAAAGAGAGACATAAGCCAGCTTTTTTCCATTTCATGGTGATGGGGTCTTCCTTGTAAGAGAGTTTTGCTGGACTCCGAGCGAAATCAGCCCGGGAACAGAGCTGTATCATTAGCCTGTTTCCCGGACAAAATGCCAGGATCAAACTTGCTATGGACTTTGAAACGTTGTTCCTACTCCCAGCTTTTCGATGATTCGCTGCAGATTCTCACCATCATGGGCGACTACAACCTGCACCTCTGGATTGCTGGTCTGTAGATCCAGAAGGGCCCGCAACTGGTTGGCGACCTGATCCCGGTTCTCCTGTAAGAAGATCCAGGAGACCAGGGCAGGACGTCCAGTCTGTTCATCGATGTTCTTCTGACTCCAGGCAATATCACCTACGAAAAGAAATTCCTGACCGGACTGAAGTCGAACGTAGATTAGCTGGCTACCCACGCTATGTCCGGGAGCTTTTTGAAGCACCACTCCAGGAGCGATCCTGTGCAGGGATTCGTATTGCAGAGGCTTGAGCTTTTCCAGGTTACCATCCGGAAACCTGGCCGCAGCGATGGTCGGTCCTTCGATTTGCTCTTTAGACAAGAATACATTTTCGAAGATGCTTTCGAAATAAGGGGACTGGGCGATTCCGCCCACATGATCCACATGCTCATGGGTGGCTACTATCCAGCGAGCTCGCTTCATCGCAGCCTGCATTTGATTGAAATGATCGGAATAGAATGGCTCCCCCTCATAGAATTCATTGTGCAATGACTCATCCTGGGCAGTGTCCAGAATCAGTTCTGTACCATCTTCGTAGAGAAGCTGGTAGGACACAAAAACCAGCCTGGTTTTAGAAAACAAACTGTGGCCGGCTACAATAGCCCCGGAAGGAAAACTTCCCTCTCCAATGATGAGACTGTTTAAAGCCTCTGGTCCAGGTTCTACCTGAGTTTCTGGATCTGTAAGAGCTCGCATGCCTGCCAGATCAATCTCATAGTTGCTTTCTTCAACAGAGGGACTTTGCAGAAATAGGATAAAGTATCCCATAATCAGGATCAATGCTACTGCTGCCAGACTCCACTTTAATACCTTTGACATTTCTGTATCCAACGCCGAGGTGCAAAATTGTCAATTCAGTTCGAATCTTCTCTTGACATTCCCTGTGGAAAACTATTCTGAAAGCCCCCATGAAATTAAGAACCAGGATTATTCTATTAACCAGCGTAGTATTTCTCTTTGGCACCATTGGTCTCAGTAGCGCCTTCTATATCCAGTATTCATCGGTAATTGAGAATAGAATCATTCGACAGTTGAGCCAGGCTGCAGAGATCGTAGCCTCCACCATCGACCATTCACGGGCCCAGGAACTATATGAAGAAGATGCTGTGGAAACGGAGTATTACAAGCGAAACTTAAAGAGACTGTCCGAGATTCGAGAGACATTCGGTATGAAGTACGCCTATATAATGGATGTAAAGGGTTCGGAAGAATTTGTCTTTCTGTTTGATACTGCCAACTATACAGAGGACAGACATTACGATCCAGAAGCGGTGACCTTTCTTGATCCCTATGACGATGCACCGCAAACTCTGAAACGTGCAGTGTCCACCGGTAAGGTGCAAATTTCGGAGGAGCCCTATACCGACCAATGGGGCACCTACAGAAGTGCTTTCTACCCCATAAAGGATGCCAATGGCAATGTAAACTATGCCATCGGTGTGGACCTGGACATCTCCGACCTTTTATCTCTGCAAAGGGATGCGCTGATCTTCACCGGCATCGCCATTCTTATCGCAATAGTCCTTGCGGTATTTCTGGGACTGGCCCTGAACCGGTGGTTTCTGACTCCGGTTACAACGCTGGTGGATGCTCTACACGGAGCAACGTCCAATCTGGATTTGACGGTGCGATATGACCTCCAGCGAAAGGATGAACTGGGAGATCTATCTGCAAGTTTAAATGATTTTTCTGAAAAGCTGGCTATCACTGTTTCTGGCATAGCGAAGCAGGCAAATGAACTTGCTTCCTCCAGCGAAGAGCTGTCCGCAACCAGTAGTCAGTTTTCAGAGAATGCACAGAGTCAGGCTGCCAGCGCAGAGCAGATCACAGCATCCATCGAACAGATCGGGGCATCTATGAAGCAGGTTACTGAAGGTGCGCGAATGCAATCCGATGGTGTTAATGACTTACAGAAAAAAGTGGAGGATCTCTACAAGAGCATTCAATCTTCCTCAGAACGACTGAAAGAGACCCGGACCATTTCCAGGGAGATTACCGTAAGCGCACAGGAAGGTTCCAGAAGACTGGGCGAGCTTCGAGAAAGCATGGGGCGATTATTGAAAAGCTCGGACGACATGACCATGATCATCGATATCATCAATGGAATATCAGAAAAGATCAATCTACTCAGTCTGAATGCATCCATTGAAGCAGCCCGGGCCGGAGATGCCGGTAGAGGTTTTGCGGTAGTAGCCGGAGAAGTGGCCCGGCTGGCAGAAGAAACCGCCAGAAGTGTGGGAAACATAAGCGAATTGATCGATTCCAATACGAAAGAGATTACAGAAGGACAGAATAATCTAACTACCACCACGGAAACCTTCCATACAATCAATGACCATGTTTCCAGGATTACAAGCAGTCTCGAAAGCGTGGGCCATGATGTAGAGTCGCAAAGAGAATTTGGAGAGCTGGTGGATCAAAGCGCGCGAAATATAGATAGCCGGGCCCGGGAAATTACAACGTCCATCGCAGAGCAGGAGAGCGGAGTCAATGAAATCACTCAGTCCATCTCAAGCATCAGTAACATTGCAGAGCAGCATTCTGAAGGCGCTTCCGAGATATCTACCAATGCTGATTCGGTGGCCTCTATTTCAGAATCTTTGCGGCAGGATATTGAGAGATTCAAATTCTAGGTCAAGGTCTCCAGGGGCCGGCGCGGGCTTATGGTCTTTTATATAGATGAATCTGCCAGGCCAGGGTCTTTCGCAAGGCTACCCTGGAAAATCCCCGGTCATGCATAATTCTTTCCACATCCGACGTAGAATGAATGTACATTCTGTAGTCCGAATCATAGAATCGAACAAAGAAATTTCCAATCCTCCCCAGAAGCCTGAAGAGCCTACCATCCCTGGGGAATACCAGTCCCACCGCCAGATTCGCACGGTCTGCCGCCATTCCCAGAAGCTCCTGCATCAGTGGATAACAGCAAATCACTCGATCCAGAGAAACTACATCGCCACCGAGACTGGAATCCTGCTGAGCCAGTTCCACAAAGTCTCCATGGATGTAGCGGGTACTGGCTTCATTGCCACGTCGCCTGGATTCATCTCGGGAAAGATCAATGTAGGCTGATGCGCCGTCTACCTGGATGGCTTCGCGCAAATCATAAGCAAACAGTTCGTGCTGAATCACTCCTACGCCACCACCAATATCCAGAAGACTGCGCTGCCCTGCCAGAGGCTTGAGGAACTGCAACAGGATGGATGTAGATCTTCTGGGACCGAACCAGCGGTAGGATCGGAGCTCTCGACGGGCCAGCTTGCTATCGAAAACCCTTTCAATGCCCTGGCATTGACTGCAACTCATGACCAATCATACAACGGACTTCCTGCTCCGGTAAATCATTTTCCTTGTTACTGACATTTTATTGAAAGTAAGAAGCGAAGCCTGCACGGCTTTCTGTGCGACGATATCATCAAAAACCCGGACCGCGACCCACAGTTTCATCAGTACTGAAAGTGAAAACAGAGAGTGGCGAATCGATACTTCTCATCGCACCTCTCAAGAAAGAAATATTCGGATTTTAAACTCTGGCCATTGCGAAACCGTCTCCAGACCACCTCCGCCCAGGAGCAGAAGTGCTGAGTGAATTGCCAGTCCCTGTCCTGAACCGGGTCTCGCTTCTTCCCTGTCACTTTGAGCCTCCTCCGGAGATTCCAGGGCCCATGGAGTTTCCTGGAACCCATCCGATTTTTCACCAATGGATCCGAGTCCTGCAGCAGGGTCGCCTTCGGGCAATTCTGGCTCTATGAGCCAGTTCAATCTTCCACCACCGGGAAGTTCAGAGATTCGGATACCAGAACGGGAATGCACGGAAGCATTGTGTAGAATCTCTCGAATTGCATAAAATACAGTCTCCTTTTCCGGCGCTTCCAGATCTGGCTCTTCTTTCACTTCGATTGTGCCCGGTGCATATCCGCTTCTTCCCATGGTCTGGCGAATACCTTCAAGTAGACCCTGTTTTAACAATGTATTGTCATATCCGGGCATCTCTTTCAGGAGTCCTGCGATGGTGCGATGCAGACTGCTTAGCCTTTGAATGCTCTGCTCTGGTAGACCCTTTTCCAGAATGAGGCTGTGAATCTCGGGTAAAACGTCATCGTGCAACGCTCTTCGCGCCATGGTTTCTGTCAGCTTTCTGGACTGCTGATAGTCTTTTTGCAGCCTCATCAGGATTCGGGAGAATTGAAATAGCGCCATAGCATCCAGAAGTCTCTCGCCCGTGGATCGTGCAAATTCAGCTTCCTCTCGGGTCAATCCAGCCCCATAAAGATACAGTTCACCTTGCTCGCTTCCCTGGCGCAGAGCGATTACTTCCTTCTCCAGCCCCGGTCTCAATTCTTCGAAAGAAAAGGATCGAACAGCCTCATGCCCCAGAATGGATGCATAGGTACCACCGGCCACGCTTCGCACACCAACCAGTCCCAGCTCTTCGCATAAATGCTTCAGCACGGATTCTGCAGGATCTCTTTTTTCCTCAAACAGTCTCTGATAAAGATCTGCGCTGCCGGATTGCATTCTGGCCAGCATCCGTTCCCGGTCCTTCATCATACGATATTCCAGATACCCGGACTGAAAACCCAGAGAACTAACAAGAATGAGAGCCCATACAATACTTTCCTGAAAATAAAGCAGACCCAGACTGAGAGCTGATATTAAAAAAAGAATAGCGATGTTCTTACGGAAGTATCGCAGCATTCCCAGTCGTGGCATATGGCCACTGAATACTTCGTATCTTACAGAAGCCTGGCTCACTGCTATGAGAGCCGCCAAAATGCAAAGCTGTGCCAGGATATCCATGATTAGAGGTGTGATATCTCCAGACCAGCCCAGAAACCAGGAAACCACTGTAATCAGAATCAGTATCAAGAGCGAATACGCTCCTAGCTTGAGAAGATGACGGCCAGCCGGATCCCCTGTAGCCGATCGCATGGTTAGAAGCAGGGCCGCAAAACCAGCAGGCAGGGCACAGGCCAGCCCCAGGAAAAACAGGCCCAGGTTGATTTCTCCACTGACCAGGGAGCGAATCACTGATTGATGGGGAATCAGCAAATCGAATAGCAGAAAGGCCAGATACACGATTGCAGATACAATAGAAAAGATTACAGGTGCCCTTCGGGACGGGCCATGAGGTCTTCGACGCTCGCTCACAGCAACATTCACCAGAAACATTAGCGAAAGTAGAGCTGCCAGATACAGTGCCCCTGGAAGCCAGAGTCGTATCTCGTTCAATTGACTGTATCTAAACCATACCAGTCCCAGAGTGTGCAGCACGAAGAAAGTACCGGCTACAATCAGAGATAGACCGGCTAGAAGCGCAGGATAACTGCTTCGCCTTCCGTTCCAGAAAAGAACAGAACCCTGGTAAAATAAAATGCCAACAATCCAGAGAGAAAAAAGCGATGCTGCTGAAAAGAGAACAGGAATGGTTATCTGGGTCATTCTTCGAAACTCTGCCCCTCTGAATCCCACTGTAGAAATCTATTTTCGCGCACAATGATTGCTGCTCGCGTACGAGCTACTTTTTCATCCGTGGCTGAATCGTTTAATCCCCAGATGGAATAGATCTGACCATTGATCCGGCTGATGGTTCTTTTATCTTTGAAACCCATCTTCCTGGCAATCTGCTCGTTACTCATCCCGGCTGCCAGCATCTCGGCCACCTTTCTTTCGTTGGGCTCAAGTATTTCGAGAGGGGAACTGGCGGACCGTACTTCAGATACACGATCCTCAATCTCTGGATCTATGAAACTTCTTCCGGAAACGGAGTCGCGAATCAAAGGAGCGATCATTTCTGGCAATAGATAGTTGGACTTTCGCACATAGGCAAAGTGGCTCAATATTCCGGATTCCAGAAAGTCCTGGAAGTAGCGGCTATCATCCTGAATGGAATAGAATACTACCGGCATTCGCGGAAACTCTGCACGAATCTGCACAGCACATTGAATCCCGTTTTCGCCTTCCAGCTGTACATCCATCAAGAGTGCTGCCGGGGCTTCCTGAAGGCAGTACTGAAAGGCCTCTTCGCCGCTACCGCATTGAAAAAGAATCTGAAACCCCTGGGCTGCCAGACCACGGCCCAGCCCTTCTCGTAGTCTTGAGTTGTCTTCAATTATGCCCAGCTTCATTCCTTTCTACCGTTAGATGCAGATTCCCATTCTTTGTCGGCACCCGCGGGCCGCTCCCAGACCGGATTCCCCATTACCCTCATAGCCTGGCCGCCCGGTCCTGAAAGTAAAGCACCTGAGTGCTTCTGTAGATACACCCGGAAGGTTTTTTTTCGGAGCTTTCCGGGGTATAAATGACCATAAGAAAAGCCCGGGAGGTAGACTATGCTCAGTCCAACAAAGGCTAGAAAAATCATCAAGACCAGACCGTTCTACAGAAATCTTAAGCCCACTTCACCATGGGAAACATTTCTGAATCATTTTGAGTCTGGATCGGGAGTGCCAGACCCATCCAGCTGGGCGACTCCGTTTCATCCGAATCTATCGGATCTACAGAAACGAAGACTGCTTGGCTCCCTGGAGATCTTTCGTCAGGGAGAAACCGGCGAAGGGAGGATTTTAAATGAAATCGAAAAGGTATCCTACTTTCCGGTAGATCAGGAGTATCGAAAATCTCTGCGGCTCTTTGTAGCCGAAGAAGGCAAGCATGCTAGAATCCTGGGACGAATCATTCGTGTTCTGGAGAACGGAGGGGCATCCCGGCCATCTCAGGTTCGCACCTCCGTAGATGAAAGCGAACAAACTAATGGAAGGGATACAATAGATCAGAAAGAAGGCTTTAGCTACAGACTTTTCTATGCGGCCCGAGGCCTCATGGGAGTTCGACTCAAACTCATGGTCCTTCTTTGCGCAGAAATTATTGGCTGCGAATGCTACGGCATTCTGGGCCGAGCGCTCAAGCATTCGGAGTCCGGTAAACAATTGCTGGATATTCAAAAGGACGAGGAGATGCATTTGCGATTTCATTGCCAGTTCTTTCATCTTCTGGGGCGAAAGCCCATCTACCGAAAGCTACTGGTGCTGCTTTATCTCCCGATCGCGCTCTGTGCCTGTTTTACAGTTCTTCTGGAACATCGCTCCACGTTTCAAGTATTCCAGTGCAGCTTCCGGGAAGCGGCCAGGCTCTTCATGAAGCGAATTCGCATGGGGATGAACTGGATCTATCACGGAATATCGATAGATGATCTGAATAATGTGGAGGTGCTGCGATGAAATCGAGCAATATTCAACACGTAGCATTTATAATGGATGGAAATGGCCGATGGGCTTCCCGACAGGGATTGGATCGCAGTCATGGTCACAGGGCCGGCATGGAAACCCTGGAAAAGATCGTGATGGCATGCAGCGAAAGGCAAATCCCTTACGTTTCATTCTACGCATTCTCCACGGAAAACTGGAAAAGACCGGCCAGAGAGATACGGGCCATCTTCCTTTTGATGGAGTATTTCTTTCGCAAGAGGATGAAGGACCTGTCCCGGCAAAACATTCGTATATTGATCTCTGGAGACTGGTCTGCACTGCCGGCCAGAAGTCGTGACATCGCCTCCCGATGCATTCGGGAAACAGCTCATTGTTCCGGCACAACGGTGAACCTCTGTATGAACTATGGAGGGCAGATGGAGCTTCGCAGAGCCTGTGCACTATGGGCGGCCCGCTGTCAGGAAACCGGCGAATTCTCCATACCCGACGAATCTGAGATGCAGGATCTCCTCTACTCTGGATTGCCTGACGTTGATTTAATGATTCGAACAGGTGGAGACTTTCGAATCTCCAACTTTCTACTCTATCAGATTGCCTACGCAGAGCTTTTCTTTTCTGAGCTTTCCTGGCCAGAGTTCGGAGAAAAGGACCTGGACGAAGTTCTGCAACGGTTTATGGCCCGTGACCGAAGGCTCGGAGGACTTTCTACCGTGACAGGAGCTATTTAAAAACGAAGCTTTTAGTTGCCGGGCCCCATTGACTATGTATTCCAGTAGTTTGCATGGGGCCCGGCATTCTACTGTTTGCGCCCCGTTACAGGGGGAACAATGAAATCGATCAAAGGCAAGGTGGCAGTTATTACCGGAGCTTCTCAGGGCATAGGCCGCGCCATTGCTCTGGAGCTGGCCAGGGAAGGGGCCTCGGTGGCCCTTATCGCACGTAGCAAGGAAAAGCTGATGGCTGTGGCCTCGGCAGCGGAAGCTTTGAATGCTCGTGCAGGAGTTTACCCCTGCGATGCCACCGATTCCAGCGCTCTTCGAAGAGCGCTGGATCAAGTGCAGGCAGATATGGGTCCTGTGGACATCCTGGTAAACAATGCAGGTGTAGGTACTTTTAAACCCCTGGAAATGATGAATGCCACCGAAAGCGAAGCTCCGGTAGCATTACCTTTTGGTGCAGCCGTGGTAGCCACACACCATGTGATAGGCGGAATGCTGGAAAAGGGCCAGGGCCATATCATCAATCTAACCAGCCCGGCGGGTTATTTTCCTTTTCCCTATATGGTTCCCTATACTGCTGCCCGATTCGCCATTACAGGTTTATCGCAAAGCTTGCATGAAGAATACAGTCGAAGAGGTATTGGAATTACCCTGCTCTGCCCCGCTCAGGTAGACACCGGATATTTTACACAGAACGATGCAGATATGGGATGGTATCCTCGGCTGGCCCGAATCTTTCCGGTGCTCAAACCAGAAGAGGTAGCCATACAGGCAGTAAAATGTATCAAGAAGAATAAGAGGGAGAAAATCTTTCCCTTTCTGCTATGGTTCGCGGTTAAATTCTATTTGAAGTTTCCCCGGTTCACCTTTGGATTTCTGCGATTGTTTGCTTTGCTCCGGCCAGTAAACGAACCTCCACGATAGCAGAAATCTTCTGTGCATGTTGCGGTTATTTTCCAGCATTGTGCGATACGGTGGGGGTATGCTACCTTACAGAGTCAAAATCAAAGGCTCCTGATTGCGAACAATCAGTGTATGTTCGAATTGAGCAACGTAGCTTCCATCATGGGTAGTAAGAGTCCAGCCATCGGAACCTTCCAGTGCAAACTGAGCGCCCGTGGAAATGAATGTTTCGATGGCGATTACAGCGCCTGCCTCCAGGATTCGTTTATCCCGGGGATCCTCATAGTTCAAAATATCGTAGGGTTCTTCATGTAGAGCGCTTCCCGTTCCATGACCGGCCAGGTTTAGAATAACATTGTAACCTGCTTCGGTGGCCATGGATTGAATCTTTCTGCCTATGTTTCGAATGGGCATTCCTCCTCGGACGCTGGCCACGGTTTCCTGTAGAATATGGAAGGATGTATCGCATAATCTTTGTTTATCTGCGCTACCTGTACCCAGGCAAAAGGATGCTCCGGAATCCGCAAAGAATCCATCGCATTCAAGGGACACATCCACATTGATCAAATCCCCATTCTGCAGTACTCGGGACCCGGGAATTCCATGGGCTATTTCTTCGTTAACACTAATGCAAGTCTGTCCAGGAAATCCGTAGGTAAGCTCCGGAGCCGAGCGGGCCCCCTGACCATTAAAATGTTCGTATGCGATTCGATCCAGTTCAGCTGTAGTCATACCTGGAACGGCAGCAGCTCTCATGGTGCGAATAGTACTGGCAACTATCTGTCCCACTCGCTGCAGGGAACGTATCTGAACAGGGCTGCTAATGGACATCTTCTCTATTGACCATTTATGATAAAATCGTCCAGCAATTTCACGGAAAGTATGGGGTTTTTACCAGGTACTACCTGTTTTAAGGATGCGCTTTCAGACAACATGGGACCGGAGCTCAGGGATTATTGCTGTTGAGCTTCCATTTGCATCATATAACTCAGGGCATCGGCCACCGGCTCTCTGGAATTTGCATCGAATCTGTTTTGAAAGGATGTAAAATCCTGCTCGAAAATAAAGCATACGTACGCCTGGGCAAAACAGCATTCCAGATGACTCATGCCGCTATCAAATGCAGGAGCTTTTTCCGAATTCTTTAAATTGTCCGACTTTTCTGAATTACCCGGGTTTTCGGAATTGTCTGAATTATTTGAGCTGTTCTCCGAATTCCATTGCGCCAGGCATATGTATGGACCGAAACCCAGCAGAATAGCAATCAATGTTGTGATTGGCATCTCTTCATCTTCATGCCATCCCTGGCCTGAATCGGGTCGCTTCATAGAGATGAAAATTCCCGCGATTGCCAGCGAAAGCACTGCCAGCATAGTTTGAGGCTGCTTTAAATCAAATTCATTGAGATCTATCTGGATTTCGCCTTCCTGAACATCAAAGAAGATCCCGGGCTCTTCCATGGAAGCCACGGTTACTCCTTCGAAAGGAAGTCCCAGCTCTGTTACCCAGGATTCAGCTACAGCCTGGGCTGCAGCTTCCGGATCACTCTGATGTAGAGATTCCCACTGCCCTTTTAGAGGTACCGGCTCATCGGCCCAGAAAGGCTCTTCACCATAAAAAGCAAGAATCTCCTCACTGTGTTCGATAATCCACTGCTGGTTTTCCAGCTCATCTATCCATGGGGCCATGGGGCACAGTTTCTTTTGATTCCAAACAGTCAATCCTGCTTGAGCAGTCCAGCCTGCAACTGTGGCGAAGCAGATGGGAAAGCCGATCCGACAGAATCCCCGGAGATACAATACCGGGCGAATCGAGGATGCATGGAGTTTAGGAATCCAGGGCTTACCTGGATGCCAGTCTAAGCTGAAAGAAATCCACGGTGGCTTTGAGGCTCTCCTCATTCACTCCCAGGGTGGTGCCCATATGTCCGTCGGAAAGTTCCACAAGATCAATGTTTCCGCCCTTCTCTACCATGGCCCTTGTTAGTTTCCGGGCATGGGAAACAGGTACAATCCAATCGTAGGTTCCATGAATTAGCAGCATGGGCGGCGCCGATGACGATGCATGAAATAGAGGGGATGCCTGTCTGTATATCTCAGGATTTGTGCGATACTCCGCCTGCAACAATCGATGCATGGTTACTATATCGCCATAGGCTGTTAGATCTGTAGGAGCGCCGGCTGTAACCACCGCCTGAACCCGGGTATTCTCCGATCCAGGCAAAAGCCCCAGTAGCAGCGCCAGATGGCCACCGGCAGAATAGCCCAGGACGCCAATGCGATCCGGATCCATGGACCAGTCCGATGCATTCTTTCGCATATATTCTATGGCTTTGCGAACGTCCTGGATTTGTGCCGGATAGGGATGGTCTGGAGCCAGCCTGTAATTTGCATTGAATACCACAAATCCCTGGCCTGCCAGCTGCTCCGCCACATCTTCCATTCGCTCTTTGCTGCCTCGCTGCCAGCTCCCGCCATGAAGCACGAGAATTGCTGGTCTGGAAGCCTCGGGGGTGGCCGGCAAATACACATCGGCCAGAAGTGAATAGGAAGCCGATTGCTGATAAACAACATCCTTTTCCACACTGAATGTGGTACGCGGCTGGACCGGGCCCGCAGAACAGTGAAGCGCCAGGAAAAAAATCATCCCTGAGAGTAAAAGAAAGCTGGCATTCGGGCCGCTTCGCCTCACTGATAATCCTCTGATATCCATGAAAATCCTCCGGGCCGCCCAATTTCTGGCCGACCAATTAGCTTCGCGGGGATCCAGCATTGTGTTACATAAAAGATACTATTTTCCGCACTGTACCGGGCGCTATGGCATCTTGACTTATATAGAAAGGAAACCAGAAATGGTCCGTCTGACCTTCCTGCGGGAACGGT
Organism: Spirochaetaceae bacterium; assembly: GCA_002729885.1. Classification (GTDB taxonomy): domain Bacteria; phylum Spirochaetota; class Leptospiria; order Leptospirales; family Leptonemataceae; genus UBA3465. Next base: position 130,848 of record PBUB01000035.1, read on the forward strand.
ACATAAATACTGTGATACAGTGAGGAACAATTATGATTCGAAGTAACTATTTTCAGGACAATCCTGATCTACAATTGAGCTATAACAGTCTGATTGACTGGAAAGAAATCATCGAAGCCTACGAACAGGGTTTCGGGGATGCGAAAAAATACAAGGAAACCGGGGATGAGAGCCTGGCTCTGGCCCCGAATACGGTAGAAGAGGCCAAAGATTACTATACATCCGTTCTGGATTCTCTGGGAGAATTAATGGGGACCATGGTCTCCCAGAAAAGCCAGGAAATGGATCATGAAGGCCTGAAATACAGCGATGGAAAAGTGACTTTTCCAAAAGCTCAGGAAGAATGCTACGAGGCTCTCCGGGATGCTGGACTAATGCCCATGGCCATCAGCAGAAAATACCACGGCCTGGGATTGCCTGTGGTAGTGCAGGCCCTGGGTTGCGATATCGCAGCCAGAGCGGATGCAGCTTTTTGCCTGGCATTCGGTAACATCAACATCGTAGAAATCATGGAGCGCTTTGCCAGCCAGGAAATGTGCGAACGATGGCTTCCGGAGATTGCAGATGGAAAGTACAGCGCAGCCATGGCTCTTACTGAGCCCAACTACGGATCGGATTTACCCAGCGTCCAAACCAAAGCTGTCCAGGGCGACGACGGAGTATGGAGACTTACAGGCACAAAGCGATTCATCACCCATGCCTGTGGCTACGTAGATGCTCCCAGCGTTATTCTAACTCTGGCCAGAACCGGATCCCCTACCAGCGGAGCAAGAGGACTTTCATTTTTTCTAGTGCAGGGCAAAGATGTTCATGTAGCCAATATCGAACACAAGATGGGGCTTCATTGTTCGCCCACCTGCGAAGTTGTATTCGAAGACTCCCCTGGAGAACTGATCGGCAAAACAGGGTATGGACTTGTAAAATACAGCATGGGAATGATGAATGCTGCACGACTTACCATCGCAGCTCAATCCCTGGGTATCGCCAACGGAGCCTATTTCGAAGCGAAGAAATATGCGTCGGAAAGAATTCAGTTTGGTAAACCTATCGAAGAGATTCCTGCTGTTCGTAAGATGCTGGATAAGATGGAACGAGAGATTGTGGCATCCAGAGCTCTGGTTATTGAAGCTGCCAGATCCATCGATCTATACCACTGGAGAAGAGAGCATCTTCAAAAGGAAGAAGGTAAGACCGAGAAAGAAATTAACAAGGACGAAAACCTGCGATTCTGGGAGAAGATGGCCGACCTTCTAACTCCATTGAGTAAATACTATGCCTCCGAAGGTTGCATTGACGTGGCTGACGATGCGATTCAAATACATGGAGGTGCCGGTTACACAGAGGAATACGATGTAGCCCGTATATACAGAGATAGCCGAATCACAACCATATATGAAGGAACCACTCAACTTCAAACCGTGGCAGCCATTGGTGGTATCGTAGCAGGTATGTCCCCTACCGGGATACTGCGTCAGTACATCGAGCGCGAAATGGCTGCCATCAATCCAGGAGACGATCTCAAATCCCTGAAGGAAAGCCTGGAGCAATGCGTAAGGGATTACAAGGCTATCGGCTCTGGCCAGAAGAAAGACGAACTTGCTTTCGAAGTAGTGGAAACCTGTGCTCGCTTCCTGTGTGGACTGTTGCTGGAAAAATCCATGCAAAAGCTTACCGGAGAGGACCTGGAAAAACGCCAGAAGCAAACCGAGCAGTATCACCTGGATTCCCTGGCCATGGTGGAAGGAAATAAGATGAAACTAAGCCGCGCCGCAGCTCAATCGGCAGTAGCCGTAGGTTGATTCCCGAACCGAGCCCCCCCGGGGCTCGGTCTCTTTTCCAGGGCGGCGCCATTTACAGATTTCGATCCTCCATAACTCAGGCCGCTTCCCGGAGCTCAACCCGGATCTGGACTTCCCGTCTTTTCCAGGGCACCTTTTCCAGAGCTCAGCCCAACTGACGGACATTAGTGCCTTGTTGGCCCGGGCCCGATTGCCACATTTCGATTCTTCGTCGGTATTGTCCCACTTCTACATCGGGTTCTTCCCGGGGATCTCGGTGCACCATCAAGGATACTGGCTGCATATTGCAGTTTTTCAATTTCTTACTTGCGCCTGTAAAAAATACCTGCAATCATCTCCACTAGTGGGTGGGCACCCACCCATATTCAGGGATTCGGAGGATTCAGGAGGTTAACATGGCTTCAGCGAGCGCTATAAACAGAGAACAGCAGGCCCCCTACTATAAAGGGAGTTCCTGGCTACTAGGAAGCCTGTCGGAGCTGGAAAAGGATCCGGCAGGTTTTATGGAAACGATGCTGCGCAATTATCAGGATGTGGTCCAGTTCCGGCTGGCTACAGAGTCGGTGCATCTGTGCATCCATCCGGACGCTATCCCCCATGTTTTACATGAGAATCATATGAACTTTGATAAGCAGGTATTTGATTACAAGATGATGGGTAGCCGACTTCTGGGAAAGGGGCTTCTTACCAATGACGGACCTTTCTGGTTGAAACAAAGAAGGCTTTCGCAGCCGGCTTTCAGTCACAAACGAATCAACGCCTATAGCAAAATCATGCAGGAATGCACCCGGGACTTTCTGGAGCAATGGCGTCAGAAGGATGGCCAGACGCTGGATATGACATCGGAAATGGCGGCCTTTACCCTTCGCATTGTAGGTCTTACCCTTTTTGGGAAGGACCTGGTGAAAGAATCAGCAGAAATTGGAGAGGTATTCTCGCGGGCCAACCATTTGCTAACCAGGCGCCTTTTCTCCGGCATTCCAGATCTGGTTAAGTTCATGACTCTGGATTTTAAACTGAGGAAGGCGGCCGGCGGATTGAGAAAGGTGGTAGATGAAATAATTGAAGAGCGTAAGGGTAAAGAGGATCAGTATGACGACCTGCTCTCAATATTGATGCAGGCAAGAGACGAAGAAGGCCGCGGCATGGATTATGCGCAGCTAAGGGATGAAGTACTGACATTGCTTCTGGCAGGCCATGAGACAACAGCCAATGCCCTGAGCTGGGCGCTGCATTTACTTTCTCTACATGAAGAGGAACAGGAGCACCTGGCGGCGGATTGCAAGGCGAAATGCAATGGTCAGGTTCCGAACTTTGAGATGTTCAAGGAATTGGAACAAACGAATCGCGTAGTGCAGGAAACCATGCGGATCTATCCTCCTGCCTGGTCCATAGCCCGCCGCTGCAAAGAAGAAGATGAAATCATGGGCTACAGAGTAAAATCCAATTCTCTGGTTTTTCTTTCGCAGCTTGTCACACACAGGCATCCGGCTTTCTGGCAAGATCCGGAGAATTTTCGCCCGTCCAGATTTTCACCCGAAGAAAGCAAAGGACGACACAATTATGCTTTTTTTCCTTTTGGAGGAGGTCCACGCCTTTGCATCGGCGCGGACTTTGCAATGATGGAAGCAGTGATTATTCTGAGTTCATTGATGATGGAATTCAAAGTGGAGCCGGTGCGGGATGAAGTGGACATGGAACTGTTAATCACACTTCGCCCTAAGAATGGACTTCCATTAAGAATCCATCGACGAAAGTAGTCTGAAGGGAGAATAATCTGGAAGGCAAGCGAAACAGGGAACAGATCCGAAACAGTCTATTGCTTTCGGCTGCGAGGCATTTCGCAGCCCATGGACTGGACGGCGCAAACATCAATGAGATTTCTGTGGGCGCTGGTCTGGCCAGAGGTACTGTCTACAATTACTTCGACAGTAAGCTGGATCTTTTTCTGGCTGTGATCGAAGATGCCTGTCTTCGAGTAGCCAGGAGATATAAGGATCGGGAAGCCAATGCTCACTCAGCTGTGGACCTGCGCAGCAAATTGCTTCAGCTTTTGCAAGCAGACCTGGAGGTGTTGCGAGAAGAGGAAGATTTTGCCAGGGTCTTCGTCCGCGAAGCGCTCTCATTCAAGCCAGAAACGTTCGCGGTCATCCAGAAAAGTTTGAGTCCGGTACTGGAACCTCTGATTGGCATCCTCAAATCCGGTCAGAAGTCCGGAGAAATTCGCACAGACCTTTCTGTAGAAATGCTGGCACAGATATTTCTTGGAACGGCATCTCTATTCTATGTTCAGCACTGGGGCTCCGAAGGTGCCTGGCCCGAGCTGGAGAGCATTCCAGCACTTGTCTGCGAATATTATCTTCAGGGAGTTGGTCTCAAAGCATAGCCTGCCTATGCAATTCTAGCAAGAAACCTGCCACTGTGATTTTTACCAGGAGCCAGTCCTGAATGCAATCTGACAGCAATGCCTAATCCGGAACGCTGCAGCCGTAGGGAGGAGGCTCGGGAGGTCTGGGAAGTGATACTACTACCGGTCGGCCATTTCGCATCTCCATGGTCCAGACTCCGTTCAGATAGGAATACATATAACCAAAGTTCAAACGGAAGTCCTGTCCGCTGACAGATTCAATGGCAAATCGACAGAAAGGAGAAGCTGCTCCCAGAGTGGACCAGTTCTGCACAGCATTTCGAAACGCCTGCATTCTATTGTTACATTCATTTTCTGGAAGCCGCGCGTCTGCAAACCAGACTTCCTTGATTCTATCGTAATCGAAATAAAGCTGAATATTTACCTTCTCCGAGCCACAGATCTTCTGTTTTAATTCCAGAAGGGATTGCTTTTCCTGGCTTTCCGGTGCAGCAGTGATAGCTGACAGGGAACTCAGCATTAAAAGAAGGATTGGCCATAATCGCAGCACGGGCTGATGCCTCTGTAAAAGAATCATTTCTTCTTGGACGCTCCGGCGGATTGAAACGGATCTACTTTTTCGATCATCTTTTTCAGTTCCTCTATCATCAGTGGCTTGGAAAGAAAATCATTCATTCCTGCATCCAGGCATCTCTGCCTTTCCTCTTCCAGGATACCTGCCGAAAGGGCAATCACCGGTACTGCGCGAATGCTTATGCTTGCATGGTTTCGAATGAATCTTGTTGTATCCAGCCCATTCATTACTGGCATCATATTGTCCATCAGCACAATATCAAATGCCTGCTGCTCCAGGAGCTCCAGGGCCACCTGCCCATTTTCTGCCACGGTGGGCCGGTGTCCCAGTTCTTCCAGAAACCTGGAAGCCACAAGCTGGCTCACTGCATCATCCTCCACGACCAGGATTCGTAATACGCCAGTACCCTCTTTGCCGTTCCCAGAAATTCCAGGAGGGTCCTGCAGTACCTCCGTTACGGGCAACCGGAACCAGAAGCAGACAGCCGCTCCTCCCTGCATATGTTCGTTTCGCACCCCGATGGGTCCGCCCATCAGAGTGATCAACTCTTTACATATTGAAAGCCCCAGTCCCGAGCCTCTGAATTCGGCGCCGGACTGCCCTTGATAGAATGCAGAAAAGATACTATTTCTTTTTGAATCCGAAAGATGCTCTCCGTTGTTTCGCACTTCGCAATAGATGCCGGAGGAGTCCACAGATCCGGCCCGCAGCTCTATTACCTTACCGGAGGAAAACTTTATGGCATTGTCCAGAAGATTCATGACGATCTGGGTGATCCTGCCGGAATCGCCCAGAACCCGGGCTGGCATGGGCCCCATCTGACACTCGATACGCAGATCCTTTTCCGCCGCTTTGAATGACATCACGTCCACGGCATTTCGAAACAGTAGCGAGGGATCCAGAGGAGCTCGATGCAGCTTGAGAAAACCGGCTTCCATCCTGGAAAAATCCAGAATCGTATTTAAAAGACCCAGGACATGCTTACCGGATTGCTGAATGACCTGGACATAGTGTCTTGCGTTTTCGCCCAGCGCCTCGCTTTCCAGAAGCGTAGCCATGCCAATAACTCCATTCAGAGGTGTTCGTATCTCATGACTGATATTCGCAAGGAAGCGACTCTTCGCAGCGCTGGCATCCGCCGCCACCTGCTTCGCTTCAATCAAGTCCTGTTGATATTTATGTAATTCTGTCCGGTCCAGTATGATTGCAAGAAATACAGGCTGATCCTCCGGAAGAAGCTGCAATCGCACCTCCACCGGATAATTACTTTTATCTTTGCGCTCATGATAGGTTTCGAAAACAATCAGTTCCTTTGTTCCATCTCTCAAAGGGGCAAGCATGGTTTCGAAGGCAGCAACATCAAAGGCAGGTTTTATATCCAGAGGAGTCATTTTGGAAAGTTCATCCATGGAGTACCCCAGGTTCTGACGGGCTCCCATACTTACCTGTAAGAACTCCAGAGAGTGAGCATCAAACATATAGATCTCATCAAAAGAACTCTGCATCAGAAGACCCAAACGATCCTGAAGATGCCTTTCCCTGTAGGCTCTGGTAAGATCCCTGGCCACCACCGATGCTCCGGTCACTCGTCCGCTTTCTGTGCGAATGGGGGCAATGGTTACATGTAGCTTGATTGTGCGACCGGATTTGTGTATTCTATCCATTTCGCCAGTCACGGTCTTACCGGCAGCCACCTGCCTAAGATTTTCGGCTTCCTGGTCTTTGAGATAGTCTGGAATAAGGCGATAAATGGACTGGCCCATCATCTCTTCAGTGGAATATCCGAATATTCGCTGAGCCGCCGGATTCCAGCCATAGATTTTTCCCTGCAGGTCCTTGGCCAGGATCGCATCGTCCGAGGACTGGATTATTGCAGCAAGAGTCCGCTGCAGCACCAGCGGATCAGTCTGGTCAAGACTCCATAGATCAGAAGGGTTTTCCAAAATATCCGGCCTCCCGCCCAAATTATTCAGGCATTCCAGTTGGGCATCGCAAGCATCAATCTGCGGCAAAATTCAATACTAAGGGCTGTGGTTCCCATTGGCAAAGCAGATTTCGTTAGTCTGTCGGACCTGCAACGAGCCCTTGACAGACTCCATGCGACTTCTCAATCTGAATGAATGCGAATCGGAACCGGAAATAATTTTCGCTTAACCATGGCCGGGTACCTGTTCATTGGTATTGGCATAGTCTTCGTACTCGGCTTTGTCACCCGAGCCATCCTGGGCTTCATGGGTGATCCAGAAAGATCTCCGTACGGCTACCTGGCACTATCCTGGTTAATGCTCATATTCATTATAGTTGGACGCATAGTATTGAAAATGCGCGAAGATGTTACGGAAAAAGATACGTTCGTATCCGCCCATGATCCTGAAAAAAGGCAGAAGACCCGGGTACCTCAAAAATGGACCGGCAGATTCGTAGGATGGATATTTTTTGGAGTGGGGTCTACATTTGCGATGCTGGCTGTAAGCTGGCTCCCCGGCACACCGATCTACGGAAGAACTCTCGTTCTGGGTATTATATTTACCATCCTGGGTGGCATCATTCTAGTATTGACTTACTGGGCTCTCTTTAAAGCAGGTGGGGATGAGAAAAAGCAGGCACAGCTGGAATCGAAGCCTATGGCTATGCTGGGTCTGATCATTGCCAGTCTGGTTCTGGTAGTCTTTGTGGCCCTGGCCGCTCTTGTCCTGGTCAATAATCCAGAGAACTGGGGAGGTGCATTGTTCTTCCTGGCCTTTCCTGCCCTGGGTATCGCCATATTTCTTATTGTACGTAGAAGCAAAAGAAAAGCGAAGGAATTGCGCGAATCCATCCAGTCTCGATTCGGCGAAAACTGAATTTCGAAAACATGCAGGACTATGGAGAAAGAAGCAGCAAGAGAGTATATCGGCCATCGCCGCTATCGAACAGAGTCAACCGCTGCTATGGCGTAACTGCCACAGCTGATAATGCAAGTATCGCACGGTGCCCACCGCTTATTTCGAGATGCTCTCGCTGCCACTGCTCATTCCCTGCTTTTCCATTGGTGCCATAGACCCAGCATGATTTTGTTCACACTCAATGTATAGAAAATGCAGGCATTTAGTGCCTGCCACCAGGGCCAGTCCAGGATCAGTCGCAGGGAAAGCCCCAGGATAGTAACCATGACCGTGCCAATCAAAGCCTCAGTCACACTGGCTTCGCGCTCGGTCAGAAACTCTCGAGCAACTTCCAGGCCATCCATAAGACCCATGAACCAGAGTATGGCCAGGTTATACAGAAAGCTATAGGCTGCGAAAATAAGAGCCAGCCATTCGCCTCCGGACGTACGGTTCCAGGTAACAAAGGCCACGGAAAGAGCCAGCCATGCCCCTCCTCCTACCATAAAAAACACCTCCCTGGTTGATTTTTCCCGTACCAACCAGATGTGTTTGATTGAAAGATACATGCTGATCACTACACTCACTCCGTAGATAAGAAAGACCGGGTTAAAGCCAACCACCAGACTCTGAACGACCAAATCCATATCCGTGAGTAGCATCAAAATAAAGCCGTAATTCAAAGTGAACAGGGATACCTCATCGTAGCCCAGAAATCCCATGATTCTCTGAATCGTATTTCTGTCCTTCTGGCTCAAAATCGAACTATTTCCCCGGTACAACCGATTGTTGAATTGCAAACGATACCGCAAATTGCGCCGAAAGGGATGCGAACCTGGCTCCAATGGAATACCGGTCCTTCCGCCCCGCTGCCTCCTCGGAATGCTCGGGGCTAACTCCCGGCTTTATGCGAAGACTCACAGGCAAGATTCCGCCTTTATCTTTGGCAGATCTCAGAAACTGGGCCAGTCCCGGTCTTTTGTACAGTGAATTCTCAATTTTTTGTTGACCAATCCAATTCCCACTATTTTTGTAGGAATTAAGATAAACATCGGGGGGCCCGGCCCCACAGAGTAGCGCTCCGGAGAGACTCCGCAGGCGGCTCGAAACCGATCAGGAGAAAGTTATGAAAGTCTATGAAGATAATTCTCTGGCAATTGGAAGAACCCCGCTTGTAAAGCTGAATCGAGTAACCGAAGGGGCTTACGCCAATGTATTTGCCAAGATAGAAGGTAGAAACCCGGCCTATTCCGTAAAGTGCCGAATTGGCGCGAACATGATCTGGGACGCTGAAAAAAGCGGAAAGCTAAAGAAAGGTATGGAAATTGTAGAGCCTACTTCCGGTAACACCGGTATTGCTCTGGCCTTTGTAGCCGCAGCTCGGGGTTACAAGCTAACTCTGACCATGCCAGAATCTATGTCACTGGAACGCCGCAAGGTCCTGAAAGCCTTTGGAGCCAATCTGGTACTGACCGAGGCTGCAAAAGGAATGAAAGGCGCCATTCAAAAAGCAGCAGAGATTGCTGAAAGCGATCCTGCAAAATACTTCCTTCCCCAGCAGTTTGAAAACCCTGCCAACCCTGCCATTCATGAGCAGACTACAGGTCCTGAAATCTGGGAAGATACAGATGGAAATATCGATATTCTGGTAGCAGGCGTTGGAACCGGCGGAACCATCACCGGAGTTAGCCGCTACATCAAGAATAACAAGAAAAAGGCCATTACATCTGTAGCTGTAGAGCCGGTTCATTCTCCGGTTATTGCACAGACCATCAAAGGTGAAGAGCCTACTCCGGGCCCACATAAGATTCAGGGCATCGGCGCTGGATTCGTTCCCAAGAACCTGGACCTCAGCATTGTAGATGAAGTTGAGCAGGTAAGTAACGATGAATCCGTGGAAATGGCCCGAAGACTGGCCAACGAGGAAGGACTTCTGTCCGGAATCTCCTGCGGCGCTGCTGTAGTGGCTGCTATTCGCCAGGCCAAGAAACCGGAAAACGACGGCAAAAATATCGTGGTAATTCTGCCAGATGCTGGCGAACGATATCTGTCCAGTGTGCTTTTCGAAGGAATGTTTGCCGGTGTAGAATCTGCTTCTGCATCCGAAAGCGTCATCTAATTCGAGATGTATTTACCGCTGCCGGGAAGATTTCCCGGCAGATTTATAGAAGGGGCTACATGCCCCTTTTTTTATTCCTTTATGATTTCAGTTGCCCTCCCAAAAGCATACGGCACCATGGAGCTGATGAGCCTGCCGGGCAAAGATCTGGAGTTTCCAGAATCATCCTCTATCCTTACAGAGCGAAAGAGTCAGCTGGAAAGCTCCTGGAAAGAAGCTCTAAAAAGCCTACCTGGAAATCAGAGAAAGGATTACCTGGAACTGGTGGAGTCTACCACTCGTCGTCTTTCGGATGGCACCGGTCCGGGGGAGTGGCTTTTCTATCAGCACTTCCTGAGAGGGGGCTGCCTTCAGGCCATGATTTTACATCATGGAAAGCCAGTGTATTATTTTGGAATCCCTTTGAAGGATTGGAAGTTCTGGGATGAACCTGGACCTGCTCCCATGGAGGGGCTCGAGTCCATTCGAGTAAGTAGAAAGGAAATCAGCATCCAGGCTGTGGTGCCCTCCCAGAGCTCTCATCTAATCAGACATATGCTTTCCGGCGAATTGATGCCAGTGGCCACAAGAATTCTCAGGGCCGATGCAGGCCGGAATCCTGAAAACTGGATCGATTCCGTTCAGGATCTTTCCATGTATCTCACGAGTAGAATCAAGCGTGCTCTGGAAAAGGCCCAGCCCGTAACCATATCTCATTTTCTATTTCAGGATCTCACCCGCTATGTAGAAGAGGTAGGAGAATTCTGGACTCTGGAAATTATTGATGAGATTCGAAAGACGATAAAGAGCAACCTGAAAAAGCGAGATACCCTGGTTTCTCTAACTCCTGTATCCCACCTGGTGCTTTCTACAGGTCCAAGAGAAGAGCAAATCCGACAGAGATTCCATCATATATATTTTGATATTCGCAACCTGGTTCTGGATTATTCTATTTTTGCCACCACCGTCGAAACGCCGGATTACCGAATTGCCGATATTCTGGAGAAACTAAAACTTTGAAACACTCATCCAACGATAAGCTATGGCAGGGTCGAAGCTCCGGCGACGTTGCCGATATCACCGTCGAAATTGGACAATCCATTGACCTGGACATAAAACTCTATCGCGAAGATATCCAGGGCTCCCGTGCCCATGCCAGAATGCTTCAAAAGATTGGCGTTCTGGACCAAGCCGAACTGGATCAAATCCTGGAGGGACTGAGCACAGTAGAAGGCGAAATTGCAGCCAGGCAGATGCCACTGCGATGGGATCTGGAAGACATTCATACGCATGTTGAGAATCGATTGATTGAACTCATTGGTGAGCCAGCACGAAAGTTACATACAGCGCGATCCAGAAATGATCAGATCGCTGTTGATACGCATCTATACGTAAAAAAGAAAAGCCAGGAACTGCGATTTGGCATCCTGGATCTCTGCAGAGATCTTCTGGCCCAGGCAGAAAAGAACATCGATGTTACGATTCCAGCCTATACGCATCTTCAAGTAGCCCAGCCTGCCAGACTGGCCCATCCTTTGATGGCACATTTCTGGAGTTTCTTTCGCGATGCTGAGAGGCTGGCGTTTGCTCTGGACCAGGCGGATCGACTTCCTCTGGGTAGCGGGGCCTGTCTCGGAGTAAACTACGATACAGACAGGGAGTTTCTGCGACAGGAACTGAAGTTCGGCTCCATTTACGAAAATTCCATGGACGCTGTGGCCAGTCGCGATCATATCTTGAACTTCTTATATGCCACCAGCGTATTTGCCGTGCATGCATCCAGAATCGCTGAAGAGATCATTCTATGGTGCAGCGTTGAGTTTTCATTTTTGAAGTTGCCGGATTCCGTTACCACCGGCTCCAGCATCATGCCTCAAAAAAAGAATCCGGATCTGGCAGAACTGATTCGCGGCAAAGCCGGTCGACTGAACGGAAACTTGATCAGCCTCATGACATCGGTGAAGGGTCTGCCTCTGGCATACAACAGAGACCTGCAGGAAGACAGGCAACCCTTGCTGGATTCTGCCTATCAGGCTGAGTTAATTCTCAAAGCGCTGCGGGCCATGGTTCAGGGTATGGAGTTTCAGGATCAGAATATGAAAAGTTCCCTGGAAAAAGGCTACGCCACAGCCACCGACCTGGCAGATGCTCTGGTCTGGCAAAAGAAAATCCCTTTTCGAGAAGCTCATCATGCAGTGGGCAAACTTGTGGCCCTGTGCGAAGAAGATGGTGTGCCTTTAACCAGGGTCTCTGCTGATAGAAGAAGCCAGGCGCATCCAGCCTTTGCAGATGATGATTTCTACACCAATGCCGTAGATCCCACCACCAGCGCAGACAGAAAGGTTTCCCAGGGCGGCACGGCCCGCTTTCGCATCGAAGAGCAGATGCAAGAGGCCCACCGTAAGCTCGAAGAGGCGGGCTAGAGCTCCGGGCCAGAATCTTTTAGTTTTAGGCAGCCAAATCCCTGCCCTGGATCCGCCTGAACCGCTTCCGAAGCTTCAAGTTTTCTGCTACTACGAACTCCCCGAACCCGACGGTAAAATGACAACGGACTTCGCTACGGGAAGCCCATTCTTCGTCCGGAAAGTAACTTTGCGCCTCCCACTTCCCATACGGGCCAAATTCCGCCGGAATTGCTGATTGAGCCCATCCAGATGGCATTCTAAAGTCCTTTGATCCAGATGTCGGAGAAAAATCATGACCAATGGCACAGGGACATAGCGAAAAAGCCCTTCTGGAAGGCGGAGCCACAGGGAATATCTATTTCGAAACAGTTCAATCCGGACTACTGGCCGGTTTTACCTTTCAGGAAATCCTTTTTGAAAAGAGCACAGAGTTTCAGCAGGCAACCCTGGTTCAAACCGAGGCTTTTGGGAAGACTCTGTTTCTGGATGGAATTCTGAACTCGGCCGAATCGGATGAATTTATCTATCATGAGGCACTGGTTCATCCGGCCATGATTCGTTCCCGGTCCAGAAAGAGAGTGCTCATTGTAGGCGGGGCCGAAGGAGGAGTGCTGCGAGAGGTCTTTCGCTACCAGGACGTAGAGCAATGCGTGATGGTGGACATCGATGGAGAACTGGTACAGCTCTGTCAGGATCACCTGGCCGATGTTTACGGCAATCCCTGGAAGGATCCGCGACTGAAACTGCTGCACCAGGATGGACGAAGCTATCTGGAAGAATCCGAGCCTTTCGATGTGATCATTCTGGATCTTAATGAAGCCACCGAGGAAGGCCCGGCCAGACTACTTTTTACAAGGGAGTTCTATGCCCTGATTCGCAAGAAGTTAAATCCAGGGGGCATGGTTTCCATGCAAAGTGAATGGATCAACACTGGATTCCATTTTGATCTCTGCAAGACTCAGAAGGCATCCCTGGGTCAGATCGTAGTTCTGGAGGTTTCCGTGCCCAGCTTTCTCTTACCGGAAGCATTGAATCTGGCCAGCCAGGAAGGTACCGTGCCCAATCCCTCGCCAGAGCAAATCGATAAAGAGCTGGAAAATCTGGACATCTCTACCAGATTCTACAACGGAAGTATGGATCTGAAACTTCGAACATTATCCCCCTCCCAAATGGAGGGCTATAAGAAACCTGCTCGCATTTTTTCCGATAATGAGCCACCGGTGTTCGAGGATTCGGAGGTGCAAAGTGGATGAGAATCTTGTAGGCTCCTATAAAACCATTGCCGGGGAACTTGCCATTTCGCTTACCGAAGATCAGCATAAATATATTCTCCGGCAACTGGAAAAGCTTCAGGATGATACCCGGGAGATAGACATTGAATTCCAGAGGCATAAGGAGAGCAACCCGGCCCCTCCTCGCTTCTGGCTGGCTATTCTGCGGACTTTAAAGTATCAACTTAACCTGCGCTCCAACCTTCTATACAGATACGATACATTTGTTAAAGCCTACGAAAGCCTTTCTCGCATGCCGGATCCCACCGAAGATCACAGGCAGCTACTCAAAGAAGTGGGAGATTACCTCTATCAGGTAGATGATCTGGCAGGTATCATAGAGCGACTGCACAGCAGGCTGATTCCCGGATTAAGAGAGGCCATGGTAGAAACTCATGGCATTATGGTGGAACCCGGCGAGAAGCTCTACCACGGCAAAGCCAACGATGATGCCTTCGAAAAAATTAAACCTGACCTGGAAGAAATGATCAGTACATGCTATCAGTTAAAAGATCAAAGCAGGATTGAAAGTGGACTGTTGCGGATGATTCGACTGATCCTGAGCAGTCGCGATACGGAGTAAACGATCTCCCCGGAAACTCCACTCTGCTGGCTCTCTCTACCCTTTCTCAGTCTCTAAAAGGCAGTCACTGTTGCCGGAATTCGGATGCCGATGCGCTGACTCCAGGTTAATCATGATGAGTCTACGATGGCCGAGCCGAACCCTTCACAGTATCTTCGGTGAGGCAGCGATGGCAAATACGTTGCCTGCACATTATCCGCTGCATTCGGCGATGGCAAAACAAAGTCACCGCAGCACCGCGGCCTCTGCCCCCGGCTCCAGGGCTTCTGAGCCGGGGCTAACGACTAGCCGTTATCTGCATGTTCCGGGGCTCGCCTATCCTCAAAGTCTCTTTTTCTGGCGCGCCGACCGGTAAATGTGGTTACGATCTTGTTTGGCTCTGGTGGCCGGGCCCGAGGCCCAATCTCCCAGAACATTGCCTTTTGAATCGCTTCGTCATCCTGTTGCGAAATGGCGTAGATCTTGAACACAGAAAATGCCTCAAAGAAAAATACCTTCTTTTTGAACACTTCCGGGCGATCTTTACCTTTTCGACCTTTACGATGAAACCTGGGTTGTGCGATAAAGATCTGAATCAAGCGATCACGATCCTTCCCTGAAATCTGGGCGCTCTTGCAAAATTCATGTATCCCGGAACGAACGTATTCTGCAAGGTGCATCTCTCGTTTCCAGGGACCGGCCAGAAATACATCCGGTACCATATCGCATAGAAACAGGGCAAGATACACATTGATTGTCAGTTCTTCCCTTTCGGACAACATTCGATCCGCCACAGAGATTCGCTGACCCACAGGCAATTCGCGGAAGTCCGATTCTCCCAGTTTTCCTTTCTTGCGGGTAGCTTCCATGGCTTCTGGAAAGAGTGCATCCAGCAAGCCGGTATCGTAAAGAGATGCAAAAATATCCAGAGCTCGGCCTGTTCGAAAGATTTTAGCATACTCTTCCAGCAAACGGTTCTGGTTAGCCTTCAAGATTTGCTCTCTGTTCTTGCGAATGGCCTTGAAGCAGGTGTTATCCATCTTCATTTCAAGAAGTGCGGAAAACTTTGCTGCCCGTAGCATGCGAACCGGATCTTCCTGAAAACTAACGTCAGGATCTCCAATAACGCACAGGGTCTTGCTCTGTAGATCTTCAAATCCACCTACATAGTCTATGATGCTTTCATTTCGAGGATCAAAGAAGAGAGCATTCATTGTGAAGTCGCGCCTGGCAGCATCTTCCGGAGGCGTTCCGAATTCATTGTCTCTTTTGATCAGATAGTCCTTCCCCTTTTCCGGTGACTTGAATCGATGCTCGGGAACGCTGCGAAACGTGGAAACTTCAATGACTTTTCCACCGCGAAACATGATGTGTACGATCTTGAATCGTCTACCAATGCTTCGCGAATTGCTGAACAGCTTACGGATCTGGGCGGGTGTGGCGGTAGTTACTACATCAAAATCTTTGGGTTTTTTTCCCAGTAGAACATCGCGCACGCAACCGCCCACCAGATACGATCGGTGTCCGTATCGGTTCAATCGGTTGATTACTTTCAGAGCATCTTGATCCATGTTCTCCCGGCGGAGAGGATGGAATTCCTTATAGATGCGCTTCCCATCCGGGTATCGGAGCACCCGGGCCAGCCCACGGCGAGGCCTGAAGAAGCGCAGAATTTTATGGATCATTTCAGATGAACCATCATGAAAATAGCCGATAGAATCAAGTAAATTCCACAATGGTTTTTTGCTCGCAGCCCTGGCCTGGCAGTCCAGAAACGTGTGTATGCGGGAGAAAATCCGGAAATTTCTGCAGAATCACCTGCATCTGTGGAATCGGCGCCGGGAGAAGGCCTGGGCCGGGCTTTCCATACTTGTTTTTCCGGAAATGTCCTCCGCACCTCCCGTCAGGCTCCGAATCAACTACTACATTCTCTTCTTTGTGGTGGCTCTCATTGTCTCTGTGGTGCTTTCTGGAGCCGTGCTCTGGCTGGGCCGTCAATTTGAAACCGTACAGTCCGTATCCAGCATCGAGCGCCGAAAAGTTATGCTTTCCAATTTCCATGTTCTACTGGATGAAAAGAGGGTATTGCTAAAGCGGAGCAGAGAGCAAATTGAGTCCTTTCGAGATCTCTCCTGGAAAGATGCCAGAGATCTGGAAGACTACATTGAAAGCCAGATTACCCCCCAGAGCGTGCAGGATGTTACTCCGGCCAGCAGACTTGAGCAGGATTTGATTACGCTGAAGTCCCTGTCCCAGGAATCGGACGTAGTTCTGGGCACAGCTGCCCATCATGGTCTACATATGATCTGGAATCGGGCCTATCTGAACTGGATTATCCCACGAGGAAGACCCATGATGCCTGGTGTAGGTTCAATATCGTCCGGATATGGTGGCCGAAAAGATCCGTTTGGTCGGTCCACTGAAGGAGATTTCCATACCGGTGTGGATTTTGCTGCGGCTCCTGGCACCCCCATTATTGCAACAGCGCCGGGCATGGTGATGCAAACCGTGGGAGAAAGCCGGTCTGGCTATGGAATCTATGTCCGATTGCACCATGGATTTGGCATATCCACGCTCTATGCTCACTGCTCAGAACTGGCGGTGAAAGAAGGTCAGCGAGTGGATCGCGGTGATGTAATTGCCTATGTCGGCGCCACCGGATCGGCCACCGGTCACCATTTGCACTATGAAGTCCGATTCGGATCCAACCGGGGTCGTAATCCGGCTCCATTCATTAGTCTGAAATAGCTCTCAGGGCACCTTCCAAACAGATCCAGCCAGGTTTTCAGTAACAGATTTCTGGCCAAATAAACCAACGGCCCTTTGACATATTATCCGACTCCGGCAACTACCCGAACCCGCCGGTCATCGGACACAGCAGGGTTCCACCTATGATCATCAGAACGCTTTTAGGCGAACCTCCCGACCGCACCGCCGGTTCGGCTTATGATCATCAGAACGTCATAAGTCGCACGTTGAGAACGGCGCGCAGGGTTCCACCTATGATCATCAGAACGCTTTTACGCGAGCCTCCCGAGCGCACCACCGGTTCGGCTTTTGACCATCAGAACGCTTTTAGGCGAACCTCCCGACCGCACCGCCGGTTCGACCTATGATCATCAGAACGTCATAAGTCGCACGTCGAAAACGGCTCCGCACGGTTCCACTTATGACCAGCAGAACGCTTTTAGGCGAACCTCCCGACCGCACCGCCGGTTCGGCTTATGATCATCAGAACGTCATAAGTCGCACGTTGAGAACGGCGCGC